>CAWKMT010000006.1:0-458642 GCA_963850965.1 uncultured Actinomycetota bacterium | reverse complement strand
GCCACCACCCCGAGCGGGTCCGATCCTGGGTGCGCGACGACGCGTTCGCGCTCGTGATCGAGGACGAGCTGACCCTCGTCGTACACCCCGAGGCGCGGGGGCGCGGGTCGGTGGCAGCCCTGCTGAAGGAGGTCTTCGCTGAGCGTCGCGACGGCCTCGTCGCCTGGTCCCACGGCAACCATCCGGCCGCCTCGCGCCTGACGGCGATCCACGGCTTCACCCTCGTCCGGGAGCTCTGGCTGATGCGCCGGCCCACCTCACTCCCCCTGCCCGAGGCGCCGGCCCGGGACGACGTCGTGATCCGCGGCTTTCGACCCGGCGACGAGAGTGAGCTGATCCGGGTCAACGCGGCGGCGTTCGCGTCCCATCCGGAGCAGGGGTCGATGGATCGCGTGAACCTCGCCGAACGCATGGCCGAGCCGTGGTTCGACCCCGAGGGACTCCTGGTCGCGATGGAGGCGGCTGACGACCAGCGGATGGTCGGCTTCCACTGGACCAAGCAGGTCTCCCCCGAGCTCGGTGAGGTGTACGTCGTCGGCATCGACCCCACCGCCCAGGGCCGCGGCCTCGGCAAGACGCTCACGCTGGCCGGCCTGCACCACCTGACCGACCTGGGTGTCGACGAGGTGCTGCTCTACGTCGAGGCGGACAACGCTCCCGCGCTCGCGGTGTACGGCGGCCTCGGCTTCACCCATGCGCCGAGCGACACCCACGTCCAGTTTCGGCGCGACGTCGATCAAGCGGTATCCGGACGGCCAGCGGAGCACTAATCTGACCGATCATGGGAGCTGACCGGGGAGACCACAACCGCCGATGGGCGGATCAGCCTGTGGACGACCACCGCGGCGACCCCGAGGCGGCGGCTGCCGCCGAGGCCGACGCTGCGGACGACGTCGCGCGCAGGTTCTTCGAGTCACTGCAGGTCGTCGACACCACGCCGCCGCCCCCGCGTTGGAAGTTCTGGCACCGCGAGGTCCCCCGCAACGAACCGCCCGCGTCCCCACGACCCGCACCCGCGCCCCCACGACCCGCGTTCGAGCAGCCCCTCTCCGAGCTGACCTCATCAGAGCCGCTCGACGAATTCGTCGAGGTCGAGTTGGAAGCGCCCCCGGAGGATGACGCTGACGAGGACCGTGCGTCAGACATCGTCGAGGCAGAGCTCGTCGACGAGCCGACGGGCGAAGAGCTGGTGCCCGAGGAGTCCGCCGCCGAGCCGGCCTTCGTCGACACCCCAGAGGCGCAGGCGGAAGAAGAGCCCGACGCAGAGCCGGACGCAGGCAGCGAGCCGGACCCGGCGATGGCGGCGCTGCCCACGGTCAGCGACCTCGAGGAAGAGGTGGCTCGGCGCGTGGCCGCCGAGCAGTCCGTGCGCGAGCTCTCCGAAGCCCGCGCTGCGGCCGAGGCTGCGGCACAGGAAGCCCACACCGCCAGGGTCGCCGCCGAGGAACGCGCTCGCGTCCTCGCCGAGGAGTCCGCCGCGGCCCATGAACAGCACGGCATCGCCGCGCGGAACGCCGACGCCCAGGCCGCCCACCGGGCCGAGACGGAGTCGGCCGTCGCCGACGCCGTACGCCGCCGGATCGAGGCCGAGGACGCCGCGCGTGCGCAGGCGGAGGCCGCCGAGACCGCCCATGCCCTCGCCGCCGTACAGGCCGAGGCGCGGGCCGCTGCCGAGGCCTCAGCAGCCGAGTACGCCGTCCGGGTCGAGCAGTCCGAGCTCACCCTCGCGGATGCCGAGGCACGATCCGTCGCCCACCAGGCGCGGATCGCCGAGCTCGAGGCACGCGCCGAAGATCTGATCGAGCTCCGGTACGCGGCCGAGGAATCGGCCCGGGCCCACGCCGCAACCACCACCGAGGCACTGGCCGATGCCGCCCGTCAGGCTGCCGCCCGCGAAGAGGCCGAGCAAACCACCATCCGGTTCGCCGAACTCGCCGCCGAGTCCCACCAGAAGCAGCAGGCAGCCCAGGAGTCGGCCGACCACTACTCCGGTGCGGCCGAGGACGCGCTGACCCAGCGCATCACCGCCGAGGACGCCGCCCGGGAGCAGAGCGAGCGAGCCGCCGCGGCACAGCGGACCCTCGCCGATGCCGAGGAGCGCGCCGTCGAGCTGGCGGCGCTGGCCGAGCAGGCCCAGCTGGCCCTCACCGACGCGCTGCGCGAGGCGGAGACCCAGGCCACCCAGCGTGCCGAGGCCGAGGCCGCCGTCGCGGAGGCCGTACGCCGTCGGGTCGAGGCCGAGGAAGCCGCCACCGCTGCGTCGGAGTCTGCCCGAGCTGTGCAGACCGCGGCCGAGGAGAACGCCCGTCAACGCGCGGAGGCCGAAGCGGCACCCGCCAACGCGGCGATGCTCGCCGCGGCCGCCCACGAACAGCAGGCATCCGTGCACGACGCAGCGCTTGCCCAGGCCGCCGCCGCCGAAGAAGCCCTCGCCCGACGCATCGAGGCCGAGAACGCCGCCCGAGCGCAGGGCGAACGCGCCGCCGAGGCCCAGCGGGCCTCTCGCCGATGCCGAGCAACGCACCGCCGAGTACGTCGCCCTGGCCGAGCAGGCCCAGCTGGCCCTCACCGACGCGCTGCGCGAGGCGGAGACCCAGACCACCCAGCGCGCCGAAGCCGAAACAGCAGCCACGGACGCCGTCCGGCTCCGGGTCGACGCCGAGGAAGCCGCCACCGCACAGGCAGCATCAGCCCGCGAGGCCCACGAGCTCGTCGAGCAGAACGCCCGCGCGCGCGCCGAAGCCGAAGAGGCTGCCGAACAGGCCCTTGCCCGTCGCATCGAAGCCGAGAACGCCGCCCGAGAGCAGGGCGAGCGCGCCGCCGAGGCCCAGCGGGCCCTGGCCGATGCCGAGCAACGAGCCGTCGAACTCACGGCGCTCGCCGAGCAGGCCCAGCTGGCCCTCACCGACGCGCTGCGCGAGGCGGAGACCCAGACCACCCAGCGCGCCGAAGCCGAAACAGCAGCCACGGACGCCGTCCGGCTCCGGGTCGACGCCGAGGAAGCCGCCACCACACAGGCCGCATCAGCCCGCGAAGCCCACGAGCTCGCCGAGCAGAACGCCCACACACGCGCCGAAGCCGAAGAGGCCGCCGCTCGCGCCACGGCCCTCGTCGAGCAGGCCCAGACCGCGCTCGCCGCCGCCGAGACCAAGGCCGCCGAGCACGTCACCCGCACCGCCGACCTCGAGGCCGAGACCGAGTCGCTGCTCCAGCTGCGCCTCGCGGCAGAGGAGCGGCCCGCGAGCAGGCCGAGGCCGCTGCCGAGGCCCTCGACCAGGCCCGCCAGGCAGCGGCATCCCGCGCCGAGGCCGAGCGTGCCGCCGCCCAGCACGCCGAGCTCGCCGCGGCCGCCCACGAACAACAGACCACCGCGCACGACGCAGCCCTGGCTCAGGCCACCGCCGCCGAAGAAGCCCACGCCGGGCGCATCGAGGCCGAGAACGCCGCCCAGCTCCAGGCCGAACGCGCCACCGACGCCCAACGCCTGCTCGCCGATGCCGAGCGCACGCCGAGTCACGGCGCTCGCCGAGCAGGCCCAGGAAGCCCTCCCTCGCCGAGCGCTACGCCGAAGCCCAGCCACCCAGCGCGCCGAAGCCGAAACAGCAGCCACGGACGCCGTCCGGCTCCGGGTCGACGCCGAGGAAGCCGCCACCACACAGGCCGCATCAGCCCGCGAAGCCCACGAGCTCGCCGAGCAGAACGCCCGCACACGCGCCGAAGCCGAAGAGGCCGCCGCTCGCGCCACGGCCCTCGTCGAGCAGGCCCAGACCGCGCTCGCCGCCGCCGAGACCAAGGCCGCCGAGCACGTCACCCGCACCGCCGACCTCGAGGCCGAGACCGAGTCGCTGCTCCAGCTGCGCCTCGCGGCAGAGCAGGCGGCCCGCGAGCAGACCGAGGCCGCCGCCGACGCCCTCGGCCGAAGCGAAGCAGGCAGTCGAGGACGCGCGCCGAGGCCGAGCGTGCCGCCACCCAGCACGCCGAGCTCGCCGCGGCCGCCCACGAACAGCAGGCCACCGCGCACGACGCAGCCCTGGCTCAGGCCACCGCCGCCGAAGAGGCCCTCGCCGGGCGCATCGAGGCCGAGGAAGCCGCCCAGCTCCAGGCCGAACGCGCCACCGACGCCCAGCGCCTGCTCGCCGACGCCGAGCAACGCACCGTCGAGTACGTCGCCCTGGCCGAGCAGGCCCAGCTGGCCCTCACCGACGCGCTGCGCGAGGCGGAGACCCAGACCACCCAGCGCGCCGAAGCCGAAACAGCAGCCACGGACGCCGTCCGGCTGCAGGGTCGAGGCCGAGCGTGCCGCCCAGCAGCAGGCCGAACTGGCCCGCGCGGCACAGTCCGCGGCCCAGGCACAGGCGATCGCTCGCGAAGCCGCCGAGGCCACCGCCGCCGAGCAGGCGGCGTACGCCGCCGAGGCCGCACAGGTCCGCGCCGAGGCCGAGGAGGCGACCTCGGAGCAGGCCCGACTGGCCCACGAGGCCCTGCTGCGACGCACCGAGGCGGAGGACGCAGCGCGGCTCCAGACCGAGCTCGCCCGCCAGGCGCAGCGCACCCTCACCGCGGCGTCGGAGCATGCCCACGACCTCGAGGCCAAGGCCGCGGGGTTGGTCGAGGAGCACTCCGAGCGGCTCCGCGAGTTCGCCGAGGCACGCGAGGCCGCCGAGGTCAGCGCCCGGGAGCGGGCCGACGCCCACGCCGAAGCCGCCTCTCTCGCGACCGAGGCCGAGCGAGCTCGCGCGCGAGGCCGAACGAGCGGCCGAGTCCCGCGCCGGTGAGGCCGCCGACGCACATGCCTCCCGCGCCGAGGCCGAGGCTGCCCTCGCCCACCAGCTGCAGGCGCTGACCGACAGCGAGTTGCGTCGCGCCGCCGCCGAGGAGTCCGCACACGCGGCCCACCTGGCGCGCGAACAGGCCGAACAAGCAGCGGAGGCCAGCGCCACCCGGCGGCGCGCCGTCGAGAACGCCGCACTCGCCCAGGCCGAGCTCCTCGCCCAGGCAGAAGCGGGGCGGCTCGCCGCCGAGCTCCGGGCACGGGAGCTGGCCGAGCAGCTCGAGGAGACCCGAGGTGTCCTGCTGCACGAGGTGTCCTCCGGGCGGGGACCGTGGCGGCCGCGTCGTCGAGCCGAGGTCGCAGCGGCACCGGCCTCACCGGAGCGATCCCACCCCGGCACGGGGACCGTGGCGGCCCCGAGCGAGCCGTCGATCCCGGCACCCCAGCCCCGCAGCATTCCGGCTCCGAACCACGGCACCCGCCCCGCGGTCACGCCTATCGCCCGCCCTGCGGCCGCGAGCCACCGACCGGCCGCCGTGGCCACGGTGCACCGCGACCCCGAGCCCGAGCCGCCGACGATCACCCGGCCGGAGTCCGCACCCGAGCGTCAGCCTTTGCAGGCGCCGACCCGGCTGAGCCCGGTCACGGTGGTACTCACCGGGGTCGCGCTGATCGCGGCCGCGGTCGCCGTCCAGGCGGCACTCGCCGACGGACTGTTCACCGTCCGGGCCGCCATCGCGTCGGGCATCGCCCTGCTGTTCGTCTGGGTGCTGCTCCAGCGTCGCGCCCGCGTCACCGAGGTCTACCTCGAGGACGGCGTCGTGCACGTCGAGGGTCGCGAGCGCCATGTTCGCTTCGATCTCGGCAACCCCAACGTCCGACTCGAGCTGGTCGGCTCGCCCGGCGACCGTGACTGGCAGGTGCTCTTCCTGCGCCGCAGCCTGCCGCCGTTCGTGGTCGACCGCAGGCTCGCCGACCCGGAGCTCTTCACCCGGGCCGTGCGGCAGTGGCGCCCCGAGCTCTGAGCCGGCCGCGAGCCCGGCACAAGAAGTTCACCCGGCCGGTTCGGACCACTCGCGATGATCCGAACTGATCATGTCGTGTGACACCACGCTCCGCCCACCGACCCGGCATCGACCCCTCCGCCCAGGGCCGCGGCCTCGGCAACGCTCACGTTGGCGGGCCTCCACCACCTGACCGATCTGGGTGTCGACGAGGTGCTGCTCTACGTCGAGGCGGACAACGCTCCCGCGCTCGCGGTGTACGGCGGCCTCGGGTTCACCCATGCCCCGGCCGACACCCACGTGCAGTACCGCGGGACAAGTTCCCCCCAGCGCTCTATCGGTTGAGGCGCTCTCGGGCTAGCCTCGAGCGGTGATGAACTCGGGTTCAGAGCCACACAGCGCAGAGGCCGACGAGGCTCCCCACGACGACAACGAGACCGTCGACGACCTCGCCGTCCTGCATGCGAGAGCCTTCTTCGAGGCCGGCCTCCAGGTCGAGGAAGAGCCGCCGCCGTCGTTCTGGCGCGTCGGAATGCCCTGGCGTCGGGGGCGAAACAGCTCAGACGCCCCCCTGCAGCAGGCGGCGCTGGCCCCACCCCCGTTCTTCTCGCCGGCGTCCGCGTCCGACGTCGATTCTCAGGACGTGGACGAACCCGCAGAGGAGCCTTGGGCAGCATCCGAGCTGGCCCAGCTCCTGGAGGCTGCCCAGCGCGAGAAGGAGGAGTCCGAGCGACTTTCTGCCCGCCAGATCGAGGAGCGGGCGGCTGCCGAAGAGGCCGCAGCCACCGCGCAGCGACTCCGCACCAACGCCGAGAACATGGCCCGTCGCCAGGCCCAGGCGACGGGTGTCGCCCAGATTGCCGCGGCAGAGCAGGTGCAGGCACGGGTGGCCGCCGAGGAGGCCGCCACCCGCTACATCCAGCTCGCCAGCACCGCCTACCAGGAGCGGGCCCGAGCGGAAGCCGTGGCACGCGAGTTGGCCGCGGCTGCCGACCGGGCGCTCACCCAGCGACTCCAGGCCGAGGAGCACGCCACTGAACAGGCCGAGCTGGCAGCCCAGGCCCACCAGGCCCGCGAGGCAGCCGAGTCCCGCGCCCGGATCCTGGAGAACGAAGCCGCCGCGGCCGCCGTCGCCCACGCCGAGCAGCTCGAGGCGTACGCCGAAGCCCGCGCTGCCGCCGAACAGGCCGCCCTGGAGCAGGCCCGTGCTCACGCCCAAGCGCTCGCCGAGGCGGAGGACCTCGCCCGCCGGCAGTCCCAGACCACCGAGACCGCCCAGCTCGCTGCGACGACAGAGACGAATGCGCGACTGGCCGCCGAGGAGGCTGCCCACGAACGCGCAGCGGCAGCCGACCGCGCCCTCGCGCAGCGGCTCCAGGCCGAGGAGAGCGCACTGGCGCACGCCGAGCTGGCAGCGCAGGCACAGCTCGCTCGTGCCGCCGCCGAGGACCGCGCCCGCGTCCTGGAGGAGCAGACAGCCGCGGCCATGGCGGCCTCCGCTGAGCAGCTCCAGGAGCACCGTGACGCACGTGCCGCCGCCGAGCAGGCAGCCGAGGTCCAGGCTCTGGCGCACGCCACCGCCGAGGACCTCGCCCGCCGTCAGGCGCAGGCCACCGAGGCGGCCCAGCTCGCCGCGGAGGAGGCGGCCGAGGCGCGCCTGGCCGCTGAAGAGGCCGCCACCCACCACACCGAGCTCGCGAGTGTGGCTCACCGCGAGCGCACCAAGGCCGAGGACGTCGCCCGTGAGCAGGCCGTCGCGGCCGCCCGCGCCCAGACCCAGCGCCTCGAGGCCGAAGAAGCCGCACGGCGAGCAGGCCGAGTACGCCGCCCAGGCCCACCACGCCCGCGAGGCCGCCGAGGACCGAGCCCGGACGCTGGAGAACCAAGCGGCAGCCGCCGCAGTCGCCCACGCGGAACAGCTCCAGGCATCGGCCGCCACGATCGCCGAGGCCGACGATCTCGTCCGCCGCCAGGCCCACGCCGCCGAGTCAGCCCAGCTCGCCGCCGAGGAGGCGGCGCAGGCACGCCTGGCCGCTGAAGAGGCCGCCACCCACCACGCCGAGCTCGCCAGCGCGGCTCACCGCGAGCGCACGCAGGCCGAGGACATCGCCCGCGAGCAGGGTGAGGCCGCCGCCCGCGCCCAGACCCAACGACTCGAGGCCGAGGAAGCCGCGCGCGAGCAGGCCGAATACGCCGCCCAGGCCCACCACGCCCGCGAGGCCGCCGAGGACCGAGCCCGGACGCTGGAGAACCAAGCGGCAGCAGCCGCGGTCGCCCACGACGAACAGCTCACGGCGTACGCCGAGGCCCGGGCGGCTGCCGAACACGCCGCCGAGGCCCAGGCCCGGGCGCACGCCGAAGCGGCCGAGAGCGCCCACGCCCATGCGGTTGCTCGAGCCGCCGCCGAGGAGGCGGCCGAGGCGGCCGCCCGCGAGGTCCAGCTGGCCCAGACCGCACGGAGCGGACTCGAACGCGACCTCAGCGTCGCAGCTCCAGGACCGGCTCGCGACCGAGGCCCAGCTCCACCAGGTCCAGGAGGAGCTCAGGACCCAGGTCCAGGCGCGGCAGGAGGCCGAGAGCGCTGCCGAGACCCAGTACCGCAATCGACTCACCGCCGAGGAGGCCGCCGAAGCTCACGCCCTGGCCCACGCGGAGGCGGCCGAGCGCGCCTACGCCCACGCCGTGGCCTGTCACGACGCGGAGGAGGCCGCCGAGGTGCTCGCCGAGGAGGCCCAGCGGGCCATGGCCACGCGGACCACGCTCGAGCGCGATCTCGCCGTCCAGATCCACGACCGGCTCGAGGTCGAGGCCCAGCTGCGCGAGGCCCAGGAGGAGCTGCTCGTCCTGGTCCAGGCCCGGCAGGAGGCCGAGCGCGCGGCCGAGACCCAGGCGCGAAGTCGACGGGCGGCCGAGCAGGCCCTCCGGGAGCAGGCCCACCTGGCCGAGCGGGCCGAGGCCGCGCGCACCGCCGCCGAGCAGCGGGCCCTCGCGCTCACCGAGGCTCTCGAGAACACCCGCACCGCTCCGGCAACTCAGCAGGCCGTCTCGGCGACCCAGTCGGCGCAGCAGGTGACTGTGGCCCCGCTACGTCAGAAGGCCCCCCAGCCCCTGGCACCGGCACCACCCCCGGCCACCGTCACCCAGCCCGCCGAGATCTCCCAGGAGCCCGTCTCGCTCGACCGCAAGAGCCGCCCCTCGATCCTCACGATCGTGCTGGGGGTCGGGGCCGGGGTGGCAGCGGCGGTGGGCGCCCAGGCGATCACCAGCGATGGCCTGCAGGCAACCCGCGCCCTCGTCGCCCTGATCGTGACGGTGATGTTCATCGTCCTGCTCGGCAGCACCCGGAGCACCGTGCCCCATGTCTACCTCCTGGGCAGCGTGCTCCACGTCGACCGCAAGAACAGCCGCCACCTCTTCGATCTGGGCAACCCCCGTGTGCAGCTCGAGGTCGTGGGTGACCCCGAGGACCGGGACTGGAAGGTGCTCTTCCTCCGACGCGGCCTCCCGCCGTACGTCGTGGACGCCCGGATGGTCGACCCGCAGGTCTTCACCGACGCCGTCCGGGAGTGGCGTCCCGACGCCTGATGTCATTCAGAGCCGTGAGGACGTCTGCGGACTCTCCGATTCGCCCTGCCACGGGGCGCGATGAGCGCTACCCTCGTCTCGATGAACGGCGCAGCAGACTCCCCCGAAAAACTGACCGACGCAACTCGAACCCCTGGGGACTCCCCCCCAGACGTCGATGTCGCGGTGGCGACCGCGCTTGCCTTCTTCGAATCGACTCCCGATGCAGGATCTCCGCGAGGAGGAGCCGCGCGGCGCTTCTGGCGCCGGCGGCGGCGATCGCGTCCCCCCGGTCGACACGGAAGCGACCCCGATCGAGATCCGGACACCGCGGTCGAAGGACAGCGAGAGTCCCGCGCCCAAGCACCTGTCGACGCCCTCCCGACGAGCGATCGCCAAGGCCGCGCGCAGCGACAAGCGCGCAACCGTCACGCCTGCCGAGCCCGGGGACACCGACCCGACGCCTCCACGCCGTGCCGTTCATGGCGCTCGGCGAGTCCACTGCCCCGGGCGGGATGACGCCAGTCGGCCCCCGCTCAGCCACCCGGGTCAGGCCCTCCCGTCGGGCCGAGCAACGCCGCGGGTTCCGTCGAGCCCGCCGCCGCACCTCACAGCTCGGACCAGTCCGAGGTCGAGACCGCCGCCACTGACGCCTTCCGGCGACGCCGCGATGCCGAGGACGCCGCCCGCACCCAGGCCGAAGCCGCTCGCGTGGCCCACGCCGCCGCCACCCAGCATGCGCCAGGCCCGCGTGCGACTCGCAGGCCACGGCTCGGGGCCCACGCCCCGGGTGCCAGCCAGGCGACGCGGATCCCGCCGTCGCGCGAGGCGTCCGCCGCCGACTGGTCGCCGAGCAGCGCAGAGGCACGAACAGCCGCCGAGCGCGCCAGGCTCGTCGTCGAGGAGGCGACCGGCTGCGGAGGCCGACGGCTCGAGGAGTCCGGCCAGCACGCGCTCAGAGCTGCCGAGGCGGTGCGTGCCTTGGCCGAGCACGCCGCACGGGTGGAGTCGAGGCTCTCGCGCGGAGGCTAACGGCCAACGGTTGGCAGCCGAGGAATCGGCGCACACCCATGCCCGTAGAGCTGCCGAGGCGGCCCGCACCGCCGAGCTGGCGGTCGCCCAACTCGCCGAGGCACGTTCCGTCGCCGAGCAGGCCCTCACCGAGCGCGCTGCCCTCGTCGAAGAGGCCTTCAGTCAACGCCAGGAGGCCGAGGCCGACGCGGCCCGGCACGCAGCTCAGGCGGCTGAGGCCAACGGTCTGCGCACCGAGGCCGAGGTCGCGACGCTGGCGCAGGCCGAGGTGGCCGCCCAGGCGCAGCGCAGCCTCGCTGCCACGGCCGAGCACACCCGCGAACTCGAGGCGAGAGCCGCCGGAGTCGCGGAGGAGTACGCCGCACACCTGCGTGCGCTCCTCACCCGCCGCGACGAGGAGCAGGAGATCGTCGCGGAGCAGGCCCGAGTCCAGGCGGAGGCGATGGCGAGCGCCACCTCCGCCACCCAGGCCAAGGCCGCGGCCGAGCAGGCCGCCCGGGAACGCGCCGAAGAAGCCGCCGCCGCCCACGCCGAGCGCAGCCGCGCCGAGGCCGCGCTCACCGAGCAGCTCCGGGCGGTGTCCGACAGCGAAGAGCGACGCCAGGCGGCCGAGCGTTCCGCCCACGCCGCCTCACTGGCCCGCGAGAAGGCCGAGCAGTCGGCGGAGTCGCACGCCCGCCACCGATCCGCTGCCGAGCAGGCCGCGCTGGCCCAGACCGACCTCGCCACCAGAGCCGAGGCCGGACGACTCGCCGCCGAGAAGCGGGCGCTCGACCTCGCCGAGGCGCTCGAGGAGACCCGCAGCGTGCTGCTGCACGAGGTCTCCCGGCGTACGCCCTGGTGGCAGCCGCGCCGACGCATCGTGCTCGCCTCGGGCCCTTCCACCGCGCTCGTACCCAACACGCCGGCGACCCGGGTCCCGAGGCCGACGACGCCCCCTCCGGCTGCGGCTCAGCACCCGTCGGTCCCGGCCCCCACGATCACCCGCCCGGCTCGGGCTGCCGAGCGCCGGACGCTCCAGACGCCCCACCACCTGGAACCGGTCACGGTGATCCTCGTCGGGGTGGCTGTCATCGCGGCCGGGGTGGCCGCGCAGGCTGCCCTCACCGACGGACCCTTCACCGCTCGCGCCGCGATCGCGGCGGCACTCGCCCTGCTGCTCGGCTGGGCGTTCGCGCGGCGCCGCACCGCAGGCCACGAGGTCTACCTCGAGGAGGGCACCGTGCACGTGGTCAGTCGCCAGAGCCATGTGCGCTTCGACCTGGCCAACCCCAACGTCCGGCTCGAGGTCATGGGTGAACCCCACGAACGGGAGTGGAAGGTGCTCTTCCTGCGCCGGAGCCTGCCGCCGTTCGTGGTCGACCGGAAGCTGGTCGACCCGCAGGCCTTCACCGACGCCGTGCGCGAGTGGCGCCCGGACGCCTGACCTGGCTCAGCGCAGCGGGCGGACGTGCAGCCCGACCTCGGGATCGACCAGCACCTCTTGCCCGGCGGGCATGTCGTCGACGCTCAGCTCCGCGTCGATCGGGACGTTGCGCTTGACCACAGCCAGCGCGATCGGGCCGAGCTCGTGGTGGCGCGCCGACGATCCGACGAAGCCGATCGCCTTCTCCCCCAGCCGGACTTCCGCGCCCTGGGCGGGGAGGCGGTTCTCGGTGCCGTCGAGGTGGAGCAGCGTGAGCCGACGCGGGGGCCGGCCGAGGGTGTGCACCCGGGCCACGGTCTCCTGGCCGCGGTAGCAGCCCTTGTCGAGGTGGACGGCCGTGCCGATCCAGCCGACTTCGTTCGGGATCGTGCGGTGGTCGGTGTCGATGCCCAGGCGCGGCTCGCCGCGCGCGATCCGCAGCGCCTCGAAGGCCCAGAAGCCGCACGCCGGCCCCGCGGCCTCGGCGTACGACGTGAGCTGGTCGCGGGGCACGAACTCATACGCGGCGTACGGCGAGGGGTCGGCGCCGGCGGAGGAGGGGCGCCACACGACGGCGAGCTCCTCGGTCACCTCGGCGACCTCGACGCGCATCATGAAGCGCATCCGGTCCAGGAACTCGACCAGCGCCGCCGCCTGTCCGGGCTCGGTGTGCGCGGTGAAGGCGGTGCCGTCGTCGTAGCCGTAGAAGGCGTGCTCGACGTGACCGTTCGGGCTGAGCACCAGGGCACCGGTCCACGCACCGGGCGCCAGCGAGGTGAGGTGCTGGGTGGTGAGCGAGTGCAGCCAGGCGATCCGGTCCGCGCCGGAGACGCGGACCACGTCACGGTGGGAGAGGTCCACGAAGCCGTTGCCGGCCTCGAGGGTGCGCTGCTCGTGGTTGAACGAGCCGTAGTGGGCCGCGACGCCGGCGTCGATGCCGTCGCCGGCGACCGCTCCGGGCAGGTGCAGCAGCGGGCTAGTCATGGGAGTGCTCCTCTGGGTGCGCGGTGGCGCAGGTGGTGCAGTGGCCGAAGATCGTCAGGTGCCCGACATCGGGGACGAAGTCGTGGTCGACCCGCAACCGGTCGCCCAACGGCGACAGGACACCAGGGTCAACCGAGGTGACCCGGTGACAATTCCGGCAGACCAGGTGGAAGTGCTCGTGGTCGGTCACCGAGTGGTACGTCGGGGCCCGGTCGCTGAGGTGGGCGTGCCGGATCAGCCCGAGCTCCTCGAGCACCTCCAGGGTGCGGTAGACCGTCGAGACGTTGACGGCCGACGACTGCTCGCGCACCTTGTGCAGCACCTCGTCGGGTGTCGCGTGGCCCAGCTCCTCGACCGCGCGCAGGATCAGCTCGCGTTGGGGAGTCAGCCGGTAGCCGCTCCCCCGGAGCTTCTCGCGCCAGTCGTCGCCCATGGCCTCAGGCTCGCACGAGGCGGGCCCAGGTGTGCGGTTGCAGCCCCTGACCCATCGCCGCCATGTCGAAGGCGTAGAGCAGGTCGCCCTCGACCTGGCCGTAGAGCCGCTTGCCCCCGACGTACTCCTTGGCGGAGTCGGTGCGCACGATCGCGTCGGTGGTGAGGTCGAGCTTCGCGCCACCCGCCTCGCCGTAGTAGGTCTCCACGAAGCCGGTGTTGTGGGTCAGCAGGAACTCGACCTTCCCCTCGGGGCGGCAGCGCAGGAAGCCGGTCTCGACGGCACCCTCGCGGAGCTTCTCGCCGTTCTCGTCGGTGACCCAGGCGCGGGACATGTAGTGGAAGAACGGGCGGCCGTCGTGGGTGAAGATCAGCTCCTGCCCGAACTCGTACGGCGAGATCGTCGGGTAGTCACCGTGACCGCTCCCGCGCCAGGTGCCGAGCAGCCAGGCCACAGGTCCACAGTCGGGATGAAGGTTGTCGGGGAACTCAAAAGGCATACCGCGAGTCTAGTGTGGAGCCATGTCGCGCCCTCTCGTCGTCAAGGTCACCTGCGGCAGCGAGGACGCCGAGCGCTGCAGCCAGGGCTTCACCGTCGCCGCCACCGCGCTCGCAGCCGGCGCCTCGGTCTCCCTCTGGCTGACCGGGGAGGCGGCGTGGTTCGGCGTCCCGGGCCGTGCCGAGGAGTTCGACCTGCCGCTGGCCAGTCCGCTGGCGGACCTCCTCGTCGAGCGTGCTCGCGGCCGGCCAGGTCACGGTCTGCACCCAGTGCGCGGCTCGTCGCGGGATCACCGAGGCCGACCTCGTCGCGGGCATCCGGATCGCCGGCGCCGCGCTCTTCGCCGAGGAAATCCTCCAGCCCGACGTCCAGGCGCTCGTCTACTGACTCCACCGCGCCCGGCCCGCGATGTGAAAGTCGCCCTCAACGCCCCCGCCAGGGACTACCCTCGCTCACGATGGAACAGGCCGCCCCCACCCCCCCTGACGACGAGGTCGCTCCTGACCCTCGCCGTGACCCGCCGTCCCCGGACGAATCCGTGCCGAGCGGCTCGGGGGTCAGCCGCCTGTGGCGGCGCAAGCCCGACGTCCCCTCCGAGACGCTCGAGGAGCTCGCCCAGCGGGCTCACGAGCAGACCGCGGCGGCCGAGCGCGCCGCCCGGCTCCGCAACTCGGCCGAGATGGCCGCTGCCGAGCAGGCGGCCGAACGACTCATCGCCGAGGAAGCAGCCCAACGCGCGGCGGCCGCGAGTGCTGCCGCCGACCGCCGCGTCACCGACCATGCCGAGGCGGCCGCGGCCGCCCACGTCGCGCGCCAGTCCGCCGAGGAGTCGCTGACCGCTGCCGTCGCCGAGCGCATCCGCGCCGAAGAGGCCGCGGGCGCTGCCGTCGAGGGTCGGATCGCCGCCGAGCAGGCGGCCCGCACCCAGACCGAGGCGACCAAGGTGGCCGCCGCCCTGCGGGCCACCGCCGAAGAGGCCGCTGTCGACCAGGCCACCGAGCGAGCCCGGGCCGAGGACGTGGCCCGAGACCAGGCCGAGCAGGCCGCACGCGCCCACACCCAGCTCCGCGAGGCAGGCGAGCTGGCCCAGACCCAGGTCGAGGCCGCCGCCGCGGCCGCCGCCGCACACGAGGCGGCCGAGCGCGCCGCGGCCCAGCATGCCAAGGCCGCCCAGACCGCGCACGAAGGTCGGCTCGCCGCCGAGACCCGCGCCCAGGAGCTGGCCGACCAGGCCGCCGCCGCAGCCGAGCGTTTCTGGGCGGCCGCGAAGACGGCCACCGCGGAGCGCGAGAGCGCCGAACGCGCGGCCGCCGAGCAGGCCGAGGCCCGCGCCGTGGCCGAGGCGAAGGCCGCCGAGCAGATGGCGGCCCGCACCGCCGCCGACGAGTCCGCCCGACAGCACGCCGAGCTCGCCGAGGCCGCCCACCAGGCCCGGGCCGAGGCCGAGGAAGCCGCCGGCCAGCAGACCGCGGCCGCGCGCCTGGCCCAGCAGGAGCGCACCACAGCCGAGGAGTCCGCACGGGACCTGGCCGTGGCGGCCGGAGTCGCCGCCGCAGCCGAGGAGGCCGCCCACCGTGCGGCCACCGAGCTCGCAGCCGCAGCCGAGGAGGCCCAGCGGGCGCGGGCTGCCGCCGACGAGCGCGCCGCGACGTACGCCGAGCAGGCGCGGGCCGCCCACGCCGACCGCGCCGCCGCCGAGCAGTCCGCCACCGCGCAGGCCACCGCACGCGCTGCAGCCGAGGCTGCCGCCACCGAGCAGACCGAGGCCGCCGAGCGGGCCCTCGCCGCCCGGATCGAGGCCGAGGAGGCTGCCCGCGGGCACGCCGTCCGCCTCGAGGAAGCGTTCGCCGCGCGCACGATCGCCGAGGAGACAGCCCGGGAGCTGGCCGAGCAGGCGGCGGGCGCCGCGACCTCCGAGAAGGCGTCGCACGAGCTCGCCGAGAGCATGGCCCAGGCGGCCAGGGTCGCTCACGAGCAGCGGGTGGCGGCCGACGAGGTCGCCCGCGAGCACGCCGAGGCCCGTGCCGCTGCCGAACTGGCAGCCGCCGAGGCCGCCACCGCTCGGGAGAGCGCCGAGCAGGACAGCCGGATCCACGCCGAGCTGGCAGGCCAGGCCGCCGCCGACCGCGGCGTCGCCGAGGTGGCGGCCCGCGAAGCCTTCGAGCGGGCGAACGAAACGGCCAGGCTGCACGCCACCGAGCTGTCCCGCGTCACCGAGGCCCTCACCGTCGCCGAGCAGATGGCCAGCGAGCAGGCCACGGCCCGCGCCGCGGCCGAGAAGGCCGCGGCCAAACGCGCCGCCGAGCGCAGCGCAGTCGAGGCCGCGGTCGCCCGCCAGGCCGGGCTGGCCGAGGAGGCCATCCGCGAGCGCCTGGAGCTCGAGGCCCATGCCCTCGACCTGGCATCCGCCCTGGCCGAGACCCGCGACCTGTTGATGGTGGAGATGACCACCCGCCGCCAGTGGTGGCAGCGCCCCGAGGCGGTCGTGCTGCCACCGCTGCCGGCCGGCTTCTCGGAGATCCGACTGGCCGAACGCACCGCCCCTGCGGCGGGCACGGACCCCCAACCCGGCTCCGCGGAGACCCATGCGGCCGCGCTGTTCGCGCCGCCCTACCGCTCGGTGCCGCTGAGCATCGGGCTGGTGGTCGCCACCCTGGTGGTCGGGATGTACGCCGCGATCGTGCTGGCCTCGCAGGGCCCCGGCCACCGGCTGGGTCTGGCCGCGGCGCTCACCACGTGCCTGCTCGGCTACCTCGTGTGGCGCACCCGTCCGGTCAGCGCCCAGATCCGGGTCGAGCGGGGGCTCGTCGACATCGTGGTCGGCAAGCGCCACCACCGCTTCGACCTGAGCAACCCCCACACCCAGGTCCGGATGACCGGCACCCCCGGCTCGCGCGACTGGCAGGTGGAGTTCGTCCGCCGGAGTCTGCCGCCGGTGACGCTGACGGCCCGCATGGTCGACTCGGCAGCCTTCACCCGGATGCTGCGCACCTGGCGGCCCACGCTCTGAGCGGGGGTGCGCTCAGCCCAGGCCGGCGCGGAGTGCCGCGGCGATCTCGGCGTTGGCCGCCGGCGCCGAGTAGCCGACTCCCACGATGTTGAAGAAGCCGTGGATCTGGTCGGGGAAACGCCTCAGCTCGACCCGCACGCCGGCCTCGGTCAGCTTCCGGGCGTAGGCCTCACCCTCGTCACGCAGCGGGTCGAAGCCGGCCGTCACGACGTACGCCGGCGCCAACCCCGCCGGCAGGTCGGCGTGCAACGGGGCGACCCGGGGGTCCTCCGGGTCGAGCCCGTCCGGCAGGTAGCTGGCGTTGGCGAGGTCCATGAAGGCCGCGGTGAGGTAGAAGCCGTCGTCGAAGAGCCGGGCGCTCTCGGTGTCGTGGACCGTGAGCGTCGCCGGATAGACCAGGAGCTGGAAGGCGAGCGGCAGCCCGGCCCGAGCCGCCTCGATCGCCACCCCGGCGGCCAGGTTGCCGCCGGCGGAGTCGCCGCCCACGGCCAGGCGCTGCGGGTCGGCGCCGAGCGAGTCGGTGTTCTGGACCACCCAGGAGTACGCCGCCACGGCGTCGTCGTACGCCGCGGGGAAGCGGTCCTCGGGCCCGAGCCGGTAGTCGACGGCGAGCACCCGCACGCCCGAGCGCTCGGAGAGGAACCGGCAGGCGGCGTCGTGCGAGTCGAGGTCGCCGTACATGAAGCCGCCGCCGTGCAGGAAGACCAGCAGCGGACCGACGCTGGGGGCACCCGTCGGGACGTACAGGCGCCCGGGCAGGTCCCCGACGGAGAGGTCGCGCACCGAGCCGATCGGCTGGGCGCCTCCGGCCATCGCACTGTGGTGCAGCACCGCGAGTCGACCCTCGGGGATCGCCATGGTCTCCGCGCCGGGGACGCGGGCGACCTGCTGGAGGCGCAGCGAGAGCTGGATGTCGGTCGCCAGCTGCTGACCGTCGAGGACCACCGGCAGACCGGCCAGCCGGCGCATCACCGGCCCGGGGAGCGAGAGTGCCGTCTTGAGAGCGAGCGCCTCGAGGCGGGGTCGGAGGGCAGCGAAGTGCGGCGTCGGGGTCACCCGCGCAACCTACCGCCGGGCAGGGTCAGGCGCTGAGCGCGGCCACGAAGACGTGGCGGCCCCCCGGGAGCTGCTCGGACTCCACCAGCAGCTCCATCATCACCTCGGTGTCATCGCGGCGCAGCACGGGAACCGTCACCGGGGTGCCCAGCAGCGGAGCGCGACCGGTGTAGAGATGGAGCGTGAAACCAGCGACATGGGCCTGGTGGAACCGCTCGGGGATGATCGTCACGAGGCGCTTGCCGACCAACTCATCGGCTCCGTCGTAGCCCAGCAGGTCCAGCGCCGCCCCGCTGATGGCGACGATCCTGTTGGTGTCGTCGGCGGCGATCAACGCGCTCGTCGACTGGCTCACGCGCTCGGGAGACCACTCCAGCGGAGTACGCGCGACCACGGGCGCCGCCTCCCGGGAGCGGCTCCACGGTGTCGGCTCCTCTCCGCGACCCTGCGCAGCGACCTCGGCACACAGCCAGCGCCGGAAGGCGCGGATCTCGGGCTGGGTCGGCGGGGTGAGCAGTTCGCCGACATCGGACAGCTCGACGGCCGCATCGAGAGTGGCGTCCAGGGTCCGGAAGTGTTCCAGCGAGACCGTCGGCAGGGAGAGCACGACCCGGGGGCTGGAGACCGCGGGTTCGACAGCCGAGGCCATCAGCGCACCGGACTCCTCGCCGAAGCCGGGGTCCGGGATCTGGTCGAGCATCAGGGCCATCGCGTCACTGCACGAGGCGTGGTCACCGAAGTCGTGCTGCTGCTCGTCGTCGCTCAGCGTGTAGAGGAGGTACTCGCGCAGCAGCGCCTCGGCGTGCTGGCGCCAGGCGACGTGCAGCAGCAGGGGGACGTTGAGCAGCACGACCTCGACGCCGTCGGGGCGCCGGCCGTTCACGGCGGGCCGCGGCGTACCGGAGCCGTTGGTGTGGATCTCGGGGTTCTCGTAGTCGCCCGTCTCGAGCTCGAACCAGACCGTCTTCCCCTCGCCCCGGGACTGGGCACCCCACCGCTGCACGAGCAGCTGCAGCAGCCGCAGACCGCGGCCGGTCCCGGCGAGGGTGGCGTTGTGGCGCATCATCGGGAGCTGGGGGCTGCCGTCCCCGACCTCCACCCGCAGACCCACCTCGTCCACGCGGGCCGACACCTCGATCGTGGTGCCGGCGTGCACCAACGCATTGGTGACGACCTCGCTGACCAGGAGCTCGGCGGTCTCGACCAGATCAGTGCGTCCGGCGTGCGTGAGCTCGTCGCGGACCAGCCGCCGCGCCTCCCCGACGCTCGAGGGGTGCGGCCGCAATCGGCGGTAGGCACCCAGACCGGAGAAGCTCACGAAGGTGTTTCTACCCCATCCAGGGGCTGCCAACCCGAAATGACCAGTTCGAGGACACCGCGCGTCGATGTCACACTGAGCCCATGAGCCCCGAGAGTGCCGCCAGCCCCCTCGTCGTTCCCTCCGACGAGCAGGCTGTCGACCAGGGGATCGGCGCCACGTTCGATGTCGAGCCGCCGTACTTCCCCGACCACACCGAGCTCGCCGCTGTCGAGAAGTACGACGACCGGTTCCTGGACCGTGAGCTCTCCTGGCTGCACTTCAACCAGCGCGTCCTCGAGCTGGCCGAGGACCAGAGCCTCCCGCTGCTCGAGCGGGTGCGGTTCCTGGCGATCTTCACGAGCAACCTCGACGAGTTCTTCATGGTGCGGGTGGCCGGTCTCAAGCGCCGGATCGCCGCGGGAGTCGCCGTCCGCGCCGCCTCCGGCCTGCTCCCGCGCGAGGTCCTCGAGCAGATCTGGACCGAGTCACGGACGTTGATGGAGCGCCACGCCCGACTCTTCCGTGAGGACATCGTCCCCTCGCTGACCGAGCAGGGCATCGAGCTGGTCCGCTGGGACGAGCTCGACAAGGAGGAGCAGAAGTACTGCAAGCGGCTCTTCAAGGACCGGGTCTTCCCCGTCCTGACGCCGCTCGCGGTCGACCCGGCGCACCCCTTCCCCTACATCTCCGGGCTCTCGCTCAACCTCGCGGTGCTGGTGCGCAACCCCAAGACCCGCAAGGAGCACTTCGCCCGGGTGAAGGTGCCGCCGATCTTCAGCCGGTTCGTGCCGCTCGACAACCAGCGCTTCGTGCCGCTCGAGGACGTCATCCGCGAGCACCTCAAGCGGCTCTTCCCCGGCATGGACGTGCTCGAGGTGCACTCGTTCCGGGTGACCCGCAACGAAGACCTCGAGGTCGAGGAGGACGACGCCGAGAACCTCCTCGCCGCCCTGGAGAAGGAGCTGCTGCGTCGCCGCTTCGGCCCGCCGGTTCGTCTCGAGGTCGAGGAGTCGATCGCCCCGCAGGTGCTCGAGCTGCTCACCTCCGAGCTCGGCGTCTCCGAGGACGAGGTGTTCCGGCTGCCGGGGCCGCTGGACCTGCGCGGACTGCACGGCATCGCGGACCTGTCCCGCGAGGACCTGAAGTACCCCGCCTTCGTCCCCACCACGCACTCGATGCTGGCCGAGGTCGAGTCGGCTGCGCCCGTCGACGTCTTCAAGGCGACCCGGCGCACCGACGTACTCCTGCACCACCCGTACGACTCGTTCGCCACCAGCGTGCAGCGCTTCATCGAGCAGGCGGCTGCCGACCCGCACGTCCTGGCGATCAAGCAGACGCTCTACCGCACCTCCGGTGACTCCCCGATCATCGATGCGCTGGTCGACGCCGCCGAGGCCGGCAAGCAGGTCCTGGTCATCGTGGAGATCAAGGCGCGCTTCGACGAGCAGGCCAACATCCGGTGGGCGCGCAAGCTGGAGCAGGCCGGCTGCCACGTCGTCTACGGCCTGATCGGGCTCAAGACGCACTGCAAGCTCTCGATGGTGGTGCGCGACGAGCCCGACGGGATCCGTCGTTACACCCACATCGGCACCGGCAACTACAACGGCAAGACCGCGCGCAGCTACGAGGACCTCGGGCTGATCACCACCGACGAGCGGATCGGCGAGGACATCGCCCACCTGTTCAACAACCTGAGCGGCTACTCCCGCAACGCGTCGTACGACCAGCTGCTGGTGGCGCCCGACAGCGTCCGCACCGGACTGGTGGACCGGATCCACCAGGAGATCGCCAACCACCGTGCGGGGCTCCCGGCCCGGATCCGGATCAAGGCCAACTCCGTGGTCGACGAGACGATCATCGACGCCCTCTACCTCGCCTCCCAGGCTGAGGTGCCGGTCGAGCTCCTCGTGCGCGGGATCTGCTCGCTGCGCCCGGGAGTGCCCGGTCTCTCGGAGTCGATCACGGTGCGCTCGATCCTGGGCCGCTTCCTCGAGCACAGCCGGGTCTTCTGGTTCGAGAACGCCGGCGAACCGACCGCCTGGATCGGCTCGGCCGACATGATGCACCGCAATCTCGACCGTCGCGTCGAGGTGCTCGTCCGACTGCCCGGCGAGGCGAGCCTGGCCTCCATCGAGCGGTTGCTCGATCTGGCCTTCGCCGAGGACACCAGCGCCTGGCTCCTGGGCAACGACGGTGCGTGGACGCTCAACGACGGGTCGGTGCACCTCCAGGAGGCGTTGATCGAGCGTCAGCGCAAGCGCCGCGGCACTACTTCGTGACCACGCGGGGGCGGGGTTGCCCCCGAGCCCGGTTCACCCCCTAGCATGAGCCCGTTCCCATCCTGCTCTCCAGGAGTTCCCCGTGGGTTTTAGATTCCGCCCGGTCGACGCCACCTTCTACGACCTGTTCAGCGAAGCTGCCAGCCACCTCGTCGGAGGCGCTGACCTCCTCGCCGAGATGCTCGACGAGACGGCGGACCGTGAGGACGTCGCGCAACGGATGCGCGCGGCCGAGCACGCCGCGGACGAGACGACGCACTCCATCATCCGTCGGGTCAACAGCACCTTCGTGACGCCGTTCGACCGCGAGGACATCTACGCGCTGGCCTCCGGCCTCGACGACGTGATGGACATGATGGACGAGGTCGTCGACCTGATCCTGCTCTACGAGGTGAAGTTCCTGCCGCCCGAGCTGTCGGACCAGGTCGAGGTGATCAGGCGTTGTGCCGAGCTCACGGCCGAGGCCATGCCGTCGTTGAAGTCCATGCGCGACCTCGACGAGTACTGGATCGAGATCAACCGGCTCGAGAACGTCGGCGACCGCAACCACCGCCGGATGCTGGCGCAGCTCTTCGGGGGCGAGTTCAAGGCGATGGAGGTGCTCAAGCTCAAGGACATCGTCGAGTCCCTCGAGTCGGCCATCGACGCCTTCGAGGCGGTCGCCCACACGGTGGAGCAGATCGTGGTCAAGGAGTCCTGACCGGTGGAACTCGCGATCATCATCGCGGTGGTCGTCGTCGCCCTCGTCTTCGACTACACCAACGGCTTCCATGACGCCGCCAACGCCATCGCGACCTCGGTCTCGACCCGAGCGCTGACCCCACGCGTCGCCCTGGTCCTCGCGGCGGTGATGAACTTCGTCGGCGCCTTCCTGGGCCAGAAGGTCGCCACCACCGTTTCGGAGGTGATCACGCCACCGGGGGGCACCCATGGGCTGGTCATCGTGATGGCGGGCCTGGTCGGCGCCATCGCCTGGAACCTCATCACCTGGTACTACGGCTTGCCCTCCTCCTCGTCCCACGCGCTGATCGGCGGGCTGGTCGGGGCTGCGCTCGCCTCCGGCACCCTCGTGGACTGGGCGAAGGTGATCGACAAGGTGCTCATCCCGATGATCGTGTCGCCGATCTTCGCCTTCTCGGTCGCGTTCCTCGTCATGGTCGCGATCATGTGGATCTTCAAGAAGGCCTCGCCCGCCAAGGCGAACCGCGGCTTCCGACTGGCGCAGACGGCCTCCGCAGCCGCGATGGCGCTGGGGCACGGCCTGCAGGACGCCCAGAAGACGATGGGCGTGATCTTCCTGGCCCTGCTCACCGGCGGCTACGTCGCCAAGGACGACGGTCTCCCCCTGTGGGTGATCGTGGCGGCCGCCGGGGCGATCTCGCTCGGCACCTACGCCGGCGGGTGGCGCATCATGCGCACGCTCGGGCGCCGGATCATCGACCTCGACCCGCCGCGTGGGTTCGCGGCCGAGTCGGTCGCGGCCTCGGTGCTGTACACCACGGCGTACGTCTTCGAAGCGCCGATCTCGACGACGCACACCATCACCTCGGCGGTGATGGGGGTGGGTGCCACCAAGCGCTTCTCCGCGGTCCGCTGGGGCGTCGCCCGCTCGATCGTGACCGCGTGGGTGCTCACCTTCCCAGCGGCCGGGCTGTCAGCCGCCCTGTGCTACTGGCTCCTGCGCGTGGTCTTCCAACTCCCCTGACCTGCCACTTTTGGCCGCTCACAACACGTCGACCTGCCACTTGTGGCCGCTTCAGGCGGCCATAAGTGGCAGGTCAGCGCCCGTACGGCGGCCAAAAGTGGCAGGTCGGCGATGTACGACCCTCGCCAAGCGGCCAGTCCTGTGTTGAGATACCACTCGCGCCTCATCCGGCGCACATGACACAGGAGGAATTGTGAAGAAGCGCTCTTGGAGCGCTGTCTCGGGTCTTGCCACGGTTGCGCTCGCCGCCACCGTCCTCGCTGCCCCGATGCAGGCTCATGCGACCCCCCACAGCCCGGAACAGGGTGACCGCGATCCGGCCGCCCAGCAGGCGTCCCAGCCGGACAACCTGCCCAACCCGCTCGCCGATGCGGCGGCCAAGGTGCGCAAGGATGCCGTCACCAAGCTCGTCAAGGGCCAGGCCACGACCAAGATGATCAAGGGCAACCGGGTCATCGAGGTGCCGTCCAAGGGCAAGGGCCCGAACGGCGAGCCCAAGAAGTCGAAGTACGTGAACTACCCGGTGAACCGCGAGGAGGACATCTTCACGGTGCTCACCGACTTCGGCACCCAGACCCTGCCCGGGCAGTCGACCGCCCCCGGCCCGGTGCACAACCAGATCCCCGAGCCCGACCGCACCTGGGACGGCAACGCCACCGACGACAACACCACGAACTGGGTCGCCGACTTCGACCGCGGCCACTACCTGGACCTGATGTTCGGTGACGGCGAGTCCTTCAAGGACTTCTACGACAAGCAGTCCAACGGCCGATTCCTCGCTGCCGGCGACGTGTCCGACTGGGTCACCGTGCCGTTCAACGAGGCCCGCTACGGCTCCAACTCCGTCAAGGGCTCGGACGGCTACTGGAACTACGTCAAGGACACCGCGACCGCTTGGTACGCCGCCCAGCAGGCCGCCGGCAAGAGCGACGCCGAGATCGCCGACTACCTCACGCAGTTCGACAAGGTCGACCGCTACGACTACGACCAGGACGGCGACTTCAACGAGCCCGACGGCTACATCGACCACTTCCAGGCGATCCACGCGGGCGAGGGCGAGGAGGCCGGCGGCGGCGCACAGGGTGGCGACGCCATCTGGTCGCACCGGTGGTACGCCTTCTCGAGCGACTTCGGCAAGACCGGCCCCGGGTTCAACCAGGCAGGTGGCGTCCCGTTGGGCGACTCGGGCCTGTGGATCGGTGACTACACGACGGAGCCGGAGAACGGCGGCCTCGGCGTCTTCGCCCACGAGTTCGGCCACGACCTGGGCCTTCCGGACCTGTACGACACCTCGGGTGGCGACAACGGCACCGGCTTCTGGACGTTGATGAGCGGCGGCTCGTGGCTCAACCGAGGCGGTGACGCGATCGGCACCACGCCGGGCTACATGGGTCCGTGGGAGAAGCTGCAGCTCGGCTGGCTCGACTACCGGGCCGTCGACTTCGGTCAGGACAGCTCGGTCAAGCTCAACCCGGCCGACTTGGCAGCCAAGAACCGCTCCGCGCAGGCCCTGGTCGTGAACCTGCCGGACAAGACCCTCACCACGGAGTACAACGAACCGCGCTCCGGCAGCGCCGAGTGGTGGGGCGGCTCGGCGGACAACTTGAACACCACGCTCACCCGCCCGGTCGACCTGACCGGTGCAGTCACGTCAGCCTCGGTCGACGCCTGGCTGCAGAACGACACCGAGGAGGACTACGACTTCCTCTTCGGTGAGGTGTCCACCGACGATGGCGCCACCTGGACCCAGGTCGGCCAGCCGATCGACGGCACCTTTGACTGGACCCAGACCTCCTGGGACCTCTCGGAGTTCGTCGGGCAGAGCGTGCAGTTCCGCTTCCGCTACAGCAGCGACGGCGGCGTGCACGGGAGCGGGCCCTTCCTCGACGACCTCACCGTGACCCAGGACGGCGTCTCCGGCCCGGTCGACGACGTCGAGTCGGGCGCTGGGGTGTGGACGCCGAAGGGCTTCACCATCATCGACGGCACCACCACCGACCAGGTCTCGCACTACTACCTCGCCGAGAACCGCGTCTACAGCGGCTACGACGAGACCCTGCGCACCGGGCCGTACAACTTCGGCTGGTCCACCACGAAGCCGGACTGGGTCGAGCGCTTCCCGTTCCAGAACGGCATGTTGGTCTGGTACGTCGACGGCGAGTACACCGACAACAACACCAGGGTCCACGAGGGCCACGGCGAGGTACTCCCGGTCGACGCCCGACCGGCTCCGGTGGTCTTCGACGACGGTGTCCGCCTCGGGAACCGGCGCCAGCCGTTCGACGCGACCTTCGGTCAGGAGGCCACCGACGAGGTGACCTTCCACCGCAAGGGAGCGGCCAAGACGGTCCCGTCGAGCCCGGGGATCGCCACGTTCGACGACTCCGACCCGGCGCGCTACTGGTCGGCGGACAACCCGTGGGCATCGACCCTGGTCGCCGGCCTCGGCACGGTGCTCACCGTCACCAAGACCCGCGACGGTGGCAACGAGCTGCAGGTGAAGGTCAGCTTCAAGTGAGGTGAGCTGCCACTTATGGCCGCTCCAACACCGTCGACCTGCCACTTTTGGTTGCTCCCAGGCGACCATAAGTGGCAGGTCAGCGCCCGTACGGCGGCCAAAAGTGGCAGGTCAGCCGAAGCGGCCGGAGATGTAGGCCTCGGTGGACTCGTGGTCCGGGGTGGTGAACATCTTCTTGGTGGCGTTGAACTCCACCAGCTGGCCGGGCTCGCCGGTCGCCTTGAGGTTGAAGAAGCCGGTGTCGTCGGAGACCCGGGCCGCCTGCTGCATGTTGTGGGTGACGATCACGATCGTGTAGTCGGACTTCAGGTCGTGGATGAGGTCCTCGATCGCCGAGGTCGAGATCGGGTCGAGCGCCGAGCACGGCTCGTCCATCAGCAGCACCTGCGGCTCGACCGCGATCGCCCGGGCGATGCAGAGTCGCTGCTGCTGGCCACCGGAGAGACCCATGCCGGGCTTGTTGAGCCGGTCCTTGACCTCGACCCAGAGGTTCGCGGCCTTGAGCGCCCGCTCGACGATGTCGTCGGCCTCGGCCCGCTTGAGCTTCTTGGAGTTCAATCGGTTGCCGGCCAGGACGTTGTCGTAGATCGACATCGTCGGGAACGGGTTGGGGCGCTGGAAGACCATCCCGATCTGGCGGCGTACGGCGACCGGGTCGATCGAGGGGTCGTAGAGCGACTGCCCGTCCACCATGATCTTGCCCTCGACGCGGGCGCCGGGGATGACCTCGTGCATCCGGTTCAGCGAGCGCAGCATGGTCGACTTGCCGCAGCCGGACGGACCGATGAACGCGGTCACCGACCGCGCCTTGATCGTCATGTTGACGCCCTGGACTGCCAGGAAGTCGCCGTAGTAGATGTCGAGGTCCGACACATCAATGCTCTTGGCCATGGGACGTCAGCCTTTCTTGGGAGCGAAGTAGCGGCCGACGACACGCGCCAGCAGGTTCAGCACCATCACGAGCGCGATCAGCACCAGTGCAGCACCCCAGGCCCGGTCGATGCCGGGCGCCTGGGTGGCGCCGGCCGCGGGGACCCCGGGCTGGGTGAAGGAGTAGTAGATGTAGACCGGGAGCGTGGTCATCCGCTCGTCGAAGACGTTGAAGTTCACCGAGTCGGTCTTGCCGGCGATCACCAGCAGCGGGGCGGTCTCCCCGATCACCCGCGCGATGGCGAGGGTGACGCCGGTGACGATGCCGCCGAGCGCGGTGGGGATGACGACCTTGGTGATCGTCTTCCACTTCGGCACCCCCAGGGCGTACGCCGCCTCGCGCAGGTCCATGGGCACCAGCCGCAGCATTTCCTCGGCCGAGCGCACCACGATCGGGATCATCAGCAGCGAGAGCGCCACGGCGCCACCGAAGCCCATCCGGACCTGCGGGCCGAAGAAGAGCACGAAGAGCGCCAGCGCGAAGAGACCGGCCACGATCGAGGGGATCCCGGTCATCACGTCGACCAGGAAGGTGATCCACTTGGCCAGCTTGCTGCCCTTGCCGTACTCGACGAGGTAGATGGCGGCGAAGAGCCCGATCGGCACCGAGATCACGGTGGCTGTCGCGGTCACCAGCAGAGTGCCCATCAGGGCGTGGTAGATCCCGCCGCCCTCGCCCACGACGTTGCGCATGTCGAAGGTCAGGAAGCTCACGCTGATCCGGCCGGCACCGTCGTGGACGACCTTGAAGATCAGCCAGAACAGCGGGACCATCGCGACCCCGAAGGCCGACGCGATCAGTGCCGTCATCAGCCGGTCGACGGCCGAACGGGCGTTCTCGACGCTCCACGACCAGAGGGGCAGCGCGACGAGGAAGAGGACGAGGGCCAGGCTCAGCCAGCCGATCAGGCCCCAGCTCCCCAGGAGGGCCGGCAGCCCCGATGCGGCAAGGGAGAGGACCAGCACGAGGATCGGGGCCCACCGCGGGAGCCGCGGATGGGTCAGCGACATCGGCGTCTGGGCGGCGACCATCGAGTCGGTGCTCATCGCGCCATCTTCCGTTCGTTGCTGGTCACGATCCACCGGGCAGCGAAGTTCACGGCGAAGGTGACGGCGAAGAGCACCAGGCCGGTGGCGATCAGCACGTTGAGTTTGGCCGGGGTCGCCTCGGCGAAGCTGGAGGCGATGTTGGACGCCACGGTCGCCGGGTTGGTGTTCGAGATGAGGTTCAACGTCACCACCGGGCTGGCCGAGAGGACCATCGCCACCGCCATCGTCTCGCCGAGCGCGCGACCGAGACCGAGCATGACGGCCGAGACCATGCCGGAGCGGGCGTAGGGGAAGACCGACATCCGGATCATCTCCCAGCGCGTGGCGCCGAGCGCGAGCGCGGCCTCCTGGTCGAGGCGCGGGGTCTGGGCGAAGATCTCGCGCGAGATCGCGGTGATGATCGGCAGGATCATGATCGCCAGCACGATGCCGGCGGTGAAGATCGTGCGGCCGGTCACCGAGGCCGGGCCGCTGAAGAACGGCAGCCAGGAGAGGTGCTCGGCCAGCCACCCGTGGACGGGCACCAGCGCCGGTGCGAGCGACCGGGCTCCCCAGAGGCCGAAGACCACCGACGGGACGGCGGCCAGCAGGTCGATCACGTAGGCGACCGGGACGGCCAGACGACGCGGCGCGTAGTGCGAGATGAACAGGGCGATGCCGAAGGCGAACGGCACCGCGAGCATCAGCGCCAGCAGCGCTGCCAGCACGGTCCCGAAGATGAGCGGACCGACGTAGCTGAGGAAGTTGGCGTTCGGGGCGTAGGTCTCCGGGGACTGCGTCAACCCGGGGATGCCCTCGATGGTGAGGAAGACGAAGACGCCGGCCAGCGCCACGAGGATGGTCAGACCCGCACCGCGAGCGGTCCCGGAGAAAATGCGGTCGCCGCGGCTCCGGGGTGGTTTCTCCCGGGAGGTGGTGACTGACACGGTGCTCCTTGGACTATCCGGTGAACACGGCGGTGCGGCGGGCCGGATGTCCGACTCGCCGCACCCCCGAGAAAGATCGACTGCTGAAGGTTACTTCGCGGAGATCAGGGCGACGAGCGCAGCCGCCTCCTGCTGCAGGCTGGACTCGAGCGGAGCGGAGCCGGCCTGGTCGGCGGCGGCCTGCTGGCCCTCGCTCGACACGACGTAGGAGAGGAAGCCCTTCACCAGCGCTGCGTCATTCGCGTCGGCGTAGTGCTGGCAGGCGATGAGGTACGACGTGAGCGAGATCGGGTAGGAACCCGACTCGGTCGTGCTGCGGTCCACGTCGATCGCCATGTCGAACTTCGAGCGACCCTCGACGCGAGGCGAGCCGGCGAGGACCTGGGCTGCGCCCTCGGCGGACGGGAGGTTGTACTCGTCGCCGACCTTGATGGCCACGACGCCGAGGTCGCCGACCTGGCTCTCGTCGGCGTAGCCGATGGTGCCGTTGCCCGACTTGACCGCGGCCACGAGGCCGGAGGTGCCGTCGCCGGCTTCGCCGCCCTTGATCGGCCACACGCCGTCGGCCTCGTACTTCCAGGTGCCACCGGAAGCCTGCTCGAGGTAGTCGGTGAAGTTGCCGGTGGTGCCCGAGTCGTCGGCGCGGTGGACGGCCGTGATCGTCACGTCCGGGAGCGTGGCGTCCGGGTTGTCGGCCGCGATCTTCGGGTCGTTCCACGAGGTGATCTTGCCGGCGAAGATGTCACCCAGGACGGGCGCGGAGAGCTGGAGCTCCTCGACCCCCTCGAGGTTGAAGACGACCGCGATCGGGCTGACGTAGGCGGGGACCTCGATCGCGTCCTCACCGGCGCAGCGCTTCTTGGCCGCGGCCAGCTCGCCGTCGTCGCTCAGGGCGGAGTCGGAGCCGGCGAAGAGGTAGGCGCCGGAGAGGAAGTTCTCGCGCCCCGTGCCGGAGCCGACCGGGTCGTAGTTGACGGTCACACCCGAGTTCTGACCCTGGAAGCCCGCACGCCACGAGCTCTGGGCCGACTCCTGGGCGGACGAGCCGCCACCGTTCAACGTGCCGGAGAGGCCGGAGTCGCTGCCGGAGGCGTCGTTGCCTGCAGCGCAGGCGGAGAGGGAGAGCGTCAAGGCGGCAATACCGGGCACGAGTGCGCGGCGGATGGAAGTGTTTCTCACTTCGAACTCCTGAAGTCGTCGATGCTGACGACGAGCACGCTAGGGACGCCGAGTGACCGGTTCAGCGGTCGAGAGTGAACGCCGGGTGAACTCAGGCTGCCCATCTCCCGTCGCCGAGCGCACGGTGAGACGACGATCACTCGCGCTCGACCGGGAGCTCACGGCATCGCGTGGCGTTCGAGCGCCACCACGACCCCGCCACGCACATGCACCACGAGCAGCTCTGCGGGCTCCATCTTCATCTCTTCGACCGCCAGCGCCTCGAAGACGTGGGGCAGCACCGGCCGGTGAGTGCAGAGCACCGCACCGCGGTCCCCCGCCATCAGGTCGTGGACGATCGCGGCCACCGAGTCGGCCGTGGAGTCCTCCTGGCTCAGGCCGTCGTGCTCCTCCAGCTTCGACCCGGTCGCGTCGATGTAGGGCCGCACCGTCTCGACACAACGGGTGCTGCTCGAGCTGATCACCCGCGTCACGTCGTACGCCGCGAGCACGGGGACCAGCTCCTGGGCCTGGAGGCGGCCCGAGGCCAGCATCGGTCGGAGCCGGTCGTCCTTGCGCCAGGCCTTGCGCGAGCGCGCTGCGCCGTGGCGTACGACGACGAGCGCGCGGGTCGAGCGGCGCAGCTTCTTCGCCTCGGCGAGGGTCTCCCGGTCGTGGGGGTAGGTGAGCTGCTCCATCGCCTGGTCGTACGGCGCCCACCGCACCTGGTCGATCTCGTCGTTCACGCGGTAGCCACTGACGTCGTCGGAGCCCACGACCCGGCCGACCCAGTAGTGGACGGTCTTGAGCCGCCCGTTCTTGGCGTCGCCGGTCGAGTAGCGCTGGCCGCTCAGCGCCGGTCCGAGCCGGACGTGGAGCCCGGTCTCCTCCTCGACCTCACGCACCGCTGCGGTCGTCGGGTGCTCACCGCGGTCGAGCTTGCCCTTGGGGAACGACCAGTCGTCGTACCGTGGCCGGTGCACGAGCAGCACCTGCTTGCCGGGGCGGAACACCACGACGCCGGCGGCCTGGATGTCCCGAGAGCTGGTCCGTCGCTCGGGAGTCGGGGGCGCCGGATGCGGCGCCCGCTGCTGGGCCATGCGGCTAGTCTCACACCACCTCTCCCCGAACAGGAGCCCCCGTGGCGAAACGTCTCACGAACACGGTCCTTGCCGCGCTCGTCGGACTCCTCCTGCTGGGGCTGGTCGGTGGTGGGGTGCTCTGGTGGCGCGACGCCAGGCTCTCCGACTTCCAACGCGCGAGCGCCCTGGCGCCGCCCGACTCGGTGCGGCTCTCGTGGACCGACTGGGCCGCAGTCCGCGACCAGCTCGACGTCGAGCTGGACGCCGCCTCGCCGAACTCGGAACTCGAGAAGCTCCTCGACCGCGGCTACGACGCCGACCTCACCTCGACCTCGGCCCTGGTCGAGTCGGCGTCCCTGCTGCAGACCCGCTTCGGCTTCTCGCCCGCCTCGGTCGACTGGGAGCTCTTCAGCCAGGGTCCTCGCGGCGCCGTGGTGATGCTGCACCTGCCGGACGAGATCGACTTCTCCGACCTCCAGGACCAGGTGGAGGAGCTCGGCTACACCCGACCGAGCTCCGAGGTGGGGGTCTGGAACGGTGGCGAGGACCTGCTGAGCCGGATCGGCTCGGGTCTCACCCCGGAGCTGCAGTACCTCGCGTTCCTCGCCGACGAGCGCCTGCTGCTCACCAGCGACAAGGCCGACTTCCTGGGCCGAGCGGTCCAGTCGGTCCAGGACGCCGACGGCGTGCAGGACGACCTGGCCGCGACGGTCGACGCGTCGGCGCAGGCGATCTCCGCCTCGGTGTACGACGGCACCTACACCTGCACGGCGCTCGCCATGAGCCAGGCCGACGACTCCGACCAGCAGCAGGCGGCCGAGCTGGTCGCGAGTGCCGGCAAGGTCAGCCCGATCCGCAGCTTCGCGATGTCGATCCAGCCGGACCGCACGGTGCGCGTGGTGATGGCCTTCGCGAACGACGACCAGGCCCGCGCGAACGCCGACTCGCGGGCGGTCCTTGCGGCCGGTCCGGCCCCCGGTCAGGGCGGCGACTTCAGCGACCGGTTCGAGGTCGACTCGGTCGTCGCGGACGGGAGCCTGGTCCGGATGGACCTGGCCCCTCGCGAGGGCACCTACGTCCTCTCGGACCTCAGCACCGGCCCGGTCCTCTTCGCGACCTGCTGACCTGATCCCGAGACCGAGATCAGGTCAGCCGATCAGGCGTCGATGACGATCGGGATGATGAGCGGGCTGCGGCGGAAGGTGCGGTGCGACCAGCGCCCGACGTCCCGGCCGATCATCTGCTCCAGCTGGTGGGGGTCCCCGATGCCCTCGGCGGCGGCGCGCTCCAGGGTCTTCTCGACGACCTGCACGGCCGGGTCGAACGCCTTGGGGTCGTGCACGAAGCCGCGGACCAGGAAGTCCGGGCGGTCGGCCAGCTTGCCGGTGTCGGCGTCGACGATCGCCAGGACCGTGACCACGCCCTCCTCGGCCAGCGTGCGCCGGTCCTTGAGGGTGGCCTCGGTGACGCCGCCGACGGTCTGGGCGTCGACGTAGACGTTGCCCGCGCGGACCTTGCCGACGATCTTGGCCTCGCCCTTGACGAGGTCGACGACGACGCCGTCCTCGGCGAGCACGACCCGCTTGGGGTCCATGCCGGTGCTGATCGCGAGGTCGGCGTTGGCCCGCAGGTGGCGGTACTCGCCGTGCACGGGCATGACGTTCTTGGGCTTGACGATGTTGTAGCAGTAGACGAGCTCGCCGGCGCTGGCGTGGCCCGAGACGTGCACCTTGGCGTTGCCCTTGTGGACGACGGCTGCGCCCCAGCGGGTGAGGCCGTTGATGACGTTCGAGATGGCGTTCTCGTTGCCGGGGATGACCGAGCTGGCCATCAGGATGGTGTCGCCCTCGCCGACCCGGATCTTGTGGTCGCGGCTGGCCATCCGCGACAGCGCGGCCATCGGCTCGCCCTGGGAGCCGGTGCAGATCAGGGTCGCCTTGTTGGCGGGCATCCGCTCGAGCTGGTCGAGCGGGACGATGAGGTTCGGCGGCACGGTGAGGTAGCCGAGGTCCTGGGCGACCTTCATGTTGCGCACCATCGAGCGGCCCACGAAGGCCACCTTGCGGCCGTGCGCGTGCGAGGTGTCGAGCACCTGCTGGATGCGGTGCACGTGGCTGGCGAAGCTCGAGACGATGACCCGGCGCGGGGCGTCGCGGAAGACCTTCTCGATGGCCGGGGCGAGCTCGCGCTCGGAGGTGGTGAAGCCGGGGACCTCGGCGTTGGTCGAGTCGGTCAGGAAGAGGTCGACCCCCTCCTCGCCCAGACGCGCGAAGCCACGCAGGTCGGTGATCCGCTTGTCGAGCGGGAACTGGTCCATCTTGAAGTCGCCGGTGTGCAGCACGAGGCCGGCACCGGTGCGGATGGCGACCGCGAGGCCGTCGGGGATGGAGTGGTTGACCGCGAGGAACTCGCAGTCGAAGACACCCAGGTCGGCGTGGTCGCCCTCCTTGACCTCCTGGGTCACCGGACGGATCTGGTGCTCCTTGAGCTTCTCGGTGATCAGCGCCAGCGTGAGCTTCGACCCGATGAGCGGGATGTCCTTGCGCTCGCGCAGGAGGTACGGCACGCCACCGATGTGGTCCTCGTGGCCGTGGGTCAGCACCACGGCGACGACGGAGTCGATGCGATCCCGGATCCAGGTGAAGTCGGGGAGGATGACGTCGACGCCGGGCTGGTGCTCCTCGGGGAAGAGCACCCCGCAGTCGACGATGAGCAGCTTGCCGTCGTACTCGAAGACGGTCATGTTGCGACCGATTTCGCCGAGCCCGCCGAGGGGTACGACGCGCAGGCCGTTCTTGGGCAGCTTCGGGGGGTTCTGGAGTTCGGGGTGCGGGTGACTCATGTGGGCTGTGTCCCTTCCGGGGTAGATCGCGTCGTGCAGAGTGTGTGGGGTGAGGTCAGCCGGTGCTGGCCGGCAGGGCCTCGAGCATCAGATCGGGGTGGTCGCGCGCGACGGTCTTGACCCGCCAGACATCGGGGAAGAGCGCCAGGTGGGTGCCGTCCGAGCGGCTGAGCACCTCGACGTTGCGGACCGAGCCGAGCACCTGCGCACCGGCGGCGTCGGTGCGCCGGGCGACGGTGTAGGCGAGGGTCTCCATCTTCACGGGGGCCTTGAACTCGGCCTGCATCCGCGCGAGCACGACCTCGAACTGCATCGGTCCGACGGCGGCGAGCACGGGGTTCTGGGCACCGCGCAGGTCCGAGCGCAGGACCTGGACGACACCCTCCTGGTCGAGCTGCTCGATGCCGCTGCGGAACTGCTTGTAGCGGCCGGTGTCGACGGCGCGGACGGTCGCGAAGTGCTCGGGCGCGAAGCTCTCGATCGGCGGGTAGCGCACCGGGTCCCCGGCGTAGATCGTGTCGCCGACCCGCAGCGAGGAGGCGTTGACCAGGCCGATCACGTCACCGGGGAAGGCCTTCTCGACCGACGAGCGCTCACGGCCGAAGACGGCCTGGGCGTACTTCGTGGCGAAGGGGCGACCCGTGCCGGCGTGGGTCACGATCATCCCGCGCTCGAAGACGCCCGAGCAGACGCGGGCGTAGGCCAACCGGTCGCGGTGGGCGGAGTCCATGCCGGACTGCACCTTGAAGATGAAGGCACTGAAGTCACCGTTGACCGGGCGTACGACGTCGTCGAGCGCCGGCGAGTCCGAGGGCGGCGGGGCCAGCTCGAGGAGGATCTCGAGGAGCTGGGCGACGCCGAAGTTCTGCAGGGCGGAGGCGAAGAGCACCGGAGTGGTCTCGCCGGCCAGGAAGCGATCCTGGTCGTGGTCGGCACCGTCGGCGCTCAGGAGCTCGTGCTCCTCGTGGGCGGTTGTCCAGGCCTCGCCCTCGATGTCGAAGGCCTCGTCGGCGCCCATGTGTCGCTCGGGCGCGCGGGTCGCGCCACCGGCGGTCCGGGTGAACTGGATGAAGCCTCCGGTCCGGCGGTCGATCACGCCACGGAAGTCGCCGGAGATGCCGACCGGCCAGGTCAGCGGGGTGGGGCGCAGGCCGATCTGCTTCTCGATGCCGTCCATCAGCTCGATCGGGTCGAGGCCCGGGCGGTCCCACTTGTTGATGATCGTGATGACCGGGATGCCGCGGTGCGCGCAGACCTTGAAGAGCTTGAGCGTCTGCGGCTCGAGCCCCTTGGCGGCGTCGACGAGCATCACGGCCGAGTCGACGGCCGACAGGACGCGGTAGGTGTCCTCGGAGAAGTCGGAGTGACCCGGGGTGTCGACGAGGTTGACGACGTGGTCGCGGTAGGTGAACTGCAGGGCGGCCGAGGTGATCGAGATCCCGCGGTCGCGCTCCATCTCCATCCAGTCGGAGACGGTGCCTCGACGACCGGCCTTGCCGTGGACGGCTCCGGCCTCGGAGATGACCGCCGCGTGCAGCGCCAGCGCCTCGGTGAGGGTGGACTTACCGGCATCGGGGTGGCTGATCACCGCGAACGTGCGTCGCGATCGTGCATCGTCGTGAACTGCCATGGTGGCCCAACCTACCGTCGCTCGCGGGTCCGCCCCGAATCCCGGGTCGGGTCAGGCCAGGTCGCGACGACGCAACCCCACGACACCCAGGGCCGCCAGCACCAGGGCCAGGGCCAGGACGGTGAACGTCGGCAGCGCCGCGAACGACTCGACCGGCATCAGCGGCAGGTGGTCGAAGGGGGACAGCGCGTTGAGCCAGTCGGGGAAGGAGAGCAGGGCGCTGAGGTAGACCTGCACGAAGGCGAACACCACGAAGGCGAAGGCCAGCGGCGCCCGACGCGGCCACCATCCGGTGATCAGCATGGCGATCCCGGCCAGCACGAGCGTGCCGGGGATCTGCACGGTGCCGGCGGCGACGATGCGCCCGAACCCCGCCGACTCGGGGTCGGCGAACCCGAAGGCCACCGCGGCCGCCACGGCGGACAGGAGCATCAGTCCGACCGTGCTGAGGAGCGTGACCGTCAAGGAACCCAGCGCCCACCTGGTCCGGGAGAGCCCGGTCGAGAGCAACGCCTCCGCGCGTCCCGCCGCCTCCTCGGTGTGCAGTCGGTTGACCGACGCGACCGAGTAGCCGGCGGCGGTGACGGCCAGCAGGGCGAACATCGTGGCCAGGAAGGCGTCGGCCGGGCTGCCGCCGGTCAGGTCGAAGAACTGCTGCATCTCCGGGTTGGACTCGAGCAGGTCGTTCACCTCGGGGCCGATCGTGCCGGCCAGGGTCCCGAACATCACGAGCCCGATCCCCCACCCGACCACGCTGCCGCGCTGCAGTCGCCACGCGAGGCCGATCCCGGTGCTCAGCGAGGGACGCGCACGAGCCGGCCCGGGCCTCGGGTGCAGCAACCCACCACCGGTGTCGCGGTGCGCCGTGAGCCACGAGGCGAGCAGGAAGAGGGCGGCGGTCAGCAGCACCAGCGGGGCCAGGACCCACCAGCGGGCCGCGCCGTACGGCTGGGCCATCAGCGCCCACCCCAGCGGCGAGAGCCAGGTCACGTAGTTCTCCGCGACGTCACCGATCCCGCGCAGGACGAAGAGGAACGCCAGGACGGCCCCGGCGATGCCCCGCGCGCTGCGAGCGGACACCGTGATCTGGGCGGTCACCGCCGCCACCGCCGTGAAGACCAGCCCGGTCGCGGCGAAGACCGCCCCGTGCAGCACGGAGCCGGCCACCTCGAGGTCTCCGATGATGAGCAGCACGGCGTCGACGACGCCCAGGAGCACGGAGGATGCCGTGGCGACGATCATGGCTGCGGCGGTGCCGGCGTGCCGACCCAGGACGGTCGCCCGCAGGAGTTCGGCGCGGCCGGTCTCCTCTTCCGCCCGGGTGTGCCGCACGACGAGGAAGATCACCATCAGCGCGATGGCAATCAGGCCGGTGACCGACACTTCGTACGACGTGATGGCACCGACGTTGTCGAGGCCGTCGGGTCGCCCGCTGAGCAGCTTGGTGGCGGCGGAGTCGGCGATCCGGGCATACCCGGCGACCGCCTCCGGGGTGGCGTAGAGCCCGGGCACCAGCAGGGCCGTGGAGCCGACGAGCGCGCCCAGCGCGACGATCCAGATCGGGAGCCGGACCCGGTCGCGGCGCAGGATCAGCCGGGTGAGCTCCCACGTGCCGGTGAAGGCACTCATGCGGTGACGTCGTCGTCGTACTGGCGCAGGAAGAGCTCCTCCAGCGTGGGCGGGTGCGCGGTCAGCGACACGATCCCGGCCCGGGTCAGCAGCGCCATCGCCGCGTCGAGGTGGTCGGTGTCGACGTCGAAGGTCACCCGAGCGTCGTGGGACGTGGTCCGATGCACGCCGGGCAGCGCGGCGAGCCCCTCGACGGGGGCGGCAGTCTCGGCCACGACGGTCGTGCGGGTCAGGTGGCGCAGGTCCGCCAGCGTCCCGCTCTGGACGATGCGTCCGGCCCGGATGATGCTCACCTTGCCGCAGAGCGCCTCGACCTCGGCGAGGATGTGGCTCGAGAGCAGCACGGTCGCCCCGTCGGCCACCGCCTCGTGGACACACGTCTGGAACGCCGCCTCCATCAGGGGGTCCAGCCCCGAGGTCGGCTCGTCGAGGAGGAGCAGCTCGGCGCGCGAGGCCAGGGCGGCCACCAGGGCGACCTTCTGGCGGTTCCCCTTGGAGTAGGTCCGCGCACGCTTGGTCGGGTCGAGCTCGAACCGCTCGATCAGCGCGGCGCGTCTCGCCTCGTCCAGTCCGCCGCGCAGCCGCCCCATCAGGTCCACCACCTCGCCCCCGGTGAGGTTGGGCCACAGGTTGACGTCGCCGGGCACGTAGGCGAGGCGCCGGTGCAGTGTGGCCGCGTCTCGCCAGGGATCTCCTCCGAGCAGCTGCGCCCGGCCGGAGTCGGCGCGCAGCAGTCCGAGCAGCACCCGCATGGTCGTGGACTTGCCGGACCCGTTGGGGCCCACGAAGCCGTGGACCTCACCGACCTCCACGTGCAGATCCAGGCCGTCCAGCGCCCGTACGTTCCCGAAGGTCTTCACCACGTCGTCGAGCCCTAGAGCAAGGGTCATGCCCCCACCCTAGGCCGACGATCGAGAGGTCGACGTGCGAGCGACCTCGACCATCAGGTCGCCGTCTCGCTCAGGGGCGCACGGCGGAGGGGAGGTGGTGGATCAGCTGGCGGCGGAGCGGCGCTCGTCGTCGACGCCCAGGATCTGGTCGATCTGGTCCGCGGAGAGGTGGTCGTCGGCCTCGCTCGCGGCAATGATGAGATTGGTGGTCAACTCGACCTCACCGAGAAGGTCGGCGTCCTCGAGGGTCACGTCGAACTGATCCTGCACTGGGTCGCTCCTTCGTGGTGGTGGGGGTGGCCGAGATCCGAAACTCAGCCTGCCCGACGTCGACCGAAATGAAACGCACACCCTGCAAATCTGGCCCGTTGTGGGGGTCACATCACCCCCCGAACGGTAACGAGGCCCCACCCGGAAGGGTGGGGCCTCGCTGAAGACTTATGCGGACAGGTGCTGCCCAGTCTTCATGACGCGGGGATCAGACCGCGCGGACGTTCTCAGCCTGGGGACCCTTGGGACCCTGGGTGACGTCGAACTCGACCTTCTGGTTCTCGTCCAGGGACTTGTAGCCCTGGGTCTGAATCGCCGAGTAGTGCACGAAAACGTCGTCGCCGCCGTCCTCCTGCGCAATGAAGCCGAAACCCTTCTCGGCGTTGAACCACTTCACGGTGCCTTGAGCCATTGCTCTGTACTCCTATATCGGTGCGAAAGGCCGTCACCTCGACGGCCTCGCAAGAGATGCGGTGACACGTCGCTCCGACTCTAGGATTGGCACCCATGAGAAGAAACGCCGTTGGATCACAAACTTCCGCGGGCGTCTTACCTGCTGGAACTTGCACCTGTTGCAACTAGGACAGTACCAACTCAATGGCCCAGACACGGATTCCGGGAGCACATTTCTTTGCCGACCCTCCTGCGAACCCCCGCGCAGCCCCCTGGACGGGGCTGCTCCCGGGCGTGAATCGGGTCAGCGGATGAGCTCGGTTCCGGGCTGGAACGCAGCCCAGGCGAACCAGAACGTGTCCAGGTGGACCGCGGGCGTCAGCCGCTTGCCGGCCAGCGGCCCGGCCGTCGCCTGGCCCACGACGTTCCACTGCGACCCGGTCTCGGTGTCGCGGAATCCGCTGCCCTGCTTGACGAAACTCAACAGGCGCTTGCCCAGCCGGGCCTCGAAGACCCCGACCGTGCCGATGTCGGCGCCCTTGCTGATCGTGCCCGAGTCGAGGGCGGAGGACTGCCCGGGCCGGTGCCAGAGAACCAGCTCGGTGCCGTCGACCTCGAGCGCCAGGGGTTCGGCGCCGACGAGCACGCTGCGCAGGACCGCGGTCGCGGTGTCGCCCGACGAGAGCCCGATCACCCGCTGCTTCACGAGGAGCCGGTCGTCGGGCTTCTCGGGCAGTTGGAACGGCACCGAGCTGTCGGGGTCGTCGTAGTCGACGTACGGATTCTGGCCGTAGGGGCGATCAGAACCCGTGTCGCGGTTCAGGACGAGCGAGTCCGGGAACGCCTCGCGGAACTCCTGCCACGCCACCACACCCATCGGGATCGCCGTCAGCTGCTCGCCGGTGAGCACCCCGATCGACGCTTCGCCGGTGAGCTGGGGCCACAGGCTCTCGGTCTGGCGGTCGTACATCACCAGGTTGTCGGCGTAGAGGCGTCCGGACGTGCCGAAGGTGAGGACCCGGCCGGCGATCTCGCGCTCGAAGGCGACCCCGGAGTTGCACAGCGGGCAGTAGGTCACGGTCACCGGGACACCCCCGACCGTGTCGTTGACGATCTCGTGCCAGGTCATCACCTGGAGCGGGTAGGCCCGCGTCTCCTTGCCCACGGTCAGGGAGAGCACCGGCTCGCTGTCGGCCAACCAGTCGACCTTGTCGACCCGGTCGAAGTGCGGGTCGTCGATCGGCGGGATGCCGTCGGGCGGGGGACCCCCGGAGAGAACCGCGTCGACGTCGATCAGCGGCTCGGGAAACGCCGGGTTGCGCATGTTGTCCAGGGCCGAGGGCGTTTCCTCCGGCTCGCTCGGGGCGACCTGGGTGGCCTCGGCTCCGGCCTCCTTGTCGTCGGCGGCGCCTGATCCGCAGCCCGTGACCACGAGGAGGAAGCCCGCAGCCCAGATCGCCCAGTGTCGTTTCATGCCCTGGAGTCTGGCCCTCATCGAGGTCGGCCGTCGGTAAGCGCCGTCACGGTCGGCCCGGGCACCGTGGCGCACACTGGAGACATGACTCTGGGAACCCACCGCCGTACGTCCGCGCTCGCGGGCCTCGCCCTCGCCAGCGCGTTGCTGCTGGGCGCCTGCTCGACCGCCGACTCCACGGTCGCGGACGCCAACGCCTCGGGCTCGAGTTCCGGCGCCCACCAGACCGATGCCACCGGCTCCGACGCTGCCGACGGCCCGGTCGCAGATCTGGGCTTCACTGGCCAGACCGTGGACGGCGAGAGCTTCGAGGGGGCGTCGCTGGCCGACAAGCCGACCGTGCTGTGGTTCTGGGCGCCGTGGTGCTCGACCTGCCGCGCCCAGAGCGCCGGCGTCCAGGCCCTGGCCGAGGAGTACGACGGACGGGTGAACGTGGTCGGCGTCGGGGGCCTCGACGACTCCTCGGCCATCGTCGACTACGCCCGCGAGGTGCCCGGGCCGCTCCAGCTGGTCGACCCGGACGGGGCGATCTGGCGCCACTTCGGTGTACGCGCCCAGAGCAGCTACCTCGTCCTCGATGCGGACGGCCACGTCCTCGAGAACGGCTACCTCGACGACCAGGTGCTGGCCGACCTGGTCAGCAACCTCGTGGCCTGACATGCCTGAGAGCTCCGCAGCGATCGCGCTGGGCGCCGGGATGCTGGCGGCGCTCAACCCGTGCGGCTTCGCGCTCTTCCCCGCCTACCTCACGATGCTGCTGCACGAAGAGGACCCGAGCCGGGCCCGCGCGGTCCTGCGCGCCCTGAAGCTCACGGCCGCGATGACGGCCGGCTTCGCCGCGGTCTTCGCCGTCTTCGGACTCGTCGTCGCACCAGTGGCCTCGTCGGTCCAGGAGTACCTGCCGTGGTTCACGATCGCGCTGGGGATCGTGCTGGTCGGCGTGGGTGGGTGGCTGCTGGCGGGACGTTCCCTCGCGGGGCCCCGGGCTCGCGCAGGCGGGGCACCGATCACGGGGTCGGTCCGGTCGATGTTCGGTTTCGGCGTCTCCTACGCGCTGGCCTCGCTGAGCTGCACGATCGCGCCGTTCCTCGCGGTCGTCGTCTCCGCCTTCCGATCCGACTCGATGGCTGCGGGGGCGGGGCTCTTCCTTCTCTATGCGGGCGGCATGGGTCTCGTCGTCGGCACCGCGGCAGTCGCCGTCGCCCTGGCCCGGACCTCGCTGGTCGGCCGGATGCGTCAGGCAGGCCGGTTCGTCCCGACCGCCAGCGGCGTCCTGCTCGTGCTGGTGGGCGCCTACGTCACCTACTACGGCTGGTGGGAGGTGCGCGTCCTGCGCGGAGGCGCGGCCGATGACCCGATCATCACTCGCGCCCTGGACCTCCAGCGACGGATGGCCAACGGAGTCGATGCCCTGGGCGTCACCGGCTTCCTGGTGCTGCTGGTCGGGCTGGTCGTCGCGGGCGTCGGGCTCTCCGTCGTACAACGTCGGCGTCGGTCGTCGCCCGAGACCGAGACCGAGACCGAGACTGCGAGCCAGCCGTGAGCGGCGCGTCGGTGCGATCGACCACGTCGGGCCCGCGTGCGACGTACTGTGTCGTGGAGGGCTTGGACGACCCCGACCAGCCGGAGATCGCGCCGTGGGCGCCGGGCCGCCGCGAGGAGATGGCTGACGTGGAGCGTCGCGGACAGAGCGCCGATGATCTCTTCTGCATGTCCGAGGTCGAGATCTTCGCCGACCTCTCCCCCGACGAGATGGGCGTGATCGCTGCGGCCGCCCCGATGGCGGAGTTCGCGGCCGGCGAGATGCTCTACTCCCCACCCCAGCCCGTCGAGCGGCTCTTCATCCTCAAGCGGGGACGGGTGCGGATCTTCCGGGTCTCCAGCGGCGGTCGCGCGCTGACCACCGCGATCCTGACGCCCGGGATGATCTTCGGGGAGATGCTGGTGCTCGGACAGCAGATGCACGACAACTACGCCGAGGCCCTCGACGAGGTCGCGGTCTGCGTGATGAGTCACGCCGACGTACGCCGGCTCCTGCTCTCGGATGCCCGGATCGCCGCGCGCATCTCCGAGATCCTGGGGCACCGGGTCGCCCAGCTCGAGCGGCGACTGAGCGACAGCATCTTCAAGAGCGTGCCGCAGCGCATCGCCTCGACCCTGTGCCTCCTTGCCGACGAGCAGCCGCGTCGGCCGATGGCACGCGGTATCCAGGTGCCGTTGACCCACGATCAGGTGGCGGCCCTGGCCGGTACCTCGCGGGAGACCGCGACCAAGGTCCTCGGCGAGTACGCCGACCGCGGGCTGGTGCGCCTGGGCCGGGGCCGGCTGCTGATCCTGGACCTCGACGGCCTGGCCGCCGAGGCCGGCGACTGACTGAGCCCGCCGCCCCCGCCAGCCCGCTGTAACGCGGTGTTCTGGTCGCTGAGTGGGGCCCCGGGGCCATGCCCAGCGTCCATAACACCGCGTTACAGCTGGGGGCGGGGCTCCAACCCCGGTCAGGCCGTACGGAGGTTGGCCGGAGCTGCCGCGCGGACGAGCCAGGGGCGAGTCAGGCGGGTCGAGACGATGACCGCCAGCCACACGAGAGCGATGGTGACGATGTTGACGAGCAGCGAGACCCAGGCGTAGCGGCTCCCGCTGTCGAAGAGGAGATGCAGAGGAACGGACCCGACCAGGACGCCGAGCACCGCCATGGGGATCGCCACCAGACCGACCTCCCAGCGCTGCGCCCGGGCGAGCTCACCGGTGGAGGCACCGAGCACCGCCAAGGAGGCGACCGACCGCTTGTGGTCGATGAGCGACTCCACGCCGTGAACCGTCATCGAGAACACGACGAGCACCAGTGCGGCGAGCAGCACCAACCCCCCGAGCACCACCGGCACGGTGTAGTAGGCGTCGATGTCGGCGAACCCCTTGCCACCTGACGTGTTCGGCAGATCTGACACCAGAGCCCCTCCTCCGCCGGCCACCGCAGCGATGGCCCCCACGGCCGCAGCGGCCCGGCCGGCCGGCCGGGCATCAGCGACGAGCCTGCGCCCGGCCATCAGGGTGGGCACGGTCGAGGCCCGATCCGCCACCACCCGCCCGACCCAGTGGGCCACCCACGGAGCCAGCCCCAGCAGTCCGAGCACGAGAGCCGCCACGGCGCCGAAGACGAAGACGTCACGGTCCGCAGCGCCCGCGCCGACGCTCTGACCGATGAGCACAGCCGCCACACCCAGCAGCAGGACACCCCACGGCCGCGGTGCGCCCCGGGGCGCCCGACGCGACACCCCCAACGGCGAGATCAGCAGGGACCGCGACGCGGTGGCACCCGCGACCACCCCGAGCAGCGCCACCGCGAGCGCGACCAGGAGCACCTGCCACCACGCGGGCTGCACCGAGGTGGGCACCAGACGGAGCTGTCGAGCCACGTCGTACGAGCCGAACGCTCTCGTCCCCGGGCCACCGCCCCCAGCGAGGGCACGCAAGGCGGCGAAGACGAGGTACCCGAGGAGACCGCCCACGAACGCCGGAACGCCGACCTCGAGGGCGCCGAGCCGACGTACCTCGCCGGGTGTCGCACCGGCCAGGCGCAGGGCAGCCAACCGCTGTTCGCGCGTGGCCGTGCCGAGGCGCACCACCTGTCGGAGCAGCGCGAGCGGCGCGATGCAGATCAGCAGCAGTGCCAACAGAAGCCCCCGCGGGTGCTGCTGTCGGCGATCAGGTCGCTGACCAGTTCCTGCTCCCGAGCTACGACCCCGGCGAACAGCACCACGGTGAGCGCCACCAGCAGCAACCCCGAGACCAGCGCCGTGCACATCGCCACCAGAGCCGCACGTGCGGCGCCGCCGTTGCGCAGGAAGGTTCCGACCAGACCCAGCTCCGTGCGGAGCCGCGCGATCACGACGCCACCTCGACGCCCTCGACCGCACCGTCGCGCAGCACGATCTCGCGATCGGCCCTCGCCGCCACCCGGTTGTCGTGGGTGACCATGACCAGAGACGCGCTGGTGTCCCGGATCGCGCCCAACAGCTGGCCCAGCACCTGCTCACCGGCCACGGTGTCGAGCGCTCCGGTCGGCTCATCGGCGAAGACGACCCGGGGTCCCGTGACGAGCGCCCGAGCGATCGCCACTCGTTGCGCCTGTCCCCCGGACAGCTCGGCCGGAACCTGATCGGCCACATCGAGGGCACCGAGCCGCTCCAGCCAGGAGAGTGCCAGGCGGCGGGAGGAGGGGCGGTCGTGCTTCTCGAGCAGCAGCGGGAGGACGACGTTCTGGGCTGCGGTGAGCTCGGGGACGAGCTGGCCGAACTGCAGCACCACCCCCATCTCGCGGCGCCGCAGCCTGGTCCGGTCGGACTCCCCGAGCAGGTCGAGCCGCTGCCCGTCGTAGGTGATCTCACCGGCCTCGGGCCGCAGGATTCCGGCCAGGCACAGGAGCAGCGTGGACTTCCCGCTGCCCGAGGGACCGGTGATCGCCACCGCCTCGCCCGCGTCGATCTCGAGCGAGACGCCACGCAGGGCCTCGGTCTGGGCGAACGACTTACGCACGGAGCTGGCCTGCAAGAGGAGGGTCATCGCGTCTTCCTGTCATGGGTGGAGGGGCCGACCCGGACGGCGGCCGTCTCGAGCCAGCGGAGGTCTGCATCGAGGTGTTCGACGGCGTGGTCGATGACGATCCGGGCAGCCACATCGTCGGTCGAGGCCTGGAGGTCCAGGAGGTTCTTCATCGCGGACAGGTGCACCTGCCGCTGGGTGCCGAGGAAGCCCGCGGCGTCTCGGCCCAGCCGCAGCGCGGTCACGGTCTTGCGGACCAGCGCGTCAGCTGAGTACGGCCCCGCCGGCTCGGTCTCGGCGAGCCACTCGGCCAGGGCGCCACTCCCCGCCTCCGTGATGGCGTACGTCGCGCGATCGGGGCCCGCCTCGCGCGCCCGCTCGACGACCTCGACGAGGTCGTCCTGCTCGAGCTTCGCCAGCGCGGCGTACACCTGCCCGAAGGCGAGGGGCTTCGCCCCGGGGAAGCGGCGATCGTGGGCCTGCTTGATGTCGTACCCATGTGCTGGGCCTTCGGCAAGGACGCCGAGGAGAACGCGAGAAACACTCATACGGGCGACAATACACACTATGAATACACAAAGTGAATAGTGACCCCGATCGAGAACGTGAACGAGAGCGCGATCATCCTCAGCGGCATGGCGAGACGAGGCGTCGCCACCGGCCGGGTGAGGACCGCGAGCCCGCTGATCGCCGAAGTCCAGCCGTTGTCAGGTTGACGAGCTGGTGGGGGTTTCGACGATCTCGCGAAGGGTGGCGAGGTGATCGGCGAACGCCGTACGTCCGGCGGGGGTCAGCTTGAGCCAGGTCCGGGGCCACTTGCCGACGTGGCCCTTGCGGATGGCGACGTAACCGGCTTGCTCGAGCGTCGAGGCTTGGCGAGACAGGAGCGAGTCACTGATCTGCAGCGTGTCGCGCAGGAACCGGAACTCCAACTCGTCGGCCTGGGCCAGCCCGGCCAGGATCGAGAAGCGCACGGGCTGGTGGACCAGGTCATCGAGGCGCGCCCGTGGGTGGTCACTCATACGCCGCGCCGGAGCCGACGGGCCCACAGCAGGATCGGCACTGCTCCCACCATGCCCCCCAGGGTGTAGGAGAAGCCGATGCTGTCGTCGAGCAGGATCCCGCAGGAGAAGATGGCTACTGCGCTCCACAGTCCGAGCGCCCACTCCAGCCACATCGGGGTGCTCCGGGTCCGCACCTGTCGAGACCGACGCAGGTAGGGGAGATTCGTGCCGACCGTGATGGCGACGGCGACCAGCACGAGAGCCATGCCCACCAGGCCGGCCACCCCGCCCGAGTTGTCGTTGAGGTCGATGGCCATCCCGAAGAGCAGGATCGTGACACCCATCCCGACGTAGACCGGGTACTCCTGCGGGGCCCGGGCTCGTACGGCGGACTCCACCTCTCCTGCGTCCTTCAGCATCGCTTCTGCGTCCTGCTTCTGCGGCTCCATCGCCATCCCCTTCCTCAAGGTAACTACTTTCCCATCAGGAAACTACTTACCTCAGCGTTCTGTCAAGACCCTGACTTGAGGACTGCGATCGCACGTGGTGCCAGCGGGTCCGGACCCTGGGTCCTTCGCCCGTGAACGAGCCAGCCACAACGCGGTCACCTCACCCCAGCCGAAGGCCCCCGAAGGGGTCGACCACGACTCAGACGGCATACTTTGGCTCGCCTGACCGTGCGGCGAACCACACCGGAGTTGTCCCGAGGTTCTCCCCGTTGTCGTCCGCACGTCCCGGGCCCCTAGCTCAATTGGCAGAGCAGGAGACTTTTAATCTCTTGGTTGTGGGTTCGAGTCCCACGGGGCCCACCCATCCTCCGCGAACTGACCAGCAGCACCGATCCGGGTCCGCCGCCGACCACTTCGGGCGGTCTCCCCAACCCGGGCGACATCCCGAGTAGTTTTGGCGCCATGGCAAACGCACCGTCGGGCGGCTCGAGCGAGTCCGGCTCCGATCTCTTCGACCAGTGGATGGCACACCGAAACCCCACCCCCCAGGTCGATGACGACGCGGCGGTCGACTCGGCGGACGAGCCCGAGGAGGAGCCGGAAGCCCCGGCGGACGCTCCTGTCGTCGAGACGTCTCCTGTCGCCGCCCCCGTTGCCGCCGAGCCGACGCCCGAGCCGACGCGTGAACCGACCCCCGAACCGACCCCCGACGTGTCCCCTGACGTGGCCACCGCCCCGGAGCCGAAGCCCAGTTGGCAGGACCAGGAGCTCACCTTCGACGCTCCCCCGAGCGTGGCCGGGCTCGAGCCGTCACCACCCGTCTTCCTCGACCCCACCCCGCCGTCACCACCAGCGACGACGCCGCCGCCGGTCGCCCCACCAACGTTCCACGGCAGCCACGCGGACGCCGGGCGCGCCGTCCTCGACGCGCTGACGTCGTCGTACGTCGCCCCCGCAGCCGCCGCCACCCCCGAGAGCCCGACCGAGAGGCCCGCGAGCCCGCCCCCGGCCGCCGGTTCGCGTCGCGCACGGACGAAGCCGGCCAAGGAACCGAAGCGCGCGAAGGCCCCGAAGGCCTCGAAGGCCTCGAAGGCCTCGAAGTCCGAGTCGGACCCGCAGCCCACCCCTGCGGTCAGGGAACGCCGCCGCAAGCCGGCCCCGGCGACACCGCCGGTCGCACCGCCCGTCGGCTCCACGCGTACGGCGCCGGGCGAGACGCCCACGCACGCCAAGACGGCCGAGACCAGGGCCGAAGCGGCCGCGGAAGCCGCCGCCGCGGCGGCCACCTCTCGCCGGAGTACGGACCCCGTCCCCGCGCTGGTGGAGTTCACGCCCAGGACCGGCGTACGCCGCTTGGTGGGCCTGCTGCTCCTCGTCGCGCTGGCCGCGGCGGGAGTGGCGGGCTTCTTCGCCCAGCAGGACCCGAACCAGGTGAGCATCGGGATCGCCGCAACCCTGGGCGCCGTGGCAGCGATCATCTGGGCGGTCCGCGCCAGTTCAGCAGTGACGGTCCTGACCGTCCACCACGGTCAGCTGGAGATCATGCGCGGCGGCAGTCGGCACCGGTTCGACCTCGCCAGCCAGTACAGCGCGGTCGAGGTCGTGGGCAAGCCCGGCGACTCCAAGTGGAAGGTGCTCTTCCACCGCCGCAGCATGTCGCCGTTCGTCATCGACTCCTCGATGGTCGATCCCACGGAGTTCATGCGCGTGCTGCGGTACTACCGTCCGGGCGCCTGAGCCGCCGCGCCCGTCTCGATCCAGTACCTCCGCTTGCCGTTGCGGGTGTCCTCGTAGACGCCGCCCTCGCCCTCGATGGTCCGCCTCGAGCCGAGGTTGACCTCCTCGCAGGTGACGAGCACCCGCTCGAGCCCGCGCTCGGCCGCCCGGGGCAGCGAGGCGGCGAGCGCCCGCGCCGCATGACCGCGCCGCCGCTGCGACGGACGGATCGAGAAGCCGATGTGCCCGCCCTCCTCGAGCAGCCAGGCATTGAGCGAGTGGCGCAGCGCGAGCGACCCGATCACCTGGGCGTCCGCCACGATCCAGAAGAAACTGCACGGCACCCAGCCCGCCCGGATCGGCGTGCGTTCGGCGGCTCGCAGCGTGTCGGCGAACGCCGCACACCCCGGCTCGTCGTACGTCGGGAACGGGTCGCCGAGGCCGGAGCCGTGCGGGTACTCGTCTCCGAACTCCAGCATCGACGCCGCCCACGAGGCGTGCCAGCGGACATCGGGGAGCTCGAGCGTCGTCATCGGCCCATCCCATCACGAGCGGGTCCGCTGCGAGCTGTGTCCCTCGACCCATTTCCGCGTCGCCAACTGAAACACGTTCTAGTATGAGTGGGGTGGCCCCCTACCTGCACGAACAAGTCCCTCCCGCCGAGATCGCCCGCCAGAAGGCCCTCTACGGCCCGCTCGCCCAGAGCGTGCGCGAGTTGGTCGACGCGACCATCCGCACCGAGGTCGACGACGAGGAGATCCTCGCCGCCACCGCCGAGGTCGAGGCGATCACCGAGCGCCTGCGCCGGCGCCAGATCGAGGGCTCGTACGGCGTCCGCTTCAACAGCACGGGAGAGACCCGACCCTGGGGCAACGCCGTGGTCGGCCTCCGCAACGCAGTCGCTCCCCCGCTGCTGATCGAGCACGACGAGACCGGCCGGGCGTGGTCGGACTTCCACCTCGGCGCGGCGTACGAAGGACCACCCGGGCTGGTCCACGGCGGAGTGTCGGCGCTGATCCTCGACCAGCTGCTCGGCGAGGCCGCCGGGGCGGGCGGGAAGCCCGGCATGACCGGCACGCTCACGCTGCGCTACCGACGCGGTACGCCGCTCGGGCCCCTGCGCGCCGAAGCCCACATCGCCAGGGTCGAGGGCGTGAAGACCTTCGCGGTCGGGCACCTGTCCGACGCCGAAGGCCTGACGGTGGAGGCCGAAGGGGTCTTCATCCTCCCCCAGTGGGCTCGGGCCGCTTTCGAGGAGCAGGAGCGCAGCAAGGCGCCCTCCCGCTTCGAATGAGACCGGGTGAGCCGACCTACTGTCGCTCGCCGATCCGTACGCCGCGCTCTCCCGCATCGGTGAGCCGTGCCTCCTCGGCAGCCTGCGCCTCGAGCTCGGCGCGCCGGGTGGTCTCCACGATCGCCCGCGAGGCGTCGTACGAGCCGGGCTCGGAGACGAGGTCGGTGGCGCCGCGCTTGAGCCGGGCCAGCGCACTGCGGGCGAAGATCTGCTGCTCGGTGGTGGTCCGCTCGGAGCGACCCCGGCCGAGGAACGACACGAACCAGTGCAGCACCGCGGTGACGCGGTTCTTGAAACCGGTGATGTAGACGAGGTGAACGGCCAGCCACATCAGCCAGGCCACCACACCCGTGAGCCGCAGCTTGCCCACCATGGCGACGGCACGGAAGCGGCTGATGATGGCCATCGAGCCCTTGTCGAAGTACTTGAACGGCTCACGCGGCGGACGGTTCTCGAGCCGGTCCTCGATCACCTTGGCGGCGTACTTCGCGCCCTGGATCGCGACCTGGGCGACACCGGGGAGATTGTCGAGGGCGATCATGTCGCCGACCACGAAGACCTCGGGGTGACCGGGCAGCGTCAGGTCGGGATTGACACCGATCCGGCCGGCCCGGTCCAGGGGCGCCCCGGTCTGCTCGGCCAGGGTGCGCCCGATCGGGCTCGCCTGCACGCCCGCGGCCCAGATCTTGGTGACGGCATTGAGCCGCTCGACCCGACCGTCCTTGTACTTCATCTCGATGCCGCGCTCGTCGACGTCGGTGACCATCGCGCCGAGCAGCACCTCGACCCCGAGCTTCTCGAGCTCCTGTTGGGTCTTGGCGCCGAGCTTGGCACCGAACGGCGGGAGCACCTGCGGGGCAGCGTCGACGAGGACGACGCGCGCGGTGCGGGTGTTGATCGCGCGGAAGTCGCGTTTGAGGGTGCGGTGGGCGAGCTCGGCGATCTGCCCGGCCATCTCCACCCCCGTGGGTCCGGCCCCGACGACCACGAAGGTCAGCAGGTGGTCGACGTTGTCCCCGCGCATCGCGCCGAGCTCGGCCATCTCGAAGGCACCGAAGATGCGCCCGCGCAGCTCGAGGGCGTCGTCGATGCTCTTCATCCCGGGGGCGAACTCCGAGAAGTGGTCGTTGCCGAAGTACGACTGCCCGGCACCGGCGGCCACGATCAGCGAGTCGTACGACGTGACGTTCTCGCGACCGAGCACCTGCGAGGTGACCGTGCGGGCCTCGAGGTCGATCGCGATGACCTCGCCGAGCAGGACCTGGGCGTTGCGCTGGCCGCTGAGCACCTCCCGGGTCGGGGGCGCGATCTCGCCCTCGGACAGGATGCCGGTCGCGACCTGGTAGAGCAGCGGCTGGAAGAGGTGGTGGGTGGTCTTGGCGATCATCGTCACGTCGGCATCGGTCCGGCGCAACGCCTTGGTGCCGAAGAGCCCGCCGAAGCCGGAACCGATCACCAGGACCTGGTGGCGACCTTCTGTCTTCGTGAGTGCCATGACGAACCTTTCGTACTGCGATGGACCTGGGACCACGCCGTCCCGGACAGCGTTCGACTGCCCATTCTCCCGCCGCACCACACCCGGCACCAATTCGGCTCAGCCCTCGGCCCACCGACCGATGGGGCGCGGGACGGGATTCAGTCGCCCCTGTGGGCCAGACCGGCGTTTGGCCCCCTTGAGGCTGGGGTAAAGCCCGCTCGAATGTCCAGTTTCCGCACACCGTCCTCGGGGAGTTCACCGTGCCCTTGAGCAGGCAGGCCCTGGCCCTGGGCCCCAGCCCGCTCGGCGCGCAGCAGGCGCGCAGGTGGGTGATGCAGATCTGCTCGGACATCGGTCGCCCCGACCTCCTCGAGTCTGCCCGGCTGGGCGTCTCGGAGCTCGTGACCAACGCCGTCCTGCACGGAACCGGCCCGATCGAGGTGCGCGTCCGCGGGACCGAGGAGTTCCCTCGCGTCGAGGTGAGGGATCGATCGCTCGACCTGCCGACCCTCCCCGATGAAGACGCGGTCGACGGCGGGGACAACGTCCTGCTGACCTTCGGCCGCGGGCTCGGCCTGGTCGCGCGGGCCTCACTCGCCTGGGGCACCGAGGTCGAGATCGACGGCAAGGTGGTGTGGTTCGTGCCGTCCTCCGGCCTGCACGACTCCTTCGTCCAGGGCGTGGTCACCGGGGCCACCGAGCCCAAGCCACGCAGGACTCCGCAGCCGGGCGACGTCCACGTCCAGGTGCTCGGTGTCCCCCCTGACCTGTATCGCGACTTCCTCCATCACAACCGCGAGCTGCGCCGTGAGGTCCGTCTCCTGGCCCTCGCCCATGCCGCGGACTATCCGATCGCCAAGACCCTCTCCGACCACTTCGACACCCTCGAGACCGGCATCCTGGACGGGATCGGCATCGACGCCCTCGACGATGCCGTGGGCCCGGGCGGCGGGCCCACCGACGTCCACGCCGGCATCCCGCGTGAGACGGCCGCGATGATGGTCCGCTTCCTCGAGCTGCTCGATCTTGCGGACGCGTTCTGTCGCGAGGAGCGGCTGCTGACCCTGGCGCGGACACCCGTGCAGCGGCACTTCCAGCAGTGGATGCTCGGTGAGTTCGTGCGGCAGAGCAGGAGCGAGCCGCCCATCTCGTGGCAGGATGCCCCGATGAACGTCGAGCGGCGCACCTTGTGAGACCCCCTCCACCGTGGCGTCTGGTCGCCGCGGTGGCCGTGGGCGGTGCTGTCGGCGCAGTCCTGCGCTGGGCGCTGGGTGAGGCGTTCCCCGACTCGTCCGGCTTCCCCGTCACGACCTTCGTCATCAACCTGGTGGGCTCCTTCGCCCTCGCCTCCCTGCCGGCGCTGGCCCGAGTCCGCAGCAGCCAGGTCCTCACGGTCGGGCTCGGCCCCGGGCTGCTCGGGGGCTTCACGACTCTTTCCGCCACGTCCGAGCAGGCAAGGGAGTTGCTCGCCGACGGCCGCGGCGCGCTCGCCGCGGCGTACCTCCTGGGGACCTTGGGGGCGTGCCTGGTCGGCGTCGCCCTGGCCCGGCACTGGTCGACCCCGATGGCGCAGCTCGCCTTCGAGGCTGCGGAGGGCAACGAATGACTCCCCTGCTCGTGGCCCTGGGCGCTGCCCTCGGCGCTCCCCTGCGCTTCCTGGCCGGCCACTGGCTGGATCGTGACGTCCCCTGGGGGACCCTGCTCGCCAACGTGGTCGGGTCGTTCCTGCTCGGGCTCCTCTCCGCACTGGCGCTGGGTGAGCACCCGATGGCCCTGCTCGGCACCGGGTTGTGCGGCGGGTTCACGACGTACTCCGCCTTCGCGGTGAAGGTGCACGAGCGCGGTCGCGTGGCCGGTACCGTCCTACGCGGTGGCGACGATCGTGCTGGCGTTGGCGGCGTGCGTGCTGGGCTTCTCGCTCGGCTGACGCGGCCGACGCTCAGGCGTAGCCGAGGGCGTGCAGGCGTTCGTCGTCGATGCCGAAGTGGTGCGCCACCTCGTGCACGACGGTGATCCGGACCTCCGAGATGAGCTGCTCCTCGGTGTCACACATGTCGAGCAGCGGGCCGCGGTAGATGAAGATCCGGTCGGGCAGCTCCACCAGTGGGGTGCCCCACCGCTCGGTCAGCGCCACGCCGTCGTAGAGGCCGAGGAGGTCGGGCTCGGTCTCGGGCGGCTCGGCCTCGACGAGGACGACGACGTTCTTCACGAGCTCGGCGATCTCGTCGGGGATGTCGTCGAGGGCGCGATCGACCAGGGCGTCGAACTGCTCGGGCTCCATCTCGATCGGCACGGCTCCATTCAAGCGCGCGGACGGTGAGCACGCGGGGGCGGGTGGGCCGGATGGGGGAAATGCAGAACGCTCCGGATCTGGGTGATCCGGAGCGTTCGATGGCGACCCCGACGGGACTCGAACCCGCGGCCTCCGCCGTGACAGGGCGGCGCGCTAACCAACTGCGCTACGGGGCCAGGTTGTGCTTCCCTGCGACGTGAACAGGTCAAGCGGTGGAACTCTAACCCACACGTGCGGAGGACTCCCAATCGGGCTTCGGAGACCGTCCAGCTCATGCAGATTGGCACCCCCAACGGGATTCGAACCCGTGCTACCGCCGTGAAAGGGCGACGTCCTAGGCCGCTAGACGATGGGGGCCGGACTGCTCCGACAGCATAGGGGCGAGCCTCACCGCCCTCCAAAACCATCGACCCAGCCCGTTTTCGCAGCGGGGCCGGGTCTCGGGTAAGGTTTCGCCCGCTTGGGCAGGTAGCTCAGTCGGTATGAGCGTCCGCCTGAAAAGTGGAAGGTCGGCGGTTCGACCCCGCCCCTGCCCACAAGCAAAAGCCGCAGGTCAGACGTCATGTCTGACCTGCGGCTTCAATTTGTCCGGAGGGCTTGACCGCCATTTCTGACCGCACCGGGGTCATGGCCGCTCGAGCGCGAGCAGCGCCGAACGCGCAGCCCAGCCGCTGGAAGTTAGGGTGACGGCAACTTTCACCACTCGGGGGTCTCCATGAAAGTCCGTCGACCATCTTCGGCCCACCTGGTCGTTGCCGTCCTGATGAGCCTGCTCACCGCCGGCCCGGTGGCGCCCGCGAGCGCCGCGGAGCCGGGCGAGCCGGTCGCGACGACTCTCACCCTGAGCGGGACCCCCGGTCATGCGGACGACGAGAGCGCGCTCGGCATCGACCTGACCCAGGAGGACGGTACGCCGGTCGCGGGAGCGCTCGTCGACGTCGAGCGTCGAGCCTCCGGTGCCTGGACCGTCCTCGGCCAGGTCGCCACGGACGAGGCGGGTCACGCCTCCCTGACGGCCCCACTCGCGCGTCGATCCGACGACAACGTCTTCCGGGCGTCGTACGCCGGTGACGAGCTCCAGGCCCCCGCCGCGACCGGCCCGGTCCCCGTGCAGCTGGTACGTCGGCGCAGCACGCTGGTGGTGCGCGCACCCCGGTCGGTGATCGACGAGAAGTCGGTGGCGGTGGCCGTGCGCTGGATCGCCCGGAACGGCGCACCGGTGGCGGGCCAGGTGCGGCTCTACCGGAGCGATCGCAGGGGCCCGTGGCGCCTGGTCAAGCGGCTCAACACCGGCGCCGACGGCGAGGCACAGATCACCGTGCGCCCCCGGGTGGACACGCGTTGGCGGTCGCGGGCGGGCCGGCTGGACTGGGTCGAGGGCGATCGCAGCGGGGTGCACAAGATCCGCAACCTGCCGCCCGGGGTTCCTGTCTCCCTTCCCCGGGGAGCCCCCGCCCCCCGGATCGCGCTCCCTCCCCAGCCGCACGCCCAAGGCGCCGGCGCCAACCGCGTCGTCAAGACGATCCCCGACCACATCTGGCGCCAGATGACCGGGCGGAGCTGGCACGCGGGTTGCCCGGTGGGTCGCCGCAACCTGCGCCTCCTGCGGATCAACTACTGGGACTACCGCGGCTACCGCCGTCGCGGCGAGCTCGTCGCGAACGCCGACGCGGTCGGCCGGATGGCCGGGGCGCTGGAAGCCATGTACCGCGAGAAGCTGCCGATCCGTGCGATGTACCGGGTGGACCGGTTCGGCTGGTCGAGACGACTTCAGGGCGCGGACGACTACCGGTCGATGGCCGCCGGCAACACCTCGGCGTTCAACTGCCGCCAGGTGGTCGGGCGACCCGGGGTGCGCTCGCCGCACGCCTCCGGCCGTTCCCTGGACCTGAACACCTGGGAGAACCCCTACCGCTCCCCGCAGGGCACGGTGCCCAACACCTGGTGGCAGTCCCGCTCCCATCCGCGGGTGGCGTGGCGGTCCCGCTCCCACCGGGTGGTCCGGATCATGGCGGCCCACGGCCTGCGCTGGACCTACGGCACCGGGGACACCCAGCACTTCGACGCCGGCGCACACCGCCGCGGGGGGCTGGACCGGGAGGCCTGCGGCGGAGTCTGCGAGTAGCAGCGGCGTCAGGGGCTCAGCGTCTCGTGAGACGCCGGATCAGTGCCGAGAAGTTGATGCCGTAACCCCAGCCGTACGTCTTCGGTGCGAGGATCCGGCGATCTGCTGGATCCCAGATGCCATCGCGCAGGTCTGCTCGCGTGGGTCGCGCCCAGTTGTACGGGATCCCCCAGAATCGTCCTTGCGGTTGGCGCGCCATGGCCCCACGGTAGCGAGACGAGGACGCTCCTCGGTGACGTCGTCTCAATCGACGAGGCGGGGTTCCAGGCTGCCCGACAGCTGGACATCGACCAGCCTCAGCAGGCCCGTCTCCCCGCCGATGGTGAAGATGGCCGTCAACGGCCCACACGACAAGGTGGTGTCGAGGTCCGGCGGCGGCGGTGGGGGCGGCGGCGGCGAGGAGGGCTCGTCGGTGGGGTCCTCGCTCGGCTCCTCGGACTCCTCCGGCTCCGGAGGTTCGTCATCGGCCCACGAGCACTGCGAGATGTCCAGCCCCGTGGAAGCAATCGCCCTGGCGACGGCCGGCCCGACGTCCGAGGTGACCGGCTCCCACATTTCCACCTCGGCCATCACCTCGTCCCGGGCGAGGTCGAAGCAGTACGACGTCAAGGTGGCGCCATTGCGCTGGGAGTACTCCTCGGCCCGATCCTGGCCGAGGGCACACCCGGTGAGCGAGGCGAGGTCGCCCTTGGTGTCCACGAGGGCGAGGATCTCGGGCAGCTGGTCGGACAGCGTGCCGGCGCCGGCCAGGGCGGCAGCGTCTGCGGCACTCTGGGCCCGGCTCTTCTGGTCGACACCCCGGGCGAGGCCGAGGACGCCGAAGATGCCGACGGTGACCAGCCCGACGATGACCACGATGACGAGCGCGGTGGTGACCTGCCCCTGCTCGCCTCGCGCGCGTGCTGTGCGACGGCCGTCCATGTTCATTCCTGCCTCCGAGATCGGCACAGAGTAACGCGGACCCGAGGTCGGGTCCGCGTCACGCCGAGCGCGGGAATCAGAAGTTCGTGACGCTCTCGATGGCGGTCCGGAAGACGCCGCCGAGGTCGACGGTGTCGGTGACCTGGAGGACCGCCACGACGAGGATGGCGGCGACGATGATCATGCCGACGTACTCGAGGGTGCCCTGGCCGCGCTCGTCGCGGACGGTGAGCATGCGGGTCTGGAAGGCGATCATGGCCGACAGGAGCTTCTCCATGGGAATCATCTTTCTGTTCGCTGAGTCGACGCCGGGGGGCGACAGGGGGTGGTCGTGCTGTGCTCCACAATCTAGGCGCCACTCAGGTCCCGGCCACGGGCCCTGGGACCCAGATCTGAGCCCAGAGGGCCCAGATCGTGCGCGAACCGCGCAGCACAGGTGAAGCGTCCGGCCACGCGGAACATCAACGGTGCTGCTTGGTCCCCAACCACACCGCGATGGCCTCGCCACGGTTGGCGACCACCAGCTTGGCGAAGATCGCGTTCACATGGTTCTTGACGGTCTTCTGGGCGAGGTACAGCTCGTCGGCGATCTCGGCGTTGGACTTCCCCTGGCTGATGAGCTCCATCAGCTCACCCTGACGGTCGCTCAGCCCGAAGGTCTCCTGGGCGTCGCGACGCAGCTCGACCGCATCCGGTGGCTGGCCCGAACCAGAGCGGATGACCTCGAGCGCCTGCCGCGAGAAGGCACCCATGCCAGCACCGGCACCCAGCACCGTCTGCACCAGCGCGCCCGCGTCGAAGCAACCGTGGACGAGGTAGCCCGCCGCACCCGCGTCGAGGGCGGCACGGATGTGCTCCGGCTCGTCGGTGAACGTCAGCATGACGACCGTGGTCTGACCAGAGATCGCCCGGGCAGTCTGGATGCCGTCCTGGCGCGGCATCCGCACGTCCAGGAGCACGACGTCGGGATGCAGGCTGCGGACCATGGACTCGGCCAGGATCCCGTCGCTGGCCTCGCCGACGACGGTGATGCGCTCGGAGGTCTCGAGGAAGTTGCGCAGCCCGCGCCGCACGATCGCGTTGTCGTCGACGATGAGCACCTTGAGGGGCTCGGTCGACACCACGGGCGCCACCACCGTGAGGTCGTCAGTCACGAGCTTCCTCCAGCAATCCCATGACCGGAGCCGCGAGTACGACGGTCGTGCCCGCGCCGGGAGCACAGTCCACGTCTGCGCGGCCTCCGATCAGCTGCATCCGCTCGGCGAAGCCACGGACGCCGAAGTGCCCGTCGCGCTCGCGCTCGGCCAGGATGTCCAGCGAGAACCCACGCCCGAAGTCGCGCACCGAGATGATGACCTCGTCGCCGACGGTGGTCATGTCGACCGCCACCCGATCGCCGCCGGAGTGGGTGACCGCATTGGTGATGGCCTCACGGGCCGCGGCCAGCAGCTCGTAGCGCACGCTCGGCGCCGAGAGGTTCACCGGTTCGAGCTCGAGCTGCAGACGGATGCCGCGTCCATGGACGCAGTCGCGGGCCAGGGCCGCGAGGGACTCGTGGAAGGGCTGCTCGAGGCGGTCGACGCGCAAGGTGGAGAGCAGCGAGCGAAGCCGGTCGGTCGCGTCGTCCGCCGTCGTGGCGATCACGCCGGCCTCCTCGCGAGCCCGCACCGGGTCATGCTCGATCCAGTGCAGGAGAGACCGGGCCGTCAAGGACAGACCCTGGAGCGTCTTGGCGGTCGAGTCGTGCAGCTCGCGGGCAAGGCGCGATCTCTCGGCAGCTGCCGCAGTTCCGGTCACCAGGTCGGCCAGGGCTCGCTCCGATGCCCGGTTGCGCTGGGCGAGCAGCCGGAACACCTGGCCCAGGGCGGCCACCGAGATGAAGGTGATGGGGAAGCCCAGCACGGAGAGGAAGCTCGCGCCCTGGGTGTTGTCGGCGAAGGAGGCCGCCAGGTAGCCGCTGATCATGATGACGATGGCCAAGGCTGCGCTCAGTGGCGTCAGCACCACGCCGATGATCACGCAGCTGCTGAGCGCCCCCAGGATCAGCGGATTGTCCGTCCCCAGCGCGAACATGAGCAGGGTGATGACCACGGCGTCGACAGCGACGATGAAGGGGTGCCGCGTCAGCACCTCTGACGCCTGCGGGAGGGCGATGCCCGCCATGCTGGTCAACGCCAACACGATGATCGCCCCGGCCGACATGGGCGTCAGGGATTGGTTGACGAAGCCGAGGAGGCTGGCCAGCAGCGTGAACAGCCGCAGCAGGAAGCCGACCCGGACGACGGTCCTGATCTCCGCCGGCTCCACGGCACGGACACTCACGGCGACAGCCCGCCGAACACGCTGCCGAAGTCGATCCCGCTGCCGAGGACCAGGCCGACGAGCAGCAGGATCAGCGTCGCCGGCACGAGGACGAGGGTCGTCACGAGCGTGACGCGCGGCGCCACCTGCGCGGCCTTGCGGCGCTGCCGCTGCGCATGCTCTCGACGTTGGTCGACAGCGATCTGGTTGAGCGCCTCCACCAAGGGTGCACCGAGCTCGTCGGACTGCAGGAACGCGGTCACGAACTGGCTCAGTGCCTCGGAGTCGCTGCGCTCGCGCAGGTGGACGAACGCCCCCCGCATCGACGCACCGTGCTGCACCTGGTTGACCGCGAGCTGCAGCTCCTGGGCCAGCGGCCCCTCGAAGCGCTCCGACACCCGCAGCAGCGCCGGGCGGAAGCCGACCCCGGCCGTCACCGTCACCGCGAGGACGTCCAGGAAGTCGGGCAGGTCGTGGTCCATCGACTCGCGCCGCTTGCGACGCTGGGCCGACAGCCGCGCCAGCGGCAGGATCGGCGGTGCGACCAGGCAGAGCAGGAGACCGAGGATGTTGCCGGTCAGCAAGAAGATCAAGAACGCCGGCGAGATGATCAGCGCCCAGACCAGGATCGCGCGGATGATGCCGTCGACGTTGATCCCCGCAGGGCGACCAGCGCGCTCGATCTCGAGGGCGAGCCACTGCACGACCCGAGGGGGAAGGCGGCGACGCACCGTCGGCGCCAACCGAGTGGCGAGCCGACCCAGGGGCGCCTCGCCGCGCGCGGAGCGTCGCTGTTCGGGCCGCAGCACCATCAGGTCCTCAAGACCCAACCCGTCGGTGGGGTCCGAGCGCAGCGTGCGGTAGCCGTAGATCGCGAGCAGCACCGCAACGGCGGCGGCAATGCCCGGCAGGAGCAGGAGGGCGTCGTTCATGAGCTGCTCATACGTCGAACCGCGTCATCCGGCGGATGAGGTAGAACCCCAGGGCAAACAAGGAGCCGGAGACGATCAGGGCGATCTGCCCCAGGATCGAGCCGATCATCGCCTCCACCGAGCCGGGCTGGATGGCGTTGAGCAGGAAGAGCATGGCCACACCCATCCCGATGATGAGGTAGCCGGTGGCCACCGACTGCGCGAGCGTCGTACGGATCTCGCGCCGGGTCTCCTTGCGTGCCTCGAGGGTTTCGGCGATGTCCCGCAGCGAGGACACCAGCGAGCCACCGCTGCGTGAGCAGACGACGAGGGTGGAGACGAGGACGGCGACCTCCCGCGAGGGGAGCCGCTCACCGAGCTCGTCCAGCGCCGTCTCGAGTGGCGTACCGAAGCGCAGCGCATTGGCCACGCTCTCCAGCTCGGTCCCCGCCGGTGCCGGCAGCTCCTCACCGGCGATGGCAATCGCGGTCGGAATCGACAGACCCGCATGCGCTGCGTTGGCCAGCACCCGTGCGAGCTCGGGCATCTGCACGATGAACGACTCGAGCCGACGTTGCTTGGCGCGCCGGATGAAGGCCCGCAACCCATAGCCACCAGCGGCGATCCCCGCGAGGCCGAAAACCGGTGCGAGCGCTGTCCACAGCACATAGGCAGTCACCAGGCCGACCCCCGTGGCGGTGAGCACCACGACGACGGCTCGCTGGTGCACGCCGGCCAGGACGAGCTCGCGTTCAACCTGGCGACCCATGCGGGTGCGCCGGAACCAACGGTTGAGCTGGTCGACGAGGGGCTGCTCAGGCTCCGTCTCGTAGCCGGAGGCCGCGGCCTCCCACTGGCGCCGATCCGCGGCGTTCGCCACGAGCTGACGCAGGCCCACCACCAGGAACAGCACAGCCCCGGCGGAGCCGAGCAGGGCGATCACGACCACGCCACACCGCCGCCCTCCTCCAGCTCACCACCGTCTCGCGCCACCACGAAGCCGCGCGGAACCTCCTCACCGGCGTTGGTCAACCGTTCGGCCAGTCGCGGGTGCATCGGGTGCTGGACGAACGCTCCCCTCGTCCCGGAACTGTCCACGGCCCGGACGTCCCAGTGGGACAGGCGGTTGAGGACGAAATCCTCCCGGCGACGCGAGGAGAGGAACCCGACGTCCACGATCCTGCGCAGTCCGTCCTGTCCGCGGACCAGCTGGACCACGAGGTCGATCGCCGAGTTCACCTGCTCACGGATCGCGTGGAAGGGGATCTCGACCTCGGACATCGACGCCATGGTCTCCATCCGGGACAGCGCGTCGTCGGCGGTGTTGGCGTGCACCGTGGTGAGGGAGCCCTCGTGGCCGGTGTTCATCGCCTGGAGCATGTCCAGCGCCTCGCCCCCGCGACACTCGCCGACGATGATCCGGTCCGGCCGCATGCGCAACGCGTTGCGCACCAGGTCGCGGATGCTCACCTGACCGCGCCCTTCGATGTTGGGCGGCCGGGTCTCGAGCTGGATCACGTGACTCTGCTCGAGGGCCAGCTCGGCGGCGTCCTCGATGGTGATGATGCGCTCGCGGTCGGAGATGTACTCCGACAGGGCGTTGAGCATCGTCGTCTTTCCCGACGCGGTGCCACCCGAGACCACGATGTTGAGTCGCGCGCGAACGGCAGCCGCCAGCAGGTCGGCGGTGGGGCGGTCGAGCGCCCCCTTGCCCATCAGCTCTTCCATGCCGTAGCGGCGAGGGAAGAGTCGGATCGTCATGGTGGGTCCGCGCAGGGACAGCGGCGGGAGCACGACATTGACGCGCGCACCGCGGGGGAGACGAGAGTCCGGTGGCAGACGGGCGTCCACCATGGGACTCGACTCGTCGACGCGACGGTTGACCGTGGAGACGATGCGATCGATCGTCTGCAGCAGCTGCTCGTTGTTCGCAAAGCCGGACGGGATCCGCTCGAGCACGCCGAAACGCTCCACGTAGACGGTGTCGTGGCCGTTGATCATGATCTCGCTCACCGACTCATCGGCCAGGATCGGCTCGAGCACCCCGAGCCCGACGGCCTCGTCGATGACCCGACGAATGAGGCTGGTGCGTTCCTTGGTGGTGAGGATGATTCCCTCACGCGAGACCAGGTGGTTGAGCACCCGCTCGAGACGGTTGCGGCGTTGCCCGTCCTCGAGCCTCCCGAGCTCGTTGAGGTCGACTTCGTCGTGGAGGAGCGACATCAGGCGGCGTACGAGGGTTTCGTCCGACGTGCTGATCGACGCATCCTTCCCGCTGGCGCGGCTGGCACCGGCGAATCCCTCGTAGCCGGTCACGGGGCGTCCGCCATCGCGACGTTCCGCTCCACGGTGAAGCTCGGCAGCAACGACACCTTGGGCACCCGCACGAACAGCGTGACCGAGTCGTCGCTGGTCTCCAGCCGATCGATCCTCAGCGCTCCGGGCAACGCCGCCTGGGCTGCTTCGCGGGGATCGCGGTCCAGGCTCTGCGCCCGGGCGGCCTGCCGCGCAGCATTCTGGGTCTGCGAGGCGGTCCAGCCGGCGACACCGAGCTGCAGCACGAGCGTCGCCACGAAGACCAGCACGGGCACGAGCGCGACCACCTCGACGGCCGCGCTCCCGCGTTCCCGTTCGCGGCGGCGCTCCCCCACTGCGGCAGTCACGGCTCGCTCACGACCTGCTCGGTCTGGCTGATGGAGCCGGGCAGCGCACCGCAGCCCGGACACAGCACCGGGATCTTGGTGGACACCTTGATCGCGCCATCGGGGAGCACCGAGACGAAGACCTTGTCGCGCATCGAGTCGGGCACCGCATCACGCGCCGCCTCCAGGGGATCAGCACCGATCGACTGCGCCCGGCCTGCCGCATTGGCCGCATGACCGTTCCACACGAACGCCAGGGAGGTGAGGGCGATCTGCCAGACCAGGAGGCAGATGACCGCCACGATCGGCACCAGCCCCACGGTCTCGATGGCCAGCTGTCCGGCCTCGCTCTTCGCTCCGCGCCGCTTGCCTCGCCGCGCCCCCCTGGACTGCTTCGCCACGGGCGTCACGGCTGCACCGGACACGCCGATCTCGGCGCCGACCCTCTCGATGGCGTCCCACCAGGCAACCTCGCGCACCTCGCGGGGATCACGTCGGTTGACGCCCCGCTCGAGGCGACGAAAGGCAGCCGGCAGCTGGGTTGCCAGAATGCGCGCCGAGGTCAGTTTGCCGATCCGGTCGGTGTCGAGGGCGTCGTCACGCGAGACACGATTGACCAGCACCCGCAGGTCCGGCTCGGTGCGCACCCCCAGCCCCTCCCAGGCTTTGACCATGCGATGGAAGGAGCGCATCGCGAGCACGTCCGGGGTCACGATCGCGACCACCTCGTCGGCGACCTCGATGGCGGCAGCCTGCGCGGGCGTGACGTGCGATCCACCGTCGACCAGGATCACGTGGAACTGCTGGCGCAGCAGCCCGAGGATGGAGCGGATCGCATCGGGAGTCACGAACGACGTGTCCTGGACCTGGAGCGGTGTGAGCAGCAGGGAGATCCCGGTCTCGTGCACGATCAGCGCGTCCATGATGGTCGCCGAGTCGAGGTCCTGCGAGACCTTGGCCACGTCGGCGATGGACACTCGCTGGCGCGCGTCGAGGATGGCGGACACATCACCGGCCTGCAGGTCCAGGTCAACCACGCAGACCCGGATGCCCGGGACCCTCTGCACGAGATTGATCGCCAGGTGCGTGACGACCGTGGTGGTCCCGACCCCGCCCTTGGCGCCGGCCATCAGGGTGACGCGACCGTGACGTCCCAGCTCCATCGACGTGTCCGGTGTGGCTCGGGTGAGCAGCCCGCCCATGCGTTCGGACCACTCGGCTGCGGCCTCGAACTTGGTGAGCAGGTCCTCGAAGGCCACGGGATGGGACAGGACCGACTTCGCACCAGCCTCCATCGACGCCATGGCGACCTGGATGTCACCGGTGGAGTTGATGACCAGGACGGCCGTCGCCGGGGAGCGGAAGACAAGGTCGCGCACGACCTCGACGCTGCGCTGCGGACCGAGCTTGTCGTGCACCAGCACGACGTTCGGCTTCTCCCGACCCACGATGGCCGAGAGCTCCGAGGTGGTGTCGGCGACATGGACGATCTGGGCGTCCTCCACCTCCGCGAGGAGGCCGCGAACCTCGGTGAGGATCTTCTGTTCGGCGGCGCCGACGACGACCCTGGTCACTGGGTCCCCTCCGGAACCGCGGTGCCACCCAGGTTGCTGGCGTCGAAGTCGTCGATGTCCTTCGAGCGGTTGGTCCCGACGTCGCCGGGCAGCGCGATCAGCCGCACCTCCACGGCGAAAGCGGCCGCATAGGTCACCGCGAGTGAGTCCTTGGGTTCCAACGCCAAGGTCACGGGGACGACGTCGCGGGTTTCACCCAGCCCGCCCTCGCTGTTGTCGGCCACGGTCTGCTGCCCGCCGATCGAGACGATGCGCACATCACGCACCAGCACCCGGACCTGTTTCGGCAAGCCGGGAACGTCGGCGAAGACGGCCACGATGTCGACGCGATCGCCCGGCCGGACCCGGCCAGCCACGCCCGTCACGCTGTTGACGTTGACGGCCAACTCACGCTCGGTGGGGCTCAGATCGGTGGAGGGGATCAACATGTCGGAGGTCACGATGGTGCCGGCGGAGAGCTGGAAGCCGACGCGACGCCCTTCGAGGTCGCGCAGGTTCGTCACCGCGGTGGGGGCGGCCCAGCGACGGGGAATCTCAATGGCTCGCACGTTGGAGGCGCTGAGGGGGCTGTAGGGATCGATGGGCTTGGACACCTCGTAGACGGTGACCCGAGGTCCCACCTGGCTGTCGATCTGGGCGACGTAGCGGCTGACGGCCACGAGGACGACGATGGCGAGGACAGCCGCCGTCATGAGGAACAGAACGGCGCGTCTTTGGCGCGGGTTCAAGGGGTGCCTCCTGGCTGGGGGTGGTCGAGCGAGGACGCCGAGACCGATGCTCGACACCACGGGCAGGTTCTTCCCCAGATGGGGTCGCTGCATACCTGGCAGCGCCCCGTGGGTGGGCCGGGTTCTGTGGGGCCGGTGATGACGAACTCGATGGCGTTCTCGGAACCCCACGTGCGGGCGACGTCTCCGACCGGTGATCGAGAGGTGGGACGGGAGCGCAACCCCATGGCATAGAGAATCTTGATCGCTGCCTCAGGGAGTTCGCCGAACGCATGGCACTCGTACGGATACGGGGGGTGGGCGCCGCTGTGCGGCAGAAGTCGGCTGGCTTCGAGCTGGTCGACCGGCAGCTTCGCGACCCACCCGTCGGGCTCGGCGACGGCCAGGAAGCCATCGCCACGCAGGAACCAGGACTGGACGTGCTGGACGAGGGTCGGCGACGGCGTGTCCAGCCGGGCCACCGATGGGGTCCACGCTCCCCACCTCGTCGCGGCCAGGGCGACCCGGATGGCCTCGAGCACCGCCGAGGAACTGGTCAGGCCGTCCGCCACGCCTTCAACGGTGCAGACCAGCACCCCGAGCGAGACCGGCATGGCCAGGACGTGCACCCCCAGGTCGGGTCGCACGGCGCTGAGCGTGGAGGCTGCCAGCTGGGCGGGCCCGTCGCCCGCGGTGACCGTGAGGACGAGCACCTCGCTGACCTGCTCGGAGGAGATCCCGGGCAGCGTGGCGAGGACGGTGGGGTCGGCCCAGGGCAGGACCTGCCACGAACCCCACGACGTCGAGGTGGGGCTGTGGACCGAGGGCTCTTCGCCCACGATCGCAACAAGAAGTGCCACCCGGAGGCTCCTTGGGTACGAGATACGTGCCGCAAGGGCAACACCGCCCCCATGGCGGCAGAATGTATCCTAGGGCGAAGCCGCGTGCGCCGGTTATCGGCCGACTGCACAACTGAGGAGTCCTGGTGGCGAAGCCGGTCGCGGGACGCGCTGGCTCGAGGGGTTCGAGTCCTCGACTGCGCAACTCAGATGCGCGACAGCGCGCTCGGCTCGTCGCGAGTGTGGTGGTGCTGCTCCTCGGTCTGGCCTCTGTGGTGACCGGGATCATCGGCAGTCGGGTTGCTCCCCCGAGCCCGGTGGCACTCGACGCCAACGGTACGACGGCCGTGCCGCAGACTCACTTCTTCCAGAACCCGTGGGTGCTCTTCGGTCAGGTCGACGATCCACGTCGCGCGCCGACGCCGAGCGAGGTCGGGTGCGAGCCCGAAGGAGATCTCCGGCTGGGCGAGCGACCCGATGACATCACGGCCTACGGCTCACGCGTGGTCGACGGGGTGTCCGTCTCGGCCATCGGGGTCTTCAGTCGGAGCGGGGACCGTGCTGCCATCCGCTGCACGTCCGCGTCGGGAAACGCGCCGCTGTGGCTCTTCCCGTCCTCGGACGCCGCCGCCTTCACTGCCACCGGTATCGCGATTCTGGGCGCGCTGCTCCTGGTGCTCGGGAGCCTGCTCCTCCCGCTGTCGTTCGATCGGCTGCCACGGCGTCGCCGGCACGACCCTGCGCGCTGACGGTTGTCGGTCCGCTCAGGTGCGACGGCGCCAGAGCACCAGGCCGGCTGCCAGCGCGGCCACCCCGAACAGACCGGCCACCAGGACAGCGATCGAGACACCCGGGTCGTCGCCCTCCTCGCGCTCCTCGGTCCCAGGAGTGGGGTCCGGCTCCTCGCCGCCCGTCGGCTCGCTGGCACCGTCGGCCACGCTCCACGTGACCCCGTCGGCGTAGGTCGGGCCCTGGCTGGGCTCTCCGATGATCTCCAGACCGATGCGCACCGGGAACTCGATCGTGTAGTCCTGGCGCATCAGACTGACCGCGAGGTAGTAGTCCCCCGCTGTCGAGTAGTCGGCGACACCGTTGAACCCGTTGAGGTCCATCAACTCGCGGCTGACGGAGGGCGTCGCAGTCATCAACGCCAACTCCTCATCGCCCGCGGCACCGGAGTACTCGCCACCCCGTACGCGTTCGAGCACCGCCTGCATCGGGTTGTAGAGCGTGATCTGGGACAGGGGGGCGAACATGCCGATCACCTCGCGCATCGCGGGGGACGCTTCGGGGAAGGTCACGCCGACGCGCGCGGACTGGCCGTGGTCGAGATGGAACTTGAAGACCAGGGCCTCGCCCGGCACGATCGTGCTCGTCGAGCGCCCCGGGGCGAGCTCACCGGCGTTGGCGAACCCCGCACCTCCGATGACCCGCGTCGCCTTGCCCCTCGTCTCCGGGGCCACGACGTCGATGTCGCTGTCGTCGCCGGCGAACCCTGGGTCGACGATCGGGGGCTCCTCGCTCAGACGGAGACCGAAGGGGACGCGACCCTGCTTGTTGAGCAACCGCTCCACCGAGATCCGGTAGGCGCCCGGCTGGTCGCACTCGGACTCCTCCGCCGCGATCGCCTGGACGCCCACGACATCGCGCGCGTCGAGCTGTCGAATGGTGGTGCCCTGGTCGCACAAGGCACCGTCAGGGCCGAAGACCTTCACCCGCAGCCCGTCGTCGCCAGCTCTGCCCTGACTGATCGCCGACACCCGCAAGGTGGTGCCGGCGGTCGCGCGCTCCCAGACGTAGTTCTTGGTTCCCGCCGGATCACCGTTCGGCCCGAGGGTGTCCTGCCAGTCGCCGAGGGTGACCGGCTCCGGCGCTGTCTCGGGTCCCCCCGTGATCGGCTCCCCGCTCAGGGTGAACGGACGGATGGCGCGTTCGGCCACCCGTGAGATCTGATCGGTGATGTCCTCGGCGTCCTCGGCGTCGTAGTAGGTGCCCTGCCCGCGATCGGCCACGCACTGCAACTGCGCACGGGCCGCCCCGGAGACCGAGAGGCCGACGACGTCGATGTGGAGGTCGATGCCCTGCTCCACGAGGTCCGCCGCCACCTGGCACGGATCCGGAGCGCATGTCGACTCACCGTCGGAGACGAGCATGATCGAACGGGTGCCTTCGTCGCCCAGGTCCTTCGCCGCCTGCTGGAGCGCGACCGGAATCGGCGTCTCCCCGTAGGGCTGGTAGCCATCGATCGCGCCGAGCAGCTGGTCCCGGTTGTCGGTGCCGAGCGGAACGACGTTCTGGCTGTCCTCACACGCCCCGGCGTCCTTGCGGGAGAAGACCTCGGCACCGAAGACGCGCAGCCCCACGAGGGCGTCAGCGGGCAGCTCGGAGATGACGTCACGCAGGGCGGACTTGGCGGCCTCGATCTTCGTCTGACCTGCTGACGTGCGCTGCGCCATGGAGCCCGAGGAGTCGAGCACGAGCATCAGCCGGCCGTACTCGTCCCCTTCGTCGGCAGCGGCCAGCTGCGACAGGGACTCGACCGCGGGTGTCGTGTGCCCCGGAGCGGGAGCAACGAGCAAGGTCGCGGCCAGCGAGAGCCCGCAGGCAGCCACGATCAGGGCCAGGCCGGTCAGGTGACGACGCGCGGTCATGTTTCTCGCTCTCCTCGTCACTGAAGTGACTGGGCGGTCGGGAGGGGTGGGCGGCAATCTGCAGAAGCATAGACACAGGCCAGGGGACGATGAGCCGTCCGGGCAAGCGTCATTCGGGCTCGCCCACGGAGAGTACGCAGCCCGGACGTACCGACCACGTCTCCATCGCGCCCGCCGCGGCCTCGATGGTCGCGCGCGCCCTCAGGCGGAACCGCGTCATCCCGATCCAGGGTCGCAGGGTGGTCACGAGAAGGACCGTGCCATCGCGGTCGACGACCGCCACATCGATGGGATACCGCATCCCCACCATGTGCACCGAGGGACACCTGGTGATCCACAGGGCACCGTCGATCCCAGCGGTGCCGAGCAGACCGCGACGGCGGGTCCGAGCGGTGTCGGCGACGAACACCGGGCAGAGGGGTACGCCGTCCAGGAGCAAGGTCTGGGGCCCGGGCCCGAAGAGGGCGCGACGTGGTCGACTCACCGGCCGGCCGCGGGTGAGGGCTCTGTTGTGCGACGATCAGCGCCTGACGACAACGCCTCGGGGAGAGTCATGAACGTTCGCCTGCTCCTGCAGTTGAGTGCTTTCCTGGCGGTGGGAGGCACCTGCACGTGGCTGGCTGCCCTGCTCATCGGGCTGAGTGCCAGCAGTGTGGCAGCCACCATCGTGCTGCGGACACTGCTCACGTTGACCCTGCTGGCACTGGTCACCCGCTGGACCGTACGCCGAGCGTACGCCGAGCCCGGACTCGACGTGGCGGTCGCACTGGCGGGCGCGGTCTCGTACGCACTGGCTGCGCCGGCCTGGTCGGGCCGTGCACTGCTGGGACAGTTCCTGGTCGAGCCCGGCCTGGCCACGGTCCTCATCGACCTGCTGCTGTGGGTGGGGATCGTCGTGCTCGCGGGGCGTTCGGTCGATCCACAGCCGAGGCCGGCCGTCTACCAGCCCGTGGTCCTGCCGTGACCGAACGATCAGGGACTGGCCGGTCCGTTCGTCTGGCGGTCACGGTTGGGCCCGGAGTCCGGGTCTGTGGGCCTACCACCGCGGAGACCCAGCCCGATGTGATGTGCACACGGTTCCTCTCGCCCTCCTGATCCGCACGAAAGGCCGACCATGACTTCCCCCCGGCGTCAGCGGCGCGACGACGGTGCAGCGAGCCTCGAAACGACCGGCGTGGCCATCATCGCCTCGCTCATCGTGGTCGCTGTCCTGCTGGCCGTCACCCCCCAGGCCCGCGTCCTCGGCGAGACCTTTGCCTACTACATCTGTCAGGTCGTGACGTTCGGTCAGGGCGGATGCGTCGCGCCGTCGTCGTCACCCGAGGCGCACAAGCCCACGGATCCGTGCGTGCTGACCCAGAACGGCGTCGAGCGCAATTCCAAGATCTCGGTGATCGTCTTCACCGCCTCCGATGGCCAGCGGGTGGAGGTCCAACAGCTCAGCAACGGCGAGTACCGCGTCACCGTCACCGACACCGGTGGCGCCGGCCTGGAGACGGGAGTCGGCGGAGGATTGAGCCTCACCGTCAACGACACCACGGTGGGGGGGATGGCGAGCGCGGATGCCGGCGCGTCGATCGACCTCAAGGCGGGCGACGTCTACTACACCGACGAGGCCGGCCTCGGGAACCTGATGGACGGCCTGCTCCAGGACGAGATCAAGGATCAGCTGGCCGGAGAAGGCGGGCCGATCCGTTGGCTCACCGACCAGGCCACCGATCTGGTCGGGGTCTCCAACGACCTGCCCGCCCCGGACGAGGTGTACGCCGAGGGCGGGGTCTCGCTCAACGCCAGCGCGGAGGCCACCGGCCTCCTCGACAGTGCCAAGGCCGGGGTCGAGGCGTCCGCGATGATCGGTACCCGCACGAATCGAGATGGCACCACGACGGTGTACCTCAAGACCACGGTGTCCGGCGAGGCAGGTCTGCAGTCCCTCGGCATCGACACCGAGGGCAACCCGCAGTTCCAGGGCGCACGCCTCGAGGGCGAGGTCGAGGTCGTGACCGCTGTCACCTTCGACGCCGGCGGGAACATGACCCGGGTGCAAGCGACCGCCGCGGCCGGTGGCCAGTCGTCGGGAATCGCGTCCGCGATGTTCGGGGACGACTCCGACAGCGCCTTGTCGAACCAGGTCTCCGGCACCCGCATCTACCAGGCAACGCTCGACATCGCCGACTCCACCGACGCGAACATCGCCGGGCAGTTCCTGCTCGCCCAGGGTGTCTCCGCGGTGGGCGGGTGGACGAACCCCGTCACGGCGGCTGGCATCGTCCTGGCGAACCAGAGCTTCTTCGAGGCCGCAGGTTCACACGGCACCATCACCCAGCAGGACTACGCGACCGACTCCAACACGGTCCTCGGCATCGATGCCGCCGGCAAGCTGGGGGTCGAGCTCGGCTTCTCCGGTAGCGTCTCCGAGGACTCGAGAACCATCACGGGTGCGAGCTACTGGGACGGCTCGCAATGGGTCGAGTGGGAGGACTGTTCACTATGAAGCTTCGAGGACCATGGCGTCCGGCGGCAGCTGTGCTCTGCAGCGTGCTGCTGCTCGGCGTCGCGTCTGCCTGCGGGTCGTCGGAGAAGACGTCCGCTTCGGGAGACCCCGACAACGTCTACCTACCGACGGAGAACCCCACGGTGTCCGTGACCATGCTCGCTGCGCCCGATGACTACTCGACCATCGAGGGTGCCGGCTTCGAGATCAGCGCTCCGGGTGAGTTCCAACGGCAGACGACGACCAGCGCCAACCAGGAGCCGATGCTGGTCCTCGAGAAGCCCTCGGCCATCGAGTCGGTGCCCCAGCGAGTGGCGGTGATCCGTGACGTCGAGCCCCAGCAGTCGGCCGACGAGCAGTCGTTCGCCCTCGAGACGGCCAAGTCAGCGGCCGGTCCCGAGGGGGAGGTGGTCCGGATCTCCATGCCCGCCCCGGAGGGACAGTCGGCGTTCCTCACCATGTGGCGGGAGTCGCGTCCGGCCAGCGACTCCGGCAACATCGAGGTCACGTACTGGCAGCTCATGCACCAGGTCGATGACTCGCTGATCTTCAACGTCGTGGCATTTGCGCCCAGCGACGAGTTCGAGACCTCCGAGGTCAGTCGCATCCTGCGGACCTTCGTGGCCGATCAGCCGTGAAGCTGAGCCCTGCGCAACGGTTCGCCCTCCGTTTCGGTGCCCTGATGCTGCTCGCCGCAGGCGTGGTGATGTCGGTGCTCGCCGTGACCGTGGACGCCGACCCACAGGCTGATCCCGGCCTGACTCCCGTCGCTGACCCCTCGAGCATCGCGCTGCCCTCACCGGGGCTGTTCGGAGCCACCGTCGTGGTCTACGGCGCCTCCGACCGGGCCGGGGTCGAGCCGACCACCCTCGGGTGCCGACTGCTCAGCAGCCGGGGCACCGAGCAGAGCATCGCCAAGCTCTCGGCGCTGAAGGCGTCGACGTACGACGCAGTGGAGTCGGAGGGAGCGCAGGTGCAGCCGCTGTTCACGGTGTCCGGCTATGCGTCCGGCTCGACCGTGTCCTGCGACGACGCGTCCTCAGTGACACCGGTGTTGGTGACGAAGCCGTCGACGTTCGGCTCCAACGCTCTGCTGGTCAAGCTCGCGGCCGCCGGATTCGCGCTGATCTGTCTCCTGCTGGGCACTCTCGGCCTCGTCTTGACGAGGCCGCGGGCACCCGTGGCGCTGGGCTGATCTCCAGCAAGCCTGCCGGTCCGGCCGATCGGCATGTGTCACGGTGGCCCCTGAGGCTGGGTACTCAGGAGCGCTGAGTTCCCCGGCGCTGCCCGGACATCGGGCGAACCGATGGGATGAGGCCATGACGCCGTACGCGGATCCGACCCTGTGCCCGGAGTGCCGGACTCCACTCCCGCTCGATCCCAGCACCTGCCCCCACTGCGGACTTCCGCTGACCGGGCCCCTGGCCGTCGAGCTCTTCCAGACCCTGCAGGTGGCCGACGGCCTCCTGGTGCGCCTGCGGGAGACCGAGGTCGACCAGCCGGCCGTCCCGGCGGCCCCGGACCTCACTCCAGCTCCCGCGACCAACGCGTACACCCGCCGCCCGCGCAAGGGCCTGCGCGCCGCCTCGGTCCCCAAGATCCTGCTGGGCCTGGGCGCGCTCTGTCTCCTGGTCGCGGCCGTCATCTTCCTGGCCGTCGCGTGGTCCTGGCTCGGCGTCGGAGGTCGTACGGCGGTGCTGGTCGGCCTCACCCTGGCGGCCGGGGGTACCGGCTCCTGGCTGGCGAGCCGCGGACTGCGGGTCGCGGGCGAGTCACTCACGACGGTCTCGCTCGGTCTCGTCGTGCTCGACGTGGTGGGCGCCGACAACGCCGGCTGGTTCGGCGATCTCGGCTCGGCGGGCCTGTCTGCCCTCGTCGGCGGGGCGCTCCTCGTGGCCAGCCTCGTCCTGCTGTCCCTGCCCACCCGGCTCGTGGCGCCCCAGGTCGTGGCTGCCCTCGGCCTCTGGATCGTGGCGGTCGGGGTCTCCGGACTCACCGAGCGCGACCAGCTCGTCGCCACCGGGGCGGTCCTGGCCTTCGCTGGGTTCGTCGGCGTGGGCCGGGTGCTGGGTCTGACTCCCCTCACCGTCGCCGGCACCATCGGTGGCGGCACCTGGTGGGTGATCCTCCTGGGCCTTGCGCTCGAGGACGCCCTCACCCACGCCGACCTGCGCGCGCTGTGGCTCGAGGGCCACGGCTGGGGCCTGCTCACCGCCTCGATCCTCCTCGTGCTGCCGGCTCTCGCGTCCCCGCACCCGGATGTCATCCGTGCCTCGGCCGCAGCGAGTGCCGTCGGTCTCACCGCCTCGCTCGGTGTCTTCGCGGTCGACGACGGCCTCACCCGGCTGACCGTCGCCGTCCTCGTCGCCCTGACCGGCTGGGCGGTCGCCTCCCACCTGACGCGTGGCGAGTGGGCGTTGGTCCCACGTGTCCCGCTGGCACTCGCGACCATGCCGGCCCTCGGCGTCCTGCTGGCTGCCCTGGGTGAGGGGGCTGAGCGCATCGCTGCCGCCGGCGCTCCCTTCACCTCGGAAGCCGGCCTGCGCCTGTCGAGCTCGGACGTCGTCGTGCACCCGGCGCTGGTGATTCCCACCATGATCGGTGTCCTGGTCGGTGCCGCGCTCCTCCCGCCGCAGCTGCTGCGGGCGCCCTGGCTGGCGCTCAGCGCACCCCTCGTGACCCTGGCCGGCATCGGCACCCTGGCCCTCGAGCCGGTGCCGCTGTGGACCGTGACCGTCGGCTTGGGCGCCGTCGCCCTCGGCCTGACGGCCCGCGCCGTCCACCGCACCGATCGGTGGTCGCTCGGGTTCGCGACCGCCGGCGTGACGACCGGAGTGGTCGGGCTCGGCGCTGCCCTGCCCAGCGACTGGCTGAGCGGCGCGGCCACGCTCGTCCTGGTCGTGGCGGCCGGAGCGCTGCTGGCCACCGGACGCCCCGCCGCCACCGCCCTGCTGGGTGGCGCCGTGCTGCCGATGGCCACCGCGATGCTGCTCTGGTCGGCCGGCGAGGTCTTCGACGTCGATCTCGGCGACCGGGTCGCGCCGGTGCTCGTGGTCCTCGGGCTGCTGGCCATCGTCCTCGCCCGGATCGAGCTCGAGGTCCCCGCAGGGATCGTGGCCCTGGTCGTCGCGTCGGCCGGCTACGAGTCCGTCGGCGGCGGGCAGACCTGGCTGGCCCTGCACCTGACCCTGGCCGGCGCGCTCGTCACCACCAGCGCACTGGTCCACCCGTCCCGACGCCAGCTGGGCTGGCTGGGCGGACTGCTGCTCGCCGCCGCGACCTGGGTCCGACTGGCCGACCTCGGAGTCCACGCGCCCGAGGCCTACACCCTCCCGAGCGCCACGGCCCTGGTGCTCGTCGGGCTCGCACGGCTGTATCGCGACCCGGAGTCGTCGACCGGCTACGCCCTCGTCCCGGGACTGTCGCTGGCCACGATCCCGTCCCTTCTCTGGGTCCTGACCCAGGACCCCATCACCCTGCGTGCCGGTCTCCTCGGCCTGGGCTGTCTGACGTTGCTGCTGGCGGGCACGCGGTTGCGCTGGCATGCTCCGCTGCTGGTCGGCGCCGGCGTCGGCGCGCTGCTCGTGCTGCGCGAGCTGGCGCCGTACGCCCTGCAGACGCCGCAGTGGATCGCGATCGGACTGGCCGGGACCCTGCTCACTCTCATCGGGGTCACCTGGGAACGCCGGGTCAACGACCTCCAGCGAGCAGGTGCCTACCTCGCCCGACTGCGCTGAGGGCCAGCGGCCCCACGTATCGGACGGCCATCTCGGCCCTCCTTAGCCAGCAAGAGCCCGCCACCCACGGCGTCGCGCTACGTGAGGAGATCCCATGTCGAGCCGAAAGCTTCACGCCGGACTTGCCGCAGGCGTCCTGGCCATCAGCACCCTCGGACTGGCCACGTCGTCCCAGGCGTTCCCCACCGGCGAACACCGGGGCCAGGCCTCGGCCGCGACCGCCCGCGGCGAGGCCCCCAAGGTGATCAACTGCAACGGCGGGCGCAACATCAACATGCGTAGCCGGATCGTGAACACGCCCTTCACGTTCAGTGAGACCGCGACCAACGCCGCCGACATCCCCGTCCCTGGCGCTGCCATGGTCGTCAAGGGCCCCAAGAAGGGCCGCGACACGCTGTTGATCACCTTCTCCGCCGAGGCCCAGCTGGGCGGGAGTACCGACGACCTCAGCGACTGGATGGGGCTCGAGGTGCATCTCGACGGCAACCCGATCCAGCCGTACACCGCAGCGGGAGACGTGGTGGCCTTCACCAGCCAGCCCGACTACAACGCCCACTCGCTGCAGTTCTGCACGAAGATCACCCGCGGCAAGCACAAGCTGCAGGTCTTCACGAACCTCTTCGACAGCACCACCGACGACACGCTGTCCGGCTGGATCGACGACTACCTGTTGAGCGTCGTTCGCTACCAGTGAGCCGGCGTACGACGCCGACAGGGCCGGGCCGCCCGAGCGACCCGACCCTGTCGGTGTGCGGTGGAGTCAGTAGAGGCTGACGTCGAGCAGACGCTCCTTCACCGAGTCCTTGTCGTCGGAGTTGTTCCAGTCCAGCGTGCCGGCCGACTGCAGGGCCGCCTTGACGGCTGCCGGGCTGGCGGTGGGGTTGTTCGCCTGGTACAGCGCAGCGCCACCGGCGACGTGCGGACTGGCCATCGAGGTCCCGGAGATCGTGCTGTAGCCGCCGAGGCGCCACGTCGAGAGGATGCAGACACCGGGGGCGATGATGTCGACATCCGCACCGTAGTTGGAGAAGTCGGCGAAGGTGTCGTCGACGTCCGCCCGGCAGGTCGACGGTGCGCCGCCGCCCGGCAGCCCGTTGAAGTCGGCCAGCGCACTGACCGTGATCACCTCGTCGTAGGCCGCCGGGGTGAACGTCTTGGCGTCTGCCGAGTCGTTGCCTGCGGCGACGACGTAGGTGATGCCGGCCGCGACCGAGCGGCAGATTGCGGCGTGCATCGCGTCGTTGTTCGTCGCGCCACAGTTCTGGTCGTCGGAACCGCTGCCGCCGAGGCTCATGTTGGCGACCTCGATCTTCGAGGCGTTGGCGGTGACGTAGTCGATTCCGCAGATCACGTCGGAGTTGAGCCCGGTGCCCGCGTCCGTGAGCACCTTGACCGGCCAGATCCGTGCGCCGGGGGCCATGCCGACGACGCCCTTGGCGTCGTCGAGGGCGCCGATCGTGCCCGAGACGTGGGTCCCGTGGCCGTGCATGTCGTTGGCGTTGATCGCACCGATCGAGCAGTTCTTGGCGCCGGCCCGGTAGATGTTCAGGTCGGGGTGGGTGAGGTCGGCGCCGGTGTCGATGACCGCGACGTCGACGTTGACCCGCTCGTCGACGCCGTTGATCTTGGCGGTCGGGCTCGCGTCGGCGTTGGCCCGGTTGATGCCGGTGGGCGTGGTCTGCGCGTCGATGCTGACCGGGGTGTCGCGCTGGACCCACTGCACGCCCGGCAGGGCGCCGATGGCGGCGGCCTCGGCGGGCGAGAGCCAGGCGGAGTAGCCCTGGAGTGCGGAGTGGTAGACGTGGCCGACGTCGAAGCCGAAGCGCTCGGCCTGGACCGGCGCGATCGTCCGGGCGTCGACGCTGTCGTCCAGGACGACGATGTACGGCGCGGGGGTCGCCAGTGCGGGTGAGGCGGGCGAGGCCACGCCGGGGGCTGCGAACGCCGTCGCGCCGAGGGCGACAGCGGTGGAGGCTGCCAGGGCAGCCGCAGTGAAGGTGCGCATGGATGTTCCTGCTTCCGAGGAGGGAGCCGCGGGGACGGCCGGAAGTCAGGACTGTAGGAAGGGGAGCACCCGTGCGTCACTTCTGAGTCGGGTCACACTTTCGCAATGCACAGACCTGCAACTGTCGGGGCGGCTCAGCCGGGTCCGGCGACGCCGCGCACCTCGACCGCGACCACGGCGACGTCGTCGCGGAAGTGGCCGCCCTGGAAGTCACCGACGTCTCGCACCAGCCCGTCGACGATCTCGAACGCCGAACCCCGGTGCCGGTCGATCGAGGCGACCATCCGGTCCTCACCGAAGAACTCCCGGTCCTCCCTGCGGCCCTCGGTCACGCCGTCGGTGTAGAGCACGAGCGAGTCGCCCGGGTGCAACAGCATTTCTGTGTCCTCGAAGACGGGGTCTCCCATGACCCCGAGGAGCGGCCCGGTGCCGCCCACCATGACGGGCGGCTGCCCCGGACGCACCAGCAACGGTTGCGGGTGTCCCCCGGAGCCGAAATGGGCCCGCCACCCGGCGCCCTCGCGGTGGAGCCGGACCAGGGAGACCGTGCAGAAGCGGTCGATCTCGTGGCTGAGCAGGACGTTGTTGAGGGCGGCCAGCGCCGCCCCGGGAGCGTGCAGCCCGACGACCACCGCGCGGAGGGTGTGTCGCGCGAGCGAGGTCAGGACCGCTGCCTCGACGCCCTTGCCGCAGACGTCGCCCAGCACGATCACCCACTCGTCCGGGTTGATGGCGAAGACGTCGTAGAAGTCGCCACCGACATCGACGTCCTCCATCGCGGCCCGGAACCCACCGGCCACGTCCAGGCCGTGGATGTGGGGCAGGCTCGGCGGGATGAGGCTCTGCTGGAGCGTCCGCGCCAGCTCCCGCGCGCGCTGCTCGGATGCCTCGGCCCGATCCTTGGCCCGCACCAGCTCGCGTTCGTACTCACGACGCTCGGTGGCGTCGAAGACGGCGATCCGGGTCACCACCGGCCGACCCGACTCGTCGCGCTCCTGATTGGCGTTGACCAGGACCGGGATGCGGCGCTTGTCCGCGCAGACCAGCTCGAGCGCGATCTCGCGTACCTTGCCCTGCATGCGCAGCAGCGGGGCGTAGTGGGTCTCGTGGAAGAGCCGGCCACCCGGAGTGAGCAGCTGCACGAAGGAGCGGACCCCGACCAGGTCCTCGCGGGCCAGTCCGGTCCAGGTGAGGAACGTCTGGTTCACCTTGACGATGAGTCCGTCCGGCGTGGTGGAGAGATAGCCGAACGGCGCGCGGTCGTAGAGCTCGGCCGTGTCCTCCCCGATCAGCGCCCCTCCCGAAGCGTTCTCGGGGGGGTCGGTGGCCCCCACGTCAGACTCGGGCGTCGTCGCGCAAGAAGGCCTGGATCGCCGCTGTGGTCTCCACCGGTGCGCTGAGGTTCGGGCAGTGCCCGGTGGCCTCGAGCAGGTGGTAGGAGCTGCCCGGGATCTGCGCGTGGACGTACTCGCCGACCGAGACCGGCGCGATCACGTCGCTCGAGCACTGCAGGACCAGGGTCGGGGTGCTCACCGCGGGAAGCTCGGCCCGGTTGTCGGCCAGGAAGGTGGCCCGCGCGAAGCGGCGAGCGATGTCGGGGTCGGTCCGACAGAAGCTCGCCGTGAGCTCCTGGCCGAGCTCCGGGAAGTCGGGGTTGCCCATGATCACCGGGGCCATGGCACTCGACCAGCCCAGATAGTTGCTGGACAGCGAGTCGAGCAGCTCCTCGATGTCCTCCTCGGCGAAGCCACCGACGTAGGGCAGGTCATCGATGTAGCGCGGCGAGGGCCCGACGAGCACCAGGCGCGCGAAGCGGTCCGGGTCCTGCCGCTCGGCAAGGATGCCGATCATGGCCGAGACGGAGTGCCCGACGAAGATCACGTCGCGGAGGTCGAGCTCGCGCAGGATCGCCAGGACGTCGTCGGCGTACCCCTGGAGCGAGGCGTGCCGGACCGGGTCGTAGGCCGTCGGGTCGGCGCCGCCGGAGCCCACGTGGTCGAAGAGCACGACCCGGTGGTCCGCCTCGAACGCGGGCGCGACGTGGCGCCACATGTTCTGGTCACAGCCGAAGCCGTGGGCAAAGACGATGGGGGGAGCGTCCGCCGGCCCGGTCAGGGTGACGTGATGCCTCGTGGTCACGTCCATGGGCGAAGATTAGCGGTAGGGGGATCCAGCGTGACCCCCTTTCGGGGTGATTCGACGCGCGCGCTCACCACCGGTCGGGGATGATGGACGGCCAGGCGATCACCGGAGAGGGGACCATGCACCACGATCCGCAGTTCTTCCGGTGGATCGCCGAGTCGAGCACCGACGGGCTCTGGGTCATCGACGGAGAGGGACGCACGCTCTACTCCAACGACCAGATGGCCCGCCTCCTGGGTCGAGAACCCGACCAGATGGCGGGCTTCTCGGCGTACGACGCACTCGACGAGTTCGGCCGCCGACAGTTCGCAGCACACCTGGCGGAGATGACGGACGGCCTGCCGGGTGCGGAAAACCTCGAGTGCAGGCTGGTCAGGCGCGACGGTTCGGAGATCTGGGCCCTCGTCAGCTGGCACCCCCTGTACGACGACGCAGGTGGTCTGGTCGGGTGGCTGCACCGGGTCACCGAGTACACCGAACGCAAGTCGCTGCTGGAGACCCTGCTCGACCGGGAACAGCAGCTCGCGACCGCGCAACGGATCGCGATGATCGGCAGCTGGGACTGGGACGTGCTCCGGGACCGGGTCTCCTGGTCCGACCAGCTCTACCGGATCTACAACCTCGAGCCGCAGGAGTTCGCCGCCACCTACGAGGCCTTCCTCGGGTTCGTCCACCCCGACGACCGGCCGGTCGTGGAGCGCGCCGTCGCGTCCACCTTCACCGGGCCCGACGACTTCCGATGGGAAGCCCGGATCATCCGCAAGGGCGGCGAGATGCGCTGGCTGCGCGGTCTGGGCGTCGTCGAGCGCGGGCCGGACGGACTCCCGGTCCGGATGGGCGGCACCGCCCAGGACATCACCGACCTGGTCCGCGCCGACGAGCTGGCCGCGGCCGCGGCGGGTCGCCTGGTCCTGCTCCAACAGCTCGCCACCGCTGCGCACCGCGCCGACAGTCTCGACGAGGCGATCACGATGGCCACGCGGGCGCTGATCGAGCACACCGAGTGGTCACCGGTCTGTGTCTTCTCCGTGGCGCCTGACGGTGCCCTCACCGCCACCCCGCTCTCGGCCGGCAGGCCCGGGGCGGTGGACCCGGACGGGTCCCTGGCCCGGAGGGCGATGTCCTCCGGCCAGCTCCAGCACCAGACGCTCACCACGATGCGTCCGGATCACTGCCTGGTCGCGATCCCCGTACTCGTCGAGGACCGAGTGATCGCAGTGATCGAGATCGTGGTCGACCAGCGGGCCCCCGATGCCGCCTCGCACCAGCTGCTCGACCAGTTCGCCGGGCAGCTCACCTTGGTGGCCGAGCGCGAGCGCGGCGCGGCCCAACTGGCCGAGGCACGCGACCAGGCGATGGAGGCCTCCCGCCTCAAGTCGGAGTTCCTGGCCACGATGAGCCACGAGATCAGAACGCCGATGAACGGCGTGATCGGGCTGAACGAGCTGCTGCTGCGCACCGATCTGGACGACCAGCAACGACGCCTGGCCGACGCGCTGCAGAGCTCCGGAAACACGCTGCTGGCGATCATCAACGACATCCTCGACCTCTCGAAGATCGAGGCGGGCAAACTCGAGCTCGAGACAGAGGACTTCGACGTCCGCTCGGTGTTCGATCAGACCGCCGCCCTGCTCAGCGGGCCGGCCCATGCCAAGGGGTTGGAGCTCGTGGTGGCCTGTCACCCCGACGTGCCGCTGCACCTGCGCGGGGATGCCGTTCGGTTCGGGCAGGTGCTGACCAACCTCGGGTCGAACGCCGTGAAGTTCACCGACCGCGGCGAGGTGGTGCTGCAGGCCTCCGTCGAGCGCCAGACGCTGGAGCGGGTGACGTTGCGCATCGACGTGGCCGACACCGGAGCCGGCATCAGCGAGGAGTCCCGCGAGCGGCTCTTCGAAGCCTTCACCCAGGCCGACCCCTCGACCACCCGGCGCCACGGAGGCACGGGTCTCGGGCTCGCGATCTCGCGGCAACTGGTGGGCGCGCTCGGGGGTGAGCTCAGCGTCGACAGCGCCGTCGGGAAGGGCAGCACCTTCTCGTTCACCGCCACCTTCGGGCGCTCAGCTGCCTCGCCGGCGAAACCCACCGGCCCTCCCCACCTGCTCAACGGCCGGCGCGTGCTGATCGTGGACGACAACGAGACCAACCGGTTCATCCTCGAGGAGCAGCTGGCCGCCTGGCAGATGCGACCGGTCTCGGTCGGCTCGACCGAGGCCGCCATCGCCACGTTGCGCGAGGCTGCTCGGGCGCAGCAGCCCTTCGAGGTCGCCCTGCTCGACCTGGTGATGCCCGGCGCGGACGGCCTCGAGCTTGCGCGCCGCGTGCAGGCGGACCGCACCCTGGGCCAGCTCACCATGCTGCTGCTGTCTTCCGACGACTCCGTGGGCTCCCGGGACCTGGGGGGTACCGGCATCCGCGCGTGCCTCAAGAAACCGGTCCGCCACTCCGAGCTGCGCCAGGCCCTGGTCGGGATCGTCAGTGCGAGGCTCGACACCGAGCCGGCCACCCCACCCCAGGGGCCACCCACCCTGGGCATCCGGGTGCTGGTGGTGGAGGACAACCACGTCAACCAGCTGGTGGCGGCCGGGCTGCTGGAGAGCTTCGGCTACGGCGTCGACATCGCACAGGACGGCACCGAGGCGGTCGAGGCCCTCACCGGGGACCACCCGTACGGCGCGGTGCTGATGGACTGCCGCATGCCGCGCCTCGACGGGTACGACGCCACGGTCGCCGTCCGCTCGCGCGAGGAGGTCGGCCGGCGGGTGCCGATCATCGCGATGACGGCCTCGGCCCTCGAGGGTGAGCGCGAGCGGTGCCTGGCGGTCGGAATGAACGACTTCCTGAGCAAGCCGGTCGATCCCGAAGGCCTCGAGGCCATGATGCGGCGGTGGGCACAGCCACGCGGCCAGGTCCCGCCCACGTCCGCCCGACCCCCCGCTCCCCCCACCCCCACTCCCCCCACCCCCCGGCGTTCGGAGGAGCCGGCTGGGCCCGTCCCGACCGGCAACGGCGACGCGCTGGACCTCAAGCGGGTCGCCGTCCTGCACGAGCTGCGGATGGACGGTGTCAGCTTCTTCGAGCGGACCGCAGCGTCCTTCTCGGCGCGCGTGGTCGAGCAGGTGGTCGCGCTGCGTCGGGCCCTCGACGCCGGCGACGCCGCGACCCTGCAGAACACCGCTCACCAGATCAAGGGCAGCGCCCTCAACCTCGGCCTCCCGCTGGTCGGGGTGGCCGCGGCCAGCCTCGAGGCAGCGAGCATCACCCGGCGTACCCACCCCGAGGACGACCAGGTCGAGCAACGCCTCGATGACCTGGCCCACGAGGTGGATCGAGCCCTTGCTGCGCTCACCGCGGAGACCGCCCGGCTGCAGTGATCTCCGCCCCGCCGAGATTCGTGCGGGGGTCCCCCGCGCCCTAGGCTGTGAGCACGGACACGCGCCACCCCTGCGGTCCGACCAGCGTCACCTACCCGGTGGCCGGAACGGAAAGTGAGCTGTTTTCCATGAGTGCAGAGACCGCACCCGCCGCAGGCACCGGCAGAGCAGAAGACATCTTCGAGCTCGCCTCCGAGCATGAGCAGGTCGTCTTCGCCAACGACCCCGCCACCGGCCTGCGAGCCATCGTCGCGATCCATTCCACCGCCCTGGGCCCGGCCCTCGGCGGGACCCGCTTCTACCCCTACGCCTCCACTGCGGAGGCAGTCCAGGATGTCCTGAACCTCTCGCGCGGCATGTCGTACAAGGCGGCCCTCGCCGGCCTCGACCTCGGCGGCGGCAAGGCGGTGATCATCGGCGACCCGAGCACCTTGAAGACCGAGGCGCTGCTGCGGGCCTACGGCCGCTTCGTCCAGTCCCTCAACGGCCGGTACTACACCGCGTGCGATGTCGGGACCAGCTCCCCGGACATGGACCACATCGCCCGCGAGTGCTCCTACGTCACCGGCCGCACGGTCGCCCACGGCGGCGCGGGCGACAGCTCGGTGCTGACGGCGTACGGCGTGTTCCAGGGCATGCGGGCCGCGGCCGAGGTCGTCTGGGGCGCCCCCAGCCTGGCGGGTCGGACCGTGGGCGTCGCCGGCGTCGGCAAGGTCGGTCGGCACCTCGTGCGCCACCTCATCGAGGACGGCGCCTCCGTGGTCGTCACCGATGTCCACCAGCCCTCGGTCGACGCCGTGCGCGACGAGTTCGCCCAGGTCACGTCGGTCGACTCCACCGACGAGCTCGTCGCCAGCGAGCTGGACGTCTACGCCCCGTGCGCCCTCGGCGGAGCCATCAACGACGCTGTCGTCGACGTGCTGTCGGCCAAGATCGTCTGTGGCGCCGCCAACAACCAGCTGGCCCACCCGGGCATCGAGAAGGCGCTCGAGGACCGCGGGATTCTCTACGCCCCCGACTACTGCGTGAACTCCGGCGGCCTGATCCAGGTCGCCGACGAACTCGAGGGCTTCTCGTTCGACCGCGCCCAGCAGCGCGCGTCCGGCATCTTCGAGACCACGCGTCGCGTCTTCGAGCTCGCAGCCTCCGACGGGGTGCCGCCGGCCATCGCCGCGGACCGGCTCGCCGAGCGCCGGATGCGTGAGGTCGGTCGACTGCGCGGGATCTGGCTCAACTCCTGAGCCCCCACTCCTGAACCCGCGACGCCTGGCCCCGCAGTGCGGGGTCAGGCGTCGTCAGCTCAGCGCGCGATCAGCGCGTCGAGGTCAGTCGCGACGGGGTTCGGCGTAGTCCGACCACTTCTCGACCTCCTGCGGGTCGACCGGGTCGGCCTTCGTGGTGTGACTCTCGCCGTGCAGCTCGTTGGCAAGAGCCCCGAAGTCCGTCTCGTGGGTCTGGTACTTCAGGTCGCGTGCGACCTTGGTCTGCTTGGCTTTCGCTCGGCCGCGCCCCATAGGGTCAGCCCCCTCGCACACTCGGCCGGGGCACGGTGGCTCCCGGACTGTCCTCAACGGTTTTGTCGTGAGTGCAACGCTACCTGCTGGGTGGCTGTTCCCGCACATCCCCCTCCGAAAAGGGGACGCACATCACCAACCGGGGTGCTGCTCGATCAGCGAGACCCGGCCGCCCAGCTCGCCGGCGCGCGACTCGTCGGAATCGACCATGCCGGCCACCCACGCCTTGATGCCGAAGCCGGCCAGCACCTCGATGGCGGTGTCGATGTCCTCGGCGGGCGTCAGCGCGACCATGCCGACGCCACAGTTGAGGGTGGCCTCCAGGTCGGCCTGCGAGACGGCGCCCACGCGGCGTACGACGTCGAAGATCGGCTGGGGGGTCCAGGTACGCCGGTCGATGGTCCCCGAGAGCTCCACGGGCATCACCCGCTCCAGGTTGGCGGCCAGGCCACCACCGGTCACGTGGGCCATCGCGTGGGTGTTGGTGCGGGCGGCGAGCTCGAGGCAGGCCTTGGCGTAGATCCGGGTCGGGTGGAGCAGTTCCTCGCCGAGAGTGCGGCCCAGCTCCTCGACCTCGCGGTCCAGCGACCAGCCGGCACCGCCCTGGTCCGGCGAGCCGAGCAGGACGTGACGGACCAGGGAGTAGCCGTTGGAGTGCAGGCCGCTGGCCTCCATGGCGATGATGGCGTCGCCGGGACGGACCCGTCCGGGTCCGAGCAGCTTGTCGGCCTCGACCACGCCGGTGGTGGCGCCCGCGACGTCGTACTCGTCGGGGGCGAGCAGCCCGGGGTGCTCGGCGGTCTCGCCGCCCACGAGCGCGCAGCCGGCCTCGACGCAGGCCTCGGCGATGCCCTTGACGATCGCGGCGATCCGCTCGGGTACGACGCGGCCGGTGGCGATGTAGTCGGTCATGAAGAGCGGCTCGGCGCCGCAGACCACGAGGTCGTCGACGACCATGCCGACCAGGTCGTAGCCGATCGTGTCGTGGATGTCCATCGCCTGCGCGATGGCAACCTTGGTGCCGACGCCGTCGGTGGAGGTGGCGAGCAGCGGGCGGTCGTAGTTCTTGAGCGCCGAGGCATCGAAGAGCCCGGCGAAGCCGCCGAGGCCGCCGATCATCTCGGGACGACGGGCCTTCTCGATCCAGACCTTCATCAGCTCGATCGACTTGTCGGCAGCCTCGATGGAGACCCCGGCAGCGGCATAGGCGCCGCCGACCTCGGGGTCGGTGGTCGAGCCGGTCGAGGAGCTGGTGCCGGGCTGGGTCATACAAGTCTCCTGGAGCGGTTCAGGGGTTGTTCAGGACGGGAAGTGCCTTGCCGAGGGTCGGGCTGGCCAAGGAGGCCTCGAGCAGGTGCTTGCCCAGCAGGCTCTCGTCGGGGAGTTCGATGGGGTACTCACCGGTGAAACAGGCGTGGCAGAGGTTCTCCTGGGTCTGGCCGGTCGCGTCGATCATGCCGTCCAGCGAGATGTAGCCGAGGGTGTCCGCGCCGACACTGGCGGCGATCTCCTCGGGCGTGAGGCCGTTGGCGATCAGCTCGGCCCGGGTGGCGAAGTCGATGCCGTAGAAGCAGGGCCACTTCACCGGCGGGCTCGAGATGCGCACGTGCACCTCGAGGGCGCCGGCCTCCCGCAGCATCCGCACCTGGGCGCGCTGGGTGTTGCCGCGCACGATCGAGTCGTCCACGACCACGATCCGCTTGCCGCGGATCATGTGGTCCAGGGCGTTCAGCTTGAGCCGGATGCCCAGCTGGCGCAGGGTCTGACTGGGCTGGATGAAGGTGCGGCCGACGTAGGCGTTCTTGACGAACCCCTGGCCGAACGGGATCCCGCTCTCCTCGGCGTAGCCGGCCGCCGCGGGCGTGCCGGACTCGGGCACGGGGATGACCAGGTCGGCCTCGACCGGGAACTCACGGGCGAGCTGGCGACCCATCTCGACCCGGGCCTGGTGCACGCTGCGGCCGGCGATCGTGGCGTCGGGACGGGCGAGGTAGACGTACTCGAAGACGCAGCCCTTGGGCGCCGGCTCGGCAAACTTGTGGGAGCGCAGGCCGTCCTCGTTGATCACGAGCATCTCGCCGGGCTCGACCTCACGCACGACGCTGGCACCGATCGTGGCCAGCGCGGCGTCCTCGCTGGCGACGACCCAGCCCCGGTCGAGGCGACCCAGCACCAGCGGCCGGATGCCCTGGGCGTCGCGCGCGGCGTAGAGGGTGTTCTCGTCCATCCAGACGAACGAGAAGGCGCCCTTGAGCTGGGGGAGCACCTCGAGCGCACGGAGCTCGAGCGAGGTGTCGGGGTGGTGGGCCAGGAGCGAGGTGACCAGGCCGGTGTCGTTGGTCGACGCCTCCAGCTGGCCGCGCAGCTCGAGCTGGTCGGTCGGACCGGGCAGGTCAGCGACCATCCGGGCCAGGTCATGGGTGTTGATCAGGTTGCCGTTGTGCCCCAGCGCGATCGACCCCAGCGGGGTCGGCTGGAAGGTCGGCTGGGCGTTCTGCCAGGTGCTGGCCCCGGTCGTGGAGTAGCGCGCGTGCCCGATCGCAAGATGGCCCTTGAGGGAGTTGAGCGTGGTCTCGTCGAAGACCTGCGAGACCAGGCCCATGTCCTTGTAGACCAGGATCTGGCGACCGTTGCTGACCGCGATCCCCGCCGACTCCTGGCCGCGGTGCTGCAGGGCGTACAGCCCGAAGTAGGTGAGCTTGGCGACATCCTCACCGGGCGCCCAGACCCCGAAGACACCACAGGCGTCCTGCGGGCCGAGATCATGTGGGTCGAGGGCCGCGGTCAACCGGCCATCTCCGCCCTTGCGCACGCTGTGGGGATGGGACACGCGCCTGAGTCTACGGGCCGGAGCGACGGGTTCGTACGACTCCCGGCGCAGCGGACGGTGATCCCCGTAACATGACACCACCGTCCACAACAGCAACACGAGGGCCCATGACGCTGCACGACGCACGGCAGCAGCCGCTGGACGGCTCGCGGACACCCCTGCCCGAGAGCTGGTCGGACGCCCCGTCGCGAGACGCGCTCCAGCTCATCGCAGAGGGCGTGACCCAGGTCGCTGGCTTCGGAGTCGCCGCGATCAGCGTGGTGCGCGACGACGGCCTCCTCGAGGTGATGGCCGTGGCGGGGAGCGAGGCTGCCCGCGCCCAGCTGACCGGCGTACGCACTCCCGTGGCGGAGCTGATGGCCGAGATCGAGAAGGCCGACCGGTGGGGGCTCCTGCGTTTCCTTCCGCACGAGCGGCTCGACCTGCGCGGCGGCAACTGGGGCTGGGTGCCCGACCTGGAGCCGCTCGACGGCGAGGACGCCTGGCACCCGATGGACCTGCTGATCGCTCCGCTGGAGGATCGCGAGGGACACCTGCGCGGCACCCTCTCGATCGACATGCCGGCCGACGGCCGCCGCCCCGGCGATGCCCAGCGCGCCGTGCTCCAGACGTACGCCGAGCAGGCCGGGCGAGCCGTGGTGATCGCACTGGAGCGCGAGGCGCTGGCGATCCAGGTGCGGCTCGCCGAGGCGGCCCGCATCATCGTGCGCAACGCCAGCGCGCAGCGCAATCTTGACCGGATCCTGGTCGACAGCAACGAAGCCATCGTGGACGGGTTCCGGGCGTCGGGCATGTGGATCCAGACCTTCGACGAGGTCGGGCTGGGCACCGGCTCGGTCCATGCCGCGGTCGGGGTCGAGGTCACCCTTTCGGACGAGATGGTCGTCGTGGCCGAGACCGCGGCCCGACGCGCCTGGAGCGACCAGCGCGTGGAGATCATCGGCCCCGGTCGCACCACCGGACCCGCGGTCAGCGCAACGGAGGCAGCACGCATCCGGACCTTCCTGGGACAGAACGCGATCGGCTCGATCCTCTTCACCCCGCTCGGCGCCGGGGACGAGTGCCTCGGCAACCTGGTGCTCACCCGAGCCGAAGGCTCTCCCGACTGGACCGACGTCGAAGGAGCCGCCGCGCTGGACATCGGGCACGACCTCGGGCGGGCGATCCTCAACGCCCGCACCTTCGAGCGCGAGCAGCGCCTCATCGACGAGCTGCGGGCCCTGGACGCCTACAAGAGTCAGCTGATCGCCACCTTGGCCCACGAGCTGAAGAATCCACTCGTCGTGATCCAGGGCCACCTCGAACTGCTCGAGAGCTCACCGCACCTCACCCAGGGCGACCAGAGCTCTCTCACCGTGCTCGACCGAGCCGCTGGCCGGATGACCAGCATCGTCGACGACCTGCTCTTCCTGGCCAGGGTCGGCGATCCCGGCCACCGGATGAAGGTCGACACGGTCGATCTCCAGGGCATCGTCAGCGACGCGGTCGAGCTCGCCTCGCTCGAGGCCAAGCGACGCGACCTCACCCTGGCGATGGACGTGCCCACCGGCGCGGTGCTGGCCCTGGGCGATGCCGACCGGCTCGACCGGGTCTGCACGAACCTCGTGAGCAACGCCCTGAAGTACACCCCCGCAGGCCGGGTGGTGACCATCGGGCTCGGCCGCAGCGGCGACACCGTGGTCCTCTGGTGCACTGACGAGGGCATCGGCATCTCGGTGGAGGACCAGGCCCAGCTCTTCACCGAGTTCTTCCGCTCGAGCAACCGCGCGGCCCTCGAGCAGCCCGGCACCGGTCTGGGCCTGACCATCGTGCGCCGCATCGTCGAACGGCACGGCGGCCGGGTGGAGGTCGAGTCGGAGCTCGGGGTCGGCAGCACCTTCCGAGTCCACCTGCCCGCTGCCTCGGCCTAGCTGCCTGATCGCAGCCTGTTCGCCGCCTGATCGCGGCCCGAGCGATCAGGCAGGCGTCGCGGTGCTGCCGAGGTGGTGCAGCAACAGCGTCTCGGCGAGCACCACGCGCTCGAACTCCGCCAGGTGCAGCCCCTCGTTCGCGCCGTGGGCGCGCGTGTCCGGGTCCTCGACGCCGGTCACCAGGACGCTCGCCTGCGGGAAGGCCTCGAGGAACTCGGCGATGAACGGGATCGAGCCGCCGACTCCCATGTCGACGGGAGCGACGCCGTCCCACGCCTCCTGGAACGCGCGCCGAGCCGCGTCGTACGCCGGACCGGTGGCGTCGATCTGGGTCGCCTCACCCGTGTCGACGATGGTGACAGCCAGGTCGGCGCCCCAGGCGACGTTCGCCTCGAGGTGCTTCTGCAGGCAGGTGACGGCGTTCTCGGCGGTGTCGCCGGGCGCGATCCGCAGCGAGATCTTGGCGCGAGCCGCGGCGACCAGGGTGTTGCTGGCGCCCTCGACCTTGGGCGCGTCCAGGCCGGTGATCGACAGGGACGGCTTGGTCCACAGGCGCGCCACCGCGCTGCCGTCGCCGATCCAGTCGAGGCCCGGGATCGCACCGGACTCGGCGCGCAGCCGCTCCTCGGGGTAGTCGACGTCGGCAGCCGGACCGGAGCGCAGCCCCTCGATCGCGACGTTGCCACGGTCGTCGTGCAGGGTCGCGATCAGTCGCGAGAGCGTGATCAGCGCGTCAGGGACCAGCCCGCCCCACATGCCCGAATGGACAGCGTGGGTCAGGGTGCGGACCTCGACGTCGGCGCGGACCAGGCCGCGCAGGCTGGTGGTGAGGGCGGGGACGCCGATGTCCCAGTTGCCGGAGTCGGCGATCACGATCACGTCGGCGGCCAGCGCCTGCTGGTGCTCGAGGAGCAGGGCGGGCAGGGTCTCGGAGCCGACCTCCTCCTCACCCTCGATGAACATGGTGACGCTGACGGGGAGGTCGTCGCCGTACACGCGCAGCGCGCCGAGGTGGGCGGCGATCCCGGCCTTGTCGTCGGCGGCACCGCGGGCGTAGAGCCGCCCGTCCCGCTCGGTCGGCTCGAACGGCGGGGAGTCCCACTCGGCGTGGTCGTTCTCCGGCTGGACGTCGTGGTGTGCGTAGAGCAGCACGGTCGGCGCACCCGCAGGGCCGGCCTTGTGCGCGATCACCGCGGGTGCGCCGCCACCGGCGCTCACGATCTCGACGGAGTCGAACTTCTCCGCACGGAACAGCTCCGCCACGGCCTCGGCGCTGCGCTGCACCTCGGAGGCGCGCGCCGGATCGGCGCTCACGGACTCGATCCGGACCAGGTCCTCGAGGTCCTGACGCAGGCGCGGAAGCGCCTCGGCGACTCGGCTGCGCAGGTCCTCGATGCTGTAGTCGTCACTCATGGCGCCAACCTATCCACGCCCCGTGCGCGCCTGCGAACCGGCGGGCAGGCGAGCCCTCAGAGCGGGAGGTACGCCGTGAGGTCGGCGCGCTCACCGCTGGCCCGGATCCGCCCGGCGTCGTGGGCGACCGCCCAGGTGAGCTCGCCCGTGGCGAGCGCGATCCAGGTCGCGGGGTCGGTCTCGATCACCGCCGGCGGGGTCCCGCGGGTGTGCCGGACCCCGGCGATCACCTGGACCGCGGCGTACGGCGGCACCCGCACCTCGACGGAGTTGCCCGGGGCGCGCTCGGCCAGGACGGCCAGGAAGTGTTTGCTCAGCAGCCGCTCGTCGGCGGGCGTGCGGTCCGACCGCGCCAACGCCGCGCTCACGACGGCCGGGTCCGCGGGGCGTAGTCGGACGGGCATGGGGCGAGGCTACCGATCACCCGGTCCCCCCGAGCTGCCCAACTCACCCCGGAGAATGGTTGTGCGTGACGCGGGTCACATCTAGCGTGTGCCGGTGTGCGCCCCGAACGGGCCGCACTCTCGGACATCTCGGACATCTCGGGAAGGGAACACCATCGTGAACCACAGATCCCAGCGCGCCCGCTGGACGCGCACCGTCGCGCTCCTGGCCGGCGCCGCCACCCTCGCGGCGAGCGCACCCACCATCGCCGTCGCCGAGGAGCCCCGCAGTCGCCCTGGCGGCGAGCAGCAGTCGCGCTTCGTCGACAAGGTCAAGGTCCGCGACGTGATGCGACACCTGGGCCGCTTCGAGCGGATCGGGGACCGCTTCGGCGACCGCTCCGCCGGCACCTCGGGCTATCTCGCCTCGAGCAACTACGTCATCAAGCGACTCGAACGGGCGGGATACCGACCGAAGGTCCAGACCTTCGACTTTCCCTACTTCGCCCAGCTCGAGCCGTCGGTCTTCGAGCAGACCTCGCCGACCCCGATGACCTACGAAGAGGGGTCCCCGAGCGGCTACGAACTGCTGGTCTACTCGGGCTCCGGCGACACGACCGCAACGGTCGAGCCGGTCGACCTCAGCCTCCTCGACCCGGCCGCCTCCACCAGCGGCTGCGAGGCGAGCGACCTCGACGGCTTCACCGCCGGCAACATCGCCCTGATGCAGCGCGGCACCTGCGCGTTCGCCGACAAGGTGGTCAACGCCCAGAACGCCGGCGCTTCCGGTGTCATCGTGATGAACCAGGGCACGGCGGGCCGCACCGACTCGTTCAAGGGGACCCTCGGTGGGCCCGTCGGCACCGTCCCGGCGATCGGCACCACGTTCGCGATCGGTGAGTCCCTGGCCTCGGGCGAGGCCGAGGTCCACCTGTCAGCCAGCACCGTGGCCGACACCCGTGAGACGTGGAACGTCATCGCGCGGACCAAGGGATCGGGCAAGAACGTCGTGATGGCCGGTGCCCACCTGGACAGCGTCCAGAACGCCAACGGGATCAACGACAACGGCAGCGGGAGCGCCGCGTTGCTCACGGTGGCCGAGAACTTGGCCGATCGGAAGAAGCAGCCGACCAACCAGGTCCGGATGGCCTGGTGGGGCGCCGAGGAGCTGGGGCTGCTCGGCTCGGAGCACTACGTCGACAACCTCGCCATCAACCGGCCGCGGATCTTCCAGCGGATCGCGTTGTACCTGAACTTCGACATGGTTGCGTCACCCAACTACGCCCTGATGGTCTACGACGGCGACAACTCGACGTACGGCACCGAGGACGGCGCCGAGGAGGGGCCGAAGGGCTCCGGCGCGATCGAGCGGATGTTCCACCGGTTCTTCGATCGGCTCGGGACCGGCTCGGACGAGACGGCGTTCAGCGGACGCAGTGACTACGGCCCGTTCATCGCCCTCAACGTGCCTGCGGGCGGTCTGTTCACCGGCGCCGAAGGCGTGAAGACCCCCGAGCAGGCGATCACGTTCGGCGGGCAGGCCGGTGAGGCGTACGACTCCTGCTACCACCAGCCGTGCGACGACCTCGGGAACGTCTCCCGGCGGGCCCTGAAGGCGAACACCACCGCGATCGCGCACGCGATCTGGAAGTACGCGCGCAGCACCCGCTCGGTCAACGGCAACTCCAACGGTCACGAACCGCCGACCGATGAGACTCGCCAGTCGCGCGGACACCACCGCCACCCGGGCGACCCGGTCGCTCGCTGAGCGATCGGCCGACGACCACCGGCCCCCGCGCAGCTGTAACGCGGTGTTCAGGTCACTGAGTGCCCCCTCGGGGGCCGACCCAGCGACCATAACCCCGCGTTACAGCGGCCGGGGGTCGGTGTCGTCGGTTCCGGGCTCGACTCCGGATTCGGCCTCTGGGTAGGGCTGGAGGGCCAGGAAGAGCTGGTAGGTCCGGCGCTCGTCGTCGCGGCCGCGCGTGCGGGCACCCCAACGCTGGAGCAGCTGGTCCAGGTCGTCGGCGAGCTCGGCCGCCTCGTCCTTGGTCAGCCGCAGCGACTCGTCGGTGACCGAACGCAGGGTGTCCTCGGGACCGCCCGTGGCATAGGCCCGGTCGATGACGCGGTAGCCCTGGGCGATCGCGGTGCGCAGGAACACCGACACCGCCGCCCGACCTCCCGGCGACTCCGCGAGGCTGCTCAGATTGAGCCGGACGCCTCGCTCATCGGCGACCCGCCACACCCGGTCGCGCTTGTCGCGCGCTTGGTCGGGTGCCTCCTCGACCAGGCCGTACTTCGCCAACTGGCGCAGGTGGAACGACGCCTGGTTGGCGGGGATCCCCAGCTCACGCGCCACGTCGGCGGCGCGCATCACCCCGGTGGCGGAGAGCTCGCTCAGGATGCGGTTACGGACCGGGTGGGCGATCGCCCGCAGCACTCGGGGGTCATGCTCGCTCGGGTGCGAGTCCACGGGTCCCGGGCCGGTGCCGGGTGCTTCGGGCGACATGGGGACATCCTAGCAAAATTCCGCACGTACTATTGCGCACTATTCCTTGCGCACCTTATGGTGCGGATATGTCCGGGTACCGCCAGCTCGCTCGCAATCATGACTTCACCGTGCTGTGGATCGGACAGACCGTGTCCGAGCTGGGCAGCTCGGTCAGCATGTTCGTCTTCCCGCTGCTCGCGTACGCGCTGACCGGGTCACCGATGGCCGCCGCCGCGGCCGAGGCCCTGCACCTGCTGGGCTTGGTCGGCATGCTGCTCCCGGCCGGTGTCCTCGCCGATCGTCTCGACCGGCGCCGCGTGATGCGGACCGCGAGCGGGGCCGGCCTCCTGCTGTACGGATCGCTCGCCGGCGCCGGGATCGCGGACGCGTTGACCCTGCCCCACCTGCTGGTCGTGGCCCTGCTGACCGGGATCGCCGCCGGCGCCTTCGCTCCCGCCGAGATCTCCGCGGTCCGCACCGTGGTGCCGACCGAGGACCTCCCCACCGCGCTCAGCCAGAACCAGGCCCGCCAGCACGTGGCCAGTCTGGTCGGCGCGCCCCTCGGCGGACTGCTCTACGGAGTCACCCGCTGGCTGCCGTTCGCTGCCGACGCCATCAGCTACGCCGTCTCCTTCGTACTCCTCGGCCGACTCCGCGCCGACCTCTCCCCCGCACCCCACGTCGGCAAGCGGAACCGCGCCCGCGACGACATCATGGCGGGGCTGCGCTACACGTGGTCCCGACCGTTCTTCCGAGTGCTGCTGGTCTGGGCGCCGCTCACGAACCTGGCGGTCAACGCTCTCTTCTTCGTGGCGATGCTGCGTCTCATCGAGGCGGGCTTCCCTCCGATCCAGATCGGGCTCGTCTCCACCGTCGCCGGCGTCTCGGGGATCCTCGGGGCGATCGCGGCTCCCGCCATCATCGACCGGGTGCCGACCGGGTGGCTCACCATCGCGTGCGCCTGGAGCTTCGTGCCGCTGCTGGTCCCGCTGGCCCTGTGGAACCAGCCGGCTGTGGTCGCCGCCGCCCTCGGCATCGGCCTCTTCCTCAACCCGGCCGGCAACGCCGGGGTCGGGTCCTACCGGATCGCAGTGACCCCGGGCGAGCTCCAGGGCCGCATCCAGTCGACGATGCAGTTCACGGCCATGTCGGCGATGCCGCTCTCCCCGGTCCTCGCGGGGGCACTGTTGAGCGGGCTGGGTGGCGCGCAGGCTGTCGCGGTGCTCGCCCTGCTCACTGCGCTGGTCGCACTGATCCCCACCCTCAGCCGCAGCGTGCGGGACATCCCGCGGCCCAGCGGTTGGCGGACCGAGGCCCCCGCGCTGCTGTAACGCGGTGTTCAGGTCGCTGAGTGCCCCCTCGGGGGCCGACCCAGCGACCATAACCCCGCGTTACAGCTGCCAGGGGTCGGTGGGACGTCAGCCCAGGGTGTCGAGGATCGCGAGGGTCTGCGCCCAGGCGCCGGAGGTCGGGTCGATCACCGTGAAGTGGTCGCCGTCGATCGCGACGAGCTCGGCCCGGGCACCCGCGGCGGTGGCGGCTGCGACGTACGCCTCGGACTGGCTGATCGGGACGATGTCGTCGGAGCGGCCGTGCACGCACCACACCGGTACGTCGAGCGGCAGCTGCTGCCGGGGATCGACCGGGGCGTCGTCGGGCCCCGGCGGCGTGGTCGAGGAAGGCCACGACGGCGTTGGCGCCCAGCCGCTCGTCGTAGCCAGCCTGGAGGTCGAGGACCCCGGCCTGCGAGATCACTGCCGTCACAGGGACCCGGTCCGACCAGCGCTCGAATCGCCCGCGGGAGGCCGCCCAGGTCGCCAGGTGTCCTCCGGCCGAGTGCCCGAGGGTGACCAGCGTCGAGGTGTCGAGACCGGGCACGTCTGCCAGCGCATCGATGCCTGCGGCGATGTCGTCCAGCGTCTCCGGGACGCCGCCCCCACCACCGGCACTGGAGATGCCGACGCGGCGGTACTCGAGGTTCCACACCGTCCAGCCCTGCTCGACGAGGCTGGCGGCGAGGGGCCGACCGAGCGAGAGGTCGTACTGCGCCTTCCAGAACCCGCCGTGGATGACCACGACGACTCCACGCGAGGCACCCTCAGGGACGGACAGCTCGCCGTACTGGCTGGGGTCGTCACCGTAGGAGATCCGCTGCACGTCCTGCCCGCCCTTCTCCTCGCGTGGTCGCCCGCCCCGGCCCGTCACCGCGCACCCGCCCAGGGTCAGGAGGGCGGCAAGTCCCAGGAACGTACGTCGGTCGGGCACGGCCCCCATCGAAGCAGGCGCCCGAAATCGGACGCCGCCGCCCAGCCAGTTCAGCCGAGAACAGCAGGCAACGTGGCGGCCCACGCGGCCTTCACGTCGGACACCGGGACCGCGAAGACCCCGTCGACCACGAGGTCCGTGCCGCCGGTGCGGCCCAGCGCCTCGAGGGGCACCCCGTGCTGCTCGGCCAGGTCGACCAAGCGGTCGACGTTCTCGTCGGTCACCGTCACCAGGACGCGCGCGGCCGACTCGGCAAAGAGCTCGACGAAGGGGTCGCCGGCCAGGGAGACGGTGACGCCGATACCGCGGGTGATGCACGACTCGGCCAGCCCCTGGGCGAGTCCGCCGTCGGAGAGGTCGTGGGCGCCGGTGACCAGGCTGGTGCTCGAGGCCTCGACCAGGAGCTCGGCCAGGGCCCGCTCGGCGGCGAGGTCGACCTTCGGGGGCAGTCCGCCGAGGTGGCCGTGGACGACGTTCGCCCACTCGGAGCCGGACAGTTCTTCGCGGCTCTCCCCGAGGAGGAAGACCTGCTCGTCCTCGGCGACGAAGCCGGTGGGTGTCCGCAGCGTGACGTCCTGGATGACGCCGAGCACCGCAACCACGGGCGTCGGCAGGATCGCCGTCTCGCCGGTCTGGTTGTAGAGGCTGACGTTGCCGCCGGTGACGGGGATGCCGAGCTCGAGGCAGGCATCCTTGAGTCCGCGGCACGCCTCGGCGAACTGCCACATCACGTCGGGGTCCTCGGGGGAGCCGAAGTTGAGGCAGTCGGAGATGGCCATCGGCACGGCGCCGCCGGTGGCGACGTTGCGGTAGGACTCGGCCAGGGCCAGCTGGGCACCGGTGTAGGGGTCGAGCTTGGCGAAGCGGCCGTTGCAGTCGGTCGAGACCGAGACGCCGAGGTTGGTCTCGTCGTCGACGCGGACCATCCCGCTGTCGGAGGGCTGCGCGAGCACGGTGTCGCCGCGGACGTAGCGGTCGTACTGGTCGGTGATCCACGACTTGTCGCAGAGGTTGGGGCTGGCGACCATCCGCAGGAGGGTGGCCAGGAGCTCCTCGCCGGACTCGGGACGCGGCAGCTTCTCGGCACCGTCGGCCTGGAGGGCGTCCTGCCAGGCCGGGCGGGCGAAGGGGCGGTGGTACGTCGGGCCGTCGTGCGCGACGCTGCGCGGGGGTACGTCGACGACGCGCTCGCCGTGCCAGTCGATGTGCAGGCGGCCGGTGTCGGTGACCTCGCCGACGACGGTGGCGTCGACCTCCCACTTGGCGCAGATCGCGAGGAACGCCTCGACGTCGCCGGGCTCGACGACCGCCATCATGCGTTCCTGCGACTCGCTCATCAAGATCTCTTCGGGCGCCAGGCTCGAGTCGCGCAGCGGGACCCGGTCGAGCTCGACGTGCATGCCGCCGTCACCGGCGCTGGCCAGCTCGGAGGTGGCGCAGGACAGGCCGGCGCCACCGAGGTCCTGGATACCGGCCACGAGCCCGGCGGCGAAGATCTCGAGCGTGCACTCGATCAGGAGCTTCTCCATGAACGGGTCGCCGACCTGGACGCTGGGTCGCTTGGCCGGCCCGGTCGACTCGAAGGTCTCGCTGGCCAGGATGCTGACGCCGCCGATGCCGTCGCCGCCGGTCTTGGCGCCGTAGAGGATGACCTGGTTGCCGACACCGCTGGCCTTGGCGAGGTGGAGGTCCTCGTGGCGGAGCACTCCGACGCAGAGGGCGTTGACCAGCGGGTTGCCGAGGTAGCTGGCGTCGAAGACGGCCTCGCCGCCGATGTTGGGCAGGCCCAGGCAGTTGCCGTAGGCGCCGACCCCTTCGACGATGCCGGGCAGCACCCGCAGGGTGTCCTCGGCGTCGAGCGGCCCGAAGCGGAGCGGGTCCATCACCGCGACCGGGCGGGCACCCATCGCGAGGATGTCGCGGACGATGCCGCCGATGCCGGTGGCCGCGCCCTGGTGGGGCTCGATGTACGACGGGTGGTTGTGCGACTCGACCTTGAACGTCACGGCATAGCCCTGGCCGATGTCGATGACACCGGCGTTCTCGCCGATGCCGGCGAGGGTCTTGCCGATCGGGGTCTCCTGCGGGATCTCGGAGAACTGCTTGAGGTGCACCTTCGACGACTTGTAGGAGCAGTGCTCGCTCCACATGACGGAGTACATCGCCAGCTCGCTGCTGGTGGGCCGGCGTCCGAGGATCTCGCGGATCTCGGCGTACTCGTCGGCCTTGAGGCCGAGGTCGGCCCACGGCTGCTCGCGCGCTGCATCCCCGGCGGCAACGGTGACGGTGTCGAGGGCGGCTGCGGTCGTCGTTCGCTGGGTCTCGGGCACGCGCCCAATCTACCGGCGCCTCGAGTGCCGCTTGCTCCCCGCCCGGGTGCTGGGGAGGTCGAGGCCGCACCACCTCTTCAGATCCACGCGGCAGCAACCGACAAGACAGGTAGCGGGGCTCCCGGATCACCGGGAGTCCCGTCGCCAAATCACAGCCTTGTAGTTCAGTCCGATGTCTGTTACGCGTGTGACAGATGAGGTTATGGTGACGATGCTCGCCGCAGCGCTTCCCCCGATCCCCCGTTGTACTGGAGTTCTCTGATGTCACGCCGCACCCCCCGAACCGTTCGTACGACGATCGCCGGCATCGCCGGCGGCCTGGTCACCAGCCTCGTGGTGCTGGCCGGGACCGCTGCACCCGCCAGCGCCGACAACGTCACGACGCCCGGCGACTTCACCGGCTACGGCTTCGACCAGTGCCTGGCACCGACCCAGAAGTCGATGAACGTCTGGCTCAAGCACTCACCGTTCCTCAGCGCCGGGATCTACATCTCCGGCGACTCCCGCGCGTGCCGCAACCAGCCCAACCTGACGCCCGCCTGGATCCGCAAGCAGCTGGCCCGCGGCTGGCGTCTCCTGCCGATCACGCTCGGACCGCAGGCCTCCTGCCAGCCGCGCTTCCCGCGCTACGGCGACGACAAGACCATCAACCCCAAGCCCGGCAAGAACAGCCTCTACCGCCCCGCCCGTCGCCAGGCGCGCGCCGAGGCCGTGACGGCAGTCGAGGCAGCCCAGGACCTGGGCATCGTCGCCGGCAGCACGCTCTGGTACGACCTCGAGGGCTTCGACTCGAGCAACACCCATTGCCGCGAGTCCGCGCTCGCCTTCCTCAGCGCCTGGACCACCCAGCTGCACAAGCTGGACTACATCTCCGGCGTCTACTCCAGCGTCGGCTCCGGGATCGCCGCGCTCGACGACGCCCGGGTCAACCGTCCCGGGAAGTTCACGCTGCCCGACCAGATCTGGATGGCCCGCTGGGACGGCGTCGCGAACACCTCGTCGTCGTACATCCGCGAGGACGGCTGGCGTCCCCACGCCCGGGTGAAGCAGTACCAGGGCGGCCACGACGAGACCTGGGGCGGCGTCCGGATCAACATCGACCGCAACTTCCTCGACGTCGGCCGCGGCTCCTGGGCCCCGGACGTCGCCCACTGCACCTCGACCCGCGTCGACTTCGCGAAGTACGACGCCGTCCGCCCCGCCACCGACAAGCGCACCTCGGACGCGGCCCAGGTCCTCGCGCTCCAGTGCCTCCTCAAGGAGCACGAGCCTCTACTCCGGCAAGCTCAACGGCAACTACAACAAGGCGACCGTGGCGGCCGCGAACGCCTGGCAGGACCAGCACGGCTTCGAGGTGCAGCCCAACTTCTCCCGGTCCCACTGGGTCTCGCTGCTCTCCGCCGGCCCGAAGGGCGTGCTCAAGTTCGGCTCCGCCGGGGAGTCCGTACGACGGGTGCAGCGGGCCCTGAACGCAGCTCGTCCCAAGGCCCGGATCGCGGTCAACGGCGTCTTCGGCCAGAAGACCGACGACGTGCTGCGGGCCTGGCAGAAGCAGGTCGGCTTCACCGCCAGTGGCGTCGTGATCGGTCGGCACTGGGTGGCGCTCCAGTCGGGCAAGCGCTGAGCCAGGGCTCGGGAGCGATCAGCTCCCGGGCGGGCCGACGAGCAACGCCACGCCGGTGAGGGCGACGACCGCGACCACCGCGGTCAGGACCCCCGGACCGGGGTTGCGCAGCAGCCAGGCCACGGGGCGCTCGATCGTTTGGTTGGGCGCCGAGTCCGTCAACCGCCACTGGGCGGCGATCGCACCCTGACGCTCGACGTGCCGGTCGAACCAGACCGTCATGAAGGGTGGGACGGCCGAGACGAGGCCGAGCAGCACCCGGCCCGGCGACCACCGCTGGTCGACGGCGACGAACACCGTGACCAGGCAGTAGCCGATGAAGACGACGCCGTGCACCATCCCGAAGACGCTGACTGCGAGGTCGGTGGTCTCGGTGACGTACTTGAGGAACATCCCCGACAGCAGCAGCGCCCAGGTGATCGCCTCGGCGATCGCGACCCGGCGGAACAGGACGCGGGGGCTCACGCCAGGACGCTGGCCGCGAGGCCGGTGAAGAAGCCGAGCCCGTCGGTGCCGGCACCGGTGAGCTCTTCGATCGCATGCTCGGGGTGCGGCATCAGGCCGACCACGTTGCCGCGCTCGTTGGTGATGCCCGCGATCTCGCGCATCGAGCCGTTGGGGTTGCCGCCGAGGTAGCGAGCCACGACCTGGCCCTCTCCCTCGATCCGGTCCAGGGTCTCGTTGTCGGCGACGAAGCCGCCCTCGCCGTTCTTCAGCACGATGGTGACCTCGGCATCCACGTCGTACGACGAGGTCCACGGGGTGCGGTTGTTCTCGATGCGCAGGCGCTGGTCCCGGCAGACGAACTTGCGGTGGTCGTTGCGGATCAGCGCGCCGGGGAGCAGGTGCGACTCGCAGAGGATCTGGAAACCATTGCAGATGCCGAGGACGGGCATCCCGCGACGGGCTGCCTCGATCACCTCGGTCATCACCGGCGAGAAGCGGGAGATCGCGCCGCAGCGGAGGTAGTCGCCGTACGAGAATCCTCCGGGGAGGACGATCGCGTCGACCGCCTTGAGGTCGTGGTCCCCGTGCCAGAGCGGCACCGCTTCGTTGCCGCCGAAGCGGACCGCGCGCTGGGCGTCGACGTCGTCGAGCGAACCCGGGAAGGTGACGACCCCGACCTTCACGCGGACTCCGCCACGTGGACGGTGAAGTTCTCGATGACCGGGTTCGAGAGCAGCTTCTCAGCCATCTCGTTGACCTCGGCCAGGATCGCCTCGGTGATCTCGCCCTCGAACTCGAGCTCGAAGCGCTTGCCCTGGCGGACATCGATGACACCGGCGAAACCGAGCCGCGGCAGGGCGCCGAGGACGGCCTTGCCTTGCGGGTCGAGGATCTCGGGCTTGGGCATGACGTCGACGACGACTCGGGGCACGTACGGCTCCTTGGGGCGTGCTGGGGCGGGCGGCTGCGCGGCCAGTCTAGGCGGCTGCGGCAGACTGGACTGCATGAGCATGCCTTCCACGAACCGCGGACCCTCCCCTCTCAAGCTGGAGTTCCCCCAGTCCCTGGCCGTGTACGACGACTACGCCGCCGCCCAGAAGACCGTCGACTTCCTCTCGGACAACAAGTTCCCGGTCGAGCAGTGCATGATCGTCGGCACCGACCTGAAGCGGATCGAGCGGATCACCGGTCGGCTCTCGACGGGCCGCGTGGCGATGGGCGGCGCCCTGTCCGGCGTGTGGTTCGGGCTCTTCATCGGGCTGGTCTTCACGCTCTTCACCACGAACGACGTGGTGCCCACGATCCTCTCGACGATGCTCGTCGGTGGACTCTTCGGCCTGGTCTGGGCGCTGGTCGGCTACGCCGCCACCCGCGGGCAACGTGACTTCTCCTCGGTCACCCAGGTCGTCGCCACCCGCTACGAGGTGCTGGTCGAGCACAAGAGCGCGGCCACGGCCCGCGAGCTGCTCGCCCAGCTCCCGGGGGCGTTGCCGAACCCGTTCGCCTGAGTGAGTCGCTGCTTCATCACGGGATGCAGTTGGAGTTGAGCTTCCCGGCTCGAATTGGCCGTGGGAAGTCCCGCTTCGCCTGCATCCCGTGATGAAGCAGGGTCAGCTGAGCTCGCGCTTCAGGATCTTCCCGGTGGCCGTCATGGGGAGGGCCGGCACGAACTCGACGATGCGCGGGTACTTGTAGGTGGCCATCTGCTCCTTGCCCCAGGCGACCAGCTCGTCCTCGGTGATGGTGGCGCCGTCGTTCAGGATCACCACTGCCTTGATCTCCTCGCCGTGACTCTCGTGGGGTACGCCGATCACGGCCGCGAGCGAGACGGCCTCGTGGGTCAGCAGCACCTCCTCGATCTCGCGGGGGTACACGTTGAAGCCACCGCGGATGATCATGTCCTTGGAGCGGTCAACGATGTAGTACCAGCCGTCCTCGTCCCTGCGCCCCAGGTCGCCGGAGCGGAACCACCCGTCCCGGATCGACTCGTCGGTGGCCTCGGGGCGGTTGTAGTAGCCCTTCATGATGTTGTGCCCCTTGATCGCGATCTCGCCGATCGCGTCCGGGCCACCGTCCTCGATCTCGTCCCACGAGTCGCCCTGGAGCAGCTTCATCTCGACGCCGGGGATCGGCTTGCCGATCGAGCCGGCCCGCGCGGGCTCGCCGTACGGCGAGAAGCTGGCGACCGGCGAGGTCTCGGAGAGGCCGTAGCCCTCGAGGATCGTCACCCCGAACTTCGCCTTGAAGTCCTTGTGCACCTCGACGGGGAGCGCCGAGCCGCCGGCGGCCGCCACCCGGAGGTTCGCGGCGAGAGCCTCGACGTCGACGGTGTCGTCGAGCGCGCCGAGCAGCGCCCAGTACATCGTCGGCACCCCGGCGAAGAAGGTGACCTTCTCCTTGGCCATCGCCTCGAGGGCCGGCATGGGCTCGAAGCGCGCCAGCATGACGACGGTGCCACCGAAGGCGAAGGCACCGTTCTGGATGACGCTCTGGCCGAACGAGTGGAAGAGCGGCAGCACGCACAGGAACGTGTCCGGGCTCTCCGCGTCAGCCCCGAAGAGGGCCGTGCCGGACAGGGCGTTGTCGCGCATGTTGCGGTGGCGCAGCTCGGCGCCCTTGGGCTGCCCGGTGGTGCCCGAGGTGTAGAGGATGACGGCCGTGTCGTCCTCGTCGGTCTGGACGGTGTCGAAGGTCGGGGCCTGGGCGGCCATCGCGGCCCCCATCGTCTCGGTGCCCTCGATCGGCGACGGAGCGGCCGGGTCGGCGGTGATCATGAAGAAGTCGGTGCACTGCTCGGCCTGCTGGAAGCCGGCGTACCCCTCCTGGCCGATCGGCAGCTCGGGAGTCCCCTGGAAGCAGAAGAACGCCTTCGCGTCGGCGTCGCCGAGGTGGTAGGCCACCTCGCGGCCCTTGAGCAGGACGTTGAGCGGCACCACGGTCGCCCCGGCCTTGAGGATGCCGAAGTAGACGATCGTGAAGTACGGCAGGTTCGGGCAGCTCAGCGCGACCTTGTCACCGGGCTTGATGCCGCGGGAGACCAGGAGGTTGGCGATCATGTTGGCCGCGCCGTTGACGGCGGCGTAACTCAGCCGGGTCTCCCCGAACACGACCGCATCGCGGCTGGGGTACTTCTCGGCGCTGTTCTCGAGCAGGGTCGACAGGTTGTACACGTGTGGCCTCCATCACGGAACTGAGTGGTGGGGCCAACCTACTCAGGTGCCGTGAGCGCCCGACAGGATCTCGGCCGCGCGACCCAGATCGCTGCGTACGGCGAGGGGCGCGGCGCGGTTCAGCAGGGCCGCCACGGGGCGGGCGATGCCGCGACCCTCGAGCCGCATCGTCCAGCCGATCTCGCACCCGCCGGGGGCCGGGGCGAAGTCGAGGGTGAGGACGGCGGAGAAGCCACGCCAGGTGCCTTGCTCGGTCCACCGGTGGGGCCGGTCCAGCTCGGTGGTCTCCATCAGTGGACGCAGCCCGAGGGCGGTCACGTCAACCCAGCGCTGGCCGACCCGCGGCTCGCCGTCCACGTCCTCGACCCGGGTCAGGCTCGACTGCCACTCGGGACGGTGGCGCGGGTCCACGAGGTAGTCGAAGGCGACCGCCGGGGTCACCGGGACGAACACGTCACCACGTCTCGCCGGTCAACAGTTCGTACGCCTCGACGTATCGGCCACGGGTCCGCTCGATCACGGCGTCGGGCAGCGGCGGCGGAGCGACCCCGCTCGCCTTGTCCCAGCCGGACTCGGGCGAGAGCAGCCAGTTGCGCACGATCTGCTTGTCGTACGACGGCTGGGTGCCGCCCGGGTGCCACTCGGAGGCCGGCCAGAAGCGGGACGAGTCCGGGGTGAGCACCTCGTCGGCCAGGACGGTGGTGGCGTCGGCGCGGGCACCGAACTCGAACTTCGTGTCGGCCAGGATGATCCCCCGGTCACGAGCGATCTGCTCGGCGGCGGCGTAGACCCGCATCGTGAGCTCACGCAGCTCGGCCGCCGAGTCGTCACCGATCTCGCGGACCACCGCGTCGTAGGAGACGTTCTCGTCGTGGTCGCCGACAGCTGCCTTGGTGGCCGGAGTGAAGATCGGCTCGGGCAGCCGGCTCCCGTCGACCAGACCGGCGGGGAGAGCGATCCCGCAGACCTCGCCGGTGGCGCGGTAGTCGAGCAGCCCGGAGCCGGTGAGGTAGCCACGGGCCACGCACTCGACCGGGAACATCTCGAGCTGCTCGCAGACCACGGCCCGCCCGCGCACGCTCTCGGGGACCTCGGTGGAGAGGACGTGGTGCGGGACGAGGTGGGCGAGCCGGTCGAACCACCACAGCGACATCCGGGTGAGGATCTCGCCCTTGTCGGGGATGGTGCTCTCGAGCACGAAGTCAAAGGCCGACATCCGGTCGCTGGCCACCATCAGCAGCTGACCGGCGTACGGGCCGTGCTCGAGCTGGTAGAGGTCGCGCACCTTCCCGGAGTGGAGGTGCCGGGCGCCCTCGATGGCCGGTGCCGCTGGAATGTTGAGATCGCTCACGGTGCTCAGCCTAGGAGGGCGCGTCGAGGCCGTCGCCAGGGAGCCGGTTCGCCCCGCAGCCACCAGCCCAGCGCGCGCGTCATCCGGGGCAGCACGAGGTAGGTCATCAGCGGGGTCATCACGAGCGTGGTGCCCAGCACCCGAGGCACCAGGGCGAGGTCCGGGACGACCTGCCCGGCCAGCCAGGACGTGAGCAGGCTGAGCGGGAAGAAGACCAGCCAGATCACCACGGCCTGCTTCCAGCGCGGCGGCGCCGAGGGCGCCAGCCGCAGGTCGCGGACGTCGCGGTTGATCGGGTCGTCGAACCACCCCTCGATGCCCGTACGACGCTCGATCCGCGACTCGACCACGCCGAGCGTGCCCGCGGACTCGCGCCACCACTGACGCTCGTGGGAGGACTCCCAGTCCGCCAGCGACGCGTCGTCGGCGAAGCGGTAGAGCATGTGCCAGGTCTCCGACTCGGGCGCCGGGCGAACCCAGCCGACCCCGAGGAAACCGGGAAACCGCTCGGCCAACGCCGTGCCCGCCTGCATCCAGCTGACCATCTCGGCCTCGCGGCCGGGGTCGACGTGTCGGGTGATCGAGACGGTGACCGGGGGGCTCATGCTGCGAATCGTCCTTGCCCCGGGTCCGCCACGGCAACTCGCGGGCCCGTCCGCCATGCTGGACTGTGACCACGAACGGGAAGGATCCGGAGGAGCCGACGGGTTCCTCCCGGGTGACCGAGGGACTCGCAGAGCTGACACAGGGCCAGCATCAGGCGTTCGAGCGCTGGGTCGAGCCCGAGATCGAGGCGATGCTCCGGGTCGCGCGGAGCCTCACCGACTCGTGGGCCGACGCCGAGGACGTCGTCCAGGACACGCTCATCCGGGCGTTCCGGGCGATGGACACCTTCGACGGCCGGCACCCGCGGGCCTGGCTCTTCACGATCCTGCGCCGCGCCCACCTCAACAGCGTCCGACGTCGCCGACCGCTGGCGATCGAGGACGACGAGCTGGCTCGCCGACGCCCCGCCTTCGGAGCCACGGAGTCACCCTCGCCCGAGGAGCTCGTCGATGACCGTCACTTCACCGAGGACGTGGAGCGCGGCCTGCACGCCCTCGACGCGCGCTTCCGGATCGTCGTCCTGCTCATCGACGTGGAGCGGTTGAGCTACGCCGAGGCAAGTGGCGTCCTCGACATCCCCGTCGGCACCGTCATGTCCCGCCTCAGCCGAGGCCGGAGCAAGCTGCGCGCCCAGCTTGCCCACCGGGATCCGCAGCGCAAGGAGAACCCGTCGTGATCCACCACCTGATGACCTGCTGGTGGTCCGGGCAGCGCCTCGAGCGCTACCTCGACCGCGATGAGGCGGCGCGGCTCAGCGACGCCGAGATCGCCCGCCTGGAGCACCACCTCTCGGTGTGCAGCAAGTGCGCCACCTCCGCCGAGGACCTGGTCCGGTTGAAGGCGACGCTGGCGCGGCTGCCCGAGCGGTCCAGCGTGGACCCCGCCGCGATCGCACGCCTGGGGTCGGTGGCAGCCCGGCTGCGCTCCGGTGAGCTCGGGTGAACGCGCCCGCACGCTGGCCCTCCGACTCCCTGACCCCGCCCGACGACCGGGCCTGGGACCTGCTCGTGATCGGCGGTGGCACGGCAGGACTCGTCGCCGCGCACACGGCTGCCGGGTTCGGCGCCTCGGTCCTGCTCGTCGAGCGTGACCGGACCGGTGGCGACTGCCTCTGGACCGGCTGTGTGCCGAGCAAGTCCCTGCTGGCTGCGGCCCATGCTGCCGCCGACGCACGGTCCGCGGCAGCGCTGGGCGTGCACATCGGTGAGGTCCGGATCGACTTCGCAGCAGTGATGGGCCACGTCCACTCCACGATCGAGACCATCGCCCCGGTCGACTCCCCCGACGCCCTGCGACGTGCCGGCGCCACGGTAGCCCAGGGCACCGTGGTGCTGACCGGGAGCAGCACCGCCGAGATCGACGGCCAACCGGTCCGCTTCCGCCAGGCGCTGCTCGCCACCGGCTCGGCACCGATCGTGCCCGGCATCCCCGGCCTCGCCGAGGCCGACCCGCTGACGTCCGACACGATCTGGGAGCTCACCGAGCTCCCGGCCAGCCTCCTGGTCCTCGGCGGCGGCGCCATCGGGTGCGAGCTGGGCCAGGCCCTGGCCCGTCTCGGCACGCGCGTCACCATCGTCGAGGCCGCGTCCCGGCTGCTCACCCGGGAGAGCCTGGCCGCCTCGGTCGCCGTCACGGCTGCCTTCGAGCGCGATGGGATCGACGTCCGTACGGGGGTGGCGGTGACCGCTCTCTCGACCGGACCGGACGGACATCGCGTCGAGCTCGCCGACGGTACGAGCGTCCTGGCCGACCACGTGCTCGTCGCGATCGGTCGACGACCCCGCACCTCCGACCTGGGACTCGAGGCCGCGGGCGTCGAGCTGACCGACGCCGGCCACGTCCGGGTCGACGCGAAGCTGCGCACCACCAGCCCGCGGATCTGGGCCGCCGGCGACCTCACCGGGCACCCGCCCTTCACCCACACCGCCGGCATCCACGGCAGCCTCGCCGCCAGCAACGCCGTCCTCGGGCTGCGGCGTACCGTCCAGCCCGACCTGGTCCCCCGGGTCACCTACACCCAGCCCGAGGTGGCCGCCTTCGGACCGGACGTCGACCAGCCCGGTGCCGGCCGTACCGTCCACACGATCCCCCACACCGAGGTGGACCGGGCGATCGCCGAGGGGCACACCGATGGCCATTCCGCCCTCGTGGTGGACGCCAAGGGGCGGATCGTCGGCGCCAGCATCGTCGGCCCCCGCGCCGGGGAGAGCCTCGCCGAGGCCGTGCTCGCGGGCAGCCAGGGACTGCGTGGTCGCGCGATCGCCGGCTCCATGCACGCCTACCCGACGTGGTCCGACGGCGTCTGGAAGGCCGGGCTCGCCCAGGCGAAGACCGACCTCGAGGCCCCCTGGCTGCAGCGGGTCACCGCTGGGCTGGCACGGCTGCGTCGTCGGTGGATGAGTCGCGGGCTGTAGTCGCCTGACTGCGCTTGGACCGGAGCAGCCCGAGACCCGAGAGCAGCACCAGCCCGACGATCGCGAGGACGAAGGGCCACGAGCCGGGTGTCGCGCCGTACGCCCCCACCGCGACGTAGAGCGCCGTGCCGGGCGCGATGCCCAGGGCGGTGGCCAGGACGTACGAGCGAGCGGTCACCGAGGTCAGGCCGAAGGCGTAGTTGGCGCTGCTGAAGGGGATCAGCGGAATCAACCGGGCCAGGAGGACGGAGCCGAAGCCGTGGTCGGCGACCTTGGCGTCCAGGGCCCGCACCCGCTCGTTGCTGACTCCACGCACGAAGTCGCGACCGAGCGACCGCGAGATGAAGAACGACGCCGTCGCCCCCAGCACCGCCGCGACCAGCACCGCCGCCACGGCGGGACCGAAGCCGAGCAGCGCCCCGCCCAGGATCGTCAGCACGGCCGTGGGGCCGGCGGGCAGCAGGGTCGTGGCGGCGTACACCGCGATGAAGGCGGGGATGGCTGCCTTGCCCAAGCCGTCCAGCACCGAGCGGAGCTCGTCGCGGTCGGGGAGCCCGACCCAGAGCTGGACCACGACGGCCGCGACGACCAGCGCGAGCAGGCCGATCGCCTTGAGGTAACTGCTGCGCTTCATGGGGACTCCTCGGGGAAGACGGTTGATCGGGCTTCGGGCAGTTCCAGCAGGACCGAGGCGCCGGGCGCCGGTGCCGCTCCGACCGGGACGTGGGCCCGGACCGGCTGGCCGTCGGCCAGGGTGGTGTCGACGACGACGTGGGTGCCGGCGAAGCGGACCGAGACGACCGTGGCGGTCAGGCAGCCGGGCGGCGTGGCCCCCGGGCCCGCGGCGCAGACGCGCACCGACTCCGGCCGGATCACGAACACGCCACCGTCGGCCGCGAGGCCGTGCAGCTCGTTGGTGCTGCCGAAGAAACGGGCGGCGGCGAGGGTCGGGGGGTGCAGGTAGAACTCCTCGGGCGTGCCGCGCCCGGCCAGGCGCCCGGAGAGCATGAGGACGATCTCGTCGGCGAGCTCCACCGCCTCCTCCTGGTCGTGGGTCACGAAGATCGTGGTCACGTCGGTCTCGTCGTGGAGCCCGCGCACCAGCGCCCGCATCTCCACCCGCAGGTCGGCGTCGAGCTGCGAGAAGGGCTCGTCGAGCAGCAGGACCTGCGGCCGCAGCACCAGGGCGCGGGCCAGCGAGACGCGTTGCTCCTGCCCTCCGGACAGCTCCCCCACGCGACGACGGCCGAGCCCGCCGAGCCGGACCCGGTCCAGCATCTCGGCGACGTCGCGGCGGATCCGAGACGTCGGCACATGGGCCATCCGGAGGCCGAACGCGACGTTCTGCTCGACGCTGAGGTGGGGGAAGAGCAACGGCTTCTGGAAGACCAGTGAGACCGGACGCTTCTCGGCGGGCACCGCGGCGACCGACCGGTCGTCGAGGAGCACGTCCCCGGACGTCGGCTCCAACAGTCCGGCGATCATCGCCAGCGTCGTGCTCTTGCCGCACCCGGAGGGGCCGAGGATGGCGGTGAAGGAGTTGGGCTCCAGCCGGAGGTCCAGCGAGTCCACCGCGACGTGGTCGCCGAAGCAGGCGGTGGCTGCAGCCAGGGTCACGGCCGCAGCACAGGGGGCGGCGGGCGGTGCCGCGCTCGACTCAGCCACGGGCCATCCCCAGCCAGGCGAGGTCGCGGTTCCGGAAGAGGTGAGCGGCAGCCAGGACCAGGAGCACCGGCGGGAGCACCACCAGCAGTCCGAGGGCCGCAGCGGCCGTCCGATCCGAGGAACCGATGGCGGCGAACAGCAGGAGCGGCAGGGTCGTCACCTGCCCGCCCCCGATCAGGAGGGTCAAGATGTACTCGCTCCAGGAGATCAGAAAGGTGAGCAGGGCAGTGGTGACGAGCGCCGGGCGGAGGATCGGCAGCGTGACCGTCCACAGGGTGCGCAGCATGCCGGCCCCCAGCGCGCGGGCCTGGCGCTCGTAGTCGGTGTCGAAGGAGGCGAACGCCGCCCCCAGCAGGGTCGCGGCGTACGGCACGGTCGGCATCAGCTGGACAAGCACCACGCCGGAGACCCGGTCGGAGAGCCCGTAGCGCACGAAGAAGATCTGCAGGCCCAGGGTGACGGCCAGTCCAGGCACGATCACCGGCGCGAGCAGCAGGAACTGCACCAGCCGGCGCCCACGGAAGCGGTGCAGGCCGATCGCCCGGCCGGCCGGGAACCCGATGGCACACGACAGCAGGGCGACGGCCGTGGCGATCAGCAACGAGGTGCCCAGCGCCCCGAGGATGTCCGCGCCGCCGATGAGCTCCACCCCGCGCCCGCTGAACCGCTGCGGGACCAGGGCGGGGTAACGCCAGGTGCCGGCGACCGCCCAGACGACCAGGGGCACGAGCGGCAGCAGGACCGCGACGGTGATGGCGGCCAGGACGACGCGCTTCACAGGGTCCTCCTCGACAGCCGCGAGACCAGCGCGAAGTAGGCGACGACCATGACGAGGGTGAGCACGGCCAGGATGGTCGCCATCGCCATCGCCTCGGGACGTACGCCGAGATCGGTGTCCTGGAAGCGTTCGAAGGCCACGACCGGCAGCGTCGCGGGGAAGGGCCGACCCAGCAGTCGGGGCACCTCGTAGGAAGCGGCCGCGAAGGCGAAGACCAGCACGGAGGCCGCCGCGACCGGCGCCGCGAGCAGGGGCAGCGTGACGGTGCACAGGCGACGCAGCCGGTTCGCCCCGAGGGTGCGCGCGAGGTCCTCGAGCTCGACCACGCTCCGGGTCAGTGCCGCCAGCGCCACGACCGCGATGAACGGCGTCTCCTTCCACGTGTACTCCGCGATGATCCCCCAGCCGAAGCCGTCGTTGACCAGCAGCGGAAAGCCCTGCGCGTCGGAGGTCAGCCCGACGAGGTTGGCCAGGCGGGAGACGAGCCCCGAGGGCGAGAGCAGCAGCCCGATGCAGAGCGCCCCCACCAGGTGCGGGATCGCCAGCGTGCTCTGGAAGAGCGTGGTCATCGCACCCCGCCCGCCCACCCGACGTACGGCGAGCGCAAGCGCCACACCCAGGACGGTTGCCGCCGCCGTCGAGACCACCGAGACCCGCAGCGTGATCAGCAGGGACTGCCGAAAGGCCGGGTCGGCGAGCACCGACCGGTAGGCCTCCAGCGACCAGTCCGTCGACCCGACCAGCGGCTGCTGCCCGAGGCTCTGCAGGACGGCCTGCGCCACGCCGCCGACGAAGAAGACGCCGACCACGAGGAGCGCGGGTAGGAGCAGCAGCCCGACCCGGACGGGTTCGGGCAGCCGGGTCAGCGCGGGGAGCCGGGCCCCGCTCACCGCTGGAGGACCTCGCTCGTCCAGTCCTTCTCGATGCGCTGGAGGTACCCGCTGGCCAGCTCGGCCTGGGCGTTGGCGGTGAGCTCGGCCGGCGAGAGGACCGAGCGGCCCAGCGGGACCTGCTCGAAGGCACGTTGCAGTTCGGCGTCGAGGCGGGTCACGTCGATCGCGGGGTAGACACCGGTGGCCCGGAACAGCTCGAGCTGGACCTCCGGCTCCTGCAGCACGTTGGCCAGGACCAGCGCGGCGGCCTGGTGGGCGGCGTTGGCCGGAATCGCGAGGAAGCTGACGTTGGAGATGTTGCCGCCGGCCAGCACGGCCTCGCGGGTCGACTCCGGGAAGAGTCCGTCCTCGACCTGCTTCGAGACCGCACCGGGGCCGTAGGTGAAGAACGCACTGATCTCGCCGTCGGCGTAGAGCTTCTCGACCGCCGACTGGCTCTGCGGGTAGGTGTCGCCGCCGCGCCACAGGGTCGACTCGAGCGCGTTGAGCCGCTTCCAGAGTGCGGTCGCGGCCGGGGTGTACGCCGCGTCGTCGAACTCCCCAGCGAGAGCGTCGGAGCCACCGACCGTGTCGTAGAGGAAGGTGCGCACCGCCATCGAGCCGGTGAAGTCCGGGGGTGCGGGGTAGGTGAAGCGGCCCGGGTTGGCGCGGGACCACTCCACCAGGCTCGAGACCGACTCCACGTCCGCCGGGTCGAGGTCGGCGCTGTCGTAGACCAGGGCCGAGTTCGCCTGCTGCCAGGCCGCCTCGCAACCGTCCGTGGGGACGCCGAAGTCGGTGGCCACGGCGGGCGACTCGAGGTCGACGTACTGGGCGTTGGGGAGGTCCTCGGCCCAGTCGCAGCGCCACAGGTCGGCCTGGATCCCGGTGGCGAAGTTCTCGCCGTTGATCCAGATCGCGTCCACGGCGCCGCCGGAGGTCCGGCCGGCCTGCTGCTCGCCGAGCACCTTGTTGACCGCATCCGCGGTGTCGGTGATCCGGACCTGGTTGAGGGTGACCCCGAGCGCGGCCAGGCGGTCGCTCACCTCACCCTCGACGAAGGCGTTGATCGCGTCGTCGCCGCCGTACATGTACCAGTTGACGCTCTGGCCGTCGGCCTGCGCGAGGACGGCCTCCCAGTCGTCGGCGGGCGCCGGCGCGGCCGTCGGGGCATCGCTGCCACACGCGGTCAGCCCCAGCGACAGCCCCGCGAGCACGGCCACCGCTCGTAGGACGATCGGACCACGCAGGGCTCGGCGGGGACGCATCAGGAAACCTCTCGTGGAGCGTGGGTGGACGGGGGCGCGACAGCGTCGACCGGCGTGTGTCGCAGGAGTAGTACGCCGCCGACGACGCGTTGGATTGCCGTGACCAGGACGGCGACGGCAAAGATCCACGCGATCGGGGCGGCATGCTGCGGGAAGAGGCAGAAGGCCACATAGGCCAGGACGGTCTCGGTCCCCTCGGCCACTCCCCCGACGAAGAGCAGCGAGCGCCCGTCGGCCAAGCCCCGGTGACGACGGCGCTCCAGCATCGACGAGAGCGCCAAAAAGGCCGTCCCCGACAGGTAGTAGGCCGCCAACAGGGCGAGCGTGGCCACCCGGGCTTCGGGACGCTCGATGCCCACCGCCAGCACGAAGCCGGCGTAGATGCTGAAGTCGGCGACGATGTCGAGGAAGCCACCGAGATCACTCGCCCCGTGGCGCCGGGCCAGCGGCCCGTCGAGCCCGTCGAGGGTGCGGTTCAGCAGCCAGAGCACCAGCGCGAGGGTCCAGTGTCCGGTGCCCGCGCTGACACAGGCACCGACCCCGACCAGCCAGCCGACCCCGGTGACGGCCAGGGCAGGCACGCGGAGACGGTCGAGGACCGCTGCGGTGGCATCGAGCGGCGGTCCGAGAAGTCGGCGCACAGGCGCGTCGAGCATCGCGGCTTCCTCCCTCGTCGTGCCGGGCAGCCGACCCGTGCTCAGGTCAGCCGCTGTGCAAGGAACACGGTGAGCAGCGCCGTGCCTTCCCGCCGTTCGAGATCGACTACAAGATCGCGCCCGGTGAGTACGCCGCCGCGGCGGGATAGCGCTCGCAGACCTCGCCCACGCGGCGTACGACGGCCTGCACCTGGTCGACGGCCGCACCGGTGAAGGTGATCGGGTCGGCGACCAGCGACTCGAGCTGGGCTGCGGTGAGGCCGAGCCGCTCGTCGGCGGCGAGCCGCTCGAAGACGTCGTTGTGGGCCTGACCGCGGCGCATGTCGAGGGCGACCCCGACGGCCGCCTCCTTGATCGCCTCGTGGGCGCTCTCACGACCGACGCCGTTGCGCACGGCAGCCATCAGGACCTTGGTGGTGGCCAGGAACGGCAGGTAGCGGTCGAGCTCGCGTTGGATCACGGCCGGGAACGCACCGAACTCGTCGAGCACGGTGAGGAAGGTCTGGAAGAGACCGTCGGCGGCGAAGAAGGCGTCGGGCAGCGCGACCCGGCGGACCACCGAGCACGAGACGTCGCCCTCGTTCCACTGGTCACCGGCGAGCTCGCCGACCATGGCGAGGTAGCCGCGCAGCACGACCGCGAGGCCGTTGACCCGCTCGCAGGAGCGGGTGTTCATCTTGTGCGGCATCGCCGAGGAGCCGACCTGGCCCTCCTTGAACCCCTCGGTCACGATCTCGTTGCCGGCCATCAGCCGGATCGTGGTGGCGAGGTTGGACGGCGCGGCGACCAGCTGCACGAGCGAGGCGAGCACGTCGAAGTCGAGCGAGCGGGGATAGACCTGGCCGACGCTGGTGAGGACCCGGTCGAAGCCGAGGTGTGCGGCGACGCGCAGCTCGAGGGCGTCGAGCTTGCTGGCGTCACCGTCGAGCAGGTCGAGCATGTCCTGCGAGGTGCCCATCGGGCCCTTGATCCCGCGCAACGGATAGCGGGCCAGCAGCTCCTCGACCCGCTCCAGCGAGAAGAGCAGCTCGTCGGCCACCGTGGCGAACCGCTTGCCCAGCGTGGTGGCCTGGGCGGCGACGTTGTGCGAGCGGCCGGCCATCACGGTGTGCTGGTGCTCGGCGGCCAACCGGGCGAGCCGGGCGAGCGTCGCGACCGTGCGGTCCCGCAGCAGCTCGAGCGACTGCTTGACCTGCAGCTGCTCGACGTTCTCGGTCAGGTCGCGCGAGGTCATCCCCTTGTGGATGTGCTCGTGCCCGGCGAGTGCACAGAACTCCTCGATGCGTGCCTTCACGTCGTGGCGGGTGATCCGCTCGCGCGCGGCGATCGAGGCGAGGTCGACCTGGTCGATGACGGCTTCGTAGGCCTCCACGACGCCGTCCGGCACGTCGATGCCGAGGTCGCGCTGGGCCCGCAGCACCGCGATCCACAGCTGCCGCTCGAGCACGATCTTGTGCTCCGGCGACCACAGCTGGGCCAGGTCGGCACCGGCGTACCGGGTGGCCAGGACGTTCGGAACGGTGCTCATCAGATGTCCTTCGCGATGTCGGTGCGGTGCTGCACGCCTTCGAACTCCACGGTGCCGACGCCGAGGTACGCCGCCTCCCGGGCCGCCGCCACATCGGCACCCGTCCCGATCACGGCGAGCACCCGCCCACCGGCGGTGACGAGGTCGTCACCCGAGCGAGCGGTCCCGGCCTGGATCACGTGGACCCCGCCGATCTCCTCGGCCCGCTCGATGCCGTCGATGACGGCCCCGGACGCGGCGGAGGCGGGGTAGCCCTTGCTGGCCAGGACGACGGCGACAGCCGCGCCCGGCTTCCAGACGGGGGGTGCCACCTCGGCGAGGGTGCCGGTGGCGGCCCCCATCAGCAGCGGGGCCAGCGGGGAGTCGAGCAGGGCGAGCAGCGGCTGCGTCTCGGGGTCGCCGAAGCGTGCGTTGAACTCGATCACGCGGGTGCCCTGCGAGGTCAGCGCGAGGCCGGCGTAGAGGAGGCCGGCGAAGGGCGTCCCGCGGGCGGCCATCTCGTCGACGGTCGGCTGGAGCACGCTCTCGAGCACCTCGGCCACCAGCCCCTCGGGCGCCCACGGCAGCGGCGTGTAGGCGCCCATGCCGCCGGTGTTCGGGCCCTGGTCGCCGTCGGAGATCCGCTTGAAGTCCTGGGCGGGCTGCAGCGGGTAGACCGTGTGCCCGTCGGTGATGGCGAAGAGCGAGACCTCGGGTCCGTCGAGGAACTCCTCGATCAGCACCCGCTCGCACCCGGCCGCGTGGTCGAGCGCCTCCTGGCGGTCCTCGGTCACGACGACGCCCTTGCCGGCCGCCAGTCCGTCGTCCTTCACGACGTACGGCGGGCCGAACTCGTCGAGAGCGGCGGCGACCTCCTCGGGGGTGCTGCAGGCGAAGGCGCGGGCGGTCGGGACGCCGGCTGCGGCCATGACCTCCTTGGCGAACTCCTTCGATCCCTCGAGGCGGGCAGCCGCTCCGGACGGGCCGAAGCAGGCGATGCCCCGGGCGGTGAGCGCATCGGCGACGCCGGCGACCAGCGGACCCTCGGGCCCGACGACAACCAGGTCCACGCCCAGCTCCTCGGCGAGGTCCGCAACCTCCTGGCCCGACATCGGGTCCACGGTGTGCAGGGTGGCGACAGCCGCCATGCCCGGGTTGCCGGGGGCCGCGTGCACCGCCGCGACCGTGGGGTCGGCGGCCAGGGAACGGGCCAGCGCGTGCTCGCGTCCGCCGGTACCGATCACCAGCACAGTGAGGGGGCCAGTGAGCGGGACCGGGAGAGGGGACTGCCGCGAAGTGGTCACGACGGTCAAGGGTAGTGCCGGTGGCGACTCAGTCCTCGCGAGGCCGCGACCGGCGGGACACCGACACCGAGTAGGCCTCCGGTCGGTAGCGCAGGATCGGGTCGTCGGAGAGCTCCAGCCCGTCGACCATCCGGGTCGGGTCGAAGACCACGACGGCACCCTCGAACTCCGGGTCGGGCTGGGCCTCGGTGACGACCAACCGGCCGGCCACGAGCTCGCGGGCACCGTTCCAGACCGACATCGGGTCGTGCGGGTCGTGCCGGGGGCCGGCGACCTGCACCCGGACGTCGTACGACACCGGGCCGCGGGCCAGCCGGGCGACCATCTCGTCGCGGAGTCGATCAGGGCCGGTGAAGCGCTCCTCGAGCCGGTCCTCGGGGGTCGCGAGGGGCGCGAAGGTGTAGCGGACCCAGGTGCCGCGATCCTCGGCATCGAGCCACCGGTAGGCGTGGATCGGGTAGTAGGCCACCTCGGCGTAGCTGATGTGCGAGGCCGCCGCCCGGGCCCGCTGCCCCGCCACCAGCCCGGGCACCGCGCCGGGGTGCCGGAGCAGGAAGAGCGGGAGGAGGTACGGCTTGCGGCTCGCCTCGGTGAGCTCGACGAAGTCCTCCGGCGTGCGCACGGGAAAACGGGGCGAGGTCTGGCCCAGGAGGTCGGTCGTGGTGCCGTCGGCCAGCTGGAAGGAGAGCGCCATCCCCCGAATGTCGGGCCGGTGGTCGCCGACCCGGGGGTTGCCGCCGGCGTTGGACCAGCGCACCGTGACCGGAACCGGGTCGCCGGAGAGGTGCCCGGCGCGGCACAGCGTGCCGGCCTCCTCGGACGCGGTGAAGACCCCGGCGTAGAAGCCGCCCTTGGCGTGCAGGCTGCGGAAGCCCTCCGCCGCGCGGAAGGCCGTCCGGATCCGCTCGATGGCGGCCTCGGGTTCGAGCACCCCGTCACGCTAATGGTCACGATCCGGTCACGGAGGCGGTTTTGCCGAGATCGTGCGGCTGATCAGTCCGGGTGGACCACGATCGTCTGTTCGCGGCCCGGCCCGACGCCGACGCCCCAGATCCGGGTGCCCGACATCTTCTCGAGCGCCTTGACGTAGATCTGGGCGTTGGCGGGCAGGTCCTCGAAGACGCGGCACCCGGAGATGTCACTCTGCCAGCCGTCGAAGTACTCATAGATCGGCTTCGCGTGGTGGAACTCGGTCTGGGTCATCGGCATCTCGTCGTGGCGCACGCCGTCGATCTCGTAGGCCACGCAGACCGGGATCCGCTCCCAGGTGTCGAGCACGTCGAGCTTGGTGAGGAAGTAGTCGGTGAGCCCGTTGACGCGGGTGGAGTAGCGCGCCACGACGGCGTCGTACCAGCCACAGCGGCGGGTGCGACCGGTCGAGACGCCGATCTCGCCACCGATGCGCTGGAGGTCGATGCCGTCCTGGTCGAAGAGCTCGGTCGGGAAGGGACCCGAGCCGACCCGGGTGGTGTAGGCCTTGATCACGCCGATGACCCGGTCGATCCGGGTCGGGCCGACCCCGGCCCCGACGCAGACGCCGCCCGCCACCGGGTTGCTGCTGGTGACGAAGGGGTAGGTCCCGTGGTCGACGTCGAGCATGGTCGCCTGGGCGCCCTCGAAGAGCACGGTCTGACCGGCGTCGAGGGCGTTGTTCAGCAGCAGCGAGGTGTCGGCGACCATCGGCCGCAAGCGCTCGACGTACGACAAGAGCTCCTCGACGACCGCGTCGACCTCGATGGCGCGGCGGTTGTAGACCTTCGCGAGCAGGTGGTTGCGGACGTCGAGGGCAGCCTCGATCTTCTGCCGCAGGATCCCCTCGTCGAAGAGGTCGGCGATCCGGATGCCGACCCGGTTGATCTTGTCGGCGTACGCCGGGCCGATGCCGCGACCGGTGGTGCCGATCTGGTTCTTGCCCAGGAAGCGCTCGGTGACCTTGTCGATCGTGGAGTGGTACGACGCGATCACGTGGGCGTTGGCGCTGACCACCAGGTCGGCGACCTCGACCCCTCGCTCGATCAGGGAGTCCAGCTCGCGGAAGAGGGCCTCCGGGGAGACCACGACGCCGTTGGCGATCACCGAGGTCGCGCCGGGGGTCAGGATGCCGCTGGGCAGCAGGTGGGTGGCGAACTTCTCACCGTTGACGACGATGGTGTGGCCGGCGTTGTGACCGCCGCTGGTGCGCACCACGAAGTCGATCGAGCCTTCGCCGTGCTGCTGTGCCAGCAGGTCGGTCGCCTTGCCCTTGCCCTCGTCGCCCCACTGGGCGCCGAGGATGACGATGGCAGGCATCGCTCACCCCTCTGATGTGGACTGCTCGGAAATGCGGGAACCCCGGCAACAGCGCGCCGGGGCTCTTGCGGCAAGAGGTTACCAAAGGCGGCCGGACCGGTTTCGACCTCACGTAGTCTCCGCCCCATGGACCCCCTGCTCGTCATCACCAACAGCGGCGCCGGCACCTCGGACGAAGAGACCCTCGGACGTGCGCTCGCCGTGCTGCGGAAGCGCACCTCGGTCGAGGTCCAGGCGACGTCGAACCCCGGTGAGCTGGACGGCGTCCTGCACCGTGCGGGGTCGCGTCGCATCGTCGTCGCCGGCGGGGACGGCAGCCTGCACGCGGTCGTGGCCGCCCTGCACCGCCGCAACGACCTCAAGAACGCCGTGCTCGGCCTGCTCCCGCTCGGCACCGGCAACGACTTCGCCCGCGCCCTCGACATCCCCCTCGAGATCGAGGACGCCGCCCGGGTGATCCTCGACGGACGGCCGCGCCCGATGGACGTGATCGTCGACGAGGTCGGGGAGGTCGTGGTCAACAGCGTCCACGTGGGGGCCGGCGCCAACGCCAGCCGCCGCGGCGCTCGCTGGAAGGAACGCCTGGGATCGGTCGGCGTCGGCAAGGTCAACCTCGGGAAGATCGGCTACCCGATCGGCGCCGCGCTGACCGCCTGGAACCCGCCGATCATCCGGATGCGCGTCGAGGTGGACGGCACGATCGTCAACGACCTCGACCAGCCGCTGCTCATGGTCGCCCTCGGCAACGGAACCTCGGTCGGCGGCGGCACCGAGCTCACGCCCGACGCCCACCCCCGCGACGGTCTGATCGACGTGATGATCTCGCGTGCGACCACCCCCCTGGCCCGGCTGCTGTACGCCGTACGCCTGGGGTCGGCGACCCACCACCGGGCCGACGACGTGGAGTACCTGCGCGGCACCTCGGTCTCGGTGTCGGGCGAGCGGTTCTGGGTGGCTGCGGACGGTGAGATCTACGGTCCGGAGCGTCAGCGCACCTGGCACGTGGAGCCCGAGGCGTACTCCATGATCCTGCCCTGAGACCTACCCATCGGCGCCGGGCGTTCACGCCACCGGGGCTACGGTGACCCGATGCTTCCCGCGCCCACATCGAGGCTCCGATTCCGCGAGATGACCCTCACCGACCTGCCGGACATCGCCACGCTCGACATCTCGACAGAACGGGACCCGGCGGGCTGGATCGACTGGAATCGGCGCAACTACGACGAGCTCGGGTTCGGGCTGTGGGTCATCGAGACCCATGCCGAGGACTTCGTCGGCGATTGCGGCCTGACCTTGCAAGAAGTCGAAGGAGAGCAGTTCGTTGAGGCGGGTTGGCACGTGCGATCCGACCTCCGCCGTCAGGGATACGCCACGGAGGCGGCTGAAGCAGTGCGCGCGGCGGCTCGCCGGGCCGGCATCGAGCACTTGATCGCGATCATTCGGCCGGACAACACAGCCTCCCAGCGGGTTGCGGCGAAGATCGGACTCGTCCTCGAACGTGAGGTGCACAAGTTCGGTGGCCCGGCCCTGATCTTCGGTGCCGACCTGCAGCCCTGACGAGCGGAACGCAGCGGAAACTCCGGTTCGAGGAAGGGTTGGGCATGCCACAGCCCCCGCTGATGGTGGCTGAGCGGGGTGTGGGGCGGTCAGGCTCTTCGCACGGGCGGCAGCGGTCGGTCGCGGCTGACGTCGAGGGTGCCGGACTCATTGCGGAGGAGCGTGTAGCCGTGGGGGCTGGTCCAGAGATAGCTGCCGGGCTCGAGTGGTCGGTAGGTCCAGCCACCGTGGGTCTTGAGGCGGTGATGTCGTCGGCACAACGGGGCGATGTTGTCGCTGGACGTTGTCCCGCCCGAGTCGTAGGGCTGGATGTGGTCGGAGTCGCAACGTCGAGCGTTGCGGGTGCACCAGGGGAAGGCGCAGGTCTGGGTGATCAGAGCTGCTTGCTCACGGATGCGGGCGGGGACCTCGTAGGCGTTGACGTGGTGGTGGTCGTTGAGGTCGATGACCGGCTTCACGATCACCTGGGCGTCGGGGTTGCCGCACCAGTCGCGGATCTGCTCGGTCGTGATGGGTGAGCGGGTGTTCTCGACCCTCCCGAGCCCGCCGGCCTCGCCACGGATGGCGGCCTCGGAGAGGTGCACGTGGAGCACCACCTGCCGCGGCTTCCGCGTGGATGTCGAGCCGGTCTCGTCGTCGGTGCCGTTGAGGTCGAAGGCCAGCTGACGTCGGGCGATCGCCCCGAGGGCCTGCGCGCGGCGTACGTCCAACGACTCGCGTCGACCCCAACGACTTCAACGCCTCAGCACCCTCGGCCACGGCGGCGTCGAGGTCGAGGGCATCAGCCACATCCAGGGTCCCCCACACGTCGGCGTTCCCATCGAGACCTGTGCGGGACTTCCCGACATTGAACGACCGGCCATCCGCGGCGGCCTTGCGGCGGCGCTCGGCCTCCTCAGGCATGAACTGGGCGATCGCCGTCTCGATCAGTCGGTCCAACTCGCTGACGCGGAGCCGGTGCGCAAACGCCGAGACCCGGGCATCCACAAACCGAGCGGCCTCCCACGACAACGACAGGGTCGCCTTGGCGATCCACCTCGCCTTCCAGGCGACCAGATCCCCGGCCGCGACGCGCTTCCAGACCCGCGGAAGTCGGTAGCGCAGCTCGACCGCCTCACCCAGGTAGGCCTTCCCGGCCTCGGTCGACAACCCAACCGCAACCGCGAACTCCGCGATCGAGAACTCCGCAATCAACGGGGCCCCCGGACCCGCGATCGGCAGCGACTCCTCCAGGAAACACCGGTCGGTGATCGTCGCCGCATCGGCCAACGACTCGGTCGAGTGCATGCCCGCCCACGCCACCGCCGCCTGCAACAGAGTGGCCTCAGCGGTGTCGGCCGCGGTCCGCTGCGCCCGCGCCAACTCGAGCACCGCAGCAGCGGTGTCGACATCGGCGAGCCCCTCGGTCATGGATCAATTCAAGCGGTGACCACCGACAGTTCAGCCCCAAAAAGGACGCTTCCGACCACACTGTGGACACGAGTTTTCGGCCGGTCAGAGCCAGCCGCGGCGGACCGCCTCGACCCCGGCCTGGAAGCGTGAGTCGACGCCGAGCTCGATGAGCAGGTCGGCGATCCGGCGTCGTACCGTGCGCAGGCTCAAGCCCAGGGTGCGGGCGATCTGCTCGTCCTTGGCTCCGTCGGCGAGCTGGAGCAGCAGCAGCCGGCGCAGGTCGGGGCGAGCGGCGCCACGGTCGAGGCTGGGGACGGGCGAAGCCCGCTCCCACATCAGCTCGAAGAGCATGGTCAGCGAGGCCACCAGCGCCGGTTGGCGAATCAGCAGCCGGGGTTCGTCCGCCGAACCCAGCGGCTCGGGCAAGATCGCGTGGGTCTCGCCGAGGATGACCAAGCGGGTCGGCAGCTCTGGGACGATCCGGATCTGCTCACCGGCCTCGGCCCTGGCCACCAGGGCATCCGGAGCCTCGTGGAGCGCCAGGGCGGGGTAGATCGCCCGGGACCGACGCCCCGAGGCCACGGCTGCTGCCACCACCTTCGCCATGGCCGACTCTCGCGGGATTCGCCAGGCGTCCGGCCGCCACCACAGCAGGTCGCCCCGGCTCTGTTCGATCAACGCGGTCAGGAGGGCCAGCGGGTTGCCCCCCGAGCTCTGCTCCCCGTCCAGGGGCGTGATGTCGTCGACCTCGCCCGGGCCCGGCCGTACGGAGGCGGCGGCGAGGAACGGGATGGAGGCGGCCAGGGCGTCGAGGCGTTCCTTGGACCGGTTCACCTCGTCCGCGTGGACCGTCAGCATCCGCGAGATGGTCTGGGTCTCGGACAGCACATGCACGCGCCCCAGCTCCAGCCGCACGATCCCCAGTCCGATCAGGCTCCCCAGGTCGGCGATGAGCTGGCCGGGGGTGCACTGGCAGGCAGCCGCGACGGTCACGACGTCGGCTCCGTTGAGCGCCAGGGCCTGACGGTGCAGTCGCTCCTGCTGGGGCGTGAAGCCGAGGGCGGAGAAGACCGAGGACGCCGAGTGCCGGGGCATGGTGGCAGGTTAGTGCCACCGGCTCGTCGAAGCCATGTGGCAACGAGCGGTCAGTGCCATTCTTTGCTTGCGTCATCAGAACGAGCAGTCCTCTCGGGGTTTGCCCGCTCCAGCGACCCACATCGGGGGATGCGGTCGCGACTGCGACGCACAGGCAAGGGCGCCGGAACGCCGCTCGGGAGGATCCGGCGCCCTTCCTCTGCGTCAGACCTCTGCGTCCGACCTCGGCAGCGGCCCTCTCCACCGGCCCTCGACCGTGCTCCTGCCCGGGTCCTCGACACTCGTTCTCGCCCTCCTCTCCGGTAGCGTGGCGGCCCGATCCACCCCACCCCCCGGCACCGATCAGGAGCACCGAACACATGGCACGCGGCGCACAGGCCACCTCCGGCTCGAACGCACCCTCCGACTGGGTGACGCGCGCAGCCGACGACGCCATCCGGCACGCCCGGGGCGGTCGCGAGGACGCCGGCGGCAGCGACCCGGGCGGTCTGATCACGTGCGCCTCGGGTGCCAGCCCCTCCGGGCCGATCCACCTGGGCAACCTGCGGGAGTTCCTCACGGTCCACTTCGTGGTCGAGGAGATCCGCCGACGCGGCCTGGCCGTGCGCCACCTGCACAGCTGGGACGACTACGACCGCTTCCGCAAGGTGCCGGCCGGGGTCGACCCGGCCTGGGCCGAGCACATCGGCCGGCCGCTCTCGGCCGTGCCCGACCCGTGGGAGTGCCACACCTCGTGGGCCGAGCACTTCAAGGCCCCCCTGCGCTCGGCACTGGCCGAGCTCGGCGTCGAGATGGAGGAGGTCTCGCAGACCGAGCGCTACCAGGCCGGCGCCTACCGCGACCAGATCCTCACCGCGGTGAACCGTCGTGCCGACATCGAGCAGACCCTGGCCCGCTACCGCACCAAGACCGCCCCCGAAGCGATCACCACGGTGGACCCCGAGGTCGAGGGCGCCCAGGACCTCTCGGACTCGGTGGCGATCGACGACGAGTCGACCGGCGAGGACGAGCTGGCCCGCTTCCCCTACAAGCCCTACTGCCGCGAGTGCGGTCGCGACACCACCACCGTCACGGCGTACGACGACGCCAGCACCGACCTGAGCTACACCTGCACGGCCTGCGACTACTCCGGTGTCACCAACCTCTCCACCCAGCACGAAGGCAAGCTGGTGTGGAAGGTCGACTGGCCGATGCGCTGGTCGGTCGAAGGCGTCGACTTCGAGCCCGGGGGCGTCGACCACGCGACGCCCGGGTCGTCGTACACCGTCGGCAAGCAGTTGGTGAAGGAGATCTACGACGCCCGCGCGCCCTCCTTCGTCGGCTACTCCTTCGTCGGAGTGGCCGGGATGGCCAAGATGTCGTCGTCGCGCGGCGGCGTCCCCACGGCCGCCGATGCGCTGAAGGTGCTGGAGGCGCCGATCCTGCGCTGGCTCTATGTCCGGCGCCAGCCCAAGCAGGCCTTCACCATCGACTTCGGTCCCGAGGTCGTGCGGCTCTACGACGAGTGGGACTCGCTGAACCGCAAGGCCGCCAACCCCGACAAGCGCGACGCGCAGGTGTTGGCCTTCGAGCGGGCCAGCAGCACCTCGACGGCCGGCCACCTGCCGACCCCCGCGGTCGTCGTCCCGTTCCGGCTGATCTCCTCGGTCGCCGACGTCACCGCCGGCAGTGCGGAGCTGATCAGCAAGACCATCGGCAACGTCGGCCACGCCCACTCCACGATGGCCGAGCTCGAGCCGCGGCTCGACAAGGCGATGACGTGGACGCTGGAGTTCGTACCGCCCGAGGACCGCACCACCGTGCGGGAGACGCCCGACGCCGAGCGGTTGGCCGCCCTGAGCGAGGACGAGCAGATCTGGATCGCGCAGCTGCTCGACCGGATGCCCGACCGGCTCGAGCTCGACGAGATCACCTCGCTGGTCTACGGCGTCCCGAAGCTCGCGCGTGGCCTGGGCCTCGACGATGCCCCGACCGACCAGGTCAAGGCGGACCAGAAGCAGTTCTTCACCCTGCTCTACAACCTGCTCGTCGGTGCCGAGCGTGGCCCGCGCCTGCCCACCCTCTTCGTCGCCCTGGGCGCCGAGAAGGTCCGCTCGCTGCTGCGCGCCTGAGTCCAGAACGCGACGCGCCCCCCGCTGGATCAGCGAGGGGCGCGTTTCGTACGTTCGGGTCAGCCGAGCAGCTCGGCGTACGCCGCCGGGCTGGAGTCGCGCAGGAACTCCGAGCAGCGGTCCCACTCGGGCGCCTCGCCGATGGCGCGCGCGCTGGCGGCGAGCAGGGCCAGGCAGCGCAGGAAGCCGCGGTTGGGGGCGTGCTCCCACGGCACCGGGCCGTGTCCCTTCCAGCCGTTGCGGCGCAGCATGTCGAGGCTGCGGTGGTAGCCGACGCGCGAGTAGGCGTAGACGGTGACGTCGTCGGCACCCGCGTCGCGGGCCTGCTCGGCGAAGGCGGCCCAGGCGAACGGCGACTCGGGGTTGCGGCGTACGACGTCAGCGGGCGCGGCACCGGCCTCGAGCTCGGCGGCGCAGGGGTCGACCGGGAGGTGGGTGGGAGGAGGTCCGGCCATGAGATCGAAGTGGTTCATGTGAAGCATTGTCCACCTCGCGGTGTTCACTACTCCCATGGCCCACCCCTCCCCCTCTGTGGCACCTGCCGAGGAGAAGGACCCGTGGCCGGCACTCTTCGCGCTCTGCCTGGGCTTCTTCATGATCCTGGTCGACTCCACGATCGTCTCGGTCGCAACGCCCGCGATCATCGAGGACCTGCGGGCCGACGTGAACACCGTCGTCTGGGTCACCAGCGCCTACCTGCTCGCCTACGCCGTCCCGGTGCTGATCACAGGACGGCTCGGTGACCGCTTCGGGCCGAAGCGGCTCTACCTGCTCGGGCTGAGCGTCTTCACGCTCGCCTCGCTGTGGTGCGGCCTGACCGACAGTGTCGAGGGGCTCATCCTCGCCCGCGTGGTGCAGGGTCTCGGCGCCGCGATGATCACCCCGCAGACGATGGCGATCATCACCCGGATCTTCCCGGCCCAGCGACGCGGCCAGGCGATGGCGCTCTGGGGAGCGACGGCCGGAGTCGCGACGCTCGTGGGCCCGATCCTGGGCGGCGTCCTGGTCGATGCCCTCGGTTGGGAGTGGATCTTCTTCATCAACATCCCGGTCGGGATCATCGGCTTCGCCCTCGCCTGGCGCCTCGTGCCCAGCCTGCCGACGAGCTCCCACCGCTTCGACTGGCTCGGCGTGGTCCTCAGCGGTGCCGGGATGTTCCTGCTCGTCTTCGGGATCCAGGAGGCCCACCAGTACGACTGGGGCACGATCACCGGCCCGATCACCGTGTGGCGCCTGATCGGGACGGGCGTGGTGGTCTTCGCGCTGTTCGTGGTCTGGCAGTCCCGCAACACCCACGAGCCGCTGGTGCCGCTGAGCCTCTTCCGCGACCGCAACTTCTCGCTCGCCAACGTGGCGATCTCGACCATGGGGTTCGCGATCACCGCGATGGCGATCCCGATCATGCTCTACGCCCAGCTCGTGCGGGGGCTGAGCCCGACCCGGTCCGCGCTGCTCCTCGTGCCGATGGCGGTGATGACGATCCTGCTCGCCCGTGGCGTCGGCAAGCTCACCGACCGGGTCCACCCGCGCCTGCTCACCGGCATCGGCTTCGTGTCCATCATCGTGTCGTTGACCTGGCTCTCGACCCAGATGACGCCGTACTCCGCGATCTGGCAGCTCCTGCTGCCGATGGCACTGCTCGGGGTGGGCAACGCCTTCGTCTGGGCGCCGAACAGCGCCACCGCCAACCGGAACCTCCCCCTGCACCAGGCCGGCGCCGGGTCGGGTGTCTACAACGCCACCCGGCAGATCGGGGCCGTCCTCGGGGCGGCCGCCATCGCACTCCTCATCGACGCCCGGCTCACCGCCGAGGGCCTGACCTTCCTCCCCGGGCAGGGGCTCGTGGGCGGCGGCGCCCTCCCCGACGCGGCGCTCGCGCCGTTCAGCCAGGCGATGGCCACCACCATGCTGCTGCCCCCGGCCGTCCTCGTCGTGGGGCTGGTTGCGTCACTCTGCTTCGAGCGGCCCCGGCACGCGGGCTACGCCCCCGCCCCAGCCCAGCTGTAACGCGGTGTTATGGACGCTGAGGGGTGCGTACGCCGCCCGCTCAGCGTCGAGACCACCGCACCAGACGCGGCGAGTAGGCCCCTCAGGCCGTACGCCGGACCGCCTGCTCGCGGTCGAAAGCGGCCAGGTGCTCGGGCAGCCGCCACCCGAAGCGAGCGCACGTGACGTCGTACTCCGAACGCAGGCGAGCCAGGGTCCGCTTGCGGGCCTCACCCCACAGCTCGTCCCAGATGATCCGCGACATCCCGAGGCCGGCGGCGCACACGTCGTTCTGCCGACGCTTCTCGTCCCACAGGATCTCGTTCACCGGCCGTGAAGCGATGCCACCTTCCTGCTGACGGAGGTACTTGATCCGGCCGTCGAACTCGAAGACGTGGCACCCGACCCGGAGGTCGCACCAGGCCGTCCCGCGTGGCGTGCGCACGGCGAACTGGGTCTGTGCCGCGCCGATGCCGAGCTCCTCCACGAGCAGACGAGCCAAGGACTCCCCCACGGACTCGGCGCCGGCGTCGGCGTGCTCGACCGCGGCCCGAGCACGGGTGATGTTCGGCCAGCAGGTCATCGTGTCGAGCTGGGAGGCGAAGTCGGCGTACGTCGCCCCTCGCTGCAGCGCCGCGTCGCACGCGGTCACCCCGGTCTCGAATCCGTGCTCGCGGGCCAGGTCGAGTGCGGTGCGGGCCAGTGAGGTCACCGGCAGCCGGTCGGCTGCGACCTGCCGTGGCGGGACGAGGCGGGACAGGTGGTGTTTGACGCCGTGCTCGGTGCGCGAGCCGCCGACGCCGGGACGGGTGACGTGCACGAGCGCTACCCGCGGCCGGAGGAACGGCAACTCCAGCGAGCGGGCTGCCGAGTCGTGGCTGAGCACGTGCTCCGACGACATCGTGAGCTGGGCGGCCCGATCGCGCAGCCGCCACCGACCATCCCGCTCGTCCAGGCCCTCCCAGAGTGACCGGTCGGCGTACACCCCTCGACGTACGGCCACCCAGGGGCCGTGCACGGCGGTGCTGGTGCGCAGCTCACGCTCGGTGTAGCCGGCCCTGATCGCCTGGCGACGGGTGATCAGTCCGGACTGGGTCGCGGCCAGTGCCGCCAGACGGGGACGCATGCTCCGATGGTCGGAGCCTCGGCAGCCGGGTCGACGCGGACCGAGCCCGGGCTGCGGACGACGTCGACGGAACCGCGCGCTGTGGATCCAGGGTGGCCGCGCCCCGCGGCTCCATCACCAGCCCAGCTGTAACGCGGTGTTATGGACGCTGAGTGACCCCTCGGGGCGTTGTTCAGCGTCAATAACCCCGCGTTACAGCGGAAAGCGGCGCGCAACCCTCAGGAGATGCTGGTGCCAGCCGAGCGGAGGTTCTGGCAGGCCTCGACGATGCGGGCGGCCATGCCGGCCTCGCCGGCCTTGCCCCAGGCGCGGGGGTCGTAGAGCTTCTTGTTGCCGACCTCGCCGTCGACCTTGAGCACGCCCTCATAGTTGCTGAACATGTGCGCGGCCACCGGGCGCGAGAAGGCGTACTGCGTGTCGGTGTCGATGTTCATCTTGATCACGCCGAAGTCGACCGCCGCGCTGATCTCCTCAGCCGTCGAGCCGGACCCGCCGTGGAAGACCAGGTCGAAGGGCTTGGAACCGGCGGGCAGGCCGAGCTGCGCCACGATCGCCTCCTGCGCGGTCTTGAGGATCTCCGGGCGCAGCTTGACGTTGCCGGGCTTGTAGACGCCGTGCACGTTGCCGAAGGTCAGGGCAGCCATGTAGCGGCCGTTCTCCCCGGTGCCGAGCGCCGCCACGGTCGCCAGCGCGTCCTCGGGGGTGGTGTACAGCTGGTCGTTGATCTCGTTGGCGACGCCGTCCTCCTCGCCACCGACGACTCCGATCTCGACCTCGAGGATGATGTGCGCGGCCGCAGCCTGGGCCAGCAGCTCGCGGGCGATCTCGAGGTTCTCGTCGAGCGGCACGGCCGAGCCGTCCCACATGTGCGACTGGAAGAGCGGGTTCTCGCCACGAGCAACGCGCTCGGCCGAGATCGCGATCAGCGGCCGGACGAAGCCGTCGAGCTTGTCCTTGGGGCAGTGGTCGGTGTGCAGCGCGATGTTGACCGGGAAGTTCTTCGCGACCTCGGCGGCGTACGCCGCGAAGGCGACCGATCCGGTGACCATGTTCTTGACCGACGGGCCGGAGAGGTACTCCGCACCGCCGGTCGAGACCTGGATGATGCCGTCGGAGCCCGCGTCAGCGAACCCTTGGAGTGCGGCATTGAGGGTCTGCGAGGACGACACGTTGATCGCCGGGAACGCGAAGGCGTTCTTCTTGGCGGTGTCGAGCATCTCGGCGTAGATCTCGGGGGTGGCGATGGGCATCTTGGGGCTCCTCAGGCGGGATTCCGACGGCAATTTCACCCTAGTGGCTACTCACGGGTCACCGGTAAGCGGCGACCAGAACCCGAGGCACGTGCCCGACTTCTCTCCGCCGAGGGCGTGACTCCACGGGCCTTCGCCCGTTGCCACATAGGAGCGACCACATGCTCGCTCGCCCACCACCTTCAGGAGATCGACGATGAACCGCCGTAGCCTCCCCACCCGCACCGCCCTCGGCGCTGCGTTGGTGGCCGTTGCCCTCACCGGCACCGCCCTGGCCCAGCCGACGATCGCGGGCGCTCCTGCCCCCGTGGCGTTCGCGCCCAAGATGGTGCTCGTGGACACCCCCACCAGCGTCTCCAAGACGCGTCTGAGCCGGGTCGGGATCGACCTGACCGAGCACGCCGGCCACGACTACATCGAGGCCGTCCTGCACACCCCGGCCGACGAGGCGCTGCTCAAGGACGCCGGATTCACCTGGACGGTGAAGATTCCCGACCTGCTGATCCGCCAGGGCGAGATCAACGCCCTCGACGAGGCGTACGCCGCTCGCGTCGCGGTCTCCGGGCTCCCCTCGGGCCGCACCAGCTACCGCACCCTCGCCGACTACAACAGCGAGATGACCGAGCTGGCCAAGAAGAACCCCAAGCTGGTCAAGGCGTTCAACCTCCCGCGCCCCAGCCTCGACGGCAACGTCATCCAGGGGATCGAGATCGGCTCCGACGTCACCAAGCCGGCGAGCGGCAAGCCCACCTTCCTGCTGATGGGCCTGCACCACGCCCGCGAGTGGCCCTCGGGCGAGAACGCCATGGAGTTCGCTCACGACCTGGTCAAGAACTACGGCAAGAACAAGCAGATCACCCGCCTGCTCAAGAAGGGCCGCGTGATCGTGGTCCCCGTGGTCAACGCCGACGGGTTCGACCTGTCGATCACCGACGGCGCCATGGTCGACCTGCGCGAGCTCAACGAGTACGACCCGCTCGACGGCCAGGGCACCGCGATCGCTACGCCCGGCCAGGCCTACAAGCGCAAGAACTGCCGCGTCATGGACGGCCAGGACACCCCCGACGGCAGCTGCCGCCTCACCCTGGCCAGCCCCGGCGGCTTCGGTCTCGGCGTCGACCTCAACCGCAACTACGGCGGCTTCTGGGGCGGTCCGGGTGCTGACGGCCCGACGCCGAACCCCGCTGAGCTCGAGCTCAGCTACGCCGGCGCCACCTACCGCGGCGCGGGTCCCTTCTCGGAGCCCGAGACCGCCAACATCCACGACCTCGTCGCCGAGCGCCAGGTCACGATGCTGATCTCGAACCACACCTTCTCGAACCTGATCCTGCGTCCGAACGGCGTCAACCCCGCCACCATCGGCCACGACGGCATCCCGGTCGGCAACGCTCCGGACGAGAAGGGCCTCAAGGCGCTCGGCGCGAAGATGGCTGCCCAGAACGGCTACCGCAACATCCACGGCTGGGAGCTCTACGACACCACCGGCACCACCGAGGACTGGTCCTACAACGCCACCGGTGGCTACGGCTACACCTTCGAGATCGGCCCCGACGAGTTCCACCCGCCCTTCGAGGACGTCGTGGACGAGTACATGGGTGCCGGCAAGTACGCCGGCAAGGGCAACCGCGCGGCGTACCTGCTCGCCTTCGAGCACGCGGTCAGCAAGAAGCCGAACGGCCTGATCAAGGGCAAGGCCCCCAAGGGCGCGGTGCTCCGACTCAAGAAGGACTTCGACACCCCCACCTGGGAAAGCTCGTTCAAGGACGGCATCGACACCACGCTGACCGTGCTGAACCGCAAGGGCAACTTCTCCTGGCTGGTCAACCCCTCGACCCGCCCGGTCGTCATGTCGCGCACCTACTCCAAGCCGGCCTCGGCGCCGTACCGCGCGGAGACCTTCGAGGGCTTCGTGGAGCCGCTCGCGCACGTCGACCACGAGTTCACGATCTCCGGCAAGCCCGCCCCCAGCTGGGAGATCGACCTCGACTGGGAGACGCCGGACGACCTCGACCTCGAGGTCTACCTCAAGGAGGCCGACGGCACGCTGACCGAGGTCGGCGGCTCGGGCAACGCGCCGGGTTCCAAGGAGCACACCACCCTGCAGAACGCCGCCCCGGCCACCTACGTCCTGCGCGTGATCAACTACGCGTCGATCACGCCGTCGTACACGCTGACGTCGGAGCTGTTCGAAGCCAAGACCGTGCGCACCAAGGGCGCGAAGGAGAGCTACACGCTCACCTGTGAGCGCAAGGACGGCAAGGTCCTGCAGAAGACCAAGCTGTACATCGAGCGCGGTCAGAGCAAGAAGGTCAACCTCAAGGCCTGCCGCAAGAAGTGGTGAACTGACAGATCCTGACGGGGTCGGTCATCGGGCACTCGCCCGGGGCCGGCCCCGTCGGCATTTCGGGGCGCGGCCGCTGACCGCGGCCGCTGGCCGAGCGTCATCAGCCGCGCCAGACCCCGTCGGTGGTCACGTCGCCGGACAGGTCGGCGTAGGTCCGCACCCAGGCGTGCATCGCGATCGCGGCTGCCGCCGAGGCGTTGATCGAGCGGGTCGAGCCGAACTGCGCGATCGAGAAGGTGCCGTCGCACGCCTCGCGTGCACCCTCCGACAGCCCCGGACCCTCCTGCCCGAACAGAAAACAGACCTTGCGGGGCACCTCCATGGTCTCGAGGTGCGCCGAGCCCGGCAGGTTGTCGATCCCGAGGCAGCTGGACGTCTGCCCCATGGAGGTAGGCCGCGAGGTCGGCGACCGTCTCGTGGTGGCGCACGTGCTGGTAACGGTCGGTCACCATGGCGCCGCGACGGTTCCAGCGTCGGTTGCCGACGATGTGCACCTCGGCGGCCAGGAACGCATTGGCCGAGCGCACGATCGTGCCGATGTTGAAGTCGTGCTGCCAGTTCTCGATCGCGACGTGGAAGTCGTGGCGCCGGGTGTCGAGGTCGGCCACGATCGCCGCCATCGACCAATAGCGGTAGCGGTCCACGACGTTGCGCCGGTCGCCCTCGGTCAGCAGCGTGGCGTCGTACTGCTCACCCTCGGGCCAGGGGCCCTCCCAGGGGCCCAGTCCGACCTCGGCCGGGCCGTGCGGCATCGGGTCGTACGGCGCTCGCCGTTCCTCGGCCACCTCGGCAGCGTCGAGCGCCCCGTCCTCCTCCATGCGCGCGACCCTAGCCGTCTCGCTGAGGGACCGAGACCTGACGGGTACGGTTTGCCTGTGAGCATCCTCCTTGACCTCCACCCGCTGCTCCTGGGCATGGACTGGATGGACCCCAACTGGCTGCTCGACCGCTTCGGGGCAGAGCTGTTCTGGCTGAGCCTCGCGATTCTCTTCGTCGAGTGCGGCCTCTTCTTCCCGTTCCTGCCGGGTGACACCCTCCTCTTCGCGATGGGGTTGTTCATCTCCACCGGGAAGATCGACCTCTTCGGGGGTTCGCAGGCCGGTGAGCTCGTCCTGGCCCTCGTGCTGATGACGGCGGCGGCGTTCCTGGGCAACATCGCGGGCTACGAGATCGGTCATGCCGTGGGCAAACCGCTCTACCGCGACGGTCGGTTCCTGAAGAAGAAGTACTTCGACCAGACCCAGGTCTTCTTCGACAAGCACGGCAACAAGGCGCTCGTGATCGGACGTTTCGTGCCGTTCGTGCGCACCTTCATCACCGTGGTCGCCGGGGTGACCCGGATGGAGCGCGCGCGCTTCCTGCTGTGGAGCCTGATCGGCGCGGTGCTCTGGGTGACGAGCATCCTGCTGCTCGGCTACTTCCTCGGCTCGGCCTTCCCCAGCCTCGGCAGCAACATCGACAAGGCGATCATCGTGATCGTGGTCTTCTCGCTGGTTCCCGTGGTCTTCGAGTGGTGGCGCCACCGTCGTACGTCCGGTCCGCTGGGTGACGACCAGGACCACGACGGCCGGCCGGACCTCGACATCCTGGGCCTCGACGCCGGGCCGAAGCAGAGCTGACCGGTCAGCCGCGAGCCGCGTCGAGCTGGGCCTTGGTGAGGACCGACCGGATCTCGAGGCCGACGTCGGCGAGCGGGTTCTCGTCGCCGGGGCTGCGGTCGATCGCACAGACCACGACCTCGACGATCGCGCCGGCCTCGCGCAGGGCCCGGGTCGCGTCGCGGACCGCGCCACCGGTGGTGATCACGTCCTCGATCAGGGTCACCCGACGACCGACCACGTCCGGACCCTCGGCGAGCTTGCAGGTGCCGTACTCCTTGGCCTGCTTGCGCACGAAGAGGCCAGGGCGCCCGGTCAGGCTGCTGACCATCGTGGCGATCGGGATGCCGCCGAGCTCGAGCCCGCCGAGCAACTCGGTGTCGTCGGGCACCAGGTCGACCATCTGCCGGGCGACGCGGACCAGGAGCTGGGGGTCGGCCTCGAAGAGGTACTTGTCGAAGTACTCCGAGGAGACCTGCCCCGAGCGGAGCGTGAACTCACCCGAGAGCCGGCAGCAGGCGTCGATGTCGCGGGCGAGGTCCGAGTCGGGCGGCGTGGTCGCATCAGTCACGCGGGCAATCTAACGCTCGCCTCCCCTCCCGCTGTAACGCGGGGTTATTGACGCTGAACATGCTGCACACGGGCCACTCAGCGGCCATAACACCGCGTTACAGCGGGAGGGGGGCGGGCAATCGGCCGGGCCGTAGGGTCGGGGTCATGCTCGCCTCGCGACTCCACGGCATCCCGCCCACGATCTTCTCCCAGATGTCCGCGCTCGCTGCCCGGACCCAGGCCGTCAACCTCGGTCAGGGTTTCCCGGACGTCGACGGTCCGCCCTCGGTGATCGAGCGCGCGGTGGTCGCACTCCGGGGCGGGGCCAACCAGTACGCCCCCGGCATCGGGGTGCCGGCGCTGCGCCAGGCGATCGCCCGCCACCAGCAGCGCCACTACGGCCTCGAGCTCGACCCCGACACCCAGGTGGTGGTGACCACCGGCTGCACCGAGGGGATCGCGGCCTCCCTGCTGGGGTTGGTCAACCCCGGCGACGAGGTGGTGGTGCTCGAGCCGTACTACGACTCCTACGTCGCGATGATCCAGATGGCCGGTGGCGTACGCCGCCCGGTGACGCTGCGGGCCCCGGAGTTCCGCCTCGACGTGGCGGCACTCAAGGCGGCGATCACGCCCCGGACCCGACTGCTGCTCGTGAACACCCCGCACAACCCCACCGGGACCGTGCTCACCCGAGCCGAGCTCCAGGCGATCGCGGACGTCGCCATCGCCCACGACCTGACGGTGATCACCGACGAGGTCTACGAGCACCTCACCTTCGACGACCACGAGCACGTCCCCCTCGCCACGCTGCCCGGCATGTTCGAGCGCACCCTGACGCTGTCCAGCGCCGGCAAGTCCTACTCCTTCACCGGGTGGAAGGTCGGCTGGGCCACCGGCCCGGTCCACCTGGTCGACGCCGTGCTGGCCGCCAAGCAGTGGCTCACCTTCACCTCGGGCTCCCCGCTGCAACCGGCCATCGCCCACGCGCTCGACGAGGAGCCGGACTTCCCGGCCCGCCTGGCCGCGGAGCTCCAGGGACGCCGCGACCTGCTCTGCGCGGGCCTGCGCGACGTGGGCCTGGACGTCCGGGTGCCCGAGGGCACCTACTTCGTGACCGCCGACGTCAGCACCCTGGGCTGGGCCGACGGGCTGTCGTTCTGTCTGGCCCTCCCCGAGCGTGCCGGGGTGGTCGCCATCCCGAGCCAGGCGTTCCACGACGACCTCGAGGCCGGGCGCCACCTGGTGCGCTGGGCGTTCTGCAAGGAGCCCCCGATCATCGAGGAGGGCCTGCGCCGCCTCGCGGCGGCCGACCTCACCGCCTGACCCGGGGGTACGACGTCAGCGCCGCCGCGGCGCGTGGGCCGCGAACCAGTCGCGTACGTCGGGGCGTACCAGCAGCGTGAGCGTGGCGACGCTCGCTGCGAGCGGGACCACCATGACGACCTGGGCGCCCATCGTGGCGATCAGGCAGAAGATGGCGGTCGCCGTGGAGGCAGCGACCAGGCCCACCCGGGCCCGCGGGATCCCACGGAAGGCCATCAGCGACATCACCATGACCGCGAGCGACCACAGCACCATCAGGCCACCGATCAGCCGGACCGAGGCGCGCAGGGCACCGTCGGACAGCTCGGCGAGGTCGGGGTTGCGCTCGCGCAGGTCGGAGAAGATCTGGTCGGGAGCCGAGGTCAGCGCGACCAGCAGGGCGCCGGCCAGGACAGCAGCGACCAGGGCGAAGACGAAGGCCAGCGCGCAGGCCGCGACGACGGCGGGCGGCCGACCTGCTTGGTCGACGGTGTGCTTGCCCGACCGGTCCAGCAGCCAGCCGATGGTGGGCGAGAGCTGGGACTGCTGACCCTCGGGACCGCGGTGCAGGGACGGCGGGGCGGGGGTGGCGTGGGGAGCCGAGCGCTGCAGCGGGCTCGCCGCCGGGCGGGCCTGGACGCCGTTGAACCAATCGCGCGAGGGCTGGAACCACAGCATGACGGCGGACGCGGCCACGACCGAGGACATGAACCCACCGGCGACCAGGCCCGTCACGAAGAGCGGGAGCGCGAGCACGGCGAGGGCCAACCGGGCACCACGGTTGCGTCGCAGGACGTGGAAGCCGAGCACACCGGCGGCCGCGGCACATCCGGCGGCGACCATCGAGACCGTCCGCACGATGTCGAGCCAGCCCTGCACCCCGACCCCCAGCCCCTCACCGGGAGGCTCGGACAGGAAGCGCTGGGCCTCCCGCTGCGCCTCGAGCGACTGGAGACCTGCGATGCGTTCGAAGACCGTCGCCACGACGAACACCGAACCCACCATGATCAGCCAGCCGGCCAGGGTGACCTGGCGTGGGCGGGGCAGGGGGTTGGCATCCATGGGGGTCATTCCATCAAACTTCGGTTCACTGCGCGGTAAGGGTCAAGGACTGGCCGTCGGCCGAGCGGTCGATCGCGACCCGGGACCCGTCGACGACCTCCCCGCCGATCAACAACTTGGCCAGCGGGTCGCCGATGGCGGTCTGGATCAGCCGACGCAACGGCCGGGCGCCGTACGCCGGGTCGAAGCCGGTCTCGGCCAGCCAGCCCCGGGCGTCGTCGGAGACGTCGATGCCGATCCGCCGCACGGCCAACCGCTTCTCCAGCAGCTCGAGCTGGAGACCCACGATCTGGGCCAGCTCCTCACGGGTGAGGGCGTCGAAGAGCACCGTCTCGTCCAGCCGGTTGAGGAACTCCGGCTTGAAGGAGCTGCGCACCACGGCCATCACCGACTCTCGCTTGGCCTCGGCATCCAGCGTCGGATCCACGAGGTACGACGAGCCCAGGTTGCTGGTCAGGATCAGCAGGGTGTTGCGGAAGTCGACCGTGCGGCCCTGTCCGTCGGTCAGCCGGCCGTCGTCGAGCACCTGGAGCAGGATGTCGAAGACCTCCGGGTGGGCCTTCTCGACCTCGTCGAGCAGCACCACCGAGTAGGGGCGACGGCGCACCGCCTCGGTCAGCTGGCCGCCCTCGTCGTACCCGACGTAGCCGGGAGGTGCTCCCACCAGCCGGGACACCGAGTGCTTCTCGGAGTACTCGCTCATGTCGATGCGCACCATCGCGCGCTCGTCGTCGAAGAGGAAGTCCGCCAGCGCCCGGGCCAGCTCGGTCTTGCCGGTGCCGGTGGGGCCGAGGAAGAGGAACGAGCCGGTGGGCCGGTTCGGGTCGCTGATGCCGGCCCGCGAGCGGCGTACGGCGTCGCTCACGGCGTTGACGGCCGGCCGCTGGCCGATCAACCGCTCCCCGATCACCTCCTCCATCCGCAGCAGCTTGGCCGTCTCGCCCTCGAGCAGCCGGCCGGTCGGGATGCCGGTCCAGGCCTCCACGACGTCGGCGATCTGCTCGGCCCCGACCTCCTCCCCGACCAGCGGCACGATGTCGGACTTCTCGGCGGCCTGGGCGGCCTCGATCTGGCGTTCGAGCTGGGGGATCTGCCCGTAGAGGATCTCGCTGGCCCGCCCGAGATCACCCTCGCGTTGCAGCCGCTCCGCCTCGATCCGCAGCTGGTCGAGCTGGCGCCGCAGCTCACCCTCACCCTCCAGGCTGGTCTTCTCACGCTCCCACCTGGCCTCGAGGCCGCGCAGTTCCTCCTCGCGGTCGGCGAGGTCGGCACGCAGCACGCTGAGCCGTTCGACGGAGGCGTCGTCGGACTCCTTGGCGAGCGCGAACTCCTCCATCTTGAGCCGGTCCACCTGGCGTCGGAGCTGGTCGATCTCCTCAGGTGAGGACTCGATCTCCATCCGCAGCCGGGAGGAGGCCTCGTCGATCAGGTCGATCGCCTTGTCGGGGAGCTGGCGTCCGGGGATGTAGCGGTCCGAGAGGGTCGCGGCCGCCACCAGGGCGGCGTCGGTGATCCGGACGCCGTGGTGGGCTTCGTACTTCTCCTGGATGCCGCGCAGGATCTGGATGGTGTCCTCGACGCTGGGCTCCCCCACGAAGATCTGCTGGAAGCGGCGCTCGAGGGCGGGGTCCTTCTCGATGTTCTCGCGGTACTCGTCGAGGGTGGTGGCCCCGATCATGTGCAGCTCGCCGCGGGCGAGCATCGGCTTGAGCATGTTGCCGGCATCCATCGAGGAGTCGCCGCCCGCGCCCGCACCGACGACCGTGTGCAGCTCGTCGATGAAGGTGATGATCTGGCCACCGGCCTCCTTGACCTCCTCGAGGACAGCCTTGAGCCGCTCCTCGAACTCTCCGCGGTACTTCGCCCCGGCGACCATGGCCGCGAGGTCGAGGCTGAGCACCCGGCGTCCCTTGAGCGAGTCGGGAACGTCTCCCGCGACCACCCGCTGGGCCAGGCCCTCCACCACTGCGGTCTTGCCGACCCCGGGCTCCCCGATCAGGACAGGGTTGTTCTTGGTGCGCCGGGACAGCACCTGGACGACCCGGCGAATCTCGGCGTCGCGCCCGATCACCGGGTCGAGCCGGCCCTCCTCCGCGGAGCGGGTCAGGTCGACGGAGTACTTCTCCAGCGCTTCGTACGTCGACTCGGCCTCCTGGCTGGTCACCCGGCGGTTGCCCCGGACTGCCGTGACCCCCTCACGCAGCCCCTTCTCGGACAACCCAGCGTCGGTGAGCACCTGCTTGGCGGGGCTGTCGGTGCCGGCGATCGCGATGAGGAGGTGCTCGGTGGCGACGAAGTCGTCCTTCATGCCGGTCGCCAGATCCAGCGCACCCGCGAGCACCCTGGTGAGGGCGGGCGAGGCACCGGGCTGCTGGACGGTCGCCCCCGTCGCCTGCGGCAGGGCCGCCAGCACGGCCTCGGCGCGCGTCGTCAGCAGGTCCACATCGGCCCCGGCCTTGGTGACCAGGGTGCGCGCGGTCCCCTCCTCCTGACCCAGCAGCGCCACGAGGAGGTGGATGGGCTCGGTGGAGCTGTGGCCGGATTTCGTGGCCGCCACCTGGGCGGTCTCGATCACCTCGCGGCTGCGCGTCGTGAACTTGTCGGCACCGAACTGGCTCATGTGAATCTCCTGGTCAGGTCGCTACGGCGAGGACGTCTCTGGAGTGTGCCCGTCATCCACTTCAACAGCACCCCGCCCGGCGTCCATTCCGCGCAAGGAGCGCTCCCGACCACTGTCTCAGGACGGCAAACCGCCGCGGGAAACGCAGAGGTCGCCTAGCCTGTAAGAGAGGCGGCCGTCGGATTCCGACGGCCTGGGAGGTCATCAGCCGTGCAGTTTCTGCAAACCGTCGAGATCGCAAGCGCGTTCGCTCATGGTGTCCACTACGCCATCGTTGCCGCCGGGTTCCTCGGCCTGGTCGCGCTCCTGGCGCCCCAGTTGCTGCCCGGAAGGCTGCTCCCTGCGCGGGCGGGTCCGCCGGATCCACACGCCCAGCGCGTAGCCCTGCTCCGCAGCAGCCTCAGCCAGGGCACGCTCGACACCCCGGCGGCTCCGGCCACCGCGCTCCAGGCCCTCCCGGCGGCGCCCTCGCCGGCCTCCTCGGGTCGACCACTGGCCGTACCCCTCGCGCTGGTCAGCAGCGCCGCCGCCGCGGGCATCCATGCGGCGGTCGGGCCGTCCCACTTCGAGGAGGGGCTCCTGATCGGCTGGTTCTTCGTCCTCGGCGCCCTCGCCCAGCTCGGCTGGGCAGCCGCCCTCCTCCTGGCACCGTCTCGGGGGCTCCTGCTGGCCGGCGCCCTCGGCAACCTGGCAATCGTGACCCTCTGGATCTTCACCCGCACGCTCGGGCTCCCCTTCGGCCTCCTCACCGAGTCCGAAGCGGTCGGCCCCTGGGACCTCGCGGCCACCGGCTGGGAGCTGGTCACGGTCGGCATCTGCCTGGGGCTCCTCCTCCGGGGCGGAGCGCTGGTCTCCGACCGAGGCGCCCGCCGCTGGCACCCGGCGGCCCGCCTGTGGCTGGTGGGATCGCTGGCCCTGATCGTGCTGCTGCCGTTCGTGGGAGGGGGGGAGGCATGAACATCGAGTCCTGGATGGTCGGGTTGGTCGGGAACGCCATCATTTCCGTCGCGTACTTCCTCATCGTCTTCGCGATCGGGGTGCCGCTGGCCCGCGACCGCCAGCTGCGCAGCAATCCGTTGGGTGCCGCGACGGCCGCGATCTTCCTGACCTGCGCGGTCCACCACGGGGCACACTCGGTCCACCTGTTGCTGCCGGCGTTCGGCCTCGACAACGAGCAGGGCCTTGCGATGCGGGTGGCCTGGGGGTGGCCCCTGGCCATCTGGGACGTGCTGGGCGCCGTGGTGGGCGCCTACTACTGGTCGATCCGGCGCAACTATGCGCCACTCATGCACGGAGCCCAGCTCTTCAACGACCTCAGGCAGCGTGAGCAGCAGGCCCTGGAGCTGAACGACAGCGTGCTCCAGAGCCTCGTCGTGGCGAAGATGGCGCTCGACCTCGACGACACCGTGAAGGCTCGTGAGGCGCTCACTCGATCGATCTCCTCGGCCAGCGAGATCATCACCAACCTGCTGGGCAGCGAGCACACCACGAATGTCCTGCTGCGCAGCCAGCCCGCGAACGTGCAGCAGCCACCCACCGTCCCTCCGCCCCCTCCCTCCGGGTCCCCCGTCGAATGACCCGTTCCCGGAGCGGTCGAGCCTTGCGCACGGTGGTCATCGACGACACCGAGGACCTGCGCACCTTGGTGAAGATCGCGTTGACCCAGCATGGCTACGTCGTGGTCGGCGAGGCGGGCGACGGCAAGGCTGGCATCGAGCTCGTACGACGCACGGACTGCGACCTGATCCTGCTCGACCTGGCCATGCCGGTCATGGACGGGCTGGAGGCCCTGCCGCAGATCCGAGCCCTCTGCCCGAAGGCGTGGATCGTGGTCCTGTCCGGCTTCGGAGCCCAGCAGCTGGCGGGTCGCTCGCTGCGCGCCGGTGCCGACGGCTACATCCAGAAGGGCAGGTCGATCGGGGACATCCTCGCCTACCTCGACCAGGTCACCACAGGGAGGGCAACACAGCGTTCGATCGGGCTGACCCAGGGCACCGCGGCCGTGCCCGCCGTCGCGGCCGTCGCGGCCGTGGACGCCGTCTCCGCAGTGGCCGCCGTCGACGCCGTGGCAGCCGTGGACCGGGTCGAGGCCGTGGCCAGCGTCGAAGCTGTGGCCCGGGTCGAAGCCGTGGAGGCCGTGGAGGCCGTGGCCGCCCGAGCGGCGACAGCAACCGGGGACGCCGTCGCTCCCGTCGCTGCCGTCGCGGCCGTCGCGGCCGTGGACGCCGTGGACGCCGTGGACGCCGTTGCCGCTGTCGCCGCGGTGGAGCGCGTCGAGGCTGTGAACGCCGTCGCGGCCGTCAAGGGCGTGGAAGCGGTGGCAGCGGTCGAAGCCGTCGCGGCTGTGCCTGGCCTCGAGCCCTCCCCCGCGGGTGCCCTCACCCTCGCCCCCTTCGGGGTGATCGAGCTCGAAGACGTGGAGCAGCCGATGCTGCGAGACTCGAACCAGACGGCCCAGCACTTGCTCAGCCACCCGCTCGAGCGCGGCACCTCGCTGGAGAACGTTTCGCCAGTGCTCGCCGACGCCCTCAGAGCACATCGGTTCGTGACGGACCCGACCTTCCAGGTGCAACTCCACGGCGTCGAAGTGCGCGTCTCCATGCGACGCTCACCCACCGCGACCTACCTCTACCTCGCCCCCGGCAACGATGATGCGGGGCTCCTACGCCGTGCCATCGCGTCCACCGCACACGAGCTGCGTGGACCGGTCTCGGTGATCATCGGCGTTGCCGACATCGTCACCCTGACGGCGGACGACCCGGACCCGTCCCAGCGCCAGCAGCTCCTGGAGTCGGTCGCTCGCCAGGCCCAGATGCTCGACAACCTCACCACAGACCTGCTCACGGCTGCCCAGATCGAGGGGGGCACACTCAGGGTCGCCCTCGAGGACGTGGATCCCGCTGTGGTCGTCGCCGCGGCCACCTCTGACCGGTACGACGTGCGGGTGCTCGCGACGGGCCGCCACCAGGTACGCGCGGATCCCCTCCGCCTGGAGCAGATGGTCGACAACCTGCTCAGCAACGCCCACAAGTACGGCCTGCCGCCCTACGAACTCACGATCGACGGCGATGCCGCCTGCGTTCGGATCGCGGTGCGCGACCACGGCGAGGGAGTCCCCGACGACTTCCGCGGGAAGCTCTTCGAGGAGTTCACCCGCGCGCCGGACAGCACCTCACCGGGCACGGGCATGGGGCTCTTCGTCGTGCGCACCCTGGCCGAGGCGCAACAGGGCACGGTGGAGTACGCCGCCGGCGAGGACGGCGGATCGGTCTTCACGATCACGCTGCCGAGCGCCTGACCCCTGGGGTGTCCGCGGGCCCGGGTCGCCGGGCCATCACTTCGAAGACGTGCCAGTGCTTGGGGCCGGAGAACGCCTCGCCGTCCTCGTCCAGCTCGCGCACCTCGAGCACCTCGAGGCCACGCAACAGGCCGGGAAGCTCGGCACCGGGGACGAAGGTCAGGCTCGGGTCGGGAGCCCAGCTGTCGCGCTCGCCGAGCAGGTGCGCGGCGATGAGCGCGCCCGGCTTCATCGCAGCCAGGATCCGCTGCCAGAGATCCGGGAAGTCTGCTCCCGGGCCGAAGGGCAGGCTCAGCCCGGCGTACACCAGGTCACAGGGCGGCAGCTCGAAGTCTGCGAACGTGGCGACCTCCACCGCGACCGCGTCGAGATCTGCACAGCGTCGTCGGGTCAGCTCGACGGCCTCCGGTGTGGAGTCCATGGCGGTGACCGTCCAGCCGGCTCGCCCCAGGGCCGCAGTCTCGGTCCCGTCACCGCACCCGAGGTCCAGGGCACGCATCCCCGGTGCCGGGGAGCCGGCCCGCTCGAGCAGCCGGCGCAGCAGAGCGCGCTCCTCACGGCCCGCGATCGCGGCGTAGTAGGCAGCCCAGGTCTTCGCCGGGTCACCCACCGTGGGGAAGGGGAGGTCGATCACTGCCCGCGCCTCCAGACCACCATCGACTGGGTCGGTGGTGGTCGGTGCAGCACGGGAAGCTTGTTGGGGACGCGGTCGCCCAGGGGCGTGGTGGTACGTCGCGCGACCAACGCCTGGCGCAGCGCCTCGCGGGTGTGTTCGAGCTCGGCGCGCAGCTCTTCGTTGCGGGCCGCCAACGCGACGCTGCGATTCTCGAGCTCCATGATCCGACGGACGCCCTCGATGCCGATGCCGACCGAGGTGAGGTCGGCGATCTCACGCAGGCGTTCGATGTCGCGGTGGGAGTAGCGCCGACCACCGCCGCCGGTGCGTCCCGGCGTGACCAGGCCGAGGCGCTCATAGGTGCGCAGGGTCTGGGGATGCAGGCCGGTCAGCTCGGCCGCCACGCTGATGACGTAGACGGCTGCGTCGGGGCCGGGAGCCACGAAGCGCTGACCTGGCATCACGCCGGCCCCTCGAAGAGCTTGCTGCGCAGCGGCCGTCCGACGCTCGCGTCACGGTAGGCCTCGACGGCGAACCGCATCGCGTCGTCCAGCACCGCCGGGACCTGGACCTCGACCGTGGCGAGCAGGTCGCCGAGGCTGCCGTCCGCCCGGGGAGCGCCCTTGCCCCGGACCCGGAAGGTGCGGCCGTTGGGCGTGCCCGGCGGGAGCTTCAGGGTCACCGGAGCCCCGGCCAGGGTGGGGACCTTGACCTCCGCACCGAGGACGGCCTCGTCGAAGGAGATCGGGACGTCCAGGGCGAGGTTGTCGCCCTTGCGGGAGAAGATCCGGTGCGGAGAGACCTTGACGGCGACGAAGAGGTCACCGGCGGGGCCGCCGTTCTCGCCGGCCGCACCCTTGCCGCGCAGTCGGATCCGCTGGCCGTCCTTGACGCCGGCCGGGATCCTGGCCTGGATCGAGCGAGCGGAGAGCCCGCGGCCACTGCCCTGGCAGCTCGGGCACGCCTCGCTGTAGACGAGCTGGCGTCCGCCGCACGCGGGACAGGTTTCGTTCATCGAGAAGGCGCCGCCCACCGAGGCGACCACGAAGCCGGCCCCTTCGCACTCGGGGCAGACCCGCGGCTTGGTGCCGGGTTTGCCGCCGGTGCCCGAGCAGTCGGGACACGGCGCGTCCGAGGTCAGCCGCAGCGAGATCGTGACGCCGTCGAGCGCGTCGGTGAAGCTGATCGTCGCCGTGGTCTCGACATCGGAGCCCTTCTGGGGGCGCTGCTGGTGGGACCGCCCCTGGCCGAACATGTCGCCGAACATGTCGCCGAAGCCGCCGCGGTTGGAGCGGTCGCGGAGCAGGTCGTTGAGGTCGAAGTTGCCGCCCGACCCGGCGGGGCGATAGCCACCACCGCCTCCGGACCCGTAGAGACTGCGCATCTCGTCGTACTTCTTGCGCTTGGCGGGGTCGCCCACGACGTCGTAGGCCTCGGCGACCTTCTTGAACACCTCGTGCTTCTTGGCGTCGCCGGGGTTGGAGTCGGGGTGGTTGGCGCGGGCGAGCTTGCGGTAGGCCTTCTTGATCTCGTCGGAGCCGGCGTCCTTCTTCACGCCGAGCTGGGCGTAGAAGTCCTTCGTCGCCCAGTCGGCGCGCATGCCCTCGGTCGTGCTCACTCGTCCACCTCCCCTCGACGCATGTCTACTCGACCGGCTCGGTCGGCTCGACCGTATCGGTCGAAGTGGTCGCCTCGACCTGATCGGCCTGATCGGCCCGATCGGACTGGTCCTGGTCGGGTGTCGCCGGGTCGACGACGAGCACCTGGGCGGCTCGCACCACCCGGTCGCCGATCCGGTAGCCGGCCTTGGCGATCACCTTGCAGGTGGTCACCGAGACCTCGGGGTCCTGGCCGATGTGGGACAGCGCCTCGTGGACGGTCGGGTCGAACTCGTCGCCGACCGCGCCGAACTTGGTCAGCCCCACCGCCGAGACCACGCGCTCGAGCTGGTCAGCCACGGCCTTGAAGCCGTCCTCGAGGGGCGCATGGTCGCGCGCCCGGTCGATGGTGTCGAGCACCTCGGTGATCGGCGCCAACGCCTGGTAGACGGCGTTCTCGCGGATCAGGTCGCGGTCCCGGTCGACCCGGCGCTTGTAGTTGACGAACTCGGCCTGGAGCCGCTTGAGGTCGGTCGTGCGCTCGGCGAGCTCCATGCGCAGGAGCTCCACCTCGTCGCGGGCTGCCTGGAGCGGGTCGGACTCGACGAGTGCCTCGTCGGGCGACGGCGTCTCGTCGGCGACCGGCTCGTCGCTGGTCGGCGGCCCGGCGGGAGGAGCCGCGGTCTCCCGCGGCTCCTCCTCGGCGCCGGAGTGGGCGTCGGTCACTTGGCGTCGGCCTCGGTGTCGTCGGCCGAAGCCTCGTCGGCCGGAGCCTCGTCGACGATCTCGGCGTCGACCACGTCGTCGTCGCTCTCGCCGGTGGAGCCGTCACTGCCACCGGCCGCGGCCTGCTCGGCCTCGGCTGCGGCGTACATCGCGGCGCCCATCTTCTGGCTGGACTCACCGAGCTTGCTGACGCCGGCCTGGATCTCCTCGCCGGACGCGTCGGCGTTCTCGAGGATCGCCTTGAGCGCGTCGAGGTCGGCCCGCACCTCGGTCTTCACCTCGTCGGGAACCTTCTCGTCGTTCTCCTCGAGGAACTTCTCCGTCGAGTAGACGAGGCCGTCGGCCTGGTTGCGGGTCTCGATCGCCTCGCGACGCTTGGCGTCCTCCTCGGCGTACTGCTCGGCGTCCTTGACCATCCGGTCGATGTCTTCCTTCGACAGCGCGGAGCCACCGGAGATCGTCATCGACTGCTCGCGGCCCGAGGCCTGGTCCTTGGCGGAGACGTGCACGATGCCGTTGGCGTCGATGTCGAAGATGACCTCGATCTTCGGGATGCCGCGGGGAGCGGGCGGGAGACCGGTCAGCTCGAAGTTGCCGAGGCCCTGGTTGGCGGCCCACATCGGACGCTCGCCCTGGGCGACCTTGATCTCCACCGAGGGCTGGTTGTCGTCGGCGGTGGTGAAGATCTCCGAGCGCTTGGTCGGGATCGTGGTGTTGCGCTCGATCAGCGTGGTCATCACGCCGCCCTTGGTCTCGATGCCGAGGCTGAGCGGGGTGACGTCGAGGAGCAGCACGTCCTTGACCTCGCCCTTGAGGACGCCGGCCTGGAGTGCGGCACCGACGGCCACGACCTCGTCGGGGTTGACGCCCTTGTTGGGCTCCTTGCCACCGAGCAGGCCCTTGACGACGTCGGTCACGGCCGGCATCCGGGTGGAGCCCCCGACCAGGACGACGTGGTCGATCTTGTCGATCGCGACGCCGCCGTCCTTGAGCACCTGCTGGAAGGGCTTCTTGGTGCGGTCGAGCAGGTCGGCGGTCATCTTCTGGAACTCGCTGCGGGTGAGCTTCTCCTCGAAGTGGAGGGGGCCCGACTCGCCGTGCGTGATGTAGGGGAGGTGGATCGTGGTCTCGCTGGAGGAGGAGAGCTCGATCTTGGCCTTCTCCGCAGCCTCCTGGAGGCGCTGCTTGGCGATCTTGTCGGCGGCGAGGTCGACGCCGAAGTTCGCCTTGAACGTCTTGACCATCCACTCGACGACGCGGGCGTCCCAGTCGTCACCACCGAGGTGGTTGTCACCAGAGGTCGCCTTGACCTCGACGACGCCCTCACCGATCTCGAGCAGGGAGACGTCGAACGTGCCGCCACCGAGGTCGAAGACCAGGATCGTCTGGTCGTCGCCCTTGTCGAGGCCGTAGGCCAGCGCCGCAGCGGTCGGCTCGTTGACGATGCGGCTGACGTTGAGGCCCGCGATCTCGCCGGCCTCCTTGGTCGCCTGGCGCTGGGCGTCGGAGAAGTACGCCGGCACCGTGATCACGGCGTCGGTGACGGGCTCGCCGAGGTAGGCCTCGGCGTCGCGCTTGAGCTTCTGCAGCACGAAGGCGCTGATCTGCTGGGGGGTGAAGTCCTTGTCGTCGATCTTGGTCTTCCAGTCGGTGCCCATGTGGCGCTTGACCGAGCGGATCGTGCGGTCGATGTTGGTCACGGCCTGACGCTTGGCGACCTCGCCGACGAGGACCTCTCCCGACTTGGCGAACGCGACCACCGAGGGGGTGGTGCGGGCGCCTTCTGCGTTTGCGATGACGGTGGGTTCTCCACCTTCGAGGACGGAGACGACGCTGTTGGTCGTCCCCAGGTCAATGCCGACCGCTCGAGCCATGGTGCTACCTCCGGTAGTTGAAGTGTGGTGACGGCCGTGGTGCGCCGTGTCGCAGGAAGTGTGACAAATAAGTTGAGTCGAATCAACTCAACTCTGTTCACCCGGCTCAACGAAGGTCGGTGCCGGCTTGTTCCCCGTGCGCGCGCCACAGGGCGACCCCCGCGTCGACCAGGCTCACGTGCGGCAGATCGGGCACCTCGGCCAGCGGGATCCAGCTCGCCCGATCGGTGCTGCCCCCGATCTCGGGCGTGAGCTCGCCGCCGACGATCTCGGCGCCGTGGATCACCCGGATCGACTTCAGCGCGCGCCCCGAGGGAGGGATCCGCTGGTCGGAGGTCACCAGGTGCACGTCCACGCCGAGCACCGGGCCCAGGCGGACGTCGTACCCGGTCTCCTCCTTGAGCTCGCGCACCGCGCCCTGGGCGGGCGTCTCCTCGAAGTCCACGCCGCCCCCGGGCAGCGTCCAGGAGGGCTCGGCGCCCTCGTTCCACAGCGCCAGCAGGATCCGGTCCTGCTCGTCGACGATCACGGCGTACGCCGCCAGCCGGGTGTCGTAGTCGGTGTAGTCCACCAGCACACCCTCACAGCAGCGACGAGCCCAGCCAAGAGGAATAGCAGGGGCTGCTGGTTGTTGGGCCCACCATGACCGCCCCCCGGATCAAGCTCAACGACCAGACGACCATCCCCCAGCTCGGCTTCGGCGTGTTCCAGGTTCCCGCCGACGAGACGGCCGCCACGGTGAGCCAGGCCTTCGAGGTCGGCTACCGCCACATCGACACCGCGCAGATGTACGGCAACGAGGAGGGCGTCGGCGAGGCGATCGCGACCTCAGGCCTCGCCCGCGACGAGGTCTACGTGACCACCAAGCTCAACAACGGCTTCCACCGCCCCGACGACGCGCGCCGGGAGCTGGCCGTCTCGCTGGAGAAGCTCGGTCTCGACCACGTCGACCTGATGCTGATCCACTGGCCGCTGCCCACGCGGTACGACGGCGACTTCGTCTCGACCTGGCAGGCCCTCATCGACTTCCAGCACGAGGGCGGCGCCACCTCGATCGGCGTCTCGAACTTCCAGCCCGAGCACCTGGACCGGATCATCAACGAGACCGGCGTGGTGCCGGTGGTGAACCAGATCGAGGTGCACCCGTTCTTCGGCAACCAGGCAGCCCGCGCCGCGAGCGCCGGGCATGACATCGCCGTCGAGGCGTGGTCCCCGATCGCCCGCGGCAAGGTCAACGACGACTCCGCGATGAAGGGCCTCGCCGCGAAATTCGGCCGCACCCCCGCCCAGGTGGCCCTGCGCTGGCACCTCCAGCGCGGCGACATCGTCTTCCCGAAGTCGATGAAGCGCGAGCGGATGGAAGAGAACTTCGCGATCTTCGACTTCGAGCTGGCCGCCGACGACATGGCCCAGATCACCGGGCTCGACCTGGGCGACGAGGGTCGGATGGGCCCGGACCCGGACGTCTTCGACTACATCCCCGGCTGATCGCCAGCCGAGTCACCCGCTGACTCGTCTGCCGGGACCGCCCCTCCGGGGATCGTCCCGGCAGGCGGCGGCATCCCGAGGAGCGGCAGCAGCCGAGCCACGACCGGACCGATCCCGACGATCACGAGCACGGTGCCGGGACCGATCGAGGCCCCGAGCAGCCAGCCGACGCTCGCGCCCACCAGCTGGACCAGCGAGTAGCTCCACCGGAACGGCACCGGGGGGTCCCAGGCCAGGGCGGCCGCCTCCGCGGGGCCGGCCCCCAGATCGGTCGCGAGATAGCCCGCGACACCCACACACAGGACGACGAAACCGAGGGCGAGCTCGCCCCAGCGCCCGGCGGACGACGTGGGGCCCGGCAGCACGCTCAGGGTCAGGCTGACCGCCACCCCGACCACGACCGGCTGCACCACGGTCCCCGGGCCGGGCGCCCGGCCGCGCGCCCAGGCCATCAGGACGAGCAGGACCCCGACGACGAGGTTGACGACCCAGAAGGCGCGACCCGAGGCGAGGGCGATCCCGCTGACGAACATCGAGTAGCCGTCCGAGCCCAGCCGCGCATCGAGCATCAGCGCCACCCCCACACCCAGCACGGCGCAGGAGACGAGCAGCTGGGTCGCGCGGAGCAGGGGAGCCGACTTCCCCACCCCCCGCTCAGGCATCGCGCGCGGCCAGGTCGTCGAGTGAGCGGCCCCACTCGGCCAGGAGCCGGGCCAGCCGCGCCCGCTCGAGGTCACCGAGCAGCCCGACCAGGCGGTGCTCGTTGGCCAGGTGCGCCGTGAAGGCCCGGTCGATCAGCTCGCGGCCGACGTCGGTGAGGGCGATCACCCGCCCGCGGGCATCCGCCGGATCCGCCCGGCGGGTCACCCAGCCCTGTTCCAGGCAGCGGTCCACCCGCTTGGTGACCGCTCCGGACGAGACCATGGTGGAGGCGGCCAACGCCCCCGGCGCGAGTTCGTACGGCGCGCCCGCCCGCCGCAGCGTCGCCAGCACGTCGAACTCGCCCTCCCCGAGGCCGTACTCGGCGTAGACGACGACCAGCTCGTCGCGGAGCCGGTCGGCGAGCCGGTGGAGCCGACCGATGATGCCCATCGGGCTGGGGTCGAGGTCGGGGCGCTCGCGGTGCCACTGCGCCATGATCGCGCCGACGTGGTCGGGCTCAGGTTCCATGAGGGGAATATATCTCATGCGGAAACTATTACCTCTTCCATGGAAACCAATCTCCTGCGAGTCGCCCTGCTGACCGCGGTCGCACCCCTTGCGTGGGGCAGCACCTATCTGGTGACCGCCGAGCTCCTGCCTCCGGACCGGCCCCTGTTCGCCGCTGCGGTGCGAGCCCTGCCCGCGGGCCTGGTGCTGCTGGCGCTGCGTCGCCAGCTGCCGCGGGGCGTGTGGTGGTGGCGCTCGTTGGTGCTGGGTGCGCTCAACATCGGGCTCTTCTTTCCCCTGATCTTCCTGGCCGCCTACCACCTCCCCGGCGGGCTGGCAGCCACCCTGCAGGCCTCCTCACCGTTCGCCGTGATGGCGCTCGCCTGGCTCCTCCTGGCAGAGCGCGCCGGCCCGGCGCGGCTCGTCGCCGCGGCGGTCGGGGTGGCCGGGGTGGCGCTCCTGGTGCTGCGCGCACCCGGCCAGGTCGACGCGATCGGCCTGCTGGCCGCCTTCGGGTCGGTGGCGGTCTCCGCTGTCGGCTACGTGCTGATCAAGCGCTGGCCGGCGCCGGTCGACCTGCTGACCCTCATTTCATGGCAGCTGGTCGTCGGCGGCCTCCTGCTCACCCCGCTCGCCCTGCTCGTCGAGGGTGCGCCACCCCCGATCGACGTACCTGCCCTCGCGGGATTCCTGTGGCTCGGCGTCGTCGGCACGGGCGTGGCGTACTACTGCTGGTTCCAGGGCCTGGCCCGGATGCCGGCGGGCGCGGTCTCCCTGATCGGCCTGCTCAACCCGGTCGTCGGCACGGTCCTGGGCGTGGTGATCGCGCACGAGACCTTCGCAGGCGCCCAGGCCCTCGGGATGGGTCTGGTGCTCGGTGCCGTGCTGGCCGGACAGCCCGCCGTGGCGGGAGTCGTACGACGCCACGTGGCGAGCTGGCGTCAGCCGATGGTGACGCGGACCTCGTTCGAGATCAGGTCGCTGTCGGTGTCGACCACGCGGAAGCGGTTGACCCCACCCTGACTGGTCTGCACGAAGGTGGAGAAGGTCTCGTCGCTGACCGAGACCGTGACCGGGAAGTCGCGCCAGGCGCCGTCGGTGAACCGCTGGACCTGCAGGATCGCGCCCTCGCCGCGGGGGTAGACCCCGGTGAGGTCGATCTGCTCCATCGGCGAGACGGCGGTCTGGCTGGCCGAGAGCGAGATCTGCTTCTTCGGGGCCCGGGTCTTGCTCGGCTCGGGACTGGGCCCGGAGCTCGTGGTCTCGGTGGGCACGGGGTTCAGCGTGATGAGGGGGCCCGAGGCAGGGTCGGTCCGCTCCGGCTTGGGGAGGTACATCGACTGCTCCGAGGTGGTGGCCTGCGGGTCCGCACCGCCGGTGAGCCCGAGGACCCGGGTGGCACCCAGCGCAGCCACGCCGAGGAAGAGCCCGACGGCCAGGCCCACGCCCACGAGGGCGAGGAGTCCGCTGATGACCGGCCGCTGGGTGCTGTCGTCACGACCAACCACCGCCGCTCACCTCCCCCACAGTCCGCCAGGACGCGCGCCTGACACCTGGCCCCATTGTCGCGGACCGCTCCCGGCAGACCAAACGCCGCCCGACCCGGGCCGGAGGGTGCCCTCAGCGCGGCTCGAGGATCACCACCGGGATCTCCCGGTCGGTCCACTGCGCGTAGCTGTCGAAGTCGGCGTACAGCTCGACGAGGCGGGGCCACAGGGCCGCGCGCTCCTCGGGATCGGCCGTGCGTGCCCGCACCGGTCGTACGTCGGCGAGGACCTGCACCCGGGTGTCGGGTGTGGCCACCAGGTTGCGGTACCACTGCGGGTGCGTGGGCAACCCGCCCTGCGAGCCGACCACCACGAGGTCCGGGCCGTCGACGAGGTAGAGCAGCGGGGTGCAGTACTGGGTTCCGGAGGTGCGGCCCGCGTGGTCGAGCAGCAGCGTCTGCACCGGCTTGTGCCACCCGGCACCGATGCGCCACTTGCTGCCGACCCGTCCGTTCGTGCGGCGATAGGTCCACACGTGGACCTTCGAGGCGTACTTCAACAGCTTGGGCACCAGCGGGGAGTCGAGTCCCTGGGGCTTCTCGCGAGGCAGGCCCGCCATCACAGACCGCGCTTCCAGACGAGCTCTTCGTGCAGGCGCCGACTGCGCCAGCCCTGCTCGGTGCGGACCATGGTGTGGCGGTAGATGCCGCCGAACTCCACGATCAGCTCGGAGCCGTCGGGGTTCGGGAGCACCATCGGGTTGTGGAAGTACGCCGAGACCTCCGCCTCGTCGCCCGACACCACGCTCTCGATCTGGCCGAGCAGGTGCATCCGGCGCGGGAAGATCGGGAGGTTCTCGGCCAGCCACGGCTTCACGACGTCGAAGCCGCCCGCGATCCCGCCGGACTCGGTGTAGTCGATCGCCGCGTCGGCGGTGAAGACGGTGTCGAGCACGTCCCAGTCGCCGGAGTCGATCGCGCGCGTGTAGCGCGTGAGCACGTCCGCGATGTCGAGCCGGTCGGAGATCTCCTGGAGGTCCATGCCGCAACTCTGGCACAAAACTGAAACACGTTCTAGTGTGGCGCCATGCGATTCACGTACGCCGAGGCGATGACCCACGCGAAGTTCTACGCCCCCCTGGCCCAGGCGGCCGAGGAGGCGGGCTACACCAGCATGACCGTGGCCGACAGCCTGATCTACCCGCAGGAGTCGGACTCGAAGTACCCCTACACCGACCTCGGCGACCGGAGCTTCCTCGAGGACAAGGAGTTCATCGAGACGATGGTGCTCTGCGCCCACCTCTTCGCCGTGACCACGACGCTGCGGCTGACGCCGTTCGTGCTCAAGCTCCCGGTCCGGCCACCGGTCCTGGTCGCCAAGCAGGCCTCCTCGCTCGCCTACCTCTCCGACAACCGCCTCGGCCTCGGCGTCGGACTCTCGCCGTGGCCCGAGGACTTCGAGACCCTCGGCGTCCCGTGGGCCAAGCGCGGCAAGCGGATGGACGAGTGCATCGACATCCTGCGCGGCCTGACCTCGGGCGAGTTCTTCGGCTACGAGGGCGACTTCTACTCCTTCGCGCCCCTCAAGCAGTGCCCCGCACCGACCGAGAAGATCCCGCTCCTCGTGGGTGGCCACGCAGACGCCGCCCTCCGGCGAGCGGTCGTCAAGGGCGACGGCTGGATGCATGCCGGTGGCGACGGCGAGGAGCTCGACCGGCTGCTGACCCGGCTCGCCGAGATCCGCACGGAGGAGGGCGACACCCGCGACGACTTCGAGGTGCACGTGATCTCGTACGACGCCTACGACCTCGACGGCATCAAGCGCCTCGAGGACAAGGGCGTCACCGACTGCATCGTCGGCTTCCGGATCCCCTACATCCAGGGTCCCGACACGGAGCCGCTGGAGAAGAAGATCGAGGCGCTCTCGCGCTACGGCGAGTCGATCATCGCGAAGTCGAGCTGATGACGGCTGCGAGCAACCGCCTCGACCTCACCCGGCCGCTGCAGGAGGCGATCGCCGAGGCCGAGGAGCTGATCGCGAACGCGCCGTTCATCCGGACCGAGCAGGACCTCCTCGAGGGCTACGCCTACCTGTCGGGCCGGATCCGGATGGCGATGCAGATGGCGTTCGACCACGACCTCGACCGGCCGCTCTTCATCAACTCCACGCACCAGTTCTCCAAGCAGGGCCTGGACAACCCCGACGCGGTCTACTTCAGCGCCTACCTCCGCGAGGGCGTCGAGTACGTCGTCCGTGGTCGCCGTGGCACCAGCGCCGACCTCTCCTTCCAGGTGATGGGCGGGGCCTACTCCGCGGACTCGGTGGCCACCTCACTGCTGGCCTTCGACGACCGCGAGCTCGAGGTGGCCGAGGACGGCAGCTTCGAGTTCCGTTACACCGCCGAGCCCGGCGCCAAGACGTTGATCGTGCGTGAGGTCTTCAACGACTGGGAGACCGAGGAGCGCGGCACGATCTGGATCGAGCGGGTCGACACGCTCGGGCAGCCGGCCAAGCCGCTGACCCAGGCGCTGCTCACCCGCAAGTACGAAGTCGCGGCGCTCAGCCTCACCGGCTCGATCCAGACCTGGCTCGCCTTCCCCCACTTCTTCCAGTACCAGGAGCCGGTCAACACCCTGACCGTGCCGAAGTCCACGCCGGGCGGGCTGGCCTCGCAGAGCTCCTCGATCGGCCACTACGAGCTGGCCGAGGACGAGGCGATGATCGTGACCGTCCCGGAGTGCTCCGACTGCACCTACCAGGCGATCCAGATCGGCTCGGACTGGTACGCCTCGACCGACTACGAGACCCACCAGACCTCGCTGACCAAGGCCCAGGCCGTGACCGACCCGGACCAGATGATGCGCTTCGTCGTCTCCGAGGGCGCTCCGGGCGGCAGCGGCATCGCCAACTGGCTCGAGACCACCGGCCACCGCACCGGCCCGATCATGTTGCGCTGGCAGCAGCTCTCGCGCGAGCTCACCGAGGCCGACGGCCCCACGGTCGAGATCGTGAAGCTGGCCGACGTCGCCGAGCACCTCCCGCACTTCTCCCCCCTCACCCCCGAGCAGTACGCCGAGCGGATCACCGCCCGGCAGCGCTCCATCGCCCGAAGGATGCTCAGCTGATGACTGCCCCCACCATCAACACTGGACCGACCAGCGGACTGTTGCAGGACAAGGTCATCGTGCTCTCCGGCGTCGGCCCCGGCCTCGGTCGCGCGCTCGGCGAGGAGGCGGCCAAGATGGGTGCCGACCTGGTGCTGGTCAGTCGCACCGAGCGTCGCCTGGAGAAGATGGCCGAGACGGTGCGCGGCCTGGGGCGGCGAGCGCTCGTCGTACCCACCGACATCACCGACGAGGACGCCCGCGCCCGCCTCGTCGAGGCGGCGCTCGCGGAGTTCGGCAAGGTCGACTGCCTGATCAACAACGCCTTCGGCATCCCCCCGATGGACCCGCTCACCACGCTGGACCTCCAGGGGCTGCGCGACGCCAACGAGACCAACGTCTTCGCGCCGCTGCGACTCTCGGCGCTCTTCGCCGATGCGCTCGCGGAGACGAAGGGGTCGGTCGTGATGCTCAACTCCTGTGTCGTCTACTCCTCCCAGCCGGAGTACGCCGGCTACAAGCTCTCCAAGGGCGCGCTCGCGCATCTCGCCTCGTCGTTGGCCACCGAGCTCGGCCCGCGCGGGATCCGGGTGAACAGCGTGGCGCCGTCCTACATCTACGAGGACGTCAACAAGGCCTACTTCGACTGGCTCGCCTCCGAGGCCGGCGTGACCCACGAGGACATCTACCGCGAGAAGGCCGCCCCGACCGACCTCAAGCGCCTCGCCACCCCCGACGAGGTCGCCCGCGCGGCCCTCTTCCTGGCCAGCGACCTCGCGTCCGCCGTCACCGGCACGATGCTGAACGTCGACTGCGGCGAATTCCACGACAACTGATGGCGCGCTCACGGGCTGACGTCGGCTCCTACGACGACATTGCGGCGGCCGCCGTACGCACCGTCGGCCTCGACGACTTCGGCGGCACCGACCACGAGGAGGGGTTGCGGATCCTGGTGGACGATCTGGCCTCGCCCGAGGCCGGGCTGACCGGCGAGGGCAACTACTTCGAGCGCTCGCAGGTCAAGAGCGCGCTGGTCGGTCGGCTGCTGACCCAGGCGCGGTTCACCGAGTTCCCCGCCCATGCCGAGGTCCCGATCGAACGGCCGATCTTCGTGCTCGGTCTGCCGCGCACGGGCACCACCGCGCTGCACCGGCTGCTCAACGCCGACCCACGCCACCAAGGGCTCGAGCTGTGGCTGACGGAGTTCCCCCAGCCGCGCCCGCCGCGCGAGACGTGGGAGGCGGACCCGATCTTCCAGGCGATGCAGGCGGCCTTCTCCGAGCACCACATCGCCGAGCCGGAGTTCATGGGGATCCACTACATGGATGCCACCTCGGTCGAGGAGTGCTGGCGGCTGCTGCGCCAGACCGGCAAGTCGATCAGCTACGAGTCGCTGGCGAACGTGCCGCGCTACTCCACCTGGCTCGCGGAGCAGGACTGGACCGACGCGTACGAGCGACACCGGGCCAACCTCCAGCTGATCGGGCTCAACGACCCCGAGAAGCGCTGGGTGCTGAAGAACCCCTCCCACCTCGCCGCCCTGGACGCGCTGATGACGGTCTACCCCGACGCCCTGATCGTGCAGACGCACCGCGATCCGGTCACCTCGATCGCCTCCGCCTGCTCTCTCTCGGCCGAGGCAACGCTGGGCCACTCCACGACCTTCGTCGGCGAGACGATCGGGCGCACCCAGCTCGACATGCTGTCCCGGTCCTGGCACGCCTTCCAGGCCGCGCGGCCGGCGTACGACCCGGCGCAGTTCGTCGACGTCGACTACCGCGAGTTCGTCGGCGATCCGGTCGGCACGACGCGCGGCATCTACGACGCGTTCGGGCTGGACTGGACACCCGAGGCGGCCGCGGCCGTCGAGGCGCTGGACACCGAGTCCCGCCAGGGCGGCAAGCGACCCTCGCACTCCTACTCGCTGGCCGACTACGGGCTCACCGAGGACGAGGTGCGCGCGGCGTTCTGAGGGGCGGCGGCTGAGGCGCGGCTTCCGCCCAGCTGTAACGCGGTGTTCCTGTCGCTGAGTGGGCCTTGCGAGGGTTGTTCAGCGTCGATAACCCCGCGTTACAGCGGCGGGGGCGACGGCGCCTGGGCCTCACCCGCAGCCGCCCGTACGGCGCGCTCGGCCACCGCGTGCTCATCGGTGCGGGCGTCGTAGGACCAGAAGTCCCGCAGGATCAGCGCGGTCAGCGTCACCCCGGCCACACAGGCGAAGCCACCACTCGAGATCGCGCCCCGGACCGTCCAGAGGTCGGCCGTGATGCCGGCCCGCACCTGGCCCCCGAGCGGGCCGAGCGAGTAGGACAACATCTCGATCCCGGCCAGCCGACCGCGCATCCCCTCGGGGATGGTCTGGTTCCACACGGTCCCGCGGAAGACGCCCGAGATCATGTCGGCCGACCCGGACAACATCAGGAACACCGCCACCAGCCAGATGCTGGGCATCAGACCGGCGAGGCCGACCATCGTGCCGTAGACGATCGCGGCCAGCACGATCGCCCGGCCGTGGTGGTGGATCCGTGTGGTCCAGCCGCTGAGCGCAGTGGCCACCAGGGCGCCGATGGTCTCGGCGGAGTAGAGCAGCCCGAGCAGCTCGGGTCTGCGGAAGACCTCCTCGACCAACGCCGGAAAGAGCACCACCGGGAGCGCCAGCAGCATCGCTGCGATGTCGACGAAGTAGGTGCCGAGCAGGTCCTTGCGGGAGAACGCGTAGCGGACCCCCTGGGCGATCCCGGCCAGGCTCGGGGGCGTCGTCTGCTCGCGGTGCGGATAGGGGCGCATCGCCGCGAACATCACCGTCGCGATCGCCAGGCCGACGACGTCGACGACGAAGCACCAGCCGATCCCGACGTAGGCCACGAGCAGGCCACCGACCGCCGGACCGAGCAGGACGCCGAGCTGCATCCCCAGGCTGGTCAGGGTGTTGGCGGCCATGATCTGTTCGTGCCGCACCGTGCGCGGCATCAACGCTTCGCGGGAAGGTCGCTGCATCGCCGATGACGAGGTGAGCAGCGCGGCCACCACGAAGATCAGCGGGAGGTTCGGCTCGTCGGCGAACGCATTGATGGCCAGCACCGAGGTGAACACCGCCTGGGCCAGCCCGGCCCCCACCAGGAGTCGCCGGCGGTCGACGTGATCGGCGAGCGCCCCGCCGTACAGCCCGAAGAAGACCAGCGGCAGCAGCTCGGCCAGGCCGATCGCGCCGACCATGAAGTTGGAGCGGGTCAGGATGTAGACCTGGTACGGGATGGCGACGTAGGTGACCATCGCCCCGAAGTAGAAGACCGTGCCGGCGGCGAAGAGCAGCCTGAAGTCACGCGACTCCCGAAGGGGGGTCACGTCCATCCGGAGTGCGCGGAAGCGGTCCTGCCAGGTCACAAGCAGTCATCGTGCACCTCGACGATGGGTCCGCGCATCTGGATTTTCGCTCCGCCGCTGTAACGCGGTGTTCTTGTCGCTGAGTGACCCGTGTGAGGGTTGTTCAGCGTCAATAACCCCGCGTTACAGCGGCGGCGGCGGCAGCGGCAACGGCGCCGGGGCGCCGGGGCGACGACTCAGCGAGCGGTGATCCGGATCCGCGCACCGTGGCGCGGCACCGAGGTGATGTTGCGGACCTTCGGCTCGTCGTCGCCCACCGCGTGCACGTCGTACGACGTCAGCACCTCGCGCAGCACGGCGACGCCCTCCATCAGCGAGAAGCCGGCGCCGATGCAGCGACGGGCACCCCCACCGAAGGGGATCCAGGTGTTGGCGGGCGGGTTCTGGTCGAGGAAGCGCTCGGGACGGAACGCCTCGGGATCCGGGTAGTTGTCCGACCGCGAGTGGGTCACGATGATCGACGGACCGACGGTGGTGCCGCGCGGCAGGTCGACGCCCCCGATGGTCGCCGGCTGCTGCAGGGTCCGAACCACCATCGGGATCACCGGGTGCAGCCGCATCGACTCCTTGAGCAGCGCGTCGAGCCAGGCGTCGTCGCCACTCAGGGCGGCCGCACGGGCGCGAGCGAGCTGGGCGGGGTCGCGACCGATCTCGTAGAGCGCCCAGGCGAGCGCCGTAGCGGTCGTCTCGTGACCGGCGAGGAGCAGCGTGACCAGCTGGTCGCGCAGCTCGGTGTCGTCGAGGCCGGAGTCGCCCGAGTCGCCCGAGTCGTCGGAGCCGGCCCGGATCAGTCGGGAGAGCACGTCGGTGCGCTCCGCGAGGTCGGGGGCGGAACGACGCTCGCGGATCTCGGCGTACATCACCTGGTCGAGGGCGTGCTGGGTGTCGACCATCCGCTTCCAGAGACTGAACTTCTGCAGCTGGGGGTAGCCCCAGCCGAGCAGGATGGCCGGGCTGATGTCGACGGTGGCGTTGACCAGCGGACGCAGGCGGGCCAGCCGCTCCTCGTCACTGACCCCGAAGACGACGCGCAGGATCACCTCCAGGGTGAGCGCGTTCATCCGGTCCAGGGCGCGGAACTCCTCGCCGGGGCTCCACCGGGCGACCTCCTCGGCCGCCAGCTCGGTCACCAGAGACTGGTACTCGCGGAGCGCGTGGCCGTTGAAGGCCGGCATCAGCAGCTTGCGGGCGCGCTTGTGGTCGGTGGAGTCCTGGAGCAACAGCGAGTGCTCGCCCATGATCGGGCCGAGGATCGCGTTGGCCTTGCCCGCGTGGAAGACCTCGGGGTCGCCGGCGAAGATCTCCTTGGTGTGCTCGGGCCGGGTGAAGAAGACCAGCTGCTCGCCCCGGGGAATCATCGAGATCGTGTAGGTGTCGCCGTAGGTGCGGTGCAGGTAGGCGTGGAACCAGTGCCGAAAACGCATCACCGCCACGGTCTGCACCCACGCCGGCCACCGCGGCCCCGGCGGCAGACCGGGCGCCCGACTCCGCTTGCCGGGCTTGCTCCCCAGGCTGCGTCCGCTCATGCGGCGGAAGCGCTGGTCGGTGAGCTCGCGTACGTCGGGTTCGAGGAGGGCCATCGCCCCATACTACGAGTACGTCAACTGGTGGCAACTCGGCCGAGGTGCCGCTGGAGGAAGTGCACCTGGTGGGCGACGACCGAGGCGTGCCACCGCTTGCCGGCGTAGACGTCGAAGTGGTCGCAGGGGTAGTGCCGCACCTCGGCACGCGCCTTGAACGCCGCCTTGGCTGCTGCGTGCGGCGGAGCACTGCGGTCGAAGTCGGCGATCTGGACGAGCATCGGGCTGCGCACCGAGCGGGCCTGCTTGCCCGGCCGGTGGTTGCCCAGCTCGAGCCCGACACTGGCGTCGACCTCGTTGCGCCAGGTCGGCCCGGCGATGGCGAGGTAGTCGTCGTAGCAGCCGTCCAGCGTCAACGCGGCCACGTCACCGGGGCGTCCGACCACGGGCATGGTGACCGGGCCACGACCGCGGCGAGCCGACACCTTGCTCCGGATCCCCGCCGCGGTCGAGCGCAGCAGCTGGCTCGTGGTGTGGTGCGCCAGGGCGAGCCGACCGGCCGCGAGCCCGTCGACCAGCGGGGTGAGGGCCACGATCGCGGCGATGTCGTCGCGACCTGCGCCGGCGGCGAAGACGTGTCCGCCCGCCAGCGAGACGCCCCAGAGCACCAGTCGCTGGGCATCCACCCCGGGCAGCGCGGCAGCAGCCGTCAGGGCCGCGCGGTAGTCCTCGAGCTGCGCGACCATCGAGACGGTCTGGCGCGGCTGACCCGCGCTGGCACCGAAGCCGCGGTAGTCGAAGGCGAGGACGTCGAGCCCGGCCGCCGCCAGCGCCTCGGCGAACGGCGCGAGGCCGGAGTCCTTGGTCCCGCCGAGGCCGTGGGCCATCACGACGCAGGGGCGCCCGGCCGAGGTCATCAGCCCTTCGCCCCGGCCGGTGAAGTGCCAGGCATGACAGTCGGCCGCGGCCGACCCGGTGCCGGAGCGGAAGCGGACCTCGTCGTACGCCACGGCCCTGGTGTCGGCGGGCACGTCGGCGGGCACGTCGGCGGGGTCCTGGATGAGGTGCGTCATTGCTGATCGGTCCTTCCGAAGATGGTGCGCAGCCAGATGGTGACCACGACCTCGACCTGCTCCTCGCGGCTGAGGGGCCCGCCGAGGGAGAGCCGCTCGAGCGTGCGGTCGTTGAGCTCGAGGAGCACGGTGGCGAGGGCGATCGAGGAAGGGCCATCAGGGGCCCGGCCGGCGGCCCGCTCGGTGTCGATCATCTCCGCCACCGGCGCGACGAACGACTGCCGGTCGGACTCCCACATCTCACGCACGGCGGGGTTGGTGGCCCGGGCCTCGAGCATCGCCCGGAAGAGGTGCTCGTGCTCGGCCCACGCGGCGAAGAGGCCCCGAATGGTGCCCTCGATCCGCTCCCGCGGCGAGCCCTGCCCGCTGAGCAGCTGGGTCGCAGCGAAGACCGCTTCGTACATCTGCTCCGACAGCGCGGCGACGGCCACCGCCTTGTTCTCGAAGTAGAAGTAGAACGCCGAACGGGTCACCCCGGCCCGGCGCGAGATGTCGGCGATGTTGATCGACTCGAGGCTGCCGTCCTGCAGGTAGTGGTCCAGCGACTCGAGCAGCGCCGTACGCCGCTGGTCACCGCGGTGTGGCGCGCGGCGGTCGGTGGGCCGAGCCAGGCTCGTCATCCGGCCCTGCCAGCGAGCACGGGAGCGCCCTGGGCCTGCGCGCGCTTGCGACCGGTCGGGATCTCCTTGGTGCGCAGGTCGTGCTCGTAGAGGAAGTAGTCGACCTGCTGGGTGTGGCGGGGACGATCCAGGACGTGGCCGGTGTACTTCTGCTGGTCCTCGACGATCACCCGCTCCATCTCGGCGGCCGGGGGCAGGCGGTACTCGCCGGCGAGGTAGGCGCCCAGGAGGCGGGCCTGGCTCTCCACGAACGGGAAGAGGGTCGGCGTCGACTGCGCGAACCCCATGAAGACCAGGTCGTCGAGGCCCGGCTTGAACATCCGCTTGAAGAGCGGGATGTGGTTGTCCGGGGCGCTGATGAACTCCTCGTCGAAGAACGGGAAGGTGATGTTGTAGCCCGTGGCGTAGACGATGATGTCGAACTCGCTGCTGGTGCCGTCCTCGAAGTGGACCGTGCTGCCCGTCGAGCAGGGAGACGTTCACCTTGGGCGTGATGTCGCCCGAGCCGAGCCGCAGCGGCAGCTCCACCGACTGGGTCGGGTGCGCCTCGAAGAACTTGTGGTTCGGAGCCGGCAGGCCGTAGAGCTCGGGGTTCGAGCCGGCCATGAACTGCATCTTCTGCAGCAGCTTCCGCTGCCAGGCGAGCGGGAGGTACGGCGTGGTGACGTAGTACTTGTCGGCGGGCAGGCCACCGGTGTACTTCGGGACGATCCAGGCGCTGGACCGGGTCGAGAGCGTGACCTCGTTCTGCAGCGACCGCGACGAGAGCTCGACGGCGATGTCGGCGGCGCTGTTGCCGATGCCGACGACCAGGATCCGCTTGCCGTTGAAGTCGAGCGGGTCGTGGGGGTCGATGTAGTGGTGGGAGTGGATCGTCTCGCCGGTGAACTCGCCGGGGAAGTCTGCGAAGCGCGGGTCCCAGTGGTGGCCGTTGGCCACGACCAGGCAGTCGAAGCGGCGGGTGCTGCCGTCCTGGAGGTCGAGCTCCCAGCCACCGTCGGGCCGGCGTCGGGCCGAGACCACGCCGTTCTCGAACTCGATCTGCTCCCGCAGGCCGAACGCGTCGGCGTAGGCGTCGAGGTAGTCCTTGATCTGGGTGTGGTGCGGGAAGTCGGGGTAGCTCTCCGGCATCGGGAAGTCCTTGAAGGAGAGCCGGTGCTTGGAGGTGTCGATGTGCAGCGAGCGGTAGGCGCTGCTGTGGCCATTGGGGTTGCCGAAGGCCCAGTTGCCGCCGACCCGGTCCGAGGACTCGAAGCAGGTGTAGTCGATGCCGTAGTCGTGGAGCATCTTGCCGGCGGTCAGCCCGCTGATGCCTGCACCGATGACGGCGGTGGTGGGTCCGGACACAAGGTCTCCTCGGCTGGGGGTGCGCTCCCGAGCACCGTAGAGCCTGAATTGACACGCGTCAACAAAACCGAACGCGCGTCAGGACCGCTCGCGGCCGATCTCCAGGACCTCGTGCCGCGGGGCCGGGTGCTCGTGGGCGGACCGGCAGGTGAGCTGTCGAGGCGTCGGGTCCGGCGTGGTGCGGACCACCACGAGGTACGACGCACCCAGGACGTCGAAGCGGGCGCTGGTCACGGCGGCGTTGGTCGTTCGACCGAGCAGCCGCACGACACCCTCCCGCCTCTCCCCGAGCCGACGGCGCAGGGCGATCTCGGCGGCCTGCACCGGCATGGGCAGACCGGATCGACCGCGCAGCCGGTCCAGATCCAGCTCGCCGGCCAGGTGGAGGCGGGTCGTCACGGCCGCGGTGGCAGCCTCGAGACGCCCGTAGTAGAGGCCGTGCGGCAGGACCAGCAGGTTGCCGGCGAACCGGTCACCGCCGATGTGCGAGACCTCCCAGGTCTCCTCGGGGTGCACCAGGGACAGGGCGCCGGCCACCGGCCGGCCCCGCTCCGCACAGCACGCGTCGTGCCGGCCGTGGGTGCAGACACAGAACAGCGGCCCCTCGAGCAGGTCGAGCCCCGAACTCCGACCGGCCCCCAGGCCCGCGAGGTCGAGGTCGAGGACGTCGCGCAGGTCGGCCACGCTCCCGCCCTCGAGCCGGGGCCGCTGCGGATCGGCGTACGCGGCGAAGATCCGACTCCGCCCAGCGCCGGACGACGTACGCCGACCGGAACGGCGCACGAGCAGGACCCGCACGCCGGTCGAACGGGCCACGGCCTGGAGCCGGCGACCCAACCCGGCGGGCAGGCGCGCGTCGGCGAGCGCGTCCACGCCCCAGGCGCCCGAGTGCTCGAGCAGCACGTAGGCCCGCAGGGTCGAGGCGGTGCCCGCCGGCGACTCCCCGCGCAGCGAACTCGCAGCGGCGCACCGGAAGTCGGGGTCGCTCATCGGACCACCCTCACCCGCGGACCTCGAGGAGTCCTTCCCGGACCAACCGCCGGCACAGCACCAGCCGGCTCTGGGGATCCAGCTGCGGGGCCAGGTCGCCCGGGCACAGCTGCGAGCGGTCCCGGACCTGCTCCAGGGCCGGCCGCAACCAGCCCGGGACGTCGAGCCGACGATCGCCGAGGAGTACCTCGATCCGGTCGCCGCGCTCAACCAGGACGCAGGGGCGCCCCGGGCGCCGGCGCAGCGAGGTCTCGTCGTCGAGGTCGCGCACCGCGAGCACGTCGCGCAGGCCCCCGGAGAGCCGGGAGCCCCGACCGCTGAGGAAGCGACCGACCTCGGTCTCGACCGCGGCGACCGGGTCGACCGCGCGCACCCGATCGGCCAGCTCGACCAGTCGCCGACCGAGCTCGTCGGCGACGGGCGCGGGGTCGTCGAGATATCCGGCGGGGAGATGGTCGTCGGCAACCTCGGAGACGACCTCACGCAGGGTGCGCTCCACGAGTCCGCGCCAGGTGAGCTGGTTGATGCCGATCGTGACGTGCAGCGAGACGCTCTCCTGCGCCCGCGCGGCATGGGGAGTGCCCGTCGGGAGGTACATCGACACACCGGGCTCGAGGTGCACCTGGTCGACCCCGTCGGGGGTGTGCACCTCCCACTGCTTGGCACCGGCGGTCTGGAGCACGAAGACGTCATGGGTGTCGGAGTGGACCGCGAACCCCTGGGCTCCCGGCGGGGTGAGATAGGCGTTGGCCTGGCAGGGATGCCCGAGCTCGAGCTCGAGGTCGGCGACCAGGCGGGTGATCGGCGGCCAGTAGCGGTGGAGTCCCTGGAAGACGACCGTGGCGCCGTCGTCGAAGAGCGCAAGCGCCCGGCGTGGGTCCACCAGACCGCTCAGCGGCCTGCCGGCCAGCGTCGCAGCCCGGGTGTACGACGACTCCGGCAGCACCTCGCCGTCCCGCACCAGCCTGATGCTGGGAGTCCGGATCGCCGAGGAGGTCAGCAGGTGGTCGGCGTCGTCAAGGGAGAGCAGCCCGGTCAACTCCTCGGGGTCGACCCGGTGGAGATGGACGCGTGACGCCCAGACCTTCTCGAGGAAGGTCTGGGCGTCACCGCTCAGCAGGTCGAGAGCGCTCAGGACGCGTCCCCGTCGGTGGTGTCGGTCGCGTCGCCGTCCGTGGCGTCCGCGTCGGTGCCGTCCGCGTCGGTGCCGTCCGTGCTGTCGGTGCTGTCGGCGTCGGTGCTGTCGGCGTCCCCGCCGGGAAGCGGTCCGGAGACGCCGCCGGTCACCATGTCGTCGTCGTTCAAGGGCTCGTCGGGAGTCATGGTCATGCGTCCTCCTGGATCGGTGGGTCGGGGAGGTCCCGGGTGGAGTCCCCGCGGTCAGCGTGCTGCTGGCTGCCGTACCCACGAGGCGACGGCGTACACCGCTCCGGGCTTGACCTTCAGGTCCGCACAGCTCTGCCGGCGGGGCTCGCCGCGGGATTCCTCGACCGTGACCATGTGCGTGTCGCCGGCCGCCTCAAGGGTGACCTCGCCGGCGACCGAACCCCGGACGACGACCTCGTCGAGCCCGACGAGCCCCAGCTCGCGGCGGAGGTGGAGCTCGGCCACCTGGGCAGCGCCGTCGAGACCAGCCCGGCCCCGGACCACCGTGTCCGCGTCGCCCGGGACCCGGCCGCTCTCGAGCTCGGAGCACGCCACGACGGCGTGCTCCGCGTCGAGCCGGCCGAGGGCGATCCCGCTCGGGAGGGCCAGCAGGGTGCCGGCGAACCGGTGCCCACCCAGGTGGGTCGTCTCCCAGGTCTCCTCGGGCCAGCGTGCGGACAGGGCGCCGGCGATCGGGCGTCCCAGCTCGGCGCAGCAGAGGTCGCGACGACCGTTGGTGCAGACCAGCCACAGCGGCCCGTCGTACGCCGTGAAGCCCGGGGCGGCGCCTGACGCCAAGGCGGCCAGGTCGAGCTCGAGGAGGTCACTCATGTCGGTGAGCAGAGTGGTCCAGAGCCGCTGCTCGGCACCCAGCCGGGCCGCGAAGACCCGGACGCCCGGCCCGTCCACCCCGCCATGGCGGCGGATGAGCTGGACCCTGATCCCGGCGCTCTCCCCGGCGTCCGCGAGGAACGTGCGGACCTCCTCGGAGAGCCGGCTCTCGGCGACGGCTCGGCGGCCCCACGCCCCGGCGTACTCGACGAAGAGCCACGCGGACTCGGTCGGGGCGGTGCCGGCGAGCGCCTCGTCGTCGGCACGGCTGGTCATCGAGCACCGGAAGTCAGAGGGGGCCGAAGTCACGTGGTCATTCGACCAGACCCTGCCGGCGGGCGATGGCGGCGGCCTCGGTGCGGCCGGCCGCACCGAGCTTGGCCAGGATGTTGGAGACGTGGACGCTGACGGTCTTGGCGCTGATGAAGAGCTGCCTGCCGATCTCGGCGTTGGAGCGGCCTTCGGCCACGAGCCCCAGGATCTCGCGTTCGCGGACGGTCAGGACTCCGGAGGGACCGGCCGAGCGACCAGGTGCCGCCCCGTCGGCCTGGAGCTCGTCGAGCAAGGCCTGGGCCCCGAGCCTCCCGGCCGTCACTCGCGCGGCGTCGCTGAGCTCACGCGCGCCGGCCACGTCCCCGGTTGCGCGCCTGATCCCGGCCAGGAGTGCCTGCACCCGCGCGATCTCGTGGACGTGGCCGAACTCCTCGACGAGGCCGAGCGCCTCGACCCAGCTGTCGAGCAAGGTGTCCAGCGGGGGCGGGTCGATCCCGGTGAGCCAGCGCATCCTGAGCAGCTCGGCATCGAGCCGCTTGAGCCAGGCCCGGCCCTCGGGACCCCAGGAGGTTGCCGGGTCGCCGACCCCCTCGAGCACCCGCCGACCGTCGGCGTGCAGCCGCTCCGCGTCCACGAGGTACGACGCCCGCTCGGCCGCCGAGAGCCGCGGCACCGTGCTCGCGAGCTCACCGAGAGCGATCGCGGCCAGCCGAACCCTGGCGCTGAACCACTCGTGCCAGATCCGGCCCAGGACCGCGACCGCGTCGGCGTACGCCGCGAGCACACCGGCGGGGTCCCCGGCCCGGCCTGCCTGACGGATCGCGACCGCGGCAGCGTGGATCGCGATCCCGCCCTCGCGCGGCCAGAAGGGTCGCAGCGCGGCGAGCTCGGCCGACACGTCGGCGCCACGCTCGAGGTCGATGACCAGCCGCAGGGCGTCGAGCGCCGCCCCGAAGAGCGGCGGCGGCTGCTGCCCCCGGGTGTCGCTCGTCGCGAGCGCCCCGGCCCAGTCCCCGCGCACGGTCAGCACCCAGGTCAGCTGCCAGCGCGACTCGAAGACGAACGGGGCCCACGGCAGGCCCTCGTCGGTGCCGCGCTGGATCCCGCTGCGGAACCACCGCTCGGCCTCGTCGAACTCGGCGGCATCCTCGTAGGAACGACCCAACAGGTAGCGCCCCCGCAGCTCGGCCTCCAGGGCCCGGGAGGTCTCGGCCCGAGCGATCGCGTCCACGAGCGCGGCCCGCAGCCCCTCCTGCGGACCGGTGCGCTGGAGCACGCTCAACGTGGTGGCGGCCTCCGAGGCGAGCACCGCGAGGTCCAACCGTTCGGCCAGCTGGAGGGCGTCGAGGCCGACCGACTGCGCCTCCTCCAGACGACCCCGCTGGGCGAGCGCCCGCGCGTGGATCGAGAGCACTTTGGCCCGCAGCGCCGACTCCCCTTCGGGGGCGAGCGCGAGCGCCCTGCCGGAGACCTCGGCGGGGTCCTCGTTGCTCTCGCTCACGATCAGCGCGATCGCACGTGCAGCGAGCATCCGGGCCCGCCAGGCCGGCGGCGCATCGGACGGGAGCCGGTCGAGCTGCTCGCGGACCAGGACCGAGGCCCGGTCGGGGTGGCCGCTGGCGACGAGCGCGTCGGCCGTGCTCACCACGAGCCTCGACAGGTCGATGTCCGGGTCCGGAGTGCGACGCGAGTCGGCGAGGAGTTCGAGTGCCTGCTGGTAGTGCTGGGCCGCCTCGTCCGGACCGCCGACCGCGGTGGCCTCGTGGCCCGCCCGGATGCTGGCGCTCAGCGCCGTGTCGAGGTCCAGGGCCAGTCGCGCGTGCCGGGCCAGCTCGGCAGCCGTGCCCGTGGGCTGCCCGGCACGCAGGGCATCGGCGTACGCCGCGTGCAGGCGGACCCGCTCGCCGGGCAGCAGGTCGTCGTACACCGCCTCACCGAGCAAGGCGTGGCGGAACGTGTAGTGCTCGTCCCCGACCACGAGGACGTTCATCTCGACCGCTTCGCGCACCCCTTCGTCGAGGGCGGTGGAGGCCAGTCCCGAGGCGGCGGCGAGCATCTCGTGCGAGACGCGCCGGCCGGCGGCACTCGCGGTGCGCACCACCTGTCGGGCCGCATCGCCCAGCCGTTCCAGGCGCACCAGCAGCACCCCGGCGAGGTCGTCGGGCAGCCAGTCCCCGGGCCCGGAGGCCGCGCCGACCAGCTCCTCGACGAAGAATGCGTTGCCCTCGGCCCGGTCGACGATGCCGACGATGTGCGCCTCGTCGAGCGCGTCGGTCTGGATGTGGCCGATGAGCGTGCGTACGTCGGGCGCGGACAGGGGTGCGAGCAGGAGGCGGTGCAGCCCCCGGATCCGGGACCACTCCGCGACCTGACGGCGCAAGGGGTGGCGTCGGTGCAGGTCGTCGGAGCGGTACGACGCCACGACGGAGACGCGGCCGGTGAAGGGGCGGGCGAAGAGAAAGCTGAGCAGGTCCCGGGAGGACCGGTCGGCCCAGTGCGCGTCCTCGACCATCAGCAGCACGGGTGCCTGTTCGGCCACCGCCTCGAGCAGTGCGTGGCCCGCCTCGAAGAGTCCGCCCTGGTCGATCGCACCTGACTCGACGAACTCCCCGCGGCTCATCTCGCGGCGCCCGGGCTGGAGCCGGGTCAGGCCGGGGTAGACCTCGACGACCCGACGGACGACGTCCGGTACGTCGGCGACCATCTGGCCGAGCACCTCGGAGAACGGCAGGTAGGGCAGGGCACTGTCGCCGAAGTCGAGGCAGTGACCGGTGAACACCTGCCAGCCTTCACCGACCGCGAGGTCGCGGAGCTCGGTGAGCAGGCGGGTCTTGCCCACGCCTGCGTCCCCCGAGAGCAGGACGTGAGACGTCTCGCCCGGGGCCTGGGATCGCAGGCCGAGGACGGCCGCGATCTCTGCCAGCTCGGCATCGCGTCCGACCAGGGCCCGACTCGTGGGGGTAGCCACGCGGGACATGATGTCGCGTCCCCGCTGTAACGCGGGGTTATTGACGCTGAACATGCCGCCGAGGACTGATCCAGCGGCAGGAACACCGCGTTACAGCTGGGGGGGTGGTGACGGGGTCAGGCCGGCCGGCCGCCGACCCAGACCCCGGCCACGAGCGGCACCCCGGGTCGGTAGGCGAGGTGCACGTGGCTGGGGGCATCGAGCACCATCAGGTCGGCCCGACGACCGGGCACCAGCACGCCGACGTCGTCCCGGTCGAGGGCAGCCGCACCCCCGGCGGTCGCCGCCCACACCGCCTCGGCAGGCGTCATCCCCATCTCGCGCACGGCCAGGGCGATGCAGAACGGCAGCGAGCTGGTGAAGCACGAGCCCGGGTTGCAGTCGCTGGCCAGCGCCACCCGCACACCCGCATCGAGCAACCGGCGAGCGTCGGGATAGGGCTGCCGCGTCGAGAACTCCACGCCCGGCAGCAGGGTCGCGATCGTGCCGCTGTCGCGCAGGGCAGCCACGTCGGCGTCCTCGAGGTAGGTGCAGTGGTCGACCGCGACCAACCCGAGCTCGGCAGCGAGCTGGACGCCCGGACCCGGCCCGAGCTGGTTGGCGTGCAGCCGGCCGCGGAGACCCGCCGCGGCCCCGGCGGTCAGCACCGTGCGCGCCTGGTCCTCGTCGAACGCCCCTCGCTCGCAGAAGACGTCGATCCACTTCGCGTACGGCGCAGCCGCGTCCAGCATCGCGCCGGTGACGAGCTCGACGTACGCCTCGGGGGTGGTCCCGTCGGGCACCACGTGGGCGCCGAGGAACGTCGTCTCCTCGGTGAACTGGCGAGCGACGGCCAGGCTGCGAGCCTCGTCGCGCACGCTGAGGCCGTAGCCGCTCTTGATCTCCACCGTGGTGGTCCCCTGGCGGCGCATCTCCTCGACCAGCCGGGCGACGTGGCTGGTCAGCTGGTCGTCGGTGGCAGCGCGGGTGGCGGCGACGGTGGTCCGGATGCCGCCGGCGGAGTAGCTCTCCCCCGCCATCCGGGCGGCGAACTCGCCGGCCCGGTCACCCCCGAAGACGAGGTGGCTGTGGCTGTCGACGAACCCCGGCAGCACGGCACGCCCGCCGAGGTCGATGAGCTCGTCGGCGGCCGGCGCGTCGGCCGCGGCGCCGACCCAGGCGACCTGCGAGCCCTCGATGACCAGGGCGGCGTCGTGGATGGCCCCCAGGACGCCGTCGCGCTCGGGGTCGTTGGTGACGAGCTCGCCGATGTGGGTGAGCAGGGTGGTGAGCACTACTTCGCCTTCCAGATCGCGCCGATGGCTTCGTCGAGTGCGCGCCCGATCCCGGCCCGGTCACCCTGCCGTACGACGACCACGCCGTCGACCATCACCTGGCCCACATCCTCGGCCACGCTTGCGAAGACCGCGGTGTTCTCGTCGGCCCCGGTGCCGGCGGTGCGCGGCGTAGCGGTGTCGATCGTGACCAGGTCGGCCCGCTGCCCCACCGCGATCCGGCCGGCGTCGGGGAAGCCGAGGCTCTCGTGGCCGATGTGCGTGGCCGCAGCCAGCAGCTCGGCCGAGGACCAGTGGCCACGCTGCCGGGTGGCGAGGCGCTCGTCGAGCTCGACGCCGCGCATCTCCTCGAAGAGGTCGATGACCGCGTGACTGTCCGAACCCAACGTCAGCGGGGATCCCGCCGCTCGCAGCTCCCGGCTGGGCCCGATCCCGTCGCCGAGGTCACGCTCGGTGGTGGGGCAGAAGCACGCGCGCGCCCCGCTCCCACCCAGCAGGCGCACGTCGTCCTCGGTCAGGTGGGTGGCGTGCACCACGCTGGTGCGCGGCCCGAGCACCCCGGCGTCGGCGAGCAGCCGGGTCGGGGTGACGCCGTACGCCGCGAGGCAGTCGTCGTTCTCGGCCACCTGCTCGGAGAGGTGCACGTGCAGCGGCACCCCGCTGGACCCCCGCGCCACCTCGGCGAGCTGGTCGCGTGGCACGGCTCGGACCGAGTGGATGGCCGCACCCACGACGACCTCGCCATCGGCCCGCTCGCGCAGCCGGGCGGTGCGCTCGCCCCACCGGGCCGCGGAGCCGTCACTGAAACGCTGTTGGGCAGGTCCCACCGGGGCACCGAACCCCGAGCTGAGGTAGCAGGTGTCGAGCAGGGCGATCCGGATGCCGACCTCGCGGGCCGCCTCGATCAGGGACAGCGCCATCGCGTTCGGCTCGGCGTACGGCGACCCGTCGGGCTGGTGGTGGAGGTAGTGGAACTCCCCCACGGTGGTGATCCCGGCGGCGGCCATCTCGCGGTAGGTCGCCAGGGCCAGGGCGTAGTAGGAGTCGGGGTCGAGCCGCGCGGCGACGGCGTACATCTGCTCGCGCCAGGTCCAGAAGGTCCCGCGCTCGCGCTGGGTGCGACCCCGCAGCGCCCGGTGGAAGGCGTGCGAGTGACAGTTCGCGAGCCCCGGCAGGGTCAGCCCGCGCACCCGCTCGGTCTCCAGCCGAGCGTGCTCGGCACCCACCACCACCTCGGTGAACCGGCCATCGCGGACCGACACGACCACGTCGTCCTCGACGACACCGTCCACCCAGGCCCGGTCCAGGAGGTACGACGCCTCGCTGCTCATCGGGCCAACCGCTCGAGGGAGTCGGCCAGGGCGGACACCCCCACGAGGCAGTCGGCGATCGAGGCCGTCTCGGCCGGGGAGTGGGAGACGCCGGTCGGGTTGCGGACGAAGAGCATCGCGGTCGGCACGCCCGCCGCGGAGAGGATGCCGGCGTCGTGCCCGGCCATCGTCGCGATGACCGGCCAGTCCCCGCCCTCATGGTCGACGGCCAGGGACCGGGCGAGCTCGGGATCGAAGGCCACCGACCCCGAGACCGACTCGGCGGTCATCGCGAGGGAGGTGCCGTCACGCCCGGCCCGGTCCTGGGCCTGGGCGGCGATCGTCTCCACCAGCCTCGCCAGTCCCGCATCGGTGGAGCAGCGGGCATCGAGCCAGGCGGTCACGCGGCTGGCGATCGCGTTCGTGCCGTTGGGCGCGACCTCGATCCGGCCGAAGGTCGCACGCTGCTCGGCCAGCCGGGCCTGCTTGTTGGCGGCCAGCGCGGTCATCGCATAGGTGAGCATCGGGTCGGCGCGGTCCTCCATCCGGGTGGTGCCGGCATGGTTGGCCTCCCCCGCGAAGTCGAAGCGATAGCGCCCGTGCGGCCAGATCTCGCTGGCGACACCGACGGCGGCGCCTCGATCGACCAGGTCCCGCCCCTGCTCGACGTGCAGCTCGACGAAGCACTCGACACTCTCCGCGAGCGGCCAGGTCACCTCACCCTCGGGGGGCGCCAACCCGGCGGTCAGCAGGGCATCGGGCAGGAAGACCCCGTCCCGGTCGCGCAGCTCCCGCGCGCTCGACCAGGACATCGCCCCGCTGGCCAGACGCGAGCCCAGGCAGGCCAGGCCGAAGCGCGACCCTTCCTCCTCGGCGAAGACCGACACCCCGATCGGCTTGCTCGGGACGAAGCCGCGCTCCCGGAGACGGTCCACGGCGGCGAGGGCGGAGACCACGCCGAGCGGGCCGTCGTACGCCCCACCGTCGAGGACGGAGTCGAGGTGCGACCCGGTCAGCACCCCCGGGCCCGACGTCCCGTCCGGGCGCCACCACCCCACGACGTTGCCGAGCCCGTCCGCCTCGATCTCGAGGCCGCGAGCCCGGCACTGCTCGGTGAACCAGACCCGCAGCTCCACCTCGGCGGCGGCATAGGGCTGGCGGAAGTAGCCGCCACTGACAGCTGAGCGTCCGACCGGCGCGAGGTCGGACCACATGCGTTCGAAGTCGTCAGGCACGGGCGTTCCCCTTCGGGGCGCGATACTCGGCGCCATGGAGTTCCAGGACGTCGTACGACGTCGCAAGATGATCCGCAACTACGCCGAGACCCCGGTGGACCCGGCCATCATCGAGCGAGCACTGCGCAACGCCACGCGAGCACCGAGTGCGGGGTTCAGCCAGGGCTGGGCGTTCCTGGTGCTCGACACCCCCGAGGACGTCCGGAGATGGTGGCGCACCACGGCCGACGGCGTGGACGACCCCGACGACTGGCTGCGCGGCATGATGCGGGCACCGGTGGTGATCGTGCCGTGCTCGAGCAAGGCGGCCTACCTGCAGCGCTACGCCGAGCCCGACAAGGGGTGGCCAGCCGCGTCGTCCGACCGCGCCGAGGCCCGCTGGCCGATGCCGTTCTGGCACATGGACGCAGCCATGGCCTCGCTCCTGATCCTCCAGACCGCCGTCGACGAGGGGCTCGGCTCCTGCTTCTTCGGAATCCCTCCCGACAAGGACGCTGCGGTCCGGGCGGAGTTCGCGATCCCGGGCGACTTCGACCCGGTCGGTGTCATCACGATCGGGCACCGGGTCGACCACAGCGGCGCCACCGGCTCCCCCGCTCGGCGCAGCCGGCGACCCCTCGCCGAGGTGGTGCACCACGGACAGTGGGGTGTCCCCCCACAGCCCTGAGGCCCCCGAGCGAGAACGGCGGCCGCGCGCAACGAGGGACATGGGACCCAGTCCACCGCCCGGCGGCGGCCGCGGCAAGCGACGTGGCCGGACGACGGTCTCGCATCCGAGACGAGCTGGGCTCAGCGAGCAACCGAGTGGGCCACGTGCCCGCGCATCCGGAGGACGAGCCGGTCGAGCCGGGACTCCAGGTCACCGACCCGCATCGGCTCGGCCACCGGGTCGACGTTCTCCTCCTCGACGTCGACGCACCAGACCCCGGCCGGACCGGTGAAGAGGATGAGCGCCGGCGGGTCGGGGTCGGAGGGGTGCCGCACCACCACGTCGCTGCGCAGGAACTCGCTGCCCTGCTGCTCGAGGATCCAGGCCGGCGCCAACCGGTCGTCTGGCCGCGACGTCCAGGGCACGGGAGCGCCCGAGCCGTCCGTGCTCGAGTGGTGCAGCGCGGCACCCACCACCAGCTCGGCGAGGAGGGGGCCGTCGGCGAGCGAGAACTCGTGGAGACCGTCGGAGCTCACCTCCTCGAGCAGGAGCAGGTCGTCGACCACGTGGGCGTACCAGAAGTCCTGGCCCGACCGGGTCGCCCGGGCCACGAGCACCACGGCCTGCGCGCTCTCGCGCAGCGAGATCACCGCGCGGATGTCGGAGCGCACCTCCAGATCGACCACCCCGTCCTGGGTGGATCTGGCCAGCGCTTCGTCCGTCGGCCGCTCCACGATTCCGCGGGCGACCAGCGAGCGGTAGGCCGCCTTGCGCGCGGCCTCCTGCTGGCCGGCGGGCAGTGCGTCGAGGTGGGGCAGGACGGCGCTGCGTCCCTGCCCCGTCAGGACGGAGAGCTCTTCGTCGGTCAGGGTCTCCACATGGACGGTGGGTCGGTTCGCGTCTTCGGTCATTGCTCCCCCGCAACAGTCCGACAGTGATCGTGTCGAGAGGCGCACCACACCCGATCACCGTCCCCGAGATCGACGCGCAACCCCTCCCGCCTCGGACGGTAGCAAACCGAGTCTCCGAATCGGTTGTCCCCGGCCGCGGAGTCCGGGTTAGCGTGGACCCGGGGGTGAGCGACATGCCTGAGCACGACGACACCGAGCGCGACCCGTCCGAGCGCGACCCGTCCGAGCAGTCCGGGCGCGACACCCGGACCGGCCGGGCGGCTGCGGCAGCCCGGATCGCCCAGCAGGCCACCTGGGTCGACCTGCAGATCAGCCGGGCCGTCGAGCGCGGCGACTTCGACGACCTGCCCGGGGCCGGCAAGCCGCTCGAGCTCGGCCAGGAGCACGACCCGGACTGGTGGCTCAAGAAGCTCGTGGAGCGCGAGCGGGTTGCCCTGCTCCCGGCCTCGCTCCAGCTGCGCAAGGACGATGCCGAGCTCGACGACCGGATCGACGAGCTGGCCACCGAGGACGCCGTACGCCGCGAGGTCGAGGAGTTCAACCAGCGCGTCCGCCGGGCCCGCTACCAACCGCCCCAGGGTCCGCCCCTCATCACGCAGCTGCGCGACGTCGAGGACACCGTCGCGGCGTGGCGCACCCGGCGTACCGCTCGCCGGGAGGCGGCCCGCCGGGTCGCGGCTCCACCACAGCAGGTCCGCAGGAGCTGGTGGTCGCGACTTCGGGACCACCGCGACCCCTGAGCCGAGTGGGACTTTCCTCATACCGGCGTGGGCCGGTGCGCTGCTAGGTTCCGCGCATGCCCAGTTCGTCACGCAGTGCCAAGGACTTCTTCCGCCCCCTCGCCGTGGGCGCGCCCATGCCGCTCACCGAGATTCCCGCCCGGCCCAGCCGGGCCATCCACTTCTTCGACCCGAGCAACGCCAAGATGGCCGCCAAGATCCCGCAGATGGTCGGGACCGTGGACGTCCTCCTGGGCAACCTCGAGGACGCCGTCAAGGCCGACAACAAGGTCGCCGCCCGCGAAGGCCTGGTGAAGATCGCCCAGGAGACAGACTTCGGGCCCACCCAGCTGTGGACCCGGATCAACTCGCTGGACTCCCCCTGGGTGCTCGACGACCTGACCACCCTGGTCCCCGCGATCGGCGACAAGCTCGACGTGATCATGGTCCCGAAGGTCCAGGGCGCCGAAGACATCCAGTACGTCGACCGCCTGCTCGCCCAGCTCGAGGCCAAGGCCGGGCTGACCCGCCCGATCCTGATCCACGCGATCCTCGAGACCGCCCGCGGCGTCGCGAACGTCGAGGAGATCTGCGGTGCGAGCCCGCGCATGCAGGGGCTTTCGCTCGGCCCGGCCGACCTCGCCGCCGACCGGCGGATGAAGACCACCCGGGTCGGTGGCGGCCACCCCGGCTACCTCGTGCGTCAGGACCCGACCGACGGCAACATCGACGGCGAGCGCTCGACGTACCAGCAGGACCTGTGGCACTACACGATCGCCCGGATGGTCGACGCCTGCGCGATGCACGGGATCTACCCCTACTACGGCCCGTTCGGCGACATCGCCGACGTGGTGGCCTGCGAGGACCAGTTCCGCAACGCCTTCCTGCTCGGCTGTGTCGGCACCTGGTCGCTGCACCCCAAGCAGATCGCCATCGCCAACCGGGTCTTCAGCCCCAGCGTCGAGGACATCCAGCACGCCCGCCGCGTGGTCGCGGCGATGGGGGACGGCACCGGAGCGGTGATGCTCGACGGCAAGATGGAGGACGACGCCTCGCTCAAGCAGTGCCTGGTGATGGTGCGGCTGGCCGAGGAGCTCGCGGCGATCGACCCCGAGCTGAAGAAGCAGTACGACGCGATCCCCGAGGTGTCCGCATGAGTGAGTTCCGCCCCCGTCGCTCGGTCCTCTACATGCCCAGCTCCAACGAGCGGGCGCTGGAGAAGGCCAAGACGCTGGCCTGTGACGCGCTGATCCTGGACCTCGAGGACGCCGTCGCCCCCGACGCCAAGCCGGCCGCCCGCGAGGCAGCCTGTGCCGCAGTCCGCAGCGGCGACTACGGCCAGCGCGAGCTGACCATCCGGATCAACGGTGCCGACACCGAGTGGCACGACGCCGACCTCGCGGCGGTCTGCGCCGCCGGCCCGGACGCCATCGTCGTCCCCAAGGTCAGCTCGGCTGCGGCCGTCCATGCCCTGGTCGAGGCGATGGAGCGCCACGGCGCGCCTGCCCACACCACGCTGTGGGCGATGCTCGAGACGCCGTACGCCATGCTCCACGCCGAGGAGATCGCCGGCGCCTCCGAGCGGCTCTCCGTGCTCGTCATGGGCACCAACGACCTCGCCAAGGAGCTGTACGCCGAGCACGTCCCCGGCCGCCAGCCCCTGCTGGCCGGGCTCGGCCTGGCGATGCTGGCCGCGCGAGCCACCGGCAAGGTGATCCTCGACGGCGTCTACAACGACGTGAAGAACGCCGAGGGCTTCCTCGACGAGTGCCGCCAGGGCCGCGAGCTGGGCTTCGACGGCAAGACGCTGATCCACCCCGGGCAGGTCGAGGGCGCCAACGAAGCGTTCGCCCCGTCCGCGCAGGCGGTCGAGGACGCGCGCGGCATCCTCCAGGCCTGGGAGGACGGCAAGGGGTCGGGCGTCGTGACCTACCACGGCCGGATGATCGAGAACCTCCACGTCGAGTCGGCCCAGCGGACCCTCACGATCCACGAGGCGATCGCCGCGCTGGCCTAGACAGCAAAAAAACCGGCGCAGACCGAGTTTGTCCTCGTCCCCGGCGTGGTACGTAGCCGTCACCAACCCGGGAGGAGGTTTTGACATGGTTGTTCTTGGTTTGATTCTGCTCATCATCGGTCTCGTCGCGAAGATCTCGATCCTCTGGACGATCGGGCTCATCCTTCTGCTCGTCGGGCTCGTCCTGAACTTCGTCCCGATCGGCGGCAACACGCGTCGGTTGTATTGACCAACCGATCCATCGCTCGACGCAACGACCCCCGGTCCTCCTGGACCGGGGGTCGTTGCGTCGTGGCTCAGCCCTCGCGCACCGGGATCCGCACGCCGCGCTCGGCGGCCACCTCGACGGCTCGGTCGTAGCCCGCGTCGACGTGCCGGATCACACCCATCCCGGGGTCGTTGGTCAGCACCCGCTCGATCTTCTCGGCGGCCAGCGCGGTCCCGTCGGCCACACAGACCTGGCCGGCATGGATGGAGCGGCCCATCCCGACGCCGCCGCCGTGGTGGATCGAGACCCAGCTGGCGCCGGACGCGGTGTTGACCAGGGCGTTCAGCAGCGCCCAGTCGGCGATCGCGTCGGACCCGTCGAGCATCGACTCCGTCTCGCGGTAGGGCGAGGCGACCGAGCCGCAGTCGAGGTGGTCGCGGCCGATGACGATCGGTGCCTTGAGCTCACCGGAGGCCACCATCTCGTTGAACTTCAGACCGGCCAGGTGGCGCTCGCCGTACCCGAGCCAGCAGATGCGGGCCGGCAACCCCTGGAAGGCGACCCGCTCACCGGCCATCGTGATCCACTTGTGCAGGCGCTCGTTGTCCGGGAAGAGCTCGAGGATCGCCTTGTCCGTGGCGGCAATGTCGGCAGGGTCGCCCGACAGCGCGGCCCAGCGGAACGGCCCCTTGCCCTCGCAGAAGAGCGGACGGATGTAGGCCGGCACGAAGCCGGGGAACTCGAAGGCCCGGTCGTAGCCGCCCTTGCGGGCCTCGTCGCGGATCGAGTTGCCGTAGTCGAAGACCTCGGCGCCACGGTCCTGGAACTCCACCATCGCGCGCACGTGGGTGGCCATCGACTCCTGGGCCCGCTTCGTGAACCCCACCGGGTCGGCGGTCCGCTCGCTCTCCCAGTCCTCGAACGCTGTGCCGGCCGGGAGGTAGTAGAGCGGGTCGTGGGCAGAGGTCTGGTCGGTGACGATGTCGATCGGAGCGTTGGTCTCGAGCAGCTGGGGCAGCATCACCGCGGCGTTGCCGAGCACCCCGATGGAGAGCGGGCGTCGTTCGTCGCGTGCCGCGACGGCCATCGCGACGGCCTCGTCGAGGGAGCCGGCCTGGACGTCGAGGTAGCGGTGCTCGATCCGACGGGTGATCCGCGACTGGTCGCACTCGATGCAGATCACGACCCCGTCGTTCATCGTCACGGCGAGTGGCTGGGCCCCACCCATGCCGCCGAGCCCGGCGGTGAGGGTGATCGTGCCGGCCAGCGAACCGCCTGCGCCGGTGATCGTGCCGGTCGTGAGCTTCTCGGCGACCGCGGCGAACGTCTCGAAGGTGCCCTGGAGGATGCCCTGGGTGCCGATGTAGATCCAGGATCCGGCCGTCATCTGGCCGTACATCGTCAGTCCGAGATCCTCGAGGCGACGGAACTCCTCCCAGTTGGCCCAGTCCCCGACGAGGTTGGAGTTGGCGATCAGGACCCGGGGCGCCCAGGTGTGGGTGCGCATCACGCCGACCGGCTTGCCCGACTGCACGAGCATCGTCTCGTCGTCCTCGAGGTCGCGCAGGGTCCGGACCAGCGCGTCGTACGCCTCCCAGTTGCGGGCCGCCTTGCCGGTGCCGCCATAGACCACGAGGTCCTCGGGGCGCTCGGCGTTCTCGGGGTCGAGGTTGTTCATCAACATCCGCAACGGCGCCTCGGTCTGCCACGACTTGGCGGACAGCTCGGTGCCGGTGGCAGCGTGGATGGGCAGGCGGGGATTGGTCATGCGAGCTCTCCGATCAGTTCTTCGACGGCGTGGACGACGGCACCCGAGCGGACCAGCTCGACGGCGGTCTCGATCTCGGGCGAGAGATGGCGGTCGGGGCCGGGGCCTTCGATGCCGGCCGACCGAAGCAGGCGTACGACGGCCGCGGTCGCCGGGGACGGCTCCAGGGGTGCGCGCAGGTCGAGGGCGCGGGCCGCGGTGAGCACCTCGATCGCGACGACCCGGGTGAGCCCGTCGACCGAACGCCGCAGCTTGCGCGCCGCGGACCATCCCATCGACACGTGGTCCTCCTGCATTGCGGACGACGGAATGGAGTCGACCGAGGCCGGGTTGGCGAGCCGCTTGAGCTCGGAGACGATCGCAGCCTGGGTGTACTGGGCGATCATGTGGCCGCTGTCGACGCCCGGGTCGTGGGCCAGGAAGGGCGGCAGCCCGTGGTTGCGCGCCTTGTCGAGGAACCGGTCGGTACGCCGCTCGCTGATCGAGGCGACATCGGCTGCCACGATCGCGAGGAAGTCGAGGACGTAGGCGACCGGAGCACCATGGAAGTTGCCGTTCGACTCGAGGCGCCCCTCGCCGGTGTCCGGGTCGATCAGCACCACCGGGTTGTCGACGGAGGCCGCGAGCTCGCGTCCGGCGACCTGGGCGGCGTACTCAACCGTGTCGCGGGCCGCGCCGTGCACCTGCGGTGAGCAGCGCAGGGAGTAGGCGTCCTGGACCCGGTTGCAGTCTGGCCCGCGGTGGGAGGCCACCACGGCGGAGTCGGCCAGGACTGCACAGAGGTTGGCGGCCGAGAGCGCTTGTCCCGGGTGCGGCCTGATGGCCGACAGCTCGGGGGCGAAGACCCGGTCGGTCCCCAACTGACCCTCGACCGACATGGCCGCGGCGATGTCGGCGGTCTTCAGCAGCCGGCGCAGGTCGGCGATCGCCAGGACCAGCATCCCCAGCATGCCGTCGGTGCCGTTGATCAGCGCCAGCCCCTCCTTCGCGCCGAGCTCGACCGGGCTCAGGCCCGCGGCGGCGAGCGCCTCGGCCGCCGGCATCAGGGTCCCCGCGGCGTCGCGAACCGGGCCCTCACCCATCAACGCGAGCGCACAGTGCGACAACGGCGCGAGGTCCCCCGAGCACCCCAGCGAGCCGTATTCGTGGACCACCGGGGTGATCTGGTGGGTGAGCAGCCCCGCCAGCAGCTCGGCGGTCTCCCACCTGATGCCCGTGCGGCCGGTGGCGAGGGTCGAGAGCCTCAGCAGCATCAGCCCGCGGGTGACCTCGCGCTCCACCTCGGGACCCGAGCCTGCCGCGTGCGAGCGCACCAGCGAGCGCTGGAGCTGGGCGCGCATCTCGGTCGGGATGTGCCGGGTGGCCAGCGCACCGAAGCCGGTGGAGATGCCGTAGACGGGCGTGGCTCCCGCGGCCAGCTGGTCGACGACACCTCGGGCCCGCACGATGGCCGTCCGGGCGTCCGAGGAGAGCTCGACCGCCTCGCCGTCACGTGCCACCCGGAGGAGCTCATCGAACGAGACGGGTCCGACGCCGATCGAGATGGGAGTCTGCATGCCCTCCATCCAACGCCGCGCCGACCTCCGTGGCGAGGGGGCCCGCCCATGGAACGTCTCGGATCCGAGACGGTGGGTGGTCCTTCCGGTGGTCTGAACCACCCACCCGGATGGGGGGATGCTCACTGCTCGACGGAGGTATGCAGGCACTGGGGTGGGTAGGATCGAGCCACTTGCGGCTCGGCATTCTCGGGGGCCCGGGTTGCGAGCACTCAGGATCATGGGGTTCTGAGCAAGCCAATCGGGAGTTTCACATGCGCAGACTCATTGCAGGCTCGACGATCCTGGCGCTGGCGGTGTCCGGTGTCTTCACCCTCGCCCCCTCCGCCGTCGCTGTGCCCGCTGACCGAGCGTCCAAGCCTCAGCCCACTCACTTCGCCTTCAAGGCGTTCGGCTACGGCACCCGGGTCAAGGGCGGCGAGATCCCGGCCGGTTCCGACACCACCGCCTGGCGCATCATCGGCTGCACGAACAAGGCCGGCCTCGACCGGAACAACTTCGAGGCCGACGTCACCGTCCCCGGCGCCGGCGTTGCCCGCGGCGTACGCACCCGTGTGTGGACCACCACGGGTGGCGGAGTCTCCGCCTCCAACTCGCTACACACGATCGCGCAGCTCGAGCTCGGCAGTCCCGAGCAGGGCAAGCTCGAGATCAACGCGATCCGTTCCCTGTCGCGGGCCTTCCACGACAAGTCGGGCTTCCAGGCCGAGACCGAGACGAAGATCGGCTCGATCACCTTCACCGCGCCCGGAGGTGAGCCCCAGGACATGACGCTCCCGACTCCCGACGAGCCCCTGGAGATCCCCGGTCTGGCGACGATCCTGATCGGTGGCCACCTCAAGAAGGCCAACGAGGTCCGGGCCCGCGCCTTCGCCGACACCATCGACATCCAGATTCACGGCTCGAACACCCGGGTGCGCGTCGCGCACAGCGAGGCCCACATCACCCGCGGCGTCAAGAGCGGCATCTTCGGCGGATGGGCTTCCGGCACCCGCGCGGAGGGCCTCGAGGACAACGTCAAGTCAGGCCGCACCCCGCTGCTCGTCATGCCCTGCCAGGGCACCAAGGGCAAGGTCAAGACCAAGAGCGTCGCCTCGGTCGACCTCGGTGGTCAGATCGTGGTCGGCGCCGTCTCCACTCGCGAACAGGGCACCCAGGGCAAGCGCAAGGCCTTCGGCTTCGAGCAGGCCAACATCGCTCGGGTCAACCTCGGCGACGGGCAGCTGATCATCGACGCCATCATGGGCCGGGCCAACGTGAGCCGAGTCGGCAAGAAGATCACCCGCAACTCGACCGGAACGTCGATCGGCTCGATCACCGCCGACGGCGAGCCGCAGTCGATGCCCGACACCGGCGTGCTGGAGATCCCCGGCGTGGCTCGACTCGAGACGAACATCGTCAAGAAGCTCAAGTCCGGCATCTACGTGACCGCCCTGCGGATCACCCTGCTGGACGGCAGCGCCGCCGTGATCAACCTCGGTGAGGTCAAGCTCAAGATCCGGGCCAGCGGCAACAAGCGCCGCTGAGCCTCCTGCTCCACCAGCTCCACCCCGACGGGGACGCGGCAACGCGTCCCCGTCGGGCATTTCCGGCCCGCTAGTCTCCGGGCATGAGCCAGGTCCCGGCCGCCACCCGCGCGCTCCGAGTGCTGAGATTTCTGGCCAGCCAGCCCGATCCCGTTCCGCTGGACCGGATCATGCGCGCCTGCGACCTGCCGCGCAGCACGGCCTACCACCTCCTCGGCGCGATGGTCGACGAAGGCTTCGTCGCCCACCTCGCCGAAGAGCACCGCTACGGACTGGGTGTGGCGGCGTTCGACGTGGGCAGCGGCTACTCGCGACAAGAGCCCCTGCAGCGCATCGCGCGCCGGTCGCTGGCCGCTCTGGTCGACCGGGTCGACCAGAGCGCTCACCTCGCGGTGCTGCACGGGCGCGACGTCCTCTACGTGGTGGAGGAGCGGGCCCGGGGCAGGGCGCCACTGGTGACCGACGTCGGTGTCCGACTGCCCGCGCACCTGACGGCCAGCGGGCGCGCCCTGCTCGCGCACCTGCCCGCTGCCCAGGTGCGCGCGCTCTATCCCGACGCCGATGCCTTCGTGGACCGGCACGGCGTCGGTCCCCGATCGCTCAGCGCCCTGCGCGCCGTGCTCTCCGAGACCCGGCGTCGCGGGTACGCCGTGGAGGACGGCGAGGTGACCCCCGGGCTCGCCAGCGTGGCTGCGGTCGTCCTCGACCACAACGGACACCCGGTCGCGGGGGTCGCGGTGACCTACGAGACCGGGGGCGCCGCCTCGCTCAGCACCCAGGTACGCCGCACGGCCGATGCCCTCACCCGACGCATCGGCGGCACCCCCGGGTGACGTCAGGGCGTCTGACTCGTTGACAGGGCCGAGGCCCATTCGCAGGAGGAACAGTCGTGGTTCGCACCAACCCAGCAGGTACCCGCCGTCGCGTCATCTGGTCGGGTGGCATGGCCGCCGTCCTGGTGGCCACCGCGATCGCCATCCCGGCGTACGGCAAGCTCACCGGTAGCACTCCTCCCCGGGCCGCCGCGGCACCGTCAGCAGCGAGCGCGGCCCCAGCCTCGGACGACGGGCACGACCACGACCACGGGGACCCCGCCACCAAGAACTCGCTGTCGCGGGCCGGCGAAACCGGCAAGGACGCCCAGGACCCGACGACCGCAGCCGAGCGACGCGCGAACACCGCCTACGTCGCCCGCGAGCGTCGCGCCGCCGACCCGAAGCTCAAGCGGGTGCGGGTCACGGCCAAGCGCACCCTGCACCCCCGCAACCGCTACGCCCTCGCCAACGGTTGCTACACGCTGACCCCCGGCTCGAAGCCGCTCTACTTCAAGGCCACCGACCTCGGCACCTACCTGCTCTACACGGTGGAGCGCGGCTTCGTCTCCAGTGACGGCAGCACCGCCACCGAGCCGAGCGCCGACACCGTGTGGACCGCGCGGATGCGTGCGAAGAAGCTCACCCTCACCTCGGGCGGCACCCGCCTGAAGAGCTCCGGCGCGACGAAGTTCCGGCCGACCCGCACCCAGGGCTGCACGGCCTACCCCGAGTCCCAGATCGACATCTCGGGTGGGCCCCACGCCGGCGTCACGCCGTTCCAGGAGGTGCGCGGCTACGCCGACACGCACACCCACGGGATGGCCTTCGAGTTCTTGGGCGGTGGCGCGCACTGCGGCAAGCCGTGGGACGCGTACGGCGCGCCGTACGCGCTCGTCGACTGCTTCGACCACACCTACACCGACGGCCGCGGCGCCGTGCTGGAGGCGTTCCTCTCCGGTGAGCCCAGCCACGACCCCGTCGGCTGGCCGACCTTCGTGGACTGGCCCGCGCCCCACTCGTTGACGCACGAGGGCACCTACTACCGCTGGCTCGAGCGTTCGTGGCGCGGCGGGCAGCGTCTCTTCGTCAACCTGCTGGTCGAGAACAACCAGCTCTGCATGCTCTACCCGATCAAGCGCAACTCCTGCGACGACATGGACTCGGTCCGCCTCCAGGCCAAGGACATGTACGAGATGCAGGACTACATCGACGCGCAGATGGGCGGCCCCGGCAAGGGCTTCTACCGCATCGTGCGCAGCCCGTTCGAGGCCCGCAAGGTGATCAACGCCGGCAAGATGGCCGTGATCATGGGGATCGAGACCAGCGTGCCGTTCGGCTGCACGTTCAAGGCGGCGCCCGGTGGGGACATCCCGGCCTGCGACCTCGCCTCGATCGACCGGCAGCTCGACGAAGTGCACAAGATGGGCGTGCGCCAGATGGAGCTCGTCAACAAGTTCGACAACGCACTGTCCGGGATCGCCGGCGACGCCGGGCAGACCGGCAACATCGTCAACAACGCGAACTTCCTCGAGACCGGCACCTACTGGGACATGCGGCACTGTGAGCCCGAGAACCCCGACGCCCACGACAGGAACCAGACCGCCCTGCCGGACATCTCGTCCGGACAGCAGGACGCCCTCTTCGGTGCGATCGGCGAGCTCTTCGGCGCCGGGAACCTCCCGGCCGTCCCGGTCTACGGCACGCCCGACCACTGCAACCGTCGCGGCCTGACCACCCTCGGCGAGCACACCATCAAGGCCCTGGCCGACCGGCACATGATCTTCGACCCGGACCACATGAGCGTGAAGGCCCGCCAGGAGTCCCTGGACCAGCTCGAGAAGCTGAAGTACCCCGGCGTGCTGTCGTCCCACTCGTGGGCCACGGCCGACGCCTACCCCCGGATCTACCAGCTGGGCGGCTTCATCACGCCGTACGCCGGCGACTCGACCGGGTTCGTCGAGAAGTGGCGCGCCCACCTCGGCTGGGCCGACAAGCGCTACTACTTCGGCTTCGGCTACGGCGCCGACATCAACGGTCTCGGCGCCCAGGGCGACCCCCGCGGCGCGGACGTCGCCAACAAGGTGACCTACCCGTTCCGGGGCATCAACGGCATCAAGGTCAACAAGCAGCGGGCCGGTGAGCGGGTCTACGACATCAACGTCGACGGCGTTGCGCAGTACGGCCTCTACCCGGACTGGGTCCAGGACCTGACCAAGGTCGCTGGCGCCGACGGCCCGGCGATCCAGGACGACATGGCCCGCGGCGCGGAGGCCTACCTGCAGATGTGGGAGCGGGCCCAGGGGATCAGCCCCGACTCCTGCCGCAACCCGAAGCTGCGGATGAAGGCCGCCAAGGTTCGCCAGCTGCTCCGCCCGGGCATGTCGACCCGCCAGGTCATGAAGAAGGTCGGCCAGCCCTACACCCGGCTCGGCAAGCAGTACACCTTCTGCGCGACGGCTGCCGGCAAGAACGTGCGCATGCAGGTGAGCTTCAACCGCGCGGGCCGGACGACCGGCGTCCGCCGGCTCGGCTGAGCGACGCTCGACCCACGACACACCGACGACGACCGGTCCTGCGGGGCCGGTCGTTCGTCGTCGCCATGTTACCGCCGGGTAGGATTTACCTCACGCCGTTGGGGGCCTGACTCGGTCGCAGCTCTCCCCTAGGCTCACCACGCTCGTCATTACGTCGCGACGGGCACCAGAGCGCCGAGGAGCCTCAGAGCATGCAGATCTTCGCCATCGTTGTCTCGCTGTCGATCGCCGTCGTCGGCACCGCCCTGTTCGTCCGGGCGATCCGGTCGATCATCGCCGTGATGAAGGTCGGCACGCCGGCCTCGCGCAGCGACAACCCGACGAGCCGCACCATCACCCTGCTCAAGGAGTCGCTGGGTCACACCCGGATGCTCCAGTGGCACTGGGTCGGCGCGGGCCACTGGTTCATCTTCGTGGGCTTCGGGCTGCTCTTCTTCACGCTGCTCACTGCCTTCGGTCAGCTCTTCGACCCCCACTTCCAGCTCCCGATCATCGGGCACTTCTTCCTGTGGGAGTGGGTCACCGAGTTCTTCACGGTCGTGATGGTGCTGGCGATCCTCGCGTTCATCGGCTACCGCGTCACCCGCCCCCGCGAGCGGGTCCGCGGGCCCCGTGGCCGGTTCTACCGCTCGACCATGTGGCAGGGCTTCTTCGTCGAGGGCGTGATCCTCGGCGTCGGCCTGTGCATCCTGGCCCTGCGTGGTGCCGAGTACGCCATCGCCCAGTACGCCGGCGAGGCCGGCTCGGCCTTCCATTTCCCCTTCACCTTCTGGCTCGGGGAGGTGCTGAACGGCAAGTCGGAGGGCTGGCTGGAGAACTTCATCTGGTTCGTCGCCACGCTCAAGATCGTCATCTCGTTCGCCTGGATGATCACGATCTCGCTCAACCTGACGATGGGCGTCGCCTGGCACCGGTTCACGGCGTTCTTCAACATCTGGTTCAAGCGGGAGTCCTCCGGCCGCACCGCCCTGGGTGCGGTCAAGCCGCTCACCTCCGAGGGCAAGGCGATCACCCTCGACGACATCGACGACCTCGACGAGGACTCCGTGCTCGGCGTCGGCTCGATCGAGGACTTCAGCTGGAAGGGCATCCTCGACTTCACCTCGTGCACCGAGTGCGGCCGCTGCCAGTCGCAGTGCCCCGCGTGGAACACCGAGAAGCCGCTCTCGCCCAAGCTCTTCATCACCGCGCTGCGCGACCACGCCTACGCCAAGGCGCCGTACCTCCAGGCCCCCGAGTCCGAGCGTGAGGCGCTGCTCGAGGCCAACCCGGACCTCGCCAAGGAGGTCGCCCGTCCCCTGGTCGGCGACACCGGCGACGACTGGTTCTACAACCCCGACAGCGGTGCTGCGGTCATCGACCCCGACGTCCTGTGGTCCTGCACCGGCTGTGGTGCGTGCGTCCAGCAGTGCCCGGTCGACATCGAGCACGTCGACCACATCGTCGACATGCGCCGCTACGCCATCCTCGTCGAGTCGAACTTCCCCGCCGAGCTCAACGGGCTCTTCAAGGGCCTCGAGAACAAGGGCAACCCCTGGAACATGTCGCCGACGGCGCGCATGGACTGGGCCAAGGGTCTCGACTTCGAGGTCAAGGTCGTGGGCGAGACCATCGAGTCGCTCGACGAGGTGGAGTGGCTCTTCTGGGTCGGCTGCGCCGGCGCCTACGAGGACCGCGCCAAGAAGACGACCCGCGCGGTCGCCGAGCTGCTCGACATGGCCGGGGTCACCTTCGGCGTCCTCGGGAACGGCGAGACCTGCACCGGTGACCCCGCGCGGCGCGCCGGCAACGAGTTCGTCTTCCAGGGCCTGGCCACCCAGAACGTCGAGACGTTCAAGGAGTACAAGGTCAAGAAGGTCGTCTCGACCTGTGCGCACTGCTTCAACACCCTCAAGAACGAGTACCAGGAGTTCGGGATCGAGCTCGAGGTCGTGCACCACACCCAGCTGCTCAACCGGCTGGTGCGCGAGGGCAAGCTGACCCCGATCAAGGAAGGTGCCGGCGCCGCCAAGCGCTCGATCACCTACCACGACCCCTGCTTCATCGGCCGTCACAACGGCGTCTACACCCCGCCCCGCGAGCTGCTCCAGGTGCTCCCGGGCGCCGAGGTCGTCGAGATGGAGCGCAACTCCGAGAAGTCCTTCTGCTGTGGCGCCGGCGGCGCCCGCATGTGGATGGAGGAGAACATCGGCGAGCGGATCAACGTCAACCGCACCATCGAGGCCGTCGAGACCGGCGCCGACCAGATCGCGGTCGGCTGTCCCTTCTGTCGAGTCATGCTCTCCGACGGGCTCACCGCCCAGCAGGCCAAGGGCGAAGCTCGCGAGGAGGTCGAGGTCCTCGACGTCGCCCAGATGCTGCTCGCCTCGGTCAAGGGCGAGGTCGCCACCCGGACCACGAAGGTGGGCGCGGCCAAGCCGGCTGCCAAGGCCGCCGCTCCGGCTGCCGACGCACCGGTCGAGAAGGCCGCCGAGACCAAGGACGAGGCCACGCAGGCCGAGCCCGAGGCCGGCGACGCCACCCAGACCGACGACACCGTCACGGCCACCGAGGACGTCGGCCCGGCCGCGAAGGCCAGCGGCGGCTCGTCGCTCTTCGACACCCCGGCGCCCGAGAAGCCGTGCTGCGAAGCCCGCGGAGGCCGCGGAGGCGCCGGCGAAGTCCGGCGGCTCGCTCTTCGACGTCGGTCCCGACGCGTCGGAGGAGAAGGCCGAGGCAACCCCCGAGACGAAGGCAGAGCCGGAGCCGGAACCCGCCGAGTCTGCGCCGAAGCCTGCGGCCGAGGCCAAGACCGACCTCGGCGCCGGCGGCTCGCTCTTCGACGTCGCTGCTCCCGCCGAGGAGAAGGGCGCCCCTGCGGCCGAAGCCCCGGCAGAGGAGCCCTCGGAGGAGTCCTCCGCGCCAGAGGAAGCGCCCGCTGCAGCACCGAAGGCGGCCGCGCCCGCCGCGGCAGCCGCACCCGCGACGGAGATCCCCTCGTCCGGTTCGCTCTTCGACCTCGAGGCGCCAGCGCCGGCCGCACCTGCCGCCGCGACTCCGGCCGCTGAGGAGCCGGCCAAGGCCGAAGCCGAGGCCGAGCCCGAGCCTGAGGTCGAGGCCGAGCCGAGCCCGAGCCTGAGGCCGAGCCCGAGCCTGAGCCCGAGCCTGAGCCCGAGCCTGAGGTCGAGGCCGAAGCCGAGCCCGAGCCTGAGGTCGAGGCGGAGTCGAAGCCCCAGGCGAAGGCCGCCGCCCCGGCCGCCAGCCCCTCGGCCGAGATCCCGACCGAGGGGTCGCTCTTCGACATCGCGGCCCCGGAGCCGGCCGCTCCGGCCGCCACGAGCAAGCCCGAACCGGAGGCTGCTGCTGAGCCCGAGGCAACGCCCGAGCCCGAGGCTGCTGCTGAGCCCGAGGCAACGCCCGAGCCCGAGGCAACGCCCGAGCCCGAGGCTGCTGCTGAGCCCGAAGCCGAGGAGAGCTCCCCGGAGCCCGACCTCAGCCCCGGCGCTGCGATCAGCGCAGCCGCGACAGCCGCAGCCGCCTCGGCCAGCGATGTCGACGACGCACCGGCCGTGAGCCCGGCGACGAGCCCCGAGCCTGAGGCCGACGCCGAGCCCGAACCCGAGCCCGAGGCCGACGCCGACGCCGAAGCCGAGTCGACCGAGGACTCCGCTGAGCCCGTGACGGAGGAGAAGTCGAAGCAGGGCAGCGACGGTCCGGCTCACACGCCGAAGACCGACGTGGAGATCAGCGAGACCGGGTCGCTCTTCGACCTCTGACCCCCGCGGCCGCCCGTGCGGCCCGACGTCCTGAGAGGGCGGTCGTTCCGCAGTCGTCCCTCGACTGCGAGCGGCCGCCCTCTCGCCATCTGCCGGCCCGTCACCGACCCTGACGTCATCACCATCTTGACGTGACGTCAATGTGACGTCATATTGGTGCGTATGGACATCACGCCGTACATCGACAGTCTCCGTCGCGACCTCGTGGCGGCCGCGGAATCGGCGGGCGACGAGACCCGGCGGGCCGCCGAGCGCCTCACCTACGCGCTCGACCCCTCGGTCCGGCTCGCCCTGATGGAGGCCATCTCCCAAGCCGCCGCCGAGATCACCGCGGAGATGCCGGCCGGGAGCGTCGACGTCCGACTCAACGGCCGCGAGCTCGACTTCGTCGTCCAGGCCGCCACGATGGCCCCGCCCACGCCCACGCCCCCGGCACCGCCGGCCGCACCCACGGTCGAGGACGGCGACGAAGAGGGCACGGTCGCCCGGATCACCCTGCGCATGCCCGAGGCGGTCAAGGTCAGGGCCGAGGAGATGGCCGCCCGGTCGGGCCACTCGCTCAACACCTGGCTGGTCAACGTCGTGCGGAGCGCGACCCGGGACAACGCCATCAACGTCGACATCGACCTGTCCAGCATTCCCTTCCTCGGAGGAGACCCGTTCGGCAAGGGAGGGCGCGGCCACAACCGCCGGATGACCGGCTGGGTCTGACCCAGCAAGACACCTCAAGCGCCACCACGGGGCCGGCACCGACGCTGGTCACGGTGGTCGGCACACCCTCGACCCGACACCGATGAGACCAGGAGCAGCCATGACCGAGTACCACTTCTCCACCCCACGCCCGCTCGAGCTGTACGTCGAGATCGGCCGAGGCAGCGTCACGGTGACCGCCGCAGACGTCACCGACTCGCTCGTGGAGGTGACCGGACCCCGGGCCGACCAGGCCGACGTGGAGCATTCCGGCGACCGGATCAGCATCGTGGCCCCCAAACAGCGAGCGGGCTTCCTGTCCGGAGACGCCTCCCTCGACGTGGTGGCCACCATCCCCGCCACCAGTGACGTGGCGATCCGCACCGGGAGCGCCGACATCGTCGTGTCGGGGCCGATAGGAACCGGCCACGTGCGCAGCGGGTCCGGCAGCATCCGGCTGGAGTCGGTGGGCCGAGCATCAACCGTGGACGCCGGCACCGGCGACGTCCGGGTCGAGAAGTCCCTCGACGACCTGCGGATCAAGAGCGGCACCGGCGACGTCTGCGTCGACCACGTGGCGTCCGCGCTCGCCGTCTCGACCGGCTCCGGCGATGTCCAACTCGGCACCACCGAGGGATCAACCGTGGTCAAGACCGGCTCCGGCGACCTGCAGGTGCAGGCGGTCGGCGCCGACTTGTCCTTCGCCACCGGCAGCGGCGACGCCGTCATCCACCGCACCAGCAGGGGCCGGGTCAGCGTGACCGGCGCATCGAGCGACGTCCAGGTCGGCGTACGCGCCGGGATCCCGGTGTGGACCGACCTGCTCACCGTCACCGGCACCATCCACAGCAACCTCACGGGCGCCGGAGAACCCCAGCCGGGCTCGGACCACGTCGAGCTGCGGGCGAAGACCGTCAGCGGCGACATCATCCTCACCGAGGTCTGAGGCCTCGCACCTCCAGGAGAGCACCATGTACGAATCACCCACCCCCATCGAGAGCCAGGCTCGCCACCAGATCGCCGAGCGGGTCGCCCGAGCGAGCTCGCCGCGCATCCGCGCGACGACGCCCCGACACCGGTTGGCCCAGCGGCTACGGCGCTACGCCGACCAGCTCGACGGCTGATCCGTAGGCTGGCCCGGCCACCGACCGAGGAGAGCCCGCATGCCCGCCCTGTTGATCTTGAACTACGACGTCCACGACCGCGACCTGCTCCGCGCCTACCGCGAGCGCGCCACTCCGGTGCTGATGGTCGAAGGGACGCGACTGATCGCGTCCACCAACGCCACGGTCCACCTCGACGAGGCCCCGGCCGGCGGCACGCACACCGTCATCCTGGAGTTCGCCGACGTCGAGGAGGCACAGCGTCGCTACCTGGCGCAGGACTACCAGGACGTCGTCGGCGACCGATGGGCCGCGACCACACCCCGCTCGGCCATGGTCGTCGAGACGCTCGCTCCCGCCTGAGCCCGGCCGCTTGCGCCCGGCTGGTGGGCCTCGTCGCACCAGTTTCATCAAGGTATGCAGTCGAAGCGTGACTTCCCACGGCGAATTCACCATGGGAACTGCGACTTCACCTGCATCCCATGGTGAAGCATCGGCACCCCGCCCGGGGCCTCAGATCTCGGTGCGGTGGAAGTTCTGGAACGATCGCGACGGGGTCGGGCCACGCTGGCCCTGGTAGCGCGAGCCGTACTTCTCCGAACCGTACGGGTGCTGGGAGGGCGAGGAGAGCCGGAAGAAGCAGAACTGCCCAATCTTCATGCCGGGGTAGAGCTTGATCGGCAGCGTGGCGACGTTGGCCAGCTCCAGGGTCACGTGACCGGAGAAGCCCGGGTCCACGAAGCCGGCGGTGGCGTGGGTGAGCAGCCCCAGCCGGCCCAGGGAGGACTTCCCCTCCACGCGCGCGGCGATGTCGTCGGGCAGCGAGATCACTTCGTACGTCGAGCCCAGCACGAACTCACCCGGGTGCAGGATGAACGGCTCGTCCCCCAGCGGCTCGACCTCACGGGTGAGGTCGGACTGGTCGGCCGCCGGGTCGATGTGGGGATAGCGGTGGTTCTCGAACACCCGGAAGAAACGATCCAGGCGCACATCGACCGACGATGGCTGCACCATCGCCTCGTCGAAGGGATCGAGGGCGATCCGGCCGGCATCGATCTCGGTCAGGATGTCTCGGTCTGAGAGCAGCACGTGCGTAACCTACCGGGCCCATCGGTTAGCATGTGCGACGACCGGACGGTGGGCGTGCAGACGTCGCTTCGCCCGGTCCTGCGGACGTAGCTCAGTTGGTAGAGCGCGACCTTCCCAAGGTCGATGTCGCGAGTTCGAATCTCGTCGTCCGCTCCAGTTCATCGCCCCTCCCGATCCCCCTCCACGATCCCCCTCCCGATCCCCTGCCCGCACCCCCCGCGGCAACGCCTGTGACAGGTGGGGCTCTTGACTACGCGTGTGATCCTTGTTGACAGTGGTACGTACCAGCCTCCACTTCCCGTTCTGAGGATCTCTCGATGACCCGCCCCCGCACCATCGCGATCGGGGCCTTCGCCCTGCTGCTCGCCGCCACGCCCTTCCTCCCGCACGGCGGAGGTGACGAAGGCGCACTGCTCCCGAGCAGCAAGCAGCGCCCCGCCGGGCTCCCGGTGGCGACCACCGCGGCCCTCGGCCCCGTCACACCCGACCTGCGAGCAGAGATCGACCGGGTCGTGGCGCAGGGCCGCAGCCTGGGCCGGATCTCCGCCGCCCGCGGCGTGGCGCCACTCGCGGCCGCGCTCGTGCGGTGTGCCGACTTCCAGGGCCAGCGCTACTGCCTGAACTCCGGCTGGACGACCCGCACCCCCGAAGAGGTCCAGTCCCGGACGGTCCACGCCGCTCGTACGCTGTCGCGCCCCTCCGCGGCCGCGGACTCGACGGGGGACCTCGATCTCCTGAGCACCCTCGAGCGCACTGCCGCGCTGAGCCCCGCAGCCCGCGCCCGGGCTGAGCGCGCCGAGCTCACCCGCGCCGCACGTTCGGTGGCGAAGGTCTGGCTGCTGCGTCACCAGATCGAAGGCGTCCCCCTGCCCAGTGACTTCCTGATCCGACACCCCGAAGCGCGCGTCGCCGACGCCTCCACCTCCACTGGCACCTCCACGACCTCCACGACCACGGCGGCGCGCAGCAGCGCCGCCCAGCGCCCGCGCAAGACCCGCGGCGACTACCCCCGGCGCAGCACGGTGCTGAACCGCAAGCGGGTCTCCGAGCAGAAGCGGTCCTACTGGTGCGGGCCCTCGACGATGCAGATGATCGCGTGGGGCTGGAAGCGCGAGAAGCAGAGTCAGGCGCACTGGGCGGGCAAGCTCCGGACGACCACGAGCGGTACGGCGATCAGCGACCTCGTCCGCGTCATCAATGCCACCACCGGGTGGGACCGCAAGTCCCGCGCCGGGGCCTACATCGCGCTGGACATCAGCAACTACTCGTTCAAGAAGTGGCTGCTGCTCACCATGCGCCACATCGCCGACTACCGAGCGCCGCTGGTGCTGCACCCGGTGCTGGTGAAGAAGTACTACCCCTACCTCGACGACGACGCCTCCGGTCACTTCCAGGTCGGCCGCGGCTACGACAAGCGCGGGAGCAAGCCCACCCAGCTCGGCTACTTCGAGCCCTGGAACCAGCAGCGCTTCGACCCCTCGGAGCCCTACATCAGCCGCGTGCAGTGGCGTTCGGCGTACAAGAGCTTCCGGGCGAACCGGGCGCACTTCCAGCGCAACATCGGGGTGTGATGCCCGGCCGCCACCGGCTCGTCGCAGTTGGCCTGGGCCTGGCCCTCCTCGCGACGGGCTGCACCAGCACGGACTCGACCCCCGCGACGCCTTCGCCGGGGGCACCCACGGGCACCACGTCGTCCGGCAGCGCATCGGCGGGCCTTCCGGCCGGGGGCAGCGCCCAGGACCCGGTCGTGCTCACGCCCGGCTCGGACGTCCTCGACTGGGCCCCCGCCCCCGGCTCGGTCAGCGACACCGTGACCCGGGGCGCCGAGTGGACCCTCACCGTCGACGAGTCGGCCCGGGAGTACTCCCTCGAGGGACCGGGCCAGTCCCTGGGGTCCGGCTCGAACAACCGGGAGCGCATCTCCGATGCCCTCCTCGACGAGCAGTACGCCGCCGTGGTCTTCCAGGACACCCGCGAGCAGCGTCCCAGTCGCGTCGAGGTGACCGAGCTGTCCAGCGGTGACCAGTTCGTCCTGGACGGTTCCTCGGACGTCCCGACCACGAACGGCGGCACCTGGGCGCTCGGCGAGGGGCGGCTGGTGCACGCCACCGTCGCCGAGGGCGCCTACTGCCTGGCGCAGGTCGACCTCGACACCAGAACCTCCACGCTCGGCTGGTGCGCACCGCAGCGGCAGGGCTTCAACGGCGCCCGGATCTCGCCCCCCGGCACTTCGCTGTTGGCCTTCGACGACGCCCGGCCCGCCTGTCGGACCCTGATGACGGTGTCGGGCACCTCCGCCGAGCCCTGGCCGGACGTCACGACGTGCAAGGGGTGGGAGGGCGTGCTGCTCGAGGGCGGTGCTGCCTGGTCGGTGATCGAGAAGGAGCAGCGGATCGAGGACGCCCACCTGTTCGCCCGGATCGGCGAGGAGCACTACGACCTCGGTGCCGGCACGTCGGGCACGCTGATCTGGTGCGCTGGGGCGGCGTACTTCGTCCGCGACCCGCAGCGCGACGGCGACCCCGCCCGGCTGTTGCGCTGGGACCCCCGCCACGGCCTCGACGTGGTCTACGAGTCCCCAGGCGGACAGGCCTTCCTCACCGCACCCCGGTGCGGCGGCGACATGCTCACGGTGACCGCGCTGGCCGAGAGCGGCGACGAGCAGGTCAGCGCGCACCTGCGGTCGTAGGCTGACCTGATGCCTGACGCCTTCAGCGGCTTCCCGACCGCGGCCCTCGACTTCTACGACGACCTCGAGGTCGACAACACCCGGTCGTTCTGGGAGAAGCACAAGCCGGTCTACGACCAGGCGGTCAAGGCGCCGATGACCGCGCTGACCGGCGCCCTGGCTCCGGAGTTCGGGGACGCCAAGGTCTTCCGCCCACACCGCGACGTGCGCTTCGCCAAGGACAAGACGCCGTACAAGACGAGCCAGGGCGCCTTCGTCGCTGCCGGCCCGGCCACCGGGTGGTACGTCGAGCTCTCCGCGCGCGGGGTCCGCACCGGCGCCGGCTTCTACGAGGCCAGCGCCCCCCGACTGGCAGGGATCCGGGCGGCGATCGACGACGACCGGCGCGGCAGCTTGCTGGAGCGGCTCCTCGCCGAGCTCGTCGCAGCGGGCTGGGAGGTCGGCGGCGAGCAGCTCAAGACCTCGCCGCGGGGCTACGACGCCGATCACCCGAGGATCGCGCTCCTGCGCCACAAGTCGATGACCGTCGGGCGCTCGCACGGCTTCGAGCCCGTCATCCACACCCCTGCCATCCTCGACGTGGTGCGCGACGACTGGCGCGAGCTGCGCCCCTTCGTGGAGTGGGTCGCCGAGAACGCCGGCTGATCAGGCCTTGCGGTACGTCGCCATCGCGCGCTCGGGCTCCCAGTAGGCCTTCATCGAGGCGACCTGGCCGTCGTCGTGGACGGTGTAGACCATGACCAGGTCGGTGTCGACGACACCGCCGTCGGCGAAGGTCGTGGTGATCGTGCCGATGTTGGCGCAGCTGTTGCCGCTCGCGTGCGAGTCGGTGATGAGGAAGTGGAACGACTCGATCGGCGAGATCGCCTGGGCCCAGAAGGCCCGGATCGCCTCATGCCCGTGGTGACCCTTCCCCTCGGGGTCGAACATGGACGGCCCGACCGGGTCCTCGATCACGGCATCCTCGGCGTAGACGCTCAACCACTCCTCCAGGTCCCCGCGGCTCACGGCCGAGTAGGAGCGCTGGGACGCGGCGCGGGCCGGGTGGTCGCCGTTGGGGGCGTTCCAGGTGATGGCGTCGGAGGTGATCATGGCTCGCATCCTAGAACGAAACAGGAACATGTTCTAGATTTGAGGCGAGGTCAGTGCGGCTGCCAGGCGTCGTCGTCATCGGTGCGGGAGGTGACGGCCGCAGGGAGGGCTCCGTCGGCCAGCTGCTGGATCGAGACCTCCTCGAAGACCTCACGCAGGGAGCTGCGTGCCGCGATCCAGACGTGCTGCAACACCTCGGCGGAGCCGTTGTAACTGACGGCTTCGGGCCGCAGCCCGTAGACCGACACCAGCGGGCCGTCGACGGCCCGGATCACGTCGGCCACCGAGACCTCGCCCGCAGGCTTGGCCAGCCGCCAGCCCCCCGACTGGCCGCGCTGGGCCAGGACGACGTCGGCGCGGCGCAGGTCGGCGAGGATCGCCTGCAGGAAGCCCCGCGGGATCTCCTGGAGACGACCGAGCTCCTCGGCACTGACCGGGCGGCCATCGTGTCGGGTGGCCATCTCGATCAGCGCACGCAGGGCATAGTCCGACTTGGCTGAGACGCGCACGGGGCCACTGTGCCAGAGATCTGCACCAAGACAGTCGACGAGCAGGACTTCGGGTCAGGCTGCGACGAGGTCGCGCTCCAGAGCCGCCACCGCGCGGTCGAACCGGTCCTGACGAACCGTCCACACGATGCCGCCGATCCAGAGGACCGCCATCGCGGCAGCGACCAGCGCCACCGCACTGCCGCTCACGCCGAGCGACTCGAGGATGGTCTTGGAGTTGGTGAGGATGATCAAGCCGCCGGCGCCGACCCCGAGGACCCGGCCGGACAGTTTGCTGACGAGCCAGGCCGCGAACGGAGCTGCGATCACGCCACCGGCGAGCAGGGCGCCGGCGTAGCCCCAGTCGATCCCCGAGGAGCCGAGCGCGAGGATGAAGCCGAGCGACCCCCCGACCGCCACGACGAACTCCGAGGTGTCGATCGAGCCGATCACCTTGCGGGGCTCGAGGCGGCCCGAGGAGAGCAGCGAGGTGGTCCCGACCGGCCCCCAGCCGCCGCCGCCGATGGCGTCCAGGGCGCCGCCGAAGATCCCCATCGGGGCAAGGAACCAGGCAGAGGGGCGTGATTTCAGCTGGGGCCGGGCCCCACCCAGGACGAGGAAGCGCCAGATCACGTAGACACCGAGCGCGAACAGCAGGCCGGCCACCCACGGCTTGGCGGTCGCGCCGTCCAGACCCGCGAGGAAGGTCGCACCCACGAAGGCACCGACGAAACCGGGGACGGCCAGGATCGACACGGTGCGCCAGTCGACGTTCCCGAGCTTGTGGTGGGAGAAGCCGGACACCAGTGAGGTGCCGATCTCGGAGAAGTGGACCGCAGCCGACGCAGCCGCAGGAGCCACTCCAACCGCGAGCAGGAGGGTGGAGGACGTGACGCCGTACCCCATCCCGAGGGAGCCGTCGATCAACTGGGCCAGCAGGCCCACGAAGCCCAGGACGAGGAGTTTGCGCATGGGGGAAGTCCTTCTGTCCAAAGTTCATCAACATTGTTTGTTGAGTAACTCAGTACAGATTAGAAGGAGCCTCGATGTCAAGCGCAACCGGGCCTGGCGTGGCGCAGATCACGGGAGTCGAGGCGGCGTATGGGGGAACTCTCATGTGCGTTGTCTTGCGCGGGTTCCTCACGCGAGGCATCATTAAGTTACTGGCGAGTAGCGCTCGAGGGCTCCGCCGGACATCGGGCCGTTCCACCCTCGCCCGAATCCTGAGACCGACACCCGCGATCGAAAAGGTGTAGTTGTGAGCCACTACAAGAGCAACCTCCGCGACATCGAGTTCAACCTCTTCGAACTCCTCGGTCGTGACGACGTGCTGGGCACCGGCCCCTTCGCCGAGGTCGACAGCGAGACTGCTCGCTCGATCCTCAGCGAGGTCGACCGGCTCGCCCGCGAGGACCTCGCCGAGTCCTACGAGGACAGCGACCGCAACCCGCCGGTCTTCGACCCGGCGACCAGCACCGCTCCGATCCCGGAGTCGTTCAAGAAGAGCTACCAGACCTGGATGGACGCCGAGTGGTGGCGCCTGCAGGTCATGGAGGAGATCGGCGGCCAGGCCGCCCCCTCCAGCCTGGTGTGGGCCATGGGTGAGCTCGTCCTCGGCTCGAACGCCCCCATCTGGATGTACGCCGCCGGTCCCGCGTTCGCGAACGTCGTCTACCGCAACGGCAACGACCGCGACAAGAACATCGCCCAGATCATGGTCGACCGCCAGTGGGGCTGCACGATGGTGCTGACCGAGCCCGACGCGGGCTCCGACGTCGGCGCGGGTCGCGCCAAGGCCACCGCGAACGACGACGGCTCCTGGAACATCGAGGGCGTCAAGCGGTTCATCACCTCGGCCGAGCACGACATGAGCGAGAACATCATGCACCTGGTGCTGGCTCGCCCCGTGGGCGTCGAGGGTGTGGGCGGTCCCGGCACCAAGGGCCTGAGCCTCTTCCTCGTCCCGAAGATCCACTTCGACCACGAGACCGGCGAGCTGACCGGCGAGCGCAACGGTGCCTACGTCACGAACGTCGAGCACAAGATGGGGATCAAGGTCTCCAACACCTGCGAGGTGACCTTCGGTGAGAAGGAGCCCGCCAAGGGCTGGCTCCTCGGCGAGGTGCACAACGGCATCGCGCAGATGTTCGAGGTCATCGAGAACGCCCGGATGATGGTCGGCACGAAGGCCATCGCCACGCTCTCCACCGGTTACCTCAACGCCCTCGACTACGCCAAGCAGCGCGAGCAGGGCGCCGACCTCACCCAGTCGGCCGACAAGACCGCCCCCCGCGTCACGATCACCCACCACCCCGACGTACGTCGTTCGCTGATGACGCAGAAGTCGTTCGCGGAGGCCATGCGTTCGCTGGTGCTCTACACCGCGTCCTGGCAGGACAAGGTCATGCTGGCCAACCACGCCGGCGAGCACGACGAGCTGGCGGAGAAGGTCAACGACCTGCTGCTGCCGATCGTCAAGGGCTACGGCTCGGAGCGCTCGTGGGTGCTGCTGGGCACCGAGTCGCTGCAGACCTTCGGTGGCTCCGGCTTCCTGCAGGAGTACCCGATCGAGCAGTACGTCCGCGATGCCAAGATCGACACGCTGTACGAAGGCACCACCGCCATCCAGGGCCAGGACTTCTTCTTCCGGAAGATCGTCAAGGACCAGGGCAAGGCGCTGGGCCACCTGGCCGGTGAGATCGAGGCCTTCATCGCGGGCGAGGCCGGCAACGGTCGGCTCAAGCTCGAGCGCGAGCTGCTCGCCAAGGGCCTCGAGGACGCCAACGCCATCGTCGGTCACATGATCAACGACCTGATGTCGGCCGACGCCAGCGCCGAGAACGGCGACCTGCGCAACATCTACAAGGTCGGGCTGAACACCTCCCGCCTGCTGATGGTGCTCGGCGACGTCGTCTGCGCCTGGTTGCTGCTCCGCGGTGCCGAGGTGTCGCTGGAGAAGCTGGCCGGCGACCCGGGCAAGGACAAGGCGTTCTACGAGGGCAAGGTGGCCGCTGCGCAGTTCTTCGCGCAGACCAACCTGCCCAAGCTCACCGCCGAGCGCGCGATCGCCGAGGCGACCACGCTCGACCTGATGGACCTCGACGAGGCGTCCTTCTGAGCTGAGTCATCTCAACGACCCGCCCGGTTCACCGGGCGGGTCGTTGCGTTTCCGACGTCCGTGATCGGGGTAGACCTGCCCGGCGCGTGACGCGATCCGCCGGCCGGACCGGCGTAGGCTCCCGCGCAGCATCCCCCTCACAGGTTGGAGTTGGCATGGGTATCGGCGTCGGAATTCTGCTGCTGGTCGTCGGACTGATCCTCGTCACCGGGGCGGTCGACATCCCCGAGAGCATCCAGGACAACATCGCGACCGACACGGTCGGCTGGATCTGCCTCGTGGTCGGCGTCCTCGCCCTCGTGCTCTCAGTGACGATCAACCGTCAGCGCACGCACACGACGCATGTCGAGGAGCGGCGCGAGGGGTGAGCCGTCCCCGGTCCTGACCATGAGCCCCTAGGGTGCTCGAGTGATCGATGCCGTCGGGACCGGGCTGGTCACCGGGCTCACCCTGATCATCGCGATCGGGGCGCAGAACGCCTACGTGCTACGCCAGGGCCTGGCCCGCGAGCACGTGGGCCTCGTGGTGCTGATCTGCGCCCTGTCCGACATCGTGCTGATCCTGGCCGGGGTGGCGGGGATCGGGACCGTCGTCACCCGGGCACCCTGGGCGATCGACGTCGTCCGGTGGCTCGGCGTCGCCTTCCTCGGGTGGTACGGCGTCAGCTCGCTGCTGCGGGCCCGGCACCCGGGGGCGCTGCGAGCCGCGGGCGACCTCGCGCCGTCGCGACGAAGAGTGGCTGTGCGTGCCGTCGCGCTCACCTGGCTCAACCCGCACGTCTACCTCGACACGTTGCTGCTGCTCGGCACGCTGGCCAACCACCACGGCCCGTCGGGGCGTTGGTGGTTCGCACTCGGGGCGAGCGTGGCGAGCATCGCGTGGTTCGCGGGGCTGGGGTACGGCGCGCGACGAGCGCACCGGGTCCTGTCCCGGCCGTCCGCGTGGCGGGTGCTCGACGTACTGATCGGGCTGGTGATGCTGGCGATCGCGGTGCGGCTGGCGCTGGGGTGATCTGCTTCATCACGGTATGCAGTCGAAGCGTTGCTTCCCATGCCCTACTCGCCATGGGAAGCCACGCTTGACCTGCATACCGTGATGAAGCTGCGTCAGGAGTGACGAGGGTCAGCGACCCTGGTCGGACCAGCTCGGCTTGCCCATGCCCGAGGACGTGGGCCGGCCGCGACCCTGGGTGGGACGTCCAGCCGAAGGGCGGTCGGAACGGCCATCGGGGCGACCCTCGGGGCGACGGTTGCCACCACCCTGACCGCGGTAGGGCTTGCGCTCGCCGCCACCGGCGCCGCCGCCGTACGACGGACGCGAGGGGCCGCCGGAGCGGGCGCCGCCACCGGACGAGCGCGCGGGAGCAGACGTCCCGGTCTCGGCCAGCGCCTCGGCGGTCAGCACGCGCGGGGCGGTACGCAGGTCGTGGTGGAGCACCTCGACGCCGGCACCACGCTGGAGGCGCACCACCTGGTCGACGAACTTCGGGGTCGAGATCGTGACGACACAGCCGGCCTTGCCGGCGCGGGCGGTACGGCCCGAGCGGTGCAGGTAGGCCTTCGGGTCGTTCGCGGCGTCGAAGTGGATGACCAGGTCGACGTTGTCCACGTGGATCCCACGGGCGGCGACGTCGGTCGCGACGACGGCCTGGACCTTGCCGCTGGAGAACTTGTGCAGGTTGCGCTCGCGCACCCGCTGGCTCAGGTTGCCGTGCAGGTCGACCGCCTCGACGCCGGCGGCGGTGAGCGCCTCGGCGAGCTCGACGGCACCGTCACGGGTCCGGGTGAAGAGGATCGTGGAGCCGTTGGCCTCGACCAGGCGGACCGCAGCGTCGACCTTGTCGCGGAAGCCGCCGACGACCAGCGTGTGGTGGGTCATCGTGGTGACCGCGCCGGCGTTCGGGTCGAGCTGGTGCAGGCGCGGGTTGCGCAGGTGCTTGCGGACCAGGCGGTCGACGTCGCCGTCGAGCGTGGCGGAGAGCAGCATCCGCTGGCTGCCGGCCGGCGTCATGCCGACGAGCTTGTCGATCGCCGGGAAGAAGCCGAGGTCGCACAGGTGGTCGGCCTCGTCGAGGACGGTCACCAAGATGTCCTCGACCGAGCAGTGGCCCTGCTTGATGAGGTCCTCGAGGCGGCCGGGGGTGGCGACGACGATGTCGGCGCGGTTCTTCAGCGCGCGCACCTGGCGGTCGTACGGCGTACCGCCGTAGACCGTGGTGAGGCGCAGCTTGAGGGAGTTGGCCAGCGGGACGAGCGCGCGGCTCAGCTGCTGGGCGAGCTCGCGGGTCGGGACGACGACGAGCGCGCGGGGGTGACCCGGGCGGCTCTTCTCGCCGGCCAGGCGGGCCAGCATCGGGATGCCGAAGGCGAGGGTCTTGCCGGAGCCGGTCTGGGCGCGGCCCAGGACGTCGTGGCCGGAGAGACCGTCGGGGATGACCGCGGCCTGGACCGGGGTCGGGATCGTGATGCCCTGGGCGGCGAGGGCTTCGATGAGCTCCTGCGGGAGGCCGGAGAAGACGGACTTCGCCGACGGGTCGCTGACGGGAGCTTCGAGGGAGGACGCAGACATGCGGGGACGCTTTCGATCGGATCGGGGTGCGTCCGGCGCGGAACCACAGGTGCGGATCCGGTGAGCCTTGCGAGACGCGGTCTCGTCACCCGATCACTGGTCTTGCGCGGAAACTCCGCGCACCTCACCGGGCTTCAAAGAAGAGCGGCCGGTCCGAGGTTCCGGACGGCTACTGGCTGTGCCTCACCCTATTGGCCGCAGGGGCTTTGCCCAGCATCGTGGCCGGGGTGAGGTCGGACACGGGCGCGCGTGCGGCCGGCGTACCTGCTGTAACGCGGTGTCCATGCCGCTGAGTGCGCCCTCGGCAGCATGTTCAGCGACCATAACCCCGCGTTACAGCGGAACTGGCGCGGCCGCCCACGCGAGCCCCCCGCTCAGCCCACACCACCCAGGGGCAGCACGAGTACGCCGCTCGCGTCGGCACCGATCCGGACCGGGACCCCCCAGTCCTGCTGGTGCATCCGGCACGCCGCGCCCTCGCCACCGTCGCTGTCGCAGGAGGCCGCCCGGGCCGCGATGTGCAGCACGCCCTCGCCCACCTGCGGATCGAGGGTGAGCACCCGGGTCAGCTCGGTGCCGCGGCCGTCGCCGGCCCGGATCAGGGCGGGCGGCGTCGCCTCGACGACCAGCTGGGACGCCGGCCCGAACCGGTCGTCGACCTTCTGGCCCGGAGGCGGCTCGAACGAGACGACGAGCCTCAGGTCGGCCGCCACCTCGGTCACCGGCCGCTGGGTGCGGTGGGCGAACCCGTCCGTCACGACGCCGGCGACACCGAGCGGCACCCGGCTCAGCCGGTGCGCCCCGGACTCGACCACGACCAACTGGTCGCCGTCGACGTACGCCCCGCTCGGCTCGGCCAGGTCGGTGGCCAGCGTGGTCACCTGGCCGGTCGTGGGGTCGAGGCGGCGGACGGCACCGTTGTAGGTGTCGCAGATCGCGATGCTGCGGTCGGGCAGAACGCTCACACCCAAGGGGTGCTGGAGCAGCGCCTGCTCGGATGCGCCGTCGCGGAAGCCGAAGTCGAAGAGCCCGCTCCCGATGGCGGTCCCGACGCGGTCACCCTCGACCCAGCGCAGCGAGGAGGTCTCACTGTCGGCCAGCCAGAGCCGGTCCCCGTCGACGGCGAAGCCGGAGGTCTGCGCGAACCACGCCTCGGCGAGCGTCCCGTCGAGGAGGCCCTCGTTGGCCGTGCCGGCCGCGACTGCCAGCTCGCCCGTGCGCGGATCGAAGGTCCAGAGCTGGTGGATCCCGGCCATGGCGATCCAGATCCGGTCGCGCCACCAGGCGACGTCCCACGGGCTCGAGAGCCGCGTGACCCCGTCCCCCTCGAACCACTGCTCGCCGTCCCCGGCGAGCACGCTGACCTCGCCGGTCGCGAGGGCGATCGCGCGCAGCTGGTGGTGGACGGTGTCGGCGACCACGACGTCGTACCCCACCTCGAGCGGCAAGCTCAGGGGGCAGCAGGCACAGGCCGTTCGGCTCGCGGAACCCCTCGAAACGGCGTACGACGGCGCCGTTCGCGTCGAGCTCGACCACCTGGTCGTGCCCCGCGTCGGCGACGAGCGACGTTCCCGCCGGGCAACGCGACCGCCGTGGCGGGGAAGCGCAGGTCGGTCGGCTCGATCCTCGGGGCGACGTACGGCGAGTCCCCGGGCTGGAGCGTCCCCTGCGCGCGGTGCCGATCGATCTCGGCGGTGAGCAGGGCGTCGATCGCGTGCCCGTGACCCTCGCCGGCGTACTGCGCGATGACGTAGCCCTCGGGGTCGATGAGCACGAGCGTCGGCCAGGCCCGGGCGGTGTAGGCCTGCCAGGTGACCAGCTCGGGATCGTCGAGCACCGGGTGGTGCACGGAGTAGCGCTCGACGGCCTGGGCCAGCGCCACCGGATCCGCCTCGTGGACGAACTTCGGCGAGTGCACCCCGATGACCAGCAGCTCCTCGGCGTACTTCTCCTCCAGCGGGCGCAGCTCGTCGAGGACGTGCAGGCAGTTGACGCAGCAGAAGGTCCAGAAGTCGAGCAGCACGAATCGACCGCGGAGATCCGCGATCGCGAGGTCCCGGCCACCCGTGTTCAACCAGCCTCGACCTCGGAGCTCAGGAGCGCGCACGCGCGGGGTGATCACCGCCGCAGTCTCTCAGCCGGCACCCTGGCGAGGACAGGCGATCAAGGGCTGACTCCCGGCAACTGCCCACAAACCCACCGCCGGAACTTCATGAACTCTGCCCCCCAATCGACGCCGAAACCGGGCTAGGGTGACGCAACTCACTGCCCATCGGTACCACCGAAAGGTCTGCACGTGCCCTCACAGTTCCGGACACCCAGGTCGAAGATCGCCCTCGCCACCCTCTCGGGTGTCGGGCTCGTCGCCTCGTCCCTCGCCGTTCTCGGCGCCACGCCCGCTCACGCGGCCGAGCCCGTCGACATCCAGATCATCGGCACCAACGACTTCCACGGCCGGCTGCTGTCAGACCGGGACATCCCGGGCGCTGCGCGGTTCGCCGGCGCCGTGAAGACGTTCCGTGCCGACAACCCGAACACCATCTTCGCCGCTGCCGGCGACCTGATCGGTGCCACGACCTTCGAGTCGTTCATCGCGCAGGACAAGCCGACCATCGACGTCCTGAACGCGATGGACCTCGACGTCTCGGCGGTCGGCAACCACGAGCTCGACAAGGGTTACCACGACCTGGTGGACCGGGTGATGGCTCCCGCCTCGGAGGCCAACCCCCGCGGTGGCGCCGCCTGGGAGTACATCGCCGCCAACATCGACGAGCCCGGCGCAGCCGACGAGATCGCACCGTCGTGGACCACCGATGTGGCGGGCGTGACCGTCGGCTTCGTCGGTGCCGTCACCGAGGACCTGCCCACCCTGGTCGACCCGGGCGGCATCGAGGGCCTCACGGTCACCGACATCGTCGCCGCGACCAACGACGAGGCGGCCTCGCTGAAGGCTGCCGGTGCCGACATCGTGGTGCTGCTCGTGCACGAGGGTGCACCCTCCACCGACTGCGCCACCATGGACGACGACCCGTCATCCACCTGGGGTGCGGTCGTCAACGGAGTCGGCGGCGACGTGGATGCGATCGTCTCCGGTCACACCCACCTCAACTACAGCTGCTCGTTCGCGGTCCCGGCCTGGGCCACCGACACCGAGCGCGTGGTCAAGGAACGTCCGGTCGTCTCGGCCGGTCAGTACGGCAACTTCCTGAACAAGATGACGTTCTCGGTCGAGCCGGTCTCCGGCACCGTGCTCGCCGTGACCAACGAGAACCTCAACATCGTCACCGGCACCTACGAGAACGACGCCGAGGTCGCCGCGATCGTCGAGCAGGCCAAGCAGGACGCCGAGGGACCCGGCTCCGTCGAACTGGGCAAGATCGGCGCCCCGTTCAAGCGCGCGACCAAGGTCAACGGCGACGAGAACCGCGGTGGCGAGTCGAGCGTCGGCAACCTGGTCGCGGAGGTCCAGCAGTGGGCCACCCGCAAGGATCTCTTCGGTGGCGCACAGGTCGCCTTCATGAACCCGGGTGGCGTGCGCAAGGACATGATCGGCAACGCGGACGCCGGCTACCCGGCCCCGCTGACCTACGCGCAGGCGGCCACCGTGCAGCCCTTCGCCAACACCCTGGTCAACATGCGGCTCACCGGCTCCCAGATCCGGAAGGTGCTCGAGGAGCAGTGGCAGCCCGAGGGCTCGTCGCGACCGTTCCTGCGGCTGGGCACCTCCCGCGGCTTCCACTACACCTACGACCTGGATGCCGAGCCCGGTCAGCGCATCGATGCCGTCACGCTGTACGGCGAGAAGCTGAGGAACCGCCAGTCCTACTCGGTGACGGTCAACAGCTTCCTGGCCAACGGCGGCGACGGGTTCGCCACGCTCAAGGACGGCACGAGCCGTCGCGACACCGGCAAGACCGACCTGGAGGCGATGGTCGACTACATGGCCGCCGTGAGTGCTTCCCGAGCGGTCACCCCGAACTGGCGGCAGCACGCGGTCGGTCTGCACTGGCGCACCGACAACGTGGCCCAGCCCGGCTCGCGGAAGGTGCGGCTCGACGTCTCGTCGTGGGCCTTCACCGGCGTCGGCGACCTGCAGGACACCACGATCGTCGCCAAGATCGGCAAGAAGGTGCTCGGCACGTTCGCGGTCGACAACACCCAGCCCGCGCTCGAGGACGTCTTGTCGGCCTACGACGAGACCGGCACCGCGCGGGTCGCAGTCAAGGTCCGCAAGAGCTTCAAGCACGGACGCCGGGTCCTGAGGCTGATCGGTGACCAGACTGGCACCGTGGTCAGGGTCCCGATCCGCGTCAAGCGCAAGTAGTCCGCCCGTAGCAATCGTGGTGGGGTCCGCTTCGGCGGGCCCCACCACGGTGCATTTCGCCCACAACGACGCCGCCCGGCGGGTGGCCGGACGGCGTCGTCAGGAGTGGCGAGCGATCAGTAGACGCTGACGCCGTACGCGCCGAGCACCTCGGTGACCGGCTGGAAGTACGTCGTGCCACCCAGGGTGCAGTTGCCGCTGCCACCCGAGGTCAGGCCGAGCGCGGTGCTCCCGGCGAAGAGCGAGCCGCCGCTGTCCCCGCCTTCAGCGCACACGTTGGTCTTGATCAGGCCGCTGACCGTGCCCTCGGGGTAGTTGACCGTGGCGTTGAGCGCCTGGACCACCCCGCTGCGGACACCGGTCGTGCTCCCGCTGCGGGTCACCGACTGCCCGACGTAGGCGTTGCCCGAGGTGGTGATGTCTCGGTAGGTGCCGTTCCACAGGTAGACGTTGCCGGCTCCGGCCGTCGTCGTGTAGCGCACGATCCCGTAGTCGTTGCCGGGGAAGCTGGTGCCCGAGCGGGTCCCGATCAGGGAGGTCTGCGTCGAGTTGGAGTACCAGTTCGTGGAGAGGTTCGTGCAGTGCCCGGCGGTCAGGAAGTAGTAGGTCGATCCGCTGCGGACGTTGAAGCCGAGCGAGCAGCGGTAGCCACCGCCGTAGATCGCCTGTCCGCCCGAGACCATGGGCTCCAGCGAACCCCCGACCCGCTCCACGCGGGCGGCATCGCCGTACGCCGACATCAGCCGGTCGATCCTCGCGGCGGCCCGGTCGGAGACGGTCGAGTCGAGGGTGACCACGACCTGGTTGGCCTCGGCATCAGTGGCCCACGCGGTCCCGGGCGTCGAGACCTGCTCGGTCAGCGTTGACGTCACGGCGGCGAGGTCGGCGGAGCTGTGCTCCACCACCCGGGTGCCGACCGAGCCCGATGCGACCCGGCGGGCAGCCTCCTGGCTGGTGACGTTGACGACCATGCGGTTGCGATCGGCGTCGTACCAGACCCCCGCGGCTTCAGCGCCCAGGTCGCGGGCGGCCTTGCGTGCCTGGGCTGCCTGGCGTACGTCGGCATCGGCACGCGCGATGTCGGCCCGGGACTGGGCCGCTGCCGGCCGTTGGTCGGATGCGGGGGTCGCCGACGAAGGTGTGGCGGCGAGCAGAGCCAGGGTGGTGCCGAGCGCCGCGGTGGCGGCAACGACAGCAGACCTGGGGACAGAACGAGTTGACACGAGACTCTCCCTTACGAGGTGGATGCACCCGATGCACATCCACCCGTCGCGCGCCCACGCGTGGAGCGCCCCCCCGATGGGGCGCGAGTCAGAGGGTGATCTGTCCACGAACGACGAGCGACGTCAGGTCGGTCCTATCCCGACGAGCCCGACAAGGACAAGACTTGATTTTACCTTCGCACAGGCGTAATGACTGCCGGCCGGAAGGAGCCAACGGCGTCGATTGTCTGCCCCACCTGACACCATGTGCCCCATGCTGTTGTTCGCCACGATCATCCCGCCTGCACCCGTGCGCAAGCACCTCGTCGACTTCCTCGACACCGCCCTCGACAACGTCGCCGTTGCGCCGGCGCCTCGGGGCCTGCTGCGTCGCCGACGCGCCCAGGAGCCGGCCGGTCGGCCGCTGAGCGAGGTGCTGACGCCGTTGCCGCTCGAAGCGCTGCACCTCCCGATCGGCGCCCTGGGCAACCTCACGACGTCGGACTCGATGAAGCTGGCCGACGCCCTCCGCGGGGACGTCGCCACCTGGACACGCCCGGAGCTGCAGTTCAACGGCGGGATCGCTCGGGAGACGCCCGACGACGATCACCTCTGGGTCAAGCTCGCCGGCGACATCGACGAGCTCTGGGAGATCGCCCGGCAGCTGCCCAACTCCGTCCAGCGGCTGGGCTACATGCTGGACCGACGATCCTTCCGCCCGTTGATGCCGGTCGGGACCCTGACCGGCGAGCCGCGCGAGGAAGAGCTCGGCCGGTTGATCGAGGCGATGGACGTCTACCGCGGCCTGCCCTGGATCATCGACCGGATCTCGCTGATGAAGCGGACCTCACCTGCCGTCGACGGATTCGTGGAGTGGCAGTCGCTCCCGCTCGACATCCTTGACAAGGCCGATGGGGACGACGCATAGGCTGCGGCCCATGACGGATCAAGATCGACTCAGCGGCTACATCGACGTGTGGTGGCAGGCCATCAACGACTTCACCACTCTGCTCGAGCAGGTGCCGGCCGAGCAGTGGTCGACCCCGACCGACCTCGCCGGCTGGGACGTCCACGCCGTCGCCTCCCACGTGGCCCACCTCGAGGGCATCCTCGCGGGCGCCCCGGAGGAGACCATCGAGGTCGGTGAGCCCGCGCACGTGCGAGGACTCATGGGCCTCTACACCGAGCAGGGCGTCCTGGCCCGCCGGGACAGGAGCCCCGATGAGCTGATCAACGAGATCCGCTCCGCCGCCACCTCGCGGCACACCGCGCTGCTCGCCGACCCGCCGACCGACGCCACGGCCCTGCCGTCGCGGGTCTTCGGCGGAGTCCCGTGGGACTGGCAGACCCTGCTGCGCAACCGACCCCTCGACATCTGGATGCACGAGCAGGACGTCCGCCGCGCGGTCGGCATCGCCGGTGGCCTGGACACCGCGCCCGCCCAGCACACGGCCGACTACCTCGCCGAGAGCTTCGGTTTCGTGCTCGGCAAGAAGGTCGGGGCACCTGCCGGCACGATCGCCGTGTTGGCCGTGGCCGGCAGCGATCCGGTCGCCTACACCGTCAACGACCAGGGCCGCGGTGAGCGGCTCCCCGAGGTCCCCGCAGACCCGACGGTCCGGCTCGAGATGGACCGCGACTCCTTCATCTGCCTGGCCGGCGGTCGGTGCACCGCGCCGGGTGCGGTCACGATCCACGGAGACCAGTCGCTCGGCGACGAGATCGTCGCGAACCTCGCCACCACCCCGTGAAGGTCGCCACCGACGCCTGGACTCTCGCCGACCTGCCGGACCAGTCCGGGCGGACGGCGGTCATCACCGGCACCACGATCGGTGGGATCGGACACCACACGGCCCTCGAGTTGGCGCGCCGGGGTGCCCGGGTGGTGCTGGCCGGCCGCAGCCCCGAGAAGCTGGCGGCGGACGAGTCCGCGATCCGGGCGGAGGTCCCCGCCGCTCGACTCGTGACCCAGGAGATCGACCTCTCGGACCTCTCCTCGGTACGCCGAGCGGCCGTGGAGCTCTCCTCGCTCGGCGCCGTCGACCTCCTCGTCAACAACGCCGGGGTGATGGGGACGCCGTACTCCCGGACCGTGGACGGGCTCGAGCTGCAGCTGGCGACGAACCACTTCGGGCCCTTCCTGCTGACCGGGCTGCTCCTGCCCCAACTGGTGGCCAGCCAGGACGCCCGCGTGGTGACGGTCTCCTCGCACCTGCACAAGCTCACCCGCACGGCTCCGCTCGGTGAGCCACGCAGCCAGCGCGGGCGCTACTCGCCGTGGCCCGCCTACGGCCGCAGCAAGCTCGCCAACCTGCTCTTCACCTACGAGCTCGACCGCCGGTCCCGACGCGCCGAGCTGCCGGTCAAGGCATTGGCCGCGCACCCCGGCTTCGCCGGCACGCACCTGGCGGCCAATGGCCAGTACGGCCGGGCCCAGGGCGGGCGGGCCTCGATCCTGGATGCGGTGATCAAGGGCGTCTCCCAGTCCGCGGCTGCAGGCGCCTGGCCGACCCTGATGGCGGCGACCGCCGACCTCCCGGGCGCGACCTTCTGCGGACCGAGCGGACTCGGCGAGATGTCCGGGCTCCCCCAGGTCGTGACCAGCAACGCCCTGTCCTACGACGAGGACGCGCAGCGCGAGCTGTGGGAGATCAGCGAGCGGACGACCGGGATCAGCTACCCCTGACCCGCGTCGGCCTCGGGCTCCTCGCGGTCGTGGACCCGCACCAGCCCGGCCCGGGTGGCGACGTACGCCGCTCCGTCGGGGCCGAGGGTGACGGCCCCGTCGCGGTCCGCGAAGAGCCGACCGACTCCGGTCCGGACGGAGAAGACCGTGCGGCCGGTGCGGGCGTCGATCGCGGTGAGGTACCACGCCGTCACCCCCCACCAGCTGTGCGGCAACGTGTGGGCGTAGACCAGCCCGGTGCGTTGGGAGAGCACCGGCGCGGTCTGGGGCGCGACCGCGTCGGACCGCCAGGCGACCGAGCACTCTCCCCCGGCCACGTCGACCCGAGCGAGCCCACCGTCGGTGGTCATCCCCAGCGCGGTGCTGAGCAGCCCGCGCGAACCGTGGTTGTTCTCCACGATCACCCCGCTCCCGACCGCGACCAGTGAGCTCTCCGTGGCTCCCTCGTCGGCCCCGAAGACCGCAGCGCGGCAGACCTCCGAGCCGTCGGACCGGTCGAGGACGACGACCTGCATCCGGGGCTCGGCGTTGTCGGTGATCGCCACGAGCCCACCCGGCAGGAGGGTCGGCGTGGTGCCGCTGCCCTGGCTGAGCTGGCCGGGCTTCTGCTCGTCGCCGCGGTCGTACGCCGCGCGCCAGGTCACCGTCGGCCCGCTCGCGCCGGCTCCCAGCCGGTAGAGCGCCTCGTCGGTCACGACGTAGCTGCCGCCGTCCGCGTCGACCGCGATCGAGTTGGTGACCGCCTCCCCCAGCTCGGTGACCCGGGCTGCCCCGCCTCCACGCGGGACCACACCGACCCGGCCCAGCCGGGTCGCGAACCAGATCCGCCCCGACCAGTCCGGCGCCAGCCCGACCACGCAGTCGTCGTCGGGGACCACGTCGGACAGGTCGTGCACGGCGACCGTCGTCAGGTCGGGCTGGCCTTCTGCGTCGTCGGTGTCGACCTCGAGGATCCGTCGGTCGGCGGTCGTGACGACTGCCCGGTCCCCGGCGGCCAGGTAGAACTCCCGCGCGCAGAGGTCGTCCGGCACGTCGTCCGACGGGAGCTCCTTGCTCACCAGTGGGTGCAGCGTGTCGGCGTCGACGACCCGCAGCCGGTGACCCGAGTGGCTGGCACACAGCGCGACCAGCCGCCCGTGGGTGTCGAAGGCCAGCCCGCCGCACTCCTCTCGGCCGAACCACGCGGAGTCGACCTCGGGGCTCTCCCCCAGCGGCCCGCTCCAGGGCGTGGTGCCGGTGACCCAGCCGTCGTACGACGGACCGGCGCCGTGGGGGGCCAGGTGTGGGTGCTGGGGGATCTCGACCCGCAGCGGGCGGGCGAACGTCGGGCGACCGACGTACGCCGGGGTCGTGAGCGCCCCGGGGCCGCGCGGGATCGACAGCCACCCGTCGGGCACGACCACCACGAGGGCGGTGAGTACGACGACGAACGCCACCCAGCCGCCGACGACCTGGCGGGTGGGCCACCACCAGTCGCGGACGCGAGGCAGCAGCAGGAGACCCGCAGCGCCCACCAGGATCCAGGGACCCAGCGCCAGCCAGGTGAGGACGAGCCCGATCAGCGCGAAGGTCCGCGGGTACCTCATCGACCGCGCGGGCCGAACTCCGGCGAGATCCTCTTGAAGGCGGCCTCCCGGGCGACCTTGGTGTTGCGGGCGGCCAGCAGCCAGACCTGCTCGATCCGCTCGCGGGCAAAGGTGCGACGCGGGCTGGACGTCCAGGTGTCGTTGAAGAGCCGCTTCGTGGCGGCGATCTGGTCGGGCGAACGCCCCTTGAGCAGCTCGGCGAAGGCGACTGCGGCAGCGACCGGGTCGGCTGCCAGTTCGGAGACCAGGCCGAGGTCGTGGGCCTCCTTGCCGGAGACGATCTCGGTGGTCATGGTCAGCCGCTTGGCGGTGTCGATGCCGACGAGCTCGGCGAGGCTGCGGATCCCGGACATGTCGGGGATCAGGCCCCACTTGCCTTCGAGCACGGCCCACTGCGAGTCGGGGGTCGCGATCCGGAAGTCAGCGGCCAGGGCGATCTGGAGGCCGCCGCCCAGGCAGTGCCCGTGGACGGCCGCGATCACCGGGACGGGGATCCGGCGCCAGGCCCAGCAGGCTTCCTGGAAGGTGTTGGTGCCGCGCCAGGGCCGGGGCAGGAACGTCGTGGCGATCTTCGCGGGCTGCTTCATGACCGAGGCGAAGTCCAGCCCGGCACAGAAGGCGTCCCCCTCGCCGGCGATGACGACGGCACGCAGGTGCTTGTCCTTGCGCAGCCGGTGCGCGGTCGCGACGAGCTCGTCGAGGGTGCTGAGGGTGAGGGCGTTGAGCTTGTCGGGCCGGTCCAGCCGGACCTGGGCGATGCCGTCCTGGACGGTGCAGGTCACGCGAGTCATGGGAGAAGGCTAGGGCCCCACACAGGCCGACCGACGGCGCGTTCAGCCCTGCGTGGCGGCGACGTACGGCGTGCGGCCCGACAGGCGAGTCACCACGATGCCGGTGATCGTCATCGTGAGAGCGATACCGGCGAGGACGACGAGCTGGAACTGCGCAGCGGTCGCCGGGCTCGCGCCACCGAAAAGGGCACCCACGAAGGCGCCGGGCAGGGTGACCAGCCCGGTCGACTTCGTCTGGTCCAGGGTCGGCAGCAACGACTCGCGCACGGCCTCCTGGCCGATCTCCTCGTGGGCGCGGCTGGGGGATGCGCCCAGTGACAGCCAGGCCTCGACCTCACTGGCGCGGGCCCGCGATCCCCGCAGGAAGTTGCGGCCGGCCAGGGTCGCGGCGCTCATCGAGTTGCCGATGATGATCCCGGCGACAGCGACGAGGTAGCGCACCTGGAAGTCGACCAGCTGCAGGCTGAAGATCACGAGCAAGGTGATCGACGCGCCGGCGAGGACGCCCAGCACCGCCGTACGACGTCCGCGGTGGAGCTCCTTGAGCCGGTCCATCGCCGTCCACGACGCGGTGGTCAGCATGAGGAGGATGAAGCCGACCACGGTCCACGGCATCGAGAGGATCCCGCGCAGCAGCAGGGCGATCACGGTCAGCTGGACGACCGCCCGCCCGATCGCCCACAGCGGGAAGAGGCCCAGCCCGATCCGGGCCCATCGAGCAAGCCCCAGGGTGAGCGCGGTCATCGCGAGCAGCCCGGCAGCGAACCACAGGTAGTGCCCGGCCTCGTCCACGCGCTGATTGTGCCCTGCGCCGGCTCCGGTCGAGTGCGCTCAGGTGTGCGAGCCCCGCGGGATCGGGCCGGGGACCAGCGCCAGCGCGGGACCGAGGAGTCCCTCCCTGCGCGCGACGAGGACGGCGAGACCGATCGTCGCGGCCGCGGCCAGCAGGTTGACCGAGAGCACGGTGATGCTCTTGACGAGCACGAAGGTGTCCAGCGAGGCCGCCTCCAGCAGCCACAGGATCCCGGCCGCCTTGGCGAGGCCGAGCAGCGCCCACATCAGCGTCAGGTTGCGAAAGAGCCGGCGCACACCCGGGCGCAGCGCGAGCTCGTCGTCCATCGGGTAGAAGTCGCCGGCCAGGCGCGCCACCATCGGCCGCGCACTGAGCAACGAGAGCAGGAAGAGGCTGGCGACCACACCGTCGCTGATGATCGGCTGGAGGAAGTAGACGAAGGTGCTGTCGGTCAGGGCTGCGAAGGCGGTCCGCGCGGTGAGCATCAGCGTCGCCAGCACCAGGAGCCCCGACGTACGCCGTCCGGTCAGCGCCCGCCACGCGATCGCGCCGTACGACCAGACGAGCGCGGCGCCGATCGCCGGCCAGATCCCGACGAGCTCGAAGGTCACGTAGAAGAGGGTCGCCGGGATCACGCAGGCGATCAGCAGGCTCAGCGAGACCCGCCGGATGATGGTGCCGAGTCGGGGGCGTTCAGCCGCATGGTGAGGCGGGTCCGCGACGTGCCTGTGCCCGGCGAGGGCGGTGGGAGCGCAGCGCTGCACAAGGGCCTGACGTGTGGGTGGATTGTCCCGAGACTCACCACCGTACTCCGGTCACCTCAAGGTGAGGGCTGGCGTGACCAGGGCTTCTGCGTCCACGCGAAGGCGGCCAGACCGAGCAGCACCGGCCAGAGGGCCAACCGCTCGAGGGCACCTGAGACTGGACCGTCCCCGGAGAGTACGAAGGCCGCGGCTGCCACGCCGGTCACGGCTCCGGTGGTGAGGAGCGCTCGGGCCAGCCGCGGCTGGTCCTGGCGCAGCCGGGCACCGAGGACGACGAGGGCGATCGGCTGCGCGACGAACAACGGCGTCGCAGCGAGGGCGTGCAGGGTGGTGTCCTGGTCGAGGGGCGCGAGGCCGGTGGCGACCGAGCTCAGCCCGGAGACCACCAACAGTCCGGTCACCCACGGGCCCAGTGGCCGGGCCATCAGCACCGCACCACCGGCCAGCAACACCCCGAACCCCACGAACGAGCCGTTCATCACCTCGTGCCGCGGCGAGCAGTAGGCCTCGGAGCAGCCGACCTCACCGAGCTTGCTGACCGAGTCGGCGACGAAGCTGTAGCCGCCCGTGGTCGCCGCAGCCGTGATGAACTCGGTCCCGATGTACGCCGGTCGCACCAGCAGGGCCAGGGCACCCCAACGCGCAGCTGAACCGTCGGACACTGCGTGGCGGGCTCGTGCGGTGAATGCTGGCATCCGGTCAACCTAGACCTTGCTGGGCGGAAGCGGTCGGCCTACGTCCGCCTGGTGAAGGCGACCTTCCCGCCGGGCAGCTTGGTCATCTCGTACGTCGGGTCGTGGGCGCGGGCGTGGTGGCGGGGGCAGAGGAGCCGGCCCTGGCGCACGCTGGTCGGTCCGCCGCGCGACCAGGGTGTGTCGTGGTGGGCGTGGCACATCCCTGGTGGCCAGTCACACCCCTGGGCGGTGCAGCCGCCCTGCTCGAGGGCCAACGCGATGCGTTGAGACGTGGTGTGGAACCGACGCTTGCGTCCCAGGTCCAGCACCTGTGAGGCACCACCGAGGACGGCGGGGATGATCCCGGCCTCACACGCCAATCGTCGGGCCTGGTCGGCCGAGATCCGCTCACCGGTGTCCAACGAGGCGGCCTTGAGCCCGCCCAGCAGGGTGGCCAGGTCCATGGTGATCACCACGGTGCGTTGACCCCACCCGCGGCCGGGACCTTCTCGGTGGGGTAGCGCTCGATGAGCTCCCCGAACGCCCGCCCCATCCGCTGCGGACCCGGGACCCGCTCCACCCCGGCACCCTCGGTGGCGGCCAGGTGCTTGGGGGCAGCCAGGGCGAGGAGGATCTTCTTCAACATCGCCCCCTGCGCGGCGGGGATCGTGAACCGGCCATGGACCCGACCGTGGCCGTCCGCAGTCATCGTGAACCGGGCCGTGGCGGCTGCCTTGGCGTCCTCGGCGGCCAGCTTCTTCGCCTCCGCCTCATCGGCCGCGACCGGGTCGAGGACCTCCAGGATCCGCCGCCCCAGGATCCGCAGGCTCTTCGCGTCGTGCTCCCGGGCCAGGACCACCAACCTCGCCTGGGCCTGGGCCCGGACGTCGTAGTCGAGGTCGGGGTTCAGCTCACCCAACGCACGCACGATCACCGAAGCCTGCTCCAGGGTCAGGTCACCAGCGACCAAGCCGTCGCGCACCAACGGGAACCGCTCCAACCCCAACGCCAGCCGCATCTTGCGGTGCGCCTCGAGCCTCGTCTGTCGGGTGGTGTGCGCCCACCACGCAGCGGTCGACGTCGCCCCCTGCGCGTCGCCGACCCCCACACTCGCGGCATGCTCAGCCACCCTCAGCTCGAGCTCGCCGATCTGGCTGGTCAACCGGGTCAACGCCACCAACGTCTGCTCGGTCTCGCCCGGCGACATCGACCACAACGACACCTCAGCCAAAGCCGCGACCTGCTCAGCCAGGCTCACCACACCCCTCGACACCACGTGCCGAGCCTCCGTGTGCGCCATCGCCGTCATGACCACCACTCAACCAGCGACCACCGACAGTTCGACCCCAGAATCCTGTGGAGAACAGGCCTCTCAGATCACGGATCGGTCACAGAATTTCGGCGTTCTCCACAGGTCGTCCCACGACGTCTCGCTGGGCTGACGGCTACCGAAGGGAGACGCCGACCTCGTCGGCAATGACTTCGACCATGCGGGTGAGCCTGGCCGTGCGATCAGGCATGGAGTGCCGATAGTTCGCCATCGTCAGCAGGCCGGGCCCGACGAACGCCCACGCTCGAGCGCGTAGCCACGTCGCCTCGTCCGCATCGGACGCCGAGCAGAAAAGCTCACGTGCCGACGCGTCGAACATGCTCCAGGCGTAGAGGAGATCCACGGAGCGGTCGCCGATGCCCAGACCACCGAAGTCCACGACGCCGACGAGGTCGCCGCCTGGGGACGTGAGCAGGTTCTCGACCGAGAGGTCGGTGTGCACCCAGCAGGGCGACCCGGACGCGGGCGGGACATCGCGGATCCGCCGCCAAGCCGCCTCCACCCTCCCCGGGTCAAAGAGGTCCGCCAGGTGGTGGGCTGCGCTGCGGGCCCACCCATCGATCACGTCGGTCACCGGCTCACCGGCCCGGTAACCCCACCGTTCCGATCCGGAGTCCAGGCCGAAGGTGTCCACCTGGTGCAGCCGACGCAGGAACCGGCCCAAGGTGAGCGCCAGGCGCGCCTGCGCCGGCGCAGCCAACTCCACCGGGGTCTCGCCCGGCACCCAGGTCACGACCGTCCAGGGCCGCGGGAACCGGACGGAGGGCTCTGCCAGGAACCGAACCTCGGGCACGGGAACAGCAAGGTGGGGTGCGAGTCGGGGAAGGAACTGTGCCTCGGTCAGCAGGTCAGCGGTGTACGAGTCCGAGCGGGGGAGGCGGACGGCGTACTCGTCGCCGACGCGAAAGACCCAGTTGCTGCTCCCCGAGGCCTCGCTGGGGCGCACGTGTTGCCCTGCCAGGTCCGGGAACTGCTCGCGCAGCAGCCGCACCACCAGACCCGCATCGGGGATCGGCTCGTCCCTGGAGTGCTCCACGCGATCATCGTTGGGGACGCCGGGCGTCCGCTCAACCGGATATCCACTCAGGAGTAGCGGTGGCTCTTCTCGGCGTGCCCGTGCTCACGGGTGCAGCTGCGCCCGCTGATCGCGCGGTGGCCGCACAGCCGCTCCTCCGACGCGTCCGACGCGTCCGACGCCTCCGGCTCCTCCGGTCTCGGCGCAGCTGCCAACTGCGCACGCTTCGCTGCGGCCGGGGAAGCTGGCTGCTCGGCACGCGGCGCCGGGTCGCTGGTCGCCTGGCCGAAGCGGGCCTCACGCATGGCGCGCAGGTCATCCATCTTGCTCATCGTCGGATCACGAGCCCGAGCCTAGGACCCCACCCTCGGTGCATGATGGATCCCATGAGCGATTCCCGGGCAGGACAACTCGCCGCGACCCATGACCTGATCGACGTCGCCCACCTGGTGACGGCGTACTACACCGGGATCCCCGATCCCGAGGACGTCGACCAGCAGGTCGCCTTCGGGACGAGCGGCCATCGCGGCACCAGCCTGAAGACGTCGTTCAACGAGACCCACATCCTGGCCACGACCCAGGCGATCTGCGACTACCGCAAGGAGCAGGGGTACGACGGGCCGCTCTTCATCGGCCGCGACACCCACGGTCTCTCCGAGCCGGCCTGGGCCACGGCGCTCGAGGTGCTCGTCGCCAACGACGTGAGCGTCCTGGTCGACGACCGCGACCGCTACACCCCCACCCCTGCGGTCTCCCACGCGATCATCCGGGCCAACCGCGGCAAGTCCGCGGGCCGCCACACCGGCCTGGCCGACGGCATCGTGGTCACGCCCTCGCACAACCCGCCGAGCGACGGCGGCTTCAAGTACAACCCGCCCCACGGCGGGCCCGCCGACTCCGACGCCACCTCCGTGATCGCCGCCCGCGCCAACGAGCTGATCGCCGCCGGCCTGGTCGACGTACGCCGGGTCCCGTTCACGCGGGCTCGGGCCTCGGTCGGGACCTACGACTTCCTCGGGACCTACGTCGACGACCTGCCGCAGGTCCTCGACCTCGACGCGATTCGCCAAGCGGGCGTGCGGATCGGCGCCGATCCCCTCGGTGGCGCGAGCGTCGACTACTGGGGTGAGATCGCGGATCGTCACCGCCTCGACCTCACGGTCGTGAACCCGCTGGTCGACCCGACCTGGCGCTTCATGACGCTCGACTGGGACGAGAAGATCCGGATGGACTGCTCCTCGCCGCACGCGATGGCGTCCCTGATCGCGCGCAAGGACTCCTTCGACATCGCGACCGGCAACGACGCCGACGCCGACCGGCACGGCATCGTCACCCCCGACGGCGGACTGATGAACCCCAACCACTTCCTCGCCGTCTCGATCGGCTACCTCTTCGGCGGCGCTCGCCCGGGTTGGCCGGAGTCCGCCCAGATCGGCAAGACGCTGGTCTCCTCCTCGATGATCGACCGGGTCGCCGCGTCGCTGGGCAAGCCGATGGTGGAGGTACCGGTCGGGTTCAAGTGGTTCGTCCCCGGCCTCATCGACGGCTCGTTCGGCTTCGGCGGCGAGGAGTCGGCGGGCGCATCGTTCCTGCGGATGGACGGCACCACCTGGACCACCGACAAGGACGGTCTGATCCTGGCGCTGCTCGCCTCCGAGATCCTCGCGACGACCGGGAAGTCCCCGAGCGCCCACTACGCCGACCTGGTCGCGGCGCACGGCGACCCGGCGTACGCCCGGATCGATGCGCCGGCCGACCGCGCCCAGAAGGCGAAGCTCGGCGCCCTCTCCCCCAGCGACGTGACGGCGACCTCGCTCGCCGGGGAGCCGATCACCGCCAAGCTGACCGAGGCTCCCGGCAACGGCGCGAAGATCGGCGGGCTCAAGGTCACGACCGAGTCGGCGTGGTTCGCCGCCCGGCCCTCGGGCACCGAGGACGTCTACAAGATCTACGCCGAGTCGTTCCGCGGCGCCGAGCACCTCGCGCAGGTCCAGGCCGAGGCCCGCGACGTGGTGGCGGCGGCGCTGGGCTGAATCAGACCTCGGCCTGGTCGGCGTACGCCTGCTTCATCGCGCGGTACCACCCCATCGACCGGACCGGGTGCTTCCATCGGCCCTTCATCTCCTCGTGTGCCGCCTGATGGGAGGCATCACCCGCCTGCACGGCATCCTTCAGGTGCCGGTCCTGGGCCTTGATCACGTCGTCCGCGCTGTCGCCGCGGTGCGCGCGGTCGCAGGGTCCGCCGAGCTGCTGGCAGGTCATCGTCTTCATGGGTCCTCCTGATGGTGGGGGTGGGGCTCGGGGATGGTGGGGGCTGCGCTCAGACGCGAAGCTCGCCGCGGCGCTGGCACAGGCGCGCGAGTACGTCGGGGTCGGCCCGGAAGTCGATGCGGTGCACGACGCCGTCAGCGACGGTGAAGTCGAAGGCCACCTTCGCTTCGCCCAGGTGGAACCACGCGGCGCCGGGCCGGTCCGCAACGAAGACCGGCAGGGCAGCCTTCGCGGCCCCGTTGAACAACGTGGCCACGCGGTCGCGACCCTGCAGGAGGGCCGGCGTCCCGGTCGCCACCGCCGCCGGATCGCCTGCGGCCACGACGTCGGGCGCGAGGAGCTCCAGTAGCCGGGCGAAGTCACCCGCACGAGCGGCGGTCAGGAACGCGTCGACCACCTCCCAGTGGGCTGCCCGACCCTCGACCGACGGGCGGGCGATCTTGTGACGCGCCCGGGAGGCCAGCTTGCGGGCGGCTGTCGGCGTACTCCCCAGGATCTCCGCGATGCTCGCGAAGTCGATGGCGAAGCTGTCGTGCAGCACGAACGCCACCCGCTCGGCCGGGGTGAGCCGATCCAGGACCATCTGCAGGGCGACCCCGACCGTGTCGGCCAGTGCCACCTCCTCGGCGGGGTCCGGCGCGGCCCGGGTCAGCTCGACCTCCGGCTCCGCCATCAGCTCGGGCGAGCGCGCCCGCAACCGGTCCAGACACAGGCGGGTGGTCACCGTCGTCAGCCAGCCCGACAGATTCGCGATGTCGGCCGTCGTGCCGTGGAGGCGCAGCCAGGCCTGCTGCACGACGTCCTCGGCCTCGGCCGGATCGCGCAGCACCCGGGTCGCAATCCGCAGCAAGCGCGGTCGCTCCCGCTCGAAGACCACCGTCTGATCCATGGTGTTCAGCCTCCCATCGCCCATCCGTCAGCACCTCTCACCGTGATGACGCGCCCGGCCGCCTGAAAGTGACAGGCGCAGGCACTGTTGCGGACGAACTCCCGGTGCCATCATCGACGCCATGCACGTCGCCGAGGCCGATCCGTCGATGTACGAAGCCTTCATCGCCTTCGCCGTGGAGCGCAACCCGACCATGGGTCCCGAGGACGTCGGCTGGCAGCTGATGGTCCCCGAGAACTGGCCGGACCTGGTCACGCTCCGCGCCGTGGACGACGCCGGGGAGCTGCTCGGCTGGGGCTGGCTGGCGACCGGCCGGCACAACCCTCCCGGCTGGACATCGATGTGGGTCACGGTGCGAGCCGACGCCGAGGGGCAGGGTGTCGGCAGCGGACTCTTCCACGCCCTGCGGGCCCGGCGACCCGAGAGCGCGGTGATGCTGCGCGCCGCCGTCCGCGACGGGGAACCTCGCTCGCTCGAGATCGCCCAGGGCTGGGGCTTCGAGGTCGAGGAGCTGTCGATCGCCTCGGAGCTGCCCCTCACGGACCTGCCCGGTCTGGAACCGCCGCCCGGGGTGAGGGTGGAGAGCTGCCCCGAGCTGGCCTTCGACGACGAGGAGGCGGTCGAGGCGATGCTGCGGGTGAGCCAGACCAACCCCGAGGCCCAGGTCGGCGGGCGGGTCGCGCTGGCCAACGTCCGAGCAGCTTCCGTCGGCGGTACGTCGATCGCGGTGCTCGCCCGCGTGGACGGCGTCCCCGCTGCCATCGCAACGGGGACGGCCGTGGACGGCTTCCTCTTCATCGGCTACACCGGCGTGGACCCGGCGTACCGAGGACGTGGCCTGGCCAAGCTGGTCAAGCAGCAGGCCCATCTGGATGCCGCGGCGGCCGGCGCCACGCTCAGCCGCACCGAGAACGAGGAGCACAACGCCGGGATCCGCCGGGTCAACCAGGAGCTCGGCTACCGCGTCCTGCACGGCACCTACCGGCTGCGGTTGCCGCTCAACGAGTAGGTCGCGCGCGGGCGCCGGGGCCGATGCCGTGAGTAGTCGTCCGCGGGTCAGGCTGCGGACGCGACGGACACGGTGGCGGCCGCCTCGGCGCGCCGGGCCTGCTGGTTCAGCCGGGCCTGAGCAGCGCGACGGAGCTTGGGGCCACCGGTCGTCATCTTGTAGAGCATCTTGAGCTGCGGCACGGCGTTCTTCGCGTTGGTCGTGGCCAACCAGCCGTTGGGCAGCGAGAGCCGCACGACCTTGTGCCAGGCGCTGGCGACCTGCTGCGGGAACGGCGCGGCGTGGTAGTTCAGGCCGTTCTTCTCGAAGAGCGCGCGCACCTTGGGGGCGATCTCGGCGTACCGGTTGCTCGGCAGGTCCGGGAAGAGGTGGTGCTCGATCTGGTGCGAGAGGTTGCCCGACATCAGGTGCATCGCCTTGCCACCGGAGATGTTGGCCGAGCCGAGCATCTGACGGAGGTACCACTCCCCGCGGGTCTCGCCCTCGATCGAGCGGCGCTCAAAGGTCTCGACGCCCTCGGGGAAGTGGCCACACATGATGATCGAGTGGCTCCAGATGTTGCGCACGATGTTGGCGGTGAAGTTGGCGGCCAGGGTCGGCAGGAACGAGCCGGTGGGCAGCGAGAGCGCGGGGTGGACCAGGTAGTCCTTGGTGGCCTGCTTGCGGACCTTCTTCAGCACCTGGCTGACCCGGGCCTTGAACTCCGGCTCCTGGGTCTTCTTGCGCTTGATGTTCGCGCCGAGCTCGAGGTCGTAGGCCGCGATGCCGTACTCGAAGAAGCAGGCGTTGAGGAAGTTCCAGAACGGCTGGACCAGGAAGAAGGGGTGCCAGGGCTGGTCCTCGTCGACGCGCATGATGCCGTAGCCGAGGTCGTTGTCCTTGCCGATGACGTTGGTGTACGTGTGGTGCAGCTCGTTGTGCGAGTGCTTCCACTGCTCGGCGGGGGTGACGTGGTCCCACTCCCAGGTGGTGGAGTGGATCTTCGGGTCACGCATCCAGTCCCACTGGCCGTGCAGGATGTTGTGGCCGATCTCCATGTTCTCGAGGATCTTGGCAACGGACAGGCCGGCGGTGCCGACGATCCAGGCGGGCGGGAAGATGCTGGCCAGCAGCACCGCGCGCGAGCCGAGCTCGAGCTTGCGCTGGACGCTGATCACCTTGCGGATGTAGGCCGCGTCGGACTCGCCACGGGCCTCGAGGATCTCCTGGCGAATGGCGTCGAGCTCCTTGCCGAGCAGCTCGATGTCCTCGGCGGACAGGTGCGCGATCGGGTTGTCGGACTTCTTCTGCAGTGCAGTCATGGGGTGCTCCTGAAGGGAGGGTGTGGGCGTTGCGGGAGTGAACGGAGTCAGTGGTCGATGTCGCAGGCGCCGGCGGCGGCGCTGATGCAGGTCTGGATCAGGACGCCCCCGGCCCCGGTCTCACCGGGGTTGGCGACGGTGAGCGCGCCGTTGCGCAGGTCGCGCACGGCGCCGCTGCGCAGCGGGAGGACACAGCCGAAGCAGATGCCCATCCGGCAACCGCTCGGCATCAGGACGCCGGCCTCTTCGGCGGCGTCGAGGATCGGGGTGTCGCCGGCGGCCTCGACGACCGAGCCGGTCTTGCCGAAGCTGACCGTGCCGCCCTCGCCGGTGACGACGACGGCCGAGCGGAAGCGCTCGATGTGCAACGGGAGGCCGGCGTCGGTGTGGTGCTGCTCGAGGGCGTCGAGCAGGCCGACCGGCCCACAGGCGTACGTCGTGCGCTCGGCCAGGTCGGGGACGATCGTGTCGAGGTCGGCGACGTCGAGCATGCCGTCGACGTCGGTGTGCAGCTCGACGAGCCGCAGGCGGCCCTCGGCGGCGTACTGGCGCAGCTCGTCACCGAAGATCACCTCGGAGCGCGACAGCGCGGAGTGCAGGACGACGATGTCGGCCCGGACCCGCTCGGCTCGGTTGAAGAGGCTGCGCAGCATGCCGATGACCGGCGTGATGCCGGAGCCGGCGGTGACCATCAGCAGCTTGCCCGGCATCGGGTCGGCGAGGACGAAGTCGCCCTCGGCCTGCCCGAGCTGGACCATCGTGCCGCGACGGACGCTGTGGACGAGGTGCTGGGAGACCACGCCGTCGGGGATCGCCTTGACGGTGATGGAGATGCAGCGGTCGGCGCGGGGGCCGTGGGTCAGGGAGTAGGTGCGCCACAAGCGGATGCCGTTGACGTCGACACCGATGCGGACGTACTGCCCGGGCACGTGGCCGGCCCAGTCCTTGCCGGGCTTGATGACCAGGGTGGTGGCGTCGGCGGTCTCGGAGTGGACGGCCACGATCCGGCCGCGCAACTCGGCGCCGGAACGCAGGGGGTGGAAGACGTCAAGAACGTCGTCGAACTCGAGCGGGGTGACCGCGGCGTCGGCGAACTGACGCAAGCGCTGACGCAGGCTGGGCCCGGTCGGGGCGGTGTCGGCTGCGACGCGAGGGAGGGCAACGGTGGTCATGGCTCCACTGTCCTGCACCGAGGGCGTAAAGTCCTGTCCGAGTGGCGTGAAGACCTACGTCACATTTGTTCGCTGAGAACAGTTTCTTTCGGAGGATGTCATGCCCCGCAGCACCCCGAACCCCGCCTCGCGTCGCACGGCGGGCCACACGCTGCGCCTGCCACCCGAGGCGATCACCGAGATGCGCGCCCAGCTGCCCACGGTGGCCGACAAGGCGTTGACCGCGATCGTCGCCGAAGTGCCGAGCTACGAGGCGGCGCTCAACGACTCGATGGGCGGGAACATCCGCAGCGCCGTCCAGCTGGCCCTCGGCGGCTTCCTCTCCCTGGCCAGCGGCCGCCGCGGCAGCGACCCGCAGACGCCCGCTGCACCCGCGGTGGAGGGCGCCTACCAGCTCGGTCGCGGTGAGGCTCGCTCCGGGCGCACGACCGAGGCGCTGCTTGCGGCGTACCGCGTCGGTGCCCGGGTGTCGTGGCGCGAGATGTCGACGACTGCGGTCGCCAACGGCGTTGATGCGCCGATGCTGGTGCCGTTCGCCGAGCTGGTCTTCGCCTACATCGACGAGCTGTCCGCTGCGAGCGTGGCCGGCCACACCGATGAGCTGGCGACCACCGGTCGGGTCCGGCAGCGCCTGCTCGAACGGCTCGTCGGCCACCTGCTCCAGGAGTCCTCTCCCGAGACCATTCTGGGTGCCGCCGAGGAGGCCGACTGGGACCCACCCCTGACGTTGACTGCGGTCCTCGTCCCCGAGTCGCAGGTACGCCCGGCGCTGACCGTGCTGCCGGCCGCCACGCTGCAGGCCCCCGAGGTCCAGGGTCTGGAGTCCGGCGTGCTGCTGCTGGTGCCGGACATGCACGGGACCGGTCGCGCCGCCCTTCTGCGCAGCCTGGAGGGACGCGATGCGATCGCCGGGCCGGCGAGACCCTGGCTCGAGGTGCGGGCGTCGTACGACCGGGCGCTGCGGGCGCGCACCCTGGGCCTCGCCGACGACACCGAGGCGCACCTCACCACCTTGGTGCTGCAGGCCGACCCCGAAGCCCTGGCCGACCTGCGCGCCCAGGTGCTGGCACCGCTCGCCGATCTGCGGCCGGGGTCCGCGGAGAAGCTCGCCGCCACCCTGCGCTCCTGGCTGCTGCTCCAGGGTCGGCGCGACGACGTGGCCGCCGACCTCTATGTGCACGCCCAGACCGTCCGCTACCGCATGGGTCAACTCCGCGAGCTGTACGGCGAGCGCCTCGACGACCCGGACCAGGTGCTGGCCATCGTGGTGGCGCTGGGTGCGAGGACGTAGCGTCTGCGGTGGAGGTTCCCATGACCGCACGGTCCAGCACGCCCGTACGACTCGCCGCCCTGACCGGTGGCCTGCTCGCGCTCACCCTCGTGGCCAGTGGCTGCACGCGTGGGGTCGCCGACCCCGGCGCCGCCGCCTCGACCAGCCCTCCGGTCTCGGCGGCGGTCACCTCCGACTACCCGCTGTACGTCGCACTGGGTGACTCCTACACGGCCGCACCGCTGGTGCCGAAGACCGACACCACCAACGGCTGCCTGCGCTCGGACCAGAACTACCCCTCGCTGGTGGCCGCCGCGATGCCCGGCACCCAGCTGGTCGACGTGAGCTGCAGCGGCGCGGACAGCACCTCGATGGTCGGAGCGCAACGGACCCAGACGCAGACCCAGCCGGCGCAGTTCGACGCACTCACCGAGGACACCGACCTGGTCACTGTCGGCATCGGCGGCAACGACTTCAACCTCTTCGGCACCCTGCTGGGCCAGTGCGTCGTACGCAACAGCGCGGAGCCCGCCGAGGGCGGCTGCGCGGCCGAGCTCGGTCCCCGCGGCCAGGCGAAGATCGACCGCCAGCTCAAGAAGATCACGTCCTACCTCACCTCGATCGTCGCGGGCATCCGTGACCGTTCTCCCCAGGCCACCGTGGTCGTGGTCGGCTACCCGCAGATCGTGCCCGCCGCCGGCACCTGCCCCGAGCTGCTCCCCCTCGCGGCCGCCGACTACCCGTACGCCCGCGAGCTCAACGAGAAGCTGGCCGCGGCCGTGAAGAAGGGCGCCCTGGCCAGCGACGGGGAGTACGTCGACGTCTTCCGGGCCAGCGCCGGGCACGACATCTGCGCGGACGACCCGTGGATCAACGGCCGCAACAGCGACTTCGGCAAGGCCCTCGCCTTCCACCCCTTCGCCGCCGAGCAGCAGGCCGTCGCCGAGCTGGTGCTCGACAAGCTCTGACCCGTGCTGAGTGCTGACGGCCCCGACCTGTCCCCTGCCCTGGCGTGGGTCGAGAGCGTTGCCGGCCCTGTCACTGCGGCACGGGAGCTCGTCGGCGGAATGACCTCCGTGATGGTGGCGTTGTCGACCGCGTCCGGTGAGGAGCTGGTGCTCCGGTTGATGACGCGAGAGCCCTGGCGCCGGCACGGAGCTGCACTGACCGCCCGCGAGCGCGAGATCCAGGAGATGCTGGAAGCAGCCGACGTGCCGGCGCCTCGCACCCGGGCTCTCGACGCCGAGGGGCTGGCGTGTGGGTTTCCGGCCCACCTGATGACGCTGCTACCGGGTCAGATCGAGCCGGATCGGGTGGACGACGAGTCGCTGGACCACCTGGCCGGCGTGCTCGCCGGTATCCACCAGGTCTCGCCCACGATCGAGGTCCGGACCTACGAGTCCTGGGCCTGGGAGGCGAAGCACGTCGTCCCGGCCTGGAGCGCCGACCCCGACCTGTGGGAAGTCGCATTCGCACTGCTGCGCACCGACCCGCCGGACTTCGAGCCGCGCTTCCTGCACCGCGACTTCCAGGCGAACAACGTGCTGTGGTCGCAGGGCCGGATCAGCGGCGTGGTCGACTGGGTCGAGACCTCGATCGGCCCCGCATGGCTTGACGTCGCCCACTGCTGCACCAACATTGCCTTTCGGCACGGCAGCGATCGGGCTGACGCGTTCGCCGACTCCTACGTCGCCCGCACCGGCGTCGCGTCGGAGCCGTACTTCGACGTGATGGACATCGTCGGGTTCCTGCCTCCACCCGGAAGCGAAGCTGTCTTCTTCATGGAGCCCTACGAGCGGCGACGCCTCGAGGAGCGGCTGCGCTCAGTGATGCTGCGCGTCGCCGGTGGCTCGTAGCGGGCTCAGCCGGCGGCTTCGGCGACCCGGGCGTCGAACTTGTCCATCGCCATTGCCCAGCCCTGCGCGCCCGGCGAATCAGCAGCGACACCGACGTGGGTCATCACCATGCTGGTGCGACCTCCGAGGTCGGCGAGCTCGACCACGATCGACGTCTCCATCGGCGCGCCGGCGGGCATCCCCATCTGCTCGGCCGTCAGGGCGTTGCCGTCGCCGTCGGCCATGGCCTCGGTGTAGACGAGGCGGGTCTTCGGGTCGACTTCTCGGTACTCGCCGACGAAGAACATCTGCATCGGACCATTCGGGGTGTCCATCGCCATGGTGACGTGGCGTCGACCGCCGACCTGAACGTCCATCTCGGCGTGAGGGATGGTCGCTCCCGTCGGGCCGTACCAGCTGGCGAAGTGCTCGGACTCGGTCCACATCGCCCAGATCAGGTCTATCGGGGCGACAAAGGTGCGTTCGATCTGGACATCCTGGGCGTCAGACATGGCTACTCCCTCTTGCCGGTGGTCGTTCGGGAGGATCTGCACGTCGTCCGTGCGGTCGATCGGGCGTCCTCCAGGTGCCCGTACGGCGTGCGTCACCGCGACCCATCATCGACCCGGGGTGCACCCGATGACCACCGCCGCGGTCGCTTGACCATCGCGGGCGTGCCCGTGCCCCGCGGATCGTGGATCGGCGGGGTGTGGGGCGGTCAGGCTCTTCGGTCCGGTGGCTGAGCCGGTGACGTCGGTGGTGGGCGTTGGTCGCGGCTGACGTCGAGGGTCCCGGACTGGTCACGGAGGTAGGTGTAGCCGTGGGGGCTGGTCCAGAGATAGGCTCCGGGCTCGAGTGGTCGGTAGGTCCAGCCACCGTGGGTCTTGAGCCGATGATGTCGTCGGCAGAGTGGCGCGATGTTGTCACTGGACGTCGATCCACCCGCGTCGTAGGGCTGGATGTGGTCGCTGTCGCAACGTCGAGCGTTGCGGGTGCACCACGGGAAGACACAGGTCTGGGTGATGAGAGCGGCTTGCTCACGGATCCGGTCGGGGACCTCGTAGGCATTCACGTGGTGGTGGTCATTGAGGTCGATGACCGGCTTGACGACGACGTGGGCGTCGGGGTTGCCGCACCAGTCGCGGATCTGCTCGGCGGTGATCGGGCTTCTCGTGTTCTCGAACCGCCCGAGCCCACCGGCCTCGCCACGGATCGCGGCCTCGGAGAGATGGACGTGCAGGACCACCTGCCGCGGCTTCCGCGCGGGTGCAGGTGCTTCGTCGTCGGTGCCGTTGAGGTCGAACGCCAGCTGCCGGCGGGCGATCGCCCCGAGCGCCTGGGCGCGGCGTACGTCCAACGACTCGGTCGACCCCAACGACTTCAACGCCTCGGCACCCTCGGCCACGGCCGCGTCGAGGTCGAGGGCATCAGCCACATCGAGAGTGCCCCAGACGTCGGCGTTCCCGTCGAGACCTGTGCGGGACTTCCCGACGTTGAACGACCGACCATCCGCGGCGGCCTTGCGGCGGCGCTCGGCCTCCTCGGGCATGAACTGGGCGATCGCGGTCTCGACCAGCCGGTCGAGCTCGCTGACGCGGAGCCGGTGCGCAAACGCCGCGACCCGGGCGTCCACGAACCGAGCGGCCTCCATCGACAGCGACAAGGTCGCCTTGGCGATCCACCGCGCCTTCCACGCCACCAGATCCCCGGCCGCGACCCGCTTCCACACCCGCGGGAGCCGGTAACGCAGCTCGACCGCCTCACCCAGATACGCCTTGCCCGCCTCGGTCGACAGCCCGACCGCGACCGCGAACTCAGTGATCGAGAACTCCGCGATCAGCGGGGCACCCGGCCCCGCGATCGGCAGCGACTCCTCCAGGAAACACCGGTCGGTGATCGTCGCCGCATCGGCCAGCGAGTCGGTCGAGTGCATGCCGCCCACGCCACCGCGAGCTCCAACAACTCGGCCTCGGCCTGATCCGCAGAAGCACGACGACCGCGTGCCAACTCGAGCACCGCAGCAGCGGTGTCGACATCGGCGAGCGTCTCGGTCATGGCTCAATTCAAGCCGTGACCACCGACAGTTGAGCCCCGAAATGCGCCCCTCCGACGACATGTGGAGAAGTTTTTTCGACCAGTTCTCGGAGGCCCTGCTCCGGCGGCACCTCGGCGTCGCATCCACCACGCGGAGCAGTCAGAGTGTCGAGAAGACCGGCTCGCCCGCCACGAACGTCGCGGCGACCTGCATCGACCGGAGGGCCGCGGCCTGGGTCGCGGAGTCGCCGCCGGCCAGCGGGTCCTGGTCGAGCAGAATCAGGTCGCCGCGGTTGCCGGGCTGGACCGTGGGCTGGCCGTCCACCGAGGCGGCCAGGGCCTCGCGGACGGTGAGCGACTGCTCGGGGTGCCAGGGCTCGCGGCCGTCGACCGCGCGGTGCACCGCAGCGGCGATCGCCATCCACGGGTCGAGCGGCGAGACCGGGGCATCGGAGCCCATGGCCAGCTCGACGCCGTCGTCGAGCATCCAGCGGAAGGCGAAGGAGCGTTCGGCGCGACCCGGCCAGATCTTCTCGGTGAGGTCGCGATCGTCCAGGAGATGCGCGGGCTGCACGCTGGCGCGGATGCCGAGCTCAGCCATCTTCTGCACGTCGGCCCGGCTGACCAGCTGGGCGTGCTCGATCGAGCCGAGTGCGCCGGTCTCCTCGTACGCCGCCAGCGCCTCGGCCACGGCCGCGTCACCGATGGCATGGGTCGCCACCTCGAGACCGAAGACGTGGGCGCGAGCGAGCAGGGCGCGCAGGTCGTCGCCGGAGAGGTTGGGCTGGCCGCAGGGGTACTCGAGACGGTGCGCGTCGGCGTACGGCTCACAGCACCAGGCGGTCCGGGTGTTGAGCGAGCCGTCGGAGATGATCTTGAGCGGCCCCATCGTGGCCCGCTCGTCGCAACCGGGGAGCATGTCGCCGGTGTGCAGGCCGGCCGCGATGACGTCCTCGAGGGTGTCGGCGTACGTGGCCATCCGGATGCGCAGCAGGTCGCAGCCGGCTGCCCAGCGCTCGGCCCAGTCCTCCGCGCCACCGCTGAACTCGTAGTCGGTGATGCCCACGATCCCCATCGAGGCCGCGTGGTCGAGGGTGCGTCGGTAGGCCTCCGGCGAGGTGCCGTCGTTCCCGACGAGCGTCGCGAGGCGCGGGTAGGCCGCGAACCACTCCGCCTCCTGGACGACCGCGTCGCGCACCGGCATCGCGAGGTGCATCAGGGCCGTGGTGTTCAACCAGGCGTGGTGGCCGTCGCCGCTGATCAGCACGACCGGGGTGTCACCGGAGACGGCGTCGAGCTCGGAGACGGTGGCGTCGCGCTCCCAGGTGCCCGAGCGGTGACCCCACCCGATGACGGGGAGGTCGGGGTATTCAGCGACCCGCTCCGCGACCAGCGCAGTGGCCTCCTCGTGCGAGCGCACCCCGGCCAGGTCGAGCCGCCCGGAGGTGAGGGTCCACTGGGCCAGGTGGACGTGCTGGTCCCACAGGCCCGGCATCACCCATCGACCGCCGGCGTCGAGCTCCACGCCACCCTCGGGGAGCTCCAGGTCGGGCCCGACGGCACTGACCGTGCCCCACTCCACCAGGACGTCGACGGGACCGTCCGGGACCTCGACATCTTCGGTCAGCGGGACGATCCGGACGTTGCGCAGGAGAAGGCTGGTCACCCAGCCACGCTAACCGGCTCGACCAGCCGGCACCCAACCGGTCGGGCTGCGCATCTCAGGGGTACGAGGCCGCCGCGCCTCCTTCGTGACAGGAGCACCCCGTGTCCCCCTTCGGCATCTCGGCCCTCTCGCCGTGGAGACCGCGCCGATGCGGCTGGTGCACCGCACGGTGAGGGCGCTGGCGGGGACGTACGGGCTGGTCCTCGCCGGCTGACCCGTCACTTGTGGCCGCTCAGAACCCATCGACCCGGCACTTGTGGCCGGGCCGGGCGGCCATAAGTGCCGGGTCGGGCACCCTGGAGCGGCCATAAGTGACGGGTCGCCGATAGCGTGGGGGCATGAGCATCCGGGGACTCGAGGTGATCGTGGCTGCCCTGCTCATCGGAACCGGGCTCGGCTTCGTCGTCGGCGTGCTCCTCGAGGACGACCCCATCACCTCCGCGAGTGCTGCGCCGATCCCGGCATCCTCACCGGCCTTCCCGATCGACCCGCCGCCCCAGGTCCTGCCCGACCCGACCAACCCGCCGCTCGCCAGCAAACTGCCCACCCACGCCGAGACGATCGGGGTGGCGCCGTACGACCTGACCTTCCCGATCCCGAACGGCTGGGACGAGTTCCAGATCGGGCCGGCCGAGAAGCGCTGGACCCTGCCGGGCAACCCCCCGAACAACTACTCCGTGCGCGTCGAGATGGTGATCAGCCAGCGGACGACGATCGAGGCGCTGCGCGACCAGCGAGCCGGGGAGCTCGAGGGGCTGCTCGGCTTCACCGTCGTGGAGCGCGGCGACGACATGTTGGTCTTCACCTACGTCGACCCCTCCCAGCACCAACGGCTCAGCGTGATCCGCTGGATCTCCCCGCTCGGCTCGGGGACGGCCGAGGCCGAGGTCGCCGCCACTGGGCGAATGCGCGACGAGGACGGCCTGCGGGCGCTGGTCACCACGATCAGCGAGGGCGCCAGCTGACGCCTGCTACATCCCGTGGGTGCGCACGTCGTCGAGCACCAGGTTGGCGGTCGCGCGGTCGGCGCTGCGCACCTGCACCCACAGCAACCGGTTGGCCGTCACCCGGACCACCCGCTCCACGGTCACCCCACCCGGGCACGCGGTGTAGAAGACGGTGACCGAGGGATCGCCGTCGGCAGTGTCCTCGACCGGCGCCTCCGCATGGTCGCACTCGGGATGCTGCGGCACCTGGGTGGGCAGCTTGCTCCCGGGCAGGATCCCGACGAAGACGCCGTGGGCACCGCGGCCGGCCTCGGCCCAGTCCGACCCTTCGCCGGCGGAGATCGCCGGGAACTCGTCGGAGTCGTTGGGCGGCAACCACCCCTTCGGGGAGACCGCGAGATCCCAGCCGCGCGGCACGGTCACCGACAGCGACCCGGAGTCGTCGGAGAAGGTCCGCTCGCTCGGCAGCTGACGCTGCACGGCGTAGCCGGTGCCGGCACCGCCGGCCAGGGCGAGCGCGACCAGCGTCGCGGCCACCACCCGCCGACGGCGCGGAACGGCCGGCCGACCCGGCTCCGGGAGCGAGTCGCGGCGCGGCAACGGCGAGGGCGCTGCTCCGGCCTGGGTGAGCTCGGGGTCGAGCGCGACCCACGGTCGCGTCATCGCGCCGTGGCCCTCCGGGTCCGGGCCGAGGTCGAGGGCCTGCGCCAGCGCAGCGACGTACGACGCGACGTCCGGCCAGCGCGCGTCGCGGTCCGGGGCCAGCCCCCGGCGTACGACGGCGTCGACCGCCGACGTGAACGGACGCTCGGACGTGGTGAGCGGGGGCGGCTCCCCGGGCGCGGCGGCCGCCGACAGCGCGGCGTGGGCGTACGCCGCCCGACCGCTCAGCAGCAGGAACGACAAGGCAGCCAGGGAGTAGAGGTCTGCCCGGGCATCGAGCCCCTCCCCGCGGGCCTGCTCGGGAGCCACGAACGACGGCGTCCCCGCGATCATTGTGAGCCGGGAGGACATGTCGAGCGCCTTGCCCAGCCCGAGGTCGCCCACCATCGCCCGCACCCTCCCGTCGGAGGTACGGAACAACACATTGGCCGGCTTCACATCGCGGTGCAGGATGCTGCGCGCGTGCAGCGCCTGCAGGCCCGCCCCGACCTGGCTGACCACCTCCAGCGCCTCGCGCACGGTGAGCCCCTGGACCTCGAGCCGGTCCGCGAGCGTGCCCTGGTCGGCGTAGGCCATCACCAGGTAGGGCTGGCCGTCGTCGAGCTCGCCGGCGTCGTAGACCGAGACGACGTGGGGCGACTCCACCTTGCGGAGGTAGCGGCCCTCCTCGAGGAACCGCTGCCGGACGTGGTGGTCCTCGGTCCAGTTGTCGGCCAGGACCTTGATCGCCACCGGGGAGTCGAGCTGCTCGTCGTAGGCCAGCCACACGGTCGCGAACGCGCCGGAGCCGATCCGGCGGCGCACGGCATACCGGCCGAGACGAGAAGGCATGGACACCGTTGCATTATGTTGCAGGCACGACGGAAGGGACATGGGGGATGACCTGGAACACCGGTGGCGCGCTGCGCACCCCGGACGAGATCGACGAGCTGGCCCGCCTGGCTCAGGCCGGGGACGCTGACGCCTTGGAGCAGTTGCTCGGCGCGATCCGACCCCGCACGCTCAACGTCTGTCGCGGGGTCCTGCCCTACCTGCCCGACGCCGAGGACGCCTGCCAGGACGCCCTGATCAACGTCGCCGCGAAGATCGGCTCCTGGGGCGGCCGAGGTCGGTTCACGACGTGGCTGCACGTCGTGGCCGTCAACTCCGCCCGGACCACCTACCGCCGGATGAAGAACCAGGCGACCCCTGCGGACCCCCAGGACTTCGGACCGATGCAGCGTCCCGACCCGCGGACCACGAGCGTCATCGCCGGCACCCGGCTCGACCTCCTCGAGGCACTGGAGAGCATCGAGCGCGACCACCCGCAGTTCGTGGAACCGCTGTTGCTGCGCGACGTCTACGGCCTGGCCTACGAGGAGATCGCCACCCACCTCGACCTCCCCCTCGGCACGGTCAAGGCGCAGATCCACCACGGCCGCAAGCTCGCCCGACCACTGCTCCGGGCGCACGACTGATGCGCGCGCGCTCGCGCGGCGGGTCCGTGCTGGCGCCGGCCCTGGTCGCCACCCTCCTGCTCGCCGGGTGCACCGGAGGTGGCGCGCCCGCCGCCTCCCCGTCGTCCACGGAGAGCACCTCGGCCGGCACGGTGCAGCCCGACCCCGAGCCCGCGGCGTACGACCCGGCCGACCCGGCCCTCGACGTCGCCCTCAGCACCCCGGTCGAGGACAGCGTCTACCCCGACGTCGGCGACCCGGGGGTCGACGCCCTGGCCTACGACCTCGACCTCGCCTGGACCCCGGACAGCTCGACGCTGAGCGCCGTCGAGACGCTGGTCTTCCGGGCCACGAGGGACGCCACCGAGTTCCAGCTCGACCTCAGCGAGTCCCTGGCCGTCTCCTCGGTCACCCTCGACGGCGCCGACGCCGACCACGAGCACGTGGGGAAGGACCTCGTCGTGGACGAGGACGTCGAGGCCGACCGGCGCTACACGCTCCGCATCGCCTACTCCGGCACACCCAGCCCGGTGGCCGCGCCCACCACCCGCTCCGACTTCAGCAACCTCGGCTGGACGATCACCGGCAAGGGCGAGACCTGGACCATGCAGGAGCCTTTCGGCGCCTACAGCTGGTACGCCGTCAACGACCAGCCCTCCGACAAGGCGCTCTACTCCTTCACGATCCGGGCCCCTGCCCCGTTCGTCGGGGTCGCGAACGGCACCCTGCTCTCCCGGGAGCAGGAGGACGGCACCACGACCACGGAGTGGGAGCTGGCCTCACCGGCCGCGTCGTACCTCGTCACGGTCGCCATCGGGGAGTTCGAGCTGACCCGGGACACCTCGGCCAGCGGGGTGCCGATCACCTACTGGACTCCTCCGGGCGCGAAGCGCGGGTTGCGCAACCTGCGCGCCACGCCCGGGGCGCTCGACTGGCTCGAGGAGAAGCTCGGCCCCTACCCCTTCGACTCCCTCGGGATCGTGCTGGTCCAGTCGCGCAGCGGCATGGAGACCCAGACGATGATCACCCTCGGTCGCACCCGCTACACCACGTCGGCGCCGGTGATCGTCCACGAGCTGGTGCACCAGTGGTACGGCAACCTCGTCACGCCGACGGACTGGCGCTACATGTGGATGAACGAAGGCATGGCGATGTACCTCCAGGGCGTCTGGCAGTCGGAGTTCGAGCCCGAGAACGGTCAGAGTCTCGACGAGCTGATGGACTACTGGGCCAGCTTCGAGCCCCGGCTGCGCGCGGAGGCCGGCCCCCCGGGTGACTACGACCCCGCGAGCTTCGGCGACGGCAACGTCTACTACGGCCCAGCGCTGATGTGGCACGAGCTGCGCGGGCGGATCGGAGAGAAGACCTTCTGGACGATCGTGCGTGACTGGCCGGCCGAGCACGCCGACACCAACGCCACCGGGGAGCAGTTCGTGGCCTGGCTCAACGAGCAGACCGGGCAGGACCTCACCTCCTTCTACGCTTCCTGGCTCGAGGGGGAGAAGTCGCCGAAGCGGACGTCGTCGAGGAGCGGCGGATGAAGCTCCTGGTGCTCGGCGGCACGGCGTTCCTCTCCCGCGCGGTCGCGGCCGAGGCAGTACGCCGCGGGCACGAGGTCACCTGCGCCTGTCGCGGTGAGTCCGGGTCACCGCCCGAGGGCGCCCGGCTCCTGGTGTGGGACCGCACCGGCCCGGTCCCCGCCGAGCTCGACGGCTCGGCGTACGACGCCGTGGTCGATGTCGCCCGGCACCCCTCCTGGGTGCGTGCCGCGGTGAGCGCAATCCCCCACGCACACTGGGTCTTCGTCTCCACGATCAGCGTCTACCCCGACCACGGAACGCCCGGCGGCACCCCCGAGACCCTCCCGACCCACGCCCCCCTCCACACCGACGAGGACCCGAGCTCGAGCCCCGAGGTCTACGGCTCGATGAAGGTGGCCTGCGAGCAGATCGTCGAGGCGGCGACGGACTCGTCGATGGTCGTCCGGCCGGGGCTGATCGTCGGCCCCGGGGACCCGACCGGCCGGTTCACCTACTGGCCGGCGCGACTCGCGGACACCGCCGCCCGGCCCGAGGTGCTGGTGCCCGGGTCGCCGGACGACGCGGTGCAGGTGATCGACGTACGCGACCTCGCGAGCTGGATCGTCGACAGCGCCGAGGCCCGGCGAACGGGCATCTTCGACGCGATCTCCTGGCCGACGACCCGCGCGGCCTTCGTCGACGCCGTCGCCGCTGCGGCCCGCGACCTCGGTCGGCACGACCCGACCACGACGACCTTCACCGCCGTGGACCAGGAGTTCCTCGTCGCGCACGACGTGGAGCCCTGGATGGGTCCCGGGTCGGTGCCGCTGTGGCTGCCGCTTCCGGAGTACGCCGGGATGATGGCCCACGACCCGGCCGCCGCCTACGCCGCCGGGCTGGTCACCCGACCCGTCTCGGAGACCGCGCGCGACACCCTGCTCTGGCTCGACGAGCACCCCGACGCGGTCGTCACCGGACTGGATCGCGACGAGGAGGCCGCCGTCCTCACCGCCTGGCACGCCAGCAGGGCATAGCCTTCCGGCGTGACCCGACTGACCGCTGCCGACCTGATCGAACTCGTCCTCGACGAGGGCTCGTGGCACTCGTGGGACGTGGCGCCACACCGCGGTGCGATCTCCGACGAGTACGCCGCGGTGCTCGCCGCCGCCGCCGAGAAGAGCGGCGTGGACGAGTCGGTGCTCAGCGGCGAAGGCCTGATGCACGGGCGACGGGTCGCGGTGGTGGTCGGGGAGTTCGGCTTCCTGGCCGGCTCGATCGGGCGGGCCGCCGCCGACCGACTGGTGCTCGCGGTCGAGCGCGCCACCGCCGAGGGGCTGCCCCTGCTGGCCGCGCCGATCAGCGGCGGGACCCGGATGCAGGAGGGGACCCCGGCGTTCGTGCAGATGGTGCGGATCTCCCAGGCCGTTGCGGCGCACAAGTCGTCCGGGCTGCCGTACCTCGTCTACCTGCGCAACCCCACGACCGGCGGGGTGATGGCCTCGTGGGGGTCGCTGGGCCACGTGACGGTCGCCGAGCCGGGCGCGCTGGTCGGCTTCCTGGGACCGCGGGTCTTCGAGGCGCTCTACGACAAGCCGTTCCCGGAGGGGGTGCAGACCTCGGAGAACCTCTATGCCCGCGGCATCATCGACGCCGTCGTGGCCCCGACCGAGATCGCCGGTGTCCTGGACCGGGCGCTGTCGATCCTGCTCGCACCGCGCGCACGGCGTGGCCGCGGTCCCGGCGCCACCCGAGGACGTCATCCCCGACGTCGACACCTGGGACGCCGTCACGCGTTCGCGCCGCCCGGACCGGCCCGGCGTACGCCGGCTGCTGAAGTACGCCGCGAGCGACGTCGTCCCTCTCAACGGCACCGGCCAGGGCGAGGCGGACCCGGGGCTGCTGATCGCGCTGGTGCGCTTCGGTGCCGCGCCGTGCGTCTTCCTCGGCCAGGACCGGCGTGGCCAGACCCCCGACCACCCGATGGGGCCCGAGGCGTTGCGCGAGGCGCGGCGCGGGATGCGGCTGGCCTCCGAGCTGGGGTTGCCGCTGGTCACGGTCATCGACACCCAGGGTGCCGCGCTCTCGCCCGATGCCGAGAACGGCGGGCTGGCCGGTGAGATCGCCCGCTGCCTGGCCGACCTGGTCACCCTCGACGCACCCACCCTGTGCCTGATGCTGGGTGAGGGGAACGGCGGGGGCGCGCTCGCGCTGCTCCCCGCCGACCGGGTCGTGGCCGCCCAGCACGCCTGGCTCTCGCCGCTGCCGCCCGAGGGTGCCAGTGCGATCGTGCACCGCGACCTCGACCATGCCCCCGAGATGGCGCGGTCCCAGCAGGTGCGCGCGATCGACCTGCACGCTTGCGGGATCGTGGACCGGATCGTCGCCGAGAAGCCCGACGCGGCCGACGAGGCCGAGGCGTTCTGCCAACGGGTGGGGGCGGTGCTGGAGCACGAGCTGAGCGCGCTGTTGGCGTCTGGTCCTCGGACGCCGGCCGAGCGGGCGCTGCGCTACGCGTTCTGAGCGGTCCGTGCGCTGGGTTGTCGCTGCTTCATCACGGGATGCAGGTGAAGCAGAGCTTCCCATTGCCTACAGACCATGGGAAGCACGACTTCGACTGCATCCCATGGTGAAGCAGCGCCACCAGCACGCCCTACAGCGCAGGGCGCGAGGCCAGCCGGGCGACCTCGTCGGCCACCCCCCGTCGTACGTCGCCCGCGTCGGCGCCGGTGGCCTCGGTGATGAAGTCGCCGAAGATCAGCCACCCGAGCGCCATCGCGCCGGCCACGGCCGAGTCCGCGGCGCGCTGCGCTCCGTCGCCGGACGGGTCGGCGTCGCGCCACAGGGACGCGAACAGCTCGGTCGTGGACGACGTCCCCGGCACCGCAACGTCGGGCGACTCGAGGACGGCGTGCGCGAGCGCCCGCCAGTACGTCGGACGGTCCGCGAGGACGCCGAGCAGCTGGTCGACCACCGCACCGCCCGCCTGACCACCGGTCGGGAGCCCGGAGCCGACGATGGCCTCGGTCACGGCCCGCGACTCCTCGGTGAGCACCAGCTCGAGCACCTCGGCCTTGGTGCCGAAGTGGCGGTGCACCAGCGCGTGGTTGATCCCGGCCCGGGTGGCGATGTCGCGCACCGAGAAGCCATCGGGACCGCGTTCGCCGACCAGGGCCCGGGTCGCGATGAGGACAGCCGCCCGCACCTCGTCCCGTCCCCGCGGCCGCACGACAGCATCAGCGAGCGGGTCGGCGAGCGAGTCAGTGAGCGGGTCCGAGGAGGTCATTGCCCTACTGTAACCAACCGGTTACAGTTCCGGAATGTCGAGTCGCCAGCTCCCCCTCCGCCGCATCGCCGCGACCGGGCTCACCGCCCTCGCCCTGGCCCTGCCCGGGGTCGTGCCCAGCGCCACCGCGACGACCGCGGTCGCGCCGATCCCGCCCTCGCCCACCGACTTCCTGGTCCCGTCCTTCGAAGGCGCCCCCGCCACGGCCCGGCCGATCCCCCACCGGCGGCTCCCCCAGCACCCCTTCCTGGCCGGCAACGGTCGCAGCAGCATGCACAACGACGCCTACAGCTCCGACGCCTACGAAGTCAGCGGCCCGCTCGGCACCAACCTCGAGGTCACCTCGGCGAGCTACGGCATCCGCGAGTGCGCCACCATCACCTTCGACAGCCAGGACCGGATCGTCGCGCTCTGCGGTGGCCTCGAGGGCTTCGTGATGATGCTGATCGACCCGGTGACGCTCGAGGCGATCGATGAGCTCACCATGCCGGGCCGCGACCTGACCAAGCCGGCCAACCCGCTCACCGACATCTGCGGCGGCACGTACTTCTTCCTCACCCCCGACGACCACGCCTTCGCCACCACCACCGAGAGCTCGATCTGGGAGGTCCGCGAGACCGCCACCGGCCTGGAGAAGGTCCAGTCCTGGGAGCTCGCGCCGCACATCCCCGACGGCGACTGCGTCGTGGCCACCGCCCCCGACTGGAGCGGCCGGGTCTGGTTCTTCACCCAGCAGGGCACCGTCGGCACCCTGAACCCGAAGACGGGCCTCATCCGCACCCTGCGGCTGGGCCCCGACACCGGCGGCGTCGCCGGGGAGGGCATCTACAACTCGATCTCGGTCGACGAGACCGGCGGGGTCTACGTCGTCACCACCCACGCGACCTACCGCCTCGATGCCGGTCGTACGGCGAAGCCGCGCGTCACCTGGCGCCGCTCCTACGACCGCGGATCGGTGCAGAAGCCCGGCATGCTCTCGCAGGGCTCCGGCACCTCGCCGACCCTGATCGGCAAGAAGTGGCTGGTGATCACCGACAACGCCGACCCGCGCACCCGGATCGTCGTCCTGGACCGCCGTCGGGGCGTCCCGAAGCGACAGCACTGTCGGATCCCCGTCCTCCCGGCCGGCGCGAGCACGACGGAGAACAGCCTGGTCGCCGCCGGGAACTCGGTCATCATCGAGAACAACTACGGCTACGAGAACCCCGGCACCACCATGTTCGGCCGCTCCACCACGCCGGGCATCGCCCGGGTGCTGATCCGCAAGCGCGGCTGCAAGGTCGCCTGGACCAACACCTCGACCGCCCCGACCTCGGTGCCGAAGGGGTCGCTCGGCAACGGCCTCGTCTACGCCTACACCAAGCCGCCACGCGCCGACGGGATCGATGCGTGGTACCTCACCGCGATCGACATCCGCACCGGCAAGACAGCCTGGAGCCAGCTCACCGGCACCGGGACGCAGTGGAACAACCACTACGCCGCGATCTACCTCGGCCCGGACGGGACGGCGTACATCGCCACGCTCTCGGGACTGATCCGCTTCGCGGACGGGACCTCGTGACCGCCCCGAGGACGTACGTCGTCACGGGTGCCGCCTCGGGCATCGGCGCCGCGACCACCGAGCTGCTGCGCGGGGTCGGCCATCGGGTGATCACCGTCGACCGGCACCGGGCCGACGTCGTCGCCGACCTGTCCACCGACGCCGGCCGTGCCGAGGCCGTGAGCGGAGTGCAGGCCCTCACCGACGTGGTCCACGGGCTGGTTCCGTGTGCCGGGCTGGCCGGCCTCACCGGGGTCGACTCCCAGCTGGTGGTGTCGGTGAACTTCTTCGGCTCGGTCGCGCTCGTGCGCGGGCTGCGCGAGCAGCTGGCCGCTGCCGGTGGGGCGGCCGTCGTACTCCTGGCGTCGAACTCCATCACCGCTCAGCCGGGCTGGCGCGCCGAGGTCACCACGGCCTGCCTGCGCGAGGACGAGCCGACCGCTCGGGCCGAGGCGGCCGAGGTGGACGCGGTCATGGTCTACCCGGCAACGAAGGCGGCGCTGGCCTACTGGGTGCGGCGCGAGTGCGTGAAGGACGAGTGGATCGGGGCCGGGATCCGGCTCAACGCGGTCGCCCCCGGCCTGATCGCCACGCCGATGACCGACCAGTTGAGGGCCGACCCACAGCTCGGGGTCTTCGCGGACTCCTACCCCAGCGCCCTCGGTCGCCCGGGCCTGCCCGACGAGGTCGCGCAGGTGATCGGTTTCCTGCTCTCCGACGCCTCCAGCCTGATGGTGGGCTCGCTCGTCTTCGTCGACGGCGGCACGGACGCGCTGCTGCACCCGCTCAAGCCCGAGGGCATGCAGGTCAACGCGATCGCCCTGGGCCTGCTGGACAAGGTGGCCGGCGTCGCCACCAAGCTCAAGGCCCTGCGCAGCCGCTGACCTGCCACTTGTGGCCGCCCTCAGACCGCTGACCTGTCACTTGTGGCCGCCGTACGGCGGCCACAAGTGGCAGGTCGGCGCGTTCTGAGCGGCCACAAGTGGCAGATCAGTAGAGGAGGGCCGAGGCCGGGTCCTCCAGGATGCCAGCGACGTCAGCCAGGAAGCGCGAGCCCTTCTCGCCGTCGATGTGGCGGTGGTCGAACGACAGCGCCAGCGTCGTGATGTCGCGCGCGACGATGTCGTCGCCGACGACCCACGGCTGCTTGCGGATCGCGCCGAAGCACATGATCGCGGCCTCGCCCGGGTTGATGATCGGCGTACCGGAGTCCACCCCGAAGACGCCGACGTTCGTGATCGTGAAGGTCCCGCCGGCCATTTCGGCCGGCTGCGTCTTGCCCTCGCGAGCCGTCGCCGTCAGCGCGTTCAACGCCCCGGCGAGCTCGAGCAGCGAGTGCTCCTGCGCGTCCTTGACGTTGGGTACGACGAGCCCGCGCGGCGTGGCGGCGGCGATCCCGAGGTTGACGTAGTGCTTGAACACGACCTCCTGGGCGGCCTCGTCCCAGTAGGAGTTGACCTCCGGGGTCCGCTTCATCGCCAGCATCACCGCGCGCGAGAGCACCAGCAGCGGCGAGACCTTGACGTCGCGGAACTCCCGACGCGCCTTGAGCCGCTCGACGAACTCCATCGTGCGGGTGACGTCGACGGTGATCCACTCGGTGACGTGCGGCGCACTGAAGGCCGACGAGACCATGGCCGAGGCCATCATCTTGCGCACACCCTTGACCGGCTCGCGGGTCTCGCGCTCACCCGAAGCGACAGGGCGTCGCGTCCCGGCGTCGGGGCTGACCTGCGCACGCGAGCCAGCACCCGAGCCCGCTGCTTCGACGTCGGCCCGGGTGACGGTGCCGTTCGGTCCGCTGGCCCCACACGTCGAGAGGTCGACGCCGAGGTCCTTGGCGAGCTTGCGCACCGGCGGCTTGGCCAGCGCGCGAGCCTCCGAAGGGGTGGTCGCACGGGAGGGGACGAACTCCGAGACCGGAGCCCGCTCCTCGGTGCGGGCCGAGGTCGCCGGCACGGCCGGCTCGTCGGTCTCCACGACGGCGTCGGACTGCGCGCCGCCAGCCGAGAAGGCGCCCTGGACCTGCATCTGGGTGTTCGCGGCCGCCTCGCTCGACGGCGACGCCGAGCCCTTGCGGGCGCGGCGCACGATGCCGCCCTCGGCCTTGTTGCGGCCGACCAGGCTCTCGCCCTCACCACCGCCCGAGGCGCTCGGGTTGGAGAGGTCGATCTCCATCTCGGGCACGGGCGTCGTGGCGGCCGGAGCGTCATTGGGGTCGCCGACCGAGATGATCGGGGTGCCGACGGGGATCATCTCGCCCTCGGGCACCATCAGCGCCAGCACCGTGCCGGCGTACGGCGAGGGCAGCTCGACCAGCGACTTGGCCGTCTCGATCTCGACGATGATGTCGTTGACCTCGATGACGTCGCCGACCTTGACCTTCCACGAGACGATCTCGGCCTCGGTGAGGCCTTCACCGACGTCGGGCAGCTTGAACTCAGACATGGGTTCTCCTTCGAAGCGAAGTCTCGACGAGCGACATCGAGGTCAGTACGACAGCGAGCGGTCGACGGCGTCCAGCACCCGGTCGAGGTCGGGGAGGTAGTCCTCCTCGATCCGCGACGGCGGGTACGGCGTGTCGAACGCGCCGACGCGGAGCACCGGAGCCTCCAGCGAGTAGAAGCACTGCTCCATGATCCGGGAGGCGACCTCCGAGCCCATCCCGAGGTTGACGTGCGCCTCGTGGGTGATCACGGCGCGACCGGTGCGGCGTACCGACTCCAGGACCGGACCCATGTCGAGCGGCGAGAGCGTGCGCAGGTCGATGACCTCGATGGAGGTCCCCTCCCCGGCAGCCGCCTCGGCGACCTTCAGGCAGGTCTTCACCATCGGGCCGTAGGAGATCAGGGTCAGGTCGCTGCCCTGGCGGATCACCCGCGAGGTGAAGAGCGGGTCGGGCGAGGCGTTCTCGTCCAGCTCGGCCTTGTCGGCGTGGTACTGCCGCTTGGGCTCGAGGAAGATCACCGGGTCGTCACAGGCGATGGCCTGCTGCATCATCCAGTAGCCGTCGACGGGGTTCGAGCAGGCGACGACCTTGAGACCGGGCGTGTGCGCGAACTGCGCCTCGGGCGACTCGCTGTGGTGCTCGACGGCACCGATGCCACCGCCGAACGGGATCCGGATCACCATCGGCATCTTGACCTTGCCCTGGCTGCGGAAGTGGATCTTCGCGACCTGGCAGACGATCTGGTCGTAGGCGGGGTAGACGAACCCGTCGAACTGGATCTCGACGACCGGGCGGTAGCCGCGCATCGCCATGCCGACCGCGGTGCCGACGATGCCGGACTCGGCCAGCGGGCGAGTCGATGACGCGGTCCTCGCCGAAGTCCTTCTGCAGGCCGTCGGTGATCCGGAAGACGCCGCCGAGCTTGCCGACGTCCTCACCCATGATCAGGACCTTGGGGTCGTGCTCCATGGCTGCGCGCAGGCCCATGTTGAGGCCCTTGGCCAACGTGATCTTCGTGGTGGCGCTCATCAGTGGTCACTCCCCTCGAAGGAGTCGAGGTAGGCGGCGTAACCGTCGCGCTGCTCCTCGAGCTCCTGGGTCATCTCGGCGTAGACGTTGTCGAAGATGGCCATCGGCTTGGGATCGGGCAGCGCCTTGCACCCCTCGCGCAGCCGGACACCGAGCTCGTCGGCCTCGGCCTTGACGGCCTCGAAGAAGCCACCCTCGGCCAGGCCGTTGCGGGTGAGGTGGACCTTCACCCGCTCGATCGGGTCCTTGAGCTTCCAGCGCTCGACGTCGTCGGAGAGGCGGTAGCGCGTCGGGTCGTCGGTGGTCGTGTGGGCGCCCATCCGGTAGGTGTAGGCCTCGACGAGCGTGGGGCCCTGGCCGTCACGGGCCCGCTGCAACGCCGCCTGGGTGACGGCGTACGTCGCGAGGACGTCGTTGCCGTCGACGCGGACGCCGGGGAAGCCGAAGCCCAGGGCGCGCTGGTAGAGCGGGATCCGGGTCTGGCGCTCGATCGGCTCCGAGATCGCCCACTGGTTGTTCTGGCAGAAGAAGACGACCGGGGCGTTGTAGGACGCGGCGAAGATGAACGCCTCGTTGACGTCGCCCTGCGAGGAGGCACCGTCACCGAAGTGGGCGAGCACCGCGGCGTCGCGCTCGGCGTCACCAGTGCCGACGTCGCCGTCGCGCTGCATGCCCATGGCGTAGCCGGTGGCGTGCAGCGTCTGGGCGCCGATCACGATCGTGTACAGACCGAAGTTGGTGGCGTTCGGGTCCCAGGCACCCTGGTCGACTCCGCGGAAGAGGCCGAGCAGGTCAAGCGGGTCGACGCCCTTGCACCAAGCGACGCCGTGCTCGCGGTAGGTCGGGAAGGCGAAGTCCTGGGGGCGCATCGCGCGGCCGGCGCCGATCTGGGCGGCCTCCTGGCCGAGCAGCTGGGCCCAGATGCCGAGCTCTCCGTGGCGCTGGAGCGCGGTGGCCTCGGTGTCGATCCGGCGGGTGAGGACCATGTCGCGGTAGAAGCCGCGGACCTGGTCGGCCGTGAAGTCCATGTCGAACTCGGCGGGGTGGACCCGCTCGCCTTCGGGGGTCAGGAGCTGGATGAGCTCGGGGCCGCCGTCCTGGTGCGAGGGTCCGAAGACGTCCGCCAGGTCGGGGCCGAAGCCTGAACCGGATGAGGGCTGCTGGGTCACGTGCACTCCTTCGAGGTCACCGGCATCGCGGGGTGTCCGCTGGCCGCGTGGGGAGCGGGGCCGACGAGCGAGAGGTGTGTCGCCGTTGGTCCCGATCCGTTGCATCGGTCGCCACGATGCGAGGCCGGCTGCGAAGCGTTCGTCTCCGCTTGTGACCAGCACCACATCGTGCAGGTGCCAACCTACAAGGGGGCGGGCCGGCCGGGCCAATCCGCCTAGAGTCGGGGCATGACCTCAGGCAACATCTCCGCCAGCATCGCCATCGACGCGCTCCCGGCAGCCGTCTTCGCCATCCTCGCCGACCCGCAGCAGCACCCGCGCATCGACGGCTCCGGGACGGTCCGCGGGTCGCTCGTCGGCCCGGAGCGGCTCGCGCTCGGCTCGACGTTCGGCATGCAGATGAAGTTCGGCGCGCCGTACAAGATGAAGAACCGGGTGGTGGAGTTCGAGGAGGACCAGCTGATCGCCTGGCGGCACGTCGGCGCGCACCGCTGGCGCTACGAGCTCGCGCCGGTCGACGGCGGCACCCACGTGACCGAGACCTGGGACACCTCGCGGGTGCCCGCGATCGTGCGCGGCGTGTTCGCGCTGGCCGGCTACCCGGGCCGGACCCAGCGTGCGATCGAGGCCACCCTGGTGAAGCTCAAGGCGGCCGCCGAGTCCGACACCGTCGGCTGAGCATGGTGGCGCGGCGTGCGTGACCGGACCCGGAAGCTCTGGGCGAGCCAGGAGCGCCACCCCGGCGACCGGGAGCGGCTTCTGCGGGCCGTGGCCGGCTTCGCCGACGTCCGCTCGGTGCTCTACCCGGGCAGCTGGGTCGACGTCGCCGCGTCGCGTCGCGGCGTCGGCTACCGGACCGCGCCCGCGGCGTACCTCTTCCGGCGCGTGCGCTGAGCTCAGTGCGGCTCGCCGAGGTCCTCGTGGGCTCGATGGCTGACCGGCTCGATCTGGAACGTCGTGTGCCGCACGTCGAAGTCGGCCGCGGTGCAGGCGCAGAGCCGGTCGAGCAGCGCGCCCACGCCGTGCTCCGCGAGCGCCTCGTCGCTCACCGTCACGTGCGCCGAGAGGCTGGGCATGCCGCTGGTGATCGTCCAGGCGTGCAGGTCGTGGACCTCGACCACGCCCGGCATCGCGAGCAGGTGCTCGCGGACCTCGTCGAGGTCGAGACCGGCCGGTGAGATCTCGAGCAGGACGGTGGCGGCGTCCCGCAGCAGGATCAGCGAGCGGGGCAGGATCATCGCCGCGATCAGCAGGGACGCGATCGGGTCGGCCTGCTGGAAGCCGGTGAACCAGATGACGACGCCCGCCCCGAACGCGAAGACCGAGCCGAACAGGTCGGCGAGCACCTCCGTGGCGGCGCCGCGCAGGTTGAGCGAGCCGGTCTGCGAGCGGCTCAGCACCAGCATCGAGATTGCGTTGGCGAGCAGGCCGATCGCCGCGAAGATCATCAACGGACCGGCGCGCACGGTGGTCGGGTCACTGAGCCGGTTGATGCCGGCGTAGGCGAGGTAGCCGCAGATCACCAGCAGGACCAGGGCATTGGCCATCGCCGCGAGGATCTCGGCCCGGTGGTAGCCGAACGTCGAGCGCGGCCCGCCCGGTCTCGCCGCGACGTACGACGCCCCGAGCGCGAGCACGATCGCCGCCGAGTCGGTGGCCATGTGGCCCGCGTCGGCCAGGAGCGCCAGCGAGCCGGCCACCCAGGCACCGACGAGCTCGACGACCAGCACGGTGCCGGTGATGACCAGGACCAGCTTCAGCCGCGAGCGATCCTCGGCACGCCCCGCGGCGTGCCCCTGTCCCTGCCCGTGCCCGTGTCCGTGTCCCACCCGATCTCCTCCCGCTGACCCGTCACTTATGGCCGCCGTACGCCCGCTCGACCTGTCACTTTTGGCCGCCGTACCCGGCCAAAACTGGCAGGTCGACCCCTTGTCGAGGGCCAAAGTGGCAGGTCAGCGGAGGGTGCGGGCGAGCTCGATCAGCCGGTCGTTGGCCTCGGGCTCGCCGATGGAGACCCGGGCGCCCTCCCCGGCGAAGGGGCGTACGACGATGCCGGCCTCGTCGGCGGCAGCGGCGAAGGCCGCGGTCCGCTCGCCGAGCTCGAACCAGACGAAGTTGCCCTGGGCGTCGGGGATCTCCCACCCGGCGGCGCGCACCCCGGCGACCACCCGGTCCCGCTCGGCCACGAGGAGCGTCGACCCGCTCGAGGAGCTCGGGCTCGCGCTCCAGCGAGGCGATCGCCGCGGCCTGGGCGACCGACGAGACACCGAACGGCAGCGAGACCGCCCGCAGCGCGGCAGCGATCGGGGCGGGCGCGATGGCGTAGCCGACGCGGAGGCCGGCCAGGCCGTAGGCCTTGGAGAAGGTCCGGGTGACCACGACGTTCTCCCGGCTCGCGGTAGGTGGCGACGCCGTCGACCGCGTCGTCCATCCGGACGAACTCGACGTACGCCTCGTCGACCACGACCAGCACGTGGGAGGGCACCTTGGCCAGGAAGGCGTCGAGCTCGGTCTGGGTCACGGCAGGCCCGGTCGGGTTGTTCGGCGTGCAGACCAGCACGACCTTGGTGCGGTCGGTGATCGCGGCCGCCATCGCGTCGAGGTCGTGCCGACCGTCCGCCAGCACGGGGACCCGCACGACCGTGGCCGCGGCCGCGGTGACCGCGATCGGGTAGGCCTCGAAGGAGCGCCAGGCGAAGACCACCTCGTCGCCGGGATCGCAGAACGCCTGCACCAGCTGGTAGATCAGGCCGACCGAGCCCGTCGCCACGGACAGGTGCTCGACCGGCACCTCGAAACGCTCGGCCAGCGCGGCGTACAACACGCTCGCGCCCATGTCGGGGTAGCGGTTCATCTGCGCCACGGCCGCCTGTGCCGCCTCGATCACCCCGGGCAGCGGCGGGTAGGGATTCTCGTTCGAGGAGAGCTTGTACGACGTCATCCCGGCGCGCACCGTGGGCGGCTTGCCGGCGACGTACGGGGGAATGTCGAAGATGTTGGGCCGAGGCTGCGGGCTGGTCATGCCGGTCAGGTTAGCGGCCGACCGGCCCGCTTCCGCCAGGGCAGGAGCACCAGGGAGAGGAACAGCCCCACGGCCACGCCGAGCACCGCACCGGTGACGTTGTCGACGACGTCGGTGACGTCGCAGGCCCGGTCCAGGCGAGCCAGCTGGAACTGGGTGAGCTCGATGGCGGCGGAGTAGCCGGCCAGCAGGGCCAGGGCGAAGGGCACGAAGACCCACCCCGAACGCCACCGCGTCAGCACCAGCACCGCCAGCGCGCCGGAGGGCACGAAGAGGGCGGTGTTGAGCAGACGCTGCCCGCTCTCGAAGATCCAGAAGCCGTCCGGTGCCGGTCCCCCGATGTCCCACGAGCAGGTGGCGAGCCGACCCTCGGCCGAGACGATCCCCGGCACTCCGTGGGCCGGGATCAGCGTGACGATTGCGATGACGAGCAGCGACCAGAGCAGGCCGGAGGTCGCGGCCGCCGAGATCACGCCGAGGCGGCGCCGGGTGGCGAAGAAGACGAGGGCGCAGAACAGCCCCGCCGCCGCCACACCCAGGAGCATCACCGCCTCACCCCCGACGGGAAATCCCCCGGCGAGGCTAGACAACAGCACCACTGTCGGTCTCGTCGCGGACCACCCGCTTCTTCGGGAGTCGCGGCAGCACCGGCCAGCGCCGGTCCATCAGCACCGCCAACGGGGTGGCGGCGAAGACCGAGGAGTAGGTGCCGACGACCAGACCGATCAACAGGGCGAGCGCGAAGTCGGTCAGCGAGTCGCCACCGAGGAAGAAGAGCGCCCCGAGGATGAACATCGTGCCCAGACCCGTGTTGACCGTACGCGGCACGGTCGCCAGGACCGCCTCGTTGCAGGCGGTCGCGAAGGGACCACGCATCCGGGCGGGACCTCCGTCGGCCACCGCCGGGTCTGGCACGGAATCACCCGACGAGTTCGGTCCCTGCCAGCGCTCGCGGACCCGGTCGAAGACGACGACGGTGTCGTTGACGCTCAACCCGATGACCGTGAGGATCGCGGCCAGGAAGACTCCGTCGACCGGCTTACCCAGCCAGGCGAAGACGCCCACCACGATGATCACGTCGTGCAGCATCGCCACGGCGGCCGAGGCACCGAAGACCCACCGGAACCGGGCCGCGAGGTAGAGCATCTGGGCGAAGAGCGCGATGCCGAGCGCGATCAACGCCTTGGTCCGCAGCTCGTCGCCCAGGGAGGGCCCGATGAACGAGTCGGACTCCAGCGCAGAGCCGGGAATCTCCTCCATCACCACGTCGCGGATCAGCTGAGCCTCTTCGTTGTCGACCTGGCCGACCTTCACGATCAGGTCGCCGTCGGCGGAGTCCTGGACCACGGCGTCGCCGAAGCCGGCGCCGTCCAGCGCCACGCGTACGTCGCTCACGTCACGGTCGGTGACACCGGAGGCGGTGGTGAAGTCCACGACCCGGCCCCCGGTGAACTCGACCCCCAGGTTCAGCCCGTTGGTGAAGATGCCGATGGCGGCCAGGCTCACGACCACCGAGGACAGCGTGAGCCAGAGCTTCGAGCGCCCCATGATGTCGGGGTTCTTGGCCATCAGGACGCGCTGCACCGGGCCGATGCTGTTGAAGCCGGTCAGCTTAGGACGACGCTGCACCCAACGCCGCGACGTCGCGAACTCGACCAGCACCCGGCTGATCACCATCGCCGAGACCATGGAGGCGAGCACACCGATGGTCAGGGTGACACCGAAGCCACGGACCGGACCGGTGGCGAGGAAGAAGAGCAGTCCACCTGCGAGCAGGGTGGTGACGTTGGAGTCGAGAATCGCCGACCAGGCCTTGGAGAACCCGATGGTCACGGCCTTGTTCGGCGACATGCCTATCTCCGCGCTCTCCTCCTTGGCTCTCTCGAAGACCAGGACGTTCGCATCGATGGCCATGCCGACCGCCAGCACGAAGCCGGCCAGTCCGGGCAGGGTCAGGGTCGCGCCGAGGCCGATCAGCACGGCGTACGAGATGACGGCGTAGCAGCCCAGCGCCACCACCGCGAGCAGGCCGGAGAGTCGGTAGGCGAAGGTGATGAACAGTCCGGTCAGGATCAGACCGATGATGCCGGCGCTGCGGGAGGCGTCGATGGCCTCGTCGCCGAGGGTGGGCCCAACGACCTGCTGGGAGATGATCTCGACCGGCAGGGGAAGCGCGCCGCCCTTGATGAGCAGGGCGAGCTCGTTGGCGCTCTCCTCGGTGAAGCTCCCCGAGATCTGGGTCCGTCCACCCGACATGCCCACGTCACACGCGGCGTCCTGCACCTGCGGGGACGAGATGACCTCGTCGTCGAGGACGATCGCGATGCGGCGCTGAGGGTCCCCGAGGTTGAAGCACGCAGCATCGCCCGTGAGCGAGGACCACTTCCCGTTGCCCGCGCCGGAGAAGTTGACGTCGACGACCCACTGGGTGCCAGTCTGGTCCAGCCCCGCGACCGCATCCTTGACGTCGTCGCCCTCGAGCTGGGTCGCGCCGAGGACCAACGGGCCACCGTCCTCGTCGACGGTGGCGCGACGACCCTTGGCGTCCGGCTCACCGGACGTCCGGTCCTCCTTGTCGAGCACGGAGGGGTCTGTGCCCAGGACGGGGTGGAAGGTCAGCTGGGCGGTCTTGCCGATCACCTCGGCGGCCTCGCGCGGGTCCTCGAGACCGGGGAGCTCGATCAGGATCCGGTTCTCGCCGGAGCGGACCAGGGTCGGCTCGCTCACCCCGAGCGCGTCGACGCGACCGCGCAGCACCTCCACGGCCCGATCGGTGGCCTCGGCGTCCGCCTTCAGCGTGGGGCTGTCCAGCGCCTGGAGCGTGATCTGGGTACCTCCCGACAGGTCCAGACCCAGCCGAGGAGTCGCGCTGAGCGAGATCAGGAGGGCACCGGCCATGATGATGACGGCCACCAACAGGCGCCACCAAGCGTTCTTCGTCATGGCGCCATCGTGCCCGATGGTCCGCCGACGGGTCAGGGCAGGACGACTTCGCCGCCGCTGACGGCCGTCAGGTCGCGCCCGATCCGTACGTCGACGGGGTTGGTCAGGCAGCGGATCGAGCCGCCTCCCTTGTGGAATTCGCTCACGTCGACGAGGACGATCTCGAAGCCCCAGGCCTCCAGCTGGGCGCGTACCCGGTCGGGACAGGCGGGCATCACGATCGTCGAGCCGATCACGATGGAGTTGGCCGCGAAGCTGGTCAGCGCCTCCTCCTCGGTCAGCACGAGCGCCTCGGGCACGAGCTCCCTCAGAGCCGCCGCGCTGGCGTCGTCGAAGGCGGAGGGACACACGATGCGCGCGCCGTTCGTCGAGCGGACAGAACGCAAGGTCGAGGTGGTACATGCCCGGGTGGGTGATCCGCAGACCGCGCACCCGGATGCCCAGGTCGATGGCGAGATGCTTGAGCGCCAGCTCCTCGGTACGCGGGCCGTAGCCCACGACGAGGGCGTCGCCGAAGGCGAAGGCGTCGCCGGCCTCGAGGTGCGCGCCGACCCCGTCGCGACCGACGTACGACGTGGTGAAGTCGCGCGCCGCGAACCACGCCTGCGCCGAAGCTGTCTCCATCCGGCGTTGGGGGTGGCGCATGTGCGAGAGCACGACGTGGTCCTGGTCGGAGCCGTCGGTACCCTCGCGGACCAGCCCGAGGCCGAGGTTCATCGCGTAGACCATGTCCGGAGCATCGGCGCGCTGCTCGAGCGCCTCGACGCTCCCGCCGAGCCGCTCGATCGTGGCCACGAGCTCGTGCCACTGGGTCAGGGCCAGGGCCGGGTCGGGCTGCACGGCCAGGTCCATGAAGGGGTTGATCTGGTAGTCGATGCGGAAGTGGGTCGGCTCGACCATGACGTAGCGACGTCCCCACGCGAGCTGCTGATTCATGGCCGACTCCCCCATCGATTGTTTGATTGTCCGACAATCTGACAAACTCGAGTGTGGCCGACGTTCGCGCCGCGGGCAAGTCGTGGGGAACAATGGGCCCACGACAGGCAGGACCGGCCCAGACCACCCGCCTCCGGGAGGAAGCGCATGACCCAGCGCATCAACGAGCAGGCGTTCGGCACCCTCCACCTGGCCCACTCCTCCACGGCCGACCGCATCGTCGACGAGCTGCGCCGGGCCATCTTCGACGGTGAGCTCGAGTCCGGCACGCCGTTGCGCGAGGTGGCCCTGGCCGACTCGCTGGGCGTCTCGCGGCCCACGGTCCGCGAGGCCCTGGCCACACTGGTGGCCGAGGGGCTCGCCACCCGCGAGCCCAACCGTGGCGTCTCGGTCGCCAGCCCCGACCCCGGCTCGATCCACGACGTCTGCCGCGCCCGGGTGGTCCTCGAGATCGCCGGCGTCCGCGCCTGGCCCCAGGCCTCCCCCCAGGCCCGGGCCGCAGTGCGCACCACCCTGACCGACTACACCGCCGCGATCGACGAGCAGGCGTCCTACCAGGTGCTCAACCAGCGCCACCTCGCCTTCCACCTGAGCCTGGTCGGGCTGGCCGACTCGCCGCGACTGATCGCGATGGCCGAGAGCCTGTACGCCGAGCTGCGGCTCGCCCTGGCCCAGGTCGACCGCGACCGGCGCAACGCTCCCGAACAGGCCGGGTCGCACACCCGGCTCGTGGACCTCCTCGAGAGCGGTGACGTCGAGGCAACCGTCGCCGAGCTCGACCGGCACCTGGCCGGCGCCGAGGTCGCGATCCTCGAGCGACTGAGCCTCGCTCCCTCCTGAGCCCTACCATCGAGGCATGCGCCTCATCACCTGGCTGGTCACGAACGCCGTCGCCCTCGCCGTCGCCGCCTGGCTGCTGGACGGCATCCGGTTCACGGGTCCGAGCAACGGTCAGGCCGAGCTGGAGCACAAGTGGCTCCCCCTGCTGCTGGTCGCGGTGATCCTCGGCCTGATCACTTCCTTCGTGAAGCCGGTGCTCAAGCTGGTGTCGTTCCCGTTCATCATCTTGACCCTGGGCCTGTTCCTGCTGGTCATCAACGCAGCGATGCTGCTGCTCACCGGTTGGTTGGCCGAGCAGCTCGAGATCGGCTTCCGGGTGGACGGCTTCCTCACCGCGCTCGTGGGAGCCGTCGTGATCACGATCGTGACCTGGGTGGTCGACTCGATGATCGGCGGCGACAACCAGCGTTGATCTCGCCACTGCCCCACCATCGCAACACCCCGGGCCCGTACCGGATCGAGCTGGTCTGCCTCGGCAACATCTGCCGCTCGCCCATCGCGGACGTCGTCCTGATGGCCCACGTGCGCGCCGCCGGCCTGGGCGAGCTCGTCGAGGTGTCCAGCTCGGGCACCGCCCACTGGCACGTCGGCAAGGAGATGGACCCCCGCTCCGCCGCCACCCTGGCCGCGGCGGGCTACGACCCGAGCCGGCACCGCGCTCGCCAGGTGGATGCAACGCGGCTGGAGAGGGTCGACGTGGCGCTGGCCATGGATGCCGCCAACCTCGGCGACCTCATCGGCCTGTCCGGCTCCCCTGCCCCCTCGCGGCTGCGGATGTTCCGGGACTTCGATCCGGTCGATCCCGGTGGCGAGGTGCCCGACCCGTACTACGGTGGAGACGCCGGATTCCAGGAGGTGCTCGTCATGGTCGAACGCACGGTCGCGACCGTTGTCGCGCAGCTTCGCGAGCTTCCGCTCGGCACCCCAGGGCCGCGCTCCCCGTGACCCGCCAACCCCTGGTCGCTCGTCGCGCCGAGGAGCTCCTCGGCTCGTCCGTCGTCGCCACCGCACCGGTCGCGGGTGGGGACATCTCCACCGCGACCCGCCTGCGGCTGAGCAACGGCACGACGGCGCTGATGAAGACCCACGCCCATGCGCCGGCCGACTTCTTCGAGTCCGAGGCCCACGGCCTGCGCTGGCTGGTCGAGGCGGGCGGGATCGCCGTCCCGGAAGTGCTCGCCGTCGACCACGAGTGCCTGATCCTGCGCTGGGTCGAGCCCGGCAAGAACACCAGCGACGCCGCCTCCGCCTTCGGTCGCGCGCTCGCCGTGACCCACAACGCCGGCGCCCCGACGTACGGCCTGGACCACGACGGCTACATCGGCAAGCTCCCCCTGCCCAACCGGCCCACCGACACCTGGGCGGAGTTCTTCGCGACCCGCCGGCTGCTGCCCTACCTCAAGCTCGCCCGGGACCGAGGTTCGATCACCCCCGACCAGGCGGCCACGATCGAGGCGGTCATCCCGCGACTGGCCGACCTGGTTCCCGAGGAGCCGCCGGCCCGCCTGCACGGAGACCTCTGGAACGGCAACGTCCTGTGGGGCCTCGACGGCACGGTGTGGGTCGTGGACCCCGCCGCCCACGGCGGTCACCGCGAGAGTGACCTGGCCATGCTCGCCCTCTTCGGTCTGCCGCACCTGCCACGCGTGCTCGACGCCTACGACGAGGTCTCCCCGCTGGCCGAGGGCTGGCAGGACCGGGTCACCCTGCACCAGCTCCACCCGCTGCTGGTCCACGCCTGCCTGGCCGGCGGCGGGTACGGCGCCCGCGCGGCCGTGGCAGCCGGCCACTACCTCTGAGCGGGCGTGATCGCCACACCACGGCCAGGGCGGGATCGCCGCTCGGGCTGGGCTCGATCCGGTCGACGGTGAAGCCCTCACGCTCGTAGAACGCACCGGCTCGCTCGTTGGCCGCGAAGTGCTCGATGGACAGCCGTCCCGCGTGATCGTGCAGCTGGCCGATCAGGGCATCGAGCAGCCGCGGGCCTACCCCGCGCCCCCGCTTCGCCGGGTGCACGTAGAGCTTGTAGACCACTGGGGTGTCCCCTCGTTGGCCGCGTTGTCCGACCCCGACGAGCTGCCCGTCGTCCTCGGCCACGACCACCAGACCCGCCGCCACGGCCGCTGCGACCCCGGGCTGGTTCCACCAGTGGCGGACCTGCTCGTCGGCGGCCGCCGGGCCGATCAGCGGAGCGTAGTGGGATCGGATGTGTGCCTCACCGAACCGGCAGATCGCCGTCACGTCGTCGTGGGTCGCCTCCCGCACGACCGGCCCACCGCTCCCCACCATCGCGTCCTCCCGTCCGCTCTCAGTTCCACCTCAGGCGAGGCTGGCACAGTAGAGCCGTGACAGCCACCGTCCCGGGCAGCCCCCACAAGCCCCGTGTCCTCGTCGTCGACGACGACCGGGCCGTGCGCGATTCGCTGCGGCGCTCCCTCGAGTTCAACGGGTACGACGTCCGGCTGGCCGCCGACGGCGCCGAGGCCCTGGCCGGCATCGCGGGCGTGGACCCCGACGTCGTGATCATGGACGTGATGATGCCGCGGCTCGACGGACTCGAGACCACCCGCGCGCTGCGCACGGCCGGCAACGACGTCCCGATCCTCGTCCTGACCGCGCGCGACGCCGTCGGCGACCGGGTCGAGGGCCTCGACGCCGGGGCAGACGACTACCTCACCAAGCCCTTCGCCCTGCAGGAGCTCCTCGCGCGACTACGCGCCCTGCTCCGCCGCGTGGTGCCCCACGACGATGCCCCGGACGAGACCCTCTCGTTCGCCGACTTGTCGATGGACATCGCCACCCGCGAGGTCCGCCGCGGAGCTCGGAGCATGGAGCTCACGCGCACGGAGTTCACCCTCCTCGAGATGTTTCTGCGCCGACCCCGACGAGTCCTCGACCGTGCCTTCATCCTCGAGGAGGTCTGGGGCTACGACTTCCCCACGACCGCGAACTCCCTCGAGGTCTACGTCGGCTACCTCCGGCGCAAGACCGAGGCCGAGGGCGAGAGCCGACTGCTCCACACCGTGCGTGGCGTGGGCTACGTGCTGAAGGAGTCATGAGGATCTCGGCGGCCGAGGAGTCCCTCCGCACGATCGGGCGCTGGCACTACCGCCGTTCGCTGCGCAGCCGGGTGACGCTGCTGACCACGATCGCCGTCGGGCTGGCCGTGGCCTTCGTGGCGGTCGGTGCCTTCGTGACGGTGCGGATGCAGATGACCTCGGCGCTCGACGAGTCGCTGCTCGACCGCGCGCACAAGGCGGCTCGCTACCCGGCGCTCTCGCAGATCACCAGCGACTACAAGCTGCCGTCGTGGGCCCTGGGCGCCGCCGACGTCCGGATCATCTACATCTGGTCCGACCGCCGCGCGCAGACCTTTGACACCGGCCCGGTGCTCTCCTTCGGCCGGCCCGAGCTCGCCGTGGCCAACGGCAAGGCCGAGCACCAGCATCCGCACGATCACCGCCGGCGGGATCGCCTACCGGGTGGTGACGGTGCCGACGACTCCGGGCCAGGCGCTGGTGCTGGCCCAGTCCCTCGGCCCGCAGGAGCAGGTGCTCGAACGGCTCGGGCGCGGTGATGCTCATCTTCGGTCTGGCTGGCGTCATCGCGGCCGCGATGGCCGGGCTGGGCGGTCGCCCGCAACGGTCTGCGTCCGGTCCGCAAGCTGACCGCAGCCGTCGAGGAGATCGCCCGCACCGAGGAGCTCACCCCGCTCCCGGTCGAGGGCGACGACGAGATCGCCCGCCTCGCCACGGCGTTCAACCAGATGCTGACCGCGCTCGACGCCTCGCGGGAACGACAGCGCCGGCTCGTGGTCGACGCCGGCCACGAGCTGCGTACGCCGCTCACCTCGCTGCGCACCAACCTCGACCTGCTCAGCCAGGTCGACGGCGCGACCGGAGGTGCGGGTCTCCCCGAGGGGGCCCGGGCCGAGCTGCTCGAGGACGTCCGCGGCCAGATCGAGGAGCTCACCACCCTGATCGGCGACCTGGTCGAGCTTGCGCGCGACGAGCCCCTGGCCCACGTGGTCGAGTCGGTCGACCTGTCCGAGATCCTCGACCGGGCCGTGGTCCGGGTCCGACGCCGGGCACCCGGGCTGGTCTTCGACGTCGAGACCGATCCCTGGTGGGTGGTCGGCGAGCCGGCCGGCCTGGAGCGAGCCCTGACCAACCTGCTGGACAACGCCGCGAAGTGGAGTCCGCCCGGCGGGCGGGTCACCGTCCGGCTCGTCGACGGTTGCCTGGTGGTCGACGACGAGGGCGACGGGATCGCCCCCGAGGACCTGCCCCATGTCTTCGAGCGGTTCTACCGCTCCCAGGAGTCCCGCTCGATGCCCGGCTCGGGGCTCGGCCTCTCGATCGTGCGCCAGGTCGCCGGCCGGCACGCCGGCACCGTCGAGGCCGGCGACCTCCCCCCAGGGTGGCGCCCGCCTGACCCTGCTCCTGCCGGGCACCGCGACAGCAGCCGGCCGCACTCCGCCGACCTCGACCGTCCTCGATGCGCTCCTGACCGGGCTCAGTCCTGCTCGAAGACCCGGAGCAGCCGCTCGGCCTTCCAGCGGGACTCGGCGTACTCCTCGGCGAGCTCGGAGTGGACGGTGATTCCGCCCCCGGTGCCGAGCCGGTAGCGGCCGTCGCCCGGCGGTCATCAGCGAGCGGATCACCACGCCGAGGTCGGCTCGACCGTCGGCCGCGATCCAGCCGAAGGCGCCTGCGTAGACCCCGCGCGGCGACTGCTCGACGGCTTCGATGATCTGCATGGTCCGCAGCTTCGGGGCGCCGGTCATCGAGCCGGCCGGGAAGAGTGCCCGCAGCGCGTCGATCGTCGACACGTCGTCACGCAGGTGACCGCGCACGGTGGAGACGAGCTGGTGGACGGTGGCGTAGGACTCGACGTCCATCAGCACCGGCACCTCGACGGTGCCGGGCTCGCAGACCATCGACAGGTCGTTGCGGAGCAGGTCGACGATCATCAGGTTCTCGCTGCGGAACTTCGGCTCGGCGGCCAGGCGCGTCCGCAGCAGTGCGTCGGCCTCGGCGTCGGCGGCGCGCGGGGTGGTGCCCTTGATCGGCTTGGTCTCGAGCATCCGGTCGGCATCGACCAGCGCGTAGCGCTCGGGCGAGGAGCTCAGCAGCCACGCCCGATGGTCCGGCCACGTCGTGCTGGAGGAACCCGGCGTACGGCGCGGGGTTGAGCTCGCGCAGGCGCAGGTAGGCCTCCACGGGCGCGAGGTCACTGGCGGTGTCGAGGCGGTGGGTGAGGTTCACCTCGTAGGAGTTGCCTGCCTGCAGCTCCTCCTGGACCTGCTCGAAGCCGGTCCGGTAGTCGGCGGGCACCGCGTCCGGCCGTGGTCGCCGTGGCGCGACCCCGAAGACGGCGGGTGCCACCGGCACCGCCCGGCTCGTGGTCGAAGAGCCGGACGTGGCGCGCACGCATCCACACCGCGTCCGGACAGGTCGGGGTCCGGAGTCGCCGGGCAGGTCGGGTCGGCAGGCGTAGCCGAAGTATCCGAACCACTGGTCGCCCTCCCCGCCGCTGGCGAGCTCGTGGCCCAGGGCAGCGAAGATGTCGTCGCCCACCACCTCGGCGACGCCGTCGTGGTGGCGCCGCACCTGCCGCGTGGTCGCGGAGTAGGTGAGCGAGACGTCGGCGGGGTCCAGCCAGCCGATGAGCGAGCGGCGTCCCGACCACTCCCGGGCACCACCACCGTCGAGCCAGAAGCACCGCGGGTGGGCGGCCGCGACCTCGCGGAAGTAGGCCACCGGATCGGTCACGAGAGCCCCAGGAAGTTCGCCACGAGCCGCGCCCCGTGCTCGGACAGGATCGACTCGGGGTGGAACTGCACGCCCTCGAGCGGCAGCGTCTCGTGCCGCACCCCCATCACCACAGGCCGTCGCCGTCGGTGCCGGCGCAGGTGGCCGTCACCCGCAGGCAGGACGGCACCTCCAGGCAGCCAGCGAGTGGTAGCGCACGGCCCGGAACCCTGGCGGCACCCCGCGGAAGACACCCTGGCCGTCATGGTCGATCAGCGCCGTCTCGCCGTGCGCCGGTGGGTTGCGCGCGACCGTGCCGCCGTACGCCGTGACCAGGCCCTGGAGGCCCAGACAGACCCCGAGCACCGGACGGGAACCGGCGAGGAGGACCTCGCGACCCACGCTGAAGTCGGCCGGACGTCGGGGTTCCCCGGGCCGGGCGAGAGCAGCGACGTGGGAGTGGCGCAGCACCTCGCCGGCCTCGACCTCGTCGTGCTGGACGACGGCGGGCACCTGGCCGGTCACGGAGGCGACGAGGTGGACGAGGTTCCACGTGTAGGAGTCGTGGTGGTCCACGACGACCACGTCAGGTGCGACCACCGGCTCAACCTAGCCTTCGGCGAGGGAGCCGCGGATGGGGCACGGAGTGGGCCCGAGGGGACTGGGGGGCAGATTCCCCCGGGCCCACATCCGTCAACACCGAACCTACCCTCCCTCGCGGGGCCGCGGGGCGGCTTCGAGCAGAAGAGCCGTGACGAAGTCGTGGAGCAGGTCGTAGCCGTGCTCGGTGAGGATCGACTCGGCGTGGAACTGGATCCCGCAGTAGTGCGGTCCGCGCACGACGTGGATGTCGCCGGTCTCCGGATCGGCCTCGACCGTGACCCCCTCGGGCAGGTCGTCGCCGGCGCGGCCCACGAAGGTGTTGTAGAAGCCCACCCGCTCGGTGCGTCCCTGGATCTCGACCGGCGACTGGGTCCCCTGGAAGACGATGTCCTTGTAGGCGAGGTCGATCCCGAGCTGGTGGCACAGCGCCTGGTGGCCCAGGCAGACCGCGAGGAAGGGCCGGCCGGCCGCGAGCAGGTCAGCGACCGCCTCGCGCAGCTTGGCCATCTTGGGGTGGTCCCCCTCGCGCGGATCGCCCGGACCCGGGCCCGACGATGACCAGGTCGAAGCCGTCGAGGCCTCCTCGGTGTAGTCCTCGTGGCGGACCACGCTGCTGGTCATCCCGAGCACGCCGAGGACGTGGCGCAGCATGTTCACGAAGTCGTCCTCGCCGTCGAGGATGACCACGCTCTTGCCAGCCAGGCGCGGGTCCGGGGGCGCGCCGGCCTGGTCGGTCAGCCAGAACTTGCTGAGCCGGCGGTTGCGGGCGTTGAGGGCGAGCAGCACGTCCTCGTCGGCCACCAGCTCGGCGACGTTGGTGGTCGGGACCGGCGCGGGCTCGACCAGGCCGAACGCACTGAGGATGCCGCCGGCCTTGGCGTGCGTCTCGGCGACCTCGTAGGCAGCGTTGGAGTCGCGCACCAGGGTGGCGCCCGCGGTGACCGTGAGGGAGCCGTCGAGGCCGACGTCGGCGGTCCGGATCACGATCGGGCTGTCCACCACGGGACCGCCCTGGGCGTCGCGGCCCAGGATCGCCAGCGCGGCGCCGTAGTAGCCCCGGCCGGTCGCCTCGTACTTCTTGATCAGGCGGCAGGCGTTCTCGACCGGCGAGCCGGTGACGGTGGCGGCGTACATCGTGTCGCGCAGCACCTCGCGCGGGTCGCGGCTGGTCCGGCCGGCGAGGAGGTACTCGGTGTGCACCAGGCGGCTCATCGGCTTGAGGAACGGACCGAGCACCTGGCCGCCCTCGTTGCAGATGTCGCACATCATCTTGAGCTCCTCGTCGACGACCATGAAGAGCTCGTAGATCTCCTTCTCGTCGTGGAGGAAGTCCAGGAGCTGGGCCTTGGTGTCGCCCTCGGCGGGGATCCGGAAGGTGCCGCTGATGGGGTTCATCCGGACGTCGCCGCCGTGGATCGAGACGTGCCGCTCCGGGCTGGCGCCGATCAGATAGCGGTCGCCGGTGAAGACCACGTAGGTCCAGTAGGCACCCCGCTCGCGCTCGAGCAGCCGCTTCAGGACGGTCAGTGCCTTGTCCGGACCCCAGTCGGCGACCTGGGCGCGGTAGTGCCGTCCGACCACGAGGTTGGCGCCCTCGCCCTGGCCGATCTCGTCGCGGATGATCGCGTCGACCAGCTCGCCGTACGTCGCGTCGTCGGTCTCGAAGCCACCCCGGTCGAGGAAGTCGATGCCGGTGTCGTCGATCGCGTCGATGATCTCGGCGACGGAGAACTCCAGCTCGGACTCGATGTCGACCACGACCAGCGGGGCACCGTCGTCGTGGGCCTCGAACCCGCGCTCGCGCACCTGGCGGAACGGGATCGCCAACAGTCGGTCGGCGATGTGCCCGGCGACCGGCACGCCCTCCTCGAGGGGGACGTCGAGCAGCGAGTCGACCTCGCTGCGTCGTCCCCCGATCAGGCCGACCGTGTCGCGGTCACCCGCCCGGGTCGAGCGTCGGATGACCGCCCAGGCCTCGTGCTTCTGGAGCGCGTCGAGGGCGGCGCGAGCATCAGCGGTCGGGGAGGGCATGGCCGAAACCCTACGGCGCGCCGGCCCGCTCAGCTGAGGATGGTCAGCAGCTGGGTGGCGCGGGTGAGCACGACGTAGAGGGTGGCGCGCCCGGTGGCGGACTCCGCCTCGATCTCGTCGGGGCGGACCACGACGATCCCGTCGAACTCCAGGCCCTTGGTGTCGAGGCCGGTGAGGACGACGATCCGGTCCTCGCCCGAGGGCGTGACCGAGGAGTCCGTGGCGGCGCGTGCCCCGGCCGCGTCGTCGGCGAACTCCGGCCACGAGGCGAGCCAGGCGTTGGCCTCCGAGCGCCGCGCGGCGGGCACGACGATCCCGATGGTGCCGCCGACCTTGGCCGCGGTGTCGGCGACGGCCTCGCGGGTCGACGCCTCGAGATCGCTCAGGCCCGTGAGCACCAGCGGCTCGACCCCGGTGGAGCGCACCGCGGTCGGCAGGTCGGCGTCGAGCCCGACCCGCTGGGCGTACGCCGCGGCGTACTCGTAGATCTCGGAGGAGTTGCGGTAGTTGGTGGAGAGGTGGAACTCGTGGAGCTCCTTGCCCTCCAGCGCGCTCGCGCGGGCTGCCGCGGACTCCGCCGGGATCGGCCACGAGGACTGGGCGGGGTCACCGACGATGGTCCACGAGGCGGCGCGGCCACGACGGCCGACCATCCGCCACTGCATCGGGGTGAGGTCCTGCGCCTCGTCGATGAGCACGTGGGAGAAGGGATCGTCCTCGATCCGGTGGGTGGGAGCGGTCCAGGCCCGACCGGTCGGGGCGTACTCGCGATCGGCCGCGGTGAAGAGCTCCTGCATGTCGACGCCCCCCTCCTCGACCGAGAGGGTGTCGTCGAGGTGGACCTCGTCCTCGGTCTTGGCCGGGACGTCGCCGAGGGCGTAGCGCACCTCGTCGAGGAGCGGGATGTCCTCGACGGACAGCGAGCCGTCGCCGGCCCAGGACTTGGCGAGCAGCAGCTGCTCCTCGGCCGTGAAGAGGCCCTCGGCGACCCGGGCCAGGAAGTCCGGCTCGCGCAGCCAGGCCAGCACCTGGGGCGCGTCGAGCGGCGGCCACCACGAGACCGCGAAGTCGACGAACCGGCGCTCGGAGAGCATCTCGTCGTCGAACGCCTCGCGGCCACGGTCGCGGCCGCGCTCGCCACGGACCTGGCGCCACATCGCGTCGAGCAGGGTCTGGGCGACGCGGGAGAGCTGACGGTTGCGCAGGCCCTGGGACATCAGCTGGCGACGCAGCCGACCCAGGACGTTCCCGTCGAGCAGGATCGTGTCGTCGCGCCAGAAGATGCGGAAGTCGTGGGGGGTGCCGGGCGCCTGCTGGCGGGCGGTGCGCCGCATCAGCTCGGCCATCCGCTCCGAGCCCTTGAGGTCGGCCACCGCGGGCTCGTCGTGCCGGGTGGCGCGGACGCCGTCGACGACCTCGCCGAGCGACCGGAGCGCCACGGCGGTCTCACCGAGGGAGGGGAGCACTCGCTCGATGTAGCGCATGAAGACACCGCTGGGGCCGACGACCAGCACGCCGCCGCGCTCGTAGCGACGCCGCTCGGTGTAGAGGAGGTACGCCGCACGGTGCAGCGCGACGACGGTCTTGCCGGTGCCGGGACCACCGGAGATCGTGACGACGCCCTTGCCGGGCGCCCGGATCGCCTTGTCCTGCTCGGCCTGGATGGTGGCGACGATCGAGTGCATGGAGCGGTCGCGGGCGCGGGAGAGCTGGGCGATCAGGGCGCCCTCGCCCACGATCGGGAGGTCGGTCTCGGCCTCGGCGTCGAGGAGCTCGTCCTCCACGCCGATCACGGCGGGGCCGGTGCAGCGCAGCACCCGGCGGCGTACGACGTTGTGCGGCTCGGCGGCGGTTGCTTGGTAGAAGACCGCGGCGGCCGGGGCGCGCCAGTCGATCAGGAGGGAGTCGCGGTCCTCGGTGCGCAGGCCGATCCGGCCGACGTAGCGCGGCGCTGCATCGAGCTCGGGTCGCAGGTCGAGACGGCCGAAGACCAGACCCTCGTGGGCGGCGTCGAGCTGGGCGATCCGCTTGGCGGCCTGGAAGACCATGGCGTCGCGCTCGACGAGCCCGCCCTCGTGGCCGAGCTTCCCGCGCTCGTGTCCCTCACGGGCGAGCTGCTGGGCGGCCTTGGCAGAGGTGGCGAGCTGGACGTAGACCCGGTCGACGAAGGCCTGTTCCTGTGCGACCTCGTGCTCGACGAGCTCTTCTGACAACGACGTTCCCCTCAGACCTGACTGGCACCCGGCGTCGCTGCGCGAGGCAGCGGCGAGTGGAAGAGCCTACCTGTCGCGGTCCGGTCTGCTGGTGTTGACGACGAACTCGCTTGACCTGTCCCGGAAGGGTGGAGAAGGTGCGGTCATGACTCGGTACGTCGACCTCGCCCCCGAAGGGGCCCGGGTCGGTCTCTGCGTGGTCCTTCCGGGCAGGCAGTACTCGCCCGACGCTCCGCTGCTCTTCTTCGCGACCCAAGCCGCGCTGATGCAGGGCTGGGCGGTCCGCCAGGTGTGGTGGGACGCAGCCGAGCGCGGCAGCCTGTCGATCGCCGACGAGACGGCGTGGGTCGGCGACCAACTGGAGTCGGCCCTCGACGGCCATGTCGGGCGGGTGCTCGTCGTCGCCAAGTCGCTCGGCACGATGGGCGCCGCCCGCGCCGCCGCACGGGGGTACGACGCCGCGTGGCTCACGCCCCTCCTCACCGAACCCGAGCTCGCCGAGCCCCTCCTGTCCTACCCTGCCGCGCAGTTCGTCGTCATCGGTGCGAGCGACCCGTACCTGGACCGGAACGTGCTCGATGCACTCCCCGGCACGTGTCTGGCCGTGGACGGCGACCACGTCCTGCGAGTCCCCGGCGACGCCACCGCCATGGTCGCCAGCCACGAGCGCTTCATCCATGCCTTCGACCAGTGGCTGACGACGCTCTCGTCGTGACGCACAGGTCGTGCAAAGAGGTCAGAAATTGCTTGTCCACATGTCGGTCGGAAGGCCGGTTTTCGGGGTCGGAATGTCGGTGGTCCCGGCTTGAATTGAGCCATGACCGAGACGCCCGCCGATGTCGACACCGCTGCTGCGGTGCTCGCTGCGGCGCGCGGTCGTCGTGCTTCCGCGGACCAGGCCGAGGCGCGAGTTGTTGGAGCTCGCGGTGGCGTGGGCTTCGATGCACTCGACCGACTCGCTGGACGATGCGGCGACGATCACCGACCGGTGTTTCCTGGAGGAGTCGCTGCCGATCGCGGGGCCCGGCGCCCCGCTGATCGCGGAGTTCTCGATCACTGAGTTCGCGGTCGCGGTCGGGCTCTCGACCGAGGCGGGGAAGGCGTATCTGGGTGAGGCGGTCGAGCTGCGCTACCGACTCCCGCGGGTCTGGAAGCGGGTCGCTGGTGGGGACCTGGTGGCGTGGAAGGCGACGGTGGATCGCCAAGGCCACCCTGTCGCTCTCGATGGAGGCCGCTCGGTTCGTGGATGCCCGGGTCGCGGCGTTTGCGCACCGGCTCCGCGTCAGTGAGCTCGACCGCCTGATCGAGACCGCGATCGCCCAGTTCATGCCCGAGGAGGCCGAGCGCCGCCGCAAGACCGCCGCGGACGGTCGGTCGTTCAACGTCGGGAAGTCCCGCACCGGCCTCGACGGGAACGCCGACGTCTGGGGCACTCTGGATGTCGCTGATGCCCTCGACCTCGACGCCGCCGTGGCCGAGGGTGCCGAGGCGTTGAAGACCCTCGGGTCGACCGAGTCGTTGGACGTACGCCGCGCCCAGGCCCTCGGGGCGATCGCCCGACGTCAGCTGGCCTTCGACCTCAACGGCACCGACGACGAAGCGCCCGCACCCGCGCGGAAGCCGCGGCAGGTGGTGCTCCACGTGCATCTCTCCGAGGCCGCGATCCGTGGTGAGGCCGGCGGGCTCGGGCGGTTCGAGAACACCCGGACGCCCGATCACCGCCGAGCAGATCCGCGACTGGTGCGGCAACCCCGACGCCCACGTCGTCGTGAAGCCGGTCATCGACCTCAACGACCACCACCACGTGAATGCCTACGAGGTCCCCGACCGGATCCGTGAACAATCAGCCCTCATCACCCAGACCTGTGTCTTCCCCTGGTGCACCCGCAACGCTCGACGTTGCGACAGCGACCACATCCAGCCCTACGACGCGGGTGGATCGACGTCCAGTGACAACATCGCGCCACTCTGCCGACGACACCACCGGCTCAAGACCCACGGTGGCTGGACCTACCGACCACTCGAGCCCGGCAGCTTACCTGTGGACCAGCCCCCACGGCTACACCTACCTCCGCGACCAGTCCGGCACCCTCGACGTCAGCCGCGAGCGAAGAGCCTGACCGCCCCACACCCCGCCCGAGCAACACCGGCGGGGCCAGAGGCACGTCTGGATCCATCAGGTCGGCCCCCTCGGGCACGATGAGCCCCATGACCACGAATCTCGGGCCGACTCAGGCTGCACCGGACACACCAGGCCGGCGCCCGCTCCCCAGCCCGGCCGATGCCGTCTTCGTGGTGACCGACATCGAGGTCGACGGCCCCTGGCCCGGACCCAACTCGATGCGGTCCCTTGCTTCCGTTGCCGTGACGGCATCGGGCGACTTCCGTGGCGAGTTCGCAGCAGTGCTCGAGCCCCTGCCCGGGGCACAACCCCACCCGGACACCTTCGCGTGGTTCCAGACGGTCCCGGAAGCATGGACTGCCGCGACTCGAAACCCCCGTCCCGTGTCGACGGTCATGGAGGAGTTCGTCGGGTGGGTGCAGGGCCTGGGTGACACCCGGCACTTCGTGGCCTCACCACTGGGCTTCGACGGGAACTGGGTCGACCACTACCTGCGCCGCTTCACGTCGTACGCCGTGTGCCAAGGACCGTACGAGAGCGAGCGACTCTTCCACGGGCCGGGCGTATGCCTGCTCAGTCTCGCGTGCGGGGTCACCGGTGGCGACCCGTCGACCTTCTCTGTCCACGACCTGCCACCGGCGTGGTTCGGCGACATCGCGCACACCCACGAGGCGATCGACGACGCCCGCGGATATGCCCACCTCCTCGTCGAGCTGTTCCGGCAGGGCAGCCCCGACGAGCGATCAGCGGGGACCGTGGCACGATCCGCACGTGCGCATCGTCCTGCTCGGTGACAGCCACCTGGCTCGCGTCCGGCGCGACCTGGGCCACCTGACCTGCCCGGACTGCGGCCCCACCAGCATCGAGAACGCCGCGGTGGGCGGTGCCGACGTGCACGACCTCCTGGCGCAGGCGAGAGGGGCCGCGGTCGGCTCGGCGGACCGCGTGGCCGTGTCGGTCGGCACCAACGACGCGGCGCCGTGGAAGCAGGTCGATCTGGCCGAGGGAGTCAGGCAACTCGAGGAGTTCCTCGTCGCCGTTGAGCCGACCCGACTCGTCCACGTCAGCTCACCCGGTGTCGACGAGGCCCGACTGGGCCGGGACCACGACCGCACCCACGCGACCCTGGCTCGCTACTCGGCGGCCTACGCCGCTGCCTTCACGGCAGCGGGCGCCACTGTCGTCGACACCCCGGCACTGCTGGCGCCCCTGGGCACCGCCGCCTTCGTGGCGGACGGGGTGCACCTGAGCGGCAAGGCGTACGCCGTACTCCTCCCGGCACTGCACGCCGCCCTCGGTCATTGACCGGCTCGCACGCCTACTTCTTGCGCGACAGGAACGCCGTCATCGCCTCGCGGGCGGCGTCGGAGGCGAAGAGCTGAGCGCTGAGCACAGCCATCTCCGCGCCGTGGGCGTCGATCCGGGCGACCAGGTCGCGGTTGAGGATCCTCTTCGACTCGCGCAGCCCCTGCTCGGCGCCGGTGGCCAGTGACGCACAGACCCGGGCGACCTCGTCGTCCAGCGTCTCAGCGGGGACCGCCTTCGTCACCAGTCCGTACGACGCCGCCTCGGCGCCGGTGAAGACCTCACCACCGAGGGTGGTCAGGGCGGCAGCGCGCGGGTTCATCCGGTGGTGGACGGTGAGCGAGATGATCGCGGCGGCGAGGCCGAGCTTCACCTCGGTGAGCGCGAAGGTGGCGTCCTCGGAGGCGATCGCGATGTCGGAGGCGGCGACGATGCCGATGCCGCCGGCCCGGACGGCGCCGTGCAGGCGGGTGACCACGGGCTTGCCCATGGTCGCGATCAGGCGCTGCAGGTCGACGATCCGTCGCGCCCCCTCCTCCATGCCGTCGGCCGTGGCCTCGGACAGGTCGGCACCGGAGCAGAAGACCTTCCCTTCCGCCTGGATCAGCACCACCCGCACGGCCGGGTCGGCCTCGGCGGCCTCGAGGTGGGCGAAGAGCTCCCCCACCAGCTGGCGCGAGAGCGCGTTGCGGTTGTGCTGGGAGTCGAAGGTGAGGGTCGCCACCGCGTCACTCACGCCGTAGTGGACCAGTTCGGTGGGGACGTCAGCCATGGCCGACATCCTGCCGCACGAGACACCCGAGCCCGCCGAGCACCATCCGGATCCGCGCTCGCTCCGAACACCCTGCATGAGGAATCGAGTTTCATACGCCCTGTTCGGTGTGCTGGCGACCCTGGTGGGAGTCGGTCTGGGGCACCTCGTCGCCGCCCTCACCACCCCGGCGGCCTCCCCGGTCCTGGCGGTCGGGTCCAAGGTCATCGAGCTGACGCCCACCCCGCTCAAGGAGTTCGCGATCCGCCAGTTCGGCGACGCGGACAAGGCGATCCTGATCGGTTCGGTCTTCGCCGGCGTCCTCGTCTTCGCCGCCGTCGCCGGGATCCTCGCCCGCCGCCGCTTCGCGGTCGGCGCCGGCATGCTCGTCCTCCTCGTCGCGATCGCGGCGTACACCGCCCTGACCCGCTCGGGCGCCGGCTTCGTCGACGTCCTCCCGAGTGCCGCCGCTGCCGTCGCCGGTGTCGCGTCCCTGTGGTGGCTGGACCGCCTCGCCCACGCCGGCACCGCCTCGCCCGCGCCGACCGACGGCATGTCGCCGGCCAACGCCAGCGCCAGCCGCCGCGGCCTGCTGATCGGCGCCGGCGCCCTCACCGTGGCGGCCGCCGCGTTCGGTGGTGCCGGACGCTGGATCTCCTCCTACCGCACCCGCCTGGTCAACATCGCCCTCCCGGCGGCTGCCGACCCGGCCCCCGCCCTCCCCACCGGGCTGGACGCCAAGGTCCCCGGGATCAGCACCTTCCAGACATCGCGCGAGAAGTTCTACCGCGTCGACACCCGGCTCACGCTCCCGATCGTGGACGTGAACAGCTGGACGCTCACCATCGACGGTGACGTCGACGAGCCGGTCACCTTCACCTTCGACGACCTCGCGGCGATGCCGCTCATCGAGCGCGACATCACGCTGACCTGCGTCTCCAACGACATCGGCGGCAAGTACGTCGGTTCCGCCCGCTGGCTCGGCGTCCGCCTGACCGACCTGCTCGAGAAGGCCGGGATCAGCAGCACCCAGGCCGACCAGATCCTGAGCACCGACGTCGACGGCATGACCATCGGCACGCCGTTCGACCTGGCCACCGACGGTCGCGACGCGATGATCGCGATCGGCATGAACGGCCAGTCGCTGCCGATCGAGCACGGATTCCCCGCCCGCATGGTGGTCCCCGGCCTCTACGGCTTCATCAGCGCCACCAAGTGGATCAGCAAGATCACGCTCACGACGTACGCCGACACCGACTCCTACTGGACCGAGCGCAAGTGGGACACCCGCACGCCGATCAAGATCTCCAGCCGCATCGACACCCCCAAGCCGCTCTCCACGATCGACTCCGGCCGGACCGTCATCGGCGGCGTGGCCTGGGCCCAGCACCAGGGCGGCATCGACAAGGTCGAGGTCCGCGTCGACGGAGGCGCCTGGCAGGAAGCCCGCCTCGGACCCACGGCTGGCGAGGACTACTGGCGCCAGTGGTACCTCCCGTGGACCGCTGAGCCCGGTCAGCACAGCCTGGCCGTTCGCGCCGTCAACGGTGAGGGAGAAGTCCAGACCGCCGCCCGCACCACGCCGTTCCCGAACGGCTCCAGCGGCATCCAGGAAGTCGTCGTCACCGTCAGCTGACGCAGCCCACAACGCAGCACAGCACGCCCCCGGACCCCGCCCAGCGGAGTCCGGGGGCGTTCGTGCGTGTGAGGGACGCCCAGCGCCGGCATCGAGCTGCACGAGGCACCAGAACCGGAAGAAAACCCCCAAATACTTCCCATCCGACCAATCCGCCCCCCGAGCAGCACCGAACGACAGGTGTAAGAAACAACTACCCGGAAGGTTCCACCATGAAGCTCAACACGATCACCAAGCCCACCGGCATCGCCGCCGCTGCCCTGGCCCTCTCCTTCGGTCTCGCCGCCTGTGGCAGCGACAGCACCCCCGCCGAGTCCTCGGCCCCCGCCTCCTCGAAGGCCGCTGCCGACGCCGGCGCCGAGACCTTCGGTCCGGGCTGCTCGGCCATCCCCACCTCGGGTGAGGGTTCCTTCAACGGCATGGCCACCGCCCCGGTCGCCTCCGCCGCGAGCGCCAACCCGCTCCTGACCACCCTCGTCGCCGCGGTGACCGAGGCCGGTCTCGTCGACACCCTGAACTCGGCCGACGCCCTCACGGTCTTCGCCCCGACCGACGACGCGTTCGGCAAGATCCCCGCCAAGACGCTCAACGCCGTCCTCGCGGACAAGGCCACGCTGACCAAGATCCTGACCCACCACGTCATCGCCGGGCAGCTCTCGCCCGACGAGATCGCCGGCACCCACGACACCCTGGCCGGCGACACGCTGACCGTCGAGGGCTCGGGTGACAGCTTCACCGTCGCCGGTGACGACGCCCAGGTTCTCTGTGGCAACATCCCGACCGCGAACGCCACGGTCTACGTCGTCGACACCGTCCTGATGCCTTCCTGATCGACCGAACCCGGTCGATAAGCAAGGATCATGGTTGTGGAACCAATCAGGCCTGTTGCCTCCGACGCTCTCGCACCACGGGGAGCGTCGGAGGTGACCGACCTCGCTGAGCTGCTGAAGCTCTCGGGGCGCGGAGACGAAGCCGCCTTCGCCCAGCTCTACGACGCCACCTCCAGCCGAGTCTTCGGACTCGCGCTCCGGGTGGTTCGGGACCCAGCCCAGACCGAAGAGGTCTGTCAGGAGGCCTTCCTGGACATCTGGAAGACCTCCGCACGGTTCGACCCCACCAAGGGCAGCGCCCTCTCGTGGATCTTCACCCTCGTCCACCGCAAGGCGGTCGACCGGGTCAGGTCCGCGGAGGCCTCCTCCAGGCGGGACCTGACGTACCACTCCAAGAACCACGCGGTCGAGCACGACACGACCGCAGAAGCCGTCGAAGCCTCGTTCGAGGCCAGACGGGTCCGCACAGCTTTGGAAACCCTGACCCCGGTCCAGCGACAAGCACTTGAACTGGCCTACTTCGGGGGCTACACACACACGGAGGTGGCGACAATGCTCGATCTACCGGTCGGCACCGCCAAGACCCGCATTCGAGACGGCCTGATCAGACTACGAGACGCGATGGGAGTAGGAGCATGAACGAGATCCACGCACTGTCCGGCGCCTACGCCGTCGATGCTCTCGACGACATCGAACGCGCCATGTTCCAGCGCCACCTCACCGAGTGCACCGAGTGCCAGGCCGAGGTCGAGAGCCTGCGCGAGGCAGCCGGCCTGCTGGCCGAGACCGCCACCGCCCAGCCCTCCGACGAGCTGCGCAGCCGGGTTCTCGCCGGCATCAAGAACGTCCGCCCGCTGCCCCCGCTCACCGAGGAAGCCGCACCGGCCCCCCGTGAGTCGGTCCAGCACAGTTCGGCGGCACCCACCCAGCAGGTGTCCACCCTCGCTTCGAAGCGTCGCCCTCCGAACACCTGGCTGCGCGGCCTCGCGGCCGCCGCTGCGGTGATCGCCGTGGTCGGCACCGGTGGCGTCGTGTGGAACCAGATCGACGGCAGCTCGCAGGAACAGCCGGCCCTCAGCGCGGCCGACCGGGTGCTCGGTGCTCCCGACGCGGTCCGCGTCACCCACCAGCTCGAGGCCGGTGGCGAGGCCACGGTCGTCGCCTCCAAGTCGCTGAACAAGATCGTGGTCATCACCAAGGACCTCCCGACGCTTGCGCCGGGGACGATCTACGAGATGTGGCTCCAGGATGCCGACAAGGGCATGATCCCGGCCGGCCTGATGAGCGCGCAGGACGCCACCGTCGTGCTCGAGGGCAACATCAAGAACGCTGTGGGTGCGGGCATCACGGTCGAGCCGTCCGGCGGATCGACGGTCCCCACGTCCGAGCCCATCGCACTGTTCAGTTTCGAGTCTGTCTGATGAACCCCTCCGACACACGGCGGGTTGCGATCATCGGATCGGGCGTCGCCGGGCTGGTCGCTGCCCACGTGGCCGCCAAGACCGCGAGCGTCACGCTCTTCGAGGCCGACGACCGGCTCGGGGGCCACGCCGACACCCACGTCGTGGACGGCCCCACCGGCCCCCTGGCGATCGACACCGGCTTCATCGTGCACAACCGGCGCACCTACCCCACCCTGCTGCGGCTCTTCGCCGAGCTCGGGGTGGCCACGCAGGAGTCCGACATGACCATGTCGGTGCGCGACGACGCGTCCGGTCTCGAGTGGGCCGGCGCCATGGGCGCCTCGGGCCTCTTCCCCACCGCCCGCAACCTCGCCCGCCCCCGCTACCTGCGGATGCTGGGCGAGATCCCGAAGTTCCACCGCCAGGCCCGCGCCGTGTTGGCGCAGGACGCCTCGCCCGAGCACGTCGACACCTCGCTGCGGGAGTTCCTGGCCGAGGGCAACTACTCGGCGTACTTCGTCCGGCACTTCATGGAGCCCGTGGTCGCCGCGGTCTGGTCGTGCGACCCCGACCTCTCCCTGGACTACCCCGCGCGCTACCTCTTCGCCTTCCTCGAGCACCACGGCATGCTGAGCATCTTCGGCTCACCGCCCTGGCGCACCGTCACCGGTGGCTCGCGTGAGTACGTCGCGAAGCTCGCGGCCGGGCTGCCCGACATCCGCACCGGCACCAAGGTCACCTCGGTCGTCGAGACGGCCACCGGGGTCGCCGTGACCGACGGCAACGGCACGGTCTCCGACTTCGACGCGATCGTGATCGCGACGCACCCCAGCCAGGCCCTCGCCATGCTCCTCGAGCCGACCGAGCAGCAGCGCGAGGTGCTCTCGGCGATGCCCTACTCCCCCAACGTGGCCCTGCTGCACACCGACTCCTCGGTGCTGCCCCGCGCCGAGCGAGCGCGTTCCTCGTGGAACTTCCGCCGCCCGACCGAGACCCGCGGCAACGTCATCGTGACCTACGACCTGACCCGGCTGCAGCGCCTCGACACCGAGACCCGCTACCTGGTCACCCTCGGTGGCGAGGACCTGATCGACCCGGCCCTCGTGCTGGAGCGGATGGAGTACGAACACCCGCTCTACACGCCCGAGTCGGTGGCCGCACAGCGTCGCCTGCCGAGCATCAACACCGAGCGGATCGCCTTCGCCGGCGCCTACCACGGGTGGGGCTTCCACGAGGACGGAGCGCGCTCGGGTCTCGTTGCCGCCGAACACCTCGGCCTCGAGTGGCCCGTCGCCCCGACCGACGCGCCCGCGACCGACGTCACCGGCGTCTTCCGCACCACGATCCGGCACGTGCGTCGCCTGCCGTTCAAGCGCACGTTCGAGAATCGGTCCCGCACCTGGCTGGTCGATCTCGACCAGCTGCCCGACCACGGGGTGCTCGGCACCTTCGAGTCCCGTGACCACCTCGGCACTCCCGACCGCTCGATCCGGGCGAACGTCGAGGCGTTCCTCGCCCGCGACGGCATCGAGCTCGAGGGCGGCCGGATCCTGATGGCCGCCAACGCCCGAGCCTTCGGCTTCTGCTTCAACCCGATCAGCGTCTTCTGGTGCTTCACCGCGGCCGGCGAGCGCGCGGCGACCGTCGTCGAGGTGCACAACACCTACGGCGACCGCCACGCCTATCTCGTCCACCCCGACGACCAGGGCCGCGCCACGACGCCCAAGGCGATGTACGTCTCGCCCTTCCACGGCACCGACGGGACCTACGACCTCGCCGTGCCCGTGCCCGGCGAGCGGCTCGACATCGCCGTGACCCTGCACTCCGACGACGGCGCCGTCTTCAGCGCCTCGCTCACCGGAACCCGCACCACCGACCGCGCCTGGCGTGCCGCTCCGGCTGCCCTGCGCGGCGCCCTGCTCATCCGCGTCCACGGCATCTGGCTGTGGGCGCGTCGCCTGCCGGTTCGTCCCCGGCCCACGCATCGCCAGGAAGGCGTGTCATGACCATTGCTCCCGCCCGCCCCGCGTTCGACGCCTGGCCCGGCCTCGCCGTCGTTCCCACCGGCACCCGCACGGCCATCTCGGCTCGGGTCGCCCGCCGTCTCTTCATCACCGCCGTGCGCCGGCTGCACGTCGAGGTCACCATCCAGGGCCGCCGGCCGATGACCCTGGGCCGCGGTGGTCCCTCGATGAGGATCGTCCGCCCGGAGGAGTTCTTCGCCCGGCTCGGTCGCGACCAGCTCATCGGCCTGGGCGAGGCGTACCTCACCGGCGCCTGGGAGGCCGAGGACCTCGGCGCCTTCCTCACCGTCCTCGCCGCGGAGGTCCAGGACCTCGTCCCCCAGCGCCTGCAGCGGATGCGCAAGGTGATCGAGGGCCGACGCCCCGTCACCGAGCGCAACACCGAGGACCACACCCGCGACAACATCGCGCACCACTACGACCTGTCCAACGACCTCTTCGAGCTCTTCCTGGACCCGACGCTGAGCTACTCCTCGGCCCTCTTCGACTCCACGATGCTCGACCGCGGCGACCACACCCAGGCCGCCGTTCCCGAGGACACCAGCGACCTCGCCGCCGCCCAGGCCCGCAAGATCGAGCGGATGCTCGACGAGGCCCACGTCGGTGCAGGCAGCCGCGTCCTCGAGATCGGCACCGGCTGGGGCGAGCTCGCCATCCGCGCGGCGCAACGTGGGGCCACGGTCCACTCGGTGACCCTGTCCAGTGAGCAGCAGGCGCTGGCTCGTGCCCGGATCGCCGAGGCCGGGTTCAGCGACCGGGTCGAGGTCGAGCTGTGCGACTACCGCGCAGTCTCGACCGGCGCCAGGAGCGGCGAGCAGTACGACGCCGTGGTCTCGGTCGAGATGATCGAGGCGGTCGGCCACGAGTTCTGGCCCACCTACTTCGCCACCATCGACCGGGTGCTGGCCCCCGGCGGCCGGGTCACCATCCAGGCGATCACGATGCCGCACGACCGGATGCTGGCCACCCGCAACGCCTACACCTGGATCCACAAGTACATCTTCCCCGGCGGCTTCCTGCCCTCGGTCGACGCGATCGAGCAGATCACGCGCGACCACACCGACCTGCGCGTCACCGGTCGGCTCTCCTTCGGACAGCACTACGCCGAGACCCTGCGCCAGTGGGACGACCGCTTCCACGAGGCCTCACACCGGGTGAAGTCGCTCGGCTTCGACGACACCTTCATGCGGATGTGGCACTTCTACCTCGAGTACTCCCGCGGCGGATTCGCCTCGGGCTACCTCGACGTCCAGCAGCTGACCTTCGCTCGGCCCCCCTTGCGTTCCCCGTCGTTCGCGACCGGGAACTGAGCGGTGGACGGCCGGCACTCACGACTGACGCCCTGGCGGTGCGGCCAGCCGTGATCATGGGAGACGCTCGGCCGTCCACCCGCTCCACCCGCTCCAGCCGTGCCATGCTGGCGGCCCCGTAACCCTGGAGGAGCCCCCACATGTCCGTACTCGAGATCCTCCTCGTCGGGCTGGCCACGGCCACCGTCGTGATGGTCATCGCTGCGTCGATCTCACGGGCCGTCGGCCGGGTCGCCATCGTCGACATCGCCTGGGGTCTGGGGTTCGTGGCGATCGCCCTCAGCACCGCACTCGCCAGTGCCGCCGGTGACGACGGCAACAACGGGCGGCGCTGGCTGGTCCTGGTCCTGGTCGCCATCTGGGGACTGCGCCTGGGCTGGCACATCCGGCGTCGCGCGGTCGGCCATGGAGAGGACCCGCGCTACGTCGAGCTGCTCGGCGGACCGGTGGCCGAGGTCGGTTTCGCCGTCGCGATCCGCAAGGTCTTCGTGGTCCAGGGGCTCTCGCTCTGGCTGATCTCGCTGCCCGTCCAGGTCGGCGCCGTGCTCGAGGTGGACTATGGGCCGATCGTCGTCATCGGCTCCGTGGTGTGGCTGATCGGCCTGGCCTTCGAGGCCATCGGGGACGCCCAGCTGGCGTCGTACAAGGCCGATCCCGATCGCGGACCGGTCATGGACCGGGGGCTGTGGGGCTGGACCCGGCACCCGAACTACTTCGGTGACGCGTGCGTGTGGTGGGGCATCTGGCTCGTCGGCGGCCTGGCCTCCGGCTGGGTGCCGGGACTGCTGACCGTGATCGCCCCGATCGCGATGACCTACTTCCTGCTCTTCGCCACCGGTGCTCGCCTGCTGGAGAAGACGATGATGCAGCGCGAGGGCTACCCCGAGTACGCCGCTCGCACGTCGATGTTCTTCCCGCTGCCGCCCCGGCGCTGACGACAGCTCAGCTCGGGTCGGGATCCAGTCCGGACTCACGACGCTGGCGCAAACGCTCGCGCTCGGCCTCTGCTTCCCGCTCGCGCTCCCGGCGGGCCTGCTGGTGGCGACGCCGCTGCCCCTCGGCGCGTTCTCGCACCTGCCGTAGGAACTCCGCGTCCTTCTGCGGGTCGAGCGGTGCCAACCGACCCGGGCGCTCGTACTCGGGGAAGGCCGCCGTCGACCGGCCCCGCGAGGCGCGGCCGGAGCCCCCCGCGGGACGTCCGGCGACCAGCCACGCCACCGACCCGGCCAGCGGGAAGAGGAGCACGATGAGCACCCAGGCGACCTTGGGGAGGTGTCGCATCCGGTCCTCCGAAGTGCTGATCACCTCGACCAGGCAGAAGACCCACAGGACGAACGCCACGACCCCGAGCAGCAGCTGAAGCTTGATCACAGCAGCAGTGTGCCGCCTGTGCCCGAGGAGCGGAAGCATTTCGGGTTACCTCACGACGTGCTTGACTCGACGCATGGACGCCGTCGAGGCCGCGTTCCTCGCGCAGCCCAGAACTGCCTTCCTGCCGGAGCAACTCCGTCGTCGGGCGGCCCACGACGGCCCGCTCGACATCGGGCACGGACAGACCAATTCCCAGCCCCGCACGGTCGAGGCGATGCTCCGGTTGCTCGAGGTGCGACCCGGCCAGCGGGTCCTCGACGTCGGGTCGGGCTCCGGCTGGACCACGGCTCTGCTGGCCGAGCTCACCGGGCCCTCCGGCACGGTCCTGGGCCTCGAGCTCGAGCCGGACCTGGTCGCGTTCGGCCGGGAGAACCTCACCCGGGCCGGGATCGAGCAGGCCCGCATCGAGCAGGCCGCCCCGGGCGTCCTCGGTGCCGCCGCGACTGCGCCGTACGACCGGATCCTGGTCTCGGCCGAGCCGCCCGAGCTGCCCCTGGACCTGGTCGACCAGCTCGCTGCCGATGGCCGGATGGTGATCCCGGTCCGGGGCACCCTCCTCCTCATCGCCCCCGACGAGACCGGGGCCCGCGTCGTCACCGAACACGGTGGCTACCGATTCGTGCCCCTGCGCTGAGGGGTCCGTATGCTGCGCTGGTGAACGACGAGTTGATGCGGCTGACATCGGCCGACAACTTCCGAGATGTCGCCGGCCCGGGGGCGGGCTATCCCACCCGGCAGGGCACCCGGCTGCGCCGCGGTGTCCTCTACCGCTCCAACGACCTGCAGCTGACCCCCGCCGAGGTCCGCTCGCTCAGCGAGCTCGGGCTGCGCGCGGTCCACGACCTGCGCACCCGCGACGAGATCGACGCCCTGCCCGACGCCGTGATCCCCGGGGCGAGCTGGCACCACTTCGATGTCACCGGGGTGCCGCTGGACGATGCCATCGGGCTGCCCGACCTGGCCGCGGCCGCGGCCCTGATGGAGCGGGTCTACCGGGGTTTCGTCGAGGACGCCTACTCCCGCGAAGCGCTCGGGGAGTTCTTCCACCTGCTGGCCGCGACCGAAGGGCCCCAGCTCTTCCACTGCTCGACCGGGAAGGACCGCTCCGGCTGGGTGTCGGTGCTGCTGCTGAACATCGCCGGCGTCCCGGATGCCGTGATCCGCGAGGACTACCTCCTGACCAACCAGTACGCCCGCTCGAGCCTGGCCCGCTACCGCACCATGGTCGAGACGGCGCTCGGGCGCGACCTCGTGCCCGTCTACGACCGGCTCCTGGTCGCCGACGAACAGGACCTGGCCACCGCCCACCTGGCCGTCTCCCGGTCCTACGGCTCGATGCGGACCTACCTCAACGCCGGCCTCGGCCTCGACGACGACGTCCTGGCGCAGGTGGCGGCGCGCCTCACGGCCTGAGCAGCGGGTCCTGCGGGTCCTGCTTCGCCTGGTCGCGATCGGCGAAGGTCACCTCGACGGTCTGGAATCCCTTGTGGCGTTGGGCCCGCGCGTAGAGCTCATAGGCGCGACGATCCGCCTCGGTGAGGTCGACCTTGTCGGTGAACGGCGTGAGCAGCGCCCGCGGCCACAGCCGGCGGGCGAGCACGACGTTGATCTCGATCCCGAGGAGCGCCATCAGTGCGGCGAGGTAGATGATCCCGATCAGTCCCAGGACGAGACCGAAGGTCTGGTTCATCGCGCTGGTCTCCCCCAGGACCCGGGTCGCGTAGACCGCACCGGTCCACTGCAACCCCTGCCAGAGCAAAGCCACCACCAGCGCGCCGGGCGCTGCCCAGCCGCGGTCCTGTCGTCGCGCGGCGGCGAGCCGGAAGAGCAGGGTCAGCACCGTCGCGTTGACCAGGACCGTGCCGAGGACCACGAGCCAGCGGCCGGTCGCGCCGAGGTCGGGGCCGAACGTCTCGGTGCTGCTGATCAGCGCGGACACCACCGAGATCGCCACCACCGCGGTGCCGGAGGCGACCACCAGCAGCAGGCTCTTGAGCCGCATCAGGAACGGGTTGGGCCGAGAGTTGCGCGGGACCGACCAGGCGACGTTCATCGCGTTCTGCGCGGCCTGGCCGACCCCGAGCGAGCCATAGATCGCGGCGAGCGAGCCGACGACGACGCCCGCGGTCGACCCCCGCAGCCCCTCGGGACGACCGAGCTGGTCCCCGATGATCGGGAACTGGCCCAGTGCGGAGTTCAGCACCTGGGCCTGGAGCTCGGGGTTGCCCTGGAGCACGAAGCCGAAGATCGAGGTCGCCAGGAGCAGCAGCGGGAAGATCGCGATGAAGGCGTAGTAGGTGAGGATCGCGGCCAGGTAGTTGCCCTGGTCGTCGAAGAACTTGTAGACGACCGCGAGCGGCATCCCGACCACGGGGTGTCCCCGCTGTGCCCGGTCCACCCTCGCGACGACTCCCACGGGCGTCACGCTAGCGCCCGGCCGCCCGCCCGGCACCGCTCAGTACGACTTGGGCAGCCCCAACGAGTGCATCGCCACGAAGTTCAGGATCATCTCGCGGCTGATCGGCGCGATCCGGCCTGCCCGGGACGCCACCAGCAGTCCGGCCATGCCGTACTCCTGGGTGATGCCGTTGCCACCGTGGGTCTGGACCGCGCGGTCCACCACGTCACAGGCCGCCTCGGCCGCGGCGTACTTCGCCATGTTGGCGGCCTCCCCGGCGGCCATGTCGTCACCGGCGTCGTAGAGGGCGGCGGCCTTCTGGGTCATCAGCCGCGCCATCTCGATCTCGATGTGCGACTGCGCCAGCGGGTGCGCGATCGCCTGGTGGGCGCCGATCGGGTCCTTGAAGACCGTGCGCTCCTTGGCGTACGCCGTGGCCTGCGCGAGCGCGAAGCGGGCCAGACCCGTGGAGAAGGACGCCGCCATGATCCGCTCGGGGTTGAGCCCGGCGAAGAGCTGGACCAGGCCGGCGTCCTCGTCCCCGACGAGCGCGTCGGCCGGCAGCCGGACGTCGTCGATGAAGACCTGGAACTGCAGCTCGGGCGAGACGATCTCCATCGGGATCGAGGTGAACTCGAAGCCCTGCGCGTCGGTCGGCACCACGAAGAGGCAGGGCTTGAGCTTCCCGGTCTTCGCGTCCTCGGTGCGGGCGACGACCAGCACGTTGTCGGCCTCGTCGAGCCCGGAGATGTAGATCTTGCGACCGTTGAGCACCCAGCCGTCGCCGTCGCGTTTGGCGGTCGTGGTGATGTTGTGCGAATTGGTGCCGGCGTCGGGCTCGGTGATCGCGAAGGCCATCGTGCTGGTGCCGTCAGCGATACCGGGCAGCCACTTCTTCTTCTGGTCCTCGCTGCCGTAGCGACTGATCACGGTGCCGCAGATCGCCGGACTGACCACCATCATCAGCAACGGGCAGCCCTGGGCGGCCAGCTCCTCGCAGACCGCGGCGACGTCACCGATGCCGCCGCCACCGCCACCGAACTCCTCAGGGATGTTGATCCCGAGGTAGCCATTCTTGCCGATCTCCAGCCACAGCTCGGTGGTCTTGCCCCCGCTGCGGGCCTGCGTCGTGAAGTAGTCGCGGCCGTAGTTCTTCGCCAGGCGCGCCACCTCCTTGCGCAGGGTCTGGCGCTCGTCGGTCTCGGTGAATGCAATCTGGGTCTCGCTCATGAGTCTTCTCCTTCGACGACGGCCATCACATCTCCGGCTGCCACCTGGGCGCCGGGCATCACGCTGAGCTGGGTGACCACGCCGGCGTACGGCGCACTCACGGTGTGCTGCATCTTCATCGCCTCGAGGACGAGGACCGGCTGGCCCGCAACCACGTCGGCGCCGATCTCGACGCTGACGCTCACCACGGTGCCGGGCATGGGGGCCAGCAACGACCCGCTCGCCACGGCGTCCGCCGGGTCGGTGAAGCGGGGTACCCGGGTCAGCACGGTGTGGCCGTGCGGTGAGTCCACGTCGACCCGGTCACCGCTCACGGCCACCGCGTACGTCGTACGCACCCCGTCCGCCTCGAGGGTCACCGACGTGGGGCTTGCGGAGACGACCGTGAGCCCGTCGACGGTGTAGCCGTCGCGGCCTCCGCGCCACTCCACCCGGAGGTCGTCCTCGAACTCGGTCACCTGAGCCTGCGAGGCGACGTTGCGCCAGGCGACCGGGATCCGGCCCTGGACCGTGCGGGCCAGGCCGGCGAGCTCGGCCAGGGCCAGCGCCCCCGCCGTGGCCGGACCGGCCGGCTCCTCGGCGCTCGGGACCGCGGGGTGGTCGAGGAGGAAGGCGGTGTTGAGCTCGCCGGCGAGGAAGTGCGGGCTGCGCAGGATCTGGACCAGCAGCTCACGGTTGGTCCGCAGCCCGTGCACCTTGGTCTTGGTGAGGGCATCGGCGAGCCGACGGGCCGCCTGGTCACGCGTCGGCGCCCAGGCGATCACCTTGGCCAGCATCGCGTCGTAGTGCGTGGAGACCTCACTGCCGGACTCGAATCCGGAGTCCAGCCGGATCCCGGGTCGATGGAGCAGGTCGAACTCGGCAGCGACGTCGGGGACGTCGACCAGGCTGAGCACCCCGCTCTGCGGCTGCCAGTCGGCGGCCGGGTCCTCGGCGTAGAGGCGGACCTCGATCGCGTGGCCGTAGGTCTCCCCGATCACCCGGAGGTCGAGCTCGCGGTCCTCGGCGACGGTGAGCTGGAGGTCGACGAGGTCGACCCCGTGCACCAGCTCGGTGACCGGGTGCTCGACCTGGAGCCGGGTGTTCATCTCCAGGAACCAGAACCGCGAGGTGTCCTCGGCGTCCACGAGGAACTCCACCGTGCCGGCACCGCGGTAGCCGATCGCGGCGGCGGCGGCCCGGGCGGCCTCGTGCAGCGCGGCCCGGTCGGGGTCGGCCAGCCCGGGGGCGGGCGACTCCTCGACGACCTTCTGGTGCCGGCGCTGGATGGAGCAGTCGCGCTCGCCCAGCACCAGGATGCCGTCGCGGTGGCCCACGACCTGGACCTCGACGTGGCGGCCGGTCTCGACGTACGGCTCGACGAAGACGGTGCCGTCCCCGAAGGCGGAGAGCGCCTCGGCCTGCGCGGTGGCGATCTCGGCGGGCAGGTCGGCCAGGGTGCGCACGATCCGCATCCCGCGGCCACCGCCACCGGCCGAGGCCTTGACCAGCAGCGGCAGGTCCGCCTCGGTGGCGGAGTCGACGCCGAGGTTGTCCAGCACCGGGACGCCGGCGGCGGCCATCAGCTTCTTCGACTCGATCTTGGAGCCCATGGCGTCGATCGACTCGGGCGCGGGACCCACCCAGGTCAGCCCGGCCGCGATCACGGCCCGCGCGAAGTCGGCGTTCTCGGAGAGGAAGCCGTAGCCCGGGTGGATCGCGTCGGCGCCGGACCGGCGAGCGGCGTCCAGCACCAGGTCGATGCGCAGGTAGGTCTCGCTGGGGCTGTTCCCGGGCAGCGCGACCGCCTGGTCGGCCTCCCGGACGAACGGCAGGCCGGCGTCGACGTCGGAGTGGATCGCGACCGTCTCGATGCCGAGTCGGCGACAGGTGGCGAAGACCCGGCGGGCGATCTCGCCACGGTTGGCCACGAGGAGCTTGGTGATCACGCGACCACCTCGGGAACCAGTGTCGGGGTCCTCGTGGCGTTGTTCGCGGGGGAGCGAAGCGGAGGAGTGGAGAACGTCATGGGGAGAGGTCACATCCTGAAGACGCCGAAGCGGTCGGTGCCGCTGAAGGCTGCGTTGTCGATCACGGAGAGGCAGATGCCCAGGACGGTGCGGGTGTCGCGCGGGTCGATGACCCCGTCGTCGTACAACATCCCGGAGAGGAAGAACGGCAGGCTCTGCTCCTCGATGGAGGCCTCGACGACCTCCTTGATCCCGGCGAAGCCCTCGGCGTCGAAGGTCTGCCCCTTGGACTCCGCCGACTGGCGCGCGACGATCTCGAGGACGCCGGCGAGCTGGGCCGGACCCATCACGGCGGACTTCGCCGAGGGCCAGGTGAAGAGGAAGCGCGGGTCGAAGGCGCGACCGTTCATGCCGTAGTTCCCTGCGCCGTACGACGCCCCCATCACCACGCTCAGGTGCGGGACGGTGGAGTTGCTGACCGCGTTGATCATCATCGCGCCGTGCTTGATGATGCCGCCCTGCTCGTAGTCCTTGCCGACCATGTAGCCGGTCGTGTTGTGCAGGAAGAGCAGGGGCACGTCGATCTGGTTGGCCAGCTGGATGAACTGGGTGGCCTTCTGGGCCTCCTCGGAGAAGAGCACGCCCTGGGCGTTGGCGAGGATCCCGATCGGGCGACCGTGCAGCTGCGCCCACCCGGTGACGAGCGAGGGGCCGTAGAGCGGCTTGAACTCGTCGAACGGCGTCGCGTTGCTCGCGCTGGTCCCGTCACAGATCCGGGCGATCACCTCGCGCGGGTCGAAGGGCTCCTTGAGGTCGGTGGGGATCAGGTCGAGCAGGCCGTCGGGGTCGGCGTCCGGCTCGGCGTACGACCGCTCCTGCTCGGGCCGGGCCTTGCGCCAGTTGAGCCGCGCGACGATCCGGCGTCCGATCCGCAGCGCGTCGCGCTCGTCCTCAGCCAGGTAGTCGGCCAGCCCGGACGTGCGGGCGTGCATCTCGGCCCCACCCAGCGACTCGTCGTCGGACTCCTCACCGGTGGCCATCTTCACCAGCGGCGGACCTCCCAGGAAGACCTTGGCCTGGTTGCGGACCATGACGGTGTAGTCGCTCATGCCGGGGACATAGGCGCCGCCCGCGGTGGAGTTGCCGAAGACCAGCGCCACCGTGGGCGTCTTGGCCGCCGAGGACCGGGTGATGTCGCGGAAGAGCCGACCACCGGGGATGAAGATCTCCTTCTGGGTCGGCAGGTCCGCGCCGCCGGACTCGACCAGGGAGACGGTGGGGAGCCGGTTCTCCTCCGCGATCTGGGAGGCCCGGAAGATCTTCTTGACCGTCCAGGGGTTCGAGGCGCCACCCTTCACCGAGGGGTCGTTGGCGGTGATCATGCACTCGACGCCCTCGATGACGCCGATGCCGGTCACGACACTGGCGCCGACGCTGAAGTCGGTGCCCCAGCCGGCCAGCGGGGAGAGCTCGAGGAACGCCGACCCCTCGTCGATGAGCAGCTCGATCCGCTCGCGGGGCATCAGTTTGCCGCGCGCGTGGTGGCGGGCGACCGACTTCTCGCCACCGCCCGCGACTGCCTTGGCGTGCTCGGTGTCGAGGTCGGCGAGCTTGGCGAGCATCGCCTCGCGGCGGGTCGGGTGCACGTCCTGCTGGGTCGGGCTCACGCCTCGAGCACCGCCTTCATCCGCTCCAGCGTGGTGCGCATCCCGCGCTCGTTGGTGCGTCCACGCAGGTGACCGAGCACGCCCCAGTAGACCCGCATGATCGCGGTCGGCTCGATCCGGAAGTACTCCGTGACGCGCGTGCCGCCCTCGACCGGCTCGAGCCGGTAGCCCCAGGCGGTGACCGGACCGTTGGCGATCACGGAGAACTCGAAGAGCTCGTTCGGCACGCAGGCCCGGACCTTGCACGGCGCCCAGTAGATCGGCCCCACCCCATTGCGCTTCACGTGCCCGCGGAACGTCGCCCCGGTCTCGGGCCCGGTCGACCCGCGGGTCCACTCGGCCTCGAAGGTCTCCGGCGAGAACTCACCGATCCGGGTCACGTCACTGACGAGGTCCCACACCTTGTCGGGAGCGGCGGCCATGGTCACCGACACCTCCCCAGTCATCGATCGCAGCAGCGACATCAGTGGTCCTCTCGCAGGTTCTTCGTCGGGTTCGGGGTCATGGGGTGTAGCCCAGCAGCCGGGCGGCCAGGTCGGTCAGCACCTCGGTGGCACCGCCACCGATGGGCAGGATCCGGGCGTCGCGGTAGTGCCGCTCCACCTCGGTGCCGTGCAGATAGCCGGTGCCGCCGTGCAGCTGCACCGCCTCGTTGCAGACGTACGTCGCGCAGTCGACCGCCGTCTGCTTGGCCAGGCAGGCTTCGGCGATGACGTCCTCGCCGGCAGCGTGGCGAGCGGCGACGGCGTGGGTGTAGGTGCGGGCGACCTCGACCTGGCGGCGCATCTCGACCAGCTTGTGCCGGACCACCTGGTTGGCGATCAGCGGCTTGCCGAAGGTCTCCCGCTCGCGGCAGTAGGCGGCGGTGAGCTCGAGCGAGCGGGCCGAGATGGCGTAGGCGTGGACTGCGAGGGCGATCCGCTCGACCACGAACTGCTCGGCGATCTGGATGAAGCCGGAGTTCTCGGCGCCGACGAGATTCGCGACCGGCACCCGGGCATCGACGAAGGCCAGCTCGGCGGTGTCGGAGCAGTGCCAGCCCATCTTGGTCAGGGTCCGGTCGACGGTGAAGCCGGGCGTGCCCTTCTCGATGACGAGCAGGCTCACTCCGCCGTGGCCCGGGCCGCCGGTGCGCACGGCCGTGGTCACGAAGTCGGCGCGGACGCCGGAGGTGATGAAGGTCTTGGTGCCGTTGACGACGTAGTGCTCACCGTCGCGGACCGCGGTGGTCCGGATCGCCGCGACGTCCGAGCCGCCCCCGGGCTCGGTGATCGCCAGGGAGCCGATCTTCTCGCCGGCCAGGGTCGGGCGGACGAACCGGTCGACCAGGTCGGCCGAGCCGTTGGCCGCCAGGTGCGGCAGCGCGATCCCGCCGGTGAAGAGGGCGGCCATCAGCCCGCTCGACGCACCGGCCTCGAAGCAGCCCTCCTGCATGGCGACCGAGTCCAGCAGGTCACCGCCCTCGCCGCCGACGGACTCGGGGAACGAGATGCCGAGCAGGCCCTGCTTGGCCGCCGCGAGGTGCAGCTCGCGCGGCACCGACTGGGCGTCCTCCCACTCCTGGAGGTGCGGAGCCACCTCGCGCCGGACGAACTCGCGGCTGGACTCCCGCAGCGCCTCTCGCTCGTCGAGCAGGCGGGTGTTCATCGGCCGCCCCTCGGGGTCGGTGCAGGCTGCGTTGCTTCACCATGGGATGCAGGTGAAGCAACAGTTCCCATGGTGAATTCGCCGTGGGAAGTGACGGTTCGGCTGCATCCCATGGTGAAGCAGGGACGACGGAGCAAGAAGGCGCGAGTCACAGCAGGGCCTCCTGGATGTGCACGGTGCGGGAGCGGGCCCACTCACCGAGCCCCTTGGCCTGGGGGTCGAAGCGGGTCGACGCGGCAACCCCCTCGCCGAGCAGCCCGTGGATCAGCACGTTGACGGCGCCGAGGTTGGGCAGCAGGAAGACCTCGACCTCGAGGTCGGCCGTCTCGGGCAGCAGCTCCTGGATCTTGCGCGGGGTGATCAGCTTGCTCAGCCAGGTGACGCGCGCGTCGTACTTCTCGCTCGCGCCGGGGCCGTCGTGGGTGATCCACAGGCCGAGGTTCGCGTCGCCACCCTTGTCGCCGGACCGGGCGTGCACGAAGCTGCCCAGCGGCATCCGGCGGTTGAGCTGATCCGCCGGCGCAGGGTACGGCGAGGGGCGGGTGCCGGCCTGCGGGTCGCTGGTGCTGAACTCGGTCGGCTCGGCGATCTCCTGTCGGGTCCCGTCGGCATGCACCACGCAGTGGGTGACCACGCTGCGGTCGACGTACGCCGCCCGGTAGACGCCGTACGGCGTGGGCGGTCCGGGCGGGCCGGTCATCGTGAAGCCGGGGTAGGACGCCAGCGCCAGCTCGACGGCCGGGCCGGTGAAGGCCTTCGCGACCGGCTCGGGCTTGGCATCCATCACCGTGCACCGCAGCAGGCAGGAGGCGCCCTCCTCGGTGTCCGCATCGGGCGTCGGGAGGGCGGTCCGGGTCCAGCTGACCGAGGCGGCGCCGAGCGACGGGGTGAGCTGCTCGCGCACCCAGTCGGCCTTCGCCTCGATGTCGAGGCCGGTCAGCACCAGCTCGACGGTGTTGCGGAAGCCGCCCAGCTCGTTGACGCAGACCTTGAGCTGCTCGGGCGGCGCCTCGCCACGCACGCCGGTGATCGCGACCCGGTCTGGCCCGGCCTGGGCGAGGGTGAGGGTGTCGAGCAGCGTGGTGACGTCCGGGCCGAGGTAGCGGGTCGACTGGATCTCGTAGACCAGCTGCGCGGTCACCGTGTCGCGGGTGACCGCGCCCCCGGTGCCGTCGGCCTTGGTGATCACGCAGGAGCCGTCGGCCGCGATCTCGGCGAGCGGGTAGCCCAGCGGCTGACCCGTGTGCGGGAGGGTGCGGAAGCCGGAGAAGTTGCCGCCGGTCGCCTGAGTGCCGCACTCCAGGACGTGCCCGGCGACAACCGCACCGGCCAGCTCGTCGTACGACGTGGGCGTCCAGCCGAAGTGCGCGATCGCCGGACCGACGACCAGCGAGGCGTCGGTGACCCGGCCGGTGACGACGATGTCAGCGCCGCCGGTCAGGGCCGCCGCGATGCCGAACCCACCGAGGTAGGCGTTGGCGGTCAGCGCGCCCTCCCAGAGCCCGAGCGGACGGAGGTCGTCACCCTCCACGTGCGCGATCTTCGGGTCCAGGCCCAGGCCGCGAGCCACCTCGCGGAGCTTGTCGGCGAGTCCCGCGGGGTTGAGGCCGCCGGCGTTCGCGACCAGCTTCACACCGCTCTCCAGCGCCAGTCCCAGGCAGTCCTCGACCTGGCGCACGTAGGTCCGCGCGTAGCCGAGCGAGGGGTCCTTCATCGTGTCCTTGCCGAGGATCAGCATGGTCAGCTCGGCAAGGTAGTCACCGGTCAGGACGTCGAGGCCGTGGCCGTCGGCGGAGCCCTCGAGCATCTCGCGCATGGCGCTGAGCCGGTCGCCGTAGAAGCCCGAGCAGTTGCCGATCCGCAGGACGCTCATGAGCCGACCTCCGCCTCGCGGCCGCCGCCCGGAGGACCGGCGAACGCCTGCGCGATGCCCAGCCAGCGTTCGGCGTCGTCCCCGACCGCGATGAGGTCGGTGTCGCCACGGTGCCGGCGCTGGGTGACCAGCAGGCAGAAGTCGTACGCCGACCCGCTCACCCGTTGCGCGGCCTCCTCGGGACCCCAGGCCCAGACCTCGCCCGAGGGGGAGGTGAGCTCGATGCGGAACTCTTCGGCCGGGGCCTCGAGCTCGTGCACGGAGAAGGCGAAGTTGCGGGTGCGGACCCCGAGGTGGGCCACGTGCTTGATCCGGTCGGTGATCTCGGGGGTGACGCCCAGGGCGTCGTACACGTCGAGGGCGTGCGCCCAGGTCTCCATGTAGCGGGCCGTGGCCATCGAGGCGGCCGACATCGGCGGTCCGAACCACGGCATCTTCTGGCCCTCGGGCAGACCGCGCAGGGCGGCGCCGAGGCCCTCGCGGGCCGAGCCCCAGCGGGCCAGCAGCGCGGCCGGCTTGAGGCGAGCCACCTCGAGGGCGGAGGCGTCGACGAAGCCGGTCGGGTCGGCGATCGCCTGGAGCACCAGGGCGTCCCAGGCCTCCTTGTCGGTGGCGGCGACGGCCGCGACCTCGTCGGTCCAGAGCAGGTGGGCGATCTGGGTGGAGATGTCCCAGCCCTCGGCGGGCGTCGGGGTGGACCACGCGGCCTCGTCGAGACCGGCGACGACGTTCCAGAGCTGATCCCCCTCGGCCTTGAGGTCGGCGAGCAGGCCGTCGAGCAGTGCGGACATCAGGACTCCTGGGTCAGGGCGTGGTCGAGGGTGAGGGCCCACTGGTCGAGGATCCGACCGCGGCGGCGGGTGTCGTCGGTGATGGTGGTCGCGAGGCCGAGGCCGCGGACCAGGTCGAGGGTCGCCTGGACGAGCTCGCGGACGCCGGGTCGGGACTCGTCGGCGCCGAGCAGCTCGACGGTGAGCCGGTGGGTGTCGCGGCCCACCCGCAGCTCGAGCGGGGCCACCGCCTCGAGCAACGCGGCATCGGTGCGGGCCGCGACCCAGAGCTCGAGGGCGGCGGTGAAGACCGGCGAGGCGAAGTGGTCGCCGAGCATCTGGAGCACCGCGCGCGTGCGCCGCGGGCCGGACGGCAGCTTCGCGGCCGCCGCGGCCAGCTCGGCGCCCCGGATCTCGGTCAGGTGGGCCACGGCCGCGACGACGAGGTCGTTCTTGCTCGGAAAGTGGTGCAGCTGGGCACCGCGGCTGACCCCGGCCCGGTCCGAGACGAGGGTGGTCGAGGTCCGGGCGAAGCCGTGCTCGACGAGGCAGTCCACCGTGGCCTCCAGGAGCCGCGCCCGCATGGCGCGGGTCCGCTCCTCCTGGGGCACGCGCACGGTTCCCGCTGAGGTTGCGGGCTGGCTGGTCACCCGGCCAGCATGGACCCCCACCAACAAACAGTCAAGCCTGACTTTTTATTGGTGGGGGTCGAGCGGGTCAGTCCAGCCGAGCGACCAGGGGCAGACGCGAACGCGAGACGAGTCCGACCACCAGCGCGGTGAAGAGCGGCAGTCCCACGACCACGGCACCGATCAGCAGCCACGGGACATCCACGTAGTGGTCGGGCAGGTTCATCCCCTCGGGCCGGTAGGCGCCGTTCACCGCGCCGGTCAGCGGATAGGTCACCGCGATCCCGGGAATGAAGCCCACCGCAGCCCCGAGCAGCGCCCCCACCATCCCGACCACCACGGCGTACGCCGCGGCGACGCTCCGGCGACGACGGGGCGAGGCCCCGACCGCCGACAGCGTGGCCAGGTCCGGCCGCGCATCCGAGAGCGCCAGGAACGTCGCGGTCAAGGTGCCCCCGAGCATCAGCACCGCCCCGAGCGCGCCGAGGATCAGCTGGATGATCCGGGTCTCCTCCTCGCCCTGGTAGCCGCGCTCGACGTAGAGCCCGGCGTCCGAGGTGATCGTCCCGAGCGCCTCCACGACGTTCGACTCCTGCGTCGGGGTGATCTCCGTGCCGCTCAACGAGAGCGAGACCGTGGCGGGCTCCACGCCGAGCGACTGCGCCGCCTCGGGCGAGAGGACCGTCTGGAGCGTGGGAAAGCCCTGGGGCCACTGCACGTACGTCGCCGGCACGGTGGTGCTCACCAGCTTCGTCGAGCGGTCCCCCTGGGTGCGTTGGATCCGGATCCGCACCTCGTCCGCCCTCACCGGACGGTCGGTGAACACCACCAGCCCACCGGCGGCGAGCGCGGAGTCGATCTGTGCCTCCTGGGCTTGCTCGAGACCGGTCACCACGGCCGGGAGCGAGTCGGCGACGAGCACGCCCGATCCGAAGCTCACGGAGTACCCGGTGAGCACCTCCTGCCGACTCCCGGGCTCGCGGAGGCTGACCTGGTAGCTCACCTGGCGGCCGACACCATAGTTCTCCGGGAGTCCCACGACGGGTGTGACGCTGACCCCGGGGATCTCGCGGCTGACCAGGGCGCTCACCTCACCCCACCGGGCGGGGTCCAGGCCGTAGCCGGAGAGCGCCCCCTGGCCCAGTGGCAGACCCGCCGCGTAGGTCGCTTCGTTCTCGGCCGCGTCGCTGGTGATGGCGATCCCGAGCGCCACCACTCCGGCGACCGTGGCCGCGACCGCCGCGACGGCGGGGACGGTCCGGGTGCGGTGCCGGGCCGCATCGCGGACGGCGTAGCGCAGGCTCAGCGGGAGCCAGCGGGCGAGCGAGGCCAGCACCACCAGCACGACCGGCACGAGCAGGATCATCCCGAGGACCGCGAAGATCGCCGACCCGGCGATCCAGAGCTCGCCACCCCCGACCTGACGGGCGCCGAACACGGCGCCGGCTACGCCGACCCCGAGCAGGAGCAGGCCGAGGAGCGGCGATCGGACGCCGGCGGGTCGGTCACCGCGACGTCCGGCGAGGACCGCCACCACGTCCTGGCGCGAGGCCAGCCACGCCGGCACGATCGCGGCCAGCACGGCGCTGAGCAGGCCGAAGCCGCCCACGCCGAGGACGGGGAGCCACGGCACCTCCAACGGGCCGAACCACGAGGTGGACCACCGCTGCACGAGGGGCAGCAGCGCCCAGCCGGTGGCCACGCCCAGCAGGACACCGAGCGCGGCAGCCAACCCACCGAGCACCACGCCACCGGCCAACACCACGCGGCGAGCCTGACTCGGCGTGCCACCGGCGGCCGCCAGCAGGGCCAGGGTCCGGGCCTGCCTGCGGGCACTCACCGCGAACGCCGGACCGGCCAGCAGCACCACCTCGAGCAGCGCCATCACCACCACGAGCACCAGCACCGCGATGAGGGCATCGTCACCGCCGCCGTAGAAGTCCATCTCGGGCGCGAGCGCCGAGTCGGGAGGCGGGTCGGTGACCACGGCACGTGACAGCACCGTGGCGCCGATCGCGTTCAGCTCGCGGACCTGCTCCCAGGAGACTTCTCCCCCGCCGACCAGCCAGACGTGGCCGCGCGTGGGTTGCTGCTCGATGCTGGCGATCGGTCCGGCCACGAAGGGGTAGGACCGAATATTTGCGGACTCGGCCAGTCCGACGATCCTCGGCGACGCGCCCGCCTCGACGCCACCCGAGGCGTCGTCGACCAGCCCGAGCCGATCTCCGACGCGGTAGCCCTTGGCCGCCAGCGCGGCGTTGATGACCACCTCGTCGGCACTGCGCGGGAGCCGGCCCGACGTCAGGTCGACCAAGCCGGCCGCGAGTGGGTCAGCCAGATCGGTCTCGAGGTACTCCGCGTTGCCGACCCCCTTCTCGGTGGTGACCCGCAGGCTGCCCTGCCTCTGCTCGATGGCGGGGACCTCGGCGCCGAGCACGCGGCGTACGTCGACGAGCGTGGCCTTCGCCAGCTCCTTGCCCGAGGTCCCGGAGCCGCGGCCGAAGTCAGGGTCGAAGTCCTGGTAGACCGCACCCGCCCCCTGCCCGACCGCGACCCGGGCATCCGCAGTCCCGAGCCGGCGGTCCAGCGACTCCACCCCGGAGACGTCTTGGGTGGACTGCACGACGAGGGCAGCGGTGACGGCCAGCACCGGCAGCGCGATCATCACCAGCACCAGGGCGCTGCGCGCTCGGGAGCGCGCCACGTCGCGCCAGGCCAGCAGCAGCGGCACCCGCCAGGCTCGCAGTCGCGTCATCGGGCCAGGCCCCGCTCGAGCAGGGCGTCGACCGGGACGGCGCCGGACTCGTCGACGACGACACCGTCGCGCAGGAAGACCACCCGGTCCGCCCAGGCGGCGTGGCGGGCTTCGTGGGTGACCATGACGCCGGCCGCTCCAGCATCGCAGCGCGCACGCAGCAGCTTGAGGATCTCCTCGCCGGTCTCGGTGTCGAGGGCGCCGGTCGGCTCATCGGCCAGGATCAGGCGGCGCTCCCCGACGACGGCGCGGGCGATGGCGACCCGCTGCTGCTGGCCCCCGGACATGTGGTCGGGGAATCGGTCCCAGAGCTCGCCGATGCCGACCTCGTCCAGCGCCTGGCGCGCGGCCTTGCGGGCGGCCCGGGCGCTCTGACCGTCGAGCTCCAGCGGGAGGGCGACGTTCTCGGCCGCGGTGAGCGCGGGGATCAGGTTGAAGTCCTGGAAGACGTAGCCGATGGAGGTCCGACGCATCTTCGCCCGGCCCTTGTTGCCGAGGGTGGCCAGGTCGGAGCCCTCCACCGAGACCCGGCCGGAGGTGGGGGCGTCGAGCCCCCCGGCCAGGGTCAGGAGTGTGGACTTGCCGGAGCCCGAGGGCCCCATCACGGCGACCAGCTCGCCGGCGTGGGCAACGAACGAGACGGCACGCAGGGCGTGCACCTCGGTGGCGCCCTCGCCATGGATGCGGGTGACGGTGTCGAGCTGCAGGACGGGTTTCATCGAGTGGCCTCCGAGATGTGGGTCGGGCTGTTGGTGGGCTGCGTGGCACGAGCTGGCGAAGCAGCTGCGTGACGACGCAGGCGCGCCTCGCAGTGGTCGAGCCAGCGGATCTCGGCCTCGGCCGAGAAGACGAGGGAGTCCAGGACCAGGCCCCAGGCGAGCTCGCCCCGGTCATCGCCGCTGCCGACGACCGGTCGGCCGCGCTTGAGCCGGGTGTAGTCCTGCAGCGCGCGCATCGTGGCGCTGCGCTGCTGCTGGATCACGGCGCCGACGTCGACGCCGGGCACGGTCACGGCGAGGGCGAGCTTGATCGCGAGCTCGTCGCGCGGGGGCTGGGTGCGGCCGACCGGCGTGGTGAACCACTGGGCAACCTCGTCCCGACCCAGGTCGGTGAGGCGGTACATCAGGTGGCCCTCGCCGTCCTGGCCGGTGCCCTCGACCAGGCCGTCGCGCTCCAGCCGGGTCAGGGTCGTGTAGACCTGCCCGACGTTGAGCGGCCAGGTCCCTCCGGTCCGGAGCTCGAACTCGGCCCGCAGCTGGTAGCCGTACATCGGCTCCTGCTCGAGCAGCGCCAACAACGCCTGTCTCACCGACACGACCGGCCTCCTTCACGAGTGCTCCATCGACCCCGTCACCGATGGATACCGGGTATGTATACCACGTATGCACGCCGCTTGTCCCTCGGCAGCACTACGCTGACGCCCGATCACCACCGCCGCCCCCGAAAGGCTCCCGATGTCCGACTACGGCACCCCTCCTCCCGCCGATCAGCCCAACCCCTACGGCCAGGCGAACCCCTACGGCCAGCAGCCCGGCTACGGCCAGCCCCCCGCCGGCGCACCGCTCGGCGACTACGCCAACTGGGGCAAGCGGGTCGGTGCCTACCTCATCGACGGGCTGCTGGTCGGGGTCGCAGGCTTCCCGCTGTGGATCGGCTACGGCATGCTCGCGGCGTCCGCCGAGACCTCGACGCTGGCCGATGGCACCGTCACGGTCAACACGTCGGGTGGCACTGCCGTGACCCTGCTGATACTGCTGGGCTTCGCGACCAGCCTGGCCTTCTTCATCTGGAACACCTGCCTCAAGGGCGGCCGCACGGGCTACTCCATCGGCAAGGGTGTCCTGGGCATCAAGCTGGTCTCGGCGACGACCGGTCAGCCGATCGGTGCGGGGCTCGCCTTCGTGCGCTACCTCGCCCACATCCTTGACGCGCTGCCCTGCTACCTCGGCTACCTGTGGCCGCTGTGGGACGCCAAGCGCCAGACCTTCGCCGACAAGATCCTCGGCACGGTCGTGGTCAACCAGCCCAAGGCCTGACCTGCGCGGCGACTCCGGCCGGGTGTGGCGCGGGTCAGACCCGGCGGCGCTTGCGTTCCTTGGCGAGCTCGGTGCGGTAGGTGTGCGCGTCGACCTGGATCGTGTGCCGCTTCGAGGCGACGTAGCGCTTGCGCAGCGATGCGTCGTACGCCGCGATCTGCGCGCGCATCTCGGCGACCGGCGGCAGCGACACCTCGCCGGCGATCAGCTCGACGACCCAGTGCGACTGGGCCTCGGCGATCGGCATCACCGCACCCAGCGGCTGGATCAGGCCCACGAAGTAGAGCCCGGGGTGGTCCGGCGAGACGACCCGGCGATAGAGGTCCACGTGGTTGTCCTCGGCCCGCACCACGGTGTCGTCGAGGAACGGGAAGCTCACCTTGTAGCCGGTCGAGTAGACGACCACATCGGCCTCGACCTTCGAGCCGTCCACGAAGCAGACCGTCGAGCCCTCGAAGTGGTCGATGTTCGGCTTCACCGAGATGTCGCCGTGACCGAGCCGGCTGAGCAGGTCATCACTGACCGTGGGGTGCGCCTCCAGCACCTGGTGGTCGGGTTCGGGGAGGCCGTAGTCGGTCATCTTGCCGACCGCGAGACGCAGCATCGTCTTCATGCCGAGCTTCTGCATCGCGAACGGTCCGCGCGCCAGCGGCGAGTCGGTCAGGTGGTCGGTCGGCACACCGAAGAGGTACTTCGGCAGGATGTGCGCCCCGCGCCGCATCGCGAGGTGTGTCTCCGTGGCCACCCGCGACGACTCGACCGCGATGTCGGTCGCCGAGTTGCCGATGCCGAGCACCACCACGCGCTTGTCGGCGAAGACGTCCGGCGTCCGGTAGTAGTGCGCGTGGAGCTGCTCGCCGGGGAAGTCCTCGCTGCCCGGGAAGCCCGGCTCGGGCCAGCGCGGGTCCCAGTGGTGGCCGTTGGCGACGATCACGTGGTCGTAGTGGTGGGTCTCCGACTCCCGCACGTTGTCCAGCGAGCGCACGGTGACGTCGTACCCACCGGCCTGCGCGGCCGCGACCTTCACGACCTCGGTGCGGAAGGTGATCTGCTCGCGCAGGCCGAAGTGGTCCACGAAGGCGTCGAAGTAGTCCGCGATCTGCCAGTGGCTCGGGTAGTCCGGGAGCGACTCGGGCATCGGGTAGGCGGCGTACTCCATGGCGCTGCGCGAGGTGTTGATGTGCAGCGAGCGGTACGCCGAGCTCACGCCGTTGTCGTTGCCGTAACGCCAGTTGCCACCGACCCCGGAGCCCATCTCGAAGCAGTCGAAGGCGATCCCCTTGTCAGCGAGCACCTGGGCTGCGGTGATCCCCGACGATCCGGCACCGATGATGCAGACGCGGGCAGGGCTGGGCTCGAGACGGGAGGGGGGCATGATCCAGCAGCCTAGGCGCGAGCGGCCGTCCCGCCTGCTGGATCCCGGAGAAATCCCTGCGGCCCGCGTACGCGAGACTCGACGCATGAGCCGAGCAACCTCCCAGACCATCCTGATCACCGGCGCCTCCTCGGGACTCGGCGCCGAGATGGCCCGCCAGTTCGCAGCCCTGGGCCACGACCTGGCCCTGTGCGCCCGTCGGGTCGAACGCCTCGACGACCTGAAGGCCGAGATCCTCGCGGCCCACCCCGAGCGCCGCGTCGAGGTCCGCCCCCTCGACGTCAACGACGACGACCAGGTCTTCGAGGTCTTCCGCGCCTTCCAGTCCGACTTCACCACCATCGACCGGGTGATCATCAACGCCGGCATCGGCAAGGGCGCCAAGCTCGGCACCGGCGGGCACGCCGCCAACCGCGAGACCGTGATGACCAACTTCGTCGCCGCGCTCGCGCAGACCGACGCCGCGATGGAGATCTTCCGTGCCCAGAACTCCGGGCACCTGGTGATGATCTCCTCGATGTCGGCGCTGCGCGGACTGCCCCGCGAGCTGAACGCCTACGCCGCGACCAAGGCTGCGATCGCGCACCTGGCCGAGGGCCTGCGCGTCGAGCTGCACGGCAAGCCGATCAAGGTGACCGTGCTGTACCCGGGCTACATCAAGACCGAGATGACGGCCGACGGCGCCGTCGAGGGCGGGATGATGGCCTCGGCCGAGAGCGGAGTGCGCTCGATGGTCCGCGCGATCGAGAAGGAGAAGGCCTCGGCCTACGTCCCGGCCCTGCCGTGGGCGCCGCTGTCGGTCGTGATGAAGCACGCGCCGGTGTCGATCTTCAAGAAGATGGTCTGACAGCTGACCTGCCACTTGTGGTCGCCGCAACACCGCTGACCTGCCACTTCTGGTCGCCGTACGGCGACCAGAAGTGGCAGGTCAGCGGGTTGTGCGCGACCACAAGTGGCAGGTCAGCGATAGGTCAGCGTCTCACCCGCGAGGTGCGGGTGCTCGTTGAAGGTGAGCAGCCGCGGTCCGGTCGAGCCGACGACCACGCGGGTGACCGACGAGTTGACCGTGACCGTGTTGAAGCGGCTCCACAGCCGGGCCAGCGTCGCCGGGTCGTCGCCGCTCGGGTCGACCAGCGCAGCGCAGGCAGCCGCGATCGGGCCGCCCGAGCTCACGACCACCGCGGTCCCGCCCGGGCCGGCCGCCGTGCACGCCCGGTCGAGCGCGGCACGCACCCGGGCGACGAAGGCGCCGTACGCCTCGGGGTACTCCGCGTCGTACGCACCGCTGGTCCAGCGCAGGGTGGCCAGCTCGAAGTAGCGCTGGAACTCACGCCGGTCCAGCTCCTGGCCCGGCTCGGGGACCGGAAGGTCGGGGTAGGTCGACACCACCCCGAGGTGGTCGAACTCGTTCCAGCCACTGTCCACCTCGGCCGGGGTCGTCGCCCACCTCCCGCCCTCGACCATCCCCTCGACGGTCTCGCGGTGTCGCCGCATGTCGCCGCGCACGAGGACGTCGGGCGTGAGGCCGCGATCGGCCAGCCAGGCACCGAGCAGTCGGCTCTGCTCCCAGCCCGTCGGCGAGAGCACGTCGTAGTCGTCCGCCCCGAAGGAGGCCTGGCCGTGGCGCACCAGCAGCAGCACGCCCATGTCAGGGCGCGATCAGCGAGCGGCAGCGGGTCTCGAGGTAGCCGACGGCTGGGCCGAAGACGGCGTACGCCTCGTTGGTGGTCTGTCCGTGGAAGTAGCGGTACCAGATCTGCTGGGCGATGACCGCGAGCCGGAACAGCCCGAAGACCTCGTAGAAGCGCCACTGCGCCGGCGTCACCTCGAAGCCCATCCGGTCGCAGTAGCGCTCGACGAAGTCGGTCCGGGTCCACATCCCCGGCTCGGTCGTGGGCTGCCGGCGGAACATCTGGAAGAACTCGTCGTCGCCGGCCTCCACCCAGTACGACAACATGCCGCCGAGGTCCATCAGCGGGTCCCCGACCGTGGCCATCTCCCAGTCGAGGACGCCGATGATCCGGAGCCGGTCGTCGGGGGCGAGCACCATGTTGTCGAGCCGGAAGTCGTTGTGGATCAGGCGCTGGGCCACGTCCGCGGGCTGGTGCCGGTCGAGCCAGGCGACGATGTCGGACCAGTCGCCGGTGTCGTCGGTGCGGGCCTTGGCGAACCGGTCGGTCCAGCCGGCGACCTGGCGAGCGACGTACCCGTCACCCCGGCCCAGGTTGGCCAGCTCGGGATGCGCCTCGACGTCCACCGAGTGCAGCGAGACCAGGACGTTCAGCGCGTTGGCGCAGAGCGTGGACGCCTCCACGGCCGACATCGGCCAGGGCAGCTCGCGACGCAGAATCGTCCCCTCGAGCCGCTCCATGACGTAGAACTCCGAACCGATCACGGAGTCGTCCTGGCAGAAGCCGACCATGGCGGGGACGTAGGGGAAGACCGGCGCGAGGGCCGACTGGATCCGGAACTCGCGCCCCATGTCGTGGGCACTCGCGGCCTTCACCCCGGCGGGCGGCCGCCGCAGGATCAGGTCCCGCGCGCGGTCCGTCTGCGTGCCGTAGCGCAGCAGGTAGGTGAGGTTCGAGGCTCCCCCCGGGAACTGGCGCACCTCGGGGGTGCCGTCCAGATCACTCGCCGCCCAGCCGGCGGGCAGCGTCGCGTGCTCCCGCAACCAGTCGGCCACGGCCGCCACGTCGAAGGCGTCCTCGTCGCGGACCGGCTTTGCCGGGTTGCCGGCGTCGTCGTGGGTCGGTGTCATCAGATGCTCCCGTCCAGCTTCGCGGCCTGGGCGCGCATCACGGCGTCGTACGCCGGACGGTCGCGCACCTTGAGGTCGTACGCCGCCTGCGCCGCCGCGTCGGGGATGATCAGCTCCTCGCCGCGGTCCATCCCGTCGAGGACAGCCGCCGCGATCTGCTCGGCGGTGAACGGCGAGCTCTCCACCAGGTGCGAGACGACCGCACCGAGCGCCTTGTCCTCGCCCTGCAGCGAGGACATCAGGTTGGTCCTGAAGTACGACGGGCACACCACGCTGGCGCGCACGCCGTACGACGCGAGCTCGTGGCCGGTCGTCTCGGTCAGGGCCACGACCGCGGCCTTGACCGCGTTGTACGACGCCATCCCGGCCGGGTGGACCAGCCCCGCGAGGGAAGCGACGTTGACGATGTGGCCCGAGCGTTGGCGCTTGAACATGGGGACGAAGGTCCGGGTGCCGCGCACCGCACCGAAGAGGTTGATCTCGGTGATCCACTCCCACTCGGCCATCGAGGCGACGTCGAGGCGGCCGCCACCGGCGACCCCGGCGTTGTTGACCAGGACGTCGAGGCCGCCCCACCGCTCCTCCACGAGGCCGAGCGCAGCAGCCCAGTCGTCCTCGGAGGTGATGTCCAGGCGCATCGCGTCGACCGAGTCCGCGGACGAGTCGAGCGTCAGGTCGGTGCGCAGCACCTCGTCACCGCGGGCCTCGAAGGCAGCCGAGAGGGCAGCCCCGAGGCCGGAGGCGGCTCCCGTGACGAGGACTCTCACCGGCGAGCGCCGTACTTGCCGAGCTCGAGGCGGGCCACGACGCCGCGGTGCACCTCGTCGGGACCGTCCGCGAGCCGGAGCGCACGGGCAGAGGTCCAGGCCGCGGAGAGCGGGAAGTCGTCGGAGAGGCCCGCGCCGCCGTGCAGCTGCATGGACATGTCGATGACCTGCTGGGCCATGATCGGCACCGCCACCTTGATCTGCGAGACCTCCGAGAGAGCGTTCATCGGGCCGCCCACGTCGAGCTTCCAAGCGGCGTTGAGCACCAGCAGCCGCGCCATGTCGATGGCGATCCGGGCGTCCGCGATCCGCTCGCGGTTGCCGCCGAGCGAGGCCAGCGGCTTGCCGAACGCCGAGCGCTCGAGGCCGCGCTTGCAGGCCAGCTCGAGCGCGAGCTCGGCCAGGCCGATCAGTCGCATGCAGTGGTGCACCCGGCCGGGCCCCAGGCGCCCCTGCGCGATGCCGAACGCCTCGCCGGGACCGCTGAGCACGTTGGCGAGCGGCACCCGGACGTCGGTGAAGGAGACCTCGCCGTGGCCGAGCGGCTCGTCGTAGATCCCCATCGTGGAGAGCATCCGCTCGACCTTGACGCCGGGGGTGTCGCGCGGCACGAGCACCATCGAGTGTCGGTGGTGCCGGTCGGCGTCGGGATCGGTCAGCCCCATGAAGACGAAGATCTTGCAGTCGGGGTTGCCCACCCCGGTCGACCACCACTTGGTGCCGTTGATGACCATTTCGTCGCCGTCGACCACGGCGGTGGCCGCCATGTTCGTCGCATCCGAGGAGGCGACGCCGGGCTCGGTCATCGTGAAGGCCGAGCGGATCTTCCCGTCGAGCAGGGGCTCGAGCCACTCCGCGCGCTGCGCCTCGGTGCCGTAGCGCAGCAGCACCTCCATGTTGCCGGTGTCGGGGGCGTTGCAGTTGAAGATCAGCGGCGCGATCGCCGAGCGACCGGTCAGCTCGGCGATGGGGGCGTAGTCGACGTTGGTGAGTCCCTCGCCGCCGTCGGTGCCGAACCGGGCGGCGTACTCCCCGGCGTGCTCGTGGGGCAGGAAGAGGTTCCACAACCCCTGCGCGCGGGCCTTGGCCTTGAGCTCGTCGAGGATCGGCAGCGGCTGCCACGGGTCGCCGGTACGTCGCAGCTCGGCCAGCTCCTGGTGGTAGCCCGGCTCGATCGGCTCGATCTCCGTGGCGATGAACGCGGCGACGCGATCGGTGAGGTCAGCGGCGCGAGCGGAGGGAGAGAAGTCCATGCTCGGCACCCTAATGGGAGGATCGAGCCAGCCCCCGACCCGTCCGAGGAGAACCGTGACCCCGTCCACCATCGTCCGCGTCGGTGTGCCGTTGGTGCTGCTCCTCGCCCTCGCCGTCGGGTGCTCGGGAGGCGGCTCGGCCGACAAGGAGGCCCTGAGCCCGGCCGACACCGACGCGATCCGCGCCGGGCTGAGCGAGCTGGTCGCCGGGGATCACGCCAGCGCCCGGGAGACCGCCGACGCCACCTGCTTCGCTGAGGCTCTGCTCGAGCGGATGACGCCTGCCGAGCTCCGGGGCGCCGGCGTCCTGGACGCGTCGTACGACGTGGTGGCCGAGCTGCCGAAGCTCTCCCGCGCAGACGCCGGGACCTGGGTCGACGCCCAGTTCAGCTGCACCGACTTCGTCGAGCAGTCGGCCCGCGCCCAGGAGCAGCTCAGCCACGGGAAGATCGACCGTGGGACCTACACCCAGTGCCTGCGCGTTGCCCTCACCGAGGACCAGCTGCGGGCCGCGGTCGTGGACACGCTGACCGGCGCCTGGGACGGCCCGGACCTCGCACGGTTCAGCGCCGCGCAGGCCGACTGCCAGCGCCAGGCCGTCCCCATCTTGTGATGATCAGGCCGACACCGCGGTCACGACTCGGGCGCGGGCAGCGGGGTCGAGCCAGCGGCGACGCGTGCGCAGGAGCCGGGTCAGCGTCCAGGCCAGGAATGGCAGCGCGACCAGGAGGGGCAGCTCCCAGTCCGGCGCCCGGGAGACCAGGGAGAACACCAGCCCGGTGAGCGTCGTACTCACCGCGAGGCGGGCGGAGTAGCTCACCATCTTCACCGGCGGGGCGGGGGTGGCGCGCGCCGAGCGGAGGTCGACCGCGAAGGGGCTCTGGTCCGACCAGCGCAACGAGGCGGCCACGACCTGCACGGTCACGACCAGCCAGGTCGCCCCGAGCGCCGCCAGCTCGGATCGGGTGGGGGCGCCCGCGCGCAGGCTCGCCAGCGCCAGCGTGACGCCCGCGGCGACGATCAGGAACTCCGCCAGCACCCAGGCCCGAGCAGTGAAGACCGCCCCCGGCGCGACCGGGAGGCTGGCTCGCCAGAGGGCACCCCGACCGTCCAGGCACCAGGCGTTCACGCCGAAGAGCAGCGCACCACCCGAGGCGACCAGCCCCGGCAGGAGCGTCATCGTCGACCACGGCAGGTCACCGGCGATCGCCACCAGACCGGGAGCGATGGCCAGCACCGCCAGCCCGCGCCGCATCGGGACCGCGCGCCAGACCGAGGCCCGGTCGGTGCGGACCAGGGCACCCAGGACGGTCCTCGGCATCGGCCGGGCCGGGCGGTGGCCGCTCTCGGCGCGCACCTCGTCGCGCGGCGTACGCCGGGCCGCGAGGTGGGCGGGGACGGCGCCCAGGACCACGGCGATGCCGAGCAGCAGCACCTCGACGAGCACGGTGCCGGCCCAGCGCCAGGTCCAGCCCTCGCTCAGGCCACCGACCAGCCACACCGTCGGGATCCGGTCGAGCACGTCGGTCAGCCGGCCCGACAGCTGGAGGGCGAGACCGGCGAGCGCCAGCAGGACACCGAGAGCCCGGACCGAGCCGATGCCGTGCGGACGTCGCCGGATTGCCTCCATGGACCAGGCGACCACTTGGGCCAGGGCGGTGGCGATGGCCAGCCACAGCACCATGCCGATCTGGGCGGGCAGCAGCAGCGAGGGGATCAGGGAGTAGGCAGTGCTGCCGAGCAGGAACCACGCCTGGATCAGCCAGGCGATGTTCAGTGGGGCGAGCAGCAGCGAGCCGAGGTGGTCGGTCGTCGGGCTGATCGGGAAGGCGACGGCCTGGTCCCGGGCCACCAGCTCGCGGCCACCGCCGGAGGCGACCGCGGCCACGATCGCCAGGATGAGGAAGCCGGCCAGCACCGTGGGCAGCAGCAGCCGCACGTCAGCGGCGCGCGTGCTGGACGCCGCGCCCTCGACGAAAGCGGGGACCACCGCGGCCAGGACCGTGAGCCCCAGGAAGCCGGCCACCAGGGCCGGGGCGGTGCTGCGCCGGCGTACCGTCGCGGTGCGGAAGCGGACCAGGTGGGTGACGTCGACGACCGCCCGGCCGGCGACGTCAGTCCAGGAGTCGGCGGTAGGCACGAGCCCCCTCGTCCCCGGTCATGTCCGACGCGGCAGCGGTCGCGACCCGGGCACCGCCCCGGAGCACCAGGACCGTCTCGCAGGCCTCGATCGCGAGCTCGCGCAGGTGGGTCGAGACCAGGATGCAGGCGCCGCGCGCGCGGGCCTGGGTGATCACCTCGAGCGTTGCCTCCACCCCGATCGGGTCGACGCCGTCAAAGGGTTCGTCGAGCAGCAGCACCCGCGGCTCGTGCAGGGCCGCGAGGAGCACCGAGAGCCGACGGCCCATGCCGTGCGAGTAGCCACCGGTGACCCGGTGCGCGGCATCTCCGAGCTCGAAGCGCTCGAGCAGGTCGCGCGCGCGGTCCTCCCACCCCGTCATCCGACGCAGCCGGGCGGAGAGCTGGAGATGCTCCCAAGCGGTGGCCCGGGGCACCAGCCCCCCGACATCGGGGCAGTAGCCGCTGGCCTGGCGGGCCGCGAGGGTCGCGGTCACCACGTCGTGCCCGTCCACACTGACCCGGCCCTCGGTTGGGGGTACGACGCCGGCCAGCACCCGCATCGTGGTGGACTTCCCGGCGCCGTTGCGCCCGAGCAGGGCGGTGGCCTGCCCGCCGTACGCCGCCAGGTCGATGCCGGCCACCGCCTCGACCTCACCGAACCTGACGTGCAGCCCCCGGACGTCGACCATCGCGGATGGGGCGGCCGAGGTGGGTGGGGTGGGAGTCACCACCCCATCCTTGCCGACCTGCCAATTGTGGTCGCTCAAATGCCGCTGACCTGCCACTTGTGGCCGCAGGGGGCGGCCATAAGTGACAGGTCAGCGGGTGTACGGCGACCACAAGTGACGGGTCAGCGCGGGAAGGCGCCTCCGGACGACGCGAGGTCGCGCAGCCAGTCGGTGGCCGCGAACCGCTCGCCGTACGACGCCGCGAGCTCGTCGGCGCGCGCGACGAACGCCGCCAGACCGATCGAGCCGTCAGCACCCTCGTAGCCGGTCATGAACTGCGCGGCACCACCGGTCAGCGCCGGGAAGCCGATCCCCATGATCGAGCCGATGTTCGCGGCGGCAGCCGAGGTGAGGACGCCCTCCTCGAAGCACTTCGCGGTCTCGAGCGCCTCGACGAAGAGCAGCCGGTCCTTGACGTCCTCGAACGGGATCTGCTCCTCGGCGACCGGGAACGCCTCGGCCAGACCGCTCCACAGACCCGCACGCTTGCCGGCCTCGTCGTACTCGTAGAAGCCGGCGCCCTTGAGCCGCGAGGGCCGACCGAGCTCGACCATCGTGCGAACCACGGCCGTGCCGGGGTGCTCGACGTGCTCGACCCCGTCCCGCTCAGCCGCGTCGCGCGTCGCCTTGGCGATCTTGGCCATCAGCTCCATGTTCAGCTCGTCGCTGAGCTGGAGCGTGCCGACCGGGTAGCCGTCCTGGGTGGCCGCCCGCTCCAGCGACACCGGGTGCACGCCCTCGGCGAGCATGGCCAGGCCCTCGTTGACCATCGTGCCGATGACCCGCGAGGTGTAGAAGCCCCGGCTGTCGTTGACCACGATCGGGGTCTTGCGGATCAGCTGGACCACGTCGTAGGCCTTGGCCAGCGTCTCGTCGGAGGTCTCCTTGCCGCGGATGATCTCCACCAGCGGCATCTTGTCGACCGGCGAGAAGAAGTGCAGCCCGATGAAGTCGGCCGGGCGGTCGACGCCCTGGGCCAGCTCGGTGATCGGCAGCGTCGAGGTGTTCGAGCAGAGCAGCGCGTCCTGGTTGACGTACGGCGCGATCTCGGCGAAGACCTGGGCCTTGAGCGAGGGGTCCTCGAAGACGGCCTCGATCACCAGGTCGCACCCGGCCAGATCGGCCGGGTCCTGGGTCGCGGTGATCCGGCCGAGCAGCTCGGCCTTCTTCTCCTCGGTCGACTTGCCCCGCGAGATCGCCTTGTCGAGCAGCTTCTCGGAGTAGGCCTTGCCCTTCTGGGCGCTCTCCAGGGCGACGTCCTTGAGCACGACCTCCATACCGGCGCGGGCACAGGAGTAGGCGATGCCGGCCCCCATCATCCCGGCGCCGAGCACACCCACCTTGACCGGCTTGAACGGCGCGAAGCCGTCGGGCCGCAGCGAGCCGGAGTTGATCGCCTGCAGGTCGAAGAAGAACGCCTGGATCATGTTCTTCGAGTCCTGGTTGACGACCAGGTTGGTGAGGTAGCGCGACTCGATGCGCGAGGCGGTGTCGAAGTCGACCTGCGCGCCCTCGACCGCGGCGGACAGGATCGCCCGCGGGCCGGCGTAGACCGCACCCTTGGTCTGCTGGCGCAGCAGCGCCGGGAACATCGGCAAGAACGCCGCCAGCTTGGGGTTGCTCGGCGTACCGCCGGGCATCTTGTAGCCGGCCTGGTCCCAGGGGTTCTGAGCGGCGTCGGGGTTGGCCTTGATCCAGGCCTTCGCGGCCGGGACGAGCTCCTCACGGGTGGCGACGAGCTCGTCGACCAACCCCTTCTCGAGCGCGACCTGCGGCTTGAAGCGGGTGCCGGGGAGCAGCACGTCCATCAGCGCGGACTGCAGTCCGAGCAGGCGTACGACGCGGGTGACGCCGCCGCCGCCGGGCAGCAGGCCGAGGGTGGACTCGGGGAGCCCGACCTCGACCCGGTTGTCGTCGACGACGATCCGGTGGTTGGTGGCCAGGCAGATCTCGAAGCCGCCACCGAGTGCGGCGCCGTTGATCGCGGCCACGACGGGACGCGGGAAGAGCTCGAGGCGGCGCAGGCCGGCCTTGACCGCCTCGCCCATCGCGAAGACCGCGGGGGCGTCGGCGGGCGTGGTGGTGACCATGTTCTTGAGGTTGCCGCCGGCGAAGAAGGTCTTCTTCGCGCTGGCGATGACGACGCCCGTGACGTCGTCGACCTCGTCGTGGAGCCGCTGGACGGCGGCGGCCATCGAGTCGAGGTAGAGCTCGTTCATCGTGTTGGCGCCCGCGGTGGGGTCGTCCAGGGTCAGCGTGACGATGCCGTCGGCATCGCGGTCGTACTGCACGGCTGATGCGGTGGTGGTGGCGCTCATGGAAGTCCTGTTCTGGAGTCGTGGTCGCGACGAGCCCGACCGACGAGGGAGAGGGAGGGTCAGACCAGCTCGACGATGGTGGCGATGCCCATGCCGCCGCCGACGCAGAGCGTGGCGAGGCCGCGGCGCAGGTCGCGGCGCTGGAGCTCGTCGATCAGGGTGCCGAGGATCATCGCGCCGGTCGCACCGAGCGGGTGGCCCATCGCGATCGCGCCACCGTTGACGTTGGTGATCTCCTGGTCGATGCCCAGGTCGGCCATGAACCGCATGGCGACCGCGGCGAAGGCCTCGTTGATCTCGAACAGGTCGATGTCGTCGACGGTGAGGCCGGCCTTGGCGAGCGCCTTGCGGGCGGCCGGAGCCGGACCGGTCAGCATGATCGTCGGGTCCGCGCCGGACACGGCGGTCGCGATGATCCGCGCCCGCGGGGTCAGGCCCAGGTCGATGCCGACCTGCTCGGTGCCGATCGCCATGATCGCGGCGCCGTCGACGATGCCCGAGGAGTTGCCGGCGTGGTGGACGTGGTTGATCTTCTCGACCCAGTGGTACTTCTCGAGCGCCACGTCGTCGAAGCCCGCCTGCTGGCCCATGTCCGCGAAGGACGCCTTGAGCCCGGCGAGCCCCTCGGGGGTGGTGTCGGGGCGGATCGTCTCGTCGTGGTCGAGGATCGTGAGGCCGTTGAGGTCCCGCACCGGCACGACCGAGTTGGCGAAGTAGCCGTTGGCCCACGCCTTGGCGGCACGGTGGTGCGACTCGGCGGCGTAGGCGTCCACGTCGGCGCGGCTCCAGCCACCCAGGGTCGCGATCAGGTCGGCACCGATGCCCTGGGGCACGAAGCCGGTACGCAGCGCGGTGTTGGGGTCCGAGGCCCAGGCGCCGCCGTCGGAGCCCATCGGCACCCGGCTCATCGACTCCACACCGCCGGCGAGGATCAGGTCCTCGAAGCCGCCGCGCACGCGCGAGGCTGCCTGGTTGACGGCCTCGAGACCGGAGGCGCAGAAGCGGTTGAGCTGCACGCCCGCCACGGTCTCGGGGTAGCCGGCCTTGAGCGCAGCGGTCTTGGCGATGTCCGCGCCCTGGTCGCCGACGGGGGTGACGACGCCGAGGACCACGTCGTCGATCCGGTTCGTGTCGAGGCTGGGGTTGCGCACCTTGATCTCGTCGAGGAGCCCGACCACCAGGTCGACCGGCTTCACCTCGTGCAGGGAGCCGACCTTCTTGCCCTTGCCGCGCGGCGTACGAATGTGGTCGTACACGAATGCTTCTGCCATGACCGTCCTTGGTGAGTAGGGCTGAGGAGAGCTGAGTGGGGGTGGACCCCACCGGGAGGCCGCACGTCCGTCGATTGTGACATTATTACTGTCACCATCGTCAAGGTGGCCCCAGATGTGTTCGGGTTCACGCCGCCGGCGTCGGACGACCCGCGAGGCCCGAGGAGAGTCATGGACGAGAGCGCCGAGACGCTGCGCGAGCTGCTCACCCTCGACGAGCTGACCGGCCGGGTCGGCATGAGCGTCCGCAACATCCGCTTCTACACGACCAAGGGCCTGGTCCCGCCGCCGATCCGGCGCGGCCGCTCGGGCTACTACACCCCCGACCATGTCGCCCGGATCGAGCTGGTCCAGGAGTTGCAGAGCCACGGCTTCACGCTGACCGCGATCGAGAAGTACGTCGCGAACATCCCCCGCGACGCCAGCCCCGAGGACATCGCCCTGCAGCGCGCCATGCTCGCGCCGTGGCAGCACGAGACCCCGATCGAGATGACCCGGGCCGAGCTCGACCAGCGCGCCGGACGCGCCCTCACCGATGAGGACCTCACCACCCTGGCCGCCCTCGGAGTCGTCTTCCGGGCGCGTCGCGGTCGCCACCAGGTCGCCGTCTCGCAGCTCTCGGTGGGCCTCGGACTGCTGGACCTCGGCTTTCCCACCGAGGCGGCCGTCGCCGCCGCGGACGTGTACGCCGCGCACGGGCGCGCGATCGCCGAGGAGCTCTACGAGGTCTTCCGGACCAAGGCGTGGCCGGTCTACAAGGAGTCGGGCACCTCACCGGAGCGGATCCGCGAGGTCGTGGAGCGGCTCAAGCCGCTCTCGATCGCGAGTCTGGTGGGGGCCTACGAAGCGGCCATGGACGAGACCAAGCGCGAGGGGATCGCCCAGCGCACCCGTCGGAGCCGCTCCACCCCGTGAGCCCGCACCATTCCCGTGCGTGGGGCGCGCTGTCTAGGCTGACGCCATGACCCCCACGCCGACCGTCCTCGTCACCGGCGCCACCGGCTTCATCGGCCGCCACCTCGTCCCGGCCCTGCTCGAGCAGGGGTGCGAGGTTCGCGCGATGACTCGTCGCCCCGAGGCGTACGACGGCCCCGGCACCGCCGTCGGCGGCGACGTCCATGACGCCGACTCGCTGGCCGAGGCGCTCGATGGCGTCGACGTCGCGATCTACCTCGTGCACTCCCTGGACGACCCCGACTTCGAGCGCAAGGACGCCGAGGCGGCCCGCACCTTCGGCAGCTCGGCGGCTGCTGCCGGGGTGCGCCAGATCGTCTACATGGGCGGGCTGGGGGCCGACGACGGCACCCTCTCGGCCCACCTGCGCTCGCGCCGCGAGGTCGAAGGCCTCCTCGGTGAGGCCGGCGTCCCCGTGACCGTGCTCCGCGCCGCCATCGTCGTCGGCGCCGGTGGCATCTCCTGGGAGCTGACCCGCCAGCTGGTGAAGAACCTCCCCGCGATGGTCGTCCCCAAGTGGGTCGCGACCCGCACCCAACCGATCGCGCTGTCCGACGTGGTGCGCTACCTCGCGGGCGTCGTGGACCGTCCCGAGGCGTTTGGCCGGGTCTTCGAGATCGGGGGGCCCGAGCAGATGACCTACCTCGAGATGCTCCAGATCGCCGCGGAGATCTCCTCGGGCCGGCGGGTCCCGATCGTGAAGGTGCCGGTGCTGACCCCGCGGCTCTCGTCGTACTGGCTGGCGCTGGTCACCGATGTCGACGTCACGACCGGTCGCAACCTGATCGACTCGATGGGCACCGAGGTGATCGTGACCGACCGCTCGATCGAGGAGATCGTCCCCGGCGCGCCGATGTCGTACGCCGAGTCGGTCCGCCTCGCCCTCGAGGGCGAGGACACCGCGTAGGACTCAGGCAGGGTCCGGCCCCGGCGCCGGGGCCGGTCCCGGCTGCCAGTCGCGCAGCAGCGCCATGACCGCGTCCTCGGCCACCGGCCGGGAGAAGAAGAACCCCTGCCCCAGGTCGCAGCCGACCCCGACGAGGAACTCGAGCTGGGTGGCGTTCTCGACCCCCTCGGCACAGACCTTGACCCCGAACGCGCTGCCCAGGCCCAGGACGGCCCGGACCACGGCCTGCCCGCGCGCGGAGTCGGCCACGAAGGAGCGGTCGATCTTGAGCACGTCGATGACCGGGAACCGCTGGAGATAGCTCAGCGAGCTGTACCCCGTCCCGAAGTCGTCGACGAGCAGGGAGATCCCCATCGTGTCGAGCCGGACGAGATTCTCCTTGCTGGTGCCGGCGTCGTCGATGAAGGTGGACTCGGTGATCTCGAGACCGAGGAGCGTCGCGTCCAACCCGGACTCGACCAGCGCATGCTGGACGTAGAGGGCGTAGTCCCGGTCTCGGAGTTCGTGGGCACTGACGTTGACCCGCACCCCCACCCCGGGGGCATGGCTCTGCCAGTCCGCAGCCGCCTGGGTCGCACAGCGGAGCACGAACCCCCCGAGCTCGCCGATCGAACCGGTCTCCTCGGCGACCCGGATGAAGATGTCGGGCGAGACCCGCTCGCCGTCCCGGTTCGTCCAGCGCGCCAGCGCCTCCAGGGCCACCACGCGACCGCTCTCGAGGTCGACGATCGGCTGGTAGGCCACGTCGAGCTCACCGGCCCGCACGCAGTCGCGCAGCTCGCCGGCGATCCCGACCCGGCCCAGGACGTCCCCGCGCATCGGCTCGTCGAAGATCCGGTAGGTCCCCGCCCGGTCGGCCTTGGCGCGGTACATGGCCATGTCCGCCTCGCTCAGCAGGCTCATCGGGGTGCCGGCACCGCCCACCGACAGCGCCACTCCGACACTGGCCGAGAGGCTCAGCTGCCGTCCGTCGATGAGGACCGACTCCGAGCAGGCCGCGAGGACGTTCTCGGCCATCGTGGCGACCTCGGTCTCGCTGCCCAGCTCCTCGGCGATCACCACGAACTCGTCGCCCCCGAGCCGACCCACGGTGTCACCGGGCCGGACCACGTCTCGCAGTCGTCTGGCCAGGCTGGTGAGCATCGAGTCGCCGGTGCCGTGCCCCAGCGAATCGTTGATCGACTTGAAGTCGTCGAGGTCGAGCAGCAGGACGGCGACGCAGCTCGAGTGCCGCACCGCCCGCCCGAGGGCTCCCGCGAGCCGGTCCCGGACCAGGGCGCGGTTCGGCAGCCCGGTCAGGGCGTCGTGCATGGCCTGGTGCTGGAGCTGTGCCTCGAGCTCGTAGCGGCGCATGGCCGCGCCCAGCGTCGAGGACAGCGCGTCCATGAAGGCCACGTCGTTGGGCGACCAGTTGTGTGGCGAGCGATTGGCCACCGCCAGGATGCCCCAGCCCGAGTCCACCGCCGGGACGGGACAGGCCAGCACTGCCGCCATCCCCATCTGGGCAGCCAGGGGCGCCTCGCTGAACCGCGGATCGGTGCTCAGGTCGTTGCTGACGACCAGCCGGTCCTCGCGCAGCGCCATGCTGGCGACACTGGCGGCCGCGAACGGCACCTCGAAGTTCGTCCACGCGGGATCCGAGGCAGCCAGCACCCGGGCGAGGGAGGGCGCTGCCACCTTCTTGATCACGAGCGCGAGCGTCTCGGGAAACCTGATCTCGAGACGTCGCACGGTCTCGTTGAGCAGCTCCTGCATCGAGTGGGTCAGGGCCATCCGGGCGAGCTCGGCCAGGTCGTGCTGCTCCTGGACCCGCAGCGCCAGTGCTCGTGCGTCGGCCAGCCGACCGCGGATGTCGCGTTGCACGGTGGCCAGGGCCACGCCTTCGCCGTCATCCCCGGTGATGAGGAAGGAGTTCACCTCCACGGGGATGGACTCGCCCGTGGCGAAGTCGTTCAGCTCACTCTCGCCGGCCCAGTGGCCCTGGAGGCGGACCGCATCCTCGATCTCCGCGGACTTCTCCAGCCCCTTCTTCGTGAAGTAGTCGGCGGTCGGGCGGCCCAGGGTCTCCTCGTCGGTCTCCAGCCCGACCAGCTCGCGCCCGGCACGATTGAGGTAGGAAACGGTGCCGTCGAACTCCGCCATCGCGATGAAGTCCTGCGAAGCCTCGACCAGGGCCGCGAACCGCTCGAGGTCGGCCCGGCGCTCGGTGAGCTCCTCGCGTACGTCGACCTCGTCGACCGCCATCAGCACCACGGCGCCGGCGAACTCACCGCTCTGCGTCGGCCGGGCCCGGATCAGCCAGCGCCGGTTGCCGAGCTCGGCGAAGCCGTGGGACTCCTCTCCGGCCAGGGCCCCGCGGATCGTGCGGAGGACCTCCGGGTGCGGCGTGATCTCCGCGATCGTGCGACCGAGCTTCTCGTGCTCAGGGTGGCCCACCCGGTAGAGCAGGGAGCCCTGGATCGCGACCACCCGCTCCTCGGCGTCCACGAGGATCAGCACGATGGGGGCGTGCTCGGACATGAGCGCAACTGCTGACTCCAAGGAGATCAACGCAGGCACCCGAGAGTCCGAGTCAAGTGGTGGCACGTGCCCAGCCTCCCCCCGATTGGTGCAAGGCGCACCACTATCGGCCACATCACCTGCGCGGCGGTCCGCCCAGGTCAGCCGAAAAGCGCTGGCAGCACGAAGAGCATCGTGAGCGACCAGCTCACGTGGGTCAAGGTGGGAGCCAGGATTCCACCCGACGCGCGGCGCTCCAGCCCCACGACGATTCCGAGGACCAGGGCCGAGAAGGCCAGCATCACGTTGCCCGTGGCCAGCGTGGCCAGGGCGTAGGCGACGGTGGTGATCGGCACCGGGTGCCGGGTGGTCGCGGCGTACCCCGCTCCCCGGAAGAAGAGCTCCTCGGCCACCCCGTTGACCGCGGTGATCAGCACGAGGAGCGGCCAGGCGCCGGCCGCGGCGTGGTCGAGCACCGACCGCACCTGCGCGTCGAGGAAGTCGATGTCGCGCACGACGAGCGCCCCCACGGCGAAGACCCCCGCCAGGGCCAGACCGATCACGATCGGGGTGAGCACGGGGCGCCGCAGGGCGCCGGCGTGGGAGATCCGGCCCAGGTGCAAGGGACCCGAGGCGAACGCGCCCACGGTCCAGACCCCGGCCAGGACGAGGGTGGCCACATAGAACCAGCCGCTGCCCGGCTCTATCCGGAGCGACCACCCGAGGACGAGCCCCCCGAGGACCAGGAACGCCGCCGTCACCTTCTGGCGTCGGCGCAGGCCCTCGGGAGTCTCGCGATGCTGCCTCGGAACGACGTCCCACAGGGCGCGGCGCAACCAGGTCAGCACAAGATCACCAGCCGATCAGCGGCGACCGGAGCTGAACGTCGCCGAGCTGTGCCGGGTGCCACCGGTCGAGCCGCCGGCTGCTGCCGGACGACGGGCCGGACGGCCCGTGGCGGGGCTCGACGCTGACTTGGCGCCGGACTTGGCGCCGGACGAGGAGGTGCTGGACTGGCCACGGCCGCCGCTACGAGCCTGGCCGCCACCGCCGCCACCGCTGCGACGACGAGCGCCGCCACCGTTGCGCGAGCCGCCGGACTTCTGGCCACCCCCGCCACCGCTGCCGCCACCGGGGGTCTCGACGACGAGTCCACCGGGGACCGTCACCCGCACACCGGGGGCGAGCTGGGCGAGCATGGGGTGACCCGCCCCGAAGATCTTGGTGGTGGTCGGCGTGATGCCGGCCGCCCGGGTCAGGTCACGCACGTCGCGGACCTGCTCGTCGGTCATCAGAGTGATCACGGTGCCCGCCGCGCCGGCGCGCGCCGTACGGCCCGAGCGGTGCAGGTAGGCCTTGTGCTCCATGGGCGGGTCGGCGTGCACGACCAGGGCCACGTCGTCCACGTGGATCCCACGGGCGGCGATGTCGGTGGCGACCAGGGTGCTCGCGCGGCCGGCGTGGAACGCCTCCATGTTGCGGGTACGGGCGTTCTGGCTCAGGTTGCCGTGGAGCTCCACCGTGGGGACGCCGCTCTTGTTGAGCTGACGGGTGAGCGCCTTGGCACCGTGCTTGGTGCGGGTGAAGACGACGGTGCGTCCGGGCGCGCTGGTCAGGTCGACCAGCACCGAGACGCGGTGCTCGCGCGGGACGTGGAGCACGTGGTGGTCCATCGTCGAGATCGGCGACTGCGCCGAGTCGGCCTCGTGGGTCACGGGCTGGCTCAGGAACTTCTTGACCAGGACGTCGATCGCCTTGTCCAGGGTGGCCGAGAAGAGCAGGCGCTGACCGGACTGCGGGGTCTGCTCGAGCAGGCGACGAACGGCCGGCAGGAAACCGAGGTCGGCCATGTGGTCGGCCTCGTCGAGGATCGTGACCTCGATGTTGCCCAGGTCGCAGTGACGCTGCTTGATGAGGTCCTCGAGGCGACCGGGGCAGGCGATGACGATGTCGGCACCGTTGCGCAGGCCGATCACCTGGGGGTTCTGGCCCACGCCACCGAAGACGGTCTGCGTGGTGAGGCCGGAGACGAAGGCCAGCGGCTGGAGGGCTTCGGCGATCTGGCCGACGAGCTCACGGGTCGGGGCCAGGATCAGGGCGCGCGGCGACTTCGCCTGGGCCTTCTTGTTGGAGGCCACGAGGCGAGCCACGAGCGGGAGCAGGAAGGCGTAGGTCTTGCCGGATCCGGTGCGGCCACGGCCCAGGACGTCACGACCCGCGAGGGAGTCGGGCAGGGTCGCGCTCTGGATCGGCGTGGGGGTGTCGATGCCGCGCTCGGCGAGGAGGCGGACGAGCTGTGCGGGGACGCCCAGCTCGGCGAAGCTCAAGCCGGAAGGCTGAGCAGTCGCGGAGGAAGTCGGGGGGGTCTGGACAGCAGAAGGCGTTGCAGAAGACAAAGGGATTCACTCACGTGTGGTGTGTCTCACCACGCTGATTCCGTCGGCGACGGAATTGGAGAAGCGGAACCTCCGAAGGAGGGGCGCGGTCGAGAGGACCGGCGCGGAAGCCCGAGGCAAGACAGGGCGGGCTACTGCAGCCCAGCGTAGGGCAACGGGCCGGTACGAGGGGAATCGGCGCACACTGCGCCACTCGTCGTACCGGCCCGTGGCGGCCTCGCTGAGAGGCCGGTGCCTACTTGGTGAAACCGTCCTTGACGTTCTTGGCGGCGTCCTTCACGTGCTCGCCGGCGCCCTTGATCGAGGCCGAGGCCTGGTCGGCCTTGCCCTCGGTCTCCATGCTCTCGTCGCCGGTGGCCTTGCCGGTGGCCTCCTTGGCCTTGCCGCCGAGGTCCTCACCCTTGTTGCTGAGCTTGTCCTGGATACCCATGTGTCAACCTCCGGTCGTGGCGTCCACGCTGCCCCGTGCAGCGCGCCGCCCCGTCCGTGCCCGTGGGGCGATCAGTCAAACGTCAGGACGCCGTCGTCGATGGCGTGACGACGAATCGAGCGCAGGTCGTAGAGGTAGTTCTGGCGCAGCTTCCAGGGCTCGCGGTCCCCCTGCTTGGGGAGCTCGTCGAGCGAGCGCTGGACGTAGCCGGAGGAGAAGTCCATGAACGGCGCCTCGACGATGTCCTCGTCGGGCCGGGCCACGGCACTGCGGTGGCCGTGCTCGTCGAGGTGGCTGAGCAGCCGACAGACGTAGTCACCCACCAGGTCGGCCTTCAGGGTCCACGAAGCGTTGGTGTAGCCGATCGTGAAGGCGAAGTTCGGCACGCCGCTGAGCATCAGGGCCTTGTAGGCCATCGTCTGCGGGATCTTCACCGCTGCTCCGTCGACGGTGAAGTCGATGCCGCCGAAAGCCTGGAGGTTCAGCCCGGTGGCCGTGACGATGATGTCGGCGGCCAGCTCGTCGCCCGACGCGAGGCGGATGCCCTGCGGGGTGAAGGTGTCGATGGTGTCGGTCACGACCGAGACGGACCCCTCGCGCAGCGCCGTGAAGAGGTCGCCGTCCGGGACCAGGCACAGGCGCTGGTCCCACGGGTCGTAGGCCGGCTTGAAGTGCGTGTCGACGTCGACGTGCGCGGGCAGCTGCTTGAGCGTCTCCTTGCGGATGAAGCCGCGCAGGATGTTCGGGCGAATCCGGCTGAGCTGGTAGCTCGCCAGCGCGATGAGGATCCCCTTCCAGCGCACGAGGGGGAAGGCGATCTTCTCCGGGAAGCGGCGCAGCAGCCGGGCGAGCGGGTCGATCGCCGGCACCGACACGACGTACGTCGGGGAGCGCTGCAGCATCGTGACGTGCTCGGCCTGCTCGGCCATCGCGGGGACGATGGTGACGGCGGTCGCCCCACTGCCGATGACGACGATCCGCTTGCCGGCGTAGTCGAGGTCCTCGGGCCAGTGCTGCGGGTGGATGATCTGGCCGGCGAAGTCGTCGGCACCGGCGAACTCCGGGGAGTAGCCCTGGTCGTAGTCGTAGTAGCCCGAGCAGCCCCACAGGAAGTTGGCGCTGAGCTGCTCACGGGTCGTGCCGTGCTCGATCTCCACCGTCCAGCGGGCGGTCTCGGAGTCCCAGGCGGCCTCGACGACGCGGCGGTCGTAGCGGATCAGCTCGTCGACGCCGTACTCCCGCGCGACGTCGCGGACGTAGCCCAGGATCGAGGGACCGTCGGCCAGCGCGCGGTCGTTGCGCCAGGGGCGCCAGCGGTAGCCGAGGGTGAACATGTCGGAGTCCGAGCGGATCCCGGGGTAGCGGAAGAGGTCCCAGGTGCCGCCGCTCGCGCCACGGCGCTCGATGAGGGCGATGCTGCGCCCGGGGTGGCGCTGGCGCAGCTGGCAGGCCGCCCCGATGCCGGAGAGGCCGGCGCCGACGATCAGGACGTCCACGTGTTCGATGCTCACGGAGGGAATCTAGCCCCGTCCGACAACTATTGACAGATGTTCAGCACTGCTGGTCAGCGGCCGAACCCGTAGCGACGCTTGATCGCGCGAAAGTAGTGCCGGGTCAAGCCGCGCAGCTCGGTGGCCGAGAGCGCCAGCCCCGGCGGCAGGGCCACGTCGCACGAGGAGCCCGCGCAGTCCTTGAGCTCGCGCCAGACAGCGCGCAGCTGCCTCCGGACCGCGCGGTACGCCGGGTCCCTGGCCACGCTGCGATCCTGGAACGGATCGGTCCTGAGGTCGTAGAGCTCCTCGACATGACGCGAGCGGAAGAGTGCGTAGCGGCCGACTCGCACCCCCATGTTGGTGCGCTGGTCGGTGAAGCCCCCGGTGCGCTTGGTCGAGGATTCGGGAAAGAAGTACTCCGTGAGCACGGCGGTCGACCACCCCCGGTCGGGGCCGGTCATCTCGGCCAGCCGGCTGATGCCGTCGGAGGAGTGCGGCGCCCGTGCCCGCGCAGCGTCGAGCAGGGTCGCGGTCAGGTCCACGGTGGTGATCGGGGCGTAGCGACGCTCGCCCCGGCGCATCCCGGGACCGGTGACGAGCAGCGGCACCCGCAGGGCGGGCTCGTAGGTCCGGACCTTGCCGGTCCGGATCCGGTGCTCGCCGAGGTAGTAGCCGTTGTCGGAGGTGAAGACGAAGATGGTGTTGCGCCACTCACCGACCTGCTTGAGGTGGGCCACCAGGCGCTTCACCTGACGGTCCATCACGAAGATCGCTTCGGCGCGCTGACGAGTCACGGTGCGCAGGGCCGCCCGCTCGGGAGCGTTGAGGTCGGCGACCCGCATGCCCGATGGCTTGTCGCCCATCCTCGCCTCGGTCTTGCCACCACCGCGGGGCACCCCGGCCCCCCGGGTGATCAGCGCGTCGAACTTCCCCTTGACCCAGTCGGGGCGGGCCGGGGTGCGGAACTCCCGCCGTACGCCGTCGGCGCCTCGCACGCTCGACGGGTCGTCGCGCTCCGAGCCTCCGCCGAAGTGCGGGGCCACGTAGTTGACGTACATGAAGAACGGCTTGGTGCCCCGGGCGAACCGAGTGGCCATGTCGACGGAGAAGTCACCGATCACGTCGGTCTGGTAGCGGCCCCGGTAGCGGTTGTCGACGCGGCCGTTCACGTTGTAGGGCGAGTCGAAGTAGTTGTAGGTGTCCCCGTGGATCCCGGCGACCCGCGGGTTCTGGAAGGAGGCTCGCCAGTCGGTCCAGCCACGCGGGACGTAGCGGTAGCTCGGACGGCCACTCACCTTCGACCTGCCCAGGCCGTAACGGTTGAGGTACTTGCCGATGAAACCGGTGGCGTAGCCGGCACGCTTCAGGCTGGTCGCGATCGTCTTCGAGTCGTCGAAGGCCTGGTAGGCGTAGGGCGCCTCGTGCCAGTAGATGCCGTGGTTGTGGGAGTACATCCCGGTCAGGAACGACGCCCGCGCCGGGCAGCAGAGCGGGAAGGGCGAGAAGGAGTTCTCGAAGGTCAGGCCACGGCGAGCCATCAACCGTCCGACCGACGGGGCGTAGCGCAGGTCATCGGCCCGCATGTCGTCGGCCATGATCACCACGATGTTCGGGCGCTGGGCCCGCTGGGCCCGCTGGGGGCTTGCGTGCACGGTCGCTGACGTGGACGCGTCGTTCGCGTTCGACGCGGCAACGGTGTGCGGGCCGAGCGAGACGACCACGACCAGGACTGCCAACGAGGCGAGGACCGAACGGGGGGAGACCATCGCGACCTCACTGACAGGGGGAGTCGATCGGGGGATCCGGGACGCCACCCGGGTCACTTCGATCGAAAAAATAGCGGGCCAGATCGACCTCGGTGACGCATTCGGCGAAAGCCGCGATCAGCGAGCGTGGAGCTCGGCGAACCGGGAGAGGATGCGCTGCGGCTCGGTCACGACCGCCGCCCGGGCGCGGGCCAGGACCCTCTCGGCGTCAGCGGGGTCGTAGTAGCCGTGGTCGCGATAGACCTCGATGCGGTGCACCAGCCCGGTCTCGTCGAGCTCGGGGTGGAACTGCGTGGCGTAGACGTGGCGGCCGATTCTGAAGGCCTGGACCGGGCAACTGGCCGAGGAGGCCAGGAGCGTGGCGCCCTGGGGAAGCCGGGCCACGCCCTCCTTGTGGCCCACGTAGGCGCTGAAGGTGGGGGGCAGCTCGCCGAACAGCGCGTCGGCCCGCCCGGCCTCGGTGAGGGTCACCTCCACGGCCCCGATCGGCTCACCGTGGTCGCGGTCGACCAGACCACCGGCGAGCACGCCGAGCGTGCCGATGCCGTAGCAAGCACCCAGGAAGGGGAAGTCCTCGGCGACAACGCGCTGGGCGAGGACATGGAGCTCGGCTTCGGCGCGCTGCTGGGCCTGGCTCTTCAGCTCGATCGGGTCACTGACGTTGAACGGGCCACCGCCCAGCACGATGCCCGACCAGTCCTCGAGGTCGAGGTCGCCGAGCGGGTCGCGCTCGAGGCGGATCCGGCGTACGTCACGCTCGTCGAGGTCGCAGAAGCGGAGCACGGCGGCGTACTCGCTCTCGGCGACGTCGTCCTCGGCGCGGGTGCCGAGGAAGAGAAAGGGCTTCACCGCACGGATGGTGTCAGGTCGGCGATCAGACCTGAACCGCGGCACCGCTCTCGATGAGCGCGTCGACGCCCCCGATGCCCCACGCGGTGAGGGCGTCGCGGGTGTGGGTGCCCGCCTCCGCCGAGGGTGCGAGTCCCAGGCTGGGGACGGTTCGCGAGAAGCGCGGCGCCGGGGCGGGCTGCAGGACGCCGTCGTTCTCGACGAAGACGGCCCGGGCCTTCATGTGCGGGTGCTCGGGCGCCTCCCGGATCGTGACGACCGGTGCCACACAGGCGTCGCTGCCGTCGAAGACCGCGGACCACTCGGCCTGGGTGCGGGCCGCGAACGCCTCGGTGATCAGGGCGCGCAGGGCGTCGTTGTTGGCCGGGTCGTAGCGGTCCGGCACCGTCTCCTTGATCCCGAGCAGGTCGACGAAGGCGTCGTAGAACTGCGGCTCCAGGGCGCCGACCGACATGTGCCGACCGTCCGAGGTCTCGTAGAGGTCGTAGTAGGGCGCGCCGCCGTCGAGGAGGTTGGTGCCACGGTCCTCGGTGAACGTCCCGGCCGCGACGAAGGCGGCGGTCATCGCGTTGAGGTGGGCGGTCCCGTCGACGATCGCGGCGTCGACCACCTGGCCCTCGCCGCTGGTGCGGGCCTCGAAGAGGGCGGCGAGGATGCCGATCACCAGGTAGGTGGATCCGCCGCCGAAGTCACCCACGAGGTTGCTGGGGAAGTGCGGACGGGACGGGTCCTGACCCAGGCCGTGCAGGGTGCCGGTGATCGCGATGTAGTTCATGTCGTGGCCGGCGGTCTGCGCCCAGGGGCCGTCCTGGCCCCAGCCGGTCATCCGGCCGTAGACCAGACGCGGGTTGCGGGCGTGGCACTGCTCCGGGCCGAAGCCGAGCCGCTCGGCGACCCCGGGGCGCATGCCCTCGATGAGAACGTCGGCGCCACTGACCAGCTCGAGGACGGTCTCGACGGCCTGGGGATCCTTGAGGTCCAGCGCCACGCTCGGCCGGCCCCGGTTGAGCAGGTTGTGCGGGCCGCCGGAGAGCAACTGACCCCCCGGCCGCTCGACCCGGATCACGTCCGCGCCGAGGTCGGCCAGGATCATGCAGGCGTGCGGACTCGGCCCGATCCCCGCGATCTCGACGACCTTGACCCCGCGCAGTGGACCGGTTCCCTGACCGAGTGCGTAGCTCATGGCGCCGATTGTCACAGGCTCCTCGTTCGGCCCGCCCCCAGGCTCACGCACCGAACAGTTGCGGTTTGGTCCCCAACCCCAACATCAGGTGCCCGAGACCTGCGGTTCGTGACCAATGGGGCCTCGAGAAGTCCCCGGAGTCGCCCCTCGCCGGGCTCACGTGCCGACTGGTTGTGGTTTGGTCCCCAACCGCAGCATCAGGTGCCCCAGACCTGCGGTTCGCGACCAATCGGCGCCCACCACGAGCACGCCGATGTGACCCACCCCCCATTGCACCTCGTTGCATAGGTATGGCACGCTCCCCCGATGGCCCTGGAACACGCTCTGCTCGTGTCGCTGCGCGAGCAGCCGGCCTCGGGGCTGGATCTGGCCAAGCGGTTCAGCCGCTCCATCGGCTACTTCTGGCGCGCGACCCACCAGCAGATCTACCGCGTCCTCGCCCGGATGGACGTCGACGGCTGGGTCACGGTCACCGAGGTCCCGCAGACCGGCCGACCGGACAAGAAGGTCTACGCCGTCTCGCCCCTGGGCGAGCGGGTGCTGGCCGACTGGCTGGCGGTGCCCACCCCGATGGAGCCGCTGCGCAGCGAGCTCGCCGTCAAGATGCGCGGCGCGTCGTACGGCGACCGCGCGGCCGTGATGGACGTCGTCCGGGCCAACCTCACCGACCACCAGATGCGGCTGGACCACTACCGCCAGATCGAGAAGCGACACCACAGCGAGTTCGACACAGCGCCCGAAACGCTCAGCGAGCATGCCCTCGACCAGTACCTCGTCCTGCGCGGCGGCATCCGCACCGAGGAGTTCTGGGTCGACTGGCTGACCGAGTACCTCACTGCCCACGAAGCCCGATCAGCAAAGGACGCCACCCGATGAGCCCCTACCCCCACCTGCTCTCCCCGATCCGGCTCGGCAACCTGGAGCTGCGCAACCGCGTGGTGATGGGGTCGATGCACACCGGCCTCGAGGACAGCGTCCGCGACCTCCCCGCCCTGTCGGCGTACTTCGCGGAGCGCGCACGCGGCGGCGTCGGCCTGATCATCACCGGCGGCTACGCCCCCAACAAGCGCGGCTGGCTCAAGCCCCTCGCCTCCGAGCTGACCACGCGCCTGCAGGCGATGCGGCACCGCCAGATCACCGGAGCCGTCCACGCCGAGGGCGGCGCCATCGCCCTGCAGGTGCTGCACGCCGGACGGTACGGCTACCACCCGTTCAGCGTCAGCGCCTCCGCCACCAAGTCCCCGATCACCCCGTTCCGGCCGAGCGCCCTGTCCACCAGGGGCGTCGACCGGACCGCCACCGACTTCGCGAAGACCATCGCCCTCGCAGTCAAGGGCGAGTACGACGCGGTCGAGATCATGGGCTCCGAGGGCTACCTCATCAACCAGTTCCTCGCCGAGCGGACCAACGACCGCACCGACAGGTGGGGCGGCTCCGCGGAGAACCGGATGCGCTTCCCGCTCGAGATCGTGCGCCGCGCCCGCGACCTGGTCGGTGCCGATTTCCCGCTGGTCTACCGGATCTCGCTGCTCGACCTGGTCGAGGGCGGTCAGACCTGGGACGAGGTGGCCGAGCTGGCCCATCGCCTCGAGGAGGCCGGCGTCACCGTCCTCAACACCGGCATCGGCTGGCACGAGGCGCGGGTGCCCACGATCATCACCCAGGTCCCGCCCGGCGCCTGGCGGACGGCGACCGCGCGACTCAAGGCCGAGGTGTCCATCCCCGTCTGCGCGTCCAACCGGATCAACACTCCCGAGCTGGCCGAGTCGATCCTGGCTGCCGGCGAGGCAGACCTGGTCTCGCTGGCCCGCCCCCTGCTCGCCGACCCGGACTTCGTCAACAAGGCCGCTGCCGACCGGGCCGACGAGATCAACACCTGCATCGCCTGCAACCAGGCCTGCCTCGACCACGTCTTCGTGAACCAGAAGGCCTCCTGCCTGGTCAACCCCCGCGCCTGCCGCGAGACCACGTTGCTCCTCGGCCCGACGAAGCGGGCGGCTCGCGTCGCCGTCGTGGGCGCCGGACCGGCCGGCCTCGCGGCCGCCGTGTCGGCAGCCGAGCGAGGCTTCGCGGTGACGCTGTTCGAGAAGTCCACCGAGCTGGGCGGCCAGTTCCGCCTCGCCATGCAGGTCCCCGGCAAGGAGGACTTCCGCGAGACCCTGCGCTACTACACCCGCCGGCTCGAGGTGCTGGAGGTTGATGTCCGGCTCGGCACGACGGCCCGCGCCGCCGACCTGGCGTCGTACGACGAGGTGATCGTGGCGACCGGCGTCCAGGGCCGGGTGCCCGAGCTCGTCGGTGTCGACCACGACAAGGTCGTCTCGTACGCCGAGGTGCTCAGCGGTGCGGTCGTGCCCGGCCGCCGGGTGGCCGTGATCGGTGCCGGCGGGATCGGCGTCGACGTGAGCCACTTCCTGACCCACGACCCGGCCGACACGCTCGAGGACTGGATGTCGCACTGGGGAGTCGGCGACCCCTCGGTCCACCCCGGCGGCCTGACCGAGCGCAAGCCGCGGTCGGTCGTGCGTGAGGTGACCCTGCTGCAGCGCAAGACCACCCCCATCGGCATCGGCCTGGGCAAGACGTCCGGCTGGGCACACCGGGCGGTGCTCAAGCAGTCGGGGGTCGTCCAGGTCAACGGCGTGACCTACGACCGCGTCGACGACGCCGGCCTGCACATCACGGTGGACGGGGTCGCGCAGGTGCTCGACGTCGACCACGTCGTCCTCTGCGCAGGCCAGGAGTCGGTGCGCGGCGTCTACGACGAGGTGCTCGAGGCCGGCGGGACCGACGGCCGCGAACGCCGCGCCCACCTGATCGGTGGCGCCGATGTCGCTGCCGAGCTCGACGCGAAGCGCGCGATCGAGCAGGGCACCCGGGTCGTCGCCGCGCTGTAGCGAGACTGCAGAGTCACGAGGGGGTCCACCGCTGATGCGGTGGACCCCCTCGCGTCGTGCTGTGTGTCGCGCTCGACCTCACCCGCGCGGTGGCTTCTCAGCCAGCCGCGACGTTGCCTGGCGCCAGGATCTTCAGGTGCAGGGTCCGATAGCCCTGAGCACGCAGCGTGAATCCTCAGCTGGACTCGCTCACCCAGATGACGCTTCCGGAGCTCCAGCACCTTGTTCGTGCCGTGATGACGGACCCGGTGCCCATCGATCCACCAGCGATGGGTGACGGTGACCCTCACTGGGCAGGTGGGAGCGATCGATACTGGCCCGCACCGTGCGGCCGACCTTGAGCTTTCCCTTCATCACCGCCGTGGCTGCGACAATGCACTCCCCGTCGCACCCGGGTCGTGTCGATGTGGTCAGCACGTGGGGCGTAACCCGGGCGCTGACCTGGTCACGACGACTCTCAGCCGAGACAGCGCCTGCCCCCGACCCGGTGTGTACTCCGGCCCCGTCGCACCGGCAATGTCGGTGGCGTTGACGACCCCGGTCGCCTTGTCGGTCGCCAATTGCTGCCACTGCCACGCCACGGTGGCATCCGCACCACGCTCCGCAGCCATCGACGCAGCTCAACTTCTGACCCAACCGCGCGACCCCGCTGACACCCAGGCAGCCGCTCCGAAGGCACCTGCGCGACCGTGGTGGTGTCCGCGTGATCCGAGCGAGTCGTGTAGCCCGGCGCCGTACGCGTCGCGGTGACCCGCAACGAGTGACCGGCCTGGTCAGCGGTCGGCGTGTACCTCGGACCATCAGCCCTAGCGATATCGGTGCCACTGGTGAGGTCACGCCACTGCCAGGCCACCGACTGACCGGGCACCGAGACCCACTCAACGACGCGGTCAGCGGCTGCCCCACCTGCGGGGTCCTACTCACACTCACCACAGCCTCACCAAAGGTGACCTCCCTCGGAGGAAGCGGCGGCGGCGTGGCATTCCGAGTCCAGATCGCGTACGCCGCCACCTCGCTCGGACCGTCGTCGGGCAGGATGCTCGACGAGGTCACTGCGCACCAGGCCATCGACCTGCGTGTTCCAACCGTGAAGGTGTGGTCCGACCGGGTCGGAGCCACTGGAAAGACCCGCTCACCCCGAGCGAATGGACCCCCTCGCGTCGTGCTGTGTGTCGGTGTGGCTACCCCAACCGCGAGCGGTCGATCATCGGGCGACCCGGCCGGGAATCCGGATCGTGATGCGCTCGGTGCGATAGCCCGGAGCCCGGACCGCGATCCGCACCTTGATCCGCTTGCCCACGTAGCGCGACAACAACGTCAATCTTGGGCCATCGGCTCCGCGACGAGCCCGGTGCTTGTTCGCGAACCACCGGTACTTGATGGTCGTACCGGCCGGCACATTCGACCGCGCACCTCGAGGGCCAGGATTGAGCCCGACCCTCAGCGTGTGGCCCACGTACAACTTGCCCTTGACCACCGCGGAGGCAGCGCCGGTGTTGGCGATCGTGCCCTTGGCCACCGCGGCCGTCTCGGCCCGATCCACCTGCGTGGCATACCCCGGGGCGCTGCGAGTAGCGATCACCCGCAACTCGTGACCGACCTGATCCGCGGCCGGGGTGTACCCCGCGCGGTTGCCCCAGCGATGTCGACACCACTGGTGAGGTCATGCCACTGCCAGGTCAGAGTCTGACCCGGCACCGAGTCGCCACTCAACGACGCGTTCAAGGGCTGCCCGACCTTGGCAACACCACTGATGCTCACCTCGGCCGGCCCGAAGGCACCCTGCGCGACCGTGGTGGTGTCCGCGTGATCCGAGCGAGTCGTGTAACCCGGCGCCGTACGCGTCGCGGTGACCCGCAACGAGTGACCGACCTGGTCAGCGGTCGGGGTGTACCCCGGACCATCAGCCCCAGCGATATCGGTGCCACTGGTGAGGTCACGCCACTGCCAGGCCACCGACTGACCGGGCACCGAGGACCCACTCAACGACGCGGTCAGCGGCTGCCCCACCTGCGGGGTCCCACTCACACTCACCACAGCCGCACCAAAGGTGACCTCCCCCGGAGGAAGCGGCGGCGGCGTGGCATTCCGAGTCCAGATCGCGTACGCCGCCACCTCGCTCGGACCGTCGTCGGGCAGGGTGCTCGACGAGGTCACCGGCGCACCCAGGCCATCGACCTGCGTGTTCCAACCCGTGAAGGTGTGGTCCGACCGGGTCGGAGCCACCGGAAAGACCCGCTCACCCCGAGCGAAGGTCTCCGCGAACACCCTGACATCCGGAGCAGTCCCGGACCCACCGTTGAGGTCGAAGCTCACCAACGTGTTGTGGGCGCTGATCCCCACGTCCTGGATGTTGGCCGTCGGCAGGGTGATCGTCCCCTGATTGTTGATCTGCCCAGCGTCGATCTCCCTGCGGAAGCCGCCGAAGACCGGCGAGCAAGAACGAGATCCTCGACCGGGACGCCGGTCATCCTGGCACCGCTCCCCCCGATGATCGTGGCGTCCGGACCCACCGTCACCTCGTCGCCTTCTTCGCTGTCGGGGATCGCCAGGTCACCCTCGACCATGTCCATCGTGCTGTCGTCGAGAAGCGTCAGGCTCCCGAAGGATCCGCCGGCCAGCCCGAGCCGATCGCGGTGTAGCCACCCGACACGTACAGCACGCTCGAGTCGTGAGCAGTGGTCGAGCCGCCGGTACCGTGGAGCCGCCACCGATGCCCGCTCCCCTCTCGCCTGCTAGGGCCGTGATCGTGCTGAATTCGTGGGCGACCGTCGATCCGCCGTCACCGCCGTGACCACCACCGATCCCGGCCCCGTTGACCCCTCCTCGGGCCTCGATCGTGCTGGTCCCGTAGGTGTCAGTGATCCCAGCCCCACCGAGGTCGCCGCCCCCGATTCCCGCTGGAAGGTCCGCCGGTCGCGTCGATGCTGCTCGAGTCGCGGGTGATGGTGGTTCCTCCCTGTCCTCCCCGAGCCGCCGCCAATGCCTGCGCCGAGAACGCCCAGTGCGACGACGTGGGCGGTGCCCGACGTGATGAGGGTGGCTCAGGTGGTCCGGACGCTGGCCTCGCGACGCTTTCTCCTCGTCCCGCGCTCGCTCACGTCGGCAGTCAAGGTGCCACTGTCGTCCGGGGCCTCCGTCGTGTCCGTGACCTCGAGGGTCTGGCCCGTCCTCGACGACGACGTTGCGGACATCCAGGTCGTGCCCGTTGAGGTCGAGCATGAAGTCACACGCCACCACCAGTTCGGCGTCCACTTCGGACAGGTTGCGCGCTGAGCTCCTCGGTGGCGTCAACACAATGCGCCAACCGATACCGCAGTGCCGCGAAGCTCTCGTCCTCGAGCCCAGGTGGCAAGGAGGGCGAATTCAGCTTGGTCTGCCGTGTCGTTGGCAGGGAGCTCGGTGTAGGAGTCGAACTCCTCGTCGCCGATCTCGCCGAACTCGTCCGTGGGATACCAACCGGTGAAAGTGTATCCCTCACGGGTCACCACCGGAAGGCCCCGATCGCCCTTGTCGAAGGTCGCCGCAAAGACCGTGACGTCGCCGAGGATCGTCTCGGTCTCATCGTTGGCGGCGAAAGACGACCCGGTAGTGGTGATCACGAATCATGACGCCACTCGATGTTGGCCGTCGGCAACGGATCGTCCCTGGTTGTTGATCTGCCCAGCGTCGTCCCCTCGTCGCCGCCGACGAAGACCGTCGCGCAAGGCCGGAGCCGTGTCGGGACCCCGGTGATGCCGTCCGAGCCCCCCGATGATCGTGGCGTCAGGACCCACCGTCACCTCGTCGCCCTCGTCGCTGTCGGGGATCACTGATCGGGACCCACGAGATCCCCGCAGATGCCGCTGCGTTCTGGATCGTCGTCCGAACCGACGGCTCGGCTGGTCCTCCTCAGGAACCTCTGACGCTCCGGAGCCGATCGCGGTGTATCCACCACTTGCGTAGATCTTGCTCGTGTCATTGCGGTCGTCGTACCTCCGGCGCGGGCATGCCCACCGCCGACTCCGGCCCCGCCTCCCCACCGGTCGCGGTGATCACACTCGCGTCGTTGCTGGTGACGTCGTACCTCCGCCACCTTCGTCCCCTCCGCCGACCCCGGCCCCGCACTCGCCGCCGGTCGCGGTGATCACGCTCGCGTCATTGGTGGTCGTCGTGCCTCCGCAACCGAGAGCTCGCCGCCAACACCCGACCCCGGCACACCACCGTTCGCGGTGACACTGCTGTCGTCGTTGCTGATCACGTCGCCACCGCTACCGTTACCGTTTTCGCCACCGCTGCCGGCGTAGCCGCCGCCGACACCCGACCCGAAGAAGCCACCGGTCGCGGTGACACTGCTGTCGTCGTTGGTGGTCAGTGCCACCGCGCCGTCGTAGCCGCCGCCGACACCCGACCCGTACCAACCACCGGTCGCGGTGATGCTGCTGTCGTCGTTGCTGATCCGTCGCCTCCGCTACCGTTCACGCCGCCGCCAATACCCGACCCGTAGTCACCACCAAACGCGGTGACACTACTGGCGTCGTTACTGGTCGCGTGCCACCAGTACCGTCTCGCCGCCGCCGACACCCGACCCGAAGAAACCACCGGTCGCCGTGACACTACTGGCGCCGTTACTGGTCACGGTGCCACCGCTACCACCAAAGCCGCCGCCGACACCGGACCCGCCCCAACCACCGGTCGCGGTGACACTACTGGCGCCGTTACTGGTCACGGTGCCACCAGCACCGCCGACGCCGCGACCAGCAAAGCCGCCGCCGATACCCGACCCGTGCGTACCACCGGTCGCGGTGATGCTGCTGTCGTCGTTGCTGATCCGCGCCACCAGCACCGCCGCCGCCACCGCCGACACCCGCCGCCTACGGCCACCTCGGCCATGACGTGGGCAGTACCGCGACGTCACCAGGAAGGCATCGGTGTCTGGTGATGCCCGCGTTGCGCTGACCCTCGTCGGGAACGTTGGCGGTCAACGTGCCCGCGTGGGCTCCCTCAATGGGGTCCTCGTCGTCGTGGAGGTGACGGTGCGTCGATGACGGTCGAAGATGTTGCCACATGATGACGACGTTGCGGACCGAAAGATCGCCCCCGTTTAGGTCGGAGGGTCAAGTCACACGCCACCATGAGTTCCTCGTCCGCCATCGATGCGACGTGGGAGGCTGTGCGACGCACCGTTTCCGCCGGGGAGCATGCCGCGTCGAACTGACTCTGCAGCTCCGGTCTCGGCGAGGCCGAAGCAGGTGAGGCCAGACCCGGCAGCAGCGTGATCGCGCTGACCACGAGACCAAGCACCGCAACCGACGCGGGCCTGCGGGTGGGCGTGGAGCACAACCGGGAGAGCGGGCGCATGTGGACCTCGATCGTTCAGGTCGTGGCCGCCCCTGTGGTGCCGCCTCCGATTCGATCGAAAGGTAAAGCCACCCCACCCACTCGGTAAAGACCGCGCTAGCGGACCCCGGCGAATCGCGTGAAACCGCCCACCGGCGACAAGGCCGTGGTATCCGGTCCCGCCCGCACCAGCTGGGTCGTACTCAGCCTGGTCCCGCGGCGGCCTTGTGGGCGGCGATCAGGTCGGCGTACCACTCGAAGGAGCGCTTGGGCGTGCGCGCCTGGGTCGCGTGGTCGACATGCACCAGTCCGAAGCGCTGGTCATGCCCCTGAGCCCACTCGAAGCCGTCGAGCAGCGACCACGCGTAGTAACCCCGGACGTCCACGCCACGGTCGATCGCGGTCGCGACCGCTCGCAGGTGGCCCTCGAGGTAGTCGATGCGCGGCTGGTCGTCGACCACGCCGTCCTCGTCGGGCTCCGTCGCGTACGAGCACCCCGACTCGGTGATCATGATCGGCGGCAGCGCCGCGCGGAAGCGGGCCCGGAGCATGATCAGCCACTCCCGCAGGGCGTCGGGCACAACCGGCCACCCGAAGTCGGTCGTCGGGTAGCCCACCAGGTCTCGGAACGCGAAGGGCATCTCGGCGTCCTCGTCGGCGGCCGCGACCCGCAGGGGGTTGTAGTAGTTGACCCCGTAGAAGTCGAGCGGCTGCCGGATGGTCGCCATGTCGCCGTCCCGGATGACGTCCTCGAGCAGCGGGGCCAGGTCGGCCGGGTAACGACCCAGCAGCATCGGCTCGATGAACATGCCGTTCCACAGGGCGTCGAAGAGCTTGGTGGCGCCGACGTCCGCCGCGTCGTCGCTGGCCGGCCACATCGGCGAGTGGTTGTTCGCGCAGCCCACGCTGGTGGCCCCGGCCGCCCGCAGGGCGATCGCGGCCCGGCCGTGGGCGAGGAGCAGGTGGTGGGCGACCGGCAGCGCGTCGAACATCAGCGCCCGCCCCGGTGCGTGCTGTCCGGTGGTGTAGCCGAGGTAGGTGACCACACTGGGCTCGTTGATCGGGATCCAGTGCTCGACCCGGTCGGAGTAGCGCTCCCCCACGATCGCGGCGAACTCCGCGAAGCGGTCGATCGTGGCCCGGTTGAGCCAGCCGCCGTCGTCCTCGAGCGCCTGGGGGAGGTCCCAGTGGTAGAGCGTGACCATCGGCTGCACCCCGGCGTCGAGCACCGAGTCGATCAGCCGGTCGTAGAAGTCCAGCCCCTTCGCGTTCGGGACACCACTCCCCTTGGGCTGGATCCGGGGCCACGCGATGGAGAAGCGATAACCCTCGGCCCCGAGCCGCTTCATCAGCGCGACGTCCTCGGGGTAGCGGTGGTAGTGGTCGCAGGCGACCTCGCCGCTCGCACCGTCGGCGATCCGGCCGCGTTGCGCGGCGAAGGTGTCCCAGATGCTGGGCCCGCGGCCGTCCTCCGCCGCCGCACCCTCGATCTGGTACGACGCCGTGGTGGTGCCGAAGCGGAAACCTACGGGAAGCTGGGGAAGCACGGCACAATCATGCCCGTGAGTGTCGAAATCCGCCGGGCTTCTCCCGGCTTCGTGACCAAGGAGCAGGGTCGCCACACGCGACACGCGTTCTCGTTCGGGCAGTACTACGACCCCGAGAACGTCGGTTTCGGGCCGTTGGTCTGCCATGACGACCACCTGCTCGGGGGCGGCCGTGGCTTCGACGAGCACCCCCACCGCGACCTCGAGATCGTCACCTGGGTCCTCGCCGGGGCAGTGCGCCACAGCGACACCGAGGGAAACTCCGTCGAGCTGACCCCCGGTGTCGCGCAGGTGCTCTCGGCCGGCTCGGGGGTCGTCCACACCGAGACCGCCACCGACACCGGACCCGCGCGCTTCGTGCAGGTCTGGCTGACCCCCGACCAGCTCGGCACCTCCCCCACGCACGCGACGGCTGAGGTGAAGCTCCCCGAGGGTGAGCTGGTGCTGGTCGCGTCGGGACATGACGACGCCGCACCGATCCGGGTCGGGAACGCCTCCGCGAACTTCTGGGTGGCGCGCCTGGGCCAGGGTGACTCGGTGACCCTCCCTGACGAGCCGCTCCAGCACGTCTACGTCGCCCGTGGCGCGCTGGTCCGCTCGTCGATGGCCCAACCGTTGACCGAGGGCGACGCGTTCCGCATCGACGCCGCCCCCGGTCTCCAGCTCACCGCAGCCGTGCCCACCGAGCTGCTGGTGTGGGGCTTCCGGGACTGATCAGCTGACCAGCCCGGGCCGGAGCCCGCTCAACAGATGATCGACAGCGCCCCGGGCTGGACCTCGACCACGGCCGGGGTCTCGGTCAGCCCCGGCAGGGCGCCGAGCGGCTCGCCGTCACCACCCACGGGGATGGGGTTGCGCGCTCGACCGCGCACCTCCACGCGGGTCCCGGTCAGGACGGTCACCTCGGCCCGGTCGACGTGGGAGCCGTCGTACACGCTCGGCAGCGAGCGCAACAGGTCGATCTTGGAGGCGGCCTCGATCACGACCACGTCGAGCCGCCCGTCGTCGATCACCGCAGCAGGCGCGATCTTCATGCCCTTGCCGTAGTACGCCGAGTTCGCGATCACGACCGTGGCCGCGGTGTACTCCCGCTCCACGCCGTCGACCGAGACGCGGTAGCGGCCCGGCTGGTAGGTCGCGAGTGAGCGCACGGCCGCGTAGGGGTACTGCAGCTTGCGCGGGAGTCGGTGCGCGGTGTCCACGATCTCGGAGGCCCGGGCATCGACGCCGCAGTAGACCGAGCCCGCGACCATGCGGGTCGGCGCACCGGGATTGCTCCAGGCGAGCAGATCGACCTGGCGCACCTCTCCGTCGAGCATCAGGGCGGCCACGCCAGCCGGGTCCTCGGGCAGTCCGAGCATCCGGGCGAAGTCGTTGCCACGGCCGGCCGGAAGCACCGCGAGCGTGCCGCCGGCGGCCGCCACCGGTCCGGCGAGGGAGGAGAGCATCCCGTCGCCACCGACGGAGACGATGACGTCTCCGCGACCCAGCGCGCCCGTGAGCAGGTCGCCCATGGCGCGCGGGCCGGGTGAGTAGGTGACGTCGACGACCGCACCGGCGTCGCGCAGCAGGCGCGCGACCGGGACGACCGCTTCGGGAGCGGCCCCGCCGCCGGAGGCGGGGTTGACCAGGAACGTGAAGGAACGCGCGCTCACGGGATCAGCACCCCGGGATTGAGGATGCCGGTCGGGTCGAGGTCGGCCTTGACCGCGCGGAGGATGGAGACCCCCAGCGGGCCGATCTCCTGGGCCAGCCACGGCTTGTGGTCGGTCCCGACGGCGTGGTGGTGGGTGATGCTCGCGCCCGCCGCGACGATCGCGTCGCTCGCGGCAGCCTTGGCGGCCAGCCACTGGTTCAGCGGGTCGTCGTTCTGCTTGGTGGCCACGGTGAAGTAGAGCGAGCAGCCGGTCTCGTAGACGTGCGAGACGTGGCAGAGCACGATCGTGCCCTCGCCGAGGCTCGTCTCGAGCGCGGACTTCACGTCGGCGTAGAGCTTGTCCATGTTCGACCAGAAGGTCACCGTCTCGAGCGTCTCGGCCAGCACGCCGACGTCGAGCAGCGCATCGCGGAGGTAGGGCGCATTGAACCGGCCGTGGGCCCAGGACTGCCCCGGTCCTTCGCCGAGGCACTCGCCGCCGAGGCGAGTCAGGACTGCGGTGACCTCGGCCCGACGAGCGGCCACGGCGTCGGGCTCGCCCTCGTAGCCGGTGATCATCATGCAGCCGCCGGCGCTCTCGCCGCCGATCTCGTCGGGGCGAGCCAGGTTGATCGCGGTCTCGGACTCGTCGGAGAGCCGGATGACGGTCGGCAGCAGGTTGGTCTGGGCGAGCAGCCGCATCGCCGCGGCACCCTCGACGAACGACGGCCAGCGCCAGCCCTCGTAGACCTTGACCTCGGGGAGCTTGCGGACCCGCACGGTCACCGACGTGATGACGCCGAAGCAGCCCTCGGAGCCGAGCATCAGCTGGCGCAGGTCGGGGCCGGCGGCGTTCGCCGGCGAACTGCCCAGGGTCAGCTCACCGCGGGGGGTGGCCAGGGTGAGGGCGACGACCAGCGCGTCGAAGCGGCCGTAGCCGGCGCTCGACTGCCCGCTGGAGCGGGTCGCGGCGAAGCCGCCGATGGTGGCGAACTGGAACGACTGTGGGTAGTGGCCCAGGGTCAGGCCTTGCTCGGCGAGGAGCGCCTCGGCCTCCGGACCGCGCAGGCCCGGCTCGAGGGTCGCGGTCATCGACACCTTGTCGACCCCGAGGAGCCGCTTCATCCGGATCAGGTCGAGGCTGAGGAGGCCGGCGTACCCCTCGCGACGGGCGGCGAGGCCGCCGGTCACCGAGGTGCCGCCCCCGAAGGGAACGACCGCGAGGTGGTGCTCGACCGCGAAGGCCAGGACGGCCGCGACCTGGTCGTACCCGTCGGGGCGGACGACGGCGTCGGGCGCGTCGGAGAGGTCCCCGGCGCGGGCCTTGAGCAGGTCGGGCGTCGACTTGCCGCGGGTGCGCAGGCGGCGGGTGGCGTCATCGGCCAGCACGTGCTCGGCACCCAGCAGGTCGCGCAGCGAGGTGAGCAGCGCCGGGTCCAGCCCCGAGGCCGGCAGCTCGACCTGCTCGGTGGCGAGGCGCTCCTCCACGCCGAAGGCCAGCTCGATCAGGCCTCGTGCGCTCTCCGGCAGTGGGGTCGCGGCGGCCGGGTCGCCCCAGCCCTGGGGGTGCATCTCGACGGACGTGCTCTTGTCAACCATGTGTTACATTGTGACACATGACGTCACTTCGTCACAACACTTCTCCGCAAGAGACCACCGAGGGCCCCCGCGACGGGTACCTCGATGCGGCGCGCGCCTGCATCCTCGACGTCGGCTGGCGGCGTACGACGCTGACCGAGGTCGCCCGCCGCGCGGGTGTCTCCCGGATGACGATCTACCGCACCTGGACCGACATGAAGCAGCTGCTGGGCGACCTGATGACCCGGGAGTGGGCCGGGGTCGTCGCGGCCACCGTCGCCCGCGACTCCTCCGACCAGCCGGTGCGCGAGCGCCTGGTCAACGACCTGGTGTCGACGGTCGGCAGGCTCCGGGACAACGAGCTCTTCCGCCGGATCCTCGCGCTCGACCCCGAGCTGCTCCTGCCCTACCTGCTCGATCGCCGCGGCCGCTCCCAGGACGCCATCCTCAGCCTCGTCGAGCACCAGATCCGGTCCGGCCAGGCCGACGCGACGATCCGCGCCGGGCACCCGACCGCGATGGCCCGGTCCCTCCTCCTGGCCGCCCACGGCTACGTCCTGTCCGCCAACACCATGGTCGGCGACGGCGTCACCGAGGCCGACCTCGACGCCGAACTGACCACCCTGCTCACGAGAGCGTTGATGCCATGACCCAGCCCGACCCCACCACCTCGCGCGTCATTGCACCCGGCCTCGCCGGCGCCCCCGACGAGGTCGACCTCGTCGTGATCGGGCTCGGCATCACCGGTGTCGGCGTGGCGCTGGACGCCGTCACCCGTGGCCTGAGCGTGCTCGCCGTCGACGCCCACGACCTCGCCTTCGGCACCTCGCGCTGGTCCTCGAAGATGGTGCACGGCGGCCTGCGCTACCTCGCCAACGGCCAGGTGGGCGTGGCCCACGAGAGCGCCGTCGAGCGCGGCCGCCTGCTGGAGGTCACCGCACCGCACCTGTGCCATGCGATGCCGATCCTGATCCCGCTCAACTCCACCGTCAGCCGTCCCCAGGCCGCGCTCACCTGGGCCGGGCTCCTCGCCGGAGACGGCCTGCGTCGCGCCGCTCGCACCCAGCCCGAGACGCTCCCTCGCCCGCGCCGGCTCTCCGCCACCGAGACCCTCCAGCTCGCCCCCACCCTGCGCCCGGCCGGCCTGCGTGGCGGCCTGCTCTCCTGGGACGGACAGCTCGAGGACGACGCCCGCCTGGTCACCACGATCGCCCGCACCGCCGCGTCGTACGGCGCGCACGTGCGCACCCGCGCCCGCGTCCTCGCGGCCACCGGCACCCAGGTCGAACTGCGTGACGAGCTCACCGGGGAGACCCACAGCGTCCGTACCAAGGCGGTCGTGAACGCCGCTGGCGTCTGGGCAGGCGACCTGGTCGAGGAGGTCAACCTGCGCCCGAGCCGCGGCACCCACCTGGTGCTGCGCCAGGAGAGCCTGCCCGGCCTCCAGGTGTCGGTCTTCGCGCCGGTGCCCGGCGAGACCAACCGCTTCGTCCTGGTGCTGCCGCAGCCCGACGGCACGATCTACGTCGGCCTGACCGACGAGCCCATCGAGGGCGAGATCCCCGACGTCCCCGAACCCTCCGAGCCCGAGATCGGCTTCCTGCTCGACGTCGTCTCGGCCGCCTTCGCCCGTCAGCTGCGGCGCAGCGACGTCGTCGGTGCCTTCGCCGGGCTGCGCCCCCTGATCGACGCCGGTGACGGGTCGACCGCCGACCTGTCGCGCAAGCACGCCGTGCTCACCAGCCGCACCGGCGTGGTCACCATCGTCGGCGGCAAGCTCACGACCTACCGCCAGATGGCTGAGGATGCCGTGGACCGCGCCGCGAGCCAGTCCGGGTTGAGCGTCGGCCCGTGCCGCACGGCCCGGCTCCCCCTGGCCGGGGCCGCCTCCCGGGACGTGCTCGCCGCGCTGGAGGAACCCGCGCGCCTGGTCCGCCGCTTCGGCGCGGACGCCGCGCTCGTCCTGGCCACCGCCCGCGAGGTCAGCGGGCTCGACGACGCCGAGCTGCTGGACCCGGCCTCGGACCGGGTCTTCGTCACTCTGGCCGAGCTGATCTTCGCCGTCACCCACGAGGGTGCCGCCGACGTCGATGACCTCCTCGACCGGCGTACCCGCGTCGGCCTGGTCGCCGAGGACCGGGCCGCCGTCCAGCCGATGGCCGAGCGCGCGCTGGAGATCGTCCGGGGCCACGCCGCACGCCAGGAGCTCAGAACTCCGCACCTTCCTTGACCGCTCGCTCGATCGCCGACAGGGCCACCGGCTCGGCCGCGTCATGGCCCAGTCCCGTGCCGTCGAGGATCTCGATGCGGATGTCGGTGAGTCCCATGAAGCCGAAGATCATCCGGAGGTAGGGCAACTGGTGGTCCATCGCCTCCGCCGGCGCGCCGAGTGGATAGGCGCCGGCGCGGGCCACGATCAGCTGGAGCGGGCGGGTCGACGGAACCAGGCCGAAGTAGCCGGTGCCGTGGTGGAAGCCGAAGGTGAGCCGCGGTTGCACGATCACGTCGAGGTAGTGCTTGAGCTTGTAGGGGATGCTGAAGTTCCACATCGGCACCGAGAAGACGTACTTGTCAGCAGCCAGGAACCGACTGGTCGACACCTCGACCACCCGGCGCTCGGCCTCCTCGGCTGCGGAGGGTGGTTGCCCGAGCATCGCCTTGACCTTCCACGAACTCGCCACGGGACCGAAGTCCGGCAGGTGCTCCTCCCACAGGTCGAGGACGTCGATCTCGTCCTCGGGATGTCGGGAGTGGTAGGAGGCGACGAAGGCGTCCGAAACCCGTCGGGAGTACGACACCGACGGCGCTTGGGGACTGCTGGTGACGTACAGCAACCGGGTCATGCTGCTCTCCGAACCCGAGAAGGAAGGATCGATCCACGTTACTCCCGGTCCAGACCACCTGACCAGCCCCTGACCTGACTGGTCCACTCGGCCAAATCCTCGGGTTCGCCCGCCGGGACGGTGAACCTTTCCTAGCCTTCTCGAATGCTCCCTCCCGAGGCTGCGGCATGCCTCGAAGACTTCCCCGACCACCAGCGCCCCTCCGCTCACGTCGCCTCGAGTTCTCCCGGTTCCGTATCAGCTGCGTTGGCGATGAGTCATGCCCAGGCCAGGCGAGGCCTGGTCCGGGAGGCGCTGGAGACCCTGGCCACCCTGCGGAACTCCGGGGAGGTCGACCCGTCCGGTCCGGACTTCGCCGTCCTGCTCGCCATCGGCATCGACTGCCGGCTGGCTCGCGGCGACGTGCGCGAGGCGCTCGCCCTGAGCGACGAGCTCGCGCCGTTCCTCGAGGAGTCCGGCGTGGTCGGGGCGGTGGCCCACTTCGCCCGCGGCGAGCTCTCGTCCGCGCTCAACGAGCCGGATCTCGCGGCGGTGCACTTCGAGACCGCTGGGGTGCTGTTGGCCGAGAGCGGAGAGCACAGCGACCTGGTGCCCTGGCGGGCGAGCGCAGCCCTCGACGCCGTCCGACTGGGTCGACGACACCAAGCCCTGGAGCTGGCCCGCGAGCAGCTCATCGTGGCCAAGGGTTCGCCCTACGCCACGGCCCAGGCGCTACGGGTGATGGCGACCGCGCAGAGCTCGCCGGACCGAATTGCCGTCCTGCGTCAGGCCCGGGAGGCGCTCAGCGGAGTCGAGGCACGCCGACTGGCTGCCCAGATCGACACCGATCTGGCCGGGATGCTGCTCCTGCGGCACGAGGCGGACGCCAACGCCGAGGCCCTGCTGCTGCTGCGTCGCTCCGAGGCGTACGCCGGTCGGCAGGGGCTGCTGCCCCTCCAGGCGCGGGTCCGCCGCTTCCTCGAGCGGATGGGCGAGACACCGCGCCGGGCGCAGGGCGAGGCGCTGGCGATCCTGACCGCGTCCGAGCGCCGGGTGGCGCTGCTGGCGACCGACGGGCTCACCAATCGGCAGATCGCCGGTCAGCTGGCGGTCACGGTCAAGGCCGTGGAGTGGCACCTCTCCCACGTCTATCGCAAGCTCGAGCTCCGCTCCCGCGCCGGCCTCGCGGAGGCGCTGGGCACCTCGTCCTGATTCATCGCTCGAGCCACGCCATCGCGCTCCCGTGGCCGTGGGTCCGGGCCACTGCCTGACCATCGACGCCGAGCACGAAGTCGGTGGACTCCTCGGGGTGGGACCCGCTCGTGGCGGTGATTGCGGGCAGCACCTGCGGGCCTTCGTTGCTCACCCAGTGACAGGCACCCTCGGAGACCAGCCGACCCATCATCTCGGCGAACCGGAGCCGGCCGCCGGGGTCGAGGTAGGCGATCACGGCGCTGTGGAAGACCACGACCGGACCGTGCGCGGCGGCCCTCTCGACCAGGGCCGGCAGCTCCTCGAGCAGGTCGCCGCGTACCAGCGTCGGGGGCTCCGCCAAGGCCACCGCAACCGCCGCGGAGAGGAGGCGCCGACGGTCCTCCTGCTCGGGCCAGACCAGGTTGGTCAGCCACGCCATCGCGTCGGGGTTCGAGACGTCGAGCGGGTTGAGGTCGATGCCGCCTCGCCACGCCACCGCCAGCGCGGCGTCGGGCAGCGGCGGTGCTCCGGTGACCCGGCAGCGCAGCGTCGGTCCTCCGGACCGGAGGGAGACCTGGCCCGTGGGCAGCTCCCACTCGTAGTCGTAGCGGTCGGGGTAGAGGCAGAGCCCGGCGCTCGCGCCCACCTCCAGCAGCGCCAACGGCCGACCGCGGGCGAGGTGCGCGAAGGCCGGCACCAGGGTGGCGAGTCGACCCACCTCGTTGGTCTGGGTCGAGCGGGTCAGGATCGTGGCCCTGAGTGGGCCCCGGTCACCGAGGAGCGCCTCGCGCAGTGTGGAGTACGGCGCTGGGGCCTCGACACCGAGCCAGCGCGCGGCCGCGAAGACGAGGTTGGGTTGCTGCTTGACCCGAGGCAGCGACCCGATCCAGGCCAGGACCTCCGGGTCCCCGGCCACGCCCTCGGACCACGCGGCGAAGCACGGCGACTCCGCACGGGTGTGGGCGGCGAACTCGAGGTACTGCTCCCGAGTGTCGGCGTAGGGCTCCATGAGGCAGCCCGGTCAGCCGGCCGGCAGCGCGACGTAGGTGGTGTCGAGATACTCGTCGATCCCCTCGAAGCCTCCCTCGCGCCCGAACCCGCTGGCCTTCACACCTCCGAACGGTGCGGCGGGGTTGGACAGCAGACCCGTGTTGACGCCGACCATGCCGAACTCCAGGGACTCCGCCAGGCGGATCGTCCGACCGAGGTCGCGGGTGTAGACGTAGGAGGCCAGTCCGTAGACGGTGTCGTTGGCCCGCTCGACCGCCTCCTCCTCGGTGGCAAAGGTCGTGATCGGGGCGACCGGACCGAAGACCTCCTCGGCGTTGATCGCCGAGTCGGCAGGTACGCCGAGCAGCACCGTGGGCGGGTAGAACCAGCCCGGACCGTCGGGGATCCGGCCGCCGGTGACCAGGCGTGCTCCGTCGTGGAGCGCATCGGTCACCAGCTGGCTGACCGACTCGACAGCCTTCTCGTCGATGAGCGGGCCCACGTCGACGCCGTCGTCCTGACCTCGACCCAACCTCAGCGCGCCCATCCGGGCACCGAGCCTGGCGGCGAACTCGTCCGCGAGGGACTCGTGGACCAGGAAGCGGTTGGCCGCGGTGCAGGCCTCCCCCATGTTGCGCATCTTGGCGAGCATCGCGCCGTCGACGGCAGCGTCGAGATCGGCGTCCTCGAAGACGAGGAAGGGGGCGTTGCCGCCGAGCTCCATGCTCACCCGCTGGAGGTTGTCGGCCGCCTGCCGCACGATGACCTTCCCGACCCCGGTCGAGCCGGTGAAGCTGACCTTGCGCAGCCGGTCGTCGCCCTGGAGCGCCTTGCTGAGCTCGGCCGACCGGGTCGTGGTCACGACGTTCAGCACGCCGTCCGGCAGCCCCGCCTCCGCCAGGAGCGCGGCCAGCGCGAGCATCGTGAGCGGGGTCTGGGCGGCGGGCTTGACCACCATCGTGCAGCCGGCTGCCACGGCGGGCCCGATCTTGCGGGTGCCCATCGCGAGCGGGAAGTTCCACGGCGTGATGAACAGGCACGGCCCGACCGGCTTGCGAATCGTCAGCAGGCGACTCCCCCCGGCCGGTGCCGTCATCCAGCGACCGTGGATCCGGACCGCCTCCTCGGAGAACCACCGGAAGAACTCCGCGCCATAGCTCACCTCGCCCCTCGCCTCGGAGAGGGTCTTGCCCATCTCGAGGCTCATCAGCTCGGCGAAGTCGTCGGCCCGGGCGGTGATCAGGTCGAAGGCCCGGCGCAGGATCTCGGCCCGATCGCGCGGGGGTGTCCTGGCCCAGGCGGGCTGGGCCGCAACCGCGGCGTCCAGGGCGTCGATACCGTCCCCGAGCGAGGCATCCGCGACGTCGGTGAGGACCGAGCCGTCCGCCGGGTCCTCGACGTCGAAGCGCTCATCGCCGTCGGCTGCTCGCCAGGTCCCGCCGATGAAGAGGCCCCGATGCTCGGGGCCGAGGAGATCAAGTCCGCTCATGGGCCCACCTTGCCTCATGGAGGGTTGGGCAAAACCGAGGACAGGCGCAGCGGGCCTGTGGGATTCTTGCGGTGTCGACTTCGGAGGGAGCACCTTGATGTCGGCAGGACCCCTCGCTGACCCCATGCGGCGAGGGGTCCACCTATTGGGGTGAGGTGAACCAACCGACCTCACCGAGAGGCGGCGGCCGCGCAGGAACGCCTCGAGGATCGGGCCGGCCGTGCCGGAGCCCGACTCCCCACGATCGACGAAGACCGCGACCGCGAGGTCGCCCTGGGCAGCGATCATCCAGGCGTGCGTGAGCACCGTGCCGTCCACCTCGAACTCCGCGGTCCCGGTCTTGGCGATCACCGGCGCCCCCGGGACGTCGGCCAGCAGCCGGCCACTTCCCGAGGTCACCACGCCCCGCAGCAGCGCGCGCAGCGTCGCGGCCTCGCCAGCGGTGAGCTTCTCGACGTCGCCGGCGTCGTCGACCTCGACCGAGGTGACCAGCTGCGGGAGGACCGTGCGGCCGGACTGGATGGAGGCGATGACGGTCGCCATGGCCAGCGGCGAGGCGAGAATCGTGCCCTGCCCGATCAGGTCGGCCGCCGCCTCGGTCTCGGACTCGGGCGTCGGCACGCTCCCGAAGTACGCCGGGAAGCCGACCTCGTGGTCGACCCCGAGGCCGAGACTGGCGGCCGCGCTGCCCAGGGCCGACTCGTCGAGTCGGTCGGCCTGCGAGATGAAGGCGGTGTTGCAGGAGTTCGCGACCGCCGTGCGCAGCGGGATCCGGCCCAGGCCGCCGGACGGGTAGTCGGAGTAGTTGGTGAAGACCTTGCCGTTGACCGTGATCGACGAGGCGCACGGGACCATCGAGCCGGCCGTGAGACCAGCGCGCAGCAGCGCGAGGGAGCTGACCGACTTGAACGTCGAGCCGGGGGCGAACTGGCCGTAGGTGGCCATGTTGTAGCCGTTGTTGCCGGGGCCGTTGGCAGCCGCGAGCACCGCCCCGGTGGAGGGGCGGACCGCCACGATCGCGCTCGCGGGGCCGACGTCGGCGAGCAGGCTCTCCGCGGACCGCTGGAGGGCGAGATCCAGGGTGAGCCGCAGCGCCCGGCCGGGGCTCGACCGCACGCGGAACAGGTCGCGCTGGATCCCGTCGGGCTCGACGGCCGCCACCACGGCGCCGGGAGTACCGCGCAGCTGGTCGTCGTAGCGTGCCTGCAGCCCGGAGAGCCCGGCCTGGTCGCCGAGCGAGTAGCGCTCCGGCTCCTTCTCGATCATCTCGGCGGTCACCTCCCCGACGGTGCCGAGGATCGGGGCCGCGAACCCTCGGGTCGGGGCGAGCGGCAGCTCCGCCCCCACCGCCCGGGCACCGGGGATCTGGTCGATGGCGGCGAGCGCGTCGGGCACCTCGCCGCGGCGGTGGACGATCGCCTCGACGAAGGCCTTGTCCCCCGCGGCCTCGACCCGCTGGGCATACGGCTTGACATCGATGTCGGCCAGCGCGGCCAGCGCGCGGGCGGACGCCCCCGCCTTGCGCGGCGGGACCTGCGAGCGGTCGATGCCGAAGCGCAGCACCGGGCGGTCGGTCACCAGCGTGGTCCGGCCGGCCCCGAGGATCGGTCCGCGCTCGGCGCCCACCGAGCTGACGTCGAGGACGTCGCCCTCGGCCAGGCTCGGCTCGATGAGCGACGGCGACCACGTGACCTGCCAGCCGTCCTCGGCCTCGGTCAGCTCGACGCTGCTCTGGTAGCGCCATTCCTCCCCGGCGACCAGCCACCCCCATGACAGCGTCGCGGTCGCACTGGCGTCCGTCTCCGCCACCTCGCCCACACTGACGTCGGGCTGGACCTCGCCCAGGCCCTCGAGCAAGCCGGCGAGGACGGCGTCGTACGACTCGGTCACCGCGAGCGGGGTCGTCTCCGCGAAGTCGAGCCCGGTGAAGTCGCCGGAGGCGAGGGCGCGGGCGAGCTCCTCGGCGGTGTCGGCCGGGTCCGGCCCCGACAGCTCCGCGACGGAGCTGCAGCCGCCGAGAACCAGGGTCACCACCAGCAGCACGGATCCCCACGCGCTGCTGGTGGTGCGGTCTGCTGAACTGGTCCTGACGTGAGCCCCCATGGCTCCCTTCTACCAGCCCGGACCGACCCTCCCGGTCAGTGGCGCGCGATCCAGCGCTCGAGGTTGATCCCCGCCCGACGCGCAGCGGCCTTGGCCTCACGACTGGACAGGTCCGGGGCCACGAACGCCTGGGGGGCGATCGCTGCGTCCTGCTCGGCGTACTGACGCTGCAGAGCGGCCTGGCTCTCGCCGGACTCGGCGGACGAGCGCATCGTGGCCGACGTGGGCCGCAGCGGTGCGCCCGTCAGCAGCGGGCTCACCAGGGGCGTGTAGCCGGAGGAGTGGCCGGTCTGGTTGGGGTGGTAGCTCTCGCTCACCGGGCTGGAGAGGCCGTTGATCCACTCGGTGCTCGAGCAGACCGCGTGGCCGACGAAACGGGTCGTCGGGTTGGCGAAGGTGAAGCTCTTGGCCGCCGCAGCGCTCGAGAGCTTGCTGTTCATCAGGTCGGCCATCGCGTTGAGGCGGGTCATCTCGGCCGAGGAGAACCACGTGCCGCCGTTGCAGTCCTCACCCATGAAGATCCGCGGGTAGCCGACGACGACGATCTTGGCCATCGACGCCTTGGTCTTGATCGAGGCGTAGAGCGTCGAGAGGGCCCCCGGCAGGGTGTTGTTGACGTAGGCCTGGGCGGTGTCGATCGCGCCGTCGCAGTTGCTCATCCAGCCGGGCTTGGCGCACTCGGTCAACACGCTGGCGAAGCCGGCGTCGTTGCCGCCGACCGAGATCGTGACGTACCTCGTGGCCGAGCTCAGCGCGCTGAGCTGGGTGTTGGTGACGTCGGGGATCTTCGCGCCGGAGCAGGCCCGGAAGTTGAGGGTGTAGCCGCGGGCGGCGGCGATCAGGCTCGGGTAGGCGTAGGTCGAGCGCTGGCACGACGTGCCGTCGTTGATGTAGGTACGGGTCCCGACGCCGGAGGAGTAGGAGTCGCCCAGCGCGACGTACGGCGGGGGCGCCGCGAAGGCGGCGGGAGCCTGGGCCAGCGGGAGCGCCAGGGTGAGGGCGGCGAGGGCGGCGAGACGGCGCGTCATGCGCAGGGCAGGGGTCAGCACGGGAGTCCTTCAGGGTTTGCCGAGACGCCACCCCATGTGGCGTGGCTCACCCTAGAGCCGCTGCTGACCCCTGACCAGAGGTAAAACTTTACTTGCTGAACTGGTCCAGAACACGGCCCCGAGGCCGGTCCCGGAAGGATCAGTCGGTCGGGCGCTTGGCGCGGGGCTTCTTGTCGTACGACGCCTCGCGGGTCGGCCCGGTGCTGTCGAGGGCCAGCTCGATCAGCTTGCCCGAGATCCGGGTGCCACCGAGCTTGGTCCAGGCATCGCCCGGCAGGTCGGCCGGGAGCTCGACCAGCGAGTGGTCGCCGCGGATGTCGATGTGGCCGAAGTCCTGACGACTCAGGCCGCCCTCGTTGGCGATCGCGCCCACGATCTGGCGGGGCTCGACCTTGTGCCGCTTGCCGACCGCGATCCGGTAGGTCGCCATCGGGACGTCGGTGCGTCCGCGCGGCTTGCGGTCGGGACGCTCGCCGCGCTCCTTGAACTCCTTGCGGGGCGGGGCGCCACGGCTGGCTCCCCGGTCGTCGCCACGCTTGTCGGAGTACTCACGCTCCTGGCGGACCGGGCGCTCGGCCTTCGGGTCGAGCAGGAGCGGGGTGTCCCCCTCCATGACCACGGCAAGGGCAGCCGCGACGTCGACCTCGGGCACGTCGTTCTCGCGGACGTAGTGGGCGATGATGTCGCGGAAGCGGTCGATCCGGGCGGTGTTGGTGAGCGCCTCGGTGATCCCCTCGTCGAAGCGGGCCAGCCGGGTGGTGTTGACGTCGTCCACCGACGGCAGCTGCATCTGGGTCAGCGGCTGCCGGGTGGCCTTCTCGATCGCCTTGAGGAGGTAGCGCTCGCGCGGGGTGATGAACGAGATCGCGTCACCGCTGCGACCGGCGCGGCCGGTGCGGCCGATCCGGTGGACGTAGGACTCGGTGTCGGTCGGGATGTCGTAGTTGACGACGTGGCTGATCCGCTCGACGTCGAGGCCACGAGCCGCGACGTCGGTGGCCACCAGGATGTCGAGCTTGCCCGACTTCAGCTGGTTCACGGTCCGCTCGCGCTGGGCCTGCACCACGTCACCGTTGATCGCCATCGCGGAGAACCCGCGGGCGCGCAGCTTCTCGGCCAGGGTCTCGGTCTCGTGCTTGGTGCGGACGAAGACGATCATCCCCTCGAAGTTCTCGACCTCGAGGATGCGCGTGAGCGCGTCGACCTTCTGCGGGTAGCTCACCATCAGGTAGCGCTGGGTGGTGTTCGCCGACGTCGTGGTCTTGTTCTTGACCGTGATCTCGGCGGGGTCGGTGAGGTACTTCTTGGAGATCCGTCGGATCTGCGCCGGCATCGTCGCCGAGAAGAGCGCGACGTTCTTGTCCTCGGGGGTGTCGGCCAGGATCGTCTCGACGTCCTCGGCGAAGCCCATGTTGAGCATCTCGTCGGCCTCGTCGAGCACCAGGAAGCGGAGCTCGCTCAGGTCGAGCGTGCCCTTCTCGAGGTGGTCCATGATCCGGCCGGGCGTGCCGACGACGATGTGGACGCCGCGGCGCAGGGCGCTGAGCTGGACGCCGTACCCCTGGCCGCCGTAGACGGGGAGCACGTGCACGCCCTTGAGGTGTGCGCCGTACTTCTCGAAGGCCTCGCACACCTGGAGCGCGAGCTCACGGGTGGGGGCCAGGACGAGCGCCTGGGGCTTCTTCTGCTTGAGGTCGAGGCGCGACAGGATCGGCAGCGCGAAGGCGGCCGTCTTGCCGGTGCCGGTCTGGGCCAGGCCCACGACGTCGCGGCCGGCGAGCAGCGGCGGGATGGTCGCCGCCTGGATCGCCGAGGGGGTTTCGTAGCCGACGTCGCGCAGCGCCTTCAGGACGTCGTCATGCAGACCGAGCTCCGCGAAGGTGGGGGGCGTGGCCTCAACGGGCTCAGTGGTATCCGCGCTCACGCGGCAATCCAGTAGGTCATAGCAGACCACGGTAGTCGCTCAGAGGGGCGAGCCCCGATTCGTCGCCCCACGACACCGAGGCCCATCACGTCGGTGCCACGACGTGATGGGCCTCGTGCGGGTCGATCCGGGAGTGCTGGATCAGGTGGTGTTCAGGGCGGTGTCGTCGACCACGAAGCTGGTCTGGAGCGAGGAGTCCTCGGCCAGCAGGAACTTCACGGTGATGGTCTTGCCCTTGTACGCCGTCACGTCGAACGTCTTCTGCACGTAGGTCGAGGTGGCGTTGACGTTGGAGTACGTCGCCAACGTCGAGGTGGTGCCACCGTCGATGATCTGGATCTTCGTGGTGTCGTACGCCGTGCCGCCGGACTCGGCGGTGTCGATCCGAATCCAGAACGACAGCGTCGCGGTGAGCGCCGAGGACGGGATCGTGACGGCCTGCTGCTCGTACTCCGACGAGGTCACGCCGTTGCCGCCGAGCCACATCTTCCAGCTGCCGGTGCGGGCCGGACGGCCGGTGTTGTTGGTGATCGGGCCGGCGGTGCCGGTCCAGTTCACCGCACCGGACTCGAAGCCCGGGTTGAGGAGCAGCTGGCTGCCGCCCCCGCCACCGGTGCTGCAGGTCGGGTCGCCGGCCTGGGCCGGGACGCTCACGGCGTCCCAGGCAGCCTTGACCTTGTCGAACTCCGTGCAGGAGCCGGGGTAGAGGTTCTTGGCGGCCGTCAGCGTCCACGTGCGGTACTTCAGGTAGGACGACGTCGACGTCTTCATCAGCATCGCGTTGTAGATGATCTTGCCGGCCTTCTGGATGCCGATCCCCGTCACCGTGGAGCCGTTGCAGGTCGAGCTGGCCGGCTGGCCGTTGGTCGGGTTCGACCCCTCGGCCAGCAGGTAGAACCAGTGGTTGCCCGGCCCGGCAGCGGCGTGCACCTGGGCGGTGGGGATGGAGCTGGAGTAGCAGTTGGGGTGTCCGCCGACCGCGGAGGGGTTGTACATGTTGCGGATCGGGCCGTTGCCGACGAGGTTGATCTCCTCACCGACGAGGTAGTCGGGAGGGTCGTAGGCGGCCGGCTGGGCCGACCAGGCCTCGGTCAGGGCGCCGAAGACGTCACCGATGAACTCCTGGGTGCCGGACTTCGAGATGCCTCCCGGAGTCTTGTCGTCGATGCCGTGGCCGTACTCGTGTGCCACGACGTCGAGCGAGCTGATCCACTGGCCGGCCGTGTTCTTGCCGATCTGGACCTGGGTGCCGTCGTAGTAGGCGTTGGTGTCGTTGAGGCCGACTCGCATGGGGACCCAACCACCGACGCCGTCCATGCCGCTGCGTCCGAGCCAGGTGGTGAGCATGGCCTTCAGCATCTGGGTTCCGAAGAACGCGTCGACGCAGCCGGTCTCCTTGCTGGTGGCGTTGCCGTTGCCCCACAGGTCGTCGGCGCCGGAGAACGTCGTGTTGGTCGCGGCGTCCTGGCAGACCCGTGAGGCGGTGGCCGGGTCCTTCAGGGAGTAGGTGCTGCCCGACAACGAGGTGTTGAGGGACAGCGGGTTCGGGCCGGAGTATCCGGCGGTGCCGCTGCCGTGGACGACGTGCTCGGTGACGTTCAGCACCCGAGCGTTGCGGGCGTCGACAGCCACGCTCTGGATCGACCGCTCACCGGCGTCCCGCCCGGTGACCTTGGTCTCCCACGCGAGACGCGAGCCCTTGTCCTGGACGACGACGAGTTGCGTGCGGCCCACGCTCTCCACACGCTTCAGCTCGTTGCGCGCGACCGAGCGCGCCCGAGCCTTCGACACCGTCGGCGTGATCGAGGCCAGCCGGGTCTCCGCCCGCTGGGCGACCGAGGTGTTCAGCACCTTGCCGTCGCGGCCGGTGACGACCACGAAGTCACCGCCGCGGACCGGAAGGCCCCGGTGGGTGCGCTCGAAGGCGACGTACTTCAGCCCGGCGTCGGAGGGATAGACCTTGCCGGCCGAGGTCCGGTCCCGGGCGCCGAGGTGCAGCTGCGGAGCCCTCCGCTCGATCAGTCGGTACGCCGACCGGCGGGCCTGGTCGCGCGAGGCGACCGCGGACTTGTTCTGCTTCGGCGACGACGCAGAGGTCTCCCCGGGGGCCTGGGCACCAGCACCCAGGGGGACGGCAGCGACGACCGAGGCAGCGAGCACGGCGGCCAGCAGGCCACCGAACGTTTCTCTTTTCACGGACACACTCCAGAGACAGGTGAGCCTGGTGAGGCTCACACCATTGGGGTGACCGACCGGGATTGCTGGACGGTCGTTGCGGACCATCGCAGCGGGCCCCGGTGCGGTCAACGACTCTGGTGCCTCATCTTCGTGCGCGCAGAAAGATGTCCCTGCGCCTCACTCCACCGTGACGGACTTCGCCAGGTTGCGGGGCTTGTCGATGTCGTGACCCAGCTGCAGGGCTGCGTGGTAGGCCAGCAGCTGCAGCGGGACCGTGAGCAGGATCGGATCGAGCTCCTTCTCGTTGCGCGGCACGTTGATCCGGGCAGCCTTCAGCTCGCCCAGGTCGACGTCGGCGTGGGTGACGACGACCAGCGGGCCGAGCCGGGCGGCGATCTCGTGCAGGGCGCCGACGTTGCGGTCGGTGAGCTCGTCCTCGGGGACGATCGCGACGGTCGGAACCTCGGGCGAGATCAGCGCGAGAGGACCGTGCTTGAGCTCGGAGGTCTGGTAGGCCTCGGCGTGCCGGTAGGAGATCTCCTTGAACTTCTGGGCACCCTCACGGGCGACCGGGAAGCCGCGCACCCGACCGATGAAGAAGAGGCTCTCGGCCTGGGCGAGGGACGTGGCGATCTCGGCGAACTCGTCCTCGCGGGCGAGGATCTCGGCCAGCTGGTCGGGCAGCTTGTTGAGCCCCGCGATCAGCCGCTTCCCGTCCGCGACCGACAGGTCGCGCACCCGCCCGAGCTGGAGGGCGAGCAGCGAGAAGCCGAGGAACATGTTGGTGAGCGCCTTGGTCGAGGCGACCGCGACCTCGGGTCCGGCGTGGAGGTAGATGCCTCCGTCGCAGGCCCGCGCGATGGCGCTGCCGACCACGTTGACCAGGCCGATCACCCGGCCGCCCTTGCGCCGGATCTCCTCGACCGCGAGCAGGGTGTCGATGGTCTCGCCGGACTGGCTGACCGCGACGTAGAGCGTGTCGGGCTCGATCACCGGGTCGCGGTAGCGGAACTCGCTGGCCGCCTCGGCGTCGGCGGGGATCCGGGCCAGCTCCTCGATGAGGGAGGCCCCCATCTGCCCCACGTAGTACGCCGATCCGCAGCCCAGGATCTTGACCCGGCGGATCGCGCGCGTCTCGCGGGCGTCCATGTTGAGGCCACCCAGGTGGGCGGTTCCGAAGCGCTCGTCGAGCCGACCGCGCAGGATCCGGACGACGGCCTCGGGCTGCTCGAGCATCTCCTTGTGCATGAACGAGTCGTGCTCGCCGGCGTCGTACGACGCGGGGTCGATGTCGACCTTGTGCGCCGTCTTGTTCGTGGACGTCAGGTCTGAGCGGTAGGTGGTGAACCCGCCCGCGGTGAGCGTCGCGAGCTCGCCGTCCTCGAGGTGGGCGACGGTGGTGGTGTAGCGAACCAGGGCAGCCAGGTCGGAGGCAACGTGCATCTCCTTGTCGCCGACGCCGATGATCAGCGGGCTGCCGTTGCGGGCCACCACGATCCGGTCGGGGAAGTCCGCGTGCACGACGGCGATGCCGTAGGTGCCGGTCACGGAGGCGAGCGCGTCGCGGACCTTGCCCTCGAGGGTGTCCGCCTCCGAGCGCGCGACCAGGTGGGCGAGCACCTCGGTGTCGGTGTCGCTGACCAGGTCGACACCGTCGTCGGAGAGCTGGCGGCGCAGCGCGGCGGCGTTGTCGATGATCCCGTTGTGGACGACCCCGACGTCGCCCTTGGCGTCGGTGTGCGGGTGGGCATTGGTGTCGTTGGCGGGACCATGGGTCGCCCAGCGGGTGTGGCCGATGCCGATCTTGCCGGTGAACCGCTTGGGCAGGTCCTCCCCGAGCTGGCGCACGCGCCCGGCCTGCTTGGCGACCTTGAGGCCGCTGGCGCCCAGCACGGCGACGCCGGCGGAGTCATAGCCTCGGTGTTCGAGCCGGGTGAGTCCCTCGAGCAGGAGGGGGGCTGCCTGCTGGGTTCCGATGTAACCGACGATCCCGCACATGTGTGGTGTTCCTATCCGTAGACGATGCGGCGCAGCTGCCGCTCGGAGAGCTCAGGGGCCGCGACCACACGGCCGGACAGCTCCTGGGTGAGGAGCGCGAAGATCTCGCTGTTCTTCGCGCCATAGGTCTTCAGGTGCGCGTGCCGGCGCCGGACGAACTCCTCGACGGGCTCGGCATGGAAGGCGATGACGTCCTCGACGACCCGGCTCGCCTCGGGGGCGCTCAAGCCCGTGCTGACCGCGATCCGGTGCACGAGATCGGGGTCGGGAGGGGTGGGCACGCGTGCCATCGTGGGGCCGATCGTGGCGATTCGCAAGTATCTGCCCTAATTCGGGCAGAAATCCGCCCTTGCCCGCTCCTTCCGGAACGTTCTCGCGCGTTCGGCCGTCCTACGCTAGGGTTGGGTGAACACGAGATGAACAGAAGGTGTCCCATGCAGAACTCCGAGATGTCCAGCCACCCCGTCATGCACTGGGTGAGCGTCGTGGACGCTCGCGGTCGCAAGCACCTCGAGGCCCGCTGGGAGCTGGCCGCCGCCGCTCCCGTCGCCGCGCCCGTCACCCCGGCCGCCCCTGCTCCGCTTCCCGCGGTGGCTGCGGCCTCCCACGCTGCCTGATCCGGCGCGCGCCATGATGGCGCCATGACGACCGGCCCGATCTCGCCCCTGGCCCTGCTCGACATCGAGTCCTTGATCGACGAGGACGACCGCGCCATCCGCGACACCGTGCGCGCCTTCGTCGACGAGCGCCTGCGCCCCGAGATCGCCCAGTGGTACGACGCCGGGTCGGTCCCGGTCCGCGAGCTCGCGCGTGAGTACGGCGCCCTCGGCCTGCTCGGCATGCACCTCCAGGGCTACGGCTGCGCCGGCACCAGCGCCACGGCGTACGGCTTGGCCTGCCTGGAGCTGGAGGCCGGCGACTCGGGGCTCCGCTCGCTCGCCTCGGTGCAGGGCTCGCTGGCCATGTTCGCGCTGCATCGCCACGGCTCGGAGGAGCAGCGCGAGGAGTGGCTGCCGAGGATGGCCAGCGGCGAGGCGCTCGGTTGCTTCGGGCTCACCGAGCCCGACTTCGGCTCGGATCCGGGCGGCATGCGCACCCGGGCCCGGCGCGACGTCGGCGGGGACTGGGTGCTCACCGGCACCAAGATGTGGATCACCAACGGCTCGGTGGCCGACGTGGCGATCATCTGGGCGCGCACGGACGAGGGCGTCCGAGGATTCGTGGTGCCCACCGAGACGTCCGGATTCGGCGCGACCGCGATCAAGCAGAAGATGTCGATGCGGGCCTCGGTCACCTCCGAGCTCGTCCTCGACGACGTGCGCCTGCCCGCTCTCGCCCTGCTCCCGGGGGCGATCGGTCTCTCCGGGCCGCTGTCCTGCCTCACCGAGGCCCGCTTCGGTGTCATCTTCGGGGCGCTGGGCGCGGCCCGCGACTGCCTCGAGACCACGATCGCCTACGTGCGCGAGCGTCAGATCTTCGGCAAGCCGCTGGCCGGCTACCAGCTGACCCAGGCCAAGCTGGCCGACATGAGCGTGGAGCTCGGCAAGGGCATGCTCCTGGCCCTGCACCTGGGCCGACTCAAGGACGCCGGGCGTCTGGAGGCCCCGGCCATCAGCCTCGGCAAGCTGAACAACACCCGCGAGGCCCTGGCCATCGCCCGCGAGTGCCGGACCCTCCTGGGCGCCGCCGGAATCACGCTGGAGTACCCGCTGATGCGGCACGCGAACAACCTCGAGTCCGTGCTGACCTACGAGGGCACCTCGGAGGTCCACCAGCTGGTGCTCGGCCAGGCCCTGACCGGCTCCTCCGCTTTCCGCTGAGCCCTCCGCAGAATATTTCGTTCGGCCGGGAATGAACCGGACTGCAGTCCGGTTAAGGTAGGTGAATCTTGCACCATACCTACGCGACCAGGAGAACCTCATGAGCTTCCTCAACCGCAGCACCGCCACCGTCGAGACCTTCGACGCCCCCACCTCGGTGGTGGACGACATCGCCGGCGACTACACGATCGACCCGACCCACTCCCGGCTCGGCTTCAGCACCCGGCACGCGATGGTCACCACCGTGCGCGGCCAGTTCGCTGACTTCACCGGCACCGCGCACCTCGACACCACGACCCCGGCCAACTCGTCAGTGGCGCTGACCATGCGCGCCGCGAGCATCAGCACCGGCAACGTCGACCGCGACGGTCACCTCGTCTCGGGCGACTTCTTCGACGTCGAGGCCCACCCCGAGCTCACCTTCGTCTCGACCCGGGTCGAGCGCGACGGCGCGGACACCTGGCTGATCACCGGCGACCTGACGATCAAGGGCGTGGCCCGGTCGGTCACCATCTCCTTCGAGTCCACCGGCTCGGCCCGCGACCCCTTCGGCAACCTCCGTCTCGGCTTCGAGGGCGGCGCCACGATCAACCGCAAGGACTGGGGCCTGACGTGGAACGCCGCGCTCGAGACCGGCGGGGTGCTCGTCTCCGAGAAGATCAAGCTCGACTTCGACGTCTCCGCGATCCGCAACGTCTGACCGCCTCCAGGTCGTCCAGTCGACCAGACCAGCTCACGCGGGGCCGCTGAAAATCAGCGGCCCCGCCGAGCATTTCCTGCTTGCATGGATGCCATGAAACTCCCCTCCGATCTCACCACCCGCCCCCTGGTCCTGGCCGACGCTGCCGGCGTCACGGCCGTGATGGCCGCCCAGGAGTTGCTCGACGTCGGCCAGGTCGTCATCGAAGAGGCCGACATCGTGGCTGATTGGCAGCGGCCCAGCCACGACGTCAGCGCCGGCACGATCGGGGTCTTCGCCGGTGAGGAGCTCGTCGCCTACGCCGAGGTGTCGGGGGGCGACCGCGGCGACGCCGCGGTCCACCCCGACCATCGTGGCCGCGGCATCGGCACCGAGCTGGCCCACTGGATGCAGCAGACCGCCCTGGCCCAGGGATCGCCGGTGATCGGCATGCCCGTCCCGGAAGGCTCGCCGGGTGACGAGCTGCTCGACGCGCTCGGCTACCACGTCCGCTGGAAGAGCTGGGTCCTCCAGCTCCCCGCGGGCGCCACCGTGCCGGCCCGCCCGCTGCCCGAGGGGTACGCCGTCCGCGCGGCCGACCCGTCGGAGTACCGCGCCTGCTGGACCGTGCTCGAGGATGCCTTCCTCGAGTGGTCGGTCCGACCCCGGGAGGAGTTCTCCGACTTCGAAGCCACGATCATCGGCCGCCCCGGCTTCGAGCCCTGGAACCTGCGCGTCGTGCTCGACCCCGAGGGTGCCGTCGTGGCCGCGGCCGTCGTGCAGCTGGGTGAGGACACCGGCTACATCGCCCGCCTCGCGACCCGGCGCGACCTGCGCGGCCAGGGCCTGGCCCAGGCCCTGCTCGTGGACGCCTTCGAGCAGTCCAGCGCGCACGGCGCGACCGTCTCCGAGCTGGCGACCGACTCGCGCACCGGCGCCCTGACGCTCTACGAGAAGGTCGGCATGAAGGTCACCTCCACCTGGGTCAACCGCGCCATCCAGGTGGGCGCCGGACAATGAGCCGCCGGGCGCTGGAGCTGCCGTCCGGCCTGACCCAGCGCCCGATCACCATGGCCGAGGCGGGTGCCGTCGCCGCACTGGCCACGGCGCAGGAGCTGCACGACGTCGGGCGGGCCGACTCCGACGAGGCCGACATCCTCGCCGACTGGCAGCGCCCCAGCTTCGACCTCGCCACCCGCACGGTCGGCGTCTTCGACGCCACCGGGCTGATCGCCTACGCCGAGCTCTGCGGGCCGGACTACGGCGACACCGCGGTCCGCCCCGACCGACGCGGGCGGGGCATCGGCTCGGCCCTCGCCGACTGGCTGGAGGAGTCCGCGGCCGCTGCTCGGCTGGGCGGTGCTCAGCATGTCCGTGGTGCACGGCGGTCCGGGTGACCTCCTGCTCGCTGCCCGCGGCTACCGGTCCCGGTGGACCGCCTGGGACCTCACGCTGCCGCCCGACACCGAGATCGCACGCCAGCCGCTCGCGGGTGGCTACGCCCTGCGCGACGCAACGCCCGAGGACCATCCGGCCGTCTGGACGCTGGTCGAGGACGCCTTCCTGGAGTTCGCCGACCGGGAGCGGGCGTCGTACGACGACTTCGCGGCGCGGGTGTGGGGCCGGCAGGGATTCGACCCGTGGAACCTCCGCCTGGTGACCAGCCCGTCGGGCGAGCTGGTCGGGGTGACCAACGTGGTGCTCTCGGGCACCTCCGGCTTCGTGCAGCGGATCGCCGTACGACGCGACCATCGAGGCAGGGGCCTGGCCCGCGCGATGCTGGCCGACGCCTTCACCCTCGCCCGCTCGCACGGTGCCACGAGCTCCGAGCTGTCGACCGACAGCAGGACCGGGGCACTGGGGCTCTACGAATCGGTCGGGATGGTGGTCGCGTCGACCTGGGTGAACCGCGCAATCGACCTCTAGCGCTGCGGCCGGACCACGGTGGTGACGACTGAGGTCAGGGTCGGGCGCCGCGGGGTCGAGGAGAAGCCGAAGCGGCAGGGCGGGTCGACCGGCGCGATGGTGCCGAGGTCCGCGCCGTCCAGGGTGCCGCCCAGGCCGACCACGGCCCGGGCGTCGGTTGCTCCGTAGTACTCGCGGCGGTCACTGCCGGCGCTGCCTCGGGTCCGGACACCGCGCAGCACCAGTCGGGCGACCGGGTCGGTGACCGAGCACCAGGCGGGGCTCTCGGCCAGCCGGGCGGGCACCAGCGAGAGCAGCCACCCCAGCGCCGTACGTCGACCCAGGGCGAGGTCGAGGATCAGCGAAGGCGACCGCAGCCGCCACCCCGACCTCGTGACCGTGACCTCGACCGGCTCGAGGCGGACCTCGTCGAAGGTGTAGGTGGCCGCGATGAAGTCAGCGACGTCCTGGCCAGGCGCAAGCAGCAGCCGGTGACCGTCGGCTCGCTCCACCATCGCGTCGTCGAAGGCGCCGAGCGGGGTGTCGTGCCAGTGCCCGACCACGACCCGCGTCCCGCTCGTGCTGCCCGCCCCGGCGATGGCGCCACGGAACCGGTCGCGCACTGTCCTCAGGCGGAGTTCCACACGTCCGCGCAGCAGCGCCAGGTGTCGGCCTCGCGCCGCCACACGGTGATCGCCCGCCCGGGCATCGCCAGCGGCTGGCCGTCCTCGCCAGTGAGCTCGACGAGGTTGTCCTGGCGGATCCACGCCATCGTCGCGTCGCCGGAGAGGTCGAGGTCACCGCTGGTCCAGGAGATCCGGAAGCCGGGGATCTCCATGCTGCCGAGCACGTAGTCGCGCAGGGCTGCACGGCCCACGACCGGAGGCATCCCCGGCGGGATCACGATCGCGTCCTCGGTCCAGAAGTCGACCACTTCGTCGACGTCGCCTCCCGACGAGGCCAGTGCCGCCCAGGCGGCGTCCCGCTTCTCGAGCGCAGCGCGGTGGGTGTCGAGGTCCATGCGGAGATCTCCGTCCGACGAGGGTCAGGTCAGCAGGCCCTCAGGGTGGCAGCGGAGCGCAGGACGGTCAACGGATCGCTCACCGAGTGGGGGAAGCCGTTGCCGCCGAGGATCTGCATCGCCGTCGTCACGACGCGAGAGTAGACCCGCCGACCCGGTCCCGGCAGGGATCGGATCGGCGGGTCACGGTGGGCTCACTCAGGCAGGAAGCGGCGCGTGCGGGTCGAGCTCCTCCACGACGCCCTCGTCCCCGAGGTCGGCCTTGTAGTCCTCGACCGAGGTCTGGTCGACACCCTCGTCGACGCCGAGCGCCCGGAGCACGAAGGTCAGCGAGATCGCGACCACGAAGTTGAGCAGGACCGCGATGGCCGCGATGTAGACCTTCGTCTCGGTGCCGGGGAAGAGCACCAGCGGGCCACCGAAGTGGCTGCCCGGATCCCCGACCACGGGCACGCCGTAGGCGAGCCAGGTGCCGTAGGCCATGCCGACCGCCCAGCCGGCCAGCAACGCCCAGCGGTGGAACCATCGGGTGTAGAGGCCCACCAGGATCGCCGGCAGGGTCTGCAGCACCCAGACTCCGCCGAGCAGCTGGAGGTTGATCGCGAACTTGTTGGGCAGCGCGAGCACGAAGACCAGGGCGCCGAGCTTCACGCCCAGCGAGACCAGCTTGCTCTGCCGCGCCTCCTGCTGGGGCGTCGCGTCGTGGTTGATGAAGGCCTTGTAGATGTTGCGCGTCCAGAGGTTCGCCGCGGCGATCGACATGATGGCGGCTGGGACCAGCGCGCCGATCACGATCGCGGCGAAACCCACCCCCGCGAACCACGACGGGAACTCGTTCTCGAAGAGCTGCGGCACGGCCTCCTGAGCGTTCTCGGCCTTGATCCCGGCGGCGATCGCGACGAAGCCGAGCAGGGCGAGCAGCCCCAGCAGGAAGGAGTACGCCGGCAGCAGCGCGGCGTTGCGGCGGATCACGCCGCGGTTCTTCGTGGACAGCACGGCGGTCACCGAGTGGGGGTACATGAAGAGCGCGAGCGCCGACCCGAGGGCGAGTGAGGCGTAGGCCCACTGGGCCGCCGCCGGGGGCACCATCCCCTTGGGGGACACGTCGCCGCTGGCGATGGCGTCGGCGTTCTCGGCGTTGAAGGCGTCGAAGCTCTCGCTTGCCGAGGCGAAGATCGCCGACCAGCCGCCGAGCTGGGTCGGCAGGTAGATCACCGCGACGATGATCACGACGTAGATCAAGGTGTCCTTGACGAACGCGATCAGCGCGGGCGCGCGCAGCCCGGAGGAGTAGGTGTAGGCGGCGAGCACGACAAAGGCCAGGAAGAGCGGGATGTCCTTGACGATCCAGTTGTCACTGTCCGTGCCGATGCCCATCACGTCGAGCACGACCTGCATGCCGACGAGCTGCAGCGCGATGTAGGGCATCGTCGCGAGGATGCCGGTCACGGCGACCGCGAGAGCCAGCGCCTTGCTGTCGTAGCGGCCCTGCACGAAGTCGGCCGGCGTGACGTAGCCGTGCCGGTGCGAGACCGACCAGAGCCGCGGCAGGAACAGGAAGATCAGCGGGAAGACGACGATCGTGTACGGCACCGCGAAGAAGCCGACCACGCTGCCGGCGTACATCGTCGCCGGGACCGCGATGAAGGTGTAGGCCGTGTAGATGTCGCCGCCGATGAGGAACCACGCGATGAACGTGCCGAAGCCACGACCACCCAGCCCCCACTCGTCGAGCGACTCCAGCGACTCGACCCGACGCCAGCGAGCGGCTGCGAAGCCGAGCACGGTGACGAGCAGGAAGAGGAAGGTGAAGACGGCGACCGCAACGCCGTTCATCGGTCCGTCCTCCGGTCATGGGCCTCGCGGTCACGCCGGTCAGCGACGTGCGAGATCAGCAGAGCGGCGATCGTCAGGCCCGCCGCCACGGGGATCAGTGCGAACTGGAACCAGTAGAAGAACGGGAACCCGAAGAGGGTGGGCTCCGTGCGGTCGTAGATCGGGACCAGGAGCGGCACGACGACGGCGGGTGCCAGCAGGAGCAGGATCAGGAGCCACAGGCGTGGCGACGCGGTCCGGCCGGGGGGATGCCCGCTGGTGCGCGGGGGTGGACTGTCAGTCATGTGGACCTCCGAGACGAGAGACGACGAATGGACCCTAGTCACCCGCGCCACTGTGGGACAGTGCCTACCCCGGATCGAAAGGTGAAGACTGGTGAGCGCTGACCTCTCGCGTTACGCCGACTGGCTCTCCTGGCTGACGCAGCATGCCGAGGCTGATCTTGACGTCGTGGCCGTGTGGATCGGCGGGTCCGCCGTCACCGGGGGGTACGACGACTGGTCCGATCTCGACATCACCGTGCTGTCGCGCGAGACCACCTTCGCCGCCGTGTACGCCCGCCTGCTGGCGGGCGCGCGTGCCGACTTCGCGATCGCCGACGTGTGGGAGGTGCCCGAGGCCACGTGGCCGAACGGGCGTCAGTGCTTCCTCAACCCGCAGGAACGACCCGGACTCCTGCTCGAGCCGACCCTGTTGCTCGACGTGTGCGTGCTCGACGTCTCCGAGGAGCGCCGGCACGTCGACGTACGCCGCCACGGGACGCCGCTGGTGCTGCACGATCCCGGCCACCTCGTGGCGCTGCGCCCCGACGACCCGGTCGCGTTGGACGCGGCGATCGCGACCGGTCTCGACCAGGTGCGCCAGCGTCGGGTGACCGGTGAGTGGCTGGTCAACCGCTCCATCCGGCGCGGTCACGACGCCGAGGCCCTCGACCTCTACCTGCGCTTCGCCCTCGGGCCGTTGGTGCGGCTGCTGCGCACCGAGCACTGCCCGTGGCGCCACGACTTCGGGCTGCGCTACCTGCACGAGGACCTGCCGGCCGACGTGGCAGACCGGGTCGACTCCCTGGTGCCGGGTCGGGGTGAACTGGCCGAGCTGTCAGCCGCCTGCTTCGCGTGGCAGGACGACCTGCTCGCTCACCACCCCAGCGTGCCCGGCTCGCCCTTGAACGGACCGACCACACCCGAGGTGATCCAGCCGCCGTAGAAGCCACCGGGCTGGGCCAGGACGGTCTCCCCGTCGACGGTGCAGCGATCCACGAGGCCCGGCATCACCGCCACGGCGTCGGCGAGGGGCTCGAAGCCCGCGGTCGGCTCGGGATAGGTCCAGCCGGCCCGCGCGGCGACGGCCGTGCCCGAGACGAGGTCGTAGTAGCGGGCGTGGCCCTTCCACTCGCAGAAGGTCTGCCCCGCGATCTCCTGGAGTACGCCGGCTTCGAAGGCTGCCCGCGGGAGGTAGTACGTCGGCGGATGACTGGTCTCCAGGACCCGCCAGCCGGCAGTGGTGCTCGCGACGACCCGGCCCCCGAGCTGGACCTCGATCCTCGCGTCGGTCCGCTCGAGTCGGGGTGGGCGCGGGTAGTCCCACACCGACTCCTGGCCGGGCTGGGGCTCGATCCTGCGGTGTCGGGTCATGGGCCCAGTCAACTGCCGCACACCAAGTGCTGCCCGGGGCGCGTAGGTTCTGCTCTCGTGCAATCGAACAGGTGGTCTCTGAGGGGATGGGTCGCCGACACCCGGCCGCTCCAGAACGACCACTTCCGCCGGCTCTGGCTGGCCAACATCGTCACCGTGATCGGCGCCCAGCTGACCGTGGTCGCGGTGCCGGCGCAGATCTACTTCATCACCGGCTCGTCGGCGTACGTCGGGCTGACCGGGCTCTTCGGTCTGGTCCCGCTCGTGGTCTTCGGGCTCTGGGGTGGGGCGCTGGCCGACGTGATGGACCGCCGCACGCTGCTGGTGATCACGACGATCGGCCTGATCGCGACGAGCGCGGCGTTCTGGGTGCAGGCGGCACTCGGGCTGGACAACGTCTGGCTGCTGCTCGGGCTCTTCTCGGTCCAGCAGGCGTTCTTCGCGGTGAACCAGCCCACCCGCAGTGCGATCCTGCCGAAGCTGGTGCCGATCAGCCTGCTGCCGGCCGCGATCTCGCTCAACGTCACGGTCTTCCAGGCCGGCGCGATCGCCGGGCCGCTCGTCGGTGGGGTGCTGATCCCGATCATCGGCTTCTCGTGGCTCTACCTCGTGGACACCCTGACGCTCTTCGCGACGCTGGGGGCGGTGCTGCGGCTGCCGTCGCTGCGGGTCGAGGGAGCCATTGCCCGGACCCCGGGCCTGCGGGCCGTGATCGACGGGCTCCTCTACCTGCGCGGCCACCCGGTGCTGATGATGTCGTTCGTGGTCGACCTGATCGCGATGGTCTTCGGCATGCCGCGGGCGCTCTTCCCGGAGATCGCGCACCTCGACTTCCTCGGTCCGGACAACGGCGGTCTGGCCTTCGCGGTGCTCTTCGCCGCCATCCCCGCCGGGGCGGTGCTCGGCGGGATCTTCTCCGGGTGGGTCTCGCGGGTGGACCGTCAGGGACGGGCCGTGATCATCTGCATCCTGGTGTGGGGCGTGTGCATGATCGGCTTCGGCGTCGCGGTGGGTCTGGCCGGCCGCTGGCAGGGCCCGATGCTGGTGACGGCGGTGGCGCTGCTCGTGATCGGCGGGGCGGCCGACATGGCGTCGTCCGCCTTCCGCAACGCGATGCTGATGACGGCGGCCACCGACGCCGTACGAGGTCGCCTGCAGGGGGTCTTCATCGTCGTGGTCGCCGGTGGGCCGCGGATCGCGGACGTCGTGCACGGTGCCTCGGCGGCTGCGGTCGGTACGGCGGCAGCCGCGGCCGGCGGTGGGGTCCTGGTGGTGATCGGGACGGTGATCGCGGCCCTCGCGGTGCCGTCGTTCGTGCGCTACCGGATCTCGCGGGGTCCCGTCGAAGCCGCCTGAGGGCCGGTGCGCGCCTAGGCTTCTGGGGTGACACCGACCGATGACAGCCTCGACCCCGAGCTCGAGATGCTGACCGGGATCGACCCCGACGAGCTCGCCGTGACCGTGAAGGTCCTCCAGCAGCTGCACCGGCTGCCCGACGACCACGACGACATCCGGACCGTCAAGCACGCCGCGTCGCACATGTACAAGGCGCTCAAGAGCGAGCGGCGCACCCGCAAGCGCGAGGCCGAGCTGGCCGCGGACCGGGCCGTCACCGAGGCGACCGCCACCGGATCGCCGATGCGGATCGACGACGAGACGCTGGGCATCCCGCTGGTCTCCACGACCGTGGGCGCCTTCGCGGGCGAGCTGATCAACCCGCGCGGCTGCTACATCTGCAAGAACGACTACACGCTGGTCGATGCGTTCTACCACTGGCTCTGCCCCACGTGCGCGGCCATGTCGCACACGAAGCGCGACCAGAGCACCGACCTCACCGGCAAGCGTGCGCTGCTGACCGGCGGGCGCGCGAAGATCGGGATGTACATCGCGCTGCGGCTGCTGCGCGACGGCGCGCACACCACCATCACCACCCGCTTCCCCCACGACGCCGTACGCCGCTTCGCCGCCCTCGAGGACAGCGCGGACTGGATCCACCGGCTCAAGATCATCGGCATCGACCTGCGTGACCCCACCCAGGTGATCTCGCTGGCCGACGAGGTGGCCGCCGCCGGACCCCTCGACATCCTGATCAACAACGCGGCCCAGACCGTCCGACGTTCGCCGGGCTCCTACAGCCAGCTGGTCGAGATGGAGTCGGCGCCGCTGCCCACCGACCTCGCGCTGCCCGAGATGGTGACCTTCGACCGGATCAGCGAGGCGCACCCCGCCGCGATCGCCGGCACCCTGCGCCAGCACGCGGTGGCGCACCACGACGGGGAGACCCCCGAGGAGGTGCTGGCTGCGCAGGACCGCGCCGCCACCCTCGGCCAGAGTGCCGCCTCGATGACGGGGCTGGCGCTGCGGGCCGGGAACGCCTCCCTCGAGGCGCACCTCGCCGGCACCGCCGTCGATGCCGGTGGACTCCTGCCCGACCTCCAGACCGAGAACTCCTGGACCCAGAAGGTCGAGGACGTCGATCCCCTCGAGCTGCTCGAGGTCCAGCTCTGCAACTCGGTGGCGCCGTTCGTGCTGATCTCGCGGCTGCGGCCGGCGATGCGGGCCGCCGTACAGGCTGGCGCCCGCCGGGCGTACGTCGTGAACGTCTCCGCCATGGAGGGGCAGTTCTCCCGGGCCTACAAGGGTCCCGGCCACCCGCACACGAACATGGCCAAGGCTGCGCTCAACATGCTCACGCGCACCAGCGCGGGCGAGATGTTCGAGACCGACCAGATCCTGATGACCGCCGTCGACACCGGCTGGATCACCGACGAGCGCCCGCACCAGGAAAAGCTCCGGATCGCCGCCGAGGGCTGGCACGCCCCCCTCGACCTGGTCGACGGCGCCGCCCGCGTCTACGACCCGATCGTGCGGGGCGAGCGTGGCGAGGACCTGCTCGGCGCCTTCCTCAAGGACTTCCAGCCCAGTCCCTGGTGAGGCGTCACGCCCGCTCCGAGTGGGCGTGACCCGTGTCGGCCCCTGCTCGTCCTCGTCCCGGCCGCCGATCCGGTCGCGACCGCAAGGTTGAACCGGTCATGTCCGGCAGCACGGCACCGGGCTGGCCATCGCCGTCCGGCGGAGCCTCGCCCGAGAGGGTTTCGCAGCGCTGTCCGGCGAGCCTGGCTCGCCACTCTCACGCGGAGGACATGCCTGTGCCCCGCTGATCGTGGATCAGCGGGGTGTGGGGCGGTCAGGCTCTTCGGTCGGGTGGCTCGGTCGGTGGTGGCCGCTTGGTCGCGGCTGACGTCGAGGGTGCCGGACTGGTCGCGGAGGTAGGTGTAGCCGTGCGGGCTGGTCCAGAGGATAGGCGCCGGCGCTCGAGTGCGTCGCGTAGGTCCAGCCACCGTGGGTCTTGAGTCGATGGTGTCGTCGGCACAGCGGGGCGATGTTGTCGCTGGACGTAGTTCCGCCCGAGTCGTAGGGCTGGATGTGGTCGCTGTCGCAACGCTACGGGCTGATCGGGTGCACCACGGGAACACACAGGTCGGGTTGATGAGGGCGGCTTGCTCGCGGATCCGGTCGGGGACCTCGTAGGCGTTCACGTGGTGGTGGTCGTTCAGGTCGATGACCGGCTTCACGACGACCTGGGCGTCGGGGTTGCCGCACCAGTCCCGGATCTGCTCGACGGTGATCGGGTGAGCGGGTGTTCTCGAAGCGCCCGATCGAGGCGTCTCCGTGGATCGCGGCCTCGGAGAGATGGACGTGGAGGACCACCTGCCGCGGCTTCCGCGTGGGTGTGGGTGCTTCGTCGTCGGTGCCGTTGAGGTCGAAGGCCAGCTGGCGTCGGGCGATCGCCCCGAGGGCCTGGGCGCGGCGGACGTCCAACGACTCGGTCGACCCGAGTGTCTTCAACGTCTCGGCACCCTCGGCCACGGCGGCGTCGAGGTCGAGGGCATCGGCCACATCGAGGGTGCCCCAGACGTCGGCGTTCCCGTCCGAGCCGGTGCGGGACTTCCCGACGTTGAACGACCGACCATCCGCGGCGGCCTTGCGGCGGCGCTCGGCCTCCTCGGGCATGAACTGGGCGATCGCGGTCTCGACCAGCCGGTCGAGCTCACTGACGCGGAGCCGGTGCGCAAACGCCGCGACCCGGGCATCCACGAACCGAGCGGCCTCCATCGAGAGCGACAAGGTGGCCTTGGCGATCCACCGTCGCCTTCCACGCGACCAGGTCCCCACCAGCGACCCGCTTCCACACCCGCGGGAGCCGGTAACGCAGCTCGACCGCCTCACCCAGGTAGGCCTTCCCGGCCTCGGTCGACAGCCCGACCGCGACCGCGAACTCAGTGATCGAGAACTCCGCCACCAACGGGGCCCCCGGACCCGCGATCGGCAGCGACTCCTCCAGGAAACACCGATCGGTGATCGTCGCCGCATCGTCCATCGAGTCGGTCGAGTGCATCACCGCCCATGACACCGCGAGCTCCAACAGCTCGCGCTCGGCCTGGTCCGCGGAAGCACGACGACCGCGCGCCGCAGCGAGCACCGCAGCAGCGGTGTCGACATCGGCGGGCGTCTCGGTCATGGATCAAGTCAAGCCGGGACCACCGACATTTCGACCCCGAAAACCGGCCGATCTTCCGACATGTGGACAGGACCTTTTTGTCGCCCACATCCCTTGCTGTGCAGGGGTTTCCCTCGAGCCACGAGCGACCTCCACGGACCTCGATAGGCTGGGGAAATGCTCGAGCTGGTCCTCCCTGACGTCACTCGCCGATCGGCCTGGCTTGCCTCGCACGAGGAGTGGGGACCGGGCCTGCATGAGGACGGGTTCGGCCTCGCAACCGACGATGACGTCACCACCGCCGAGAGGTTCTCCGCCTCGACACCGTGCTGCGCCTGGGCCATGTCGGCTACGGCATCCGGCAGTCTGAGCACGCCGCTCACACCGAGCCCCGGTCCCCACCGCCCGACCCCTGCCCGCGCGCAGCGGCGGCGACCTTCCGATCGGTGAGCACGATCCACCCAGCCAGCGTCACGCCGGCGAGCACCGCGAACATGAAGAAGACCATCGCGATCGCGGGATAGCCCCAGATCCGGTGCTCGGTGGGGACCCGCATCATCGTGGCCGCGCCCAGCACCGTGGCGGCGATGACGATCCCGAGCGTCACTCGGTTCGCGACGCGCTGGAGCACGGTGTGCAGCCGCTCCTCGTCGATCGCCCGGACCCGGACGGTGAACTCGCCCTCGGCGAGGCTGTCGAGGATCCGGTTGCCGCGCTTGGGCAGCATCGAGGTGAACTCCTTGGCCTCGATCGCGGCCGCCATGATCCCGCCGGGGCTCACCTTGAGCCCGCTGGTGAGCAGCTCGGAGACGTTGGCCCGGATCGCGCGCGCCGGGTCGAAGTCCGGGTCGAGGTGAAGGGTGGCCTGGTCGAGGTTGAGCAGCGCCTTGCCGATCATCGACATCTCCGCGGGCGGCCGCAGGCCGTGCAGGCCGGAGAGCCGGCTCAGCTCGACGAGGACCGTGCCGGCCTGGAGATCCGGCCCGGCCGCGGCGGCCTCGGAGACGAGGTGCGACACGTCCGCACGGAACGCGCCGGCGTCGTACTCCTCGAGGGGGTGCCCCATCCCGGCGAGTACGGCGGCCGCTTCCTCGCCGTCGCCCTCGCCGATCGCCAGCAGCAGCTTGACCACCTTGTCCTGCAGCCGCGGCGGCACCGAGGTGACCATGCCGAGGTCGAGCAGCGCGAGCCGACCGTCGTCGGTGAGCATCAGGTTGCCGGGGTGCGGATCGGCGTGCAGGACGCCCTCGTCGAGCATCAGGCTGAGGTAGCAGGCGAAGAGCTGCTCGACCATCGGCCGCGCGTCGACGTCGAGCAGCCCGAGCGAGCCGACGTCGGTGACCTTGCGCCCCTCGATCCGCTCCATCGTGAGCACCCGCGACGAGGAGTGGTCGGGGATCGGCCGTGGCACCACCAGCAGGTCGTAGCCCTTCGTGAGCTCGGCGAAGGTGGTCAGGTTGCGGGCCTCGCGCCGGTAGTCCAGCTCGCCGGCCAACGAGCGCCGAAACTGCGCGAGCAGGTGCTCGAAGCCGTAGCGCCGCCCGGCCTCGGTGTGCCGGTCGGCCAGCCCGGCCAGCTGGGTGAGCGTCTCCATGTCGGCCCGGGCGATCTCGCGGGCCTCGGGTCGCTGCACCTTGACCACGACCGGCTGGCCCGACGGGAGGGTCGCGCGGTGCACCTGACCGAGCGAGGCGGCGGCGAGCGGCTTGCGCTCGAAGTCGGCGAAGAGGTGCCGGATCTGACCCCCCAGCTCCTCCTCCACGATCTCGGCCACGGTCTCGTAGTCGAACGGCTCGGCGTCGTCCTGGAGTCGGGCCAGCGCGCTGGTGTACGCCGGCGGCAGCAGGTCGAAGCGGGTGGAGAGCAGTTGGCCGAGCTTGATGTAGGTCGGACCGAGCTCCTCGAGGTCGCGCGCGAACGCCAGCGCCTTCTCCTCATCACCCATCGGCGGGTCCTCGTCGAAGGTGAACTCGTCGAGCCCGGCGCCGGCCACCAGGTCCGAGCGGCCGTGCCGGACGAGGAGACGGGCCAGCGCGGCGTACCGGCCGAGGTTCTTGGGGGTCAGCGACATGCCCGCACCGTGCCCACTGGGCTGCGATCCAGTCCCCACCCGATACTGGTCCTCATGCAGCAGGCAACTCGAGTACGGAGTCACCGATGACCGACGCGATCCTCGCCGAAGGGCTGGTCAAGCGCTACAAGGAGGTCACCGCCCTCGACGGCGTGAGCTTCCGGGTGCCGGAGGGCAGCGTGCTGGCGGTGCTGGGGCCGAACGGCGCCGGCAAGACCACCGCCGTGAAGATCCTCACCACGCTCATCGAGGCCGACGAGGGGCGCGCCGAGGTTGCCGGGATCGATGTCCGCCAGGACCCGCGCGGAGTACGCCGCAAGATCGGCGTCTCCGGCCAGTACGCCGCGGTCGACGAGTACCTCACCGGCTACGAGAACCTCGACATGATCGGCCGGCTCTACCACCTCGGCCGCAAGGCCAGCGCCCAGCGAGCGCGTGAGCTACTCGTCGACTTCCGCCTCGACGATGCGGGCGACCGGATGTCGAAGACCTACTCCGGCGGCATGCGGCGCCGCCTCGACCTCGCCGGCGCGCTGGTTGCCCGGCCCCCCGTGCTCTTCCTCGACGAACCCACGACCGGGCTCGACCCGCGCAGCCGCACCGACATGTGGGAGATCCTCCAGACCCTCGTGGCCGGCGGCACCAGCCTCCTGCTGACCACGCAGTACCTCGAGGAGGCCGACCTCCTCGCCGACAACATCATCGTGATCGACAAGGGGCGGATCATCGCGGAGGGCACCGCCGACGCCCTCAAGTCCCAGGTCGGTGGCGAGCGGCTCGAGATCACCGTCAGCGACGTCGCGCAGGTGCGTACGGCGGCCGAGCTGATCACTCCGCTCGGTATCGGCGAGGCCAGCGTCGACGAGTCGCGCCGCACGATGCTGGTGCCGGTCACCGGAGGCGCCGCCCTGCTCGCCGACGCCCTGCGCCGCCTCGATGCCGCCGGCATCGCGGTCGACGACGTGGGCCTGCGCCGGCCCACCCTCGACGACGTCTTCCTCTCCCTCACCGGTCACGTGGCCGAGGACACCGAGCAGCCGCAGGAGATCCGATGAACCCCGCGTCCAGCCTGAGCGACGCCTACACCGTCGCGCGACGCAACCTGATCAAGATCAAGCGGGTCCCCGACCTCCTGGTCTTCACGACGATGTCGCCGATCATGTTCATCCTGCTCTTCGCCTACGTCTTCGGCGGCGCCATCGACCCGAGTGGCGGTGGCGAGGGCTACCGCGAGTTCCTGATCGCCGGCATCTTCGCCCAGACCGTGGTCTTCGGCGCGACCATCACCGGGGCCGGCCTGGCTGAGGACGTCAAGAAGGGGATCATCGACCGCTTCCGGTCCCTGCCGATGTCGCCGTCGGCGGTGCTGGCCGGACGCACCCTCTCCGACGTCGTCAACAACGTGATCGTGCTGATCGTGATGAGCCTGACCGGGCTGCTGGTCGGCTGGCGCATCCGCGGCTCCGCGCTCGAGGCGTTGTGGGCCTTCGTCCTGCTGCTGGTCTTCGCCTACGCGATCAGCTGGATCATGGCCTGGATCGGCATGCTGGTCCCCTCGCCGGAGGTGGTCAACAACGCGTCGTTCATCGTGATCTTCCCGTTGACCTTCGTCGCCAACACCTTCGTCCCGCTCGCCACGCTGCCCGGCCCGCTGCGGGTCTTCGCCGAGTGGAACCCCGTCTCGGCGGTCACCGCTGCGGCCCGGGACCTCTTCGGGAACCCCGACCCCATCCCGGGCCAGGCCTCGACGGCCTGGTCGCTCCAGCACCCCGAGCTCTACACGCTGCTGTGGTCGGCCGTGATCCTGGCGATCTTCATCCCGCTGGCCACCGCGCAGTACCGCCGCGCGACCAGCCGCTGACCGTCAGGGCACCGCGAACCTCGCCCGGCGTCCCGAGTCCTCGAAACCCAGCCGCTCGTAGAGACGCGCGGCTGGGTTGTCGACGTTGACGCTCAGCCACGCCGTCTCCGCACCCGCCGCTGCCAGGGAGCGAAGGCCGTGACCGACCAGGGTGGCCCCCAGCCCGCGACCGCGCCAGGCAGGTACGACGCCCACCTGGTCGAGCTGGTTGCCGATCAGGGTGACGAAGCCGACGGGGACGCCGTCGGCGTAGGCCACCACCGACTCCTCGCGCCGGAACTCCTCGTCCTCGTCGAGCTCACCCAGCCACTCCCCGGACGTCGGCGCGACGAACCCGGGTCGATCGGAGAACGAGTTGACGTACGCCGCGAAGCGATCGGCTGGTGCTGCCCCGGAGACCGGCACCAACGAGATCCCCGCCGCGTCCGGGTCGGGTGCAGCCACGTCGGGCAGGTCGACCAACCGGTGACGCAGGACGCGTTCGGCGAAGACCTCCGCCATGCCGTGGCGCGCATAGAGGCTCTCCGCCCCCGGCGACGACGTCTCGGTCACGACCGTCAATGGCCGGTCGCCCGCCTCCCGGACCGCCCAGCCCAGCAAGAGCCGACCGAGTCCTTCACCGCGGCGAGCCGGATGGACCAGCCCGCAGGTGGTCATCCCCGCGTCGTCGCCGTGGAGACCGGCGGCGGCCACGATCTGGTCGTCCTCGTCGCGCCCCGCGATCGCCCTCCCGGCCAGCAGCCGGGCGCGCAGCAGGTCGTCGCTCGCGAAGAGCGGCAGCCCACCGTCGGCGGCCAGACAGGCCTCGGCCAGCTCGCGGAGCGCGGGCAGCTCGCTCGCATCGACCGGCCCCGGTCGCACCACACCGGTCACCCGAGCACCCTGGCCGGGGTCTCGGTGCCGTGCAAGCGGCGGGCGTAGCGTCGGTAGGCCCGTCGACCGAGCACCGGCAGGAGCGGCCTGAGCGGGGCCGGCATCTTGCGCAGCTCGACCGCGATCGCCTCCGGGTCGCCTTCGTAGAGCATCATCCCGAAGCCGACCAGCATCATCCCGCGCGGGATGGAGCTCATCCCTCGCTCGGAGAACTCGTCCCACTCGGCCACGGTGAGGTGGCGAGACATCAGCGGGAGCACGTGGGCCTCCTCGGTGTCGAGGTGCTCGCACAGGGCCGTGACCAGGGCTTGCAGGGCATCGGCCAGGGCGTCGCGGTCAGCTGCCGTCGCTGACCCTCGCCAGGTCGACAGCAGAGCCCCCGTGGCTTCCAGCTGCGCGTGCACCCCTTCGTGCTGCTGCGACATCAGCGCCACCAGGTGCGCGACCTCCGCCGGCACCCGGCGTGCCAAGGGATCCCAGAGCAGCTCGTCCTCGATCTCGTGGTGGTGCTGGAGCAACCCGAGGAAGAGCTCGACGTGGTCGGCGACCTCGGTCATCCGGCGTCGGTCTCCTGCAGGGGTCCGCCGTACCGCGGGAACGCCGAGTCCCAGCTCACGCCGGAAGTTGGAGTGCGCGACGACCATCATCCGCACGTCGGTGAGACCGGGCCCGTGCAGCTCGGACAGGGTGGCGGTCATCGCGCACCTCCCAGACTGTTCACGAGCTCCTGGTGGGCGACCTGGCCGTAGTACTCGAAGATCTCCTGGATCAGCTCGCCGCGAAACCGCACCCGCAGGACCAGGGTGTTCTCGTAGCGGCCACCGCCGACGAGGTCGGCCACCATCCGCTCCTCGACGAACGCCACGTCCGGGTCGTCGGTCTGGTGGAAGCGGACGTCGTGCACGGTGATCTGCTCGGTGGCCGAGGTGAGCCCGCCGAACATCGCGCGGAAGGCGTCGTGGCCCTCGACGAGGGGCGGCAACCCGTCGACCGGGTAGGCCACCTCGTAGCGGCCGTCGGTCGTCCAGTGTCGGACGAACTCCTCGATGTCGCGTGCATAGAGCGCGAGGGCGGCTCGGCGCCAGGTGGCTTCGTTGCGCGAGCGGGTCACCGTCGGGTCCGGGGTGCCGGTGCCCGGTTGGATCGTCGTGGTCATGGGGTTTCTCCTTCGTCGGTGGTGGTGATGACACCGACGATGTCGATCCGGAGCCTCGACAACATCGGGAGATCCCCTACCCCTCCCGGGCCGGGGTGGGATGCTCGTGGCCATGCACGAGGCGCGACACGCTGCCGAGACGGCGACCATCGAGACGGCGCTCGACGCCGTTGCGCAGGGGACGACCCGGGTGGTGCTGCTCGTCGGGGAAGCCGGGAGCGGCAAGACCGGGTTGCTCGATGCCGCCTGCGAGGCAGCCCGTGGCCGTGGCTTCGAGGTGCGTTCGGGGCGGGCCGGCGAGCAGGAGAGCGACGCGCCGCTCGCACTCTTCACAGGAGTCCTCCCGCGTACCGGGCTGGTCGCAGCGGGTCCGGACCGGTGGCCGCTCTTCCAGTCCCTCAGCGACGAGCTCGGACGGATCGGCGCCACGGCTCCGGTGCTGCTCGCGCTCGATGACCTGCAGTGGGCCGACGCCGCGTCCCTCGAGCTCGTCGACCACCTGATCCGACGTCCGTCGACCTCGTCGCGTCTCCTCCTGCTCGCCACCCGCCCCGGTCCGGTGGCCCGGGCCCTGCAGGAGGCGGCCGGGAGGCCGGCCGGTGGCCAGTCGGTGATCGAGCTGGAGACCGCCGAGCCGGGGCAGACCTCCGGGGCGCGCGAGCTCGACACCCTGCCCGAGCAGGCGCGCCGCCTGCTCGAGGCGGGGGCGCTGCTGGGCGACCCCTTCACGGTGGACACGGCGGCTGCGGTGGCCGAGCTGACGGCAGCGGCGGCGCTGGCGGCCCTCGACGAGCTGCTCGGCCGCGGGGTCGTCGTACCGGCCCGATCGCCACGCGACTTCGGGTTCGCGCCGGGAGTCCGCACCTCGGCGCACGACTCGATGACCACAGCAGCACGGCTGAACGGACACGCTCGTGCCGCCGCCGAGCTGGCCCGGGTCGGAGCGCCCCTCGTCGATCGAGCCCGACACCTCGCGCACGCGGCAGGGCCGGGTGACCTCACCTCGGCCACCACCCTGCGGCAGGCCGCCGCCCAGGTCCGCGGCGCCGCACCCTCGCTGGCGGCCGACTGGTTGCTCGTCGCCAAGGGGGCCGCGCCTCCGCACGAGCTGAGCGACTTCACCGATCTCGCCGAGGTATTGGTCCAGTCCGGTCGGCTCACCGAGGCTCTCGACGCGGCCCGAGAAGGCCTCGCCTTCGGCGTCGGGGACCTCGACACCAGGCTCCGGACGACCCTCGTGGCGGCCAGCGTCGAGCGACAGCTCGGGCAGCACGAGGCGGCCCGACGACGGCTGGTGCGAGCGCTCGAGGACGAGGCGCAGGACCCCCCGCCGACCGCGCTTCTCGGGGCCCTGGCGCTCTCCGCCCTGGAGCGGGGCGACTACGGCGCCGTGGCCGAGTGGGCAGCACGGATGGGGGCCGCCGAGCCGGAGGACCGCGTGCTGAGCGCCGCGGCCGACGCCCTGCTGGCGATGATGCAGCGCTTCGCGGGTGACCTCGCCGGGTCCACGTTCCACGCCGACCGGGCCCTGCGCACCATCCGCAACGCCTCCGACGAGGAGCTCCTCGCCCATGCCGAGCTCGGCACCGCAGTGCCGTGGTCGCTGCTCGCGGTGGAGCGGCTGCCCGCCGCGGCGGAGTTCAGCCGGCGCGCAGCTGATGTGGCGCGCAGCGCCGGCAACCTGAGCGCCGCAGTTCCGCTCGGCCTGCCGGAGGTGCTGGCACTGGGTCTGCTGGGCCAGCTCGAAGCCGCCGAGGAGGCGGCAGCCCTGGTCGAGCAGACCGCTCGGCTGACCCACCACGACCAAGCGGTGCAGTGGGCCCTGTGGGTCCGGGCGTGGGTGCTGCTCGAGCTCGGGCGCGTGCCCGAGGCGCTCGCCGCAGCCACCGAGAGCGTGGCCGTGGCCGAGCGGCTCGACGACTCGGCGTTGGCCCTCGTGGCCCGCACCGTGCTCGGCGCCGTGCTCCTGGCCGACGGGCAGCCCGCTCCTGCCGCCACGCTGCTCGCGGCGTACGACCTCGACCCGAGCTGGATCTGTCGCTGGTCCCCCCGCCTGGTCGAGGCTCTGCTCGCCACGGGCGACCTGGTCGCGGCGACGCGAGCTGCCGAACGTGCCGGGGAGCTCGCCGCAGCCTCAGGGCTGGACGGGGTCACCGCGGCGGCCCACCGCTCCGCCGCCCTGGTCGCCCTCGCCGAGGACGACCCGGCGCGCGCCCTCCACCACGCCGAGACCTCGCTCGCTGCAGCCGACCGGATCGGCGCTGCCCACGACTCCGCGCGGGCCCACCTCCTGGCGGGCCGAGCCCATCTCGAGAGTGACCCGATCGGCGTACGCCACCTCACCGAGGCGCACCGGCTGGCCCTGGTCTGCGGTGCCCGACGGACCGCCGAGGAGGCGGTCCGCGAGCTGCGCCGCCGCGGCCACCGGATCGGACGAGGTGGTGCGCGCGCGCCGGGGCAGACCGGCGTCGCAGCCCTCAGCCCTCGCGAGCTCGAGATCGCGGGGCTGGTGGCCCAGGGGCGCACCAACCGCGACATCGCGGCACGGCTCTTCCTCAGCGAGAAGACCATCGAGTCCCACCTCTCCAAGGCGTTCTCGAAGCTCGGCGTGAACTCACGTGCCGCGCTGGCTGCCCAGGTCGCCCCCGGGCTGGCCGATCAGGCGCCGACGTAGACCACACGATCGGCGCCCGCTCCGCCTAGGGTGACGGCCGTGACCGAGCCCGTGAACGACCCCGCCCCCGTGTGCCCCGAGTGCTCGAGTGAGTACACCTACGAGCTCGGGGCTCTCCTGGTCTGCTCGATGTGTGCGCACGAGTGGTCGCCCGCCGCGGGCGAGGAGTCGGACGACGAGCCGGCGTCGCCGCAGATCCGGGACGCGGTCGGCAACGTGCTGGTCGACGGTGACGACGTCGTCGTCGTCAAGGACCTCAAGGTCAAGGGCAGCGCGACCTCGATCAAGGTCGGCACCAAGGTGCGCAACATCCGACTCGTCTCGGGCGTCGGCGACCACGACATCGACTGCAAGGTCGACGGGTTCGGGCCCATGCAGCTGAAGTCCAGCGTGGTCAAGAAGGCCTGAGGCCGCAGCTACTCCTCGCCGGAGGGCGCGATCTTCTCGAGCCGGTTGCGCAGCGACGGCTCGCGGTGGCCGTTGCCGTGCAGCGCGACGTACCGCTCGCCGAAGGCGGCCAGCAGGGCGTCGTCGAGGCGGCGTACGGCGCCCGGCGGGTAGCGGTAGGCCATCCGGTCGTTGATCGCCGACCCGTCGATGGCGCGCAGGACGTCGGCGAGCTCGTCGAGCGAGGTGATCCCGAGCTCGAGCAGCAGCCCGGAGATCCACGAGTAGTGATCGGTGCGTGACCAGCCGGCGTCGGCGTACTGGCCGGCCAGGAACGCGGCGAGCTCGCGCGGACTGATCCGCGGGTCGTCGTCCTCGGGCTCGGGGCGTTGTCCGGGCATCCCGGCCTGGAGGCGGTCGCGGATCGTGGAGAACTCCCGGTCGGCGAGCTCGAGGAGCCCGGCCGCGAGGGTGAAGCGGCGGTCGAAGTCCCGGGCGTGCTCGTCGGGGATCTCGCCCTTGTAGCGAATGTCGTGCTCGAACTCCGCCCACGCGTGCTGGAGCACGGTACGGATCTGCACCTGCGCCCGGCGCCCGCGCAGCAGCTCGTAGGCGGCCTGGCTCTCCCGGGCGGCATCGAGTGAGACCAGCAGGTGGCGGCTGGCGTAGCCGAAGCGTCCCTCGCTGGCCGTCTCCTGCCCCATGTCGCGGTCGTCGAGGACCGCGACCTGGTCGTCGAGCAGCTCGGCCACCGCGGCCACGTCGCTGTGCACGTAGGTGATGACGCGCAGCCCGATCTGGTCGGTGATGTCGTTCAGGGGGTCCTTGAAGACCGGCACCCCGTCCACGGTGCGGGCCGCCTTCGCGGCGAACGACGCCACGCTCTTGGCCCGGCCGGTGACGCTGAGGTAGTTGATGCCGGCGTCGTCGAGGATCGTGGTGACCAGGCCGATGAACTGCTCGCTGGTCTCGGTCAGGACGGCGTGCCGCGCGGCGTACTCGCGGACCGCGGAGCGAGCCGGGTCCTCGCGGATCGGGCGCTCGCGGGGCGTGGGCCGGTGGCCGACCGGCAGGGTCGGGGTGACGATGTAGCCGCTCTCGAAGTCGCCGTACGTCGTGGTCCGGTCGGGCTCGCACGTGGCGAAGCGGGCGACGTAGGCGCACACGACCGCGTCGACCTGGTCCTCGACGACGCGCAGCTCGCTCTTGCGCTTGGCGGCCTCGACCTGGGCGGCCAGACCGTCCCAGAGCGGACCGCGGACCTCCAGGGAGGTCTCGGCGTCGGCCAGCCCCTCGAGCAGGCCCATCAGCGCCAGCAGCTCGGATCGCAGCTGCTCGAGGCTGCGACCGGTCTTGTTCTTGTACTTCAGGGTGCGCCCGAGCCGGAAGAGCGCCACGGTGGCCGGGTGCGGGTAGACCTCGATGGCCCGGCGAGCCCGCCGCGAGCGCGGGTTCATGTCCAGGCCGAGCAGCGAGCTCAGTCGGGCCCCGCGGGGGATCAGGCTGAACTCCCCCTTGCCGGTGTTGGCCGGGTGCGCCCCGGCGTCGAAGCGCGCGAAGTCCCGGTTGAGGGCGGCCTCGGCCGGGCGGTTGCCGGTGGCGTTGCGCACGATGAGCGGTGCGTCGATCGCGACGAGGCAGTCGCCCTCGACGTACGGCGCCAGCGCGGCCACGATCTCGTCGTCCGCCGAGGCAGCCGAGAGGTGTCGCAGTCGGCCCTCGACATCGACGACCGCGATCCCGGTGGGCTTGCGTTCACCCCACGCGAGGTCGACGCCGACGAAGTACATGGGTGCAGCCTGCCGTATCCGGCCCGGCCGCGCGTCGGTAGGTTCGAGACACGTCACCACCGATGGGACGACCGAAGGGCACCAGCATGCGGGCACGGATCGAAGAGCTCGACTGGTGCGAGTCACCCATCGGCGTGATCAGCCTGCGCCGTCGTCACGACAGCATCCTCGACCTCGATGTCTACGAGGTGAAGATCGACGACGAGTTCTTGATGTCGAGCTACTTCAACGCCTCGGAGATCGCGCTGGCCACCCTGGGCCTGGCCGCCACCGAGGGTGAGCACCTCTCGGTGCTGGTGGGTGGACTCGGGCTCGCCTACACCGCCCGGGCCGTCCTGGCCGACCCCCGGGTGGACTCGCTCACGGTGATCGAGACGGTCGCACCGGTCATCGACTGGCAGCGCCGCAACCTGCTCCCCGACACCGCCGGCCTGGCCGCCGACCCACGCTGCTCCCTGGTCCACGACAGTTTCTTCGCCCTGGTCGCCGAGGGCCGGGCGGCCCGTGAGTACGACGCCGTGCTCGTCGACATCGACCACACGCCGCGCAACATCCTGCACCCGAGCCATGCGGCGTTCTACACCCCCGACGGGCTGCGGAAGCTGGCGGCGATGCTGACGCCCGCGGGCACCTTCGGCCTGTGGTCCGACGATCCGCCCGACGCCGACTTCGAGGCGGTACTGGCCGAGGTGTTCACCCACACCGAGTCCCACGTGGTGACCTTCCCCAACCCGGTCACCGGGGGCGAGTCCTCGTGCACCGTCTACGTCGCGCGGGTGCTGCGCACCGGCTGAGCACCCTCCGGCGTGACGCCAGCCGCGCCGACTCGTTGATGCGGGCATGCGCCTGCCCTCTGGACTCCTCTCGCTCGCTCTCGTGCTCGCCGCCCTGGCGGTGCCCACCTCGGCGACCGTCGCGACCGGAGTCGCCCCCACCGAGTCGCGGACCATCAGCGAGTCGGGGTCGTTCTCGGCGGGGGAGCTGAAGGCAGCGCGCTCGTTCCGGGTCAAGGTGCTCTCCAACCGGGCCGACCTGATCTCCGCAGGGGACGCCCTCGTCGAGGTCACCCTGCCCCGCCGCGTGCAGGCACGAAAGGTCCGGGTCCTGGTCGGCAAGCGTGACGTCACGCGGCGCTTCGAGGTGCGCGGCAACGGCCGCTACCTCGGGCTGGTCAAGGGTCTGCGGCTGGGCCGCAACGTCGTCCGCGCCCAGGCGCCCGGGCACAGGAGCCGGATCGTCGTGGTCAACCACCCCAACGGTGGTCCCGTCTTCAGCGGCCCGCAGATCGGCAACTACCGCTGCCAGGCCAGCGCCCAGGACGCGCTGTGCAACGAGCCCGCGTCGTACTCCCTGCTCTACAAGTCGCGGAACCCGCTCACTCCCGACCTGCAGCCCTACGACCCGGACAACCCGCCCTCGGACCTGGCCACCACGACCACCGACCAGGGCGTGGAGGTGCCGTTCATCGTGCGCCGCGAGGACGGCTACCAGGACCGCGACCGCTACACCATCCTCACGCTCTTCCGTCCCGGCAAGGCGTGGAAGGCGTGGGCTCCGCAGGACACGTGGAACCACAAGCTGCTGATCACCCACGGCGGCAACTGCGGTGCGTCGTACGCCCCCGGCAACCCGCCGCTGCAGGACTACTCCGGGACCTTCGACTCCGCCCCGGCGTTGTCGCCGAGCTACGTCGACGCCCTCGGGGCCGGCTTCGCCGTGGCCGCGACCGCGCTGGCCCACACCGGTCACAACTGCAACGTCGCCATGGAGGCGGAGTCGCTGATGATGGTCAAGGAGCGCCTCGTCGAGCAGTACGGCGAGCTGCGCTACACCATCGGCACCGGCTGCTCGGGCGGCTCGATCGCCCAGCACACCATCTCCAACGCCTACCCGGGGATCTACCAGGGGCTGGTCACCACCTGTTCCTACCCGGACACGCTGACCGCCGGCGCCCAGTTCGCCGACTACCACCTGATGAGGCAGTACTTCGAGGACCCGTCGCGCTGGGAGCCGGGCGTGATCTGGACGCCGACCCAGATGGCTTCCGTCGAGGGGCACATCAGCCACGCCAACGCGATCACCTCCGACGAGTTGCTCTTCAAGGCGGCGCTCAACCCCGAGCACACCTGCTCGGGGACCACGGACACCGTGGCCGGGGACCGGTCCACCCGCTACGACTCCGAGACCAACCCCGCCGGAGTGCGTTGCTCGGTGCTCGACATCATGGTCAATCTGCTCGGGCCGCGCCCGAAGTCGGTCTGGACCGAGCAGGAGAAGGCCGCCGGTCGCGGCTTCGCCGGCATCCCGCTGGCCAACACCGGCGTGCAGTACGGCCTCGGCGCGCTGACCCAGGGCCAGATCACCCCCGCGCAGTTCGTCGACCTCAACACCAAGCTCGGTGGGCTGGATGTCGACTCCCAGACGCAGCCCGAGCGCACCGCCGGAGACCTGAAGGCGATCAAGCGCGTCTACCGGACCGGCCTGATCAACGAGACGAACAACTTCGACGAGATCGCGATCATCAACCACGGCGGCCCCGACCCGGGCGCTGCGCACGACTTCGCGCACGCCTTCTGGACCAAGGAGCGGATGCTGGCCGACCAGGGCCACACCGACAACCGGGTGATGTGGTTCGGCGTCGCGCCTCTCATCGGCGACCCGACCTGGGCGAGCGTGGCGCTCTTCGCGATGGACCGGTGGATGACCGCGGTCGAGCAGGACCACTCCGCCAAGCCCCTGGCCCGCAAGATCGTCCTGGACCGGCCCGACGACATCCACGACCAGTGCCTCAACGTGCCCGGCCTCGAGATGGTCCCCGGACCCGACGGCAAGCCCATCTGCCAGCTGGGGCCGGTCGAGACCGCCGAGACGCGCTACTCCACCCCCCGCCAGGTCGCCGGTGGACCGAAGGCGAACGACATCGTCGCCTGCCGGTTGCGCGCCCTCGACCGGGCCGACTACGAGCCGCTCGGCGTCTTCTTCACCGCCGACCAGTGGACCCGCCTCGAGACCGTCTTCGCCGACGGTGTCTGCGACTGGGACCGCGCCGGTCGCGGGCAGGGCCCCGTCGAGACCTGGCTGCGCTACGACCGCCCGAACGGCAAGCACGCGTACGGCGGCCGCAACCTGCCCGGCGTACCCCAGCGCTCCGCGGGGGGCCTGATGAGCTCGTCGTTCGCCTCGAACTTGCGTCGCTGACCGGGCGGTGACAGACCCGCCGACTCAGGTCAGCAGGTCGCGGGTCACCTGGTCGAGCGTGGCCGCGCCGGACAGCGCCATGGTGAGGTCGAGCTCGGCCCAGATGTGCTCCATCACGGCCTGGGCACCCGCCGCGCCACCGAGGGCCAGGCCGTAGACCCACGGGCGGCCGATCAGGACCGCCCGGGCACCCAGCGCCAGCGCCTTGAAGGCGTCGGCGCCACTGCGCACTCCGCTGTCGAAGAGGACGGGCACCCGGCCGTCGACCTCGGCCACGATCGCGGGCAGGGCGTCGAGCGAGCCGATCGCGCCGTCGACCTGGCGGCCGCCGTGGTTGGAGACGATGATCCCGTCCACGCCGTGCTCGAGCGCCAGGGCGGCGTCACGAGGGTCCTGGATTCCCTTGAGGATGATCGGGAGCTTGGTCCGTGAGCGCAGGTAGTCGAGGTCCTCCCAGGTGAGCGAGGAGCGGGAGAAGACCTCGAGGAAGGTTTCGACCGCAGCCCGCGGCAGCGGCGAGCGGAGGTTCTCCACCAGGCCGCCGGGCCAGTGCCGGGCCATCGAGAAGAGCGCCTTGACCGCCGACAGGGTCGGGCGCGGGGTGGGCTCGCCCGACGGGTTCGCGGCCCGGTGCTCGGCGAGCCGCCGGAACGCCGGGTCGCTGGTGTACTGCGCGATCCCCTCGGCGCGGGCGAAGGGCAGGTAGGCGACGTCGAGGTCGTGGGTGCGCCAGCCGAGCACGTGGGTGTCGAGGGTGACCACGATCGCCTCGCTGCCGATCGCCTCGGCCCGGGCGATGAAGGAGTCGACGACGCTGTCGTCCTTGCTCCAGTAGAGCTGGTACCACCGCGGGGAGTCGCCGAGCGCCGCCGCGGTCTCCTCCATCGGCAGTGAGCCCTGGGTGGAGATCACCATCGGCAGGCCGAGCGCCTTGGCGGCCGCGGCCACCGCTCGCTCGGCCTCGGGGTGCGCCATCTCCAGCACGCCGATCGGGGCGAAGAGCAGGGGTGCGGGGATCGTGCGGCCGAAGAGCTCGACCGACTGGTCGCGCTGATCCACGTCGATGAGCATCCGTGGCACGATCCGGTGCTTGTCGAACGCCGCGAGGTTCGCCCGCACGGTCTGCTGCTGGCCGGCTCCGCCGGCGACGTACGACCAGGCTTCGGGGCTCATCCGTCGTTCGGCAGCGGCCTCGAGGGCGGCCGGCTCAACGGGGACGACCGGCTTGTGGCCGAAGACACCGCGGCGGTAGATCAGGCTCTGCACCTCGCGTCCCTTGGAGAGGGCGCTGCGGACGGCCTGGGCGGGGGTGCTCGTCTGGGTCACGTCGAGATTGTCCTACGACCCGCCCCCGCACCTACGGTGGAGGTCAATCTCTGGTCGACCAGCCTCGGGGCGCGCTCGGCCGAACCCACTGGAGAGCACCATGTCGCCGACCGCTTCGTCCACGCCTGCCGCCACACCCGCAGCCAGCCTGACCCCGCCGCCGGAACCCTCGGTGATGCAGGCGCTGCGCTCGCCGAAGATGTTGCGCACCGAGATCCTGGCCGGCCTGGTCGTCGCCCTGGCGCTGATCCCCGAAGCGATCTCCTTCTCGATCATCGCGGGCGTCGACCCGCGCGTGGGGCTCTTCGCGTCGTTCACGATGGCCGTCTCGATCGCCTTCCTGGGTGGGCGTCCGGCGATGATCTCGGCCGCCACGGGTGCGATCGCGCTGGTCATCGCGCCGGTGATGCGGGACTACGGTCTCGACTACCTGATCGCCACCGTGCTCCTCGGCGGCATCCTCCAGATCGTGCTCGCGCTCCTCGGCGTCGCCAAGCTGATGCGCTTCATCCCGCGCTCGGTGATGGTCGGCTTCGTCAACGCGCTCGCGATCCTGATCTTCCTGGCCCAGCTGCCGCACCTGCTCGGGGTGCCCGCGCTGGTCTACCCGATGGTGGCGGCCGGACTGCTGATGATCGTGCTGCTGCCGCGAGTGACGAGCGTGGTGCCCTCGCCGCTCGTCGCGATCGTCGTCATCACCACGATCGTCGTCGTCATGTCGATCACCGTCCCGGACGTCGGCGACGAGGGCGAGCTGCCCGACAGCCTCCCGCGGCTCTTCTTCCCCGACGTCCCCTTCACGATCGAGACGCTCAAGATCATCGGGCCGTTCGCCCTGGCCATGGCGCTGGTCGGCCTGCTCGAGTCGCTGCTGACCGCCAAGCTCGTCGACGACATCACCGACACCCACTCCGAGAAGACGCGCGAGGCCTGGGGCCAGGGCGCGTCCAACGTGATCACCGCCTTCTTCGGCGGCATGGGTGGCTGCGCGATGATCGGCCAGACGATGATCAACGTGAAGGTCTCGGGTGCTCGCACCCGGATCTCGACCTTCCTCGCCGGTGTCTTCCTGCTGATCCTCGTCGTCGGTTTCGGTGACGTCGTCGCGATCATCCCGATGGCGGCCCTGGTCGCGGTCATGATCATGGTGGCCGTCGGCACCTTTGACTGGCACAGCATCCAGCCGGGCACGCTGCGCCGGATGCCCAAGAGCGAGACCACCGTCATGGTCGCGACCGTGATCGTCACGGTCGCCACCGAGAACCTCGCGATCGGCGTCGGCGTCGGCGTTCTGGTGGCGATGACGCTCTTCGCGCGCCGGGTGGCGCACCTCGCCGAGGTCCAGCGCGAGCTGGTCGAGGACACCGACGGCAGTGTCACGGCCGTCTACACGGTTGTCGGGGAGCTCTTCTTCGCCTCGAGCAACGACCTCTACACGCAGTTCGAGTACGCCGCCGACCCCGCGCAGGTGACCATCGACCTGACCCGCTCGCACGTGTGGGACGCCTCGACGGTCGCCTCGCTCGACGCGATCGAGACGAAGTACCACCGCAAGGGCAAGCAGGTCACGATCATCGGCCTGAACGTCGCCAGCGCCACCATGCACGGGCGCCTGACCGGCCGGATGCCCGGGCACTGAGTCAGCGCGGCGGGGGGCCTTCCCCCCGCGCTACGCCGGGCCACAACCAGGCGGCGTACGACGTCTGAGCCTCGCTGGTCGGACCGGAGGATGATCCAGATTCCATCGAGGGAGCCTCAGGAGCTGTCAGCGGCCCGGCGTTCGTCCCAGCGGCGCCAGCCCAGGACCGCGAGTGCGAAGAGACCGACAGCGGCGACGGTGGCGGCCACCCCCGTGAGCCCGTGGCCCGCGCCCGCGAGGCCGAACACCAACCAGACGAACCACGGCACGGTGAAGGCGAGGGCGGCGGCCACGACGACCACGATCCCCTTCACCACGAGGTGGGTACGCCGCCAGCTCTCGGCCAGCTGACTGATGCTCATGTCGGGCAGTGTGGCAGGCGTCCCGTAGCGTCTGACCGTGTCCACCAGCGTTCCGCGAGCCGAGTCCATCGCCCAGCAACTCCTCGACGCTCAGGTCGGCCACCACCTCGACCGTCTGAGCGGAGGCGAGCTCGAGGCGACCGTGCGCCACGTCGCCGACACGTTGTTCTCGGCTGCCGGGGAGCACCAGATCGAGCACCTGGTGGACCGGGCCGCCATCAAGGCCATCGTGTCGCGGGCCCTCGCGACCGTCCCCGGCAGCGCCGCGGTCGGCGGCTTCCTCGAGCTCGCCATCTCGGTCGTGTACGACGGACCGGACGACGCCTTCCCCCTGGGTGAGCTCGTGGAGCGCGATCAGGTCGAGGCGCTCCTCGACCAGGTGCTGGCGTTGCATCCCGTGCTCGAGCGGGCGTTGGAGCGGCTCACGGTCAGCCCGCTCGTCGGCACGGCAGCGTCGCGATTCATGGGCCGCATCGTGGGCGAGGTGCTCCAGGCCAACAAGGCGGTCGCCGACAAGGTCCCCGGGCTGGGTTCACTGATGTCGTTCGGCACCAGCGCGGCCTCCAAGGTGATGGGCGCGGCCGACAAGCAGTTCGAGGGTCTGATCGGCGACGCGGTCGGCAAGGGCGGGACCTTCGCCGTACGCCGCCTGAACCGGATCCTCATCGAGACCCTCCAGGACCCGACCACCCGGGCCGCGGTCCTGGACGTGTGGGACCTGCTCGCCCAGGAACCCGTCGTCGGGCTCGAGCGCCACACGACCCGCGACGAGATCGCCGGCGTGATCGACGCCGGTCACGACATCGCGATCAGCGCCCTCGCCAGTGAGCATGTCGCTCGCCTGGGGGAGACCATCGTCGACGGCTTCTTCGACCGCTTCGCCGGCTACACCCCCACGGAGCTCCTCGACGAGCTCGACCTCGAGCGTGCGGACCTGCTGGCCGACCTGGTCGCGATCGCGCCGACTGCCGTGGCGGCGCTCCGAGAGAGCGGTGACCTCGAGCGGATCCTGCGGGCCCAGCTCGAACCGTTCTACTCCTCGCCCGCGGTCGCTACCCTGCTGGAGACCTCGTGACGGGAGACCGACCATGACCGACCTGCAGTCCTGGGTGGCACCGACCTACACCGGGCTCGCGGATCTTCTCGCTGCCGACGCCGAGGACACGTGGGACTCACCGTCCTTGTGCGAGGGATGGCTGGTGCGCCACGTGGTCGCGCACGTGACGATGCCGGTGCGGCTGACTCCCGAACAGTTCGGAGCCGAGATGGCGGCGGCCGGCGGCGACTTCACGGTGCTGTCCGACACCGTGGCCGAGCGGGACTCAGCGCTGCCCGTGGCCGACCTCCTCGATCAGCTCCGGTCGTCCAGGCTCCACGCGTGGCAGCCGCCCGGCGGCGGCGCGGCCGGTGCCCTGAGCCATGCCGTGATCCACTCCCTCGACGTGACCGTCGCGCTCGACCGACCCGCGGTGGCTCCGGGCGAGGCTGTGCTGGCCGTCCTCGACCAGCTCACCGCTGCCGACGGAGCCGTGTTCGGCATCGACCTGAGCGACGTCCGGCTCGAGGCCACCGACACCGAGTGGGGCTGGGGCGAGGGCGGGCTCATCCGCGCCGACACCGGGTCCCTGGTCGCCCTCGTGAGTGGCCGGACGCTGCCCGACGGTCGGACGCTTCCCCGCCGCTGAGGAGGCGCTGACCGAGCTCGACCTAGTCGTCGATGACCGCGAGTCCGCGACGCTCGAGATCGGCAAGGCCCTCACGCATCGCCTGCACCTGCTCGGCGGAATGGCCCACCCACTCCACGAGTTCGCCGACCACCCGGACCGGCTCCCGGGTCCGGTAGGAACGCGTCGGGTTGCCCGGGAACTTCTTGTCCGTCACGTTGGGGTCGTCCTCGAGGGTGCCGAGGGGTTCCACGACATAGATCCGTCCCTGGCCCTCACCTCGGGCGAGCTCTGCCCCCCAGGCGGCGGCATCCAGGGTCTCGGTGACGTAGACGTGCCGCATCACGCGGCCCTCGTCGAAGTTCGACAGGCGTCCCGGCACCAGCAGGTCCCCCACCGCGAGGTCTGCCTTCGTTCCGTGCAGGAGCGTGCCCGCCTCGTGCACCTCGAACGGCTTCGGCCCACCGGTCATACGTGCCTCCCGGACCCTCGGATCATGAGGTCAGCGTAAGCACCCGATCCGCCCGGCGTCGGGCCTCCGCTCATCGGCTTGCTGAGTGCGCGTGCACGAGGAGTGGGATCGACCCCGTGGAGCGGTCGGCCTAAGCAGCGTCTGGTGAAGGCGACCTTCCCGCCGGGGAGCTTGGTCGTCTCGTACGTCGGGTCGTGGGCGCGGGCGTGGTGGCGGGGACAGAGGAGCCGGCCCTGGCGCACGCTGGTCGGTCCGCCACGCGACCACGGGAGGTCGTGGTGGGCGTGGCACATCCCTGGTGGCCAGTCACACCCGTCCGCGGTGCACCCACCCTGCTCGAGAGCCAACGCGATGCGCTGCGAGGCGGTGTGGAACCGGCGTCTGCGGCCCAGGTCCAGCACCTGCGACTGGCCGCCCAGGACCGCGGGGATGATCCCGGCCTCACACGCCAACCGACGGGCCTGGTCGGCCGAGATCCGCTCCCCGGTGTCCAACGAGGCGGCCTTGAGCCCACCCAGCAGGGTGGCCAGGTCCATCGTGACCACCACGGTCGCGTTGACCCCACCCGCGGCCGGGACCTCCTCGGTGGGGTAGCGCTCGATGAACTCCCCGAACGCCCGCCCCATCCGCTGCGGACCCGGGACCCGCTCCACCCCAGCCCCCTGCGTAGCGGCCAGATGCTTCGGCGCAGCCAACGCGAGGAGGATCTTCTTCAACATCGCCCCCTGCGCGGCCGGGATCGTGAACCGGCCATGGACCCGGCCGTGGCCATCCTCGGACATCGTGAACCGGGCGGTCGCGGCTGCCTTGGCGTCGGCGGCCGCCAACTTCTTCGCCTCGGCCTCATCGGCCGCGACCGGGTCGAGGACCTCGAGGATCCGCCGCCCCAGGATCCGCAGACTCTTCGCGTCGTGCTCCCGGGCCAGGACCACCAACCGGGCTTGGGCCTGGGCCCGGACGTCGTAGTCGAGGTCGGGGTTCAACTCACCCAACGCCGCCACGATCACCTGCGCCTGCTCCACGACCAGGTCCCCGGCCGCCAACGCGTCGCGCACCACCGGAAACCGCTCCAGGTCCAGCGCCAGGCGCATCTTGCGATGCGCCCCCACCCGGGTCTGGCGCGTGACGTGGGCCCACCAGGCACGCCGTCGACGTCGCACCCCTCGCGTCGCCCACCCCGATCGACCCCGCGTGCTCAGCGACCCGCAACTCGAGCTCCGCGACCTGCGCTGGTCAACCGGGTCAACGCCACCAACGTCTCCTCGGTCTCAGCCGGCGACATCGACCACAACGACACCTCACCCAGGCCAACCACCTGCCCCGACAACGACGCCACCGACCGCGACACCAAGTGCCGAGGAGAAGAAGAAGCGGTCGCCGTCATGAGCACAACTCAACCAGTGACCACCGACAGTCTCGGAGCCACGATCACCGGTTGTGCACACTGCTCGAAACGGCCGGGTATCTCGTCGAAAGAGGTCCCCACCTGCCAACGGTCGGGTGCTTCACTCCGCCCGGTTGGCCGCGTCCCCGAAGCCCGATCGAGGCACCCCGGCGAGCGTCGAGCGTCAGGTGAGACCCTCGAAGACGTCGGTCAGCATCACGCGATCGTGTTCACACTCGGGCCAGGCGATCGCGTACCACTCGCGCCCAACACGCCGTTCCCACTGGGCGCTGTTCGTGGGGTCATCGGACATGACGTGCAGTTGGCTCTTGTGCTCACGAAGGCCGGCCACGATGCGGCTGGCGGCCTCTCGACAGTCGACGGCGATCCGGATCTGCTCGTCGGGGATGCCCCGCATGTGGTACCTCTGCGTCGGGTCGAAGGTGTAGAGCCCGAGCTCGGCGCGCTGGCGGTTCCACCGTTCGAACACCGACTGCGGGACCGCGCCATGGAGGAGACGCTGGAAGCCGGACCTGTTGCCAGCGCGCAGGCAGGCGAAGGCTTCGTCGGTGGCGGCACCGATCGCGACGTGGTCGGGATGTCCGAAGATGCCGTCGGGGCCGAACGTGACGACGACCACGGGATTCTCCTCGTCGAGAATCCGCGCTATCGCCGACACGACGTCATCGAAGGGGACATCCGCGACGCCGCCGTCGGGTAGACCGAGCCACACGTGACGGTCAGGAACGCGGCCGAGTGCTCGCCACGCCGCTTCATCTTCGCCCTGGCGGATCGATCCAAGCGTTTCGCGCGTGGCCGGGAATCCGTCTCGGATGTCGCCCTGCTCGCCGCGTGTGGCGTGGATCAGGACAAACCTGAAGTCTGGGTCATCGGCGTGCAGCACGACGGTGCCCGCAGCGCCGTACGCATCGTCGTCCGGATGCGCGAAGACGCAAGCAAGGGTCCGGTTGCGGGACACGCGTCGAGTTTATCGGCTGCTACCGCTCCTCGACAGGACCCGTCGGGAGGGAGCCAGCTCGGCGCTGTCACCGTGATGCAGACGAACCGGCAGTTCCCATGGTGAGTTCACCGTGGGAAGTGCGGGTTGAGCGACGTCCCGTGATGACAGCAGCGCCAGGCTGCTGCTGATCAGTGCGCCATGTCCACGAAGCGGGAGTAGTGGCCCTGGAAGGCGACGGTGATGTCGCGGGTCGGACCGTTGCGGTGCTTGGCCACGATCAGGTCGGCCTCGCCGGGGCGGGTCGACTCCTTCTCGTAGACGTCGTCGCGGTGCAGCAGGATCACCATGTCGGCGTCCTGCTCCAGCGAGCCCGACTCACGCAGGTCGCTCATCATCGGGCGCTTGTCGCCGCGCTGCTCGGGACCACGGTTGAGCTGGGAGAGCGCGATGATCGGGAGGCTGAGCTCCTTGGCGAGCAGCTTGATCTGACGCGAGAACTCCGAGACCTCGAGCTGACGCGACTCGACCTTCTTGCCCGACGACATCAGCTGCATGTAGTCGATCACGATCAGGCGCAGGTCGTGGCGCTGCTTGAGCCGACGGGCCTTGGCCCGGATCTCCATCATCGTCATGTTCGGTGAGTCGTCGATGAACATCGGCGCCGAGGAGATCTCACCCATCTTGCGGGCGAGCTTGGCCCAGTCGTCGTCGTTCATCTGGCCGTTGCGGATGTGGTTGAGCGGGACCTTCGCCTCGGCCGAGAGCAGCCGCATGGTGATCTCCGAGCGCGTCATCTCGAGGCTGAAGAAGCAGCTGGTGAGGTTGTTGTGGATCGACGCTGCCCGGCACAGGTCGAGGGCGAGGGTGCTCTTGCCCATGGCGGGACGGGCGGCCACGATGATCATCTGACCGGCGTGCAGACCGTTGGTCAGGTCGTCGAGGTCGACGAAGCCGGTCGGGACGCCGTAGAGACCGGCCTCCCGGTTGCCGATCGCCTCGATCTCGTCGAGGACGCCGTCCATGATGTCGCTCAGCGGGGCGTAGTCCTCCGAGGCACGACGCTCGGTGATCTTGTAGACCTCGGCCTGCGCCTGGTCCACGACGTCGTCGACCTGGCCCTCGCCGGCGTAGCCGATCTGGACGATCTTGGTCCCGGCGTCGACGAGGCGGCGCAGGATCGCCTTCTCGCGGACGATCTCGGCGTAGTAGGCGGCGTTGGCCGCGATCGGCACGTTGGCCGAGAGCGTGTGGAGGTAGGGCGCCCCGCCGATCCGCTGGAGCTCACCGCGCCGGTTGAGCTCGGCGGCGGTGGTGACCATGTCGACCGGCTCGCCGCGACCGTAGAGGTCGATGATCGCGTCGTGGATCGTCTCGTGGGAGGGACGGTAGAAGTCGACTCCGCGGATCGCCTCGGAGACGTCGGCAATGGCGTCCTTGGACAGCAGCATCGAGCCGAGGACGGACTGCTCGGCGGCCATGTCCTGCGGAGGCGTGCGGTCGCCCGGTGAGCTCGGCCGCTCGCCCGGAGCGTACGACGCCGGCCCGTCGCCCCAGTCATCCATCGGCGGGTCCGGCATACCCCGGGTGTCCTGCTCGGCGATGCTCACGGGAGGCCTCCTGGGCGCGTGCAGTGCGGGGGTGATCCGGTGTTTCGCACCATAGGGGCGGGTACCGACAGTGCCGGACCGTACGCTGCCGGACCCCTTCAGGGACAGCCCGTTATCCACAGGCCCTGTGCATAACTCCCGCCACGCCGTGGACGACACGCGGAGAGGTGTGCACAGGATGGGGACGAGCTTGTGGACAGGCAAGTTTCTTCTCCCAAGATACCGACCCTGACCTGCGAAAACGTTCCTCCACACCTGTGGAGGAGAAAGTATTTCGGCACAATCGCGTTCATCGTCCGGTCATCTCAAATCCATCCCGGCGTTTGTCGACAAGGCGACGCGGTCCGCGGATTCCCACAGGTTGCGGGTAGTTACCCACAGGGCTATTCACGCCCTCCAGTGACTAGTCATCGTGGGGAGCATTCGCCCCTCATGCCTCTTACCATGACTACACTCGCCCCATGGCGCATCCGCAGGACCGCGAGATCTTCCGGCTCGCGGGCCCGGCCTTTCTCGCTCTGGTCACCGAGCCGCTCTTCCTGCTCGCCGACGCCGCCATCATCGGCCACCTCGGCACCGAGCCGCTCGCCGGCCTCGGCATCGCCGCCGCCGTCCTGCAGACCGCGATCGGCCTGTGCGTCTTCCTCGCCTACGGCACCACGGCCAGCGTGGCCCGTCAGGTCGGTGCCGGCCGCCTGCGAGCAGCCCTGAGCCAGGGGATCGACGGGCTCTGGCTGGCACTGGGGATCGGCGCGCTCCTCACGGTGGCGGGCGTGCTCCTCACCGGCCCCCTGGTCAGATCCTTCGGCGCCGGCCCGGACGTGTCCGCGGCCGGCATCACCTACTTGCGGATCGCGTTCCTCGGCGCGATCCCGCTCCTGGTGATGCTCGCCGCGATCGGCGTCCTGCGCGGCCTCCAGGACACCCGCACCCCGCTGGTGGTCGCCGTGGCCGGCAACCTCCTGAACGTCGCCCTGAACTTCCTCCTCGTCTACGGCCTCGGGCCGGTCCCCGCACTCGGGATCGCCGGCTCGGCGATCGGCTCCGTGCTGGCCCAGCTCGCCAGCGCCATCGCCCTGCTCGTGGTCGTGACCCGCGCCGCCCGCCGCGAGGGCGCCTCCCTGTGGCCGGACCTCCCCGGCATCCGGTCCGCGAGCAACGCCGCGGTCCCGCTGGTCATCCGCACCCTCACCCTGCGCGCCGCCCTCCTCGTGACGACGTACGCCGTGGCGGCCGGCGCGCTGGCGCCCGCCACCCAGGCCCTGCACCTGGCCACCCACCAGCTGGCGATGACGCTGTGGACCTTCCTCGCCTTCGCCCTCGACGCGATCGCGATCGCCGCCCAGGCGCTGACCGGTCGGGCTCTCGGGGCGGGCGACGCCGCCGGGACGCGGGTCATCGTGAAGCGGATGGTGCAGTGGGGTGCCGCCGGCGGAGTCGTGACCGGCCTGCTGCTGGCTGCGGCCAGCCCCGTGCTGGGCAGCCTGTTCACCACCGACCCCGAGGTACGCCGGCTGCTCGTCCCGGTCCTGCTCGTCGCTGCGCTGAGCCAACCGGTCGCCGGAGTCGTCTTCGTCCTGGACGGGGTGCTGATCGGGGCCGGGGACGGCGCCTACCTCGCCCGCGGTGGACTGCTCACGCTGGTCGTCTACGCCCCGCTGGCCGTGGCGGCCTCCCTGCTCGGGGGCGGCCTGGTCGCCGTGTGGGTCGGCTTCGGAGCCGTCTTCATGGGGGCTCGCTTCGTGGTCCTGACCCACCGGGCCAGGGGCAATGCCTGGCTGGTCACCGGCAGCGGCGCCCGCGAGGGGAGCGCGCCCGGCACCGCCTAGCATGGCCCGCATGAAGCCCCTCCAGTCCGTCGCGATGGGGCTGGTGATCATCGTCCTGGTCGCCCCGGTCGGTGGCTACGACCTCCTGGCGGACCCGGTCGGGTGGCTGCTGGTCCTGCTCGGGCTCCGGACGCTGGCCCCGGATTCGCCCTACCACCCGCATCTGCTGGCCCTGGCCGCCCTGGCCACGGTCGCGGCCACCGTGGTGTGGTTCCCGGGCACGGTCGAGGCGCTCTATGACCGCGACCCGGCCGACGGTGCCGCCCTCGGCTGGGCGGTCAATCTCCCGCAGCTGCTCTTCACCGCGCTGCTCACCCACGTCCTGGCCGGCCGGGCGGCCGCGGCCGTCGACGTCAAGGCCGCCCGTTGGCTGGCCACGGCCCGCACCGGCGTGATCGTGGTGGGCCTGCTGCCGGTGCTGGTCTTCGGCGGAGGGATGTCGAGTCTGGAGTCCTTCAGCTACCTCGCGGCCGGAATCGTGGCCGTGCTCCTCATCACCTTGCTCTTCACCTACTCCGGGCGACCGTGGGCCGGTGTTGGCAACAACGCCACGCCGGAGCCGTCTCCCACGTAGCCTTGCGGCTGCTGATCAGTTGTGCAGGCGAACCCGTCATGCACCAAAGGGAGTTGCCATGAAGTCCAGAATCCGAACCAGCGCTGCCCCGTGGGCCGGTGCGATCCTCGTGGCAGCCCTGCTGCCCCTCCTCGGCCCCGCTTCACCGGCGCAGGCCGCGACCTGCTCGTCCGAGGTACCAGAGCCGCTTCCGCCGTCGGCGTGTGACGACGCCACGCCCCCTGACACCAGCCTCGAGCCGATGAACCCCAGCCCCAACAGCGCCGGCTGGACCCAGGCCAACTTCGCCAGCTTCACCTTCGCCGCCGTCAACACCGACCCGGCCGACACCGATGCCATGCGCCTGGAGTGCAAGCTCGAAGGCCCCACGCAGGCTCATGACTGGGCCACCTGCCAGAGCCCCAAGACCTACACCGATCTCGTGGACACCGTCGGCGACGAGGCCTACACCTTCACGGTGCGCGCCTACGACAGTGCCGACCGGGCGATCACCTTCGACGACCCCCAGACGCTGCCGCCGCCGTTGGGCACGGCGGACACCGAGGTGTCCGACGAGGACGCCACCCCCGAGTCGCTGTCGTGGCGCCAGGACACGGTCGTCCCCCACGCCTTCATCTTCGGAGGCCCCTACGACTCCACCGGCAGTGGCTGGCCGGTGGCCCTGAAGCGGTCGGTCAAGTACACCGTCGCCGCCAGCGAGAACCCGGTCACCTACACCTGCGACCTGACCGGCTCCAACGTGCCCTGCGACAAGGGCCGCGTGCTCCTCAACAGGCTCACCGGCGGTGACCACGTCTTCTCGGTCGACGTCGAGGACCCAGCCGGCAACGCCTCGCCGACCACTGCCAGCCTGCAGTTCACGGTCCCCTTCAACCTCACCCGGGCCAAGAACTGGACCTCGATCAAGCGCAAGGGGACCTTCTCGCGCGACGTGCTGCAGACCCGGACGCGCGGCGCCCGGATCAAGTTCCGCGCCAGCAACATCCGTGAGCTCCTCCTCATCGCCCCCTCGGGCAAGGGCTACGGCCGGGTCCGGGTTCGCGTCGGGACCGGCGTCTGGACCACCATCAGCCTGCGCTCGAACAAGAACCGGGCCCAGCGGACCTACGTGGTCCGCGACAACCGGTCGCAGCTCTTCTCCGGTCAGGTGCAGATCGAGGCGCTGAGCAACAAGCGGCTGGTCCAGGTCGACGCCCTGGCCTTCCCGCCCGGCTGACCTGCCCCACAGACGCCACCAGGGCCGTTCCTCCCGCGGGAGGAACGGCCCTGGTGTTGGTCGTGACGACCGGTGCAGTCAGGTCAGGCGGGAATGACGTTGAGGGCCACCGAAGCGGACACCTCGTCATGCAGCTTGACCGAGACCAGGTGCGAACCGAGCGACTTGATCGGGTTCTTGACCACGATCGTGCGCTTGTCGACCTGCTCGCCCGAGGACTCGGCGAGAGCGCCGGCGATCTCGGCGACGGTCACGGCACCGAAGAGACGGCCGCCCTCACCGGAGCGGACCTTGACGGCAACCGGACCGGCCTCGAGCTTGGTCTTGATCTCGACGGCGTGGTCGTGGTCGCGGACCGCACGCGAAGCGCGCGCGGACTTGATGGACTCGACGGTCTTCTCTGCGCCGCGGCTCCAACGCATGGCAACGCCACGCGGGACGAGGTAGTTGCGGCCGTAGCCGTTCTTCACCTCGACGATGTCGCCGGGGGCGCCGAGTCCAGTGACTTCCTGGGTCAGGATGAGCTTCATATCTCTCAGCCCTCTCAGCGACCGGTGCTCGAGTAAGGCAGCAGTGCGACCTCACGAGAGTTCTTGACGGCGATGGCAACGTCGCGCTGGTGCTGCACGCAGTTGCCGGTCACCCGGCGGGCGCGGATCTTGCCGCGGTCCGAGATGAACTTCCGGAGAAGCGTGGTGTCCTTGTAGTCGACACCATCGGCCTTCTCCTTGCAGAACTGGCAAACCTTCTTCTTGGGCTTGCGAATCACTGCCTTGGCCATTGTGGTGCTTCCTTTCGCGAAGCCCGACCCAGAGTGGTTACTGGGCCGGAATGGTGGGCTGTCTTCGGTTGGTGGTCAGCGGCTCAGGTGAGCGCCGACCGGGTCTGGCTTCAGAACGGGGGCTCGTCCGAGCCCACGCCGGGGGCGCCCCACGGGTCTTGTCCACCCGTGGATCCGCCCTGCTGTGCGGGCGAGCCCTGCGATCCACCCTGCGAGCCAGCCTGAGGAGACGCCGTGGCCCACGGGTCGTCGCCGCCCTGAGGGGCAGCTCCGCCCTGGCCGCCGCCGGAGTAGCCCCCACCGCCGCCGGAGCGGGTGGTGCGGGTGACCTTGGCGGTGGCGTACTTGAGCGACGGACCGACTTCTTCGACCTCGATCTCGAAGACGGTGCGCTTCTCACCCTCACGGGTTTCGTAGGTCCGCGACTTCAGGCGGCCCTGCACCACGACACGCATGCCGCGCTGGAGGGACTCGGCGACGTTCTCCGCAGCCTGACGCCAGACCGAGCAGGAGAGGAACAGCGAATCGCCGTCCTTCCACTCGTTGGTCTGCTTGTCGAAGGTGCGGGGTGTCGACGCGATCCGGAAGTTCGCCACGGCTGCACCCGACGGGGTGAAGCGCAGCTCCGGGTCGTCGACAAGATTGCCGACCACCGTGATGACGGTCTCGCCTGCCATGCGGATCTCCTAGCTCGCTGGAATGTTCTCGCCCCATCGTTGCCGGTGGCACCGACAAGGCGAAAGTGCTCGTCCACAGAGTGCCGAGCAGGTTGCTGAGCAACCACTCGAACACCCAGAAGATCAGTGAGCGTCGGGACGCATGACCTTCGTACGCAGGATGGACTCGTTGAGGCTGAGCTGGCGGTCGAACTCCTTGACCGTGGCCGGCTCGGCGTTCAGCGAGATGACGGCGTAGATGCCCTCGGTGTTCTTCTTGACCTCGTAGGCCAGCCGGCGGCGTCCCCACACGTCGACGGACTCGACAGAGCCGCCGTCCTTGCGGATGACGTTGAGGTACTTGTCGAGCGACGGCTCGACGGTGCGCTCTTCAAGGCTGGGGTCGAGGATGACCATGACTTCATAGGTACGCAAAGCGGTCTCCACCTCCTCTGGACTCGGCGGCCACGGAACTTCCGTGGCAGGAGGGCGTTGCGATCCCCGGACTGCGCCTCACGACGCCGGGCGGGGGCCCTGTCGACCGAACCCCGTCGGTGGGGTTGGTTGAGACAAGGACGACACAGGCTAGCAGCGGCGTTCGGGTGTCCCCAACTCCGCGCCCGGTCGCCGTCCTGGGCACCGGGCCCCCCGTCCGGTCGGTGCGGCTTCCTAGGATGGCTCGCATGAGCGAGACCCCCACCACCCCCGGCAGCGAGATCCCGATCGGCGCCCACGTGGACCAGGCCGATCCGATCGCGGAGGCGAAGGCCCGGCAGGCCCCCCTGGTGCAGTTCTTCCTCGGTGACCCGCAGGGATACCAGGGCCCGGAGTTCGCCTTCCCCGGCGGCGCCGAGGCGCTCAGGGCGGCCGCCGAGACCGCGGGTGTCGACCTCTACGTCCACGCGCCCTACATCATCAACGTCGCGACGACGAACAACCGCATCCGGATCCCGTCTCGCAAGCTGCTGCAGCAGCACGTCGACGCCGCGGCACAGATCGGCGCCCGCGGGCTCATCGTGCACGGCGGCCACGTCACCAAGGACGACGATCCCGAGAAGGGGTTCGACAACTGGCGCAAGGCGATCGAGGCCACCGACCTCAAGGTGCCTCTCCTCATCGAGAACACCGCCGGCGGCGAGCACGCCATGACCCGGCACCTCGACCGGATCGGTCGGATCTGGGACGCCATCGGCGCGAGCGAGGGTGCCGACCAGGTCGGCTTCTGCCTCGACACCTGCCACGCCCACGCCGGCGGCAACGCCTTGGAGACCGTGGTCGCCGACGTCCTGCAGATCACCGGGCGGATCGACCTGGTCCACTGCAACGACAGCCGCGACGAGTTCGACTCCGGCGCGGACCGGCACGCGAACTTCGGAGCAGGCCGGATCGAACCCGACCTGCTCGCCGCGATCGTCCGCGAGGCCGGCGCACCCGTCATCTGCGAGACGCCCGGGGGCGCCGCCGAGCACGCAGCCGACTTTGCCTGGCTGCGTGCCCGGCTCTGACGCCGTTCAGGCCGAGACGCTGACAGCCAGGCTGAGCTGCTCCTCGACCGCGTCCTCCCAGGGCCGCGCCAGGCGCAGGACGAGCAGGCCCTCCCCCTGGTCCACCGCCTTGAAGACGAGGGTCCGGAGCGCGGCGCCCCCGACCGCACCGGTCGAGCTGATCACCCCTTGGTCGTCCTCGAACCGCAGGGCCGCCGGCAGTGAGTCGATGTCCCAGAGGTAGCCGGTCCCGCCGATCTGGCGCAGCCGGACCTCCAGCGTGTCCCCCACCCGGAGGCGGGAGGCCGCGCCGGAGGCCGGCTCGGTCAGCTGATGGCGCATCCCCTCACCATACGTACATGAACGAGATGGCTCCGCCGGAGTCGTCTCCCGCGTACGGGGCGTGCGCGATCTCCCGGGCGTGACCCGACAGCAACGTCAGGTTGGTCGAGCCGTTGTCGGACACCTGGCTGAGCCGCTTCCAGCCGGCTGCCTCCAGGTGGACCCAGGAGTTGCGGTTGGCCTCGTCGGCCCACAGCACGGTGACCTTCTGCCCGCTGAAGGTGAGTCCGACCGACGACGCGGCCGCTCCGGCGGTGGTGCCGGGAGGTGCCATCGTCGGGATGGTCTCTGTCGTCTTCCCGACCTCGGCCGCGGCGGTGTCGCCGCCCGACGCGATCAGCTGCAGCTGCTCGTTGGTCAGCGCCTGGGGACGGTCGGTCGCGGGAGCAGGCGGAGCCTGGGGTGCCTCCACCGACTCGCTCGTCGTGCTCGGATTCGTGGATGTCTTGTTGCTCATGAACGTGTCTCCTTGAACTCTGGTCTGGAGGAGCGGGTCAGTAGGCGTAGAGCTGAGTGATCCGGCCGTCGTTGTTGTAGGCGCCGACGTAGGCGTCCTTCGACTTGGCCGTCAGCAGGTCGGCGAAGAGCGCGGTGTGCGCGGTGTCGGTGCTCCCGCCCACCTTCAGCCAGCCGTTGTCGGCCATGTAGACCCAGCCGTTGCGCGCGTCACCGGTGGCGTAGGCCCCGATCACCTTCTTGTTGCCGGTCCAGGTGCGCAGGTTCACCCCCGGCACCGCGATGTTCTGCCAGGTGTCGATGTAGCACTCGCCGTACTTGATCAGGAAGAAGCCACCCATGCCCCAGCCCGTGCCCCAGCTGTTCTTGCAGATCCAGGCACCCTGGCTGTCGTCGTAGCCGACGATGGCGACGCAGTGGCCGCCGGCCTGGGCTCCGGAGACGTGCTTGTACACGCCCGAGGTGTAGCCGAAGAAGTCGTTGTAGACGATGAAGCAGGCGGTGACCGGCCCGTAGGAGTTGAGGTGCTGCTTGATGCCCGCCAGGTTGTTGGTCAGGTTGACCACCCCGGTGGACTTCCCCCGCTGCGACTCCCAGTTCGACGGAGCCGAGCCGCCGTTGGTGTTGCCCGAGGTGTAGGGCCACATCGACTCGTAGGTGATGCCCCGGTTGGTGGTCTCTGTCAGCGCCGGCAGGGGCAGCCACCCGTTCTCGCAGGTCCTGCCGTGCATGGAGCCCCAGCCGTAGAAGAGGTGTGCCTCGGAGAGGTCCACGTCCAGGGTCGGCATCCGCCGGGTCCAGCGTGCGGTGCCCTCCAGCACGGCGACCGAGCCGAAGGCGACACAGGAACCACAGCCACCCTGGTTGCGCACGCCTCCCACGTAGTTCGAGCCGCCGACGTTGCGCAGGTCGAAGGAGACCGGGAGACCGGCGCTCTCGGCGGTCGACGGAGCAGCCGCGAAGGACCGCACCTGGGCTGCCTTGCGCTCGAGCTGGGCCAACTCGCTGGGTGCGGGTACTGGCACACCGAGTCGGCTGACCTGAGCTTCCTCCGACATGTGTGTGAGCGAGGTTTCGCCCGGTTCCCAGTTGGCGTCGTCGTCCTCGTCCAGCGCCGCGCGGATCGCCTCGAGGTCGACGGGGTTGTCAGGATTCGTCATGTTCCTTCCCTTTCTTCACGCCGAAACGACGTCGTCCCGGACGGTGTCGTTACTCAGGAGTCCGAACCCCTCCGCGGGATACCAGCGGATCGCGACTCCGTGGTCCTGACTTTTTCAACCGAAACAGACGAACGGCGCCGGTGGCGCGGTGAGCGACACCGCGGGCACGGCGCCCGCCAGCGCCGAGGCCGGACACTCGCCGGACCCGAGGGCGGCATGCACCTGGACGAGCACGTCGTGCGCGACGTCGTCGGAGACCGCAGCCGGGGAGGCGACCACGCACCGGGTCCCCGCGTGCAGCCAGGCCGTGGTCATCCCGATGAGCTCCTCGCCGTAGCGGACCGTGGAGCGGCCCACCTCGCAGGCAGAGAGCAGAACGACGTCCGGTACCTGGCTCAGCTGGTCGACGTCGTGCCCGAACAACGGCCCGTCGACCAGCTCGAGTCCCGAGAACATCGGGTTGCGCGCCGCGTGGCGGCCGTGGGCCGCCACGTGGAGGACGTCGCACCGGGTCGCGAGGTCGGCGACCGCCGCCACCGTGGCCCCGGCGCCCGACACGACTTCGGCGTCGGGCCAGCAGCGGGCCGCCGCCGCGACCTCGTCCACCGCCCGCGCGACTCGCGGGCCGGCCACGAAGCCGGCCCGCCGCATCCGTACCGGGCTGGTCCGGCGTGCGAGCCAGGAGGTCGCGGACCTGGCGACCGTGACCGGACGACCCTGGAACCCCTCGAGGAGGGACCACGGCACGGCGGCCAGGGCCCCTGAGGAGGTGAGCACGACGGAGCGTTCGCCGACCAGCGCCCCGACGGGTTCAACGAGCAGCGTGGCGAGGTCGCCCAGCCGGGACCGGAGCTCGGCGCGCACGCTGCGGCAGACCCGTCGTGGCAGCCCTTCGGACGAGGCCGCCACGTCGAGGTCGGGCAGCAGCCCGCCGAGCAGGGCCAGTAGTCGGGCGCGGTCCCCCAGGTCGACCACGCGAAGCGCCGAGTCGGTGACCACCAGCGCCACGATCCGGCTCGGCGTCACGACCTGGGCCACCAGGGCTGTCTCCCGGCCGAGCTGGTCGCGCAGTTCCTCAGGACAACACGGCTCGCCGAGCGTGCCCGGGGCGACCGGACGGCCGGACCCCGGTGGGGCCATCCGCCGCAGCTCAGCGAGGTCGCGGGCACCGGGCCGGTTGACCGGCGCCTGGACGGGGGCCACCCGACTCGCCACCATCCGGACCCGCTCGGACCACTCGAGCACCACGCGTGGGCGGCCGGTCGCGACGGCCAGGTCCAGCCCGCGGGCGGCGACCCGGCCACCATGACCGCCGACCAGCGTCTGCAGGTCCAGACTCCCGAACGAGCCCTGCCAGGCACCGAGCTCCCGCAAACCGTCGCGCAGTTCCCTCAGCGCCTGGGGTCGACGCCCGTCCCGGGCCGCGAACTCCGCCCGGACGTCGCGGGCCAGCAGGCGTACCGCCAACGGCGCACACCGGCCGACACGTACGGCGGCAAGTCGGGCCCGCGCTCCGGCCAGATCGTCGCGGCGCACCATCACCCGAGCCAGGCGCAGGCGCACGGCAGCCGCCGCCCAGACGAGCCCCTGCCGCGACAACGACCCCACCAGGGCGTCACCGCGCGCCACGAGGTCCTCGCTCCGGCGGCCCAGCTCGATCTCGGCGGCCAGGACCACCGCGTCAGCGCGGACCAACCAGGCGTAGGAGTCGGCGTGGGTGAAGAGTCGGCGGGCCTCGAGCGAGGCCGACAGTGCGGCGGCCGGGTCGGTGAGGGCCAGGGTCCGGGCCAGGGTGAGCCGAGCCTCGCCGCTGCGCTGGTGCAGCCTGCGCGCCGCAAACGCCCCGGACGCCGCGCGCAGGGCGACCTGCCCCTCATCGACCAGGCCGGCGGCGATCAGGACCTCGGCCCGGTCACGATCGCCGATCGCCTGCACGACCGGGCCGATGGCAGCCAGGGCCTGACGGGCCAGGGCCATCTGGTCGAGCGCCTGCACGAGATCACCCTGGAGGAAGCGGGCGTACCCGAGGTTGTGCCGGGCAACCGCTGCGTCCGCCGGGCGGAGGACCGAGATCAGGTGGGTGGCGGCCGCCTCGAACTCGGTGATCCCCCGCCGGTGACGTTCCGAGGCTCGGCGTTCGAGGCCCGCGTAGTTCGCGCGCAGCGGTGCCGTCGCCTGCGGCACCGGACCGCTGTCGATGGCGGACACCCCGAGATGGTGGAGCTCTTCCGAGGAGAGCATCTCCTCATCATGGCCCTGTCCGGGCCACTCCCACCAGTACCTTGGCGAAGGTCTCCTCAGATCTCGAACGCCGGTGTCCCCAGGGCCTTGGCTCCCGCGACGTGCGGCTCCAGGCGCAGTCGCACGAGGCCGGGGGTCAGCCCGGCGAACTCGAACCGGCCCCGGTCGCTCACGTCGACGTCCCACTCGCGCCGCTCGCCCCCGAGCGTGATCGCCCGCACCGTCATCGGCGAGGGCGGCGTGAGCCAGCCGTCGAGTCGGGCCAGGTCGCCGTCGTCGTCGACGCGCAGCAGCAGGTGCACCCCGGCGTACTCGAAGCGCAGGGAGTACGACGTGCCGAGACCGCGTACGCCGGTCGGCTCGGTGGCCCGCTCCACGAGCTGCATCAGCTCGAGCTCGAGATCGGTGTCACCCGTCACCGCGACGAGCTGCATCCGCTCGACGAGTCCGTCCGGCACCGGGTCCCGGTCCTCCCACACCGTGCGCATCATCGTGAACATGTCCTCTCGGCTCAGCTCACCCATGGGATTCTCCTGCCTGGATCAACGCGACGCGAAGCTTGGCCAGGCATCGGCCGCGGGTGGGTCCGATGCTGCCGACGGGCATCTCGAGCTCGATCGCCAGTTGGGCGTAGTCGGGCCGGTGCTCGAAGGCCACGATCCGCAACAACTGCCGGCAGCGTGCGGGGAGCGCGTCGACTGCGTGCCAGAGTCGCCGGCGCTCGTCACGGCGGACCGCGGCGCTCTCGGCCGACTCGGCATCGGGCAGGACCAGCGCCAGGTCCGCATCGTCCACCGGCAGGTCGCGCGCGGCCGCCTGGCTCACCCGCCAGGCCTCCCGACGCGCCGTCGTCGTGAGCCAGCCGCCGACCGCCACCGGGTCCTGGACGGACTCCCGGTTGCGCACGAGCGCCAGCCAGGTGCTCTGGATGACGTCCTCGGCCACCTCCTGCGAGAGCCGGTGCGCCCGGACGACCTGCCAGAGCACCGGGGTCATCACCCGCACCAGGTCGTCGAGGCCCGAGGGGTCGCCATCGATCCACCGGGTGAACGACGAGGCGGCTCGAGCCCAGACCTCTCCGGGCCGCCGGGAACGGCCGACCCGTCCCGGCAGCTGATGACCCGTCATGGATTGCTCCATCCGCTCCCCGGTCCTTGCTTGCTCCCGCATCACGCTCACACCACGACAGGAGGACGGCCCCCGCGGACCTGATACCTGTCGATGTCCACCGTGACACCAAATCTCCCCGTCCGGGAGGGGGTCGACCACCCGGTACCCTCGGCGCGTGACCCGCCCCCGCACCAGCCCGACCTCGCTCGCCGTCCGTGAGATCTCCGCCGCGGACCACCTCGAGTTCATCCGCGCCCAGCGTTCGGCGAGCTTCCTCCAGACCCCCGCCTGGGGCCAGGTGAAGGCGGACTGGAGCCACGAGTCCCTCGGCTGGTTCGCTCCCGACGCTGCCGGCGGCGAGCGGTTGGCCGGCGTCGGCCTGGTCCTCTACCGCCAGCTCCCGAAGCTCAAGCGCTACCTCGCCTACCTGCCCGAGGGACCGGTCATCGACTGGGAGACCGAGCAGCTCGCCGACTGGCTCGAGCCGATGTCGGCGCACCTTCGCTCCCGCGGCGCCTTCGGCGTACGCATGGGACCTCCGGTCATCACCCGGCGCTGGAGCGCGGCCCAGATCAAGGAAGGCATCGCCTCCGACGACGTGGGCCGCCTCGGCGAGGTGGTCCCGTCGGAGCGCAGCAACACCGGGGCCCGGGTGGTCTCCCAGCTGCACGACCTCGGCTGGCAGCCCCAGTCCGTCGAGGGCGGGTTCGCGGCCGGGCAACCGCAGTACAACTTCGTGATCCCGCTGCGCGACGCCGACGGCGAGCCCCGCTCGGAGGACGACGTCCTCAAGGGGATGAACCAGCAGTGGCGACGCAACATCAAGAAGGCGGCCAAGGAGGGGGTGGTGGTCAGCTCCGCGGCAGGCCCGGAGATCGGTGCGGACCTGAAGGCGTTCCACGACCTCTACCGGCACACCGCAGAGCGGGACCACTTCACCCCGCGCCCCCTGGCGTACTTCCAGACGATGGTCGACGTGCTCGGCGCCGAGGAGCCCGACCGCATCCAGCTCCACCTCGCCCGGCACGAGGGTGACCTCGTGGCCGCCACGATCGCGATCCGGGTCGGGGCGCACGCGTGGTACTCCTACGGCGCCTCGTCGACCGAGAAGCGCGAGGTTCGCGGCTCGAACGGCGTCCAGTGGGCGATGATCCGGTCCGCGCTCGCGGCCGGCGCGGACGTCTACGACCTGCGCGGCATCACCGACACCCTCGACGCCGACGACGCCCACGTCGGGCTGATCCAGTTCAAGGTCGGCACCGGCGGCGAGGCCGTCGAGTACGTCGGCGAGTGGGACCTGCCCTTGAACCGCCCGCTCTACAAGGCGTTCGAGCTCTACCTCAAGCGTCGGGGCTGAGGCCGCGATGAGCCTGACCCTCTCCGTCGACGGCCCCCGCTGGCGCGCGCACCTGCGATCGGTCGCCGACACGACCCCCGGCCTGGTGCCCGTGGTCAAGGGCACCGGCTACGGCTTCACCCTGCCCCGACTCGCCCGCCGAGCCCAGTGGCTCGGGGTGGACACCATCGCCGTCGGCACGTACGACGAGCTGCCCGACGTCGCCCAGCGCTTCTCCGGTGACCTGCTGGTGCTCACCCCGTGGCGACCCTTCGGTCCCGCCCTCGAGGTGGACCCGGCACTGTCCGACCGCGTGGTGCACACCATCGGACGGATCTCGGACCTGGCCGACCTGCTGACCCGCGAGCCGAGCGCTCGCTTCGTCCTCGAGCTCGTCACCAGCATGCTGCGCCACGGTCTCTCGGGCCGCGACCTGTGGGCCTGCGCTCCCCTGCTGGCCGAGCACCCCGGTGCCCGGCTCGAGGGCGTGGCCCTGCACCTGCCGCTCGCGCAGGGCTCGCACCTCTCCCAGGTCCATCGCCTGCTGAACGACGTGGTGGCTGCCGGGCTGCGCTCGAAGACGATCTGGGTCAGCCACCTCACGTCCGACGAGCTCGCGGCGCTGCGCTCGTCGTACGCCGACTTCGAGATCCGCCCGCGGATCGGCACCGACCTGTGGCTCGGGGACCGCGACGCGCTGCGGGTGAGCGCGACCGTGCTCGACGTCCACCCGGTCGAGCGGGGAGACGTCTTCGGCTACCGCGGGCGCACCGCCCCCAAGTCGGGACACATCCTGGTCGTCAGCGGCGGCACCGCCCACGGCATCGGGCTCGAGGCACCCACCGGCGAGACGACGATCCGGGCTCGCGCGGCCACCCTGGCCCGGGGCGGCCTCGACGCGGTCGGCTTCGTGCGCTCGCCGTTCTCGATCCACGGCAAGCAGCGGCTCTTCGCCGAGCCGCCCCACATGCAGGCCTCGATGCTCTTCCTGCCCCACGGCCCGCGGGTCCCCGAGGTCGGGGAGCAGGTCGACGTCCGCGTGCGCTTCACCGCCACCCGCTTCGACCAGGTCCTGGTCAGCGACTGAGGGCTGGCTCCGCGAGGGCTGGGTCGATGACCGGGTCGACGACTGGGTCCTGCACCGGGTCGTGCTCCGGTCTGACGATGTCGCGCGCCACCAGCGCCACCAGGTAGAGCTCGCCGGCCATCCGCACGATGATCGCGACCCAGTAGAAGCCGACGTCACCACCGCCGGTCGGTGCCAGGAAGCCACCGAGGTACCACCACACCGAGGCGAAGTAGAAGACCTCGGTGGCCTGCCAGATGATCTGGTCACGGACCCGGGGTCGGGCCAGGACCGCCAGCGGCAGCAGCCACAGGACGTACTGCGGCGAGTAGACCTTGTTGACGAGCAGGAAGCCGGCGACGATCAGGAACCCCAGCTGGGCCAGGCGCGGGGTTCGCGGTGCGAAGAGCCCCAGCAGCAGCACCCCCACACACCAGGCCCCGAAGAAGGCCCACGAGGCGGTGTTGATCGTGCCCGGATCGAAGGCGAACGGTTGGCCGGCGTCCCTCATCTGCTGCACGACCAGCCAGAGCGAGCCCAGGTCGGCGCCGCGCTCGGAGTTGAAGTGCCAGAAGACCTCCCACTGCTCGCGCCCGGAGAGGTACGCCGGGAGGTTGGCCGCCACCCAGGCTCCGGCAGCACCCGTGGTGGCGACGGCGAAGCGCAGGAGCCGGCGATCGCGCAGGCAGATGACGAGCAGCCCTCCGAGCAGGAAGAGCGGGTAGAGCTTGGTGGCGGTGCCCAGGCCGATCAGGATCCCGGTCGCCAGGGGTCGGTCGCGAGACCAGGCCCAGAGCGCGCCCGCGACCAGCACCACCGCGAGGAGGTCCCAGTTGACCAGGCCGGTCAGGGCGAGAGCCGGGGAGATCGCGAAGAGCGCGGCGTCCCAGGGTCGGCGCGGGTGCACCCGGGTGAGGAACCACGCGGCCAGCAGGGTGACGGCCGCCAGCCCGAGGGCGTTGACGGTCACGAAGACCCGCATCTCCCGCACGACCGACTCCATGCCGAAGAGCTTCGAGGTGGACCGGCCGTAGCGCGGACTCAGGTCCGGGGAGCCACTGATCCAGTGCGTCACCCAGGCGGTCCCCCAGGCGAAGTAGGAGATCCCGACGGGGTACTCCATCACGTCGTACCGGTCTCGGACCTGCTCGTCACCGGTGTAGGGCCAGTTGAGCTCGGCGAAGCCGCGGCCGCTGTAGAGGTAGGGCAGGTCGGAGTAGCACATGTGCGAGTAACGGGCGCTGCCGTCCTGCCAGGAGTCCTCGTAGCAGTTGCCCTTCTGCACCATGCCCAGGGCAAAGCAGAGCGCGGTCAGGGCGAGGACCACCCGGACCGGGGTCCACCACGCGTGCCGGGCGCCACGGCTGCCCATCGGGCCGCCGATCCCGGCACTCAGGGCGGCGACCGCCGGGTCGTCGAGCGTGGGGTGGACCCGGTCAGTCACCGGACTCCCCGCGCAGGGTCACCACCAGAAGAGCCAGGGGGAGGCAGGCACGGCCAGGGCCGCCGAGCGCGCGGGGCGGTCGGCCCCGCCCGAGGCTGCGCCGCCGGACGCGGAGCTGCCGCCCGACGGGGAACTGCTCGAGGGCGGGGGCGACGAGGACGGCGGTGAGCTCGACGACGGCGGCGGTGAGCTGGAGTCGCAGCCGAGGAGGCCGCACGACGGCGTCGACGGCGGGGGCGAGCTGGGCGGCGCGCTGGGCGTCTTGGTCGGGGTCTCGCTCGCCGTCTCGCTCGGCTTCTTGGTCGGGGAGGGCTTGCGGGTGGGCTTCGGCGGCGGGGTGTACGCCGCGTGGCCGGACTCCGGGGCCTCGCCGTCGAGGTTGGCCGGCGGCGGGAACTCCTCGACCGGCAGGCCCTCCATCGCGCGCTGCATCACCGCGGTCCACGTCTGGGCGGGGTAGACCGCGCCGTAGAACTGCGGGAGCCAGCCGTCGAGCTTGTCGTCCCCGTCGCCCCGGACGTACATCACGGCGGTGGCGAGCTGGGGGGTGTAGCCGACGAACCAGGCCGAGGAGACGTCACCCTGGTCGTTCGTGGCGGTCCCGGTCTTGCCGGCCGCGGGACGGCTCAGCGCGAGGGCCGCCCGGCCGGTGCCGCTCTTGACCACCTGCTGCAGGGCGTACGACGTGTCGGCCGCGACGTCCTTGTCCATCGCCTCGTCGGTCGACTGCTTGAAGGACCACAGCTCCTCGCCGTTGCGGTCGACGACCCGGTCGATCACGTGCACGTCGGCGCGCTCCCCCTTGTTGGCGAGCGTGGCGTAGGCGTTGGCCATGTTGATCGGGCTGATCCGGGCCTTGCCGAGGGTGAGCAGCGCATCGGACTCGAGGTCGCGGCTGGCCATCGGGATGCCGGGGTTCTTCTTGATCGACTTGGCGTAGTCCGGGTCCGCCTTGGCCAGCGGGATGCCCATCCGGTTGGCCATCTCCAGGATCTTGTCCGGGCCGTCGGGGATCGAGTTCGACATGTCGACGTAGGCGGTGTTGATCGACTCCTGGGTGGCGTAGGTGGCGGTGACCGCGGAGCCGTAGTCGTTGCCGGTGCCGGGTCCTTCGTTCTGGACGGTCAGGCCGTCCGGGAACTCGTAGGGCGAGTTGCCCTCGAAGGTGTCCTTGAGCGAGTAGCCGCTGTCGAGTGCGGTGGCGAGGGTGAACGGCTTCATCGTGGAGCCCACCATGCCGCCGGCCACGGCCCAGTTGATCTGGGAGTCGAGGTAGTCCTGTCCGGCGTAGAAGCCGCGCAGGGCACCGGTGTCGGGCTCGACGCTGGCCACCCCGATGTGCAGCTCCTTGTCGCCGAAGCCGTCGGGCTTGGCCTCGGCCACGCCCTCGGCCGCGGCCTTCATCGCCTCCGGGGTGAAGGTCGTGGTGACCCGGAGGCCGCCGCCGTCGATCTCCTCGTCGGAGTAGCCCAGCGCGTGCAGCTCGTCCTTGACCAACTTGAGCATGTGGCCACGCTGGCCGCCGTACTGGCTCTCGACCTCGACCGCCGGGAAGGCCGGAAGCCGCTTGGACGCCTTGTCGGCCTGCTGCTGGGAGATCGAGCCCAGGTCGGCCATGCCGCCGATGACGTAGCGGTAGCGCTCCTTGAGGGCACGCTTGTTGCTCTTGCCGTTGGCGGGGTCGAAGTTCGTGGGGTTGTTCAGCACCGTCGCCAGCACGCCGGCCTGGCGCAGCGACAGGTCCTTGGCGTCGATGTCGAAGTAGGCGTTGGCCGCAGCCTGGATGCCGTAGGCACCGCGACCGAAGTAGATGGTGTTGAGGTAGCCCTCGAGGATCCGGCTCTTGCTCAGCTGCCGCTGAATCTTCAGCGACAGGACCGCTTCCTTCAGCTTGCGCTTGAGCGAGCGTTCCTGGGTCAGGTAGAGGATCTTGACGTACTGCTGGGTGATCGTCGAGGCACCCTGGGTGGAGTTGCCGCTGGCATTGTTGAACGCCGCGCGCAGGATGCCCTTGGGGTCGATGCCCTTGTCGGTCCAGAAGGTGCGGTTCTCCGCGGCGACCACGGCGTCCTGGATGTTCTGGGGCATCTCCTTGAGGGTGATCGACTCGCGGTTCTGGGTGGCGAAGCGGCCCAGCTCGGACGCGCCGTCGGCGTAGTAGATGAACGACGTCTGCGTCTCGAAGTCCTCGTTGGGGTCGGGGATGCTGATCGCCTTGTAGAGGAAGACGAGCGCCCCGGCCCCGAGCAGCGACCCCACCAGGCCGAGCACGAGGGTCCACTTCAGGACCCGCTTGGCCCAGTCGCCCTTGGTCAGCGGCGCCTTCTTCGGGGTGCCGCCCCTCTTGCGGGCGGGACCGCTGGATCTGCGCTGACCACTCAACTTCGACACTCCGGGGGCTCGGCGGCGGGGGAAAGCAGCCGAGGCTGCACGTGCGGAACGGTCGTACCCAGAACGGGTCCGCTGAACCAGAGTACGCAAGTGGTCTCCGCTCACCACGATCCCTGCGCGCTGGCACCTGCCCCGGAGGCTCGCTCGCGGCCAATTCACACGTTTCGGATATATCGCTACGATAGGTCGCATGGCACGCCGCGCAGAGACCATCGAGCTCGCAGTCCTCGGACTGCTGCACGAGGCACCCATGCACGGATACGAGCTGCGCAAGCGTCTCAACCTGATGCTCGGCTGGGGTCGGGTGCTGTCCTACGGCTCGCTCTACCCCACCTTGAAGAAGATGCTCCGCGGCGCCCTCATCGAGGAGACGTCGGCCGTGCTCACGCCGGTGACGCGTCGCCCCCGCATCGTCTACCAGGTGACCGAGGCCGGCCACCGTGAGTTCGAGCGGCTGATGTCCGAGGTGGGCCCGACCGCCTGGGAGGACGACAACTTCGACATCCGGTTCGCCTTCTTCGGCCGCACCGACATGGAGATCCGGCTGCGCGTCCTCGAGGGACGCCGCACCCGCCTGCAGGAGCGCCTCGAGCGCGTGCAGAGCCAGCTGGCGATCACCCAGAAGGAAGTCGACCAGTACGCCGCCGAGCTCCAGCGCCACGGCGTGGAGTCCGCGGAGCGAGAGGTTCGTTGGCTCTCCGACCTGATCAATGCCGAGCGCACGCACGGTCTCCCGGCCAGTCCGGCCACCAGTTCAGCCACCAGTTCAGGCCCTTCGGCCGACCACCAGAAGTGACACAGGAAGGAATCCCGATGGGTTCGGTACGAGTAGCAATCGTGGGGGTCGGCAACTGCGCGACCTCCCTGATCCAGGGCGTTGAGTACTACAAGGACGCGGACCCCGCCAGCAGCGTCCCCGGTCTGATGCACGTCATGTTCGGTGACTACCACGTCAACTCCGTGGAGTTCGTCGCCGCCTTCGACGTCGATGCCAAGAAGGTCGGCTTCGACCTCTCCGAGGCGACCCAGGCCTCGGAGAACAACACCATCAAGATCGCCGACGTCCCGCCGCTCGGCGTGACCGTGCTGCGCGGACCGACCCTGGACGGACTCGGCAAGTACTACCGCGAGACCATCGAGGAGTCCGACGACCAGGCCGTTGATGTCGTCCAGGTCCTCAAGGACACCCAGGCCGACGTGCTCGTCTCCTACCTCCCGGTGGGTTCCGAGGAGGCCGACAAGTTCTACGCCCAGTGCGCCATCGACGCCGGCGTCGGCTTCGTCAACGCGCTGCCCGTCTTCATCGCCTCCGACCCCGTGTGGGCCAAGAAGTTCGAGGACGCCGGCGTCCCGATCGTGGGTGACGACATCAAGTCGCAGGTCGGTGCCACCATCACCCACCGCGTGATGGCGAAGCTCTTCGAGGACCGTGGCGTGGTGCTCGACCGCACCTACCAGCTCAACGTCGGCGGCAACATGGACTTCAAGAACATGCTCGAGCGCGAGCGCCTGGAGTCCAAGAAGGTCTCCAAGACCCAGGCCGTCACGTCCAACATCGGCCACGACCTCGGGGCCCGCAACGTGCACATCGGCCCCTCGGACTACGTCCAGTGGCTCGACGACCGCAAGTGGGCCTACGTCCGCCTCGAGGCCCGCGCCTTCGGTGACGTCCCGCTGAACATGGAGTACAAGCTCGAGGTCTGGGACTCCCCCAACTCCGCCGGCATCATCATCGACGCGATCCGCGCCTGCAAGATCGCCAAGGACCGCGGCCTCGGTGGCCCGATCATCTCGGCGTCGTCCTACCTGATGAAGTCCCCGCCGGTGCAGCTCCCCGACGACGAGGGTCGCCGCCGCGTCGAGGCCTTCATCCTCGGCGAGGAGTGACCCCTCCGGTCTGATCGCGTCGTCGAACGGCGGCAACTTTCGTCCCACGGGACGCACAGTTGTCGCCGTTCGTCGCGTCCGGACGCGTAACCGCACCTACCCTCGGATCGTTGGCCCCTCGCCACCACCACCCCCCTGCACAGTGTTTCGTGCGGGAGCGTGCCCCGACGATCTCGAGGATGTTCATGTCTGTGCCCCGCCAGCCTCGCCTGCGTTCAGTTGCGGTCACCACCGCACTGGTCGCCGGCCTCGCCACTGGTCTCGCGACCCTGCCCCTGTCCGTCGCCACCGCCAGCGAGGGCTCCGGCCCCGCCTCGGCCGTCGGCAAGCGACTGCTGACCGCCTCGTTCGACCGGCAGTCGGCCACCATCGAGCGGGGGGAGCAGTTCAAGGTCTCCGGCACGATCAGCAAGGTCACCCAGACGGCCGTCGGCAGGCCGGGAGCCGGCGTCGCTGCCCGCTTCACGCTCGCCGTCGTGGACGCCACGGGTGCCGTGCTCGGCACCCAGGCGGTCACCGCCGCCGGCGACGGCACGTTCTCGACCATGGTGCCGGGCACCATCACCCGCGGCCTGCCGAAGACCGACGAGCCGCTCGGTCTCGGTCTCCGCGCCGTGGACGCGTCGTACGACGACCACGCCGCCCCGGACGCAGGGGCCGGCTCGGTGCGGGTCGCCGCCGCGGCCACCGATCTCACGATCGACAACAGCTTCGTCTCCTCCGTGGGCTGGGTGAAGCCCGGCGACAGCTACCCCTCGCGGATCATCCTCACGAACCCCACCGCCCTCCCGATCACGGGCGCGAGCGTCAAGGTCACCTCCCCCCGAGGCACCCAGGTGACCCAGGCCGGCTCCGGCTCGGTCATCACCGACGGCGGCAAGACCGTCACGTGGGCGGTCCCGCCGATCGAGGCCGGGGGCACCAAGACCCTCGTGCTCGAGCACCAGGCGGCCACGACGACCGAGGAGCCCACCATCGTGTGGCGCGACCTGTCCACCACGGCGACCCTCACCACGGTCGGCACCCAGGCGCCCGTGGTCAGCCACGGCCCCAAGGTGATCCCGCCGAGCGAGACCTACGACTCCGCCCGGTACGGCGACCGCCCCTTCCCCGTGGTGCCGGTGCAGTACACCGACCGCGCCTACCAGACCACCCACTCCGGCGACCAGCTCGAAGAGGTGATCAACGACCCCAGCTTCGAGGGCTCGACCTTCAACCTCTTCCAGGAGATGTCGCTCGGTCAGCTCTTCCCCAACGGCACGGTGCCGTCGGCCGGGATCGCCACCGCCGACTTCAACTACGCCCCGGGCTTCCCCTTCACCAACCGCGTCATCCCCGGCAACACCTGCTCGGGCTACACGCTCGCTGACGTCCCCGGCTCCATCCCGAACCCGGTCAACTACAGCGAGCGGATCACCGACGGCATCTACAACCTGCCCGGCGACACCGGCTACTACGGATCCGACTCCAACGGCTCCGCCCTCGTCGGCTCGGTTGCCGGCGTGGGCGCCCTCCAGGACATCGACTCCGGCTGCGGTCCGACCGGCAAGATGGTCCTGGACGCTGCGGCCCTGGCCGACCCGGAGATCGACTACTCCGACTACGACACCGACAAGGACGGCGTCGTGGACTTCTTCATGGCCGTCTTCGCCGGCTGTGGCGGCAACGGCGGCTCGCAGCTGTCGGTCGCCGGCTGCGACTACCCCGATGCGCCGTACGACAACATCTGGCCGCACTCCTCGTCGCTGGAGTCGTACTACACCGACCCGGTGACCGGGCTGCCCGGCTTCACCACCGACGACCAGCTCAAGGACCTCGATGGCCAGCTGCTGTTCTACACGAACGTCAGCCGCTCCAAGATGACCACGCAGACCACCGAGTTCCCGGTGTTCGTCCGGGTCGGGCCCTACAACCTCAACCCCGAGACCGCCATCGACTTCGCCAGCGTCATCTCGCACGAGTACGGCCACTCGTTGGGCCTGCCGGACTTCTACTCCACCGGTGGCCGCGACACCTACGGCGACTGGAACCTGATGGCGACCGACCAGTCGCAGAACATGGACGCCTTCTCGCGCCAGGAGCTCGGCTGGGTCGTCCCCCAGGTGCTGGAGGCCGGCGAGACGTTGAGCGCCACCGGCATTCGCGACTCCAAGGAGGACACCGGCACGATCGTCTGGCAGCAGCCCGACGGCACGCCGTACACCCTGACCAACGGTGCTGACGGCCGGGTGAACAACTCGGAGATGTTCGTGGCCAAGCTGCCCGGGCGCCAGCTGCTCGACGCCGCGAAGTTCGAGAGCGGCGACAAGGCCACCGCCAAGCACGCCTGGTGGTCCGGTTCGGGCAACGACTTCGGCTGCACCCCGCAGACGGGTCGCAACCTGGACCTGTCGATCCCCGGTCTCGGCACGGTGCCCGCGGGCAGCACGGTCGAGCTCAGCATGAAGTCCCTGTGGGACATCGAGTGGGACTACGACTACGGCTACGTGCTGACCACCGTTGACGGTGGCAAGAACTACACCTCGCACGAGTCGAACAACGGCTACACCACGTCGAACACCGACCCGACGGCCGGCAACCCGAACGCCAACGGCTGCCAGACCAAGTTCGACAACGGCCTGACCGGGACCAGCGGTTCCTACGATGCCGGCAGCGAAGCGATCGACCGCAAGGCGGGCGACACCCCGGAGGCCGTCTTCCTGGCCGACAGCTACGACATCAGCAACCTGGCCGGCGCAGCGAACGGTGCCCTGCGGTTCAGTTACTCCACCGACCCGGGGCTGGCCCGTCCCGGCTGGTTCATCGACGACGTCAAGGTCACGGTCACCGAGCCGGGCAAGGCGCCGTACGACATTCTCGCGACCGACTTCGAGACCACGGGTGGTCCGGACGACGATCGGGTCTTCAACGGCGGCTGCCGCGAGGACCTGAGCACCGCCCAGTCCTGCACCCTGGGCTGGAAGTACCTCGAGGCGGGTGCTGACTCCCCCCAGGACCACGCCTACTACCTCGAGATGCGCGACCGCTCCGGGTTCGACTTCGACGGGCACGGTCAGGCTGACCGCGGAGGCGCTGCCTTCGAGGCCGGGTTCTACCTGGCCTACACCGACGAGGCGCACGGGTACGGCAACGCCGGCACCGACGACCCGCCGGCCCAGTCCCCGCTGGACTCGGTCCCCCAGCCCGGCAACTCCTCGCCGAACCTCGACGACGCCGCCTTCACCGCGGCGGCGGCGCGATCGACGTACAGCGACGCGGGCGAGGGTCACACCGACAACTACGAGGACCCGTCCGACCCCACCGGTAACTGGCGCTTCCAGTACGACTGCCTGGGCTTCAAGGTCCTGTCGATGAGCGGCAACGCCGATGGGCCTGCCGCCTCGACTCCGGCGGGTGGTGACCTGACCGGCAACGTGCAGTTCACGATGGGGCCGAAGTGCTCGACCTTCAACTACGGCTACGAGCCCGAGGTCGACGAGCCGAACACCGCCCCGACGGCCCTTGCCGCAGCCAGCCCGACCGCGGTCAAGACCGGCGAGGACGTCACCTTCACCGGTGCCGGCAGCACCGATGCGGAGACGCCGGACAACCTCGACTACAGCTGGAACTTCGACGACGGCGCTCCCGTCAAGGATGCTTCCGGCGAGGTCGTGGAGCACGCCTTCACCGAGCCCGGCGCGTACGACGTCGAGCTGACCGTCACTGACACCCAGGGTGCGGTCGCCACCGACACCGTCACCGTCACCGTCACCCAGGCACCGGAGCAGAACACCGCGCCGACCGCCCGGATGAAGGTCAACCGCGACCAGCCGTTCGTCAAGCAGCGGGTCAAGCTCGACGGTCGTGGTTCCAGTGACGCCGAGAGCCCGTCGGAGGACCTGACCTACGCCTGGAACTTCGGCGACGGCGGCAGTGAGGTCGACGCGACCACGCCTCGGGCGAACGTGAAGTACCGCGACGCGGGTCGTCGGACGATCACGCTCACCGTGACCGACCCCCAGGGCAAGTCCCACACCGTGGCGGAGAGGATCGTCGTACGTCGCTCCACCGGCTGTGGTGCTTCCTCGGTCTCGTGGACCGGCAGCTGGCGGATGGTCCAGGACCGTCGCTCGCGCGGCGGCAGCTACTGCGACAACCTCGGCCGCGGCGAGGGCAAGGACACCTTGACCACGACGTTCAAGGGTTCCAAGGTCGACCTCTGGCACGGTCGAGCGAAGCTCGGTGGGGCCGCCAAGGTCTACATCGACGGGAAGCGCGTCGGCAAGCTGAAGTTCAAGGGCCGCAGCAGCACGCCCGACCTGAGCCACCACCGCGTCTTCAAGCGGCTCGGCTCGGGCAAGCACACGGTCCGGGTCGTGGTCACGCGCGGCCGGGCCTACATGGAGGGGTTCGTCAGCTTCCGCTGAGCTGAGCCACCTTCCCCTCCCGCCTGTAACGCGGGGTTATCGACGCTGAACAACCTCCCGGGGGGCCACTCAGCGTCCATAACCCCGCGTTACAGCGAGGCGGTGGGCGTCATCCCTGCTGCGCGGCCCACGCCAGCAGGGCGTCACGGGCCTGCTCGCGGGTCATCGGACCGAGGTCCATGCGCAGCTCGAGGAGGTGGTGGTAGGCCTGGCCGACCTCGCGCCCCGGGCCGATGCCGAGGATCTCCATGATCTCGTTGCCATCGAGGTCGGGCCGGATCGAGGCCAGCTCCTCCTGCTCGGAGAGCCGGGCGATCCGCTCCTCGAGGTCGTCGTAGGTGCGGCGCAGCCGCTCGGCCTTGCGCTGGTTGCGCGTCGTGCAGTCCGCCCGGGTGAGGATGTGCAGCCGCTCGAGCTGGTCGCCGGCGTCGCGCACATAGCGGCGTACGGCGGAGTCGGTCCACTCGCCGGTGCCGTAGCCGTGGAAGCGCAGGTGCAGCTCGACCAGGCCGGTGACGGCATCGATCTCGTCGTTGGAGAAGCGCAGCGCGCGCATCCGCTTGCGGGTGATCTTCGCGCCGACCACGTCGTGGTGATGGAAGGTGACGGTGCCGTCCTCGACGAAGCGGCGGGTCTTGGGCTTGCCGACGTCGTGCATCAGGGCCGCGAAGCGCGAGACGAAGTCGGGGCCACCGCCGGGAAGTCGCGACTCCAGCTCCATCGACTGCTCGAGCACGGTCAGGGTGTGCTCGTAGACGTCCTTGTGCCGGTGGTGCTCGTCGCGCTCGAGCGCGAGCGCCGGCAGCTCGGGCAGCACCCGCTCGGCCAGACCCGTCTCCACCAGGAGGGTCAGACCCAGCCGGGGGTACGGCGCACAGATCAGCTTGACCAGCTCGTCGCGGACCCGCTCCGCGGAGATGATCTCGATCCGCTCGGCCATCGCCGTCATCGCAGCCACGACCGGAGGATCCACCGCGAAGCCGAGCTGGGCGGCGAACCGGGCCGCCCGCATCATCCGCAGCGGGTCGTCGGAGAAGGAGTCCTCGGGTCGCCCAGGGGTGCGCAGGATCCGGTGGGCGAGGTCGACCACGCCGCCGTAGGGATCCTCGAAGGTGCGGTCGGGCACCAGCACGGCCATGGCGTTGACGGTGAAGTCACGTCGGCCCAGGTCACCGGCGAGGGTGTCGCCGAACTGGACGTCGGGCTTGCGGGAGGTGGCGTCGTACGACTCGGAGCGGTAGGTCGTGATCTCGACCTGCCACTCGCCCTTGCGGCAGCCGATGGTGCCGAACTCGCGCCCCATGTCCCAGAGCGCGTCGGCCCAGCCCTTGAGCAGCGCCTCGGTCTGGTCGGGGTGGGCGGACGTCGTGAAGTCGAGGTCGTTGTGCTGACGACCGAGCATCGCGTCGCGCACCGGACCGCCCACCAGGGCCAACTGGTGCCCGGCCGCTGCGAAGCGCTGACCGAGCTCGTCGATGACACCGGAGATCCTCTCGAGCTCGACCGCCGCCGACTGCTGGACGTCGGCGATCTGGAGAGGAGGGAGCGGGGCGTCGGGCACGAGAGGCAACTTTAGTCCCCGTGCCCGCTCCCCCACCCAATGCCGACCCGGGGCCGGGCCCGGTGTCGGCCCGGTGTCGGCCCGGGATCGGCGGCACCGACGGCTAGAGTCAACGCCGTGTTCCGCCCCAAGTCGCTGCCGCCTGCCCTCTCGGCAGTGGTGGCGATCCTCGTGGGACAGGTCCTCTTCGGCCAACCGGCCCTCGCCGAGGTCGCCGCCCCGGCGCCGGCCCGCGAGGACGCCCCTCTCGCCGTCACCATCGACTCGCTGAGCCCGTCGGTGATCCCCCGCAGTGGTCCGATTCGGGTCAACGGCTCGGTCACGAACACCGACGACGCCACGTGGTACGGCATCAACGTCTCGGCGTTCATCTCCGACGAGCCCCTCACCTCGATGGCCGAGCTCGCGGCCGCGGCCGAGGTCGACCCCTCCGAGCCCACCGGCGACCGGATCATCGTCCCGGGCACCTTCGACACCTTGTCCTCCCTGGATCCGGGTGAGTCCGCGCAGTTCTCGGTGCGGCTGCCGCGCGCGACGCTCGAGGTCTCCGAGCCCGGGGTCTACTGGTTCGGGATCCACGCCCTCGGGGAGGGACCCGAGCCGCGCGACGCCACCGCCGACGGCCGGGCCCGCACGTTCCTCCCCCTGGTGCCCACGACCCGTCGATCGGTCGACACCGCGCTGGTCGTCCCGATCCGGCGCGGCATCAGCCACGCCCCCGACGGCAGCGTCGCCGGCCTGGCCGGATGGCTGCGCACCCTCTCGGCCGACGGCCGGCTGCGCTCCCTGGTGGACTTCGGGACCGCCGCCGGATCGCGTCCGATCACCTGGCTGGTGGACCCGGCCGTGCCCGACACCGTCCGCGCCCTGACCACCGGGAACCCGCCGCGCTCGGTCGCCCCCAGCGGGGAGACGCCCGGCCAACCCTCACCCGATCCCACCGCGGACCCCGACGGCCTGGAGGACCCGATCACCCCCCTGGCCGCCGAAGAGCTGCTCGAGGAGGCCGGGCTGGCCGCCCGCGCCTGGCTGAACCGTCTCCAGGAAGGGCTCGACGGCAGCGAGATCCTGGCGCTTCCGTACGGCGACCTCGACGTGGCCTCGGCCGCCGAGCTGGGGCGCTCGCTCTACCCGCAAGCCCGCGACCGCAGCGGCAACCAGCTGGCTCCCTGGGGGCTGTCGATGTCTCCCGCCGTCGCCCCGCCCCTGGGGTGGCTCAGCCCCGAGGCCCTCGAGCTGGTCGGCGGGCGAGCCACGGTGCTGCTGACCGACCGAGCCTTCGACGAGCAGCCTCCGCCGCTCGCTCGCCTGGGGCGGGCCAGGGTGCTTGCGACCTCCTCGGGGGCGGCCTCGGGGGGACCCGGTCCCGACGACCAGCTGGCACCGGTTGCGTTCCGGCAACGGATCATCAGCGAAGCCGCCGTGCGCCTGCTCTCCGACCCACGTCAGCCGTTGGTCGTCCTCCTGCCCCGCAGGTTCTCGCCGTCCGCGAGCACCGGCTTCTTCGAGGGCCTCGATCTGGACTGGCTCAACCTCACCACCGTGTCCGACCTCGAGGACCGTCGCGGTCGTCGCGTCGACCCGGACACGATCACCTACCCCACCTCCGAGGCGCGCCGCGAGATCGCCGCGACCAACTTCGCCGCCACGACGTCGTTGATCCGCGCCGGCGAGACGCTCCAGCACGTGCTGACGGAGAACGACACCGTCGCGGCCGACGTGGCCGACGAGGCCCGGGACGCGGTCTCCTACGCCAGCCGTCGGCATCCGGAGGCGGCGCGGACCGCGGCCGATCGCGCCCGCACGTGGATCGAGGACCAGCTCGGTTCGGTGACCATCGAGGCCCCCCCTTCCGTCACCCTGTCCGGGATCAAGGGACGCTTCGCCGCCACCATCACCAACGAGCTGGACCAGCCTCTCACCGTCAGCATCGAGGCGCTCACCGACAGCACCCTCACGATTTCCGGCCCCGACACGGTCGCCGTCGGTCCCGGTGGCCGCACCACCGTGCTCCTGAACGCCTCGACCGCTGAGCTCGGAGTCCACAACGTCACCCTCGTGGTCACCGACGCCTCCGGCACCCCCTTGGGGTCCTCCTACACCGTGCCGGTCCGGTCTGCCCAGGTGAGCAAGGTGATCTGGGTGATCATCGGCAGCGGCGTCGCGCTGCTCTTCGGTGCGATCGGGGTCCGCTTGCAGCGGCGGCTGCACCGCGCCGGCAAGGCTGCCGGGGCGTGAGCGAGCCGGCACCGGACTCGGGCCAGTCCGACGACGCGAAGATCCTGGCTTCGAGCGCAGTGATGGCTGCCGGGACCATCGTCTCCCGGCTCAGCGGCTTCGTCCGATCAGCCCTGCTCGCCGCCGCCCTGGGCAACCTGCTGCACGCCGACCTGTTCACGATCGCCAACACCATCCCGAACATGCTCTACATCCTGCTGGCCGGCGGGGTCTTCAACGCCGTGCTCGTGCCACAGCTGGTGCGGGCGATGCGCAACGACCCGGACGGTGGCGCGGCGTACACCAACCGGATCGTGACCCTGGCCGCACTCTTCCTGGGCACGGTCACCGTCATCCTGGTGCTCGCCGCACCTGCGGTGATGTACCTCTACCTCGACCAGTCCTTCCAGTGCTCCGACCTCGTGCCGCAGCGCGAGTCGGTGATCGACTTCGCCCGCTACTGCCTCCCGCAGGTCTTCTTCTACGGCATGTTCGTGCTCGTCGGGCAGATCCTGAACTCCCGGGGCCGCTTCGGGCCGATGATGTGGGCCCCGATCGCCAACAACGTCATCTCGGTCGCGGTGCTGCTGGTCTACCTGTTCGCCTTCGGCCCGGCCAAGGGCGCCGAGCTCACCGGTGGCTTCACCAGTGGCCAGGAAGCCCTGCTGGGTCTCGGCTCGACGCTCGGCATCGTGGCGCAGTTCCTCATCCTGGTCCCCTACCTTCGCGCCGCAGGGTTCAGCTACCGGCCGCGCTTCGACTTCCGCAACAGCGGCCTCGGCCACACGATGCGCCTGGGGATCTGGACCGTGCTCTTCGTCGTGGTCAACCAGATCGCCTACCTGATCGTCGTCCGCCTCGCCTCGAGCGGCACCGCGGCGGGTGGGTGTGGTGCCATCCCCGCGAGCGACGGCACCGGCTACACGATCTACTCCTCGACCTTCCTGATCATGATGGTCCCGCACTCGATCATCACCGTCTCGCTGGCGACCGCGATCCTGCCGCGCCTCTCGGCCCGCGCCGCCGACGGCGACCTGGCCGGGCTGGCCCGCTCGCTGACGCCCACCCTGCGCACCGCACTGGCCGTCGTGGTGCCCTTCGCCCTCCTGCTGCCGCTGATCTCCTCCGACCTGGCCCGCGTCATCTGGGGCCACGGCGCGGCCAGTGCGACGTACACCAACTACGCGCCCTCCCTGGCGCTGTTCGGTCCCGGCTTGGTCTTCTTCACCGTCCACTACCTGATGCTGCGCGGCTTCTACGCCCTGGAGCGCACCCGGACGGTCTTCTGGATCCAGTGCGCCGTCGCCGCCGCCAACATCGTGGTCGCCCTGGTACTGGTCCGGGCCACCGACCCCGAGCACACCTCACCGGCGCTCGTGCTGGCCTACACGGCGTCGTACGTCGTGGGCTCGCTGATCTCGTACGTCGTGCTCCGACGTCTGCTCGGCGGCCTCGACACCCGACGGCTGGTGCGGTTCCTGGTCCGCCTCGCGATCGTGGCCGGCATCTCGAGCGCCGTCGCCTGGGGCGTGGCCCGGCTCGTGCACGGCTGGATCGAGCAGCCGGGGTGGCCTCTGGCCGCGGGCTCGGCCCTGGTCATCGCGCTCGTCGACGTCGCCGTCTTCGTCACACTGGCCCGAGTACTTCGACTCGACGAGGTCACGGCCGTCATCGACACCATCGCGCGTCGCCGCCCGCCTGCGGAGCGACGCTGAGTCGCCCTACGATGAGCCCGTGAGCCACCCACCAGCCAGCCCCCGCAGGACGAGAAGGGAGTCGAGTGCCGCACAACGTCCGGCCCGGTGACGTTCTTGCCGACCGGTATCGCCTGATCGACCTGCTCACCGAGAGCGGCGGCGGGCGTTTCTGGCGTGCCCACGACTCGGTCCTGGCCCGGCACGTGGCCCTGCACGTGATCGAGGCGAGCGACGAGCGCGCCGACGGGCTGCTCGAGGCGGCCCGACGCTCGGCGACGATCCCGGACCGGCGGATGCTGCGGGTCCTGGACGCCGACCGGGTCGACGGCCTCTGCTTCGTGGTCAACGAATGGGGCTCGGGCAGCTCGCTGGACATCATGGTCGCCACCAGCGGCCCGCTGAGCCCGCGTCGGGCCGCCTGGCTGGTCTCCGAGGTCGCCTCCTCGATTGCGGCCGCCCACGACGCCGGCATGGCGCACGGTCGGCTGGTGCCGGAGAACGTCCTGGTCGACCGCACCGGCTCGGTCCGGCTGATCGGCTTCTGCGTCGACGCCGCGCTGCGTGGCCTGCCCGCAGGACGCGTGTCGACCGATGTCGCTGACCTCGGCGGGCTCCTCTACTGCGCGCTCACCGGCAGGTGGCCGGGCGTCTCGCACTCGGACGTGCCCCAGGCCCCCCATGAGCACGGTCAGGTGCTCCGCCCCCGCCAGGTGCGAGCCGGCATTCCGCGACCGCTCGACGCCCTGTGCGACGCCGTGGTCAACCCCTACGCCACCGCCGCGAGTGCGGCTCTGGAGAGCCACGACCTCAGCAGCGCCCGAGGCATCAGCGACTACCTCGCCGCCTTCGTCGGCGACACCACCGGGATGGCCGAGGCCGAGGTCGCCAACCACCTGGCGCGGGCGGAGAGCGAGACGGTCTCCTTCACCTCGCTGCCCACCGTCCCCGCGCCCGAGTCCAACCCGGAGTTCGCGCCGGAGCCCGAGGCGGAGCTCGAGGCGGAGCCGGAGCCCGACGTGACCCCGAGCGGGGTGCCCGCCCCCGCCGTACCCGTCGAACAGCCGACCCAGGCCGGACTCCCCATCTTCGACGACGAGCTGGACGACGTGTCCTGGCTCGACGCCCCCGAGGCCCCCGCACCGCCGCCTCCGCCGTTCGAGGATCCACCGGAGCGCCCGTTGTTCGCCCCCGAGCCGCAGGCCGGCGAGCCGGCCCGAACCCCGCGTCCCGGTGTCCCGACCGGTTCCCAGGAGTACTGGCCCTGGGGCAGCGACACCGGCAGCGGTCCCCACACCGGCACGGGCACCGGCACCGTCGCGGTGACCGACGAGGAGGACGAGGAGGTCCCGGGCCGCAGTTGGCTGCGCCTCGCGGGCGTGATCGGCGCGAGCCTGTTGCTGCTCATCGCGATCGTGGTGGCCTACAACCTGGGGCGCGGCAAGACCCCGCTCGGCGCGGAGCCCACGGACACCAGATCCTCCAGCAGTCCGAGCGAGTCGGCCGCTCCCGCAGCGCTGCTCACCGGACTGGTCGCCGACGACTTCGACCCCCAGGGCGACCCGCCCGAGGAGAACCCCGACCTGGCACCCCTGGCCGTCGACGGCGACGCCACCACCGCCTGGCGCTCACTCACCTACAAGCAGAACCTCGGCCCCCGGGGCCTCAAGACCGGGGTCGGTCTCACGATCGACCTGGGCGAGAGCCGCGAGGTGACCCGGGTCGACCTGACCCTGGTCGGCGAGCAGACCGGGGTCGCGATCTTCGTCACCGAGGAGCCCCTGTCCGAGGTGGGCGACCTCACCCCCCTCACCTCGCTCACGGCCGGCCCCGAGCAACAGATCACCCTGGACGAGCCGGCGACCGGCCGGTTCGTCACGGTCTGGCTCACCTCCTTGCCCCAGGTCGGCGGTGGCTTCCGCGGCGAGGTCGCCGAGGTCGCGGTCCGAGGCTCATGACCACGCCCACCGGGGGCAGCACCGACCAGCGCCCCGACGTCGAACTGCTCGCCGCCCATGTGGCCGGTGACCCCGAGGCCTTCGGCCTGCTCTTCGCCCGCCACCGCGACCGGCTCTGGGCGATTGCCCTGCGCACGATGGGCAACCCCGAGGACGCCGCAGACGGTCTGCAGGACGGCCTGGTCGCGGCGTACCGACGGGCCGGATCGTTCCGCGGCGAGGCCGCGGTGACCACCTGGTTGCACCGCGTCGTCGTCAACGCCTGTCTCGATCGTCACCGGGCGGCCCGCATCCGGCGTACCGAAACCCTGCCCGACGAGCTCGAGGAGTACGGCAACCGCGGCTCGACCGCCTCGGCGACCGACGCCGAGGAGGACCCCGCCGACCATTCGGTGCGTGCCGAGCAACGTCGCGAGGTCCTCGCAGCGCTGGCCACCCTCCCGGACGAGCAGCGCGCCGCGCTCGTCCTGGTCGACATGGAGGGTTACCCAGTCGCCGAGGTGGCGATGATGCTCGAGTGCGCCGTGGGCACGGTCAAGTCCCGGTGCTCGCGCGGCCGGGCCCGGCTCGCCGTCCTCCTCGGTGTCCTGCACGAGGAGGGTGAGCGGCCGCACACCCCGTCGGGGAACCCCGACGCCTCCGGCCCCGTCCGACCCACGAAGACCACCCGCGGTCCCCCCGCCGATTCCTGAACCACCAGCCCGACCCGACAGCCCATCACATCGCCAGATCGCCACCCCGTTCCCCAGCAGCCGAGAGGAGACAGCGCCCCGTGACCGACGAGAACCCCCAGGACCACGAGCCCGTCCTCGACGAGGCCCAGGAACGCCGCGTCCGCCGACTCCTCGCCGATTCCCGGCACACCGAGCCCATGCCGACCGAGATCGCAGCCCGCCTCGACCAGGTGCTCCGCGAGCTCGCCGAACACCCCGACGTCCCCACCGAGAGCCAGACGCCGGTCGAGCTCGCGAGTCGGCGCCGGCACCGGGTGTCGTCGATGCTCGTCGCGGCGGCCGCTGTCGTGGTCATCGGCGTCGGACTCGGCCAGCTGGTCGGCACCCGCTCCTCGCCCGAGGCCTCCTCGCCCGCCAGCGACGCGGCAGCAGGCGCCACCTCGCTGTCCGAGTCCGGTGCCTCCGACGTCCTCGGAGGCACCGGTGAGGGCTACGCCCTCGCCACCCCGCTGAGGATCCGCGAGGACTCGTTCTCCACCGACGTGGAGGACGCCCGACGCGCGCTGACGGCGGCCCGCCGGGCAGGGAACGCCGAGAGTCAGGCCACGTCATCGCCCGAGAACGGCTCCTCCCCGCTCGGCAGCGCCGCCTTCGACTGCATCCTCGAGGAGTGGGGCCCGGGTGCGTTCGTGCCGGTGACGTACACCGGTGCCCCCGGTGTCCTGGTCTTCCGCAAGGCCAGCGAGGACAGCCAGGTCGTCGACCTCTTCGGCTGCGGGAGCCCCGAGGTCCTGCGGTCGATCACGCTGCCGGCGCCCTGAGGGCCGCGGCGGCACGGACGGCTCGCGGCGCCGCGGGAATTCCTCTCGCCTACGATCGGTTCCACTCACGACCCCACCGATCGAGGAGAGCCCCCACCCCATGACCGAATCCACGGATTCAGCTGTCCGCAACGTCATCATCATCGGCTCCGGCCCGTCCGGCTACACCGCCGCGGTGTACGCCGCCCGCGCCAGCCTCGCGCCGTTGCTCTTCGAGGGCTCGGTGACCGCCGGCGGGGCGCTGATGAACACCACCGAGGTCGAGAACTTCCCCGGCTTCCGTGACGGCATCATGGGCCCGGCGCTGATGGACGAGATGCGCACCCAGGCCGAGCGCTTCGGCGCCGAGATGGTCACCGACGACGTGATCGAGGTCGACCTCACCGGTGACCTCAAGGTCGTCAAGACCGCCACCGACACCTACACCGCCCGCGCGGTGGTCCTGGCGACCGGCTCGGGCTACCGCAAGCTCGGGCTGCCCCGCGAGGACGAGCTCTCCGGGCGCGGTGTCTCGTGGTGCGCCACCTGCGACGGCTTCTTCTTCCGCGACCAGCACATCGCCGTGGTCGGGGGTGGTGACTCCGCGGTCGAGGAGGCCACCTTCCTGTCCCGCTTCGGCTCGAAGGTCTCCCTGATCGTGCGCCGCGACGAGCTGCGCGCCTCCAAGATCATGCAGGAGCGGGCGTTCGCCGACCCGAAGCTCGAGATCCTCTGGAACACCGCCGTCGAGGAGATCCTCGGCGAGGACCGCCTCGAGTCGCTCACGCTCCGCGACACCGTCACCGGCGACCTGCGCCCGCTTGATGCGACCGGGCTCTTCATCGCGGTGGGCCACGACCCCCGTTCGGAGCTGCTCGGCGGCCAGGTGGACCTCGACGAGAACGGCTACGTCCTGGTCCAGCACCCCTCGACCGCGACCAACCTGGCCGGTGTCTTCGCCGCCGGCGACCTGGTCGACCACCACTACCGCCAGGCGATCACCGCGGCCGGCACGGGTTGCGCCGCCGCTCTCGACGCCGAGCGCTACATCGCCACGCTCGACCACGCGGCCGCCACCAACGACCAGGCCCAGGCCGCGGTCGCGTCCGAAGCCCTCACCGAGACCGTGCAGACCGCCGGGCTCTGAGCCGCACCTTCCCCGGCTGGCCGGGGTGCCCGCACCACCCGGTGGGGAACAACCGTCCCCCACCTCGTGTTCACTGAGCACAGACTTCATCGAATGAAAGGGAATCCCGTGGCGAACATCGCTGCCGTGACCGACGCCGAGTTCGAGGCGCAGGTTCTCAAGTCCGACATGCCCGTCCTCGTGGACTTCTGGGCCGAGTGGTGCGGCCCGTGTCGCCAGGTCGCCCCGATCCTCGCCGAGCTCGCCACCGCGCACGGCGACAAGATCACCTTCCTCAAGATGAACGTCGACGAGAACCCCGTCACGCCCGCGTCCTACCGCGTGACCGGCATCCCCACGATCAACGTCTACCAGGGTGGCGAGGTCGTGAAGTCGATCGTCGGCGCCCGGCCCAAGGCCGCGCTGCTCAACGAGCTGGCCGACTTCATCTGAGATTCGCCTCGCGAGTCGCTTTCGACGCCGGGCGCACAGCACCCAACAGACGCTCCAACGCAGCCTCCACCTCGTCCTTCCAGGTGATGGCCGAGCGGAGGTCCATCCGCAGCCGCGGATAGGTGCTGTGCGCTCGCTGCGTCTTGAACCCCACCCCGCTCAGGAAGTCCACCGGGACGACGCAGCACCCGGGTCGCCCCCGGGTGTCCCCGAAGGCCTCCACCGCCCGGATCCCCCGCTCGGTGAGGTCGCGGGCCATGCCCTGGACGAGCATCCGGCCCAGTCCGCCCCGGGCGAAGCCAGGGTCGACGTGCACGGTCGTCAGCAGGACGGCATCCGGCGACACCGGTGCGGTCGGGAAGCCCGCCGCCCCCGGGACGAACGCTGCCGGGGCATAGACCAGGTGCCCCACGGGTCGTCCGTCGACCAGCGCGACCCGTCCGCACGAGCCCCAGTCACGCAGCACCTCGGTGAGCCACGCGTCCTTCTCGGTCGCCGGCTCCGCGACCTCGCGGCGGCGTACGGGGTCGAGCTCCCAGAAGAGGCAGGAACGGCACGGGGCAGGCAGCGCGTCGAGGTGGTCCAGGGTGAGCCGGACGATCTTGCGCGACATCGCAACCTCCGCGGGGCGTGAGCACGACAGGTGCCCAACCATCGGTCCGGTGGTGCGGGCTCTGGCGTCATCGTCCATGCTAGACGGGTCATGGAGCAGACTCCCGCGCGCAGCGAACCCCCGTCGGCCAGCACCCGCCTCGACTCGTACGTCGATCGGTACGCCGCGCGCACGGCCGGCATGACCGCCTCCGAGATCCGCGCACTCTTCGCCGTCGCCTCTCGCCCGGAGGTCGTCTCGCTCGCTGGCGGGATGCCCAACATCTCCGGGCTCCCCCTCGACGTCGTCGGCAGCGTGATCAGCGACCTGATCGCGGACCACGGCACCACCGCGCTGCAGTACGGCTCCGGGCAGGGCGATCCCGTCCTGCGCGAGCAGATCTGCGACGTCATGCGGCTCGAGGGCATCGAAGCCCACCCCGACGACGTGGTCGTCACGGTGGGCTCCCAGCAGGCGGTCGACCTGGTGACCCGGATCTTCTGCGACCCGGGCGACGTCGTGCTCTGCGAGGCCCCGTCGTACGTCGGAGCGCTGGGCGTCTTCAAGTCCTTCCAGTGCGACGTGGTCCACGTCGAGATGGACGCCGACGGGCTGGTCCCCGACTCGCTGCGCCAGGCGATCACGGCCGTCAAGGCATCGGGTCGGACCATCAAGTTCCTCTACACGATCCCCAACTTCCACAACCCGGCTGGCGTGACGCTCGCTGCCGAGCGCCGTCCGGAGGTCCTCGCCATCTGTCGCGAGGAGGACATCCTCGTGCTCGAGGACAACCCCTACGGGCTGCTCGGCTTCGAGGGGGAGCCGATGCGGGCGCTGCGCGCCGACGAGGCGGAGGGCGTGATCTACCTCGGATCGTTCTCCAAGACCTTCTCGCCGGGCATCCGCGTCGGCTGGGCCCTGGCCCCGCACGCGGTCCGCGAGAAGCTCGTCCTGGCCCAGGAGTCGGCCACCCTGTGTGCGCCGTCGTTCAGCCAGATGGCGGTCTCGGCCTACCTCAGCAACCATGACTGGCAGGGCCAGATCAAGCAGATGCGCGAGATGTACCGCGAGCGTCGCGACGCGATGATGACGGCCCTGGACGACTTCATGCCCGCTGCCTGTTCGTGGAACACGCCCGACGGTGGGTTCTTCGTCTGGGTGAGCCTGCCTCCGGGCATCGACGCCAAGGCGATGCTCCCGCGCGCAGTCACCGCCCGGGTGGCCTACGTCCCGGGCACCGCCTTCTTCGCGGACGGCTTCGGGTCGAGCTCGATGCGACTCTCCTTCTGCTTCCCGACCCCCGAGCGCATCCGCGAGGGCGTACGCCGTCTCGCCACCGTGCTGGAGGCCGAGATGGAGCTGCGAGCGATGTTCGGGGCCGGATCCCCGGTGCCCGGCCTCGAGGCCCGCAGCGGGTACGACGGCCCCAGCACCGACATGAGCTGAACGATCCAACGATGGGCGGAGAACACGTGGTCCCGACAGGCGAGAGTGGCGACAAACGAGGACAGGTCCTGGTCCTGGCCGGGGGCCTCTCCCACGAGCGGGACGTCTCGCTGCGCTCGGGACGGCGGGTGGCCGAAGCCCTGCGCAGCGCCGGGGTGGAGGTGGTCGAGCGCGACGTCGACTCGGCGCTCCTCGGCGTGCTGCGTCGGGATCGCCCCTCGTGCGTGGTCCCCATGCTCCACGGCGAGAGCGGCGAGGACGGCGCGATCCGTGAGGTCCTCGAACTCCTGGACATCCCGTACGTCGGCGCCCCACCCGCCTCGTGCCGCACGGCGTTCGACAAGCCCGTGGCCAAGGCCATCGCCCGACGGGCGGGGCTGCTGACCCCCGACTCGGTCTGCCTGCCCGCCGAGACCTTCCGCGAACTGGGCGCGGCCGACGTGATGGCCTCCCTCATCGACCGTCTCGGGCTCCCCCTGATGGTCAAGCCGGCCAAGAGCGGGTCCGCCCTGGGCTGCTCGGTCGTGCGAACGGCCGAGGAGCTCCCGGCGGCGATGGTCAACGCCTTCGCCTACGGTGACGTGGCGCTCCTGGAGCAGTTCATCGTCGGCCTCGAGGTCGCCGTGCCGGTCATCGACGACGGGAGCGGGCCGCGGGTCCTGCCAGCCGTCGCGATCCTGCCCGACGGTGGCGTCTACGACTACACCGCTCGCTACACCGCCGGATCCACGGAGTTCGTCACTCCGGCCCCGTTGAGCGAGGCGATGGCCGCCGAGGTGGCCCGGGTCGCCCAGACGGCTCACGAGGCCCTGGGGCTGCGGGACATGTCGCGCTCGGACCTGATCATCGACGCCGAGGACCGGGTGTGGTTCCTCGAGGTCAACGTCGCGCCGGGGTTCACCGAGACCTCGACCGTCCCCCTCTCGATCCAGGCGGCCGGGCTGGACCTCGGGCAGGTCTGTGCCTCGCTCGTGCGGGCCGCCATCGCTCGCACCGCCCAGGAGTCCTCTCGTGCGTGATCTGACCTACCCGCCGGTCATCGTCACCGCGAAGACCGCCTTCCGCGTGCTGGGCCAGCGCTTCCAGATGACCGGCACCGAGCACGTCCCGCGCAGCGGTGGTGTGCTGCTCGCCTACAACCACATCGGGTACGTCGACTTCGTCTACGGCGGGTTCGCAGCGAACCCCTCGCGGCGCCTGGTGCGGTTCATGGCCAAGCGGGAGCTCTTCGACCACACCTGGACCGGTCCGTTGATGCGATCGCTGCGCCACATCGAGGTCGACCGGGGCGAGGGACTGTCGTCGTTCCACACGGCCGTGGACTACCTGCGCGCAGGCGAGGCGGTCGGCATCTTCCCGGAGGCGACGATCTCGCGGTCGATGGACCTCAAGGAGTTCAAGACCGGGACGGTCCGGATCGCGGCGGCGGCCGGGGTCCCGATCGTGCCGGTCATCCTCTGGGGGACCCAGCGGATGATGACCAAGGACCACCCGAAGGACTTCTCGCGGGGCAAGACCATCTCGATCACCGTGGGCGAGCCCCTGCACCCCACCGGCGACGACCCCGTCCGGGAGACCGCCGAGCTGCGCGCGACCATGGCGGGCATGCTCGACCGCGCGATCGCGGGCTACCCCAGCGACGAGCAGCCGCCCGGCGCCTGGTGGGTCCCGGCCGCGCACGGCGGGAGCGCACCCACTCCGGAGCGGGCCCTGGAGCTCGACGCCGCCGAGAAGCGGGAACGGGCCGCCAAGCGAGCGGCCAAGCGTGCCGCCCAGGGCGGTTGATCGACACAACGCTTCATCGCTAAGTCTTTTTGTCGACTTATAGATAGAGCGATACGTCGAGAAGCCGCTTCGGCGACCACCGCGAGGCGTCGACCTAGATCGGGCGGTCCTCACGGTTGCGCGGGTCCATCACGTCGACGATGCGACGCAGGTCCTCGAGCGAGGCGAACTCGACGGTGATCTTGCCCTTGCGCGCACCCAGGTCGACCTTGACCCGGGTCTCGAGGCGGTCCGAGAGTCGTTCGGCCAGATCGGCCAGCCCGGGAGCAGAGGGCTTGCGGCGCTGGGTCCGCGGGGCCGGACCACCGGTGTCCCCGACCGCCACGATCTCCTCGAGGCCCCGGACACTGATCCCCTCGGCGACGACGCGCTGCGCGAGCCGGTCCTGGAGCTCGGGGTTCTCGACGGCCAGCAGCGAGCGGGCGTGGCCGGCCGAGAGCACGCCGGCGGCCAGACGGCGCTGGACGGCGGGACTGAGCTTCAGCAGCCGCAGCGTGTTGCTGATCTGGGGCCGGGAGCGGCCGATCCGCGAGGCGAGGTCCTCGTGGGTGCAGCCGAAGTCCTCGAGGAGTTGGGCGTAGGCCGAGGCCTCCTCCAGCGGGTTGAGCTGCGAACGGTGGAGGTTCTCCAGGAGCGCGTCGCGGAGCATGTCGTTGTCGTCGGTCTCGCGGATGATCGCCGGGATCGCCTCGAGGCCGGCCTGCTGCGAGGCCCGCCAGCGACGCTCTCCCATCACCAGCTCGAAGCTCTCCGGCCCGGAGCGGCGTACGACGACCGGCTGCAGCAGCCCCACCTCGCGAATGGAGTGGACCAGCTCGGCCATCGCCTCCTCGTCGAAGACCTGGCGGGGCTGGACGTGGTTCGGCGTGATCTGCGCCAGCGGGATCTCGGCGAAGTAGGCCCCGGCGACCGAGGGGGCCGCGCCAGCCGCACCGGGAGCCGACGTGCCCGCACCGGAGTCGGACCCGGCCGACGGTCCGCCACTGGCCGGGGCTTCCTGGTCCGCTGCCTCCACCGGAGCAGGAGCGGTCGGGATCAACGAGCCCAGCCCGCGACCGAGGCCGCGACGCTGCGGAGGACGAGGGGTGCTGGTCGTGGCGTTCATGCGGGGGCTCCCTTGGTGGCGATCTCGCGTGCTGCCTCGAGGTAGCACAGCGCTCCGGGCGAGCCGGGGTCGTAGGTCATCACGGTCTGGCCGTAGGACGGGGCCTCGGAGACCCGGACCGAGCGGGGAATGTTCGTCTTGACCACCGCATCCCCGAAGTGCTCGCGCACCTCGTCGGCCACGCCCGAGGCGAGTCGGGTGCGCGCGTCGTACATCGTGACCAGGATCGTGGAGACCGCGAGCCGCGGGTTGAGGTGGGCTCGCACCATCTCGACGGTCTCGAGGAGCTGGCCCAGCCCCTCGAGCGCGTAGTACTCCGCCTGGATCGGGATCATCATCTCCGCGCCCGCGACCAGCGCGTTCAAGGTGAGCAGCCCGAGCGAGGGCGGGCAGTCGATCATCACGAAGTCGTACCGCTCCTCACCGACCTCCTCCTCCGTCCCGACCAGGGGGTGGCCCTGGATCGCCTTGTGGAGCCTCGTCTCGCGGGCCACCACGCTGACGAGCTCGATCTCGGCGCCGGCCAGGTCGATCGTGGCCGGGACCACGAAGAGGTTGGGGATCTCCGGGCACTCGGTGACGACGTCAGCGAGGGGCACACCGTCCACCAGTGCGTCGTACGTCGAGGGCACACCCCGGCGGTGGTCCACCGACAGTGCCGTGGAGGCGTTCCCCTGGGGGTCGAGGTCGATGACCAGGACCCGTTGGCCCAACTGGGCCAGCGCGGCGGCGACATTGACCGTCGACGTGGTCTTGCCGACCCCACCCTTCTGGTTCGCCACCACGACGACCCGGGTCTTGCCGGGACGGGGCAGGGCGGGCCGCATCAGGGCTCCGTGCCGAGCGAGCACCGAGTGCTCGGCCGCCCGCGCCAACGGCGTGGCCGAATGGTCGAAGGAGGGAGCCTCGTTGGCCAACTCACCCGCGGTTCGCACCTTGAAGGGACTGGCGGTCGATGTTTCACGTGAAACCACGGGCTGATCGATCTCCGACTCGGCTTGTGGATGAACAGGGGCTTCCTGTGGATAACTACGCTCACCGGGGTCGTTCTGACCGGTGGAAAACTTTCCCGAGGAAGCTGCCAGTTGCTCGACGTCAGGCAACCGGACCGCGTCCGACGTGGGCCGGGACTGCTCTGTCACGAGCGCCGCCTTCGCGTTGATTTCTTGCGGGCGGAAGCGCGTCCGCCGTCAGCAGCGGCCGACTGCCTGGCCGCAAGCCGCCAAGATACCCCTCCGGGATCGGCCCAGGCCACCCGTACCGCCATTGTCGGCGAATCGAGCAGTTCGGCACCCAGTACCGACACCACCGGATCAGCGCACCCGTACCGGCGAAGGGTCTCCTCGGCGCTGACGATCTCGTCCTGCACGCTGGCCCCCTTCATCGCCACCAGGGCACCGGTGGGCGACACCAGTGGCATCGACCACGTCAGGAGGCGATCCAGGGGAGCCACCGCCCGCGACGTCACCACGTCGAAGGTCCGCTCACCGTGCAGCGCGTCGGCACGGCCGCGCACCACGGACACCTGGCTCAGGCCCAGCTCGGCCACGACCTCTTCCAGGAACGTGGTCCGGCGCAGCAGCGGCTCCACCAGGGTGATCTTGAGGTCCGGCCGGGCAATCGCGATCACCAGGCCGGGCAGCCCGGCTCCCGAGCCGATGTCACACACGCTGGCGTCCGGCGGCAGCAGTTCGCTCAGAACAGCGCAGTTCAGCAGGTGTCGCTCCCACAGTCGGGGAGCCTCGCGCGGCCCGATCAGGCCACGGACCACACCCTCGGTGGCCAGGAGTTCGGCATACCGCTCCGCAGCCGGCAGCTGCGCATGCGGAAACACCCTCCGTGCCACGGCGGGCGCAGAGGGTGTTTCACGTGAAACATCGCTCATCGGTCAGTCCGCAAGGACCACCACGTACCGGCGCGGCTCCACGCCTTCCGACTCGGACGAGAGACCGGCTGCGGCGACCGCGTCGTGCACGACCTTCCGCTCGAACGGCGTCATCGCGTCCAAGGAGACGGGCTTGCCCGACTCCTTGACGTCCGCAATGGTCGTCTCGGCCAGCTTGATGAGCTCTTCACGCTTGTTGGCGCGGAAACCCGAGATGTCCAGCATCAGCCGAGACCGCTCACCGGTCTCGCGGTAGACGGCCAGCCGGGTGAGCTCCTGCAGGGCATCGAGCACCTCGCCGTTCGCGCCCACGAGCTGGCTCAGGTCCGCTCCGACGATCGACACGGCCGCCCGATCACCCTCGACATCCATGTCGAGGTCACCGTCGAGGTCGGCGATGTCCAGCAGCTCCTCGAGGTAGTCGGCCGCGATGTCACCCTCCTGCTCGAGCAGCTTGACCCGGTCCACGCGCGGGGCCGGGGCCTCGTCGCCCTCGGCCCCCTCGTCCGGAACCGATTCACCCGCGCCGGCGCTCGTCTCGGTGCCGGTCGCCTCGACCAGCTCCTCCGGGCGCTCGTCCTGGGTGCTCTCGTTGCTCACTGACTCGCTCACTTCTGGTCCCCTTCGTCCTTGGTCGAGTTGTCCGGGGCCGTGCCACCGGACGGCTTGCGCTGTTGGTCCCGTGCCTGCTTCCTGCGCTGCTCTCGGGACTGCTTCTTCGGCTGCTCCCGCACCGTCGTACGGCGCTCCGGCTCCGGCTCGGGCTCCGGCTCGGCCACCGCGTGGCCCCGGCGGATGGCCTTCGCCTTGTCCCGGTCTGCCTTCGCCACGGCCGCGGGGGTCCCGGGGGCCGGGTTGTTCCGGATCACGTAGAACTGCTGGCCCATGGTCCACAGGTTCGAGGTGGTCCAGTAGAAGAGCACCCCGATCGGGAAGGCCACGCCACCGACCGCGAAGACGACGGGCAGGACATAGAGGAGCATCTTCTGCTGCTGGGCGTAGGGACCGGTCAGCGCGTCGGCCGGCATGTTCTTGCTCATCAGCTGGCGCTGGGTCAGGAACGTCGTCGCGGTCATGCCCACGACCAGCAGGGCAGCCAGGATCATCACGGGGACGTTGCCGTCGGCCCGGATGAAGGTGTCCGAGATCGGGATCCGACCGAAGAGCTGCGCCTCACCGAACTGCTTGGCCAGGTCGTTGCTCAGGACGCCGTGACCCTTGGCGTCGGCCGCCTGGTCGAGGAGTCGGAAGAGCGCCAGGAAGATCGGCATCTGCAGCAGGATCGGCAGGCACGAGGCAAACGGGTTCGTCCCGCTGTCCTTGTACAGCTTCATCGTCTCCTGGGCGAGCTTCTCCCGGTCGTGACCGAACTTCTTCTGCAGCTCCTTGACCTTGGGTTGGATCAGCTGCATGTTCCGGCTGGACTTGATCTGCTTGACGAACAGCGGGATCAGCGCGATCCGGATCACCAGCGTCAGGCCCACGATCGACAGCGCCCACGCGGCGCCCCCGGCGGGGTCGAAGCCCAGGACCGTGGTGAAGAGCTTGTGGAACCCGACCAGCACCACCGAGATCACGTAGTAGAGCGGCGTCATGATGAAACTGCCGATGTCGCCGAAGATTCCCACGGGTCAGGCTCCTTGCTGGGGGGACGGAGTCGAGGGTGCACCCGCGTTGCGGCGGGGAGGAACTGGGTCGTAGCCACCTGCGGCCCACGGGTGGCAGCGCACCACCCGGCGTGCGGCGAGCCAACTGCCCCGGAGGCTGTCGTGCTCGCGCACGGCCTCGAGCGCGTAGGCCGAGCAGGAGGGGTGGTAGCGACAGACCTGCCCGTAGAGCGGGCTGATCAGCGCACGATAGACCCGGAGCAGGCCGATCAGGAGATACTTCACCGGGTCACCCGCTCCACCAAACGGACCAGGTCGGCGCGGAGTTCCGCCTGCGGCACACTCGCCGAGGCGGGAAGCGCTCGCACGATCAGCGTGGTCGAGCCGGGGAGCGAGGGGATCAACTCCCGGGCCACCTCACGCAGGCGCCGCTTGACGCGGTTGCGCACGACGGCGTTCCCGACGGCCTTGCTCACGACGAAGCCCACCCTCGGGACGGAGTCCCGGGGTGTGGCGGGCTGGGTGTCGGGCGCACCGCTGATCCCCTCGGACGGCTGGTCGAGGTGCACGACCAGCGCGCGCGAACCCGCCCTCCGACCGCGGCGCACCGCAGATCGGAAGGTCTCGGAGTCCCGGACCCGATGGGCCGCGGGCAGCACGGGGTGCGCCTGGCCGAGGGTTGGCTGGCCGTCAGACGGCCAGGCTCTTGCGACCCTTACGGCGACGAGTCGACAGGATGGCACGGCCGGCGCGGGTCCTCATGCGCAGGCGAAAGCCATGCACCTTGTGACGACGACGGTTGTTCGGCTGGTACGTACGCTTACTCACGAGCTTCTCTCCATGGTGTGTCAGGGGCAGTCACGGCCGGGCGGATCGGGCAGTGCCGTGGAACAAGTTTCGGCTGGCACCGCCCGCCCACGGACGTGACATTCCCGTGGACATGCGGCACCGGTCGACACCGGGTGACCGGCCAACGGTACGCGCTGGCGTTCGACAGGGTCAAACCAACGCGGCGCACGCTGATGGGAGCCTGTGGATGAAGTCTTGCCCCCGGGCCTCGCGCCTTGTTACGTTCGACCTTACCGAGCTTCCCATCAGCCCCGGTTATCCCCAACTTCGGCGCAGACGTGACCCCCGACACATCAGTCGCCAATACGCCCCTGACCTGCACAAACAGTGCAGTGACGGAGAGTGTGGGGTGCGTCGTGGGCACCCATTCCACGGCGATTGGATCGGGTTCACAGCTTGTGGACAAAGCTGTGGAAAGAAATTTGACCGCGCCAGGTCCCGGGTTCGCCTGCGACGCGGCTGCACCGACGACCACGATGGGCGCTCGACCACCCCACGACGACCCACGACAACGCAGCACCACCAGCAGAAGGCGGGTATCCCGTGGAGCAGAGCACCTCGGATCTCAACAGCGCATGGCGCGGTGTCGTCGACGACCTGCAGCCCAACCAGCGCGCCTGGCTGCGCGCCAGTGAGCCGGTCACGCTCCACGAGAGCACGGCGATCATCGCCGTGCCGAACGACTTCACCCGCAGCCAGCTCGAGGGCCGGCTGCGCGGCCAGCTCGAGGATGCCCTGACGGTCGCCTTCGGCAGGGAGATCCGGATCGCGGTGACGGTGAACCCGCAGCTCGAGGACCACGGCCTGATGCCTCCGGTGGAAGAAGTCGACAAACCGACAAGTGGACATATGGATGGTCCGCTGCACCCGCAACTGCCGGTCGACCGTGCCCTGACCCCCGAGCCGGCCCCCGAGCCGCCCGAGTCGATTGCCCGGACCAGCTCGCTGGAGACCCGGCTCAACCCCAAGTACACCTTCGAGACCTTCGTCATCGGCTCCTCGAACCGCTTCCCGCACGCCGCGGCCGTGGCCGTCGCCGAGGCGCCGGGCAAGGCGTACAACCCGCTCCTGGTCTACGGCGACTCCGGACTCGGCAAGACCCACCTGCTCCACGCGATCGGTCACTACGTGCGCAGCCTCTACAGCGGGGCCAAGGTGCGCTACGTCTCCAGCGAGGAGTTCACCAACGAGTTCATCAACGCGATTCGCGATGACCGTCAGGACCGGTTCAAGCGGCGCTACCGCGATGTCGACGTGCTCCTGATCGACGACATCCAGTTCCTGGAGGGCAAGACCCAGACCCAGGAGGAGTTCTTCCACACGTTCAACACCCTCCACAACGCCAACAAGCAGATCGTGCTGACCTCCGACCGCCCGCCCAAGCGGCTCGAGGCGCTGGAGGACCGGCTGCGCAACCGCTTCGAGTGGGGTCTGATCACCGACGTCCAGCCCCCCGACCTCGAGACCCGGATCGCGATCCTGCGCAAGAAGGCGGCAATGGACCGGCTCACCGCGCCCCCGGACGTGCTGGAGTTCATCGCCTCCAAGATCCAGACCAACATCCGCGAGCTCGAGGGAGCGCTGATCCGGGTGACGGCGTTCGCGAACCTCAACCGCCAGGAGGTCGACATGACCCTGGCCGAGATCGTGCTGAAGGACCTGATCCCCGAGGGCGGCGAGCCCGAGATCACCGCAGCCCTGATCATCGCGCAGACGGCCGCCTACTTCGGGCTCTCGATCGAGGAGCTGACCGGTCCGAGCCGCGGTCGGCACCTGGTGATGGCGCGACAGATCGCGATGTACCTGTGCCGCGAGCTCACCGCGCTGTCGCTGCCCAAGATCGGCGCACAGTTCGGCAATCGCGACCACACCACCGTGATGTACGCCGATCGGAAGATCAACCAGTTGCTCGCCGAGCGTCGAGCGGTCTTCAACCAGGTCAGTGAGCTCACCAACCGGGTCAAGATGCAGGCGCGTCAGAACTGACGCAGACCGGGCTGTGTCCTGTGGATGAAATGTGGGCCGAAGGGCAGATCCACCCGAATCCCTGTGCACAACCGGCCCGTCGCCGCACGAACCCCACTCGAGTGCACAGTCCGCCACGAGTCGTCGGTTGTTCCTCCACAGCCCCTGTGCACTGGTAGTTCCCCGACTGACCTGCACCAACGCCGTTCATCCACAGTTTCCACCGTTGCTATGACTCCTACTCACCTGTCATCAGATCGATCCTCAGTGAACATCCATCTGGGCCTCGACCTGGGGACAACCTCCTCGCGGAGGGCCCGGTGGGAGGTCATCGATCTGCCCAAACCACACCGAACCTCCCGCCCACGCCCCGCGCATGGCAGGATTCACAGACCGCACCGCAGCATCGATTGACCCACCGACTCCGAAGGACCACCCACAGTGAAGTTCCGCGTCGAGCGCGATGTGCTCGCAGATGCCGTCGCCTGGGCTGCTCGCAGCCTTCCGGTCCGTCCGAGTGCCCCGGTCCTGGCCGGGCTGCTGATCGCGGCCAGCGACGAGGGCCTGGTCCTCTCGACCTTCGACTACGAGACCTCTGCGCGAGCGACCCTGACCGCCGACGTCGCCGATGAAGGTCGTGCGCTGGTCAGCGGCCGACTGCTCGCCGACATCTGTCGCAGCCTGCCGGCCAAGCCGGTCGAGATGGTGCTCGACGGGGCCCGGGTCTCCCTCACGTGCGGGTCCGCGCGCTTCAGCCTGCAGACCATGCCGGTCGAGGACTACCCAGCCCTGCCCGAGATGCCGGCCGCGACGGGCACCGTGCAGAGCGATGAGTTCGCCCACGCTGTCGCCCAGGCGGTCACCGCTGCCGGTCGAGACGACATGCTTCCGGTGCTGACCGGGGTCCGGATCGAGATCGACGGCTCCACCATCTCGTTGCTGGCCACCGACCGCTTCCGGCTCTCGCACCGCGAGCTCACCTGGAACCCGCACACTCCCGACGCGTCGATGGCGGCCCTGGTTCCGGCCAAGGTCCTCGGCGACACCGCGAAGTCGCTCACCTCGGGCGGCACCGTGACGATCGCCCTGGCCTCCACCGGCTCGGGCGAAGGGATCATCGGTTTCGAGGGCGTCGCCGCCGGCGGTCTGCGTCGGACCACGACCCGGCTCCTGGATGGTGAGTTCCCCAAGGTCCGCAGCCTCTTCCCGCACGAGCACCAGATGATCGCGAAGGTCGACAAGGCTGCGCTGATCGAGTCGGTCAAGCGAGTCGCCCTCGTCGCCGAGCGCAACACCGCCGTGCAGCTGGCCTTCAGCGACGGCGTCCTGACCCTGGACGCCGGCTCCGGTGACGAGGCCCAGGCCTCGGAGTCGATCGAGGCGATCATCGACGGCGAGGACATCACCACCGGGTTCAACCCCCAGTTCCTCCTCGACGGTCTCACCGCCATCGATCAGTCCGTCGTGGAGCTCGCCTTCACCCAGGCCTCCAAGCCGGTCGTCATCAGTGGCTCCGTGGGGGAGGGCGACGAGGAGTCGCCGTTCCGCTACCTGCTGATGCCGCGTCGCCTGCTGTCCTGAGCGACGTTCCCTGACCTGACCCACGCCTGCCCGCCACTCGGAGGAGCCACTCGCATGGACATCGGACTCGTCGGACTCGGGAAGATGGGCGGCAACATGCGCACCCGGCTGCGCCGGGCCGGGCACACCGTGGTCGGCTACGACCGCAACCCGGAGCTCGCGGACGCCGACTCCCTGGCCGCCATGGTGGAGCAGCTCCCCTCGCCCAAGGTGGTCTGGGTGATGGTGCCCTCGGGCGATCCGACCCGCGACACGATCAAGGAGCTCGGCCAGCTGTTGGGTGAGGGTGACCTGGTCGTCGACGGCGGCAACTCTCGCTGGACCGACGACGAGGTGAACGCCGCCCTGCTCGCCGAGCGCGGGATCGGCTTCGTCGACTGCGGCGTCTCGGGCGGGATCTGGGGCCTCGAGAACGGCTACGCCCTGATGTGCGGCGGCTCGTTCGACGACGTCGCGAAGGTCCAGCCGGCCTTCGACTCCCTCAAGCCGGAAGGCGAGTCGGGGTTCGTCCACGCCGGGCGCAAGCCCGGCGCCGGCCACTTCGCGAAGATGGTCCACAACGGCATCGAGTACGCCATCATGCAGTCCTACGCCGAGGGCTTCGAGCTGCTCGAGAAGGTCGACCTGGTCGAGAACGTCACCGAGGTCTTCGACTCCTGGCGCGAAGGCACCGTGATCCGGTCCTGGCTCCTGGACCTGCTCGTCATCGCCCTCAAGGACGACGCCCACCTCGACAAGATCGCCGGCTACGCCGACGACTCCGGTGAGGGCAGGTGGACCGTCGAGGCAGCGATCGACAACGCCGTTCCCCTGCACGCGATCACCGCGGCGCTCTTCGCCCGGTTCACCTCGCGCCAGGAGGAGAGCCCGGGCATGAAGGCGATCGCCGCGATGCGCAACCAGTTCGGAGGCCACGCGGTGCGGACCGAGGCGCCTCCGGGCGGTGACGTGAACCCCGATGTCACCGACGCTCCTGACTCGGCGAAGGGCTAGCCACCGGTTGTACGTCTCCCACCTCAGCCTGCACGACTTCCGCTCGTACGCCACCGCAGACGTCCCGCTCGAGCCGGGTGTCACCGCGTTCATCGGACGCAACGGCCAGGGCAAGACCAACCTTGTCGAGGCGATCGACTACCTCTCGCGGCTCACGTCGCACCGGGTCGCGACCGACGCGCCCCTGGTGCGCGCGGGTGCCGACCAGGCGGTGGTGCGCGCTGCCGTCGTCCGCGACGGACGGACCGCGGTGCTCGAGGTCGAGCTCAATCCCGGCCGGGCCAACCGCGCCCGCGTCAACAAGTCGACCCTGCCCCGCTCACGTGACCTGATCGGACTGGTCCGCACGGTCGTCTTCTCTCCCGAGGACCTCACCCTGGTCAAGGGTGATCCCACCGACCGGCGCCGCTTCCTCGACGACCTGCTCGTGCTGCGGACTCCCCGGCTGGCCGGCGTCCGCGCCGACTACGACCGGGTGCTGCGCCAGCGCAACTCGCTGCTCAAGACCATGGGCGCGGCCCGGCGTGGCGGCCGCGGCGGCCAGGAATCGGCCCTGGCGACGCTCTCGGTCTGGGACGACCACCTGGCCAACACCGGTGCCGAGCTGCTCGCCGAGCGGATCGCCCTGGTCGACCAGCTGCGGCCCTACGTCGGCAAGGCCTACGAAACGGTGGCCCGCGGGGCTTCTCGCGACGACGCGGAGATCGCCTACAAGGCCTCCTTCGAGCTGCCCGAGGCCCTCGATCGCGCGGCTCTCACCGGAGCCCTGCTGGCCGAGGTGGAGCGCCGGCGCAACGACGAGATCGACCGCGGGATCTCGCTGGTGGGTCCGCACCGCGACGACCTGGTGCTCTCCCTGGGCCACGGTCCCGGCGAGAGCACGGCCGAGGGCCTGCGGCTCCCGGTGAAGGGCTACGCCTCCCATGGGGAGTCGTGGTCGTTCGCGCTCGCGCTGCGGCTGGCGTCGTACGACCTGCTGCGGGCCGACGGCGACGACCCGATCCTGATCCTCGACGACGTCTTCGCCGAGCTCGACACCGAACGCCGTGGGCAGCTCGCCGAGCTCGTCGCCGGCGCCGAGCAGGTGCTGGTCACCGCGGCGGTGGCGGCCGACGTCCCTGCGCTGCTGGCCGGCGTGCGCTACCTCGTCGGCAACGGTGAGGTCGTCCGTGAGTCCTGACCAGGTGCCCGACCCGCCGCCGCAGCCCGACCCTGACGAGCAGGTGGGCGACGAGACGGGTGACGAGACGGGCGCGCCGGCCCACCGCGACGACGGTCTCGACCTCGCCAAGGCGCTGACCCGGGCGATGTCGAAGTCCACGCCGATGGCGCGCAGGAAGCGCAAGCGACTGGGCTCGACCCGCGGCCGGGTCTCCGGCTCGCATCCCGACGAGCGTGACCCCCAGCTCCTGGACACGACGGTGGGTCGCCTGATCGACGACCATGGCTGGGAGCTGGACCTGCGCGTGCACGGCGTCTTCGGCCGGTGGGCCGAGCTGGTGGGGTCCGAGGTCGCCCAGCACTGCACACCCGAGACGTTCGCCGACGGCAAGCTCACCGTGCGTACCGACTCCACCGCCTGGGCCACCCAGCTGCGGATGCTGGCGCCCACCGTCGTACGCCGGCTCAACCAGGAGCTGGGGCACGGAACCGTGGTCCTGATCGAGGTGCTGGGGCCGCACGGACCTACCTGGAAGAAGGGTCCACGCTCGGTCCGCGACGGCCGTGGACCCCGCGACACCTACGGCTGAGACAGACGATCTGGCGGGTGCTCGGACGTATGGGGACCCATCCGACCCCCTGATCGTGCGCCCGCGAGGCCCTCACGAGCGCCTCAGGGCCACATTTGTCCGCGGATGCCCCCCAGGTTCCCAGCCCGGCGCGTGGCAGAAGCGTCCCAGGCGGGTATCATGGCCTCTGGGTCGCACGCGTCACGCTGTTGCGGCCTTCCCTGTGTCAGGTGTGGCTTGTCAGTGCCCGGCGACCTTGCGTCGCCGAGCCCATCGCGAAGAGGTGTGTGTGTCCGAAGAACCTGCTGTCGAGCGACCGGAACAGCCGGCACTGAGGGGCACCGCCCCCGACGCAGGGGCCTCGTACGACGCCTCCGCGATTCAGGTGCTCGAGGGTCTCGAGGCCGTGCGCAAGCGCCCGGGCATGTACATCGGCTCGACCGGTGAGCGTGGTCTCCACCACCTGATCTGGGAGATCGTCGACAACGCGGTCGACGAGTCGCTGGCCGGCCACTGCGACCGGATCGTGGTCACCCTGCGCGCCGACGGAGCGATCCAGGTCGAGGACAACGGCCGCGGCATCCCCACCGACACCGCGCCCGGCGCCGACATGCCGGCGGTGACCATGGCCCTGACCATGCTCCACGCGGGTGGCAAGTTCGGTGGCGGCGGCTACAAGGTCTCCGGCGGTCTGCACGGCGTCGGCGTCTCGGTCGTCAACGCGCTGTCCAGCATCCTCGTCGTCGAGGTCAAGAACCGCGGCCACCTGTGGAAGCAGACCTTCGCGATCGGCGTCCCGACCGGAGAGCTCGAGCAGGTTCGCGCGATGGAGCCCGGCGAGCGCACCGGCACCACGGTCACCTACTGGGCCTCGGAGGAGATCTTCGAGACCACGCACTACTCCCTGGAGACGATCTCCAACCGGTTCCGCGAGATGGCCTTCCTGAACAAGGGCCTCGAGATCGTGGTGCGCGACGAGCGTCCCGCCGCCGAGGAGCTGCTCGAGGCGGTCACCGACGACACCATCGCCAACGACATCGACCAGGCCGGCGCCGACGCGATCCGCAAGGGCGAGGGCGGCGGCATCGAGCGCATCTTCAAGTACGACCGCGGGCTGGTCGACTACGTCGAGCACCTCAACCGACGCAAGCAGGTCGCGAACCCGTCGGTCATCTCGTTCGAGGCCGAGACCCCCGACGAGGTCGAGAACCACATGAGCCTCGAGGTCGCGATGCAGTGGAACACCACCTTCTCGGAGTCGGTGCACACGTTCGCGAACACCATCAACACCCACGAGGGCGGCACCCACGAAGAAGGGTTCCGCGCAGCGCTGACCGGGCTGGTCAACACCTGGGGCTTCGAGTGGGGCCTGATGAAGAAGCCCGAGGACCGCGTCTCCGGTGACGACATCCGTGAGGGCCTCACCGCCATCATCTCGATCAAGATGGGCGAGCCGCAGTTCGAGGGCCAGACCAAGACCAAGCTCGGCAACACCGAGGCCAAGGGCTTCGTCCAGCGGATCATGAACGACCAGCTCGGTGACTGGTTCCAGAAGAACCCGGCCGAGGGCCGCGACATCGTCCGCAAGTCCCAGGCCGCAGCGCAGGCCCGGATCGCCGCCCGCAAGGCGCGCGACCTGGCCCGCAGCCGCAAGGGCCTGCTCGGTGGCGGTGGCCTGCCCGGCAAGCTGTCGGACTGCCAGTCGACCAACCCCGCCGAGTGCGAGGTCTTCATCGTCGAGGGCGACTCCGCCGGCGGCTCGGCCCGGCAGGGCCGCGACCCGCGGGTCCAGGCGATCCTGCCCATCCGCGGCAAGATCCTCAACGTCGAGAAGGCGCGCATCGACAAGGTGCTCGCCAACACCGAGGTCCAGGCGATCATCTCCGCGCTGGGCACCGGGATCCACGAGGAGTTCAACCTCGACAAGCTGCGCTACCACAAGGTCGTGCTGATGGCCGACGCCGACGTCGACGGCCACCACATCAACACCCTGCTGCTCACGCTGCTGTTCCGGTTCATGAAGCCGCTCATCGAGCACGGCTTCGTCTACATGGCCCAGCCGCCGCTCTACCGGATCCGGTGGAACAAGCCCAACGAGCACGAGTTCGTCTACTCCGATGCCGAGCGCACCGCGCTCACCAACGACGGCCTCGCCAACGGCAAGAAGCTGCCCAAGGAGAACCCCGTCCAGCGGTACAAGGGTCTCGGTGAGATGAACGCCGACGAGCTGTGGGACACCACGATGAACCCCAACGCGCGACTGATGCTCCAGGTGACCCTCGACGACGCGGCCCAGGCCGACGAGGTCTTCTCGATCCTGATGGGCGAGGACGTCGAGCAGCGCCGTTCGTTCATCCAGCGCAACGCCAAGGACGTTCGATTCCTCGATATCTAGGTGACTAACACTTTTCCTAGACAGTCGTAGAAGCGATGAGAGAGATGAAGACACGTGACTGAGACCCCCACCAACCTGGGCGACGGAACCGCCGGCGGCGGCCCCGGCGGCCGGATCGAGCCGATCGAGCTGCAGACCTCCATGCAGCGGGCCTACATCGACTACGCCATGGCGGTCATCGTCGGGCGGGCACTGCCCGACGTCCGCGACGGCCTCAAGCCGGTGCACCGCCGCGTGCTCTACGCGATGTACGACGGCGGCTACCGTCCCGACAGCGGCTTCTCCAAGTGTTCGCGTGTCGTCGGTGACGTGATGGGTCAGTACCACCCGCACGGTGACTCCGCGATCTACGACACCTTGGTCCGCCTCGCGCAGCCCTGGGTGATGCGCGCGCCGCTGATCAACGGTCAGGGCAACTTCGGTTCGCCGGGCAATGACTCGGCGGCCGCCATGCGGTACACCGAGTGCCGGATGGCGCCGCTGGCGCTGGAGATGGTGCGCGACATCGGCGAGGAGACCGTCGACTTCCAGCCGAACTACGACGGTCGCGGCCAGGAGCCCACCGTCCTGCCCTCGCGCTACCCGAACCTCTTGGTCAACGGCTCGGCCGGCATCGCGGTCGGCATGGCCACCAACATCCCGCCGCACAACCTGCGCGAGGTTGCTGAGGGTGCACGCTGGGCCCTCGACCACCCCGACGCCACCCGCGAGGAGCTCCAGGACGCGCTCATCGAGCGGATCAAGGGCCCCGACTTCCCCAACGGCGCCCTCATCGTGGGCCGCGAGGGCATCGAGCAGGCCTACCGCACCGGCCGCGGCTCGGTCACCCAGCGCGCGGTCATCGAGATCGACGAGGACAGCAAGGGCCGGACCTGCCTGGTCATCTCCGAGCTGCCCTACATGGTCAACCCCGACAACCTCGCGCTCAAGATCGCCGAGCTCGCCGACTCCGGCAAGGTCCAGGGCATCTCCGACGTCCGCGACGACTCCTCGGGCCGCACCGGCCAGCGCCTGGTCGTGGTGCTGCGTCGCGACGCCGTGGCCCGCGTCGTCCTCAACAACCTGCTCAAGCACACCGAGCTGCAGACCAACTTCAGCGCCAACATGCTCGCGCTGGTCGACTACGTGCCGCGCACCCTCACGATCGACCAGTTCATCAGCAACTGGGTCACCCACCAGATCGAGGTCATCCGACGCCGCACCGAGTTCCGGTTGCGCAAGGCCGAGGAGCGCGCCCACATCCTGCGCGGCCTGGTCAAGGCCCTCGACCAGCTCGACGAGGTCATCGCGCTGATCCGGCGATCCCCGGACGTGGCCGAGGCCCGCCAGGGCCTGATGCAGCTGTTGGACATCGACGAGGTGCAGGCCACCGCGATCCTCGACATGCAGCTGCGCCAGCTCGCGGCGCTGCAGCGCCAGAAGATCATCGACGGCCTGGCCGAGCTCGAGCTGATCATCGCCGACCTCGAGGACATCCTCGCCAACGTCCCGCGCCAGCGTCAGATCATCGGCGAGGAGCTCGGCGAGATCGCGGAGAAGTACGGCAACGACCGCCGTACCCAGATCATCGCCGCCGACGGCGACCTCTCCATGGAGGACCTCATCCCCGATGAGGACCTCGTCGTCTCGATCACCCGCGGCGGCTACGCCAAGCGGACCCGAGCCGACCAGTACCGCACCCAGAAGCGGGGCGGCAAGGGCGTGCGCGGAGCCAGCCTGCGCGGCGACGACGTCGTCGAGCACTTCATCTCCACGACCAACCACCACTGGTTGCTCTTCTTCACCACGGCCGGTCGGGTCTACCGCACCAAGGCCTACAACCTCCCCGAGGCGTCGCGCGACGCCAAGGGCGGGCACGTCGCCGGGCTGCTGAGCTTCCAGCCGGACGAGAAGATCGCTCAGGTGCTCGCCATCCGGGACTACGAGCAGGCGCCGTACCTCGTGCTGGCCACTCGCAACGGTCTGGCGAAGAAGACCCGGCTGGCCGACTACAACAGCCCGCGGCAGGCCGGCGTCATCGCGATCAACTTCCGCGAGGACGACGACGAGCTGATCGGCGCCGAGCTGGTCAATGCCGAGGACAACATCCTGCTGGTCTCCCGCAAGGGCCAGGCGATCCGGTTCCGCGCCGACGACGCCCAGCTGCGGCCGATGGGTCGCGCCACCTCGGGGGTCTCGGGCATGAAGTTCCGCGGTGACGACTCGCTGCTGTCCATGTCGGTCATCCGTGCCGCCCAGGTCGCCGCCGAGGTGGCGGCCGGCCTGAGCGAGGAGAACGAGGACACTCCCTCCGACGCGGTCGAGCCGATTGCGAGCGTCGACGAGGTCAAGCCGCAGTACGTCTTCACCATCACCGACGGCGGCTTCGCCAAGCGCACCCGGATCTCCGAGTACCGCGTCCAGTCGCGAGGCGGTCTGGGCATCAAGGCGATGTCCCTGGCCAACCAGGAGCGCGGCGGCATTGTCGGCGCCTTCATCGTGGAGGAGGGTGACGAGATCCTGTCGATCACCCAGGCCGGTCAGGTCGTGCGCAGCCCCGTCAACGAACACTTCCGGGCGACCGGGCGCTCGACGATGGGCGTGAAGTTCGTGACGCCGAAGTCCGGTGACGCCGTGGCCGTGGTCGCCCGCTCGGTCGAGGCCAAGGACGAGGACGAGACCGCACTCGCCGAAGGGGCCGAGCCCACCGCGGACGCGAGCGACGAGGCCGTGAGCGCCGGTACCCCGGACGCGCCGGCACCGGATGCGACAATCGAGGAGCCCGCGCCTGCCGGCGAGGGCGCCACGACCGACGATTCCGGCCCGACCGGAGAGGGTGAAGACTGATGACGGAGCGCCCCGTCAAGCCAACTCCCGCCCGTCCCGCGACGGGCCGAGACGACAGCGACGCGACGGCGATCCGTCCGCCGCTGGGGGAGCGGATCCAGGAGCGGCTCACCAGCGCGGCCCGGGAGCACCGGGCCAACGCCAACCCCGAGACGAAGGCGAAGGCCGCCAAGCCCACGCTCGACGGGAGACCGTCTCGACGGGCGCGCCTGCGCCTGTCCCGGGTCGACCCGTGGTCGGTGATGAAGACGTCGTTCCTGCTCTCGATCGCCTTCGGTGTCGTCACGGTCGTGTCGGTGCTGATGGTCTGGTCGGTGCTGGGTGCGGCCGGGGTCTGGGACTCGATCAACCAGACCGTCCAGAACGTCCTGGGCGGCGAGGACTCCACGACGTTCGACGTCCAGGACTACGTCGGAACCTCGCGAGTCATCGGTTTCACGATGCTCGTCGCGGTCATCGACGTGGTGCTGCTCACGGCGATCGCCACCCTCGGGGCCTTCCTGTACAACATGGCAGCAGCCCTGCTCGGTGGCATCGAGGTCACCCTGACCGAGGACGATCGCTGAGGGTCGATCTCGTTTTGTCCGCCCGCTTCGCCGTGGGGTAGTGTCCCCCTCGGTCGATGCGTCGACCACCGCTGGCTGTTGCCAGGGCGGGGCCTATAGCTCAGACGGTTAGAGCGCTTCCCTGATAAGGAAGAGGTCAGAGGTTCAAGTCCTCTTAGGCCCACCACCCGATGCCCCACCCGATCCTTGGGAGTCACCATGAAGAAGATCCTCCTGGTCCTGCTGGCCGCGGCCGGCGCCGCCTTCGCCAAGAAGAAGATCGACGATGGCCGCTCCGAGCAGGCGCTCTGGGCCGAGGCCACGGACAACATCAGCAAGGCCTGACCACCACTTCACCAGGGGCCTTGGCGCAATTGGTAGCGCACCTGCTTTGCAAGCAGGGGGTTAGGGGTTCGAGTCCCCTAGGCTCCACACACGATTCAGCGGTCGCTGAACTTGCTCTCCGCCTCGGCCCGGTGGGCACCGATCGAGGGGTGCTGAGCGTTGAGGATCCGGTCGCGTCGCCGGCGGGTCGCCACAGCGTCGGCGACCAGGACGAACACGACGAAGAGTGCGATCAGCGCCGCGACGCCGAGGAGCGTTCGCATGGTCTCGTTGTCCATAAGTCAGTCTCACTGCTGGGGGGCGATGGTGCCATGACACTAGCGGCCCAAGCCGTCGCCCACCGGGGCTTCGCGTGAACGCGGCCCACCTCGGCAAGGGCGTCAGTCGTGGCCCCGCCCGGCTTGTGATGGGGGTCACCGCCGGCCTGCTCGTCCTCACCCTGGTCGGCGGGTGCGGTGAGATCCCGCCTCCCCAGGTCCGTCCGGTGCCTGCCCTGCCCACGATCTCGGGTACGCCGTCGTACCGGCCGGCGCTGGAACCGGCTGCTGCGGTGCTGCCGTTCATACCGCTGAGCGCCACGAGCCTGACCGTCACCGACTTCGACAAGGTGCGCGCCCAGCTGGGCGTCCCGGACCTGACCAGCGACGACCTGATGGCCGACCGCGCGGAGTTCTGGCGCCGGGCCGAGGTGGAGTCGCCGATGCTGACCCAGGGCCTCCTGCGCGAGGACACCTCCGAGCTGATGCTCGACTTCGGCTTCACCCAGGACGACGTGGACTGGGAGGCGCACTTCAGTGGCCCCGAGGGGAGCGGCTTCGTGCTCGGCTTCCGCGACGACCTCGACATGTTCACCGTCACCCGGGCGGTCGCCCACCGGGTCGGACCCCTGGCCGGCGTGACCGTGCTCCCCCGCGAGCACCTCGTGGTCTCCGAGGTGGCCGAAGACGGAGCCGAGAGCTGGGCCACCAACCCCGCGCTCGTGGACCTCGTCGACCAGTCCGCGCAGGCGACGTACGTCGAGCGCGCCTGCGTGCCGCTCGACGTGGCGGTGGGGCCGGGGGCGAGCCGGGCCGACCAGGACGCCGCACAGCTGCGCCGGGACCCAGCGAACCTGCAGCCGTTGGACGCCTTTGCGGTGGCCTTCGGTGACCATCTCGCGACCGTCCGGATGGACGGCGGACGCAGCGACCTCTTCGATCGGCTGCACCTGGGTGACACCTGGCCCGCGATCGAAGGGGCGGCGTTCTCGACCGGCTTCGCGCACGGCGTCGCCGACCCCACCACCGGCCGGATCGGCTACGAGATGCCACGGCCCGCGGCGGCGGCCCGGCTCACGATGCTGCAGACGCTGCCGTTCGCGCTCTGCAGCGAGGGTGCGTCCCTCCCGGAGCCGGCCGGGCTCTGAAGCCGCTCGAGGTCACCGGGTGGGGCTCACCTGGGGGTGGACGGGTGCTCGGACTCGAGCGAGTGCAGCTGCCGGACCGTCGGGGAGGTCGGGGTGGTGGACGGATCGGGGTAGGTGCCGAAGAGGCGGTCGGCCGTCCCGGCGGTGGTGACGGTGAACCAGTAGTGCTCGTTCTTGTAGTGGTGCAGGCGGTGGCTGCGCCACACCGAGCGGTACCACCGCGAGCGGGGACGGTAGTCGCTGTGGATCAGGAAATGGGTCCACTCGTAGCCGAACATCAGCGCGTAGATCGACACGAGCAGGGTCAGACCGCTCTCGCGGGTGGGCAGCGCGAGCAGCGCGACCGGGACGTAGGCCGGCAGCAGCCAGACCAGGGTCCGCCACGGGATGAAGACCAGCGGGATCTGACGCGGGTCGGCGTGGTGGGCGCGGTGCTCGCGGGCCAGCAGCGAGTCCACGGTCACCGGGCCGAGGCGGCGCGGTCGCCAGTGCAGGATCCCGACGTGGATCAGCCACTCGATCACCGGGAAGAGCGCCACCAGCAGCGCGGGGATGACCAGTTCCCACCGGGCGCCGGCTCCGGCCGTCGTACGGAAGGCCACGGATCCGGCCAGGAACGTCGCGATCAGCCACGGGGAGGGGTGGCGCCAGAAGGCGGACCAGGCCCGGCCCAGCGAGACGTGGGTACGCCGGGCGCCGGTGATCCGCTGCTCGTCGGCAGCCAGGCGCTGCTGGGCCAGGGCGTCGGTGTCGGCATCCGGGCGACTCATGGGGCCTCCTCGAGTCGGGTGAGGGCGGCCAGCAGGGAGGTGGTGGCCGGGCGCAGCAGGCGCTCGGCGGCGGACCGCGCCGTGTCCGGGTCGCGGGTCGCGATCGCCCGGGTCAGCGCGCGGTAGGCCTCGACCTGGCCGACCTCCTCCGAGAGCACCGTGGCCAGGGCCGCGAGGGCGGGCTCGTAGGCGGCGCGCAGGCTGTTGAACATGAGGCGGAAGGCGATCGAGTCGGCGGCATCGACCACCAGGTCCCAGTAGCCCAGCGCGAGCACCTGCCGGGTCACGTCGTCATCGCTCGCAGCGAGCTCGTCGATGGCGGCCTCGAGGGCCGGCGCGAGGTCGCTGCCGGCCCGCTCGGCGGCCAGGGCTGCCACTCCGGGTCCGATCACGAGCCGCGCCTCGAGGATGCTGCGTGCCACGGCGGCGTCGACGGTGCCTCGTCGTACGAGCAGGCGGGGGAGCAGGTCGAGGCCAGCGGCCCGCCGGAAGTCGCGCACCGTGGTGGCGCCGCCCTGGCGGACATCGACCAGCCGGCTCTGACCCAGGCGCTGCAGCGCCTCGCGGACGGCGGGGCGGGAGACGCCCAGCACCTCGGCGAGGCGGCGCTCGCTGGGGAGGTTCTCTCCGGCCTCGAGACCGCCGTCGACCACCTCGGCGAACATCTGGTCGAAGACCTCGTCGGGGACCGAACGACGGTTCACGGGCTGCAGGGGCATGGAGCGAGCCTAGGAAACTGATGGCCAGTGGTCAAGTGGTCTGACCAATCTTGGGCACCGATCCGCGGTCGCCCGAGCCCGGTCCGTAGGCTGAGGGCGTGCTCTCGCTCCTGGCCCCGCGCTACTGGGCGATCCATCTGCTCGCCCTGGTGCTGGCCGGGCTGGCCGGCACCCTCGGTGTGTGGCAGTACGACGCGTGGTCGACCCGGCGGGCCCTCGAGGCCGCCGACCTCACCCAGCTCGACCCGGTGCCGCTGGCGACGCTGATGGGGCCCGACGACCCATTCCCGGGCACCAGCATCGGCCAGCCGGTCATCCTGACCGGGACCTGGGTTCCCGAGGGCACGCTGTACGTCTCCGGGCGGGAGCAGGACGGGGTCGCGGGCTACTGGGTGGTCACTCCGCTGGCCGTCACGGGCCCAGGTGACCCCGCGATCCCGGTCGTGCGCGGCTGGGTCGAGGACCCGGCGCTGGCACCGGCGGCCCCCACCGGCCCCGCAGAGCTCGTCGGCTGGCTGCAGGCGCCCCAGGGCACCGGCCAGGCCGACGCGGACCGCTCCGACGACGTCCTGCCCCAGCTCCGCATCGCCGATGTCATCCAGTACGTCGACCAGGACCTCTACGGTGCCTACGCCGTGGTGGCGGACCGAGCCGCTCCGGGCGAGTGGCCGGTCGGGGATCGCGCGACCAACGACGGCACCACCGGGCTGGCGGCAGCCACCCTCGAGCAGTTGCCCGACGCGGGGGTCTTCACCGCGTTGCGCAATCTGCTCTACGCCATCGAGTGGTGGATCTTCGGGGCCTTCGCCCTCTTCATCTGGGTCCAGTACCTCCGGGACCTGCTCGCCGGCGAGGAGGCCCGCCGGGTCGCCGCGGTGGGTGCGCCCGAGGACCCAGTACCTTCGACGTCGTGACCTCAGCGCTGAACCGATACCGCTTCATGGCCACCGTCGTCGGTGTCCTCCTGATCGTCCTGATCCTGATCGGGATGCCGTTGAAGTACCTCACCGGCGAAGGGACTGACCCGCAGCGGCTCGGCGAGTGGATCACCACCTACCTCGGTGTCGCCCACGGCTGGCTCTACATGATCTTCCTGGTCACCGCCTTCTGGCTCTCCCGCAAGGCCGGGTGGGCCCCGGCGTTCACGATCGTGACGCTGCTGTGCGGCACCGTCCCGATCCTCAGCTTCTGGGCCGAGCGCCGGGCCACCGCCCGGGTGAAGCTCGAGAACCCCGAGCTCGCGAAGCCCGGGCTCGCGACCACCTGAGTCCCAGCACGACGCAGAACCGGCCGGAGGGAATCCCCTCCGGCCGGCTCAGGTGATGCTGCGATCCGCTGGGGATCAGCTCTTCTCGTCGTCGATCTCCACGACCTCGGCCGGGTGGTCGGGCGTCGTCACCGGGTGCGGTGCCTCGGCCTGGTCGGCGATCGCCTCGTCCGGTGAGGAGCCTGCTGTGTCGTCGGCCCCGTCAACGCCGTCGGCTCCCGACAGCGGCGCCGCCGGGGTGGCCGGGGCGGCCGGGGGCGGCGGGTGTCGTCGGCGAGGAGTTGGCCGGCGCCGGAGCCGGCGTCGGCACGTAGGACGACTGCCAGTTGTCCTGGCTGCCACCCGACTGCAGCTTCTTGGCCGCGAAGCCCAGGGCGGCGGCCACCCCCGTGATGAGGAGGATCTTCTTCAGCTTGCCCTTGCGCTTCGGCTCGGGCTCGGCCTGGAGCTGGCTCAGCCTGCTCGAGGCGCGGTCGCGGCCCTCGGCCGCCAGCTCGGCCGCCATCGCCGCACCCTGGGCAGCCTTGTCGGCAGCCAGGGCTGCGCCCGAGGCCAGCATCGGGCCCGCCTTGGCGCGGGCGTCCGCGACGTACGGGGCGGCCTTCTCCCGGGCGTCGTGCAGGGCCGGACCGGCCTTGTCCCGGACGTCCTGGAACGCCGGACCGGCCTTGGCGCGCGCGTCCGCGAGGTACGGCGCCGCCTTGGCCTGGGCGTCCTGGAGGTACGGCGTCGCCTTGGCGCGCGCATCCACGAGCATCGGACCGGCCTTCTCGTGGGCGTCGGCGAGCCTGGGGGCTGCCCAGGCACGCGCGTCGTGGACGGCGTCCATCGCGACGTCGCGAGCAGTCTCGACGGCCGACTCGAACTGAGGACGGACCGCCTCGACGTAGTCGGCGGCTTGATCGAGCAGGGTCTTCTTCTTGCGCAGGCCCATCGGCGTGACACTTCCTTCTCGTCGTGTGGCTTCCATTCGACCATGAACGTGGTGACCCGGCCAGCGTGGGCGTTGGGGGCGGCGTGGGAGGATCGACCCGGACATGATCACCGTGTCCCCGACGTACCCATTTCAGGCGAGAGGCAGTCATGGCTGAGCAGCAAGCCATCTTGAAGACCAACCAGGGTGACATCACCCTCAATCTCTTCCCCCACCACGCCCCGACCACGGTGGCGAACTTCACCGGTCTCGCCGACGGCTCGAAGTCGTACGACGCCGGCAACGGCAGGACCGGCCCGTTCTACGACGGCCTCGGCTTCCACCGCGTCATCTCGGGCTTCATGATCCAGGGCGGGTGCCCGCTCGGCACCGGCACCGGCGGCCCCGGCTACACGTTCAAGGACGAGCCGCACCCCGAGCTGGTCTTCGACAAGCCCTACCTCCTGGCCATGGCGAACGCCGGCCCCGGCACCAACGGGTCGCAGTTCTTCATCACCCTGGGCCCCACCCCGCACCTGAACCGCAAGCACACGATCTTCGGCGAGGTGGCCGACCAGGCCTCTCGCGACGTCGTCGACGCCATCGGCTCGACGGCCACCGGTGCCGGTGACCGACCGAAGAACGCGGTCGTCATCGAGAGCGTCGAGATCGTCGGCTCCTGAACGACCACACGACTCCCGCAGCCGGGGTGCCGACCTGTTATCGGCACTCCGGCCGTGAGTCGTACATCAAGTGCCAGCGCTGCGAGCGCCCGATCTGCCCCGACTGCATGCGCGACGCCGCGGTCGGGTTCCACTGCCCCAACTGCGTGGCGGAGGGCGCGAAGTCCACGCGCAGCGGGCGCACGGCCTACGGCGGTCTGCGGTCCGGGAACCCCGGCCACACCTCGATGGTGCTCATCGGGCTCAACGCGCTGGTCTGGCTCTTCATCACCGCCACCGGTGGTGCGGGTAGTCGCTGGGTCAACCGACTGGCGCTGCTCCCCACCGGGCGGTGCGAGTCCCTGGGCCAGCCCGGAGCGGCGTACGCCCTGCCGACGGAGTCGGCCTGCCTGACCCGGACCAACCCGGTCGGCGACGGCTCCTGGATCGCCGGGGTCAGCGACGGCGCTGTCTACCAGCTCCTGAGCAGCGCGTTCACGCACGTCGAGATCTGGCACATCGGCTTCAACATGCTGGCCCTGTGGGTGCTGGGTCCCCAGCTCGAGATGGCGATCGGCCGCGTGCGGTTCCTCGCGCTCTACCTGCTCTCGGCCTTCGCCGGGTCCGCGATGGTCTACTGGCTCGCCGCCCAGAACAGCGCGACCCTCGGCGCCTCCGGCGCGGTCTTCGGACTGATGGGCGGGCTGCTCATCGTGGCGCTCAAGGTGCGCGGCAGCGTCCAGCAGCTGCTGATGTGGATCGGCATCAACTTCGTGATCACCGTGGTGGGTCGCGGGTACATCTCGTGGCAGGGCCACCTCGGTGGCTTCCTCGGCGGCGTCGCGATCGCCGCCGTCCTCGTCTACGCGCCGCGGAAGAACCGCACCGCGTGGCAGCTCACCGGCCTGGGCCTGATCGCCGTCGTCCTGGTCGCCGCGATCCTCACGCGCACCCTCGCCCTGCGCTGACCTGCCACTTATGGCCGCTCCCAGGCCGCCGACCTGCCAACTTTGGCCGCCGCGACGAGGCTGACCTGTCGCTTATGGCCGCTGGGCGGTTCTCCACAGTTGTGCACTCACCTGTGGAGAACTACACGCCTGTAGTTCTCCACAGGGTTATCCCCAGATGTGCAAACACCGCCGCCTCAACCCGGGGGTCGAGACGGCGGTGCCGGCGTACACAAGTGACGGGTCAGCGGCCTGGGAGCGGCCACAAGTGGCAGGTCAGCGGCTTGGGAGCGGCCACAAGTGGCAGGTCACTCCCAGCGGGTGGCGAAGGTGAAGCCGACCGCCATGAAGGCGATCCCGACCAGGAGGTTGTACTGGCCCAGGTCGTTGAAGACCGCGAGGCGGGAGAGGTCGTCGCTGATCACGTAGAACGTGCAGATCCACACCAGGCCGATCAGGAAGCAGCCGAGCATCCCGACGACGACGCCGCGACCCTGGCCCAGCGGTGTGCTGGGGTGGGCGGAGATGACCAGGCCGAGCATCAGGACGCCGAAGCCGATCAGGTAGTTCCAGTTGGCGAGGTCGGCCATGAACGCCGGGCTGCCGGTCTCGGCGGGCAGCACGGTGGGGTCGGCGCGGACCGCGAGGTAGTAGTACGTGATCCACGCGATGCCGAGGACGAACAGCACGAGGGCCACGACCGAGCGCACCGAAAAGATGGGGGGTCGTTCGGGGGCGAGAGGGTCGTGCTGCTTGGCCTTCTGCTTGGACACGCGGTGCTCCTCGACTCGTGACGAACTGCCCATGACGTGACATCACGGGTCGCGGGCTACCTTAGTCGTCGTGACCCCTGGTACCCACGCGCGGCCCGCTGACGACGGCGGCGAGCCCGCGCACGTGACGCGTCGGGCACGGGGCGGGTGGCGTCTGGGGACTCCCCTGGTCGTCCTCCTGTGCGGCGGTCTCTTCGTGGTCAGCTCGCTCAACAGCCAGGGCACCGACCTGCGACCGGGGCGCTACACCGACCTCGCCTCGCTGGTGCGCAACGAAGCGCAGGAGTACGAGGTGCTCAAGGAGCGGGTGGCCACCCTCAACGCCGATGTCGTCACCCTCACCGACTCGGTGGCCGACAGCGAGGTCAGCCGGTTCCAGCGCAAGATCGAGCGGCTCCAGGACCCGGCGGGTCTCGAGGCCCGCAGCGGCCCCGGCGTCACGGTCACCCTCTCCGATGCGCCGGAGGAGATCCTCAACAGCGCCACGAACGTCAATCTCAACTTCCTCGTCGTCCACCAGCAGGACATCCAGGCGGTCGTCAACGCGATGTGGAAGGCCGGAGCGGCCGCGGTCACCATCCAGGGCCAGCGCGTGGTCACCACCACCGGCATCAAGTGCGAGGGGAACGCCGTCCAGCTCCAGGGCGTGCCCTACTCCCAGCCCTACGTCATCACCGCCGTCGGCGACCAGGCCGCGCTGGTCGGGGCGCTCGACGCGGACGACTACGTGAAGGTCTACCGCGCTCAGGCGGCCGATCCCGACATTGCGGTCGGCTGGTCCCTGGAGCTGGAGACGCTGGTCACCGCGCCGGCCTTCGACGGGCTGCTTGACCTGAGCTACGCTGCCCCCCTCCGCTGACCACGCCGTTGCCGAGCGGGTTCTGGGTCGGGTCGTCGGTCGGGGATTCGGTGGGTGACTCGGTGGGGGAGGGCGACTCGGTCGGCTCCTCGTAGGCCGAGACCACGATCGTGACCGTCGAGCCCTCGGAGGCGGTCTGGCCCTCCTCGGGACTCTGGTCGACGACCGTCCCCTTGGGCTCGGTGGTGGCGGTGGTCTCGACGACGCGCGACTGGAAACCGGCCTGCTTGATGGTCCGCTCGGCGTCCTTCTGCTGCATGCCGATCACGCCCGGCACCTCCTCGGGACCGTCGGAGTAGAAGACGATGACCGTGCTTCCCTCGGGCACGGTGGTCCCGGCCGGAGGGTCGGTCTCGAGGACCTGGCCCTGCTCCTGGTCGGACTCCTGCTCGGTGAGGGTGACCTTCAGCTGGGCGTTGCGCAGGGTGTTCTTCGCCGTGTCCTTGTCCTGCCCGGCCACCGCAGGCACCTCGACGAGCGGCTTGCCCGAGGAGACGACGAAGTCGACGGCGGTGCCGGGGTCGACGTACTCGGCGCCGTTCGGCTCCTGGCTGATGACCTTGTCCTTGCCGACATCGGGGTCGGCCCGGTAGTCGACGACGCCCACCGAGAGCCCGGCGTCCCCGATCGCCTTGCGGGCTTGGTTCTCGGACTTGTTGATCAGGTTCGGCACCGAGATCTGCTCGACGGGGCTCTCGAACATCCGGGGCATGAGGTACGCCGCACCGGCGATCAGCAGCACCAGCAGGAACGCGAGGGCGACGTACAGGCCGGTGCGAGCGGCGGGTTCGTCCTGGTCGGCGTAGGGCAGGGGCGCCGGGGCAGCACCCGCTCGGTTCACGGGCTGGGCCGGAACACTGGGGATCACCGTGGTGGCCGAGTCCGGGACGGGGACCGGAACGGGGGCGTGGACCGGGCGACCGGCGAGGTAACGCTCGATGTCGCTGCGCATGGCGGCGGCGGACTGGTAGCGCTCCTCGAGACGCTTGGCCAGCGCCTTCATCACGATCGCGTCGATCTCGGGAGGCAGCGAGGTGTCGTGGTCCGAGGGAGGCATGGCCGGCTCCCGGACGTGCTGGTAGGCCACGGCCACGGGACTGTCGCCGATGAACGGCGGCCGCCCGGTGAGGAGTTCGTAGAGCAGGCACCCGGTCGAGTAGACGTCGGAGCGCGAGTCGACGGTCTCCCCGCGGGCCTGCTCGGGGGAGAGGTACTGCGCGGTGCCGACGACGGCAGCGGTCTGGGTCATCGTCGACGAGGCGTCGCTCATCGCTCGGGCGATGCCGAAGTCCATCACCTTGACGTCGCCGGTCGGGGTGAGCATGACGTTGCCGGGCTTGATGTCGCGGTGGATGATGCCGGCGCGGTGGCTGTAGTCGAGGGCGGAGAGCACGCCGCTGGTGATCTCCAGGGCCCGCTCGGGCAGGATCTTGCGACCCTCGCGGATGATGTCGCGCAGGGTGCGACCGGCGACGTACTCCATGACGATGTAGGGCTGGGCGACCTCCGAGCCGTCGGTCGACATCTCCTCGCCGGTGTCGTAGACGGCGACGATCGCCGGGTGGTTCAGCGAGGCCGACGACTGCGCCTCACGCCGGAACCTCGCCTGGAACGTCGCGTCGCTCGCCAGGTCGGTGCGCAGCCGCTTGACCGCGACGATGCGTCCCAGGCGGGTGTCGGTGCCCTTGCGGACCTCGGCCATCCCGCCCCGGCCGAGGAGCTCACCGAGCTCGTAGCGGCCACCGACTGTGGGCTGTGGGGTGCTCATCGACTGCTGCCCTCTTCGTGGTTGCTGGTCGAGGGGGGACGGTTCGCCGGAGACGTCTCCGACGGGGTCGCCGGATCGGACGGTTCACCGGAAGCTTGCTGGGCCGCTGCGTCGCCCGACGGGGAGCCCGAGCGAGACGAACTCGGGCTTGCGGACTCCGACGCGGAATCCGAGGAGGACGGCGAGGAGGTCAAGGTGACCGACGGGACCGGATCGCTGCTGCTGGCCGACGGGCTGGTGGAGGTGGTGCTGGGTGGCGCGGACGTCGACTCAGAGGTCGCGGCGGTGGTCGGAGCCGTGGTCGGAGCCGTGGTGTCGGCCGTGCGTGAGGGAGGGGTACGACGATCCGGCTGGGTCGGCGCGGAGCTCTCCCGTGCGTTCCACATGAGGATGATCGCGACCACCAGGGCGACGAGCGCGAGACCCGCGATCACCAGCGACGGGTTCAAGCGGCGGCGCGCCGCCGGGAGGGGCGCCGCCGACCGGAGTCGGGGCAGGAGTCGGGGCAGGAGTCGGAACCGGCGCCAGCACCTGGGTGCTGCCCGCGTCGGCGGCCGCAGCCGCCACGGGAGCCGCAGCGATCGCCAGGGCAGCAGTCGCGGGATCCCGTAGGGCGACCGCGAAGGCGTCGGCGTCGGGGAACCGGTCCGCGGGATCCTTCGACAGCGCGCGCCGCACCACCGCGGCGAGATCGGCTGGGATGTCCTCGGGCAGCTCCGGGACGGGCTCGCGCAGGTGCGCCAGCGCCGTCGCGACGGGGGTGTCGCCGACGAACGGGCGCCGGCCGGCCAGGCACTCGAAGGCGACGACGCCCAGGGAGTACACGTCGGAGGCCGGGGTGACGCCCTCGCCGCGGGCCTGCTCGGGGGAGAGGTACTGCGGGGTGCCCATCACCTGACCGGTCTCGGTGAGCGCCATCCCCTCGGTGGCCCGGGCGATCCCGAAGTCGGTGATCTTGACCTGGCGATCGGGGGTCACCAGAAGGTTCGCGGGCTTGATGTCGCGGTGCACGATCCCCGCGACGTGGGCCGCGCCGACCGCGTCCGCGGCCTGGGAGAGCAGGTCGCGGGTCGCGTCGGGGTCCAGCGGCTGCCCCGGCCGCAGGAGCGCGGAGAGCGGCTGGCCCTCGACCAGCTCCATGACGAGGTAGGGCCGGTGCTGGCCGGACCCGTCGGCCGCCTCGGCCTCGCCGAAGTCGTAGACCGCAGCGACGTTCGGGTGGTGCAGCGAGGCGGCGTGCCGGGCCTCGGTCTCGAAGCGCGAGCGGAAGCGGCTGTCGTCGGCGTACTCGGCCTTGAGCAGCTTCACCGCGACCGTGCGGCCCAGCACGGTGTCCGTGGCGCGCCACACCTCACCCATGCCGCCGGTCGCGATCCGCGACTCGAGCTGGTAGCGGTGGGCGTCGTCGGCGAAGCCGCGGGCCGGCCCGTCGGGTGGCTGGTCGGTGGGCTCGCTCATCGGATCACCGCCTGCATGACGGCACGGGCGATCGGTCCACCGAGCAGGCCACCGGCGATCTCACCGCGCGCCACGTCGGCGCTCTGGATCATCACGGCCACCGCGACCTGGGGGTTCTCGGCCGGAGCGAAGGAGATGAACCAGGCGTACGGCGCCACGTCGTCGATCCCGGACTGGGCGGTGCCGGTCTTGCCGGCGACGTTGACGCCGGGAATCGCGGCAGGGGAGGCGGTCCCGGACGCGACCGTGGCGACCAGGAGCTTGGTCAGCTCGCTGGCGCTCGAGGCGGACATGGCACGGGAGAGCTCACTGGGACCGGTCTTGTCGAGGACGTCCAGCTCGGGCGACTGCACCTCGTCGACGAGGTAGGGCCGCATGACCGTTCCGCCGTTGGCGATGCCGGCGGCCACCATCGCCATCTGCAGCGGGGTGGCCTGGACCTCGAACTGGCCGATGCCGGCCTGGCCGACCTGTGCCTCGTCCATCCCGGAGGGGAAGATCGACTGGGCCTGCGGCCCCAGGTCGTCGAGGTAGTTGCTGTTGAAGCCGAACGCCTCGGCCTGCTTGGCCAGCGCCTCGGCGCCGACCTCGTTGGCCAGCGCCGCGAAGGTGGTGTTGCAGGAGTTCTCCATCGCCTGCGTGAACGGGATCCGCTTGGTGCCGCAGTCGCGACCCTCGTTGTCGATCGTGCCGGAGGGGTCGTTGCCGGTCAGCGGCAGCTGGTAGGTCGCCCCACCGGGGACCAGGTCGCTCGCGGTGTAGTTGCCCGACTCGAGCGCAGCCGCGGCCGTGACGACCTTGAACGTCGAACCGGGCGCGAGCCGCGTCTGGATCGCGCGGTTGAGCAGCGGCTGGGAGTCATTGCCGTTGAGCCGGTCGTAGGCCGCACTCACCGAGCCCAGGTCGTGCGAGGCCAGCTCGTTGGGGTCATAGGTCGGCAGCGACACCATCGCCAGGATCTTGCCGGTGCTCGGGTCGAGCGCCACGACCGAGCCCTGCACGTCGCCCGGCAGCGCCGAGAGGCCGTCGTACGCCGCGGTCTGGGCGGCGGCGTTCAAGGTGAGCTGGACGTTGCCGCCCTTGGAGTCCTTGTTGCTGAGCAGGTCGACCAGCTTGGTCACGAAGAGACGGTCGTCCTCGCCGGAGAGCACGGAGTTCTGGGCCTGCTCGGTGCCGGTCTGGCCGTAGTAGGAGAACCACCCGGTGATGGGGGCGTACTTGAACGGCTGGGGGTAGGTGCGCTGGAACTTGTACTTGTCGTCGGACGGCACGCTCTCGGCGATGGGCGTGCGGCCGACCAGGATCGCGCCGCGCTCGCGGGCGAACGACGACTCCACGACCCGACGGTTGCGCGGGTCGTTGTTGAGCGCATCGGCCTTGTAGTACTGCAGGTAGGTGGCGTTGGCCATCAGGGCGAGGAAGAGCAGCAGGCAGAAGACGGCGATGGTGCGGATCGGCTTGTTCATCCGAGCTTCACCACCTGGGTGGACTCCATGTCGGCAGTGGAGTCCTCCGGGGCGGAGAGGTCAGGGATGGGGCGCCTGGCCTGGTCGGAGATGCGGAGCAGCAACGCGATGATCACCCAGTTCGCGACGAGGGAGGAGCCGCCGTACGAGAGGAACGGCGTGGTGAGCCCGGTCAGCGGGATCAGGCTGGTGACGCCCCCGATGACGACGAAGACCTGGAGGGCGAGGACCCCGGCGAGGCCGGCGGCCAGCAGCTTGCCGAAGCCGTCGCGGCACACCAGGGCGGCGCGCAGGGCCCGCTCGACGATCAGGCCGTAGAGCAGGATCACCGCGATCACCGCGGTCAGGCCGAGCTCCTCGCCGATGGCGGCGACGACGAAGTCGGAGTTGGCGAAGGGGATCCGGTCGGGGCTGCCAGAGCCGAAGCCGCGCCCGATCAGCCCGCCCCAGCCCAGCCCGAACATCGCCTCGACGGGCTGGTAGCTCAGGGCGCCGCGCTCGTCGCCGTAGTAGTACATCGGGTTGAGCCAGACGTCGACCCGGCGTTGGACGTGGCCGAAGACGGTGTACGCCGTGAAGGCACCGGCGAAGAAGAGCCCGCCGCCGACCACCAGCCACCCGGGACGCTCGGTGGCGACGTAGAGGGTGATCAGGAAGAGGCCGAAGAAGAGCAGGCTCGAACCGAGGTCATGCTGGAAGACGAGGATGCCGAGGCTGACCAGCCACATCACCAGGATCGGGCCGAGGTCGCGGCCGCGGGGCAGGTCGATGAAGAGCACGCGGCGCCCGGCGAGTGCGAGCGCGTCGCGGTGCAGCACGAGGTAGCCGGCGAAGGCCACGACGAGCAGCACCTTGGCCACCTCGCCCGGCTGGAAGCTGAACGGGCCGACGTTGATCCAGATCCGGGCGCCGTTGATCTCGCGGCCGATCACCGGAAGCATCGGGAGCAGCAGCAGGCTGATCGCGGCCAGGCCGCTGGTGTAGGTGAAGCGCTGCAGCACGCGGTGGTCGCGCAGCAGCACGAGCGTCCCCACGAAGAGCAGCACGCCGAGGGTCATCCAGATCAGCTGCTGCTGGGCGTAGTCGCCCTTGTTGCCGCGCGCCTCATAGGCCAGGTCGAGGCGATGGATGACCGCGAGCCCCAGTCCGTTCAGGGCGGCCACGACGGGAAGCAGCACCGGGTCGGCGTACGGCGCGACCATCCGCACCGCCACGTGCGCGGCGATGACCAGCGCGGCCAGCCAGCCGCCGTACCCCACGATGTCGGTGGGGACCTTGCCCTCGATGCCGATGCCGACCGCGCCGTACGCCCCGACGCCGACGGCGAGGGCGAGGACGAGCAGGAAGAGCTCCGCGCCCCGGCGACGCCGGTGCACGAACCCCATCAGAGCGCCGTTCTGGGCCATCTCAGCCCTTCGTCGTACCGGTCGTGGTGCCGGCGGACTGGGGGGCGGACTGGGGGTCGGACTGCTTGGCGGCCAGGTTGTCGACGGTGCGGTGGGCATCCTCGAGGCTGCCGGCGTCGATCCCGTCGCGGACCGTGCGGGCGTCGAACTCCGAGAGCCGGTCGAGCTCGACGCTGGTGGATTCGTACGGCGTGGAGAGCGAGATGCCCGGCAGGTTGGCGTTGAGGCCGCGGTAGATGACCACCGAGCCGTCCTGCTCCCCGACGTAGTACTGCTGCTGGGTCCAGGACCAGGCGGCCGCGACGGCGACCCAGGCGATGCCGGCGACGATCGCGAGCGTCATCAGCTGGCGCAGCCACCCGAACCGACGGGGCGGGCGCGGTGCGTAGCGGGCGTCCTCGGGATCGAGGGGGTCGTTGGAGATGGCGAAGCCGACGTCCTCGGGCATCTCGGCCGGCACCGGGTCGAGCTCGCCGGTGTCTCCGGCGCGGTGACCCCGGAAGAGGCTGGCCTTGCTGCTGCGCGAGGGCCGGCGACGCATCTCGGCCGCGGCCCCCACCAGCTGCGGCTCGAGGTCGTCGGGCACCGGCTGGTCGATGACGTCCGCGACCAGGCAGGTGACGTTGTCGGAGCTGCCGGCCTCGAGGCTGGCGCGGACCATCTCGACGGCGGCGTAGTCAGGGGTGCCGCTGGAGAGGATGTCGGCGAGGCGGGCGTCGTCGAGGGTGCCGCAGGCGCCGTCGCTGCAGAGCAGCAGTCGGTCGCCGACCGCGAGGTCGACGTGGAAGAGGTCGGGCTCGGCCTCGTGGATGCCGTCGAGGGCCTTGAGGATGAGGTTGCGGTGCGGGTGCACGCGCGACTCCTCCTCGGTGATGCGACCTTCGTCGATCAGGCTCTGGACGAAGGTGTGGTCGTGGGTGAGCCGGGTGAGCTCGCCGGCGCGGTAGAGGTAGGCGCGCGAGTCGCCGACGTGGCCGACACCGAGGCGCTGGCCGTCGAAGAGCGCGACCGTTGCGGTGGTGCTGGTGCCGGTCAGGGCCGGGTCGTCGTCGACCAGCTCACCGATGCGGTCGTGGGCCCGGTGGAGGGCGCCGGCGACCTGGCCGAGCAGGTCGTCGGTGGGGGGCTCGTCGAGCTTGCGCAGCTGCTGGACGGCGGTGCTGGAGGCGATGTCGCCCCGGGCGGCACCGCCGACACCGTCACAGACGGTCAGCAGCCACGGCCCGGCGTACCCGGAGTCCTGGTTGTCCTTGCGGACCCTGCCCACGTCGGAGATCGCGGCCCACTGCAGCCGCAGCGCGTCCGCGATCGGCGGGGTCGCGGTCGTGTCGCTCATGGGGTCGATCGTCGCGTCGGTCTCGGTCATCTACTTCTTCAGCTCGAGGATCGTCTTGCCGATGCGGACCTGGGTCCCGAGGGTGATCGTGGTGGGTTGGGTGATGCGGACGCTGCCGATGTAGGTGCCGTTGGTGGAGCCGAGGTCCTCGACGAACCACTGGTCGCCGCTGGCGGCGATCCGGGCGTGGCGGGTGGAGACGTAGTCGTCGTCGAGCCGGATCGCGGCATCGGTGCCACGCCCGATCAGGATCGGGGCCTGGTCGAGGTCGGCGCGCTCACCGGCGTTGCCGCCCTCGGTGACCAGCACGTGGGTGGGCGAGCCCCGACGCTTGGGCGGCTTGCTCGGTCGCTGCGGCTTGGCTCCGCGAGGCGTCGCTCCGCGGGCGGCCTCGGGAACCCGGGCGCCGAACATGTCGGAGCGGATCACCGAGATCGCCGACAGCACGAAGATCCACAGGATCGCGAGGTAGGCGATCCGGATCAGGAACAGAGTGAGCTCAGACATCGACGTCCTCCTCGACGACGCGCACGGTCATCGTGGTGCTCCCGATCTTGACCCGGGTGCCGTCGCGGACGCCGGTCTGGGTGATCCGGTGGCCGTCGACGAGCATGCCATTGGTGGAGCCGAGGTCGCGGACCTCGATCTCGAGGTCCCCCGAGCGACCCGCGACGACGAACTCGATGTGGCGCCGGCTCACGCCGGGGTCGTTGATCCGCACATCTGCTTCGGTGCCGCGGCCGATCACCAGGCCCGGGGCCTGCAGCGGGTGGCGGGTGCCGTTGACCTCGAGCGTGGCGCGGGCCCGGCGTACCTGGGTGTGGCTGGCGTTGCCGGTGACCTGGGCCTGGGCGCGGCTGCGGATCCGGAACCGGCCGGTGGTGAGGTCGTCGGCGGCCTCGAACTCGATCGTGACCGGGCCGGGGAAGACGTAGCTCTGGTGCTCGGCGTGCTCGGTGAGCTGGGTGACCAGCTCGGCGGCGACGGTGGAGTCGTACGGCGCGAGCCGGTCCAGGTCGGTCTGGGCGAGCTCGACGTGGAAGTCGTTCGGGACCAGGCGCCGATCGCGCGAGAGGATCTGGGCGTTGTTGTCGCACTCGCGCTGCAGGGCAGAGGCGATCTCGACAGGCTGCACCGCAGATCGGAATGCCTTCGCGAAGGCTCCGGAGATCATCTGCTCCAGCTTGCGTTCGAACTTGGAGAGTCCAGCCACCTTCGACTCCTTCCGTTCTCGGTGGTCACACGAGACCAGCGCAGGCAAGCAACGCCCGGCGGATGCCGGGTCGCGACACGATCGTAACGGGGGCGGAGCACAGGTCTGTGCAAGCCCTCCGGCCGGATTGGGAATGTCCGACCCGGCTGGGTTAACCTGAGCCCGCATCTGGCGCGAGTGGCGGAATAGGCAGACGCGCACGGTTCAGGTCCGTGTGTCCGAAAGGACGTGGGGGTTCAACTCCCCCTCGCGCACCGAGGGGTTTCACACAAGAAGCCTTAGAGGATTCACAAAACCCGGCCCAGGAAATCCGGCCGGGTTTTTTGTTGCCCGCGCAGGCCCTACGGCGCGCCGTGGTCGCCGTCGCCGAGCTCCGTCGCTGCATTTTTGGGTCTTGGCAGTTGTTGATTCGCGGTGAAACCAAGATGGGGGAGGTCGATGCAGGGCTGTGGACTACTCCCCTGGGGTAGGTTACAACCGCGAGGACCAGCGCGCGAATCCGCGCTTGTTGGGCTGGGTCTGCTGTCGCGGCAGCAGGGCCGCCGCTGGCCGGTGATCCAAAGTGTTGGTGAAGGATTCGTGCCGTGGCTCGACCGGATGCGCCCTTAGGCCAGTCGGATTTCGTGAGCCCTACCTTGCGGGCGACTTCGAGCAGACGCCAGATGTCGAATGCGTCGCGTTGAGCGAAGCGCCCCACGTACGCGTAGGCCTTCATGCACAGCGCCGAGATGGGTTCCGGCAACGGCACCGTGTAGGTGACTTCGACGCCGGTGGTCAGCCGAGCAGTCACCTGCACGAGCGTGGGATCTCTGGTGATGGCGACGCTCAAGCCAGGGATCGCGTCCACCACTAGTTCGCCAAATTGTTGGTTGCTCTCCATGCGGTCGCCGTAAGCGGGAACGAGCACGTCGATCTCGAGGTCGAGAGTGGCACCATCATGCTCGACTGTGCGGACGAAGCGGTTTCCCTGCGTCTGCGTATAGTTTCTTGCCCTCAGCGCCTCGACCAGCGGGGCGGCGCCAACGGCTTTCGAGGGCACTCCGAGGTCCGCGTCATTCGTCTCCCGATCAGGGACCAGATCGGTTGCCTCGTGAACCCACACGAGCAGGCTGATGGCATTGCCGCCAACCAAGCGAAAGTCAATCCCGGCGTCACCCGCGATGGTGACGATGTCGGCTGCGGACAGGTGGCCCGCGTCGGCCGAGCGACTCGTCGACGCCAAGTGGATGTGCTTCGACGCTGCGGTGGATACCTCATCGAGAACCAATGCGCGCTCGACGTTCGTGTGACTGACCGATTTGGCGTCAACGTCGTTGTGCACCGTTCTCGTGGGCTCGTCCGCGTCTGGAGCATCGGCGGTCATCGGTTTCTCGTTTGCAGATCAAGGAGCGCTCGAGTGACGGCGCCAGCCGCTTGATCGGCGTCGGGGGTAGATGACCGGAGGAGGTCCCAGGCGACTTGGAGCGGGTCGGCGAGGGGAAAGGGCGCGTTAGCGCCAGGGCTGAGCTCGGGTCGTCGCGTGGGTCAGGCCAGACTGATGGATCGGTTGGGATAACGAGTTTTAGGCTGGCGTTATGGCGCGGTGACGGCGTGAATCCTGCGGGAGTTAGGTCTACGCCCCTGGGGGAGTAGATGACAGCGAGTTGGCTTCGACGGTAGGGGGCTATGAAGTCCGCTGCCGAGTCACCAGAAACAACCGGCCCTCGCGACACGCCGCTCTTGCCGAGTGTCTGATCGATGTACTTCCAGGCGGTCTGGGCTTGCTCACCGATGTTGTCGAGGCCGAGCCAGTATGTCGGAGCCGCTCCTCCGGGGCCGGGGTACGTCTGGAGCCAAGAGTCGATTAGGGAAGCGCGGTCCATGGCAACCCACGAAGACGGGCCCGTAGCTCCGAGCTGTCTGTTGCGCGAGACCAGGCCGATGCGAGTGAGCTCTTTCAACACCTGAGAGACCCTGGGCTGCGTCACCTCGCAGACCTCAACCAGTTCGGACTGTGTCCACTCTCCACCGAGCAGCAAGTGACGGATAATGGCGTGACGTTGCCAAGGTTTCCGACCCCTCGTCAGGAGGGTCGGCTTCGAGGAACTCTTCGCGGTGTTCGATCCGATTTCGGTCGGCTGGTACCCCGGTAACCGAGTCGTCCCGAGATCGGGCCGTTGGAGGGGTGGGTGATCCAGACCACCCGAGAGCCTCAATCGTTCTACGCACTTCAAGGCTGAGCGAGGGAGCGATGATCAGTATCGGGGTCTTCGGACGGTTGGAGGCGAGCCGCGCGATGACTGACGGGCCAACAGGACGATCCCATGCCTTCACCTGGACTCGAGCGGGTTCGCGGTCGGCAGCAAGAAGGAGGTCTATGGTTCCGTCTCCGCGATCGACGAACTGGACCCCCGCTTCAAGAATCGAGTCATAGACCGACGCCGATATAAACAAAGTTCACTCCTCGCAACTTTTGTTTATATTCGCAGGTCAGAAGGCCTTTTGGCGAGCCTGATCCCGGTGGTACAGCTCGTGGCCTTGAGTTCCCTCGGTGGGCAACCCCTTCGGGGCGACTTCGTCGTGGCTTGCCATTGCCCATGTCTAGCGATCTTGTCAAGCGACCACGCACGACCGGGGGTGCGTGGAGAGTCGCCCCCAAGGCCCGGGCACGCGACAGCAGCTCTGCTGGGGTGGTTCACACGCGCTGGCGCCACGTGACCTGGCCGGTCCGACAAGCACTTCAGCGTCGCGGGAGACGGGCAGCGAGACGCCGAGGCGCGCCGCTCGTCGGTGTTGGCGAGGACGACGACTAGTCGCGAGGAGACGCGAAAGGTTGGCTAGTCCCTGCTCGTCGACGAGTGTTGGCCGTGCACGAGTGCTCGCAAACACGGAAACCAGGAGGCGGGTGCCGCCCACCCCATGACCGGCCGACCGCTCTTCACTGGAAACCCCTAAATGCGGCGGTCGTATCCACTTCAACCAAGACGAGTAGGGGCGAAATCTCATGGTCTTGTTCGGGGCGGCCTGGGGGCTCTTGATGACACACTCGCGCTGAACATCACCAGAGATTCGGAGTTCAGATGGCGACCACGCTGTACCGGGACACGGGCGCACCGCTCATTGGCCTTATCGAAGACATCAAGACAGGGCGCGTGGCTCTTCCAGACATCCAGCGCCCCTTTGTTTGGTCCTCGAGCAAGGTTCGCGATCTCTTCGACAGCATGTACCGCGGGTATCCCATCGGCACATTGATGTTGTGGAAGACAGGGGCCGAGGTCGGCACTCGCCAAATCGGTTTCGGCGAGACCGAGAAAGCGCCTCAGCTCCTGATCGTTGACGGTCAGCAGCGGCTGACCTCGCTCTATGCAGTTCTCAGCGGGTCTCTCGTCATGACGAAGGCATTCGAGAGCAAGCGAATCAAGATCGCCTTCCACCCCATGAGCGACGACTTTCGAGGTGGCCGACGCTGCGATCGAGAAGGATTCCGGAGTACGTCCCCCGGACATCACCGAGCTCTCGTCCGACGGGTACCGAGCGACTGCACGCAAGTTCCTTCGCCGGTTGCAGGATGCTCGCGACGAGCCCCTGACTCAGGCCGAAGAGGATGCCCTCGATGACAACATCAACCGGGTCCATGACTTGCGCGACTTCAGGTTCCAGATCGTCGAGTTGAGCTCGTCGACTGACGAGGAGCAGGTCGCTGAAAATCTTCGTGCGCACCAACTCCGAAGGTGTTCGCTCAACCAGGCAGACTTCATCCTGACCCTGATGTCGGTGCACTGGGAAAAAGGCCGACGCGAGCTCGAGGCCTTCAGCCGGGCTGCCATCGATCCAGCCATAACCGGCGCCACGCCCAAGAACCCGTTCATCACGCCAAGCCCCGATCAAATGCTCCGCGTCTCCGTGGCTCTGGCGTTCCGACGTGCCCGACTCCAGCACGTCTACAGCGTGCTGCGGGGAAAGGACCTCGACACCGGAGTCGTGAGCGCAGAGCGTCGACCGCCCAGTTCGAGAAGTTGGCGGAGGCGCAAGATCGGGTCCTGGACCTGTCGAACTGGCACGAATACCTCAAGTGCCTTCAAGCTGCCGGCTACCGAAGCCGGAAGATGATCTCGTCCGAGAATGCGCTGCTCTTCAGTTACGCGTTGTGGCTGGTCGGCCGCACCGACTTCGGCCTCGACCTCCCGACACTGCGCACCGTCATCGCGCGCTGGTTCTTCATGGCGCACACGACCGGGCGTTACACCTCATCCCCCGAGAGCGCCCTTGAGTTCGACCTGAGCAGGCTGGCAGCTCTGCCCACCGGAGACGGTGCCGCCTTCATCGCGGAACTCGACCGCATCGCTCCGCTGCGAACTTCACCCGCGACTACTGGGAGATCTCGCTCCCGAACCACCTCGACACCTCAGCACCTCGATCGCCGGTGCTGTTCGCCTACCTCGCGGCGCTCAACCTCCTCGACGCGGAGATGCTCTTCAGCAATGTGCGAGTCCGAGAGTGCTCGACCCGGACGTGACGCGCCGCGGGCTATCGAACGCCACCATCTGTTCCCCAAGGCGTATCTCGCGCGCGGGGAGACAGGAGGACGCAGAAGACGAACGCGATCGCGAACATGGCTTTCTCGACTGGTACGAGAACGCCAAGATCAGAGCATCGACCCGGCCGAGTACCTGTCGGTGATGGCCGCGGGCATCCCTGCCGACCGCCTCACGCGTCAGATCGAGCACCATGCTCTGCCGATGGGGTGGGAACAACTCGACTACCAGACCTTCCTCGAGAAGCGGCGTCTGCTCATCGCCCGGGTCGTGCGGGACGCCTTCGCTACGCTGTCGAGAAGGCGCCGCGGCGGCAGACGCAACCGTCGAAGACCTCATCTCCGGCGGGGAGTCGGACACCGTTGAGTTCAAGTCGACGGCCCGTGTCGGAACCTTCCGCACACCAGGCCAGCGTCGATCCCAAGATGGAACACGTCATCGTCAAGACCGTCTGCGGGTTGCTAAACCCGAGGGTGGCTACCTGCTTCATTGGAGTCATGACGACGGCGGCGCGCTCGGGATCGACTGCCGGACATGGCGACGCTCGGGTCGAAGGCGAACGTCGACGGGTACGAGTTGTTCCTTCGGCAACTCCTAGAGACAGGACTGTCCGCATCCACAGCCGCCA
>CAWKMT010000005.1:0-575352 GCA_963850965.1 uncultured Actinomycetota bacterium | reverse complement strand
CTCTTGACCGCCAGAGCGTGCCCCCCCCCACTCTGCGATTGAGGTGTGATAGCCAAGCGCGCGGATCGCGGCAGATTAGTGCGCTGGCGTCGCGTCTCTTATCAGGATCTGCCGGATGTCCCACAGATGGTGGTAGGCGTCATGACAGTTGTTGCGCGCTACATCTTCGGCGCGCTGCGTCCCGCGAGTCTGGTGTTCAAGCACAATCTCGTCGGAGAGGGCGGCAGACAGCACGCTGACCCAAGCATCTACGGCATGGCCCGATTGACCAAAGCGCGGCCGCCAGTGGCAGCGTTTCGTAGCGCCGCGCGAGCGCCAGGTCATCAGGGTTGAAGCCAGAAACCGCTACCACACCTGCCAGCCGCGCACCTTGGACTCGTTCCGCCCACTGACGAAGGTTGTCGCCGACATGGCAGACGTACTCAGTCACTGACCAGCCTCCGGACTCGCGGCGCTCTGAACCTTCGGCGGACGAGGTTATTGCGGTGAGGCGCGCCTGCAGATGTGAAACCCACTGGATGGCGGCCTGTGGCGATAACGACCAGTCGAAAGCGCACTCCTTGCACGGGTCTCCGAACTGCATCGCACCCCAAGGCTCCATGGCGGGAACGTACCAACGGCGGGTGGAAGGACGTCCGGACATCGGCGCGACCGCGCGGAACGCGGCTACTTGTTTCATTGACCTCAGGACCGGTGCCTGGCGAGGCTCGGTCCAGGTGCCCGGTCCGTCGCTCTCAATGCGGCTGCCCACGCTGACCTTCCGGGGTCCCGTGTGGCTCTCATTTGGCCTGCGCGGGCCGGGCGTCGCCAGAGTCGGAAGAGGCTCAAGAGGGGTCTGCCCAGCTCGAAGTAGCGTTGCCCTCCCGACTCGACGACCAGTCTGGATCGAGGTTCGGGAGGAGCGCATGCAGCGAGCAAGCAGAACGGGTCGTGATCGGGATGGACCCGCACAAGCGGTCGGTCACGATCGAGGTGATGACCGCCGACGAGACCGTCCTCGGCGGCGGCCGGTTCGCCACCGACGAGGCCGGCTTCGCCGCGATGCTCGGTACGTCAACGTCAGCCAGTTCGCCGGACCGGGTCTGGGCGGTCGAGGGCTGCAACGGGATCGGCCGCCACGTCGCGATGCGGCTGCTCGCTGACGGCGAGCAGGTCGTCGACGTCCCACCGAAGCTGTCGGCCCGGGCGCGGGTCTTCGCGACCGGGCAGGGCCGCAAGACCGACGCCACCGACGCCCACTCCGTCGCGCTGGTCGGCACCCGGATGGCCGGGCTGCGCCCGGTCGTCAACGACGAGCAGCTCGCCGTGCTGCGGGTGCTGGTCGACCGGCGCCGCTCCCTGGGCGAGGACCACACCCGGATGATCTCCCAGCTGCACCAGCTGCTGCTCGAGCTGATCCCGGGCGGGGCGAAGAAGGACCTGTCCGCCGCCCAGGCCAAGGCGCTGCTGGCCAAGGTCCGGCCCCGCGACGCCGCCGGCAAGACCCGCCGCCGGGTCGCCGCGGAGCTGATCGGCGACCTCGAGCGGATCTACTCGCGCAAGAAGGCCGCCGACAAGGAGCTACGCGCCCTGGTCGCCGCGACCGGCACCACCCTGCTGGACCTGCACGGCATCGGACCGTCCGGTGCCGCGCGGCTGCTGGTCGAGGTCGGCGACATCACCCGGTTCCCCGACCGCGACCACTTCGCGTCCTGGAACGGCACCGCCCCGATCGACGCCTCCTCCGGCGACCACGTCCGGCACCGGCTGTCGCGTGCCGGGAACCGGCAGATCAACCGGGTCCTGCACATCATGGCCACCGTCCAGCTGCGCAACCCGACCGAAGGTCGCGCCTACTACGACCGCCGCAAAGCCGACGGCAAGACCTCGATGGAAGCCGATGCGCGCCTCAAACGCAGACTGTCCGAACATCGTCTACAAGACCATGCTCGACGACGCGATCACCCACGCAGTCGTCGGCGCGAGGACGGGCCCGGGAGGGCAACGGGGCAACGACTCTGACTCCAGCGCGGCCGGCTCACATCCCCACACCGACTCTTCGGACAAGCCACTTCCCGGACCCGCCACCACCGAGCCTAGAACCCCGCTCCCGGCCGCGTCTTGACACAGAGGGGAGCCATGTCCGGTTGCCTCGATCTGAAAGCGGCAGGGTTGGGTGTGAGCGTGCCGGATTCGAAGATGCGCGTCGTCATGACCGAGCCCGAGCCCGAGTCCGGTAGGCCTTGGTGTTGACGCGGTTCCCGCATCGCTGTGCGGTGCACCACCTGCGCGTGGCCCCGCGACTCTCATCCAGGAACGGCAGAGCGCAGTCTGGTCCCTCGCAGAGCTTGAGCCGCGATCGATCGGCTGAGAGCACCTGGATCGCGTCAATCGCAAGCTCGGTGAGGAACTGGTCGCCCGTGGTCACCTGGGGTGCTGCCGGTCCGACGTCGTCGAGTCGGTACCGGAACCTGGGGCCAGCTGCACGACGGTTGAGCACTGCGCGATCTGCCGTGGCGAGAAGCTCCACCCCGGCTGATGCTGCGATCAGGGAGTAGATCGCTTCTCTGAGTGTCTTCGCCTCGACCAGGAGATCCTCGTCGCAGACCCGCGAAGCGAATCCGGTCTCCGGGTAGGTCTCGCGGAGCCAGCGCTCGAGCTCCCGCGGTTCGGACAACACGTCCGTCGGCCAGATGCGGCGGAACCGGACCGTCCACGCCAGATCGACGCTGACCCGACCGCTGCGGAGGAAGTCCGTCACGAGCGCATCCTCGCCGCCGAGATCTCCACCGACCACCCGGCACCGATCACGGCACGAGCAAGGCTGCGATCACGACGACGAGCGCAACGGCGTCGACGGCCGCGACCCGACCAGTCGCTGCATTGTGGCTGTCTCGCAAAGCGCTCCAGAGAACGAGGTAGCTGGCGGTGTTGATGGCCCCCAAGGCCAGCGCAGGCGTCCGCCAGGTCTCGACGAACACGGCAACGGCAGCGAACAGGGCAACGGTGGCGAATCCGGCTGCCCGGTGCCTCAGTAGCAACAGGGTCACCTGCCCAGTGTCAGCGGCGTCGCCATAGAGGCGCTGCAACGCCCGGGGGCCGAACACTCCTGCCGAAGGCGGTAGGTGCGCCACGAGAAGCACTCCCAGCGCGGTTGCGGTCCACGGATCCATGCGAGGTCTCCTCTTCCGGCGGCGGGATCGCCCGAGACGACATAGCCTAAGCCTATGTCGCTGGCACGCCAGACCAATCGCCCGAGTCCGAGGGCGCGACTGCCGAGGCTCCACGCTCCTGGACTGATGGCCTCCGCCCAGAGCGCGTTCGCGTTCGCGTTCGTGATGAGCCAACGGCTGGCCAACCGATCCACGCGCAGCTCGGTCACGCTCGGCCGTCGATGACCCAGGACGTCTACCTGGCCCGTCGTTCGGTGGACTCCCAGGCGGCTCTGGCGTTGGAGGCCGGGTTAACGGACGTGTGGCCGGAATCCCACAAGGATGGGAAAAGTATGGCCAAAGACGAAGGCCAGGACGCGTGATGCGTCCTGGCCTGCGGTTTTGTACGGCATCAGGGACTCGAACCCCGAACCCGCTGATTAAGAGTCAGCTGCTCTGCCAATTGAGCTAATGCCGCGCGTGGTGAAGCGAGTGGAACGATACCAGCGGGCGTCGGTCGGGAAAAATCGGCACGGGGTCAGAGGGATTCGAGCACGGCCTGCGCAGCGTTGTGCCCGCCGAGACCGGAAACCGCACCACCGCGCCGGGATCCCGAACCGCACAGCAGGACAGCCGCATCGTCGGTCTGGACGCCCCACCGTTGGGCGGGGGTCTCGAGCCTCGCGCGGCCGGGGGCCCACGGCCAGGCGAGGTCGCCGTGGAAGATGTGGCCCCCCGGCATCGCGAGGTCCTTCTCGATGTCCTGGGGGATCTTCGCCTCGATGCACGGTTTGCCGGAGGCATCGGTGGCCAGGCAGCTCTCGATCGGCTCGACCAGGTGCTCGTTGAGCGAGGCGAGAGCACGCTCGACCGCGAGCGCCTTGGCGCCCTCGGGGTCGGAGGCGAAGAGTCCCGCCGGGGTGTGCAGGCCGAAGTAGGTCAGGGTCTGGGTGCCGGCGGGAGAATCACCGAGGATCGAGGGGTCGCTCAGCGAGTGGCAGTAGACCTCGCCCGGCATCGCCGAGGGGACCCTCCCGGCCGCAGCATCGGCGTACGCCGCCTCGAGCTGGCTGTAGTCCTCGTTCAGGTGCAGGGTGCCGGCGAAGGCGACGGCGGGATCGACGCCGGACCTCAGCTGGGGCAACCGGTTGAGCAGGAAGTTGATCTTCAGCTGGGCGCCCTCGGGCTTGCCGTCGGGGTCCTCGGTCTCTCCCAGCAGGATCCGCAGCACCCAGGGCGCCACGTTGGCGAGCACGAAGCGACCGGTGACCGATTGGGTGGCCGTCCCGTCATGGAAGGTCACCTCGCCGCCGTCGCCGGCGGTGTCGATCCGGCTGACGCCGGCCCCGGTGACGACCTCGGCCCCGGCCTCACGGGCAGCGCGGGCCAGCGCGTCGGTGACCGCGCCCATCCCGCCCACGGGGACGCGCCACTCGCCGTCGCCGTTGCCGACCAGGTGGTAGAGGAAGCAGCGGTTCTGGATGAGTGACGGATCCTGCATCGAGGCGAAGGTCCCGATGAGTGCATCGGTGGCGACGACTCCTCGGACGGTGTCGTCGCTGAACCGGGCCTCGATGGTGGCCCCCAACGGCTGGCTGACGATGTCGCGCCAGACGAAGGGATCGACCTGCTCGCGGATCTCCCGCTCGGTGGGCAGGGGAGACAGGAGGGTGGGCGCGACGACCTTGGCCAACCCGGCGACGTCGGCGTAGAAGGCCAGCCACGCGTCGTACTCGTCGTCGCTGCCGGTGAGCGCGCGGAACGACGCCCGCGTGGCGTCACCCTCGGGGCGCTCGACGAGGAGTCCGCCGGCCCGGCCCCCACGCGCAACCGGCGTGTACGACGCCGCGGTCCGCGAGGCGAACGAGAGGTCCAGGCCGAGGTCGGCGACCAGCTCGTTGGGGAGGAGCGAGACCAGGTAGGAGTAGCGCGAGAGGCGGGCCGGCTGGCCAGCGAAGGCGGTGGCCGAGACGGCCGCGCCGCCGGTGTGGCCGAGTCGCTCGAGGACGAGGACCGAGAGTCCGGCGCGGGCCAGGTAGGCCGCCGAGACGAGCCCGTTGTGCCCGCCTCCGACGACGACGACGTCGTACTGCTTCTTGACCGTGTGCATCGCCACAACCTAGTCGGGGGTGTGGTCCGGACCACCACCGCTCCGCCGGTCGGTCGCTGGAATATCAAGCATTCAACTAAGGTTCCACCAGCAACACGAAGGAGGCACCCATGCCCGCGATCACCGTTGACGACCTCACCGTTCTCGACCGGCTCCCCACGCCGGGGCTGGGCGACCAGCCGCGCCCCGTGTGGCAGGTCTCGACCGCGCCCCAGGGCTTCGAGGGCGAGGGGTTCCCGGTCCGCCGCGCCTTCGCCGGCATCGACATGGCCCACCTGGACCCGTTCATCATGATGGACCAGATGGGTGAGGTGGAGTACGCACCCGGCGAGGCCAAGGGCACCGCTTGGCACCCCCACCGCGGGTTCGAGACCGTCACCTACATCATCGACGGCGTCTTCGACCACCAGGACAGCCACGGGGGCGGCGGCACGATCACCAACGGCGACACCCAGTGGATGACTGCCGGCTCCGGCCTCCTGCACATCGAGGCCCCGCCGGAGTGGCTCGTGACGAGCGGTGGCCTCTTCCACGGCATCCAGCTCTGGGTGAACCTGCCGAGCGACGCCAAGATGAACGACCCGAAGTACCAGGACATCCGCTCCGGCGAGGTCGCCCTGCTGACGTCCCCGGACGCCGGCTCGCTCGTGCGCGTCATCGCTGGCTCGGTGGCAGGCCACGACGGCCCCGGGTCGACGTTCACCCCGATGTCGCTGGTGCACGCGAGCATCGAGCCCGGCGCTCGCCTCGAGCTGCCGTGGAACGTCGACTTCAACGCGCTGGTCTACGTCCTCAACGGGCACGGCACGGTCGGCACCGACGCCCGCCCGATCCAGACCGGGCAGTCCGCGGTCCTCGGCGCCGGTGACTACCTGACGGTGACCGCCGACGGCAGCCAGGAGAGCCGCTCCCCGAAGCTCGACGTGATCATCGTGGGCGGCCAGCCGATCCGTGAGGCCCTGGCCTGGGCAGGCCCGTTCGTGATGAACACCAAGGCCGAGGTCATGCAGGCGTACGAGGACTTCCAGCGCGGCAACTTCGGGCACATCCCCGGCTGAGCCCAGCGGGTCCGCCCGGTCGGCTAGCGTCGCCCGCGTGGTCAGGATCTACCGCGACGACATCGGCGTCCCGCACGTGCGGGCCGGCTCCGTCCTCGACCTGGCGTACGCCCAGGGCGAGGTCACGGCCCGCGACCGGACCTGGCAGCTCGAGCACCAGCGTCGCCGCGCCACCGGCACGACTGCGGAGGTGCTCGGCACGGCCGGTCTTCCGTGGGACCGGTTCAGTCGTCGTACCCGCATTGCCGACACCGCTCGCCGGGCGTACGACGCGCTCGAGCCGGAGACCGCCGCCTTCGTCACGGCGTACGTCGAGGGCGTCAACGCCGGCCTGCACGCCGACGCACCAGAGCTGACCGACCTCGGCATCGAGCCCCAGCCGTGGGAGACGTGGACACCGCTCGCGGTCTTCCTCGGCCAGCACCTGCTCTTCGCGTCCCTGCCCGGCAAACTCTGGGCCCACCGTGCGCGCGAGGTCCTGGGGGCCGACGCCGCCCTGCTCACCCACGAAGGCCCGATCACCAGCGGCAGCAACGCCTGGGTGGTCGGCGGGTCCCGGACCGCGAGCGGCTTTCCGCTGATCGGCGGCGACCCACACCGGGCCTTCGAGAGCCCCGGTGTCTACCAGCAGGTCCGACTGGCCTGCGACGAGTTCGACGTGGCCGGGTTCAGCTTCCCCGGGGTGCCGGGCGTCCAGCACTTCGCCCACGCGGGTGACGTCGCGTGGGCCATCACCAACGCCGCCGCCGACTACCAGGACGTGTACGCCGAGCGGCTGCGCCGCGTGGCCGGTGCCGTCCAGGCGCTCGGCCCCGACGGCTGGGGGTCCGCCGAGGAGCGGGTCGAGGAGATCGCGGTCCGTGGCGAGGAGCCCCACCTGGTCTCGGTCGTGACCACCCAGCGCGGCCCGATCTTCTCCGGTGAGGTCGACGACGGCGCGGGCCTCAGCGTGCGCACGACCTCGTGGGCCCTGGGCGACCTCGGGTTCGATGCGCTCCTGCCGCTGCTACGGGCGCGCACCGTGGACGACGTGGACGCCGCCCTGGACCGGTGGGTGGAGCCCGTCAACAACGTGGTGATCGCGGACCGCCACGGTGCCGTGCGCTACCGCGTCGCCGGGCGGATCCCGCAGCGTTCCGAGGCCAACCGGCTCGGCATCGTCGACGCGGCCGACCCAGCGACCGCCTGGACCGGCTGGCTGCACCCCCTCCCGCGCGACGAAGTCGCCGCCGACGGCTGCGCGGTCACCGCGAACGAGCGCCGCGGCCCGGAGAGCGACCCGATCGGCACGACCTTCGCCCGGCCGCACCGGGCTCGACGCATCCGCGAGCTGCTGGGGGAGCGAGTGGAGTTGACCAGCGAGGACTTCGCCGCGATCCACGGCGACACCCTGCTGCCGACGATCGCGCTGGTCCACGACCGGCTCGGGCACCAACCACCCGGGCCGGTGCGTGACGAGATCCTTGCGTGGGACGGCCGGATGGACGCCGACTCGCGCGGTGCCGCAGCGTTCGCGGCCTGGCGGGCGGCCGTCGTACGACGGATCGCGGCGGAGCCGGTCCTCGCACCGCTGAGCACTCCGCCTCTCGACGACCCTGTGCTCCTTCCGTGGCTGGACCTGACCGCCCGCGTCGGTGGCGCGTTCGAGTCACTGGTGGCGCACGGCAGCCCCTTCGGCATCGACCTGACAGCCGTGTCCGCGGCGGCGCTCGACGACGCGGAGGATCACCCCTCGACCTGGGGGGAGACCCACCGCTTGGTCGCGGCGCACGCCTTTGACGCGCTCGGTGACCCCTCGGACCCGACCGCACCCGGGCTCCCCGCCCCGGGCGTCAGTGGCGACATCGACTGCGTGCGCTGCACCGGCTCGGTGCCCGGCGTCGACGACGCGGCCTGGCGGGGCTCGGTGGCCCGCTACGTCTGGGACCTCGCACCCGACGGGGCCAGTGGCTGGGTGGTGCCGACCGGAGCGTCCGCCGACCCGCGCAGCCCGCACCACCTCGACCAACTCCCGGCCTGGGTCGCCGCCAGGCTGTTGCCGCTCACGACGGACTGGAAGCGGCTCACCCCCGAGGACGAGACATGACTCCTGACCTCATCCGGCTGCGCCACCTGCACACCGCGCGACCGTGCTCCGGGCACCCAGCGGGTAGGCGAGCCGCACCATGCTGGACTCCTGGCTGCGCCCTGGGCCGGCTCCTCCAGCGGCCGTCTGATCCGTCGACTCGGAAGGCGGAGCGCTGACGAGCGCGGAGCCCACACCGACGAATCCCCACGACCCGGTCACAAGCGCGGGGGTGCCGGACACTACGTGGTATGAGCAATCCACACGAGGACTTCACAGTGATGTGGCACGAGGAGGCGCCGCGCGTCCTGGCCTTCGCACGTCGACAGGTCGGCGAGCACTTGGCGCACGACGTGGTCGCCGACACCTTCCTCATCGCCTGGCGGCGGTGGCAGGACATGCCCACTCCACCGATCCCCTGGCTCCTGGTCACGGCACGCAAGGTGATCGGAAACAAGGCTCGTGTAGCACGACGTAGTAGCGCTCTCGCGGATCGCATCGCACTCCTCGACAACGTCGCCGCCTATGCAGCCGACACCGCCGACACGGCGCTCAGCCGCCGCGAGGCGCTCGAACGACTTGCCCGGCTCCACGAGCAGCACCGCGAAGCGCTGCTACTCGTGAGCTGGGACGGGCTCACCAACGATCAAGCAGCAGCGGTCCTCGGCATCAAGCCCGCGACCTTCCGACGGCGAATCAGCCGCGCTCGCGCCGCCATGCTCAGCCCCCAAGCAACGTCCCGCAACACCGCATCAGAACCCGTCCTCGTCCCGATTCAGGAGACCCGATGAACACCATCGAGCAGCTTCGTCCCGAGCCGACCCGACTTGACCCCGAGTGGTCGGCCACCACCCTCGCCAGCATCCTCGCCACACCCACCAGGGCGACGGCGCCCACGGCGCGCAGCCGACGCCTCCGGATCGCTGCGGCCGGTCTGGTGGGTGTCGGAGTTCTCGGCGCCGGAGCCGCCTACGCCGGCGGCTCGGTGCCGCAGTTCGTGACCGATGCCTTCGACCGGCTCGACGCCCAGAGCGGTGAGGCGTTCGATGTCACCGGTGTGCAGCCCATCGCCGACTTCGCTGTCCCTGATGGAACTCGCTACACGGTGTGGCGTGGTCAGAGCGCCGCCGGTGGATCGTGCGAAGCCATCCAGGAGGATCGCCCCGGCACCGACCACGACGACTTCGGCGTCGGCTGCTTCTCCGGGGACAGCAGCGGTCACTACGAGCAGGTGAGTTTTGGCTGGGTCCAGCTTCCTGAAGACGAGGGTGGGGCGCAGAACCCGATGTTCTACCTTGCCTACGGTCAGAGCCCGACGGCAGCGGCCACAGCCGTCCGGATCACCGGTAACGGCACCGACGTGACCCTGCCCATCGACCACGTCACGGGAGGCTTCGGTGGCCACCTTCCCGGGCTCGTCGCCCCGGAGGTCGGCAGCGTCGACCTGACCTACTCCTTCCTCGACGCCGACGGAACCGAGCTCGCCACACTGACCAGCCGCTGAGCGGTCAGTCCTTCGAGTGGACGTCGCGCAGCACCCAGCGAGGCGCCACCCCAGCCTGGGGGTTGCCCCCACTGGGGGAGAGCTGACATGAGTCGAGCCCCTGACCCGCTCACGCAGGTCAGGGGCTCGATCACACTGGGGTGAGTAACGGGACTTGAACCCGCGACATCCGCCACCACAAGGCGGCGCTCTACCAGCTGAGCTATACCCACCGTGGATCCGCCGTACCGGCCGGACCGTCGGGAAGTGTACTAGTTCCCTACGCCAGTTTCCGCATCGGGAGTGTCGCCCGTCAGGCCGGTCAACGAACCCCCGTGACGCTCGGCGATCGCCCGCGCCAGGGAGCTGTCCGGACCGGGCGAGGGGACGAAGACCGCCTCGCGGTAGTAGCGCAGCTCCTCGATGCTCTCCTGGATGTCGGCGAGTGCCCGGTGGTTGCCGCGCTTGGCCGGGGACTGGAAGTACGCACGGGGGAACCAGCGGCGCGAGAGCTCCTTGATCGAGGAGACATCCACGATCCGATAGTGCAGGAACGACTCGAGCAGCGGCATGTCGCGAGCCAGGAAGAGCCGGTCGGTGGCGACGGTGTTGCCGGCCAGCGGAGGACGGCTGCCGTCGGGGCAGTGCTCCTTGATGTAGTCGAGCACCTGCTGCTCGGCGTCGGCCATCGCAATCCCGGCCTCGAGCTCGGTGAGCAGCCCCGAGGTCTCGTGCATGTTGCGGACGAAGTCACCCATCTGCTCCAGCGACTCCGCCGGAGGCTTGATGATCAGGTCGATCCCCTCACCGAGCACGTTGAGGTCGAAGTCGGTGACCAGGGCCGCGACCTCGATGAGCGCGTCGGCTCCGATGTCGAGCCCTGTCATTTCACAGTCGATCCAGACCAGTCTCTCGTTCACGAGGAGCCACCCTACGCCCGGCGCGGGGCCTCTCGGCCACCGCTCAGGTGGGCTACCTAGGCTGGAGGGCATGAGGGAGTGGTTCGGCCTGGTGGCTCGGCTGGTGACCGGCGGCGTGTGGATCGTTGCCGGGGCACTGAAACTGCCCGACCCGTACGCCAGCGTGCGGGCCGTGCGGGCCTACGACCTGCTCCCCGAGAGCATCGTCCCGACGGTCGGCCATCTGCTGCCGGTGCTCGAGGTGGTGATCGGGCTGGCCCTCGTCCTGGGCCTCCTCACCCGGGGCGCGGCGGTCCTGTCGGCCCTGCTCTTCGCTGCCTTCGTCGTCGGGATCGCCTCGGCGTGGGCCCGCGGGCTCGAGATCGACTGCGGGTGCTTCGGTGGGGGCGGCGTCCAGGAAGGGCGCTTCTGCCGAGTACCCCTGGGAGATCGCCCGGGACGTCGGCCTGTTCCTGCTCTCCGCCTATCTCGTCTGGTCGCCGCGCAGTCGCCTGGCGCTCGACCGTCTTCTGTTCCGCAGCCACGAAGGGGCCTGACCGATGTCGAAGAAGAACGCCCAGCTCTCCCGTCAGCAGCGCGCCGCCGCGGAGTTGAGCGCGGGCGAGCGTCTGCAGCGACTTCAGCATGATCACCAAGGTCGGCAGCATCCTGCTCGGCCTGGTGCTGGTGGTCGTGGTGGGCTACTTCCTGCAGAGCGGTCGTGACCTCGCGACCGCGCCGACCCGCTCGCCTGCCGGCGCGGTCGACGACTATTCGCTTGCGATCGGCGACCCGTCGGCTCCCGACAAGGTCGTCATCTACGAGGACTTCCTGTGCCCGTTCTGTGCGGCCCTCGAGGAGCGGACCCGCGAGCCGTTGGCCGAGCTGGCCGCCGACGGCACGGTGTACGTCGAGTACCGCCCTTTCCAGCTGCTGTCGATGGACTACTCGATGGAGGCCGTCAGTGCGTTCGGCGTCGTGCTCGACGTGGCCGGCCCGGAGGTGGCCAAGGAGTTCCACGACCTGCTCTTCGAGAACCAGCCCTCCGAGAGCGGGCCTTTCCCCGACGCCGACGACCTGGTCGGACTGGCTGTCGAGGCCGGCGCCGTGGAGAGCGAGGTCCGCGGCCCGATCGAGGAGCTCGCCTTCCGGCAGTGGGTCATCAATGCGACCGACGCGGCGTCCAAGGCCGGGGTGAACACCACCCCCACCGTCCTGGTCAATGGTGAGCAGATCAGCAGCGACGGGGGTGTCGACGGCCTGGCCGCCGCGCTTCTCGACGAGCTCGGCTGACCTGGGCCGGCGGGGGCCGCGCGCAGGCTGGTCTCGTGGGCTGGCTTCGAGCAGGGGCTGCCTGACAGAGTGCCTCGGGTGAGCCCTCACCCCTCCCACACGTCCTTCATCGCCGGCCTGCCCAAGGCTGAGCTCCACGTGCACCACGTCGGCTCCGCCTCAGCGCGGATCGTCTCCGAGCTCGCCGCGCGCCACCCGGGGGTCGTGCCGAGTGACCCGGACGAGCTGCGGCGCTTCTACGAGTTCCGGGACTTCGGGCACTTCATCGAGGTCTACCTCGCGGTCGTCGACCTGGTCCGCACCCCCGAGGACATCCGCTACCTCACCTACGAGGTCGCTCGCGAGATGGCGACCGGTCAGAACCTCCGCTACGCCGAGCTCACGTGTACGCCGTACACCTCCGTGCGCCCGCACGAGGAGGGCGTCGGCATGGCGATCGAGGCCTACACCGAGGCGATCGAGGATGCGCGCGTCGCTGCCGAGCGCGACTTCGGCCTCGTGCTGCGCTGGATCTACGACATCCCCGGGGAGGCCGGTCTGCGTGCCGCCGACTCCACCCTCGACTACGCCCTGAAGCACCGACCTGACGGGCTGATCGGCTTCGGCCTCGGCGGTCCCGAGATCGGTGTACCCCGCCCGCAGTTCGAGCCGCACTTCACGGCCGCCCGTGCCTCGGGCCTCCGCAGCCTGCCGCACGCGGGGGAGACGACCGGTCCGGGGACCGTCTGGGACGCCCTGCTCCTCCTGGGTGCGGATCGGATCGGCCACGGCACCTCCTCGGTCCAGGACCCGGCGCTGCTCACCCACCTCGCCGAGACCGGGATCCCGCTGGAGGTCTGCCCGTCGTCGAACATCGCGACCCGGGCGGTGGCCACGCTCGCGGAGCACCCGCTGCGTGCCTTCGTGGACGCCGGCGTCACGATCACGATCAACTCCGACGACCCGCCGATGTTCGGGACCAGCCTGAACCAGGAGTACGCCGTCGCCGCCGACCTGCTCGACCTCGACGAGGCCGGCATCGCCGACCTCGCCCGCGCGGCGATCACCGCGTCGTACGCCGAGGCTGACGTGAAGCAGCGCGTGCTGGCCGAGATCGACACCTACGCCACCGAGGCCGGAGCACCGAGCAGCTGAGGTGGCTCGGACATGATTGTGGCCCCGCAAACTCATACTTTGCGGGGCCTCGTCCTTTCTATCCCCTGGAACCGGCCAACCCCTGCATCCGCAGGGCGTGTCGTCGCTCACGCCACGACGTCGGGCTCCTCGAGGGCGGCCAGGTAGCTCGCGAACCCACCTTCGAGCCGTCCGCGCCGTCGGCCCGAGGTGACCACTTCAGTGGTGGCGGTCGCGCACCACCGAAAGCCGGCCCGACGTACGGCCTCGACCAGGTGGACGTCCTCGTGCACGGCCAGCGCGGGGAAACCGTCGACCGCCAGGCTGGCCTCGAGGGAGAGTCCGAGGTTGGCCCCGTGGACATGGGGGTGACCCTCGACCGCACCGGTGCCGCTCGTGCCAGGTCCGCCAGGCCCGTGGCGTCAGGTCGGGCTGCTCGGGGCGCACCGTCCCGACGACCATCGCGAAGCCGCGGCGAGCCAGGCGCGCCTGCGCGACCAGCCAGTGCGGGGGTACGACGGTGTCGGCGTCGGTGTGGGCGAGCCAGACCCGGTCGGGCGACGAGCCGTCGAGCCGAGCCTCGTCGGTCACCCGGGCGACCCCCGCCCGGCGGGCCGCCCCCACGCAGCCGGCGGCGGTCTCGACGACCTCGGTGTCGTGATGGCCCAGCGCGATCTCGAGGGTGCGATCGCGACACCGGTCGGCGACCACCGTGATGCGGGTGGCCAGCCCGGGCTGATCCAGGAGCAGCGTCTGCAGGGCGGCGGTGACCGACTCCAGGCACCGGGGGAGGAGCTCCTCCTCGTCGTGCGCAGGGATCACCACGTGGACCGCGTCGAGGTGCGGCCCCTGACTCGCCGGCGTCACGCCCGCGGGTCCGGCCAGGTCTCCGCCCGGCAGAGCACCAGGATCTCGACGTCGCGGTCGGTGTAGGTGGCTGCCTCGTCGGGCAGGCGGCTGCCCCGGAAGATCTCGTGGACGTCGGGGCCGTTGAGGACCCAGCCGGAGACCTCGTGGCGCCAGTGGCAGAGGAGGACGACACCGTCCTCGGTGAGGCTGTCGGCGATCCGGTCGATGAGGCGGTCGAGGTGGGCGGGACTGAGGAAGTAGCCGGTCTCGGAGACGACCACGAGGTCGAAGCGGCCCTCGGGCCATTCGTCCGGGACATCGGCCTCCTCGACCCTCACGCCCACGAGGTCCTGCAGGCGGCGTCGGGCTGCGTGCACGGCCGTCGGGCTCTTGTCGACGGCGACGAGCTCGGTGCAGCGCTCGGAGAGGTCCTGGGCGAGGGCGCCGCGTGAGCACCCCACCTCCAGGGCTCGCCGGAAGCGTTGACGGGGCAGCGCGGCCAGGGTGAGCAGGCGCTTGCGGTGTTCGTACCACCGCACGTCCACGCCCCACGGATCGGCTGACTCGCGGTGGAGGTCGTCGAGGGCGTCGTCGTCGACGCCGTCCATGACGAAGTGCTCGACCGGCGAGCTGAAGTGGGCGATGAAGGTCTCGGAGAGGAGCACCTCGTCGCCGGCCCGGCCCGAGAGCGGCCGGACCTGGCTGATGTGGGCCTGGATGGCGCGGGCCTTGCGATCCGCGACGTCGGGGTCCAGCTCGAGCTGGACGAACTCGTCCCACGGGGCGGCGTCGATCGACCGGTGGTGCCACATCCAGATGGGGTACTGCGCCACCCGGGCGCCGGTACGTCGCGCCGCCGCCACCGCCGCGCGTCCGGCCGCCTCGTGGTCGGGGTGGCCGTCCTCTCGCCAGGGGGCCACCAGCAACGTCTGTCGCCCGTCCCCGATCAGCTCGACGAGGCTGGTCGTCACTGCGGACTCGTCGTTCGAGACGGCTCCGTCGGGCGCTCCGAGGAAGACCAGGGGTGCACCGGGGGCGAGGATGTCGAGGGCGTTCTGGGCCTCGGTGAGCCGCTGGGTGGCGAGCTGGTGTCGGCTCACGGTGGGGGACTCGGGGTGGGAGGCCTCGCCGGCGGTCAGCAGCACGACGTACACCGCGAGGCCGGCGTCGTGGGCGGTGGCGATCAGCCCCGCGGCGCCGAGGCTCTCGTCGTCGGGGTGCGCGGCGACCACGACGAGGCGGGTGAAGGGGCCCTCGCCGTTGGCGAGCTCCAGGGTGGGGGCCTTGCCCCACCGCGGGTCCTGCCGCCAGGAGTCCGCGGCGGTGCCGGTGCCTCGGTGCGTGAAGGGGGCGGTCACCACGGGAGGCCCTCCTTCTCGGCGTGGGTCAGGACCAGGCCGCCGAGGTGGGCGGAGTCCCGCTCGGCGTGGTGCTGACGGACGTAGAGCCGCAGGTCGGCGATCCGCTCGGCGTGCTCGGGCTCCAGCGCCTGGGGGCCTGGCCCCAGCGCGTGCTCGGCCTCGATGAGGACCGTCTCCACGGTGTCGGCGACCACGTGGCGCACCCGAGCGGCCAGCAGGGCGCCCGCGGCGCCCCCGGCCGTCCCGGCATCGACCTGCTCGGCGGCCTCCGCCAGTGCGAGCCGGGCCGTGGTGAGGGCGACGTCGACGCGTCCCAGGTGGAGTAGCGCGACCTGGTCGGGGGTGCGTTCCTGGGACTGGCGCAGCAGCCGACGGGCGACGCCGACCGCGCCGCCGTACCAGACCGAGGCGACGCCGATCCCGCCCCACGCGAAGCCGTTGCGCTGGAGGTACCAGCCGGGCTCGCCGACGGCGGTCGCGGGCACGGCGCTCAGGTTGATCGGACGGCTGGCGATGTCGCGCAGGCCGCGGGCGTGCCAGCCGTCGCGGGTGAGCCGGACTCCGGGGTGGGAGAGGTCGATCGCGAAGAGGCCACGGACCCGGTCGTCGACCCAGGCGGTGACCAGCGCGTGGTCGAGGTTGCCGGCCAGCGAGCACCACGGCTTGATGCCGTCCAGCGTCCAGCCGTCGTCGGTGGGTGTTGCTTCGAGGCGGCCGCAGGGTCCCTCGGCGGCAAAGACGCCCCAGGTCCCGGAAGGGTCCGGCACACCGGCCTCGGCCAGGATGGCGCGGGCGTCGAGGTGGGGCTCCACAGCCCGGGCCACCGAAAGGCTGACGGCCGCGACGGTCGCGAGCGCCTCCCAGAGCTCCAGTGTCCGGCCGGCTCCGGGCAGCGGGAGGCGAGGAGCCCAGACCCTGGCCAACGCCAGCGCGTCGAACGGGACGCTGCGTGAGGCCCCGAGTGCCGCATCGGCCAGGGTGTCGAGGGATGCTGAATCGCGGTCTGCCGCGCGGTGAAGTCGCACAGGCCAGGTCCGAGAGTCCGGCACAGTCATCCTTCAGTCAGGTGTGGTCTCGTCTCCCGCTGCTCGGGTGTCGAGTTTTCAGCATAGAACTTTGAGCCAGGAGAGGACTTCCTCCGCGCGGGTGAATAGGGTCGGGGCATGTCTCCCACCCAGGAGGGCCGCATCCGGATCGCCATCGTCAACGACTACGAGATGGTCGTGGCTGGAGTTGCGGCGATGTTGGCCCCCCACCACGAGCGCGTCGCGGTCGTCGAGCTGGACTCCGGTGTGCCGGTCCTCACCGATGTCGACGTGATCCTCTACGACACCTTCGGGCAGGTCCAGGGCGACGGCGTCGACCTCGAGGACCTGGTCCACGGCTCGGCCGCCAAGGTCGTGATCTTCAGCTGGAACCTCCAGCCCGACCTCGTGGAGCGAGCGATCATCAAGGGCGCCTCGGGCTACCTCTCCAAGCAGACCTCGGCGTCGGGCATCGTCGAGGCGCTCGAAGCGGTGCACGCGGGGGCCATCGTGCTGCCCGAGGTCGACGGGGTCACCGGATCCAACGACGACCAGGGCGCGTGGCCCGGCCGCGAGGTGGGCCTCACCAACCGGGAGGCCGAGGTGATCGCGCTGATCACCCAGGGGCTGAGCAACCAGGAGATCGCCGAGCGGTGCTACCTGAGCATCAACTCGGTCAAGACCTACATCCGCACGGCCTACCGCAAGATCGACGTCACGCGCCGTTCCCAGGCGGTCATCTGGGGGATGCAGCACGGGTTCGAACCCGATCGGAGCCGCATCGTCGACCCCGAGACCAGCACCCCGCGCTGATCGGGTCGCTGACGTCTGAGTGGGTGCCCCCGGCAGGACTCGAACCTGCGACCTAGAGATTAGAAGGCTCTTGCTCTATCCAGCTGAGCTACAGGGGCGGGGATCGGACGACCGGACGTCCAATCCGGGGCCAAGGGTAGCGCCAGCGCTCGTCGTTCCCGGCGCTGGCGGCGCAAAGGTGAGCACGACAGCCGGATCGTGCGTGGCGCACTAACGTGGGCAGGGACCGCCCTGCTGACCGTGGGGACCGCTGCCCAGCGAGAGGCACCCCATGCCGAACGACGACGAGTTCATCGAGGACCTGGTCCGGACTGCCGAGGACGGCCGCGACGGCTACGCCAAGGGCGCCGAGCACGTGGCCGGCGACGACGAGGAGCTCGCCTCGATCCTCCGGCGCTACAGCGAGCAGCGCGATCAGTTCCAGACCCAGCTGCGCGGCGTCGAGAACAAGTACGGCGAGGACAACGACTCCGGCGGGTCGCTGTCGGCGGCTGCTCACCGCGGCTGGCTGGCGCTCAAGGACGTCGTGACCGGATCGGGGCCTTCTGCCGTGCTGAAGGCAGCGATCCAGGGCGAGGATCACGCAGTCGAACGCTACGAGGGCGCGCTGGCCGGTGACCTGTCCCCGAAGATGCGGTCCCTCGTCGAACTGCAGCTCGACGAGATCAAGCGTTCGCGCGCGGCTCTGGTCGATCTGCAGCTCGGCCTCGAGGAAGCCTGACGTGCGCGACGGCCTGAGTCACTGACCACGGGCTGGGACTCGGCACGGCCACGGGGAGTCCGATCTGAGCCCACGTGCTCAGGCGGGTGGGCTCAGCCGGGGATAGCGTGGCGAGCGACCGAGGGAGCAGATGATGAGCATGGCCACGCAGCAGACCGAGTCAGCGCTGGGCAGGGGGCGCAGCACTGCAGCACTTGCCGTGCCGGGAGTCCTGGCTTTCACCGTTCCGTTCGTCGGCTTCGTGGCGTCCCTGCTGCTGCCGTTCCTGGCAGCTCGGCATCGCTCCCGGCTCTGGCCCGGCACCTCCCCGGCCAAGGGACACCTCGCCGGGGCACTCGTCGTCACCGGACTGTGGCTGAATGCACTGCTGGCGGTGGTCTCACTCGGCCGGCTGGGCTCGGACGCCACCACCTGGCTGCTCCTGCCCTTGTGTGCCCCCGCGGGAGCGGCGCTGGTGGTCCCCGCCGCGCTGGCCGTTGTCGCCTACCTCACCGGCCTCACGGTCGGTGTCGTCCTCCGCACCCCGTGGCCGTGGGTCGTCGGCGCCTGGGCAGCGCCCCTGGTCTACTCGGGGGCCAGTCGTTGGCTGGTCGACTTCGCGTGCATCGCCTGAGCTGGTCAACCGGTCCACGACGAGTCTCGAAAACTTGACCCGGGCAGCCTTCCCGGGCCCCGGGGCCGAGGCCATGATCGACTCCGAAAGGAGTCAGCCATGCCGAAACCTCGTGGAATCGCCCAGCTCTGGAAACCGGTCGTCAACGTCACCGACCTCGATGAGGGCGAACGGTTCTGGTCAGCGCTCACGGGCTTGGTGCCGCTCTCGAGACACGGTGACGAGAGCGGTGACCGGTACTCCGTCCTGACCGACGCCGACGAGCGGCTCTGGATGCTCCTCCAACGGGTGCCGAGCGATCAGACCTCGTGGGTCGGTGGGACGCATCTCGACCTCCGCGTGGAAGACGTCGCGGAGGCCGTGCGACGTACCGAGGAGATCGGTGGAGTCGCCCGGATGCCACCGGCCCCCTACCCCTCCGACGAGAAGCCGTTCCTGGAGTGGGCCGTGATGACCGACCCGTTCGGCAACGAGTTCTGCTTGGTGAAGTGGCCGCTGAAGCCCCGGGCGGGGTGATGACCCCGTCAGCGCCGACGTTCGGGAGCGGGCGCACCTGAAGGGCTGAGCGGCCGGGCGCGGTCGCCGGCCGCAGCGGCGAGGAGGGTCGGAGCAGGCAACGACGCGGCCGCGAAGGCCGCTTCGAGCGCGTCGACGACCGACGGAACCAGGTCGCTGGGCACCAGGGCGATGGCCGAGCCGCCGAACCCGCCGCCGGTCATCCGGGCGCCCAGGGCTCCCTGGGCCAGTGCGGTGGTGACGACCAGATCCAACTCGCGGCACGACACCTCGAAGTCGTCGCGCAGTGACGCGTGCGAGGCCGTCATCAGAGGTCCCAGCGCAGCGATGTCGCCCGCGCGCAGATGCTCGACTGTTTCCTCGACGCGGGCTGTCTCGGTGAGCACGTGTCGCGCCCGGCGTCGCAGGACGTCGTCGTCGAGTGCGCGCAGGGCTGCTGCTGCGTCGGTCACATCGGCCAGCAGGGGTACGCCGAGCGCGGCCGCAGCGGCTTCGCACTCTTGGCGGCGCGTGGCGTAGTCGCCGTCGTTCAGCGAGTGACTCGCCTGCGTATCCACCACGAGCAGCACCAGCCCGGCGTCCGCGGGCCGCCACGGCACCGGGGTCCCGGTGAGGTCGCGGCAGTCGATCCAGAGCGCATGCCCGGCCTCGGCCAGCAGCGAGATCGTCTGGTCCATCCCACCGGTCGGGGCGCCGGCCACCTCACTCTCGGCACGCATGCAGGCGGCCGCCAGGAGGCGCCGCCCGGTGCCGTCGAGCTCGAGCCCCACGGTCGTCGCCACCGCGACCGCGACCGCGCACTCCAGGGCAGCCGAGCTGGACAGACCGGCGCCGAGCGGGACGTGCCCGTCCACCACGATGTCGAGCCCGGGCAGGTCGACACCGGCTTGCTGGAGCGCCCACAGCACCCCCGCGACGTACGCGGGCCAGCCGGTGACGTCGCCGGGCCCGAGCGCGTCGAGCGTGCTGACCCACGGCGTGGCCTGCTGCCGGCTCGCGATCGTGACGACCCGGTCGGTGCGCGCAGCGATCGCGGCGTAGGTGCCGTGCTCGAGTGCGATCGGCAGGCAGGAGCCGCCGTTGTAGTCGAGGTGCTCCCCGATCAGGTTGACCCGTCCCGGAGCGAAGAAGACGCCGCTCGGCGGGCGCCCGAGGCGCTCCACGAAGGCCAGGCTCAGCGAGGCCACGTGTTCGTCGCGATCTCCGGCGGTCATCCAGGTCAGGGTCACCGGGCGAGCCTAGTGACCGGTGAAGAAATTTCTGGGATCGAGGCAACCGACCTGCGATCTCGTGCGTCTCCCCTTCAACCATCCTCCACTCTCGGGAGTTCTCATGCGCGCACGCTCGTTTGCCGGCCTGGCTGTGCTCAGCCTCGTCGGTACCAGTCCAGCGCTGGTCCTGGCCAGCCCAGCCACCGCCTTCGCAGCGCCGATCACCTGCCATGGCGCGACCGCCACCATCGTCGGCACTTCGGGTGACGACACCCTGATCGGCACCGCGGGACGTGACGTGATCGTCGGCCTGGCCGGCGATGATCTGATCCGCGGCCTCGGCGGCAACGACGTGATCTGCGGCAACGTCGGAAGCGACGTGCTCGACGGTGGTCGCGGTGACGACCGCCTGTACGGCGGGACCGGACTCGGCAACGGCCACCACAACGACGACGGCGACCTCCTGTACGCCGGCGACCTGCTCGTGGGTGGACCGGGCGACGACTACCTGGACGTGGGCTACGACAAGGACCCGCGCTCCGACGGCTACAGCTGGGAGACCATCAGCTTCGGACTGTCCAAGCATGGTGTGGACGTCGACCTGTCTGCCGGGACCGCGCGCGGCCAGGGCCACGACCAGGTCGTGGACCTAAGGCTCCAGGTGGTCGGCACGAGCCACGACGACACTGTGCGGGCCGGCAAGCACGGCCTCGGCTTCTACGGCGGCGCCGGCGACGACACGGTCCGGGGCAGCAAGCACGCCGACGAGTTGAGTCCGGGCGGGGGGATGGACTTCGCCTACCGAGGCGCTCCCGCCAAGATCGGCGTGGGCGGGCACGATGCTGCCTACGGCCGGGGCGGCAAGGACAACGTCAGCACTGCCGGAGGAGGGGGGCGCGACACCCTGCGCGGCGGCAAGGGCGCGGACCGCCTGTTCTACGCCGGACCTGCCGCCGTCGACGTCAACGCCGGCCCAGGGGCCGACGACGTCTACGTGGCGCTGCCTGACCGTCAGGGTTCGCTGGTCTCGGTCGGTCCCTCGCCTGAGGACGGTGACGAGCTGACCCTGAAGGTGCCGAAGGGGACAGGCGTCGACTGGGACATGTCCACCGGCACCTTCCTCATGAATGGTGAGGATCGTGAGGTCCAGGTGTCGGCGACGCCGCAGGTCACGCTCGACGGCGCCAACAGTCACTGGAGGATCTTCGGAACTGACCTCCCCGAGCAGGTCATGGCCTTTGCCGGGGTGGCTGAGTTCCACGGGCTCGGTGGGGACGACTCCTTCTACGGTTCCGGGGGCGATGACACGTTCGACGGCGGTGCCGGCGAGGACACCTACGAAGGCGACAACGGTGGCACCAACACCTGCGTCTCGGTGGAGCACGACAAACACGACGCCTGCTCGACGTGACTCAGTCTCGAGACGAGACTCAACCGATCGACACACCTCTCCACGCGAACGGCCGCTGACGGCATCTACCCATCACCCACCCTTCACTTCTCGGGAGTTCTCATGCGTTCCACCACACTCGTCGGCTGGGCAGCGCTCAGCCTCATCGGTGCCAGCCCCATGCTGGCAACCAGCCCGGCCACTGCACTGGCCCGCCCGATCACCTGCCACGGCGCAACCGCCACGATCGTCGGCACCTCAGGCGACGACACGCTCATCGGAACCCCCGGACGCGACGTGATCGTCGGACGGGCCGGCGACGACCGGATCAGGGGTCTCGGTGGCGACGACGTCCTCTGCGGCAACGTCGGGGCCGACATCATCCAGGGCGGGCCCGGTGACGACCGACTGTACGGCGGCATCGGTGTCGGCGAGGGGTACGAGGAGGACGCCGGCGACCGGGTGTGGGCCGGCGATCTCCTCGAGGGAGGCCCGGGTGCCGACCACCTCGACGTGGGCCACGAGGAGAATCCCTACGTCAGCCCGACGCAAGATGTCTACGAGACCCTCAGCTTCGCTCGGTCCGGGCACGGAGTCCACGTGGACCTGGCGAAGGGGACCGCCCGCGGCCAGGGCCATGACACGGTGGCCGAAACCGTGGTTGAGCAGCGACTTCAGGTGATCGGCACCCGCCAGGACGACACGGTCCGCGCCGGGAGCAACCGCCTGTACTTCTGGGGCGGCTCGGGCGATGACAAGGCCATCGGGGGCCAGGGCTCCGACGCGCTGTATCCCGGCAGCGAGGCGACCTACCTCGCCTTCCGCGGGCTCCCCGGCAAGATCGGGGTGGGGGGTCACGACACGGCCTCCGGCCGGGCAGGAGACGACCAGATCGAGACTGGCGAGGGAGGGGGCCGCGACACGCTGCGCGGAGGCCAGGGCGCTGACCGGATCGGGTACGACGGCCCAGCCGCGATCCACCTCGACGCCGGAGCGGGCGACGACGAGGTCGACGTGCGACTGACCGACCGACACGGCTCGTTCGTCTCGATGGGGCCGGCGGGGGATGCCGCAGACCTGCTCTACCTCAGGCCGGCCAAGGCGCAGAAGATCGACTGGGACATGACGACCGGCGGCTTCCTCGTCGATGGCGAGGACCGGGACATCCAGGTGACGGCCTCTCCGCACACCTGGCTCTACGGGCACATGGTCGAGTGGACGGTCAGTGGCACTGACCTGGCTGAGGAGCTCTTGGTCACCAACGTCTCGGGCCTCACGACGTTCTACGGACGAGGTGGGGACGACCTCTTCCGAGGCGGCAAGTACGACGACGTGTTCGACGGTGGCGACGGTGACGACACCTACGTCTCCGACCAGGGGGGCACCAACACCTGCGTCCTGGTCGAGAACGACCCGTCCGACGCCTGCTCGACGTGAGCAGTCGGGTCAGCGGGCCGCTGCGCCCATCCACGCCTCGACATCGGCCGAGGTACGGGGGAGAGCGGCGGAGAGGTTCAGGCTTCCCTCGGCGGTGACGACGATGTCGTCCTCGATCCGGATGCCGATCCCGCGGAGCTCCTCGGGGACCAGGAGGTCGTCCTCCTGGAAGTAGAGGCCGGGCTCGACGGTGAGCACCATGCCTTCGGCGAGGTCGCCCTTGGGGTAGACGTCGGCGGCTGCGTTGCCGCAGTCGTGGACGTCCATGCCGAGCATGTGGCTGGTGCCGTGCAGGGTCCAGCGCGCGTAGACCTTGCTGTCGGGGTCGAGCGCCTCGTCGGCGGAGACGGGCAGCAGACCCAGACCCTCGAGCCCGTGGGCGAGCACGTGCATCGAGGCGTGGTGGGCGGCGAGGAACGGCACGCCCGGACGCACCGCGTCGATCCCGGCCTGCTGGGCGTCGTGGACCAGGTCGTAGAGCTCGCGCTGCAGGTCGGTGAAGTGGCCGTCCACCGGGAGTGTGCGGCTGACGTCGGCGGTGTAGAGGTTGTGGCCCTCGACCCCCATGTCGAGCAGCACCAGCTCGCCGGGCGTGATCGGTCCGGAGTTCTCGATCCAGTGCAGCGTGGTTGCGTGCTTGCCGCCGCCGACGATCGAGTCATAGCCGATGTCGTTGCCCATCGCGCGGGCCCGGCGGAAGAAGGTGCCCTCGATCCAGCGCTCGCCGTACTTCAAGACGTTGGCCCAGTCACGCACGGAGTCCTCGAACCCGAGCGTGGTGATGTCGCAGGCCTCCTGGAGCTCACCGATCTCCCAGGCGTCCTTGATCAGACGCATTTCGGAGACGACCCGCGCGAACTCCTCGTCACGCGACGCGTCGCCCGAGACGAGCCCGTCGACCGAGGTCGACAGGCCGCGGTGGACCCGGGTCTTGCCGGAGCCGGCCAGCGCCTGCGGGAGCTCCTCGAGGTGACGCACGGTCAGCCCGAGGGAGTCCGACATCTCCTGGAGCGAGGGCCGCCGTCCGGCCCACAGCTCGCCGTACTGCCGGTCGCGGAAGAACTCGTCGGTGTCGCGCGAGGAACGCGGCCGGGCGTAGAGCACCGATTCGCCGTCCTCGATGACCAGGACGGCGTCCGAGGTCTGGTTGCCGGAGAAGTAGGTGTGTGCGGTGTCGGAGCGGAAGCGGTAGTCGGTGTCGTTGGACCGCACCTGGTAGGTGCCCGACGGGAGCACCAGTCGCTCGCCGCGGAACGCCTCGGCCAGCCTGGCGCGACGCCGCGCCGCGGGCTCGGCGACCGGGTGCCGCGGCAGGTCCAGCTCGCGCTCACCCCAGCCGGTGCGCATGAACGCGGAGTACGCCGCAGGCACGGCAGGATCGTGGGACTCGATCTTGGGCTCGGTGCCGATCGGGTTCGTGGTCTCGGGCGTCGTGTTCTCGCTCACGTCGTCACTGTAACGCCGAAGGCAGGACGTCGGCCCCTCGCCCGATAGGCTGCCGCCCATGTCAGGGCCGCGTCGAGACAATGTCGCCTTCACGGTCGTCGTGACCGTGTTGGTGGCGCTCTGCGCCCTGCCCATCTTGCTGGTCCTCGCGATCTCCGGTGCGCCGGGCACCCTGGTCCTTGCGACCGCCCTGGCCGCACTGCCGGTCGGGCCGCTGGTCGCCTGCTATCTCTGGCTGGACCGCTACGAGCCGGAGCCGCGTCGACTGCTCGCGGCCGGCCTGCTGTGGGGCGGCTGCGTGGCCACTGCGGCGGCGCTCGTGGTCCAGGGTCTCGGGGGCTTCCTGGTCGGGTTCACCGAGAACGTCAGCCTGGCGGTGGTCGCGCCGATCACCGAGGAGGCGAGCAAGGGCGTCTTCCTGCTCCTCCTGCTCTGGTGGCGGCGTGCCGAGCTCGACGGTGTCCTCGACGGCATCGTCTACGCCGGGATGGTCGGCATCGGCTTCGCCTTCGTCGAGAACATCCTCTATCTCGCGGCCGCCTATGACGGTCTGGACGGGCTCGGACCGGGCGGCACCGAGGCGCTCACCGGCACCTTCCTCGTGCGGGGTGTCTTCAGCCCGTTCGCGCACCCCTTCTTCACCGCGTTCACGGGCATCGGGATCGGGATCGCGGTCGGTTCGCGGCGTCCCGTCGTACGCCTCGCCGCGCCACTCGTCGGCTACGTCCTGGCGGTCGCGGCCCACGCCACCTGGAACGCCTCGACGGTCTTCGGCTTCTCCAGCTTCCTCGCTGTCTACGCGATGTTGATGCTTCCGGCCTTCCTGGGGCTCATCGCCCTGTCCCTCTGGGCCAGGCGCTGGGAACGCCGGATGCTCGCCGCAGCGCTCGGCGACGCCGCGGAGCGCGGGTTGATCCCCAGGACCGACATCGGGTGGGTCGTCGACCTGCGCGCACGCCGGCAGGGCCGCGCCTTCGCCCGTCACCACGGTGGCAAGCCGGGGGAGCGCGCCATGCGGGACTACCAACAAGCCGTCATCGAACTCGGGTTCCTGCACCATCGCTACCTGCGCGGCACCCCGCCGCCACACTTCGCCGAACGCGGGCAGGACTACGTCGCCCGCATCGTCGCCGTTCGACCCGAGATTGCCTTCCCCGGACAGGTGGTACCCACCCGATGACAGACCGACCGAGCGATCTGCAGCCGGACAGCACCCAGATGCTGACCTCCCTCGTGCGACTGCGAGGAGTGCTCCAGGAGGTCCGTCTTCCGCTGGAGGTCCCGGGTGCCGCCGAGCAACGCGTCCTGCGCCAGGAGATGGTCGACCAGCTCGAGGACTACGTCATCCCGCGGCTGATGACGATCGAGGCGCCCCTGCTGACCGTGGTCGGCGGCTCGACCGGTGCTGGCAAGTCCACCCTGGTCAACTCGCTCGTGGGCCGGCGCGTGACCGAGCCCGGCGTGCTGCGCCCGACCACCCGCTCACCGGTGCTGGTGCACCACCCCGACGACGCCGAGTGGTTCGGCCAGGACCGGCTGCTGCCGGACCTCGAGCGCGTCGACCACGCCACCACCGACCCCGGCGCACTGCAGCTGGTCGCCTCCGACACCGTCCCGGCCGGCCTCGCGATCCTCGACGCCCCGGACATCGACTCCGTCGAGGAGCTCAACCGGGTCCTCGCCGCGCAGCTGCTCGCCGCGGCCGACCTGTGGCTCTTCGTCACCTCGGCGGCCCGGTACGCCGACCAGGTCCCGTGGGACTTCCTGCGCCAGGCCGCGGAGCGCTCGGCGGCCGTCGCCATCGTGCTCGACCGCACGCCGCCCGAGGCCGTCGAGACCGTGTCGACGCACCTGGCCCGGATGCTCGCCAGCCGCGGGCTCAAGGACTCTCCTCTCTTCGTCGTCCACGAAGGTGCCGTGTCCGACGATGGGCTGCTGCCCCCGGCTGCCGTCTCCGACATCCGCGGGTGGCTCGAGGCTCTGGCCGACGACACCGTGGCCCGGACCGGCGTCGTCAAGCAGACCCTCGACGGTGCGATCCGCGTCCTCACCCGGCGTACCCACGCGGTGGCGGACGCCGCCACCGAGCAGATCTCGGCCGCAGCAGGGCTGCGCGAGGACGCCGACAAGGCCTACGACGACGCGATCGCAGCCGTGGCTCTCGCCTCGGCCGACGGCAGCCTCCTGCGTGGTGAGGTGCTCGCCCGCTGGCAGGAGTTCGTCGGCACCGGTGAGCTGCTGAAGTCGCTCGAGAACCGCGTCGGCTGGCTCCGCGACCGGATCGTCGCCTCGGTCAAGGGCAAGCCCCAACAGGCCGAGCGAGTGACCGTCGCGGTGGAGTCGGGCCTGGAGACGCTGATCCTGGAGCACGCCGAGGCGGCAGCCGAGCGGGCCGCGATGTCGTGGCAGTCGATGGGCTCGGGCAAGGCCCTGCTCATGGACGCCGGCGAAGACCTCGGCCGAGCCTCGCGCGACCTGCGCCGCCGCGCCGAGCGGGCCGTGCGCGACTGGCAGCAGGACGTGCTGGAGATGGTCCGCACCGAGGGTGCGGACAAGCGGAGCACCGCACGCGTCCTCGCCTACGGCGTCAACGGCCTCTCGGTGGCCCTCATGGTCGTCGTCTTCGCCCACACCGGAGGTGCCCTGGTGGGTGCCGAGGCGGGCATCGCCGGTGGCGGCGCGGTCCTGGGCCAGAAGCTGCTCGAGGCAGTCTTCGGCGACCAGGCGGTGCGGACCCTCGCCGAGCGGGCCCGGGCCTCGCTGGAGACGCGGATCGGGGAGCTCCTGGACTCCGAGCGGGCGCGCTTCCTCGACCTGCTCGACTCCTTGCGACTCGACTCGGCCACACCCGAGCAGCTGCGTGCAGCCTCGCGGCGCGTGGACGACCTGCGCTTCGCCGCGGCCCAGCAGGCAGCCGACTCCGCCCGGTGAACAGCCGACCGCTTAAGGTGTGCCTCAGCACTGTCCGCCAGTACCGCCTCACGGGGCTGGGTCGAGGGAGAAAATGACGTCCTTGCTCGAGGGTGCCAAGAAGCTGGTCACCCGCGGCACCGACATCGGTGCACGGATCGACGGTCTCGAGGCCGCAGTCGCTGGTGCGCGCGGCCGGGTCGACGACGAGGTCGTGTCCCAGGCCGACGCCGTGGTGACCAGGGCCTCCGGTCGCCTGCGCCTCTCCGCTGAGCACACGGTGGTGGCCATTGCCGGTGCCACCGGGTCCGGCAAGTCGTCCACGTTCAACGCCCTGACCGGGCTCGAGCTGTCCGCGGTCGGCGTACGACGTCCGACGACGTCGTGGGCGACTGCCTGCGTGTGGGGCCGGGAGGGTGCCGACGAGCTGCTCGAGTGGCTCGGGATCGCTCCTCGCCACCAGACGACCCGCGACTCGATGCTCGACACCGGTCGCCCCGATCCCGCCGAGGCCGCGCTGCAGGGCGTCGTCCTCCTCGACCTCCCCGACCACGACTCCACCGAGGTGTCCCACCACCTCGAGGTCGATCGTCTGGTCGAGCTCGCCGACCTCCTGGTGTGGGTCCTGGACCCCCAGAAGTACGCCGACGCCGCGATCCACGACCGCTACCTCGCGCCGCTCGCCTCCCACCACGAGGTCATGCTCGTGGTCCTCAACCACATCGACACCGTGCCGGAGGACCGCCGCGAGGGGATGCTGGCCGACGTCCACCGCCTGCTGGCCGAGGACGGCCTCAGCGACGTCCCCGTGATCGCGCTCAGCGCCCGGCACGGTGACGGTCTGCCCGAGCTGCGTGCCGAGATCGCGCGACGGGTGGCGGCCAAGAAGATGACCCGATCGCGTCTCGAGGCCGACCTCAAGACGGCTGCCGAGCGGCTCGATGCGGCGTGCGGTGAGGGCCGGACCCCCTCGCTGTCGCAGGAGCGCGTGGCCGCCCTCGACGACGCGTTCGCCGATGCGGCCGGGGTGCCGACCGTCGTCGACGCGGTCGAGCGCTCGACCCGCCTCCGAGCCCGCCGCGCCACCGGCTGGCCCGTGACCGCCTGGCTCTCCCGTCTCAAGCCCGACCCGCTCAAGCGGCTCCACCTCAACCTCGGTTCCTCCGGCAAGGAGCTGACCGGGCAGGCACGCACCTCGATGCCGGAAGCCACTCCGGTGCAGCGGGCCAGGATCGACAGCGAGGTGCGAGCGTTGACCGACGACGTCACCAGTGGCCTCGCTCGGCCCTGGGCCGACGCCGTACGCCGAGCCTCCGTCTCGCGCCTGCCGGATCTCGGCGACCGGCTCGACGCCGCGCTGGGCGGCACCGACCTCGGCGCCGACAAGATTCCCGCCTGGGCCGGTGCGGTCCGCCTCCTCCAGTGGGCGCTGATCACCACCGCCCTGGCCGGCGGACTCTGGCTCGGCACCCTTGCGGTGATGGGGTATCTCCAGCTTCCGAAGCCCGGCACCCCTGACCTCGGCGTCGTCCCCGTGCCGACGCTGATGCTGGTGGGCGGTGTGGTGCTCGGAGTGCTGCTCGCTCTGGCCTGCCGCCTGCTGGTCGGCTTCACCGCGCGTCGTCGGGCCAGGGTGGCCGACCGCCGGCTCCGCGACGCGATGGGCGAAGTCTCCCGCGAGCTCGTGATCATCCCGATGGAGGCCGAGCTCCAGGCCTACGCCGGTGTTCGCAAGGGTCTGGCCAAGGCGCTGCAGTAGCCTCCAGCTCTCCACACGGGTCGTCGGCCCGGTGCTCTCCACACGCCTGTGCTGTCACCCCGGCGAACGTCGGCGCTCGCGTCGAGTCTCTTCATCGATCACATCGATCGATACCAGAGGAGATATGAGATGCACGAGACCTTGGTGACCCTGCAGGGCTGGCTCGGGGGCGACGTCACCGTCCGCGAGGCGGGCGACGCGAGTGTGGCCCGCTTCCGGGTGGCCTCCACGCCGCGGCGCTACCAGAAGAAGACCGACGAGTGGGCCGACGCCGACACCCAGTGGTACTCCGTCAGCGCCTGGCGCGCCCTGGGCGAGCACTGTGCTTCCTCGCTGCGACGAGGCGACCCGGTGGTCGTCCACGGGCGACTCAACGCCCAGGTCTGGACCAACTCGGCCGGGATCGAGGTGACGTCGTTCGAGGTCGAGGCGACCTTCGTGGGCCACGACCTCAACCGCGGGACCAGCCAGTTCACCCGGACGGTGCGCAGCCCGGGCGCCGGCGAGGACCCGCTTCCCGCGGCGGGAGCGGCCGCCTGACGGCGCCCCCGATCAGGCCCGAAGCGGGTTCGGGCCGTAGGCTCAACGACCATGTCTGAATATGTTTTCACCCTGCGCAATGTGCGCAAGGCCCACGGTGACAAGGTCGTCCTCGAGAACGTCACGCTGTCGTTCCTGCCCGGAGCCAAGATCGGTGTCGTCGGCCCGAACGGCACCGGCAAGTCCTCGCTGCTCAAGATCATGGCGGGGCTCGACCACGCCAACAACGGTGACGCGATCCTGGCGCCCGACGCGACCGTCGGCATGCTCCAGCAGGAGCCCCCGCTGAGCGAGGGCAAGACCGTCCTGGAGAACGTCGAGGAAGCCGTCGGCGAGATCAAGGGCAAGCTCGACCGTTACAACAAGATCTCCGAGGAGCTCGGCGAGCCCGACGCCGACTACGACTCGCTGCTCGCCGAGATGGGCGACCTGCAGACCGACCTCGACCACGCCAACGCGTGGGACCTCGACAGTCGTCTCGACCAGGCGATGGACGCGCTGCGGTGCCCCCCGCCCGAGGTCCTGGTCGACCACCTGTCGGGTGGTGAGCGACGCCGCGTGGCGCTGTGCAAGCTGCTGCTCCAGCAGCCCAGCCTGCTCCTGCTCGACGAGCCCACCAACCACCTCGACGCCGAGTCGGTCCAGTGGCTCGAGGGCCACCTGGCCAGCTACCCCGGTGCCGTCCTGGCCGTCACCCACGACCGGTACTTCCTCGACAACGTCGCCTCCTGGATCCTCGAGCTGGACCGCGGCCAGGCCCACCCCTACGAGGGCAACTACACGACGTACCTCGAGACCAAGAAGGACCGGCTCAAGATCGAGGGCGCCAAGGACGCGAAGCGCGCCAAGGCCCTCGAGCGCGAGCTCGAGTGGGTGCGCTCCAACGCCAAGGCTCGCCAGACCAAGAGCAAGTCCCGTCTCGCGCGCTACGAGGAGATGGCGGCCGAGGCCGACCGGATGCGCAAGATCGACACCTCCGAGATCAACATCCCGGCCGGTCCTCGGCTCGGTGACATCGTGCTCGAGGCCAACCACCTCACCAAGGGCTTCGACGACCGCACGCTCATGCACGACCTCTCCTTCTCGCTCCCGCGCGCCGGCATCGTCGGCGTCATCGGACCGAACGGCGTCGGCAAGACGACGCTGTTCAAGATGATCACCGGCCAGGAGAAGCCCGACGAGGGTGAGCTCAAGGTCGGCACCACGGTGAAGATCTCCTACGTCGACCAGAGCCGTGGCGGCATCGACGGGACCAAGAACGTCTGGGAGGTCGTCTCCGACGGGCTCGACTTCATCAAGGTCGCCAACTTCGAGATGAACTCACGCGCCTACGTCGCGTCGTTCGGCTTCAAGGGCCCCGACCAGCAGAAGAAGGCCGGGGTCCTCTCCGGTGGTGAGCGCAACCGGCTCAACCTCGCGCTGACGCTGAAGATGGGCGGCAACATGCTGCTCCTCGACGAGCCCACCAACGACCTGGACGTCGAGACGCTCTCCTCGCTCGAGGACGCGCTGCTCGACTTCCCCGGCTGCGCCGTGGTCACCTCCCACGACCGGTGGTTCCTCGACCGGATCGCCACCCACATCCTCGCCTGGGAGGGCGACGACGAGGACTCGGGCAAGTGGTTCTGGTTCGAGGGCAACTACGCGTCCTACGAAGAGAACAAGATCGAGCGCCTCGGTGCCGACGCGGCCCGCCCGCACCGGGTCACGCACCGCAAGCTCACGCGCGACTGACAGCTCGCGACGGGTCGACCCCCTCCGGCGTCAGCTGGAGGGGGTGCGAACCTCCATCTCGGGGTGAGCGGCGACCAGGTGGTCGGAGACGGCGTCCATCACACGTCCGACGGCCGCGAAGTCCTCGCTGCTCGCCAGGTCGACGATGTGGTCCCGCACGCCGTTGACGTGCGTCGGGGCGACCCGCGCCAACAGGTCGTATCCCTTGTCGGTCATCGTGGCGAGGATGCCGCGGCCGTCCTCAGGGGAGCTGGCGCGGACCACGAGCCCGGCTGACTCCATCCGCGACACCGTGTGGGTGACCCGGCTCCGGCTGTGCGCCAAGGCGTCGGCGAGTTGAGCCATCCGCATCTGACGACCCGGCCGCTCGGAGAGGCGCACGAGGATTTCGTACTCCGTCAGGGAGATGTCGTGGGCCTGGCGCAGGTCGTCGTCGAGCCGGTCGGTGAGGAGGGTCATCCCCATCACGAGGGCGCGCCATGACCGCTGTTCGTCCCGATCCAGCCAGCGGGGGGTGTCGTCACTCATGGCGGCAGCCTAACCGGGGCGCACGATGCTCAGCACCCGCGCAACACCGAAGGCCCCACCGTGTGAACGGTGGGGCCTTCGGTGGTGTGGCTGCTGCTGGGCTGATGACCCTGCGGGTCAGACGCGCTCGAGGATGAGCGCCATGCCCTGGCCGCCACCGACGCACATGGTGATCAGGCCGGTGCTCTTGTCGTGCCAGTCCATCGAGTTGATCATCGTGTTCTGCAGGCGGGCCCCGGTCATGCCGAAGGGGTGGCCGACCGCGATCGCGCCGCCGTTGACGTTGAGGCGGTCGAGGTCGATGCCGAGGTCCTGGTAGGACGGGACGACCTGTGCAGCGAAGGCCTCGTTGATCTCGACGAGGTCGATGTCGCCGATGCTCATGTTGGCGTTGGCCAGCGCGCGACGGGTCGCCTCGACCGGGCCGAGGCCCATGACCTCGGGGGACAGGCCGCTGACGCCGGTGGAGACGATGCGGGCCAGGGGAGTGAGGCCGAGCTCGGCAGCCTTGGTGTCGGACATGATCACCACGGCGGCGGCACCGTCGTTCAGGGCGCAGCAGTTGCCGGCCGTGACGACACCGTCGGGACGGAAGACCGGCTTGAGCTGCGAGGCGGCCTCGATGGTCACGCCGGCACGGGGGCCGTCGTCGGCGCTGACCACGGTGCCGTCGGGCGTCGTGACGGGGGTGATCTCGCGGGCCCAGAAGCCGTCGTTGATCGCCTTCTCGGCGAGGTTCTGCGAGCGAACGCCGAACTCGTCGAGCTCCTGGCGCTTGAGGCCGCGCATCCGGGCGACGTTCTCGGCCGTCTGGCCCATCGCGATGTAGGCGTCGGGGAGGATGCCGTCCTCACGCGGGTCGTGCCAGTCGACGCCACCCTCGGCAGTCTTGGCGGTGCGGGCCTTGGCGTCCTCGAAGAGGGGGTTCTGGGTGTTGGGCCAGTGGTCGGACGTGCCGTGCTGGAAGCTCGAGACCATCTCCACACCGGCGGAGATGAAGATGTCGCCCTCGCCGGCCTTGATCGCGTGGAAGGCCATCCGGGTGGACTGCACCGACGAGGCGCAGTAACGGGTGATCGTGGCACCGGGGACGTTGTCCATGCCGTTGAGCACGTTCACGATCCGGCCCATGTTGTTGCCGGACATGCCGCCGGGCAGACCGCAGCCGAGGTAGAGGTCGTCGACGGTGTTGCGGTCGAGCTCGGGGATCTTGTCCAGCGCCGTCTTCACGATGAACGCCGTGAGGTCGTCGGGGCGGAAGTCCTTCAGGGACCCCTTGTTCGCCCGACCGATGGGGGTGCGGGCGACGGAAACAATGACTGCCTCAGGCATGAAGAACTCCGATCTAGGGGTGGCTTGCTGCGCTGGCCACCCTAGCCCCGACGGGGTGGGTGCCGGGCGGGGCGTTCGTCACACCGTCGGCGCCTGCGTCCTGCGACGGGTCGTCTGAGAGCATCGGACACGTGCGACATGTCTACGAGTGCCCGATGCGCTGGGCCGACCTGGACCTTCTCGGCCACGTCAACAACGTCGTGTACGTCGACTACCTCCAGGAAGCGCGCGTCGACATGCTGCGGACCCACGGTCCGGCCGCGCAGACGGGCGAGCTGGCCGAGGGCGTGGTCGTCGTCCGCCACGAGGTGACCTACGCAGCGCCGCTCACCTTTGACTTCCGGCCGGTCAGCATCGAGAGCTGGGTCACCGAGATCCGGGCCGCGTCGTTCACGATGGCCTACGAGATCTTCCATGCGGATCCGGAGGCCGAGGGGGGTCGACGCGTCTACCTGCGGGCGACGACCGTGCTCACGCCGTACGTCTTCGCCACCGAGCGTCCGCGACGACTGACTCCGGTCGAGCGCGAGACGCTCACCATCTTCCTCGAGCCCGCCGAGCGCGAGCCGCGCACGCGCAACGAGCCGGCTCGGCGCGAGAAGGTCGGGCACTACCCGGTGCAGGTCCGTTTCTCCGACGTCGACGTCTACGGCCACGTCAACAACGTGAAGTACTTCGAGTACTTCCAGGAGGCGCGGATCCTGCTGACCGCCCGGATCTGGCGGGAGCTCCCGCCCGGGACCCCCCGGATCAGCATGGTGGTGGCCCAGACGAACGTCGACTACCGCGTGCCGATCCTGTTCCGTCCCGAGCCCTACGACCTCTACTCCTGGGTCTCCCACGTCGGCACCCGCTCGGCGACGATCGAGTCGGCCATCGTCGACGGTGACACCGAGCTGTCGCGGGCCAGCGTGACGATCGTCTTCTTCGACCTGGCGACCCAGCGCTCGGCCGAGCCGCCCGAGGTCTACCGCGAGCGATTGCGCGAGCTGCAGTCCTGACTCACTCGAGCGTGTTGACCATGAACTGCGCGGCGTGGGTGACGTAGTCCCAGAACTGGGCGTCCTGCTCGGCGGTCAGGTCGACCGAGTCGAGCCCGGCCCGGAAGTGCACGAGCCAGCGGTCCTTTGCGTCGGGGGTGACGGCGAAGGGCGCGTGCCGCATCCGCAGGCGCGGGTGCCCGCGGGTCTCGGAGTACGTCGTGGGGCCACCCCAGTACTGCACGAGGAAGAGCAGGAAGCGCTCCTCGGCCGGGCCGAGGTCTGCTTCGGGGTAGAGGGGACGCAGGACGTCATCGTCGGCCACGCCCTCGTAGAACGTGGCGACGATCTTCTGCATCGTGTCGAAGCCGCCGATGTCGTCGTAGAACGTGGTCACTCGCTCCATTGTGCCGAGACCCTCCGGGAGGGTGGACACCGGCGTGTCAGACTCGGGCCGAGAGTCCCGAACACACTAGGAGATCTGCTGATGGCAACCACCCGCAAGGCCACGACTCACTGGGAAGGCAGCCTCTTCGAGGGTGCCGGCAAGGTGACGCTGGACTCGTCCGGTCTCGGCACCTTCGACGTGTCGTGGCCCGCCCGCGCCGAGGAGGCCAACGGCAAGACCAGCCCCGAGGAGCTGATCGCTGCTGCTCACTCCGCCTGTTTCTCGATGGCGCTCTCGAACGGGCTCGCCAAGGCCGGCACCGCTGCCACGTCGCTGGACACCAGCGCCGACGTCGAGTTCACCCCGGGCACCGGCATCACGGGCATCAAGCTCACCGTGCGCGGCGTCGTCGACGGCATGTCCGAGAGCGACTTCGTCGCCGCGGCCGAGGCCGCCAAGGTCGGGTGCCCGGTCAGCCAGGCGCTCACCGGCACCACGATCACGCTGGATGCTGCGCTCGCCTGAGCGCACCGGCCTGACGCGTCAGGCTGTGGAGACGTCCTCGGGGGATTCCTCGGGGACGTCTTCCTCGTTGGTGGTCGTCCCGCGGTGCCAGACCACCCGCTGCTGGAAGGGGATCTCGATCCCCTCGTAGTCGAAGCGGGCCTTGATCCGCTCGCGCATCTCGCGGGCCACCGCCCACTGCTCCAACGGGGCGGTCTTGAGGGTCACCCGCACCGTGACACCGTCGGCGGCGAGATCCTGGACCCCCCACACCTCCGGCTCCTCGATGATCTGGCCCCGGAAGTCCTCGTCGTCCCAGAGGTCGTGCGCGACCTCCTTGAGCACCCGGCGTACACGGGCGAGGTCCTCGGCGTAGCCGACGCTGATGTCGAGCACGGTGCGCGCCCAGTTCTGGCTCATGTTGCCCACCCGCAGGATCTCGCCGTTGCGGGCGTACCAGACGGTGCCGTTGACGTCGCGGAGCCGAGTGACGCGCAGACTGACCGCCTCCACGGTCCCGATGGCCTCACCGAGGTCGACGACGTCTCCCACGCCGTACTGGTCCTCGAAGATCATGAAGATGCCCGACAAGAAGTCCTTCACCAGCGTCTGGGACCCGAACCCGAGCGCGATGCCGAGGATGCCGGCGCTCGCGATGATCGGGGCGATGTCGACGCCCACCTCGCTGAGCATCATCGTCACGATGACGGCGCCGAGGATGCCGCTGACGACGCTCTTGAGCAGGCCACCCATCGTCCGGGCGCGCTGGGCGCGGCGGGTGTTGACGACGACCTCGCGGGCGGCGCTCAACTGGGTGCCCCGCGGGTTGCCGAGCGACATCCGGCTGACCCGGTCGGGGAGCACGCCCTCCTCGGCACGGTGGACGAGCCGATCCACCAGCCGGTGCAGGATCCACCGCAGGACCAGACCGAACACGACCAGCCCGACGAGGGCCAACGGCTTGCCGATGAGTACGTCGGCCACCTCGGCCGCGGTGTCGTTGCCGGTGAGGCGCTCGACCCAGGTGCAGACCGTCTGGTCGTCGGTGCACGTGGCGGCTACTGCGAAGGCGAACATGCGGCCCAGTATGTACATCCGGGGGCTCGACCCCCACCGACCACCCCCTCAATGTGACCGAGGTGACGCCGTGGGGGTCGGGTGTGGGAGCCGGAGCCGATATCCTCTCGGGGTGACTGCCTCGCTCGCGACCCTCGCTCGCCGGACCACCACCGCTCTCGTCGCCTCCGCGACCCTGGTGGCGCTGGCTGGACCTGCCCATGCGGACGTGCCCGAAGGGTGGAGCAACCCCGACCCTGTCGACGTGTTGCCTGCACTCCTCCTGCTCGGCGGTGTGCCCGTCCTGCTCTTCCTGCTCATCGTGGCTGCGGTGTACGTCCCTGCGCTCGCCCGCGGCGAGAGCACCACGCCCGGTGGCGGGATGGGCGACCAGTGGTTCGGTGGCCCCCGCAAGGGCACCGCGGAGCTGGCCGGAGCCGACACCGAGGAGTCCAAGGCCGGTGGCGCAAGTGCCCGCTGGTGATGCGCTCCGCGGAGCCGACCGCTTCGCCCTCGACGAGGCCATCCGCAAGGCCGAGCAGCTGTGCCGGGTGGAGTTCTCGCTCTTCGTCGGCACCGCCGAGGGCGACCCCCGCGCCTTTGCCACCCAGCTGCACAACTCCCTCGTTGCTCCCACCCGCAGCATCCTGATCATGGTCGACCCCCAGGCCCGGGCCCTGGAGATCGTGACCGGCGGCGACGTCCGCCGCAGGCTGCGCGACGCCGAGGTCGAGCTGGCCGCCCTCCAGATGCGCTCGGCATTCGCCGAGGGCGACCTCGTGGGCGGTCTCCGCGCCGGGATCGCCATGCTCGCCGACCACGCGCGGGCCCAGAACACCCTGCACGCCGGCTGACGCAGCCTCACCTCACGCAGGAACCGCGCAGGCCTCAGCCCTGGGCGTCTCGAGCCTGGGCGACGAGAGCGCGCGCGACGTCGGCCCGTCCCTCACGCACGTAGCGCTTGGCGGCCGGGTTGGCAGGGGAGCTCTCGAGCCAGGCGTCAACCCGGTCGAGCAGGTCCTGGCTGGCCAGCTGCTTGGGGAAGAGGAACTCCAGGGCCGTCGAGGCGCGCTGGGTGCCCTTGTCCTCCCACAAGGTGTCGGCGACGGCGAGGTACCGCTCGATGTACGGCGAGAGCACCTCGTCCTGGCCGAAGCACTGGAAGGCCAGCACGACGCCGCGCTGGGTCTCGTTGGCCACGTCGTCACGCACGGTTGCGATCTCCCAGGCCTCGGCCTTGGCCTCGGCGGTGGGCCGGGCCGCCCGAGCGGCTGCGGCGTGCTCCTGGCCGGAGTTGGTGTTGTCGCGGGCCAGCTCCTCGGCGATCCGATCGGCGTCGGCGCGGCCGTTCCTGACCAGCCCGGTCAGCATCGTCCAGCGCAGGTCGGTGTCGACGGCCAGGCCCTCGAGGACCAGCGAGCCGTCGAGGATCGCGGCGAGGTCGTCGAGCGCGCGGTCGGTGTGGGCAGCCGACGCGAGGGCGCGGGCGAACGAGAGCTGGTGGTCGCTCCCGGGCTCTGCCTGCTCCAGGAGTGCGCGCAGCCCCAGCTCCCACGCACCCCGCAGGGCGTCGCGGTTCTCCGGAGCACTGTAGGAATTGGCAGCCATGGCGGCGTAGGCCGGGATCCGGCTCACGCCGAAGGCGTCGGTCTCGGTGCCGACGTGGCTCAGCACCAACGTCACGAAGTCGGTCGCCGACATCTCGCCATCGCGCGTCATGTCCCAGGCTGCCCCCCAGCACAGGGCGCGGGCCAGGGAGTCGTCGAGCGTGCCGAGGCCACCGATGAGGGTGGCCAGCGACCGCTCGTCGAGGCGGATCTTGGCGTAGGTGAGGTCGCCGTCGTTGAGCAGCAGCAGGTCCGGCTGACGCTCGCCGACGAGCTCGGCGAGCTCGGTCAGCTCACCGGTGACGTCGGTCTCGACGACCGAGCGCAGCACCAGGCGCGAGTCGCCGGCTGCGTTGGGGACGGCGTCGTACAGGCCGACGTGGATGCGGTGACGGCGCAGCGTCGGGAAGTCCGCCGCAGCGGTCTGCCGGATCGCGAACGACGCGTAGTTGCCTGCCTCGTCGAGGGTGAACTCGGGAGCCAGGGTGTTCACGCCGGAGGTCTGCAGCCACTCCTGGGCCCACGACTCCAGCTCGCGCCCGGACGACTTCTCCAGGGCAGCGAGCAGGTCGGTGAACTCGGAGTTCGAGAACGCGAACTCCTTGAAGTAGGCCTGGATGCCGGTCATGAAGTGCTCGAGCCCGACCCAGGCCACCAGCTGCTTGAGCACCGAGGCGCCCTTGGCGTAGGTGATGCCGTCGAAGTTGACCTCGACCGCGCGCAGGTCGACGTTGTCCGCGGCAACGGGGTGCGTCGAGGGCAGCTGGTCCTGGCGGTAGGCCCAGTTCTTGCGGGCGTTGGTGAAGCCGGTCCACGACTCGTCGAACTCGGTGACCTCGACGGCCGCGTGGTAGCAGGCCCACTCGGCGAAGGACTCGTTCAACCAGAGGTCGTCCCACCACTTCATGGTGACCAGGTCGCCGAACCACATGTGCGCCATCTCGTGCAGGATCACCGAGGCGCGGAACTCGTAGAAGGCGCGGTCCTGGCGGCTGCGGGGGAGGTACTCGTCGCGCAGCGTCACGCAACCGGCGTTCTCCATCGCGCCCATGTTGTACTCCGGCACGTACAGCTGGTCGTACTTGCCGAAGGGGTAGCCGTAGTCGAAGGCCCCCTCGAAGAAGGAGAAGCCCTGCTCGGTGAGCTTCACGAGCTCGTCGACGTCGAGGTACTCGACCAGCGACTGGCGGCAGTAGTGCCCGAGCGGGATCTCGCCGAACTTGCCGACGTAGGTGTGCTGGACCTGGTGGTACTCGCCGGCGACGATCGCGGTGATGTAGGTCGACATCGGCTTGGTGGGCTCGAAGTTCCACACCGACGTGCCCTCACCGAGGTCGCGGGGCTCCGGGCTGGGGGAGTTGGAGACGACCTTCCAGTGCGAGGGAGCGGTCACGTTGAAGGTGAAGGGCGCCTTGAGGTCGGGCTGCTCGAAGGTCGTGTAGACGCGACGTGCGTCCGGCACCTCGAACTGCGAGTAGAGGTAGACGCGGTCGTCGACGGGGTCCACGAAGCGGTGCAGGCCCTCACCGGTCCGGCTGTAGGCGCAGTCGGCGCGTACGACGAGCACGTTGTCGGCCGCGAGCCCGGTCAGGGTGATCCGGCTGTCGGCGTACGCCGCGAGGTCGACCGGGGCGCCGTTCAGCGTGATCTCGTGCACGGTCGCGTCCACGAGGTCGGCGAACGTCTCGGCGCCGGGCTCGGTGCAGGTGAACCGGATCGTGGTGGTCGAGGCGAAGGTCGTGTCACCGGTCGTGAGGTCCAGGTCGATGGAGTACGAGTCGATGTCCAGGAGGGCGGCGCGGGTGGCGGCCTCGTCCCGGGTCAGGTTGGTTCCAGGCATGGACCGCATCATGTCACCGAGGTCACAGGCGCTGACAATCGCGCATTGCCCCACGATGTGTTCGTGCTCCAGCCCCCGCGGTGAAGGAATGGACCAGACCACCTCATTGTTGAAAAGTACATGACTAATGCTGACTTCTGGTTCGACCCCAAGTGCCCCTTCGCCTGGATCACCTCACGCTGGATCCTCGAGGTCGAGGAGGTCCGCGACATCGAGGTCACCTGGCACGTGATGAGCCTGGGCTACCTGAACCAGGACCGTGACATCCCGCAGGCCTACCGCGACATGCTGGCCGACGCCTGGGGTCCGGTGCGGGTCTGCATCGCCGCCGAGCAGCAGCACGGCAAGCACGTCCTGCTCCCGCTCTACACGGCACTGGGCACCCGGATCCACGAGGAGGGCCTCGCGATCGACCGCTCCCTGATCGAGAAGTCGCTCGCCGACGCAGGCCTCCCGGCCGAGCTCGCCGACGCGATGGACGACCCGTCGTACGACGCGGCCGTCCAGGCCTCGCACCACCTCGGGATGGACCAGGTCGGTGACGACGTCGGTACGCCGACGATCGCGATCGAGGGCACGGCCTTCTTCGGACCGGTGCTGACCTCGATCCCGCGCGGCGAGGAGGCCGGCAAGCTCTGGGACGGTGCTGTCGCGCTCGCGAGCTACCCCTACTTCTTCGAGCTCAAGCGATCGCGCACCGCGGAGCTCGACTTCAGCTGACCCGTTCGGGCCATGTCCGAGGCTGCCGCCCGTCCCTAGGCTCCACCCATCAACGAGAAGGGTGGAGCCGATGGGGGTCATGGATCCTGCGGTGACCAACGGGGACCTCTACAAGGTCCTGTTCGAGAACGACCGCGTCCGCGTGCTGGAGTATCGAGACGCCCCGGGGGACCGCACCACCCCGCACGGGCACCCCGACAGCGTGATGCTGACGATGTCGTCGTTCCGCCGCCGCCTGGTGCACGGGGAGAACTCCCGCGAGGTGGAGATCCCCGCCGGGGCGGTCAACTGGCTGCCCGCTCAGCAGCACAGCGGCGAGAACATCGGCGACACCGAGACCCACGTCTTCTTCGTGGAGCTCAAGGAGCCGTCCGGCTCCGTTGACGGAGCTCCGGCCACCTTGGGGCCGCAGGGCTAGTGCGACCCGGCTCGATCAGGCGGTGACCCGACGTACCTCGGCGGCCTTGGCCGCCACGGTTCCCCGGTGGGCCGGCGTGGCGGCGGCCTCGAGGTCGAGCAGCAGCGCCTCGAGCCGACGGGGGATCTGCAGGCTGTCCTTGCCGTAGTGCGCGATCTCGTCCAGCGCCAGGTCGAGGTACTGCGCGAAGGTCCAGTCAGCGGTCACCAGGCGCACCACTCCTTCCTCGTCGTGGCGCACGGGATAGGGGTCTCGGGCCACGACCATCCGGCGCAGGATGTCGTGCAGCTCATCGACGACCTGGACGGCGGTCGTGGGGTCGTTGATGCCGGGGGAGAGGGCCTTCTCGGCGATGTCGACCAGACGCCGTACGCCGAAGGAGGCGTCCTGCTGCATCGACCGTTCGTGGCGTACGCCCAGCCCCCGGTCGATCCCGGCGTCCCAGTCGACCTCGGTGGCCGGACCGCCGTGCACCAGGGCGATGGGCGCCCCTTCGACGACGTAGGCGCCCAGGGGGTGGAGGAGCTCGATCCGGGCCTCGTGCCCGGTTGCGAAGGTGCACAGCGGGTGGTGGTCGATCGTGTCGAGATAGCCCGAACGGCGGGCAAGGGCGGTGTGCTGCCGGTCGTGGCGAGGCAGCTCGGGCATCGAGTCCGGGTGGTCGGCCGCCTCGTCCTGTCCGCGCCGGATCAGGGCCCGGGTCTCGTCGGCGGCCCGCCGGATGATGGTGGTGACCGAGATCGACTGGGTGATGTGGTGGATGAACGCGAGGAACATCCCGACCGCCGCGAGCACGAAGAGGTAGGCCACCGTCACCGCGACCTGGGGAACCGAGCTCTCCGGGGTGTCGACGATCGAGCGCAGCACGGTCAGCGCGTAGAGGAACGACGCCGCGAACACGCCGAGGGTGTGTTGGGTGACCCGGCTCTCGAGGAAGGTTCGGAGCACCCGCGGGGAGAACTGGCTGCTGGCCAGCTGCAGCACCACGATCGTGATCGAGAAGACCAGGCCGGTCACCGAGATCATCGCGCCGGAGATGCTCGAGAGCACGGTGCGGGCGCCGTCCGCCCCACCGGCGAAGAGGAACGGGATGGCCTCGCCGGCTGCGCTCTGGTCGAGCTGCGGAACGGCCAGCCCGAGGGCCACCGCCAGCAGACACCACAGGGACGGCACGACCCAGAACGGCGAGAGCAGGAAGTAGACCCCGCGGCGGAGGCGGTCCAGCTCCTCACGCGCGGCGGGGACGGGGGCCGGGGTGGGCGAGGGGCGCGAGGGGGTCACGCGGACCTTTCTACCGTGCCCGCCAGCCTCCGGCGCGGCATCCGCGCAGGCACCGGGGGAAAAGCCGTGGCCAGCGGCTCCTAGGATTCGCCCATGAGCAAAGTCCTGTCAGCCGTCGCCTGGCCCTACGCCAACGGCCCCCGTCACATCGGCCACGTGGCCGGGTTCGGCGTGCCCTCCGACGTCTTCAGCCGCTACATGCGGATGGCCGGACACGACGTGCTCATGGTCTCGGGCACCGACGAGCACGGCACCCCGATCCTGATCGCCGCCGACGAAGCGGGCGTCACGCCCCAGGAGCTCGCCGACAAGTTCCACCGGATGATCGTCGAGGACCTCTGCGCACTCGGGGTCAGCTACGACCTCTACACCCGCACCAGCACGCGCAACCACCACGCCGTGGTCCAGGAGCTCTTCCTCGGGGTCCACGCCAACGGCTACTTCGTCGAGCAGACGACGTACGGCGCGATCTCGCCGTCCACGGGTCGCACGCTGCCCGACCGCTACATCGAGGGCACCTGCCCGATCTGCGGCGCCGACGGTGCGCGGGGCGACCAGTGCGACACCTGCGGCAACCAGCTCGACCCGCACGACCTGAAGAACCCGATCTCCAAGATCAACGGCGAGACCCCGGAGTTCATCGAGACCCAGCACTTCTTCCTCGACCTCCCCGCCCTCGCCGAGGCGCTCACTGAGTGGCTCGACGAGCGGGCGGCCTCGGAGACCTGGCGTCCCAACGTCATCCGGTTCAGCCAGAACATCCTCAAGGAGATCCGGCCGCGGGCGATGACCCGCGACATCGACTGGGGGATCGCCGTGCCGCTCGACGGCTGGCGCGAGAACCCCACCAAGAAGCTCTACGTCTGGTTCGACGCGGTCATCGGCTACCTCTCGGCCAGCATCGAGTGGGCCCGCCGCAGCGGCGACCCCGAGGCGTGGCGCAGCTGGTGGAACGACCCCGAGGCGCTGTCCTACTACTTCATGGGCAAGGACAACATCACCTTCCACAGCCAGATCTGGCCGGCCGAGCTGTTGGCCTACGCCGGCAAGGGCAGCCTCGGCGGCGAGGCCCACACCTTCGGCGAGCTCAACCTGCCGACCGAGGTGGTCTCGAGCGAGTTCCTGACGATGGAGGGGCGCAAGTTCTCCTCCTCCAAGAAGGTCGTCATCTACGTGCGCGACCTGCTCAGCCGCTACCAGCCCGACGCGTTCCGCTACTTCGTGGCCGCAGCCGGCCCGGAGAACCAGGACTCCGACTTCACCTGGGCGGAGTTCGTGCGCCGCACCAACGACGAGCTCGTCGCCGGCTGGGGCAACCTCGTCAACCGCACGGCCACCTTGATCGCCAAGAACTTCGAGGAGATCCCGGCGCCCGGTGCGTTCACCGAGGCCGACGAGAAGCTCCTGGCCGATGTCGAGGCCGCTTTCGACACCGTGGGTGGGCTGATCGCCCGCCATCGTCAGAAGCAGGCGATCGGCGAGGCGATGCGCGTGGTCGCGGAGGTCAACAAGTACGTCTCCGACACCGAGCCGTGGAAGCTCGCCAAGGACCCGGCGGACCGGGAGCGGCTCGGCACGATCCTCTTCGTCGTCGCCCAGTGCGTCACCGACCTCAACCTGGTCCTGAGCCCCTTCCTGCCGTTCTCCGCCAACGAGGTGGACCGCACCTTCGGTGGTACCGGCGAGATCGCGCCGATGCCGGCCCTCCAGGACGTCGACGACCTCGACGGGGGAGCGGCGTACCCGATCATCACGGGCGACTACACGACTGCTCCCGCCTGGCAGCGTCACCCGCTCGTGGTCGGCACCCCCGTCAGCAAGCCCACGCCGATCTTCACCAAGCTCGACGTCGCCGTGATCGACGAGGAGCTCGCGCGCCTCGAGGGCTGAGCCGGTCATGGTTAGGCTCCGCGCATGACCGCCGCCATGTATCTGCCGAGCTTCTACGTCAAGCAGAAGTTCGCCGTCACGACCAACCGTTACGAGCTGTACGCCGCGAACCCGGACGGCTCGACCGGTCAGCTGATGGGGCTGGCCGAGCAGAAGCGGATGGCGCTGAAGGAGCAGGTGACCTTCTACAGCGACGTGAGCAAGACCCGGCCGGTCTTCGCGTTCAAGGCCCGCAAGGTGATGGACCTCAGCTCCGGCTACGACATCACCGACGAGCACGGCACGCAGATCGGCTACTTCCAGAAGGAGTTCGGTGCCAGCCTGATGCGTTCGACGTACCGCATCGAGGGAGAGGGCTTCACCGGGATCGGTCAGGAGCGCAGCCAGGCAATCGCACTGATCCGCCGCTTCACCGAGATCCCCTTCCTCCCGATCCACTTCGACTTCACCTCCCCTGACGGAGCACTGCTGATGTCGAGCGAGCGGCAGGCGACGGTCCGGGACCGGTACACCGTCCGGGTGCCCGACGACCGGGTCGACTTCCGGGTGGCGGCTGCGGTCGCGGTCGGACTCGACGCCCTGATGCAGCGCTGACGTCATGGCCCTCTACCCCGAGGCACGCCGAGCCGTCGCCGAGGCGGCCCGCTCGAAGCCCGTCTGGGCTGCCGATTTCGACATCGCTGCGGCGCGCGCCGAGGCGCGGGCGCTCGCCCTCGCCGAGGAGCGCGAGGACGTCGCCGAGGTCTTCGACATCGATGCGGCCGGCGTCGGCTGCCGGGTCTACCGACCCGCGGGTGCGGCCGACCGGCCGGGGGTCGTGGTGCACCTGCACGGGGGAGGCTTCGTCTTCCACGACGTGGAGGTGCACGACGCGGCGGCGCGTCGCCTCGCCAACCGCAGCGGACTCACCGTGGTCAGCGTCGACTACCGCCTCGCCCCCGAGCACCCCTTCCCCGCGGCCCCCGACGACGTCGATCGCGTGCTGGCGCACCTCGCCGCGTCGTCGGACGCCTGGACCGAGGGTCCGACGTTCCTGCACGGCGACAGCGCCGGGGGGAACCTCGCCCTGGTGGCCGCGCTGCGCAATCCCGGCCGGGTGCGGGCCGTGGTGCTGGTCTACCCCTTCCTCGATCCGACGATGACGTTCCCGTCGTACGACACCGCGGCGGACGGGTTCCGACCCCGCGAGGCCGCCTGGTACTGGCAGCAGTACGCCGCGACTCCGGACGACCTCGAGCACCCGGACCTGGCCCCCCTGCGGGCCGAGGGGCTCTCCGGGCTGCCACCCGTCCTCATCGTGACCGCCGAGCAGGATCCCTTGCGCGACGAGGGCGAGGCGCTCGCGCTCGCGCTCGCCGAGCGGGACGTCGACGTGGTGGCGACCCGCTACCTCGGCCAGGTCCACGGGTTCTGGCGGCACGTCGACGTCTTCCGGGCGGCCGAGCCCCTGACCCGACAGGTGGCCGGCTTCCTGCGAATGCACACCTGAGCGGGGCCTCTGCCAGAATCTCGCCATGCGCGTGCACCTGGGATCCGACCATGCTGGCCTCGACCTGAAGGACCACCTCGTCCGCTGGCTCTCCGAGCACGGCTACGAGCCGGTCGACCACGGCCCCTTCGTCTACGACGCGCTCGACGACTACCCGGTCTTCTGTCTCCGGGCTGCCGAGGGCGTCGCTGCCGATCGCGAGGCGGGGCTGGACAGCCTCGGCGTGGTCATCGGTGGCTCCGGCAACGGCGAGCAGATCGCGGCCAACAAGGTGCTGGGCATCCGCTCGGCCCTGGTGTGGTCGGAGGAGACGGCCCTGCTGGCCCGCGAGCACAACGACTCCAACGTCATCTCGGTCGGCGGACGGATGCACTCCCTCGACGACATGACCCGCTTCGTCGAGGTCTTCCTGGCCGCGCCGTTCCCGGGCGACGAGCGCCACGTCCGCCGGATCGAGCAGCTGGCTGCCTACGAGAGCACCCGCGTGCTCCCGCCGCTGCCCGACTCGGCCCTGGGTGGGCCCACGGGCGATGCCTGAGGGTCACACCCTCCACCGACTCGCCCGCGAGCTGTCGGCGACGTTCGCCGGCCGACGGGTGCGAGTGGGGAGCCCGCAGGGCCGCTTTGCCGACTCGGCGGCCCTCGTCGACGGCGCCCTCGTCGACGGCGCCGAGGCCTGGGGCAAACACCTGTTCATCGACGTCGGCAGTGACCGACTGATCCACGTCCACCTCGGTCTCTACGGCACCTTCGCGGTCCACCCGTCGGTCGACGCGATCGCGGACCCCGTCGGTCAGGTGCGGCTGCGGCTCCAGGCCGCTCCCGAGGGGGCCCGGCGCGCGTCGTACGCCGACCTGCGGGGGGCGACCACCTGCGAGCTGGTCTCCGGCGCCCAGCGAGACGCCGTCGTGGCACGCTCCGGCCCCGATCCGATCCGGCCCGACTCGGACCCCGGTCGGGCCTGGGAGCGGATCCGTCGGAGCCGGGCGCCCATCGGAGGGCTGCTCATGGACCAGACGGTCATCGCGGGGGTCGGCAACGTCTACCGCGCCGAGCTGCTGTTCCGGGCCCGGATGCATCCCCTGCGGCCGGGCAACACGCTGCGGGTGAGCCAGTTCACCGCCCTGTGGGCGGACCTGGTCGAGCTGATGGCCGAGGGTGTCCGCACCGGGCGGATCGACACGGTGCGTCCCGAACACACCCCCGAGGCGATGGGACGACCACCGCGGGTCGACGACCACGGTGGCGAGGTCTACGTCTACCGGAGATCGGCGCGGGCCTGCCACGTCTGCGGCAGTACCGTGCGGACCGAGGTGCTCCTGGGCAGGAATCTCTTCTGGTGCCCGCAATGTCAGCCCAGATTCAGATCCAGAGCCCTACAGTGAAAGCGACCCGAGGACGAGGATCGATGATGACTGCTCTCAGGGATTCCGAGCGGCCTGACCGGTCAGCCGGACTCCGAGACTCCTGGCACGCCGTCAGCCGGCGCACCGCGCCCAGCGAGATACGCCTGATCGTGTCGTTGGTCGTTGCCTCGCTGGCGCTGACTTTCCTGATCCTGCTCTGGCCGGACATCTTTCCGCTCAACGCGCTCGTGCCCCCGCTGCTGCTGGGCAGTCTCCTGCTCGGACCGCGGCCGCTTCCGTGGTTCGTCGGATTCTTCATGCTGATGCTCGGGGTCGCGGTGCTCGGGCAGCTCCACCTCATGGACACCCGCAGCACCAATGCCGTCGCCGTGATGGTCCTGCTCGGGCTGATCACCCTCTACATGTCGTTCCGGCGCTCGAGGCTGGGCGTGGCGGGGGTGCTGGGCGAGTCGATGCTCGTCGACCTCCGCGACCGGATCCTGGGCCAAGGCGTGATCCCCGAGCTCCCCGACCAGTGGTACGCCGAGTCCGCGCTCCGCTCGGCCGGGGGGACGCCGTTCGCGGGGGACTTCATCGTCACGGCCTGCCCCCGCGGCGGCAACCGGCTCGAGGTTGCGGTCGTCGACGTCTCCGGCAAGGGGGAGCAGGCCGGCACCCGTGCGCTGCTGCTGTCGGGCGCCATGGGTGGGCTCCTCACCGCGCTCCCGCCGGCCGAGTTCCTGTCCGCGGCCAACGACTACCTGCTGCGGCAGAACTGGGCCGAAGGGTTCGCGACGGCGGTCCACTTCTCTCTCGACCTGACCGACGGGTCGTTCGAGATTCGCACCGCCGGGCACCCGCCCGCGATCCACCTCACGGCCGGCTCGGGCAGGTGGACGGTGGTGGAGACCCACGGACCGGTCCTCGGCCTGATGGAGGATGCGCGCTTCGGCTCCCAGTCCGGCACCCTGCGCCGGGGCGATGCCCTGTTGCTGTACACCGACGGGATGGTCGAGACACCCACGCGCGACGTCGACCTCGGGATCGACCGGATGCTCGGTCAGGCCGAGCGACTGCTGCGCGGCAACTTCAACGGCGGCGCCGCTCGGCTGGTCGAGGCGCTGGGCTCGAAGCACGACGACCGGGCCCTGTTGCTCGTACACCGCCGCTGAACGCTGGCGAGCCAGTCGTCGGGCGCCCTCAGTTGGGGATCAGCCGGTGCTGTGTGGCACGATGTGAGCGCAAAATGATCCTTGCGGATGTAGCTCAATGGTAGAGCCTCAGTTTTCCAAACTGATGACGAGGGTTCGATTCCCTCCATCCGCTCTCAAGCGGCAAGACGCCACTTGGCGGGGCGTAGCGTAGTGGCTAGCGCGCCTGCTTTGGGAGCAGGAGACCGCAGGTTCGAGTCCTGTCGCCCCGACGCACCACCCACACTTTGATCGATGAGGAGAACACCTGTGAAGAGCGCCGTCGAGACCTTGAGCCCGACTCGGGCCAAGCTGACCGTCGAGGTGCCCTTCGAGGAGCTGAAGCCGAGCCTCGACGCCGCCTACAAGAAGATCGCCCAGCAGATCAACGTCCCCGGCTTCCGCCGTGGCAAGGTGCCGGCGTCGGTCATCGACCGCCAGGTCGGCCGCGGCGCGGTCCTGGACGAGGCGATCAACGACGTCCTCCCCAAGAAGTACGTCGAGGCGCTCGAGGAGAACTCCCTCCAGCCGCTCACGCAGCCGGAGATCGAGGTCACCAAGTTCGAGGACAACGAGACCCTGGAGTTCACCGCCGAGGTCGACGTTCGTCCCGAGATCACGCTGCCGGCCTACGACGGTCTCTCGGCCGAGGTCGAGACGATCGAGATCAGCGACGCCGACGTCGAGGAGCAGGTCCAGGCGCTGCGCGAGCGGTTCGCCACCCTCAACGACGTCGAGCGCCCCGCGGCCGAGGGTGACTTCGTCGTCCTCGACCTCAAGGCCAAGCGCGACGGCGAGGTGCTCGAGGGTGCCGAGGTGTCCGGCATGTCCTACCAGGTCGGTCGCGGCGGCATGCTCGACGGACTCGACGAGGCCCTGACCGGCATGTCTGCCGGCGACGACAAGACCTTCTCCTCGCAGCTGGTCGGCGGCGACCTGCTCGGCGAGGACGTCGACGTCGAGGTCGCCGTGAGCCAGGTCCAGGAGCAGGAGCTCCCGGAGTTCGACGACGAGTTCGCCCAGCTCGCCTCCGAGTTCGACACCGCCGAGGAGCTCAACGCCGACGTGCGTGAGCGCCTGGGCCGTGGCAAGCGCCTCGAGCAGGCCGCTGCCGCTCGCGACGCCGTGCTGGAGAAGCTCCTCGACCAGGTCGAGGTGCCGCTCCCCGAGACGATGGTCACCGACGAGCTCAACGCCCGCCGCCAGAACATCGAGCAGCAGCTCGCCGCCGCGGGCATCACGATGGACAAGTACCTCGAGGACGAGGAGCAGACCGTCGAGGAGTTCGAGGCCGACCTCGAGCGTCGCGTCCGCGACGCCGTCGCCGCGCAGTTCGTCCTCGACGAGGTCGCGAAGAAGGCCGAGCTCGGCGTCGACCAGAGCGAGCTCTCCCAGCACCTCGTGCGTCGGGCCCAGCAGTCGGGTCAGGACCCGCAGGAGTTCGCCAACCACATGTTCGAGCACAACCACATCCCGGACATGGTCCAGGAGATCCTGCGCGGCAAGGCGCTCGCCACGATCGTCGAGTCGGCCGTCGTCACCGACGCCGCCGGTGCGCACGTCGAGCTGAAGAACCTGCGGCCCGACGGCACCATCGGTGAGCCGGCGGCCGAGGTCGAGGCCGAGGTCGAGGCCGACGACGAGGCCTGAGCCTCCTCCCGTGTGACGAACCCGCCCGGCTGGTCCGGGCGGGTTCGTGCATGTCCGGTCCCCGCCGGAGCGTTGGGTGTACGCCTGTTCACTCAAAACGCTAGGCTGGGCGGCATGATCGCTTCCGCGCCCGGCCCCGGCGTCCTCGATGCGCTGTCGCTGCTCTCCGACACCGTCGACGAGCTGGTCGTGAAGACCGCCCGGGACACCCACGTCGCCCTCGCCGATCGGATCGGAGTGCTGACCCGGCGGACGACCGGCGGGGCCTCGGCGTTCCCGGACCTGGTGCACCGGGGGATCGCGGGAGCCGTCTACGGAGGGCTCAGCCTGGGGTTGCGCGCCGCCTCGACCGGCCTGAGTGCCGTGGCTGCCACCGGCGTCGGTCCGCGCCTGGAGGACGGACCCAAGGGGCGGTTCATCAGCTCGGCCGTCAACGGCCTGATCGGAGACCGGCTGGTCGAGGAGCGCCCGCGGCTGGCCATCTCGATGGCTGTGCGGTCCGAGGGCCGCGACGTACCGCTCGACACCGACGGGCTGCGCGCGAGCTTCCCCGAGGCCACCGGGCAGATCGTGGTGTTCCTGCACGGGCTGTGCGAGAGCGAGGCCTATTGGAACCGCGGGCGCGCCGAGCTCGGCACGACGTACGGCGAGGCGCTCGCCGCTCGTGGTTGGACACCGGTCTTCCTGCGCACCAACAGCGGGCTCGCTCTCCGGGTCAACGGGGTCGAGCTCTCCGCGCTGATGCAGCGCCTGGTGGAGGAGTGGCCCGTGGCGGTCACCAGGATCGCCCTGGTCGGGCACTCGATGGGCGGTCTGGTCATCCGGGCCGGCGGCGCGGTCGCCAGCGACGTCGAGGACGCGTGGACCGAGCGGGTCTCCGACGTCATCACGCTCGGCACCCCGCACCTGGGGGCGCCCATCGCCTGGGGGATCGGTCACGGGAGCAGGGGGTTGGCGCGCTTCCCGGAGACGTCGGCCTTCGGCCGCATCCTCGACTGGCGCTCGGTGGGCGTGCACGACCTCGTGGCCGGCCTGGCCGAGGAGGTCCCTCCGCTTCCCCGGGCGCGCTACCGGCTGGTGGCCGCGACCCTCACCCGTTCCCCGCGGCATCCAGTCGGTCACTTCGTCGGCGACCTGCTGGTCCGCGTCCCTTCGGCGTACGGCCGCGACCGCTACGGCGCCGAGCTCTTCCCTGACGCCGACGTCCTGCACGTGGGCAGCACCGATCACTTCGGCCTGCTGAATCACCCCGAGGTCCATCGCGCCATGCAAGAGTGGCTCTCATGAGTGAGACCGCCAAGTCTGCCGACCGGGAGCTTCGGGCCGAGGCCGTCGTGGCGGCGCCGCCCGACCGCGTCTGGGAGCTCCTCAGCGATGTCTCGCGGATGCCCGCGTGGAGCCCGGAGCTGGTCCGGATGATCCCGATCAAGCCGGGCGGCCTGCGGGTCGGCCAGTGGTACCTCGGGGTGAACCGCCGCAAGCTCGCCGTCTGGCCCACCCGGAACGTCGTCGCCATCCTCGAGCCGGGGCGCAGCCTGGCCTGGGACACCACGACGAGTGGTGCCCGCTGGATCTGGGAGATCGAGCCGGACGATCGGGGCGGCACCCGCGTCGTCCACCGGCGGCCGGTGCCGGGAAGGCTCACGCTCCTGAGTCGGGTGACCGCCCCCGTCGCCCTGGGTGGCTCGGTCAGCCACGCCGACGAGCTCGAGACCGGAATGCTGCAGACCGTCCTGAGGCTCAAGGCCGTCGCTGAGGCGCACTGACCCGCGGCGCCGCTCGGCCCCGGTGAGTCGGCGAAATCCGCTGTCGGCGAACAGCGGCTGATATGCCGTGGAGTTGTCGGACCTTCGGGCTAGTGTCGCTTCCGTGACCCAGAACTCCAGCCCCTCGCTCGCTCCCCAGATGAACGGCGGTGCGGGCTTCAACGTCCTCGACGACCACATCTACCAGCGTCTGCTTCGTGAGCGGATCATCTTCCTCGGCTCCGAGGTTCGCGACCAGAACGCCAACGCGATCTGTGCCCAGCTCCTGCTGCTCTCGGCAGAGGACCCCGAGGCCGACATCTTCCTGCACATCAACAGCCCCGGTGGCTCGGTCGATGCCGGCATGGCCATCTACGACACGATGAACTACATCCCCAACGACGTCGCGACTGTCGGCATGGGTCTGGCCGCCTCGATGGGTCAGTTCCTGCTCTGCGCCGGCACCAAGGGCAAGCGCTACGCCCTGCCGCACGCGCGGATCATGATGCACCAGCCCTCCTCGGGCATGGGTGGCTCGGCCTCGGACATCAAGATCCAGGCGCAGCAGTCGCTGCACATCAAGAAGGTCCTGCTCGAGCTGATCGCCGAGCACACCGGCCAGAGCGTCGAGCAGATCGAGAACGACGCCGACCGCGACCGCTGGTTCACCGCTGACCAGGCGCTCGAGTACGGCCTGGTCGACCAGGTGATCAAGAGTGCCCGCGAAGCCGCGGACGAAGGACGCCCGGCCCGAGTTTCTGATTCCGCGAAGGACTGACCCCGATGTCTGAGATGAACTACTACATTCCCCAGTGGGAAGAGCGCACCTCCTACGGTTTCCGCCGGATCGACCCGTACGGCAAGCTGTTCGAGGAGCGCATCATCTACCTCGGCACGCCGATCTCCGACGACGTCGCGAACGCCGTGATCGCCCAGTTGCTGTGCCTGCAGTCGATGAACCCCGACCAGGACATCAACATCTACATCAACAGCCCCGGCGGATCCTTCACGGCGCTGACGGCGATCTACGACACGATGAAATTCATCAAGCCCGACGTCCAGACCGTCTGCCTGGGCCAGGCCGCCTCGGCCGCCGCGATCCTGCTCGCCGCGGGCACCCCCGGCAAGCGGCTCGCACTGCCGAACAGCCGGATCCTGATCCACCAGCCCTACACCGAGGGCACCTTCGGCCAGACCTCGGACATCGAGATCCAGGCCAACGAGATCCTCCGGATGCGTGAGCTGCTCGAGAAGATGATCGCCGAGCACAGCGGGCGCGACATCGAGCAGGTCAGCCGCGACATCGAGCGGGACAAGATCCTGACCGCCGAGCAGGCGGTCGAGTACGGCCTGATCGACGCCGTGCTGCAGTCCCTGAAGGGCACCCCCGCCGTCACGGGGTGACCTGATGACTCGTTGCGACGCGCTCCTCGTGTCCGCCCCCACCCGGGGGCGGCACGAGGTACCGTCGGATCGCTCGCAGGGCCACCGGTCAGCGCAGCGGCTCAGCATGAACTGCCCCAGCTCGACGTTGGACAGCCCGGCACGCTCGCTTGCCGGCCGAATCGGAGGATGACCGCCCGTGGCACGTATCGGTGACGGAGGCGACCTGCTGAAGTGTTCCTTCTGCGGGAAGAGCCAGAAGCAGGTCAAGAAGCTGATTGCCGGCCCCGGGGTCTACATCTGCGACGAGTGCATCGATCTGTGCAACGAGATCATCGAGGAAGAGCTCAGTGAGGGCGCCGAGGTCAGCCTCGACGAACTGCCCAAGCCCAAGGAGATCTTCGAGTTCCTCAACTCCTACGTCATCGGCCAGGAGCACGCCAAGAAGTCCCTCGCCGTCGCGGTCTACAACCACTACAAGCGGGTGCAGGCCGGTCTCCAGCCCGTGGCGGGCAAGCACAGCAAGGAGGAGGTCGTCGAGGTCGCGAAGTCCAACATCCTGGTCATCGGCCCCACCGGCTGCGGCAAGACCTACCTCGCCCAGACCCTTGCCCGGATGCTCAACGTCCCCTTCGCGATCGCTGACGCCACGGCGCTGACCGAGGCCGGCTATGTCGGTGAGGACGTCGAGAACATCCTGCTCAAGCTGATCCAGGCGGCCGACTACGACGTCAAGAAGGCCGAGACCGGGATCATCTACATCGACGAGATCGACAAGGTGGCCCGCAAGGCGGAGAACCCCTCGATCACCCGCGACGTCTCCGGTGAGGGCGTCCAGCAGGCGCTGCTGAAGATCATCGAGGGCACCACCGCCTCGGTGCCGCCCCAGGGCGGCCGCAAGCACCCGCACCAGGAGTTCATCCAGATCGACACCACCAACATCCTCTTCATCGTGGGTGGCGCCTTCTCCGGGCTCGAGCACATCATCGAGCAGCGCGTCGGCAAGAAGACCCTCGGCTTCACCGCCGAGATCCGGGGGGCCGCCGAGAAGGAGGCCGAGGACCTGCTGACCCTGGTCCGCCCCGAGGACCTCACCAAGTTCGGTCTGATCCCCGAGTTCATCGGCCGGCTCCCGCTCATCGCGAGCGTCAGCAAGCTCGACCAGGCGGCCCTGGTGCAGATCCTCACCGAGCCCCGCAACGCACTGGTCAAGCAGTACCAAAAGCTCTTCGACCTCGATGGTGTCGAGCTGGAGTTCACCGAGCAGGCCATCGCCTCGATCGCCGACAAGGCGCTCGAGCGGGGCACCGGCGCCCGTGGCCTCCGCGCGATCATCGAGGAGGTCCTGCTCCACGTGATGTACGACGTCCCCTCGCGCGGCGACATCGCAAAGGTCATCGTCACCGACGAGGTCGTCCTCGAGGGCATGGCGCCCACGCTGGTCCTGCGCGAGGCCGAGGTCGAGGCCAAGAAGAAGAAGTCCGCCTGAGCTGATCCACGAAGGAGGGCCACCGCTGTGCGGTGGCCCTCCTTCGTCGTGTGGTGGGCTCGCGGCCTACTCGGTGGGGGCCAGCTCGGCCTTGACCGAGATCTCCTGCGCGTCGGAGTCCACGGTGAAGACGATCTCCCCGCTGACCTTGCCGCTGCGGCGCAGGTCGTCGGCGGCGAGCTGAGCAGCGCGGACCAGCTGCTCGGGGCCAGAGATCTCGACCCGCGACAGCTCGGCGCGCATCGAGACCTTGGCCTGCGACTTCGCACCGCGGATGCCGACCAGCGCGGCGGCCACGGCAGCCAGGGTGCTCGGGTCCGCGGCCGCCGCGGAGCCGAGGTCGAGCTCGGTCGGCCACGGGGCCAGGTGGATCGAGCCTTCCTGCCACCACGACCAGACTTCTTCGGTCACGTAGGGCAGGAACGGTGCCAGGAGTCGCAGCTGGACCTCCAGCGCGATCGCGAGCGTGGCCCGCGCCGAGGCGGTCGCGGCGCCGCCGTCCTCGGCGTACGCACGCTCCTTGACCAGCTCGAGGTAGTCGTCGCAGAACTCCCAGAAGAACTTCTCGACCGTCTCCAACGCCGTGGTGTAGTCGTAGGCCTCGAACGACTCGGTCGCCTTGGAGACGACGTTGGCCAACCCGCCCAGCAGCGCGCAGTCGAGGGGCTCGGCCACCTCGAAGGCGTTGAGCTCGGTCGCGCCGACCTCGCCGATGACGAACTTGGAGGCGTTGAGCACCTTCATCGCCAGGCGCCGGCCGACCTTCATCTGGGTCTCGTCGAACGGCGAGTCCAGACCGGGCCGGGCCATCGCCGCACGCCAGCGAACGGCGTCGGCGCCGTACTTGTCGAGCACGTCGGAGGGAACCACGGCGTTCCCCTTCGACTTCGACATCTTCTTGCGGTCGGGGTCGACGATGAAGCCGGAGATCAGGGCGTGGGACCACGGCGCCGCGTGGTTCTCGAAGTGGGCCCGCACGATCCGCGAGAAGAGCCAGGTGCGGATGATGTCGTGGGCGTGGGTGCACAGGTCCATCGGGAAGACCCGCGCGAACAGGTCGTCGTCGGACTCCCAGCCCCCGGCGATCTGCGGGGTGAGCGAGGAGGTGGCCCAGGTGTCCATGATGTCGGGGTCGCCCACGAAGCCGCCGGGCTTGCCGCGCTGGTCCTCGGAGTAGCCGCCGGGGGCGTCGGTCGACGGGTCGACCGGCAGCTCGGCCTCGCTCGGCATCAGCGGGTGGGCGTAGTCGGGCTCGCCGTCCCCGTCGAGGGGGTACCAGACCGGGAAGGGGATCCCGAAGAACCGCTGGCGGGAGATCAGCCAGTCGCCGTTCAGCCCGTTGACCCAGTTGTCGTAGCGGTGCTTCATGTGGCCCGGGATCCACTCCACCTCGGCGCCGCGCGCGACCATCTCGGCCCGCACCCCGGCGTCGCGTCCACCGTTGCGGATGTACCACTGGCGGGTGGCGACGATCTCGAGCGGCTTGTCGCCCTTCTCGTAGAAGTTCGTCATCCGCTGGGTGGGCTTGGGCTCACCGTCGAGGTCGCCGCTCTCGCGCAGCTTGGCGACCATCGCCTCGCGTGAGGAGAAGGAGGTCTTGCCCTTGAGGTCTTCGTACGCCGCCGCGGCCTGGTCGCCGGCGAGCCACTCGGGGGTCTCGCGGGTCATCCGACCGTCGCGGCCGATCACGGTGCGGACCGGGAGCTGCAGCTCGCGCCACCAGGTGACGTCGGTGAGGTCGCCGAAGGTGCAGCACATCGCGATGCCCGCACCCTTGTCCATCTCGGCGAGCGGGTGAGCGAGGACGGGGATCTCGACGCCGAAGACCGGGCTGGTCACGGTGGTGCCGAAGAGCGGCTGGTAGCGCTCGTCGTCGGGGTGGGCGATCAGCGCCACGACGCTGGGGATCAGCTCGGGGCGGGTGGTCTCGATGTGGATCGGCGTGCTGGCGGCCCCGTCGCTCGGCACCGTGTGGAAGGCGACCCGGTGGTAGGCGCCGGCGTAGTCGCGGGCCTCGAGCTCGGCCTGGGCGACCGCGGTCTGGAAGGTGACGTCCCAGAGGGTCGGCGCCTCCTGGAGGTAGGCCTCGCCCCGGGCGAAGTTGCGCAGGAAGGCGCGCTGGCTGGCGGTCTGGGACTTCGCGCCGATCGTCGTGTAGTGCTGCTTCCAGTCGACCGAGAGGCCCAGCGTGCGCCACAGCGACTCGAAGATCTCCTCGTCCTGCTCGACGAGCTGCTCACACAGCGCGACGAAGTTGGGGCGGCTGATCGGGATCTGCTTCTTGGCGTCCGGCTTCTCCGGCGGGGTGAAGTCGGCGTCGTAGGGCAGGCTCGGGTCGCAGCGCACGCCGTAGTAGTTCTGCACCCGACGCTCGGTCGGCAGGCCGTTGTCGTCCCAGCCCATCGGGTAGAACACGGACTTGCCGCGCATCCGCTGGTAGCGCGCGATCAGGTCGGTGTGGGTGTAGGAGAAGACGTGGCCGACGTGCAGGCTCCCGCTGACGGTCGGCGGGGGAGTGTCGATGGAGTAGACGTTCTCGCGCGGCTGGGTGCGGTCGAAGGCGTAGGTGTCGTCGGCCTTCCACTGCTGGCTCCAGGTGGCCTCGAGACCTTCGAGCGCAGGCTTGGCCGGTACGACGACGGCACGCTTGTCGGTGCTCGTCTCGTCGGGTGCCTGGTGGTGCTGGGTCTCGGTCATGGGCGCAAGGCTACGGGGGGAGTTGGGTGGGTCGGAAATCAGTTCCGCGGAGCGGCTCGGTCCCCCTACGCTCGGCGCATGTCGGACGTGACTTCCCCGCCGCAAGCGCTCGGTGAGCTCACCGTGGAGTTCACCGAGGATCCCGCCGCCTTCCTTGCCGCCGCCGGGAGCCACCTGGCCCAGGACCCGGTCCTGACCACCGTCGTGTCCACGGTCGCTGACCGGGCCGTGGCCGAAGACCGGGTGGGACGGCCGCGGCCGCCGCACCCACGGTGGTGGGCCGTCGTACGCCGGCGGGACGAGGTGGTCGGCGCGGCGATGCGGACCGCGCCGTTCGCTCCGCATCCGATGTTCGTGCTCCCGATGCCGGACGACGGTGCGCGCGCCCTCGCCCGAGCCCTGCACGCCCGGGGCGAGTTCGTCGGGGGACTCAACGGCGCCCTGCCCGCGGCGCAGGTGCTTGCCGACGAGCTCGCCCGGCTCGGCGATGCCGAGGTGTCGATCCACGAGCACACCCGCCTCTTCGAGCTGGGCGACCTGGTGGAGCCGCATCGCGTCCCGGGTCGGCTGAGGCTCGCGGAGGCCGCCGACCTCGAGGTGGCGGTGTGCTGGTTCTCCGCCTTCCACGTGGACGCCGAGGAGCAGGCCGGTCGGTTGCGGCAGCCGGGCGGCGAGCCGCTCGGGCAGATCGCCGAGGAGGACGTGCTCGATCGGATCGAGGACGGACGGGTGTGGCTCTGGGAGGTGGACGGTGTGCCGGTACACCTGACCGGTGCGACGCTGCCTGCTTTCGGCGTCTCCCGGATCGGCCCGGTCTACACGCCGCGCGAGCAGCGTGGCCGGGGCTTCGCGAGCGCCGGGGTCGCCGCGGTGTCGCGCCGGTTCCTGGCCCAGGGGGTCCGGGTCTGCCTCTTCACCGACCAGGCCAATCCGACATCCAACCGGATCTACCGGGCGCTGGGTTACGAGCCGGTCGTCGACATGGCGAACCTGCTGGTCACCACACCAGCACCGGCTTGATCACCCGGCCGCTGCTCACGTCGTCGACGGCGACGTTGATCTCGGTGAAGGGGTAGGTCGTGACCAGCCCGTCGACGTCGAACTTGCCGGCGGCGGTGAGGGCGAGCAGGCGAGGCACCATCTCCAGCGGGTCGGAGTCGCCCTCGACCGAGCCGCGGACCACCTTGCCGTTCTGCATCAGGTCGATCGCGTCGATCGGGAACTCCTCGGCACCCAGGCCCAGGATCACCAGCTCGCCCTTGGGGGCGAGAGCCTGGGCTGCCTGCTTGATCACCGACGCCACCGCCGTGGTGTCGATCGCGTAGGTGGAGCCGCCACCGGTGAGCTCCTTGACCCTGTCCACCACCGAGGTGTCGCCGAGCTCGCCCGGGTTGACCACCGTGGCGCCGTACGCCGCGGCCGCCTCGAGCCGGCTGGGCATCAGGTCGACCGCGACGATGGTGGTGACCCCCAGCCCGGCAGCCGCGGCGATGGCGGCCAGGCCGACCGCGCCCACGCCGTACACCGCGAGGCTGTCGGTGGGTGCCGGGCACAGCACGTTGAGCACCGCGCCGGCGCCGGTCTGGAAGCCGCAGCCGTAGGGGCCGACCCGGGTGAGGTCGAGGGACTTGTCGATGACCACGACGTTGTCGGCGGAGGCGAGCGCGTGCTGGGCGAAGCTCGACTGGCCGAAGAACGAGCCGTAGAGCGGGCCCTCGTCACGGGTGTGGGTCGTGGAGCCGTCCATCCGCATGCCCATGTAGTTGAGCATCATGCTGTTCTCGCAGTAGCCGACCTCGCCCCGCTCGCAGCGGGTGCAGGCGCGGCACGAGCGCAGGCTGAGCACGACGTGGTCGCCGACCGCGATGCCGGTGATGTCCGCGCCGACCTCCTCGACGACGCCGGCGCCCTCGTGACCGAAGACCCGAGGGAACATCTCGGCGGGCAGCACCTCGCGCAGGGAGATGTCGGTGTGGCACAGGCCGGTGGCGACGATGCGCACCAGGACCTCGTCTGGCCGGGGTGCGTCGAGCTCGACCTCCTCGAAGGTGAAGTCCGCGCTCTGCTGGTCCACGACCGCCACTGTTGTTCTCATGCGAACAATCTAGAACGTGTTCTGGTTCTGGGTCGACCCCGGGCCCGAACCGGGCCGCGAGGGTTCGGTCCTCGCCGCGCCGGTCCTTAGACTCGACCCACGATGAGTGACACCCCCGAAGCCCCCCGCCTCGCCCAGACCTACGCCGAGGTCGAGGACGCCCTGCTCTCGCGCTGGCCCGAGACCCGGCTGGAGCCCTCGCTGGACCGCATCCGCGCCTTCACCGAGCTGCTCGGTGACCCGCAGAAGTCCTACCCGGTGATCCAGTTGACCGGCACGAACGGCAAGACCTCGACCTCGCGGATGATCGACACGCTGCTGCGCGCGCTCGACCTGCGCACCGGGCGCTTCACCAGTCCCCACGTGGAGCGGATGACCGAGCGGATCTCCATCGACGGCGAGCCCCTCACCGACGAGCAGTTCGTGACCGCCTTCAACGACGTCGCGCCGTACACCCACCTGGTCGACGGCGACCAGGAGCACCCGCTGTCGTTCTTCGAGACCGTCGTCGCGATGGGGTACGCCGCCTTCGCCGACGCCCCGGTCGACGTCGCGGTCGTCGAGGTCGGGATGGGCGGCTCGTGGGACGCCACCAGTGTCGCCGACGCCCACGTCGCGGTGGTGCTGCCCGTGGCGATGGACCACGCGGCGTACCTCGGCGCGACGCCGGCCGAGATCGCGGTCGAGAAGGCCGGGATCATCAAGGCCGGCTCGCTGGCGGTCCTGGCCGAGCAGCGTCCGGAGGTCTCCGAGATCCTGCTCCAGCGGGCGGCCGAGGTCGGCGCTCGGGTCGTGGTGGAGGGAGTCGACTTCGCGGTCGTCTCGCGGGTGCCCGCGGTGGGCGGCCAGATGCTCTCGCTCCAGGGACTGCGCGGCCACTACGACGAGGTCTTCCTGCCGCTCTACGGCGCCCACCAGGCCCAGAACGCCGTCGTGGCGCTGGCCGCGGTCGAGGCGTTCGCGGGCGACCAGCCGCTGGACGACGAGCTGGTCCGCGCGGCCTTCGCCGAGGTCACCTCGCCCGGCCGGCTCGAGGTCATCCGGCGCAGTCCGACCATCGTGCTCGACGCGGCGCACAACCCGCACGGTGCCGAGGCTCTCGCCTCGGCCCTCGACGACTCCTTCGCGTTCTCGCCGTTGATCGGGGTGATCGGGGTGATGGCCGACAAGGACCACGAGGCACTGCTCGCCGCCCTCGAGCCGCAGCTGGCCCACGTCGTCTGCACCCAGAACTCCACCGCCCGGGCCCTGCCGGCCGCCGACCTGGCCGCGATCGCGATCTCGGTCTTCGGCGAGGACCGGGTGACCGTCACCTCGAGCCTCGGTGATGCTCTCGAGCAGGCCACCGCGCTGGCCGAGGTGGGCGACTCCTACGGCGACCCGCTGGGTGCCGGTGCGGTCCTGGTCACCGGTTCGGTGATCACCGTGGGCGAGGTGCGCACGATGCTGACTCGCAGGCGGACCCATGAGTGAGTCGGTGTCCGAGTCCGATGAGTCATCGGACGATTCCGTGCACGCCCCCGCCGCGACGCCGCCCCGCTCGCCCCGGCGCGGGATGTGCGCTGCCGTCCTCACCCTCGAGGCGATCGCCCTCGGGCTGACCGCGCCGGTGATGATCTCGGTCGCCGGGGTCGCCACCGGGACGGCCCTCGCGATCGGGCTCGGCCTGGCCGTGAGCTGTGTACTGGTCGCCGGCATGCTGCGCCGCGAGTGGGCCTACCTCGCCGGCTGGGTGATCCAGGTGGCCGCGGTCGGCCTGGGCTTCGTGGTACCCCTGATGTTCGTCCTGGGCGGCATCTTCGCCCTGCTCTGGGGCACCGCCGACCAGCTCGGCCGCAAGATCGAGCGCGAGCGCGCCGCCGCGTACGACGCCTTCAACCAGCGCTGACCCGTCACTTGTGGCCGCCCAGCCCAGCCCGACCTGTCACTTGTGGCCGGGTACCCGGCCACAAGTGACAGGTCGGCGGGCTGAGGGCGGCCACAAGTGACGGGTCAGCGGGGCGTCGCTAGGGTTCGGGTCATGTCTTCTGCCCAGTCGCCCAGCCAGCCTGCGGGCCAGCGCACCCTCGTCCTGCTCAAGCCCGACACGGTACGCCGGGGCCTGGTCGGCGAGATCCTCTCCCGCTTCGAGGCCAAGGGCCTGCGCATCGTCGCGCTCGAGCAGCGCACGATCGACGCGGCCAAGGCCGACGAGCACTACGCCGAGCACGTCGAGCGCGACTTCTACCCGCCGCTGCGCACCTTCGTGACCAGTGGCCCCCTCGTCGCACTGGTCCTCGAGGGTGACGAGGCGATCGAGGTCGTCCGCGCCCTGAACGGCGCCACCGACGGCCGCAAGGCCGCCCCCGGCACCATCCGCGGCGACCTGTCGCTGTCCAACCGCGAGAACCTCGTGCACGGCTCGGACTCCCCGGAGTCCGCCGAGCGCGAGATCGGGATCTGGTTCCCCCACCTGTGATCGCCGGTGTCAGGCGGCCCGCTGAGGTCGCCTGACCCGAAGATCGACAATTCCTCACCATCCGGGCAGCGTGTCCTGCCGCTCGGCGCCGTACCCGCTCCTTAGCCTTGGGTCACAACCTCCCCAGCAGCACCATCACGACCCAGGCGGCAGCACATGGCGAACAGTTTCATCGGCCGGGACATGGCCGTGGACCTCGGCACCGCCAACACCCTCGTCTACGTCCGCGGCAAGGGGATCCTCCTCGACGAGCCCAGCGTGGTGGCGCTCAACTCCGCGACCGGCGAGATCCTGGCCGTCGGGCACGAGGCCAAGCGGATGATCGGCCGCACCCCCGACAGCATCGAGGCCATCCGCCCGCTCAAGGACGGCGTGATCGCCGACTTCGAGGCGACCGAGCAGATGCTGCGCTTCTTCATCCAGCAGGTCCACCGCCGGCGGTACTTCGCCAAGCCCCGGATGGTGATCTGCGTCCCGAGCGGGATCACCGCCGTCGAGCAGCGCGCGGTCAAGGAGGCCGGCTACCAGGCCGGCGCCCGCCGGGTCTACATCGTCGAGGAGCCGATGGCCGCCGCGATCGGCGCCGGGCTGCCGGTCCACCAGGCCACCGGCAACATGATCGTCGACGTCGGCGGCGGCACCACCGAGGTCGCGGTGATCTCCCTCGGCGGCATCGTCACCAGCATCTCGATCCGTACGGCGGGCGACGACCTCGACGCCGCGATCGTGGCCTGGATGAAGAAGGAGTACTCCCTGATGCTGGGGGAGCGCACGGCTGAGGAGGTCAAGATGACCCTCGGCTCGGCGTTCCCGCTGCCCGAGGAGCCCGAGGCCGAGATCCGCGGCCGCGACATGGTCTCCGGCCTGCCGCGCACGGTCGTGGTCTCCAGCGCCGAGGTGCGCCAGGCGATCGAGGAGCCGCTGCACGCGATCGTCGACGCCGTGCGGGCCACGCTCGACCAGACACCCCCCGAGCTCGCCGGCGACATCATGGACCGCGGCATCGTGCTCACCGGCGGGGGAGCCCTGCTCCGTGGGCTCGACGAGCGACTGCGCCACGAGACCGGGATGCCGGTCCACATCGCCGAGGACCCGCTCACCTCGGTGGCCCGCGGGGCCGGCAGGTGCGTCGAGGAGTTCGAGGCGCTCCAGCAGGTGCTGGTCACCGAACGTCGGCGCATGTGATGGTCGACCGGGAGAAGCGCTGGCGCGGATCTGGCCGGCTCGACGAGCGCGGCCGACCGTCGCGCTCGCTGATCGTGGCCCTGCTGCTGGCCTGCCTGACCGTGATCACCCTCGACTACCACGGCGGCAGCGACTCGCCCATGGAGCCGGTCCGTCGGGTCGCCGGTGAGGTGTTCGGCCCGGTCGAGACCGGAACCACCACGGTGATCCGCCCCTTCACTGCCGTCCCGCAGTGGTTCCGCTCGCGGACCTCGCTCCAGGGCGAGCTCCAGGAGCTGGAGTCCGAGAACGCCCGGCTCCGCTCGCTGGTCGCGACCTCCGGCTATGACCGCAACCGCCTGGCCGAGTTCGACGGCCTGACCGCAGCGGCCGGGACCCTCGGCTATGCCCTGGTGCCCGCGCGGGTCGTGGCGCTGGGCCCCTCCCAGTCGTTCTCCCGCACCGCCGTGATCGACGCTGGCTCCAACGCCGGGCTGCGCCCCGACATGACCGTGGTCAACAACGACGGCCTGGTCGGTCGCATCCTGCGCGTCACCCGCACCACTGCCACGGTCCTGCTCATCCTCGACGCCGACTCGGTCGTCGGCGGCCGGCTGGGCGAGACCATGGAGGTCGGGTTCCTGCACGGCCGCGGCGCCCTGGGTCGGGCCGGCCGGCTCGATCTCGAGCTCGTCGACGGCACCGTCGTCCCTGCCCGTGACGACGCGGTCGTCACCTGGGGCAGCGAGGGTGGAGCGCCGTACGTCTCGGGCATCCCGGTCGGCCGGGTCACCTCGGTCTTCCGCAGCCTGCGCGAGACCTCGCAGCGCGCCGTGATCGATCCGTACGTCGACTTCGGCTCGCTCGACCTCGTGGGCGTCATCGTGCCGTCGGGCACCACCAGCGACCGTGCCGTGATCGAAGCCGACGGGACGCTCCAGTGACCGCGCTGCGGGCGGCGGTCGCCGCGGGCGCCATCATGGTGGCCCTCGTCCTGCAGGTCTCGTTCTTCCCCCACCTGGTGTGGGAGGGGATCGTCCCGAACCTCTGCCTGCTGGTCGTGGTCGGGGCCGCCCTCACCCGCGGTGCCCAGTTCGCGGCACCGCTGGGCCTGATGGCCGGCCTGGCCCTGGACCTCGCCCCGCCGGCCGACCACGTCGCCGGCCGCTGGGCGCTCGCGCTCGTGATCGTCGGCTACGTCGCCGGTCGGGTGCGCCAGGAGACGCGGCCCACCGCGACCGCGGTGGTGGCCACGGTGGCAGCGACCTCGTTCATCGGCACCTCGGTGTTCGCGCTGAGCGGGGTCATCCTCCGCGACCCCTCGCTCCCCGTCACCCACCTGCTCCAGGTCATCCTGGTCGCGGTCCTCTGGGACATCGCGCTCACCCCCTTCGTGCTGCCACCGGTGATGACGATGTTCCACCGGCTCGAGCCGGCCCGGACCGCCTGATGGGTGCCTGATGGCCGCCACCGGCACGAGGGGTCCCAGCATCGCCACCACCCGGGGCAAGCTGCGCCTGATCGTCATCCAGACCCTGGTCTTCGCCCTCTTCGCGACCCTCTTCACGCGGCTCTACTACCTCCAGGTCGTCAGCGGCGAGGAGTACAGCGCCCAAGCGGCCAACCAGTCGGTCCGGGAGATCGTGGTCCAGCCCCAGCGCGGGCTCATCGTCGACGACGTGGGCCGACCCCTGGTCGCGAACCGCACCTCGTGGGTGGTCTCGGTGGACCGCACGATGCTCGACAAGATGCCCGAGCGCCGGCAGGCCGGGCTCGTCACGCGCCTCGGCGAGCTGGTCGACCAGCGGCCCAACCGCATCCGCAACCGCCTGATCACCTGTGGCCAGACCGGCAGCATGGTCGGCACCTGCTGGAACGGCTCGCCCTACCAGCCGGTCCCGGTGGCCTCGGACGTCGAGCAGTCCGTCGCGCTGCGCATCCTGGAACAGCCCGAGGACTACCCCGCGATCCTCGCCGAGCAGCAGAGCGTGCGGGCCTACCCCCGCCCGTTCGGGGTCAACCTCGCCCACGTCCTGGGCTACCTCAGCCCGATCACCGAGAGCGAGTACGACCAGGCCCGCAACGACGGCGACCGCTCGGTGAACGGCGCGTCGTCGGTGGGCCGCGCCGGCGTCGAGAAGGCCTACGACCGCTACCTGCGTGGCATGCCCGGCTACCGCCGGGTGGCCGTCGACTCGATGGGTCGGGTGCTCGGTGACGACAGCCAGATCGAGGGCCAGCCGGGAGACACCCTGGTCACCTCGATCGACGCCAAGGTCCAGGGCGTGGTGGAGCGCGAGCTCGCCGCCACCATCAAGCAGGCCCGCGCGACCAAGGACCCGGTCTCCGGGCGCAACTACGCCGCTGACTCCGGCGCCGTCGTCGTGCTCGAGGCGCAGACCGGTCGGGTGGTCGCCATGGCCAGCCAGCCGACGTACGACCCCTCGGTCTGGGTGGGCGGGATCACCCGCAAGCAGCTGGCCGAGCTCTACTCCGAGAAGGCCGGCACCCCGCTGCTGGCGCGCGCCACTCAGGGCCAGTTCGCGCCCGGCTCCACCTGGAAGCCGTTCATGACGGCGGGTGCGCTCACCAACGGCTACCGCCAGGACGCGCGGCTGGCCTGCTCGTCGTCGGTCCGGGTCGGCAACCGGGACTTCAAGAACTACGAGTCCGGCGCCTACGGCATCATCGGCTTCGCCAAGGCGCTCGAGGTCTCCTGCAACACCTTCTTCTACCGGATCGGCTACGACTTCTGGCGTCGCTTCGGCTCCGACGTCGCCGACGTCAAGGCCAAGGACCCGCTGGTCTCGCAGGCCAAGGCGTTCGGCTTCGGCAAGGAGACCGGCATCGACATCCCGGGCGAGGCCGCTGGTCGGATCGCCGACCGGAAGTGGAAGCTGGCCTACTACGAGTCCCAGAAGAACTACTACTGCAAGGTCGGCAAGGAGCCCGGTGAGGACTTCCTGCACCGCTTCGCGCGCGAGTTCTGCATCGACGGCTACGCCTACCGTGCCGGTGACGCGGTCAACTTCGCCATCGGGCAGGGCGACACCATCGTCACGCCGCTCCAGCTCGCGCGGGCGTACGGCGCCCTGGCCAACGGCGGCATCCTCTACGCGCCACAGGTGGCCAAGGCGATCGTGGCCGCCGACGGCGAGGTGCTGCGTCGCTTCGCTCCCAAGAAGATGGGCAGGGTGCCGGTCCCCGAGTCGACGCTCGGGTTCATCGACGAAGCCCTCAAGGGCGTCAGCCGACAGGGCACGATGTCGTGGCGGATGATCGGGTTCCCGCTCGACGAGGTCATGGTCCGTTCCAAGACCGGCTCGGCGGAGGTCTACGGCAAGCAGTCCACCTCATGGGTCGCGTCCTACAGCGACGACTACGTCGTGGTGATGATGGTCAGTCAGGGTGGCACCGGTTCGGGGACGTCGGGTCCGTCGGTGCGCAAGATCTGGGAGTCGCTCTACGGCATCGACGGGGAGACCGTGCGCCCTGCCCGGGCCGCGATCCCCGGCACCACACCGCCGACCAGGCTGCCCACCTTCATGAAGGACGGCTCGATCCTGCCGCCGGCCCGGAAGGACTGAGTCGATGAACACCCGTGCCTCCAGCCGGTCCACTCAACGACCCGCACTGCGAGCCCCCGGCCTCGACTGGTTGCTGATGCTGGCGGTGCTGGGGCTGGTCACGCTCGGCGGGCTGCTGGTGTGGTCGGCCACGTCGCACCGCGACGCGCTCACCCTCGGTGACCCCTCGGCGTACCTCAAGAAGCAGCTGGTCAACGTCGCGATCGGCGTCGTCCTGTTGGTCATGGTGATGGCCACCGACCATCGCTGGGTGCGGATCCTGGCACCCCTGGTCTACCTGGCTTCGGTGGTCGGCCTGGTGCTCGTGCTCACCATGGGCAGCACCATCAACGGCTCACGCTCCTGGCTCCAGGTCGGTGGCGCCTCGATCCAGCCCTCGGAGTTCGCCAAGCTCGCCGTGGTCATCGGGATGGCGCTGCTCGTGGCCGAGCGGGCCGAGGGGCGCTGGCGCAGCCGGGTCGGCACGGTCGAGGTGCTCGGAATGCTCCTCATCGCCGGCATCCCCGCGGCACTGATCCTGCTGCAGCCCGACCTCGGCACCATGCTGGTGCTGGCCGCCACCGTCTTCGGTGTGCTGGCCGTCTCCGGGGCACCTCGGCGCTGGCTGCTCCTGCTCAGCGGCGGGGGAGTCACGGCTGCGGTTGCTGCAGTGGCCGCCGGTTTCCTCAAGCAGTACCAAGTGGACCGCTTCCTCGCCTTCACCAATCCCGACCTCGACCCGCGCGGTGCGGGCTACAACGTCGAGCAGGCCCGGATCGCGGTCGGCAACGGTGGCCTCTTCGGTCAGGGGCTCTTCAACGGCTCGCAGACCCGGGCCGGCTTCGTGCCCGAGCAGCACACCGACTTCATCTTCACCGTGGCGGGCGAGGAGCTGGGGCTCGTGGGCGCCGGGATCCTGATCGGGCTGCTCGGCATCGTGATCTGGCGGGCGCTCGCGATCGCCACCAACAGCGACGACGTCTTCGGCCGGGTGGCCGCCGCCGGCATCGCGTGCTGGTTCGGGTTCCAGGCCTTCCAGAACGTCGGCATGTGCCTGGGCATCATGCCTGTCACCGGCGTCCCCCTGCCGTTCGTGTCGTACGGCGGCAGCTCGATGTTCGCGGGCATGCTCGCGATCGGCCTGCTGCAGAACATCCACCTGCGCTCCACGGCCTCGGTCCCGACCCGCTACGTCATGCCCGGCCGGGTGCTCGCGTCCCGCTGAGGGCACCTGGGGCGATGCCCCACTCGGGCCATGGTGCGCCCGCACCCGGAGTGCCACGCTGGAGCCGTACGACGCGGCTCGCGGCGCGGGCCCGGAACGGAGGGGCTGGTGGATCTCAACACGCTCTACGCGCGCACGGTGGAGTTCTGGGCCGAGCGCGTCAACGCGGTCCCGCCCGACCGTTGGGGTGACCCGACCCCCTGCCGGGGCTGGTCGGTGCGCGACCTGGTCAACCACGTCTGCGGTGAGGACCTCTGGACCGTGCCCCTCGTCGAAGGCCGGACCGTCGCCGAGGTCGGGGACCGCTTCGACGGCGACCTCCTCGGCGACGACCCGATCGGGACCGCCCTCGCGGCAGCCTCGGCCGCCACCCGAGCCGTGGCCGTGGCGCTGCCTGCCGGGGGCGTGGTGCACCTGTCCTACGGCGACGAGCCGATCGAGGAGTACCTCCACCAGTTGGCGGCCGATCATCTCGTGCACGCCTGGGACCTCGCCGTCGCCAGCGGCAGCGACCATCGGCTTGATCCCGCGCTCGTCGCCGGTGTCGCGGCGTGGTTCGCGGACCGCGAGGAGTTCTACCGCTCCGTGGGGGTCATCGGGCCGCGAGGCGCGGCCCACGGTGACGCCCAGTCGGAGCTGCTCGCGAGCTTCGGCCGCGACGCCGGGTGGGGGCCCCACCACGCCGGGCTCGCGCGTTTCTCGGCTGCCTTCGGGAGCGGGGACGTGGACCGGATCATGGCGCTGATGACCGAGGACTGCGTCTTCGAGTCGACCGGTCCGGCTCCCGACGGGGTGCGCCACGCGGGGGCGGCCGCCGTACGCCTGGTGTGGGAGGAGCTGTTCGGCTCGACGGGGAACCCCGTCTTCACCGAGGAGGAGTCGTTCGTCAGCGGCGACCGCGGGGTGCTGCGCTGGCGCTTCGACTGGACCGACGACGACGGCGAGGCCGGGCACGTGCGCGGGGTCGACGTCATCCGCCTGCGAGGCGGCCTGGTCGCGGAGAAGCTCTCCTACGTCAAGGGCTGATGTCGGCCGCGCGCCGACTTCTGTTTGGATGGACCCATGAGCGATCACGACACCGATCCCGCGGTCCTCGAGGCCGTCCAGAACATCGCCAACCGCTTCGGCGTGCCCGGGCTGGAGGCGCTGATCGTGGCCGCGGACGAGGAGCTCGTCCGGGCCCGGGCTGCCTTGGCCGAGCTGGCCGAGCTCGCCGACGACCCTGCCTGACCCGAAAATCGCTCAGTCCCCGGCTCTCGTCGTACCCTTGGGGATTCCCGTTCGACGAGAGGTTCCCCTTGTCTGCCAGCACGTCCGAGAGCGTCTTCTCCCGCCTCGAGCCCCGGCTCCCGTCGGTCTCGAAGCCGATCCAGTACGTCGGTGGTGAGCTGAACTCCACCGTCAAGGAGTGGTCCTGCGCACCCGAGGGCGAGACCGTCCGGTGGGCGCTGATGTACCCCGACGCCTACGAGGTCGGCCTGCCCAACCAGGGCGTGCAGATCCTCTACGAGGTCCTCAACGAGCGCGACTGGATCGTCGCCGAGCGCACCTACTCCGTGTGGCCCGACATGGAGGCGGTGATGCGGGAGGACGGCATTCCGCAGTTCACCGTCGACGCGCACCGTCCGGTCCGTGACTTCGACGTCTTCGGGGTGAGCTTCTCCACCGAGCTGGGCTACACCAACATGCTCAACGCCCTCGACCTCGCGGGCATCCCGATGCACGCGGTCGACCGCGGCGACGAGGACCCGATCGTGCTGGCCGGTGGCCATGCGGCGTTCAACCCCGAGCCGATCGCCGACTTCATCGACGCTGCCGTGCTCGGCGACGGCGAGGAGATCGTCCTGGCGATCTCCGAGGTCGTGCGCGAGTGGAAGACCGAGGGCTGCCCCGGCGGACGCGACGAGCTGCTGCGCCGCCTCGCGGTCAGTGGCGGGGTCTACGTCCCGAAGTTCTACGACGTCGCGTACGCCGAGGACGGCGCCATCGAGGCCGTCGTCCCGAACCGCCCGGGCATCCCGTTCCGGATCCACAAGCACACGCTGATGGACCTCGACGCCTGGCCCTACCCGGCCAAGCCGCTCGTGCCGCTGGCCGAGACCGTCCACGAGCGCTTCTCGGTGGAGATCTTCCGCGGCTGCACCCGCGGCTGCCGCTTCTGCCAGGCCGGGATGATCACCCGCCCGGTGCGCGAGCGCTCGATCGAGACGATCGGTGCGATGGTCGAGAACGGCATCCGCAAGTCCGGCTTCGAGGAGGTCGGCCTGCTCTCGCTCTCCAGCGCCGACCACACCGAGATCGGTGAGATCGCCAAGGACCTGGCCGACCGCTACGAAGGAACGAACGTCTCCCTCTCGCTCCCGAGCACCCGGGTCGACGCGTTCAACATCTCGCTGGCCAACGAGTTCTCCCGCAACGGCCGACGCTCGGGGCTGACGTTCGCTCCCGAGGGTGGCTCGGAGCGGATGCGCAAGGTGATCAACAAGATGGTCACCGAGGAAGACCTGATCAAGACCGTCGCCGCGGCCTACTCCCACGGCTGGCGGCAGGTGAAGCTGTACTTCATGTGCGGTCTCCCGACCGAGACCGACGAGGACGTCCTCGAGATCGCGGACCTGGCACGCAAGGTGATCGCCAAGGGACGTGAGGTGACCGGTCGCAACGACATCCGCTGCACCGTCTCCATCGGTGGCTTCGTGCCCAAGCCGCACACGCCGTTCCAGTGGGCCGCGCAGCTGGACCACGTCACCACCGACGACCGGCTCAAGCAGCTGCGCGACATCGTGCGGGCCGACAAGAAGTTCGCCCGTGCCATCGGCTTCCGCTACCACGACGGCAAGCCCGGCATCATCGAAGGACTCCTGTCCCGCGGTGACCGTCGGGTCGGCGCCGTCATCGAGCGGGTCTGGCGCGAGGGCGGTCGCTTCGACGGCTGGAGCGAGCACTTCTCCTACGACCGTTGGCACTCCGCCGCCGAGGCCGAGCTGGCCGACGGTCCGGTCGACCTCGACTGGTACACCGTCCGCGAGCGCGAGTACGACGAGGTCCTGCCCTGGGACCACCTCGACTCCGGGCTCGACAAGGACTGGCTCTGGGCTGACTGGGAGGACGCGATCGACCCCTCGACCGACGTCGAGGTCGAGGACTGTCGCTGGACGCCTTGCTACGACTGCGGGGTCTGCCCCGAGATGGGCACCGAGATCCAGATCGGGCCGACCGGGCAGCGGTTGCTGCCCCTCGCGGTCGTCTGAGCGCCGAGCTCTACGCTCGCGCGAGCTGGTCCTCGATGAAGGCCGGCCGCGCGACGTAGAGCCCCAGCAGCATCTGCGGCACCGTCAGTGCGATCAGCAAGGCCAGCGGCCAGGTCCACCCGCCGGTCGCCTCGTAGATCGCGCCGACCGCGAACGGGCCGACGGCCGCGATCAGGTAGCCCAGCGACTGGGTCAGCCCGGAGAGCGCGGCCGTGCCCTCCGGGCGTGCGTGAGCGCAGCCCGATGAGGGTGAGCACGATGGGGAAGGTGACCGCACCGATCCCGACGAAGACCGCCCAGACGATCGCGAGGTCGTGCGGAGCGATCATCAGCCCGACGTACCCGACGGGATAGCAGGCCATCACGCCGAGCAGCAGCCCCCGCTGGTCGGTGCGACGGGCAGCCGCCCGAGGCGCCCACAGTGAGAGCGGGATCGAGACCGCGGCCAGCAACCCGACCAGGGCGCCGGCCTGGGCGGCGGTGTAACCGTTGTCGCGCCAGAGCTGGGCAAACCAGCCGAAGACCGAGTAGGCCTGCAGCGACTGCAGCCCGAAGAAGAAGGCCATCGCCAGACCGAGCCGGGTGCGTGCGACGTCGGTGAACCGGATGCTGCTCGGCGCGTTCTCGAGCGTCCGGTCGTGGGCGACCAGGCCCAGCCAGGGGATGGCGGCCACCAGCGCGACCACGGCCCAGGTGCCCAGCCCGACCCGCCAACCACCGAACGCCTGCGCAAGCGGGACGGTCAGCATCAGGGCGCCGGTCAGCCCGATGGCCAGGGCGGTCGTGTAGAGCGCGGTGACCAGGCCGATCCGGTGCGGAAAGTGCAGCTTCACCAATGAGGGGAGCAGCACGTTGGCCATCGCCATCCCGGCCAGCGCCAGCATCGAGAGGCCCAGGAACTCCGACTGGGCCGAGACCACCGCGCGACCGCCGAGTCCGGCGACCACCGCCACCAGGGCGAGCAGGGTGACCCGGTGGACCCCCAGCCGACGGGCGAACCACGGAGCCAACGCCCCGAAGAGGGCGAAGGCCAGCACGGGCAGGGAGGTGAGCAGACCCGCGGCGGTCGCCGACATGCCCAGGCCGGCCCGCACCTCGGCCAGGACCGGTCCGATGCTGACTGCGGCCGGCCGCAGGTTCACCGAGAGCAGGAGCAGCCCGATGAGCACCAGGACGGAGGTACGGCGCGCGGTCACCCGGGGCATGCTGTCAGGCGGGCGGTCATCAGCAGCTGCTGGGGCGAGGCAGGTCGAACTCCACGCGCAGCGCCCGGTGGTCGGAGACCGCCGAGACGAAGGTCCGGGCCCGGGTCGGCACCCAGGCCGAGTCGTGCAGCAGGTAGTCGATCCGGCGCCTGGGCACGTAGTTCGGCACGGTCAGCCCGGCGCCCACCCCGACCGCGGGCCAGGGGTCGAGCAGCTGGCGGCGGACGACGCCGAGCGCGGGGGAGTCGGGCGTGGCGTTGAAGTCCCCGCCCACGATGTGCGGAAAGGGGTCCTGGGCCACGAGCTGCCGGACCGCTCGCAGCTGCTGGATGCGGATGTTGCCGCCGGTGTGCTGGAGGTGGGTGTTGTAGATGCCGACCCACTGCCCGCCGACCTGCACCTGCGCGCGGAGCAGTCCGCGGGGCTCGAGCCGGGGCTGGTTGGGGAGCTGGACGTTGCTCCAGTTCTGCACGGGGAGCCGGGAGAGGATGGCGGTGCCGTACTCCTGGTTGCGCTTGCCGGTGCCCACCGGTGCCCACACGACGTTGCGGCCGAAGACCACGTTCATGCCGAGCCGGGTGGCCAGCCAGGTCGGCTGGTCGTCGAAGCCGGTGCGCATCCGGTAGCGGTCGACCTCCTGGAGCAGCACGATGTCGGCGTCCCATGCGGCGATCTCCTGCGCGATCCGCTCCAGCCGATAGCCGGAGCGGGACAGCCCACCATGGATGTTGAAGGTGAGCACCGAGACCTGGCCGGGCGGGCCGGGCTCAGGACACGGGATCACCGGGGTGCTGCCCGCGGTGCGCCGGTTGCCACGCCCCCGGCTGCCGGTGTCACCCGAGCCCTGGCCCGAGCTGGTCACCGACGGTGACGACTGGGCCGGCTGGTTCGGGGGTGGCGAGGTGAGCAGGCTGGGCCGCGGCCACATGGTGGCGACTCCCACGACGAGACCGAGCGCCGCCAGGGCGAGGAGCCCTTCGGTCCAGCGGTACATCGGCCTCCTCGTTGCTTCGTCCTCGTCGAAGGATAGGCCGCTGGCCGAAGTCCGTCGTGCTCGGCACGATCACGCGGTTGGCGGGCCGAGGTCGTAGCCTTGCCGCGTGCGTGACCAGCCTGAACAACAAGCCCCGCCCGTCCAGCGACTCCGGATCCAGTACGCCAAGCGGGGTCGACTGCGCTTCACCAGCCACCGCGACTTCAGTCGGGCCTTCGAGCGGGCGGTCTTCCGGGCTCGCGTCCCCATGGCCTACTCGTCCGGCTTCAACCCGCACCCGCGCATCTCGTACGCCGGCGCGGCGCCCACCGGGTCGGCCAGCGAGGCCGAGTACCTCGAGCTCGCGCTCGCCCAGGTCGTCGACCCCGCCGACATCCACGCTGCCCTCGACGAAGCCCTGCCCGACGGTCTCGACCTGGTCGAGACCGTGGTCTCGCCCGGTGGTGCCCTCGCCGACCAGCTCGAGGCCAGCCACTGGCTGGTCGACCTCGCGGCCGACCCCGAGCAGGCCCGCACGGCCGTTGCCGCCTTCCTCGCGACCGACGAGGTGCTGGTGCAGCGGATGATGAAGAAGGGGCTGCGCGAGTTCGACTGCCGGTCCTCGGTGCTCTCCCTGCGGGTCGACGAGGCGCCCGAGTCCGGCGAGGCCACGGTCCGGCTCGACCTGGTCCTGCGACACGCCGTACCCGCCGTCCGTCCGGACGACGTCCTGACTGGACTCGCCTCGGCCGCAGACCTCCAGTACGACGGCTCCCCGCTGCTCACTCGACTCGCTCAGGGTCCGCTCGACACCGAGACCGGAACGATCGGGGATCCGCTGCGTCCCTCGGTGTGACGTCGATCCCGACTCGGTGTGCGATACTCGCCGTGGTTGACGACAGGCGGCTTGCCGTCCGAGTCAACCCGACGACGATCTCGCCGGCCCTCACGTTCGGGTCGGCACAGTGGGAACACGTCGTCGCCGGACCGCGACGCGGCCAGGCAGGTGTCGGTGACAGAGACCCAGCCAACGGCACGCTGACCGCGGCAGGTGACGTAACGAGTACCCAGTGACGCGCAGCGGAGACTGTCGCCGCCACCCGAAGGCTTTGCGTCGGGGTCCTGAGTACTGCGGGCCCACGGCGTCGGATTCGCTCGACGTACCTCGTACGCCGAGCCGAGGAGCACAACATGCTCGATGACACCCCGGTCGACGACTCGACCACCTCCGACTCCTCCACGGGCACCAGCCCGGACGGAGCGGAGAGCCCCAGCGCGGCGCCGGCCAAGAAGGCCGCCGCCAAGAGGGCCCCCGCCAAGAAGGCGGCCGCCAAGAAGGCGCCGGCAGCGAAGAAGACCGCGGCCAAGAAGGTGGCGGCACCCCTCGACGTCCCCGAGGTCGTGGACGCCGCCGAGGCACCGGTGGTCGATCCGGCCGCCCCGGTGAAGAAGGCCGCGGCCAAGCGTGCGCCGGCCAAGAAGGCCGCCGCCAAGAAGACCTCCACCCAGCAGGGGGCTGACGACAGCGTCGCTCCCGAGGCCCCCGAGGCTTCCAGCCCGGGCACCGCGGTGCTGTTCAAGGCTCCCGAGCCGACCAAGGCGCCGGCTCGTCGCACCCGCAAGGCGGCTGCTGCTCCGGTCGCCGTCGAGGAGCAGGCCGAGCTCCCCGAGGCCGACGAGGCCGCGGCCGAGTCGACCGCGCCGGTCGTCGTCAAGCGCACCCGCAGCCGTCGTACGGTCGCGACCGCGACCACCGACGACGAGACCGTCACCGCCCCCGACCAGGCCGCCGCGGACAGCCCCAGCGAGGCCAAGCCCGCCCGCCAGCGGTCGGATGGCCGTGGCGCGAGCGCGAGCGACACCGACTCCGACGCAGCCGACGACTCCGACGACTCCGAGGGCGAGGGCGGCGGCCGTCGCCGGCGCCGTCGCGGGGGTCGTCGCCGCCGCAAGCCCGGCGACGGCGAGTCGCAGGACTCGAACGACCAGGACTCCAGCTCTGAGGGCTCCTCGGGCGGGCGCCAGGGTGGCCGCCAGAACCAGGGCGGTCAGCAGGGCGAGAAGCAGGACAAGCAGGACGGCAACAAGGACGGCAACAAGGACGGCAACCGCGACGGTCGCCAGGGCGGCAACCGCTCCGGCGGCAACAACCGCAACGGCGCCGACGCGGACTCCGACGAGGGTGGCGACGGTACGTCGCGTCGCCGTCGTCGTCGCCGCCGCGCCGGTGACGACGGGCCGGAGGGCTCGGAGGACCCGGAGAACACCGTCACGAAGGTGCGTCGCCAGCGTTCGGCCGAGGACGAGATCACCTCGATCTCCGGCTCCACCCGGCTCGAGGCCAAGAAGCAGCGTCGCCGCGACGGTCGCGAGGCCGGTCGTCGTCGCGCCCCGATCGTGAGCGAGGCCGAGTTCCTGGCCCGCCGCGAGGCCGTCGACCGGGTGATGGTGATCCGTCAGCGTGAGGAGCTCACCCAGATCGCGGTGCTCGAGGACAAGGTCCTCGTCGAGCACTACGTCTCGCGCGAGTCGCAGACCTCGATCATCGGCAACGTCTACCTCGGCCGCGTCCAGAACGTCCTGCCCTCCATGGAGGCCGCGTTCATCGACATCGGCAAGGGCCGCAACGCGGTGCTCTACGCCGGTGAGGTCAACTGGTCCTCGCTGGGTCACCGCGACGGTCAGCCCCGCAAGATCGAGTCGGTGCTCTCCTCGGGCCAGTCGATCCTCGTGCAGGTCACCAAGGACCCGATCGGTCACAAGGGTGCCCGCCTGAGCAGCCAGGTCAGCCTGGCCGGCCGCTTCCTGGTCTACGTCCCGGACGGCACCACCAGCGGCATCTCCCGCAAGCTCCCGGACACCGAGCGCAACCGCCTCAAGGCGCTGCTCAAGGAGATCGTCCCGGACTCCGCCGGGGTCATCGTCCGCACCGCCGCCGAGGGCGCCAGCGAGGACGAGCTGACCCGCGACGTCGAGCGGCTCAAGGCCCGCTGGGAGGACATCGAGTCCAAGCTCAAGGGTCAGTCCCCGCAGCTGCTCTACGGCGAGCCCGACCTCACCCTCAAGGTCGTGCGCGACCTGTTCACCGAGGACTTCAGCAAGCTCGTCATCGAGGGCGACGACGCCTGGGACACCGTCCAGGGCTACGTCCAGCACCTCGCTCCCGACCTCGAGGAGCGCCTCGAGCGCTACGACCGGTCGGCCAACAACGGCAAGGACAGCTTCGCGACGTACCGCGTCGAGGAGCAGATCGCCAAGGGCCTCGACCGCAAGGTCTGGCTGCCCTCGGGTGGCTCGCTCGTCATCGACCGCACCGAGGCGATGACGGTCGTCGACGTCAACACCGGCAAGTTCACCGGCTCCGGGGGCAACCTCGAGGAGACCGTCACCAAGAACAACCTCGAGGCTGCCGAGGAGATGGTGCGCCAGCTGCGACTGCGCGACATCGGCGGCATCATCGTCATCGACTTCATCGACATGGTCCTGGAGTCCAACCGCGACCTCGTGCTGCGCCGCCTCGTCGAGTGCCTGGGTCGCGACCGCACGCGGCACCAGGTCGCCGAGGTCACCTCACTGGGTCTGGTCCAGATGACGCGCAAGCGCATCGGCACCGGCCTGGTCGAGGCGTTCAGCGAGAACTGTGAGCACTGCCAGGGTCGCGGCGTCGTGATCCAGGACACCCCGGTCGAGCCTCGCAACGCCGAGGACGAGGGCCGCCGCGGTGGTGGCGCTCGTCGTACCCGTGGTGGTGGCCGTGGCCGCGACGACCAGGGTTCGGGCCGGTCCGAGGGCAGCGGAGACGGTGGTGACAGCGCACGCAGCAAGGCCGCCGTGCCGTCGCCGACGTACGTCGCTGCGGTCGCCCGCCCCGAGAACGCCGACCTCGCTGCCAAAGGAGAAGGTGCCGATTCCGCCGGCGCCGATTCCGCCGCCGAAGCTCCCGCTGCTGAGCAGGGCGCGAGCGCGGTTGCGGAAGCTGACCAGGCTGCCGAGGCGCCCAAGGTCGTGACCCGGTCGCGTCGTCGTGGGGGAAGCCGCTCCGCGGCGACCACCAGCGATGACTCCCCGCAGGCCGAGGCCCCGCAGGTCGAGGCGCAGCCCGCGCCCGTCGTGCCGGAGCCGGTCGAGCCCGCTGTCGCCAGCGAGCCCGCCGAGCCGACGCCGCCCAAGGTCGTCACCCGGACCCGTCGAGGCAGCGCCAGCCGCGCTGCGGCAACCACCACCCCGGTGGTCGAGGTGCCGAGCCAGCCCGAGACCGCGGCGGAGGTGCCGGCCGCGCCGGTGGCCGCCGAAGCGTCCTCGGAGCCTGCCGCGCCGAAGGTCGTCACCCGGACCCGCCGAGGCAGCGCGAGCCGCTCCACGACGGTCGTCACCCCCGTGGCGATGCCCGAGGTGCCCGCTGAGCCCGTTGCCGCCCCGGTGGTGGAGCAGTCCGCCCCCGTGGCCGCTGCGCCCGTCCAGGCGCCGCGTGTGGTCACCCGCACCCGTGGCCGCCAGACCGCTCGCCCCGACAGTCCGCCCGTGACCGAGTCGAACGACGCGACGCCCTCCGACGAGGCCGGCGCCGAGCACGACGAAGCCCACGTGGAGCACGTTCCGATCAAGAAGAAGGGCTCGCGCAAGCGCTGAGTCCGAGGGCCCTTCCCGGGGCGATCAGCGCCGGGAAGGGCCACTCCACCGCTGGGGAGGGATCCCGTTTTGCGGTGGGGGCACCACATCCGTACTATTGAGCCTCGGTGCGCGCCTCGGCGTTGCCCCTCCTGTGTGTCACCCCCACCCCGTCGTACGCCCTCACGGTCGTCCGGAGCGTGTGCGGGGGCCTCAGGCCTGGACCTACATGCAAGACCGACGAAGGAGACCGCGGTGTACGCGATCGTGCGCGCTGGCGCCAAGCAGCAGAAGGTTGCCGTGGGCGACGTCATCGAGATCGACAAGATCACGACTGGGGTCGGCGAAAACCTTTCCCTCCCCGTCGTTCTCGTCGTTGACGGTGAGACCATCACCTCCGACATGAAGGCGCTCGACAAGGCCTCCGTGACCGTTGAGGTGCTCGGCGCCACCAAGGGCCCCAAGATCATCATCCAGAAGTTCAAGAACAAGACCGGCTACAAGAAGCGCCAGGGTCACCGTCAGAAGTACACCCAGGTCAAGGTCACCGACATCTCCCTGTGAGCTCCGCTCACTGACGGCCCGACGCAAAGGACTGAACTCATGGCACACAAGAAGGGCGCAGCCTCGACCAAGAACGGTCGGGACTCAAACTCTCAGCGACTCGGCGTGAAGCGCTTCGGCGGTCAGGTCGTGAGCGCGGGCGAGATCATCGTTCGTCAGCGCGGCACCCACTTCCACCCCGGCAGCGGCGTCGGCCGCGGTGGCGACGACACCCTCTTCGCGCTGATGGCAGGTTCCGTCGAGTTCGGCACCCGTCGCGGCCGTCGGGTCGTCAACATCCTGCCGGGCGAGTGACCTGACGCTCCCTCGCTGACTCGTTTTTCCGAAGGGCGTCCTGAACTCGGGGCGCCTTTCGTCATTTTCTGCTCAGATCAGCTTCGAGCACGAACCCAGGCACCACCCAGGCACCGGCAAGGAATCCCATGGCAGTCCCGACATTCGTCGACCAGGTCACGCTGCACGTCAGCGGTGGCCGAGGTGGCCACGGTGTCGCGTCGGTGCACCGGGAGAAGTTCAAGCCGCTGGGCGGTCCCGACGGCGGTAACGGCGGCCCCGGCGGTTCGGTGATCCTGCGCGTGGAGTCCGACGTCACCACGCTGATCGACTACCACCACAGCCCGCACCGCCACGCCGAGCACGGTGGCCACGGAGCCGGCTCGCACAAGAACGGCGCCCACGGCGCCGACATCGTGCTGGCCGTGCCCGAGGGCACGGTCGTCAGTGACAAGTCCGGCACCGTCCTGGCCGACATGGTGGGCGTCGGCACCGAGCTCGTCATCGCCCGCGGTGGTCGCGGTGGCCTCGGCAACGCCGCGCTGGCCTCCTCCAAGCGCAAGGCCCCCGGCTTCGCCCTGCTCGGCGAGCCCGGCGACGAGATCGACATCGTCCTGGAGCTCAAGGTCGTCGCCGACATCGGTCTGGTGGGCTTTCCCAGCGCCGGCAAGTCGAGCCTGATCGCCGCGATCAGCCGGGCCCGGCCCAAGATCGCCGACTACCCGTTCACGACTCTCGTGCCGAACCTCGGCGTCGTCACGGCCGGCGACACGACGTTCACCGTCGCCGACGTACCCGGCCTCATCGAAGGCGCCAGCGAGGGCCGCGGCCTGGGCCACGACTTCCTGCGCCACGTCGAGCGTTGCGCGGCCCTGGTCCACGTCATCGACACCGCGACGATGGAGCCCGGCCGCAACCCCGCCGAGGACCTCGACATCATCGAGCTCGAGCTCAGCCGGTACGGCGGTCTCGAGGACCGCCCGCGCCTGATCGCGCTCAACAAGATCGACGTCCCCGACGGGCGCGACATCTCCGACATCACCATCGAGGAGCTGCGCGAGCGTGGCCTGCGGGTCATCCCCGTCTCCGCCGCGTCGGGAGAGGGTCTGCGCGAGCTGACCTTCGCGATGGCCGAGATCGTCGCCCGGGCCCGCGCGGAGAAGCCGGTGGTCGAGAGCACCCGGATCGTCCTGCGGCCGCCGTCGGTCGACGGCAGCGAGGCCTTCACGATCACCCACACCAACGACGGCTGGCGGGTGCGTGGCGAGAAGCCCGAGCGCTGGATCCGCCAGACCGACTTCAGCAACGACGAGGCCGTGGGCTTCCTCAGCGACCGGCTCAACCGGCTCGGTGTCGAGTCCCGTCTGGTCAAGATGGGTGCCGTGGAGGGCGAGACCGTCCTCATCGGTGATCCCGACGACGCCGTCGTCTTCGACTTCAAGCCCGGCATCGACGCCGGCGCCGAGATGCTCGGACGCCGAGGCGAGGACCAGCGCTTCGACGAGAAGCGTCCCTCGCACGGTCGTCGCCGCCTGATCGACGAGGCCATGGACGACCGCAGCGAGACCGAGACCCGGGCCGACGTCGCCCGTCGCCTCGACAAGCCCGAGGTCTACGGCCCCACGGCCTACGAGGTCGGCAGCCAGGACGACCCCGACTGGGTCGAGAGCGACCCCGGGACCGACGGCTGACATGACCACCCGGCCCGAGGTGAGCGCTGCGCGCCGCGTCGTCGTGAAGATCGGCTCGTCGTCGTTGACGACCGCGGCCGGGGGCATCGATCCCGACCGGGTGCGGCACCTGGTCGAGGTGCTGGCGGGTCTGCGGTCGGCCGGGACCGAGGTCGTGCTCGTCTCGTCCGGTGCGATCGCTGCCGGGCTCGCGCCGCTCGGCCTCTCGCGCCGTCCGCGCGGGCTGCCCGCCCAGCAGGCGGCAGCCTCGGTCGGCCAGGGTCTCCTGATCCACCGCTACACCGAGGAGCTGGCCCGCCACGGGCTGATCGTCGGTCAGGTGCTGCTCACCCTCGACGACGTGACCCGGCGGGTTCACTACCGCAACGCCTACCAGACCCTGGCCAAGCTGCTCGAGCTCGGCGTGCTCCCGATCGTCAACGAGAACGACACCGTCGCCACCACCGAGATCCGGTTCGGGGACAACGACCGCCTCGCTGCCCTGGTGGCCCATCTCGTCCACGCCGACCTGCTGGTCCTGCTCTCCGACGTGGAGGGGCTCTACGACGCCCACCCCGACCTCGCCGGCAGCTCGCTGGTCAGTGAGGTGCTCTCGATGGGCGACCTGGACGACGTACAAATCGGACCGGCTGGTCCGGCCGGGGTCGGCACCGGAGGCATGGAGACCAAGGTCGAGGCAGCCCGGATCGCCACCGGCGCCGGCATCCCCGTGGTGCTCGCGTCCGCGGACCGCGCCGCCGCCGCGCTGGCGGGCGAGTCGGTCGGGACGTTCTTCCACGCCACCGGTCGGCGCCGGCCCACCCGACTGCTGTGGCTGGCCCACGCGACCGAGGCCAAGGGGACGATCCTGCTGGACCCGGGCGCGGTCCGCGCCGTCGTCGAGCGCCGGGCCTCGCTGCTCGCAGCGGGCATCACCGGGGTCACCGGCGACTTCGCGGCAGGGGACCCGGTCGACCTGTGCGACCCGGACGGTGTTCCGGTGGCGCGCGGCCTGGTGAACTTCGACGCCGAGGAGATCCCCCACCTCGTCGGCAAGAGCACCCAGGATCTCAAGCGGGACCTGGGTGCGGCGTACGAACGTGAGGTCGTCCACCGCGACGACCTCGTGCTCCTCTGACTGCGGCTGAGGGTAGGTTTCGCGCGTGCGAGTCGATCGGGTGGCCCTGTGGAGCGCGGTCTCCTTCGCCCTGCTCACGCCGGTGTTGATGACCGGACTGGTGCTCACCTTCGCGCGCTGGGCCGAGGGCGTCAGCGGGCGCCTGTTGCGGGTCGAGTCGTTCACGCCGTTCGGTATCCCGCTGTATGCCACCGTGCTGGTCGCGTGCCTGGTCGGGCTGGTGCTCGCCCGCCGGCATGAGGGACCCCGGTCGGTGTGGGCGGTGCTCAGCGTCGTCGCCGTGGTCGGTCTGGCGATCCACCTGGCGTGGTTCTCCACCCGGATACTCGGACCGAACCCGCCACCCGCCGAGGGTGCCGAGCCCCTGGTCGTGATGAGCGCCAACCTCTACGCCGGCAACGCCGACGGAGCAGAGCTGATGCGGGTGGTTGCAGGGGAGGGGGTCGATGTCCTCGTCGCGATCGAGGTCACCCCCCGGTCGCTGGAGGAGATGGCCGCCCACGGACTGGGCGAGCTGTTGCCGTACCGCATCGGGGGCGTCTTCAACGACAACGCCGACGGCACCATGGTCTTCTCGCGACTCCCGCTCGGCGAGGCCACTGCGGTCGACACCGGCCACCAGTCGTGGCAGGTCGGCGTGGGCGACGACGTCTCCCTGATGGCCGTGCATCCGTACTCGCCGACCGTGCCCTCCCAGTGGGAGGCCGACCACGCCACGATCGCGCAGGCCGCCGACGCAGGCCGTCCCGACCTGATCGTGGGTGACTTCAACGCCACCCTGGACCACCAGCCGATGCAGGCACTGGCCGCGAACGGCTGGCGTTCGGTGGCCGAGCGCACCAACCAGGGTTGGCAACCGACCTGGCCCAACAGCGGCATCATCCGGTTCCTGGGCCGGCCGGTCCCCGCCATGGTGCAGATCGACCACGTGCTGGTCGGCCCCCGCTTCGCCGCCATCTCCATCCACACCGTCGACCTCCCCGGCACCGACCATCGTGCGGTCATCGCCACGGTGGCGCGCCGCTGAAGCGTCGGGTTCGGTTGCGGTTTGGTCCCCAACCGCAACAGTTGGTGCCTGCAGTCTGCGGTTCGTGACCAATCGGCCGCGACAATCCCCGTCCGACGTTCCGTGGGTGCCCAGATCGGCCGATGGCTCGTCCGGTGCAGCAGGGGGTTGTGGTTTGGTCCCCAACCGCAACAGTTGGTGCCTGCAGTCTGCGGTTCGTGACCAATCGGCCGCGACAATCCCCGTCCGACGTTCCGTGGGTGCCCAGATCGGCCGATGGCTCGTCTGGTGCAGCAGGGGGTTGTGGTTTGGTCCCCAACCGCAACCGGGCGGGCCCGAAGCCCACGGTTTCTGACCAATCGGGCGGGAAGATCCGGATCGATCGGGGAGGAGAACGTCACCGCCTGAGGTCGGGACGATGTGAGGGGCGCTGGCCCCACGCCGTACGCTGGTCGATGCCATGAGCAGCCCTGCCCGCACCGTCTACCTCGACCACGCCGCGACGACTCCCATGTTGCCGGCAGCGGTCGAGGCGATGACCGCGCATCTGCTCGATGTCGGCAACCCGAGCTCGCTGCACGCCTCGGGCCGCAAGGCTCGCCGGGTGGTCGAGGAGTCCCGCGAACGCATCGCCGCCGCGCTCAACTGCCGCCCCGGCGAGGTCGTCTTCACCTCCGGCGGCACCGAGGCCGACAACCTCGCCCTCAAGGGCATCTTCTGGGCCCGGCGCGCGGCCGACCCGGCACGGACCCGCATTCTGGCCAGCACCATCGAGCACCATGCCGTGCTCGACCCCCTCGACTGGCTCGGCGAGCGCGAGGGCGCCGAGGTCGAGCTGATCCCGGTCGACCGCGACGGCCGCCTCGACCTGGCCGCCCTGCAAGCTGCCGTCGACCGCGACCCCTCCACCGTCGCCCTGATCTCGGTGATGTGGGCCAACAACGAGGTCGGCACCCTCGAGCCGATCGACGAGGTCGTCGCGATCGCTGCTGAGCACGGCATCCCCGTCCACACCGACGCCGTCCAGGCGCTCGGCTCGGTGCCCGTCGACTTCGCATCCTCCGGCGTCGACGCGCTCACCATCACCGGCCACAAGGTCGGCGGCCCGTACGGCGTCGGCGCGCTCGTCGTACGACGCGAGGTCGCCGTGACAGCGCTCGTGCACGGCGGCGGCCAGGAGCGCGACATCCGCAGCGGCACCATCGACACCCCGGCGATCGCCGGCCTCGCCGCGGCCGTCGAGCTGTCGGTGAAGCAGCAGCCCGAGCACACCGAGCGCATCCGCCGACTGCGCGACGACCTGGTCTCGGGCGTCCTCGCGACGGTCCCCGACGCGGTGTCCAACGGCCACCCCGACCTCCGGCTCCCGGGCAACGCCCACCTGACCTTCCCCGGCTGCGAGGGTGACTCGCTGCTGATGCTCCTCGACGCCCGCGGCATCGAGTGCTCCACCGGCTCGGCCTGCTCGGCCGGCGTACCCCAGGCCTCGCACGTCCTGCTCGCGATGGGCCGCGAGGACGAGGAGGCGCGCAGTTCCCTGCGCTTCTCGCTCGGCCACACCAGCACCCCCGAGGACGTCGAGCGGCTCCTCGAGGCGATCGGGCCGGTCGTCCAGCGTGCCCGCGCCGCGAAGGCGCCCCAGGGAGTGACGCGGGCATGAAGGTCCTCGCCGCCATGTCCGGCGGCGTCGACTCCGCCGTCGCGGCCGCGCGAGCGGTCGAGGCCGGGCACGACGTCACCGGGATCCACCTCGCTCTCTCGCGCAACCCGCAGTCCTACCGCTCCGGCGCCCGCGGCTGCTGCACGATCGAGGACAGCAACGACGCGCGTCGGGCGGCCGACGTCATCGGCATCCCCTTCTACGTCTGGGACCTCAGCGAACGCTTCCACGAGGACGTCGTCGAGGACTTCATGGACGAGTACGCCGCCGGCCGGACCCCCAACCCCTGCCTGCGCTGCAACGAGAAGATCAAGTTCGCCGCCGTGCTGGACCGTGCGCTCGGCCTCGGCTTCGACGCTGTCGCCACCGGCCACTACGCCCAGCTCGAGACCGGCCCCGACGGACTGATCGAGATGCATCGCGCGGTCGACCACGGCAAGGACCAGTCCTACGTCCTCGGCGTGCTCACCCAGGAGCAGCTCGCGCACTCGCTCTTCCCGCTCGGCGACTCCGCCAAGCCCGACGTACGCCGCGAGGCCGAGGCCCGCGGGCTCCTCGTCGCCGACAAGCCCGACAGCCACGACATCTGCTTCATCGCCGACGGCGACAATGCCGGCTGGCTGCGCGAGAAGCTCGGTGACCGTGCACCCAACCAGGGCGGCGACATCGTCGACGAGGCCAGTGGCGACGTGCTCGGGCAGCACACAGGGACCGTCGGCTTCACCATCGGGCAGCGCAAGGGCCTGCGGATCGGGACGCCCGCTCCCGACGGCAAGCCGCGTTTCGTCCTCGACATCGAGCCGGTCTCCGGCACCGTGACCGTGGGCCCGCGCGAGCGGCTCGCGATCGACCGGATCTCCGGCATCCGCGCCCGCTGGTGCGGCACCGTCCCGACCGAGCCGCTGCACGGGACGGTCCAGCTCCGCGCCCACGGCGACGACCACCGGGCCGTCGTGACGGTCGGCGAGGACGCGACGGTCGAGATCGAGCTCCTCGATCCGGCGTACGGCATCGCACCCGGGCAGGCAGCCGTCATCTACGAAGGAACGCGCGTCGTCGGATCGGCGACCATCGCCGCCACGCAGCGGGTGCCCGGATGACCCGTGCCACCGGCGTCGGCTCCATGCCGGGGGAGGACAACGCAGCCTTCCTGCATGCCGTGCGGATCGTGCTCGAGGAGCTGCGCGACCTGCCCCACCTTCCCGAGGTGCCCGGCCGCGGTGCGATCGCGAACATGACGGGACGGACCTTGGCCGTCGTCTCGACCCTGGGGGCCGATCTGCAGCCCGCCGGGTGGCGACTGACCGATGCGGCCGGGATCGACCACCGGCGCGCCCGCAGCCTGCTGGCCCAGGACCTCGACGTGCTCGAGGAGCAGGCTGAGGGCTACACCGGAGCCTTCAAGATCCAGGTCGCGGGTCCGTGGACCCTGGCCGCGACGGTCGAGAAGCCCCGGGGCGACAAGGTGCTCAGTGACTTCGGTGCCCGTCGCGAGCTGGCGCAGGCGCTGGCCGAGGGCCTGCGCGACCACGTGCGCGACGTACGCCGCCGGCTGCCCGGTGTGGACCGCCTCGTCGTCCAGGTCGACGAGCCCGCGCTGGCCCTGGTGCTGGCCGGCAAGATCCCGACCGCCTCGGGCTGGGGCCGCCACCGCACGGTGCACCCACCGGAAGCCTCCGAGCAGCTCGAGTGGGTGCTGGCAGCCATCGCCGACGAGGGCGCTGAGCCCTGGGTCCACTCCTGTGCGCCCGGCTCGCCGCTGCAGCTCCTGCGCGGGGCCGGCGCCCGAGGACTGATGGTCGACCTCGACCAGCTGTCCGCGGCCGACCACGACGTGCTCGGCGAGGCGCTGGAGGCGGGGGAGTCGGTCGGGCTCGGCATCGTGCCCTCGTCGGCCCCCACCACGAGCCCGAACGACGACGGGCTCACCGAGACCGTGATCCGGTGGATGGACATGCTGGGGCTCGACCCCGCGACGACTTCCGAGCAGCTGGTCGTCTCGCCGACCTGCGGGCTCGCTGGCGCGTCGGACGAGTGGACCCGCCGCGCACTGTCGCTGCTCCGCGTCACCGCCGCCAACCTGAGCGACTGAGTACGTCGTCGGGCAGGCCCCCGACGACGTACTCCGATCGTCAGTGGACCGGGGCTGCCGCCGGACCGTCGGTGGCCAACTCCTCGTGCTTGACGTTGAGGAAGACCCAGATCACCAGCGAGCCGACCAGGGCCATCCCCGCGCCGACCAGGAAGGCACTGGTGGCGCCGTCGGTGAAGACCTGCTGCCCGATCACGATCTCCATCGCCTTCTGCTGGGCAGCTGACGGGATGGGTGAACCGGGCAGGGCGCCGGCCTGCTGGGCCGCCGCGGACACCGCGTCCTTGGAGTTGTTGATGACGTGCAGTGCGACCGTGCTGAGCGTGGCCAGACCGAGTGCGCCACCGACCTGCTGCATGGTGTTGAGCACCCCGGAGCCGATCCCCGAGTCCTCCGCGCGCACGTGGTGCACCGCCGTGAGCGTGACCGGGACAAAGGTCATCCCCATCCCGAGCGACATCAGGACGACGAAGGGCAGGATGTCGCTCACGTAGCTCGCCTGGACGGCGACGATCGGGAACGTCGCGTCGTAGGGGATCCGGGAGAAGCCGTACAGCGAGACGGCCGCCATCAGCGTGCCGGTCCCGGCGAGGTAGCGCGGGTCCACCCGGCTGACCAGGGTGGAGGAGATGCCGGCGGCCAGGATGATGCCGGCCGAGAAGGGCAGGAACGCCAGACCCGCCTGCAGCGGGCTGTAGCCCATGACGTTCTGGATGTACTGGCTGAGGTAGAAGAACATCGCGAACATCGCGGCGGGGAGCAGCATCATCGCGACGAAGCTGGCGGCCCGGGTGCGGCTGGCGAAGATCCGGAACGGCAGCAGCGGGTGCTCGGCGTTCAGCTCGATCAGCGCGAAGACGGCGAGGAGGGCGACTCCGCCGCCGAGGCTGGCGATCGTCCAGACCTCGCTCCACCCGTGGGTCGCTGCTCGGGAGAGGCCGAAGACGACGCCGAGCAGACCGAAGGTGCCGGTGAGCGCGCCGGGTACGTCGAGCTCGCCCGGGTGGGACTCGGACTCGGCGAGGAACCGCGGCGCGAGCACGGCGGCGAGGATGCCGATCGGGGTGTTGATCAGGAAGGTGAGACGCCAGCCCTCGACGCTCAGCCCCAGGAGCTCGGGGCTCAGCCCGGTGAGCCAGCCGCCGAGGATCAGGCCTACGGCAGCGCCGGCGCCCGACATGGCGGCGTACACCGCGAAGGCGCGGTTGCGCTGCGGACCGGCCGGGAAGGTGGTCGTGATCAGGGCCAGCGCGGCCGGCGAGGCGAGCGCGGCGCCCAGGCCCTGGAGGCCGCGGGCGGCGAGCAGGAGCGGCTCGTTGGTGGCGATGCCGCCGAGCAGCGAGGCGACGGCGAAGACGACCAGGCCGATCGTGAAGACCTTGCGGCGGCCGTAGAGGTCGCCGAGGCGACCGCCGAGGAGCAGCAGGCCGCCGAAGGCCAGCGCGTAGCCGGTGACGACCCAGGGCAGGCCGGCGTCGCTGAAGCCGAGGTCGCGCTTGATGAACGGCAGGGCGATGTTGGCGATGGTGCTGTCGAGCACCACCATCAGCTGGGCTGTGGAGATCAGGACCAGCGCCCAGCCGAGGTGGGCGTGCTGGCCGGGAGCGCGGGGCTCGCTGCGGAGGGTGGTCATGAGCGGTCCTTCGAGGGGAGGGAGGGGTCCCGCGTGGCGGCGGGCAGGATGATCTGGTCGATGACGCGGGTGATCAGGTCGGCGTCGGGGACCTCGCCGAGGACGTAGACGCGGTGCAGGACGATGCCGGCGAGCGCCGGCGAGAGGAGATCGAGGTCGACGCTCGGGCTCAGCTCGCCCCGGGCGTGGGCCTGCTCGAAGATTTGGCGTGTGACGGCGAGCTTGGGCCCGATCACGTCGCGTCGGAACGCCTCGGCGAACTCGGGGTCCTTGGAGAGCGCGGTGATGACGCTGGCGAAAGTCGTCACGGAGTGCTGGTCGGTGAGCCCGCCCAGGCCGCAGAAGGACTCGATCAGGTCATCGCGCAGGCTCCCGGTGTCGGGCACCTCGGTCATGGTCTTCACCGAGAGCAGGGCGTCGATGATCAGGCTGACCTTGCCGTTCCAGCGCCGGTAGAGCGTGGCCTTCGAGGCCCGGGCGCGGGTGGCCACGGCGTCCATGGTCAGCCGGTCGTAGCCCACGTCGCCGAGCACGCCGAGGGTGGCGTCGAGCACTTCCTGCTCGCGGTCGCCCTCGACGCGGGGGCGCGTGGGCGACGTCTCAGTCGGGTTGGGCATGACACTCCGGGTCTTGGATGATACGAAACGGTTCCGTTTCGTCCAAGAGCGTAGAGGCCGGATCTATTCCCGCCAAGTCGAGGCTCGGCGCCGAGGCCGGGGTCGAGCCCCGGAGCCGGCTCAGCGCAGGAGGTCGAGCGCGGAGCTGGCCGCGACGTCGTTCCACGCCGAGACCCGGCGCAGCATGTAGTGACCGGTGGGCCCCATGCTCTGGAGTCGAGCCGAGGAGGCGACGGACCGGGCGCGCCGTACGAAGCGGGCCGTGGCGACCGGCGAGGTGATGTGGTCGTGGCGGCCGTGGGCGGCGACGAGGTGCTTGCCCGCCAGGGCGGAGACGGACTCGCCGGGCGGGAACCATGGGGCGAGCGCGACGACGCCGACCACCGAGGAGTCATCGGCGACGTGGATCGCGGTGCGGCCACCCATCGAGTGCCCGAGGAGTACGACGGGCAGGTCGCCCAGCTCGCGTCGTACCTCCTCGAGCGCCCAACGAGCGTCCGCGATCGGGCTCGAACCGCCGTCCCAACCTCGGTGGCGATAGCGCAGCAGCCACGTGCTGACCCCCGCGGTGTGGGCGCGGGAGCTGATCGTGCGCTGCATCGCGTGCGAGCGGCGCCATGAGGCACTGCGGCCGTCGACGGTTTGCGTCGACGTCTCCTTGCCGCCGTGCAGCATGAGCACCAGGCCTCGGGGCTTGCCCGGCGCGTCGAGACGCGTCAGGAGGGGCCCGTGCAGGACCTGGGTGTCCGGGTTCGCGTGCGAGTGCGTCATGGATTCCACAGTGGTTGTTCGGAGTGGCGGGCTGGACGGATTGTTCGTACCCCGACCTGGGCGGATCGAACGTCGGTGCGACCGGGCAGGATGAGCACCATGAGCACCAGGAGCGCCGGGGCGGAGCCCGGGTCCGACCTCTGGCTGGAGCGCCGCAACGAGCATCGGCTTCTCGCCGAGCAGGTCGAGGACGCGCGCTGGCGCTACTACGTCCTGGATGACCCGACGCTCTCCGACGCCGACTTCGACTCCCGGATGCGCCGCCTGGAGGAGCTCGAGGAACAGGTGCCCGAGCTGCGCACTCCGGACTCACCGACCCAGCGAGTGGGCGGGGCGGTCTCCACCGAGTTCACCGCGGTTGACCACCTCCAGCGCATGGAGAGCCTCGACAACGCCTTCTCGCACGACGAGCTCACCGCCTGGCACGCCCGGCTGGCCCGCGACGGCGTCGAGGACCCCGCGCTGCTGTGCGAGCTCAAGGTGGACGGTCTCGCGATCAACCTGCTCTACGAGGAGGGCCGGCTGGTCCGCGCGCTCACCCGCGGCGACGGACGGACGGGCGAGGACGTCACTCCCAACGTCAAGACGATCGACACCGTGCCGCACCGCCTGCACCCCTCCAGCGACTTCCCGGTGCCCGCGCTGGTCGAGGTGCGCGGCGAGGTCTTCTTGCCCGGTGCCGCCTTCGAGCGCCTCAACGAGTCGATGATCGATGCCGGCAAGCCGATCTTCGCCAACCCGCGCAACGCCGCCGCCGGTTCCCTGCGACAGAAGGACCCGCGGGTCACCGCCACCCGCGCGCTCGGCATGGTCTGCCACGGCATCGGTGCACGCGACGGCTTCGAGCCCACCTCGCAGTCCACGGCGTACGACGCCCTGCGGGCCTGGGGCCTCCCGACCTCCGACCGGGTCCGGGTGCTGGCCGGGCTCGATCCGGTCCGTGAATTCATCGAGCACTACGGCGAGCACCGGCACGAGGTCGAGCACGAGATCGACGGGGTCGTGGTGAAGGTCGACGACGTGTCGCTGCAGCGACGTCTGGGCTCGACCAGCCGCGCGCCTCGGTGGGCGATCGCCTTCAAGTACCCACCCGAGGAGGTCAATGCCCGCCTGCTCGCGATCGAGGTGAACACCGGCCGCACCGGGCGGGTCACGCCGTTCGGACGCATGGAGCCGACCCGCGTCGCCGGCTCGACCGTCGAGATGGCCACCCTGCACAACGGTCACGAGGTCCGCCGCAAGGACGTGCGTCCCGGCGACACCGTGATCCTGCGCAAGGCCGGCGATGTGATCCCCGAGATCGTCGGACCGGTGCTCGCCTTGCGTCCCGAGGGGCTGCCCGAGTGGGTGATGCCCACGGAGTGCCCCTCGTGCGGGACTCCGCTCGCGCAGCAGAAGGAGGGCGACAAGGACCTGCGCTGCCCCAACCACCGTGCCTGTCCGGCCCAGGTGCGTGAGCGGACCTTCCACGTGGCGGGTCGGGGAGCGTTCGACATCGAGGGGCTCGGCTACGAAGCCGCCGTGGCGCTCCTCGAGGCCGGGGTGATCCAGGACGAGGGCGACCTGTTCGACCTCGACGCGGCCCAGCTGCTGCGGGCGCCGCTGTTCACCCGGGCTCCGAAGAAGGGCGAGGGCGAGGCGCCGGTGCTCTCGGCCAATGGCCAGCGCCTGCTCGACAACCTCGAGCGGGCCTTGGCGGTCCCGCTGTGGCGGGTGCTGGTCGCGCTCTCGATCCGGCACGTCGGCCCGACGGCAGCGCGCGCGCTGGCCACGGAGTTCGGCTCGATGGCGGCCGTGCGGGACGCGAGCCTGGAGCAGCTGGCTGCGGCGGAGGGTGTCGGCCCCACGATCGCCGAGGCCGTCATCGAGTGGTTCTCGGTCGACTGGCATGCGTCCATCGTTGACCGATGGGAGCGGGCCGGGGTCTCGATGGCCGACGAGCGTGACGAGTCCACGCCGCGCACCCTCGAAGGGCTGACGATCGTGGTGACCGGATCGCTGGTCGACTACTCCCGTGACGGAGCCAAGGAGGCGATCCTGGCGCGAGGTGGCAAGGCGTCGGGCTCGGTCTCGAAGAAGACCGACTACGTCGTGGTGGGGGAGAGCCCCGGATCCAAGGCGGAGAAGGCCGAGCAGCTCGGCGTACCGATCCTCGACGAGGCCGCCTTCACGCTGCTGCTCGAGTCGGGCCCCGGCGCTCCCTAGTTCTGGGGCACGCAGTACGACGCGTGCAGGGCTCCGATGATCGCCAGCGCCGGCCCCGTGCTCAGGGAGTAGCGCACCCGCTGGCCGTCTCGTTCGCAGCGCACCACCCCGACCTCGCGCAGCACGGCGAGGTGTTGGGAGAGGGCTGACTGGCTCAGCTCCACGCGTGCGTTCAGCTCGGCGACCGTGTGGTCTCGCTCCATCAGCAGGCAGCAGAGCACCAGTCGCTTCTCGTTGGCCAGGGTCTTGAGCAGTTCGCTGGCCTCGGCGCTGTGCTTGCGCATCGCTTCCGGGTCGACGCCGCCCGCCATCCCGAGGCCGTGCGGGGCCTCGCCCCGGTGCTTCGACGCCATCTGGTCTCCTCGGTTAAAGCATTAGGAGATTCTAATATAGCCTGATGGAGTCCCGACCACGCTCGCCGCGATCCGCGGCGGACCCCGACCCCTGGAGATCTGTGAACCTCGACCGCGCCGTCCTCGCCTTCGCCGGCATCATCACCCTGCTCAGTGCCGTCCTGGCCGCTGTGGTCTCGCCCTGGTGGCTGCTGCTGACGGGGTTCGTCGGGCTGAACCTCCTCCAGTCGAGCATCACGGGTGTCTGCCCGGCGGCCTCGATCTTCCGGCGGCTCGGCGTGTCGAACGGTTGCGCCTTCCAGTAGACCCCCCAGGTGCCGACCTGCCACTTCTGGCCGCCGTACAGGTGCCGACCTGCCACTTCTGGCCGCCGTCAGCTCTCGTAGCTGAGTCCGCCCAGCTTGATCGCTCCGGCGCCGTTGTCGGCCTCGGTCGTCGTGCACGTCCCGGTGTCAGGTGCACACAAGGTCACCTCGGAGTCGGTCGCACCGAGCAGGTGTCCATCGGGCGTCCACCCCAGCTCCCAGGCCGGTCGGTGGAAGGTGGTCTGCTTCCCGGTGTCGAGGTCGAAGACCTGGAAGCCGTCCTCCTCGCCCACGTCCGGGGGGTCGATGGCCGCAGACTCGTCCTGCAGGACCACCTTCGCGTAGCGGCCGTCCGGGGACAGCGTCACGTAGGCGAAGTGATCTCCCGGGTAGGTCAGGAGCTCCTCGCCGGTGGCGAGGTCGACGACCCGGATGGTGCCGTCCTCGTCCGTCGAGATCGTCCGACCACCCCTCACCCCGAAGGAGCCGGGGGTCCCGCTCTCCTGCCTGGCGACCTTCCCGGTCCTCCAGTCGACGGCCGCGTTCCCGTCGTCCAGCGCGACGTAGACCGTGTCTCCCGACAGCGCCACTGGGGGTGCAGCCCAGCCGCCCCAGGTGAAGCTGCCGTCCACGGGCACGCGCGCCACCTCGGTGTCGGTCGAGACGTCGCGGACCACGACGGCCCACCCGCCCGCGTCCGCGTCGGCGTACGCGAGGTAGGGCGCGCCCGGCTCGGTGCTCGGCACTCGGTCGCCGAGCTCCAGGTCGATGTCTCGAAGCAGACCCTCCGGGGTCACCAGCGAATAGTGCGATGGTCCGGGGGCATCGGTGTTCGAGTCCGTGCCGTGGCGCACGACGACGCCAGCGGAGGTGTAGTAGAGCGCCTTGACCTCGCCGGGAACCTGAGCCACCGTGTCGGTGCCTGAGACGTGGATGCGCGACCCCACCGCGAAGGCGCCCCCCGTGCGGTAGGTGGTCGGCGTCGCAGGCTCGATCAGGCGCTCGTGGCCGGATCCGGTGGACGTGAGAACGACCGCACCGCCGGCGATGACGCTGACCGCAACGGCGCTCACCAGACCGGTGGTGAGTCGGCGACGCCGCCGCCGGGTGTGGCCGAGCGCGAGGACCCGGTGTGCTGGCGGTGCCGGGATCTCGAGGGCGTCGGCCTCGTGGTGGAGCAGCGTGCTCAGATGTTCAGTCATGGTGGGCTCCCAAACTTTGGGGGACGGCGGAGTCGCCGAGCAGCTTTCGCAACGAGCGCAATGCGTCGTGGGTCTGGCTCTTGACGGTTCCTTCGGAGCACGCGAGTGCGTGGGCGGCCTGAGCGACGCTCAGGTCTTCGTAGAAGCGGAGCACGATCACAGCCCGTTGCCGAGGTGGCAGCAGGGCGAGCGCGGTGAGCACGGCAGGTCGGTCGCTGGGGTCGCGCTCGTCGTCGAGCTCGGGCAGCACCTCGCTGGGCCGCTCGTTGCGCCACGACTTGCGTCGGAACCACGACGACGCGGTGTTGACCAGCGTCGCGCGGGCATACGCGGGAGCGGCGTTCAGGTCGCGGACCCGGTGCCACGCGCCGTACGTCTTGGCGAGGGCAGTCTGGACGAGGTCCTCCGCCTCTGCGTGGTCACCCAGCAAGAGGTACGCCGTGCGGTACAGCGAGGGCCACGCCGCGTGCACGAAGTCGGTGAACTCCTCATCGCCGGGTGGTCGGGCCGAACGCTGCACCATCGGGTCTCCTTCAGTGTTGGTCACCCAGTCAGATGCGCCCACGCGCCCATCGGTTGGCGCTGACCTGCCACTTGTGGCCGCCGTACCGATGCCGACCTGCCACTTGTGGCCGCCGTACCGATGCCGACCTGCCACTTCTGGCCGCCGTACCCGGCCATAAGTGACAGGTCAGCGGGTCTGGAGCGGCCATAAGTGGCAGGTCAGCGGGAGGGGTCGAGCAGTCGGGTGGCCTCGGGGTAGTGCCGCAGCTCCTCGCGCAGCGAGGCCCACACGGCCTCGGGCGCATCCGCAGGGGCGCCCCTGAAGGACAGCACACTCGCCAGCCACTGCCGGACCTCCTCGATCACGGAGTCGTCCTCGGTGAGCAGCGCCCCCGCGACGGAGTCGATCAGGTGCGGGACGCTCCAGGTGAGCACCACCCGCCAGTCGTCGAGCGAGGCGGCGCGTCCGGCCCCCATCTGGAGATCGAGGTGGTTGTCCTGCGCCCCGATCACCGCCCGCGCCAGCGACTCGCAGTTGCCCTGGATGCTCAACGCCTCCGCCGCGCCCGGGTGGCGCAGGGCCACCGGGCCCGGCACCTGGCGGGGGAGCGTGGCGAGGGCGTCGAGTGCCTCGCGGGGCCCTTCCGCGTACGCCGAGGCGCCCAGGCGCCGGGCGCGGGTACCGGCCCGGTCGAAGGCTCGTCCGCCGACGACGACAGGGGTCCCGGTGCCGCGAACGGCCTCGATCTGGCGCCGGACCCGCGTCAGGGACGACGAGAGAGAGGCGCTGAGCAGCACCGCGCGGGGACCGACATCCAGGATCCGGCTGACCAGGACGTCGCGCGAGGTGTCGGCGCCGAGGTAGTCGACACGAGATCCCCAGGAGCGCAGCGTCTCGGCGACGATCAGCCCCGGCAGCGCATGCCACTCGCGCTCGACGCAGGCAACGATCAGGACCGGCCCCTCGGTCGGAGCGGGCTGGTCGGCGGCCAGACGACGTACGACGTGCTCGCTGATCGCCGTGGCGGCATGCTCCTGCGCGACCGAGAGGCCGTTGCACGCCCACTCACGTCCGACCCGCCGTTGGGTGGCGACGACGAGGCCGGTCAGCACGGTCTCCATCGACGCGCCCCGCGCGAGCAGCCCGTGGGCCACGTCGTACGCCGCCCGCGCGTTCGAGGCCGACACCGCCACCCAGTAGTCCGCGAGCTCCGCCTCGGTCACGCTCATCGCGGGCTCATCGCGATGCTCACTCGTCATCAGGTTGGTAGCGCACTGCGACGACGGCGATGTCGTCGCGGGTCCGGTCGCCGAGGTGTTCGGAGACGGCGACCGCGAGCGAGTCGACGACGGCGCTGGCGGGAAGCCCGGCCACCAGGGCCAGGTGCTGGCGCAGGCGCTCGTCGCCGAAGAGGTCGTGGATGCCCCGGGCACCGGTGACGCCATCGGTGTAGAGCACGAGCGTGTCGAGGGGACCGAGCCGGATCGAGCGTTCGGCGAACTCGCTGTCGGGCAGCAGGGCCAGGGCGACTCCGGCTGACTCCACGGTCTCGACGGTGCCGTCGGCGCGCACGACCAGGGCCGGCGGGTGACCGGCGTTGGCCAGGTCGATGTGGAGCATGCCCTCGCCGCGGCGCAGCCGGGCGCAGACCGCCGTGGCCAGGCCCTCGGAGAAGTCACTCGCTTCGGCCACCGCGACCCGGTTGACCAGCCCGAGCACCCAGCCCGGGGAGCGCTCCACCATGGCAGCGGTGCGCACGGCGTTGCGCAGGCGCTTGGCGTGTACGGCGGCCTCGACGCCCTTGCCGGCCACGTCGCCGCAGATCAGGGTCAGGTCGTCGTCCGGGCCGTGGATGTCGAGGAAGTCACCGCCGAGCGCCTCCGACGCGTGGGCAACGTTGTAGAACGTCGCGATGTCCAGGCCCGGGACCTGGGGGGTCTCGTCAGGAGCGAGCGACTGCCGCAGGACGGTGGCGACGTAGCGGCTCTCGGCCACGAGGAGGCTGGCGTCGAGACCCACGGCGACGCGTTGGGCGAGATCGGCGAGGAAGGTGTCGGAGCCCGAGAAGGTGAAGCCGGGTGCTCGGCCGAGCACGAGCAGACCGAAGCAACGGCCGCGGGCCGCGAGCGGGAGGATGACGAGCTCCTCGGCACGCAGCTCCTCGACGGCGCGGGCGGTGTCCGGGGGGAAGAGCGACGCGAGTGCCTCGTCCCGCGCCGGTCCACTGCTCGGCAGGGTGAGCTCCTGACCGGCGCCGCGCCGGATGATCTCCTCGAAGGCCGCCGGGGACACATCGGCCCACCGCAGCGAGGAGCATGCAGGAACCTGGCCGCGAGTGGCACCACAGACCAGCTCCCACGGCCCGGTGCGGACGACGACCTCGGCGATGTCGACCATGTCGTCGAGGAGGAGGGTGGTCAGGGCCTCCAGAGCGCGCTGGGGGTTCTGGATCGCCGAGACGGTCCGGGAGAGGCGCAGCAGGAAGTCCGCACGCGTCACCGCCTGGGACAGACGGGTGCGCGGCTCGGAGGAGCGGGAGTCGGCGAGCAGGCGAGCGTGGCGCTCCCGAATGGACGTCGCCACCGTGACTTCCTCCTGGTCGTTGCGGGCCGGTCCGGGGTCGGTACCGGTGGACGCGCGCAGTCTAGGGCGTTTGAGGCCGGGGGTGGGTGAACTCGGGTCTCCTCGCCATGGGGCGGGCGAGAGGCTCCGAGAGCGCCTCCTAGGATGGAGTCATGCCTGAAACCCCCGCATCCAGCGCGTCGCCGGGCGACCGCGTCGAGATCACCCGGGCCGAGGTGGCCCACCTGGCCGACCTGGCCCGCATCGACCTGGACGACGCCGAGCTCGACCACCTCGCGCCCCAGCTGTCGGTGATCCTGGAGTCCGTGGCCTCGATCGGGGCCGTTGCCGCCGACGACATCCCGCCGACCTCGCACGCGCTCCCGCTGACCAACGTCTTCCGGGAGGACGTCGTCACGCCGGGACTGACCGCCGAGCAGGCGCTCTCCGGTGCGCCGGCGCACGAGCAGCAGCGCTTCTCGGTTCCGCGGATCCTGGGGGACGAGCAGTGAGCGACTGGACCCGCAAGACCGCCTCCGAGCTCGCCGAGGCCCTCGCCGCCGGCGAGGTCACCTCGGTGGAGCTGACCCAGGCCCACCTCGACCGGATCGGCGAGGTGGACGATGCCGTCCACGCCTTCCTGCACGTCGACGCGGCAGGTGCGTTGGCCCAGGCCGCCGCCTCGGACGCTCGCCGCGCGGCCGGCACCCCCGCCTCCGCCCTCGACGGCGTCCCGATCGCCGTCAAGGACGTCCTGGCCACCTCCGGTCTGCCCACCACCTGTGGCAGCAAGATCCTCGAGGGCTGGATCCCGCCGTACGACGCCACGGTGGTCGCGCGGCTCAAGCTCGCCGGCCTCCCGATCCTCGGCAAGACCAACATGGACGAGTTCGCGATGGGCTCCTCCACCGAGCACTCGGCGTACGGGCCCACCCACAACCCGTGGGACCTCGACCGGATCCCCGGCGGATCCGGCGGCGGCTCGGCTGCGGCCGTCGCCGCCTTCGAGGCGCCCTGGGCGATCGGCACCGACACCGGTGGCTCGATCCGCCAGCCGGGTGCCGTGACCGGCACGGTCGGCGTCAAGCCGACCTACGGCGGGGTCTCGCGCTACGGCCTGGTGGCCCTGGCCAACTCCCTCGACCAGGCCGGCCCGGTGACCCGCACCGTCCTCGACTCCGCACTGCTGCACGAGATCATCGGCGGGCACGACCCGCTCGACTCCACGAGCATCGACCAGCCGCTGCCCTCCCTCGTGGAGGCCGCTCGGCTGGGTGCGCAGGGCGACCTGTCCGGTGTCCGGATCGGCGTCGTCACCGAGCTCGGTGGCGAGGGCTACCAACCCGGCGTCCTGGCCCGCTTCGAGGAGTCGGTCGCGCTGCTGGTCAAGGCCGGTGCCGAGGTCGTCGAGGTCTCCTGCCCGAACTTCGTGCACGCCCTCGCGGCGTACTACCTGATCCTGCCGGCCGAGGCCTCGAGCAACCTCGCGAAGTTCGACGCGATGCGCTACGGCCTGCGCGTCCTGCCCGAGCACATCGACAACCCCAGCGCCGAGGACGTCATGCGCGCCAGCCGCGACGCCGGCTTCGGTGACGAGGTGAAGCGTCGGATCATCCTCGGCACCTACGCGCTGTCCAGTGGCTACTACGACGCCTACTACGGCCAGGCCCAGAAGGTGCGCACGCTCATCAGCCGCGACTTCGAGGCTGCCTTTGCCCAGGCCGACGTCCTCGTCTCGCCGACGGCGCCGACCACGGCGTTCAAGCTGGGCGAGAAGCTCGACGACCCGATGGCGATGTACCTCAACGACCTCGCCACGATCCCGGCCAACCTGGCCGGCGTCCCCGGCATGTCGGTGCCCAGTGGGCTCGCCGACGAGGACGGGCTCCCCGCCGGCTTCCAGATCCTGGCCCCGGCCCTGGCCGACGACCGGCTCTACCGGGTCGGAGCCGCCCTCGAGGCTGCGCTCCTCGCCCAGTGGGGTTCCCCCCTGCTCGACCAGGCACCCGCTCTGGAAGGAGCTCGCCGATGACCGCGCTCGACCACCGCGACACCGAGGTGGTGGCCTGGGACGACGTCCTCGCCTCCTTCGACCCGGCGATGGGCCTGGAGGTCCACGTCGAGCTGAACACCAACACCAAGATGTTCTGCGGCTGCCCCACCGAGTTCGGCGCGGAGCCGAACACCCAGGTCTGCCCGACCTGCCTGGGCCTGCCCGGCGCGATGCCGGCGGTCAACCGCAAGGCCGTCGAGTCGGCCATCCGGATCGGGCTCGCGCTCAACTGCGAGATCGCCGAGTGGTGCCGCTTCGCCCGCAAGAACTACTTCTACCCCGACATGCCGAAGAACTTCCAGACCTCCCAGTACGACGAGCCGATCGCGTTCGAGGGCTGGATGGACGTCGAGGTTCCCGTCGAGGGGGGCACCGAGACCTTCCGGGTCGAGATCGAGCGCGCCCACATGGAGGAGGACACCGGCAAGTCGCTGCACGTCGGTGGCGCCACCGGTCGCATCCACGGGGCCGACTACTCGCTGGTCGACTACAACCGGGCCGGCATCCCCCTGATCGAGATCGTCACCAAGCCGATCATGGGCACCCGTGAGCAGGCCCCGGCCATCGCCAAGGCGTACGTCGCGCAGCTGCGCGAGCTGATCGTGGCCCTCGGCGTCTCCGACGCCCGGATGGACCAGGGCTCGATCCGCGCTGACGTGAACCTCTCGCTCGCCCCGAAGGACTCCGGTGCCCTCGGCACCCGCACCGAGACCAAGAACGTCAACTCCCTGCGCTCGGTCGAGCGCGCCGTCCGTTACGAGATGCAGCGCCACGCCGCGGTCCTCCAGAGCGGAGCGACGATCCTCCAGGAGACCCGGCACTGGCACGAGGACACCGGCGTCACCACGAGTGGTCGCGAGAAGTCCGACGCCGACGACTACCGCTACTTCCCCGAGCCCGACCTGGTGCCGGTGGCGCCGTCGCGGGAGTGGGTCGAGGAGCTCCGGGGCACGCTGCCCGAGCCCCCGCGCGAGAAGCTGGCGCGGCTCCAGGCCGACTGGGGCTTCTCCGACCTCGAGATGCGCGACACCGTCGGTGCCGGTGCGCTCGGCCTGGTGGAGGAGACGATCGCCTGCGGTGCGGCCCCGCAGTCGGCTCGCAAGTGGTGGCTCTCGGAGATGGCGCGCCGCGCCAACGACTCCGGGGTCGACATCGCGGCGCTCGGGGTCACTCCCGTGCAGGTCGCTCGCGTGCAGGCGCTGGTCGACGAGGGCCGGATCAACGACAAGCTCGCCCGGCAGGTCTTCGACGGGCTGCTGGCCGGCGAGGGCACGCCCGACGAGATCGTCGAGGCCCGCGGGTTGGCCATCGTCTCCGACGACGGTGCGCTGGGTGCCGCGATCGACAACGCGATCGCGGCCAGCCCCGACGTCGCGGACAAGATCCGCGACGGCAAGGTGGCGGCCGCCGGTGCCCTCATCGGAGCCGTCATGAAGGAGATGCGCGGCCAGGCCGACGCCGGACGCGTGCGCGAGCTGATCCTCGAGAAGCTCGGCCAGGCCTAGCCCCCAGCGGTTCCGGACCGTTCGGGGGGTGCCCGGAGCGGTCTGGACCGGTTGTTACGGTGATTGATCTCCTCGTGAGACGTCCACCGCACCTCGCCAATGCCCGGGAGTACCACGCCGCATGTCTGCTCCAATGCCTCGTCCGTTGACCCTGATCGTCGTTCTCGCCACCGTGTTCGCCGTCCTCCTCGGCGGTGCCGCGGCACCCGCCGCAGCCAAGCGCTACACCCCGTCGGCGGGGGTCAAGACCAACAATCCGCTGGGGGGCTTCTCCGAGCGACGCGCGATCACCCGCCACCTCCTCCGCTCGATCGACAGCGCCCGGGCCGGGAGCCACATCCGGGTGGCGAGCTGGAACGTCCGCAGCGATGACTTCGTCAACGCCCTGATCCGGGCCCACAAGCGTGACGTGACCGTGCGGCTGATCATCTCGCGCGGCAATGCGAACGCCGAGAACCCCAACGTTGGCATCGACCGCCTCCAACGGGCCCTGGGCCGCTCCGGCAACGCCAAGCGCCCGGCCGCCCAGAAGAGCAAGCTGCGCAAGTGCGTCAGCGCGTGTCGAGGCAAACGCGGGATCGCGCACTCGAAGTTCTTCTTGTTCAGCAAGGCCGGGAAGGCGCGCTGGGTGGTGATGAACGGCTCGTTCAACGCCACCGACCTCGCGGCCAGCCACCAGTGGAACGACCTGTTCACCGTCACCGGACGCCGCAAGGTCTACCGGGAGTACCGCGACACCTTCCGGCAGATGTTCCGGGACAAGTCGGTGCGCCAGGGCTACCGCCAGGACACCTTCGGCTCCCTCCGAACGATGATGTATCCCTACACCGGCAAGCGCACGCGCAAGGATCCGGTGCTCAAGGAGCTCAACCACACGAGCTGCGCAGGGGCGAAGCACGGGACCAACGGCAAGACCCGGATCCGGATCGCGATGACCTCGTGGTTCGGCGAGCGGGGCAAGAAGATCGCCGCCCGGATCCGGCAGATGCACAACCGCGGCTGCGACGTTCGCATCATCTATGCCGTGATGGGCAACGAGGTGCTGAGGATGCTGCGTCAGGCTTCGTCGGGCCCCGTGCCCCTGCGCCAGATCGTGCAGGACTTCAACGACGACGGCATCTACGACCGCTACCTGCACATGAAGGTGATGACGATCAACGGCGTCTATCGCGGTGACCGGTCTGCCTGGATCACCTTCAACGGCTCCGCGAACTGGTCGCCGGCCGCGTTGGCGAGCGACGAGGCCGTGATCCGAGTGGATCGGCGCCGCACCGTCAACCGCTACAACACCTGGATCGACCACCTGTTCCGCAACCCGCCGAGCAGCGGCCGGCCCCTGGGCCGCAGTGCCCGGACGACGACCGGTGTTGACCCCTACGCCAACATCGAGGTCGACTGACGCCTCCCTCGGCGTTGCGCCATGACCTGGTCTGGACCAGTTGTTACGTTGCTCCCGCTCCACGGGAGAGGAGCACCGTTTCACGCGAAGGTCATTCGGGGGGATGCCGCGTATGCGCAGTCGACGACGTCCAGCAACACCTCACTCCAGCACGCTCGTCGCCGCGACGGTCCTCGCGACCGTGCTGGCAACAGGACCGGGTGTGCTGTCGCCGGCCGAGGCAGGGCGCTACACGCCCGCCGCGGGCGTCACGACCAACAACCCGCTCGGGGACGTGGGCCAGCGCCGCGCGATCACTGACCACCTCATCGCCTCCATCGACAGCACCCCCTCGCGGGGCCGCATCCGCATCGCCAGTTGGAACGTCCGCAGCAAGGAGATCGTGCAGGCGCTGATCCGCGCCCACCGTCGCAACGTGGTGGTCCGGCTGATCCTCGCGCGTGGCAACGCCAGTCGCAGCAACCCGAACGGCGCCGTGAGGCTGCTCCAGCGGGGGCTGCACGGTGCCCGCAACGGGAGTCGACCGGTCCCGAGGCGCAGCCGCGTGATCATGTGCTGGAGCTCGTGTCGGGGGACACAAGGCATCGCGCATGCCAAGTTCTTCCTGTTCAGCCGGGCCGGCCGGGCCCGCTGGGTGGTGATGAACGGCTCCTTCAACGCCACCGACCTCGCCGCCACCCACCAGTGGAACGACCTCTTCACGGTGCGCGATCGCCGCGGGGTCTACGACGAGTTCCTCACGACCTTCCGCGAGATGTACCGAGACCTGCCGGTCCGGCAGAGCTACCGCAAGCGCACCTTCGGTGAGCTCCAGACCATGGTCTATCCCTACCGCGGCAAGCGCACGCGGCTCGACCCGGTGCTCAAGGAGCTCAACCACACCCGGTGCAAGGGCGCGAAGCACGGCACCGACGGCAGGACCCGGATCCGGATCGCGATGACCTCGTGGTTCGGTGACCGGGGCATCCGGATTGCCCGCCGGGTCCGGGAGATGCAGGTCAACGGTTGCGACGTGCGGGTCGTCTACGCGGTGATGGGCACCGTCGTACGCCGGGTCCTGCGCCTGGGCAGGCCCGGCAAGGTGCCGGTGCGTCAGATCGTGCAGGACCTCAACGGCGACGGCATCTACGACCGTTACCTGCACATGAAGGTGATGACGATCAACGGCGTCTATCGCGGCGACAAGGCCGCGTGGATCACATTGACGGGTTCGGCCAACTGGTCGCCAGCGGTCCTGTCGAGTGACGAGACCGTGCTGCGGGTCGAGGGACGCTCGGTCCTGCGTCGCTACAACTCGGTGATCAACCGCCTCTTCGACCGCCCACCACCCGACCCCACGAAAGCGGCGGGCAAGAAGAAAGGCAAGAAGAAGAAGAAGGAGAAGGACAGGTCCACCCGCTGAGCGCACGGCGCCAGTGACGCGATCTGGTCCCCGGATTGGTAGGCTGCGCTCGCACAACTCACCACGCCCGCACTGGGGGAAGCCGGTCCAATTCCGGCGCTGACCCGCAACCGTAGGCCGCCTCGAAGCTCGAGACGGCGAGCCGGAGCACCCGTTGCGACGCGAACTGATCACACGCTGTCGAGGAAAACAGCGGGTGGCGCGCCCGCGGACCAACCTCGGGGGCCTCCCGCTGCAGCAGCGGGAAGGATTCACATGCGCATGCTTCTTCGCACGACCACAGCCCTGGTGGCCGGAGCCCTGGTCGTGTCCACGGCCACGATGGCCCACGCCGCACCCGATGACCGCAGCGGTCGCTGGCTTGCCGGCCAGCTCACCGACGGCCTGATCCACAACGACAACTACGGCGGTTTCGACGACTACGGCCTCACCGCCGACACCGCCTTCGCGCTGGCTGCGATCGGCGGCAACCGCTCGGCCGTGCGCGACATCCGCCGGGCGCTTGCTCCGCGGGTCGACAGCTGGACCACCGGGGCGGACTTCGACAGCTCCGACGTGTACGCCGGCTCCACCGCCAAGGCAGTCGTCCTGGCCCAGACCACGGGCGCGGACCCGCGCGCCTTCGGTGGTGTCAACCTGGTGCGCCGACTCAACTCCCGGGTCAGCGGCGCCGAGCCGACCGTCGGCCGGATCGAGGACCGGACGGCCGGTGACGACTACTCCAACGTCATCGGGCAGCTCTTCGCGGCCCAGGGCCTGGCCAACGCCAAGTCCGCCAAGTCCGGCAAGGTCGTGCGCTTCCTTCTCCAGCAACAGTGCTCGCAGGGCTACTTCCGTCTCAACTTCGCCGCGAAGGAGGCCGTCGACCAGTCCTGCGACGCCGGTGACCCGGCGGGCGCGAGCTCCCCGGACACCGACGTCACGGCCCTGGCCGTGCTCAGTCTGGTCGAGCTGCCCCGGCAGAGCCGGGCGGTCCGCAGCGCGGTGAAGGACGCCACCCGGTGGCTCAAGCGCCACCAGAAGAAGAACGGCAGCTTCGGCGGAGGGACCGCCACCGAGGCGAGCAACGCCAACAGCACCGGGCTGGCCGGCTGGGCCCTCGGGGAGGTCGGCGCCTGCCGGAAGGCCGCTGAGTCGGCCCGTTGGGTGAAGAAGCTCCAGGTCAGGGGTGATGTGAAGGGCACGCCGCTGGCCGGTGAGAAGGGCGCGATCGCCTACGACCGCGCCGCCCAGCGGACCGCCCAGAGCGACGGGATCACCTCGGAGAGCCGGGACCAGTGGCGCCGGGCGACCGCCCAGGCCGCGCCGGTGCTCGGTTTCCTCGGCTCGGACTGCGCCACCTCGCGCTGATGCGTCACCCGAGCGGACTCCTGCGTCTCGCTGCCGCGGTCATCCTGACCGCGGCGGCGGGCGTCGCCCTGCCCGTTCCCGCCGCGACCGCAGCCGCCTGCTCGAGCGCTGCCGGGGTCACGGTCGTGGTCGACTTCCACGAGCTCGGGGGCGGCGTCCAGCAGGTCTGCGACGCCGGTTCCGGCCAGAGCGCAGCGGCGCGATTCGTCGACGCGGGCTTCGACCTGGATCGGGTGCAGCGCCAGCCCGGCTTCGTGTGCCGCGTCGACGGTCTGCCGGCCGACGACCCGTGCGTCAACACCCCGCCGGCCGACGCCTACTGGAGCCTGTGGTGGTCCAACGGCGAGTCGGGGACGTGGACCTTCGCCAGCCAGGGCATCGACTCGCTGAAGGTCCCCGACGGAGGTGCGGTGGCCCTGTCCTGGAAGGGCTCCTCGGAGAGCTCGCCGCCGGGCGCGGCACCGCCGAAGCAGCAGACCGCACCCTCGGCGTCCCCGTCCCCGTCGACTCCGCCGTCGCCGCCCTCCTCGGGGGGAGGGTCGTCGACCTCGGGCTCCCAGGAGGACCAGCCGAGACCGGTGGCTCATCGGCCAGCACCTCGGGCACGCCCTCGCCCTCGGCTTCCACCCCGACCGAGTCCGCTTCGTCGGCCACCTCGCAGCAGCGGGCCCAGCGAGCTGCGAAGCGGAAACGATCGGTCGAGGGGTCCGCTGCTCCTTCGGCCGACGACTCGGCCGGGCCCGACGCGCAGCCGGCTGCCGCACCCGACCCCGCCCCTCCCGCAGACGGGCTGCCCGTCTGGGTCGCCCCGGTCGGGATCGGTGCCCTCTTCGCTGCGGCGGCGGCCACGGCCGTCGTACGCCGCCGGCGGGGGCCTGGTCACGCGTGACGTCGGCCGCCCGTCTCCCTCGTGACCTGCACCCCGTGGCCTGGTGGCTGTGGGCGATCGGTCTGGCGACGGCGGCCTCGTTGACCACCAATCCGTTGGTGCTCCTGATGCTGATCGCGGTGGCGACCATGGTGGTGATGGCGCGCCGTTCCGACCAGCCGTGGGCGCGCTCGTTCCGGCTCTACGTCATGGTCGGGGTGGTCATCGTCGTGATCCGGGTGGTCTTCCGGATCGTCTTCGGTGGGACCTACGGCGGCCACGTGCTGTTCGCGCTGCCCGAGATCCCGCTGCCGCAGTGGGTCACCGGTGTCACCCTGCTCGGGCCGGTGACCCAGGAGGCGCTGCTCGGTGGCCTGTACGACGGGCTGCGGCTGGCGACGATCGTGATCAGCATCGGTGCCGCGAACGCACTGGCGAACCCCAAGCGGCTGCTGCGGTCCGTGCCGCCTGCGCTCTACGAGATCGGCACCGCGCTGGTCGTCGCCGTCACCGTGCTGCCGCAGTTCGCCGACAGCGTCCGGCGGGTCCGGGCCGCGCAGAGCCTCCGGGCCGGCGCGACCGGCCGCGTCGCCCGGCTGCGGCGCTTCCTGGTGCCGGTCCTGGAGGACGCCCTCGAACGTTCCCTGGCGCTGGCCGCCGGGATGGATGCCCGCGGCTACGGACGCTCCGGTGGGCTGACCGCGAGCCGGCGGCGGCTCACGGGAACCCTGATGCTGGTCGGGCTGACCGGCATCTGTGTGGGCGTCTACGCCGTGCTCGACCAGACGGCGCCGCGCTACCTGGCCCTGCCCATGCTCGGCGTCGGGCTGGTGGCGGCCCTGGCCGGACTGGCGAGTGCCGGGCGTCGGGTCGAGCGCAGCCGCTACCGTCCCGATCGCTGGCGCTGGCCCGAGCTGGTCGTCGTCGGGTCGGGTGCCGTGGTCGGCGCCATCGGGTGGTGGCTGGCCCGGCACCAGACCCCCGTGGCCTTCCCCGACCTGATGAGCGTCCCGGTGGTCAGCGGCCTGGCCGCGGTGGGCGCCCTGATCGGCCTGTCCGGCGCGCTCTGCTCGCCTCCCGCCGCGATCCCCTTCGCGGCACCCGCGGCCCGCGCGCCGCGCGAGCAGCAGGTGGTCGGATGATCGAGCTGCGCGGGATCAGGTTCAGCTACGCCGAGGACCGGCCGGTCCTGGACGGCGTCGACCTGACCATCGACGAGGGTGAGCTGATCCTGGTCTCCGGTCCGACCGGTGTGGGGAAGTCGACCCTGCTCGGGGTCGTCACCGGTCTGGTCCCTCGGTTCAGCGGCGGGCACCTCGACGGTGACGTGCTCCTCGACGGCGTCAGCGTCGTACGCCGGCCGCCGCGCGACCGCGCCCACGTCGTCGGGTACGTCGGCCAGGACCCCGCCGCCGGCTTCGTCACCGACACGGTCGAGGAGGAGCTGGCCTACGGCATGGAGCAGCTCGGACTGCCGGGCGACACCATGCGTCGCCGGGTCGAGGAGACCCTCGACCTGCTCGGCATCGCCGACCTGCGCCACCGCGACCTGCGCACCCTCTCCGGAGGTGAGCAGCAGCGGGTGGCGATCGGATCGGTCCTCACCATGCACCCGCGGCTGCTGGTGCTCGACGAGCCGACCTCCGCGCTGGACCCCACGGCCGCCGAGGAGGTCCTCGCGACCCTCACCCGGCTGGTGCACGACCTGGGGGTCTCGGTGCTCCTCGCCGAGCACCGGCTCGAGCGGGTGATTCCCTTCGCCGACCGGATGGTCCTCCTCACCGGTGACGGCCGCGTCCAGGTGGGGGAGCCGGCCACCCTCCTCGCCACTTCGCCGGTCGTGCCCCCGCTGGTCGAGCTCGGCTTGGCCGCGGGCTGGCAACCCCTGCCCCTCAGCGTCCGCGACGCCCGTCGTCGCGCCCGAGAACTCCCCACTGTCGCGGTCCCGACCCCCGAGGTCGACGAGCCCACCACCGAAGCCCTGCGCGCCCGCGGGCTGACCGTCGCCCACGGCGCGACCCTCGCGTTGAGAGAGGTCGACCTCCGGCTCTCCTCGCACCGGGTCACCGCCCTGATGGGCCGCAACGGCTCGGGCAAGTCCTCGCTCCTGTGGGCGCTCCAGGGCAGTGGCAGGCGACGCAGCGGCGAGGTGCGCGTGGGAGCCCTCGACCCCGCCCGGCTCGAGGCCGAGGAGCGTCGGGCGCTGGTCGGCCTGGTGCCCCAGAACGCCGCCGACCTGCTCTACCTCGAGACCGTGGCCGACGAGTGCGCGGCGGCCGACGGCGGCACCGGTGGCGCACGCCGAATCCTGGACCAGCTCGTCCCGGGGATCCCCGAGCTGGCCCACCCTCGCGATCTCTCGGAGGGTCAGCGCCTGGCCCTGGCCCTCTCGCTGATCTTGGTCTCGCGGCCGCCGATCGTGCTCCTCGACGAACCGACCCGGGGCCTGGACTATGCCGCCAAGCACGTCCTGGCCGGCATCCTGCGCGGCCTGGCCGACGACGGCCACGCCGTGCTGGTCGCCACTCACGACGTCGAGTTCGTGGCGCAGGCCGCCCACGAGGTCGTCGTCCTGGCCGACGGCGAGGTCGTCTCCTCCGGACCGGTACGCCGCGTGGTCGCCGAGTCGCCGTCGTTCGCGCCGCAGGTGACCAAGGTGCTGGGGGCTCCCTGGCTGCTGGTCGACGAGGTCGTGGCGGCCTGGGGGGCCGCCCCGTGAGCGGCCGCCGGCTGAGGGTGCCCGCCGCCGTACCCCTCGCCCCGCGCTCGGCGCTCGTGCTCGGGGTCGCCTCGCTGGCCGGACTCGCGATGTTGGCCTGGCCCCTGCTGCTGCGGGTGCCCGAGGGTGCGCGGATCGACCCGCCGTTCCTGTTCCTGGCCCTGCTCCCGGTGGTGATCGTCGTCGTCCTGGCCGAGATCGGGGAGGGCGGGATGGACACCCGGGTGCTGGCGATCCTCGGCGTCCTCAGCGCGGTCAACGCGCTGCTTGCGGGGGCTCTCGGCCGGCATCGCCGGGGTCGAGTTGGTCTTCTTCCTGCTGATCCTGGCCGGCCGGGTCTTCGGCCCGGGGTTCGGCTTCGTGCTCGGGTGCACCTCGTTGTTCGCCTCGGCCCTGATGACCGCCGGCGTGGGCCCGTGGCTGCCGTTCCAAATGCTCGTCTCGGCCTGGGTCGGCCTGGGCGCCGGGCTGCTGCCCCGCAGGTTCACGGGGCGGGCCGAGATCGCGATGCTCGTGGTCTACGGCATCTTCGCGGCCTACGCGTTCGGGATCTTGATGAACCTCTCCGGGTGGCCCTTCGTGCTCGGCATCGAGGTCCCCGGACACTCCGGAGCGCTGTCCTACGTGGCCGGCGACCCGCTGCTGGAGAACCTCCGCAGGTTCGGGATGTACACCCTGCTCACCTCGACGGGCAGCTGGGACACCGGGCGCGCCCTCACCAACTCCGTGGCGCTGATCGTGCTCGGTCCAGCCGTCCTGACCACCCTGCGTCGTGCGGCCCGGCGGGCCACGGTCACCGGCGTGGTGCGGACCCCCGAGGCGAGCCTCACCTCAGGTCGATGAGCAGGATCCGATCGTCGCCCTCGGCCGGATCGCCGCGCCCGTCCTGGTTGCTCGTGGCCACCCACAGGCGACCGTCGGGCGCCAGTGCGACGGTGCGCATCCGGCCGTAGCCACCGACGAAGAAGTCGGTCGGTGAGCTGGCGCCCTTCGCCCCGACCTCGATCCGCCAGAGCCGCTGCCCGCGCAGTGAGGCCAGCCACAGCGACCCCTCGGCGTACGCCAACCCCGAGGGGGAGGCGACGTCGGTCGACCACACGACGCGGGGGTTGACCAGCCCCTCGCCCTCGCCACGGCCCTCGACCAGCGGCCAGCCGTAGTTCTGACCAGCCTCGATCAGGTTGAGCTCGTCGAAGTCCTGGGCGCCGAACTCGGAGGCCCACAGCCGGTCCCGGTCGTCGAAGGCGAGCCCCTGGACGTTGCGGTGGCCGTAGGACCAGATCGGCGAGCCCTCGATCGGGTTGCCCTCGGCCGGGTCTCCGTCGGGGGTGATCCGCAGGATCTTGCCGCCCAGCGAGTCGAGGTCCTGCGCGATGTCGGGGTCGCCCGTCTCGCCGGTGGAGGCGTAGAGGTTGCCGTCCGGTCCGAACGCCAGGCGGCCGCCGTCGTGGATGAAGCCGTTCGGGATGCCGGCCAGGATGACCTCGGGCTCACCGAGGTCGCCGCCGCGGTAGGTCGCGCGGACGATCCGGTTGTCCGCACCGGTGGTGACGTAGAAGAAGAGCAGGCGATCGGTGTCGAAGTCGGGCGACACCGCGACGCCGAGCAGCCCGCCCTCGCCCTGCGGGGCCGCTGCGTCGATGACCCCGAGCTCCCGGACGACGTGGTCGGGGCCGCTGATCAGCAGCACCCGCCTGGTGTCCCGCTCGGTGACGACCGCGTCGCCGTTGGGCAGGAAGTCGAGACCCCACGGGACGGCCAGGTCGCGGGCGACGGTGCCGACCACCTTCGGGACCGCGGGTGAGGAGTCGCTGGGGGAGGGGTCGGGAGTTCCGGGGGCCGGGCTCGTGGCGGTCGTGGAGGCCGTCACGGTGGGGGTCCCCGGCGCGGACTCACCGGAGCAGGCGCTCAGGGCAAGGAGGGCGACCAGGCCGATCCCGAGAGTCCGCCGCACCTCACACCACCCGCGCCAGGAAGTCGACGAGGAGCTCATGGACCTCGTCGGGGTGCTCCATCTGGATGAAGTGGCTCGCGCGCAGCTCGACGTAGGTGGCTCCCTCGATGCGGGCTGCCGCCGTGGCCATGTCGCGGGCGCCGGCGAGGACGTCGAAGGTGCCGGCGACGAAGGCGGCCGGGACCTTGATCGCGCTCAGCGAGACGCGGGCGTGGCGGGAGGTGCGCAGGGCGAGGTGGAAGTACCAGTCGAGGGGGGTGGTGAGGAACTCGGCGACGGCGCGTGCGGCGAGCTCCGGGTCAGCCACCGGCAGCATGAAGCCGCTGTGGCTCAGGAGGTCGATCGCCCGCCCCCCGATCGGCAGGCGTGAGGTGAAGGGGGTCAGTGCGCAGCCGGCGTACTTCATCACGCGCGAGAGGTTGACGGTGAGGGTCCGGGCGGCGAAGTGCGGCAGGCGCAGCGGACCCAGCATCGTGGCGAAGGTGTCACCGGGGACACCGGCGACCGCGAAGAGACCGGAGACCCGCTCGGGGTGGCGCACGGCGAGCTCGAACATCGTGTTGACGCCCATCGACCACCCCATGAGCACGGCTCGGTCCACGCCGAAGTGGTCCATGACCGAGAGCCCGTCCTCGACGAACTCCTCGATCCCGACCCGGTCGGGGTCCGCGGGGCGTTCGGAGCCACCCGTGCCGCGGTGGTTCCAGGAGACGACGCGGACGGCGCAGTCGGGTCGCAGCAGTGCGGGCCAGGCCCAGGCGCTGGTCCCGAGCCCGTTGCAGAGCAGGACGGTGGGCCCGGTCGAGCAGTCCGTCGGGGTCGTTGGTCCAGGCCTGGAGGCGGGTGCCGTCGTCGCCCAGGACCTCGTGGAAGGCGATCGAGGTCTCGTGAGTGGCGCGGGCTGCAGAGGCGGGCATGCGCCGATTGTGCCGCAGCCACGCTGACCTGCCACTTGTGGTCGCCGTACCGCGACCACAAGTGGCAGGTCACCGGGTTGGGGGCGACCACAAGTGGCAGGTCAGCGGTGAGACGGTCAGCTGTTCGCGACCTGCTCGGGGCGCTGGGCGGGCTCGGGCAATGCCGGGGCGTAGCGCGTGGTCAGGAACTCCTCGACCTCGTCGCGCTCGACTCGACCGCGCGTGAGCGCGGTGGTGGCGATCATCGCGTTGCGTCGGGCCCGCTGCTGCGACGCGACCGGCCACTGCGTGACGACCTGAAGGATCTGCTTGGTGAAGAACATCTGACTCCCCGAATGAGTGAACTTCGACGATCCTAGGGCTTCTCGCCGACATCTCCTGAGAACGACGTGTGACATCTCTGTGAACGCGCGGTTCGCCTCGGAGTCGGATCAGTCCGGAACCGGCTCGCCCAACGTGGCTCCGCTGCGCGTGGCCGCGACGCTGGCAACGACGACGCACGCCATCGCCAACCACTGCACCGGCGTGAGGAACTCGTGGAGCACGACGATGCCGACGAGCGCAGCAGCGGCCGGCTCGAGACTCATCAGGATGCCGAAGACGGCGGGGCTGAGCGACCGCAGGGCCATCAGCTCACAGCTGTAGGGAATGACCGAGCTCAGCAGGCCGATCGCCAGCCCCAGCGCCAGGATCCGGCCGTCGAGGAGCTGCCCGGCCCCCGAGCCGAGAGCCACCGGCAGGAGGAAGAACGTCGCGATCAGGCTCGCGAGGGCCAGCCCGTCGAGTCCCGCCCAGCGACGTCCGGTCTGCGCGCTGAGCAGGATGTACGACGCCCAGGCGGCACCGGCGAGGAGGGCGAAGAGCACCCCGGCCGCATCGAGCTGCCCGCGCTCGAAGCCGAGGAGCGCGACGCCGAGTCCGGCGAGTCCCACCCAGAGGAAGTCGCGGGCGCGGCGCGAGCCGAGCACGGCCAGGGTCAGCGGGCCGATGAACTCGATGGTCACCGCGACGCCGAGGGGGATCCGGGCGAAGGACTGGTAGATCGCCCAGTTCATCAGGCCCAGGCTCGCCCCGAACCCGACGACGACCAGCCAGTCCTGCCGGCTGCGGTGGCGAAGGACGGGTCGGGCGACCAGCCCGAGCACGAGGGCGCTGGTCACCAGTCGGAGCCACACCAGCGTGCTGGGACTGACCTCGTCGAAGAGGCTCTTGGCGACTCCGGCGCCGAGCTGCACCGAGGCGATCCCGATGACCACGAGCCAGATCGGAGAGAGGCGTCGGGTCACCGGACCACCCTAGGAGAAGGGCTCACGGGGGGTCGCGCTCGGGCAATCCGCGACTACTATTCCGAGGAGGAACGTGGGGTCGGTGAGCGAACGAAAACGAAGGGAAGCCACGTGAAGACCGTGCTGATGGTCGGCACCCGCAAGGGGCTGTGGATCGGGACCTCGGACGAGGCACGTCAGGACTGGGAGTTCACCGGTCCGCACTTCGACATGGAGGAGGTCTACTCCTGCCTGATCGACACCCGCGGCGACCAACCGCGACTCCTGGCCGGCGCCTCCTCGAGCTGGCTGGGCCCCCAGGTCCGCCACTCCGACGACCTCGGTGCCAGCTGGGCGGAGACCGCGAACGGCGCCATCCGTTTCCCGGAGGACACCGACGCCACGCTCGAGCGGGTCTGGCAGCTGACCCCGGGCGCCGAGGCCGGCGTGGTGTACGCCGGCTCCGAGCCCGCCGCGGTCTGGAAGTCCACCGACCGTGGCGAGACGTTCACGCTCGAGCGGTCGCTGTGGGACCACCCGCACCGCACGGAGTGGGCCGCCGGTTTCGGCGGTCAGGCCTTTCACACGGTGCTGCCGCACCCGACCGATCCGCAGTCGGTGACCGCAGCCCTCTCGACCGGTGGCGTCTACCAGACCTCCGACGGCGGGGCCTCGTGGGAGCCGCGCAACCAGGGGCTGAGGGCCGAGTTCCTTCCCGAGGGCCAGCAGTACCCCGAGTTCGGCCAGTGCGTGCACAAGGTGGCCCGCCATCCCGACCGCCCCGAGCGCTTCTACCTGCAGAACCACGGCGGCGTCTACCGCTCCGACGACCACGGGGGCCAGTGGGTCTCGATCGCCGACGGTCTGCCCGCCGACTTCGGTTTTCCGATCGTGGTCCACCCCCACGACCCCGACAGCGTCTACGTCTTCCCCATCAACGGCGGCGACGGGCGCTACCCGCCAAACGGCAAGGCGCGGGTGTGGCGCTCGCGCGACGCTGGCGCGTCGTGGGAGGAGCTCGGCGAGGGTCTGCCCGACTCGTTCTACGTCGCGGTCATGCGCGACGCGATGTGCGCCGACACCCACGAGCAGGCCGGGCTCTACTTCGGGTCGCGCAATGGTGCCGTGTGGGGCTCGGCCGACGAGGGCCAGACCTGGCGCGCCCTGGTCACCGACCTGCCCGATGTGATGGTCGTGCGCGCGGCCGTTCTCTGACACCATGAAGCATGAGTAACTTCGACGTCGTTCGCTCGGTCCCGATCCACGCCGACGTGGCCACCATTCATGCCCTGCTCAATGACTTCCACGAGTGGGAGAAGTGGTCGCCCTGGGAGGGGCTCGACCCCGCGATGGAGCGCAGTCTACTCCGGCCCCGACAAGGGCGTCGGGGCGCACTACGCCTGGTCGGGCAACCGCAAGGCCGGCCAGGGGAGCATGGAGATCGTGTCCTCCGAGCCCGACGAGATCAAGGTCAGGCTCGCGTTCCTGAAGCCGATGAAGGCCACCAACCGCGTGGTCTTCAAGCTCACGCCCTACGACCACGGCACCGAGGTCGTGTGGCGGATGACGGGTGAGCAGACCGGCATCGCCGCCCTCTTCGCCAAGGTGATGCCGATGGACAAGCTGGTCGGCAAGGACTTCGAGAAGGGTCTGGCCCAGCTGAAGGCTGCCGCCGAGGCCTGATCGTCTGGGCCACCGCGGGGGCCGGGCCGTTCGCGGGTCGAGCCTGCGGGGCTCGGACCGCGGCACCCGCACTAGGCTCGGCGTCATGAGTGAGCCTGACATCAAGCCCCGTTCCCGCGACGTCACCGATGGCTTGGAGAAGGCCGCGGCCCGCGGCATGCTGCGCGCGGTCGGGATGGGCGACGACGACTGGGTCAAGCCCCAGATCGGGGTCGCCTCGAGCTGGAACGAGATCACCCCCTGCAACCTCTCGCTCGACCGGCTGGCCAAGGCCGTCAAGAACGGCGTGCACGCCGCCGGCGGCTACCCGCTCGAGTTCGGGACGATCTCGGTCTCCGACGGCATCTCCATGGGCCACGAGGGGATGCACTTCTCGCTGGTCTCGCGTGAGGTGATCGCGGACTCCGTCGAGACCGTGATGATGGCCGAGCGCCTCGACGGCTCGGTCCTGCTCGCGGGCTGCGACAAGTCGCTGCCCGGGATGCTGATGGCCGCCGCCCGGCTGGACCTCGCCTCGGTCTTCCTCTACGCCGGCTCCACGATGCCCGGTCAGGTCGACGGCAACGACGTCACGATCATCGACGCCTTCGAGGCGATCGGTGCCTGCCTGGCCGGGAAGATCACCCGCGCCGAGGTCGACCGCATCGAGCGGGCCATCTGCCCCGGTGAGGGCGCCTGCGGCGGCATGTACACCGCCAACACCATGGCTGCCGTGGGCGAGGCGCTCGGCATGTCCCTGCCCGGCTCGGCGGCGCCTCCGGCCGTGGACCGTCGCCGCGACGGGTTCGCGCACCGCTCCGGCGAGGCCGTCGTCGGGATGCTGCGCAAGGGCATCACCGCGCGCCAGATCATGACCATGGAAGCCTTCGAGAACGCCATCACCGTGGTGATGGCACTGGGTGGTTCGACCAATGCCGTCCTCCACCTGCTCGCGATCGCCCGCGAGGCCGACGTCGACCTCACGCTGGACGACTTCAACCGGATCGGTGACAAGGTGCCGCACCTGGGCGACCTCAAGCCGTTCGGCAAGTACGTCATGAACGACATCGACAAGGTCGGTGGCATCCCGATGGTGATGAAGGCGTTGCTCGACGCGGGCCTCATGCACGGCGACTGCCTCACGGTGACCGGGAAGACGATGGCCGAGAACCTCGCCGACATCGCCCCTCCGGACGTCGACGACGACGTGATCCGGGCGATCACCCGGCCCATCCACGCGACCGGCGGGATCACCATCCTCAAGGGCTCGCTGGCCCCCGAGGGCGCGGTCGTCAAGTCGGCCGGCTTCGACGAGTCCGTCTTCACCGGCACCGCTCGGGTCTTCGACGGGGAGCGGGCCGCGATGGACGCGCTCACCGCCGGCGCCATCACTGCCGGTGACGTCGTCGTCATCCGCTACGAAGGCCCCAAGGGCGGGCCCGGCATGCGCGAGATGCTCGCGATCACCGGCGCCATCAAGGGTGCCGGCCTGGGCAAGGACGTCCTGCTCCTCACCGACGGCCGCTTCTCCGGTGGGACCACCGGCCTGTGCGTGGGTCACCTCGCGCCCGAGGCCACCGACGGCGGGCCGATCGCCTTCGTGCGCGACGGTGATTCGATCACCCTTGACGTCGCGAACCGTTCGCTCGACGTCGCCATCCCGGACACCGACTCGTGGGAAGCCCGGAAGGAGGGCTGGGTGCCGAACCCGCCCAAGTACACCCGTGGCGTGCTCGGCAAGTACGCCAAGGTCGTGCAGTCGGCGGCGCACGGAGCGGTGACGAGCTGAGCACTCCGTCCTCGCCCCCGGACAACCGCGGACCGGTGCTCGCCCTGGTCCTGCTGCTGCTCGTCGGGCTGGTGACGATCGCGTGGGGAGCCGGTCGCCCCGTCGGGTCCACCGACCCCTCGGGTCCGGGCGTGCCCCTCGCGCCCGTTGCCTCTGCTCCTGCCTCTGCTCCTGCTCCGGACCCGTCGCCGGGTTCGGGAACGGAGTCCGAAGCGCCGGCCACCCCGCCGGCCACCCCGGCTGCCACCCCGGCTGCACGCCCACCGGTCGAGCGGTCGCTGCTGCCGGACGGCGGGCGTCGTGTCTTCGCGGGCAACCAGTTCCTCGTGGCCTACTACGGCACCGCCGGGACCGCCGCGCTCGGCGTCCTGGGGGAGACCGAGCCCGACCACATGCACCGGCGGTTACGCCGGGCAGCGCAGCCCTTCGCCCAGCCCGGTCGACCGGTGCAGGTGGTCTACGAGCTGATCGTGACCGTGGCCGACCCGTATCCCGGGCCCGACGGCGACTACAGCCACGACATCGATCGGGCCAGCGTCCAGCGCTACATCGACGCCGCCCACCGCAACGGCGCCCTGCTCCTGCTCGATCTCCAGCCCGGCCGGTCCGACTTCCGCACCGTCGCCCGGCGCTGGGCGTGGGCGTTGCGGGACCCGTGGGTGGGCCTGGCCATCGACCCCGAGTGGCGGATGGGCGCCGGGCAGGTGCCGGCGCGGGTGATCGGCAGCGTGAGCGCCGCCGAGATCAACCGCACCTCGGCCTGGCTCGCCGCACTGACCCGTCGCCATGCCCTGCCCCAGAAGCTCTTCGTGGTCCATCAGTTCCGCTCCGCCATGGTGGGCCGGATCGAGCGCGTCCGCTCACGTGGCAGGCTGGCGATGGTCCAGCACGTCGACGGCTTCGGCACCCGCAGCCAGAAGCTCGCGACGTACGACGCGGTGGCCCGGCCCCGGCAGTTCCTGATGGGGCTGAAACTCTTCTACGACGAGGACACCCGACTGATGGGCGCACCGCAGGTGCACCGGATCAGGCCCCGGGTGCGGTTCATCAGCTACCAGTGATCCGAGGCAGGCACCATGTCGCACCACACGTCCCAGCCCACTGACCCGACCGAGCTCGACCGTGACGACGCGTTGGCGGCGTACCGCGCGGAGTTCGTGGGGACCGAGAGCGCGCTGGTCTACTTCGACGGCAACTCGTTGGGGCGCCCGCTGCGCAGCACCGCCGCGCGCCTGGCCTCGTTCGTCGAGGACGCCTGGGGTGGCCGTCTGATCCGGGGCTGGGACGAGAGCTGGATGGAACTGCCGCAGGCCATCGGTGACGACCTGGGACGCATCGTGCTGGGTGCGGCGCCCGGTCAGACCATCGTCGGTGACTCCACGACGGTGCTGCTCTACAAGATGATGCGCGCCGCGGTCGCGGCCCGACCCGGTCGCCGCGAGATCGTGGTGGACCGCGACAACTTCCCCACCGACCGGTACGTCGCCCAGGGCGTCGCCGACGAGTGCGGGCTCACCGTGCGCTGGATCGACGTCGACCCGGCCGCTGGGGTCACGCCCGAGCTGTTGGCGGCGGCGGTCGGGCCGGAGACCGCTCTCGTGGTGCTCAGCCACGTCGCCTACCGCTCGGCCTGGATCGCCGATGTCCCAGCCCTGACCGCCATTGCCCACGACGCCGGCGCGCTGGTGCTCTGGGACGTCTCGCACTCGGCCGGCTCGGTGCCGATCGAGGCGGATGCCTGGGACGTCGACCTCCTCGTCGGGTGCAGCTACAAGTACCTCAACGGCGGCCCCGGCTCACCGGCGTTCGTGTACGTGGCCGCACGCCTGGTCGCCGAGCTCGCCCAGCCCATCCAGGGCTGGATCGGTACCCGTGACCCCTTCTTGATGGGCCCGGAGTACGCGCCGGCCGACGGGATGCGCCGCTTCCTGAGCGGCACCCCGCCGGTCGTCGGGATGCTCGCGATGCAGGACATGCTGGCGCTGATCGAGAAGGTCGGCATCGAAGGTGTCCGGGCCAAGTCGATCGCGCTGACCGAGTACGCCCTCGCGGTCGCCGACGAGCTGCTCCTGCCCCGAGGCGTCGCGGTGGCGTCGCCGCGGGACTCGGCCAGGCGTGGGGGACACGTGACCCTCGACCACCCGGCCATGTGGGAGGTCACCACGGCCCTGTGGGAGCGCGACGTGATCCCGGACTACCGCAACCCGGGCGGCCTGCGGATCGGGCTCTCGCCGCTGTCGACCTCCTTCGTCGAGGTCCGGTCGGGGTTGGAATCGGTTCGCGCCGCGCTGGACGCCGTGGCACCCTGACCCGCATGCCCGCCCTGCGTTTCCCAGCCCCCTTGCAGCCCGGAGACCGGATCGGGGTCACCTCGCCCTCCAGCGGCGTCGGTCCCGACCTGCAGGGCCGCCTCGAGGTAGGCATCGCCACCCTCCGGGCCCGCGGGTACGACGTCGTGGTCGGCGAGTGCATGTCCGCCGACGCGGCGGTGTCGGCACCCAAGGGCGAACGGGCCGCCGAGCTCGGGGCGATGCTGGGTGACCCGACGATCCGGGCCGTCGTCCCTCCGTGGGGTGGCGAGCTGGCCATCGACCTGCTCGACCAGCTCGACTGGGCAGCCCTGGCCGCGGCCGAGCCGACCTGGCTGGTCGGGTTCAGCGACCTGACGACCGTGATGGTGCCGATCACCCTCCGGCTCGGCTGGGCCACGCTGCACGGCGCCAACCTGATGGACACGCCGTACACCCCTCCCGAGGGGTTGGCGCACTGGCTCGACGTGGCCGAGTCGACCGAGCCGTTCACGCAGCGCAGCCCCGGGCGTCACCGCTCGGCCGGGCTGGGACGACTACGCCGGCGACCCGGGCATCTCCACGATGACGCTGGACGCCACCGGCGGCTGGCGGGTCGTCGGCGGCGGCGACCTCGCGGTGAGCGGACGGCTGATCGGTGGCTGCATCGACACGCTCTCGATGCTCACCGGCACGCCGTACGGCGACGTCCCCGGCTTCGGGCGCACCCACGCCCAGGACGGTCTCGTGGTCTATGTCGAGGCATCGGACAGCGACGCGTTCACGATCGGCCGGATGCTGCACTCGATGCGGCTGGCGGGCTGGTTCGAGCACGCTCGCGCCGTGCTGGTCGGCCGGACCCACGCCCCGGACGCAGATGGCCTCACCCAGGAACAGGCCGTGATCGACGCGCTCGGACCGCTCGGCGTACCCCTCGTCCTCGACGTGGAGTGCGGCCACGTGCAGCCGTTCCTGCCCCTCGTGAACGGCGCCCTGGCCAGCGTGGTGGTCTCGGGTGGGACCGGTGAGATCACCCAGACCCTGGCCTGAGGAGCGACCTCGCTCAGCGCGCGCCGGGTCCCACCGGCTGGCTCGACGTGGGCAGGCGACGGTCAGCGGCGAGCGCGGCCCACATCAGGGCTCCTGCGAGGGCCACGATCGCGACACACGTGGCCGCGACCGCTCCCCAGCCGTCCTCACGGTGGTCGAGGAAGGGGTAGGGGTACCACCCGCTGAGTCCACCCACCGTCAGCGTCCAGGCGAGCCAGGCCAGCGGCCAGACCAGGGCGAGAGCGACGACCCGAGCGGTGACTCGCCCCCGGGGTCCGAAGGCCACCCACCCGACGATCGCCAACGCCGGCACGGCCAGGTGCAGCAGCTTGTCGGCCGCGTAGTCCCAGCCCTGCAGATCGAGGAGGGGCCGGAGGAGGAGGAAGTGCACGATCCCGGTGACGGTGATGCCGACCAGGCCGGCCAGCCGCAGCACCCGCCACCCTGAGCCATCGCGCTGCGGGGCACGAGCCAAGGTGAACGCCGCCAGCGCCACGAGCACGTTGCTCTGGATGGTGAAGTACGAGAAGAAGCGGTAGAGCCGCAGGCCGAGACCCGGGGGCTCGACCTCGTCGAGGATCGGGTTGCCGATGATCACGAGCACCAGCTGCAGGACCAGGGCGGTGATCGCCACCAGCGCGGTCGCGGCGTGCCAGCGTGGGGCCCACGGGGTCTCGGTTCGGGTCACGCCCGAAGACTAGGGGAGACAGGGAGCCACCTGGGCAGGTTCGTCTGCGCTCGGCGATCGGACCGTCGGCGCCGAGTCCTAGAGTCGGAGCATGGACCAGCGCATCAGCTTCGTGACCCTGGCCGTCCGCGACCTCGACGCCACCCGCGACTTCTACCTCGACGGCCTGGGCTGGGCCGCCGAGCTCGACGTGCCGGGGGAGGTGTTGATGATCCGCACCGGTGAGCACCTCGTGCTCTCGCTCTGGTCGCGGGCAGCCTTCGAGGCCGAGGTGGGCCCGATCGCTGGCGGGGAGGGCGCCCCGCCGTTCACCCTCGCGCACAATGTCGCGACCACCGGCGAGGTCGATGACGTGCTGGCCACGGCGCGGGCCGCCGGCGCCGACCCGGTTCAGGACGCGGTCGCCCGTGAGTGGGGTGGCTACAGCGGTTACTTCGCGGACCCAGACGGGTACCGCTGGGAGGTCGCCTGGAATCCAGGCCGGATAGGAGAGATGGTGCTGCCATGAACGCATCGGACGATCGCACGATCCTGCAGGGGGCCGACCTCGAGGCCGAGGAGCTGGCCGACTGGCGGATCCTCTTCGACCGTCTGGAGGCGCGGTTCCGCACCGGCGACTTCGTGACCGGGCTGGCCCTGGTCAGCCAGATCGGCGGAGTGGCGGAGGCGATGGACCACCACCCGGATGTCGAGCTCACCTACCCGGCGGTCCGGGTCCGGCTCAGCAGCCACGACGTCGGTGGCGTCACCCAGCGCGACGTACGCCTCGCGCGCACGATCAGCTCCCTGGCCGCCGGTGCCGGTGCGCAGGCCGAGCCTGCGGTTGCCCAGAGCTTGGAGCTCGCCCTCGACACCGAGGATCTCGCGGCGATCAAGCCCTTCTGGCGGGCCGTGCTCGCGATGGTCGACTCCCGGCGACCCGATGAGCTGGTCGATCCGCTGGGAGTGCTGCCCACCGTGTGGTTCCAGGAGACCGACCCGCACGAGCCGCCGCGCCAACGCTTCCATCTCGACGTGCGCGTGCCTCCCGAGGTCGTGTCCTCGCGGATCACGGCAGCGCTGGCGGCAGGTGGCAGCCTGGTCAGCGACGAGCAGGCACCCGCCTTCTGGGTGCTGGCCGACGCGCAGGGCAACAAGGCCTGCATCACCACCTGGCAGGGCAGGGACTGACCTCCCGGCGCGCCCAGAGTTGGAGACGCAGAAGGGGCGCGCCCCCGGTGCTGGTGCACCGGGAGCGCGCCCCCTCGCTGCGTTGGATCAGGGCAGGTCGAGCACCTCCGCCCGCTGGCCGCTCGCACCGTGGAGGTGGAAGACCAGGGCCTGGGCCGGCTCCTCACCGGAGCGGTTCACCGAGATCTCGGCGCCGCCCTCGTCGAGGTAGAGCGGCTCGTCGGTCGAGACCGCGGGGGTCCCGGCGTCGAACGTGATCGACTCCGTCGTGTCGGTGTCCGCCTGCCTCACGGCGTTGTACACGCCCACCGTGTAGCTGATCGGTGCCGACTCCCCACCCGGCAGGAGCTCGAGGGCACCCTTCCAGACCGGAAGCATCACGACGTTGGTGTCGAAGACGTTGGTGTCCCGGTTGCCGTCATTGAAGTTGACCGGCTCCAGGTCGACCAGGTCGAACGTCGTGAGGTCGATCGTGTAGGCGTAGAGCAGGTCGGTGTCGGGGATCGTCTGCAGGAACGTCTCGTAGTCCGGCACGTCGTCACCGTCCACGTCGTAGTCGACGTAGGGGATCGTGACGGTGCCCACCTGGGACCAGTCGGCCCACGTCGAGACCCCGAACCACAACCAGTTGCCGCTCGAGCCGGCCCCGACGTGCTGGATGTCTCCGGCCTTCTCCGTGCCGGACGAGACACAGCCCGGCTCGGGCTCTCCCTCACAGGTCGGCAGCTCGTCGCTGGTCGCGCCGAGCTCCATCACCGAGGTGATCGAGGCGTACCCCGTGGAGCCGAAGCCCTGGTCGATGCCGGTGCCGCTGAGCTGCACCGCCCCGTCGGAGTACGTCGCGGTCGTCGTCGAGACCGGCTTGGCGGCGCCGTACACCGGCACCCGCAGGGCGGAGCGGCGCTTCGGCTTGACGAGCAGGCGACCCGAGGAGTCCGACACGAACTGGCGAGCGGTGTCGAGCTGCTCGGACTCCATGGTCGGGTCGATGCGGTGACGCAGCGAGGTCGGGACGACCCGCATGGTGACGGTGACGACCTTCTTGCGGTTCTTCTTGACCTTGACGCGGCGGGGCGAGACCGAGTAGCTCACGCCGGGGGAGGGGTTGACCGCTTGGTAGCGCAGCGCGACCTTGGTCTTCTTCTTGCCGTAGTTGGCCACCACGACCTTCTTGGTCTGCGTCAGGACCCCGCCGTCGATCGGCGCAGGAACCACGCCGAACGATGCCGAGACGGGATTGTTCCTGCCTCGGGTCCACGCCAGGACCTTGGTCGACGAGGCCGAGCGTGCGTCGATGCGACCCGCGCCGACCCGCGCCGGGGCGTAGCGGTGCCCGGTCTTGTTCTCGCCGGTCCACACGTCGTGACCGGCGGTGTTCATGACCGCGGCCTTGACCTGCAGCGGGCTCCAGCGGCGGTGCCTGGACTGGACGAGGGCGGCCACCCCCGCCGTGACCGGGGCGGCCATGGAGGTGCCGGAGATCGAGAGGACTTCGTTCCCGGTGCCGACATTGGCCGAGCTGACGGTGTCACCGACCGCGGCGACGTCGGGCTTGACGACCCCGAACGAGCCGTGGACCCCGCGGGAGCTGAAGCTGGAGAGCATGTCGCTGATGCCCGGGGTGAGGTCCTTGATCGTCGCCTGGAGGGCGCCGTCGAAGGTCACGTTGAGCGTCCCCGCGTCGACCGCGGGCTGCAGCCTGGTGGTGCCGGCCTTGGGCAGCTGGAACACCGGGATCTGGGCGTCGCCGGTGATGCCACCGGAGAAGACGTCGAGACTCGAGGTGAAGATCGCACCGATGGCGCCGGCCGCCTTCACGTTGCCCGAGCGCCCCACGGAGCCGCAGCGACGCGTGGCGTCGTTGTCGTCCCAGATCAGCCAGGCCACCTTGCCCGCGACGGCCGCGGCCTCGGTGGGCGACAGGGGGTCGCACCCGTCTGCGTTCGCAGCGCCCGGGATCGCGGCGACGTCGCCGGTCACGGGGCTGCCGGTGGGCCCGTTGTTGGGCCAGTCGTAGGCGATGGACATCTGCCCGGCCGCCACGCCGGCGACCGACCCGGGGGCGTTGACCCGGATGCCGTCGCGCTGCTGGAGGGCGTCGACGGAGCTGGCCACGGCCAGCGTGCTGACCGCGTTGCCCGGTGTGCCCCCCGTGTCGGTGAGGTCGCCGTTGTTGCCGGCAGAGGTGACCGAGAGGACACCGTGGGCGGCGAGCTTGTTCACCACGTCGTTCTCCGGGTCGTCGGCCGGCCCGTAGGTGGAGCCCAGCGACATGTTGACGATGTCGAGGTGATCGCGGAAGTCGCCGTCGCCGTTGGGGTCGAGCGCCCAGTCCAGGGCGGGGATCACGTAGTCCGTGGAGCCTTCGCAGCCGAACACCTTGAGGCCGTAGAGCTTGGCGTCGGGCGCCATGCCCGGCCCGACGTCCATCGAGAGCAGTTCGGAGCCGTTGAGCCCGGCGTAGTCGCCGGTGAAGGTGTCCCCGGCGTCGGTGACGCCGTACCCGGCGGCGCTGCCTGCCACGTGGGTGCCGTGGCCGTTGCAGTCGAGCGGGTTGGCGTCGGGGGTCGGCACGTCCACGGTGTCGCCGTCGTAGGCGTTGCCGACGAAGTCGTAGCCGCCCAGGACCTTGGCCTTGCCCAGCGCCGGCAGTGTGGTGCGCCAGTCGGGGTTGGCGGAGTCGGCGTCGGCCGCGTCGTACGCCTCGGACGTGCCGACACCGCCGAAGTCGGCGTGGGTGAAGTCGAGCCCGGTGTCGATGATGCCGACCTTGACACCCTTGCCGGTGTTGCCGCCGAACTTCCAGGTGTTGACGGCCCGCACGAGGCTGGCGACGTTGGAGTTGGTCGCGGTCTTGGGCGTGAGCCGCGAGACCTTCACGACGTTCGGGTTGGCGTGCAGGGCGGCGAGGCCGGCCGGGCTGACCCGCATGCCGACCCCGGGGATGGCGTTGCTGACGGTGAAGAGCTTCACCGCACCCTTGTCGCGTCTCTTGGCGGAGGCGAAGGTGCTGTCGGCAGCGCGCTCGACCTGGCTGCTGCGCTCAGCAGCCTGGGCCGAGCCCGCGCGGGAGGCGACATCGGCCGCCCCTTCGCCGCTGAGCTGGACGAAGACAGCCTGGCGCTGGTCCTTGAGCCGGGCTTCGGCCGGCGAGGTACCGCGGGCGTCACGCTTGTCCGAGTGGGCGGTCGGGATGGGGGTTGCCGGGTGGGTGCCGGGAGTCGCGTGGGCGGGCAGACCGCCTGCCGCTGCGACGGCGAGCGCGAGGGCGCTGAGCGCCACCAAGCGCGTGGGACGAGATCGATACACCGAGATCCCCTTTCGAGGGCGAATGTCGAGCCGAGAGCCGCTGCGCTGACACGCGGCGTCCCGCAGCGGGACGCCTTGCAGCCTTCTGCACCCTAGGCCAGAGAATCGCCCAGCGGCCGGAAATTTCCCGGCAATTCTTCACGAAGGGAGCCCGTCCACTTAGTGGATGGCATGTCCGAATGGTGGGACGCCGGGACGTGGGCGTGACGCGGGTCCGGACGGGCGGCTACCGTGAGGGCATGCGCCAGCCCCTTCTTGTACCCCGCGACGCGTGAGCTGAGTCGAGAAGACCACAGCGCGCGCGTCACCCCTCGTTGCCACCGGCCGGGGGGTTTTTTGTTGGACCGGGCAGGCAGATCGCAGAACACGAGCACGACCTCGGGTGGGGACATCCGGAGTCAGAGAAGGAAGTAGGGCCATGAGCGAGCAGATCACGGGCGCGCAGAGCCTGATCAGGTCGCTGGAGGCGGCCGGGGTCGAGAACATCTTCGGCATCCCCGGCGGCGCGATCCTCCCGGCGTACGACCCCCTCATGGACTCCACGATCCGACACATCCTGGTCCGTCACGAGCAGGGCGCGGGCCACGCTGCCCAGGGGTACGCCGCCGCCACCGGCCGGGTCGGTGTCTGCATGGCGACCTCGGGACCGGGCGCGACCAACCTGGTCACCCCGCTGGCCGACGCCCACATGGACTCCGTGCCGCTGGTGGCCATCACCGGCCAGGTCGGCGCCTCCTCCATCGGGACCGACGCCTTCCAGGAAGCAGACATCCGCGGCATCACGATGCCGATCACCAAGCACAACTTCCTCGTCACCGATCCCGCCGACATCCCGCGCACCATCGCCGAGGCCTTCTACATCGCCTCGACCGGCCGCCCCGGCCCCGTCCTCGTCGACGTGGCCAAGTCCGCCCTGCAGGCCATGACGTCGTACGACTGGCCCCGGGAGATCAGCCTGCCCGGCTACCGCCCCGTCACGAAGCCGCACGCCAAGCAGATCCGCGAAGCCGCCCGCCTGATCCTCGAGTCCCGCCGTCCGGTGCTGTACGTCGGCGGCGGCACCATCCGAGCCGGTGCCTCGAAGGAGCTGCGCGCCCTGGCGGAGTTCACCGGGATGCCTGTGGTGACCACGCTGATGGCGCGCGGTGCCTTCCCGGACAGCCACCCGCAGCACCTCGGGATGCCCGGGATGCACGGCACGGTCTCGGCCGTCGCCGGATTGCAGCGCAGCGACCTGATCATCAGCCTGGGCGCCCGCTTCGACGACCGGGTCACCGGCAACCTCGACTCCTTCGCCCCGGGTGCCCGGGTGATCCACGCCGACATCGACCCGGCGGAGATCGGCAAGAACCGCGCGGTCGACGTCCCGATCGTCGGGGACTGCCGCGAGGTCATCAGTGACCTCCTGGTGACGCTCAAGACCGAGGCCGACGCCGGCCACACCGGCGACTACGAGGCCTGGGTGGAGTTCCTGGCCGGCGTGAAGAAGACCTACCCGCTGGGCTACGACGCTCCCACCGACGGCGGGCTCGCCCCGCAGCTGGTCATCGAGCGGCTGGGTGCGATCGCGGGGCCCGAGGCGATCTACACCTCGGGCGTCGGCCAGCACCAGATGTGGGCGGCGCAGTTCGTCGGCTACGAGCACCCCAACACCTGGATCAACTCCGGTGGCCTGGGCACGATGGGTTTCTCGGTGCCGGCCGCGATGGGCGCCAAGGTCGGTCGCCCGGACGCGACCGTCTGGTCGATCGACGGCGACGGCTGCTTCCAGATGACCAACCAGGAGCTCGCCACCTGCGCGATCAACGACATCCCGATCAAGGTGGCGGTGATCAACAACGAGTCGCTCGGCATGGTGCGCCAGTGGCAGACGCTCTTCTACAACGAGCGCTACTCCAACACCGACCTGCACTCCAAGCGGATCCCCGACTTCGTCAAGCTCGCCGAGGCCTACGGCTGCGTCGGGCTCGCCTGCGACAACCCCGCGGACGTCGACGCCACCATCCACAAGGCCATGGAGATCAACGACGTCCCCGTGGTCGTCGACTTCCGGGTGCACCGCGACTCGATGGTCTGGCCGATGGTCGCGGCCGGCTCGAGCAACGACAAGATCCAGTACGCCCGTGACCTTGCCCCGCAGTTCGACGAAGACGACCTCTGAGGAGCTGGACATGAGCACACACACTTTGAGCGTCCTCGTCGAGAACAAGCCCGGCGTCCTGGCCCGGATTGCGGGCCTCTTCAGCCGCCGCGGCTTCAACATCGAGTCCCTCGCCGTCGGTCCCACCGAGCACCCCGAGATCTCCCGGATGACGATCGTGGTCAACGTCGAGCAGTCTCCGCTCGAGCAGGTGACCAAGCAGCTGAACAAGCTGATCGAGGTGATCAAGATCGTCGAGCTCGACCCGGCCACCTCGGTGGCCCGCGAGCTGATGATGGTCAAGGTCGCCGCGACCGCGGAGAGTCGTGGTGCGGTGCTCGACGCCGTCCAGCTCTTCCGGGCGAAGGTGATCGACGTGGCGACCGACGCGGTGACCATCCAGGTCACCGGCAACGCCGCCAAGCTGGCCGACTTCCTGCGCGTCGTCGAGCCCTTCGGGATCCGCGAGCTCGTGCAGTCCGGCATGGTCGCGATCGGTCGGGGTTCCCGCTCGGTCAGCGAGCGCACCCTGCGTCCCGTCCCTGTTCCCGCTCCGCCGGTTCGCGCCGGCTGAGCTCCGCACCACCCGCCGTACCCCAGAGAATCCACCAGAAGGAGAGCCCCCCGTGGCTGAGATGTTCTACGACGACGACGCAGACCTGGCCCTGATCCAGGGCAAGAACGTGGCCGTCATTGGTTACGGCAGCCAGGGTCACGCCCACGCGCTGTCCCTGCGCGACTCGGGCGTCGACGTCCGCGTCGGTCTGCAGCCCGGCTCGAAGAGCCGGGCCAAGGCCGAGGCCGAGGGCCTGCGCGTCCTGACTCCGGCCGAGGCGGTGGAGGAGGCCGACGTGGTCGTCATTCTCGCCCCCGACCAGCACCAGCGGAAGCTGTACGCCGAGGAGATCGAGCCGCACCTCGCCCCCGGCGACACCCTGGTCTTCGGCCACGGCTTCAACATCCGCTTCGGCTACATCACGCCCCCCGAGGGCGTCGACGTCTTCATGGTCGCCCCGAAGGGCCCCGGCCACCTGGTCCGTCGCGAGTACGTCGACGGGCGCGGCGTACCCGTGCTGGTCGCGGTCGAGGAAGACGCCTCCGGCACCGCCTGGCAGCTCGCGCTGTCGTACGCCAAGGCGATCGGTGGCCTGCGCGCTGGTGGCATCAAGACCACCTTCACCGAGGAGACCGAGACCGACCTCTTCGGCGAGCAGGCCGTGCTCTGCGGTGGCGCCTCGCAGCTGGTGCAGTACGGCTTCGAGGTCCTCATCGAGGCTGGCTACCAGCCCGAGGTTGCGTACTTCGAGTGCCTGCACGAGCTCAAGCTGATCGTGGACCTCATGTACGAAGGCGGCATCGCCAAGCAGCGCTGGTCGGTCTCCGACACGGCCGAGTTCGGCGACTACGTCTCCGGTCCGCGGGTCATCACGCCCGACGTGAAGGCCAACATGGTGGCGGTCCTCGACGACATCAAGAACGGCGCGTTCGCGCAGCGGTTCATCGACGACCAGGAGGCTGGCGGCCCGGAGTTCAAGAAGTTCCGGGAGACCAGCGAGGCGCACCCGATCGAGACGACCGGCCGCGAGCTCCGCAAGCTGATGAGCTGGGTCAAGAGCCACGACACCGACTACGTCGAGGGCAGCTCCGCCCGCTGACCTGCCACTTATGGCCGGAAATCACCCGCCGACCCGTCACTTTTGGCCGCGTATCGCGGCCACAAGTGACGGGTCGGCGTGATTTGAGCGGCCACAAGTGGCAGGTCGGCGGGAACTGGGCTACTTGACCTCGGAGTGGCGGAGGAAGAGCGAGCCGATGACGAGTGGCACCACGATCCAGATCATGGTGGTGCTGCCGAGCTGGGCCCACTCGCCGGCCGAGGACATCTCTCCGTCGAACAGCATCACCTGCGTGAAGTTCCAGTCGATCCACGGCTGCAGCTCACCGAACCATGCCCGCACCTGGGCGAGCAGCGCCAGGACGCCGGGGAGGACCAGCGACACCACGAAGTAGCCGACGATGGCGGCGGCCGAGTTGCGCAGGACCACGCCCAGGGTGAACCCGATGGTCATGCCGATCAGGTTCCCGAGGACGATCTGGGGCGCGGTGGACAGCGAGATGTCCCAGACGGTCTCGACCCCGGCGAGGGCAGAGCCGACGAGGTTGCCGAGGGCGCCGATCGCGAAGGCAACGACCATCGAGCCGAGACCGACCAGGAACGTGGAGATGGCCTTGGCGCCGATGACCCGACCCCGGCTCGGCACGAGCGTGAACGTGGTCAGCCCGCTGCGCTGACTCCATTCGCTGGTGACGGCGAGGATCGCGATCATCGGCAGGATGACCGACATGGGGAAGCCGAACGCGGTGGCGAAGCTCCTGTAGGTGATGCCCTCGTCGGGGGCGAAGAGGATCACGGCTCCGGTCGCCAGGACGGCCAGGACTCCGATGCTGACCATCAGCCAGAAGCCCGAGCGGGTGTCGAACATCTTGCGCAGCTCGACCGACACGACCCGGGACATCGCGATGGGCTCGATCACGGCGGTCGGACGGCGGGTGACGGCAGGTGCTTCGAGGACGGCGCTCATGCGGCAACTCCTTCTCGTTGGGTCGAGGCGGTGAGCTCGAGGAACATCTCCTCGAGTCCGGCGCTGTCGCCGGAGCGGAGCTCGGTCAGTGAGATGCCAGCCGCGAGTGCCACCTGACCGACCCGAGCCGGGTCGGCGACGGTGCTCAGTGCGCCGTCGGTGACGGGGGTCGAGGCGATGCCGGCCTCGGTCGAGGGCGCGAGCCAGGGCGGGCGCGTCGACGCTGCGGACCAGCGTGCCGGAGGCCCGGAGCAGCTCCTCCTTGGTCCCGTGCGCCACGATCCGGCCGTTCCCGATCACGATCAGGTCGTCGGCGATCACCTCGATCTCGTGCAGCAGGTGCGAGGAGAGCAGCACGGTGCCGCCGCGGTCGGCGTACTCACGGAGCAGCCCACGCATCCAGCGGATGCCGGCCGGGTCGAGCCCGTTGGCTGGCTCGTCGAGGATCAGTACCTCGGGGTCGCCGACCAATGCGGTCGCGATGCCCAGCCGCTGACGCATGCCGAGGGAGTAGTCGCGGACTCGTCGACCCGCCTCGGAGGGAGTCAGGCTGACGAGGTCGAGCATCTCGTCCACGCGGCCGGCCGGCAGGCCCATCGTGCGCTGGGCGATCGTGAGGATCTCCCGACCGGTGCGCCCGGCGTGCTGCGCCGACGCATCGAGGAGTACGCCGACCTCGCGGCCGGGGTTGGGCAGGTCGGTGTAGCGACGACCGAGGACGGTCGCGCTTCCGGAGGAGGCAGGCGTGAGCCCGACCATGATTCGCATGGTCGTGGACTTGCCGGCCCCATTGGGCCCGAGAAACCCCGTCACGCGGCCCGGTGAGGCGGTGAAGGAGATGTGGTCGACGGCGGTGAACCCGCCGTACCTCTTCGTGAGGTCTTCTACTGTGATCATGACTCACAGGTTGTCGGGTCGCGCGCCGCGGACCATCGGTGAAGACTCCCGCTCGACCCCGGACCGACCCTGAGACCGGGTCAGGGTCGTCCGCCCGCTGACCTGCCACTTGTGGCCGCTTTCAACCCGCTGACCTGCCAGTTCTGGTCGTCGTACGTCGCCACAAGTGGCAGGTCAGCGGCCTTTCAGCGACCACAAGTGACGGGTCAGCGTTCCACGGAACAAAGCGGGGTGGGTGGTGGGTTGGGACAGGCATGCGTATCGAGATCTGGAGCGACATCGTCTGCCCGTGGTGCTACATCGGCAAGCGCCGGATGGAGTCCGGCATCGCCGACTTCGAGTCACGACACCCCGAGGCGGAGCTCGAGATCGTGTGGCGTTCCTTCCAGCTCGACCCGGGTGCCCCCGAGGTCGCCACCGACACCGTGGCCGAGCACCTCGGCAAGAAGTACGGCGGTGGCCCGGCCGCCGGTCAGCAGATGATCGACACGATGGAGGCTGCGGCTGCCGAGGAGGGGCTGGTCTACCGGCTCAGCCAGGCCCAGCGGTCCAACACCGTCGACGCCCACCGGCTGCTGCACCTCGCCGCCGACCAGGGACGCCAGGGAGAGCTCAAGGAGGCGCTGCTCGCGGCGTACTTCCTGCACACCGAGAACGTCGCCGACCACGCCGTCCTCGCGCGCCTCGCGCAGGAGGCCGGGCTCGACGCCGCCCGCACCCAGCAGGTCCTGGCCTCCGACGAGTACGCCGACGCGCTGGAGGCCGACATCCGTCAGGCCGCGGCGTACGGCGCGACCGGGGTGCCGTTCTTCGTCATCGACGGCCGGTACGGCGTGGCCGGCGCCCAGCCCGCCGAGCTCTTCAGTCAGACCCTCGAGAAGGCGTGGTCCGAGTCGCGCCCGACCCTCGAGGTCGTCACCAGCGCCACGGGTGCGGACGGCGAGGCGTGCGGGCCCGAGGGCTGCGCGGTCTGATCAGGCTGGGGTGATCCCCTGATCGGCGGTGACCAGGAAGAGCTGCGAGGGCTCGTCGTACCACTGGTCGGTGACGCCGAGGTCGGTCATCCCGAGCCGCTCGGCGACGGCTCGCGAGCGGTGGTTGGGCACGTGGGTCAGCGCCCGGATCTCAGCGATCCCGCTGTCCAGGCCGTGCGCGAGGACGGCCCGGGCCGCCTCCGTCGCGTAGCCCAGGCCCTGGGTCTCCGGGTGCAGGTGCCAGCCGATCTGCACCAGGCCCTCGGAGTGGGGGATCGGCACCAGCATCACCGATCCGGCCGGCACACCGGTGGCCGCGACCTCGATCGCCCACTGCCCCAACGGCAGCTCGATGCTGGTTCCACTCGCCGATCTTGCGGGTCGCCTCGGCGAGGTCAGCCATGAGCACCGGCTCGCCGTCGCCCAGCCAGCGGGCGACCTCGACCCGGCTCAGGATGTCGAGCGCCCGTGGGGCCTCGTCCAAGCGCCACGGGCGGATCACCAGGCGCTCGGTGACGAGCCGAAACGGTGCGCGGGGAGTCATGGGCCCAGCCTGTCAGGGACGCGCGCGGGGCGCACTGATCGCCCGTCGGGACAGCCTCGCCGAGCCGGCGCCGTCGGGTAGCATCGGGCTCCCGGGCACAGCGTCGTGCACCACGGGTCGGCGGTCCACACGAACGCCGCCACCGGTCACTCCCTCCACGACAACCACCGAGGATCTCGCTGTGAGCAAGCCCGTCGTACTCATCGCCGAAGAGCTCAGCCCGGCCACCGTCGACGCCCTGGGTCCGGATTTCGAGATCCGCAGCTGCGACGGCGCGGATCGAGCCGAGCTGCTGGCCGCCATCGCCGACGTCGACGCGCTGCTGGTCAGGTCCGCGACCAAGGTGGATGCCGAGGCGCTGGCCGCCGCGCGGCGCCTCAAGGTGGTCGCGCGGGCTGGGGTCGGGCTCGACAACGTCGACGTCCGCGCCGCCACGCAGGCCGGCGTCATGGTGGTGAACGCCCCCACCTCCAACATCGTCTCCGCCGCCGAGCTCGCCGTCGCCCTGATGCTCGCCGCCGCGCGCCACGTCTCGCCGGCGCACCACGCCCTGAAGAACGGCGAGTGGAAGCGCTCGCGCTACACCGGCATCGAGCTCTACGAGAAGACCGTCGGCATCGTCGGCCTGGGCCGGATCGGCGTCCTCGTCGCGCAACGGCTCTCGGCGTTCGGGATGAAGGTCGTGGCCTACGACCCCTACGTCCAGGCCGGTCGAGCGGCCCAGATGGGCGTGCGCCTCGTCGACCTCGACACCCTGCTCGCCGAGTCCGACTTCATGTCGGTCCACCTGCCCAAGACCCCCGAGACGGTCGGACTGATCGGCACCGAGGAGCTGCGCAAGGCCAAGTCCTCACTGGTCCTGGTCAACGCCGCCCGCGGGGGCATCGTCGACGAGGTCGCGCTGTACGCCGCCCTCAAGGAAGGTCGGATCGCAGCCGCCGGGCTCGACGTCTTCGCCCAGGAGCCCTGCACCGACAGCCCCCTCTTCGAGCTCGAGAACGTCGTGGCCACCCCGCACCTGGGTGCCTCGACCGACGAGGCGCAGGAGAAGGCCGGGATCGCCGTGGCCCGCTCGGTGCGCCTGGCCCTGGCCGGCGAGCTCGTTCCCGACGCCGTGAACGTCCAGGGCGGCGTGATCGCCGAGGACGTGCGACCCGGGATCCCCCTCACCGAGAAGCTCGGGCGGATCTTCACCGGTCTGGCCGGCGAGGTGGCCCAGCAGATCGACGTCGAGGTGCGCGGCGAGATCACCGACTTCGACGTCAAGGTGCTCGAGCTCGCCGCGCTCAAGGGCGTCTTCGCCGACATCGTCGAGGAGCAGGTCTCCTACGTCAACGCTCCGCTGCTGGCGGCCGAGCGCGGCACCGCCGTACGACTGGTCACCGACGTCGAGAGCCCCGACCACCGCAACCTGATCACCATCCGCGGCACTCTCGCCGACGGCTCGCAGGTTTCGGTCAGCGGCACCCTGATCGGGATCCACCAGAAGGAACGCCTCGTCGAGGTCAACGGTTTCGACGTCGACATCGAGCCCACCGACCACCTGGCGTTCTTCGTCTACGAGGACCGTCCCGGCATGGTCGGCACGGTCGGCGGGATCCTCGGTGGTGCCGGGGTCAACATTGCCGGGATGCAGGTGGCGCGCGATGCCAAGGGCGGGCGCGCGCTGGTGGCGCTGTCGGTCGACAGCGCGATCCCGGTGGAGACGCTGGTCGAGATCCAGAGTGCGATCGAGGCCGGCCTGGTGCGGGCCGTCGACCTGGTCTGAGCGGGCTCAGGCCACCATCACTCGTCCGGGACGGGTCTGTGCCCCGTCGCGCCCGTGGGGTACGGCGGCCCACGCCGCCGCGAGTCGACGTACCGCCTCCTCGAGCTCGTCACCGGGGCGGGTCCAGGGGATCCGGATGAACTGGTCGAGCCCACCTTCGACGGCGAAGACCGGCCCCGGTGCCACGATCACGCCGAGCTGCTCGGCCCGGTCGGTCAATGCGGTCCCGACCGGATGCGGCAGCTGGCACCACAGCGCCAACCCACCGGCCGGCAGTCGGAACCGCCACTCGGGCAACAACTCCATGACCGCCGCGGCCAACCGGTCGCGCTGGTCGCGGAGTCGGGCAATGTGCTCGGGCAGCACCGGCCCCTGACCGAGGAGTCGCGCCAGCACCAACTGCTCCAGCACCGGCGCTCCGAGGTCCAGCCCGACGCGCGCGTGGGTGAGTCGCTCCATGTCCGCGTGCCCGGCCCTGATCCAGCCCAGCCGGAGACCACCCCAGAAGCTCTTGCTGGCGCTGCCGATGGTGATCGCGTCCCGGGCGAAGGCAGCGAACGGCCGCGGCATCTGCTGCCCCTCCAGAGCCAGCGCCTGATGGGCCTCGTCGACGACCGCGACCGTGCGGGTCCGGTGCAGGTGGGCGGCGTACTCCTCGCGCTGGGCCTCGGTCATCAGCGAGCCGGTGGGGTTCTGGAAGTCGGGGATCAGGTAGGCCAGCCGCGGTGAGGTCTGGCGCAGGGTCGCCCCGATCGCGTCGAGGTCCCATCCGTCCGGGTCGACAGGCGAGCCGGTCACGCGGGCGCCGCTGTGCCGGATCGCCTGGGTGGCGTTGGGATAGACGGGCGTCTCGACCAGCACCCGATCGCCGGGGCCGGTGAACGCCTGGGCCACGATCGAGGTGGCTGAGAGGGCGCCGGGGGTCACCATGATCTGCGCTGCGTCCGTGGCCAGACCGCGGGCCCGGTAGGTCTCCGCGATCGCCTCCTGGAGCTGGGGGAGCCCGGCGGGGAAGTACCCGTGCCCGCCGAGGTACGCCGGCAGCTCGGCTGCCGCCTCGGCGTACGCCGCCGCGAGGCCCGGGGGTGCCGAGGCCGCGGCGCAGTTCAGGTCGATGGCGTCCCCGTCGCCGGGCCGCGGGAGCAGTGCCCGGTCGTGGGAGCGCGCGCGACCGCCGGGCACCCGGGTGAAGGTGCCCGCGCCCTGCCGCGCCTCGGCGTACCCCGCGTCGCGCAGCGTCGTGTAGGCGCGGGTGACGGTGGTCCGGGAGACTCCCAGGGAGTCGGTGAGCTCTCGCTCGCTGGGCAAGCGGGTGTCGTAGCCGATCCGGCCGTCGCCGATCAGCAGCACCAATGCCTCGGCGAGGCCGGCGTAGGCGGGGCTGCGGTCGAAGGAACCCACGAGGGTGGCCACGCGCTGTGCACTGATGGACCCGGTCATGCAGTCCACTGTTCCACGATTGGCTATTTTGTCCAAGGCCAATCTGGCGGAGGCTGGTCGCATGACCTTGGACTCCTCGGCGCCCCCCGCGCCGTGCCCCACCGCCGCCCCGGCCGTCGTGGCCAGTGCGCCGAGCGGGCTCACCGACCTCGGACCGATCGCCCAGCTCCGCGCCGGCCGACTGGGCCGCAGGCTGCCGCAGCTGTACGTCGGACTGGTGCTGTACGGCGTCTCGCTCGCGATGATGGTCCGCGCCGAGCTCGGACTGGCGCCCTGGGACGTCTTGCACTCCGGCCTGATCCGGCACGTGCCGATCACGCTGGGGCAGGCCGTGGTGCTGATGAGCTTCGTGGTGCTGATCGCCTGGATTCCCCTGCGCGAGATGCCCGGCCTCGGCACCATCTCCAACGCGCTGGTGGTGGGCATGGCTGCCGACGGGACCCTGGCCCTGCTCTCGCATCCCGACGCCTTCGTGCTGGACGCTGCCCTGATGGTCGGCGGTGTGCTGCTCTGCGGCCTCGCCAGCGCGCTCTACATCGGCGCCCAGTTCGGGCGCGGCCCGCGCGACGGGCTGATGACCGGGCTGCACCGACGTACCGGCCGTTCGCTGCGGCTGGTCCGGACGGCTCTGGAGCTCACGGTCGTCGCGCTGGGCCTGCTGCTCGGGGGAGTGGCTGGATTCGGCACGGTGCTCTACGCCCTGGCGATCGGGCCCCTCACCCAGCTGATGCTGCCGTCCTGCACCGTCGCCCTCCGCCGACCTGCCAATTTTGGCCGCTCAGAGGGCGCTGACCTGCCAACTGTGGCCGCTCCTACCGACCAAAAGTGACGGGTCGGCCGTCGTACGGCGGCCACAAGTGGCAGGTCAGCGCTTGGTGGCGATGAGGGTGGCGGCGTCCGAGGCGACCAGCACCTCGACGGCCGTGAACCGCTCGTCGGTGAGCCACTGCTCGCGCAGGACCTCGACGCGACCCCCGGAGACGGGGGGCCACATCTCACACGGCGTCAGGTCGTCGATGACCACGATCCCGCCGGGCTCGACCAGGTCCGCGATGCAGTCGACGCCCACCTCGCTGGGCGTGCCGGAGTCGAGGAAGAGCAGGGAGTAGGGGCCCTTGTCGAGCAGCGTCGACCAGTTCGCGGCGAGCACCTCCACCTGCGGGTCGTCGGCGAAGATCTCGGCGGCTGCCTTCGCGAGCTTGGCGTCCAGCTCCGCGGTGACGATGCGTACGTCGTCGCCCCGCACGCCCGAGCGCAGCCAGGCCGTGCCGACCCCGCAGCCGGTGCCGAACTCGGCCATGGTGCCGCTGCGGGTGGCCGCGAGGGCGGCCAGCAGGCGACCGGTCTCGTTGCGGCAGAACGACGCGTAGCCGGCCTTGCGGGAGACCGCAAAGGCGCGCGACACGATGGGGGGGACGTCGGGCGGAGCACTCATGCGGTGAGTCTTTCATCTTGGGACAGACGTCTCACATGTTGAACGGTTTCCGAAAAGCCGTGGCCGTCACGGCCGGGGCACCCGTACGGTGACTGCATCATGCGGATCGTCAACGTACTCATCGTTCGCCGCGGCGGGGCCCAGCAGTAGTCACTGCTCGTGAGGCCACCTCGTCGCGGTGGTCGTCGTTGTCTGGTCTCACTCCCCGGTTCATCCCGGTGCCCGAAGGCCCTGTGCGGAGGTCCACCCTCCAGCACGTGCGCGATCCGCATCCCTGTCGGTTCTCTCCTCATGCGACCCATGAGTCGACCCGGACTCCGACAGGGCCTTCGTGGGCTGGCTCGAACCGACGCCCGATTCACTCGATGAGATCCCCCAGGGGGATCCGAAGGCAGGAGACAGCTCATGTACGACATGTACCCCGAGTGGGGACCCGCCAGCCACCACCCCGAGAACCCGTACAGCGCCGAGGCCGTCCAGCGGGCGCTTGACCTGCGAGACGACCACGGCGTCCGCCCCGACGACAACTAGCGTTCTGCCCATGAGCACCTCATCGGGCCCGGGCCCGGACACCTCCGCCAACTCCCTCCAGCTCGCCGTCATCCCCGGTGACGGCATCGGCCAGGAGGTCACCGCGGAGGCGCTCAAGGTCCTCGAGGTGGCCGCACCGGTGGGCGTGAAGTTCGAGCAGACCCGCTACGACCTCGGCGCCGAGCGCTACCTCACCACCGGTGAGGTGCTGCCCGACTCCGTGCTCGGCGAGATCCGCGGGCACGACGCGATCCTGCTCGGTGCGGTGGGCGGCAAGCCCAACGACCCGAACCTGCCGCCCGGGATCCTCGAGCGCGGGCTGCTGCTGCGACTGCGCTTCGAGCTGGACCACTACGTCAACCTGCGTCCCTCGCGGATCTTCCCGGGGGCGGTCTCGCCGCTGGCCAACCCGGGCGAGGTCGACTTCGTGGTGGTGCGCGAAGGCACCGAGGGTCCCTACACCGGCAACGGTGGTGCGCTCCGTGTCGGTACGCCGCACGAGGTCGCCACCGAGGTCTCGGTCAACACCGCCTTCGGCGTGGAGCGGGTCGTGCGTGACGCGTTCGCCCGCGCCCAGCGGCGTCCGCGCCAGAAGCTGACCCTGGTCCACAAGACCAACGTGCTGGTCAACGCCGGCTCGGTCTGGTGGCGACTGTTCCAGGAAGTGGCCGCGGAGTTCCCCGACGTCACCACCGACTACATGCACATCGACGCGGCGATGATCTTCATGACCACCGACCCGGCGCGCTTCGACGTGATCGTCACCGACAACCTCTTCGGCGACATCATCACCGACCTCGCGGCTGCCATCACGGGCGGCATCGGGCTCGCGGCCTCCGGCAACATCAATCCCGACCGGACCGCACCGAGCATGTTCGAGCCGGTGCACGGCTCGGCTCCCGACATCGCCGGCCAGCAGAAGGCAGACCCCACCGCCGCGATCCTCTCGGTCTCCCTGCTCCTCGACCACCTGGGGTACGCCGACGAGGCCGCCGCCGTCGAGCGGGCGGTCATCGCGGACCTGGCCGAGCGCACCCCGGGCACCGCGCGACGTACCTCCGAGGTCGGCGACGCGGTCGCCGCCCGGGTCGGCGCCTGAGCCGGTCGGCTAACGTGACGCCCATGCAGATCAGCACCATCCCCTCGACCCAGCCCGTCGACGACGCGCGCCTCGCCGAGATCCTCGAGGCGCCCGGCTTCGGCCTCCACTTCACCGACCACATGTTCACGGTCGAGTGGACTCCGAGCCAGGGGTGGCACGGTGCGCGGATCACGCCGTACGGTCCGCTGACCCTCGACCCCGCCACCGCGGTGCTGCACTACGCGCAGGAGACCTTCGAGGGGATGAAGGCCTACCGCCACGAGGACGGCTCGATCTGGGACTTCCGTCCGGAGGAGAACGCCGCCCGGATGGTGCGCTCCAGCAAGCGCCTGGCGCTGCCCGAGCTGCCGGTCGAGGACTTCATCGCGGCCGTCGACGCGCTCGTCACCGTCGACCAGCGCTGGGTGCCTGACGCCGCGGGGGAGAAGAGCCTCTACATCCGCCCCTTCATGATCGCCACCGAGAAGTTCCTCGGGGTGCGCCCGGCCCAGCACGTCACCTTCATGGTGATCGCGAGCCCGGCCGGTGCCTACTTCTCGAAGGGCATCAAGCCGATCACCCTGTGGCTCACCACCGAGTACACCCGCGCCGGACCCGGCGGGATGGGTGCGGCCAAGACCGGCGGCAACTACGCCAGCTCCCTGGTCGCCCAGCAGGAGGCCACCGCGCAGGGCTGCGACCAGGTCGTCTTCCTCGACGCTCAGGAGGGCGCCTACGTCGAGGAGCTCGGCGGGATGAACATGTACTTCGTCTTCGACGACGGCCACATCGTCACCCCCGCGACCGGCACCATCCTCGAGGGGATCACCCGCGCCAGCATCATGGAGCTCGCCGGGAAGCTCGGCCACGACATCGAGGAGCGCCGCTTCTCGATCGACGAGTGGCGCGACGGCGTCGCGAGCGGCCGGATCACCGAGGTCTTCGCCTGCGGCACGGCCGCGGTCGTCACCCCGGTCGGGACGCTCAAGTGGGACGGTGGCGAAGTGGCCGGCTCGACCGAGGCCGGCCCGGTCACCCTGCAGATGCGCAACGCGCTGGTCGACATCCAGTACGGCCGCGCCGAGGATGCCTTCGGCTGGATGCACCGGATCGTCTGACCTGCTGCCCGGTCGGCTCGGGCGGCTCGGGCCCGGCGCGCGCCTGACTCCGGGAGGGCTCCGCGCGGGTAACCTCGGCCCGTGCAGTCCTCGCCCTCCTCGCAGCCGCCACCCGGCCTGACCGTCGGTGGCTACACCCTGCTGTCCCGGATCGGCGAGGGCGGGATGGGCGTGGTCCACCTGGCGCGCGATGTCGACGGCGCAACGGGTGGCGCTCAAGGTGCTGCGGCCCCACATCGTCGGGGACGACGAGGCCCGGGCCCGGCTCGCCCGCGAGGTCAGCTCCCTGACCCGGGTGCGGAGCCGCTGGGTGGCCGAGATCGTCGACGCCGATCCGTGGGGCGAGATCCCCTTCGTCGCGACCCGCTACGTGCCGGGGCTCTCCCTGCACGACCACGTGGTGGAGGAGGGGCCGATCACCGGCCAGGACCTGACCTGGTTCGCCACCTGCCTCGCCGAGGGCGTGGCCTCGGTGCACGCGGTCGGCGTCCTGCACCGCGACGTGAAGCCGACCAACGTCCTGATGGAGGGGCGCACGCCGATCCTGATCGACTTCGGGCTGGCCCGGGTGGCCGACGACCCGAAGCTCACCCACACCGGTTGGCTGCTCGGCACCCCCGGCTACCTCGCTCCCGAGATCCTGCACGGCGACGAGGCCACCCCCGCCTGTGACGTCCACTCGTGGGCCGCCACGGTCGCCTACGCCGGCACCGGACGCGGCCCGTTCGGCCGCGGACCGTCGATGGCGATCATGGACCGGGTCCGCCGGGGCGAGCACGACCTCACCGGACTGCCCGAGGAGCTGCGCGTGGTGGTGGCCGCAGCCCTCCAGCCCGACCCGGCCCGGCGCCCGAGCCTCGACCAGCTGCTCGAGCGGTTGCGGCCCCAGGTGGGTGCCGGCCACGCGATCTCGGCGGCCGCCGGCCGCGACGACGACCACGACCTGACCGTCCCGCTCGCCCTCGCCGGGACCGCCGCGTGGGCCGACCACGAGGCCACCCAGCGGATCCCCGCCGTCGCCGAGCCGGCGACCCGGCGCTACGTCGACGACCCACCCTTCGACGGCTTCCTCGCGTCGGCCGAGCCCGTCGAGGAGCCCGTCTCGTTCCTCGAGCGGCTGCGTCGCGCGATGTTGTTGCTCGGCCTGGCGGCGGTGGCCGGCGCCGGCATCGCGGCGTACCCCTGGCTCGTCCTCGGCCTCCTGTTCGTCGTCACCTGGCTGGTACGCAGCGGGTCGCTGGCCGCCAGCGCGCACGGCGACCGACGTCGCTTCCGCGGACGCAAGTGGTACGACGGCCCGCGCGTGCTGATCGGTGCGCCCTGGGACCTGGTCCGGTCGATCCCCTCGACGCTGCTGCTCGTGCTGTGGAGCGTCGGCCTGGCGATCGCAGCCGCGCTGGTGTGTTACGCCGTCGCTGCCGGGGTCGGGGTGTCGTTGTTCGCCAGCGGGCTGGTCTTCGGCGCCTCGCTGTGGATGGGCCCCGGTGGCCATCGGGTCCGCTCGCCGCTGGCGAGAGTGGTGAACCCGCTCGCTGCCGACGGGCGGCGCTGGGCAGTGGCCGTGGTCCTGCTCCTGGCCGCTGCCGGAGGGCTGAGCCTGCGCGCCGACCTGGCCGGTGTCGACTGGAGTCCCGCCGAGCAGGCACCGTGGACCGGGATCCCGGCCCCGACCCTGCCGCTGGGTCTCTGACTCGCTCACGGCGGACTGGTCGGATCGCGAGATCATCGCGCTGTCGTGCGGGACTCGTGGCACGATGAAGAACATGCAGCACCGGCAGATCATCATTTCCTAGCGCGTCGCGCCTCCCACCGGAGGACCCGACGCGCCAACCTCTCGTCCGCGGGAGGTTTTTTTGTTGCCTCTTCCGTCCGCACCACGGCCCGCACCACCCGAGTGAAAGACTTTCCCGATGGACCTGCATGGCACCTTCCACGTCTATGACACGACCCTGCGCGACGGTGCGCAACAAGAGGGTCTGAGCCTCTCGGTCGCCGACAAGATGGCCATTGCGCGCCAGCTGGACGGCCTCGGCGTCGGGTTCATCGAGGGCGGCTGGCCGGGTGCGAACCCCAAGGACACCGAGTTCTTCCGGCGCGCCGTGCAGGAGCTGGACCTGCGCCATGCGCGGCTCGCGGCCTTCGGCGCCACCCGCCGCGCCGGGGTCCGCGCGGCCGACGACCCGGGCATCGCGGCGCTGCGCGACAGCGGTGCCTCGGTGGTCACGCTCGTCGCCAAGTCGCACGACCGCCATGTCGAGCTCGCCCTGCGCACCACGCTCGAGGAGAACCTCGCGATGGTCCGCGACAGCGTCACCCACCTGCGCGAGGAGGGTCAGCAGGTCTTCCTCGACGCCGAGCACTTCTTCGACGGCTACCGCGACAACCGGGACTACGCCCTCGAGGTGCTGCGCACGGCGTACGACGCCGGGGCCGAGGTGCTCGCTCTGTGCGACACCAACGGCGGCATGCTGCCCGGGTGGGTCGCCGACGTGGTCCATGACGTGATCTCGACGACCGGGGTGCGCGTCGGCATCCACTGCCACAACGACACGGGTTGCGCGGTGGCGAACACCCTCGCGGCCGTGGACGCGGGCGCCACCCACGTGCAGGGCACGATCAACGGGTACGGCGAGCGCACCGGCAACGCCGACCTCGTCTCGGTCGTGGCCAACCTCGAGCTCAAGCTGGATCGCCGGGTGCTGCCGCCCGGTCTGCTCCAGGACGCGACCCGGATCGCGCACGCGGTCGCGGAGGTCACCAACTTCCCGCCCGCCTCGCGCCAGCCGTACGTCGGCACCTCGGCGTTCACGCACAAGGCCGGGCTGCACGCGAGCGCGATCAAGGTGGACCCGAACCTCTACCAGCACATGGACCCGGTCGGTGTCGGCAACGACATGAGGCTGCTGGTCTCCGACATGGCCGGTCGCGCGTCGATCGAGCTGAAGGGTCGCGAGCTCGGCTTCGACCTCTCCGACGACAAGGAGCTGGTCACCCGGGTGACCGGGCGGGTCAAGGAGATGGAGGCGCGCGGCTACACCTTCGAGGCTGCCGACGCCTCCTTCGAACTGTTGTTGGTCGAGGAGGTCGAGGGCGCCCGCCCGGCGTTCTTCGACGTGGAGTCGTGGCGCGTGATCACCGAGACCCGACCCGGCGACGAGGCGACGTCCGAAGCCACGGTCAAGCTGAAGGCCGATGGCGTCCGCTACGTCGTCACGGGGGAGGGCAACGGACCGGTCAACGCGCTCGACCATGCGCTGCGCGAGGCGATCGGACAGGCCTATCCCGAGGTCGCGAAGTTCGAGCTGATCGACTACAAGGTGCGGATCTTCGACCAGGGCCACGGCACCGACGCGACCACGCGCGTCCTGATCGAGACCAGCGACGGAGCCTCGTCGTGGGTCACCGTCGGGGTCGGGCACAACGTGATCGAGGCGTCCTGGGGTGCCCTGGTCGACGGCGTGACCTTCGGGCTGCGCAAGCACCACATCGACTGAGGAGGCGCGTCAGCCGGGCCATTCGACGATCCGACGGGCGAGGTCGACCCAGGCCTCGTGCACGCGCTCGAGGCTGATGCCTTCGTGCCGCACCTGCTGTTCGAGCACGGGTGCCTCGAGCGGGGTCATCAGGGAGGCGGCCAGCAGCTGGATGTCTCCCTGGACGCCGAGCTCGCCGAAGAGGTAGCGCACGTGCGTCGCGACGAACGAGAACGCGGCGTACGACCTGCTCGCCTGGCTGCCGGCGGCTCGGATCAACTCGGCGTGGCCCAGCGCGAGGTCGATGCGAGCCCGACCCAGGGCGACCAACCGGTCCCAGGGCTCGGCGCCCGGCCCGAGCGGTGGCGGGCCGAACATCACCGCGCCCTGGGCGGCCATCTCGGTGTGGTTGAGCAGCGCTCCCATCAAGCCCTCGCGGGACTCGAAACGGCGAAAGACGGTCCCCTTGCCGACCCCTGCGGCGGCCGCGAGCGCATCCATCGTGAGGGCGTCGATGCCGCACTCGCTGATCATCTGCTCGGCGGTCCGGAGCAGGAGTTCACGGTTGCGCGCGGCGTCGGCGCGGACAGCGGGGGGCTCGTCCACGAGGGGGAGCAGGGGTCGGATCTCCATGGCGGACCAACTCTAGGTGAGGCGAGTGGTGCAGACCGCTGGAATATAAGCGGACCATGGTCCGTTTAGAGGTGGACTGATCAACCACACCTGCAAGGAGACACCCGATGTCCAACACTCGCGTTTTGATCCTGCTCGGCAGCCTGCGGGCTGACTCGCTCCACCGCGGTCTCGCCGAGATCCTGCGCGCCCAGGCGCCCGACGGCGTGGTCGTCGAGATCGTCGAAGGCCTCGACCGGGTCCCGTTCTACAACGAGGACCTCGACGGCGAGACCGTCCCGGCCGCCGCGGCTGCCCTGCGTGCCCAGGTCGCCGGGGCCGACCGGCTGCTCGCCGTCTCGCCCGAGTACAACGGCTCGATGCCCGCCGTCATCAAGAACGCCATCGACTGGCTCTCGCGCCCGTACGGCGTCGGTGCCATCAGCGGGGTCCCGTTCGGAGTTGTCGGCGTCGCCCCCAGCCCGTTCGGCGGCAAGTGGGCGCACGACGACACCGCACGCTCGGCGGGTGTGGCGGGTGCCGTCGTGGTGGAGGCTGCCCGCCTCGACCAGAACTACCTCGAGGTCGACGTCCTGACCGACGCAGACGTCCGGGCCAACCTCCGCGAGGTCCTGCGCGCGCTGGTCGAGTACGACGCCGAGGCAGTCGCGGCCTGACCCGCTAGCGTCGGGCCATGGCTGCCCTCCACGACCTCACCGCCCTCGAGCAGGGGGCGCTCGTGGCCCGACGCGAGGTCTCTCCGCTCGAGCTCGTCGAGCACTACCTCGAGCGCGCCGAGCGCCTCGACACGGTCGGCGCGTTCGTCACGCTCAACCCCGAGCAGGCCCGCGGGCGAGCCGCCACCCTGGGGGCTCCGGGCCCCGCGGACAGCTCGCCGCTGTACGGCGTACCGACCGCGATCAAGGACCTGAACCCCACCGCCGGCGTGCGCACCACCTTCGGGTCAGCGGCGTACGCCGAGTTCGTGCCGGAGGTCTCGGACGGCGTGACGCTCTCGCTCGAGGCGGCCGGCCTGGTCAGCATCGGCAAGACCAACACCCCTGAGTTCGGCTCGCCCTGCTACACCGAGCCGGACGTGGCGCCGCCGGCCGTGACGCCCTGGGACTCGCGTCGGACGGCAGGCGGCTCGTCGGGCGGGGCGGCTGCGGCCGTGGCGGCCGGGCTGGTGCCCGTGGCCCAGGGCTCGGACGGTGGCGGCTCGATCCGGATCCCGGCGTCGTGCTGCGGCCTGGTCGGGCTCAAGCCCACCCGTGGCCGGATCAGCGGTCACCCCCTGTACGGCGACCCGGTCGGCCTGGCCACCTCGGGCTCGCTCGCCCGCACCGTCCGGGACGCGGCCGCGCTGCTCGATGTGCTGGCCGGGCGTCGGGTGGGCGATCCGTTCTGGGCTCCGGAGGCGTCGTCGACGTTCCTCGCCGCCTGCGATCGCGACCCCGGCCGGCTCCGGATCGCCCGCTTCATCGAGCCGGTGATCACCGACGTCGACGTGGCCCCCGAGTGCGTCGAGGCCTGGGAGTCGACCTCGCGGTTGCTGGAGTCGCTGGGGCACGAGGTCGTCGACATCGACGTGCCGCTCCCGCGGGAGGCCGTGCCCGTCTTCGAGACCTGCTGGGCGGTGCTGACGGCGATGTCCGTCGTACCTCCCGAGCGTGAGCACCTGCTCCGGCCGCTGACCCGCTGGCTCTCCGAGCGGGGGCGCGCGGTCTCGGGGCCGGACTTCGGGCTGGCGATCGGGGCGATGCGTCGTCACGCCGCGGGGGCGCTGACCGCGCTGGCGTCGTACGACGCGGTGCTGACGCCGACGCTCGCGACCCTGCCGCCGCTGGTGGGGGAGCTGCGCAACGACGAGGATCCGGCTGCCGACTTCGAGGCGCAGAAGCGGTTCACCCCGTGGACCTCGGCCTGGAACGTCACCGGGATGCCGGCCGTCTCGCTGCCCCTGCACTGGACCGCGGACGGGCTGCCGGTCGGGGTGATGCTGGCCGCGCGGCCCGCGGAGGAGGGCGTGTTGCTGGCGCTGTCCGCCCAGCTCGAGGCGGCCGTGCCCTGGGCCGCCCGGCGGCCTCCGGTCTGGTGAGCCGCCACCACACCGATCGCCACCTCCCGCTGACCCGCGACCTCCCGCTGTAACGCGGTGTTCCTGACGCTGAGCAAGGCGTCTGAGGGGCACTCAGCGTCGATAACCCCGCGTTACAGGTGGCGGCTGGCGGCGACCGGTGCCACGGTGGGAGGACGCGGCGGGCCCGGTACGTCGACTCGTACCGGCCCCTGAAGGATGCTCGCCCCACCTCTCGGGTGACCAGTTCACCAACCGAAGGAGAGCACCATGACCAAGTTCATCTTCATCTACCACTCACCGCCTGCCCCGGCCGATGCCCCGGAGTGGACCGACGAGCAGATGCAGGAGGAGATGGGGAAGTGGATGGCGTGGGGCGGTCGGGTCGGTGACGCGATGGTCGACCTCGGGGATCCGCTGGCCGGCGGCACGCGCGTCACGTCTGCCGGTACGTCGCCCAGCGAGCGCCAGGTGACCGGCTACTCGATGATCGAGGCGGCCGATATGGCTGCCGCCCTCGCTCTGGTCGATGGCCACCCGCACCTCGCACTGCCCGGCGCCGAGATCGAGGTCCACGAGGCGCAACCGATTCCGGGCTCCTGACCCGCGACCTCCCGCTGTAACGCGGTGTTCCTGACGCTGAGTGCCCCCTCGGGAGCATCATCAGCGTCAATAACCCCGCGTTACAGCCGGGATTGGACGCTAGTCGCCGATCCCGCGCGCCTGGAGCGCGGCCCCGGTCTCGTGCGCCCGGGCCACCACCCGGATCACGAAGGGGGAGAGGAAGGCCCGAGGGGTGCGTACGCCGCGAGCTCGCGCGGCGTCGCGGGTCTCCTGCGCCAGCGCGATCGTGCCGGGCAGCGCCTGGATCGCGAGCGTGAAGGTCAACGCGACCCGGTCGGGGTCCACGCCGAGCCGCCGGAACGGCGTGAGCCAGCGGATGATCGCGTCGAGCATGGCGTTGATCGGAGTGGTGGCGCTCAGCACGACGGCCGCCAGCGCCAGGGCGATCAGGTCGACCAACGTCTCGATGGCTTTCTCGTAGCCGGTCAGCCACCACTGGAACGCGCCCACCACCACGGCGATCAGCAGCACGCCGCGGCCGGCGCGGGCCAGCGTCGACACCGAGACCCGACCCAGCACGGCGATCGCGATCGTGAGGGCGAAGAAGGCCAGCGAGGCGGGCATGCTGCGCACCAGCACGATGGTCAGGCTGAGCAGGGCGAGGCCACCCAGCTTCACCCCGACGGGCAGCCGGTGCAGCAGGGAGCTGCCGGGTTGGTAGACGCCGACCAGGACCGGCGAGCTCACGCGCCCACCGAGTCGAGGTAGTCCGCGACCGCAGCCTCGGCCGGCCCGTCGAAGCGCACCCGGGCGTCCTCGACCACGATCACCCGGTCGCAGCGCGCGGCCAGCTCGAGGTCGTGGGTGACCAGCACCAGCTGCTGCTCGAGGCCGAAGAGCAGCTCGGTGACCCGCCGGGTGTTGGCCAGGTCCAGCAGCGTCGTCGGCTCGTCGGCGACCAGGAGCGTGGGCTCGGTGGCGAGCACTCCGGCGAGGGCCAGCAGCTGCTTCTGCCCGCCGGAGAGCGCGTGCACGCTCACGTCGGCATGCTCACCGAGACCGAAGCGGTCCAGCACCTCCTGGGCGCGCTGGCGCCGCCGCCGGCTGTTCTTCTCGTGCCGGCGCAGCGACAGCTCGACGTCCTCGATGCACGTCGGCATCACGAGCTGGGCGGCGGGATCGGTGAAGCAGAACGCCACCTGCTGACGCACGCGTACGCCGTACTTCGCGACGTCGAGGCCGTCCACGAGCACCTGGCCGGTCGTGGGGACGACCAGCCCGTTCAGCATCCGCGCCAGCGTGGACTTCCCGGATCCGTTGGCCCCCACGATGCCGATGCGGCGTTCGGTGAGCTCCAGCGACGTGGGGGCCAGGACGACCCGGTCGCCGGTCGAGGTGGCGACCGTCAGGCCCGCGCCCTGGTACTCGATGGTGGGCACGGGCGCGCGTGCTCAGCGCCGACGCAGCAGGGCGGGGAAGGCGCGGTGCACCTCGGCCGCAACCAGTGCGACGACCGCGATCTTCAGGATGTCGCCCACCCAGAACGGCGCGTCCCACGTCGCTGCCGTCGACCACGAGACGTCGGCGTGGAGCTTCATGCCGGCGATGCCGGCGGCGTGGTTGAGCAGGGTCGCGGGGACTGCGCACAGGAAGACGATCAGTGCGCGCGTGTGGCCGTTGTTGCGCGCCGCCCAACGCACCAGCAGGCCGGCGACCAGCGCGGCGAAGGGGAACGACCAGAGGTAGCCGGCACTGATCCCGGTGAAGACACCGAGCCCGGAGCTGTGCCCGGAGAAGACCGGCAGGCCCACGGCACCCATCGCGAGGTAGACCGACACCGCGAGGAAGCCACGCACCGGACCGAGCGCCGCGCCAGCCAGCACGATCGCGAAGCTCTGCAGGGTGATGTTGACGCCGGCGCCGCCTGCCGGAATGCCGCCGAGGTAGGCACAGGCCGCGATCAGCGCCGCGAACGCGGCGACCAGAGCGAGATCGGTGGTGGTGAAACGACGGGCCGTGGGGGCAGGCGCGGTCTCGGTGCTGCTCATGGGATGGTCCTTCGCTTCGGGCGACCTGAACGGTGGTCAGGTGAACGGTGTTCAGGTTAGGGTCGGCACCAGCCGTCGTCAACGCCGTCGCGGCGCTTTCGGAACGCCCAGGAGTGTGACATGCGCTACCACCGCTCGGACGTCGTGGCCCAGGCGATCGTCGTGCTCGACACCTACGGACTGGCCGATCTGACCATGCGCCGGCTGGGGGCCGAGCTCGGCGTCCAGCCCAGCGCGCTCTACCACCACTTCGCCAACAAGCAGACCTTGCTGGCCGCCGTCGCCGACGAGATCCTCGGGCGTGGTCGCCGCGGTGTCCGCCCCGAGGGCTGGGACGAGCGCGTCGTCGCGATCTGCGCCGAGCTGCGCGACGCGATGCTGGCCTACCGCGACGGCGCCGAGGTGGTGGCCACCGTGCACGCCTTCGGGCTGGGTGCCGCCGCGCCGTACGACGAGATCGTCGCCGCCCTCGCCGAGGGCGGCCTCGACCCCGAGCTGGGCGTGGTGGCGGCCCGCACGCTGCTGCACTTCGTGCACGGCCACGTGGTCGACGAGCAGACGCACCTGCAGGCCGGCAGCGCCGGCGCGATCGCCGACCAGCCGCGCGAGCGCGAGGACTTCCACCTCGGGTTGGCGCTGGTGATGGACGGCATCCGGTTGCGCAGCCCGCTGACCGATCGCACCTCGCGCCCGCCGCTGCCCGCCTAGGGTCGGCTCATGCAGGTCACCCGCGTCGGCGTCACCCCGGTCAAGGGCGCCCGGCACACCGCGTACGACGCGCTGGTGCTCGACGCGGCGGGTGCCGTCGGCGACCGGCAGTTCTGTTTCGTCGATGCCTCGAGCCATCAGGTGCTGCGGACGGTCCAGAACGCCCGGCTCCTGGCGATCGGTGCGTCGTACGACGGGTCGGTGCTCGCCCTCGACCTGCCGTCGGGCGAGGTTGCGTCCGCGACTCCGCGCCCGACCGGAGAGCTCATCGAGTGCGACTACTGGGGACGTCGGACCGTGCTGGAGCTGGTCTCCGGTCCGCACGCCGAGCTCGTCTCGACCCATCTGGGCCGTCCCGTGCTGCTGGCCGCCGCGCCTCGGGGGGCGGTGATCTACGGCGGAGCGGTCAGCCTCGTCACGACCGCCTCCCTGCACCGGCTCGCCGACCATCTCGGTCTCCCGTCCGGAGAGCTGGAGGCGGCCCGCTTCCGGGCCACCTTGGTCCTGGACGCCGGGGACGAACCCTTCGTCGAGGACGGCTGGGCAGGACTGGAGATGGCGGTGGGTGAGGCTCGGATCCGGGTCGCCGAGCCGATCCCGCGCTGCGCGGTCGTCGATCTGGAGCCGACCACGGGAGTGGCGGACGCGAAGGTGCTGGCGGCCCTCGCCGAGCTCCGTCCGCGGCAGGGGTCGCGACAGCTCAGCTTCGGCTGGGACGCCGTGGTCACCCGCCCAGGCATCGTGCGCCCGGGAGATCCGCTGCGCCTGCTGGGCTAGGGAAAGGCGTGACCGAGGTCGACGTCGGCCCCGTGCAGCTCGGCGAGCAGCACGCCGCCCGCGAGGTCCAGCTTGGTGTTGCGCAGCCGGGCGGCGGCCAGGTCGACCCCGTCCAGGTTCGCGCCGCGCAGGTCCACGCTGTCGAGGTTGGTGTCGCGCAGGTTGACTCCGCCGAGCTGGGCATCGCGCAGGCTGGTCCCGGTGAGGTTGCTCATCGACAGGTCGGCCTCGCGCAGGTCGATCCCGCTGAGGTCGAGCTTCGACAGGTTGGTCCCGCGGATCGTCACCCCGCGCCACTGGCCGCCCGAGACCTTGATCGGTCGCAGCACGCAGTCGGCGAACGACGAGCCGATCAGCTTGCAGCCCTCGAAGGTGGCATCGAAGAAGGCGACCCGACGGAAGTCGCAGGCCACGAAGGCCGAGCTGCGGTGCACCGAGCCGTTGAACCGGCCGCCGTGGAAGGTGCAGCTCTCGAAGAGCGCGCCTGAGGTCCGGATCTCGCTGAGGTCGACGTCGGTGAAGGTGCAGTCGATGAACCTGGTCGCGCCGAGGTCGTCGCCGTACCAGTCCTCGTCGCGGAACTCCCGACCGATCGCGGTGCCGTCGCTGGTGTCCTCAGACATGGAACGACCCGCCACTGCGCCAGTAGACGGCGTTCTCGCGGGTGAGGAAGAGGTTCTCCACGAGGTAGCGACGCAACGCGGCGTAGTCGGGGTGGAAACGCTCGAGGATCGCGTTGACCTCGGGCTCGCGGTAGTGGACGCCCGGCTCGAAGGACTGCGAGAGGTGGTCGAGCACGACGAGCAGCTTGGCGTGCTTGGTGGGGATGGTGTGCAGGGTGCCGGCGTCGGTGAGGAAGTGGCTCAGCACCTGGGCGTCGGTCGGGGTCACGAGCTCGCCTTCTTCGGGGTCAGCGCGAGCAGGCCGCGCGGCTTGCGGGCGGTGTCGAGGCCGCCGCCGAGGGCTCGGCGCTCGAAGTGCAGGTGGCAGCCGTCGGGGGCACCGCTGTCGGAGGCCTTCGCGAGGAGCATCCCGGGCTTGATCCGGTCGCCCTCCTCCACGAAGTTCGTCCGGGTGTGGGCGATGACCAGGTCGAAGCCGACCTTGCGGTTGCGGATCAGCAGCGGGTTCTCGCCGTACGCCGGGCCGAGCGAGTCGTTCGACAGCACCCGGCCGCGGCGGTCGCTGAACAGACGCGTCCCGCACTTCATCGCGAGGTCGATGCCGTGGTGGAAGCCCCGGCCCTTCTTGCAGCGCTCGTCGGCGGAGTAGTACGGCGCCTTGGTGCAGCCGAACCGGATCATGATCCGGTGCGCCTTGGCATACCAGGGAGAGGTGTAGCGGGTCGTGTCCTGGGTGTAGAACTCCCACCGGGGATCTCCGGCTGGAGTGGCGGCGGGGGCGACGGACGGGGACATCGCGACCGCCAGCAGCGTGACGAGGACCAGGATGCGTCTGAGGACCGAGCTCATGCGGGCCAACCTAACCCGCGACCGCGAGCAGCCGATCGCACGCCTCGATCAGCCGCTGGCGCAGCGGGGCACCGCGCTCGGCGAACCCGCGTTGAGCAGCTGCGTAGTCCTGCTTGCCCTCGGCCGTCTCGATCCGCACCGGCACCAGGCCCAGCTCGCTGAGGTCGTACGGCGCCGCGCGCATGTCGAGCACCCGGATGTCGAGGGCCAGCTCGAAGCAGTCGGCGACCAGATCGGAGCAGATCATCGGGGTCAGCCGGAAGGCGTGCTTGTAGAGGTCCATCCCGGCGTGCAGGCAGCCCGGCTGCTCGAACGCCGGCCGGTCGTCGCTCGCGGGGGAGAGGGTGTTGAGCGGACGCGCGGGCTCGGTGAAGAAGCGGAACGCGTCGAAGTGCGAGCACCCGATCCGATGTGACTCCACGACCTGGTCGGTGCCGTCCGGTCCCAGCCGCAGCGGCCAGTCGGCATGCCGGGTCTGCTCCTCGGTCAGCCGGTAGACCATCGCCCACTCGTGCAGCCCGAAGCAGCCGAGGTTGGCGGGCCGGGCGGCCGTCGCCGTGAGCAGGGTGCGCAGGTTGGTGAGCAGGGTGCTGGTCGAGGCGACGTACTCCTGGGTGACCGTGACGGCGCCGTCGTGGGTGGCGTACCCCTTCAGCGAGGCGTACGACGCCGCGTCCCCGCCCAGCCCCACGCCGTACCCGGGGTGCCAGCGGCGCAGCTGAGCCGGGCGCTGGGAGTAGTAGGTGAAGAGGAAGTCGTGGACCGGGTGCTTCACCTTGGCCTCGCGGCGCGCGAGGTGCGGGGCGACGAAGGTGTCGACCCGGGCGGCGTGTGCGGCGGCACGCGCCTGCCACGTCGCCTCGTCGAGCACCTCCATGTTCACCCGCCCAGCGTAGGAGCGGGTGGCGGGGGTGGACGATTCGGTGGGCGAGCAGCGTGGCCGTCCGCGGCTGCTCCTATCGCCTGCGCACCGAGCGCCGCTCCATTAGGTTTCGTCGCATGCGTGCCCCCCGAGTCGTCGCGTTACTCCTTGCCTTGTCGCTTGCCGCCGCCGTTGCGCCCCAGAGCAACGCCGCGCCGAAGACGCCTGAGAAGGGCCGGGAAGGCCCCGCCCCCGCGTGGTCGGAGGAGGTGGTGGGGCAGCTGCCTGGTGCAGCCTTCTCCACCATCGGCAATCTCGATCGCGACCGGGCCCGCGAGATCGTGGCCACCTCCTTCGGCAAGGTGTCGGGCTTCGGCCCGACTGCCGGCGGCACCGTCGCGACGTACGACCGCAACCGCAAGGGCCGGTGGGTCCGCCGCGACGTCATCCGCCCGGAGGACGGCATCCAGTTCCCGAACGAGCCCACCCTCGCGGACGTCGACGGCGACGGGCGCACCGACATCATCGAGCCCGGTGGGTTCTTCATCTGCTCGCCGTGCGGCTCGCTCACCTGGTGGCGCAACAACCCGGACGGGACGTGGACCCGGCACGATCTCGTCGTACCAGGAGGCCCGGAGTCCTTTCACCGAGCGGTGCTCGTCGACCTCGATGGAGACGGGGACAAGGACCTCGTCACCGTCGCCGAGACCGCGGCCAACGCCCTGACGATGGTCTTTCCCGGCACCGGCAAGGGCTTCGAGACCACGCCCATCGTGCTTGGCGAGGGGCTCGGTTCGCTCCCCACCGTCGTCGACGTCGACGGCGACGGCGACCTCGACATCGCCAGCGCGCAGTACTTCAGCCGCAACGGGAGCTTCGCCTGGCTCGAGCGGGTTGCCGACCCTGGTTACGGCGTCTACGTCAAGCATGTGATCGCCGCGGACCTCGGCGGCTCGATCCAGCTCTCCCAGGTGCCCGGCATCGGCTGGGTCGGCACCAACCACACCAACACCACCAGTGGACCGCCCGGAACCGCCGAGAGCGGGGTCTATCTGTTCACCCCCGGCAGCAATCCCCGCCTGCCCTGGACGGCGAAGCTGATCTCCGAGGGGATCGTCTCCCGCTCCGACACCGGGCTCGGCCAGCAGCAGGGCGCTCCTGGGGTCTTCGGGTGGGGGGACATCGACGGCGACGGTGACACCGACCTCGCCGTGAGCGGAGACGGTGACAGGCACCTGTTCGTGCTGCGCCAGCTCGCCCCTGGGCGCTTCCGCACCGAGGCGATCGCGAACGATCGAGGCCAGGCTGGAGGAGGCGCCTTCCTGCGCACCCCCGGGCGCCGCTCCGCCGTGCTCTTTTCGTCGTACGACGCCGGCCTCGTCGCGCTCTACCACCACGTGCGGGCGAAGGGCCGGAGATGACCGGTCGAGCCTGGGTACGGGTGGTGGGCGCCGTCGGCCGAGCTCATCAACCTGGCAGCACGATGGGCAGGAGTAGCCGGGTTGGCTCGCTGAGGTCGAGGCCCGGGATCGTGCTCGGCTCGACGAAGACGATCTGCCGACCTTCCTGGCAGTCGATGTCCGCATCGGTGAGGGAGAGTCGCGCGGTGAAGAGCTCGATGTGGTCCTGTCCGTGCAGCTCGCAGGGTAGGACGAAACTTCCGAGCGCGACGAGGTCGTCGCAGACGACGCCGGTCTCCTCGACGAGCTCGCGGCGGGCCGCGGCGGCCGGCGTCTCGCCGGGCTCCACCGCGCCGCCGACCAGGCTCCACCTGTCGGGATCGACGGGCGCGAACTCGTCGCGCTCCTGCAGGAGAAGCCACCCACGATCGTCCAGCAGGGCCACCTGTGCGGTCACGGGATCCATGGCGTCAACCTAGCGGCGGGTCCTGACGTGCCACTGCCCCCGCTGGTCGTGGATCGGCGGGGTGTGGGGCGGTCAGGCTCTTCGGTCGGGTGGCTGTTTGGGCGGTGGCCGCTGGTCGCGGCTGACGTCGAGGGTGCCGTGCTGATCGCGAATGAACGTGTAGCCGTGCGGGCTGGTCCAGAGGAAGACGCCGGCCTCGAGGCGCGCGTAGCGCCAGCCACCGTGGGTCTTGAGTCGGTGGTGTCGTCGGCACAACGGGGCGATGTTGTCGGACTGGACGTTGTCCCGCCCGCGTCGTAGGGCTGGATGTGGTCGCTGTCGCAACGTCGGGCTGATCGGGTGCACCACGGGAAGACACACGTCGAGTTGATGAGAGCGGATTGTTCACGGATCCGGTCGGGGACCTCGTAGGCGTTCACGTGGTGGTGATCGTTCAGGTCGATCACGGGCTTGATGACGACGTGGGCGTCCGGGTTCCCGCACCAGTCGCGGATCTGCTCGGCGGTGATCGGGCGTCTCGGGTGTTCTCGAACCGCCCGAGCCCGCCGGCCTCGCCACGGATCGCTGCCTCGGAGAGGTGCACGTGCAGGATCACCTGCCGCGGCTTCCGCGCTGGCGTCGAGCCAGTCTCGTCGTCGCTGCCGTTGAGGTCGAAGGCCAACTGACGCCGGGCGATCGCACCCGAGCGCCTGGGCGCGGCGGACGTCCAACGACTCGGTCGACCCGAGGGTCTTCAACGCCTCAGCACCCTCGGCCACGGCCGCGTCGAGGTCGAGGGCATCGGCCACATCCAAAGTGCCCCAGACCTCGGCGTTCCCGTCGAGACCTGTGCGGGACTTCCCGACGTTGAACGACCGGCCATCCGCGGCGGCTCTTGCGGCGGCGCTCGGCCTCCTCGGGCATGAACTGGGCGATCGCCGTCTCGACCAACCGGTCGAGCTCACTGACCCGGAGCCGGTGCGCAAACGCCGCGACCCGGGCATCCACGAACCGAGCGGCCTCCATCGAGAGCGACAAGGTGGCCTTGGCGATCCAGCGTGCCTTCCACGCCACCAGATCCCCGGCCGCGACCCGCTTCCACACCCGTGGGAGTCGGTAGCGCAGCTCGACCGCCTCCCCGAGGTAGCTCTTCCCCGCCTCGGTGGACAACCCGACCGCGACCGCGAACTCAGTGATCGAGAACTCCGCCATCAACGGCGCCCCCGGACCCGCGATCGGCAGCGACTCCTCCAGGAAACACCGGTCGGTGATCGTCGCCGCATCGTCCAGCGACTCGGTCGAATGCATCACCGCCCACGCCACCGCAGCCTGCAAGAGAGTGGCCTCGGCGGTGTCGGCCGCGGTCCGCTGTGCGCGTGCCAACTCGAGCACCGCAGCAGCGGTGTCGACATCGGCGGGCGTCTCGGTCATGGCTCAAGTCAAGCGGTGACCACCGACAATCCAGCCCCGAAAACCGCCCAAACGACCGACATGTGGACAAGACCTTTCCGAGGACTTTCCGGGCGCGTTCCGCCGGGTCGAGCAGTTGAATCCCGTCGTCCTCGGCCAGGCTCTCGACGCGCCCCGGGTGGAGGCACCACGATGGCGCGATGGATGAGGCAGCCGCTGCACTGGATCGCGCTCGGTTCCACGCGCAGGCCTGGCTCGACTCGCTCGACACCCGCCCGGTGCCGCCACGCGCGAGCGTCGCCGAGATCGTCGAACGCCTGGGCCGTGAGCTCCCCGACGGGCCGACGTCGGCGACCGACGTGGTCGACCTGCTCGCCGACGCCAGCGAGCCCGGGCTGACCGCGATGCCCTCCGGCCGCTTCTTCGGCTTCGTGATCGGGGGCACCCACCCGGCGGCGATGGCGGCCGACTGGCTCACCAGCGCCTGGGACCAGAACGCCGGCCTGCGCAGCGTCACGCCTGCGCACACGGCCGTGGAGGACATTGCGGAGGAGTGGCTGCTCGACCTCCTCGGTCTTCCCGCCGAGGCCGCTGTCGGCTTCGTCACCGGGGGGACGATGGCCAACTTCACGGCTCTCGCCGCTGGTCGCGACGAGGTCCTGACCCGCGCCGGTTGGGACGTCGCGACGCACGGCCTCACGGGCTCGCCACGGGTCAGGATCCTGGTCGGCGCCGAACGCCACGACTCGGTCGACCTGGTGCTCCGCTACCTCGGCCTGGGTGCCCCCCAGCCAGTCCCCGCCGACGACCAAGGACGGATCGACATCGCCGCCCTGCGCGCCGCCCTCGCCCACGACAGCGACCGGCCGACGATCGTGGTCCTCCAGGCTGGCAACGTGCACTCGGGCGCCTTCGACCCGTTCGCCGAGGCGATCGAGGTCGCCCACGAGCACGGCGCATGGGTGCACGTCGACGGAGCCTTCGGGCTCTTCGCGGCAGCTGCCCCGGCGTACCAGCACCTCGTCGCGGGTTACGAGGACGCTGACTCCTGGGCGACCGATGCGCACAAGACCCTGAACGTGCCCTACGACTGCGGGCTGGTCATCGTCCGGGATCCCGTCGCGTTGCGCGCGTCCATGTCGATGGAGGGCGCCTACCTGGTCCGGGATGAGGCGGGCGATCCGTTCGAGAAGGTGCCCGAGCTCAGCCGGCGGGGGCGAGCGCTGCCGGTCTGGGCCGTGTTGCGCGCCCTGGGTCGCGCGGGCGTCGCTGCGCTGGTCGAGCGTCTGGCCGGCCATGCCCGGGCCTTCGCGGCCGGTATCGCCGAGATCGAGGGCGCCACGGTGCTCAACGACGTGGCCTTCACCCAGGTGTGCGCGACCTTCGGTGACGACGCGCGCACCCGGGAGGTCGTACGCCTGATGCTCGAGGACGGCACGGCCTGGACCAGTGGATCGGTCTGGCAGGGCAGGGCGGTGCTGAGGATCTCGGTCAGCAACTGGTCGACCACCGCAGCGGACGTCGAACGCACTCTCGTGGCGCTGCGTGCGGCCGTTGGTCGGGCGGCGGGGACGCCTCGATAGGCTCGACCGCGTGCGCATCGTCAGATTCACCACCGGAGAAGACCCCCTGTACGGCGTCCTGACGGGCGACGTCGACCAGTTCGGCCAGCCCGACGAGGAGAGCGTGATCGTCGCCCTGACCGGCGACCCGCTCTACGTCGGCATCAAGCCCCTGACCCAGGAGTTCAAGCTCGCCGACGTGCGGCTGCTGGCTCCGGTGCTGCCGCGCAGCAAGGTGGTCGGCATCGGCCGCAACTACGCCGCGCACGCCGCCGAGCTGGGCCACGACCTGCCCAGCGAGCCGCTGATGTTCCTCAAGCCGAACACCAGCGTGGTCGGCCCCGGCGACTCGATCTTCTACCCACGCCAGACCAGCGACCTGCACTACGAGGGTGAGCTGGCCGTCGTCATCGGCCGGATGTGCCGCGACGTCCCCGTCGAGCAGGCCACCGACGTCATCCACGGCTACACGATCGCCAACGACGTGACCGCGCGCGACCTGCAGAAGGGCGACGTGCAGTTCACCCGGGCCAAGGGCTTCGACTCCTTCTGCCCGCTCGGGCCGTGGATCGAGACCGACCTCGACCCGCAGACCTTCGCCGACGGAGTGTCCCTCCAGACCCACCTCAACGGCGACCTGGTCCAGGACGGCAACACCCGCGACCTGATCTTCGACATCCCGACCCTCATCGCGCACGTCTCCAGCGTGATGACGCTGCTCCCCGGCGACGTGATCCTCACCGGCACCCCCGAGGGTGTCGGTCCCATGCAGGTCGGTGACGAGGTCGAGATCTCGATCCCCGGCCTCGGCACTCTCACGAACAAGGTGGCACAGCGATGAGCAGCACGACTCCCGTCCGCGTCCGGATGGCGCCGTCCCCGACCGGCAGCCCGCACGTCGGCCTGGTCCGCACGGCCCTCTACAACTGGGCCTTCGCCCGCCACCACGGAGGCACCTTCGTCTTCCGGATCGAGGACACCGACACCGCGCGCAACACCCCGGAGTCGTACGCCGCGCTGCTCGACCTCTTCCACTGGCTGGGCCTCGACTGGGACGAGGGCCCGGAGGTCGGCGGTCCGTTCGCGCCGTACAAGCAGTCCGAGCGCGGCGACCTCTACCGCGACGCACTCGGCAAGCTGACCGAGGCCGGGTTCACCTATCGCTGCTTCTGCACCACCGACGAGGTCGACGCGCGCCGCAAGGCGGCCGGCTCCAAGCTCCAGGGCTACGACCGCTTCTGCCGCGACCTCTCCACGCAGCAGCTCGCGACCTTCGAGGCCGAGGGCCGCCCAGCGGTCACCCGCTTCAAGATGCCCGACGGTGAGATCGCCTTCGACGACCTGGTCCGGGGCACCATCACCTTCCACTCCGACAACGTCCCCGACTACGCGCTGGCCCGCGCGAACGGCGACCCGCTCTACCCGCTGGTCAACCCCGTCGACGACGCGCTGATGGAGATCACCCACGTGCTGCGGGGCGAGGACCTGCTCTCCAGCACCCCGCGCCAGATCCCGCTGTACGCCGCGCTCCAGCAGGTCGGCATCGGCACCGGCGTGCCCCGCTTCGGCCACCTGCCCTACGTGATGGGCCAGGGCAACAAGAAGCTCTCCAAGCGCGACCCCGAGGCCAACGCGCTGGGCTACCGCGAAGCCGGCTTCGTGCCCGAGGGATTGCTCAACTACCTGGCGCTGCTGGGCTGGGCGATCTCCGGTGACCGCGACATCTTCTCGCTCGACGAGATGGTCGCGGCCTTCGACATCAAGGACGTCAACCCCAACCCGGCGCGCTTCGACCTCAAGAAGGCCGACGCGATCAACGGCTCGCAGATGCGGCTGCTCTCCACCGACGAGATCACCCACCGGGCGCTGCCGTTCCTCAAGGAGGCCGGCGTCGTCTCCGACCCGGTGAGTGACGCCGATGCCCAGCTCCTCGAGCTGGCAATGCCGCTGGTGGCCGAGCGGATCAACAAGCTCACCGAGGCCGTCGACATGCTCGCCTTCCTCTTCGTCGACGAGGCCGACTTCGCCGTCGACCCGACCGATGCCGAGAAGCTCCTCACCGAGGACGGCCTCGCGGTCGTGCAGGCGTCGTACGACGCGCTCTCGGCGCTGACCACGTGGTCCACGGACGCGATCCAGACGGCACTGCAGGGCAAGCTCATCGACGAGCTGGGCCTCAAGCCCCGCAACGCCTTCGGTCCGGTCCGCGTCGCGGTGACCGGCAAGCGGATCTCGCCGCCGCTGTTCGAGTCGTTGGAGCTCCTCGGCCGCGAGCGTGGCCTGAGCCGGCTCCAGAGCGTTCTGGCCTGAGGTGAGCGACGTCGAGGTCGAGGCCCCTTCGCCGGGTGGCCTCGCCTACCACCAGGTCCACCGGGGCGGTCGTCCCGGTTGGATCCGTCCGCTGCTGGGCGTCCCCGTCCTCCTGATCCTGACCTTTGTGATCGCGCCGGCCCTGATGGTGGCACTGGTCGCGCTCGTGGCTGCTCTCACCGGTCACGAGGTCCAGGCCACGGTGACCAAGGCGTTCGACACCGCGAACGTCACCCCGCTCAGCCTCGCGATGATCAACCTGATCCTGGCCTCGGCGATCCCCATCGCCTGGCTGATGAACCGTTCGCTGCACGGCATCCCGGCCCGGTGGCTGGCCTCGGTCGGTCCGCGGATCCGCTGGGCCTGGCTCGTGCGTTGTCTCGGTCTGGCGGCTCTCGCGCTGGTGGCGACGATCGTCGTCTCGGCGCTGCTGCCCAGCCAGGGCGAGGGCACCGAGCTGTCCGGTCCGCTGAACGACTGGACCCGCACCACCCGCGACTTCCTGCTGGTGATCGTGCTGCTCACCCCGCTGCAGGCGGCGGGGGAGGAGTACGCCTTCCGTGGCTACCTCACCCAGGCCTTCGGCGGCGCGTTCCGCAGCCGATGGATCGCGGTGCTGGTGCCGGCGCTGATCTTCGGGGCATTCCACGGTCTGGGCCAGAGCCTGCCGATCTTCTTCGACCGGTTCGCGTTCGGGGTGGTGGCCGGCATCCTCGCCATCGCCACCGGTGGCCTCGAGGCCGCGATCGCGATGCACGTCCTGAACAACTTCCTGGCCTTCGGCATCGCCCTGGCGTACGGCGACCTGAGCTCGGCGCTGAACCCGACCGGCGGCAGCTGGTGGAGCATCCCGGTCACGCTGACCCAGTCGGTGGCGTTCCTCGCACTGGTGCTGTGGACCGCCCGGAGACAGGGGCTGCAGACCGTGACCCGGGGGCCCGTTTTGGCGGGCTCCAGCCCTCGCGTGTAAGGTTTCCAACGGCTCCTGAGGGGCTGTTTCACCTTTGGGATATGGTGTAATTGGCAACACGACTGGTTCTGGTCCAGTTATTCTAGGTTCGAGTCCTAGTATCCCAGCGAAGTCACGATTCGCTCGTGATTTGCTGCGCGACGACAGCCCCGGCTAGAGTTTCGCAGGTTGTTGGAGGGGCTTTTCGGAGCCGCTCAGGCAGCAAGGCCCCCGTTGTGTAGCGGCCTAGCACGCCGCCCTCTCACGGCGGTAGCGCCGGTTCGAATCCGGTCGGGGGTACACACGCAAGGCCCGGTCCTCGGACCGGGCCTTCAGTGTTTTTCGGGGGTTGTCGCGGGCGTTCTCAGCGCCGCTGCAGGCGCCCCAGCGCGCGGCGTGCAGTCCCGTAGGACCACCACGCTGCGATGCCCACGACGATCGAGGCCAGGGCGGCCAGCACGTCGTGATCGGCGTCCAGGGGCGGGTAGACCACCCAGTGCGTCAGGTAGATGAAGAGCGACGCCGAGGCGACGATCCCCACGACCCGCGCGACCAGCCGCGGCAGCCAGAGGCGCGGCACCCAGACGAGCAGCAGCAGCCCGGCGATCACGACCAGTTCGCGCACCGGCTCTCCGAAGAAGCCGAGCGTGCAGGCCGGCACCAGCAGGCTCACCAGCAGCCGTTGGCGCAGGGTCGTGGCGCGGGCGATGAGGTAGCCCAGCGCCACACACCACGCGACGACCGCGACGCTGTAACGCTCCACGGCCCCCGCCCGCACCCCGGTCTCCACGAGGCGCACCACCAGGGCCAACCCCAGCCAGACCAGCCCGAACCGCCACGGCTGCTCGCGTTCGAAGCGGTGCAGCCTCGGGACGGCCAGGACCGCCGCGAGCCCGACCAGGCTCCAGGTCGCGGCTTCGAGGAACCAGAATTGCCACTGATCGTCCCATCGGTCGCCCCCGACGACGCCGTTGAGCATCAGCACGGTCGGCCAGGCGTACATCCCGGTCAGCAGCGCGAGGCCACCGATCCACAGGACCGACGGGACCAGCAGGTCCCGCAGTGACCTCCCGAGCCGCGTCAGGTGAGTACGACGGGTGCCCGCCGCGAGCTGGAAGCGCGCCACGTTGAAGCCGACCAGGGCGAGCAGCAGGTGGGACCCACCCTCCAGGGCGAACCACTCGGTGTGACTGCCGACCACCAGGAAGATCGCCAGCGCGCGCAGGGCGATCGGGAGCTCGAAGTCGACCAGGCGCCGGCGTGGCCGCCGTCGGAGCTCGGTGAGCTCACCGATCGTGCGCTGCTGCCAGTGTGGTGGGAGGTGACCGAGGAGCTGCTCGAGGCGCAGCGAGACCTCGACGAAGGAGAGGGAATCGCCTCCGAGGTCGACGAAGGAGGTGTCGGGACCCGCGTCCGCCCGACCGAGGACGTCGGCGTACATCGCCCGCACGTCGGCAGGGGCCGCGGCGGTCGACACGTCCACGTGTGCCGCGAGCGCCGGGTAGTCGGTCTTGCCCGACGCCGTGAGTGGGAAGGTGCCCACCCGTCGGACGACGACGGCGTGCCGGGGCAGGCAGAGCTCGCCCGCGAGCAGCTTCTCGGCCGACCGCACGGCCCGGCCGTGCAGCGCGAAGGCGACCAGGCGGCCTTCGTGCTCGAGCACCCGGGCATCGACCCCGCGCGAGCGCAGCGTGCCCTCGACGTGGTCGAGGTCGATGCGGACCCCGAAGAGCTTGGCCCGACGGCTGCGGCGCCCGACGATCTCGAAGAGACCGTCGTCGTGCTGCACCGCGAGGTCGCCGGTGCGCAGCTCGTCGACGGTCCGGCCCAGCGACAGGTCGGCAGGGGTCTCGGCGTACCCGAGCATCACGTTGGGGCCCGAGTAGACGAGCTCGCCGTCGTCGATGCGCAGGTCGCCGCCCGGGACGGGGATGCCGATGGTGCCGGGGCGCTCCTGCGCGAGCTGCGGGGGCAGGTAGGCCATCCGGGCGGTCGCCTCGGTCGCGCCGTACATCACGACGAAGTCGAAGCCGTGCTCCTGGCCGGACCGGGCCCAGTCCCGGACCCGGTCGGGCGCCATCGCTCCGCCGGCCTGGGTCACCTGGCGCAGGGTCGAAGGCCGGCGTTGGTCGAAGTCGGAGCGGTCCAGGAGATCGAAGGTGTGGGGGACCCCGGCGAACGACGTCACGCCGGCCTCGCTCGCACCGGACCAGAACGACGGGTCGACCACGGACTCCTCGGTCAGCCAGAGGCCGGCGCCGGCGAGGAGGTGGCTGTGCAGCACCGAGAGGCCGTAGCAGTAGTGCAGCGGGAGTGACGTCGCCGCGCGGTCGTCGGGGCGCAGGTCGAGGTAGGAGGCGATCGAGGCGGCATTGGCCTGCAGGTTGTCGCGGGAGAGCCGCACCTGCCGGGGGGTGCCGCTGGAGCCGGAGGTGCCCAGGAGCAGGGCCAGATCGGGGTGCAGGTCGTGGCGGGTGCCACGACGACGCTCGTCGAGCTGCCAGCGCTCTCCCTCGGCGGTGATCACGACGTCCGGGTCGTACGCCGCCAGCAGTCGCGCGCCGCCCGGCGTACCGCGCAGCCCCGGGGGGACCAGCAGCACGGGGTGCCCACCGGAGAGGGCGGCCAGGTGGTCGACCACCGACTCGACGCGGTTGTGCCCCTCCAGGGCGACCAGGCGACGCGTGGTCCCCAGGAGGGCCCGGCGCTCCGCGACCCGGTCGCGGAGCTCGTCGCGGCTCACGGTGCCGTCCGGCGTGATCAGGGCAGGGGCCGACCCCGGAGCGACGAGCTCCAGCCCTGGCGCGCGCAGGCGCAGCGGTGTCAGGGTCACGGACCCTCCCAGGTGGGGTAGGTGCGAACCTCCCCGAGCACGCGGATCCCGACCTCGTCGCCGGGGGCCGGCGGGGCGGTCGCCGGGCCGCGAGCCGTGACCAGCGCTCCGGAGGGCAGCGCGAGCACAACGACGATCTGGGCGCCGTGGTAGTCGACCTCGGTGACCCGGCCCCGGATCTCGTGGAACGGGCTGCTGCCGAGATCGAGCTGCTCGGGACGCACCAGCACCATCGCGTCGCCGTCGACGCCGCCCTTGACCTGGCCGGTGGAGAGGTCGCCCAGCTCGGTGTGGACCCGCCGGCCGGTGACCGTGCCCCGGAGCAGGGTGCCGCCACCCACGGAGAGTGCGACGGCGGGGTCGGCGGGGCTGTCGTAGAGGGTGCCCGGGGCAGCGACCTGCACGAAACGACCGGCCCGCATCACGGCCACCTCGTCGCTCAGCGACAGGGCCTCGCCCTGGTCATGGGTGACGAGGAGGGCGGTGGCGCCGGCGTGCCGCAGCACCCGCGCCACGCTGCGACCGGCGCTCACCCGCAGGGCGGTGTCGAGCGAGGAGAACGGCTCGTCGAGCAGGACGACGACCGGTCGTGGAGCAAGGGCCCGGGCCAGGGCCACCCGCTGCTGCTGGCCGCCCGACAGCTCGTGCGGATAGCGCCGGGCGAGGTCGCGGGGGAGCTCGGAGAGCTCGAGCATCTCGTCGAGCCGGAGATCGGTGCGCTGGGCGCGGGGGAGTCCGAAGAGGATGTTCTGTCCCACGCTCAGGTGGGGGAAGAGCGCGCCCTCCTGGGGGACGTACCCGACGCCACGGCGTTGTGCAGGCACGTGTCGGGAGCCGTCGTCGACGGCCCGCCCACCCACGAGGACCCGGCCCGCGTCGGGGCGCACGAAGCCCGCCACAATCCGCAGCAGCGTGCTCTTGCCGCAGCCCGAGGGGCCCAGGACTGCCGTGATGGAGCCTGCCTCGACGTGGAGGTCGAGTCCCTGGAGGACCGGCCGATCGCCGTACGACTTGGTGAGGCCTGCGATCTGGACGTCACTCACGAGGACTCCCGGGGTTGGGCCTGACGCGCGAGAAGCCAGGTGGCGGGCAGGGAGACGAGGATCAGCATCAGCGCGTACGGCGCAGCGGCGCCGTAGCGGACCGCCGAGGAGTCGGACCAGAACTGGGTGGCCAGGGTGCTGGTGCCGGTCGGGGCGAGGATCAAGGTGGCGGTCAGCTCGGTGCTGATCGCCAAGAAGGTCAGGGCCGCGCCGGCGCCGAGGCCCGGCGTCACCAGGGGCACGGTCACGCGGCGGAAGGTGCTCCAGTTCGACTGGCCCAGGCTGTGCGAGATCTCCTCCAGCCCGACCGGAGCATGTTCGAGCGAAGCGCGCACGCTCACCACGGCCCGGGGCAGGAAGAGGATGGCGTAGGCCGCCAGCAGCACCGGCAGGGTCTGGTAGATCGACGGGACCACCCGGATCGTCACCCAGACGAGTGCCAACGCCACCACGATCCCGGGGAGCGCGTTGGCGGTGTAGGTGGCCCGCTCGAGGAGTACGGCGACCACGCCGCGGCGTCGTACGGCGAGCCAGGCCGGTACCAGCGCCAGCGTCGTGGTGATCAGGGCGCCGGCGAGCGCGAGCCCGAGCGTGCTGCCGAAGGCGGAGAGGAGTTCGCTGAGGACCAGCTCGGTGGAGGTGCCGAGCACCAGCCACCGACCGAGCGCGTAGAGCGGGACGCCGAGGGTCAGGGCGACCAGTCCGGTCAGGCCGGCGACGAGCGGCAGCCGAGCGCGACCGAGCCGCACCGGCTCGGCCGGGCGGCCGGTGCCGCTGCCCACCCGGGCCCACCGACGGCGTCCGCGGGCCAGCAGTTCCAGGGTGAGGAGCAGGACGCAGACGGTGACGAGCACGCCGGCCAGCACGGTGCCGCCCTCACTGGCGAAGGCGGAGCGGTACTGCCCGTAGATGGCGGTGGTGAAGGTCTGGAAGGCCAGCAGCTGGAGGGCTCCGAACTCCGCGAGGACGTGCAGCGACACCAGCAGGGCGCCACCGAGCACGGCGGGCGCGATTCGCGGCAGCACGACGGTCAGCACGGTGCGGGCTCGCGAGCGGCCCAGCGACCAGGCGACCTCCTCGCTCGCGGCGTCCAGGACGCTGAGGGAGGCGACGACGGGCAGGTAGACCAGCGGGTAGTAGGAGAGCGAGACCACGAGCACCGCACCCGGGTAGGACTGCACCGCGTGCGTGAGCGAGACCCAGCCATAGGAGTTGACGAAGGCAGGGATGGCCAACGGGGCCGAGAGCAGGGCGTGCCAGAGCAGGGGCCACGGCAGGTCGGTGCGGACGACGGCCAGCGCTCCGCCCACGCCGATCACGAGCGTGAGCGCCACGGTGCCGACCAGCAGCAGCACGGTGTTGGAGAGGAGCTCGCCGACGCGCGGGCGGATGAGGAGGTCGAGCAGCTGGTCGAGCCCCATGTCGTACGCCGCGACGACGATGTAGCCGAACGGGATCAGGGTGAGCGCAGCGATCGCAGCGCCGGCAACCACGGGCAGGGGAGCCAGGGCGCTGCGGCCCCGGCCGATCACAGGAACCCGACGTCTGTCATCAGGCGGATCACGGTCGCGCTGTCGAGGTCGGCGGAGTCGACCTCGGGCGGGGAGAGCTCCGAGAGCGCGGGGACGCCGGCCCGGTCCAGCTGCACGGCCGGGTTCAGCGGGAACTCCAGCGCATAACTGTCGGCAATGACCTGCTGGCCCGCGGGGCCGGTGAGGTAGTCGAGGAACTCCTGCGCGAGGTCGGGGTGCTCGCCGTTCGCGAGCAGCGCTGCTCCGGAGAGGCTCAGGAAGGCGCCGGGGTCGCCGTCCTCGAAGTAGTGCAGGGCGGTCTGGTCGCTGTTGTCGCCGGACTCCTCCTGGTCGCGGTACCAGTAGTAGTGGTAGATCACGCCGGCGTCGCTCTGGCCGGAGTTGACCGACTCGAGCACCACGTTGTTGCCGTCGTACACCGTGCCGTTGGCCTTGATTCCCTCGAGCCAGTCGCGCGTGGCGTCCTCGCCCTCGAGCTCGAGGACGGCGGCGACGATCGCCTGGAAGTCCGCACCGGTGGGGCTGAACGAGATCCGGTCGCGCCACTGCGGCTGCGCGAGGTCCAGCAGCGAGTCGGGGAGCTCGGCCGGGCTGACCTGGTCGACGTTGTAGGCGAGCACGGTCGAGCGGGCGGCGAAGCCGGTCCAGTGGTCGTTCGAGGCCCGGAACCTGGCCGGGATGTTGCCGAGCGTGGTGGCTCCGAGCGGCGCGAGGAGGTCGCGGGAGTCGACGAAGGCCATGGCGGGGGAGTTCTCGGTGAGGAAGACATCGGCCTTGGACGCCGTGCCCTCCGTGACCAGCTGGTTGGCCAGCTCGAGGTCGGAGCCGTTGCGCAGCTCGACCTTGATCCCGGTCTCCGCGGTGAACGCCTCCGCGACGTCGCTGATCAGCTCTTCGTGCTGGGCGTTGTAGATGACGACCTGAGGGCCGTCGTCGCCGCTGCAGGCGCCGAGCAGGGAGACCGCGGCCAGGGTGACCGCGAGCGTGAACCAGCGAAGGGGAAGCATCCAGGGATCCTCAAGCAGTACGGATTAGGGTTGCCTAACCTTAGCAGCGAGACCCGGCTGTGGTTGAACCTGAGACCAGCCTCACGTCCAGCGGCTGCTCAGGCGCAGATGCCGGCGGCCGCGGCTGAGTCCCGTTCCTCCTGGCTGGGGTTCTTCTTCGGCCCGCCCGCCGAGACGGAGTCGCTCCTGAACGCGCCGAGCGGCGCATCCTGCACCACCCGGCGGACCAGCTGCCGGTAGGCCGGCTCGAGGCCGACGTGCGGGTAGCCGGCGGTGTCCGGTGGGTGGAGGAAGGTGGGCATCGTCACGAACGTGATGTTCATCAGGTCGGCGTCCTTGAGCTGGGTCGCGAGATCCACCAGCGCGCCGGCACTGGCCAGGTCGGGGCTGGCCTGCAAGGAGCTGGCCAGGGCGTTGGCGAAGCCCAGCAACCGGTCGGGACGGGTCAGGGTGTCGGCCGAGAGCACCTTCTTGGTCATCGCGGCGATGAAGGACTGCTGGCGCTTCATCCGGCCGATGTCGGTCCCACCCAGCACATGACGCAGCCGCACGTAGTCCAGCGCCTGGTTGCCGTCGAGATGGATGTCCCTGCCGGCGTCGAAGTGCACCTTGAGGTACGTCGGGTCGTCCAGGGCGACCGGGATGCAGACATTGACCCCGCCGATGGCGTCGACCATCTCCTTGAACCCGCCGAAGTCGATCGTGAGGTAGTCATCGACATAGATCGGGGCGAAGACCGACTCGACCTGCTCGACGGTGCACGCGGGGCCGCCGAGCGCGAAGGCCTGGTTCCACAGCACCTGTTCGCCACCGGGGACGACGGTCCCGTCGACGGTGCAGTCGGGGCGGTCGACCAGGAGGTCGCGTGGGATGGAGATGCCGTACGCCGAGGTCCGGTCGGCCGCCACGTGCAGCAGGATCGTGGTGTCGGAGACACCGCCACCCTCCTCGCCGTCGACCCCGCAGCCGGTGCAGTCGCGGGTGTCGCTGCCCAGGATGAGGATGTTGAGGGGCTCGTTCGCGGCGCCCGGCAACGGCTGCTTCGTGGTGCGGTGGGCGATCGCGGGACCCTCGCCGATCTGGCCGTCGAAGTGGCGGTAGGCGAGCGCGACCAGCACGCCGGTGACCAACGCCAGGCAGAGGTGGGTCGCGAGGATGACCCGCAGCACCGTGCGGCGGTGGTGCGGCTCCAGCTCACTCCGTGGGACGTCCGGCGAGACCGCAGGTGGAGGAGTCTCGTCGGCCGGCACGCAGTGATCCTGTCAAAGCCGGGACCGCCGCGCTGCGGATCGTGGACACCCTTCGCCGCAGGGCCGCGAGACCCGTGTCCGATTCCCGCGAGAGTGGGGGAGCGGCGTACGACATGATGGGCGCCATGAGCGCCGTCGACCAGCTGGACCGGGAGGTCTGCTACCGCGCCGTGAAGTCGCGCGACCGGCGCTTCGACGGCGTTTTCTACACCGCAGTCCGCACCACCGGGATCTACTGCCGCCCTTCGTGCGCGGCGCGCACTCCCGGCGCCCAGAACGTCACCTTCCACCCGACCGCAGCCGCCGCCCAGGCCGCGGGCTACCGCGCCTGCAAACGCTGCCTGCCGGACGCCACCCCCGGCAGTCCGCACTGGGACGTCGCCGCCGACGTCGCGGGTCGCGCCATGCGTCTGGTCGCCGACGGGGTCGTGGACCGCGAGGGCGTGGACGGCCTCGCCCGGAGGGTCGGCTACTCGCCGCGTCACCTCACGCGGGTGCTCACCGCCGAGCTCGGTGCCGGACCGCTGGCCCTGGCCCGGGCCCGCCGGGCGCAGACCGCCCGCGTGCTGATCGAGACGACCGACCTCACCTACGCCGACATTGCGTTCGCGGCCGGCTTCGCCAGCGTCCGCCAGTTCAACGACACCCTGCGCGAGGTGTACGCCACCACGCCCACGCACCTGCGCGGTGGTCGCGGCGGCCGTCGAGCCACCGGCACGATGACCATGCGGATCGCCGTGCGTACGCCGTTCTCGGGCGCCGCCCTCGTGCGCTTCCTGGCTCACCACCTGATCCCGGGCGTCGAGGTCGCGGGTCCGGGCTGGTACGCCCGCACCCTCGACCTGCCCCACGGTCCCGGCACCGTGCGGCTCGACATCAACGACGATCCTCGTCCGGGGGAGACCGCCTTCGTGACGGCGACCTTCTCGTTGACCGACCTGCGCGACACCGGGGCCGCGGTGGAGCGGACCCGTCGACTGGTCGACGCCGACTGCGACCCGCTGGCCGTGGCCGAACACCTGGGCCAGGACCCGATCATCGGACCGCTGGTCCGCCGCGAGCCCGGGCTCCGGGTGCCGGGGCAGGTCGACGGCGACGAGGTCGCGGTGCGCACCGTCATCGGTCAGCAGGTCTCGGTCGCCGGGGCCTGCACGGTCACCGGGCGGCTGGTCGCGAGACACGGTCGGCCGGTCGTGACTGCTCATCCGGGCCTGACCCACCTCTTTCCCCGCGCCGACGTGCTGGCCGGGCTGGACCCCGAAGAGCTGCCGATGCCGCGCTCGCGCGGACGGGCGCTGGTGGCCCTGGCGGGTGCCCTGGCCGAAGGGCGCATCGCGCTCGACCGCGGCCCGGACCGCGACGACGTACGCCGACAGCTGCTGGAGGTCCCCGGGATCGGGCCCTGGACGGCGGACTACGTCGCGCTGCGGGCGCTGGCCCATCCCGATGTCTTCCTGCCCACCGACATCGGCGTGCGCAACGCGCTCAGCGGCCTGGGCCACGATCCGGCGGTCGCGATCGCCCGCAGTGAGAGCTGGCGGCCCTGGCGGTCCTACGCACTCCTGCACCTGTGGAACGTCCTGATGCCACCCCTGACCCCCGAGGTCGCCGCCACTGTCACGAACGATGAGGAGAGCTGACATGTACACCGTGATGGACTCGCCGGTCGGCGAGCTCCGGCTCGTCGAGAACGCCGGAGCGATCACCGCCATCGAGTTCTCGCCGTACCTCGACCTCAGCGGGCGACCCCGGGGGGCGCGCGACGACCAGCACCCGGTCCTGGCCGAGGCGACCCGGCAGCTGCGTGCCTACTTCGCCCGGGAGCTGACCCACTTCGACCTGCCGCTGGCCCCGGCCGGTACGCCGTTCCAGCAGCGGGTCTGGGACCTGCTGAAGGCGATCGACTTCGGCGAGACTGCGACGTACGGCCAGATCGCGCACCGGCTCGGCATGACCAACGCGGCGTCCCGCGCCGTCGGACTGGCCAACGGTCGCAACCCGATCCCGATCGTCATCCCGTGCCACCGGGTCATCGGCGCCGACGGAACCCTGACCGGTTACGCGGGCGGGGTCGAGCGCAAACAGACGCTGCTGGAGCTCGAGCAGAACGCTCTCTTCTAGCTGGGTGCGTCCCGCTTTCGGCGGACGACTCCGGACTGGCGCATCCGCACTCTCATGGCGATGAGCGAAAGCCGGTCGAAGTTCGAGCGATGCGTCCGGACAGCCGATCCGCATCAGGCACGCATGTGGTCAGCGACCTCGGTTGCGTGGGTGGTTCCTGGCGGTGCGTTCGGTCCATGCTTGTTGTTGCCCGTCAGTCGTGCCATGAGCTCTTGCGGATCGCCGTCCTCGATGTCTGTCAGGAGCTTGTCCGCGGCTGCGCCCGCGGAGAGTCGTCGCGCGTCGCGCGTGATGATGGATCACCACCGCTTCACCGACGCGCCGAATCTCGAAGCCGCTGGGCGAATGCTCCATGATCACCGGCATGCCCTAGCGAACGTTGGGGCGTCACCGGCACGATCCGCTCACGGGTGGAGCTGATGCTGTTGCCCAGCTCTGCGAACTCTGACGCCAGCAGGATTCCGCAGGCCCAACCGCCCATGACGCCCATCCGGCAGTGTCAGCGGTTCTCGTCGCCAGTCCTGCAAGCGATCGTCGCGCGGAGCTCGCGCTCGTCAGAGCAAACCGTTGTCATCGAGGAGCCGCATCAGCAACCATGGCGGGTATGGCATCTCGGACATCGAACTTCTGTATCGACGCGGCTGACCCGTACGCGCAGGTGAGGTGGTGGTCACTGGTGCTCGATGACTTCCGACTCCTCGACGAAGCGGAGATGGGGCCCGACGAGGAGGAGTGCTGGCTGGTGGGCCCCGATGATCGGGAGATCATTTTCGCCCGGGTGCCGGAGCCGAAGGCCGTCAAGAACCGCATGCACCTCTGTGTTCGCCCCACCGACCGCACCCGCGAGGAAGAGGTCGACCGAATTCTCGCGCTGGGCGCCACACTCGTTGACGATCGGCGCGTCGGACCTGACAAGGGCTGGGCGGTGCTGGCAGACCCTGAGGGCAATGAGTTCTGCGTCCTCACTCGCTACACCCCACGAAGCTGAGGGAGCCCCACCGACATGACCTGGGGCTCACCGGAAGGGCGAGGATTCGTTTCGGCGGCCAACGCAGGGTTGGCCTACCGCGAAGACCTGGACTGGGTCGCCCAGGAGCTCAACGACCGACCCCGAAAACGACTGGCGTTCAAGAAGCCGATCGAACTCATCGGCGACTTGTTGTTGCGATGACCGCCAGATCCGCCGATCCAGTTGTGAGACCGTGCCCCGTCGGGCTGGCCAGCCTGCAAGAGGGCCATATCGAAGGGCGCCGGACAGCTCTCGACGGCAACCGCGGGATCCGGGGTCCGGGGTCCGGGCCCCGAGCGTGAAACGTCGGCTTCCGCCCATTGTCATGGGCGGGGAGATTCCCGACCTGAATGATTGACTGCCGCGTGAATGCGCTCCTACGCTGACCGGCGTGCGCTACGCCCTCGTCATCATCGAGAACGACCGGTCCCGCGAATCGATCCGTAGGGATCGTGGCGCGCATCGAACATCGATCGAGGCGTGGATGCGCCAGCAAGCCGAAGCAGGGACGCTCGTGGGCGGTGAGGCGTTTGAGACCGAGCAAGGACCGCCTATCACTGTCAGGCGCGCCGAGGACGGCGAGTCGGTTGTGACCGAGGGGCCGTTTGCAGGCGGCCGGGAGACCCTCGGCGGTTACGTGCTGGTGGAAGTCCCCGACATGGACGCGGCCGTCGCGGTTGCCACTACGTGGCCGGCCAGTGGCGAAGCGATCGAGATCCGTCCGATCTGGGAGCCGTAGCCAGGTCAGGTCGTCCTCCCGCGACTGTGGCCGACCCGGAGCGCGCCACAGCGGGATCGGCTTCCAGGGACCGCGAACGCGCGGCGTCGCCCCGTGCGGTGTGCGCGCACCCGGTCCAGCGGTGTCTGGGCGTCCTGCTCTAGCCTCGGCTCGTGTCGATTTCACTGAAGTACGCGATTGTGGAAAGGGAGCGACGGTACCTCCTTGTGAGCCTCCCCGCGGGCGTGAGCAGCACCAAGGAAATCGTTGATCGGTATGTGACGGGCACACGTCTGCGCCTGCGCGAAGTGCGAGAAGGCGACGGGACGGTGACCCGCAAGCTTGGACACAAGGTCCGGATCACCGACGGACCGCCGAAGTTGCCTGCACGAACTTCTACCTGAACGACGAGGAGTGGGTCGTCCTCACCGCCTTGCCTGCTCAGCTCCTCATCAAGAAGCGACACATGGTCCATCGGGATGGATTGGTCGTCGCCATTGACGAGCACGAAGACGGCACCCTTATCGCCGAGATCGATGACGGCGACCAACCCTCGAAGTTTGTCCCCGCCTGGCTCGATGTCGTGGATGACGTGAGCGAGGACGAATCCTGGACGGGCGTCAACCTCGCACGATAGGGGCGCGCACTCACCGGTCCGACTTCCAGCCGCTCCTGACAGCTCCCATTGCCGAAACGACGTGCGGCGACTCAGCCGCGCTCACCACGCGCGGCGCATATCGGTCGCCGGAAGCGGATCCTTCAACGAGCAAGGAGCAACGGCAAGTCCATCCGGGTCAGGCCCGCCGGGCGAGCGGTAAAACACTAGGAACGAGTCTTGGGCGGGTTTGCCGCGAGACCGCGGTCGACCCACAGGCGCAGGGCGCGTTCATCAATCAGGGCGTCGTCGCCGACGTTGACCCAGGAGTCGGAGACTGCGTCGCGCATTGTCATCGGCTCGACATGATCGAGCTCGACCAGCTCGGGAAACGCACCATGCCCGACCTTGACCAGCAGTCCATGGCCGCTCACGCAGCAGGCCATCCGGCCCGCCACCATGAAGGCTAAACCGCCGAACATCTTCTTCTCCGCCTCGACCCGGCCGCCGAGCAGGTCGCGGACCCGCCCTGCCAGGCGCTCGTCGTATGCCATGCACAGATTCTGACGTGTGCCACCGACACGCTCTCGGACAGGTCACAGCACACCGGTCGCACGACGACGGAGTCCAGCGGCCGCGAGTCTGTGCCAATGGGCTGACCCGCATGACGAACCACCACCGGTATCAGACAGCGACGCAGGCGGCATCGGGCGCCGGCGTCCCGATCGGGTGTCGGATACGGGACGACCGGCGCAACCGTCGAGATCAGCGCTTCAGGCCCGTCGTCCCCGCGAGGTTGGCCTTCGCGGCTACACGTTGGCGTTCGATGGCGCGGTACACCGTGGAGCGTCCTACACCGAAGAGCTCGGCGACCTCGAGCGTGCTGTACTCGCCGCTATGCACCAACGAGACCAGGTGAGCTTCCTGCTTCCGGTTGAGCTTGGGCTGCTTGCCGCGCAGCCGACCCTTGGCCTTGGCAACCTTCATGCCTTCGACTGTGCGAAGCCTGATGAGGTCGGACTCGAACTCAGCAACCATGGCGAGAACGTTGAACAACAGCCGCCCGACGGCGTCGGTGGGGTCGTAGACCGAGCCGCCGAGCGAGAGGCTGATCTGTCGCGTGGTTAGCTCGTCCGCGATCGCCCGGGCATCGGGCAGGGACCGGGCCAGACGGTCGAGCTTGGTCACTACCAGGGTGTCCCCTGCCCGGCAGGCGGCGAGAGCCTCGCGTAGCCCAGGTCGTTCCCGGTTGGTGCCGGTCAGGCCGTGATCTACGTAGATCCGCTCGGACTCGACGCCCAGGCCGAGCAGGCCATCGCGCTGGGCGGTGAGGTCTTGTTGATCGGTGGAGCATCGGGCGTACCCGACAAGCAGGGCGCTCATGGCGCACCTCCAAAAGTGGGCCCGGTCGCATCGCGGAACGCGTCGACTCGAGCATCGGGCAGCGCCCGACTCAATCAGCAAGGCGCTCCGGGCATTCGGCTGCAAGGGCGGCAGCCCGTGTTCGCAACGGCCCACCTGGGAGTGTCATGTTTGCCGCGGCTCAAAGTCGAAGTTTGCCCGGTCTTTTGGCTACACTATGGGCATGACCGCTGTTCCCCTTGGCGACGCACGAGACCGGCTCTCTGAGTACGTGTCGGAGGTCGAACGCACCCACCAGCGGGTGACCATCACCCGTCACGGCCACCCGGCTGCGGTTCTCATCTCCGCCGACGATCTCGCCGCCATCGAGGAGACCTTGGAGATCCTAGGAACGCCCGGCGCTGCTGAAGCTATCAACGAGGGCCTCGCTGACGCCGCCGCAGGCCGCTTCGCCGACAACGACGCACTCAAGTCCCGCTACGGGATCGCCTGAGTGCAGGAGCGGTACTCGATCCGAGTCACGGCTCGAGCCGAACGCGATCTACAGCGATTGCCAGAGAAGATCGCCACGGCCTGCGTCGAGTTCATCTTCGGGCCTCTCGCTGACAATCCACAGCGAGTGGGCAAGCCCCTCCGCGGCGAGCTCGCCGGGTTGCACTCGGCTCGTCGAGGTGACTACCGGGTGATCTACGGCGTCGTTGAAGACGCCCGCACGGTGGAGATCGTGCACATAGACCGACGCAGCGACGCCTACAGGCGCTGAGAGGGCCTTCGCCGTCCCGCTCACCGATCCGTTTCCGGACTGGTCCGGCAATCATTTGCAGCAAGCCACTACCGCACCGGCGGTGGGTGACATGGCCATTAGCGTGGGCTCGTGATGTCCCACGAAGAGTCCGTCCGCCTCTATGGACCCTGGCAAGCACGCACCCCGCATGAGGCGGCCGACCTGCTCAGCAGGTATCCCGGGCGATGGTGGATCGCCGGCGGGTGGGCGATCGAGGCCTTCAGCGGCGTTCACCGCCCCCACGATGACGTCGACCCCAGCATCCCCCGATCCGACGTGAGCCTCCTGCGAGAACATCTCGCCGGCCGCCTCGACGTGTGGTCCGCAGACAGCGGCACCTTCCGACCCCTGCTCGGCAAGGCCGATGACGAAGCACTTCCCGACACCTGCGAGAACCTCTGGCTGCGCGCCAGCGGCGCCGATGCGTGGCAGTACGACGTGATCCTCATGGACACCACACCCACCACCTGGACGTTCAAACGCGACGCCCGAATCAGCCTCCCGATCGATTCCATCCTCTGGACCCGCGACGGCATCGACTACCTACGACCCGAGGTCCAGCTGCTGCACAAGGCCAACAGCCTGCGGCCGAAAGACCGGGACGACTTCGCGGTCTGCGTCCCGCTCCTCGACGCACCAGCGCGCCAGTGGCTCAAGAACGCGCTCGAGGTCGCACATCCCGGCCACACTTGGCTCGTCGAGCTGTAGACCGACCGGTGCCGGGACGGCATCAGTCTGCGGCACGATGTCGACCATGGACCTAAACCCCGGGGAAGAGCACCTCGCCGGTGGCAACGTAAGCACGGCGGTTGTACGGGTAGGCGACACCGTCCGTCGCCCAAGCGGACCCTGGTCTCGCTCAGTCGACGCGCTGCTCAGCCACCTCAACGCTGTGGGCTACGACGGAGCTCCTCGCACCCTTGGCTTCGACGAACTGGGGCGCCACGTCCTCGAATACATTGAGGGGAGCGTCCTCATGCCGTTCGAGCCTGGTGACCACCTTGCAGCAGCCCACCGGGTCGGGACGCTGATCCGGGACTTCCACGACGCATCCGAGGAGTTCACACCGCCTGCGGACGCAGGATGGAACGTCGTCATCACTCCCGATGCGGAGGACCTGGTGATCCATCACGATCTGGCTCCGTGGAACCTGGTGCTGGGTGGCGATCGATGGGTCTTCATCGACTGGGACAACGCCGGACCGGGCTCGCGCCTGTGGGACTTGGCCTATGCAGCGCACGGCTTCATACCGCTTGCGCCTGACACCGATGCCACCTCGGCAATCCAACGTCTGGCGGCACTGGCCGACGGCTACCGCCTCGACCAGAACGGGCGCAGCAACCTCGCCGAGATGCTCGTTCCTCGCATCATGAGCATGTACGACCTGCTCCGTGCGGGGCACGATCTAGGTACGCAGCCTTGGGCACGGTTGTGGGCGGAAGGACACGGCCGCGTCTGGCTCGACAACGCCGAGTACGCCGAGCGGCATCTCGAGGATCTCCGGGAAGGCTTGATGCGCTCCGAATAGGGAACCTGCTGTGGGACGGCCGCACGCCACACGTGGAACCTCCTGAATGAGCGTCCCGTAAGCCCCGTCCGGAGGGATGACCGGTGAGGGGTGGACAAAGGGTGGCGGCGAACCGAATCCGTCCTGAACGCCCTCTTGGGCCGCGATCGGCCCACCCACTCCCCCTGGAGCAAGGAGAGGGGGCACAGGGGGGTCATTCAGCGGCAGCGCGACGCAGCGACTCGCTGAGCCGCTCCGCGCCGGCGAGTACGGCGGGCGCGTGCATGCGTCCCGGCTGACGGGAGAGGCGCTCGAGGGGGCCGGACACCGAGACCGCGGCGATGATCTTGCCGCCGGGGGAGCGGACCGGCGCGGAGACCGAGGCCACCCCCTGCTCGCGCTCGCCGATCGACTGGGCCCAGCCACGACGGCGGATGCCGGAGAGTGCGGCGGCGGAGAAGGCGGCGTTCTGCAGGCCACGGTGGATCCGCTCGGGGTCCTCCCAGGCGAGCAGCACCTGGGCGGCCGAGCCGGCGCGCATGGTGAGCTGGGAGCCGACCGGGATCGTGTCGCGCAGACCGCTGGGCCGCTCGGCGGCAGCGACGCAGACGCGGTGCTCGCCCTGGCGGCGCCAGAGCTGGGCGGACTCGCCGGTGATGTCGCGCAGGCGGGCGAGGACGGGTCCGGCGGTGGCGAGGAGGCGGTCCTCGCCGGCGGCGGCCGAGAGCTCGGCGAGCCGGGGTCCGAGCACGAAGCGCCCCTGCATGTCGCGCGCCACGAGCCGGTGGTGCTCGAGCGCCACGGCGAGCCGGTGGGCCGTCGGGCGGGCCAGGCCGGTGCCGGCGACGAGGCCGGCGAGCGTCGCCGGGCCCGACTCGAGGGCCGTGAGCACGAGAGCTGCCTTGTCGAGCACGCCGACGCCGCTGGTGTTGTCCATATGCTAATACTGCCGTCTCAGATCATGGGATGCAAGCGCTACAGTGTGTGACCTGCACCCGGAAGCCGGAGAACATCGGGTTCTTCCGGGGTATCCGTGGATCAGTCGTCGACGAGGGAGTCAGTCATGGGCAAGACCCTGGCCGAAAAGGTCTGGGACGAGCATGTCGTCCGTTCCGCCGCTGGAGAGCCGGACCTGCTCTTCATCGATCTGCACCTCATCCACGAGGTCACCTCGCCGCAGGCCTTCGACGGCCTCCGCCTCGCCGGTCGCGCCGTACGCCGCCCCGACCTCACCCTGGCCACCGAGGACCACAACGTCCCCACCCTCGACTGGGACAAGCCGATCGCCGACCCGGTGTCGCGCACCCAGGTCGAGACGCTGCGTCGCAATGCGGTGGAGTTCGGTGTCCGCCTGCACCCGCTCGGCGACATCGAGCAGGGGATCGTGCACGTGGTCGGCCCGCAGCTCGGCCTGACCCAGCCCGGCATGACCATCGTCTGTGGGGACAGCCACACCAGCACCCACGGTGCCTTCGGTGCGATCGCCTTCGGCATCGGCACCTCCGAGGTCGAGCACGTCCTTGCGACCCAGACCCTCATGCAGGCCAAGCCCAAGACGATGGCCGTGACTCTCAACGGCAGCCTGCCGGCCGGGGTCACTGCCAAGGACATGGTGCTCACCCTCATCGCCCACACCGGCACCGGTGGCGGCCAGGGTTACATCGTGGAGTACCGCGGCCAGGCCATCGAGGAGCTCTCGATGGAGGCCCGGATGACGGTCTGCAACATGAGCATCGAGTGGGGCGCCAAGGCCGGGCTGATCGCCCCCGACCAGACCACGTTCGACTACATCGAAGGTCGTGCCGAGGCGCCGCAGGGCGCCGACTGGGACGCCGCCGTCGCGCACTGGCGCACCCTGCGCACCGACGACGACGCCACCTTCGACGAGGAGATCGTCCTCGACGCCTCGACCATGACGCCGTTCGTGACCTGGGGGACCAACCCCGGCCAGGGTGTCCCGCTGGGTGCGACCGTCCCGAACCCCGCCGACTTCGCCGACGCCCAGGACCGGGGCGCGGCCGAGAAGGCGCTCGAGTACATGGCCCTCGAAGCCGGCACCCCCATGCGCGACGTGCGCGTCGACACCGTCTTTGTCGGCTCGTGCACCAACGGCCGGATCGAGGATCTGCGCCTCGCCGCGTCGATCCTCGAGGGTCGCCAGGTCGACAAGGACACCCGACTGCTCGTGGTACCGGGCTCGGTCCGCGTGCGGCTGCAGGCCGAGTCCGAGGGGCTCGACACCATCTTCAAGGCCGCTGGTGCCGAGTGGCGCGGAGCCGGGTGTTCGATGTGTCTGGGCATGAACCCCGACCAGCTCGCCCCCGGCGAGCGCAGCGCCTCGACCTCCAACCGCAACTTCGAGGGTCGTCAGGGCAAGGGCGGGCGCACCCACCTGGTGTCGGTCCCGGTCGCCGCTGCCACCGCGGTCCGCGGCACCCTGTCCTCCCCGGCCGACCTGCCCGAGCTCTGAGGAGAACCCCGATGGACAAGTTCACCAGCCACACCGGCGTCGGCGTTCCCCTGCGACGCAGCAACGTCGACACCGACCAGATCATCCCCGCGGTCTACCTCAAGCGAGTGACCCGGACCGGCTTCGAGGACGGGCTCTTCGCAGCCTGGCGCAACGACCCGTCGTTCGTGCTGAACGACGAGGTGTATGCCGCCGGGTCCGTGCTCGTCGCGGGTCCCGACTTCGGCACCGGCTCGTCGCGTGAGCATGCGGTGTGGGCCCTGCAGAACTACGGCTTCCATGCTGTCGTCTCGCCGCGCTTCGCCGACATCTTTCGCAGCAACTCCGGGAAGGCCGGACTGGTCGCGGCGCAGGTCGACGAGGCCACGGTGCAGAAGTTGTGGGACCACCTCGAGGCGAACCCGGGTGCCAGCGTGACCGTCGACCTCGAGTCGCGCACGGTGCGTGCCGGTGAGGGCGACGACGCGTTCGAGGCGCCGTTCGACATCGACGACTACACCAGGTGGCGGCTGCTCGAGGGGCTCGACGATGTCGGGATCACGCTCTCGCACGACGACGACATCACGGCGTACGAAGCCACTCGGCCGAGCTGGAAGCCGCTGACGATCCGCGCGAGCTGACCTGAGCGAACCGCAATTCGGGTCGCACGCGCACAGATTGCTCACGGCCCGAGAACGCGCCGATCTCGTCCCTGTGGCGTCGATCGGGACGACTCCGACGTCGGCAGGTCGGGCGAGTATGCCCAACCAGGGTTGAGGATTCTCGTCGACGACGCTGCCCCGTCGGGGACGGTTCCCTTACCAGATGGCGACGAACTCACGTCGTACGCCGTGCGAGGCACGCGAAAATAGGTTGCCGATAACCCGGCGTGGTCATTGTGACCTGCGCCACGAATCCCTAGCGTGCGTTGGAGATAGTCGAGCAACGGCTCGGCCCATTGGTTCATTGGAAGGGAAGCTAGTGAACAAGTCACAGCTCATCGACGCACTCGCCGCACGCTACGAGGGCAACCGCAAGGCCGCAGCGCACGCGCTCGAATCAGTCCTCGACACGATCACCCGAGAGGTGGCCAAGGGCGAGAAGGTCGCCATCACGGGCTTCGGTTCGTTCGAGAAGCGGATCCGCGAGGCCCGCTGGGTGCGCAACCCGCAGACCGGTGCTCGGATCAAGGCCAAGAAGACCGCGGTTCCGAAGTTCAGCGCCGGGGCTGACCTGAAGAACGTCGTCTCGGGTGCCAAGAAGCTGCCGAAGCTGACCCTGGCTGCGGCTGCGCCCGCTGCCAAGCGGGCCTCGGCGACGGCCGGTGCAGCGGCCACCGCCGTGCGCAACGCCGCCCCCGGCGGCAAGGCTGCAGCCAAGAAGCCCGCCGCCAAGAAGCCCGCCGCCAAGAAGGCGCCGGCCAAGAAGGCTCCGGCCAAGAAGGCGCCCGCCAAGAAGGCTCCGGCGCGCGCCGCCGTCGCCCAGAAGCGCGTGGCTGCGAAGGCTCCTGCGAAGAAGGCTCCGGCCAAGAAGGCACCGGCCAAGAAGGCTCCCGCCAAGAAGGCACCGGCCAAGAAGGCACCGGCCAAGAAGGCACCGGCCAAGAAGGCACCGGCCAAGAAGGCACCGGCCAAGAAGGCACCCGCCAAGAAGGCACCCGCCAAGAAGGCACCCGCCAAGAAGGCACCCGCCAAGAAGTCCTGACCAGGACCGCTTGACGCACCGCGATGGCGGGCCGTTCCGGGGAAGCTCCCGGAGCGGCCCGCCATCAGTGCGTCAGGGGTTCGGTGACTCGGGGACCAGGGCAGCTGTGTGCCGACCCAGTCCGAGAGTCATCGCCTCCTGCAGGTCCGCGAGGTCGTCGACGTCGCGACGCAGCGAGGAGAGGTCACCGGGGACGGCGACGGCCCCGGTGTCCAGGTGGGCCGAGCTCGACTCGCCTCCGAAGCAGGGTAGGAACTCGTCGTACGGCGCGCAGTAGAGAGTCGTGCCGACCCCGGAGGCATCGGCGACGTACGACGCCAGCCCCCGATCGAGCTGGGCTGTGACCAGCTCGAGCGCGGCATCGAGGTCAGCAGGACGCAGTGCGGGCAGGTCCGCGCACAGGGCGACGACGACCAGCTCGGGCCAGCGACGGCGGGCCTCGGCCGCGCCCAGGCGGAGGCTGGCGTTGAGGTCGCCGCTCACCCCGTCGGGGATGGCGGCGCAGCCAAGGTCCGCGAGCCGGCCGGCGAAGGGGGCGTCGTCGGTGACGACGAGGACGGCGCCCACGAGTTCGGCCGCGAGACTCGCAGCCACGGTGTCGAGGGCGAAGGCCGCCGCGAGGGCACGCCGCTCCCGGTCGGGCAGGCCGACCAGTCGGGACTTGCCGAGGGCTGGTGGTTTGACCGGAACCACCACGGCGAACTGCTGTCGGGTCATCGCATCGATCCTGTCAGCAGTGAGGACCGGAGCGTCCGGGGGCGTGTCGCCACGAGACAGGACGGGGTGCGGACCGAGTAGCCTGCACACGACACGGGGCAGGTCGCCGTCCCGTACCGGACGACGGACGAGGTGGGTGTGAGAGTTCGCAAGCTGCAGCAGAAGCGTGGCTGGCCGTTCGTCGTGGGAGCGCCCATCGTCAAGTCCGTCCTCTCCAGCGTGAGCAGCCACACCTACGTCGACGGCGAGAAGCTGCCGGCGAGCGGCGGTTGTGTCGTGGTCTTCAACCACCTCTCGCACATCGACCCGTTCATCTCCGCCCGGTTCATCTACGACCACGGTCGACTGCCGCGCTACCTGGCGAAGTCCGGCCTCTTCAAGAACCGTGGCCTGGCGAGGTTCCTCACCGACGCCGGCCAGATCCCGGTCGAGCGGCTCAGCCGCACCGCGGTCGGGGCGTACGACGCAGCCTGCGCGGCCGTGCGGGCCGGTGAGTGCATCGTCGTCTACCCCGAGGGCACGCTGACCCGCGACCCCGAGCTGTGGCCGATGACCGGCAAGTCCGGGGCGGCCCGGATCGCCCTCGAGACCGGGTGCCCGGTGATCCCGGTCGGGCAGTGGGGTGCCCAGGAGCTCCTGGCGCCCTACTCCGCGCGTCCGCACCTCTTTCCCCGCAAACACCTCACGCTGAAGGCGGGCGACCCCGTCGACCTCAGCGACCTGGTGGCCCTGCCGCGCTCCGCTGCGGTCATCCAGCAGGCCACGGACCGGATCATGGCCGTGCTGACCACCCTGGTCGAGGACCTCCGCGACGAGAAGGCGCCCGCCGAGCGCTTCGACCCGCTCAAGGCAGGGGTGAGCCAGATCGGCAATCCCCACAAGAAGGCCCGGCACCAGGGCCCTTCCACCACCGACGACAAGGACCCTTCATGACGAGCCGAGGCAAGGTCGCCATCTTCAGCGCAGGATCCTGGGGGACCGCCTTCTCGATGGTGCTCGCCGACGCCGGCAACGACGTCACGCTCTGGGCCCGCCGCGAGGAGGTCTCCCGGGCGATCAACGACACGCGCGAGAACGCCGAGTACCTCCCGGGAATCCAGCTCCCGCCCGGGGTCTCGGCCACCCACGATCCGGAGCAGGCGCTGGACGGGGCCGACCTGGTGGTCCTGGCCACGCCGTCCCAGACGATGCGCGGCAACCTCGCCACGTGGGCGCCGTACATCGCGGACGACGCGGTGATCGTCTCGCTGATGAAGGGGGTCGAGCTCGGCAGCCTCAAGCGGATGAGCGAGGTGATCGCCGAGGTCACCGGAGCCGGCCCCGAGCGGATCGCCGTGATCAGCGGACCGAACCTCGCCATGGAGATCGCGCGCCGTGAGCCGGCCGCCTCGGTCGTCGCGTGCGCCGACGAGTCCGTGGCCAAGCAGATCCAGCTCCGCTGCCACTCGCCGGCGTTCCGGCCCTACACCAGCACCGACGTGCTCGGCTGCGAGCTCGGGGGCGCCTACAAGAACGTCGTCGGCCTGGCTGTCGGGATGGCGGTCGGGCTCGGCTTCGGCGACAACACCACCGCCTCGGTCATCACCCGCGGCCTGGCCGAGACCGCTCGGCTGGCGATGGCGCTGGGTGCCAACCCGCTGACCCTGATGGGGCTCGCGGGTCTGGGCGACCTGGTCGCCACCTGCTCCTCACCGCTGTCGCGGAACCGTTCCTTCGGGGTCAAGCTCGGCGAGGGCATGACGACCGAGGACATCTACGCCTCGACCAGTCAGGTCGCCGAGGGCGCGAAGTCCTGCTCGTCGCTGCTCGCACTCGCCCAGCAGACCGGGATCGACGCGCCCATCGCCCAGTACGTCGACGCCGTCGTCGCGGGGCGGATGACCGCCCAGGAAATGATGGACGCCTTCATCGCGCGCGACCCCAAGGCCGAGTCCGACTGATCGCTCAGGTCGGCTCGCTCAGGTCAGGTCGTCGAGCGCGGTGCGCAAGTCGTCCCACAGGTCGTCGACGTCCTCGATGCCGACCGACATCCGGACCAGACCCTCGGGGATCGTGGCCGGCTCGGACTTCCAGCGCCGGCGCCGCTCGAACGTCGACTCGACCCCACCCAGCGAGGTGGCATGCACCCAGAGCTTCGTCTTGTGCGTGAGGAGGTCGGCGGCCAGGGCGCCCTGGGCGAGCACGACCGAGATGATCGCGCCGAACCCCGGGTAGCGGACCTCGCCGATCGCCCCGTGGTCGCGCAACCGGCCGACCAGCTCCTGGGCGTTGGCCTGGGCCCGCTCGACGCGCAGGTGCAGGGTGCGCAGTCCGCGCAGGGCGAGGTAGGCCTCGAGGGTCCCCGGCACCGCACCGACGAGGTCGCGGCGGCCCTTGAGCACGCCGTACACCTCGTCGTCGCGGGTGACGATCGCGCCCATCAGCGCGTCGCTGTGCCCGGCGAGGTACTTGGTCGCCGAGTGGACGACGATGTCGGCGCCGAGCTCCAGCGGGCGTTGGAGCAGGGGAGTGGCGAAGGTGTTGTCGACCACGACGTACGCCCCGGCCGCGCGGGCTGCGGCCGCGATGGTGGCGATGTCGGCGACCTCGAGGGCCGGGTTCGTGGGCGACTCGAGCCACAGCAGTGCGGCGTCGTCGCAGGCTGCGATGACAGCCGCGGTGTCGGTGATGTCCACCAGCACCGCCTTCAGGCGGCCGCGCGACTCGAGGTCGGCGAGCTGGAGGATCGTTCCGTTGTAGGAGTGCAGGGGTGCGACGACCGTGGCCCCCTGACCCACCAGATCGAGGACCGTCGCCACGGCCGCGAGGCCGGAGGCGAAGCTCAGGCACCGCCCCCCCTCGAGGGCGCCGAGGGCGTCCTCGAACGCGGTCCACGTCGGGTTGCCGTAGCGGCCGTACTCCAGGTCGCCGCCGGCGACGTACGTCGAGGCCATCGTGATGGGGACGTTCAGCGGCTCGTCCGGCTCGTGCGGCGGTCGACCGGCGTGGACGGCGAGCGTGGCGGGCTTCAGGTCGCGCGTCGGGTCACCGGTCAGGGCAGGGGAGTCCTCGGTCATGGCGACGAGCCTAGGCCGGTAAGGTCGCTGCGATGAACGAGCCCACCCCCCTCTCGGACCAGACCCCGCACGAGACTCCGCGCGAGACCCGCAAGGTCCGGGTCGCCGTCGTCTTCGGCGGCCGGTCCAGCGAGCATGCGATCTCGTGCGTGACGGCCGGGAGCGTGCTCAACGCGATCAACCGAGACCGGTACGACGTCGTACCCATCGGCATCGCTGCCGACGGCCGGTGGGTGCTGGAGTCGGGGGATCCCGAGCTGCTGCGCATCGCCGGGCCCGGCGAGCTGCCCAGCGTGGACGGCGAGCGCGCGGCCATCGCGCTGGCTCCCCACACGGCCTCGACCTCCCTGGTCGTGACCGAGCCGAGCCAGCCGCCACGCACCCTGGGCGAGGTCGACGTCGTCTTCCCCTTGCTGCACGGACCATGGGGCGAGGACGGCACCATCCAGGGGATGTTCGAGATGGCCGGCGTCCGCTACGTCGGGTCCGGGGTGCTGGCCTCCGCGGTCAGCATGGACAAGGCCTACATGAAGGTCGTGCTCGGCGCGGCCGGGCTGCCGCTGATGGCGTCGATCACGATCACCGCGCGGGAGTGGGCCCAGGACCCCGCCCGCTGCCGCGAGCGCGCCGCCGAGCTCGGCTACCCGCTGTTCCTCAAGCCGGCCCGGGGCGGCTCCAGCATCGGGATCTCCAAGGCCCACGACGCCGATGGCCTCGACGCCGGCATGGCAGAGGCGCTCCTGCACGACCCGAAGGTGCTCGTCGAGGTGTCGGCCGAGGGTGCCCGCGAGGTCGAGTGCGGCGTGCTGCAGGCCCTGGACGGCACCCCCGAGACGAGCTTCCCCGCCGAGCTGCGCGTCGGGGGCGACCACGAGTTCTACGACTTCGAGGCGAAGTACCTCCCCGGCGAGCAGACCGAGATCGACATCCCGGCCGACCTGCCCCCCGAGCTCTCCGCCGAGCTACGCCGGCTGGCCGCCCTCGCCTTCGAGGCTGCGGGGTGTGAGGGGCTGGCCCGCGTCGACTTCTTCGTGATGCCCGACGGCTCGCTCGTGGTCAACGAGCTCAACACCATGCCCGGCTTCACCCCGACGTCGATGTTCCCCCAGATGTGGGCGGCCAGCGGCCTGGACTACCCCGCGCTCGTCGACCGGTTGATCCAGCTGGCGCTGGCGCGGGGGACCGGGCTGCGCTGACGCTTCACCACGGGATGCAGCCGAAGCGGAGGTTCCCACGGTCTGTACGCCATGGGAACCACAACTTGACCTGCATCCCGTGGTGAAGCCGAGGCGTGTGCGACAACCGCAGGCCTCAGGTGCAGGGCTTGACCAACGTGAGCTGCTCGTCGACCGGGGCGGCCAGTTGCGCGATGACGGCCGCCGCACCTTCGGGGCGGTATGTCGCGGGGAGCACCACCTCGACGATCGGGCGGTAGCCGACCGCGGTGAAGGTGAGGTCGGAGGACTGGTCGGCGGACTCCTCGAGCGGCACGTACCAGCCGACGCCGTTGGCCTCCTCGCACGGGGAGAACTCGTCGAAGCTGTCGGGGACCGAGACCCCGCAGGTCACGGTGATCGCCGGGTCGCCCCACGCGGCGCCGAGGGCGTCGGACGGGGTGACCGATCGCTTCTCCTGCCGGGCCAGGGTGTCCGGCACCTCGGCCAGGAAGCGGGTGCACGCCGCCCGGTCGGCCGCCGAGACGTCCGGTTCGGTGATCGCGACCGGTCCACCGGCTGAGCAGGACGCCAGCAGGGCGAGGCCGGCGATCCCGGCAAGTGGGCCCGGGGCCCGGCGTACGACAACGCCCCGCGTCCTGGTGGACGCGGGGCGGGGTCGAGGTTCAGGGATGCGCACTCAGATGTGCACAACCGGGCAGGTCAGCGTGCGGGTGATCCCGTCGAGGTTCTGGACCTTCGAGACGACCAGCTTGCCGAGCTCGTCGACATTGCGGGCCTCGGCCCGCACGATCACGTCGTACGGTCCGGTGACGTCCTCGGCGAGCGTGACGCCCTTGACCTGGGCAATCGCGGTGGCGACCTCGGCTGCCTTGCCGACATCGGTCTGAATCAGGATGTAGGCCTGGACGACCATCGTGGTGCTCCTCGTCTTGAACGGGCTGTGACGACGTCAACCTACCGCTAGTCGTGCGCGTGTCGATAGGTGCCCAGCACCGGACTGCGTCGCGGGTCTGGTGGGATGGGTCCATGGCGCTTCCCCCTGACGCAACCCTGGCCGAGATCGGCGAGTTCGGACTGATTTCTGCGCTCACCGACCTGTTCGAGCAGGGTGAGCACGTGCTCATCGGCCCCGGTGACGACGCCGCCGTCCTCCGGGTGAAGACCGGCCACGTCGTCGTCTCCACCGACCTCATGGTCGAGGGCCGGCACTTCCGACGCGACTGGGCCACGGCCGAGGACGTCGGCCACCGCGCGGCGGCCCAGAACCTCTCCGACATCAACGCCATGGGCGGTCGCGCCACCTCGCTCACCATCGGGCTGGCCGCCCCGCCCGACCTCCCGGCGCAGTGGGCCCTCGACTTCGCGCGCGGCTTCGCCGACGAGTGCGCGTTGGTCGGGGCCAGCATCGTCGGGGGAGACCTCACCCAGGCCGACCAGGTGGTCATCGCGGTGACGGTGATCGGTGCCTGCGCCCAGGCTCCCGTGGTCCGTTCCGGTGCCGAGCCCGGCGATCTCCTCGCCCTGGTCGGTCGTCAGGGGTGGGCTGCCGGAGGACTGGCGGTGCTGGGCCGCGGTTTCCGGTCACCACGGGTGCTGGTCGAGGCCTACCGACGTCCCGAGCCGCCGTACGACGCAGGTCAGGTCGGTGCGCAGGCCGGCGCGACCTCGATGATCGACATCTCCGACGGACTGCTCTCCGAGGCCCGGCACCTGGCCGAGGCCTCGGGTGTCTCGATCGACGTGCACCGCTCGGCCTTCGAGATCGCCGAGCCGCTCCAGGCGGTCGGCTCCGCCCTGGGTGCCGACCCCATGCAGTTCATCCTCGGAGGTGGGGACGACCATGCCCTGCTCGCGACCTTCCCCGACGTTGCCTCGGTGCCCTCCGGGTGGGCGGTGATCGGCGAGGTGAGCGACGCCGGGCCCCACGGCGTCGAGGTCACCGTCGACGGCGCGGCGTACGACGGACCCACCGGGTGGACGCACTTCTGACCCGTCACTTCTGGCCCGTCACTTCTGGCCCGGACGGAAGCCCACCAACGCAACGAAGGCCGCCACCCGAGGGGTGGCGGCCTTCGTCGAAAGACTCAGATCAGCGAGAAACCTTGCCGGCCTTGAGGCAACCGGTGCAGACGTTCATCCGCTTGGGGGTTCCGTTGATGGTGGCGCGAACGCGCTGGATGTTCGGGTCGAAGCGACGCTTCGTGATCTTGCGGGACCACGGTCGGTTGTTCCCGAAGCCCGGCTTCTTGGCGCAGATGTCACAGACGGCAGCCACCGTGGACTCCTTCAACGTTTGAGGTGTGTACGAGAGCCCGAACGAGCGGGCAACCGAAGAAGAATAACCGATGGCCCTCCTCCCGTGCGAATCGGTGGTCAGCCACTAGCCTGTGGCCTCACCCGCTGAGTGCGGGCCCACCCGATCCCCAGCCGAGGCAGGCGATGGAAGCACCCCGGAGCGGCACCATCCAGCTGGCGGTCGTGCTGCGTTTCGTCGACATCGCGACCGACGCCCTGGCCGAGGCGCGCGAGGAGATCGACGCGCTCAACGTCTACCCCGTGCCGGACGGCGACACCGGCACCAACATGTATCTCACCGTCTCCGCGGCCCGAGACGCGATCCGCGAGGCCACCGGCGGGAACGCCGACGCGGACCTGGCCCAGGCCCTGGCCAGCTTCAGCCGAGGCGCGCTGCTCGGTGCCCGCGGCAACTCCGGGGTGATCCTCAGCGAGATGTTGGGGGCGTTCTCCCGCCGGATCACGGCGGCCGGGCCCGCCGACCGCAACGCCGACATCATGGCGCAGGCGCTCCGGGAGGCGTCCGACGCGAGCTACGCCGCGGTCGGTACTCCCGTCGAGGGCACGATCCTCACCGTTGTCCGGGCGGCAGCCGACGCGGCCCGCGATCGCGCCGACGACCCCAAGGCCCGGGCGCGAGACGTCTTCGCCGCCGCTGCTGCCGGTGCCCGCGAGGCGCTGGCTCGCACTCCCGAGCAGCTCCAGGTGCTGGCCGACGCCGGTGTCGTCGATGCCGGCGGTCGGGGCCTGAGCGTCATCCTCGATGCGGCCGAGACCGTGATGACCGGCCGGCGCCCCACTCCGGTCACCGGGCCCACCCGCCAGCAGACCAGGCCCCTCGTGCAGCCGACCGAGGTGCGCTCCGGGGACCTCACTGCCGACGGCCCGTCGTACGAAGTCATGTACCTCCTCGACACCACCCAGGACCGGATCCCCGTGCTGCGCTCGCGGCTCGCGGCGCTCGGCGACTCCCTGGTCGTCGTCGGCCAGGACGACCTCTGGAACGTCCACGTGCACGTCGACGACGTCGGCGCCGCCGTCGAGGCGGGGATCGAGGCGGGCCGTCCGCACCGGGTCCGGGTCACCCACTTCGCCGAGCAGGTGGCCGAGGCCAAGCAGACCCGGCGGACCAGTGAGCGCTCGGGTCGCTGCATCGTCGCCGTGGCTGCCGGACCCGGGCTCGCCGCACTCTTCCGTGAAGCCGGAGCCGTCGTCGTCGAGGGTCGGGCCGGTCTGCGTCCCTCGACCGGCCAGCTGCTCGAGGCGATCGCCGCCTGCGGTGCAGCCGAGGTCGTCGTGCTGCCCAACGACGCGGACTCGGTCCGGGTCGCCCAGATCGCGGCCCGTACCGCCGAGGAGGACGAGGGCCTGCGGGTCGCCGTCATCGCGACCCAGGCGCAGGTGCAGGGCCTGGCCGCCCTCGCCGTCCACGAGCCCGGCCGCAGCTTCGAGCAGGACGTCCTCGAGATGACCGCCACCGCCCGGCACGCCCGGCACGGTGCGGTCACGGTCGCGGCGAAGCAGGCGATCACGATGGCCGGGCCGTGCGAGCCGGGCGACGTGCTCGGTGTCGTCGCCGGGGACTTCGCCGTGGTCGGACGCGACCTGTACGACGTGGCGATCGACGTCCTGGAGCGGCTCCTCGGCGGCGGTGGCGAGCTGGTGACGGTGGTCGGCGGCGCCGACGACTCCGACGACCTGGCCGCGCGCTGCGCCGCCCACGTCGAGGAGAAGCACCCGCATGTCGATGTCGTGGTGTACGACGGTGGGCAGGAGCGCTACCCGCTCCTCATGTGCGTGGAGTGACCGGGGAGGCAACATGATCACGCTCGACTCACCGATCGCGACCGTGATCGGCGATCTCGGGGACAAAGGGGCCAAGCGCAAGCGGATCATCGAGGGCCTCGGTCTCGAGACCGTCGGCGACCTCCTCGCCCACGTCCCGCGGCGCTACGTCAAGACCGGCGAGCTCACCCGGGTCGAGGACCTCCAGCAGGGCCAGATGCTGACCCTGGTCGGAGAGATCGTCGAGAGCCGGGTGCACAACTACACCGATCGACGCAGCAACCGCCCGGCGTACCGGCTGGACACCAAGCTGCGCACCGACGGTCCCTCGCTGCGGATGTCCTTCTTCGCGGGCAAGAAGCACATCTCCGACTGGCAGGCGAGCCGGCTCAGCGTGGGGCGCACCGGGGTCTTCGTCGGTCAGGTGAGCAGCTTCCGCGACGAGTGGCAGCTGACCAACCCGCAGATGCTGCTCTTCGGGACCCAGGACGACCAGGACGCCGGCCTGCTGGCGGTCGAGGCGATCGGCTCGCTCTACCCGATCTACCCGCTCACCTCGAAGGTCCACACCTGGGACCTCCAGCGGGCCGTCGCCTTCGCGCTGAGCGTGATCGACGACCTTCCCGAGCTGCTCCCCGCGCACCTGCGGGAGGCCTACGACCTCGTCGACGCGGGCACCGCCCTGCGCTGGATCCACACCCCCGAAGATCTGGAGCAGGTCGCCCGCGCTCAGCGCCGCTACCGGTTCGAGGAGGCGCTGGTCACCCAGCTGGTCCTGGCCCGACGCCGCGAGTTCGTCCGCCAGATCGGCACGCGAGCCCGCGCCGGCGACCAGGGCGGGCTGCTGGCGGCGTTCGACGCCCGGCTGCCGTTCGAGCTCACCGCCGGGCAGCGCGAGATCGGTGCCCAGATCGATGCCGACCTCGCCCGGGAGCACCCGATGAACCGGCTGCTCCAGGGGGAGGTCGGCTCGGGCAAGACGCTGGTGGCCCTGCGCGCGATGCTCCGCACGGTCGACTCCGGCGGGCAGGCAGTCCTGCTCGCGCCGACCGAGGTCCTCGCCCAGCAGCACCACCGCTCGCTGCTCGCGCTGCTGGGCGACCTGGCCTCGGGCGGGATGCTCGGGGGCGCCGCTGAGGCCACCGGGGTCGCGCTGCTCACCGGCTCGATGACCAAGGCCCAGCGCACCGAGCCGATGCTGCAGATGGCCAGCGGCGAGGCCGGCATCGTGATCGGCACCCACGCGTTGCTCGAGCAGAAGGTCAGCTTCGCCGACCTCGGCCTGGTGGTCGTCGATGAGCAGCACCGCTTCGGCGTCGAGCAGCGCGCTGCCCTCACCGACAAGGCCGTGTCACCCCCGCACGTGCTCGTGATGACCGCGACCCCGATCCCGCGCACGGTCGCGATGACGGTCTTCGGTGATCTCGAGGTGTCGACGCTCACCGAGCTGCCGGCCGGGCGTGCGCCCATCCAGACCACGGTCGTGCCGATCCTCGACCAGCCTCAGTGGGGTGAACGCATGTGGCAGCGGGTTCGAGAGGAGGTCGCCGCCGGGCATCAGGTCTACGTCGTCTGTCCGCGCATCTCCGGTGACGAGCCGGAGCAGGGTGAGTCCGACCAGGTCACCGTCGATGCCGACGACAACGCGATCGAGCCCACCGAGCCAGCGAAGGCGGTCGAGGACGTCGTCACCGAGCTGGCCGAGGGGCCGCTGGTGGGACTCCGCCTGGCCACCCTGCACGGTCGCCTGCCTCCCGACGAGAAGGACCGCACCATGCGGAAGTTCGCGGCCGGTGAGATCGACGTGCTGGTGTCGACCACGGTGATCGAGGTCGGAGTCGACGTGGCCAACGCCACCGCCATGGTCCTGCTCGACGCCGACCGGTTCGGCGTCTCCCAGCTGCACCAGTTGCGGGGTCGCGTCGGACGCGGCGGGTTCCCGGGGCTCTGCCTGCTGGTCACCCGTACCTCGATCCTGTCGCCGGCTCGCGAGCGGCTGGCAGCGGTGGCCGCCACCACCGACGGGTTCGAGCTCAGCCGGATCGACCTCGAGCACCGGCGTGAGGGCGACGTGCTCGGCCGCTCCCAGTCGGGCTTCCGCTCGGGTCTGCAGACCTTGCGGGTGTTGCGCGACGAGCAGACCATCGTGGAGGCGCGAGAGGCCGCCCTGTCGCTCCTGGCCGAGGATCCCACCCTCGCGAGCAGCGACCTGCTGGCGGCCGCTGTGGAGAACCTCGAGCTATCACGGCAGTCTGACTTCATGGAGAAGTCATGACCCGGATCATCGGGGGGTCCGCCGGTGGTCGTCGCATCACCGCCCCGCACGGCACCGACACCCGCCCGACGAGCGATCGCGTCCGCGAGGCGCTCTTCTCCGCGATCGAGGCCTGGTGCGGGTCTCTGCACGGGCTGCGTTTCCTCGATCTCTACGCCGGGTCGGGCGCGGTCGGGCTGGAGGCCTGGTCGCGAGGCGCGGGGGTGGTCACCCTCGTGGAGCAGGAGCGCCGCGCCGCCTCGCTCATCGGCGAGAACGCCCGGACGATCGGCTTCACCAAGGCCAACATCGTGGCTGCCCCGGTGGCCGCCACCCTGCGCCGACCGCCGGCTGCGCCGTACGACCTGGCCTTCCTGGACCCGCCCTACCCCCTGGCCGAGCCGACCCTCGCCGATGACCTGGCGGCCCTGACGAGCCAGGGCTGGCTGGTGCCGGGAGCCCTGGTCGTGGTCGAGCGGTCCCGGCGCAGCCCCGAGCCGGGGTGGCCGGACGGGTTCGAGGACACCCGTGTGAAGAAGTACGGCGAGACGGTGCTTTGGTACGGTCACGCCCCATCCACGCCCCCGATCGAGGAGTGAGCCCGTGCGCCGAGCCGTCTGCCCCGGGTCCTTCGACCCGGTCACCAATGGACACATCGACATCATCACCCGCGCCTCGGGGCTCTTCGACGAGGTGGTGGTCGCGGTGGGGACCAACCAGTCCAAGAACCGGCTCTTCTCGCCCGACGAGCGGGTCGCGATGCTCACCGAGGCGTGCAGGGGCTTCGCCAACGTGCGAGTCGACGTCTTCGAGGGCCTGCTGACGACCTTCTGCCAGCGCGAGGGCATCCACGCCATCGTCAAGGGGCTGCGTGCGGTCAGCGACTTCGACTACGAGCTCCAGATGGCGCAGATGAACTCCTCCCTGACCGACGTGGAGACCGTCTTCGTGCCCACGAGCCCCGAGTACTCCTTCCTCGCCTCGAGCCTGGTCAAGGAGGTCGCGGCGTTCGGCGGCGACGTCTCCAGCCTCGTCCCGGCCTTCGTCAACGAACGCCTGACCGCACGACTGGCCGAGCGACGGGCGTCCCACGAGGCGTGACCGGGCCGCGGCAGGGGGCCGTTTTGCCCCGCCGAGCCCCGGACGGTTACGATTCATCGATCTGTTTTGTGCCCGGAACCGGAAGTGAACCCCTGAGCAATCTGGACCCGAGAGCGCCGCTCGTGCTCGATACACGCGAGCTCGGCCGACGCCCGGGGTCCCAGCGCGAAGTGACACTGACGGTTCCAGCACCTACAGATCTCGGTATTGAAGTCCTTTCGGTCCCCGAAGGCTCGCCGGTCGAACTCGACCTGCGGCTGGAAGCGGTCATGGAGGGGGTACTGGTCACGGGATCGGCCACGGCTGACCTGGTCGGCGAGTGCGTGCGGTGCCTGGAAGAGATCACGGACGAGATGTCCGTGCGCTTCCAGGAGCTGTACGTCTACGACGACCTCGACCACGACCCCGACGAGGACGACGAGACCAGTCGGCTCGAGAAGGATCTGCTTGATCTCGAACCGCTGCTGCGGGACGCGGTGGTGCTTGCACTGCCGTTCCAGCCGTTGTGCATGGAGGACTGTCCAGGGTTGTGCACCGAGTGTGGTGCGCGACTGGCCGACGATCCAGACCATGGACATGACGCTGCGATCGATCCGCGGTGGTCCGGGCTGACCCAGCTCACGCACGACGAAGACTGAACCAGCCGGTCAAACCCCCCGGCTGGACGCAAGAGGCCGGAGAATCCGGTCCAGGTAGAGGAGTGAACAGTGGCAGTCCCGAAGCGGAAGACTTCGCGCAGCAACACGCGTCACCGTCGTTCGCAGTGGAAGGCCGTCGCGCCCTCCCTGGTGACCTGCGCCAACGTCGCCTGCGGTGCCAAGCACCTGCCGCACCGCGCGTGTGGCACGTGTGGTCAGTACGGCGCCCGCGCCGAGCGTCGTCAGGTCCTCTGAGCTCATCACCGGTCCCCTGACGAACTACAGCGAGCTCCGAGCAGCGCTCGGTGATCCGATCCTGGATCCCGAGCTGCTCGAGCGCGCCCTCACCCATCGGTCGTTCGCCTACGAGAACGGCAACCTTCCCACCAACGAGCGCCTGGAGTTCCTCGGCGACTCGGTGCTGGGGGTCGTCGTCACCGAGACGCTCTACCGTTCCCACCCGGACCTGACCGAGGGGCGGCTCGCCAAGTTGCGCGCCGCTGTCGTCAACGCCCGGGCGCTGGCCGTCGTCGGGAGCCAGATCGGGCTGGGCGATCACGTCAAGCTCGGTCGCGGCGAAGAATCGACCGGTGGCCGCAGCAAGGCCTCGATCCTCTCCGACACCGTCGAGGCGGTGCTCGGTGCCATCCACCTCAGCGGTGGCGGCTTCGAGACGTCGGCCGAGGTCGTGCACCTGCTCTTCGACCCGCTCATCGAGGCGGCCTCGGCGATGGGTGCCGGCCTGGACTGGAAGACCTCCCTCCAGGAGCTCTCGGCCGAGCACGCCCTGGGCGTCCCCGAGTACGTCATCGAGGACGAAGGTCCCGATCACCTCAAGACCTTCACCGCCCAGGTGCGCGTCGGCGAGGAGCTCTACGGCAACGGCACCGGCCGCTCCAAGAAGGAGGCCGAGCAGGCCGCCGCGGAGACGGCCTACGGCGAGATCGCGGCCGATCTCGGCGTCGTGGACCCCCACCAGGTGGTGCTCGTGGACAACCCGCTCGGTGCCGTGGACCAGGGCGCCTCGCGCTCCGACTGATCCCCGACTGAACTCCGCCTGACGTGCCTGAGCTTCCCGAGGTGGAGGTCGTGCGCCTCGGTCTCGAGCGCCACGTCGTCGGTGCCGTCATCGAGCGCGTCGAGGTGCTCCATCCCCGGCCCGTACGCCGCGACCCCGGCGGAGCCGCCGGCTTCACGGTCGCCCTGACCGGTCGTCGGATCAGTGCGGCGCAGCGCCGCGGCAAGTACCTCTGGGCGCCGCTCGACACCGGTGACGCCCTGCTCGCCCACCTCGGGATGAGTGGCCAGCTCCTCGTACAGCCGCCGTCGGCTCCCGACGAGCGGCACCTGAGGGTTCGCTTCACCCTCGCCGGCGCCCCCGGCCAGGCCGCCGCGGAGGGCCGCGAGCTGCGCTTCGTCGACCAGCGGATGTTCGGGGGGCTCTCGGTCTCGCTCGGCGGTGCCGAGCTGCCCCGGGAGATCGCGCACATCGCCCGCGACCCGCTCGACGCCGCCTTCGACGACGACGACTTCGTCCGCCGAGTCCGTCGCCGTTCCTCGGGCATCAAGCGGCTCCTCCTCGACCAGAACCTCGTGTCCGGCGTGGGCAACATCTACGCCGACGAGGCGCTGTGGCGAGCCGGCCTGCACGGTGAGCGACCGGGGGAGCGGCTCTCTGGTCCCCAGGTCCGCACGCTCCTCGACCATGCGCGGACGGTGATGACCGACGCCCTGGCCCAGGGCGGTACGTCGTTCGACGCGCTCTACGTCAACGTCAACGGCCAGTCGGGCTACTTCGACCGCTCGCTGCACGCCTATGGCCGCGAGTCCGAGCCCTGTGACCGCTGCGGCACCCCGATCCGTCGAGCCGCCTTCATGAACCGCTCGTCGTACTTCTGTCCGCACTGCCAGCCGGTCCCGCGGGCGCGACGGGTGCCGCGGTCTTTGCCCCCACCCGATTGACCCGAGGCGGTCCCGGTGAGACGCTTGAAGACGGTTCGCGACGGCGAACCAGCACCCGGATGGAAGGCTTTGCCATGGCCAAGGCGCTGATCGGCTATGTCACCAGCGACCGGCAACCACCAGCCCGTCTCGCAGCCGACAATGCCCGACTGCGGGCCCGCGTGAGTGAGCTCGAGGACCTCGTCCTGCGCCTCTCGCGCGAGAACGACGAGCTGGCGCGAGATCGGGCGGTCGCCCTGCTCGATCTCGAATCGGCCGCGCTGCAGGAGATGCAACCCGCCTGACCCCGTTCGGCGTCGAGGCGTGACCGTCTCGTCGTTGGCTCGTTGGCTTGGGCATGCGTACTTCTCGGGATCTTCCCGTCTTCCTTGCCGTCGCCACCATGGCCCTCTCGGCCTCCCTCTTCGCTGCCGCTCCGGCCTCCGCCCACGGCGACCGACCGACCGAGCGGCGCGCCGCGGTGCTCGGCGCAGGAGCGCCCGGCGACGCCATCGCGTCGAGTCCCAACGTCACCCATGTGGGATCGAACCCCGGGACGGTCGGCATCTCGGGATGCTTCCTCACGACGGCTCCGGTCCTGGTGACCAGCGGACTCGAGTCCGTGCAGACCTGGGACGTCAGCGATGCCGAGAACCCCACGCGGGTCGGCGTCCTCCCCAGCCTGCAGTTCGAGAACGAGGCGATGAACTGCGGCGAACGCCGCACCACTGAGGGCATCAAGCGCTTCGCCCTGATCGGGGTCGACACCCACCAGAGCTCCCCGGGCGACATCGACCACACCAACGTCGGCGGCCGCGAGCTGATCCTGGTCGACGTCACCGACGCCACCGATCCCCAGATCCTGTCGCGCGCGAAGAGCACCACCAGCACCCACACGCTCACCTGCGTCGACGGCACCGACTGCACCTACGTCTACTCGGCCGGCAGCCGGACGACGTTCTCCATCTTCGACCTGCGCGACCTGGCCAACCCGGTCGAGGTCGACTCCGACCCGGCCCTGGCCGGCGTCCAGCCGTTCACGACTCCCACCGGTGGGCACAAGTGGAACTTCGATGCCGCGGGCATCGGCACCCACACCGGCTACAACGGCGCTTCCATGTGGAGCACCAAGAACCCCGCCAACCCGAAGCTGCTCGCCACGACGGGTGCGGCCGGGATGGGCGAGGACCCCGCCTTCGCCGGCTACAACAACTTCATCCTGCACAACGCGTTCCGCCCGAACGCGCGGGCGTTCAAGGCCAACAAGAAGCCGTCGTTCAAGCGCGGCAACGTGCTGCTGGTGACCGAGGAGGACTACGAGCAGACCGATTGCTCGCAGGCCGGCTCGTTCCAGACCTGGTGGGTCAAGTCCCTCAAGGGCAAGCGGGCCAAGATCGTGCCGCTCGACAAGGTCGAGCTCTCGGACCTCGGGAACTTCCCGCTCCCGCAGGGCGCGTTCTGCTCCTCGCACTGGTTCGACTTCCGTCCCGGTGGCATCGTCGCGGTCGGCTTCTACGGCGGCGGCACCCAGCTGATCGACGCCCGCAAGCCGCGCAACCTGAAGTCCTTCGGCCACGCGGTGTGGGGCGGCTCCGAGGTCTGGGACAACATGTGGGTCCCGGTCTACAACACCCAGGGCAAGCAGACCCGCAAGGTCAGCAAGGTCCTCTACGCGATCGACCTGGTCCGCGGACTCGACGTCTACCGCGTCGACGCGCCCGGCAAGGGGATCGGCCCCCGCCGAGCGAGCTCCGCCTCCGCCTCCGCACCGTCCCCGGTCGCGCAGCGGGCTCCCGGTGGTGTGATGTCGCTGGGTCTCGTGGGTGGCGCCATGGCGCTGTCGGTCGTCGTACGCCGTCGGTCCCGCCGCAAAACCACCTGACGCAACCCACCCGGCGGGGCTAGCGTCTACCGCTTGTGAAGTCCCTCCTCGAAACCGTCGCGCCGGCCAGGCTCGGGCACGGGTTCCGGTGGCTGCTCGCCTCGTCCTGGACGACCAACCTGGGTGACGGGATCGCGCTGGCCGCCGGCCCGTTGCTCGTCGCCTCGCAGACCGACGAGGCCTACCTCGTCGCGCTCGCGGCCACGGTGCAGTGGCTCCCGCCCCTGCTCTTCGGGCTGTACGCCGGTGCCATCGCCGACCGACTCGACCGCCGACTGATCGTGGTCGTGGTCGACCTGGTCCGCACGGCGGTGCTCCTGCTGCTCGTCGCCTCGATCGTGACCGGCACGGTCTCGGTCGGCGTGGTGCTCCTCGCCCTGTTCCTGGTCTCGACGGCCGAGGTCTTCGCGGACAACACCTCCTCGACCCTCCTCCCGATGCTGGTCCACCGAGACGACCTCGCCATCGGGAACGCCCGGCTGGTCACCGGCTTCATCACCGTCAACCACCTCGCCGGGCCGCCGATCGGGGCGGCCCTCTTCGCGGCCGGACTCGCGTGGCCGTTCGTGATGCAGTCGGTGCTGGTCCTGCTCGGTGCGGTGCTGGTCTCCAGGATCCTGCTCCCGGCGCACGGGCGCGAGCGGGGGAGCGGCGGCCACATCCGTCAGGACATCGCCGAGGGTTTCCGCTGGGTGCGCCACCACGCCGCGGTGCGGACCCTCGTCCTCACGATCTTCACGTTCAACATCACCTTCGGGGCTGCCTGGTCCGTCCTGGTCCTCTACGCGACGCAGCGCCTGGGCATGGGTGCGGTGGGGTTCGGACTGCTGACGACCGTCTCCGCGGTCGGCGGCCTGGTGGGGACGACGGCGTACGGCTGGATCACGGCCCGGGTGAGCCTGGCCGACCTGATGCGGATCGGGCTGCTCCTGGAAACCGTGACCCACCTCGCGCTGGCGATCACCACGGTCCCGTGGGTCGCCATGGTGATCTTCTTCTTCTTCGGCGCCCACGCCTTCATCTGGGGGACCACCTCGATCACGGTGCGCCAGCGCGCGGTCCCGACCGAGCTCCAGGGACGGGTCGGCAGCGTGAACCTGGTCGGCGTCTACGGCGGCATGGTGCTCGGGTCCGGCGTCGGCGGCTTCCTCGCGCAGCACTGGGGGGTGACCGCGCCGTTCTGGTTCGCCTTCGTGGGGTCGGCCGTCTTCGTGGTCCTGATCTGGGGCCAGCTGCGCCACATCGCCCACGCCGACGACGAGCCGACACCCGCGGGGAAAGCGCTCTGAGGGAGGCCTCGACGCGCCCGCTGGAACGGTCCGGGAGGAGGGCGTTCGGGCCGGTAGGGTGAGGGGCGCTGAGCTTCCCCACGGCGTGCTGCGATGATGCCCACCGTTCAGTGCCTGATGTCCACGGCTGGTGAGGAGCACCGCGTTGTACTTGAAGAGCCTGACCCTGAAGGGGTTCAAGTCCTTCGCCTCCTCGACCACGCTGCAGCTCGAACCCGGCATCACCTGCATCGTGGGACCGAACGGCTCGGGCAAGTCCAACGTCGTCGACGCCCTCGCCTGGGTCATGGGCGAGCAGGGCGTGAAGTCGCTGCGCGGCGGCAAGATGGAGGACGTCATCTTCGCCGGCACCTCCGGCCGCCCGCCCCTGGGCCGGGCCGAGGTGATGTTGACCATCGACAACTCCGACGGCGCGCTGCCGATCGAGTACGCCGAGGTGACGATCAGCCGCACCATGTTCCGCAGCGGGGGCTCCGAGTACGCCATCAACGGCAACTCCTGCCGCCTGCTCGACGTCCAGGAGCTCCTCTCCGACTCCGGCATCGGCCGCGAGATGCACGTCATCGTGGGCCAGGGCCAGCTCGACACGATCCTGCACGCCACCCCCGAGGACCGTCGTGGCTTCATCGAGGAGGCCGCGGGCGTCCTGAAGCACCGCAAGCGCAAGGAGAAGGCGCTCCGCAAGCTCGACTCCACCGATGGCAACCTCACCCGGCTCAGTGACCTGCTCAACGAGATCCGGCGTCAGCTCAAGCCGTTGGGCCGCCAGGCCGAGGTGGCCCGTCGGGCCGCCAGCGTGCAGGCCGACGTCCGCGATGCCCGCGCCCGGCTGATGGCCGACGACCTCAGGACCGCTCGGGTCGCGCTCGAGCAGGAGCTCGCCGACGAGACAATCCTGGTCGAGCGGCGCGTCGAGGTGGAGGCCGCGGTTGCTGCTGCCCGCCAGACCGAGGCACAGCTCGAGGCCGCCCTGCGTGAGGACCTTCCGGCGCTGTCCGCAGCCCAGGAGACGTGGTTCTCGCTGTCGGCTCAGCGCGAGCGACTCCGCGGGACCCAGTCGCTGGCCGCCGAGCGGATCCGCAACGCCGCCGGCACCGCCGAGTCCGACGACGCGCGCTCGGGCCGTGACCCCGACGAGCTCGAGGCCGAGGCCGTCCGCATGCAGGAGCAGGAGCGCTCGATCACCGCCGAGGTGGAGCGGCACCGCACCGCGCTCGAGCAGGCCGTGAGCACGCGCAAGGGGGCCGAGGACGCCGCCGCCGAGGAGGATCGCCGCGTGGCGGGCCTCCAGCGCGCTGCTGCCGATCGACGCGAGGGGCTCGCCCGCCTGCACGGCCAGGTCAACGCCCTCAAGTCCCGCGCCGCTGCCGCTGACGACGAGGTCGGCCGACTCGGCCTCGCACGGGAGGAGGCCGTCGCTCGCGCCACTCGCGCCCAGCGGGACTTCACCGCTCTCGAGACCCGGGTCGCCGGCCTCGATGCCGGCGAGGAGGGTCTCGACGCCGAGCACGAAGCCGCCAGCTCGATGCTGGGCGACATCGAGGAGCGCCTGGCCAAGGCCCGCGACGAGGCCCAGCAGGCCGAGCGTGACCGCACCGGCCTGCGCGCCCGCAAGGACGCCCTCGAGATGGGCCTGAACCGCAAGGACGGCGCCGGCGCACTGCTGGCCGCCTCGGACTCCGTCTCCGGTCTGCTCGGCTCGGTGGCCGCGCTCCTGACCGTCCGCACCGGCTTCGAGGCCGCGGTCGCCGGAGCCCTGGGCTCCGCCGCCGATGCCATCGCCGTGACCGACGCCGATGCCGCCCTCGAGGCGATCGGGCACCTCAAGGGCCAGGACCTCGGCCGGGCCGGCCTGCTCCTCGGCGGAGGTCCTCTCGACCCCAGCGTGGACGTCGCCGGCTGGCCCGCCCTGCCGGACCACGCGGCGTACGCCGTCTCGGTGGTGGAGTGTCCCGTGGCGCTGCGCCCCGCCCTGGCCCGCCTGCTGTTCAAGATCGCCGTCGTCGGCGACCTCGCCGCCGCCCGCCTGCTGGTGGCCGACCTGCCCGACGTCGTGGCCGTCACCCGTGACGGTGACGTGATCGGTGCCCACTTCGCGTCCGGCGGTTCGTCGCGGCAGCCGAGCCTGATCGAGATCCAGGCTGCCGTCGACGAGGCCGCGACCCAGCTCGACGAGGCGGTCGCCTCCTCGGAGCGGTTGGGCTTCGAGATGTCCCGGCTCGAGGCCGAGCGCCTCGACGCCCAGCAGCGCGTCGACGTCGCCCTGGCCAAGCTGCACGAGTCCGACGCGACCCTGGCCGCCGTGGCCGAGGAGCTGGGCCAGTACGGCTCCCAGGCCCGGGCGGCGCGCGGCGAGGCGGAGCGAGTCACCCAGGCGATCGCCAAGGCCGAGGCCGCCCGCGACCAGGACCTGGCCGGCCTCGCCGAGCTGGTGGCCAGGCTCGCCCAGGCCGAGGAGGCCACCGACGAGGAGCCCGACACCACGGTCCGCGAGCAGCTCCTCGAGGCGGCGCGCGGCTCACGTCAGGCCGAGATGGACGGTCGACTCGCCCTGCGTACATCCGAGGAGCGGGCGCGGGCGCTGCACGGTCGGGCCGACTCCCTGCGTCGCGCCGCCCAGACCGAGCGTGAGGCCCGGGCCCGGGCCGCCGAGCGCCGCGAACGCCTGATCCGTGAGGGACGAGCTGCCGAGGCAGTCGGGGTCGCCGTGGCGTACGTCCTGACCCGGCTCGAGGTCTCCATCCACCGGGCGACCGAGGCACGCACCGCCGTGGAGCGTGCTCGCCAGGGCCGCGAGCACCAGCTGCTCGAGATCCGGACCACGCTGCGCGAGCTCGGCCGTGACCACGACGAGCTGGTCAACTCCGTGCACCGCGACGAGATGGCCCGCACCCAGCAGCGGATGCGCATCGAGCAGCTCGAGGAGCGTGCGCTGGAGGAGCTCGGCATGGACGCCGACGGGCTGCTCGCCGAGTACGGTCCCGACCAGCTGGTGCCGCCCACGCTCGCCGACGACGACGGGAACCTCCCCGAGCCGGTGCCGTTCGTGCGCGAGGAGCAGCAGAAGCGGCTGCGTTCGGCCGAGCGGTCGCTGACGATGCTCGGCAAGGTCAACCCGCTCGCCCTCGAGGAGTACTCCGCGATGGAGGAGCGCCACAAGTTCCTCACCGAGCAGCTCGAGGACCTCAAGAAGACCCGCAAGGACCTCCTCGACATCGTCAAGGAGGTCGACGCACGGGTCGAGCAGGTCTTCACCGAGGCGTACGCCGATGTGAGCCGCGCGTTCGACTCCACCTTCACCCGGCTCTTCCCCGGTGGTGAGGGGCGCCTGGTGCTCACGACGCCGGACGACATGCTCAACACGGGGATCGAGGTGGAGGCCCGCCCGGCCGGCAAGAAGGTCAAGCGGCTCTCCCTGCTCTCCGGCGGCGAGCGCTCCCTGGTCGCCGTGGCGTTCCTGGTGGCCCTCTTCAAGGCCCGACCCTCGCCGTTCTACATCCTCGACGAGGTCGAGGCCGCGCTCGACGACACCAACCTCGGCCGTCTGCTGGAGATCTACGAGGAGCTGCGCGAGACCTCGCAGCTGCTGGTCATCACCCACCAGAAGCGCACCATGGAGGTCGGCGACGCGCTCTACGGCGTCACCATGCGCGGCGACGGCGTCTCCGCGGTCATCAGCCAGCGACTGCGCGAAGTCGAGCCCGCCTGATGGCCTCAGCGAGGCCGACGCGTGAGGACTATGTCGCGTGGCGCACCGCCACGACCCGGTGGCGCGACGACGACGCCTACGGCCACCTCAACAACGCGACCTACTACGAGCTCTTCGACACGGCCGTCAACGCCCACCTCTTCGAGGCGACGGGGGTGAATGTCCGGCTGCTCCCGCAGATCGGGGTGGTGGCCGAGACGTCGTGCCGCTACTTCCGCGAGATCGGGTTCCCCGAGCCGATCGAGATGGGCCTGGTGGTCGACAAGGTCGGCACCTCCAGCGTGATCTACCGGATCGGGCTCTTCCAGGGCGCCGCCGACGAGGCAGCCGCGGAGGGAAGGTTCGTGCACGTGTACGTCGACAACACCGACCCGGCCCGACCGGTGACCCCGATGCCCGACGTGATCCGGCTTGCCGTCGTCCCGCTCCTGCGGGTTGCCTCGACGTGATCTCGGCCACCGGTTGCGCTGGAGGCGGCCGGTGATGGTCCAGGGGCGCCCGGACCTGTGGGATCTTGGCTGTGGTGGGGGTTCCCACCACGCCTGAACCCTCGGAAGGTTCCCTTGATCGTCGTCGTCCTCGCCATGCTCGCCATCCTGCTGTTGTCCGGGCTGCTCTTCGCCTTCGTGGCCTTCCCGCACCTGGGCCGAGACATCCCGCTCGCCGCCCGGCTGGACGCCGTGCTGCGTGGCGTCGTCGCCCGGCTCCCCACGTGGCACAACACCGCCGACTCGCACCGCCCTCGCTGATCGGCCCCACGTTTGGGCCGCACTGATCTGGTCGCCTGACCTGGCCCACTGATCGGCCCGCCCCTGGGTCGCGGCCGTGGCCACCCCCCTGATTGGATGACGTCATGGGTGAGTGGAGCTATCTGATCATCGGCATTGCCGTCCTCGGCGTGACCCTGCTCGTGGGGTTGCTGAGTGGCTCCCGGCAGCGGCGGACCGGCCGGGGCGCGACCGATGTCATCGCGCCGCCCGCGCCCGCGCCCGCGCCCGCGTCCGAGGCCCCCGAGGCGACCGCGCCGCCGGTCGTGGCGGCTCCCGAGGTCCCGACGCTCGAGCGCCCGGAGGGTACGGCGTCCCGCCTCGCCCGACTGCGCCAGCGCCTCGCCGGATCGCAGGGTGGCCTCGGTCGCGGACTGCTCGCACTCCTGTCCCGCGACCGCCTCGACGAGGACACCTGGGAGTCGATCGAGGACACCCTCCTGACCGCCGATGTCGGTGTCGCCCCCACTCAGGAGCTCGTCGAGAAGCTGCGCACCCGCCTGCGCGTGGACGGCAACGAAGCCGGCGACCCGCGCGGTGTACTCCGCGAGGAGCTGGTGGCGCTGGTCGACCCCACCATGGACCGCCGACTCCAGATCAGTGGCCTGGACGGCAAGCCGGGCGTGGTGCTCGTGGTGGGCGTCAACGGCGCCGGCAAGACCACCACCGTGGGCAAGATCGCCCGCATCCTCGTGGCCGAGGACCACTCGGTCGTCCTCGGGGCAGCCGACACCTTCCGGGCCGCGGCCGTGGAGCAGCTGGCCACGTGGGGCGAGCGGGTCGGGGTCGAGGTGGTGCGCGGCGAGGAGGGCAGCGACCCGGCCAGTGTCGCCTTCGAGGCGGTCAAGCAAGGCGTCGATCGTGGCATCGACACGGTCATCGTGGACACCGCCGGCCGGCTCCAGAACAAGGCCGGGCTGATGGACGAGCTCGGCAAGGTGAAGCGAGTGATCGAAAAGCAGGCTCCGGTGACCGAGGTGCTGCTGGTCCTCGATGCCACGACCGGCCAGAACGGCCTGGTCCAGGCCCGCGTCTTCAGCGAGGTCGTCAACGTCACCGGCATCGTGCTGACCAAGCTCGACGGCTCCGCGAAGGGCGGCATCGTGATCGCCGTCCAGCGCGAGCTGGGCGTCCCGGTCAAGCTCGTCGGCCTGGGTGAGGGCGCCGACGACCTGGCCCCCTTCGACCCCGGTGCCTTCGTCGACGCCCTGCTGGGCTGACTCGCACGCGGCTCTCGTGGGCGTAACGCCGAAGTAACACACCAGCCGAACTCGTTGCCTGATCGCAACATGTCGGGGCGCACGAGGAAATCTGCCGGGCCGAAGGTTGGTCTCGAAGGGAGCGGACTCCCCGCGCCGACATCGCCGTCGCGCGGCAGGGAACCGCTCCTCCGAGATTCGATCCTGGAGGTCCCATGGACTACGGCTATCACGCCTTCATGCTGGTGGCAGCGTCCCTCGTCCTGATGATGACCATGCCCGCGCTCGCGCTGTTCTACGGCGGCATGAGCCGGTCCAAGTCAGTGCTGAACATGATGATGATGTCGTTCACCGCAGCCGGCATCGTGGGCATCGTCTACGTCCTCTGGGGCTGGTCGATGTCGTTCGGCAGCAAGGACGTCGTTCAGATCATCAACAGCCCGTTCGAGAGCTTCGGCCTCAACGGGATCGCCGGCCAGGACTACATCTTCGTCGGCTTCCAAATGACGTTCGCCATCATCACCGCAGCCCTGATCAGCGGTGCCGTGGCCGACCGACTCAAGTTCTCGGCGTGGGTCGTCTTCGTGCCGCTGTGGTTGACGCTCTCCTACTTCCCGATCGCTCACATGGTCTGGGGTGGCGGTTTCCTCGGTGGGAACGAGAACGGTCTGGCCGCCACACTCTTCGGTGTCACCGACGGTGTCCCGAACATCCTGCCGATCGACTACGCCGGTGGAACCGTGGTCCACATCAACGCCGGTGTTGCCGGTCTGGTGCTGGTTCTCCTGCTGGGCAAGCGCCTCGGCTTCGGTAGCGAGCCGATGAAGCCGCACAACTTGACCCTGACCATGCTCGGCGCCGGTCTGCTCTGGTTCGGCTGGTACGGCTTCAATGTCGGCTCGATCGTCTTCGGGGGCGCCAGTGCCGAGGCCGACGCCTCGCAGTTCGTCAACGAGACCAGCCTGGTCTGGCTGAACACCACCCTGGCCGCATGCGCTGCGATCCTGGGCTGGCTCATGATCGAGAAGCTCCGCGACGGGAAGGCAACCTCGCTCGGTGCGGCGTCCGGGATCGTGGCCGGACTCGTGGCGATCACCCCCGCCTGCCAGGCGGTCTCGCCGGTCGGCGCGATCGCTCTGGGCCTCGTCGCCGGTGGCCTGTGCGCCGTCGCGGTCGGCTGGAAGCACAAGCTCGGCTACGACGACTCGCTCGACGTGGTCGGCGTGCACCTGGTCGGTGGCCTCGTCGGCACCGTCGGTGCAGGTTTCCTGAGCACCTCCGCCGGCCTCTTCTACGGTCACGGCGTCAAGCAGCTCACCGTCCAGGTCCTGGTCGTGCTGGTCGCGGTCGCCTGGTCTGCCCTGGCCACGCTCCTGGTGGGTCTGATCATCAAGTACACGATCGGACTCCGCCTCGAGGAGGAGGACGAGGTCGAGGGCATCGACTTCGTGGAGCACGGTGAGTCGGCCTACGACCTCACCTCGGGTGGTGGCGGTCGCCGCACCACCTCCGTCCTCGCCAAGCAGTCCGTCAAGGAAGGGGCCCGCGCATGAAGCTCGTCACCGCGGTGATCAAGCCGCACAAGTGGGAAGACGTCCGAGAAGCCCTGGAGACCTTCGGCGTCACCGGGATGACCGTCAGTGAGGTCAGCGGCTACGGCCGGCAGAAGGGCCACACCGAGGTCTACCGCGGCGCGGAGTACGACATCGCGCTGGTGCCGAAGATCCGGATCGAGATCGTGGTCGACGACGCAGATACCGACGACATCGTCGGGATCGTCGTGAAGGCCGCCCAGACCGGCCGGATCGGGGACGGCAAGGTGTGGGTCAGCCCCGTCGACACCGTCGTCCGCGTCCGGACCGGCGAGCGGGACGGAGCAGCCGTCTGACCAGCACCACCGCACCGTGAACCCCCGGTGCCCGCCGTACGCCGCGTGGGCACCGGGGGAGTTCACCCGGACGTGATGTGACGTCCGGGTCGTTAACCTGCGCGAAACAATGATGGTTGCGGGCGGTAACCGTTGCGCAGCAGGCTGGACGCCCATGAGCGTCCTGACTCTCGCGACTGCGGTCGTCCCTTCTGCCCTGGACACCGGCGACACCGCCTGGTTGCTGGCAGCCTCGGCCATGGTGCTGCTGATGGCACCGGGCCTGGCCCTCTTCTACGGCGGCATGGTCCGCTCGAAGAGCGTGCTGAACATGATGATGATGACCTTCGGGTCCCTGGCGGTCATCTCGATCCTGTGGGTGCTGGTGGGCTACTCACTGGCCTTCGGGGACGACCTCGGCTTCGGGCTGCTGGGTGACCCCACGCAGTACGCCGGCCTGGGCCAGCTGCTGGATCCCGCGGCCAACGGCGACTCCACCGTGCCGCTGATCCTCTTCGCGGTCTTCCAGGGGCTCTTCTGCGTGATCACCGGTGCCCTGGTCTCGGGCGCGATCGCGGACCGTGCCCGCTTCGGCGCCTGGATGGTCTTCGTGGGCATCTGGACGCTCGTGGTCTATGCCCCGATCGCGCACTGGATCTTCGACTTCTCCGCCGAGGGCCACGTGGGTGGCTGGATGGCCAACAACCTCGGGGTCATCGACTTCGCCGGCGGCACCGCGGTCGAGATCACCTCGGGTGCCTCGGGCCTGGCCCTGGCCTTCGTGCTGGGTCGCCGGGTCGGCTTCGGCCGTGAGGCGATGCGTCCGCACAACCTCACCCTGGTCATGCTGGGCGCCGGCCTGCTGTGGTTCGGCTGGTTCGGGTTCAATGCCGGCTCGGCACTCGGCGCCAACCAGACCGCGGCCATCGTCTTCACCACCACCCTTCTCGCCGGCGCCGCCGGTGCACTGGGGTGGCTGCTGCTCGAGCGCCTGCGCGACGGTCACGCGACCTCGCTGGGTGCGGCGTCGGGCATGGTCGCCGGCCTCGTCGCGATCACCCCGTCCTGCGGCTCGCTGACCCCGGTCGGGTCGATCCTGATGGGGCTGATCGCCGGTGTGGTCTGCGCGTTGGCGGTGGGCCTGAAGTACAAGTTCGGCTACGACGACTCCCTCGACGTCGTCGGTGTCCACCTGGTCGGCGGCATCGTCGGCACGCTCGGGATCGGCTTCCTCGCGACGTCCGCGGCGCCGACCGGCGTCGACGGGCTCTTCTACGGCGGAGGGCTCGACCAGCTGGGCAAGCAGGCACTCGGTGGCGGCGCGGTGCTGCTCTATGCGTTCGTGATGTCGGGCATCATCGGGATCGTCGTGGACAAGCTCATGGGCTTCCGCATCGACGAGGAGCACGAGATCACCGGGATCGACCTCGTCGTACACGCCGAGACGGCCTACGACCTGCATGCCACCGCCGGCGCACGTTCGGCGGGTCCGGGAAGCCTGGGACTCAACGCCCAGCGGGAGGAGAACCGATGAAGCTCGTCACCGCCGTCATCAAGCCGCACAAGTGGGAGGACACCCGGCTCGCCCTGGAGACCGTCGGTGTCACCGGGATGACCGTCAGTGAGGTCAGCGGCTACGGCCGACAGAAGGGCCACACCGAGGTCTACCGCGGCGCCGAGTACGACATCGCCCTGGTCCCCAAGATCCGGCTCGAGATCGTCGTCAACGACGCCGATGTCGACTCGATCGTCGATGCGATCGTCCGGACCGCCGCCACGGGCAAGATCGGCGACGGCAAGGTGTGGGTCTCGCCGGTCGACTCGGTGGTGCGGGTGCGCACCGGCGACCGCGACGACGCAGCCATCTGACCGGGACTCGATGACGGCCACCGAGCGCGCCGACCGCACCACCGCTGCCGACCTGCTCTGCGCCTCGTCGTACGACGCGTCGGGCGGGCCCGAGGTGGGCGTCGCCCTGGTGGCGGTCGGGGGCTACGGTCGCGCCGAGCTGGCACCGCACTCCGACCTCGACGTGGTGCTGGTCTCCGACGAGGGCGTGGACCTCGGGGACCTCGCCGAGAAGCTCTGGTACCCGCTGTGGGACTCGGGGACCAAGCTCGACCACTCGGTGCGCACGCTCCCGGAGATGCTCGAGCAGGCCGACGCGGACCTGCGGGTGGCCCTGGGGCTGCTCGACCTGCGCCACCTCGCCGGCGACCCGAACCTCACGCTCCGGCTGCGCACCACCGTGCTCGCCCAGTGGCGTCGACGCGCGCGCGAGCGGCTGCCCGAGCTCCGCGCGATGGTGCGCGCGCGGCACGACCTGGTCGGCGAGCTGGCCCACCTCTCGGTGCCGGACCTCAAGGAGGCCGAGGGCGGGGTCCGGGACTCCACCGTGCTCAAGGCACTCGTGGCGACCTGGCTGGTCGATGTCCCGCACGTCGAGTTGGAGCGCTCCCGGCTGGCCCTCCTCGACGTCCGAGATGTCGCCCAGGCCGTCGCGGGCCGACCCAGCGACCGGGTGGGGCCCGAGATGTGGAGCGAGGTCGCTGCCGGCCTCGGGCTCGCGGACTCGCGGGCCGCGCAGACCCAGATCCGCGAGCTCGGCCGCCGGATCACCCACCTGTCGCGGCTCACCTGGCGCCGGGTCGACGCCGTTCTGGCCCGTCCCGTCTCCGTGCGGGGGGCCCGCCGTCCCTCGCTGACGCCGCTCGGGCGCGGGGTGGCGCTCTCCTCGGGCGAGGTCGTGCTCGACACCCGCGCCCGTCCCGCCGAGGACCCCGAGCTGCTCCTGCGTGCCTGTGCCCTGGCGGCCGAGCAGGACGCCGTCCTCGCTCCGCCGACGGCGGCGCGCCTGGTGCGCGACTGCCCACCTCTGGCCGAGCCGTGGTCCGACGAGGCCCGCCACCTCCTGGTGCGGCTGCTGGCTTCCGGGCGCGGCCTGCTGCCGGTGTGGGAGACCCTCGAGGAGACCGGCGCGCTCTCCCGGATCCTGCCCGAGTGGGAGCGGATCCGGTTGGTGCCGCATGCCTCGGTGATCCACCGGTTCACCGTCGACCGACACGTCGTCGAGACCTGCGTCGAGGCCTCGAAGCTGATCCGGTCGGTCGCCCGGCCCGACGTCCTCATGGTCGCGGCGCTGCTGCACGACATCGGCAAGGGGACCGCCGAGGAGCACTGTGCCGCCGGAGAGCCGATCGCGCGCGCCATCGTGACCCGGATGGGCTTCGACCCGGAGGCCGTCGACCTGGTGGCGACCCTGGTCCGCTGGCACCTGTTGCTCGCCGAGACCGCCACCATGCGCGACCCCGACGACCCGGCCACCGTGGAGCTGGTCGTCGACCGGCTCGGCACCCCCGAGACGCTGTCGCTGCTGACCGCGCTCACCGAGGCCGACGCCCTCGCCACGTCGCCGAAGGCGTGGACCGCGTGGCGCTCGGGTCTCATCCTCGGCCTGGCCGGGCGGGTGCGGACTGCACTCGAGAGCGGTCGGGTCCCGGTCTCGTCGCTTGCCGATGACATCGAGATCCCCGCCTCGGTTCGCGAGGGCGGCGTCTCCATCTCCGTCGAACCCGCCCGGGACGGCTCCCGGGTGACCGCGATCGCCGAGGACCGGGTCGGGTTGCTCGCCGACCTGGCGGCCCTGTTCGCGCTGCAACGCATCCCCGTGCGGGCCGCCCGCGTCTGGTCCCAGGGCCCGTACGGCGTCACCGTCTGGGAGGTGGGGGAGGAGTATCTCGACGCCGCCGTCCTGCGCCAGCGCTTCGAGGCGGTCGCCGACGGCCGGCTCGACCCGGCCGCCCGCCTGCGACCACCGGACTCCCGGCTGCTCGCCCCCACGGTGGTGGTGCGCGAGGAGGCGTCCGAGCAGGCCACGGTGCTCGAGGTCCGGGCCGGGGACAGCCCCGGCATCGTCCACCTCGTGTGTGCCGCGCTGGCCGGGCTCGGGGTCGCCGTGCGCTCGGCCCACGTCAACACCCTCGGCCCCCAGGCGGTCGATGTGTTCTACCTCCAGGAGGGCTCGGGGGAGGCCCTGACGGACGAAAGGTCGGCGGTCTCGGCGCACGCCGTACGCGCTGCGCTCTCCGGCGAGTGAGCCCGGCGGGGCGCGCCCGGTTAGTCTTGTTCGACGACTGGCCCGCGTACGACCAAGAGGACTGACTTGTTCGCCACACTCTCCGACCGCCTTGCCGACACCTTCAAGAACCTCCGTGGCAAGGGGCGCCTCTCCGAGGCCGACATCGACGCGACCGCCCGGGAGATCCGGATCGCGCTGCTGGAGGCCGATGTCGCGCTGCCCGTGGTCAAGCAGTTCGTGGCCGCGGTCAAGGAGCGGGCCCGCGGTGAAGAGGTCAGCGGTGCGCTGAACCCCGCCCAGCAGGTCGTCAAGATCGTCAACGAAGAGCTCGTCACGATCCTGGGCGGTGAGACCCGCCGCCTGCGCTACGCCAAGACCGGGCCGACCGTGATCATGCTCGCCGGCCTCCAGGGCGCCGGCAAGACCACGCTCGCCGCCAAGCTCGCGCTGTGGCTCAAGGAGCAGGGCAAGACCCCGATGCTGGTCGCCTGCGACCTGCAGCGCCCCAACGCCGTCAAGCAGCTCCAGATCAACGGTGAGCGGGTCGGCGTGCCCGTCTTCGCGCCGGAGGCCGGCAACGGCGTCGGTGACCCGGTCACGGTCGCCCGGGCCTCGATCGAGGAGGCCAAGCGCAAGCTCCACGACGTCGTCATCGTCGACACCGCCGGTCGTCTCGGTGTCGACGCCGAGCTGATGCAGCAGGCCTCCGACATCCGCGACGCGGTCAACCCCGACGAGGTCCTCTTCGTCGTCGACGCGATGATCGGCCAGGACGCCGTCATCACCGCGCAGGCGTTCCTCGACGGTGTCGGGTACGACGGCGTCGTGCTCACCAAGCTCGACGGTGACGCCCGCGGTGGCGCGGCCCTGTCGATCGCGTCGCTGACGGGCAAGCCGGTCATGTTCGCCTCCAACGGCGAGAAGATGACCGACTTCGACCTCTTCCACCCCGACCGCATGGCGTCGCGCATCCTCGACATGGGCGACATGATGACCCTGATCGAGCAGGCCGAGAAGTCCTTCGACCACGAGCAGTCGATGAAGGCCGCCGCGAAGCTCACCGGCCAGGGTGGCGAGTTCACCCTCGACGACTTCCTGCAGCAGATGCAGCAGCTGCGCAAGCTCGGCTCGATGTCGAAGATCATGGGCATGCTGCCCGGGATGGGCCAGTTCCGCGAGCAGCTCGAGAACTTCGACGAGCGTGAGATCGACCGGATCCAGGCGGTCATCCAGTCGATGACGCCGGCCGAGCGGGCCAACCCCAAGCTGATCGACGGCTCGCGCCGCTCCCGGATCGCCCGCGGCTCCGGTCGCCAGGTCTCCGACGTCAACAGCCTCGTCGACCGGTTCTTCGAGGCCCGCAAGATGATGATGTCGATGGCCAAGGGTGGCGGGATGCCCGGCATGCCCGGGATGCCCGGCATGGGCGGTCCCAAGCGGGGCAAGGCCAAGCCGCAGCTGAAGAAGGGCAAGGGCGCCAAGAAGTCCGGCAACCCCGCCAAGGCCGCCCAGGACGCGGCTGCCGCTGCCGAGAAGGCGAAGGCCGAGGCGGCCAACCCGTTCGGCTCGCCTGCTGGTGAGGACGTCGACTACGAGAAGGCCGCCGCCGCACTCGACCTGCCCAAGGACTTCTCCAAGTTCCTGAAGTGAGCACCACGCTCGTCGTCGACGGCGCCAACGTCGTCGGCTCGCGCCCTGACGGGTGGTGGAAGGATCGCGCCGGCGCGGCACGCCGCCTGCACGAGGGGCTGCTGGTCGCGGACACGCCGTACGACGAGGTGGTGCTGGTGCTCGAGGGCCAGGCCAAGGGCGGGATCCGGCCGGGCCGGGACGGACACGTGCGCACCGTCCATGCCACGGGGAGCGGCGACGAGGCGATCGTGGACGAGGCTCGCGGCGCGGTCGAGCGCGGTGACCGGGTCACGGTCGTCACCGCGGACCGGTTCCTCGGAGCCCGCGTCGAGGGCGTGGGCGCGATGACGCTCAGCCCCACCTGGCTCCTCGACCAGCTCTGAGTCGGCAGTCCCTTGACTCGGCCGTTGGGCCGTTCCTAGGTTGGCGGAGCGCATCGCGCACCCGGGCCACCGGCTGGTGGTCCGGCGTCTTGATCTCGGGCAAGGAGACACCTGATGTTCCTGCGTTCCCACCTACCCACCCACCGGCCGCCACGGCCCCGAGGCGGCTCACGTCGCTCGATGACCGTGGCCGGGCTGGCGGTCGGCGCTCTCGCCACCAGCCTGCTGCCGCTCGGCACCGCCACGGCGACGGAGACGACCGCGTCAACGCCGTCCATCGCCCTGTCGGCCCAGGAGCGCGAGCTGCTGCCCTACCAGGACCCGTCGCTGCCCACGCACCGACGCGTCAAGGACCTGCTCGGCCGGATGACGCTGGCCGAGAAGGTCGGGCAGATGACCCAGGCCGAGCGCATCGACATCGACGCCGACCCGGAGCTGATCACCGAGTACGGCCTCGGCAGCGTTCTCTCGGGCGGCGGCTCGGTGCCCGACCCGAACACGCCGGAGGCCTGGGCCGACATGGTCGACCGCTACCAGCAGGCGGCGCTCGACACCCGGCTCGGCATCCCGCTGCTGTACGGCGTGGACTCCGTCCACGGCCACGCCAACCTGCTCGGCGCGACCGTCTTCCCGCACAACATCGGCCTCGGCGCGACCCGCGACCCGAAGCTCGTGCGCCGGATCAGCCACATCACGGCGGCGGAGACCCGGGCGTCCGGGCCGCAGTGGGCGTTCGCCCCCTGCCTGTGCGTCGCTCGCGACGACCGCTGGGGCCGGACCTACGAGAGCTTCGGTGAGACCCCACGCCTGGTCAAGCAGATGGAGACCGCGATCGACGGGCTCCAGGGCCGCCCCGGCCAGCTCGACCACACCGACCGGGTGCTGGCCTCGGCCAAGCACTTCGCCGGTGACGGCCTCACGTCGTACGACGAGTCGGTGGCCGGCACCGGGGCCTACCCGATCGACCAGGGGATCGCCGAGGTGTCGCGTCGGGAGTTCCGCAAGCTCGCGCTCTCGCCGTACCGTCCGGCCGTCAAGCGCCACCGCGTCGGCTCGATCATGCCGTCCTTCTCCAGCGTCGACTGGACCGAGGACGGCCTCGGCAACCCGACCAAGATGCACGCCCACCGCGCGCTGATCACCGGCTGGCTCAAGGGCAAGCAGAACTTCCGGGGCTTCGTGATCTCCGACTGGCGAGCGATCCGGCAGCTGCCGGGGGAGTACGTCGACCAGGTGCGGGCGTCGGTGCTGGCCGGGGTCGACATGTTCATGGAGCCGAAGCAGGCGCCGAACAACCCGTCCGGCTGGCAGGAGGACTTCATCCCCACGTTGACCGCACTGGTCGAGGACGGTGAGGTCCCGATGCGCCGCATCAACGACGCGGTCGCGCGGATCCTGCGGCCGAAGTTCCAGCTCGGCCTCTTCGAGAACCCGATGACCGACCGCTCGCGGATCGACCAGATCGGTAGCCGTGCGCACCGTGCCGTGGCCCGTCGGGCGGTGGCGAAGAGCCAGGTCCTGCTGCGCAACAAGCAGCGCACCCTGCCGCTGCGTCCCCAGCGTGACGTCTACGTCGCCGGCAGCAATGCCGACAGCATCGGCGACCAGGCCGGCGGCTGGACCCTCACCTGGCAGGGCGGCAGCACCAACGTGATCCCCGGCGACACCATCCTCGACGGCATCGAGGACGCCACCGACGGCTCGGTGACCTACAGCGAAACCGCCTCGGCCCCCGTTCCGAAGCGGGCCCACGGCATCGTCGTCGTGGGCGAGACGCCGTACGCCGAGGGCTTCGGCGACGTCGGCGGGCCGCAGTGGGCCTATGACCCCGGTGACGAGGGGCAGCCGCGTCCCGCCCAGACGATGCAGCTCTCGCAGGACGACAGGGCGGCCATCCGCACCGTGTGCGACGCGGCCCGATCCTGCACCGTGCTGGTGGTGTCGGGTCGTCCGATGATCATCGGGCCGCGGCTCCTGCGCCGCACCGATGCGTTGGTCGCCTCCTGGCTGCCCGGCAGCGAGGGCAGGGGAGTGGCCGACGTGCTCTTCGGTGAGCGGCCCTTCACCGGACGCCTCCCGGTGACCTGGCCGCGTCGGGTCGCGCAGGAACCCATCAACGTGGGGGACCGGCGCTACGACCCGTTGTTCCCCTACGGCTTCGGCAAGCGCACCCGCTGAGCGATGGCTGCGCAGTCATGCCAGGGGCGGGCTCAGGGTGACGATGGACCCTCCCGGATGACGCCGCGCACCCGGTCCACGGTCAGCGTTGCGGGGTCGAACTCGGTGATCCACCACGTTGCGCCGGCCGCGGCGTAGGGCTGCGGATCGGTCTCGGGGGAGAGCCCTACGACGATGTCGTAGGGCTCCTCCCCGTTGGCTCCACGAAGATCGTCGATCCTGGCGACGACCTCTGCCAGCTGGTCGGGGTGTTCCAGGTTGATGGGCACGTATCCCTGGTGGCGGGCAGCTCGTCGCATGGGCTTGGTCCGGCCGGCCAGTCCGCCCACCCATACCGGGATCCCGGAGGGTCGGTGAGGTGTCGGATGGAACTCGAAGTCGGTGACGTCGTAGTGCTGCCCGTGGTGGTTCACGGGCTTCCCGGCCCAGGCAGCGGTGAGGATCGACAGGGACTCATCGAGCATCTGGCTCCTTCGTCGGTCGTCCAGCTCTTCACCAGCAGCGCTGAATTCGTGACCGAAGCGGTCATCACCCAGTCCGACACCGAGGACCAATCGGCCGGCGCTGAGCCGGTCGAGGGTCACGGTTTCTCGAGCGACCTTCACCGGTCGACGCCGTGCGAGCGGCGTGACCATGGGCCCGAAGAGGACTGACTCGGTGGCGACGGAGATCGCGGTCAGGCAGATCCAGGGGTCTGCGACCGACCGAACCGGCGCGGCCCAGCGCAGGTGGTCCCAGACGAAGACTCCGTGCCAGCCCGCAGCCTCCGCCTCGACCGCCAGCTGGGCGACCAGTGCCGGGTCGGCCAGTTCCTCGAAGAGAGGCAGCCACAGTCCAGACCGCAAGCCCCTGGCTCGAGCGTCTGCTCCGGTGGTCATCGATCAGCCTCGCGAGGTGTGCTCGACCAGGGCGTCGACCACGAGGTCCCAGGTGTGCGGTGGGGGGAGCTCGTGACCCACGCCGTCGAGTTCGATCAGGCTCGCTCCGGGGATGGCCGCCGCGAGCGCCTGGCCGTGTTCCCGTGGGAAGAGCGGGTCGGCTGTGCCGTGCAGGATCAGGGTCGGAACTCCAGCGAGGCTGATGAGCCGTTGATCGCTTGACTCGCCCGGCTCGAGCAGGAAGTGGTTGGTCATGCTCGCCGCCATGTCGTGGGTGCGGTCGAGGACCCGTCCGATCAAGGTGCGCAGTCTTGATTCGTCGAAGGTGCCCCACCCGGCGTACGGACGCTCGCCCTCGACCAGGTGGTCGATGACCGCTGCGCGGTCTCGCCAGTCGGGCTCTGGGTCGGCGTCGGTGAAAGTCGCCTGGATCGTGGGAGTGGGACCGGGCAGTCCCGTGACCCCTGGATCGATGGGGCTGGTCGAGATCAACGTGAGCGTCGAGACCCGGTTGCGGTACTCAAGGGCCAGGTGTTGAGCGAGCCCTCCGCCCATGGAGAGCCCGACGATGTGTGCACGTTCAGCGCCGATCGCGTCGAGTATCGCGATCGCATCCCTGACCAGGTCTTCGCCGGTGTACCCAGGGGAGCCCGACGGGTAGCTGGTGGAGCGACCGGTGTCGCGCTGGTCGTAGCGCACCACCAAGCGATTCCGCTCGGCCAACTGGGTGCACAGCTCGTCGTCCCACCAGTCCATCGACCAGGTCGCACCGCCGATGAGGAGCAGCGCCGGGTCATCGGGGTCGCCGATGATCTCGGCGCACAACTGCACCTCGTCGTCCACCGGAACAGTCGTCACTTCCCGAGCAGGTGCCATCCCTGTTGCCTCCAGGTCCGGTGTGAGCGGTCACTGATGTCGACCAGTATCCGGGCCGGAACTCATCGAAACCAGACACCGCCCGTCTCTCGGCAGAGGTGGCGCACTTCTACCTGCGTGTCAGGTGAAGGACTCCCTGAGTCTGCGGTAGGTCTCTTCGATCGCGCCTTCGACGCTCTGGATCACGACCGCGTGCGGACGCCCGGTCAGCAGCCGTTCGAGCGCCGCGTGGCAGCGAGCCAGCTCGATGTCCCCGCCGTTCGCGGCCACGATGGTCCGCACCTGGTCGTGCCACGGATCGGCCGCCTCTGCTGCCCCACGACGGTGGAAGCGCGCCGTCGAGGCTGCCGGGGAGTCCATGAGGACGCGCTCGATGAACTGCGCCCCCGCTCCGGTGGCACATGCCTCGAAGCGCGCCAGCTCGTGCGGATCGAGCAGCATCTGGGGCAGCACGACGTCGTGACCGGTGGCCAGGTACGCCTCGATCATGGCGAGCGCTGCCGGCCGGATGAGTGCGCCAGCCCCACCGAAGTCGCTCTGCCATCCACCGATCAAGGTCCTGAGCACGTCGATGTCGCAGTTCAGAACGCCGGGATGCTCGGCCACGTATCGCTTCGCCAGAGTCGTCTTCCCGATCCCCGGCGGGCCGTTGAGGTGGATGAGGCGACTCACGGTGAGCGACTCTACCGAGGCGAGCCACCGGCCGCTTTCTGTCCACAGTCCAGGTTGCAGCTGCGGCGATCCACAGATTCGAACGAGTGGTCGAAAACCGTCCCGATCGTCTCTAGGTTGGAGCCATGGAAACCCCCTCCACCACTCGCGAGCACCCGGTTCTGGCCTGTGCCGAGGCCTTGGGTGCCGCGTTGGACGAGATCGCGGGGGTGGACCCGGTGTTCATGCCGGCGGCGGCGAAGGCGGCTGCGCTGGTGGAGCTGACCCGCGTGGCGGCCCGGGTCGAGGGGTTGCTGGGCCGGGTGCTGGCCAACGCCGACGACGTGGCCGCCGAGCACGGGTCCCGGTCGGTGGCGGCCTGGGCGGCGCACCAGACGCGGGCCGGACACGGCACGGTCGCGGCGACTGCCGGCCTCGGCGAAGCGCTGGACCGTCGGTGGCGGAAGGTGCAGACAGCGATGCTGGCCGGGGACGTCAACGCGGCGCAGGCGCGGGTGATCGCGCACGCGCTGGATGAGCTGCCCGCCGACCTGGACCCTGTCGTGCTGGGGCAGGCTGAGGCTTATCTCGTGGCGCAAGCGGCGGTGTTCGAGCCGAAGCGGTTGCGGGTGCTGGGTCGCAAGGTCCTCGAGGTGGTCGCTCCTGGCCTGGTCGAGGACCAGGAGCGCGAGCAGTTGGCGCGCGAGGAGCGTCGGGCTCGGGAGACCACGAGTCTGGTGCTGCGTCGACGGGGTGACGGGACCACCGACCTGCGGGGCCGGCTCTCCGACGCGGTGGCGGCCAGGCTGAAGAGCTACCTCGACGCGTTCGCCGCCCCGCGCCGCGGCCACCTCGACTCAGACCTCGACCCCGACGCAGCCCCGGCGCCGGAGTCGGCGACCATCGATCCGGAGACCGGGCGACGGGTGCCCTACCCGGTCCGCCTGGGCCGGGCCTTCGCGGCGTTGCTCGAGCGCCTGCCAGCCTCGGTGCTCCCGGTCCACGGTGGGGCAGCGACGACCGTGGTGGTCACGGTCGATCTGGACGACCTGCGCGCGCGACTCGGCGCGGCGGGGTTCGGGGACGCCGAGCGCGTCTCGGCGTCGGAGGCCCTGCGGCTGGCCTGTACGGCCAACATCGTGCCGCTGGTCCTCGACGGCCAGGGTCAGCCGCTCCACCTCGGCCGCACGCGGCGGCTCTTCAGCCGGGCCCAGCGCCTGGCGATGACGGTCCGGGACGGCCAGTGTCGAGCCCACGGGTGTGACATCCCGGCGACCTGGTGCGAGGCCCACCACCACGGTCGGCCCTGGAGCCAGGGTGGGCGGACCGACCTCGGCGACGGCGTGCTGTTGTGCTCCTGGCACCACCATCGAGCGCACGACCCGGACTACCTCGTGAGTCGGATGCCGAACGGCGACCTGCGCTACCAACGGCGGACGTAGGCCCGTGGTGCAAGGCGCTAACGTCCGGGGCATGACGGCACCAGAGACACCCTTGCGGTTCAGCGGACCGGTCCTGCCCGACGGCGAGTCGCGGGACCTCTACGTCGTGGACGGCCGCGTGACCTACGAACGCCAGGCCGGCGCCGAGACTGCCGCGACCGGCTGGATCCTGCCCGGGCTGGTGGATGCCCACAACCACCTTGGCCTCGAGGACGGGGGAGCGGTCTCTCCCGAGGAGACCGAGGTGCAGGCCATCGAGGACCGCGACACGGGGGTGTTGCTGCTGCGCGACTGCGGCTCGCCGGCCGACACCCGCTGGGTGCAGGAGCGCGAGGACCTGCCCCGCCTGATCCGCGCTGGCCGTCACCTCGCGCGGACCAAGCGCTACATCCGCAACTACGCCCACGAGGTGGAGCCCGCCGACCTCCCGGCGTACGCCGCTCAGGAGGCCCGCAACGGCGACGGCTGGATCAAGCTCGTGGGGGACTGGATCTCCCGGGACACCGGAGACCTCTCACCGTCGTTCCCCCCGGAGGCGTTCGCGGCAGCGATCGCAGCCGCCCACGAGCACGGCGCCCGGGTCACCGCCCACTGCTTCGGCCGCGAGGTGCTGCAAGGGCTCCTCGACGCCGGGATCGACTGCATCGAGCACGGCACCGGCCTCGAGGTGGACCAGGTCGAGCAGATGGCCGCCTCCGGGGTGGCACTGGTCCCGACGGTGCTGCAGACCGACAAGTTTCCCGAGTTCGCCGCTGCCGGGCGCGACAAGTTCCCCGACTACGCCGCCACCATGGAGCAGCTGCACGAGCGTCGCCGCGAGACGCTGATGTCAGCCTTCGAGGCAGGCGTCGCCCTCTACGTCGGCAGCGACGGCGGCGGGACCGGGCGGCACGGACACCTCGACGAGGAGATCCGCGCGATGGTGGACCTCGGGCTGCCAGCCGACTACGTCCTGGGGGCCGCCTCCTGGCGGGGCCGTGCGTGGCTCGGCTGGGGCTCCGGGCTCGAGGAGGGCTCGGCCGCCGACTTCGTCGTCTACGACCGCAACCCGCTGGAGGACCTCAGCGTGCTGGCGACTCCGGGCCGGGTGGTGCTCCGAGGGCTGGTCGTGGCCTGACCGGCCCCTGATTTCGGTGGACTGCCCCGCATCTGGCAGAATCTCCCGCTGAGTCCTGTGCGACCGGACCCTCTCATCCGGACGCTGCAGAGCCCATCGAGGATTTCGCCCCGGTCCCCACCTGGTTCACGCAATCCTCACCACACACAACTTTCAAGGAGACACCACAAACGTGGCCGTCAAGATTCGTTTGAAGCGCATGGGCAAGGTCCGCGTGCCGCAGTACCGCATCGTCGTCGTCGACTCTCGCAAGAAGCGTGATGGTCGCGTCCTCGAGGAGATCGGCAAGTACCACCCCAAGGAGGAGCCGTCGTTCATCGTCGTCGAATCCGAGCGGGCACAGTACTGGCTCGGTGTCGGCGCACAGCCGACCGAGGCCGTCGAGGTCCTGCTGAAGATCACCGGTGACTGGCAGACCTTCAAGGGTCTCCCCGGCACCGAGGGCACCCTGCGCGTGGCCGAGGCCAAGCGCGACAAGCAGGAGATCTTCAACGAGGCACTCGCCGAGGCGCACAGCTCTGCTGCGGCCGACGCGGTGACCAAGAAGTCGAGCTCGAAGAAGGCCGAGAAGGCCGAAGCGACCGACAAGCCGGCAATCGAGAAGCCCGCGAAGGCTGACAAGGCCGCCAAGGCTGACGACACCAAGGCCGACGAGGCCAAGGCTGACGACACCAGGCTGACGAGCCAAGGTCGAGGACGCCAAGGTCGAGGAGACTCCGGCCGAGGTTCCCGCTGCGGAGACCCCCGAGGTCGCGGCCCCCGAGGCTGAGGCAGTCGAGGGCACCGAGAAGACGGAGTCCTGAGCGTCATGCTCGCCGAGGCTCTCGAGCACCTGGTGCGTGGCGTCGTCGACAATCCCGACGACGTCTCGGTGCGCGACAAGCAGATGCGGAGCGGCTCCATGCTCGAGGTCCGGGTCCATCCCGATGACCTCGGCAAGGTGATCGGACGCGGTGGCCGCACCGCCACGGCATTCCGTACCGTCATCGCAGCGCTGGCTGGCCGTGGTGGAGCTCGCGTCGACTTCGTCGACGTCGACCGTCGCCGCTGACTCGAACCAACCGCTTGAATGGGTGCCGTCCCCCCGGGGGCGGCACCCCTTCGGTATTTCTGAGGAGCAACACACTGTGGAGACCATCGAGCTCGTGGTGGGCCGGATCGGCAAGCCCCACGGCGTACGCGGTGAGGTCACCGTCGACGTCCGCACCGATGAGCCCGAACGGCGCTTCGCGCCCGGTGCCACGGTGCGCGCCGAGCCCCCGACGGGGTCGAGCAGTCCGCTGCGCGCGCTGACCGTCGCGCGCTCACGCTGGCACCAGACGACGCTGCTGGTGACCTTCGAGGAGCTCACCGACCGTTCCGGCGCCGAGGCTGCGCGCGGGATCGTGCTGCACGCGACGATCCCGGCCGACGAGACCCCGGAGGACCCCGACGAGTACTACGACCACCAGCTGGTCGGGCTGGCTGCCCACGACGTCGACGGCACCCTGCTGGGCGAGGTCATCGCGCTGGTGCACGGCGGCGCCCAGGACCTGCTGACGATCCGGACCCCGGACGGACGCTCAGCCCTGGTCCCGTTCGTCAAGGCCCTCGTGCCCGAGGTGGACGTACCCGGTGGCCGGGTCGTCATTGCCGACCAGCCGGGTCTGGTGACCCCGCTGCCCGAGGACGCGGAGTGAGGGCGCGGTGAGGATCGACGTCCTCACGATCTTCCCCGAGTACCTCGCGCCGCTGGAGCTCTCGCTGGCCGGCAAGGCCCGGGACAAGGGGCTGCTCGACATCCAGGTCCACGACCTCCGAGCCTGGGCGCACGACCGCCACCACACCGTCGACGACACCCCGTACGGCGGAGGCGCCGGCATGGTGCTCAAGCCCGAGCCGTGGGGGGAGGCCTTCGACGAGCTCGCCATCGACGGCGCGACGCTCATCGTCACGACCCCGTCCGGGGTGCCCTTCACCCAGGCACTCGCTCGCGACCTGGCTGGCCGTGAGCGCCTGGTCTTCGCCTGTGGCCGCTACGAAGGCATCGACCAACGCGTCCTCGACCACGCGAGCAGCCGGGCCGAGGTCCTCGAGATCTCCATCGGGGACTACGTCCTCAATGGCGGCGAGGTGGCTGCCCTGGCGATCACCGAGGCCGTCGTCCGGTTGATCCCCGGGTTCATGGGCAACCCCGAGTCGCTGAGCGAGGAGTCGCACGAGGACGGACTGCTCGAGTACCCCGTCTACACCAAGCCTCGGGAGTGGCGCGGCCACGAGGTGCCGGCCGTGCTGCTCTCCGGCGATCACGGTGCGATCCGTGCGTGGCGCCACGACCAGGCTCTGAGCCGTACCGCGGATCGACGTCCCGATCTGGTCCACCCCGCCCAGCTCCTCGAGGGGGTGGAGGTCCGTCTCGTCCAGCCTGCCGATGTCGGGGAGCTCTTCACCCTGCAGCGGGCCTGCTGGGTGCAGGAGCAGCAGGCCAACCCCGAGATCGAGATGGACGCCCTGACCGAGACCCTTCCCGAGATCGAGGCCTGGACCCAGGACGGCACCGTCTTCGTGGCGCGCTCCGCCGGGCGGCTCGTCGGTGCGGTCCGCGGTCGGCTGCGCGGCAACACCTGGGACATCGGCCGACTGATGGTCGCTCCGGACCTGCAGGGTCGCGGGCTCGGTCGACTGCTGCTGGCCGCGATCGAGACCGCAGCGCCGGCAGCAGCGACGTCGTACGAGCTCTTCACGGGGGAGGGCAGCGTCCGCAACCGCAAGCTGTACAAGAAGGCCGGCTACCGTCCGCTCGCCGAGCCCCGACCCGGGGTCGTCCGGCTCTCCAAACGACGCTGACCTGCCCGGATTTCCGGCGTACGACGCGCCTGTGGCAAACTGTTCGATCGGCCCAGTCGGCCAAAGATGGATCGCCCCGAGGAGCTCTTCGCTCTGGACGGGGGATCCGCGTCAGGTTCCTGCCACAGGGGGAGCATGGCGCCGCCGGCCACCCAGACCGGGCCACCCGCAACGACCCACCACTACCGCGGCTGACCTGTGGCAACCGTGAGGAGAGTCATGGCCAACGTCATCACCGAGCTCGGCGACGCGATCAAGCGCACCGACAACCCGGCCTTCCGCGCCGGCGACAACATCAAGGTCCACGTCAAGGTCGTCGAGGGCAACCGCGCGCGCGTCCAGATCTTCCACGGCGTCGTGCTGCGCGTCCAGGGCTCGGGCGTCGGTCGGACCTTCACCGTCCGCAAGATTTCCTTCGGCGTGGGCGTCGAGCGCACCTTCCCGCTGAACTCCCCGATCTTCGAGTCGATCGAGATCGTCTCGCGCGGTGACGTGCGTCGCGCCAAGCTCTACTACCTGCGCAACCTGCGCGGCAAGGCAGCCAAGATCAAGGAGCGTCGCGAGGCCTGAGCCTCGACGCACCCAGTCGATCGTTACGCTCTGCGCGTGACCAACGAAGACCGCGACCATCCGCCCATCGTCGAACCTGACGAGGCGGGGTCGCGGTCTTCGCGTTCTGCCAAGAAGCATCTGCCGGTCTGGCAGGAGACGCTGCTGCTGCTCGGCATCGCCCTCGTGCTGGCGATCGTCATCAAGGCGCTCTTCGTGCAGGCCTTCTACATTCCGTCGGAGTCGATGGAGCCCGGGCTGGTCAACAACGACCGGATCCTCGTGCAGAAGGTCTCCTACTGGTTCGACGGGACCCCCCAGCGTGGCGACGTCATCGTCTTCAAGGATCCGGGCGACTGGCTCGGTCCTGCGGAGTCGGCCGGCCCGCAGGCGCTCGTGACCAGGGTGCTGGCCAGGATCGGGCTCTACCCGTCGGGCGGCCACCTGGTCAAGCGGGTCGTCGGCGTCGGGGGAGACGTCATCAAGTGCTGCGACAAGGATGGTCGGATCCTGGTCAACGGCGTGGCGCTGGACGAGGAGGACTACGCCAAGCTCGACCGTGCCGAGTGCTACGGGCCGATGAGCGGGCGCTGCAACTGGACCGCCGGCCCGGTTCCGGACGGGCACGTCTTCGTGATGGGGGACAACCGCTCGCATTCGGCCGACTCCACCGTCCACATGTGCAGCCGCAACGAGACCGACTGCGTGCCCGGGGAGGAGTTCGTCCCGGTCGACCTGGTGGTCGGACGCGTCTTCGTCCTCCTGTGGCCCAGTGACCGCTTCGGGTGGTTGCATCGGCCCGACACCTTCGCGGACGTGCCGAACGCGTCCTAGGCAGGCATGACACGCGCTGAGCGACCCCTGTGCGGGCTCACGGACCCGGTGGGCGCCCCGTGAGCAGGTTGCCGCGCGGCTCGACCGTACGCCGCGACGCGGGGCTCTACGGCTACGAGCGCGCCCTGCGTCGCCACGGCATCGAGCCGATCGCCGGGGTCGACGAGGCCGGCCGGGGCGCCTGCGCCGGACCCCTGGTTGCCGGCGCGGTCATCCTGCCGCCCGGCAAGGCGGGCATCGTGCCGGGTCTCGCCGACTCGAAGCTCCTGACCGAAGCCGCGCGGGAACGCTGCTACGACCACATCCTGCGCCGGGCGCTGTCCTGGTCGGTCGTCGTGGTCTCGCACGACGAGTGTGACCGCCTCGGCATGCACGTCGCCAACGTCGAGGCGCTGCGCCGGGCCGTGGCCCTGCTGGACCTCGCGCCGTCGTACGTCCTCACCGACGGTTTCCCCGTCGACGGCCTGGGAGTGCCGGGCCTCGCGGTGTGGAAGGGAGATCGGGTGGCTGCCTGCATCTCTGCCGCCTCGGTGATCGCCAAGGTGACCCGGGACCGGATCATGTGCGAGCTCGACGAGCAGTGGCCCGTCTACGACTTCAAGACCCACAAGGGCTACATCACCGAGGTGCACTCGGCAGCCCTGACCAGACATGGCCCGTGCGAGATCCACCGGATGCGGTTCGTGAACGTGCGGCGGGCCGCCGGTCTGGAACCAGTGCTCGCAGTGCACAATGAGGCCGGGTTGGCCGCGAGTGAGGAGTCGGGATGAGCGCCGAGGAGCTCGAGAAGTACGAGACCGAGATGGAGCTCACTCTCTATCGCGAGTATCGCGACGTCGTGTCGATCTTCAAGTACGTCGTCGAGACCGACCGTCGCTTCTACCTGTGCAACCAGGTGGATGTGAAGGCGCGCACCGAGGCGGGTGACGTCTTCTTCGAGGTGTCGATGACCGACGCCTGGGTGTGGGACATGTACCGCCCGGCGCGCTTCGCCAAGAACGTCAAGGTGCTGACGTTCAAGGACGTCAATGTCGAGGAGCTCAGCCCGGCCGACATCGACCTGCCGAAGGCCTAGACACCGCTCTCGCGTCTGAGCGTTCCGGTCCGCGTGAGCGGCGCGGGCTCTACTCTGGTGAGGACGGTCGTGGGGACCGTCGGGGAGTGCGCGCTGCGCATGGTGGAGGAGTAGTGAGGGCGTTGGCTGAGTCGACCCGGCGCTCGTCTCGACGCTCGTCCCGAGGCGCCGCCGCCGTGGAGTTCGCGCTCGTGGTCCCCTTCCTGGTGCTGCTGCTGTTCGGCGTCATCAACTACGGCTACATGCTGAGCTTCCGGCAGGCGATCAGCCAGGGTGCCGCTGAAGGAGCCCGGCAGGCGGCTCTCGCGCCGCCGGTGGTCAGCCAGCCCGACAAGGTGCAGCGTGCCCGAGATGCGATCAACCAGGCCCTCGCCAGTTACGGCGTGAGCTGTACGGGCTCCGACCTCTTCCGCAACGGTGAGGCAGTGGGTCGGTGCGCCATCAACTCCGGCGGTCCCTGCCCGAGCGACCCGAGGGACACCTGTGCCACGGTCACCCTCGACTACGCCTACCGCGACCACGCCTTGATCCCCACGGTGCCGGGGATCGGCCTCGTGCTCCCGCAACATCTCGCGTACACCGCCGTCGTCCAGGACAACGGATGAGACTGCGACGTCGGCGCGACGAGCGTGGAGCGGTCCTCGTGCTGATGGCTGTCCTGTCCGTCGTGCTCTTCACGATCGGCGCCTTCGCGGTCGACATCGGCATGCAGCGCGTGGCCCGACGTGACATGCAGGCCCTGGCCGATCTGGTCTCGCTCGACCTCGCGCGTCAGCTCGACGGGCGTACGGCGGGGGAGATCGTCGACCTCCAGGCACTGGCTGACCGCAGCCGGAACCGCAATGCCGGAGCGGTGGGCAACGCGCCGCCGACCGTGACTCCCGTGCTGGGCGAGATCGCTCCTGACGGGACCTTCTCGCCGGTGGCCTCCGGAGTGGTCCCCACCGCGGTCCGGGTCCTGGCAAGCACGGCTGTGGACTTCTCGATCGCCCCCGGCAGCGGAGCGGCCACCCGGAGCGCGGTCGCCACCTCGACCTCCACGGCGTGCTTCTCGGTCGGCTCGTACGCCGCCCGCACGGGTCCCGGCAACCACCAGCTCCTCTCGTTGATCAACGTCGCCTTCGACAGTCCGGTCGACGTGGTGAGCTACCAGGGTCTCTCCAAGGCCCACGTGTCGCTGGCCGAGCTGGCCGCGGAACTGTCCGTGGCCAGCCCCGAGAACCTCGCCAGCCTGTCGACCCTCAAGGTCAGCGACTTCTATCTCGCCCTGGCGCGGGTGCTGACCCGGCAGGGTGACACTGCCCAGGCCGAGCTGCTCAACCGCAACTTCTCCCGGACGGTCAACTCGCTCCTGGTCTTCGACCTCGAGAACGTTCTCTCCGTGGGTCAGGGCGGGGGGTCGGCGCTCGACGCGAACCTCAACGTCCTCGATCTCGTCACCGGGGCCGCGCTGGCGGCGACGGGCGACAACGGTGCCACCGTCCCAGTCCTGATGACGAACGTCCCGGGATTCGTGACGACGTCGGCGAGTGTCAAGGTGGTCGAGGCACCTCGGATCGGCTGCGGGCCCGTCGGCACCCAGGCCAAGACGTCGCAAGTAGGGGTCTCGCTCACCGGTCGCTCCTCTCCGCCCCTGAAGACAGCGAGCTACCATCTCACCGCGACCCAGGTGGATCTCACGTTGGACCTCGACGTCGCGTCTGCCACCGCCGAGCTCGCAGCGATCCGCTGTGCTCCCGAGTCGCTCGACATCACGACCGTGTCGGGCCTCGTGACCCCGAACCTGACGGCCACCGTCGTCATCTCGGCCTTCCAGACGAACCCCGGGGGACCGATCTCCTTCACGGTCAGGGTGCCGGTCTCCATGACGGCACCGCGCGCCACCACCGCCGGCAGTGCGCAGGTCAACATGCCGCCGTACGAAACCGCCGTCTCTTCCTCGCCGAAGGGCTCCCTGCTGTCCGGGGGCATGCCGGTCCCGGTGATCGGCCCGGCTGAGGCCACGCTGACGCTGCTCGGCGTTCCGTACCCGCTCTCGGTCTCGGCGCAGAAGGAGTTCACCGACGCGGTGGCGGGCTACGTGAACGCCACCTTGCTGCCCAACCTCGATGCCACGATCGCGCCCGCCGTGCGCGATGTGCTCGGGATGGACATCGCCGGCGTCGACCTCTTCGGCATGGCTCGTCCGAACTGCACCAGTCCCGCCCTGGTCAGCGGCCCCAGCAACTGATCGGACCACCTCGCGGATCCGGTGGCGCAGCAAGCAGCGACCAACGCAGCGGAACTGCTACTCGATGAGCCGGACCGGGTCGCCGCCGATGACGGCATCCCACACGGTGATGTCGGTGACGATGCCGGCGAACTGCACGCGGACCTCGAACCAGCAACCGCCGAGGGTGGTCGGGTTGCAGCTGTAGTCGTTCGGGATCGGGATGATCATGTGCTGCAGGCGGCCGTTGTGCGTGGAGTTCCTCACCGAGACCGAGCAGGCGCCCACATCGGCGTACGGACCGTCGTCCATGGCAGCCCGGCAACCGGGGATTCCGCCGGCCCCCTTGATGGAACCGGTGGCATCGGCCGGCGGGAAGACAGTCACGCTCCCGGGGAGGAAGGAGCCGTCGGCGACGTCGTAGAAGTCGAAGGCGATGAACTGACCCGCGGTGGAGGGCAGCGCACGAATCAGGTTGAACCGTGCGGTGCTCCCGGAGGTGTTCTGGAACATCGGCATGCGCTCGAAGCCCGCCACCGACACCTTGTCGCGCACGGCCGCAACGGCGGGTACCGCGCGGAGCGAGAAGGAGTTGACCCCCTTGCCGGCCGTCGTGTTGCCGCCGGCAGCGGCAGCAGCGGTGTTGCCGCTGTAGACGAGCGGCTGGTTGCCGTTGGTGTTGGCGGTGGGGGTGCCCCCCAGCGTGACGTTGGTACGGACCTGGAGGAAGTAGTCACCCGGTCGGGTGGGCGTGAAGGAGCACAGGGAGACCCACTGGTGGAAGATCCGCGCCATCTGGTTGTCGTAGGTGGGACTCGCGGCGAGCAGATCGGTGACCAGCGGCGGGATGTTCAGACCCCTGAACTGCTTGATGCAGCCCGGGATGACCGCTCCCTTGAGGGGGTCGTTGTCGTCGGTGGCCTGGTGCAACGCGAAAGAGGTGGCCGGGACGGTACCGGTCCCGAGGTAGTCCCCGGAGCAGTAGATCGAGTTCCCGAAGCCGTACCGGGCCTTGGCGTCCGTCGTGGCGTAGGGGTTCATGTTGTTCGTGAGTCCCAGCAGCGGCAGGAGCGTGCAGAAGTTGCCGCCGGCGGCTCCGGTGTAGATGTAGGCCGGGTCGTAGATCTGGACGTCGATCGGCACGCCGACCGCGGCGGGCTCGACGTGGACCGCGAAGAAGTACCCCTGCGGCCGAGTCTCGTCGTTCTTGCCCCCGGAGCAGCCGTAGGCCGAGGAGCAGGGAGTCGTCATGTAGCGGTCGCCGTCGCGCTTGTCGGTGCTGGGACCCTCGATCACTCCCCAGAACTGGGGTGTCGACGTGCAGTTCGGGAACGGGGTCGCAGGCAGGGCGCTGCCGGCCGGCTGTGCCGCCGGGAGGGGCTGGCTCGGGGGTTCGTTGCCGAAGGTGTTGCACGGGCTGCCCATCAGCGCGGGGGCGGTGTAGTCGGCCACCGAGGTCCGCGTGATGGTCGTCTGGGGGACCCCGATCGCAGCTCCGAAGTCGTTCTGGATCGTGTTGCTGATCGTGACCCGCAGCTGGCTGGGCTTGGGGCCCTCGGCCACCACGATGGTGGTCGTGCCGCCGTTGACGAAGCCGTTCTTGCTGGCGATCGACAACGCGGTGGCACGAGCGGCCGCCAGGTCCGCGGGCATGTGGGTCACGCCGGCGAGCGCAGCAGCATCGGCTGTCTTCTGCACGCGTTCGACCTCGACGTACCACCGGGCGGTGTCCACGCCGATGGCAGCCAGCCCCAGGAAGACGGTCGCCGACAGCAGCGCCACCAGGATCGCCGCGTAGCCGGCTTCGTCGCGGTGGCGGCGCAGGCCGCTCCTGCTCACGGGTGCTGTCCGGGGCCGCAGATGACGGTGGGCAGGGGTTCGAACGCGAAGACGGCGTGGTCGCTGAGCCCGACGGTGGTTCCGAAGAGCCCGGTGTTGAACTTGTGGGTGGCCTTCATGTAGATGCCGACCGGGTCCGGGTTGGCATTGGCACAGGCGTTGATAGTGCTGGAGATCCAACTGCCGCTGGAGTAACGGAACTGGTCCTTGGAATCGACCCACTTGAAGACCACACAGTTGGTGCCGCAGGCCCAGATGGTGCTGCCGGTGCCTCCGGGGTAGCCCTTGTCGTTGGCCTTGTAGACCCACAGTTCGTCGATGCTGTCCTTGGGCAGTGCGGTCCCGGCCCGCTGGACCGCGTTGGCCGCCAGTTGCGCCAGCATGGGGGCGTTGCCGGGCGAGCACGGGCTCACGCAGTCGCCGCCCTCGGAGGCGCCCGCAGGTCCTGCGCCGGCGTTGGCCGACGCGGTACGCCCACCGACGCGGACCGCGGAGGTGAGAGCGACGTCGTCACGCAGCAGGAACGCCATCTCCACGATGCCGAAGACGAAGATCATCAGGATCGGGGTCACCAAGGCCGCCTCGACGGCAACTGCGCCTCTGGCGTTGCGCGTGCGGTCGCGTCGGCCCCTCGATGTCCCCCCCATGGTGTGCTGAGCCTATCCGTCCCGTGCCCGCCCGGATGCCGAACCGGCCTTTCGGCCCCGACTCCCCGCACAGGATCGTCGCGTGCCCAGCGTCTCCACAGGTCCGCTCCGGTGGGGACCTCGTCCCGACGGATCCGGCCACGCTGGGTCCGGAGGTGCTCATGACCGGGACGACAGGATCGGGTTTCAGGCAAGCAGTCGGGGCGTACGGCGAGTCCGTCGCGGCTCGGCATCTGGTCGAGCAGGGGATGGTGCTGCTCGACCGCAACTGGCGGTGCGAGGTCGGAGAGATCGACCTCGTTCTGCGCGACGGTGACGTCCTGGTCGTCTGCGAGGTGAAGACCAGGACCAGCGCCTCGTGCGGCACGCCCCACGAGGCGGTGACCGCGCTGAAGCTCGCCCGTCTGCGTCGGCTGGCGGCGCGCTGGCTCCTTGCCCGCGGGGTGCATCCACTCGACGTCCGGATCGACCTGGTGGCGGTCCTGCGTCCACCCCGCGGTGCCTGCGTGGTCGACCACGTCCGGGGGCTCGGCTGATGGCGGTCGCCACCGCTCAGACGATCGCGCTCCAAGGAGCCTCGGGGCACCTGATCGACGTCCAGGCCGACGTCTCGCCCGGCGTCGTGGGGACCACCCTGGTGGGACGCCCCGACGTCTCGCTCAACGAAGCCCGCGACAGGTGCCGGATGGCCGTGGTCAACAGCGACCTCGACTGGCCCTCCACGCGGCGCATCACGATCCTGCTGTCACCGGCCGATCTGGCCAAGCGCGGGACCCACTTCGACCTGTCGATCGCGGTGGCGGTGCTGGGAGCGGCCGGCCAGCTGCCCACGGGCGCGCTCGAGGAGACGGTCTTCCTCGGTGAGCTCACGTTGTCCGGGGGGCTGCGCTCTGTTCCGGGGGTGCTGCCGATGGTGCTCGCAGCCGCTGACCGGGGGGTGCGCCGGGTCATGGTGCCCGAGCCCCAGGCAGCCGAAGCCGCCATGGTGCCGGGCATGAGTGTGTTCGGCATGCGTTCTCTCGGCCAGGTGGTGGCCGAGCTGCGCGGTGTGGAGGTCCCGATCGCGCCCCCGGTGGCCGCGATGTCGGGGAGCCGACTGTTGTCGTGGCGCGGCCAGGACCGGCTCGGCGAGCTCGACCTCAGCGACGTGCGTGGGATCCCCGATGCCCGGTACGCCGTCGAGGTGGCCGCCGCAGGAGGGCACCACCTGCTCCTGTCGGGGCCCAAGGGCGCCGGCAAGACCACCCTGGCCGAGCGCATCCCGGGCTTGCTCCCGGATCTGGAGCCCGCCGAGTCGCTGGAGCTCACGGCGATCCATTCCCTGGCCGGAGCCCTCGACCCCGGGGACGGCCTGATGGTGCGGCCCCCGTTCTTCGCGCCCCACCACGACGCCAGCAAGGCGAGCCTGCTGGGCGGTGGCACCGGTCGCGTGCGACCGGGCGAGATCAGCCGCGCGCACTGCGGGGTGCTCTTCCTCGACGAGTTCCCGCTCTTCCGCACCGACGTCATCGAGGCGCTGCGCCAGCCCCTCGAGAGTGGCGAGGTCACGATCGCCCGCGGCGAGGACTCGGCCACCTTCCCAGCCCGCGGCATGGTGGTGCTGGCGTGCAATCCCTGCCCGTGCGGGGGGTACCACGCGCAGGCGAGCCGCAACGACTGTCGGTGCAGCGAGGTCAAGCGCCGCGACTACCGCGATCGGGTGGCTGGCCCGGTCAGCGACCGAATCGACATCATCCGTCACCTGGCACCGGTCAGACCCCACGACGTGGATGACCGGTTCGCCCCACGGGAGACGACGGCGGCAGTTCGAGAGCGGGTGGAGCAGGCGAGATCTCGACAGGCCGTGCGCTACCGGAGCTGCAGCTGGCGGCTCAACGCGCAGGCTCCGGGGCCGGTGCTGCGCAACGGGTGGCCGCTGACGGGCGAGGCGCAGCGCTTGGTCGACGACGCGACGTACGCCGGTCGACTGACCGGGAGGGGTGCGGTGCGGGTGCACCGCCTGGCCTGGACCGTGGCCGACCTGCTGGGCGTCGAGCAACCCGGGGTGCCCGAGACGGATGTCGCGCTCAGGTTGCGCTCGGGCGAGCCCCTCCTCCTGGACACCCTGACGCGGAGGGTCCGATGAGTGCGGGCGAGCGCCTGGCCCGCGTGGCGCTGGGTCAGCTGACCGAGCCCGGGGATCCGCGGGTCGCCCGTCTCGTCGCCGAGCTGGGGGCCGAGACGGTCCACGACCATCTGCGGTCCGAGCGCGAGGTCGGGGGCCTCCTCACCGATGTGGCGGCCCGGCTGGCATCGATGGACCCGGAGCGGGATCTCGCGCACGCCGAGCGGCTCGGGGTCCGCTACGTCATCCCGACCGACGACGACTGGCCCGCCCAGCTCGACGACCTCGTGAGCGCCGAGCCCGTCCAGCATCGCGGCGGACCTCCGCTCGGGCTCTGGGTCAAGGGCCCGCTGACGCTGGACCGGCTCGGTGGTTCGGTGGCGATCGTCGGCTCACGATCGGCCACCTCCTACGGTGCCGAGGTCTCGGCCGAGCTGGGAGCGGTGGTGGGCAGGTCGGGCACCGTGGTCGTGTCGGGGGCAGCCTTCGGGATCGACCAGGCGGCCCACCGGGGCGCGCTCGCCGCCGGTGGGGCGACGGTGGCGGTCCTCGCCTGCGGCGTGGACCGGGCCTATCCAGCGGCCCACAAGAACCTCCTCGACCACCTCGCGGCCGAGTGCGCCGTGGTCTCGGAGCTCGCGCCGGGGTGTTCCCCGACCCGGCTGCGGTTCCTCGCCCGCAACCGTCTGATCGCGGCACTCTCCCGGGGCACGGTCGTGGTGGAGGCAGCGATGCGCAGTGGTGCGCTGAACACCGCCAACTGGGCGGGGCGACTGAACCGCGCACTCGTGGGCGTGCCCGGCCCGGTCACCAGCGCCCCGTCGCAGGGTGTCCACCAGCTGATCCGGTCCGGGGCCGCGACGCTGGTGACCACGGGTGACGAGGTGCTCGAGATGGTGGGACGGGCCGGGGAGCACCTGGCGGAGCCGTCCCGGGGTCGCGAGCAGCCCCGCGACCGGCTCTCACTGAAACAGCAGCAGGTGCTCGACGCTGTTCCGGTGTCGGCGTGGGCCCGCGTCGACTCGATCGCGCGCACCGCGGGTCTCGGCCTGGTCGCGGTGGCCGCAGAATTGGCCAGGCTGCGTGCCGTGGGCCTGGTCGAGGAGTCCGAGACCGGCTGGCGGCTCGCCGCGCTGGGCCGCGAATAGCCCACGGCCATCCCTAGACTTGGGAGGTGGATGCCAGCGAGATGGTCGAGGAGCTGTCCGAGCCGATGGCACGGACCCTGGCCGACTACGAACGCCACCTGGTCTCGGAGCGAGACCTCACCGTGCACACGGTGCGGGCCTACGTGTCGGACATCCTCGGGCTCCTGGACCACGCGACCCGGCTCGGGCAGACCTCGGTCGCCGAGCTCGACCTGCGCACGCTCCGCAGCTGGCTCGCCAAGCAGCAGACGATGGGTCGCTCCCGGACCACGCTCGCCCGGCGGGCCACCTCGGCTCGGGTGTTCACCGCCTGGCTGCTGCGCACCGAGCGGGTGTCCACCGATGTCGGGGCGAGTCTCGGCTCTCCCAAGGCCCACAGCGCGTTGCCCGCGGTGCTGCGACTCGACGAGGCCGCCGACCTGATCCGGGCGGCGGCCACCTTGGCCGACGACGGCAGCCCGCTCGGTGTCCGCGACGTCGCGATGCTCGAGCTGCTCTACGCCACCGGCATCCGGGTGGGGGAGCTGGTCGGGCTCGACCTGGATGACGTCGACCGCGAGCGGATGGTGGTGCGGGTCTTCGGCAAGGGCCGCAAGGAGCGATCAGTGCCCTTCGGACACCCCGCCGGTCGCGCGCTCGACCGCTGGTTGGAGGCGGCGAGGCCGGTCATCCTGGTCGAGAAGTCGCTCCCGGCAGTCTTCCTCGGTGCCCGCGGCCAGCGGATCGACCAGCGCGCCGTCCGCACGGTGGTCCATCGGCGGGTCGCCGAGGTGCCGGGGGCGCCGGACATCGGCCCGCATGGTTTGCGACACACCGCGGCGACCCACCTGCTCGAGGGGGGAGCCGACCTCAGGTCGGTCCAGGAGCTGTTGGGGCACGCCTCCCTGGCCACGACCCAGCGCTACACCCATGTCACGACCGACCGGTTGCGCCGCGCCTACCAGCAGGCGCATCCGCGGGCCTGATGCGGCCAGCCGGCGCCCGGTGACCCCTGCCACGCGGCGTACGGGTGGGGAGTCGGCGCCCAGGCCCGGCCGGGAGGGTCCGAGGGTCGAGACCGATCCCTCGGCGCGCTGGCTCCTGCCCGAGCGGCAGGAGTCGCACCGGGCCGGCGCCGACCAGCAGCAGGGGGTCGAGGTAGGTCGTGCCCCGCAGCCACCCCCAGTGCAGGCACGCTCGCGGGAAGCAGTGGGACCCGCCGAGCTCGAGGGTCCCGATCGGCTGTCCGCGGCCCACCGGCGATCCGATCTCGACGGCGCTCAGCACCGGCTCGTAGGTGGTCCGGCTCGAACCGTGGTCGACGACGACGGTGCCCCGACCGGCGATCCGCCCCGCGAAGCTCACTCGCCCCGGGAGGGCGGCTCGTACCGATTGTCCCGGCGCCCCGGTCAGGTCGACGCCCCGGTGTCCGGCGCCCCACGCCGAGAGCGGGGGCTCGAATCTGGCGGCCACGCTCGGTGTGGGTCGCAGTGGCCACGCGCCGATCGGGGTGGGCTCCTCGGCAGCCGCGGACGGGCCGGTCAGCAGCCCCAGCAGCCCCAGGAACCCTGACAACAGGGGGAGGAGGCGGAGTCCCGAGCGGGGGAGGCAGGTGCGGACAAGGGGTCTGGGGGAGGTCATGGGGCCAGCGTTCCGGGCTCCACTGCCACGCCGCAGGGGTACGCCAGGAGGCGGTGGACACGGCCTGCGCGGCGGTGCCTGTGGAGGCGTGGCGGGTGGAACCTGCTCCGATTGGCGGCCACCCGCGAGATTCGACTATCCTCGACACAGCAATCCTTGCGGATTGACTTCGCACGCTCGCAGACCGCGACGGGCCCTGACTTCTGGGGCTCGACCACCCGTGGGCACGACCCTCAGTCCCGACGTGAGTCGGGTCGGATCGGGCGTGGGCGTCAGGACAGCAGGCACCCGTCGGCTGTGGCAACTGAAAACAACAGGAGAAGCACTCCGGTCCGCCCTGTTCCAAGGGTGGGCGACAACGGCGGTGCCTCCATCACAGGAGAACAACATCATGGCAGTTGTGACAATGCGCCAGCTCCTCGAGAGCGGCGTCCACTTCGGGCACCAGACCCGTCGCTGGAACCCCAAGATGAAGCGCTTCATCATGACCGAGCGCAACGGCATCTACATCATCGACCTGCAGCAGTCGTTGGCCTACATCGACCGCTCGTACGCCTTCATCAAGGAGACTGTCGCCAAGGGCGGCACCGTGATGTTCGTCGGCACCAAGAAGCAGGCCCAGGAAGCGATCGCCGAGCAGGCGACCCGCGTCGGCATGCCCTACGTCAACCAGCGTTGGCTCGGCGGCATGCTCACCAACTTCCAGACCGTGCACCAGCGCATCAACCGGCTCAAGGAGCTCGACGAGGTCGACTTCGAGGACGTGGCCGGCAGCAGCCGCACCAAGAAGGAGCTGCTGCAGATGCGTCGCGAGCGCGACAAGCTCAACAAGTCGCTCGGCGGCATCCGTGAGATGACCCGCACCCCCTCCGCGGTGTGGATCGTCGACACGAACAAGGAGCACCTCGCCGTCGAGGAGGCCCGCAAGCTCAAGATCCCGATCATCGGCATCCTGGACTCCAACTGCGACCCCGACCTGGTCGACTTCCCGATCCCCGGCAACGACGACGCGATCCGCGCCGTCGGCCTGCTGACCCGCGTCATCGCTGACGCCGTCGCCGAGGGCCTCATCGCCCGCTCCGGCGCGAAGGCCGGCACCGAGGGTGCAGCCGAGGTCGGCGCCGAGGAGCCGCTCGCCGAGTGGGAGCGCGAGCTGCTCGGTGGCGACGCCGAGAAGGCCGCTGTCGAGGCGACCGGTGGCGACACCGCGACCGAGACCCCCGCGTCCGAGTCCACCGGTGCTGCGTCCGAGGCCGCTGACGCGACCGAGGTCGCTGCCGAGGTCACCGAGGCGCCTGCCGCTGAGGCCCCCGCTGCCGAGGTCACCGAGGCGCCTGCCGCCGAGGCCCCCGCCGCCGAGGTCACCGAGGCGCCTGCCGCCGACGAGGCCAAGGCCTGACGTTTCTCCCCGTTCGTCGTACGTCGGCCTGGTGCCGGCGTACGACGACGTGGCGAGACCGCTCGATCCACCACACACTCAGAGGGAAGAAGAATCATGGCTAACTTCTCCGCCGCCGAGGTCAAGGTGCTCCGCGAGAGCACTGGCGCCGGCATGATGGACTGCAAGAAGGCGCTCGACGAGGCCGATGGCGACATGGACAAGGCCACCGAGCTGATCCGCATCAAGCTGGGCAAGAAGGCCCAGGAGCGCGGCGAGACCCGTGAGGCCACGGCCGGCCTGGTTGCCACCTCCGGTGGTGCCCTGGTTGAGCTCAACTGCGAGACCGACTTCGTCGCCAAGGGCGCCGAGTTCATCGCCGTTGCGCAGCGGATCGCCGAGGCCGCCGATGGCGCCCAGGCCGGTGACGCCGATGCGCTCAAGGCAGTCGAGCTCGACGGCTCGACCGTCGGCGAGGTCGTCGGCAACCTCGCGATGACGATCGGCGAGAAGATCGAGCTCGGTCGCGTCGCGTACTTCGACGGTCCGGTCGTGGTCTACATGCACAAGCGTGCGGCCGACCTGCCGCCCGCCGTCGGCGTGCTCGTCGAGTACAACGGCGACGAGGCTGCGGCCCGCAGCGCCGCGATGCAGATCGCCGCGATGCGTCCGAAGTACCTCACCCGCGAAGAGGTCCCCGCGGACGTCGTCTCCAAGGAGCGCGAGATCGCCGAGGCGACCTCCCGCGAGGAGGGCAAGCCCGAGCAGGCGATCGCCAAGATCACCGAGGGTCGCCTCAACGGCTTCTTCAAGGACGTCGTCCTGCTGGAGCAGCCGTCGGTCACCGAGAACAAGAAGACCGTGAAGGCCGTCCTCACCGAGGCCGGCACCGACCTGAAGCGGTTCGCCCGTTTCGAGGTCGGCGCCTGACCCGTTGGGTCGCATGGAATAGATTGCCGCCAAGACGCACCCGAGGAGGCCGGTTCGATGACTCAGACACTGATCATCGACCCGGCCTTCTCGCATGTTCGCAGCCGCATCGACCGAAGGAGCCGCCCGTGACGGGCTACAAGAGAGTCCTGCTCAAGATGTCCGGCGAGGTCTTCGGCGGTGGCAAGGTCGGTGTCGATCCCGACGTTGTCCAGACCATCGCGCGCGAGATCGCCGACGTCGCTGCGACCGGGGTCCAGATCGCGGTGGTGACCGGTGGTGGCAACTTCTTCCGTGGCGCCGAGCTGCAGCAGCGCGGGATGGACCGGGTCCGTGCCGACTACATGGGCATGCTCGGCATCGTGATGAACTGCCTCGCGCTGCAGGACTTCCTGGAGAAGATGGGCATCGAGACGCGAGTCCAGACGGCCATCACCATGGGTCAGGTGGCCGAGCCGTACGTCCCGCGCCGGGCCATCCGCCACATGGAGAAGGGGCGCGTGGTGATCTTCGGAGCCGGGATGGGGATGCCGTTCTTCTCGACCGACACCGTCGCCGTCCAGCGTGCCCTCGAGAGCAAGTGCGACGTGGTGCTCTTCGCCAAGAGCGGCGTGGACGGCGTCTACAGCGCCGACCCCAAGGTCGACCCGAACGCCACGAAGTACGACGAGCTGACCTACGACGAAGCCATCCAACGCGGGCTGCGGATCATGGACCAGACGGCGTTCGCGCTGTGCGGCGAGAACAAGCTCCCCATGGTCGTCTTCGGCATGGAGCCCGAGGGCAACATCCTGCGCGTCGTGCAGGGTGAGAAGATCGGCACGTTGGTGACGGCCGGTTGAGGGCATGATCGCCTTCGACCCCGCACCGACCGCATCACCCACCGCAACGACACAGGAGCAGCCGTGATCAACGACATCCTCAACGAGGCCGACGCCAAGATGGACAAGTCGGTCGAGGCGACGCGCGAGGAGTTCGCGGCGATCCGCGCCGGACGGGCGACGCCGAGCATGTTCAGCAAGATCGTCGTGGACTACTACGGATCGCCCACCCCCCTCCAGCAGCTGGCCTCCTTCACCGCACCCGAGGCCCGGATCATCCTGATCCAGCCCTATGACGTGGGTGCCATGGGCGGCATCGAGCGGGCGGTCCGCGACTCCGACCTCGGCGTGAACCCCTCCAACGACGGCAAGATGCTGCGCTGCGTCTTCCCCGAGCTGACCGAGGAGCGCCGCAAGGAGTACATCAAGATCGCCAAGGCCAAGGCCGAGGACGGCCGGATCGCGATCCGGAACGTCCGCCGCACGGCCAAGCAGGGTCTGGAGAAGCTCGAGAAGGACGGCGAGGTCGGCAAGGACGACGTCACCGGTGCCGAGAAGCGCCTCGACGTGACCACCAAGAAGTACACCGACGCGGTGGACGACCTGCTCAAGAACAAGGAAGCCGAGCTGCTCGAAGTCTGAGCACCCACCCCATGACCGACACCTCCTCGAACTCCGGCCCTCCTGCGGCCCCTCCCGCCAAGGACCACGGCCGCGCCGGGCGCAACCTGCCGGTCGCGGTGGCCTCGGGTGTCGGTCTGCTCGCCGGGATCGCGCTCTCGCTCTTCTTCTGGAAGACCGCCTTCGTGATCGTCGTGGCGGTCGTGATCGTGATCGCGATCTGGGAGTTGCGACGCGGCTTCCAGACCAAGGACATCGATCTTCCCGAGCAGCCGCTGATGGTCGGCGGTGTGGTGATGGTGCTGGTCGCCTACTTCTACGGTGCTCCCGCCCTGGTCACCGCCACGGCCGTGACCGCGCTGGCGATCATGCTGTGGCTGCTGCGCCGGGGCATCGACGGTTACGTCAAGAACGCCACCGCGTCGGTCTTCACGCTCATCTATGTGCCGTTCCTCGCCTCCTTCGTGGCCCTCCTGCTCGCCGAGGGCGGCGACGCCGCGACCAGCGGCGGGTTCGACGACGACGGCGTCAAGGCGATCCTGGTCTTCATCCTCGTCACGGTCGCCTCCGACACCGGTGGGTACTTCGCCGGGGTCCTGTTCGGCAAGCACCCGATGGCTCCGGTCATCTCGCCCAAGAAGTCGTGGGAGGGCTTCGTCGGCTCGGCGGCCTTCTGCGTCTTCGCAGGTTGGCTGCTCGTCGTGCACTTCCTGGACGGTCGCGCCTGGGTCGGGATCGTCCTCGGTCTCATCGTCGTGGTGATGGCCACGCTCGGCGACCTGGTCGAGTCGGTCATCAAGCGCGACCTGGGCATCAAGGACATGAGCCACGTGATCCCCGGTCACGGTGGCCTGATGGACCGTCTCGACTCGTTGCTCGCGACGATCGCTCCGGTGTGGCTGCTGCTGCACTACCTCGTCTTCTGAGGTGACTCTCTACCTCGTCCGCCATGGACGGCCGTTGCCGGATCCCGGCCTGCCTGGGTCGGCCTGGGAGCTGGACCCAGCAGGCTTCGACGACGTCTGGGCGCTGCGGGAGTCCGGCCGGCTGCCGGCCCGCGCCTCGTGGTTCTGCGCTCCGGAGCCGAAGGTGATCGCCACGGCCCAGCTGCTCACCGAGCAGGACGTCGGCGTGCTCGACGACCTGCGCGAGGGCGACGAGTCGGGTCCCTCGGCCGCCTTCCGCGACCGCGTCGTCCCCGCCGTTCGTCGCCTGCTCGAGGTGCACGGCGAGGAGGACGTCGTGCTCGTGGGCCACGGCACCGCCTGGGCGCTGGTGGTGGCCGACCGGACGGGCCGGCCACCGGACCTCGACCAGTGGGAGGGCTTCGGCCTGCCCGACCTCATCGTCCTTCCCAGCTGATGCTCGCCGGCCGCGCCGGCGCAGGAGCGTCCGCGTGTGAAGCGCGAGTGGGTGGGTAGGGAGCCCGGGTCAGGTGCACCTCGGGGTGCACCAGTGAGGAGCGCGATGAGCAGCACCACGAAGACCCGGAACCCCCTCGTGGGGGAGCTGGCCGCCGAGTTCGCCGGCACCATGATCCTGATCCTCTTCGGAGTGGGGGTGGTGGCCCAGGTGGCCACGACACCCGACGGAGGACTGGGGGACCACGACTCGATCGCCTGGGCATGGGGAATCGGCGTCACGCTGGGGGTGTACGTCGCAGCGAGACGCTCGGGGGCGCACCTCAATCCCGCCGTCACCCTGGCGCTCGCCGCGTTCCAGGGGTTCAGCTGGCGCAAGGTGCTGCCGTACTCCCTGGCCCAGACGTTGGGTGCCTTCGTCGCGGCCCTGATCGTGCGGGTCGGCTACTCCGACCTGATTGCCTCGGTCGACCCGGGCCACACCATCAAGACACAGGGCATCTTCTCGACGCTGCCCGGCAACGGCACCGGCCCCGTGGACATCCCCGGCGCCTTCCTCGACCAGGTCATCGGTACGGCGATCCTGGTCTTCGTGATCCTCGCGCTCACCGCCGAGTGGAACAACCCGCCGATGGCCAACCTCGGCCCGGTTGTCATCGGGCTCCTCGTGGTCGGCATCGGCATGGCCTGGGGCGCCAACGCCGGCTACGCCATCAACCCCGCGCGCGACTTCGGCCCGAGGCTGGCCTCGTTGCTGACCGGCTACGGCGGGGCCATGCGTGACCAGAACGACCATCTCTACTTCTGGCTACCGATCCTCGCGCCGCTGCTCGGGGGCCTGGTCGGCGGCTTCCTGTTCAAGATTCTGCTCGAGGACCACACCACCGACGAGGACCTTGCCGTCGAGCCCGAGGAGGCCGTCAGCGAGCCCGTGCCCAACCGGTGATTTCCCGCCGCCCGTTCCTCTCCCGATCCTTCTCCGGACACCTCTCAGAAAGCAGGTCTCTTCATGGCTGATTACGTTGGCGCCGTCGACCAGGGCACCACCAGCACCCGATTCATGATCTTCGACCACGCGGGCAAGGAGGTGGCCCGCCACCAGCTCGAGCACGAGCAGATCATGCCGCAGGCCGGCTGGGTGGAGCACAACCCGGTCGAGATCTGGGAGCGGACCGGCTCGGTGATCCAGACCGCGCTGGGCAAGGCCAAGCTGGAGGCCTCGGACCTGGCGGCGCTCGGGATCACCAACCAGCGCGAGACCACGGTCGTGTGGAACCGCAAGACCGGTCGGCCGTACTACAACGCGATCGTGTGGCAGGACACCCGCACCGACAAGATCGCCTCCAAGCTCGAGCGCGACGGGCACGGCGACCTGATCCGCCATCGGGCCGGACTGCCGCCGGCGACGTACTTCTCCGGCGGCAAGATCCAGTGGATCCTCGAGAACGTCGACGGGGTGCGCGAGGCAGCCGAGGCGGGCGACGCGATCTTCGGCAACACCGACTCGTGGCTGGTCTGGAACCTCACGGGGGGCACCGACGGAGGTGTCCATGTCACCGACGTCACGAACGCCAGCCGCACGATGCTCATGGACCTCGAGACGCTGGAGTGGGACGACGAGCTCCTCGAGCTCTTCGACATCCCGCGGGCGATGCTCCCCGAGATCCGCTCCTCCAGCGACCCCAAGTCCTACGGCGTCACCCGCGCCAACGGACCGCTGGGCGGCGAGGTGATGCTGACCGGGATCCTCGGCGACCAGCAGGCAGCCACCGTGGGTCAGGTCTGCTTCGCGCCGGGGGAGGCCAAGAACACCTACGGCACCGGCAACTTCATGCTGCTCAACACCGGCACCGAGCTGGTTCGCTCGAAGGCCGGGCTCCTCTCGACGGTCTGCTACAAGTTCGGTGACGACGACGTCGTCTACGCCCTGGAGGGGTCGATCGCGGTGACGGGCTCTGCGGTGCAGTGGCTGCGCGACCAGCTGGGCATCATCAGCGGTGCCTCGCAGAGCGAGTCCCTGGCCCGTCAGGTGGAGGACAACGGCGGGGTCTACTTCGTCCCGGCCTTCTCGGGGCTCTTCGCGCCCTACTGGCGCTCCGACGCGCGGGGCGCCATCGTCGGTCTCTCCCGCTACAACACCAACGCCCACCTGGCCCGGGCCACGCTGGAGTCGATCTGCTACCAGAGCCGCGACGTCGCCGAGGCGATGGAGAAGGACTCCGGGGTCACCCTCGAGGTGCTCAAGGTCGACGGGGGAGTGACCGCCAACGAGCTGTGCATGCAGATCCAGGCCGACGTGCTCGGCGTGGAGGTGTCCCGCCCGGAGGTCGCCGAGACGACTGCGCTGGGTGCGGCGTACGCCGCTGGGCTCGCCGTCGGCTTCTGGACCAGCACCGACGAGTTGCGCGAGAACTGGAACGAGGCCCGCCGCTGGTCCCCCCAGTGGGACGACCAGCAGCGCACGGAGGGCTACACCCAGTGGAAGAAAGCAGTGGAACGCACCCTGAACTGGGTCGACGTCGACTGACCCGGGTCGGCGCGTCCCGCACCCCTGCGCCCCGCCACCAGTGACATGCTGGCACCCACCAGACGAGAGGGGTGCCGTGATGACTGCTGATCACGCCGTGGACCGACCCCACGACCCGGGCGCGGATCCGGCCACCCAGCAGGCCCAGCGGGAGCCGGACTGGTGGCACCGGGACCACCCCACGTTCACTGCGCTGACCGGCTTCTTCACCGGGCTGGTCTTCGCAATCGTGGTTCCCGGGGCCTTCGGGGCAGCGCTCAACGCGCTGTTCGACTACCACGTGGCCGAGGATCTCTTCCCGCTGGTGCTGGTCGCGCTGGTGGCACCCGCGGGCCTGGTCCTCGCTCCGCGGACCCGCCGCTTCGGCATCCACATGGTGATCGGGATCGTCACGACGTTGCTCGTCGTGGTGGGGGTCGCGCTGCTCGTCCTCTGGTACATGCTCAAGTTCCAGGGCTGACGAATCGGTCCCGGGTGCGCCCGGATGAGATGATCAGGCCCTGATGTCTGACCTACCTTCTCCTGACGCGCCCACTTCCGAGGCGGCCGGCGCGATCGCGCTGCCGCTGGTCTTCGACGAGCCGCGCGGCCGCAAGAAGCCACCGCGCCACCTCGCGGACCTCTCCGGTGACGAGCGCGCAGCGCTGGCCACCGAGCTGGGGGCTGCCCGGCTTCCGGGCCAAGCAGCTCTCGAACCACTACTTCTCGCGTCTGGTCGACGACCCGGCGGAGATGACCGACCTGCCGGCGGCGCAGCGCGACGAGCTGGTGGCCGCGCTCCTCCCGACCCTGATGACTCCGCTGCGCACGCTCGAGGCGGACAAGGGCACCACCCGCAAGACGCTGTGGAAGCTCTTCGACGGTGCTCTCGTCGAGTCGGTGCTGATGCGCTACCCGAACCGCGTCACGATGTGTGTCTCCAGCCAGGCCGGCTGCGGGATGGCGTGCCCGTTCTGCGCGACCGGTCAGGGTGGGTTGCAGCGCAACATGTCCACCGCCGAGATCGTCGAGCAGGTCGTCGCCGGAGCCCGGTCGCTGGCCCGCGACGAGGTGCCCGGGGGTCCCGGCCGCGTCTCCAACGTCGTCTTCATGGGCATGGGCGAGCCGTTGGCCAACTACAAGGCCGTCATCGGCGCCGTACGCCGGCTCACCGACCCGACGCCGCACGGCCTGGGGATGTCGGCGCGTGGGATCACCGTCTCGACGGTCGGCCTCGTACCTCGGATCAACCAGCTGACCGAGGAAGGCATCCCGGTCACCTTGGCGCTCAGCCTGCACGCGCCCGACGACGAGCTGCGCAACACGCTGGTCCCGATCAACACCCGGTCCTCGGTGGCCGAGACGGTCGAGGCGGCCTGGAACTACGCCCGCGTCACCAAGCGTCGCGTCTCCATCGAGTACGCCATGATGCGCGGCATCAACGACCAGGCCTGGCGCGCGGACATGCTCGGCGACGTCCTCAACTCCTACGGCGACTGGGGCTGGGTGCACGCCAACCTCATCCCCCTCAACCCCACCCCGGGGTCGAAGTGGACCGCCTCGGATCCCGCCGACGAGCGCGAGTTCGTGCGTCGCCTGGAGGCCAAGGGAATTCCGACCACCGTCCGCGACACCCGCGGCAGCGAGATCGACGGAGCCTGCGGCCAGCTCGCCGCCACCGAGTAGGTCAGCGCGTCAGTTTCGGGCGCTTCACGAGCAGCTCGACGTTGCGGGCGTCGCGGCGACCCCGCCGGTCGCGGTCACGGTCCTGCCAGTCGTTGGCGGCCAGCTCGCGACCCAGTGCGGCCAGACCCTTGATCGTGTCCACGCGGCCGCGATGGCGCGCCGGCGAGTTGTGGTCCAGCATCGTCGCGAAGATCGAGAGGGTGCCGTCCCGGTTGTCGGTGATCTCGAGCAGGCGCGACTGCTGGGGCCAGTCGATGTGCGAGGCGGTGTTGATCTCCCAGAACCCGCCTCCGTCCGGCCGCTTCCGGGCCCAGAGCTGGTTGGTGTGGGTGTGGCCGTTGAGCCACGCGATCACCTGCGGGTGCTGCGACAACAGGAGCACGACCGCTGCACCCAGGACCCGGCGGTCCGGGTCACCGCCGGTGAGGATCAGCTCGTTGCTCATGCTGTCGGAGGTGTGGTGGCTGCAGACGACCACGAGGCGGTCGGTCGAGGCCGCCAGGGTCTCCTCCAGCCAGCGGAACTGGGTCAGGTCCAGTGATCCGTTGGACTCACCGTTGGGGTTGACGGTGTCGAGCACGATGAAGCGGACCCGGCCGCGGTCGAAGGTGTAGTACGCCGTGCCGGCGACGCGGTTGGCCTCGGTGAAGCCGTGGCCGACCGGCGTACCGGTCGTGGTGAAGTGCTCCTCGACCAGCTCGCCGCGGTTCAGGATGCGGCGCTGCGGGTCGGGCGTGACCTGACGCACCGAGGGGGACAGGGCGAGCCCGTTGAGGAAGGCGTCGTAGTCGCCACGCACAGCATCGAAGAGGTCGGTCTGGCTGATCCCCGCCGGTGGGGAGATCAGCTTGAGGGGGCCGACGGCGACGTTGTTGAGCTGCATCGTCTCGGGGAAGTTGCCCTGGACCAGGCCGTCGTGGTTGCCGAACGCGGTGTACCACGGCATCTGGAGGCCCCGGGCCCGGAACGGCTTGCGGGACGCGTCCAGCAGGCCGGGGACCGTCGGGAAGCCGAAGCGCCGGCGTGGGCGGTCGTCGGCGTGGCCGGCGGGGGTGCCGTCCGGGTGCCAGTAGTGGGTGTCGTAGTACGTCGGGTCGGCGTCCATCACACCCTCGTAGCGGGTCAGGTCGCCGGAGTCGGGCCGGACCACGCCACCATCGAGGAGGTCGATGTTCCAGCGGATCTCGTTGAGCTGGGAGTTGTCGGAGTTGTCCCCGGTCTGGATCACGAACGCGAGCGGCTTGCCGGTGACCGGACCGCGGCGGAGCTTGTTGATCTGGCGCACCGCGGCCTCGGCGACCTGGGCGCTCAGCATCTCGCCGGGACGGTACGCCGAGCGCGAACAGGCCGGGGACCGGGTCGCCCGGGTCGGTGGTGTCGTCGTACCGGTCGACGAACTCCACGCGGGCCGGAGACTGGTGGTCGATGATGTGCACGTCACTGATCTGGGCGAAGGCCAGGATGTTCCGCCGGCGTCGACGGCGACCCCGCTGGGCCTCGGCGCCGAGGTCGGTGCGGACCAGGTGTGACTCGCCGGCGGTGCGGATGATCCGGCGGTAGCCGCCCTTGCCCGCCGGGCCGCGCTCGAGCACGGAGCGCAGCGTGGTGCGACGGACGCTGGCCGCGGGTGCGGCTGAGGCCGTTGCGGGCGTGCTGCCGACCAGGCCCAGCACGGTCCCGGCGCCGCCGACGACGGCACCGGAGCGGAACAGGCCACGACGAGTGAACTTCATGCAGCACAAACGACGCGGCCACCCCCGGGGTCACGTGCGGGTCAGCGCCGCCGCCTCCTCGACGGTGTCCACGAGGTGCACGAGGGGTCCCATGGTGCGCCCGTGCGCGAGCGCGGCCAGCAGCGGCCAGGCCGGCACGGTGTGGGTCCAGTACTCCACGCCCACCAGGATCATCGGCGCCACCGACGACTCGTCGGCGTAGTAGTTCTCGGCGGCGTCCTGGAAGACCTCCTGGACGGTCCCGGCCGCCCCGGGAAGGAAGACGATGCCGGCGTCACAGAGCTCGAGCAGGATCGCTTCGCGGGTCGCGTTGCGGAAGTACTTCGCCACCGCGGTCGCGAAGACGTTGGGCGGTTCGTGGCCGTAGTGCCAGGTGGGGATGGCCAGCGACGCCGTCCCGTCGGGGAACTGCTCGCGCACCCGGAACGCCGAGGCTGCCCAGGCATCGATCGACGGACGGAACGAGGCGACCTCAGCCAGAGACGCCAGGGCGGCATCGAGGTCGGCGACCGGTCTCGCCGCGAGCCAGGCGCCCAGGTTGGCCGCCTCCATCGCTCCCGGCCCGCCGCCGGTGGCCACGACGTGGTCGGCGCCGAGCAGCTGCCCGAGCCGCGCGGCCCTCGCATAGCCGGGCTCGCCTCGCTGCAGGGCGTGGCCGCCCATGACCCCGACGATCCGATGGTTCGCCGTCCAGGCAGCGAGTGCCTCGTCGATCGCGTGGTCGTGCAGCGTGCGGGCCAGCGCAGCCTCGGGACCGGACGACTGCAGCGACCACGCGTAGCCACGGGCGTCCAGCGAGTCGGCGTACGGCGTGGCGTCGTAGAGCTCATGGGGGGTGTAGAGCCGAGACCGGTAGGTGTCCACGGGAACGTCGGACAGCCGCGGCAGGACCAGGGCGCCTGCCGCGCGAGCCCGGGCCGCCGAGTCGGAGGTGAGCCGGCAGCCCAGGAACGTCGCGCCGCCGACCCGACAGCGGGCCAGATCCGCGCTGCGGTCCGTGAGGTCGACCGACCGCACCCGCCACCCCGACATCGAGGTCGCTCCGGCCGACATCCGCCGGTCGAACTCGGCGAGCGTGTCGATGTGGATGAGGCGTCCACGGGTGTGCTTCACACCGCGAACCTAGCGGGCTGGCTCAGAACGCCTGGGCCACCAACTCTCCGAAGAGCTCGTGCTCGTCGACCTCGAGCCCCCGGGCGCGGAACCAGCCGCACACGTTCGTGCAGTCGCGCAGCAGGAAGTCGAGCCCGGACGGATTGCCGGCCAGGTCGACGATCTGGGGCAGGTCGATGATCACGAGCCGTTCTCCCGCGGCGAGGATGTTGTACGCCGAGAGGTCGCCGTGGACGAGGCCGTTGCGGACCAGCAGGCCCATGGCGTCGCGGACCTGGTCGAAGTACGACGCCAGCAGCGGGCGGTCGGGACGGGTCTGGGCCAGCCGGGGTGCGGTCTCGCCGTCGACGGTGATCCACTCCATCAGCAGCTCGGTGCCGTCGATCTGCACGGGGTAGGGGACCGGCAGGCCGAGCCGCCAGAGCCGGACCAGCGCGTCCCACTCGGAGGTCGCCCACTCGCCGGCGGCCACCACCTTGCCCCAGGTGCTCTTGCGCTTGAGGGCGCGCGCATCGCGCGAGCGCTGGACCGATCGGCCCTCGGTGTAGCTCGCGGCCCGGTGGAAGGTGCGGTGCTCGGCGCTGCGGTAGCGCTTGGCCGCGAGCACGACACCGCCGGACGGATCGGTCGGGTCGGCGCGCTCCAGCAGGAACACGTCGGCCTCCTTGCCGGTCTTGAGGATCCCGAGCTCGGTGTCGATCGCACCCTGGGAGGTCACCACCCAGTCGGGTCGTGGCTCGGGTCCACGGCACAGGGGCTCGACGTCGAGCCAGGTGGACCAGCGTTGGGCGTCGCCCAGGTCGTCGTAGGCGGTGAAGTCGAAGACGAACGCCGGGTCGATGCCGGCGAGGTCGTGGGAGAAGGGTCGGTCAGGCTGCTCGGTGGCCGAGCTGAGGTCGGATGACATCGGTGTGGGTGCTCCAGAGGATCGAGAGGAGGTGGTCTGCGGACAGGCCAAGGACAGTCATGGACATGTCAGCTCCTCTCGACGGGCACCGGCCGACTGCCGGAGGCTCATCAGCAGTCTCACAGCGAGCGGGTCCGGCCGCAAACGATTTTCACCGGCCCCGGTCGGCTAGATTCAGGTGGTGAAACCGGTTTCCTCGCCCTTCGCCGCCGTGCGTTGCGCGTCGTACTCCCGCTGGACGCTCACCGCTCTCCTGTCGGTGCTGGCGCTGCTGGTGTCCGTCGGTGCGGCCCCCGTTCGCGTCCTCGCCTCGGGGCCTGTCGGCACGCCCGGCGCGGCCGGAGTCGGAGACTCCTACTTCCCGCTCGACGGCAATGGCGGGATCGATGTGCGCCGCTACGAGATCCACGACCGCTACGGCTTCGCCGAGGGCCGGCTCCGGGGCTACACCGACCTCACGATCGTGGCCACCCAGGACCTCTCCCGCTTCAACCTGGACCTGCTGCTCCCGGTCCGCAGTGTCCGGGTCGACGGCCGGCGCGCAGCCTTCAGCAAGCCCAACGCCCACGAGCTCCGGATCACGCCGCCCAGCCCGCTGACCTCTGGCACGAAGTTCGTCGTACGGGTGCGCTACGACGGGCGACCGGGCACGATCGCGTGGTCGGGCGAGCGCAACTGGCTGGCCGACGCCTCCGAGGTCGTGACCATGAACGAGCCGCACATGGCGGCCTGGTGGTTCCCGGCGAACGACCATCCGCAGGACCGGGCCCGGATGGACATCCACATCACCGTGCCCAAGGGCAAGCAGGTGATCGCCAACGGCCGCCGGGTCGGGCGTCGGGTGCACGGGGGTCTGGCGACCACGCACTGGCGTGCGGCCGAGCCGATGGTGCCCTACCTGGCGTTCTTCGCGGCTGGGAAGTTCGCCGTCGCACGGGGCAAGCACCAAGGGCTGCCCTGGTACGTCGCGGTGTCGAAGGCGATCCCGGTCGAAACCCGTCGTCGGTCGATGCTGCTGATGAAGCGCACCCCGAAGGTCGTCAGCTGGCTCGAGAAGCGGCTCGGGCCCTACCCCTTCAGCACCACCGGCGGGCTGACCACGAGCCTGAACCCCGGGTTCGCCCTGGAGAACCAGACCCGACCCACCTACCCGGTCATGTCCCCGGGCTCCCTGAGCACGGTGGTGCACGAGCTTGCCCACCAGTGGTTGGGTGACTCGGTCGCGGTCGAGCACTGGCGCGACATCTGGCTCAACGAGGGTGCCGCAACGTTCATGGAGGTGGCCTACCGCGAGCGCCACGGCAGCGAGTCGGGGGCGCAGTGGCTAGCCGATTGGTATGACTACCTGGCCGACGACCCGAGCTTCTGGTCGACCGTGATCGAGGATCCGGGCCCCGACCACATCTTCGACTGGCCGATCTACCAGCGCGGGGCGATGGCGTTCCAGGCCCTGCGCAACCGCATCGGCAACGACGCCTTCTGGGAGGTCCTGCGCACCTGGGTGCGCGAACACCGCGCCTCGACCGGCTCGACACCGGAGTTCCGCGCGTTGGCCGAGCGGATCAGCGGGGAAGACCTCGGCGGGTTCTTCGAGGCCTGGCTGACCCGCACGACCAGGCCGGCGGGCACCGCGGCGAACGGGCTCTGAGGGGGCTGAACCGCCCCACCGCACTGACAACCACGTGGGGCCCTGGGCGCTGCTGTCCCTAGGGAATGCTGGTGACTTCGAACTGGGACACGCGTGTCATCGGGTTGCCGGCAGCATCGCGCACCTCGAAGCGCCGATCCGGTGTGAAGTTGACCAGGTACTGGCCACGCGGCATCTCGGAGTCTGCGGTGAAGGTCGCGAAGCTGGTCGGCCCGGCCAGGCAGTCGACCGACTCGCCGCTGGCATCGGCGCACGCCCAACTCCCGGCCAGGACCACGTCCTCGGTCCGGACGTGGACATTGGCTGTCGAGATTCCGCTGACCGGCTCGCTGAGCTCCAGCTCGATCGGATCGGTCGACAGGACGACGTCCGGGATGGAGGTGACGGTTGGCTGGCGGTTGTCGCCGGCCCGCAGCCTGACCGACGAGTCCGGTCCGCGTCTGAGGTTGCCTCGATGTACGAACGGTGCCCGGTCGCGCACGCTGAGGTCCAGCACATGCAGCCCGGGGCCGTCGGCGCACTCCGGCACGAGGATGGTGCCGGTCCAGACCCCGTCCCGGGCGGTGCCGGAGGTCCGGGTCAAGCGGGCGCTGCGGCTCACGATGGGACCGAGCGGCATGGGCAGCCGTACGACGACCTTGCCGACTCCCGAGCGGTCGTCGGTGGCACGCACGCGCAGGTGCAGCCGCTGCATCCCGTCGCGAACATCGATGGGGTCAGGGGTGGCGCGAACGGCTCGGATGCGCGGGCGCTCGGTGTCCACCGGCCCGCTCGTCACCTGCAGCCTGCTCTCCGAGGGAGCGCTCATGGCGTGTCGACCCCCCAGGACACTGTTGCCGGCGGCGTCTCGGGCCAACACGGCGAATCGCCACGGCTGGTCGCCCACCCAGGACGGGATGCGCAGCTGGCCGACGTAGACGTGGGGGGTGGCGGAGGGGCGGAGGGCCGTCTCGATCGAAGGCCCGTTGACTCGGGTGACCGAGACCGAGGCGACCCCTGAGTACGCATCGGTGACCCGCGCCCTGAAGGTGACCAGGCGGCTGTGGCGGGTCGTGTTCACCCGGTCCGGACCTATCCGGAGCCGGACCAGCTCCGGGGGTACGTCGTCGGGGGGTGAGGTCACCGTGACCCGGTGCGCCGGATCCGGATCGTCGGGTCCGTACGCTGCGGTGCCCAGCTGATCGGCATCGTCGGTGGCGCCGGCACTGTCCAGGACCCAGTCGCCGCGCGTGCCGCGGGGCACCTGCGCGGTGCCCCGCCACACGTCGTCCTGCCGGGTGAGATCGACCTGGGCGGCGTTCAGCCGGCTGCCGTTGAGGGAATCCTCGAGCGCCAGGATCACCCAGGCGGACCGGATCACCCACGGAGCGTCGGCGTGCGCGTGGAGAGTCACTGACACCGTCCGTGGGCCCTCGCTCACGTCGATCGAGCCGGGAGCGAGGCTGACGCTGTCGATGGTGGGCTGCTCCCCGTGCGGTGGCGGGGGCGCAGTGCGTGCCGCCCAGCACGGATTGAGGGGAGGTCCGCCCGGCGCCTGGGCGGCCGCCGAGTGTCCGGAGGTGGCCAGACCAACGGCGAGCGTCATGGCGAGCGCCGCGCGGTGGAGCCGCCGTCGGGAGTGCTCCCCCGAGTGGCTGGTGCCCGACATCCCCCGATTCGTACCGATCTCGACAGTGTGCCACCCGGACGAGGTTCAGGGAATCGACTCGGCGTCCGAGCGGCCCACCCCCACGGAGCGTGTCTCCGGGTCGGGCGCTGGCGGCGGGGGATCCGGGTCGGGTGGTGGTGGTGGCGGTGGTGGCGGCGGTGGTGGCGGCGGTGGCTCGGTGATGGTGACCACCGCATCGGGCCCCCGCGGACGGGCTCGGCTCGCCGAGACGACGCGCAACCCGAACGACTCGTCGGTCTCGACCTCGCTGTCGGCGTTGATCTTCACGGGGACGGTGGCCCACCGACTTCCCGCCGGGATCAGCACCTTCACGTCGACGGGCTCGTAGTCGCCGGGCGTCGCCGTCCCCGGAATGTCGACGATCCGCACCCGGACATCCCTTCCGCTGACCCGTCCCAGCTGCACGCGGACATCCACGACGACACTCTCGAGTGTGGGCTCCTCCACGGTCCGGTCGAGCACCGCGACCGTCGGCGGTGGGTCCACGTCGGTGATCGCGACCTTGGCCGACGCCGCTTCGAGGGTGAGGAAGCGTGGACGCACCAGCTCGACGGAGAAGTGCTCCTTCGGCTCATCGAGCCGATCCCGGAGCAGCGGAATCTTGACCAGCTGTCGCACGGATCCGGCCGGGAGACTCACGGTGCGGGCCTGACGTGCGAAATCGGCCCCGGACCGGGCGGTGCCGGGCCGGGTCACGAGTCGTACCGTCGTCCGGCGCGCAGTGGGTCGGTCCAGGGAGACCACAGCACGCGCCGCCCGTCCCTCACGCGCGTCCCGGACGCTCAGGCTGGCGCGCGGGACCGGGAAGCCCGGCTCGCCGGCGTCGTCGAGCGCCACGAAGCAGTAACCGCGTCGACGGGCCTCCCGGACCACCCGGGGAACTGCGGCGATGGAGTGGGGGGAGTTCGCCACTCCGTCGTGCTGGAGGACGACGTTGCTGGCGTTCGGCCGGAGCTGGGCCAGGATCCGGGCCGCGATCCTCGCCGTCGAGGCGCTTCTCTCCCAGTCCCGCGGGTCGACGTCCCAGAGGACCGAGGTGAACCCCGCGCCGCGGATCGCCCGGTCCACCCGAGCGTTGTGAGCGCCGTACGGCGGCCGCATCAGGCGGGTCGGCCGCGCACCGGCAGCGGTCAGGGAACGTTGGGTGTTGCGCAGCGTGGCCCGGATCTGGGCCTTGGTCTGCCCGGTCATCTCGGCGTGGGCGTAGCTGTGGTTGGCGACGAGGAAGCCGGCGCGCGAGACGAGGCGCGCGGTATCCGGTGCGGCCGCCACCCGCTCCCCGACCATGAAGAAGGTGGCCGGGACCCGCAGGTCGCGCAGGATCTCCACGAGCCTCGGAGTCGAGGTCGAGGGGCCATCATCAAAGGTGAGCGAGACCTGACCGGCCGAGCACGGCGCTCGGGCGCCGGTGACGCCGCTCGCTGCCTCGGTTGCTCCCGCCGTCAGCACCCCCGCACAGAGCAGGAGGACGAGGGCTCGAACGGACCGATCGCCGAGGTCGGACATGGACGGAGCGTAGTCCGCGGGTGCGGGGACGGTGCGGGATTCGCCGGCACACCCGGGACTGGAAGGATGCACGGGTGAAGACTGCTCGGCGCGACATCGTGATCCTCGGCTCGACCGGGTCGATCGGCACCCAGGCCCTCGACCTGGTGCGTGCCAACCCCGACCGCTTTCGGGTGGTGGCGCTGACCGCGGGCGGCTCGAACCCGGCTCTCTTCGCGCAGCAGGTGGCCGAGTTCGCGCCGGCCTTCCACGGGCTGGGTGAGGACGCCTCGGTCGAAGCCGCTGGTCGCCCCGCGGACGTGGTGCTCAACGGCATCACCGGCGCGGTGGGCCTGCGCCCGACCCTCGCGGCCCTCGACGCCGGCACCACCCTCGCCCTGGCCAACAAGGAGTCGCTGATCATGGGCGGCCCGCTGGTCCTCGAGCGGGCAGCGCCGGGCCAGATCGTGCCGGTCGACTCCGAGCACTCCGCGATTGCGCAGTGCCTGCGCGGCGGCACGCCCGAGGAGGTACGACGCCTGGTGCTGACCGCGAGCGGCGGCCCGTTCCGCGGCTGGACGCGCGAGCAACTGGCCCAGGTCACTCCCGAGCAGGCGATGAACCACCCGACCTGGGACATGGGACCGGTCATCACGATCAACTCCGCGACCCTGGTCAACAAGGGCCTCGAGGTGATCGAGGCGCACCTGCTCTTCGGCATCCCCTTCGACCGGATCGACGTCGTGGTCCACCCCACGAGCGTGGTGCACTCGATGGTCGAGTTCCACGACGGCTCGACCATCGTCCAGGCGAGCCCGCCGACGATGCTGATCCCGATCGCCCTGGGGCTGGCCTGGCCCGAGAGGGTGCCCGACGCCGCCCCCGCCGTCGACTGGAGCCGACCCGAGACCTGGGAGTTCCACCCGCTCGACGACGAGGCGTTCCCGGCCGTCGCGCTGGCCCGTCGCGCGGGTGCCGCGGGGAGCACCGTCCCCGCCGTCTACAACGCCGCCAACGAGGTCTGTGTGGAGGCGTTCCGGCAGGGACGGCTGCCCTTCACTGAGATCGTGGCCACGATTGCCGACGTGGTGGGGGAGCACGACGTACCCTCGAAGGACCAGCTGACCGTCGACGACGTCCTCGCCGCCGACGGATGGGCACGCACGTGTGCCGCCAGCAAGATCGAGGGCTTTGCAGAGGAGGGTGCGCGATGAGCGCTGTCTATTACACGCTCGGCGTCGTCATCTTCTTCGTCGCCATCCTGGCCTCGATCGGACTCCACGAGCTCGGCCACATGATCCCGGCCAAGAAGTTCGGCGGGAAGGTCACCCAGTACTTCGTCGGCTTCGGTCCGACCGTGTGGAGCAAGCAGGTCGGCGAGACCGAGTACGGCGTGAAGGCGATCCCGCTCGGCGGCTACGTCAAGATCGTCGGCATGCTCCCGCCCGGGGCCGAGCAGCTCGCGGAGACCGTGGAGGTGGACGCCGAGGGCAACCAGGTCGTCCGGGTCCGCAAGTCCAACACCGGGATGTTCACCCAGCTCGTCTCCGACGCCCGGGCGGCCGAGTGGGAGACCATTCGCCCCGAGGACACCGATCGGCTCTTCTACCGCATGGCCTGGTGGAAGAAGGTCATCGTGATGTCGGGCGGCCCCACGGTCAACCTCCTCATCGCCTTCGGCATCTTCGTGGTGATCTTCGGCAGCTACGGCATCAAGACCTATGAGGTGGACGCCGGCGCTCCGGTCATCGAGACCGTCTCCACCTGCGTGATCCCGTTCGCGGAGGAGGGGCGCGACTGCCTGTCCACCGACCCCAGGACCCCCGCGGTCGAGGCCGGTCTCCAGCCCGGCGACACGATCACCAGCTTCAACGGCACCACGGTGACCGGCTGGGACCAGCTGCGTGGTCTGATCCAGGGCAACGACGACGGCACCGCGGTCATCGGCTACGAGCGCGACGGACAACAGCTGACCGGCACCACCAGCACCACCGTGGAGGCGCGCCCCACCTCGCAGACCGACCTCACGCTGCGCCAGGTCGGTTTCCTCGGCGTCAGCCCCACCGGACACGTCGAGACCACCAAGGGCGGGGTGTTCTTCACCCTCGGCCAGATGGGGACGATGACCAAGGACACGGTCCGTGCCCTCGGCACGTTGCCCGTCAAGGTCTGGGGCGTGGCCAAGGCGATCGTGGGCGTTGAGGAGCGCGCCATCGACAGCCCGGTCAGCATCGTGGGCGGTGGTCGCCTGGCCGGCGAGACCGCGTCCCTCGACGTCGAGGGGTTCCAGGTCGTCGACAAGGCCGTCTACCTGCTGATGCTCATCGCCGGGTTCAACTTCTTCATCGGGATGTTCAACTTCATCCCGCTGCTCCCGCTCGACGGCGGCCACATCGCCGGTGCCCTGTGGGAGGCCCTGCGTCGTGGGGTGGCGCGCCTGCGCCGCCGGCCCGACCCGGGGTACGTCGACGTGGCCAGGCTGCTGCCGATCGCCTACGGCGTGGCCTCGGCGTTGCTGATCATGGGTGTCGTGCTCATCGTCGGCGACCTCGTCGTTCCGTTGCACCTCAACTCCTGAGCCCGCTCGATGGGCGGGCCTGCCCTCGGCACCAGTAACCTGACCACATGACTGCCATCAGCCTCGGCATGCCCGAAGCGCCCCCGCCGGTGCTCGCCCCGCGTCGCCCCACCCGCCAGATCCAGGTCGGCAAGGTCGGCGTCGGCAGCCAGTCCCCGGTCTCGGTGCAGTCGATGACCACGACGCTCACCTCGGACGTCAATGCCACGCTCCAGCAGATCGCCGAGCTGACCGCCACCGGCTGCGACATCGTGCGCGTGGCCTGCCCCAGCCAGGACGACGCCGACGCACTCGCCGAGATCGCCCAGCACTCCCAGATCCCGGTGATCGCGGACATCCACTTCCAGCCGAAGTACGTCTTCGCCGCCATCGACGCCGGCTGCGCGGCGGTCCGGGTCAACCCCGGCAACATCCGCAAGTTCGACGACCAGGTCAAGGAGATCGCGCGCGCGGCCCAGGACCGGGGCACCAGCATCCGGATCGGCGTCAACGCCGGCAGCCTCGACAAGCGGATCATGGACAAGTACGGCAAGGCCACGCCCGAGGCACTCGTCGAGTCGGCCGTCTGGGAGGCGGGCCTCTTCGAGGAGCACGGCTTCCGCGACTTCAAGATCTCGGTCAAGCACAACGACCCGGTCATCATGGTGCGGGCCTACGAGCTGCTCGCCGAGGCCGGTGACTGGCCGCTGCACCTCGGCGTCACCGAGGCCGGGCCGGCGTTCCAGGGCACGATCAAGTCCGCCACCGCCTTCGGAGCCCTGCTCAGCAAGGGGATCGGCGACACGATCCGGGTCTCGCTCTCCGCGCCTCCCGTCGAGGAGGTCAAGGTCGGCATCCAGATCCTCCAGTCGCTCAACCTGCGTCCCCGCAAGCTCGAGATCGTCTCCTGCCCCTCGTGTGGTCGCGCGCAGGTCGACGTCTACAAGCTCGCCGAGGAGGTCACGGCCGGTCTCGACGGGCTCGAGGTCCCGCTGCGCGTGGCTGTCATGGGCTGTGTCGTCAACGGCCCCGGCGAGGCCCGCGAGGCCGACCTCGGTGTGGCCTCCGGCAACGGCAAGGGCCAGATCTTCGTCAAGGGCGAGGTGATCAAGACCGTCCCCGAGTCGAAGATCGTCGAGACCCTGATCGAGGAGGCGCTGAAGATCGCCGAGGGCATGGAAGCCGTGGACGGCGCATCGGCCAAGGTCAGCGTTTCCTGACGTCTGCTGGCCCTAGGGTTGGCCCATGAAGCTGACCGAGCTGCCACCACCCGACTTCGACTCGGGTTTCGACTCGGTGCTTCTACCGGCCCGCCGGACTCGTTCGTCGCCTTCTTCGTGCTGGCCCTGCTGGTGGGCCTCGGAGTCACCGTCTACAAGGTCAGCACTGCGCGCTCCATCGCGACGAGGGCCGGGATGGATCCCGACGACGCGACCAAGATGGCGCTGCTCAGCGACGACGGTTTCGAGGCGACGTACCTCGCGGCCAACCTGCGGGGGCGCGACCAGACGCCGTCCGTCGCGCCGGCCCCGCCGGCAACGACCGCGGCGCGGCTGCGCGAGCTCACCGAGCTGCTCGAGCAGGGGCTCATCACCGACGAGGAGTTCGCCGCCCGGCGTGCCGCGATCATCGGCTCGCTCTGAGCGAACCCCTCTCAGCGGTACTCCTCGACTCCCGCTCCGCTCTGTTCGTCGATCCCGTGCGCGGCGATGTAGCCCCAGCAGTCGGGACGCGAGCCGTCGGTGTCGGTGACGCCGTAGGTGTCGGACAGCTCGCGTGAGGTGAGCGTGCGTCCGGCGAACCGGCGCCGTTCCGCATCGGCCGCGAGCGCCGCGATCCCGCGGGCGACGTAGGCCGGCGACTCCGAGATGGCGAACCCGGGGACCTTCTCGAGGGCATCGCGCCAGGTCTCCTCGCGCACCCCGAACCCCTCCAGCATCTGCTCCGAGCGCAGCCAGCCCGGGGTCGCCCCGACCACGGTCACCGGGTGTTCCCGCAGCTCGTGGGTCAGGCCCAGGACGATGCGGCCGACGTTCGCCTTGACCAGGTCGTAGTAGAAGCCGACTCCCTGGCGGAAGTCGGCGTTGAAGGCGGTGGTGCCGTCCGTCATCTCGATGAGCAGTCCACCGCCGTGCTCCTCGCCGCTGCGCAGCATCAGCGGCAGGGCGTGGTGAGCGGTGACCAGGTGCGTGTCGACCCCCATCCGCAGCATGCGTAGACCTCCGGCGAGGTCGTGCTCCCACAGGGGGCGCTCCCACTCGGCGTAACGGTCGCCGCCGAAGATGTCGTTCACGAGCACGTCGAGGCGGCCCTGCTCGGACTCGACCCGCTCGACGAGGCGTCGTACGGCGTCGGGGTCCTCGTGGTCGACGACGAGGGCGCTGACCTGGCCACCTCCGGGCCCGGCTGCGGCGAGCATCAGGTCGCCGGTCTCCTCGATCGTCTCGGGGCGGTTGATCTCCGAGGAGCCCGAGACGCGACTGCTGCGACCGGTCGCGTAGACGTGGGCGCCGGCTCTGGCGAGTTCGACGGCGATCGCCCGGCCGGCTCCGCGCGTGGCACCCGCGACCAGCGCGACTCGTCCCGAGAGGAGGTTGCTCATGCGCTCAGCCAACCACGTCTCGTCGGAGACTGCCTTGATCGAAATTGCGGCGCCGGACCCCGTATAGGCTCGCGGTCGTGCTCACGACCCGACATGGCGTGCGTCCGCTGGACGCGCGCGACCTCGATGCCTTCCTGGCCCTCGCCGGGCTGGATCCGGTCGTGAACGTCTTCGCCGACTACCGAGCCCGCACCACCAACCTCGAGCCCCGTTGGCTCGGTGGTGAGATGTGGGGGCGCTTCGAGTCCGGCGAGCTGCGGGCTGCCTGTCATGTCGGGGCCAACCTCGTCACGGTCCAGGCCGACGCCCAGGACGCCGCTGCCTTCGCGGAGCGCGCGGTGAGCCGGGGACGTACCGTCTCGACGATCGTCGGGCCCCACGACGCCGTCGAGGTCTTCTGGAACGGCGTGGCGCGCAGCTGGGGGACTCCGCGGGAGACCCGGTGGTCCCAGCCCCACCTGCAGATCTCCGGCGCCCCGCTGATCGATTCCGACCCGCTGGTGCGCCGAACGACTGCCCAGGACATGGACGAGCTCTATCCCGCGTGCGTCGCGATGTACACCGAGGAGGTCGGGCTCTCCCCTGAAGCAGGGGGCGGGGCAGACCTCTACCGGGCCCGGGTCGCCCAGCTGGTCAACAAGCGCTGGTCGTTTGCCCGCTTCGACGAGGGTCGGCTGGTGTTCAAGGCGGAGGTCGCCTGCGCCACTCCACAGGCGGCCCAGGTCCAGGGCGTGTGGGTCCCGCCGGACCGTCGTGGCCAGGGGCTCGCCTCGGCTGGCATGGCGGCGGTCGTGGCGCTGATCCAGCAGGAGGTCGCCCCGGTGGTGTCGCTCTACGTCAACCACTGGAACACCCCGGCTCGTCAGGCATACGCCAAGGTCGGCTTCGTCGAGACCGCGCGCTTCGCCACCATCATGTTCTGAGGATCGCGGTGATCGCGGCGCCGGTGGGCGCGGTGCCCCCGGCTACCGTCGGGGCGTGAATCTTTCGAGGAGTACCGCCGGCCTCGCCGGCCTGCTGGCCGTCAGCGGGACCGTCCACCTGGTCCGTCCCCAGTTCTACGAGCCGCTGATGCCGAGCTGGGTGCCCGCGCACCGTGAGGTCATCCTCGGCAGCGGCGTCGTCGAGATCGCCTGCGCGGCTGGCCTCGTCCACCCGAGCACCCGTGCCCTCGCCGGCTGGGCCAGTGCCGCGCTCCTGCTGGGAGTCTTCCCCGGCAACGTGAAGATGGCCCTCGACTCGAGGCGCTCACGCAACCAGGGGTTCAAGGTCGCCTCGTTCGCCCGGTTGCCGCTGCAGATTCCCCTCATCCGCGCGGCGCTCCAGGCGGCCCGGGAAGGCTAGGGCCGCGTCACATCGCGCTGCTGCGCAACTGGGTCGCGAGTGCCCGAGGCGCACAAGTAGCCTTGCGCCCATGATTCTCCGGATGTCGAGCCTGTTCGTACGCACCCTGCGAGACGATCCGGCCGACGCCGAGGTCGCGAGCCACCGACTGCTGGTGCGCGCCGGGTACATCCGCCGTGCCGCGCCCGGCATCTACACCTGGCTGCCGCTCGGGCTGAAGGTGCTGCGCAAGGTCGAGAAGATCATCCGCGACGAGATGGACGCCATGGGCGCCCAGGAGGTCTCCTTCCCCGCTCTGCTGCCCCGCGAGCCCTACGAGGCGACCGGTCGCTGGACCGAGTACGGCGACGGCCTGTTCCGGCTCAAGGACCGCAAGGGCAACGACTACCTGCTCGGACCGACCCACGAGGAGATGTTCACCCTCGTGGTGAAGGACCTCTACTCCTCCTACAAGGACCTGCCGCTCTCGATCTACCAGATCCAGACCAAGTACCGCGACGAGGCGCGTCCGCGCGCCGGCCTCCTGCGGGGCCGGGAGTTCGTCATGAAGGACTCCTACTCCTTCGACGTCAACGATGCCGGCCTCGAAGCCAGCTACCAGCAGCATCGCGACGCCTACATCCGGATCTTCGACAAGCTCGGCTTCGAGTACGTCATCGTCTCGGCTCACTCGGGAGCGATGGGCGGCTCGAAGTCCGAGGAGTTCCTGGCCAAGGCCGACATCGGCGAGGACACCTACGTCCGCTGCACCCAGTGCGACTTCGCCGCGAACGTCGAGGCCGTCCAGGTGCCCGCGCCCGCGGCGGCCGCGTACGACGACGCCCCCGCCGCCCACGCCGAGCAGACGCCCGGCACCCCCACCATCGCCACGCTCGTGGACCACCTCAACGACGCCTTCCCCCGCGAGGACCGCCCCTGGACCGCCGCGGACACCCTCAAGAACGTCCTGATGATGTTGTCGCACCCCGACGGCACCCGCGAGGCGCTCGCCATCGGGGTGCCCGGCGACCGCGAGGTCGACCAGAAGCGTCTCGAGGCGGCCGTGCACCCCGCGGAGTTCGAACCGTTCGGCGAGAAGGACTTCGCCACGCACCCCTCGCTGGTCAAGGGCTACATCGGGCCCGGTGCGCTCGGCGAGAAGAGCACGTCCGAGATCCGCTTCCTCGTCGACCCGCGCGTCGTCGAGGGCACCCGCTGGGTGACCGGCGCGAACGTCGACGGCAGCCACGTCCTCGACCTGGTCGCCGGGCGCGACTTCGTGCCCGACGGGACCATCGAGGCCGCCGAGGTCCGTGATGGTGACGCCTGCCCGAGCTGTGACGCGGGCACGCTCGAGTCCGCTCGCGGCATCGAGATGGGCCACATCTTCCAGCTCGGCCGGAAGTTCGCCGACGCCCTGGACCTCAAGGTCCTCGACGAGAACGGCAAGCTGGTCACGGTGACCATGGGTTCCTACGGCATCGGCCCCTCGCGGGCCGTGGCTGCCATCGCGGAGGGCACCCTCGACGAGTTCGGTCTGGTCTGGCCCCGCGAGGTGGCTCCCGCCGACGTGCACATCGTCGCGGCCGGCAAGGACGAGGCGCTCTTCGCGGCCGCCGAGCGGATCGCCCACGAGCTCAGCAGCCAGGGCATCGAGGTGCTGTACGACGACCGCGCCGGCAAGGTCAGCCCCGGCGTGAAGTTCAAGGACGCCGAGCTGATCGGCATCCCGACCATCGTGGTGGTCGGCAAGGGCCTCGCCGACGGCGTGATCGAGGTCAAGGACCGGCTCAGCGGCGAGAAGGAGCAGATCGCCGCGGACCACGTCGTCTCCCACGTCGTGAAGCTGGTCCGTGGCTGACTCGCCGTACGGCATCGACGCCGTCATCTTCGACTGGGGCGGCACCCTGACCCGCTGGCACGACGTGGACTTCCACGCCGAGTCGCTGGCGCTCGCGCAGGCGGTCGTGAACGCCGACCACCCACCGGAGGAGATCACCTCCCGGCTGCACGCTGCGGGCGAGGTGATCTGGGGGCGCTCGCGCGACCAGCAGCAGAGCTCGACGGTCGCGGACCTCTTCGCCGAGGCCGGCCTCGACCACGACCCCGAGCTGCTGGCCGCCTACTACGACTTCTGGCGTCCCCACACCGGCACCGACCCCGAGGTGGCGCCGCTGCTCGAGGAGCTGCGCGCCCGGCGCTTGAAGATCGGCGTGCTGTCCAACACCATCTGGCCGCGCGCCTTCCACGAGGCGATCTTCGAGCGTGACGGGGTCCGCCACCTCATCGATGCGGACGTCTACACCAGCGAGATCCCCTGGACGAAGCCCTCACCGCAGGCCTTCGGTGCTGCGATGGACGCGCTCGGGATCGACGACCCCGGCCGCTGCGTCTACGTCGGGGACCGTCTCTTCGACGACATCTGGGGGGCCCAGAGTGCCGGCATGTGGGCGATCCACATCCCGCACAGCACCATCCCGGAGACGCAGCGCGGTCACACCGAGGGCGACCCCGATGCGGTCGTGCACAGCCTCTCCGAGATTCCCGGGGTCCTCGCCGGCTGGTGAGCCGCGGCAGGGCTCAACTGCACGTTGCTGCATTGCACGAATACGCAGAGCCGGGGGACTCCCGCTCGACCGTTGCGAGGGCCAAGATCACGACTCTTGGCCGCCGCGATCCGGCGGCCCGACCGGAAGGATCTCCCCGCATGGGCATCAAGCACACGCTCGCGAAGGCTGCCGTCGCCGCTATCGGCACCCTGGCACTGCTCAGCACCGGCCTCACCTCTCCCGCAGCCGCGCACCTCGCGGCGCGGGACACCGGTGCCGATTGCCTCACTCCTACCAGTTCTGATGCCGCCGACGCTGCCCGCGGCGGACGCAGCGGCCTCGACCACCGCGACCTGACAGCCGCGGAGCAGCGCTCCATCGAGCGTGACATGCGGGCCCGTCTCCGTCAGCGCGGCACGAGTGCGAGCGCGGCTGCCGCCGCTGTCGTGAGTGTCCCGGTCTACGTCCACGTGATGCGCGATGCTGCGGGCAACGGCGACGTGACCGACACCCAGATCGCCCAGCAGATCAGCGTCCTCAACGCGAGCTTCGGCGGCCAGAAGTCGCCGGAGGCCGCCGACACCGGAGTGAGCTTCACGCTCGCCGGGATCGACCGCTTCAACAACACCAACTGGCACCGCGACAAGCAGAGCACCCAGTACCGCGCCCAGACCAGGCTTGGGGGCAAGAACGCCCTCAACATCTGGCTGGTGAACTTCTCCTACCTCGGGATCGCGACTTTCCCGTGGGACTACGCCTCCCAGCCCGCCATCGACGGGATCCGGGTGCAGTACACCTCGCTCCCGGGCGGGTCGGCCACCAACTACAACCTGGGCGAGACCGCCACGCACGAGGCCGGCCACTGGTTCGGGCTCTACCACACGTTCCAGGGCGGGTGCACGACCACCAACGACCAGGTGTCCGACACTCCTGCCCAGTCCAGTTCGACCAGCGGTTGCCCCGCCGGGCGCGACTCGTGCGCCCTGCCGGGCCTGGACCCGATCCACAACTACATGGACTACAGCTACGACAGCTGCTACAACCAGTTCAGCGCCGGTCAGAGCACCCGGATGTCGCAGATGTGGGCTGCCTACCGCGCCTGACCTCGGGGGCAGGGCACCCGTTGCATGTTTGTGCAATGCACAGATGTGAGGTGCGCCGGAGCGTGCGTGTGGGGCAATCGACGCCGCATGCTCGTGCGCAGGCGTTCAGCCCAGCATCAGCGGTCCGCGAAGTCAGCTGTTCCGGGGAGCATCTCGGGAGTTCCTCGGAAGACGAGTTCGCGGACCGCTGACTCTGTCAGCGCCTCGATCGCTCGCCGCCGGACCGGCCCCGCCGTCTCGCCCACCAGCCACGCGTAGGTGGCCGCGCACGAACGCTCCACGTCCAGGGCCGCGGCTGCGACGCCCTGAGTCGTGGCGAGGCGTCCGGGCAGCTCATAGACCGGTGCGGCCGCCACGGGGGTGCCGTCGAGATCAGTGATCTCGCGCACGAGGGCGTCGCGCCGCCCGCGGTGCGCGGCGTACGCCGTCGAGAGGTCACCGAAGAGCGCCGGGGTCGCCGCAGCCGAGGTGCGGGCGCCCAGTGCGCCGTACACGTGGAGCGCGGCGTGCTCGGCGGCCAGCGCCGTCTGCAGGGCATCGAGAGTGCTCATGAGCCGCTCGCTGAGGTGCGGGCCGGCCACGCGGCGAGCTGCTGGGCAACGCCTGCGGACATGCTGGCGAGGAGTCGGGCGAGGGCGCCGCTCTCGGCGGCCACGGACCAGTCCGCGAGCTGCGAGCGGGCTCGGCGTTCGCGGGCGCGCAGTGCGGAGAGGGCCGCACCGGGCTTGGCCGGGCTCCGCGGGGCAGCGGGGGCGACCCCGGCTTCCGACCCCAGCAGCTCGAGGTGGGCGGCGTGCAGCGCCCGCAGGTGCTCCGTGGCGGGCACCAGCCCCGGGTGGTCGGCCCGGGTGCGGGCGACCAGGGCGGCGAGCTCGAGCAGCTCTGCGGTGACCGTGGCCACGAGTTGCGAGTCGCCATCGTCCGGAGCGGTGGGGGTGGGGGCCGTTTCGGTGGGCCGCCGGTCGAGGTCGCAGCCGGCACCGAGGCCGAGCACCATCAGCGCACCCCCCAGCGTCGCACGACGCGTCGCGAGGACAAGGCGGTGGGCTGGCACGGCGCCGACCCTATCCCCGCCGGGTCGGGGGCTGGCTGCGCAGCCGCTATCGTTGGGTTTCAACAACAGCACAAGGAGGTCGCCCGCCCGTGAGCAGTGCCAAGCAGGATGCCGTCCGGGAGCGGATCGAGACTGAGCTCGTCGACCCCTTGAGCGCGTTGGGTCTCGACATCGAGGCCGTCGAGGTCACGCCCGCCGGGAAGCGTCGTATCGTCCGGATCGCCGTCGACAAGGACGGTGGAGTCACCATGGACGACGTGGCCGACGCCACCCGCGCGGTCTCCGAGGTGCTCGACACTTCCGACGTGCTGGGCGAGCAGCCGTACACCCTCGAGGTGACCTCACGCGGAGTCGATCGTCCCCTCACCCTTCCTCGTCACTGGCGACGCAATGTCGACCGCCTGGTCAAGGTGACCTTGACCGACGAGTCCGGCTTCACCGGCCGCATCACCAGCTCCCACGACGACACCGCCGTCCTCGACGTCGAGGGCGAGGAGCGGGCAGTGGCCTACTCCGAGATCGCCAAGGCGCTCGTGCAGGTGGAGTTCAACCGCAAGGGTCGTGCCACGGCCGCACCCGAAGACCAGCCCCACGACCAGCCCGAGAACCAGACCGAAGACCAGCCCGAGAACACGGGCGACGAGACCGGCCCCCCGGCCGGGAATGAAAGTGAAGGGGAGCTCTGATGGACATCGACCTGAGCATCCTGCGCATGCTCGAGCGCGAGAAGGAGATCTCGTTCGACGTGCTCGTCGAAGCCATCGAGCAGGCCCTCCTCACCGCCTACCACAAGACGCCGGGCGCCCAGGACAAGGCGCGCGTCAAGCTCGATCGCAAGAGCGGCCACGTGACCGTGATGGCGACCGAGGTCGACGACGACGGCAACGAGGTCGGCGAGTTCGAGGACACCCCTCAGGGCTTCGGTCGCATCGCGGCGACGACCGCGAAGCAGATCATGCTCCAGCGCCTGCGCGACGCCGAGGACGACATCCGGTTCGGTGAGTTCGCCGGCAAGGAGGGCGACATCATCTCGGGGATCATCCAGCAGGGTCGCAACCCCGACGACGTCATGGTCGACCTCGGCAAGCTCGAGGCGATCTTGCCGATGGGGGAGCGGGTCCCCGGCGAGCGCTACGACCACGGCGCCCGGATCAAGTGCCTGGTCGTCTCGGTTCGCAAGGGCATGCGCGGACCCCAGATCACGCTCTCCCGATCGCACCCGAACCTCGTCAAGAAGCTCTTCGCCCTCGAGGTCCCCGAGATCGCCGACGGCACCGTCGAGATCGCCGCGATCGCGCGCGAGGCGGGTCACCGCACCAAGATCGCGGTGCACACCTCGGCTCCCGGCGTGAACGCCAAGGGCGCCTGCATCGGGCCGATGGGGCAGCGGGTCCGCAACATCATGTCCGAGCTGCACGGCGAGAAGATCGACATCGTCGACTGGTCCGAGGACCCCGCCGAGCTCGTGGCGCACGCGCTGTCGCCGGCCCGCGTGAGCGCCGTCGAGATCGTCGACCTCGAGGCCCGTTCGGCCCGGGTGGTCGTGCCCGACTTCCAGCTCTCGCTCGCCATCGGCAAGGAAGGGCAGAACGCCCGACTGGCCGCGCGGCTCACCGGCTGGCGCATCGACATCAGGTCCGACGAGGCGCCGGCACCGGAATGACCCTCCGGGGCGTTGTCCCGCGGGGCTCAGTTCGATATCCGGTGGGCGGGCACGGTAGGGTTGGGCACAGTGGCTCGTGAACACATCTCCCCAGCACGCCCGGATCCCGGGACCCTCACCGGTCCCGTCCGGACCTGCATCGGATGTCGCCAGCGGGCCGCGAAGAGCGAGTTGTTGCGGATCGTCGCCGGCTCGGACACGCACGGCCAGCTGGCCGTGCTGCCCGATCCGACCGGGACCGCAACCGGACGCGGAGCGCACCTGCACCCCACGCCCGAGTGTTTTCAGCTCGCGGTACGCCGGAGAGCCTTCTCCCGTGCCCTCCGTGTGTCAGGAGGATCCGGGGTGGGGTTGACCAGCGGATCGCTGGCCGACCATCTCGACTCGCACGCAAGCCAACCGTGATCGACCGACAGAAACTGGAGCAGCAGCTCATGAGCACTCGATGAGTAACTCGAAATGAGTTTGCCCACCCCATATCGGTCTGAGTAACACCCGGAGTCGGGTCTCAGGCCAGAAGGAGCAACGTGGCTAAGACCCGAGTCCACGAACTCGCCAAAGAGTTCGGTGTCGAGAGCAAGTTCGTTCTCGAGAAGTTCAAAGAGATGGGCGAGTTCGTCAAGTCGGCGAGCTCGACTGTCGAACTGCCTGCGGAGATGCGTTTCCGCAAGGAGTACGGCGACCAGCTGAAGACCGCCGCCCCCGCTGCTCCGGCCGCCCCCGAGGCGTCCGCGAAGCCGGCACCCCGGGCGCCGGCCAAGAAGGCCGCGCCCGCCGAAGCTCCCGTCGAAGCGGCAGCCGCCGCCGAGGCACCTGCTGAGGCCCCTGAAGCAGCGCCGACCGCCACCCCCGGTGCTCCCAAGCCGGGTCCCAAGCGTGCCCCGGTCGCCGAGGCCCCTGCCGTCGAGACGCCCGCGCCGGAAGCCCCTGCGGCTGCAGCTCCGGTCGAGGCTGCGCCCGAGGCCCCCAGTGCCGAGCCCGAGGCACCTGCTGCCGCGGCCTCGCCGAAGGGCACCCCCAAGGCTCCCGCCCCACGTCCGGTGGGCCGTCCCGGCTCGCCGCGTCCGGGCAACAACCCGTTCGCACCCAGCCAGGGGATGGGCCGACGCCCGTCCGCTCCGGCTCCTGCCGCTGACCAGCGTCCGCCGGCTGCCGGTGGCGCTCCGGTCGCACCCGGTGGGTCGTCCGACACCCGCCCGCCGCGTCCGCCGTCCAGCCGTGACGGTGGCGGCGGCATGCCGCGCCCCAACCCGGCGATGATGCCCAAGTCCCCGGCGGCCTTCGGCTCCGGCCCTGGCGGTCGTGGCCCCGGCGGTCCTGGCGGCCCCAGCGGCGGTCCCGGCCGCGCCGGTGCCCCCAGCCGCGGTGGCCCTCCCGGCCGTGGCGGTGCTCCCGGGCGCGGTGCGCCCGGTGGCGGTGCCCCCGGTGCGGGTGGTCGTCCCGGTGGTTCCTTCCCGAGCGGTGGCCGTCCCAATGCCGGTCGTCCCGGTCAGCGTGGACAGACCCAGGGTGCCTTCGGTCGCCCCGGCGGCCCCTCGCGTCGAGGACGCAAGTCCAAGCGCGCTCGTCGTCAGGAGTTCGAGGCGATGCAGGCGCCCACCATTGGTGGTGTGCGCGTCCGCAAGGGCGACGGCGAGACCGTTCGCCTTCCGCGCGGTGCTTCGCTGACCGACTTCGCCGAGCGTATTGGCGTCGACGCAGCAGCACTGGTGCAGATGCTCTTCTCGCTCGGCGAGATGGTCACCGCGACCGAGTCGGTCAACGACGAGACGTTCGAGCTGCTCGCTGAGGAGCTCAACTACATCGTCAAGGTCATCTCTCCCGAGGACGAGGACCGCGAGCTGCTCGAGTCCTTCGACCTCGACTTCGGTGAGGACGAGGGTGGCGAGGACGATCTCGCCCACCGCCCCCCGGTCGTCACCGTCATGGGTCACGTCGACCACGGAAAGACCCGACTGCTCGACGCCCTGCGCAACGCCAACGTCGGGGACAAGGAGGCCGGTGGCATCACGCAGCACATCGGCGCCTACCAGGTCGCCACCGAGGTCGACGGCACCGAGCGTCGGATCACCTTCATCGACACCCCCGGTCACGAGGCCTTCACGGCCATGCGTGCTCGTGGTGCCCAGGCCACCGACATCGCGATCCTCGTGGTGGCGGCGGACGACGGCGTCATGCCGCAGACGGTCGAGGCGTTGAACCACGCCAAGGCCGCCGGTGTCCCGATCGTGGTCGCGGTCAACAAGATCGACAAGCCCGACGCCGACCCGACCAAGGTCCGCGGACAGCTGACCGAGTACGGCCTGATCCCCGAGGAGTACGGCGGCGACGCCATGTTCGTCGACGTCTCGGCCAAGTCGGAGCTCAACCTCGACAAGCTGCTCGAGGCGGTCATCCTCACGGCGGACGCCTCGCTCGACCTGCGGGCCAACCCGAACCAGGACGCCCAGGGCCTGGTCGTCGAAGCCCACCTCGACCGCGGTCGCGGTCCGGTGGCGACGGTCCTCGTCCAGCGCGGAACCCTCCGCGTCGGCGACTCGATCGTGGCGGGCGCCGGCTACGGCCGCGTGCGCGCCATGCTCGACGAGCACGGCGAGAACATCACCGAAGCCGACCCGTCGCGTCCCGCGATGGTCCTCGGTCTCACGGCGGTGCCCGGTGCCGGCCAGACGTTCATCGTGGTCGACGACGACCGGATGGCTCGTCAGATCGCCGAGAAGCGGGAGTCCCGCGAGCGTGCGGCCATGCAGGCCAAGCGTCGCGTGCGTCGTACTCTCGAGGACTTCATGGCCTCCATGGAGAAGGGCGCGAGCCAGGAGCTCAACCTCATCCTCAAGGGCGATGTGTCCGGTTCGGTCGAGGCCCTCGAGGACTCGCTGGCCCAGATCGATGTGGGCGAGGACGTGCACCTGCGCGTCATCGACCGCGGTGTCGGTGCGATCACCGAGACCAACGTCGACCTGGCTGCTGCCTCCGACGCCATCATCATCGGCTTCAACGTCCGGCCCCAGGGCAACGCGGGCAAGATGGCCGAGAAGGAAGGTGTCGAGATTCGTTACTACTCGGTCATCTACCAGGCGATCGAGGAGATCGAGGCCGCGCTCAAGGGCCTGCTCAAGCCCGAGTACGAAGAGGCGTCCCTCGGCCAGGCCGAGATTCGCACCATCTTCCGTTCCTCGAAGCTGGGGAACATCGCGGGCTGCATGGTCATCGGTGGCACCGTGCGCCGCAACGCCAAGGCGCGGGTGCTTCGTGATGGCAAGGTCATCGCGGACAACCTCGACCTGGCGTCGCTCAAGCGCGAGAAGGACGACGCTTCGGAGGTCCGCGAGGGCTTCGAGTGTGGTCTGGTGTTGAAGAACTTCCAGAACATCGAGATCGGCGACATCGTGGAGTCGTTCGAGATGCGCGAGATCCCGCGCGCCTGATGTTCGAGTCGCGGCCGTCCCGGGATCTCCCGGGGCGGCCGCGACTGTTTCACCGGGTGCCCGCCCCCTGTGGGTGCGGCGCCCGTCCGGCACGACCAGCACGACACGCACGACAGTCGGTTTCTCAGCACGTCACGTTGATCAGGAGTGAGTCGTATGGCCAGCCCAAGGGTGCGCAAGATTGCCGACCGGATCCATGTGATCGTCGCCGAGATGCTCGAGCGTCGGATCAAGGACCCGCGGCTCGGCTTCGTGACCATCACCGACGTACGCCTGACCGGTGACAGCCAGCAGGCCACGATCTTCTACACCGTGCTCGGCGACGAGACCGACATGGAGGCCAGCGCAGCGGCGCTGGAGTCCGCCAAGGGCGTGCTCCGCGCGGAGGTCGGCAAGCAGCTCGGGATGCGCCTGGTCCCGACGCTGACCTTCATCCATGACGCCCTCCCCGAGAGTGCGCGCCAGATGGACGAGATCCTCGCCCGGGCCCGGGCCGCCGACGCCGAGGTCGCTGCAGCCCGCGAAGGCGCCCAGCACGCCGGCGAGAGCGACCCGTACAAGAAGCCGCGCGAGGACGACGCTGCGAGCGACGACGAAGCAGACGTCGCCGCAGACGCGACCGACGACGAGAAGTGACCGACACCCCACCTCTGGGCGGCCCGCTGGCCGGGCTCGTCGTCGTCGACAAGCCCGCCGGCATCACCTCCCATGACGTGGTCTCCCGGGTACGCCGGCTGGCCGGCACCCGCAAGGTCGGCCACGCGGGCACCCTCGACCCGATGGCCACGGGCGTGCTGGTGCTCGGCATCAACCGGGCCACCCGGTTGCTCGGGCACCTGATGCTGACCGAGAAGGGGTACGACGCCACCGTTCGGCTCGGTGCCACCACCACGACCGACGACGCCGAGGGCGAGACGATCGAGCAGGTCTCGGCGGCCGACGTCACCGAGGCCATGGTGCGAGCGGCGCTGGTGCCCTTCGCCGGGGTGATCGACCAGGTTCCGACCTCGGTCTCCGCGATCAAGGTCGACGGGAAGCGTGCCTACCAGCGCGTGCGCGACGGCGAGCAGGTCGAGCTGAAGTCCCGTCAGGTGACGATCCACGCGCTCGAGGTCCTCGAGGTCCGCCGCGACGGCGAGAGCGTCGACGTCGACCTGTCGGTGCGCTGCTCGAGCGGCACCTACATCCGCGCGATCGCCCGCGACCTGGGGGCAACGCTCGGGGTCGGCGGGCACCTGACCGCCCTGCGGCGGACCGCTGTGGGCCCGTTCGACGAGGCGTCGGCCCGCACCCTCGAGCAGCTGGCGGACAGCTTCGAGGTGGTCCCGATCGCCGACGTGGCCCGGGCAGTCTTCGCCTCGCACGACCTCGACGATGCCCTCGCGGACGATGTCCGGGTGGGTCGCAAGCTCGACCTCCAGCTCGCCGAACTCACGGCTCTCTTCGCTCCGGACGGCGAGTTCCTCGCCCTCTACGAGCCGCGCGACGACGTCGCCCGGGCCGTCGCGGTCTTCGTCTGAGCCGTCCCTCGCCGGAGCGCGCGCAGCGAGCGGCTAGTCTTCTGGCCGTGCGAATCTGGCGATCGATGGACGAGGTCCCGTCCGATCTGGGCCGGACGGCTGTCGTCATCGGCAACTTCGACGGCGTCCATCTCGGCCACGCGCACGTCCTCCAGCGGGCTCGCGCCGTGGCCGACGAGCGCGGGCTGCTGCTGGTCGCGGTCACCTTCGACCCGCACCCGATGGCCGTGCTCCGCCCGGAGCACGCCCCGACCGCGTTGACCACCCTGGAGACCAGGGCCGAGCTCCTGGCGGGGGTCGGCGCCGACGCCGTCCTCGCGCTGCCGTTCGACCGGGACGTCGCCGCGTGGACACCCGAGGAGTTCGTGGACCGGGTCCTCGTCGAGACCCTGCACGTCGCCACCGTCGTCGTGGGCGCCAACTTCCGCTTCGGCAACCGCGCGGCCGGGGACGTCGCGAGCCTCCGCGACGCCGGCACCACCCGCGACTTCACCGCCGAGGGCATCGCGCTCGACGGTGGCCCCCAGGTCTGGTCGTCCACCTACATCCGCACCTGCCTGGCAGCCGGGGACGTGGCCGGCGCTGCCGAGGCACTCGGTCGTCCGTACGCCGTACGCGGCACCGTCGTGCGCGGCGACCAGCGTGGTCGTGAGCTCGGCTATCCCACCGCCAACGTCCCGACCGACTCCCTGACTGCCGCGCCCGCTGACGGGGTGTACGCCGGCCGGCTGCGTCGCCTCGACACGGGCGAGACCCACCCCGCCGCGATCAGTGTCGGCACCAACCCGACCTTCGACGGCGAGCGTGAGCGCCGCGTCGAGAGCTACGTCCTGGACCGCTCCGACCTCGAGCTGTACGACGTCGAGGTGGAGGTCTCCTTCGTCGAGCGGCTGCGGGGCATGACGGCCTTCGACTCCGTCGACGCCCTCGTCGAGCAGATGGCCGACGACGTACGCCGCGCCCGCGCCCTGCTCGGCGCAACCTCGTGAGGCCGGACCCCGCCCCAGAGGTGCGGGCGGCCGACGAGTGGTTCCTGCTCCACGGTCTGACCTACTTCGTCCCCGAGCAGCGGGCCCAGGTGCGCCGGGCGATGACGGCTCGTCGCTACGTCCCCTTCCTCGTGGTCGTGCTCGTGGTCGCGAGTGGTGCCGGGGGAGTGGTGGCGTGGTTCGCCGACCAGCTGACCCTGGGGCCGGCGACGCTGGCCTCGGTGGTGTTGCTCTCGGCCGCCTACTACGCGCTCACGCAGCTGCACGCCGCCCAGATCGTGCGGTGGGCGCTGGCCCGCACCTTCGGGAGCCTGCGCACCCTGCTGCCGATGACGACCCGGGCGCTCCCGCTGCTGCTGCTCTTCATCACCTTCCTGTTCGTCAACACCGAGGTGTGGCAGGTGGGCTCGAACCTCAGCGTCGGCGCGCTGTGGCTCACGGTCCTGCTCTTCGTGGTGTTGGCGGTCGGCTTCCTCCTCGTGCGGCTGCCCGAGGAGGTCGACCGCACCGACGACGACGTGGACGACGACCTGCTGCTGCGGGCCTGTCGCGGCACGCCGTTGGAGCAGGCAGCTCAGGCGCTGGTGGCCGACCCGGACTGCAACCCTGCCGCGCACGCCGAGGTGAGCGGTCTCGAGCGCTGGAACCTCGTGCTGGTCCTGATGGTGGTCCAGTCGGTCCAGGTGCTGCTCGTGACGCTCTCGGTCTTCGTGTTCCTGATGATCTTCGGGTCGCTGATCATGACCGACGCGGTGATGGATGCCTGGTTGACCTCGCCGACGCGGAGCGTCCCGGGCCTGGACAGCGTCTCGGTGGCGCTGCTGCAGGTGGCGACGTTCCTCTCGGCGTTCTCCGGCCTCTACCTCACCGTCTCCACGGTCACCGACGAGACGTACCGCCAGCAGTTCTTCGGCGGTGTCGTGCGGGAGCTGGAGCGAGCGGTGGGGGTCCGGGCGGTCTACCTCGCGGTCCGCGCCGAACAGCGCTGACCCGCCCGGATCTCCCCGGACGGGCCAGCCTCGTCGGTGGTCAGGCGTCGAGATCCTGGACGACCAGGGCGGCGATCGCATCGACGGCTGCCTGGTCCTCTCCGGACACCTCGACCGTGTCGCCGTTCCCGGCGCCCAGGGTCATGATCATCAGCGCCGAGCTGGCGTCGACCGGGTCCTGACCGGGGATGGCGAGGAAGACCTCGGAGTCCAGCTCGTCGGCGGCTTCGGCGATGAGGGCGGCGGGGCGGGCGTGGAGGCCGACGGCTGAGCCGACGACGACGGACTTGGTGGGCATGGTGCTCCTTCGTGGTGGGTGTGGAGGATCAGGTCAGACGGTGACGAGCTCGGTCGACGCATGGCTGGCCGACTTCAGGGCGATGACCGCGGCGGTCGACACGAGCGTCCCGGCAACCAGCGCGATCAGGAAGCCCGCGATGTTGCCCACGGCGAAGAGCACGAAGATCCCACCGTGGGGAGCCAACAGTGTCACGTCGAGTGCCATGGCCAGGCCGCCGGTGACGGCGCTGCCGGCCATGATCGACGGGATCACCCGCAGTGGGTCGGCCGCAGCGAACGGAATGGCGCCCTCGGTGATGAACGAGGCGCCCATCAGCCAGGCGGCCTTGCCGTTCTCGCGCTCGGGGACCGTGAAGAGGCCCGGCCGAACGACCGTCGCCAGGGCGAGCGCCAGGGGCGGGGTCATGCCGGCCAGCATCACGGCTGCCATCACCTTGAGCTCGGGTGCGTCCCCGGCCGCGGCAGCCGCGGCCCCGAGGCCGGTTGTCGCGAAGGCGTAGGCCGTCTTGTTCAGCGGCCCACCCATGTCGAAGGCCATCATCAGGCCGAGGATCACGCCGAGCAGGATCGCCAGGCCGGGCTTGTCGCCGAGGCTGTTGAGGCCGTCGGAGAGCTGGGTGGTGAGGTAGGCGAGCGGCTTGCCGAGCAGCACGACCATGACCAGCCCCGAGGCGAGCGTGGCGCCGAGCGGGATGACGAGGACCGGCATCAGCCCCCGGGCCCAGGTCGGCACGCTCCAGCTGGCGATCCAGTGGGCGATCAGGCCGGCAAGCACACCGCCGATGATGCCGCCGATGAAGCCGGTGTTCAGGAGGCCCGCGACGGCGCCCATCACGAAGCCGGGCGCGATCCCGGGACGGTCGGCGATCGCGTACGCGATGTACCCGGCCAGGGCGGGCACCAGGAAGCCGAAGGCGGTCGCACCGAGGGCGAAGAGCAGGGCGCCCAGGTAGGCCATCAGCGGGCTGCCGAAGAGCGCGTGATCGAGCCCGAGCGCGTTGACGTCCGGCAGGTCGAAGAGCGTGTTGCCGGTGGCGATGTCGAATCCGGGACCGGTGATCTCGTAGCCACCGAGGAGGAAGCCGAGGGCGATCAGGAGACCACCGGCGGCGACGAACGGGATCATGTAGGAGACCCCGGTCATCAGGACCCGGCGGATCCGGCCACCCCAGCTCTCGTCGGCACTGCCACCTTCCCCCGCGGTGACCGAACCCTCCACGCGCGGAGCGTCGGGGTCGGCGGCGTACCGCAGGGCTTCGGCGATCATCTTGTCCGCCTCGTCGATCGGGCGCTTCACGCCCGACGACACGACCGGCTTGCCGGCGAAGCGACCTCGGTCGCGGACCCCGACGTCGACGGCGAAGATCACCGCCGACGCGTCGGCGATCACCTGGGGGGAGAGCGGGTGTGAGCCCGCCGAGCCCTGGGTCTCGACCGAGATCGTGACCCCGGCGCGCTCGGCGGCCGCCTCGAGGGCCTCGGCCGCCATGTAGGTGTGCGCGATACCCGTGGGGCACGCCGTCACGGCGACCAGGCTGTGCTGCTCGGCCTGAGTCGCGGCAGCGGGCGCACCGGGCGCAGCCGGGGCCGGCGGAGCTGCCGCGGGCACGGGTGCGGCCCCCAGGACGTCGCTCACGATCGCCACCAGGTCGGCCGGGGTCTGCGCGGAACGCAGGGAGGCCGTGAATGCCGGCTTCACCAGCGCCCGGGCGAGCTTGGTCAGCAGCTGCAGGTGGGTGCTGTCGCCGCCGGCCGGGGCCGCGATCAGGAAGGCGAGGTCGGCCGGGCCGTCCTTGGCGCCGAAGTCGACCGGCGGGGAGAGCCGGGCAAAGGCCACGGTCGGCTCGTCGACGCCCGTGGTGCGGCAGTGCGGGATCGCGATGCCGCCGGGCAGGCCGGTCGCCGAGGTCGCTTCGCGGGCGAAGGCGTCCTCCACCAGCTGGGCCACGTCGTTCGCGCGGCCCGCTTCGGCCACCAGGTCGGCCAGGGCGCGGATGACCTCGTGCTTGTCAGAGCCGAGGTCTCGGTCAAGAACGACCAGGTTGGTCGTGATGAGGTCGGACACGGTCACCCTCCTAGGGTGAGGTTGAGATCGCGGGTGACCACCAGTTCGGGGTGGACCTGCGACGGGTGCGGGATGGTGGTGCCGGGCAGCCCGGCTGCCGCGCTGCCGTACGCGACGGCGAGGGCGAGTCGTTGGGCGGGGCTTCGCCGTTGCAGGTCCCCGAGGAGGTAGCCGAAGAGGCTGGAGTCGCCGGCACCGACGGTGCTGACGACTGTGGTGGGCGGTGGCGTGGCGTGCCAGGCGCCGCTGCGGGTGACCAGGACTGCGCCGTGCGGGCCGAGGGTGGCCAGCACGGTCTCGACGCCCTGCTCGATGAGGGTGCGAGCGGCGTCGGCCGCCGCCTCGGGGTCGGACTCGAGGAGCTCGCCGTCCTGACCGGTGAAGGACGCGAGCTCCTCGCCGTTGGGCTTCATCAGGTTCGGGGCACTCGCGGGCAGGGCATCGACCAGGGCCCGCAGGGGAGCGTCGCTGGTGTCCACGGCGACCCGTGCACCTGCGCCCCGCAGGGTGGCCACCAGCTCGGCGTACCAGTCGACCGGAGCCCCGGGCGGCAGTGACCCGGCCAGCACGATCCAGTCGGCGCTGGCTGCCCGGCGGCGCAGCGCCTCGGTGAGGGCGCGCAGCACCTCGGGCGTCACGCTCGGCCCGGGGCTGTTCAGCTTGGTCGTGGTGCCGTCGGGCTCGGTGATGGTGATGTTCACGCGGAGGTCGCCGACGTTCGCGACCGGCCGGGCGTCGATCCCGGCTGCCAGCAGCTCGAGGACGAAGGGGTCCTCCTCGTCGGCGGGCAGGATGGCGATCGACGGGATGCCGGCCGCGACCGAGGCCCGGGAGATGTTGATTCCCTTGCCGCCGGCCTGGGAGATCACGGACTCCGCTCGCTGCACTCCTCCGCGCTCGAGCGGGGCGGCCAGGGTGACGGTGCGGTCATGGCTGGGGTTGGGCGTCAGGGTCACGATCACGCGATCACCACCTCGACTCCCGAATCGGTGAGTATCCGGCGTTGATCGGGCGTCGCCGAGGAGTCGGTGATCACGACGTCGATCTCGGACAGGCTGGCGAATCGACGGGAGGACTCCACGCCGATCTTGCTGGCGTCGACCAGGGCGATCACCCGATGGGCGCTGGCCACCATGGCGCGCTTGGTGGCTGCCTCCTGCTCGTCGGGGGTCGAGAGCCCGTGCGACCCGGTCAGGCCGTTCGCTCCGAGGAAGGCCACGTCGACGCGCAGGTGGCTGAGCGCATTGACGGTGTCGGCCCCGACGGCCGCCTGGGTCGTGGTGCGGACGCGTCCGGGAAGCAGGTGCAGCTCGATCTGCGGGCTGCCGGCCAGTCTGGCGGCCACCGGGACGGCGTGCGTGATCACGGTCAGGCGCAGGTCGCGGGGGAGGAGTGCGGCCAGCCGCGCCGTGGTCGAGCCGGCATCCAGCAGGATCGCCGAGCCGGCCCCGGGCAGCTGGGTGACCGCAGCAAGGGCGATGCGGTCCTTCTCGTCGATCCGGGCGGAGTCGCGCTCGAGCAGCCCGAACTCCATCATGGCCAGCGCGTTGGCCGGCACGGCACCGCCGTGCACGCGCTTGGCCAGCCCCATCCGCTCCAGGGCCGACAGGTCCCGACGGACGGTCTCGGTGGTCACGTCGTACTGCGTGGCAAGATCGGCCACCGAGAGCCGGCCGCGCTCGATGATGAGCTGGGCCATGGCCTGTTGGCGTTCCTCGGCGTACATTGCTGGTGTTCTCCTCGGGAGGACGATTCGGGAATCTGTGTACATGTTGTTTTACGCCCGAATCTGTTGACTGTCAAGGGTTCGGCGAGGTTAACTGTGGTCATGGTCACTTCTTCCGGCACCCACCCCGACCCATCGCCCGCTGCTTCCCTGCTGCGCGGCACCCCCGTGGTCCCCGGTGTTGCCCATGCGCCTGCCCTGATCGCCCGAGGCGAGGTGTCGCCCGAGGCCGTGGCCCGTTTCGGGAGCGGCGACTTCGCCGACGAGGAGGCCGCCCTGGCGGCGTACGACGACGCGGTGGCCGCGGTCGCGGACGGCTTCCAGGCCAAGGCCGAGAACGCCGTGGGCGCCGTGGCAGAGGTGCTGGCTGCCAGCGCCGGACTCGCGAAGGACAAGGGCTTGCGCTCGGCCGTGCGCAAGCAGTTGCGCGGAGGTGACGACCTGCTCGCCTCGATGCACGGCGCGGTCGCGCAGTTCTCGGTCATCTTCGCCAACATGGGCGGGCTCATGGCAGAGCGCGTCACCGACCTGACCGACATCGAGCGTCGGCTCGTGGCCCGGCTCGTGGGCGAGCCCGAGCCCGGCGTGCCGACCCCGGACCGCCCCTCGATCCTGCTCGCGGAGGACCTGGCTCCGGCCGACACCGCTGGGCTCGATCCCGCGCTGGTGCTGGCCCTGGTGACCGAGCGGGGCGGCCCGACCAGCCACACCGCGATCATCGCCCGCCAGCTGGGCATCCCCTGCGTGGTGGGCGCCGCCGGCATCCTGGAGGTCTCGGGCTCGGCCATGCTCCTGGTCGACGGCACCGCCGGCACGATCGAGATCGACCCCGACCCGGTGCGGGCCGACGCCGACGTACTCCGCGACCGCGAGCTGCGCGCCCAGCTGGCCTCGTGGTCGGGGCCGGGTGCCACGGCGGACGGCACCCCGGTGAAGATCCTGGCCAACGTCGCGGACGGCGACTCGGCCACCAACGCCGCGCAGGCGCCCGTGGACGGGGTCGGCCTCTTCCGCACCGAGCTCTGCTTCCTCAACCGCAAGGAGGAGCCCACGGTCGAGGAGCAGACCGAGATCTATGCCCGGGTCCTGCGCCCCTTCGCCGGCAAGGGGTACGTCGTGGTGCGCACCCTCGATGCCGGCTCGGACAAGCCGGTCGCCTTCGCCACCATGGAGGGGGAGGAGAACCCCGCCCTGGGCGTGCGCGGCCTGCGCCTCTCCTTCGGGAACCCCGGCCTCCTCGACCGACAGCTCGACGCCATCGCCGCTGCTGCGCGCGAGACCGGCACCGAGACCTGGGTGATGGCACCGATGGTGGCGACGGTGGCCGAGGCCGCGGAGTTCGCGGGTCAGGTGCGCGAGCGCGGACTCAAGGCCGGGGTGATGGTCGAGGTGCCCAGTGCGGCACTCCTGGCGCACCGGATGCTCGAGGTCGTCGACTTCTTGTCCATCGGCACCAACGACCTGACGCAATACACCATGGCCGCCGATCGGATGGCCACCGATCTGGCCCACCTCACCGACCCGTGGCAGCCAGCGGTCCTCCAGCTGGTCGCCATCACGGCCGAGGCCGGGCAGCGGGCCGGCAAGCCGGTGGGCGTCTGCGGAGAGGCGGCCGCCGATCCGCTGCTCGCGTGTGCGCTCGTGGGCATGGGCATCACCTCGCTCTCGATGGCCGATGCCGCCGTACGCGCGGTCGGCGCCCGGCTCGCCAGCGTCGGCATGGACACCTGCGAGGACGCAGCCGAGGCAGCGCTGGCGGCCGCTGACCCGATGGCTGCCCGCGAGGCAGTGCTGGCCCTGTTGACCCAGTGAGCGGTTGACCAGGGAGCCGCACTCACGCAGGCGACACGGTCACCGGAACTCCGTTGAGCGCCGCATTGCCGGACACGTCGGTCAGGGCGGCATCGGTCAGGTCGTTGATCGACACCCCGACGACCTCGACGGCATGCGAGAGCCGGGTGTCCGCGACCTGGTGCCCGTAGCCGTGCGGGAGGCTCACGACCCCGCGCATCATGTCCTCGGTGGCCTGCACCTCGACGCGGACCTCGCCCACCCGCGAGGCGACGCGAGCCAGTGCGCCGTCCGTGAGCCCATGGGCGGAAAGGTCCTCGGGATGCATGAAGAGCTGGTGTCGGGTCCGACCCTTCGTCAGCCGTTCAGTGTTGTGCATCCACGAGTTGCAGTCGCGCTGGTGGCGCCGACCGATCAGCAGCAGCTCGTCGACCGCCGGCTGGGGCACTGCTCGGAGCCGTTCCAGATCGCCGAGGACCAGCGCCGGGGTGGCGTCGATCCGCTTGCTCCGGTGGGGGATGCGCTCGGGGAGCTGCCCGCCCTGAAGCGGTCCGAGGTCCACGCCTTCGGGGTGTCGTCGCAGCTGACGCAGGGTGACGCCTGACTTCCCGAGCCGCAGCAGCAGCCCGATCAGGATGGTGGGGCTGATCGCCAGCCGGAGCCGCTGCTCGAGTCGCTTGCGCAGCGGCGGTTGCACCGCCAGCCGCTGCTGGGTGCGGCGAGCCAGCTCGCGGTAGATCTGCCAGTCGTGCATGGTCCCCTGCTCGGGCTCCAGTGCGGCCGGGGTGAAGCGGGCGGTGTTGCGCACGGCCAACAGGTGGAAGACCAGGTCGTAGTGGTCGCGCTCGAGCGCCGAGGTCGGCGGCAGGATCACGTCGGCGTGCCGGGTGGTCTCGTTGAGGTAGATGTCGACGGCGGCCATGAAGTCGAGTCCCTGGACGGCACGGTCGAGGCTGGCGCCATCCGGGGTCGAGAGCACGGGGTTGCCGGAGAGCGTCAGCAGCGCGCGGATCTGGCCGTCGCCGGGCGTCTCGATCTCCTCCCGCAGCACCGAGACCGGCAGCTCACCGGCGAATTCCGGCAGTCCGCGAACCCGGCTGCGCCACACGTCGTGGTGGCCGCGGCCGATCAGTCCGGTGCCGACGGCGTCGATGGCGGGACTGGTCAGGAGCGCACCGCCCTCGCGATCGAGGTTGCCGGTCAGCAGGTTGAGGAGCTGGACCGCCCACTGGCAGATGGTGCCGAAGGCATGGGTGGAGACGCCGACCCGGCCGTACGCCGCCGCGCCGTCGGCCGCCGCGAAGTCGTGCGCGATCCGCCGGATCTCAGTGGCCGGCACCCCGCTCACGGCCTCGGCACGCTCGGGGGTGAAGTCGGCGACGGCCTGCTCGACCTCCTCGACTCCGTCGACGTACGCCGGGGCCAGGGCCAGGCCGTCGGCGAAGAGGACCTGGAGCATCGCGAGGAGCACGAAGGCGTCGGTGCCGGGTCGCACGAAGTGGTGCTCGGTCGCGACCTTGGCGGTCTCGGTGCGCCGCGGATCGAAGACCACCATCCGGCCGCCGCGCGCGGTGAGCTCGCGCAGTCGGCCCGGGAAGTCCGGGACGGTCATCAGCGAGCCGTTGGAGGCCATCGGGTTGGCGCCGAAGACCAGGAAGTACGACGTCCGGTCGATGTCGGGGACCGGCAGGAAGAGCTGGTGGCCGTACATCAGGTGCGCGACGAGCTGGTGGGGGAGCTGGTCGACCGAGGTGGCGCTGAACTTGTTGCGGGTGCGGAACGACTTCACCATCGCCGTGCCGTGGGTCAGCGAACCGAGGCTGTGCACGTTGGGGTTGCCCAGGTAGATGCCGAGCGCGTCGCGGCCGTGGTCGTTGATCGCAGCGGCCAGTCCGTCGGCAGCGAGGTCGAGGGCCTCGTCCCAGCCGATCTCCACCCACCCGTCCGCGGTACGACGCACCGGTCGCCGCAGGCGGTCGGGATCGGCGTGGATGTCGCCGATCGACACCCCCTTGGGACAGATGTGGCCCCGCGAGAGGGGGTCCTCGGGGTTCCCGCGCACCCCGGTGACGGCACCGTCCTCGATGGTCAGGCGCAGGCCGCAGATGGCCTCGCAGAGGTTGCAGACACCGATCGTGGTCGTGCTGGTGAGGGAGGTCACGCGAGGCATAGTCCCATCGGGACCGGGTACACAACCAGGTGGCTCGCCCCACCGGGGCGGCACAATCGAAAGGACAAGACGAATGGGTTACGGACTTGGTGTCTTCCTGCTCGCCCTGGGCCTGATCCTGGCGCTGGCCGTCACGGACTCGCTCAACGGTGTCGACCTGACCATGGTCGGCTGGATCCTCACGATTGCGGGTCTCCTGGTCGTCGTGCTCACCGCGGCGCAGGCCAACCGCGGTCGTCGTACCACCGCCACCACGACCCACGCGGACGGATCTCAGACGGTCTCCGAGCGTCGCGACGACGCTCCTCCGGCGATCTGAGCCCAGCACTTCTCAGCTCGCCCCCACGACCCGCCCCGGCGCAGACCACCCCTGTCGCGCCGGGGCGGAGTCACGTCCGACCACGATTCGGTGTACGTCGAGCCGGTTGGTAGTCTTTTCCGGTTGCCCGTAGGGGCAACATCGCCGTCCAACGGCCGCGGATCCAGAGTGCCCGGGTGAACAGGCCCCGGCGCGCCGCGCAACGAACCGGAAGGAACCCCCGTATGTCGATCGGTACTGACGCGGAAACCAAGAAGAAGATCATTGCCGAGTACGCCACCGGCGAGGGTGACACCGGTTCGCCGGAGGTCCAGGTGGCACTGCTGAGCTTCCGTATCGCTCACCTGACCGAGCACCTCAAGACCCACAAGCACGACCACCACAGCCGTCGTGGCCTGCTGCTGCTCGTCGGCCAGCGCCGCCGGCTGCTGAACTACCTGCAGAAGGAAGAGATCGAGCGCTACCGCTCGATCGTCGAGCGCCTCGGCCTTCGACGCTGATCCAAGCCCAAGGCACCAAGCACGGGGCGGAGCGGCTGCCCTGAAGGGCAGTCGCTCTCGTCGCATTTCGGTCCGTTCCCGGTAGGGTCGGACCTGCACCACAACTGCACAACGCACGTCCACGAAACCAGGAGCGACCGCACGTTCTGGCCCGGTCCTCGGTAGTGGCTCTCAGGCCCTCGCACCGCATGGCGGCAGCGAGGCGCTGCGGGCCTCGATCGAAGACCGGCCCCCTCCCACCAAGACAGGTGAGGGACATCCGGCGGGATCCTCTCAACCATGAGCCCCGCACTGCGCGGGACGCCGCGGATCGCTCCGCAAATACAGAAGGAATTGAACTTCTTTGACTCAGTCCAATGATGGGGGACCCATCATCTCTGCCGTCGAAACCGTGATCGACAACGGTAAGTTCGGCACCCGTACCGTCAAGTTCGAGACCGGGCTCCTTGCCCGCCAGGCCGCCGGTTCGGTGACCGCCTACCTCGACGACGAGACGATGCTCCTGTCGGCCACCACGGCCGGCAAGCACCCCAAGGACCACTTCGACTTCTTCCCCTTGACGATCGACGTCGAGGAGCGGATGTACGCCGCAGGTCAGATCCCCGGCTCGTTCTTCCGCAGCGAGGGTCGTCCCGGCGAGGACGCCATCCTCACCTGCCGCCTGATCGACCGGCCGCTGCGCCCGACCTTCAAGAAGGGTCTGCGCAACGAGGTCCAGGTCGTCATCACCGTGATGGCGCTGGACCCCGATCACCCCTACGACGTCCTGGCGATCAACGCCGCGTCGCTGTCGACCCAGCTCTCCGGCCTGCCGTTCTCCGGCCCGGTCGGTGGCGTCCGCGTCGCTCTCATCGAGGGTCAGTGGGTCGGGTTCCCGACGCACAGCCAGCTCGAGAACGCCGTCTTCGACATGGTCGTCGCCGGTCGGGTGACCGACTCCGGTGACGTCGCGATCATGATGGTCGAGGCCGAGGCCACCGAGCAGACCTGGACCTTGGTCCAGTCGGGTGTCCAGGCTCCGACCGAGGAGATCGTCGCCGGCGGTCTCGATGCAGCCAAGCCCTTCATCAAGCAGCTGTGCGAGGCCCAGGCCGAGCTGGCCAAGGAAGCCGCCAAGCCCGTCCAGGACTTCCCGATCTTCCTCGACTACGAGGACGACGTCTACAACGCCGTCGAGGCTGCGGGCGCGACCGACACCGGCGCCGCACTGCGGATCGAGGGCAAGCTCGAGCGCGAGGCGAAGCTCGACGAGGTCAAGGCCTCGATCATGGAGCAGGTCGCCGGACAGTTCGAGGGTCGCGAGAAGGAGGTCGGCGCTGCTTACCGCTCGCTGACCAAGTCGCTCGTCCGCGAGCGCGTGCTGCGCGACAAGGTGCGCATGGACGGTCGCGGCCTCGCCGACATCCGTCCGCTGCACTCCGAGGTCGGCGTCATCCCGCGCGTGCACGGCTCGGCGCTCTTCGAGCGCGGCGAGACCCAGATCCTGGGTGTCACCACGCTCAACATGCTCACCCTCGAGCAGAAGCTCGACACGCTCTCCCCGGAGAAGTCGCGTCGCTACATGCACAAGTACATCTTCCCGCCGTTCTCCACCGGTGAGACCGGACGCGTCGGTTCGCCGAAGCGTCGCGAGGTCGGACACGGCGCGCTGGCTCGCCGGGCGCTGCTGCCCGTGCTGCCGACGCGTGAGGAGTTCCCCTACGCCATCCGCCAGCTCTCCGAGGCCATGGGCTCCAACGGCTCCACCTCGATGGGCTCGGTCTGTGCCTCGACCATGTCGCTGCTGCAGGCCGGCGTTCCGCTGCGTGCGGCCGTGGCCGGTATCGCCATGGGCCTCATCACCGGCGAGGTCGACGGCAAGATGGAGTACGTCGCGCTGACCGACATCCTCGGCGCCGAGGACGCGTTCGGTGACATGGACTTCAAGGTCGCCGGCACCAAGGAGTTCGTGACCGCCCTCCAGCTGGACACCAAGCTCGACGGTCTTCCCGCCGACGTGCTGGCCGCCGCGCTGACCCAGGCTCGCGACGCGCGCCTGGCGATCCTCGAGGTCATGGCGGAGGCGATTGACGCTCCCGAGGAGATGTCGATCCACGCGCCGCGCATCATCACGGTCCGGATCCCCGTCGACAAGATCGGTGAGGTCATCGGGCCGAAGGGCAAGGTCATCAACCAGATCCAGGACGACACGGGTGCTTCCCTGTCGATCGAGGACGACGGCACGATCTACATCGGTGCGACGAACGGTGAGGCGGCCGAGGCTGCTCGCCAGGCTGTCAACGCGATCGCCAACCCGACGATGCCCGAGGTCGGCGAGCGCTACCTCGGCACGGTCGTGAAGACGACGAACTTCGGCGCGTTCATCTCGCTGATGCCCGGCAAGGACGGCCTGCTGCACATCAGCAAGCTGCGTGGCCTCGCCGGCGGCAAGCGGGTCGACGCGGTCGAGGACATCCTCGCCGTCGGTCAGAAGATCCAGGTCGAGATCGCCGAGGTCGACGACCGCGGCAAGCTCTCGCTGATCCCGTACCTCGAGGACAGCGAGGCGTCGGACGACGCTGCAGAGCCTGCCGAGTCCGAGTGATCACTGCGTGACGCAGAGCAAGGCAACGACGGTCGGCCAGCAGGCTTCTGCTGGCCGGCCGTCGCCGTCCCGCCCCTCCCTGCCGCAGCGGGTCGGCACCACCCGCACCCTCCAGACGGTCACCGACGACGGTGGCCAGGTGACCTCACGGATCCGGCGCACCCTCCTGCCCGGGGGTCTGAGAGTCATCTCCGAGCAGTTGGCCGGCACCCGTTCGGCGAGCATCGGGGTCTGGGTCGGCGTCGGCTCCCGCGACGAGAGCCCGTCGTTGCACGGCTGCTCGCACTTCCTGGAGCACCTGCTGTTCAAGGGCACCCCTGAGCGGTCCGCCCTGGACATCTCGGTGGCCCTCGATGCCGTGGGTGGTGAGTTCAACGCCTTCACGGCCAAGGAGTACACCTGCTTCCACGCGCTGGTCCTCGACCAGGACCTCCCGCTGGCCGTCGACGTGCTCGGCGACATGATCACCAGTTCGAAGCTCGCCGCTGCGGACGTCGAGGCAGAGCGCGACGTCATCCTCGACGAGATCGCCATGCACGATGACGACCCCGACGACGTCGTCCACAACCTCTTCGCCGCCCAGGCCTGGGGCGACTCACCCCTCGGGCGGGGCATCGCCGGCACCCAGGAGTCCATCGCGGCCCTGACCCGGTCCCAGGTCGCGCGCTTCTACAAGCGGCACTACCGCCCCGCGAACATGGTCGTGGCAGCCGCCGGCAACGTCGACCATGCGACTCTGGTCCGCCAGGTGCGCAAGGCCTTCGGCCGCAACGGCTTCCTGGCCGGCAACGAGTCGCCGGTCGCACCACGCCGGAGCGACCGTGGCCGCCGGGTGACGCCCGGCGAGATCTCGGCGACGCGGCCCTTCGAGCAGGTCAACCTGGTGCTCGGCATGGCCGGGCTCAATCGTCAGGACGACCGCCGCTTCGCGCTCGGCGTCCTCAACACCGCCCTGGGTGGAGGGACGTCCAGCCGCCTGTTCCAGGAGGTGCGTGAGCGCCGCGGCCTGGCCTACTCCGTCTTCTCCTTCGCCAGTCACCACGCCGACTCCGGTCTGGTCGGTGTCTCGGTCGGCTGCCTGCCCAGCAAGCTCGACGACGTCCTCACCGTGGTCCGGGCCGAGCTGGCCAAGGTCGCTGCCGACGGCATCACCGCCGAGGAGCTCTCACGAGGCAAGGGACAGCTGCGCGGGGGACTCATCCTGGGGCTGGAGGACTCCGGCTCCCGGATGTCTCGCCTCGGCAAGGCTGAACTGGTCTACCAGGAGCTGCTGAGCATCGATGAGGTGATGGCCCGCGTCGACGCGGTCACCCTCGAGGACGTCCAGAGTCTGGCCGCGGGGCTCTTCTCGCAGCCCGAGGTGCTGGCGGTCGTGGGACCTGCCTAGCGTCGTGCGATGAGGCCGACGACGGCCGGTGCCTTCTGCTCGACCACGGAGACCCGGAAGCCACCGGCCACCAGGCGCGTGGACGCCTTGTCCACGATCATCGGCACGAGCTCGGCGCGGGCGGCTTCGTAGAACAGGAAGACCGCACCGCCCGGGAGCAGGCGGTCGTGCAGCAGCGCGATCTCGTCGGCGCACTCGCGCACCCAGAACAGGTTGACGTTGAAGGCGAAGACCTTGTTCAGGCGCTTGACCGGGACCCGCAGGGTCGCGAGGTCGATCTGACGCACCGTGAGCCGGCCGGACTCCACGTGGGCGGCGTTACGACGTCGGGTCCGGTCGACGCCGGACTCGGACCGGTCGATCGCAAAGAGCTTCCCGGACTCGAGGCGGCTGCAGATGAGCTCGGCCCCGGCACCCGGCCCACAGCCGATTTCGAGCACATGATCGGACGGCTGGACGTCCATCACCTCGACCGCCCACCGGATCCGCGCGGGGATCGTCTGCTGCACCATGCCCCCAGCCTGCCAGATAGCGCGCCCGGACACGTGACGGGACGCTGTGTCACGTGTCTCGTCCGATGGCCTAGGTTGGGCGCGTGACTGAGCAGAAGGCTTCTGGACTTCAGGTGGGCGTGCTCGGAGCACGGGGCAAGGTCGGCTCCGAGGTGTGCCGCGCGATCCTCGCCGCGCCTGACACGGACCTGGTCGCGGAGATCGACGCCGAGGACTCCCTCGACCTCCTGGTGCAGGGCGGCGCGCAGGCCGTGGTCGACTTCACCCATCCCGGCGTGGTGATGGGCAACCTCGAGTTCTGCATCCGCCACGGCATCCACGCGGTCGTCGGGACCACCGGTTTCGACGAGGAGCGACTCGCGACCCTGAGCCGCTGGCTCGAGGACGCTCCGGGAGTCGGAGTGCTGATCGCGCCCAACTTCTCGATCGGGGCGATCTTGATGATGCAGTTCGCCGCCGCTGCCGCGCCGTTCTACGAGTCGGTCGAGGTCGTCGAGCTGCACCACCCCGACAAGGCGGATGCGCCCTCCGGCACTGCCCGGCGTACGGCGGAGCTGATCGCTGCCGCCCGCCGTGAGGCCGGTCTCGGCGCCGTACCGGATGCCACGAGCACGGCGTTGCCCGGCGCCCGGGGCGCCGACGTCGACGGAGTCCCCGTGCACAGTCTGCGCGTGCGTGGCCTGGTTGCCCACCAGGAGGTGGTCCTCGGTGGAGTGGGGGAGACCCTGACCATCCGGCACGACTCGCTCGACCGCGCGTCCTTCACCCCCGGAGTCCTCACCGGCCTGCGCGCCATCGCTCAGCGACCCGGCCTGACCGTCGGGCTGGAGAACTTCCTCGACCTCGCCTGAGGGTCGCACTCCTGCAGGTTCCTGCGATGCACAAACCTGGTCCAACGAACGTGTTCCCCCCAGGGCTCGCGTGCGCGAGTCTCGTCGTCCCGCCCAAGAACGACGAGAGGTTCCCTGATGCTGAGAACGTTCGGCCTTGCCACCGCAGCTGTGCTGGCCGCGAGCTCCCTCGGGATGCCCGCTGCCCAGGCCGACCCGGCCGGCTCGGCACACCGCGCCGACCCGACCGCCTCGGCAGTCGAGGCGCTCCTCGCCCACCCCGGAGCCGCCCGCGCGACCCAGGGGCAGCGGTTCGTGGTCGGTGAGACCATCCGGGACGCCAACGGCACCTCGCACGTGCGGATGGAGCGGACCTACCGGGGGCTCCCCGTGCTCGGCGCCGACCTGGTGCTCCACCGCGGCCCGGCCGGCGGCTGGCGAGGCGTCAGCCAGACCCTGGCCACTCCGGTGAACGTGTCCACCACCCCGCGGGTCTCCCCGAACGCAGCCTCGATCCAGGCGTCGACCGCGTCGAAGCAGACACGCTCGATCGTCGGGATGCGCGTCACCGGGACCCCGCAGCTGGTCGTGGATGCCACCACGCCCAGCCCTCGCCTCGCGTGGCAGGTGATGAGCGGTGGCACCCGGACCGACGGCACCCCCAGCCGGCTCGCGACGTACGTCGATGCCCGCACAGGGAGCGTGCTGCGCCGAGAAGAGGCGATCGTCAACGTCGACGGCTCCGGCCAGTCCTTGTACGGCGGGACGGTGCCGCTCCAGCTGGCGCAGTCCGGCTCGTCGTACCAGCTCAAGGACCCGAGCCGGGGCAACACCTACACGACCGACATGAACAACAAGACCGACTCCTTCATGTGCCAGATCTTCGGCAGTGGCTGCTCCGCGGGCACCCTGTTCACCAGTCCGGACACCCTCTTCGGCAACAGCTCGACGAGCAGCCGCGAGTCGGCTGCCGTCGACGCGCAGTACGGCACCAACATGACGTGGGACTACTTCAAGCTGACCTTCGGGCGCAACGGCATCTTCAACAACGGCACCGGTTCCTACAACCGGGTGCACTACGGATCGGGCTACGTCAACGCCTTCTGGGACGGCACCAAGATGACCTATGGCGACGGGGACGGCGTCAACTACGGACCGCTCACCTCGCTGGATGTCGCCGGGCACGAGATGACCCACGGGGTCACCGAGAACTCCGCCAACCTCACCTACTCCGGTGAGTCCGGTGGTCTCAACGAGGCGACCTCCGACATCTTCGGCACGCTGGTGGAGTTCTACGCCGCCAACGCGAACGACCCGGGCGACTACCTGATCGGCGAGGAGTTCGACCTCAAGCAGCACGTCGGCTTCCGCCGGATGGACAAGCCGTCCTCCGACGGGTCGTCCTACGACTGCTGGTCGGCGAGCGCCGGACAGGCCGACGTGCACTACTCGTCCGGCATCGGCAACCACTTCTTCTACCTGCTCGCCGAGGGGTCGGGAGCCAGGACCATCAACGGCGTCGCCCACAACAGCCCGACCTGCAACGGGTCGAGCGTGACCGGGATCGGTCGGGCCGCGGCGGGCGCCATCTGGTACCGCGCGCTCACCGTCTACATGACCTCCAGCACCACCTACAAGGGTGCCCGCACGGCGACCCTGAACGCCGCCAGGGACCTCTACGGCACCGGCAGTGCCCAGTACGCCGCCGTGGGCGCCGCCTGGAGTGCCGTCAGCGTGAACTGACGCTGCTCGACGCGACGCACGAACCCACGAGGCCCGCACCGGTTCCAGCCACCGGTGCGGGCCTCGTAGGTCGCGACTAGCCGCTCAGCTGACTGTCGAAGAGCGCCTTTTCCGCCTCGTCGTTCCACGTGTCGCCAGGTGCCAGCTTCTCAGCGACAGCCGGCAGTTTCTCCTTCAGTTCATCGAGCCCCATCAGGGGGAGATCGTGGATCTGGGGGAAGATCAGGACCTTCCCGGAGTAGCTGCCGTCGACCAGGGCCTGGAGGCCGTCCTTGGCCGCCCGCATGCCGCCGACGGCGCCCACGATGGATCCCGGAGAGAGGTCACCCCGGTTGGCGAGGTCCACCACCTGCTGCTGATCGTGGATGGTCAGTCCTGACGTCCCGGTGTACTGGGCGTTGTTCAGGTAGACCGCGCTCAGGTTCAACGGTGCCAGGGTGCCGTTGGGAACCCCCGCGAAGAAGACCAGCATGCCGTCGGGATTCATCAGGGTGTCGGCCTCGGCCATCACCGGGGAGATGGGGACGCTGACCACTACGTCGTCGGCCCCCTGGTTGTCGGTGATCCCCATGACGAAATCGCGCAGGGATTGGTCCGCGGTTGCGGAGTTGAAGGTGATCAGCTCGCAGTCGTTGCTCTGCGCCAGATGGGCCAGACGATCCTCGAGGCTCTTGAGGCGTTCATCGCTCACTTCCGTGGCGACGATCTTGCTGGGGCCGTCGGGCTGTTGGATGGCCCGCTGGACATGCATCAACCCCATGGGGCCACCGGCGCCCACGAAGACGGTGGTGCCCCGTGACCGCAGATCACAGCGATTGCGCGCCTCGCCGTACGAGGCGGCGATGTCCGGTCCCTGGCCGCCGAGGTAGGCGGTGTAGTCGTAGTGCAGGCGGCCCACGTCGGTGTCCACCAGGCCGTCCAGGGCGGTCTCGCCGACCAGGTTGAGGGTGCCCCGTCGGGCAATGTGCGTGGCCACGGCACCCACCGTTGCCGCCGAGCGGGGGTCGAGCATGACGATGTCGTCGAAGCCGGCGCCGTCGGTCAACTCGTCCACCAAGGCTTGGTGGTCATCGGTGCCGACGCTGTTGCGCACGATCGTCGTGGCCGAGGTCTGCTCCACCAGCTGTGCCACCGAGGCGGGCACGTCGGTCAGCACGATGGTGGCCGGGGCGTCCAGACCGGAGGAGAAGGTGTACTCCCGCTCGTCCCCGGGCCGGCCGATGATCCACATGGTCCCGCCGGTGAGGGGTTCCAGGCGGCGGCGCTGGGTGTAGGCCGCCATCACGCAGCCCCACGGCTCCAGCGTGGAGGCCTCGGCATACCCCATCGTGTCCGGGAGGGGCAGCAGGCAGGCACCATCGTCGGTGTCGAGCATCTCCGAGCCCATCAGGTGGTACTGGATCAGTCCGCCGGGAATGGTGTAGCCGTAGGCCGTGCTCTTGCCATCCTGATAGATGTCGGGCTGCACGGCGAGCCGCTGGCCGGCGTGATACCGGTCCTGGAGGTTGTCTCCGACGTCGATCACGGTGAGGCTGACCTCGTGCCCCAGTCGGGTGGGCTCCTGGGACAGATCACGGTTGTAGAGCTTCGGGTGGCTGCCTCCCGCGCGGAGGATCTTCACGTCGGAGAAGCAGAGCCCCACGCTGTCGATGCGAACCAGCATCTGGTCGGCGTTGGGGGTGGGGATGGGGAGCAGTTCGGGTCGATCATCCTTGCCCATGTTCTCTTCGCCCGCGCCGTAGATGTTCCAGGCCCAGTTCTCGTCCGGCAGGTCGAGGTCGGCCGCGCGGTACCGGTCGTACTTTGACGTCATGGTTCCTCCGTGTTGCGGTGCCTAGCGCCCCCGTGGACATTGCCGAAGCCACTGATCGGAGGCGGATCTCCCGAGGCTCCACGCGACTGGCCGCTCCACGATGGCAGCGCGCTGGTCGCGTCTGGCTCGACTGTACCCAATCAATGCCCGTTTTGGTGGGTTTGCCTTTGAAAATGTTGCAAAAAGGTCTTGACGGCGACCAAACGGGCAGATAGAAAGATAGGGAGCAGGGCGTAGGTCGGGCAGCACAGCACCGGCACGCGACCGTGAGGAGAGGGAGGCCACTCATGGCCAGCACCACACACGCAACACCCGCCACAGGAGGGGTGCGCGTCCAGGTACAGCGAGTCGGCACCTTCTTGTCCAACATGGTGATGCCGAACATCGGAGCGTTCATCGCGTGGGGTCTGATCACCGCGCTGTTCATCGAGAAGGGCTGGCTGAACTCGGGTGGTTCCGGGGGGCTGGCTCCGGACAGCTGGGTGGCCCAGATCGGTGGTTGGGGAGACGTCGAGAACGTCGGCATCGTCGGCCCGATGATCACCTACTTGTTGCCGATCCTGATCGGCTACACCGGCGGCAAGATGATGTACGACACCCGCGGTGGTGTGATCGGTGCGATCGGGACCATGGGTGTGATCGCCGGCACCGACATCCCGATGTTCATGGGCGCCATGATCATGGGCCCGCTGTCCGGCTGGTCGATGAAGCACATCGACGCGATCTGGGACGGCAAGATCAAGCCCGGCTTCGAGATGCTGGTCAACAACTTCGCGGTCGGCATCTGGGGCGGTCTGCTGGCGGCCTTCGGCTTCTTCGGCATGAGCCCGGTCGTCGAATGGATCGCCGGTCGTCTCTCGGACGGCATCGACGTCCTGGTCACCAACAACCTGCTGCCCTTCACCTCGTTCATCATCGAGCCGGCCAAGGTGCTCTTCCTCAACAACGCCCTCAACCACGGGGTGCTGACACCCCTGGGCACCAACGAGGCCGTGGAGAACGGCAAGTCCATCCTGTTCCTGCTCGAGGCCAACCCCGGGCCGGGTCTCGGCCTGCTGCTGGCCTTCACGTTCTTCGGCAAGGGCCTGGCCAAGGCCTCGGCCCCCGGTGCGATGATCATCCACTTCTTCGGTGGCATCCACGAGATCTACTTCCCCTACGTGCTGATGAAGCCCAAGCTCATCCTCGCGATGATCGCGGGCGGCATGACGCAGATCTTCATCAACGTGCTCTTCAGCTCCGGCCTGCGCGCACCCGCTGCTCCCGGCTCGATCATCGCGGTCTTCGCCCAGACGCCCGGGAGCAGTTTCATCGGGGTCACCCTGTCGGTGATCGGCGGTGCCGGCGCGACCTTCCTGGTCGCGGCGTTCCTGCTCAAGACCGACCGTTCCGATGACCCCGAGGACCAGTTGGTCCACGCCACCGCGAGCATGGAGTCGATGAAGGGCAAGGCCTCGGTGGCCTCCTCGGCACTCGTGGGCACTGCTGCCGCCGGGCGCCCGATCCGCGCCATCGTCTTCGCCTGCGACGCCGGCATGGGGTCGTCCGCGATGGGTGCCTCCGTCCTGCGCAAGAAGGTGCACGCTGCCGGCTTCACGGACGTCACGGTCGTCAACAAGTCGATCGCGAATCTGACCGACACCTACGACGTGGTCGTCACGCACCAGGACCTCACCGATCGCGCCAAGCAGAAGACAGCATCGGCCGTGCACGTCTCGGTCGAGAACTTCATGAACTCGCCGCGCTACGACGAGGTCGTCGAGCTGGTGCAGCGGAGCAACGCGCCGGCCGCCGCTGGCGGCGCGAGTCCTGACCGCGATGCCGGCCTCGCGTCGGGCATCCTGGCCCCCGAATCGATCGTGCTCGAGACCGGTGGCGCCTCTCGCGAGGAGGCGATCGCTCGGGCTGGCGAGCTGCTCGTCGCCAGCGGAGCGGTGGACGCGTCGTACGTCGAGGCGATGCACGAGCGCGAGAAGTCCGTGTCGACCTACATGGGCAACCTGCTCGCGATCCCGCACGGCACCAACGAGGCCAAGCCGTCGATCCGGCAGACCGCGATCTCGTTCGTGCGCTACGACGGCGGGGTCGACTGGAAGGGCAAGGACGTGAAGTTCGTCATCGGGATCGCCGCTGCGGGTGACGACCACCTGAAGCTGCTCGGCAAGCTCGCGGAGATCTTCCTCGATGCTGACCAGGTGGCGCGCCTCGAAGCCGCGACCTCGCCGGCCGACGTGCTGGAGGTCCTGGGCAACGTGCAGCCGGCCTGACCGGTCGGTGGGGCACTACTCGGCCCTGGTCGCTCAGGAGAACTGCGTGTGCAGTCTCACCTGCTTGACCAGGGTCGTGCCCTCGCCGTCGAGGTCGAGCTCGCGGTGGGCGCTGTCGGCCGCCCAGCCGGCCTCGCTGAGGAAGCGACGCAGGGCGTCGTCGCCGCTGAGGGACCAGAGCACCGCGCGGGTGAACCGATCGGCCACCATCGTGTCGACGGCGGCCTGCAACAGGCGCGAGCCGTGACCCTTGCCGCGCTCGTGGGGGTCGATGGTGAACTCCATCAGCTCCGCATCGACCACGGGGTCACAGTCGGGGTCGCCGGCGGGCGTGGTCAGGGTGAAGCCCACGACGCGATTGCGCTCGAGGGCGACCAGGACCCGGTTGCGGGCGTCGGTCGACCTCGCCAGCGAGGCACGCCACGCGGCGGCAGTCGCGTCCACGTCCGTGGGCAGCGCGGCCTCGGGGACCACCTCGGCGTACGTGTCGTGCCAGGTGCGCAGCTGCAGGGCCGCGATCGCGGGGGCGTCGTCGGCCCAGGCCACCCGGACCGAGACGTCGGTGGTGGGATTGCTCATGCGCGGTAGTGCTCGGGAAGTTCCTGGCCGATCTTGACCTTGGACTTCGGCAGCCGCATGAACTTCATCTGCAGCGCCCGGGTGACGGCGTAGTAGGTGGTGCCCTTGATCGGCTCGTCGGGGAAGCGCTCGGCCAGCTGCTTGCGCAGCCTGACGCGCAGGATCACCATGTCCATGATCACCAGCAGGATCGTGCCGAGCAGGACGGTGTTGCCGATCGAGGCCAGCTGCGGGTTGCCGGAGTAGCCCAGCACCATCGTGACGATCAGCAGCGGGATCATCAGTTCGATGAACGAGAAGCGGCTGTCGACGAAGTCGCGGATGAAACGGCGCACCGGACCCTTGTCGCGCGGCAGGTAGTAGCGCTCGTCGCCGGCCTTCATCGCCTTGCGGACGGTCATGCTCGACTCCGTCTTGGCCAGGCGCTGGGCCTGCATCATCTCCTTGCGACTGCGCGGCACCTTGGCGCGCGCCTTCGCGGCGGCCTCGGCCTCGCGGCGCGACGGCGTGGGCCGTCCCTTGCCGTCGGGCTTGACCACGGTCGTCTCGACGGGAGTTTCGGACTTGGAACGACGGAACAACACAAGCGCCTCGGAATCACGACGTGCAGCGGACATGACAGACCCGATCGCGATCAGGTGTGTGCCCAGCCTACCGACCCCTCGCGGCGGGCCGTGATGCAGGAACATGTCCTAAGGTGAGAAGAGCCGAATGACATCTGGGAGAGGTATCGCATCGATGAGTCTCATGAAGAGAATCAGCCTGATCTTCAGGTCGAAGGCCAACAAGGCCCTCGACCGCGCCGAGGACCCCCGCGAAACCCTCGACTACAGCTACCAACGCCAGCTCGAGCTCCTCTCGAAGGTACGCCGCGGCGTCGCCGACGTGGCCACGAGTCGCAAGCGCGTCGAGCTCCAGGTCAACCAGCTCGAGCAGCAGTCCGCCAAGCTCCAGGGGCAGGCCGAGAAGGCGATCTCCATGGACCGTGAGGACCTGGCCCGCGAGGCGCTGACCCGCAAGTCCGGACTCACCAACCAGATGTCGGACCTCAAGGCCCAGCACGCCCAGCTGCTCGGTGAGGAGGAGAAGCTCACCCTCGCCCAGCAGCGCCTGCAGGCGAAGGTCGAGTCCTTCCGGACTCGCAAGGAGACCATCAAGGCCACCTACACCGCGGCCGAGGCGCAGACGAACATCAACGAAGCGATGTCGGGCATCGGCGAGGAGATGGGCGACGTCGGCCTCGCGATCCAGCGGGCCGAGGACAAGACGGCGCAGATGCAGGCTCGCGCCGGTGCCATCGACGAGCTGATCGCATCCGGTGCGCTCGATGACGCCAGTTCGCAGAACTCCGGCGATGACATCGCCCGGGAGCTGGAGTCGATGAGCTCCCAGGCCGATGTCGAGTCGGAGCTGGCTCGACTCAGGGGCAGCGCGGCTCCCGAGGCCATCGAGGCCCCGGAGTCCGGCACCATCCTGGCTGCCGAGCCCGAGAAGAAGGCGTCCGAAGGCGGCCAGTCATGATCATCCGGATCCTCGGCGAGGGACAGTACGACGTCTCCGACGCGGCCCTGGCCCCCCTCAACGAGCTCGATGCGGTCGTCGAGCGGACCGTCGAGGCGGACGACGAGGCGGCGTTCGAGACGGCGCTGGTGGCGCTGCTCGAGGCGGTTCGCACCGTGGGCGTCGCGCACGACCTCGACTCGCTCGACGAGTCCGACCTCATCCTGCCGCCCGCGGACGCCACCATCGAGGAGGTCCGGGAACTGCTCGCCGAGGTGGGCGGCCTGATCCCGGACTGACTCGGGCTTGGTGGATCGGGAAGAATGGCCCCATGGCTCACTCCCGGTTCATCAAGGACAGGGGACTCACCGCGCGAATGACGCTGGTGATGTTCCTGCTCGGTGGGCTCTTCGTCGCCCTGATCGTCGGACTGATGTACGCGGTTCCCCAGTACGCCGCGCTGATCGGCCTGGTCGGAATCGGTATCGCCGTCTACCAGTGGTACTCCTCCGACAAGGTCGCCATGAAGGCGATGCGCGCTCGTGAGGTCACCCCCGAGCAGGCGCCCGAGCTGCACGGCATGATCGACCGGCTCTGCGCGATGGCCGACATGCCCAAGCCGCGGGTCGGGATCGCCGACATGGACCTGCCCAACGCCTTTGCCACCGGTCGCTCACCGTCGCGGGCGGTGGTCTGCGTGACGACCGGGCTGCTCCAGCGGCTGACGGCCGAGGAGCTCGAAGGGGTGTTGGCCCACGAGCTCTCCCACGTCGCCCACCGCGACGTCCTGGTGATGACGGTCGCGTCGTCGGCGGGCATCATCGCCGGGATGCTGACCCGGGGCGCGCAGTTCGGAGGCCTCGGCATGTTCGGGCGGCGCAGCAACAACAACGGTGGGGCGCCGGCGTTCCTGGTGGCCCTGGTCGTCAGCATCGTCGTCTACGCGATCAGCTTCGTGCTGCTGCGGCTGCTCTCGCGCTACCGCGAGCTGTGTGCCGACCGCTCGGGCGCCTACCTCACGATGAAGCCGGCTGCGCTGGCCTCCGCCCTGCAGAAGATCACCGGCGAGATCTCGGTCATCCCGCAGCGTGACCTGCGCTCCTCGAGCGCGATGAACGCCTTCTTCATCGCCCCGGCGATCAGCGGGGCGACGCTGCGTAGCCTCTCCTCCACGCACCCTTCGTTGGAGCAGCGTCTGGAGCAGCTGGCCAAGATCCAGGCCGAGCTCGGCCGGCCCACCGCATGAGGCAGTCACCGGTGGGCGCCTGATGGGCCTGTGGCAGACGCTGACCGGACGCGCCCGGGTGGCGCCGGCCAACCTGGACTCGCTCTTCCTCGTCCCGAGTGCGGCGATCACGCTGCAGACCGCGGCGGGGTTCCTGCCCACGGGCTCGGGGTCGGTCTGCTACCGCTCGGCTGCGGGCGCGGGCTTCCACGAGACGCAGTCGGACGTGGTGGCGTTGCTGAACGACGCCCGCGAGGCCCCCGACGTCGAGGTGAGCCAGGACGACTTCGGCTACACCTGGCTCGAGGCCCATCGTGACCCCGACGACACTGCGGGTCTGTGCACGGACCTGCACGCGGTCAACACGTCACTGGAGATGCAGGGCTTCGGGGGAGCGCTGCTGTGCTCCCTGGTGCCGTTCGTCGATGCGGCCGGGCGCAAGGTCGGGCTGATCTACCTCTACAAGCAGGGCAGCTTCTACCCCTTCGCGCCCACCGGCCCGCAGACCCGGGACAACCTGCTCGAGATCCAGGTGCGTGACACCCTCGCCGGCGAGCTGCCGATGGAGCGTGACCTCAGCCGCTGGATGGCGCTCTGGGGTGCCCCGGGTCTGTGACGAGGAGGCGGTCGGGCTGTCGTCCGGCCCGCTGCCGTCGTATGCCCTGCCGATTGGTCACGAACCGTCGCTTCTCCGGCCGTCGGGTTGCGGTTGGGGACCAAACCGCAACCCCGACAACAATCAGTCCTTGTGGGACTTCCCCGGGAGGTCGAGCATCCGCTGCAGGGCGACGAGAGCCCACTTCTTGGTCTCGGGGTCGACCTCGATCCGGTTGACGACCGTGCCGGCGACGAGGGACTCCATCGCCCAGACGAAGTGGGGCAGGTCGATCCGGTTCATCGTCGAGCAGTAGCAGACGCTCTTGTCGAGGAAGGCGATGTGCTTGTCGGGGTGGGCGTCGGCCAGTCGCTTCACGAGGTTGAGCTCGGTGCCGATCGCCCAGGTGGAGCCGGCGGGGGCGGCCTCGATGGTCGCGATGATGAACTCCGTCGACCCGACGAGGTCAGCCTTGAGCACCACCTCGTGGGTGCACTCCGGGTGCACCAGGATCTGGACGTCGGGCAGCGTCGCGCGCAGCTGGTCGACGACCTCGGGGGTGAAGCGGCCGTGGACCGAGCAGTGCCCCTTCCACAGGATCATCGTGGCGGCCTGCAACTGCTCGACCGTGAGCCCCCCGTGGGGGCGGTGCGGGTCCCACACGACGCAGTCGTCCAGGGTCAGGCCCATCTTGAGGATCGCGGTGTTGCGTCCCAGGTGCTGGTCGGGGAAGAAGAGGACCTTGGCCCCGCCCTCGACACCGGCCTTCTGCTCGAAGGCCCACTCCAGCGCGGTCTCGGCGTTCGAGGACGTGCAGACCGCGCCGCCGTTGCGCCCGCAGAAGGCCTTGATGTCGGCCGAGGAGTTCATGTACGTCACGGGGACCACCGAGTCGGCGACGCCGGCGTCGACCAGGGCGTCCCAGGCGTCCTCGACCTGCGAGAGTCGCGCCATGTCGGCCATCGAGCAGCCGGCCGCGAGGTCGGGGAGGATCACCTGCTGGTGGTCCGAGGTGAGGATGTCGGCAGACTCCGCCATGAAGTGCACGCCGCAGAAGACGATGAACTCGGCGTCCGGTCGGGCAGCGGCCTCACGGGCGAGCTTGAACGAGTCGCCGGTGACGTCCGCGAACTGGATGACCTCGTCGCGCTGGTAGTGGTGGCCCAGCACGAAGACCCGCTCACCCAGCGCCTCCTTCGCAGCCAACGCCCGGGCCACGAGGTCGGGGTCCGAGGCGGCGGGCAGGTCGCCCGGACACTCCACACCACGTTCGGCGGAGAGGTCGATGCCGCGACCGAGCGGCAGGAGCGGCAGGTCGACAGTTGTCATGGCCCCAGTCTAGAGCCGGTCACAGAAGCGCTCCGTTGTGGAGGTACGGCGAGGGCGGCTGCATGCCGCGCAGGGCCAGGTAGCCCTCCTGGCGCAGCCCCAGGCGCGCCGCCATGCCGACGTCAACGGCCCACTCGTTCGCGGCCGTGACGTGGACGATCATCGTGGGGTCGTCTCCGTCGGCCAGCGCGGCCCACAGCAACCGGGTGGCCGTACGCCGATTGGTCGCGGCGAGCAGGGCGACGCCGAAGCCGTCGAGGTAGGCGTAGCCGGACCCAGTGCTCGTGTCCGACACGATCAGCCGCCACAGCCCCTGCATCAGCTCGTGGTCGGGGCCGTGCGCCGAGCCACGCGTACGCCGGTCGATGGAGTCCATCAGCTCGATGTCACCGGCCGACCCTTCACGCACCTTCTCGATGACGGGGATCGTCGAACGGTCGAGCGTGCCCATCAGGTACATCTGCGGGTGCAGGGAGAAGCCCGCCTGCCGGTAGATCCGGGCGGCCTTCGGGTCCGACGACCCCGAGATCATTCCCCGCAGCGAGCCCCGGCCGTGGTGCAGCGCGGCGCCGAGGAGCGCCTTGCCGATGCCGCGGCCCTGGAGCCCCGGGCGGACGGCGTACGTCGCGAGGAACCAGCACTTCTCGCGGTTGAACGAGGTCACGATCCCGACCAGCCCCGAGGCGTCCTCGGCCACCCAGCAGCCACCGGGGTCGGTGCGCAGGAAGTGCAGCGTGCGACCCGTCCAGCCAGCGGCGCGCTCCGGCGGGCGCAGCTGTGGCTCGGGGTCCGAGCGGCGCGCGTGGCGCGAGTCCAGCTCGTGGAAGCTCACGGCGCTGAGTCGCTCGGCCAGGGGGACGTCCTCGGGGCGCATCGGCCGGATCAGGGCGCCTTCGATGTGCTCGCTCACCGTGCCAACCTAGGCCAGCCCCGAGGGGTCGGACACAATGCCGGCATGCGCATTCTCGTGGCCCCGGACAAGTTCGCGGGAACGCTCACGGCCGTCGAGGCGGCCGCCGCGATCGCGACCGGTTGGCGGCGACAGGCCCCGGACGACTCGCTCGACCTCGCTCCGATGGCCGACGGCGGTCCGGGGTTCGTCGACGTCCTGCACGCAGCCCTGGGCGGTGAGCTGCTGGCCGTGACGGTCCGGGGCCCGCTGGGCGACCCCGTGCCGGCCACGATCCTGGTCGTGGGGGGTTCGGCGTACGTCGAGAGCGCCCAGGCCTGCGGCGTGCACCTGACCGGTGCCCAGCACCCCGAGCGGGCCACGACGTACGGCGTCGGCGAGCTCGTCGCGGCCGCCGTCGACCTGCGCGTGACCCGGATCGTCGTGGGGCTCGGCGGGAGCGGCACCAACGACGGCGGCGCCGGGTTCCTCGCGGCTCTGGGGGCGAGCGCCGACCGCCCGCTGGACCAGGGCCCCGACGGGCTGGCCGGGATCTCGACGGTGGACCTGACCGCGGCCCGCCACCGGGTGGCGGGGGTCGAGCTCGTGGCCGCCAGCGATGTCGACAACCCGCTGACCGGGCTCTTCGGAGCGACCAAGACGTTCGGGGCGCAGAAGGGGGTCACCGAAGACCAGCTGCCGGGCCTGGACGCGGTCCTCGAGGAGTTCGCGACCGCGACCGACCGGCGTACCTCCTTGGCCAAGGGAGCGGGCGCGGCCGGCGGGCTCGGCTTCGCGCTCCTCGTGCTGGGAGCGCGCCGCGAGCCGGGCATCGAGCTCGTGGCCGCAGCGGTGGGCCTCGCCGAGCGGGCCGGCCGCGTCGACCTGGTCATCACCGGCGAAGGTGCCTTCGACTTCTCGAGCAGGTCTGGCAAGGTCCCCTATGGCGTCGCCGCGATCGCGACCGAGGCGCTGCGCCCGTGCGTGGCGCTGGCCGGCCAGGTCCTGGTGGGTTCTCGCGAGATGCGCGCCCTGGGCGTGGAGTCGGCCTACTCCGTGGTCGACCTGGTGGGGGAGGAGCGCTCGTTCGCCGATCCGGCCGGCGCGCTCGCCGACCTCGCCGAGCGGGTGGCCCGCACCTGGTCGCGCTGAGGGCAGCCCCACGAGTTTCTCGCGGGCGACGGGGAATAACCCGCCGTGTGCGACCATTGAAGTCAGTACTCACCCCGCACCTACCTTGGGAGCACAGATATGACCGAGCAGGTGGACACCACCACTGAGCGCCGCACCGACCAGATCAACTTGAGTCCCGTCGCTGCCGGCAAGGTCCAGAGCCTCCTCGCGCAGGAGGGTCGTGACGACCTGGCCCTGCGCATCTCCGTGCAGCCTGGCGGATGCTCGGGCCTGCGCTACCAGCTCTTCTTCGACGAGCGCACCCTCGACGGCGACGTCGTCATCGACTTCGACGGCGTGTCCGTGGTCGTCGACCGGATGAGCGTCCCGTACCTCAGCGGCGCGATGATCGACTTCGTCGACACGATCGAGAAGCAGGGCTTCACGATCGACAACCCCAACGCCACGGGTTCGTGCGCGTGCGGTGACTCGTTCCACTGAGTCAACGCCCCTGAACGTCGCAACAGCCCCCGCCGATTCGGCGGGGGCTGTTGTGCGTCTGCTGCTGGTCAGTCCAGGTGCAGGTGCAGCGCGTTCGCGATGCGAGCCGCTGCGTCCGAGATGCGGATGTCGCGCTTGGCGACGTCGCGGGGGTAGTCCTCGAAGTGGATGCTGGGGGCCGGCTCCACGGCGGCCCGAGCGGCCTTCTGCAGGTGCAGGTTGACGCCGGCGGCGCGGCAGTCCGCGCTCATCTCGGCAGGCGTGGAGAGGTCGTCGTAGGCAAGGCGATGGGACGGGGTGGGAGCACTCATGCCCTCGACGCTATTGGCTACTGCTGAGTACACGAAGTTGTACCGACGGGTAGTGTTCCGTGCCATGTCACCAGGCCCCCTGCTCATTGCCGGATCGATCGCCTCCGACCACCTGATGACCTTCGGTGGGAAGTTCGCCGACTCCCTGGTCGTGGAGCAGCTGGACAAGCTCTCGGTCTCCTTCCTCGTCGAGGACCTGGAGATCCGGCGCGGCGGCGTCGCCCCGAACATGTGCTTCGGCCTGGGCCAGCTCGGCATCCGTCCGGTCCTGGTCGGAGCGGCCGGTGAGGACTTCGCCGACTATCGGTCCTGGCTGGAGCGCCACAACGTCGACTGCGACTCCGTCCACATCTCCGAGACGCGGCACACCGCCCGCTTCGTGTGCACCAGCGACTCGACGATGGCGCAGTTCGCGTCCTTCTACCCCGGTGCGATGAGCGAGGCGCGGCTGATCGAGCTGGCCCCCATCGTGGCCCGGGTCGGCACCCCCGAGTTCGTCCTGATCGGGGCCGACGACCCCGACGGCATGCTCCGCCACACCCAGGAGTGCCGCCAGCGCGGCTACCCCTTCATCGCGGACCCGAGCCAGCAGCTGGCCTTCGGTGAGGGAGACCTGATCCGCCAGCTGATCGACGGCGCGGCGTACCTCTTCTCCAACGAGTACGAGTCGCACATGATCGAGTCGAAGACCGGCTGGTCGGCCGAGGAGGTGCTCGCCAAGGTCGGGACCCAGGTCACCACGCTCGGCGCCGACGGCGTCCGCATCCTCCGGGCGGGCCACGACCCGATCGAGCTGCCCGCGGCCAGGAACGTCGCGGCCCTGGAGCCCACCGGGGTCGGCGACGCGTTCCGCGCCGGCTTCCTCGGTGCCCTGACCTGGCAGGTCGGCCTCGAGCGCGCAGCCCAGGTCGGGTGCGTTCTCGCGGCCTACGTCGTCGAGACGGTCGGGACCCAGGAGTACACCTTCACGCCGGCCCAGTTCCTGGCCAGGCTCGAGGACTCCTACGGCGCCAGCGCCGCCGCCGAGGTTGCTCCGCACCTCACCAGCACTCGCGACTGACTCAGTCGCGGCGTCGTACGACGTAGCGCGGCGCACCGTCGGCGGCCGTGTCCTCGCCGACGAACTCCTGCCCCCGCATCCGGCACCAGGCCGGTACGTCGGAGCGCGCGGCCACGTCGTGGGCCACCACGGCGATGGTGGCGCCGACAGGAACGTCCACCAGGTGACGGGCCAGCTCGATGACCGGCAGCGGGCAGAGCAGCTCGCGGCAGTCCAGCTCGAGGTCGGGGCTCACATGCCCACCTTGCCCCGGATCGAGGCGACCACGTCGGGCAGCGCCGACAGGAACGCGTCGAGCTCGCGGTCGCTCGCGTCGCGCGTCAGGGACAGCCGCACGTTGCCGTGGGTGAGGACGCCCATCGCGGCCAGGACGTGGCTGGGGGTGAGGGTGGACGCGGTGCACGCCGAGCCGCTGGCGACGGCGAACCCACGTCGGTCGAGCTCGAGGACCAGGGCCTCGCCGTCGACGTAGAGGCAGGAGAACGTGACCAGGTGGGGGAGCCGTTCGCTCGGGTGCCCGACCACCTCGACGTCGGGGAGCCGGGCCGCAGCGGCCCGCACGCGATCGATCTGGTCCCGCTGGTCGGCAGCGACCGCCTGCGCATCGGCCGTGACCGCCTGCAGGGCTGCGGCCGCGGCCAGCGCCCCGGGGACGTTCTCGAAGCCGCACGCCCGCTCGTCGATCCGGTCGTCCCCCGGGAACGGGTTGCGCCACCGGACGCCCTTGCGCACGAGGAGTACGCCGACGCCCGCGGGCCCGCCCCACTTGTGGGCCGAGGCGGCAGCGCCGGCCCAGCCTCCCGGGAGCGGCAGCCGCCCCGCGCTGGCACAGGCATCCATGAAGAGGGGCACCTCACCGATCGCCTCCGCGATCTCCGTGACGGGCTGGAGCGTGCCGACCTCGTGGTTGGCGGACTGGACCGCCACGACGGCGATGTGTGCGGAGGACGCCACGGCGCCGGCCACGTCGTCCACGCCGACCCGTCCTTGTCGGTCGACCGGCACGCTGAGGTGGCCGCCGGGGACCCAGGCGGCGGCGTGCAGGACGGCGGAGTGCTCGACGGCCGTGTGCACGATGCCGCTCCCCGCGCGGGACCGGCCGGCGCGCAGGCCGAGCAGTCCGCGGTGGACGGCATCGGTGCCCGACGTCGTGAAGGTGACCTCATCGGGGCGCACGTCCAGACAGCCCGCGACGACCTCACGGGCGTTGTCCAGCAGCAGGCGGGCGGATCGGCCGTCCCGGTGCAGGCGGCGGGGGTCGGCGTACCCCCGGTCCAGAGCGGCCAGGAACGTCTCGCGCGCGGCCGGGTGCAGCGCCTCGGACGAGGCTGTGTCGAGGTAGACCGGCCCTGCGGAGCCGGTGGGGGGCGTCGGGTCGCCCGAGGCATTCGTCACACAGCGAACCTAGTCGACACCCGCCCGTCTGCGACGCGGGCGACCCACCGGCTCATCGGGCGGCAGATTCGGATAGTCTGCGGCGTGATCGTGACCGCCCAAGAGAGAGGCTCGTTCGTGGGTCTGCAACTCCCCAAGCGCGCGGCTGTGACCCTTCGTCGGGTCATCCAGTTCGCTGCCCTGGGCACCACCCTCGTATTGCTGGCCGGTTGCTCGGCCCAGACCCAGCACGAGTGGAAGAACCTGGCGATGCCCGATCCGGCGACGGAGCAGGCGCACCACATCTTCTATCTCTGGCGCTACGCCTGGATCGCCGCCATGGTGACCGGCGTGATCGTCTGGGCGTTGATCGCCTGGGTCGTGATCGCCTACCGCCGCAAGAGCGACGACGAGATCCCGATCCAGACGCGGTACAACCTGCCGCTCGAGATCTTCTACACGATCGCCCCGATCATGATGGTGATCGTCTTCTTCTACTGGACCGTCAACGTCCAGAACCTCGTCCTCGAGGAGGACGAGAAGCCCGACCAGATCATCGAGGTCGTGGGCCAGCAGTGGTCGTGGACCTTCAACTACGGTCTGGGCGAGCCTGACTACAGCGAGATCGACGGCGACGGCGCCTACGACAAGTACGCCTACGAGGTCGGGACCGGTTCCTACATCCCCACCCTGGTGCTGCCCGTCGACCAGCGGGTGCGGTTCAACCTGCACTCGCCCGACGTCATCCACGACTTCGGCGTCCCCGGCTTCCTGATGAAGATGGACGTCGTGCCCGGCCGGGTGAACCACTACGAGGTCACCCCCGAGGTCATCGGCACCTACCGCGGCAAGTGCTACGAGCTCTGCGGTGTCTACCACTCGCGGATGCTCTTCAACGTCGAGGTCGTCAGCGCGGCCGACTACGAGCAGTACCTCAAGGACCGCGAGGCCGCTGGCCTGGTGTCCGACCAGTTGCTGCTCGGTGGCTCGGACGCCGACACCCAGGCCGGGCTCACGTCCGGCACCGAGTCCCACGGAGGCAACGAGTGAGCGCGGCAACGACAGCGAGCGCGGACACCGTCCAGGCCCGCAAGAGCCTGGGCCAGCAGGTCGTCCGGATCCTCACCACCACCGACCACAAGCTGATCGGCAAGCTCTACCTGATCACGTCGTTCGCCTGGTTCATGGTCGGCGGCGTGATGGCCATGCTGATCCGCTCCGAGCTCGCCTTCCCGGGCATGCAGGTCGTCAACGACGAGCTCTACAACCAGCTCTTCACGATGCACGGCACGATCATGCTGCTGCTGTTCGCGACGCCGTTGTTCTTCGGCTTCGCCAACGTCATCATGCCGCTGCAGATCGGCTCCCCGGACGTCGCGTTCCCGCGACTGAACATGTTCAGCTACTGGCTCTTCCTCTTCGGCGGCATCATCGCCGGCTCCGGGTTCCTCACCCCGCAGGGCGCGGCCGACTTCGGCTGGTTCGCCTACACCCCCCTCTCGGACGCCGTACGGTCCCCAGGGGCCGGTGGCGACCTGTGGATCATGGGTCTGTGGATGGCCGGACTCGGCACGATCCTCGGTGCCGTCAACTTCATCACCACGATCATCTGCATGCGCGCGCCCGGCATGACCATGTTCCGGATGCCGCTCTTCGTCTGGAACACCCTGGTCACCAGCCTGCTCGTGCTCATCGCGTTCCCGGTCCTGGCCGGCGCGCTGCTCATGCTCGAGGCTGATCGACAGTTCGGAGCCCACGTCTTCGACGCAGCCCACGGCGGCGCGATCCTGTGGCAGCACCTGTTCTGGTTCTTCGGGCACCCCGAGGTCTACATCATCGCGCTGCCGTTCTTCGGGATCGTGACCGAGATCCTGCCGGTCTTCAGCCGCAAGCCGATCTTCGGCTACGTCGGCCTGGTCGGCGCCACCCTCGGTATCGCCATCCTCTCCGTCGCGGTCTGGGCACACCACATGTTCGTGACCGGGGCGGTGGACCTGCCCTTCTTCTCGGGCATGACCTTCCTGATCGCGGTGCCAACAGGAGTGAAGTTCTTCAACTGGATCGGCACGATGTGGGGGGGATCTCTGTCCTTCGACACCCCCATGCTCTGGTCGGTCGGTTTCTTGACGACCTTCCTCTTCGGTGGCCTGACCGGCGTCATCCTGGCCAGCCCGCCCCTCGACTTCCACGTCTCCGACTCCTACTTCGTGGTGGCGCACTTCCACTACGTGGTCTTCGGGACGGTCGTCTTCGCGATGTTCGCGGGCTTCTACTTCTGGTGGCCCAAGATGACCGGACGGATGCTCGACGAGCGCCTGGGCAAGCTGCACTTCTGGCTGCTCTTCGTCGGCTTCCACCTGACCTTCCTGGTCCAGCACTGGCTGGGTGTCGAGGGCATGCCGCGTCGCTACGCCGACTACCTGCCCGATGACGGCTTCACCACCCTCAACCAGGTGTCCACGATCGGTGCCTTCCTGCTCGGGGCCTCGACCCTGCCGTTCCTGTACAACGTCTGGGTCAGCCGCAAGGCGCCCTTGGTCGAGACCGACGACCCGTGGGGCTGGGGCCGCTCCCTGGAGTGGGCCACCAGCTGCCCGCCGCCGCGCCACAACTTCGTGACGATCCCGCGGATCCGCTCCGAGTCGCCGGCCTTCGACCTGCACCACCCGGAGATCGCGGCCATGGAGCTCGACCAGAACGAAGCCGCCCGCGACGGTGACTTCGCTGACGCGCCGGACATGGAAGGCCGCGAGGAGCACGTGCGCGGTACTTCCCACGACACGGAGGAGAAGCCCTGATGAAGGCTGAAGCCTGGATCTTCGGCATGACGACGGCGTTCTTCGTCCTCGTCAGCCCGGCCTACTGGTTCATCACGGGTGACTGGACCGGCACGACCGCCCTCACCATGACCATGCTGCTGGCCGGCATGGTGACGCTCTACCTCGGCTTCCACGCCGCGAACATGGAGCCCCGCCCCGAGGACCGCAAGGAGGCGGAGATCGCCGACGGAGCCGGCGAGCTCGGGTTCTTCCCGCCGTACTCCTGGTGGCCGCTGTGGTGTGGCGCCACGCTCGGCGTGATGGTCTACGCCATTGCGCTGGCCGCCTGGTGGCTCTTCATCATCGGCACCGGCCTCGGCGTCCTGGCGCTGGGTGGGTTCATCTTCGAGTACTACCGCGGAGAGCACGCCCACTGACCCAGCTCGATCGGCAAGACCCCGCGTGAGCGTTCACACGTTCCCGCGGGGTCTTCTGCGTGCGGGGTCGGCCGTTAGGCTGAACGGGTCCCTCCACCCCACGCATCGCCCGGGAGCACCCGCATGTCCGAGAGTCGGTTCCGTGCCGAGAGGCGGCGCCTGCGCCGTTCCGTTGCCGGTGCAGCGACCCTTGCCCTGACCATCGGCAGCCTGAGCGGCTGCCAGTTCGACCCCTTCGGGGCTACGGCAGCAGAGCCCTCCTCGAACCCCTCGGCCTCATCAACCGCGGGGGAGCAGCCGGCGGTCAAGGTGGTGACCCACCTGGGTGGGGACCGGTCTGCCGTACCCGTGGACCGTCAGGTCCGGGTGAGCGCCACCGGTGCCCGGTTGATCTCGGTGCGGGTCTCCTCGGCTCACGGTGAGCTCCGCGGAGCCCTGTCCGGCTCCGAGGGGTGGGTCGCCGGCGGTCGGCTCGAGCCCGGCACCGACTACGGGGTCGAAGCAGTTGTCGAGCTGGCCGACGGCAGCCGCCTCACCCGGTCCAGGAAGTTCCACACCCAGGACCTCACCCTCGACCAGCAGACCTATGCCTCGATCGCGCCGCTCGAGGGCGAGACGGTCGGGGTGGGCATGCCGGTGATCGTCCGGTTCGACGTGCCGGTCACCGACCGGGCCGCGCTCGAGAAGCACATGACGGTCTCCGCCAGCCCGCGTCAGGTCGGCTCGTGGCACTGGCTGGACAACCGCGAGGTGCACTGGCGCCCGAAGGACTACTGGCAGGCCGGCACCGACGTCGAGGTCGACGTGGACATCAACAGCGTGGCGGCCGGCCCCGACCTGTACGGCCAGGAGAGTCGCCATGTGGAGTTCCACGTGGGCGATGCCCACATCTACCGCGTCAACGCGCGCACCGACCAGATGAAGGTCTACTCCAACGGCACGCTCCTGCGGACCCTGCCCGTCACCACCGGCAAGCCCGGCTTCACGACCCGTTCGGGAGTCAAGGTGATCATCGAGAAGTTCGCGAGCAAGCGGATGAACTCCGAGACGGTGGGGATCAACTCGGACGATCCCGAGTTCTACGACATCGAGGACGTCCAGTGGGCCATGCGGGTGACCTACTCGGGGGAGTTCATCCACGCCGCGCCCTGGTCGGTCGCAGCACAGGGCACCTCGAACGTCTCCCACGGCTGCACCGGCATGAGTACGGCGGACGCCGGGTGGCTCTACGCGATGACGATCAGGGGTGACGTGGTGGAGTACACCGGCACCGACCGTCCGATGACCCTGGAGAACGGCTTCGGCGACTGGAACGCGTCGTTCGCGGAGTACCGGGCCGGCTCCGCGCTCTGACCGGCTGACCACCTCGTCCCGAAATGACACTGACCCGCCCGAATTGATCGGGCGGGTCAGTGTTCGTCAGCAGGTGGTGCGACCAGTCAGTGCGAGCGAAGGTTCTCGTCCTCGACGGAGTGGTGCCCGTCGAACTGGTGGCCGTCGGCCGAGTGACCGTCCATCGGCGCCTGGAGCTCGTGCTCGTGCTCGGCGTGGTGGTGGCCCTCCTCGAGCTCGGCCTGGGTCGGCTTCTGCACGTTGTCGACGTACATCATCGACGAGAGCTTGGCGCGCAGCTTGTTGAGCCGTGAGCCGTTCGCCGGGATGCCGTTCTCGTCGGTCTCGGACTCGAGCTGGTAGATCTCGTCGCGCGGGCGAGCCGTCAACGTGTAGGCGCTCGTCTCGCTGATCGGCAGGTGCTTCTCGGAGTAGCCGCCCTCGGCCGAGCGCATGATGATCCCGGTCTCGTAGCCGTGCAGCAGCTTGTCGTTGTCGTGGCGCTGCAGCGAGATGCACCACCGACGCGTGACGTAGAAGGCGATCGCCGGCCCGATGAACACCGCGCCCCGCATGAAGTAGGTGATCTGGTTGATGCTGAGGCTGAGTTCGGTGGCAATGATGTCGTTGCCGCCGGCGGCCCACATCAGACCGTAGAACGTCATCAGCGAGACCATCACCGCGGTGCGGGTGGGCGCGTTGCGGGGACGCTCGAGCAGGTGGTGGTCGCGCTTGTCGCCGGTGATCCACGACTCCAGGAACGGCAGCATCATCAAGATCGTGAACATCAGGCCGGGCAGCACGATGATCGGCAGGAAGACGTTCCAGGCCATCGTGTGACCCCACAGGTGGGTCTCGATGCCCGGCATGATCCGCAGCGCACCGTCGGGCCAGCCCATGTACCAGTCGGGCTGGGAGCCGGCCGTGACCTTGCTCGGGTCGTAGGGGCCGTACTTCCACACCGGGTTGATGGTGAGCAGGGCCCCCATCACCGAGGTGACGCCGAAGACGATGAAGAAGAAGCCACCAGCCTTGGCGGCGTAGACCGGGAGCATCGGGAAGCCGACGACGTTCTCCTCGGTGCGTCCGGGCCCGGGCCACTGGGTGTGCTTGTGGTAGACGAGCAGGAGCATGTGGGCGGCGATCAGGGCCAGCAGGAGGCCCGGGATCAGCAGCACGTGAACGGTGAAGAGCCGCGGAATGATCGAGTCACCCGGGAACTCGCCACCGAAGAGGAAGAAGGACATGTAGGTGCCGACGACGGGCATCGACTTCATGAAGCCGTCCGCCGCGCGGATGCCGGTGCCCGAGAGCAGGTCGTCGGGGAGCGAGTAGCCGGTGAAGCCCTCGAGCGTGCCGAGGAGCAGCAGCAGGGAGCCGATCACCCAGTTGAGCTCGCGGGGCTTGCGGTAGGCACCCGTGAAGAAGACGCGCAGCAGGTGGATCATCATCGAGGCGATGAAGAGGTTGGCCGACCAGTGGTGCATCTGCCGCATCAGCAGTCCGCCGCGTACGTCGAACGAGAGCTTCAGGCTCGAGGCGTAGGCCTCGGACATGTGGATGCCGCGCATCTGGTCGTAGGAGCCGTTGTACTGGACCTCGCCCATGCTGGGGTTGAACCACAGCGTGAGGAAGACCCCGCTGAGCAGCAGGACCACGAAGCTCCACAGGGCGATCTCACCGAGCATGAACGACCAGTGGTCCGGGAAGACCTTGCGGAGGTTCTTCTTCATGGCAGTGGCCAGGCCGAGTCGCTCGTCGGCCCAGGTGGCGGCACCGGACAGCTTGCTCGGCTTGGCGACCGTTGCTGCGTTCGTTGCGTTGGTCGTGGCGACCTTGCTCATGTCCCCGCTCGCGTTGTTGCTCATCACACGTCACCCTCGCCCTGCTCGCCGACTGGCTTGCTGTCTCGTTCCCAGAAGCTGGCTCCCACCGGCTCGGTGAAGTCGCTCTGCGCGACGAGGTAGCCCTCGTCGTCGACGGCGATCGGAAGCTGGGGAAGGTGCCGCCCGGCCGGTCCGAAGAGGACCTTGCCGGAGTCGGCCAGATCGAAGGTCGACTGGTGGCAGGGGCACAGCAGGTGGTGCGTGGTCCGCTCGTTGAGCGAGATCGGGCAGCCCACGTGCGTGCAGATCTTGGAGTAGCAGACGATGCCGCTGACCGACCAGTTGTCCCGGCCCTTGCCGGGGATGATGTCGTCGGGCTCCATCCGCAGCAGCACGACGGACGCCTTCGACTTCAGGATCTGGAGCTCGACGCCTTCGTACTCGTGCTCGCCTTCCTCGTTGACCGCGAACATCGCGGCCGGCTCGGCGTTGACCAGGTCCCCGATCTCGAGGTCGGAGGCCTTGATCGGGGTGCCGAGGACATCGCGGACGATGCGCATGCCGGGCTCCCAGACGGTGTGCAGCAGCTTGTCGCCGGGCAGCGGCCCGAGGTCGCGCAGGAGCACCACCGCGGGGAGTCCGAGGAGGCCCATGGCGCCGAGCAGGGTGTTGCGGACGAGGGGACGGCGCCCGATGCCGGACTCCTCGAGGCCGAGACTGAGCTGGGCCAGCGTCTCCTCGCGGTCCTCGGGCGGGGAGGTCGCCGGGTGCCGCAGCTCGGAGATCTCGTGGTCACCCATCAGCTTGCGGGCCCACTGGATGATGCCGGCGCCGATGAGGAGCAGGGCACCTCCGAGCGTGAGGCCGAGCGTGAGGTTGGAGGTGCCGAGGCCGCCGATGGTGTCGGTCTCGGCAGCAGAGCCGATGTCGAAGGTGAAGTAGCTGACCAGGAACAGGACCGCGCAGACCATGGACAGCACGAACATCGCCGCGACCTGACGCTCGGCGCGCTTCTCGGCCGCGGGGTCGACGTCGGTCGGCCGCCACGTGTGGGCCGGCAGGCCGGGGTTGGCGATCGGCTCCTCGGCAACCGTCGGCAGGTGGTCGTGGCCGTCACCGATGGACGGGGGAGTGTCCGCGCTCACGCTTCCACCTTCTTCTTCGTCGAGCGGGTCGTGTGGGCAGCGATCCAGACCGCGAAACCGACCAGTGCGCCGAGACCGAGCACCCAGACGACCAGACCCTCTCCCACCGGGCCGAAGCCGCCGAGGCCGAAGCCGCCGTAGTTGGGGGCTTCCTCGATCGAGCCGAGGTAGGCGATCACGGCACGCTTCGCCTCGGGCGGGAGATTGCCGTTGGAGAAGGTGTCCATGGTCTGCGGGCCGGTCAGCATGGCCTCGTAGATGTACTTGGGCTCGACCCCGCGGATCGCGGGCGCATAGCCGCCGCGCGGCATGGCGCCGCCGGAGCCCTGGAAGTTGTGGCACGCGGTGCAGTTGGTCAGGAAGATCTGGCCGCCGAGGGCGATCGCCTCCTCGCGCTCCTCCTCGGAGAGACCGTCGATGCTGTAGTCATCAGCGGTCGGGATCGCCGGTCCGGGGCCGATCGAGGCGATGTAGGCCGCGAGCTGGGCGGTCTCCTCCTCGGTGTAGACCGCGGGCTTGCGGGGAGCCTGCGCGCCCGGCTGGGCCATGGGCATCCGGCCGGTGCCGACCTGGAAGTCGACCGCAGCGGCACCCACGCCGACGAGCGGCGGGCCGATCTGCTTGTCGTTGGGGGTGCGCACACCCTCACCGTTCTGACCGTGGCAGAAGGAGCACCCGACGAGGAACAGCTCGCGTCCCTTGGCGACCTGGGCTACGTCGGACTCGGCCTGGCCGGCCTGCGCAGGCGCGAAGGCGGTGTACAGGGTGCCGGTGAGCAGGAGCCCGAGGACCATCACCATCAGTCCGGCGACGGGTCCGCGGCGGCGCCGGGAGAGACGACCAGCCCAACCATTGAGAGAGCGGTTCAGGAGACGCACATTGATTCCTTGCTGGGAGTCCTGGTGGGGTCCGGGCTGGGGCTACTTGATGAGGTAGATCATGGCGAACAGCCCGATCCACACCACATCGACGAAGTGCCAGTAGTACGACACCACGATGGCGCTGACGGCTTGCTCATGGGTGAATCTGCGGGCCAGGTAGGTGCGGCCCAGCACGAACAGGAACGCGATCAGGCCGCCGGTCACGTGCAGACCGTGGAAGCCGGTGGTGAGGTAGAACATCGAGCCGTACGCCGAGTCCTGCATCGTGACGCCCTCGGCGATGAGCGCGGCGTACTCGGTGGCCTGGCCGCCGATGAAGATCGCGCCCATGACATAGGTCAGCACGAACCACTCGCGCAGCCCCCACCCCTTGACCTGCAGGATCGAGCCGGTGCGGCCGACCTGACCGCGCTCGGCGGCGAAGACGCCGAGCTGGCAGGTGAGCGAGGAGAGCACCAGGATCGTGGTGTTCGCTGCGGCGAACGGCACGTTGAGCAGCTCGGTGTTCGACGCCCACAGATCCGGGCTGACCGCGCGGATCGTGAAGTACGAGGCGAACAGGGCGGCGAAGAACATCAGCTCACTGGAGAGCCAGATGATCGTTCCCACACTGACCATGCTCGGACGGTCGTGGTGCCCGTGTAGACGGGATGCCGGAATCACAGTTGCTGTCGCCACGGGAGCATTATGTCGTGACCGTCCGCCGAGGGCACCCCGACCCCCTCAGTTTCGACGTCATATTGTTCACACCGTGTCCAGCGCCTCGCTCATCCTCCTCGCGGAGGCAACGACGAACCTGCCGAGCTTCGGCCTCGGGCGGCTCTTCTCGGAGTGGTCCCTCGAGCCGGTGCCGTTCATCATCACGGTCTGGGTGGCTGGTCTGTACCTCCTCGGCGTCCGCGCCCTGCGCCGCCGCGGCGACCGGTGGCCGGTGGCGCGGACGGTCTCGTTCGTGGGTCTCGGGATGGGGACGTTCCTCTTCGCCACCTCGTCCGGCCTGGGGGCCTACGACCAGACGCTGCTGAGCGTGCACATGGTCCAGCACATGTTCCTCGCCATGCTGGTCCCGCTCGCGCTGGCGCTCGGCGCGCCGGTCACGCTCGCCCTGCGGAGCCTGCCGGCCGTACCGCGGCGCTGGCTGCTGGTCGCCCTGCACTCACGCGCGGCCCGCGTGCTCACCTTCGCGCCACTGACCTTTGCGCTCTACGTCCTCTCGCCGTGGGCGCTCTACTTCTCCGGCTGGTACGACGCCTCGCTCCACTCGACCTACGTCCACGAGGTGATGCACCTCCACCTGGTACTCGTCGGCTCGATGTTCTTCTGGCCCCTGGTCGGCATCGACCCGGTGCCGGGCCGGGTCGGCTATCCCGCCCGGATGCTGACGGTCGCGCTGACGCTGCCGTTCCACGCGTTCCTGGGCGTGACGATCATGAACCAGACCACGCTCATCGGCGGCGACTGGTATCCCGCCCTCTCCAGCGGACCGATGGGCGCCTGGTTGCCCGATCCGTACGACGACCAGCACCTGGCCGGCGGGATCCTCTGGGGCTCGGGCGACCTCATCGCGCTCAGCTTCTTCGGGGTGCTCTTCGTCCAGTGGGTGCGCTCCTCCATGAAGGAGGCGGGCCGGGAGGACCGGAGACTGGACCTCCTGGAGGCTCGCGAACGCGCCACCCCCGCGCCCGGAAGTGACGACCGGTAGCATCGCGGCCGTGACCGACACCACCTCCTCGAAGGCGCCCAAGCTCCAGGTGCTCGTCTACAGCGACGACATCAACACCCGGCAGCAGGTGATCCTCGCGCTGGGCAGACGCCCGCACCCGGACCTGCCCGAGCTCGAGTACGTCGAGGTCGCCACCGAGCCCGTCGTCATCCAGCACATGGATGCCGGCAAGATCGACCTGGTCATCCTCGACGGTGAGGCGGTGCCCGCCGGTGGCCTCGGGATCGCCAAGCAGCTCAAGGACGAGATCTTCCGGTGCCCCCCGGTCCTGGTGCTCACCGGTCGGCCCCAGGACGCCTGGTTGGCCACGTGGTCGCGCGCGGAGGCCGCGGTCCCGCACCCGATCGACCCGATCCAGCTCGCGGAGTCCGTGATCGCCCTGCTGCGCTCGCGCGTTCCCGCCACGACCTGATGGGCTCGACCTGGCCCGAGGTCCTCGGCGCCCTGGTGGCCGGTCTCGACCTGACCGGCGAGCAGACCTCGTGGGCGATGGGCCAGATCCTTGCCGGCGAAGCGACTTCTGCCCAGATCTCCGGCTTTGCCGTGGCCCTGCGGGCCAAGGGCGAGACGATTGACGAGGTCTCGGGCCTGGTCGCCGCGATGTACGACGTCGCGACCCCCATCTCGGTGCCCGGTCGACTGCTCGACGTGGTCGGCACCGGTGGTGACCGCTCCATGTCGGTCAACATCTCGACGATGTCGGCGATCGTGGCCGCCGGAGCCGGTGCCAGGGTGGTCAAGCACGGCAACCGGTCGGCCTCGTCGCAGTCCGGCTCGGCCGACGTGCTCGAGCACCTCGGCATCCGCCTGGACCTGCCGGCGCCGCGCGTCGCCGAGGTGGCGCTCGAGGCGGGGATCACCTTCTGTTTCGCCGCCGCCTTCCACCCGGCCATGCGACACGCGGCGGTGCCGCGGCGCGAGCTCGGGATCGCCACGACGTTCAACTTCCTCGGCCCGCTCGCCAACCCGGCCCGACCGGCCGCTCAGGCGATCGGGTGTGCGGATCCTCGGATGGCGCCGGTCATGGCCGGGGTGTTCGCCGCTCGCGGTGTCGATGCGTGGGTCTTCCGCGGCGATGACGGCCTGGACGAGATCACCACCACGACCACCTCCTCGGTGTGGGCGGTCCGGGAGGGCAGGGTCAGCACGGGTTCGATCGACCCGACCCGCTTCGGGATCGTGCTGAGCTCGGTCGAGGCCCTGCGGGGGGGAGATGCGGCCACCAACGCCGCCGTGGTGCGGCGGCTCCTCGACGGGGAGACCGGCGCCGTCCGCGACGCCGTCCTGCTCAATGCCGGTGCTGCCCTGGCTGTGTACGACGCGCCCGGAGCCGGGATCGAGGATGCCTTGGCATCCGGCATCGAGCGAGCCCGGGCTGCCATCGACGACGGGGCCGCGCTGGCCACGCTCGAGCGGTGGATCTCGGCGTCCGCCGGCTGATCAGTCGACGGGCAGGACGTACGACTCGCCCTCGCGGCTGAAGCCGAGCTGGTCGTAGTAGGCGCCCAGCATCTGCGGCGGGGTCACCACGCGGGTGAAGCCGTGTCCACTGAGCAGCCCGCTGCGGCGCCAGACGAACTCGCCGGGTGAGAAGTCGCGGTAGCGGGGCGTGACGTAGTCGAGCTGGACCCGGGCGACGTCGCCGTCGGCGTGCAGGAGCACGACCCCGACCATCTCGTCGCCGCGCAGCACGATGAAGGCGTGCCCGTGGTCGTCGCTCGGGTCCCAGACGAAGTCGGGCTGGAAGCGCAGGATGTCGGCGCCATGGACGCGCAGGAGGTGACGGAGGTACTCGTCGGCCGGCCCGACCTCGATCACCTCGAAGGCAGCCTCGTCGTGGCGCTGGCCGAGCAGCTTGACGATGAACCAGATGTTGATCCCGGCCAGGACGAAGTTCATCCCGACCATCGGCCAGATGAAGAGCAGGGCGTTGAAGATCAGCAGGATCACGCAGGCCACGAGGTTCAGCACGCGAAAGCGCAGCACCCGGGCCTGGAGCAGGGAGAAGACGAGCAGGGCGCTGCCGCCCCAGCCCAGGATGTCGAGCCAGTGCGCATCGAGCCAGGCCACGCCCTCAGTCCAGACCGAGGGAGAACGCAGACTCCAGGTCGTGGCGGGAGTAGGCCCGGAAGGCGATGTGGGTCTCGGTGGACGTGACGCCGGGGACCTTGTTCAGCTGGTCGGCCACGACCGTGGCGACGTCGTCGTGGTCCTTGACCCGGACCAGGGCGATCAGGTCGATCTGCCCGGTCACGGAGTAGACCTCACTCACGCCGTCGAGGGCGGCGATCGCCTCGGCCACTTCGGGGATGCTGGCGACGTCGGCCTTGACGAAGACGATGGCGGTGATCATGGGCTGACCCTAACGAACGGGCTGGTGAACGGGGGAACTGTCACGACGCTCGCCGAACGGGACCAGGGAGAGGCGCGACTCGTTGACGGCGTCGTGCAGCGCGAGATGACGGGTCGCACCGGCGATCGGACACGTCCACTCGCCGTCCACCGAGACCAGACGCAGGCCGGGGGACTCCAGCCAGCGCAGGACCTTCTCGGTCTCCTGGGCCGAGGCCGACGGGACCGGGCCCGGTGCGGTGGACACCGTCTCGGCGCCCGCTCGCAGCTCCGCAACGAACTGGGCGGCGTCCGCGCCGGGGGGAATCGTGCCGGCGGCCGCGAGCCGACCGAACCGCACGACGTGGACGCCCCAACGGCCGTCGTCCTCGCGGCGGGTGGCGACGATCTCGGGGCATCGAGTCAGCGCGGTCAGCCGCTGGGTGCGCGCAGCAGCGCGAATGAACGCGGACAGCCGGTCGCGGTGCAGCCCGGCCTCCTCGAAGCGCTCCTCGGCGGCGAGTGCTGCCATCCGGTGGTTGATCGTCTCCACCACCTCGTCGGGGCTGCGGACCAGGCTCTCGCGCAGCTGCTGCACGAGCGTGGCGTACGTCGCTGCGTCCACGCTGCCGTCGCAGGGCGCCACGCACCGGCCCATCTCCGCCAGCACACAGGCGGCCCGCGAGGGCTCCTTGGCGAGCCGGTCGGAGCACTGGCGCACCGGGAAGGTGTCGTGCAGGGCGGCCAGGGACTTCTCGGCCGTCTGGCGCGAGGCGAAGGGGCCGAGGTAGTCGGCGTCGTCGTCGAGGACCCGACGCACCAGCGAGAGCCTGGGCCAGGTCTCGCGGGTGAGCTTGATGAAGTGGACCTTCTCCGGGAAGCGGGAGCGGCGGTTGTAGCGAGGCTTGTGCTCGGCGATCAGGCGCAGCTCGCGGACCTCGGCCTCCAGCGGGGTGGCGCACTCCAGACCGGTGACGGTGGACGCGAGCCCGACCATCTCGCCCATCCGGGAGCGAGTCTCCGAGGCGGTGAAGTAGGACCGCACCCGGGTGCGGAGGTCACGTGAGGTGCCGACGTAGAGGACGCGGGCCCGCTCGTCCCGGAAGAGGTAGACCCCGGGGGAGTGCGGCAGCGACTCGGCCAGGTGGCGCTTCTTGCGCTGGGCGGTGCTGACCCGCGCGGAGAAGGTCTGCAACTCCTCCAGCGTGTGCACCCCCAGCCCGCCGAGGCGCTCCATCAGGCCGTGCAGCACGTCGACGGTGGCCCGGGCATCGGAGAGGGCGCGGTGGTTGGGCGTGGTGCTGGCCCCGAACAGCTGTGCCAACGAGGAGAGCTTGCAGTTGGGCGCGTCGTCCTTGGTGATGACGCGACGGGCGAGCTTGGCGGTGTCGAGCACCTCGAAGCGGGGCCAGGCCAGGCCCTGGAGCGTGGCGAAGTGCTTGAGGAAGCCCACGTCGAAGGGTGCGTTGTGGGCGACCAGGACCGTGCCGGCGGCGAACTCCAGGAAGGACGGGAGCGCGGACTCGATGCCCGGGGCGTCACTGACCATGGAGTTGCTGATCCCGGTGAGGACGGCGATGAACGCGGGGATCCCGGTGCGGGGGTTGACCAGGGTCTGGAACTCCCCGAGCACCTCGCCACCTCGGACCTTCACGGCCCCGATCTCGGTGATCATCGAGCCAGCCTGGGCCGAACCCCCGGTGGTCTCCAGGTCGACGACACAGAAGGTGATGTCGCGCAGGGGCCGCCCCAGCTCGTCGAAACTGCGTTGCGACTCCCACCGGGAAGGCGCACGCTGAACGGCACTGCTCATGTCCGTGAACGCTAGGCGCGACCACCGACAATCCCGGGACGGCGCGCGGACCGGGCGGACTAGGGTGTGCACCCATCGACTCGGTGAAGGAGCCAGTGTGACGACCGTGAACCCCGATCCCACCCAGCGGTGGCGGTGCTCGGGCTGCGGCAATCTCACCCGCTTCGACGTGACCCGCACGGCCCGGTCCCAGGAGTTCTGGCACTTCGACCTCGCCGGCGAACGCACGGTGGACGAGAGCCGCACGCTCGACGAGACCATCGAGACCGTCACCTGTCGGTGGTGCGGCCGGGCCGACGCCATCGAGCTGGTGGCGCGGCACTCGGTCCTCGATGACTGAGCAGTCTGCGGCTCCGTCCCTCGCGGAGCTCCCGGAGCAGGTGCGGGTCCGGGTGATCGCGCTCAGTGCCCAGGTGCTGCCGGACGTCGTACGACTCCCGCCGGCGCTGCGGCGCTTCTCGTCGTTCGCACCGCAGCGGCGGGCCCGCCTGGGGGCGCGGGCGATCGGGGAGGCGCTCGAGGCCGACCCCGAGTTCCGCGGGCGGGTGGCCACCCAGCTCGGGATCGGCGACGGAGCCGCCCGTGGACCGGAGGACGAAGCCCCCGCCGAGGTGGCCGCCCGGGCCTGGCTGTCGCGCGGTGAGGGGTGGCCCGACCAGCTGGCCGAGGCCATCGCCCGGCTCGAGGAGCAGCCAGCCGTGGTGGCGGACCAGTCTCTCCAGCTCGATCAGCTGCGCGCCAAGCTGGCCGACGCCGAGCAGGCGGGTCGAGACCTGCGTGCCGAGCACCGAGCCGCGATCGAGGAGAAGAAGACGGAGAACGCCGCGCTGCGCCGCAAGGTCGGGGAGGCCCGGGCCGTCGCCCGGACGGCCAGGTCCGAGCTCGAGGAGCTGACCCTCTCCGTGGCCGAGGAGCGCCGCGAGGTGGAGTCCCGGACCGCGACCCAGGACAAGGAGCTCCGCCAGCTCCGCGCCCAACTCGCGGACCGGGCAGCCGAGAACTCGGCCGACCGGCGCGCCGTACGGTCCGAGCGCGACGACGCCACCGTGCGGGCACGGCTGCTGCTCGAGACCGTGCTCGAGGCGGCGTCGGGACTGCGGCGGGAGCTGGGGCTTCCCTCAGGGACGACCCTGCCGGCCGACCGGATCGAGGCGGAGCTGGCCGATGACGTGCGGCTCGCCGGCGCTGCGGCCCGGGCTGCCTCCAGTCCCGCGGTGCTGGAGCAGTACCTCGGGCTGCCCCGGGCGCGACTGCTCATCGACGGCTACAACGTGAGCATGCTGGCCTGGCCGTCCTCGTCCCTCGAGGCCCAGCGGATCCGGCTCCTCAACGCCCTGGCTCCGGTGGTGGCGCGGACCGGGGTGGACGCCACCGTGGTCTTCGACGCCGCCGACTCCTCGACCCGCCCGGTCGTGGCCAGCCCCCGGGGGGTCAAGGTCGTCTTCAGCCCGCTGGGCGTGATCGCGGACGACGTCCTCCGTGACCTCGTGGGGGTCGAGCCGGTCGGGCGGGTGGTCCTCGTGGTGAGCAACGACCAGGAGGTCGTCGCGGACGTCGTACGACGCGGCGCGCGGAGCGTGGCGTCCGACGTGCTGATCGGGCTGCTGAACCGCTCGGGGTGACGGGCGGACGGTCGGTCTCACGCCGCCGACACGCCGACTCCCGAGGTTGTCGGCCCCCTTGTCGGTGGTCGCTGGGAGCGTCGGGGACATGACAAGAATCGACTGCGACACCTGTGTGGTACGCGGGTTGGCGTGCCACGACTGCGTGGTGACCGTCCTGCTGGGACCACCGCCCGAGCTGACCTTCGACGACGACGAGCGCCGAGCCCTCGAGGTCCTGGCCCAGGGTGGACTCGTGCCACCCCTGAGACTCGTCCAGGCGGTGCCGGGGCCCGAGGAGGCCGAGTCCGCCTGAGCCCGACCGGACTGGTCCGGTCGCCGCGGTGCGTCCGCGCAGCTGTGGCTGCCGGGGCAGGAGTGACGCCAAGAGGCCTCTGGGACGCAGGGTGTGCGAAAACACGGTGGGGGACCGGCGTGAGGGTTTGGCCAGCGCTGGGGCCGCCACTAGTCTGATCCGCTGAGGCGCTCGTGGCAGTGGACCACCGAGGTTCGCGCGAGCGCCGCGCTGAGTCCCTGATCGGTCCGTCACCACGACGACGGTCGGGGAGCCGGAGATCCACAGGCAAGCGTTACGACAAACTAGGGAGACCGTCCCGCTCGTGCTCAACGGCCGGAACCGCCTCATCTCTGCCCTTTCCGCTGTGGCCATGGCCGTCGTTGTCGGTCTCGTGCCGACGACTCCCGCCCAGGCCGAGCCGAGCATCGACGACGTCCAGGCGCGTGTCGACCGGCTCTACCACGAGGCCGAGCAGGCCTCGGAGCGGTCCAACGACGCTCGTCTCGAGCTCAAGGAGCTCACCCGCGACCTCGGCACCCTGAAGTCCGACCAGGCGCGTCAGGACGACCGCCTGCGCGTCGTCCAGACCCAGGTCCAGGACTCGATCGTGCGCCAGTACGAAGGTGAGGGCCTCTCCACGGTCGGCCAGGTGGTCGTCTCCGAGGACCCCGGCTCCTTCCTCTCCCAGCTCTCGACCATGTCGGCCTTCAACGACTACCAGTCGCAGCTGTTCAACGACTTCACCACCGAGCTCAAGGCTCTCGACATCCGCCGCGAGGCGACCGAGAAGCGGCTGAGCCAGGTCGAGGCGACCGAGCAGCAGCTCGCCGACGAGCAGGCGACGATCGATGAGTTGCTCGCCGAGGCAGAGTCTCTGCTCGGGAAGCTCAAGGCCGAGGAGCGCGACGCGCTGGTCTCGCGCGACTCCGTCCGGATGCCGAGCGACGTGCCGGTCTCGGGTCGGGCGGCCGCAGCCGTGAACTACGCGATGGCCCAGGTGGGCAAGTCCTACGTCTACGGCGCCGCCGGCCCCAACGCGTTCGACTGCTCGGGCCTGACCATGATGGCCTGGGCCCAGGCGGGCGTGGCACTGCCGCACTCCTCCGGCGCGCAGTACAACTCCGGCCCCCGCATCGCGGCCAGCGACCTGCGCCCCGGCGACCTGGTCTTCTACTACAGCCCGATCAGCCACGTCGGCATGTACATCGGCAACGGCATGATCGTCGACGCGGCCAACCCCAGGTCCGGGGTCCGCGTGACCGGTCTGTACTCGATGCCGTACGTCGGCGCGGTCCGTCCTGGCTGACGATCGCCCAGCCGTGAAGGCCGGCCGTCCACGTTGGTGGGTGGTCGGCCTTTCGCTGTCCCTGCTCCTGGTCGTCGGGCTCGTCACCTGGCGGGTGCTCGACAGCCAGCCCTACACCGCTGCCAACCCCGTTGACCGGTCAGCCAGGGCGCAGCCCGCGCTGGCGGCCCAGACGCTGCAGCGACTCGAGCGCGCCGTCAGCGAGCGGGACGTCGCCGGAGCCGAGTCACTGGCGCTGGCGGGCGACGAGTCGGCGGTGGCACTGCTGGGCGCTCTCGCGAAGAACGCGCGGGCCCTGCGCGTCCAGGACTTCACCCTGCGCTACGTCGACGAGGCGGGTGCTGTCTCCACGGACGGCTCGTGGCCGGCCTCGGTCGACGTCACCTGGCGCTTCGGCGGGTTCGACGCCGCACCCGCTCGTGCCGAGGTCCGCTTCCGCTTCGTGGCCCGGGGCGATGTCGTCGCGCTCTCCTCGGTGGGCGGCGGAGACCTCCGGACGCCGATCTGGCTCAGCGGGCCGGTCGAGGTGCGGCGCACCCCCACCACGCTGGTGGTGGCTGCCGCGACCGTGGGCAGGACCGACGCCTACTCCGCACGAGCGATTGCGGCCGTCCCCGTCGTCGGCCGGGTGTTCGAGCGACTGGCAGCCCCGGCTGGTCGTCGAAGTGCCCGGTAGTGCGTCCCTCCTGGACCAGGCCCTCGATGCCGAGCCGGGGGAGTACGCGAACATTGCGGCGGTCACGACCACCGTGGACGGCTCGCTCGCGCCGAACGCCCCGGTCCACGTCTTCGTCAACCCTGCGGTCTTCGATCGGCTCCAGGCGCAGGGTGCCCAGGTGGTGATGACCCACGAGGCGGTCCACGTGGCGACCGAAGCCGCGCTCAGCACGATGCCGCTCTGGCTGCTCGAAGGATTCGCCGACTACGTGGCGCTGCGCGACGTCGATCTCCCGTTGTCCACGACGGCCGGTCAGATCATCCGCCGGGTCCGGCGCAACGGCCCTCCGGCGGCGCTTCCGGGCTCCGACGAGTTCGACACCGCCACGACGCACCTGGGTGCGGCCTACGAGGCGGCGTGGCTGGCCTGCCGACTGCTGGCCCGGACCGGTGGCGAGGACGAGCTGATCCGGCTCTACGCCTTGGTCAGCGACGGAGAACCGGTCGGATCGGCCCTGCGGGAGACCTTCGGACTCGGTGAACGGGCACTGACCAAGCGGTGGCAGGGGCTCCTGTCAGACTTGGCGGCGTGACGCCTCACGACCGACGGATCGCGATCGTCGTCCTCCTGTCCAGCACTGCCGTCCTCGGTCGTCCTCGCCCTGTGGCTCGTGCCGTGGCAACCGGTGGCCGGTGGCACCCCGGACCCGGTGGCCGCAGCCTCGATCTTCGATGCCGACCAGATTGCCCGCGCCGAGGCCTTCTCCTCGTCCGCGCGGCTCTGGAGCTGGGCCTCGCTGCTCGTCTCGCTGGCCCTGACCTGCTGGCTGGGCTTCGGCAGTACTGGACGACGCCTGGTCGACCGGCTGCGCGGGCCGTGGTGGTGGCGGGTGGTGCTCGCGGTGACGGCGCTGCTCCTGCTGGGTCGGCTCCTGACGCTCCCCTTCGCGGTGCTGCTGAGGCGTGAAGTCCTGGCCTATGGCCTGAGCAACCAGTCCTGGGCGGGCTTCGCGCGAGACCAGGCGATGGGACAGCTGGTCGCGACCGTGGCCACCTCGATCGCGCTGCTCGTGCTTCTCGGGTCGGCCCGACGTTGGCCGCGCGCCTGGCCGGCGGTGGCTGGGGCCGGGCTGGGGGCCTTCGTGCTGCTCGCCTCCTTCGTCTACCCGCTCGTGGTCGAGCCGCTGTTCAACTCCTTCACCCCGTTGCCCGCCGGTAGCTTGCGGACCGAGATCCTGCGCCTGGCCGACACCGAGGGGGTGCACGTCGACGACGTGCTCGTCGCGGACGCGTCGCGGCGTACGACGACCCTGAACGCCTACGTCTCCGGTCTGGGTAGCACCCGTCGGGTGGTCGTCTACGACACTCTCGTGCGCGACCTGCCCCAGGACCAGGCGCTCTCGGTGATCGCCCACGAGCTCGCCCACGCCCGCCACCGCGACGTCGTCGTCGGGTCGGTCCTCGGGGCGACGGGAGCAGTGGCGGGGGTCGGCGCGCTGGCGCTCCTGGTGGGTGGCCTCGGCGCGGCGACGGCGGCTCGGCATGGCCGATCCCGCCGTGGTGCCCCTGGTGCTGGCGCTGGTCGCGATCGGGACGCTCGCCGCGAGTCCGGTGGAGAACGCCGTCAGCAGGCAGATCGAGACGCGGGCCGATGTCGGAGCGCTCTGAGGCGACCCACGACCCGGAGGCGTTCATCGCGATGCAGCGGGAGCTGTCCGTGCGTTCGCTGGCCGATCCCACGCCACCCAGGCTGCTGCAGCTGTGGTTCGGCAGCCACCCGACGGTGCTGGCCCGGGTCGCGCTGGCCGAGGCGATGCGCGACCAGGTCCTGAACGACCAATGACGTCGGCCGCGAGCGATGCTCGCGGCCGACGTCAGTGGTCTGTGGTGCGGGTCCTGCTCAGCGTCGGCTGATCCCCATGATCGCCAACTGTGCGGGCGGGGCTGGATCAGCAGCCGCCGGTGCCACCGGCGCCGTCGCCGACGGCCTGGCAGGTGTTGGTGAAGATGGCGGTGAGGTTGTTACCGAAGGCGAAGACCACGACGACGATCAGCGCGGCGATGCCGGCGATCAACAGGCCGTACTCCACTGCGGAGGCGCCGCGGTCGTCCATCTCTTCGAAGCGGGCGTTGAGCAGGATGCGCAGGTAGTCGACCATGATTGTTGTTCTCCCTCGTTGGTGTTTCGGTCCAGATGTTCCGGGCCGAGGCCCGGTGACCTCATGTGCAGAAGTCTTGCCTAGATCGGCGTCAGAGCGGACCGGGCGAGAGTGTGGGCCCGTCTAGTCATTTAGGACTAGAGACCCCGGCGAACGACGCCGGCGAGGAGTCACGGTTGAGCGGTCGGACGCTGGAGAGCAGCCCGATCCGCATCGCGGTGACCAGGGCCTGGGCGCGGTTGCTGGCACCCAGCTTCTGGTAGATCCGGGCGATGTGGGACTTGGCCGTCGACTCGCTCATGAAGAGCTGTTCGCCGATCGCCGCTGCGCCGAGGCCGTCCGCGAGGAGGAGCAGCACCTCGTGCTCACGCTCGGACAGCTTGCTCGAGCTCGCCGAGCTGCGTCGCATCATGGCTCCGGTCAGCCCCGCGCACACGAAGGAGCGGGGCGCGATGGCGGCGTGCCGGGCAGCCTTGACGACCTCGGACGACGGCGCGTCCTTCCCGACGAAGCCGGAGGCGCCTGCCTCCATGGCGGCGAAGATCTGGTCGTCGCCGGAGTGCATGGTGAGCACGATGAGTCCCGTGGTCTGGCTGGTCTTCCGGATCGCCCGGATGATGTCGAGGCCGGTGCCGTCCTGGAGCTGGAGGTCTGCGACGACGACGTCCGGCTGGAGCTCTTCGTAGGACGTGAGGGCTTCGGCGACGCTGCCGGCAACGCCCGCGATCGTCATGTCGTCCTCGAGCTCGAAGACGCCGGCGAGACCGGTGCGGATCAACGCATGGTCGTCGACCAGCAGGACGCGTGTCGGTTCGTCGCTCATACAGTCACTATGGCACTAGAGGTGGAAGCCGGGGGTACGCCGCCCGGCGCTCCGGGTGTCCGCACCGTCACGACGGTGCCCCCGCCCGGCCGACGGTTGATGCTGAGGTCGGCGTCGATGAGCAGGGCGCGCTCGCGCATGATCTCCAGACCATGGGAGTCGCTGCGGCCGCGCTGCATCCCCTGACCGTCGTCGGAGACGGTGATGGCAGCGGCCGGGGCGTGCACCTGGCAGTGGACCCGGATCGAGGTCGCCTTGGCGTGGCGCACCGCGTTGGTCATCGCCTCCTGGGCGATGCGGAACAGCTCGGCCTCGACCTCGGAGCGGAGCCGGGTCGTCAGCTCGTCGAGAGTCACATGGATCGGGACCCCCGACACCTCGGTGAGGTTGCGCGCGATCGACCCGATGGCGGTGCCCAGGCTCTCGCTGGCGCCCACGCTGGTGCGCAGCGTGACCACCGAGCGGCGTACCTCGGCGACGACGGCCGTGACCCGCTTGCGGAGGTCCTGGATCCGCTCGGCCTGCTCCGGCGAGGCAGGCTTGGCCGCGAGGGCATCCACGAGATAGCCGAGTGAGGCGATGTCCTGGGCCACGCCGTCGTGCATTTCCCGGGCCAACCGGCGGCGTTCCTCGGCCGTGGCGGCATCACGGAACGCAGCGAAGAGCAGGGCGGTGTCGAGGTGGACGGCGCCGGCCTCGAGGCTGAACAGCAGCGACTGCAGACGCTGCTCGACCCCGAGGCGGCCCAGGTCGAGCCGGTCGGAGAGCAGGCCCGCCACCACTGCGGTGGTGCCGGCCTCGGTGAGCAGGGGGAAGGCGAAGACCCGGCCGGTTGTCATCGGTCGGCTCAGTGCCCAGGACTCGAGGGCGAGATCGTCGACCGCGGCCATGTCGAAGGAGTCGGGCACCGCCTCGGTGATCAGCGGCGTCAGGGTGTCCCCGCGGGGGACGTACATGACCAGACCCACCGTCGGCAGGTCATCTCGTACGGCGCTGAGGATCACCCCGCCGAGGGCCACCGGGTCGAGGCCCGAGCTGAGGCCCCCGGACAGCCCGATCAGCTCCCTGATCAGCGACTGGGCGTAGAGGTAGGGCCCCAGGGGGTTGGGGGAGTGCCGGATGGTGGAGTGGACGAACCCCGCGATGAGTCCCAGACCGAGGCCGGTGACGCACCAGGTGAAGGCGCCGAAGCTCTGCTCCGCCGTGAGCTCGCCGAAGAGGGCGAAGGCCACGATCACGACGGCCGCGAGCTGGGCGCACAGGGCGAACGTCGCTCCGCGCCAGCCGGAGCGCAGACCCGCCGTGAACGGGGGTAGCGCCAGGGCTCCGATCACGGCCAGCGAGGTGTTGATCGAGGCTCCGCAGACGGCACCCACCAGAGCGCCCTCGATGATCACCGAGCTGCCCGGGCTCAGCCCGGTGCGCATCTCGATGAGCTGGGCCATGGTCCAGATCCCGCCGATGGCCATGAGTGCGTAGAGCGCCGGCCTGTCCTGGGACCACAGGACCGGGGCGAGGAGCGCGACGATGCCGAACGCGCGGGCCAGAGCGCTCAGCCGGAGAAATTGGGGGTTGGCGACACTCACTTGAAGCTGTCCATGATGCTGATCGCGGCCGGTCCCATCACTGCGATGAACAGGCACGGCAGGATGCAGAAGATCAACGGCACGGTGATCTTCACCGGCACCTGCTGCGCCTTCTCCTCTGCTCGTTGGCGACGCTTGACCCGGATCTCCTGGGCCTGGATGCGCAGGACCTGGGCGATGGGGATACCGAACGCGTCGGCCTGCACCATCGCTCCGACGAAGGTCCGGACATCGGGGACGTCGGTGCGGTCGGCCAGACCGCGCAGCGCCGAGGCCCGGCCCTGTCCGATCTGCATCTCGCTCAGGACCCGGGCGAACTCGTCGGCCAGGGGACCTTCGGTGTGACGGGCCACCTGCTGGATGGCGGCGTCGAAGCCGAGCCCGGACTCGACGCTGATCGTGAGCAGGTCGATCGCATCCGGGAGATCACGCTGCAGGCGTTGCGAGCGGTCATAGACCTTCTGGTAGAGGTACATGCCAGGGGAGAAGAAGCCCGCGACGGCCCCGCCCAGAACCACGACGATCCGGACCGGCAGTCCCGCTCCGAGCATGAGCGAGAACACCAGCGCGACCAGGAGCCCGACGATCGTGCCGAAGACCTTGCCGGCCACGAACCGGTCGACGGTCCAGCCCTCGGGGTTGCCGGCCATGTCGATCTTGTGCCGGATCCGCTCTGCGGAGTCGGCGCCCGACAGTCGGCGCCCGATCCGCAGGGCTCGCGCCTGGAACGGTTGGGCCACGCGGTCGGAGAAGGGCCGGTCCAGGCCTTCGGTGAGGGCCTTGGGGGCGGTCGTCATCGCCTGCACCAGCGCCAGGGATCGATTGACGCCACCCGCGGAGGCACTCTCGTTGAGGGCAATGCTGATGAGCAGCAGCGCCACGGCGACCAGGGCCACGCCCAGCACGAAGAGCAGGATCACCTCAGACCTCCACCTTGATCAGTCGGCTCATCCAGAACGCGCCGATCCCCAGCAGGGTGGCAGCCGCCAGCAGCATCAGCCACCCCAGGGGTTCGGTGAACAGGGGCGGACGTAGTCGCCGTTGGCGAGCACGAGGTAGAGCAGGAAGAGGGGCGGCAGTCCGCCGAGCACCCAGGCGGACAGCTTGCCCTCGGCAGCCAGGGCGTCGACCTGGCGACGCATGTACTCGCGCTCACGCATCGTCGCGGCGACCGTCTCGAGGAGCTCGGCGAGGTTGCCACCGACCTGTCGCTGGATCTTGATCGCCATGACGACCCAGGCGAAGTCCTTGCTGTCGAAACGCTGGGCCACGCCCGTCGAACGCGTCCTCCAGCGAGACTCCGAGACGGGTCTCGACCAGCACCCGCTTGAACTCGGATCCGATCGGCTCGACCCCTTCGCGGACGATCGTGTCGACCGACTGGGCGAGCGAGAGACCCGCGGCCAACGAGCCGGACATGAGCTGCAGCGTGTCGGGCAGCGAGGCGTTGAAGGCCTTGCGCCGTCGCGAGCGACGGAAGCCGAGGTAGATCCACGGAACGAACGCGCCCACGAGCAGGAAGAGGATGCCGGCCAGCACGCTGCCGCCGCCGAGCAGCAGCCCGACGATCCCGGCGCCGACGAAGATCGCGGTGTGCAGCAGGAGCCACTCGGCCGCTCGGAGCTCGCTGCCGGCACCCTCGAGACGGACCGCGATGCGGTCCTCGAGCGTGTGGCTGCGGCTGAGCACCTGTGCAGCGGCCTGCTTGGCCTGGGCCAGCGCAGGATCGGACTCGCCCTTGGTGGCCGCGCCGGGCTTCCGGCTGAGTCGCTGGGTGTACGTCGCGACGCGGCTCTCCGCGGTCATCTCGCGCACGCGGGGCTTCGGCATCAAGATCAGCAGGATGGCGATGATGCCCAGCCCGAGGGCGCCGACACCGGCGTACATCCCCCAGGCAGGGAGGGTCCAGCCCTCGGTGGGCAGGGGGCCGGAGGGGGCTGCGCCCGCATCCTGGTCCGCTCCACGCAGGGTGGTGTAGGCCTGAACCGTCAGGAGTGCGCTGCCGGTGGGCAGACGGACAGCGACCGTGCCCTCCTTGGCGTCGACCGAGTCCGGGATCTGGGCTGTGACCAGGACCTGACGGGCGAGCACCTCGGCCTCGGCGGAGAAGGCATCGCGCAGGGAGGAGGCGCCGGCCTCGATGATGCGGCCGTTGCCGGCGGCCACGAGCAGCCGCATCGGCTCGTCGGAGGGCTTGGCGGCTCGGGCCGACACGACGTCGACCAGGACCTCGGCGTCGGAGATCGCGGAGGTGACATCGCTCAGCGAGGTGTCGCTGGTGTCGGCACCGTCGGAGAGGACGACGAGGTTGCGCTGCCCCTCGTCCCCGACTGCGGCGACCCCCGCCAGGATCGCGTCGTACAGCAGGGTCTGCTTGCTGAGCGACAGTTGGCCCACGACAGTGCGGGCCTGGTCGCGGTCAAGGGTGGGTGCGAGCGGCTCCGAGACGGCACCGGCGAAGGCGATGATGCCGACGTAGACGTCCGCGGGCACCGCGTCGAGGAACTCCAGGGCCGCGGCCTTCGCGGACTTGAACCGCTTGCCGCGCATGGAGTTGCTGGTGTCGATCACGAGCACGGCGGTCCGGCGCACCGCCGTCGTCGACGTCGCCAGGACAGCCTGGGTGGCGGCTTTCTTGCCCGCGACGGTGGCGCTGACCGAGCCGAGGTCCACCTGGGCTCCCGGCGGGACCGAGACGAGGATCTCGAGCTGTTGGCCACTGGTCTCGACGTGGGAGATGGTGGCGTCCTCGGCCGCGAACGCAGCGGTGGCACCCCACAACAGCAGGGCCAGGGCGACGGCGGTGGCCTTGATCGAGGCCGTCAGCAGGCGAGTGCGAGTCGTCATGTCAGACCGAGTCCGGCGCGAAGAGCATCGGGTCGACCGTGACGTTGGAATAGGCCATCTTCTCGAGGAACTTCGGACGCAGACCGGTCGAGCGCAGGCGTCCGAGCGCATTGCCTTCGGGGTCGAAGCCGAACGAGTGGTCGTAGACGAAGATGTCCTGCAGCGTGATGACGTCACCCTCCATGCGCTCGACCTCGGTGATGTGCGTGATCCGTCGCGAGCCGTCCTTGAAGCGCGTCTGGTGGACGATCAGGTCCACCGCCGAGGAGACCTGTTCGCGGATCGCCCGCACGGGCAGGTCCATCCCGGCCATCAGCACCATCGTCTCGATCCGGGCCAGGGTGTCGCGGGGTCCGTTGGAGTGGACCGTGCAGATGGAGCCGTCGTGGCCGGTGTTCATGGCCTGGAGCATGTCGAGGGCCGAGGAGTCACGAACCTCACCGACGATGATCCGGTCGGGTCGCATCCGCAGGCTGTTCTTGACGAGATCCCGGATCTCGACGGCGCCCTTGCCCTCCATGTTGGAGGGGCGAGACTCCAGGCGTACGACGTGGGCCTGCTTCAGCTGGAGCTCTGCGGCGTCCTCGATGGTCACGATGCGCTCGTCATCGGGGATGAACGAGGAGAGGACGTTGAGCGTCGTCGTCTTGCCGGCGCCGGTGCTGCCCGAGACGATCACGTTGAGCCGGCCTCGCACACAGGCCTCGAGGAAGTCGCAGGACTGGGGGGTCAGGGAGCCGAACCTGATCAGGTCGACCGAGGTGAGGGGATCGGCGGCGAACTTGCGAATGGTGAGCGCCGACCCGTCGATCGCCAGGGGCGGGACGACGGCGTTGACGCGGCTGCCGTCCGGCAGTCGGGCGTCGACCATCGGGCTCGACTCGTCGACCCGGCGCCCGATGCGCGAGACGATCTTGTCGATCGTGCGACGCAGGTGGGCCTCGTCGAGGAACTGGGCCGGCGCCGGGACGAGGCGGCCGTTCTTCTCCAGCCACACGTTGTCGTGGCCGTTGACCATGATCTCGGAGACGTCGGGGTCGCGCAGATAGGGCTCGATCGGTCCGTAGCCCAGGATGTCGTCGCTGATCTCGGCCGTGACGCGGGCGCGGTCACTGTTGCTGAGCGGCCGGTCCTGGGTCCCGAGCACATCGGCGAGGACGGCGCGCACGCGTTGGTCGAGCTCGGCCTGGTCCATGTTGGAGTCGTAGAGGTGGGGCCCGAGCTGCTTGAGCAGCTCACCGTGGACGCTGCCCTTCACCTCTTCGATCCGGGTGTTCTGTTGGGCGGCCTGGCGGCGCTGGGCAGGGGTCAGCTCCGAGGTGTCCGGGCTCCCGGTCGGTACGGCGGGCGGGGTCGGTGGCGGCACGGGGGCGATGACTGCCTCCGGCTCGACCGGACGTACGGGCTCGGCGTCGCCTGCGGCGACCCTGGCGGCTGCGGCAGCGGCGTCGGCGGCGAGGGCTTCAGCCACGTCTGCTTCGGCCTGTTGGCGGGCGGCGGCCAGCCGTTCGGCGAGACTCATCGGGTCACCTGCGCATCTTGAAGCGTCGGACGGCTCGGTCGAACTTGTCCCCGAGGTCGACCTCGAGCTCGGAGGACTTTCCCGGAGCCTGGCCGTCGGGGCCAACCGGTTCGCCGGCCAGGAGGGTGGCCAGGCGCCGGATCGCCTGGCTGGAGACGTGCTCCGGTGAACCACTCACGATCGGCTTGCCGGCGTTGGTCGACGCCGCGATGTCCATGGAGGTCGCGACCTTGGTCACCACGTGCATGCCCAAGATGGCCTCGACCTTGTCGGCACTGATCCCGACCTCGTCGTCGGCCCGGTTCAGGAGCAGGTGGCGGTGTCCCTTGGCGACATTGAGCGCCTCGAGCGTCTCGATGGCGACCTTGACGTTCTTCAGGGTGGGGACATCCAAGGTCGCGATGATGACGCATTCATCGGCCTCGTCGAGCGCCGCCAGCGTCTGCTCGTCGAACGCAGGAGCGGTGTCGACCACCACGTAGTCGAAGGAGTCGGCGAGCGAGCGCAGGATCTTGGAGACGAGGGCGGTGGTGATCCGCTCGCGCACGTCGGGGTGGCTCGGCGCGGCCAGGATCATGAGCGACTCGTGATGCCGCGTGAGCAGCCCCTCGAGCATCTGCTCGTCCAGGGTGTCCTCGGATCCGATCGCGTGCTCGATGGAATGGGTCGGGAAGAGCTGCATCGTGATCGCGACGTCGCCGAAGGCCAGATCGAGGTCCACGAGGCAGACCCGTCGGGCGCCGCGGTCGGTGAGAGCCAGGGCGAGGTTGACGGCCATGGTGGTCTTGCCGACCCCACCCTTGGGGGAGAAGACCGTGACGATCTTCCCGACGTGGGCCACCCCGCTCGAACCACGCAGCGCGACGTACAGCTCGTGGGCGCGGCGTACGGCGCCGGCGAGCGCAGCCTTGTCGTCCTGGGGGACCACGTCGCGCGCGCCGGACTGCATGGCCCGCATCAGCTCCGAGGTCTCCAAGGTGTGCCGCACCAGAACGACGCTGATGGTCGGCCGGCTGATGCGGAGGTTCTCGCACACGGCGACGGCGTCATCGAGGTCGAGGTTCGGGCCGAGGATGACGACGTACTCGCCGGTGTGGTCCTTGAGCCAGGTCAGGAGTCGGTCCGTCGTCTCGACACCGTGCCCAGTGCTGGGCAGGGCGGACAGCAACGCCGTGAGCGTCGTGGTGTCGGGATCAACGGCTGCTGGCATCAGGGGCTCACTTGAAGAGGTTCAGCGCGGTCACGCCGGCGTCACTGCTGACCGAGCTCGACTCGGTGAGGAGTGCGAACGCGAGCTCGCCGTTGCCGGAGCCGTAGAGCACCCGCTGGGCCTCGGCCTGGCTCACGGCGATGGTGATCAGGGTGCGAGGCAGCTGCTCGGTCGTCTGCTGCCCGGCGGGGTCGGTGGTCGTGGTCGACACCAAGGTGGTGGAGCCGACGCCCAGCACCGTCACCCGCTCGAGCAGGAGCCGGGTGAAGGACTCTCCGGAGCCGAGGTCGGTGCCGTTCATGAAGATGCCGATCTGGGACCCGGGGTTCACGAATCCGGCCACGCGGGCCGGGTCGGTGAGGTTGACCGAGATGGCCAGCTTGCCCTTGGGGATCTGGAGCGACGAGGTCGCGTCCGCGAGACCACCGAACTTGCCGGCGATGATCTGCTCACCGGCGAAGATGCGGGTGAGCGCGACCTGTCCGGCGAGCTGGTCGATGCTCGTCAGGTTGCCGGGGAGCAGCTGGTCCTGAGGGACCGCCCGCATCTCGAGCTTGCCGCTGGCGCTGGCGGACTCGATGGTCTCGCCCGCCTCGATCGGTGCCGTCGCGCTGAGCACCTGCACGGTGTCGAAGCGCTGCTCGGCGCGGGTGTCAGCGCCGCGGACGTAGAGAAAAACCAATACCGTGCCGAAAGCGGCAACTACCGCCGCCGCCATGAGCAGGATCCTGCGTCGTTCCATGTGCGGCACCTTCCCTTCGTGGTCAGGCGCACGCGCGCCACAAGTCGACCAAATGTGGTCATGGCGGTGCCGTTCTCCCCCGACAGATGTCGGCCCCGTCAGTCACTCTAGAAGACGTGACCCCCGTGCGTGACCGCATTGGTCGAACTGCTCACGTCAGGAGGGATTCACGAGGGATAGAGCGCTGCCACATCGTCTCGGAATTCGTGCATCACGACGTTCCGTTTGAGCTTGAGGCTGGGGGTCAGATGGCCCGCCTCCTCGGTCCAGTCCTCACCCATGATCGCGAACTTCCGGATCGCCTCCGCCTTCGAGACGGCCCGGTTCGCGTCGTCCACCGCGGTCGAGATCTCCGCCCGGAGATCGGTGTCGTCGACCAGCGTGTCGAGGGCTCCCGACTTGCCCCGGGCGACCGCCCACGCCGCGAACGAGTCGGGATCGATGGTGACCAGGGCCGCAATGAACGGCTGGCCGTCGCCGACGACCATGCACTGGCTCACGAGCGGATGGGCCCGCAGGCGGTCCTCGAGCACGGCAGGTGCGACGTTCTTGCCTCCGGCCGTCACCAGGATCTCCTTCTTGCGGCCGGTGATCCGGACAAACCCTTCGTCGTCGAGCTCGCCGACATCCCCGGTGTGGAACCACCCGTCGCGCTCGAGTGCCTCGCGGGTGGCTGCCTCGTCGCCCCAGTAGCCGGCGAAGACCTGACCGCCGAGGAAGAGCAGTTCGCCGTCGTCGGCGATCCGCACCGCGGTGCCGGGCAGCGGCCGACCGACGGTGCCCACCTTGTGCGCACCGGGGAGGTTCACCGTGAGAGCGGCCGTGGTCTCGGTGAGCCCGTAGCCCTCGAGCACGGTCAGACCGATGCCGCGGTAGAAGTGGCCGAGCCGCTCGCCGAGCGGTGCTCCGCCCGACACGGCGTGGGCGCATCGTCCCCCGAGGGCGGCGCGGAGCTTGCCGTAGACGAGTCGCGAGAACGCCGCGTGCTGGGCCCGCACGTTCAGCGGGACCCGGCCCTTGTCGAGGCCGCGGGAGTAGGCGATCGCGGTCTCGGCCGCACGGTCGAAGATCTTGCCCCGGCCGTCGGCGGTTGCGTTCTGCGACGCGGTGTTGAAGACCTTCTCGAAGACGCGGGGGACCGCCAGGATGAACGTCGGACGGAACGCCTGCAGGTCGCGCAGGAGGTTGGTGATGTCGGAGCTGTGACCCACGCGGGTGCGTGACTTCACGCAGCCGATCTGGATGATGCGCGCGAACACGTGGGCCAGCGGGAGGAAGAGCAGCGTCGAGGCGCCCCCGGCCCCGAAGAGCTCGTCGAGCTCCTCGACGGCGACCTCGAGCTCGAACATGAAGTTGCCGTGCGTGAGCATGCAGCCCTTGGGCCGCCCGGTCGTGCCCGAGGTGTAGATCAAGGTGGCGAGGTCCAGCGGGGTCGCGGAGGTCCGGCGCTGCTCGAGCGTCTCGTCGGAGACGTCCTCGCCGAGGCGGGTCAGCACGTCGATCGCGTTGTCCGAGATGGACCACACGTGGTTGAGCTCGGCGAGCTCGGAGCGTGACTCCCGGATCCGGGCCAGGTGCTCGGAGCTCTCGGCGACACAGGCGCGAGCGCCGGAGTCGTGCAGGATCCAGCCGATCTGCTCGGCCGAGGAGGTTTCGTAGATGGGCACCGTGACCGCGCCGGCGAACCAGATCGCGTAGTCGAGGAGGGTCCACTCGTAGCGGGTCTTGGAGATGAGCGCGACCCGGTCGCCCACCTCGACCCCCGGACGCGATCAGCCCCTTGGCCACCGCGCTCACCTCGGCGAGGAACTGGGCGGCGCTCACGTCCTGCCAGGCGTCACCGGTCTCGACGTGGCGGCTGAACACGATCTCGTCGGCCGCCTCGCGGGCGTTGGTCACCACGTCGTCGGTGAGGTTGCCGGTGTCGGAAACCTCGGTTGTCAGGGGCGTGGAGAACTCACGCACGGTGCCTCCTCGGGCGCTCCTGGGCGAGACCCCGGGGGGTTCGCCGCGCTGCCCGTCGTACGGTCGGAACGAGGGCTCACCGGGGGAGGTTACCGCTGCTGGACGGGGTCGGCCCATCCGGTACGCTCGCTGACCGAAGCGCCAGCCGCCGGGCCACCGCCCACCACGCCCAGGGAGCCCCCATGGCCGAGCAGACGACCTCCTCCATCGTCATCGATGCCGCACCCGCGGCCATCATGGCTGTCATCGCCGACTTCGACGCCTACCCCACCTGGGCCAAGGGCGTCATCACCGCCGACGTCGTCTCGACGTACGACGCCGCGGCAGGCGGCCGGGCCCGCGAGGTCTTCTTCGCGCTCGACGTCTCGCCGATCAAGGACGAGTACACCCTCGCCTACGAGTGGGACGGCGACCGTGAGGTCACCTGGACCCTCGTGGAGGGCAAGATGCTGCGCGCGCTGGACGGTGCCTACGTCCTCGAGGAGCTCGCGAACGGCTCCACCGAGGTGACCTACCGCCTGGCCCTGGATGTCTCGATCCCGTTGATCGGCATGCTCAAGCGCAAGGGCGAGAAGATCCTGATCGACACCGCGCTCAAGGGTCTGAAGAAGCACGTCGAGTCGCTCGGCTGAGGCCGGGCGTTCCCATCGTGCGCATCCTCCTGTTCACCGGCAAGGGCGGCGTCGGCAAGTCCACCGTCGCTGCCGGCACCGCCGCCCTGTCCGCGGCCAGTGGGCAGCGGACACTGGTGCTCTCGACCGACGCCGCGCACTCGCTGGCCGACGCCTTCGGTGCGCAGGTCGGCTCCGAACCCACCGAGGTGGCGCCGCTCCTCTTCGTCCAGCAGGTCAACGCGCAGCTGCGCTTCGAGCAGTCCTGGTCGGAGATCCAGCGCTACCTCCTGACCGTCCTGGATGTCGCCGGGGTGGACCCGGTCGCGGCCGAGGAGCTGACCGTGATTCCCGGTGCCGAGGAGGTGCTGGCGCTGCTCGAGCTCCGGCTGCACGCGCTCTCCGGTGAGTGGGACGTCATCGTCGTCGACTGCGCGCCGACCGCCGAGACGCTACGCCTGCTGGCCCTGCCCGAGGCGCTGGGCTGGTACATGACCCGGGTGCTGCCCATCGAGCGGCGCGTGGTGAGGGCGCTCAAGCCGGTCCTGACCAAGGCCGCCGGGGTGCCGATGCCCGGGGACAATGTCTTCGACGCCGTCGAGCGGCTCCATGCCGAGCTCGACGAGGTGCGGGCCCTGCTCTCCGGGCCGGAGTCCAGTGTGCGGCTGGTGCTGACCCCAGAACAGGTCGTCCTGGCCGAGGCCCGGCGTTCCTACACGACCCTCTCGCTGTTCGGCTACCGCGTCGACGGGGTGGTGGCCAACCGGGTCTTCCCCGCCGAGGGCGCCGACGACTGGCGGGCCGGGTGGGTGCTGGCGCAGGACGAGGTGCTGACCCAGGTCGCGCAGTCCTTTGCTGGTCTGCCCGTCTGGCGCTCGGTCTACCGTCCCGGCGAGCCGGTCGGCGTACCAGCCCTGACCGAGCTCGCGAGAGCCCTGTACGACGGCGACGACCCGCTCGCCGCCCCGCTCGGCGAGGGCCCCTTCCAGGTGACCCGCACCGGGTCCGGGGCGCTGCTGCGGCTCTCGCTGCCCAACGTGACCCGGGCCGAGGTCGACCTTGCCCGCCACGGCGACGACCTGGTCGTGACCGTGGGGTCGTATCGTCGTCTGCTCACGCTCCCCTCGGGGCTCTCGCGCCACCGTGTCCTGGGTGCTCGGGTCGAGCATGGTGAGCTGCAGGTGCGGTTCGAGGAGCAGACCCTGGCCAGTGCACAGGAGAGGACCACGTGAGCGAGCCGAACGACGACCACCCCACCGGGGAAGAGGTCGGGAGTGTGGGTGACGAGGCGGTCAAGCTCTTCGGCGCCCTCTCGGACTGGGCCCGCGACCACGGCTCCGACCTCGGCGAAGGGATGTCCGGACTGGCCGGTCATGCGGCCCAGGCAGCACGCGAGTTCAACGAGCACGTGGCGACCGAGAGTCCTGAGTGCACCTACTGTCCGATCTGCCGCACGGTGCACCTCGCCCGCCAGGCCAGCCCGGAGGTGCGGGCCCACCTCTCCTCGGCGGCCGTGTCCCTGCTCCAGGCCGCTGCCGGGATCCTGGCCACCGCGGTCCCTCCTGACGCCGCCGCGCGCGGGGGCGTCGAGCACATCGACCTGGATGACGAGCAGACCTGGCCGGAGGGCGAGGCATGACGCTGGCGTGCGGTGTCGACGTCGGCGGCACCAAGATCGCCGGCGGAGTGGTCGACGACGACGGCAGCATCCTCGAGACGCTCAAGGTCGAGTCCCCGGCCGACGACGCCGAGGCGATGGAGGACGCGATCGCCGCCCTGATCTCCGAGCTGGCCTCGCGCCACGACATCGAGACGGTCGGGGTCGGCGCCGCCGGCTACGTCGACAAGTCGCGAGCGGTGATGCTCTTCTCGCCGAACCTCGCCTGGACCAACGTCGACCTGAAGTCCGAGCTCGAGGCGCGGGTCCAGCTGCCGGTCGTGATCGAGAACGACGCCAACGCCGCCGCGTGGGGCGAGTTCCGCTTCGGTGCGGGGGAGGACGTCGACGACCTCCTCCTGGTCACCGTCGGCACCGGGGTCGGGGGTGGGGTGGTCCTCGACGGTGAGCTCTACCGCGGCGCGTTCGGGGTCGGCGCCGAGATCGGCCACATGCGCGTGGTCCCGAACGGCATCCTGTGCGGCTGCGGCAACCACGGCTGCTTCGAGCAGTACGCCAGCGGCTCGGCGCTCGTGCGCGAGGCCCGGGGCGCGGCGAGCGCCGGCTCCCTGTTGGCCCGTGGACTGCTCGACCGGGCCGGCGGCGACGCCGACCAGATCACCGGGCCGCTCATCACCGAGGCGGCTCGCGACGGAGACCTCTTCGCCATCGAGCAGCTCGCCACGCTCGGGCGGTGGCTGGGGGAGGGGATCGCCTCGCTGACCAACGTCCTGGACCCCGCCGTCGTCGTGATCGGTGGTGGCGTGGGCGAGGCCGACGAGCTCCTGCTGGGTCCGGTGCGGGCGGCGTTCGCCAGCCAGCTGACCGGACGCGGCCACGTCCCTTCGCCCGAGATCCGCAAGGCTCGCCTCGGGAACGACGCCGGCCTCATCGGCGCCGCCGACCTGGCCCGCAGGTAGACCCGCCCATGGCTCTCTTCATCGGCGTCGACGTCGGGGGCACCAAGGTGCTGGCCGCCGTCGTCTCCGAGGACGGCACCGTGGGGCGAACTGCTCGGGCCACGACTCCCGGGCGACGGGTCGAGGCGTCGTTGGTCGAGGACGCCCTCACCCGGGCGGTGCAGGAGGTGGCCGACGGCGCTCCCGTGGCGGGGGTCGGGATCGCCGCTGCCGGGTTCGTCGATGCGTCGGGGGAACGAGTCCGCTTCGCGCCGCACCTGCCCTGGCGCGACGAGGACGTCCGCGCGCGCCTGGCCGAGCGGTGGCAGACCGTGGTCGCGCTCGACAACGATGCCAACTGCGCAGCCCTGGCCGAGCACGCCTTCGGAGCCGCCCAGGGGGCGAGCGACGCGGTCGTGGTGACGCTCGGCACCGGCATCGGGGGTGCCCTGCTGATCGGCGGACGGCTGCACCGGGGCCACAACGGCATGGCGGGGGAGTTCGGTCACATGCAGGTCGTCCCTCAGGGCCAGGCGTGCGAGTGCGGAGGACGAGGCTGCTGGGAGCAGTACTCCAGTGGCAACGCGCTGGTGCGCTACGCCCGCGAACAGATCGGTCGCGAGCCGACCGTGCTCGAGGAGCTGTGCTCGGGCAACCCGGATCTCCTCGTGGGCCCGATGGTCACCCGAGCAGCCGAGGAGGGCGATCTGGTCGCCCTCGGCGCGTTCTCCTCCGTCGGGGACTGGCTCGGGGTGGGCCTGGCCAACCTGGTGGCGGCCTTCGACCCGTCGTGCGTCGTCGTGGGCGGTGGTGTGTCGGCCGCAGGCGACCGGTTGCTCGACCCGGCTCGCACAGCCCTGGCCCGGTCACTGGTCGGGACCGGTCACCGTGTCATCCCGCCGTTGGTCCGCGCCCAGCTCGGGCCCGAGGCCGGGGCGGTGGGCGCTGCCGGGCTGGCGCGCGCTGCGGTCCTGGGCGAGCGGTAGTCGCGGCTCAGAGCCGGGCGCCGTCGTCCCCGGGGTCGCGGGGGCCGGGAGGCATCGCCGCGACGAGGTAGCCGAAGCCGCCGATGAACGCCGCCACGAGGACGTAGCCGAGCCACCCGGGCAGGGACAGGCCGAGCACGGTGGCCAGCAGCAGCACCGCGGGCGACCCGAACAGGCCGATCCAGGCGGCCAGCCGGTCCGGCGCGACCGGCGGGAGGTCGGGCTCCGCCGGGACAAAGCCGCCGATGTCGTCGTCGTCGCGCAACTCGACGGGTTCGGTCGGCTCGGCCGGAGCTACGCGCTCGACCTGCTCGTCCTGGTCGGGTAGGTGCGAGTCGACGACCTGGCCAGGCGTGCCGAGGTCGGCGCGGTCGCCGTAGTTCTCGACGATCGCGCGCCACGCATCGTCTTCCCTGTCGTGCTGCACCACTCGAGGGTAGTGCCCGCCACAAGGCGGCACAGCCGCTCGGTGGAGCTCAGGCCGTGACCTGCGCGATGAACGCCGCCGACTCCTCGAAGATCTGGGGCGCGTCGTTGTCGAGGGTGGCGACGTGGAAGCTCTCCTCGAGGCGACGCTCGACGACCTCCCGCGACGAGACTCGCCCGGTGATCAGCGGCTGGGAGAGGTCGTCGACCACGTGGTCGACCGTGGACCGGAAGTAGAGCAGCGGGGCGGTGACGCGGGGCAGGTCGTCGATCAGGGCCGGCCAGGCCGACATCATCGAGTGGGCCGCCTTCAACGGAGACTTGGTGTAGCCGTACTCGTCGACGCCGGGCTTCTTGATGTCGTTCGTGATGCCGGGGAACGACGGCACCAGGTGCTTGAGGACGGGCAGGAGCTTCACGTCGAGCCGCTTGGTGGCGACGGCCGGGTTGACCACGATCACCCCGGCGATCCGGTCCGGGTGGTCGGCGGCCAGACGCAGGACCAGCGCCCCACCCATGGAGAGCCCGGCCAGCACGACCGCGTCGTTCTCGGCGCTGAGCTTCTCGAAGGCGCGGGTGAGCTCGGCGTACCAGTCCGCCCAGCGAGTGGTGTTCATCTCCTGCCAGGACGTGCCGTGGCCCGGAAGGCGCGGCACCTCGACGGCGTACCCGGCCTCGGCGAGGAACTCGCCCCACGGCCGCATCGAGGCGGGCGATCCGGTGAAGCCGTGGCTGAGCAGGACCCCGATGCGCCGGTCCCCGGTGAGCTCGGGTCGTGCGTCGCAGGACAGGGGCGAGGCGAACGGCTGGATCGTCATGCCGCGAATTGTGCACCAGGTCGCGGCGCGTTGTCCGATCGGTCCAGCGCGCCCGACTCACCGCACTGGGGTGGGGAAGCCGGGCCGCAGGGTCTAGGCTGCCCGCGACGGGTGGACCGGCTGGATGCGGAGGTAGTGGTGTTCTACTGGTTCTTGAAGTGGATCGCCATCGGCCCCCTGCTCCGCGTCATCTTCCGTCCGCATGTCGAAGGCGCCGACCACGTGCCCGACGACGGCCCCGCCATCCTCGCCAGCAACCACCTGTCCTACGCCGACTGGTTGTTCATGCCCCTGACCCTGACCCGGCGGGTGACCTTCGTGGCCAAGGCCGAGTACTTCAACACGCCCGGCATCAAGGGCTGGTTCCAGAAGAAGTTCTTCGCCGGCTCCGGCCAGGTCCCGATCGACCGTTCGGGCGCCTCCGCCGCCGAGGGTGCGCTCTCGGCCGCGCAGCGGGTCCTCAGCGACGGTGACCTGTTCGGCATCTACCCCGAGGGCACTCGCTCCCACGACGGCAAGCTCTACCGCGGCAAGACCGGGGTGGCCCGGCTCGCGCTGATGACGAAGGTCCCGGTGATCCCGGTCGCGGTCGTCGGCACCGATGTCGTGGCGCCTCCCGGCAAGAAGTTCGGCACCTTCACCCGACCCGTGGTCCGCTTCGGCAAGCCCCTGGACTTCTCCCGCTACGAAGGCATGGAGAACGACCGCTACATCCTGCGCTCGATCACCGACGAGATCATGTACGAGATCATGCGTCTCTCCGGCCAGGAGTACGTCGACATGTACGCCGGCCACGCCAAGGAGAAGTCCAAGCGCCTGGCCGCCGAGGCTGCCACCGACGCTGCGACCGCGGCCGCGGAGCAACCGGACGTTCCTTCCGGCGAGCACAAGCAGGCGTCCTGACCACGACCCCGGTGGGGTCCGGCCCCGCCGCGCTGGCCGTGGAGGATCGGCTCTTCGGCGCGCTCGCGGTGCTGCGCGTGATCGTCCTGCTCAACACCTTGGCGATGAGCATCTATCGGCCCGGCGACTTCGTGCATCCCGTGGCGGGCTGGGCCTGTGTCGCCCTCATGGTCGGCTGGACCGGCGTCGCGATCTGGGCCGGAGCCCGCGCCGTCCGCCGCACGTCGTTGCTGCTGGGGATCGACCTGGCAGTGGCCGTCGGGCTGCTCCTCGTCTCGCCGATCGTCAAGGGCGAGTCGATGCAGGCCACCATCCCCGGCTTCTGGGTGATGGGTGCGTTGCTGGCGTGGGCGATCCACTGGCGCTGGCGCGGGGGCCTGGTTGCCGGGCTGCTCCTGGCCGGCGCCGACCTGGCCATCCGCGACCAGGTCACCCAGGCCAACTACGGCAATGTCTTCCTGATCATGATCGGCGGCCCGATCGTCGGCTTCATGGCGGCCTCGCTGATGCGGATGGCCGACGAGCGCGACGTGGCCGAGCGCGCAGCGGCGGCGGCCGGCGAACGTGCTCGGCTGGCGCGTGCAGTGCACGACGGCGTCCTCCAGGTGCTGGCGCTGGTCCAGCGGCGCGGCGCCGAGCTCGGTGGTGAGGCCGAGGAGCTGGGGCGACTCGCCGGGGCCCAGGAGGTGGCGCTCCGCGCGCTCATCCACCGCCAGGACGCGCTGCCGGACCGGACATCGGCCGGGCTGAGTGACCTGGCCGCCGAGCTGGTCCGGCTGGACCGACCACGGGGAGTCTCGGTGGTGACGCCCGGGGCTCCTGTCCTGCTGCCCACGAAGGTCGGGGCCGAGCTGCTGGCCGCGGTCGTGGCCTGCCTGGACAACGTCGCGACCCACGTCGGACCCGAGGCAGCGGCCTGGGTGCTGCTGGAGGAGTTCCCCGACCGGGTGGAGGTCTCGATCCGCGACGAGGGTCCGGGCCTCGATCCGGATCGCCCGGCGGCCGCGGCCGCGGAGGGCCGTCTCGGCATCGCTCACTCGATCCGTGGCCGGATCGCCGATCTGGGGGGCACCGCGACGCTGCTCAGCGACGAGTCCGGCACCGAGTGGGAGCTGTCCGTGCCGCGCACCGTCGCGTCCTCGTAGGCTCGGCCGCGTGACCATCCACGCCGACCATCCGTTCCTCGACCCCGAGCCCGATCCGGTGCGCCAGTTCCGCGGCCGGCTCGGGGGTGCGGTGAGCCTGTGGACAGCCGGGGACGAGCGCGACCGGGCCGGGCTGACGGTCTCCTCGCTGATGGTGGCGAACGGCGATCCCGCGCGCCTGCTCGCTCTGGTCGACCCGGACTCCGAGCTGGCCGAGGTGCTCGAGAGCACCGGCCGGGCCGTCGTGGCGCTGCTGGCGTGGGAGCACCGCAACCTGGCCGACGGGTTCGCGGGGGCCGCGCCCGCTCCCGGCGGGGTCTTCCGGCAAGGCGAGTTCGAGCAGACCGCCTGGGGTCCGCGGCTCGTGGGTGCGGACACGTGGGCGGGGGTGAGCGTGGAGACCCGGACCGACGTCGGCTGGTCCACGCTGGTCACCTGCCGGATCGACGAGGTACGGATCGGGGTCGACGAGGCGCCGTTGCTGCATCGTCGTGGCCGGTATCTCCCTCCGCAGTCCTGAGCATCGCTAGGGTCGGGGCGCCGAGGGGAGAACAGATGACGGACAACCCGATCCGGGTGATGGTGGTCGACGACCATCCGATGTGGCGCGACGCGGTCGAGCGAGACCTGGCAGCCGCTGGCTTCCTCGTGGTCGCCGTCGCTGCGAACGGTGCCGAGGCGATCGCTCGCTTCCCGGCCGCGCGTCCCCAGGTCGTCGTCCTCGACCTGCAGATCCCCGAGCCCAACGGCGTCGCCGTCACCGCCGAGATCCTGCGCCGCGACCCCACAGCGAGGGTGCTGATCCTCTCCGCCTCGGGTGAGCAGGCCGACGTGCTCGACGCCGTGAAGGCCGGCGCCACGGGGTACCTCGTGAAGTCCGCATCGCGCGAGGAGCTGCTCACCGCCGTACGCCGCGTGGCGGCCGGTGACACCGTCTTCACACCGGGTCTGGCGGGTCTGGTGCTGGGGGAGTTCCGGCGGCTCTCGGACCCCTCCGTCGAGCCCGACCCGAACCATCCCGAGCTGACCGAGCGTGAGACCGAGGTGCTCCGGATGGTGGCCAAGGGGCTCTCCTACAAGCAGATCGCCGACCGGTTGGTGCTCTCCCACCGGACCGTGCAGAACCACGTGCAGAACACCTTGCGCAAGCTGCAGATGCACAACCGGGTCGAGCTCACCCGCTACGCGATCGAGCGAGGCCTGGACGACGATGAGGAGTGAGTCACTGCTGTCGGTCTAGCAGCGTCTGGTGAAGGCGACCTTCCCGCCGGGGAGCTTGGTCGTCTCGTACGTCGGGTCGTGGGCGCGGGCGTGGTGGCGCGGGCAGAGGAGCCGGCCTTGGCGCACGCTGGTCGGTCCGCCACGTGACCAGGGTGTGTCGTGGTGGGCGTGGCACATCCCTGGTGGCCAGTCACACCCGTCCGCGGTGCACCCACCCTGCTCGAGAGCCATCGCGATGCGCTGCGAGGCGGTGTGGAACCGGCGTCTGCGGCCCAGATCCAGCACCTGCGCCTGGCCGCCCAGGACCGCGGGGATGATCCCGGCCTCACACGCCAACCGACGGGCCTGGTCGGCCGAGATCCGCTCACCGGTGTCCAACGACGCGGCCTTGAGCCCACCCAGCAGGGTGGTCAGGTCCATCGTGATCACCACGGTCGCGTTGACCCCACCCGCGGCCGGGACCTGCTCGGTGGGGTAGCGCTCGATCAGCTCCCCGAACGCCCGCCCCATCCGCTGCGGACCCGGGACCCGCTCCACCCCAGCCCCCTGCGTAGCGGCCAGATGCTTCGGCGCAGCCAACGCGAGGAGGATCTTCTTCAACATCGCCCCCTGCGCGGCCGGGATCGTGAACCGGCCATGGACCCGGCCGTGGCCATCCTCGGACATCGTGAACCGGGCGGTCGCGGCTGCCTTGGCGTCGGCGGCCGCCAACTTCTTCGCCTCGGCCGCATCCGCGGCAACGGGGTCCACCACCTCCAGGATCCGCCGCCCCAGGATCCGCAGACTCTTCGCGTCGTGCTCCCGGGCCAGGACCACCAACCGGGCCTGGGCCTGGGCCCGGACGTCGTAGTCGAGGTCGGGGTTCAACTCACCCAACGCCGCCACGATCACCGTCGCCTGCTCCAGGGTCAGGTCACCAGCGACCAAGCCGTCACGCACGAGCGGGAACCGCTCCAACCCCAGCGCCAACCGCATCTTGCGGTGCGCCTCGAGCCTCGTCTGCCGGGTCGCGTGCGCCCACCAGGACGCGGTCGACGTCGCGCCCTGGGAGTCGCCAACTCCCGCTGTCGCGGCGTGCTCAGCGACCCTCAGCTCGAGCTCGCCGATCTGGCTGGTCAACCGGGTCAACGCCACCAACGTCTCCTCGGTCTCGGCCGGCGACATCGACCACAACGAGGCCTCCGCCAACCCCGCGACCTGCTCGGAAAGGCTCGCCACACCCCTCGACACCAGGTGCCGAGAAGGAGAGTGAGTCATCGCCGTCATGACCACTACTCAACCAGCGACCACCGACAGTTTCGGGGCCGCGATCGGGGTTCTTCACACCCCTCGAAGTAAAGAAATGCCGGCGCCATCGCCGCCCGCGGCAAGGCCTCCCGGAAGCAGCGGGCAGGGGTCCACCTAGGATCCCCGGATGGTCGAGAACACGGGGCTCCTCGAGATCGCGGACGAGCTCTACGGGCTCGGGCTGCCCGAGTTCACGCCAGCGCGGGATGCCCGGGCCAAGGAGCTCAAGGCCGAGGACAAGGACCTGTCCGCGCTGGTGAAGTCGCTGCGCAAGCCGTCGCTCGCAGCGTGGGTCGTCAACGTGCTCGTGCGCCGCGAGGCCGAGCAGGTCGAGCAGGTGCTGACGATGGGGGCCGCGCTGCGTGCGGCGCAGGCGAACCTCGACGGCGACGAGTTGCGCGCGCTGACCCGCCAGCGTCGCCAGCTCACGGCCGCGGTCACCTCGCAGGCCCGGGGGCTCGCCCACGAGCTGGGCGTGAAGGTCACCGGCAGCGTGTCCGACCAGGTCGAGGCGACGTTGACCGCGGCCATGGTCGACGCGGAGTGCGCCCGGGCGGTGCGCAGCGGGTTGCTCGTCGCCCCGCTGGCCAGCACCGGCGTCGACGCGGCCGACGTGGCCGGCGCCGTCGCGCTACCGGATGCCCTCGGGTTCACCGCCACCCCGCAGGCCCCTGAGCCGGTACGCCGACCCGAGCTGCACGTCGTACCCGATCCGGACGCGGACGAGAAAGCGCGTGACGCCGCTCGGGAGCGGCTCGCCGCCGCGACCGCGGAGGTCGAGAGCGCCGAGGAGGCGCTGGCCGCCGCCACCCACGAACTCGAGGAGCTCGAGGCCAGCAGCATGCAGGTCCAGTCCGAGATCGACGAGCTGCGGCGCCGGCTCGCGACCCTCGAGGCTCGCGGCGAGGAGGTCGACGACGAGCTCACCGACGCCGAGGACGTGCGCGCGGAGGCCGCGGACGCCCTGGCCTCGGCACAGAAGGCCCGCGACGCCGCCCTGGCGACCCTGGACAGGCTCGGGACCTAGCTCATCGTCGACCCGGGACGGGCTCAGTCGGCCCGGGCGAGCAGGACGGCCTGATCGTCCCTCTCGTTGCCCTGGGCGCGCCGCACCAGGCGGGAGACCTCGCGCAGGCCGACGGCTGTCATCTCCTTGGCAACCTGGTCGGCGGTGTGGAGGTGGCGCTCGAGCACGACCTCGTGACCGAACCTGCGGTACGCCGCAGACACGTCGCGCGTGCCCGCGCCGGACTGGAAGCCGACGAGCAGGTGCCCACCCGGGCGCAGTACCCGAGCGGCCTCGGCGAAGATGCGCGGCTGACCCGCGGGTGGCGTGTGGATGATGGAGTACCAGAGCATCACGCCCGCGAAGTGGTCGGCGGCGTACGGGAGATCGCTCAACGAGCCCACCACGAAGTCGAGGTGGGGGTGGTCGCGCCGAGCCATGGCGACCATGCCCGGCGACAGATCGACGCCTTCGACGAGGCACCCTCGGTCCGCGAGGTGGCGGGCCATCCGACCGGCTCCGCAGCCGGCGTCCAGCACTCGCCCGCCGGCGTCCGAGGACACGGCGGCAGCGAAGGCGTCGACCATCGCCAGGTCGATCGGCGCCTCGGCACGGGTGTCGGGGAGGTACGCGGCGTAGTCCGCCGCCACCGTGTCGTAGGCACGCACCACCGTGCCCTCTCCTGCCGACCTAGAGATCTGCCCACCCCTTCGAGCGGCTCACGGCCTCGATCCAGCGCGCGTGTGCGGCATCGGCCCCGGCGCGGTCGCCGGCCGGGTCGAATCGTCGGTCCAGCTGCCAGGTCTCGCGCAGCTCGTCGGTGGAGGACCACAGCCCGGTGCCGAGCCCGGCCAGGAACGCCGCCCCCAGTGCCGTCGTCTCGACCAGCTTCGGTCGTTCGACGGGTACGCCGACCTGGTCGGCCTGGATCTGGCACAGCAGGTCGTTGGAGCAGGCTCCGCCGTCGACGCGCAGGGGAGTGGTGCCACCGGGGGCGAAGCCCGGCATCGTCTCGAGCACGTCCCGGACCTCGAAGGCGATCGCCTCGAGGGTGGCCCGGACGATGTGGGCGCGGGTCGTGCCTCGGGTCAGGCCGATGAGCAGGCCGCGGGCGTGCGGGTCCCAGTGGGGTGCGCCGAGCCCGGTGAGCGCGGGCACGAAGACCACGCCCTCGCTGTCGGGGACCGTGGCGGCGATGGCCGCGGTCTCGGCCGCCGAGCCCACGATCTGCAGGCCGTCGCGCAGCCACTGGACCGCCGCACCCGTGACGAAGATCGAGCCCTCGAGGGCATAGGTCAGCTCGCCGTCGGGGCTGCGCCAGGCGGCCGTCGAGAGCAGGCCGGCATCCGAGCGCTCGAGCTTGGTGCCGGTGTTGGTCAGGATGAACGAGCCGGTGCCGTAGGTGCACTTGGAGTCGCCCGGGTCGAAGCAGGTCTGCCCGAAGAGCGCCGCCTGCTGGTCGCCGGCGATCCCGGCGATCGGCAGGGCGAGGCCGCAGAACGAGCGGGGATCGGTCACCGCGATCTCGCCCCAGTTCGGCACCAGGTCGGGCAGGGCGTCCCGCGGCACGCCGAAGAGCGAGCAGAGCTCGTCGGACCAGTCGCCGGTGGTCAGGTCGAGGAGCAGGGTCCGCGACGCGTTGGAGACGTCGGTGACGTGCCAGGTGCCGCGGGTCATCCGGGCGATGAGGTAGGAGTCGACGGTGCCCACGGCGTAGCGCCCCGACTCCACGAGCGCCCAGGTGCGCGGCTCGTGCTCGGCGAGCCAGGCCAGCTTGGTGCCCGAGAAGTACGGGTCGAGCCGGAGCCCGGTCAGCTCGGTGACCCGCTCCTCGTGGCCGGCCTCGCGCAGCCGGGTGCAGATGTCGGCGGTACGCCGGTCCTGCCACACGATCGCGCGGCGCGGGGAGCCGAGGGTCTCGCGGTCCCACAGCAAGATGGTCTCGCGCTGGTTGGTGATCCCGATGCCGGTGAGCTCGGCGGCGTCGTACTGAGCGAGCGCCTCGCGGGTGGCCTGCAGGGTGGCCTGCCAGATCTCCTCGGGCGCGTGCTCCACCCAGCCGGGCTGCGGGAAGTGTTGCGCGAACTCCTGGTAGCCGCGGGCCGCGATGCTCCCGTCGGCCCGGACCACGACGGCCGTGACCCCGGTGGTCCCGGCATCGATCGCGAGGATGCTCACGCGTCGGCGCCCTGCGCCCGCAGGAGCTCCAGCACCTTCTCGTCGATCCACGACCCGTCGGCGGCCACCCGCATCTCGTAGTTCTCGGTGCCCACCCAGGCGTGGAAGTCGCGGGCGCCGAGGCCGGTGGCCCGCTCCTCGAGCTCGGCAGCCAACTCGGGCGTGACCGGCACCTTCTCCTCCTCGGTGGACGCGGTGAGGTAGAGGTCGTTGAGGTCGAGCAGGCGCGCCAACTCGGTGACCGGGTCGCGATGGTCGTCGACTCGCAGGTCGACCGCGATGTCGTCGAGGCCGCCGTACCCGGCACCGTCACGGACGACCAGGATCGCGGCGGACTGACGCCCCCGCCGGTCGCCACCGGCGTCGTCACCGGCGGTCAGGGCGGCGAGCAGTCGGCGGGCCAGCGGCGCGTCGTCGTCGGACGTCTCCCAGGCGGCCTCCATGGCCACCACGACCTCCTCGCCGGTCAGGACGTTGCCCTGGATGGCGTACCCGTCGCCGGTCGCTCCGCCGGCCCAGTCCAGGCAGGCCGAGCCGGTGTGCGTGGCGGCGTTCCCCTCCATGTCGACGATGCCGACCTGGCGGTGGTCGCGACCGGGATCGTCCTCGAGCAGGCTCTGCAGGGCCACCGACGCGGTGGCGCCGTCATCGAGGTGAGCCAGCGCCTGGCCCTTGTACGCCACGTTGGCGTCGGCCTGGGTGGCGATGGCTCCGACGTCGGCGACGGCCGCCGGAACGGCCGAGCCCACGGCGAGGAACTTCGAAGCGACGGCGACCCCCCAGGAGCTGCCGTCTGCGGATCGGGCCACGATCGAGAACGTCATGTCGGGAGACTAATGCCCAGCCCTTGACCGGGTCCGGTCGAATCCGTTTGCCTTCATGTCGGGTTGAGGTTGGAAGATGTCCTGGTGCTCACCAGACTCGGCTTCCCCTCCGTCGGCAACCATCGCCGCTTCGTCACCGCGATCGGCGTCGACGCCGTCGGCAGCGGCGTCTTCATGCCGGTCACGATGCTCTACTTCCTCGCCGTCACCCCGCTCACCCTGATCCAGGTGGGCGCGGCGATCTCGCTCGCCTCGTTGGTGTCCCTGCCCGCGGGCCCGGTCATCGGGACGTTGGTCGATCGAGTCGGTGCCAAGCAAGTGCTGCTGGCCGGGAACGCCTTGCAGGCCCTGGGCTTCGTGGCCTATCTCTTCGTCCACTCCTTCACCGCCGTGGTGCTGTGGACGGTCGTGGTCACCCTCGGGCGCACGGCCTTCTGGGGCTCCTACGGCAACATCGTGGCGGCGATCTCGGTGCCCGGCGAGCGGGAGCGCTGGTTCGGCTTCCTCGGAGCCCTGCGCAATGTCGGCTTCGCGGTCGGAGGCCTCGCGTCGGGCGTCGCGGTCTCGCTCGGCACCGAGTCCGCCTTCGAGGCGGTGGTGGCCATCAATGCGGTGTCCTACCTCGTCGCGTTCTGGTTGTTGCTCGCCGTGCCCGAGACCGTCGCGGTTCGCCACCAGAGCCTGCCGGGGGACTGGCGCTCGGTGCTGGCAGACCGGCCCTACCGGCTGCTGGTCCTCGCGCAAGTCTGCTACTCGCTTCCCATGATGATCCTCAACATCGCCCTGCCGGTGTACGCCGTCACGGTGCTCGGGCTGCCCGGGTGGATCATCGGAGTCGTCTTCACGATCAACTGCCTGATGGTCGGTCTCGGGCAGGGGCTGGTCGTCAACGCACTGACCGGTCGCGTGCGCTTCCGGGTGCTGCTGCTGAGCCAGGTGGCCTTCGTCGCGTCGTACGTCGTCTTCCTGGGCGCGAGCGTGCTGTCGCTGGTCCTGGCGAGCGTCGTCCTCGTGCTCGGTGCGGTGATCTACACGCTGGCCGAACTGCTCGGCGGGCCGGTCATGGCGGCCTTGTCCGCGGAGGCCGCCCCGGCCCACCTGCGCGGGCGCTACCTCTCCCTCATCCAGCTCGCCTGGAATCTCAGCTCGACGATCGGTCCCGTCCTCTTCGCCTGGCTGCTGGACCGGGGAGCCGCCCCCCTGTGGCTGGTGATGTCCGGACTCGCCGTCGTGGCGACGGTGGTCTCGCTGCACCTGGGCCGGACGATGCCGCATGCGTCCGCGCGGGTCACCAACCAGGCCGAGAACCCGCTGGCAGTCTGAGCACACCACTGGCGATCCCTGCCGTCACCGGGCTAGGGTCGAGGTGACGATGTGAACGTTCCAATCCAAGGAGTCAGCATGCGCGTCGGAGTACTCACCGGAGGCGGCGACTGCCCCGGACTGAACGCCGTCATCAGGGCGGTCGTCCGCAAGGGCGTGCGCCAGCACGGATTCGAGTTCGTGGGCTATCGCAACGGCTGGCTCGGTCCCCTCGAGGGCCTGACCATGGAGCTCGGCATTGCCGAGTGCCGCGGCATCCTGCCGCGCGGTGGGACCATCCTCGGCTCCTCGCGGACCAACCCGTTCAAGATCGAGAACGGCGTGGAGCGGATCCAGGCCAACCTCGCCTCCGACGGGGTCGACGCGCTGATCGCGATCGGCGGCGAGGACACCCTGGGCGTGGCCACCAAGCTCGCCGACCTCGGCGTCAACGTCGTCGGTGTCCCCAAGACGATCGACAACGACCTGTCGGGCACCGACTTCACCTTCGGCTTCGACACGGCCGTCAACATCGCCACCGAGGCGATCGACCGCCTGCACACCACCGCGGAGTCCCACCACCGGGTGCTCGTCGTCGAGGTGATGGGTCGCCACGCCGGCTGGATCGCACTGCACGCCGGCATCGCCGGTGGCGCGAGCATGGTCCTGATCCCCGAGCAGCCCTTCGACATCGACGAGGTCTGCCGCCGGGTCGAGACCCGCTTCAAGAGTCAGTACGCCCCGATCATCGTCGTGTCCGAGGGTGCGGTTCCGGCCGACGGTGGCGACATGACCCTGGTCTCGGGGGAGAAGGACGCCTTCGGCCACGTCCGGCTCGGCGGGATCGGCGACCGGCTCGCCTCCGAGATCGAGGCCCGCACCGGCAAGGAGGCGCGGGCCGTGGTCCTGGGCCACATCCAGCGTGGTGGCACCCCCACGGCGTTCGACCGGTGGCTCGCCACTCGCTTCGGGCTGCAGGCCGCCGACGCGGTCGCCGAGGGTGACTTCGGCACGATGATGGCCCTGCAGGGCACCCGGATCATCCGGGTTCCGCTCAAGGAGGGCACCGCCGTGCTCAAGCTGGTCAGCGATGAGGAGTACGCCGAGGCCGCGGTCTTCTTCGGGTGAGCCGTCCACGCACGACGCGGACTCTCGGGGTCGGCCCGTCGCCGCGTAGGCTTGCCGAGTGAGCATCCCCGACCTCTCGACCCTGCATGCGCTCGGTCCCGCCCAGCAGCCGACGTACCCCGACCGGGACGCTGTCGACGCTGCGGTGGCGCGCCTGCGCACCGTTCCGCCCCTCGTCTTCGCCGGGGAGTGTGACGACCTCAAGGCCAAGATCGCCGCCGTCACCCGGGGCGAGGCGTTCCTGCTCCAGGGCGGCGACTGCGCCGAGACCTTCGCCGGCGTGACGGCCGACAACGTCCGCAACAAGCTGCGGGTCATGCTGCAGATGGCGGTCGTCCTCACCTACGCCGCCTCGGTCCCCGTGGTCAAGGTCGGCCGGATCGCCGGGCAGTACGCCAAGCCGCGCTCCTCCGACCTCGAGACCCGCGACGGCGTGACGCTGCCGGCCTACCGCGGAGATGCCGTCAACGGCTTCGACTTCACCCCCGAGTCGCGGGTCCCCGACCCGCAGCGCCTCGTGGACGTCTACAACTCCTCGGCCGCGACGCTCAACCTCGTGCGCGCCTTCGTCACCGGCGGGTACGCCGACCTGCGCCAGGTGCACGCCTGGAACACCGACTTCGTGCGCGAGTCGCCGGTCGGCCAGCGCTACGAGAAGATCGCCGGCGAGATCGAGCGCGCCCTGACCTTCATGCAGGTCATCGGTGCCGACCCCGACGAGTTCCACCGGGTCGACTTCCACTCCAGCCACGAAGCGCTCGTGCTCGAGTACGAACACGCCATGACCCGGGTCGACTCCCGCACCGACCTGCCCTACGACGTCTCGGGGCACTTCGTCTGGATCGGTGAGCGGACCCGCCAGCTCGACAACGCCCACGTCGAACTGCTCAGCCACATCCGCAACCCCATCGGGGTGAAGCTCGGGCCCTCCACCTCGCCCGACGACGCGCTCGCCCTGGCCGCCAAGCTCAACCCGCACAACGAGCCGGGCCGACTGACCTTCATCACCCGCTTCGGCGCCGGCAAGATCCGCGAGGGTCTCCCGCACCTCGTCGAGAAGGTCCAGGCGGCCGGTGTCGAGGTGGCCTGGGTGTGCGACCCGATGCACGGCAACACCTTCGAGGCGAGCTCGGGCTACAAGACCCGCGCCTTCGACGACGTGATCGAGGAGGTCCAGGGCTTCTTCGACGTCCACCGCGCCCTCGGCACCTGGCCCGGTGGCGTCCACGTGGAGCTCACCGGCGACGACGTGACCGAGTGTGTCGGCGGTGGCGAGGAGCTGCTCGAGGCCGACCTCGGCGGCCGTTACGAGTCGGTGTGCGACCCGCGCCTGAACCGCGTCCAGTCCCTCGAGCTGGCCTTCCTCGTCGCCGAGATGCTGCGCAAGGCCTGAGCGTGATCGACCTCCGCAGCGACACACTGACCCGTCCCACCGAGGCCATGCGTGCGGCGATGGCGAACGCCGAGGTCGGCGACGACGTCTACGGCGAGGACCCCACCGTGCGCCGGCTCGAGGAGCAGGTGGCCGGGCTCTTCGGCCACGAGGCCGCGCTCTTCACACCGACCGGCTCGATGGCCAACGTGCTCGCGGTCCGGTCGTTGGTCGGCCCCGGTCAAGAGGTGCTCTGCGAGGCGAGCGCGCACATCGCGCGCGCCGAGCTCGGTGCCCACGCGGCGTACACCGGGCTGACCATGCGGACCTGGTTCCATGCGCGCGGCCAGATCGACCAGTCGATGATCGAGACGATGTTCGCCCCCGACATGGGTCCGTTCTTCGTGCCCACGGCGGCGATCTCGGTCGAGAACACCCACAACTTCGCCGGGGGAGCCGTGCTCCCGCTGGCCGACCTCGTCGACCTGCGGGACTTCGCCACCGGCGTCGGCGTCCGCCTGCACATGGACGGTGCCCGGATCTGGAACGCCCACGTGGCGACCGGCGTGCCGCTCGCCGAGTACGGCGCCATCGCCGACGTGCTGGCCGTCTGCCTCTCCAAGGGGCTCGGGGCTCCGGTCGGCTCCCTGCTGGTCGGCACCGCCGACACGGTCGCCGAGGCGCGGGTCTGGCGCAAGCGGATGGGCGGCGGCATGCGACAGGTCGGCATCCTGGCCGCGGCCGGACTCCACGCCCTCGAGCACCACGTCGAGCGCCTCGCCGAGGACCACACCCACGCCCGTCTCCTCGCCGAGGCGTGTGGCGTCGACCCCGCGTCGGTCGACACCAACATCGTGGTCGTGCCGCGCCACGACGCCGCCGACTTCGTGGCTGCTGCCCGGGACGCCGGGGTCGCCGTGGCGACGGTCGGGCCACGGACGGTCCGACTGGTCACGCACCTCGACGTCACCCGCGACGACGCCGAGAAGGCTGCCGCGGTCCTGGCCCGTCTGGTCTGAGGCGCCCGGGCTCAGCCCGCGGTGCCGACCAGGGCCACGTCGCTGATCGCGGTGTAGTCGCGGGCCGACCGGCCCGAGCCCGGAGTCGAGACCGAGATCAGGCGAAGTCGCACCCGGGACGTCGTGACGGGGTCGATCTCGAGCTCCTGCAGGGTGCGGTCGTCCTCGAAGTCCTGGGTCACCGACGTGCCGTCGTCGAAGATCCACTCGACGCTCAGCACCCGGCGGTTGCCGTGGTACCAGTCCAGCTTGCGACCCGAGGAGTCCCGGGCGGACTTCGCGTAGCCATTGATCAGGCCGACGCTGGTGAGGGTGGTCGGCTCGGCCAGCTCGATGGTGATCTCCTCGTTCGTCGCGTCGCCCGGCATCCGCCAGCACGTGGTCGCGACACCATCGAGGAGGTGGCGGGCCTCGTAGCGCACCATGTTGCCGCTGAGGTCCTGGTTCGGCGGCGCCGTCGCGGGCACGCGGGCCGTGGCCAGGCGAGCCACGTCGGTGGGCTGGGTCGAGGACGGGCTCGAGGACGGGGACTCGCTGGGGGTCGAGCTCGGCGTGGTGGGGGTCGCGCGCGGCGAGCTCGAGGGGGTCGAGGTCGGCACCGGGTTGACCTGGACACCGGTGTCCGCGACCAGCAGCCCCACCCCGAACGCCCCGGCCAGCGCCAAGCCCGCGAAGACCGCGGCCCAGAGGGTCCACACCAGCCAGCCGCGTCGCCCGCGGTGCAGCGGGGACTCCCGGTCGTCGTGGGTCAGCGGCTCGACGATCGGCGCCTCGGCGTCGACCGGATGGCCGCAGTTGAGGCAGAACCGCCCGATGCCGAGCGGTTGCCCGCACCGCGCGCAGTGCTCGGTCACGACGTTCGCACCAGCCGGGCGGCATCGACCCGGCCCACCACGGGCGGGAGCCGGCGTACGGCCTGGGCCAGCTCGCGCAGGTCGTTGCCCGAGAGTGCCTGCGGGCCGTCGCACAGGGCGGATTCGGGGTTGGGATGGATGTCGACGATCACGCCGTCCGCCCCGACCGCGATCGCTGCCCGGGACAGGGGGACCACGAGGTCCTTGCGTCCGGCTGCGTGCGAGGGGTCGACGATGATCGGCAGGTGGCTGGTCGCCTGCACGACCGGGATCGCGGAGATGTCGAGGGTGTTGCGGGTCGCGGGCTCGAAGGTCCGGATGCCGCGCTCGCAGAGCACCACGTCGAGGTTGCCGCGCTGGGCGATGTACTCGGCTGCCATCAGCCACTCCTCGACGGTGGCGGTCATGCCGCGCTTGAGCAGCACCGGCTTGTGGGCATCGCCGACAGCCTGGAGCAGCCCGACGTTGGCCATGTTGCGGGTGCCGACCTGGAGCAGGTCGGCGTACTCCGCCACCGCCGGGACGTCGCGGGCGTCGACGACCTCGGTGACGATCGGCAGCCCGGTCGCCGCGCCCACCTCGGCCAGGATCTCGAGACCCGCCAGTCCCAGGCCCTGGAAGGCGTACGGCGAGGTGCGCGGCTTGAAGGCGCCTCCGCGCAGGATCGTGGCGCCGGCGGATGCTGCCATCCGGGCCGCGGCGAGGGTCTGCTCGGCCGTCTCGACGGCACACGGTCCGGCGATGAACGTGAAGGAGTCCGGCCCGATCGGCACCTGGTGGCCCGGCTTGCCGACCCACACGGTCGAGCGTTCCCGGTGGTGCTGGCGGCTCACCAGCTTGTAGGGGTCGGAGATGCGGTGCACGTCCGCGACACCCGGGAGCGTGCGCAGGTTGAGGTGGTGGAACGACTCGATGTCCCCGACCAGACCGATGATGGTGCGCACCACACCTCGGGAGACGAAGGCCTCGCCTCCGACCGCTTCGACGCGAGCGACGACGGTGGCCACGTCCTCGGCCGTGGCCTCGGGCGACATGACGACGACCATGGTGCTCCTCCTGAAGTGGAGCGTCGAACGCTACACGGCGATGTGCTGGACCTCGGCCTCGATCTTGCGGCGCGGAACGAGCTCGACGATCAGCATCGCGGTGAGCACCATCATGCCGCCGACGATCATCCGGAACGTCATGGACTCCGCCCCCAGGGTCACCGCGAAGAACGCCGCGAAGACGGGCTCCATGCTCATGATGATCGCGGCCCGGGTGGGAGTCAGGTGGGCCTGGGCCCAGGTCTGCCCGACCAGGGCCAGCGCTCCGGCGAAGAGCGCCATGTAGACGACCGAGAGCCAGTCGCCGGTGGTGGCCGGGAGCACGAGACCGTCGGGCGCGGTCGCCACCAGGCAGACCGCCGCGATCACCATGATCTGCAGGATCGACATCCCGAGGGCGTCCCGGGCGGTCGCCCAGGCCCCGAGCCCCACGATGTGCAGCGCGTAGAGGATCGCGGCGACCAGCGTGATGCCCTCGCCGTACCCGATGGCCAGGCCGTCGAGGGTCAGCACACCCAGCCCTGCGGTGGCGATCGCGACCGCCACCCACGTCATCGGGCCGATTCGGGTGCGCAGGAAGTACGCGGCGAGCAGCGGCGTGCACACGACGTACATGCCGGTGATGAAGCCCGACACGCTCGCGGGGGTGTGCGCGAGGCCCGCGGTCTGGAGGATCTGGGCCAGGCCGTAGAGCAGGCCGAGCACCATCGCGTGGCGACGCACCTCGGGGGAGAGGCGGCTCACCGCGCGGGGTGCGACCGCGAGCATCACCACGCTGGCGATCGCGAACCGCACCGCGAGGAAGTCCAGGGTCGGGACCCGGTCGAGCAGGTCCTTGATGAGGAAGAACGTCGAACCCCAGCACGCGGTCATCGCGAGCAGGGCGGCGGTCGCGAGCAGCGTCGTACGCCGGGTCGCCAGGGCGGACTCGCTCACGCGTGCGCGGCCTTGCGCAACTGCTTGAGCAACGCGATGTCGGGGTTGCCGAGGTCGCGGGACCCGGGGGTCTCCAGGACGAACGGCACGCCCGCCGTCGCGGGGTGGGCGAAGAGCTCACGGAAGGCGTCGACACCGATGTGGCCCTCGCCGATGCACTCGTGGCGGTCCTTGAAGGCTCCGCGCACGTCCTGGGAGTCGTTGGCGTGGATCAGCCGGAGTCGGCCGGTGCCGCCGATCTCGACGATCCGGTCCACGGTCGCCGTGGCCCCGCCGGGCTCGTCGAGCGGGGCGCCGGCGGCGAAGACGTGGCAGGTGTCGAGACAGATGCCGGCCCGGGGGTGGAAGTCGAGGGCGGCGAGGTAGGGCTCGAGGTCCTCGACCCCGGCGCACAGCGATCGGCCCTGGCCGGCGGTCGGCTCGAGGAGCAGCCAGGGCGCGGAGTCGGCGTCACCCAGCGCCTCGAGCAGGGGCAGGAGCCCGTCGCGGACCTGCCGCATGGCCGCGAGGTAGCGGGCCTCGCTCTCGGCGGGATCGGTGGAGGCATCGACGAAGGAGCCGGTGTGGACGACCACGCCCTCGGCCCCGATCTCGGCGGCCCGGGCGAGGTTGTGGGCCACGACCGCCACGGACTTCTCGTAGGTCGCCGGGGTGGGGGAGCCGAGGTTGACGAGGTACGGCGCATGGATGAAGGCGCGCACACCCCGCGCCTCGAGGGCGCTGCGGAAGGCGGTGTCCTCGGCGGGCTTGCCGGCCGAGGGCGCCCAGCCGCGCGGGTTGCCCACGAAGATCTGCAGGGTCTCGCAGCCGAGCTCGTCGGCCGTCGCGAGCGCGCCGGTGGCCAGTCCCTTGCCGACCGGGACGTGGGTCCCGATCGGGTTGCGCAGCGCCGAATCGATCATGACGAGAACGCTATCTTCGAGGCCCGCGATGCCCCTCATTCGCGCCTCATTCGCGCCCTCAGGGCGGCTGCGGGAGGCTCGGCGGGGCGTGGGAGCGATAGGTGTGTCCGGTTGGCGTGGTGATCGACACGGTGTGTCGGCCGGGTCGCGGGTCGCTGACCGAGCTGCGCCAGCCCGGCAGCTCCTTGACCAGGTGGTGTGCCTCGCAGAGTCCCTGACCGTTGGCTCGGGTGGTGGCGCCGCCGTCGGTGAACCGGCGGACGTGGTCGTGGTCGGCGATCGCGCCGTCACACCGAGGATGGCGGCAGCGCTGGTCGCGGAGGTCGAGGAATCTGGCGTCCTCGGGGCTGAAGAGCCGACGCCGGCTGTCGACGTGGGTGACGACCCCGGTCTCGGGGTCGGTGAAGACCCGGCGCAACCAGCGCGGAGCGTCGGTGTGCGCGGCCAGGTCGCGGGCGGTGGCCGCGGGCACCACGGTGTCGCCGATGCGAGCCGGCCGGGTCGAGTCGCCCACGAGGGTGTCGGGTGTCAGGACGAGCTGGATCTCGACGGGAACGGCTGGTGCGCTCGCCTGGCCGGTCAGCCGCTCGACGAACAGGTCGGCCATGATCTGGGTCTCGGTGCGCTCGTCGCCGGCTGCCTTGATCGCCCGGGCCGAGGCCTTGAGGTTGGCCCAGGCAGCCACGCCCTGGGCGACGGGGAGCAGCCCGGTGACGTAGGCCATCGTGTCGGGGGCCGGCCGGATCGTGACCCGGCGATCACGCGTCGCCTTCGCCGCTCGCTTCACCGCTGCCTCCGGGTCGAGCTCCGCGGCGAGGGCGCGGGCAGCCGCCTCGACGCGTCGTGGTGTCCAGCCCAGGACGGCCGGGGGAGTGATCTCGCCGGTCTCGGTGTCGACGGTCATGGCGCACAGCCGCTCGTCGACGGCCCGGCGGTCCGCCACCGTCAGGATCGCGGTCTCGCGGACCAGCAGGGTGGCCACCCACTCACTGATCTCGCCTCGGGTCAGCAGCCCGAGCGTGTGGGGCATCTCGGCCATCGCCGTGGCGAAGCCGAGGTGACGTGATCCCTGGGAGGCGGCCACCCCTCGCGCCAACGCGACCTGGTCTGCGATCCCGCGGCCGAGGTGCTCGCGACGTACGCCCTGCGCTCGCTGGTGAGCGCGTTGTGAACGGTCGAAGGCCACGGTGATCCGGGCCTGGGCCGCGGCAGCCACGGCCTTGAGCCGCTCGAGCAGGGCCAGCTGGTCGATCCGGGTCGCATCGTCGAGACACCCGACCCTGGCGGGCTCGCCGGTCAGCGCACCCACGCGGTCGAGGATGCCGTGGAGCTCGCGCACCTCCGCAGGCTCGACGACCCGGTGCACGCCGGGGGCGGCCAGCGGGTGATCGAGCTGTGGGATCGACATGAAGACAGTCCATCAGAGACCACCGACAGTCCTGATCAGCGAACTTTGCCCGTGGTGGATCAGTGGCTGCCGGGCTCGTAGCTGCTGTCCGAGCTGTGCACGGCGAGCTCAGTCCTGAGCAGCTCCCTTGCCACCCGAGCGTGCACACCGCTCAGATCAGGTAGAGCGTGATCGTGCTGCCCTTGGGGACCATCGAGCCCGACTTCGGGTCGACCCGGAAGACGTACCCGATCCCGATGTAGCTGCGGTCGCGCTCGACGTTGACCACGAAGCCCAGCGCCTCCAGCCGCTCGGTGGCGGACTCCACCCCCGAGGCGACCAGACCTCCGGGCACCTCGACGAGCTCGGGCCCACGTGAGACCACGAGCCGGACCGTCTCACCGCGAAAGAGCGTCCCGGTGCGCGGGGACTGCGCGATGACGTGGCCCTCGGGCACCGAGTCGGAGTACTCCTCGCTCCCGCGGTCCACCTCGAGGCCCTTCGCCTCGAGCCGCTCCTGGGCGACGTCGGCGTCCTTGCCGGTCCAGTCACGGATCTTGATCGGCCGCGGACCCTTGCTCACCAGGAGGTCGACGGCTGTCCCGGGACGCAGGGTCGTGCCCTTGGCGGGGTCGCTGCCCAGGACCGTGCCGGCCGGAACCGAGCCGGAGTACTTCTCGATCGCCTGGCCGAAGGTGAGATTGGTGTCGCTCAGCTCGTCCTGCGCCTGGTCGACGGTCATCCCACGCAGGGCAGGTACGTCGTACCGCTCCTTGCCGAGGGACATCGTGACCGTGATGGTGCCGCCGGAGAGGATGCGTGACCCCGGATCGGGGTCGGTGTCCAGAACCCGCCCGGCGGGGACGGTCTCGGAGTAGTCCCGCTCCGCGAACTCCACCTCGAGGCCCGCGGCATCGAGCTTCTCGACGGCCAGCGCCTTGGTGAGCCCGAGGACGCTGGGGGTGGAGGTGTAGCGGCCGTAGCCGAACCACCAGGCGCCCAGCCCGGCCGTCCCGGCCAGGAGGAGAGCCACCAGCAGGAGGACGAGCCCACGCCGGGACCGGCCCGTCCGCCGAGGACGACGCGGCCGCTTGCCGCCCGGTCTGCCTCCGGGTGGAGTCGGCGCCAGGACGGCGCGCTCGATGTCGGTGGGGTGCCCGCTGAGCGGGGCGGACGCACGCAGGTCGGCGAGGTCGGCGGCATCGAAGGGATCGGCGGCCGTGTCGCCCCGGCCGCGGTCGAGCACGAGGTCGCCGGTGTCGGGGTGGATCAGGAACGGGGTGAGGTCCGCGGTCAGCTCGGGATCGTCGGGCACGCCGTCGTGCACCGCTGAGGAGACCCGGTGGACCTGGTGCAGCAGCACGCTCGCATCGGCCGGCCGCTGGCCGCGGTCGCGGGCGGTGGCGCGCGCCACCAGCGCGTCGACGTACGCCGGGAGGCCGGGGACGAGCGCGGACGGCGGGGGCACGTCCTCGTGCACGTGCTTGTAGGCCACCTGGATCGGCGACTCGCCCTCGTGCGGCTTGGCGCCGGTGAGCAGCTCGTAGAGGACCACGCCGGCGGCGTACACGTCGGCGCGGGCGTCGGCGCGACCGTCCACGACCAGCTCGGGGGCCAGATAGGAGACGGTGCCGATCAGCACACCGCCGGTGGCGGTGTGCTGGGTGTCGGCGTTGATCGCCTTGGCCAGGCCGAAGTCAGCGACCTTGATCCGGCCGTCATCGGCGATGAGGACGTTCTCGGGCTTGATGTCGCGGTGCACGATCCCGGCGCGGTGTGCGGCCGCGAGGGCGGACAGGACCGGCTCGATCAGGGCCAGCGCCCGGGCGGGCGGGATCGGGCTCTCCTTGCGGATCACGTCGCGCAGCGTGTGCCCGACGATCATCTCCATCGCGAGGTAGACGGTGCCGTGCTCGTCGCCCTGGTCGTAGACCGCGACGACGTTCGGGTGGGAGAGCCGGGCGGCGGCGCGTGCCTCCCGGACGAACCTGGCCGCGAACTCCTCGTCGTCGCCCAGGCCGGAGTGCATGACCTTGACCGCGACCATCCGGTCGAGTCGGAGGTCGGTGGCTTCGTAGACGCTGGCCATGCCGCCGCGGGCGATCCGGGGCCCGATCCGGTAGCGACCGTCGAGGAGCCGCCCGGTGATGGGGTCGCCACTGGGCGCGTCCACACCCGTGCGAGCGTGCCCATCTGACTGCACAGCGACCCTCCTGCGACCGGACGGGGAAGGATCCGGGACCCCAATCGTACGGAAGCCTGCCGGTTCCGTGGCGCTCAGGCGTCCCGGGCGTGGCGCTGCGAGGGTTTCGCACCTGACCCCGCGGGTGGAAGAGTTGGCCCCATGAGCGAACCCCGAGCAGACGACGTCGACCTCGGCGCCCTGGTCCCCGACTGGATCGACTGGGCCGAGGCCGCCCGCGAGCTCGGCGTGACCGTGGCCAAGGTGCGCACGATGATCCGTGACCACGAGCTGGCTGCCGCCGTGCCGACTCCGGGAGCCGGCCAGCAGATTCCCGCCGCCTTCATCGACGACGACGGTCTCGTCGTCAAGGGCCTGCCCGGCCTGCTGACCATGCTGCACGACGGTCACTACACCGACCGGGAGTGCATCGCCTGGCTCTTCACCGACCTGGCGCTGCCCGGACGGCCGATCGACGCGCTGCGTGAGAACCGCGGCTCCGAGGTCAAGCGCCGCGCCCAGGCCATGGCGCTCTGAAACGCTGATGACCGACCGGCAGCGCCGCCTGCTCGGGCTGGCGCTCGCCGCGCTCGCGGCCGCTGTGGTCTGGTGGTTGGGAGCCGACGGCGGGAGCGATCGCGCACCCACCGGCTCGGGTGCCGACCCGGTGAGCGGACTGCCCTGGGTCGAGGTTGCCGACCTCCCTGCCGAGGCTGCCGACACCTTGGCCGACATCGACGCCGGAGGCCCCTACGCCTACCCGGGCCGCGACGACGAGACGTTCGGCAACTTCGAGGGCCTGCTTCCCGACCACGACCGGGGCTACTACCGGGAGTACACCGTGGACACTCCCGGCTCCCGGGACCGCGGTGCGCGTCGGATCGTGACCGGTTCAGGTGGGGAGTTCTACTGGACCTCCGACCACTACCAGTCGTTCCTGAGGATCCGGCGATGAGCGGCCTCGCTGCGCTGCTTGCCGGCCGGATCGAGTCGGGCCTGTTCCGCTGGGACAGCGCCTACGACGTCGCCGACGTCCGGCACACCGTCGAGCACGCCGGGTGGCGTTTCCTCCACTACGACGGCTGGACGGCCGAGTCCAAGGCCGAGTTCCTCGAGAGCATCGGTGCCGCACTGGACCTTCCCAACCACTACGGCCGCAACTTCGACGCGCTCGCCGACTGCCTGCACGACGTGGTCGCCGGCGAGAGCGCCGGCACCGTGCTGCTCTGGGACGGGTGGGGCCCGTTCGCCCGGGCCGAGGAGCGCGCCTTCTCGGTGGCGTTGAGCGTCCTCGGGGCGCGCGTGAACGCCGATCGAGGCGGTCCCTTCGCGGTGCTGCTGCGCGGGCCGGGACCCGAGCCCGTCGGAGTCCCCGAGCTGACCTGACCGGTCAGCGGCTCAGGTCAGAGGACGCGGTCGGTGGCCGCCGAGGCCAGCTCGCGCAGGACTCCGCAGGCACCGTCGTCGAGGTCGCTGCGCTCGAGGGCAGCCACCGCGTGGGTGGCCAGCTCGCCGATCACGGCCTCGACCTGGGCGTGCGCTCCCGAGGCGTCGATGATCGCGCGCAGCTGCTGCACGCGCGGCTCGTCGAGTGCCGTGCCGAGGGACTGGTCCAGGAGAGCCGCGTCCTCGCGGGTGGCGCCGTCGAGCGCCAGTGCGACCAGCACCGTGCGCTTGCCCTCGATCAGGTCGTCGCCGGCCGGCTTGCCGGTCGCGACCGGGTCTCCGAAGACCCCCAGGAGGTCGTCGCGCAGCTGGAACGCCTCACCCAGCGGCAGGCCGAACGCCGAGAGCTCGGCGATCTGCTCGGGGGTGGCTCCCGCGAGGGCGGCGCCGACGTGCAGGGGACGCTCGATGGAGTACTTGGCCGACTTGTAGCGCAGCACCGTCATCGCGGTGTCGACGTCGGCGTGCCCCCGCGCCTGCACCGAGACGTCGAGGAACTGGCCCGCGATCACCTCCGAGCGGCAGAGGTCGAAGACGTCGAGGGCGGGCCACACCCGCTCGACGGGCAGGCCGCAGCGGCGCAGCATCTCGTCGGCCCAGCTGAGCAGGAGGTCGCCCAGCAGGATCGCCGCGGCGGCGCCGTACTGCTCGGGGTCGGCGCGCCAGCCTGCGGCCCGGTGGTCGGCGGCGAACTGGCGATGCGTCGCCGGACGACCGCGTCGGGTGTCGGAGGCGTCCATCAGGTCGTCGTGCACGAGCGCGCTGGCGTGCAGCAGCTCCAGCGCGGCGCACGCACGGATCAGGGCGTCCTCGTCGACCGGCTCGGGGGTGATCGCGCGATGGCCCCAGTAGCAGAACGCGGCGCGGAAGCGCTTGCCCCCGGAGACCGAGAGGCGCGCCTCCGCGAGCAGTCGGGTCGCGTCGTCCCCCAACGGTGCCAACCGCTCGGTCTGTTCGTCGAGGAAGGTGTCGAGGGCGGCCTGGACGCGGTCGCGGAACCCCGCCCCGTCCCACCCGCTGCTGCTGCTCGTCACGCCGACGAGACTAGTCAGGTGCCGAATCTGGACGTTGCTCACCCCCGGGGGTCGCGGAACCTACACTTTGGCCATGGCTGAGGACCGCACCCGCGGGATCGGGCAGCTCATCCGCGACGGTGAGCGCTCCTTCTCGTTCGAGTTCTTCCCGCCCAAGGACGATGCGGGCGAGGAGCAGCTCTGGCGCGCCATCCGGGCGCTGGAGCCCTACCGACCGACGTTCGTCTCGGTGACCTACGGCGCGGGCGGCTCCACTCGCGACACCACCGTCCGGGTGACCGGCCGGATCGCCCACGAGACCTCGCTGACCCCGATGGGCCACCTCACCTGCGTGGGGCACACCCGCGACGAGCTGGCCGCGATCCTGGCGGCGTACGACGCGGCGGGCGTGCACAACGTGCTGGCGCTGCGCGGTGACCCCTCCGGCGGTCCCGGCACCCCGTGGGTGTCGACCGAGGGCGGCTTCACCTACGCCGACGAGCTCGTCGCGCTGGCCCGCGAGACGGGTGGCTTCAGCATCGGCGTCGCCGCCTTCCCGGAGGGACACCGCGAGGCCGCGTCCCTCGATGTCGACGTCGAGGTGCTCCTCAACAAGCAGCGGGCCGGCGCGGAGTTCGCGATCACCGACATGTTCTTCCGCGCCTCCGACTACTTCGGTCTCGTCGAGCGCGGTCGCGCCGCCGGGCGTCGACCTCCCGATCCTGCCGGGCATCATGCCGATCACGAACCTCAACCAGATCAAGCGGATGGCCGAGCTGTCGGGCCGCGAGGTGCCCGCCGACGTCGTGGCCAGGGTGGCCGCCCACGAGGGCGACCCGGACGCGCTGCGTGCCGAGGGCATTGCCATCGCGGCCGAGCTCTGCGAGGCGCTGCTGGCCGGGGGCGCTCCGGGCCTGCACTTCTACACGCTGAACCGGTCCAAGGCGACGCTCGAGATCTTCGCGGCGCTGCAGATCACGGTCTAGCGGGAGCAGCGCCTCGACGGGCCCACTTGGCGGACCGCGAGATCGTCGACGGACCACACCTGGAGGTCGCGACCCAGCGAGCGGAGCTCGACGCGGGGCCAGCTGCTGAAGGTGGTGGTGGCCCGGCTGCAGCCGCGCTCCCGGAAGACGATCCCGATCTCGACCTCGGTGGATCCGGCCGCCTCGAGCTCGGAGTCGAGAGGGAGCACGGCGTTGATGTCGTGCCGCGGCGTCGAGGCGGTCTGCGCGTGCTGCGGACTCAGCTTGATCGCGAGGCCACTGCCCCTTCCGAGGCCGGGCGCGATCAGGCGCTCGAGGTGGACCGGGTGCGAGCTGTCGTTGGTGATGACCAGCGTGATCACGCAGCGCATCCCGCGACGTGCCTTGATCAGCGGCGCGCCTTGTAGATAGCCGGGCGTGGTCACCGAGGTGCCCTCGCACACCGGCCGCCCCGCCTGTGTCACGCGCACCCGCTCGGACACGTCACCGGTGACCCACAGCCATCCCGCCAGCGCGAGGCCGAGCACGACAGCAGCGGTGGTGCTCACCCAGGCCCAGCGCGGGACGCGACGCAGCTTGCTCATCTTCACGACGAGCAACCTAGGGGACGGCGCGGACCAGGACGCTCAGGCCCCGCCGATCGCCTGGGCCACGAGGGCGGCCGACAGTCCGACGAAGGGCAGCCCGCCACCGGGAGTGGCGTGCGCGCCGGCTGCGTACACGCCGGGGATCGGGGTGTCGGGCCCGAGCCGACGCCGTGTCGTGGCCCGGCCCTGCCAGAGCACGCCCAGGGGGGAGCCACCCCAGCGCTCGACCAGGTCTCGCGGGGAGCGGTCGACCCGGACGACGACGTTGTCGCGCACGTCGATCCGGTGCCGGGCCAGGGCGCGCAGGATGTCCTCGGCGAGCTGTCCGCGGCCCTGGAGGGTCCAGGCGCTGGCACCGTCGGGAGCGGTGCCGCCGGTGCGGACCACGAGCATCGGGTCGCCGTGCAGCACCAGCTCGTGGGGCAGCTCGGGGAGCGCACCCTCCAGGCCGAGGTGGCAGACCACCGGCGGGATGGCGGGCATCGTGCGCTGCACGTGGGTGGCGAGCTGCGGGAGCCGGCGCGGGTCGATGGCGCACACCACGAGGTCCGCGTCGATCTCGCCCTCGCTCGTCGTCACGGCCACGACCCGTCCCTCGCGGACCACGAGGTCCCGGGCGGCGGTGCCGGTGCGCACGTCGACCTTCCGGGTGACGAGCCGGTCCGCGAGTGCGGCACTGAGGTTGCCCATGCCGCCGGGGATCGTCCACGCGCCGAAGCGTTGCTCGACGTAGGCCGTGACCCCCATCCAGGCGGGGACGTTGCGCAGGTCGTGGCCGTCGATGACCAAGGGGTGCCCGGCCACCAGGCGCAGCCGCTCGTCCTTGAGGGTGCGGCGCAGCCGCTTGTGCAGCATCTCGCGGCTCTCGAGCAGGGCAGCGAGCTCCGGAGGGAGCCGGGTGCGGTCCCACGGGGTCTCGAGGTAGTGCTGGCGCAGCACCTCCCAGTCGTCGGCGAACGACGCGACGTGGTCGACCCAGACCTGGCCCAGGCCGGGCTCCAGTCCGTCGAACGCCGCGATCTGGGCGGCCCGGGAGCCGCCGGGGACAGCGACCGAGGTGCCGTCCTGGAAGCGGTGCTCGCGGATGACGTCGAGCGGGACCAGCTCCAGCTCGCGCTCCACCGGACGACCGGACTTGCGGAACAGGTCGCGGATGACGGCCGGCAGCATGGTCCATGTCGGCCCGGCGTCCCAGGAGAACCCGCCCTCTGCCTCGAACGACGTGATCCCCCCGAGGGAGTCCGACTGCTCGAGCAGGGTGACCTGGTGGCCCAACTTGGCCAGCCGCACTGCGGAGGCCAGCCCGCCGTACCCGCCGCCGATCACCACGATGCTTGCCATGCGCCGAACCCTACGGCGCGGGTACGTGAGGTCCGGTCACCGCAGGTCGGGTGCGGGCGTCACTCCACCTCGATCTCGACCGCGCCGGTCAGCGCGACCAGCTCGTCGTACGTCGTGGAGAAGACCGCGGCGGGGTGCCCGGCGGCGGCCCACACCACGTCGTAGCGACGCAGCCAGGAGTCGAGGTAGGTCGGGACCACGGCGGGGTGTCCGATGGGGGAGACCCCGCCGATCACCTGGCCGGTGTGCTCGCGCACGAAGTCGGGGGTGGCCCGCTTGAGGGTGTCCACGCCGAGGCGGGCCGCGACCTTGGCGGTGTCGACGCGGTGCGCACCCGAGGTGAGGATCAGTACCGGGGTCTGGCCGGCGTCGAAGAGGAGGCTGTTGGCGATCGCCCCCACCTCGCAGCCCAGCGCCGCGGCCGCGAGTGCGGCGGTGTGCACGGCGTCCGGCAGAATGACCACGTCACCGGTTCCGCCACGTCGAGTGTGCTCGTCACGAAATCGGGTGATCGTCGGGTGCTCGGTCGTCATACTGCGACCCTAGCCAGCAGGCTCGCCCGCACCCCCAACGCTGAGGAGTTTCGAGATGGGTCGACAGCAGCCGGGCTCGGTGACCATGGCGGTCCGGGCTCTTCTCGGGCTGGTGGCGCTGAGCGGTCTCACCGCAGTTCTCACCATCGTCCTGCACGACCGACTGGTCGAGTCCTGGTCCTCGGGGCACACGAGCATCACCGACACCGTCCGCCCTCCGGCGTTCATCCCGGTGGCGATCGTGCTCTTCCTCGTGCTCGCAGGCCTGATCGGGGTCCTGGTGGTCTTCTTCCTCGAGCGACACAACTGGGCTCGGTTGTCCCTGGCCGGGCTCGTGGTCTTCATGGCCGTGGGTGCGCTCACCGGACTGCGCATCGACCCGCCCCTGCCCTTCGTGATCCTGGTGTGGGTCTCGGTGGCGCTCAGCGTGGTCCTGCTGGTCACCTTGTGGCACAAGGACACCAACGCCTACCTCCGGGGCGCTGACCTCGCGGCGCGCCCGGGCTCCTCGGACGCCACCTCCGCCTCCTCCTGACCGAAGCCCTCGGCGGTTTCTCCACCGGTCGCAGCACCGACCCTTGACGCGTTGTCCGGGGGAGGGTGTAGCGTTCACGGTGTTCGAACACTTGTTCGAATCCCACCCGGTGGGGGCGACCTCGACCCCCGTCCCCGCCGGGTGCGGGCGGGGTCGAGTGACGCTGAGGGAGGACGACTGATGAGGCGCTACGACGACCCGGTGGACGTGCGCAAGGGCTGGGTGACCGGTGTCGAGGGTCCCGAGCAGTTCCTGTGGCACGGACGGTTGTGGAAGGTGCGGGCGGTGCTCGCCCACTGGGTGGAGACGGCGCCGTGGTGGCAGGCGCCCGGGGCCCGGGCGGTGATCGGTTCGGAGGAGCCCGGTTCGGAGGAGCCCGGTTCCGAGGAGCCCGGCGGGGTGCTCGATCTCGTCAGCGAGCGCGAGCTGTGGCGGGTCGAGGCCGGCCGGGGGCCAGGTGTCGCCGGCGCCGCTGGGGGAGGGGTCTTCGACCTCGCCTTCGACTGGAGCAACGGGCGCTGGCAGCTCGTCGGCTGTGCGGACTGAGGTGATGACGATGAGTCCGAACCCCTACGCCCTCCCGGCCACCACCCACTCCTATCTCGAGCGGGCGGCGCAGTCGTTGAGCGAGGCGATCGGTGCCGACGAGGTCCCGACCCGGTACGCCTGTGCCCATGTCGCGGCGCTGCGAGCCGCAGCGGCGTTGCTGGCGGCCCGGGCACATCCGGCCCCGGCTCGACGCCGAGCCCAGAAGAACGCCTGGGTGCTGCTCGCGGAGGTGGCTCCCGAGCTGGCCGAGTGGGCGCGGTTCTTCGCGGCCGGGGCTGGCAAGCGGGCCGCAGCGGAGGCGGGCTCGCCCCGGGCCGCCACCGAGCGGGAGGCCGACGACCTGGTGCGCGATGCCGACCACTTCCTGGCCATCGTCGAGCAGTCCCTCGGGCTGGTGGCCCACGCACCGCTGCAGAGCCGGGTGGTGGCCACCGGCCGGCACTCAGGCGTGGCCTGATGCCCGATCCCTTCGTCCATCTGCACGTGGCCTCCGGCTACTCCCTCCAGTACGGCGCCTCGCATCCCCACACGCTGGTGGAGCGAGCCGTCGAGCAGGAGATGGACACTCTGGCGCTGACCGACCGAGACGGCACCTATGGCGCGGTGAAGTTCGCCAAGGCCTGCCTCGGTGCCGGGATCCGGCCGGTGCTCGGCGTCGACCTCGCCTACCGGCCGACCCTCGCCCTTCCCGGTGGGCCAGGGCCGCCGGTGAGGAGTCGGGCCCCGGTGCGAGGTGGCGCGTTCCGTGACGCCCGGTTGCCGCGGGTGACCCTGCTGGCCGGCGGCAGCCGTGCCGGGTGGGCAGCGATCTGTCGTCTGGTCTCGGGTGTCCACCTGGCCGGTGAGCGGGGTGCGCCGGTGCTCGACCTTGCCCAGCTCACCGACCACCTGGCCGGTCCGCTCGGGACCGGTGACCTCGTCGTCCTGCTGGGTCCGGCCTCGGAGGTCGGGGCGGCCGCGACCCGGCGACGCGACGACCTGGCCCACGCCGCTCTCGCCCCGTGGCGCGAGCTGGTGCCCAGCGCCCATCTCGTCGTCGAGCTGGTCTCGCACCGTCTCCCCGGCGCGACGGTGGCCACCGGGGGTGGATGGGGGCCCGGCACCACCGCCCATGCCGCGCGGATGGCCGGGGTGGCTCGCCAGGCCGGGCTGGGCGTGGTGCTCAGCAATGCGGTGCGCTACGCCGAGCGTCGAGACGCTCCCACGGTCGACGTCCTCGATGCCGCGCGTCGGCTGGTCCCCCTCGACCTGCGCCACGTCGACCGGGGCAACGCCGAGGGGTTCCTCAAGTCCGGCAAGGAGATGCAGGAGGTCGCCGAGGAGATCTGCCGGATGGCCGGGCTCGGCAACGACCCGGTCCGGGAGGCCCGGCAGCTGGTGGCCCGCACTCGTGTCGTGGCCGACCGGTGCGCCCTGGATCCCCGCGCCGACCTGGGGCTGGGCGAGGTGCACTTCCCCGAGTTCTCCCTGACGCGCCGGCAGTCCGCGGGCGGATCAGACGGACTCGGCCGACGGGCTGTTGCGAGCCCGCTGCGAGGGCGCGGTCGGCACCCGCTACGGCTCGGCCCCACGCCAGCGCATCTGGAAGCGGCTCGACGACGAGCTCGAGCTGATCCGCGAGCTCGGCTACGCGTCGTACTTCCTCACCGTCGGAGACGTCACCGACCTGATCCGGGAGATGGGAGTGCGCAGCGCGGCCCGGGGTTCGGGCGCGGGCAGCCTGGTCAACTACCTGCTCGGTGTCTCCGGGGTGGACCCGATCCGCCACGGCCTCCTGATGGAGCGGTTCCTCTCGCCGCTGCGTCAGGCCCTGCCCGACATCGACATCGATGTGGAGTCGGCCCGTCGGCTGGAGATCTACGAAGCGATCCTCGACACCTACGGCGGCGAGCGGTGCGTGTGCGTCTCGATGATGGACACCTACCGTGTGCGCCACGCGGTGCGCGACGTCGGCGCAGCCCTGGGCATGCCGCCGGGAGAGATCGACGCGATCGCCAAGGCGTTCCCACACATCCGGGCGCGTGACGCCCGCAACGCCCTGCGCGACCTGCCCGAGCTGCGCGCCAGCGGCCTCTCCGAGCCTCGTCTGGACCTCATGTTCGACCTCGTCGAGCGCCTCGACGGGCTGCCTCGCCACATCGCCGTCCACCCCTGTGGGGTGCTGCTCTCCGACGCCACGCTGCTCGACCGGACCCCGGTGGAGGCCAGCTACGCCGGGTTCCCGATGAGCCAGTTCGACAAGGACGACGTCGAGGACCTCGGCCTGCTCAAACTCGACGTGCTCGGCATCCGGATGCAGTCCGCGATGGCCCACGCACTGGTCGAGATCCGCCGGGTCGACGGAGCGGAGATCGACCTGGACGACGAGGCCCAGGTGAGCTTCGAGGACGAGACGACCTACGCGATGATCTCCTCGGCCAAGACCCTCGGCGTCTTCCAGATCGAGTCGCCCGGTCAGCGCGAGCTCGTCGGCAAGTCCGGCATCGAGAGCTTCGAGGACATCATCACCGACATCTCGCTGTTCCGGCCCGGGCCGGTCAAGAGCGACATGATCACGCCTTACCTCAACGCCAAGCAGGGCTGGAAGTCTCCCTCGTACCTCCACGAGGACCTGCGCCCGATCCTGCAGCAGACCCAGGGCGTGGTGGTCTTCCACGAGCAGGTGATCGAGATCATCGCCCGGTTCACCCGGATCTCCTACGCCGAGGCCGACGAGAAGCGGCGGGCCCTGGGTGACCTCGAGGGGATGGCCCGGACGAAGCTGTGGTTCTTCCCGCGGGCGCTCGCCCACGGGTACCCCCTCTCCGTGGTCGATGCCCTCTGGAAGGTGCTCGAGGCGTTCGCGTCGTTCGGCTTCTGCAAGGCCCACGCGGCTGCCTTCGCGCTGCCGACCTACCAGTCGGCCTGGCTCAAGGCGCACTGGCCGGCCCACTTCCTGTCCGGCGTGCTCACCCACGACCCGGGGATGTACCCCAAGCGACTGATCCTCGACGACGCCCGCCAGCTCGGCATCACCATCCTGGGTCTCGACGTCAACGCCAGCGAGAAGGCCTACGTCGTGGAGAAGGTCAGCGAGGACGGCTACGGCATCCGGCTGGCCCTCGACGAGGTCAAGGGGATGAGCGGCGCCGAGGTCAACCGGGTGGTGGCCGCGCGTCCCTACCACTCGCTCACCGACTTCTGGCAGCGCGCGTCGGTCTCCCGACCGATCGTCGAGCGGTTGGTGCTGGCCGGCGGCTTCGACTCGATCTATGCCATCGGCTCCTCCCTGCCCGGGGACGGCGTGCGTCGTCGCGGCACGATCACCCGGCGCGACCTCCTGCTCCAGACCGCCGAGCTCGACCGGCACACCCGCTCGGTGGACCGGGCCAGCCGGGGCCGTGGCCGGGGGCTCTCGGTGCGTCGGGCCACGGAGGCCGCCGCGCGCAACAGCTCCGACCCGCGCGAGCGCGACGGTGCTCCGGGCCTCGAGCGGCACCCCCTGGCCGACCAGGGAGTCTGGGCGAGGGCGGCGGCCCAGTCCCGGACGAGTGCCACCCCGCGTGAGGTGTCCTCGGTGCAGCTCACCCTCGATCTCGGCGACGAGCCGGGGGAGGGCCAGGTCAGTGGGTTGCCCGAGCTCACCTCCGAGGAACAACTGAAGGCCGAGCTGGAGATCCTGGGCCTGGATGTCACCCGCCATGTCCTCGATGCCTACGCCGGGTTCCTCGGCGAGCTCGGCATCACCCGCAGCAAGGACCTCCTCTCGTGCCGGAGCAAGGCCGAGCTGCTGGTCGCGGGGGTCAAGGTCGCCACCCAGACTCCGCCGATCAGGTCGGGGCGCCGGGTCATCTTCCTGACCCTGGACGACGCCACCGGCCCGGTCGACGCGACCTTCTTCGAGGACGCCCAGGGGCCCTACGCCGCGACTGTCTTCCACTCCTGGCTGCTGGTGGTGCGCGGTGAGCTGCGACGCACCGGTCGCCGCGGGGTCTCCCTGCGCGCCACCGGGTGCTGGGAGCTGCCCGAGCTCTTCGCCCGCTGGCGGGCCGCCCCGACCTCCGCCGAGGGGATGGCCGCGGTCCGGGCGGTGCTGGACGCGGTGCCGGAGGGCTTCGGGGGAGTCGACCAGCGCCGGGTGCTGGTGCACTCCAGTGGGTTCAAGATGTCGCCCTACGCCGACATCGCGCCGGCCGGCGAGCCTGCCAAGGACGCCCACAAACTGGTCGACCGCAAGCTGTGGCACCGCAGTCCGGGGAGTCCCGGATGATCGCACTAGGGTGGGGCGCATGCCAGCCAGCGACCGTTCCACTGACCGGCCCCACGAACGTCCCAGCGAACGTCGGGGCGCTGCCCGCACCGCCGTGGTCTGGGCAGCCCTGCGTCCGGTGCTGGAGCTCGGCGCCACGGGCCTCGACGTCCTCGACATCGGCGGTGGCACCGGCGGCTCCGCGGTGCGCGTCGCCGAGCTCGGCCACCGGGTCTCGGTCATCGACCCCAGCCCCGATGCCCTGGCTTCCCTGGCCCGTCGGGCCCGCGAGTTCGGGGTCGAGGTCACCGGCCAGCAGGGCGACCTCTCCAGCCTGCTCGAGGTCACCACTCCCGACAGTGCCGATGTGGTGCTCTGCCACGGAGTCCTCGAAGTCGTGGACGACGTCGCCGCGGCCCTGGCCACCATCCGCACGGTGCTGCGTCCCGGAGGCAGCCTCAGCCTGCTGCTCGCCCAGCGGCACGCCGCCGTCATCGCCCGGGCCATGGCCGGCCACTTCCAGCAGGCGCTCGCGCTGCTCGACGACCCGGCACCCTCGGGTCGGGCTGGGCGTCGCTTCACCCAGGACGAGATCACCGAGCTGTTGGGCGAAGCCGGCTTCGAGCTCGAGGCGGTCCACGGCGTGCGGGTCTTCGCCGACCTGGTGCCCAGCTCCCTGCTCGACCTCGAGCCGGGCGCGACTGCTGCCCTGGTCGAGCTCGAGCACGCCGTCTCGGAGCGTCCCGAGTACCTCCCCCTCGCGACCCAGCTGCACCTGCTCGCGCGCTGACTCTCGGGCTGACCTCGGCGACTCTCGGGCAGGAGGCCGTCCATGAGCGACCGGTCGTACGCCTGCCCGATCCTCCACGTCGACATGGACGCGTTCTATGCCTCCGTGGCCACCCGTGATCGACCCGACCTGCACGACGTCCCCGTGATCGTGGGCGGCGGGCACCGTGGGGTCGTGCTGTCGGCCAACTACCTCGCTCGCAGGTCGGGGATCCACTCGGCGATGCCGATGACCCGGGCACGACGGCTCTGCCCGCAGGCGGTGGTGCTCGCGCCCGACTTCGAGACCTTCGGGCAGGTGTCGTCCTCGGTGATGGAGAACTTCCGTCGGGTCACGCCTCTGGTCGAGGTGCTCTCGCTCGACGAGGCCTTCCTCGACGTGCGCGGCTCCACGCGCCGGCTCGGCTCGCCCCGGCAGATCGCCGAGCAGCTGCGGGCCACGATCCACGACGAGCAGGCGATCACCTGTTCGGTCGGGCTGGCGGCGTCGGTGTCGGTGGCCAAGCTGGCCAGCCGCCGGGCCAAACCCGACGGGGTGGTCGTCGTCCCGCCGGAGGCGATCACCTCCTTCCTCCACCCCCTCGACGTGGGCGAGCTGTGGGGGGTCGGGGAGAAGACCCAGGCCATGCTGCACCGGTTGGGGCTGATCACGGTCGGCGACGTGGCCCACACCCCGTTGCGGACCCTGCAGCGAGCCGTCGGCGCCACCCTCGGCAGCCATCTCCATGAGCTCGCCTGGGGCGCCGACCGACGGGTGATCACCGCCCGGCGAGGTCCCGACGAGCCCGACAAGTCGATGGGGGCCGACCAGACCTTCGGTCGCGACACCGACGACCGCGAGGTGATCGTGCGCGAGCTCCTGCGGCTCTCGGCCGCGGTCGCCGGCCGGATGCGCGTGGCCGGGGTGGCCGGGCGCACCGTCACGATCCGGGTCCGGTTCGCCGACTTCACCACGATCACCCGCTCCCGGACCCTCACCGAGGCCACCGACGTGACCCAGGAGATCTACCGCACCGCGACCCGGCTCTACGACGTCCTGGGGCTCCAACGAGCCCGGCTCCGGTTGGTGGGGGTCAGGGTCGAGGCGCTGGTGCCCCGCGCGACGGTGCAGCGGCAGTTGGTGCTGGGGGAGCGGGCGCGGGGCTGGTCCGAGGCCGATCGGGCGGTAGACCGAGCCACGCTGAGGTTCGGCTCTGCGGCGATTCGACCGGCCAGCCTGCTCTCCTGAGCCGTGAGGCAGAGCTGGGGCGACCTTTTTGCGCACCCGCCTACCGCGATGTGCAACCGCTGCCTAGACTTGGGGAAATTGATGGCCCCGACAAACCGGGTCTTGACCCCAGTGGAGGAACGGTGCCTCTCTCCGAAGAGGAGCTTCGCCTGCTCGAGCAGATGGAGCGCGCCCTCGTCGAGGAGGACCCGAAGTTCGCTTCAGCGCTTCGGGGCACGACCATGCGCCGCTCGGCTCGTCGCCGCGCCGTGCTCGCCGGAGTCTCCTTCGCGGTCGGCATCATCGTCCTGATGACCGGCGCCATCACCGAGTGGTGGTACGTCGGCATCGTCGGGTTCCTGATCATGCTCGCCTCCGCCACCGTCGGGGTGACCTCACTGCGCACCCACCAGACCAACCCCTCGGCCGACCCGCGGGCCTCCAGCCGCGAGGCGCACGGCTTCACCGTCATCGACGGCGGGCGCTCGGGGCGGATGAGCAACCTTCGCCGCTCGCGCCGGTCGTCGTCGGACGGCTCCTTCATGGAGCGGCTCGAGGAGCGCTGGCGTCAGCGCCGCGAGGGCAACAACGGTTTCTGAGCCGCACGCTCGGTCTCACCCGACGTGATCGACCACGCCGCCGTACCCCGGCACGACGGCCGGCTGGCTCTGGATGGGCGCACGGCGCTGTCCTCGAGACAGCACCGAGCGCGGCCACCACGCGGCGCGCCGCCGGGCCCGTCGCGAAGCGCCGCCCGCCAACGCCGCCAGGCACGCCTCCAGCTCGGCTCGAGCGGGGCGGGCGCTGCCGCCGTGGCGGGAGTAGCGCATCTGCTCGATCTCGCCGATGAGCCGGGCCAGGGCGAGCGTGGCCTCGGGGGCGACCCCCGGGCCGTGGGGCGGCCGTTCGGGGGTGGTGGCGTCGACCGGGGCGCCGAAGTACTCCACCACGTGGTGCCCGGTCTCTCGGGGCGATCGCCCCTGCGGCCAGCGCAGGCCCAGATCGAGGACGGTGTCGCGCAGCTCCACCCAGGCTGCCTCGGCGTCGCCGGTGAGCCGGTGCCGGCGGCGACCCAGCCGTAGGGTTCGTGGCACGAGCAACAGCAGTGCGGCCAGCACCAGGCCGCTCAGCGAGCCGAGCACGACCGACCAGGGGACGCCGGACCCGGAGCCGCCGCCGGCAGCCGACGGCGCCTCGCTCGGTGACTCACGGTCGGGGCCGCGGCTGGGCAGCTCCTCGCTCGGCTGCGGCACCGAGGGGCGCGAACTCGGGTCGACGATCGGGACGTCCTGCCGCGTGTAGGCGGGGACGCCCTCCGCGCGCCCGGCCGGGGTGGGTTCGAAGCGCACCCACCCGGATCCCGGGAAGAAGAGCTCGGGCCAGGCATGCAGGTCGCGCGTGCTGTACTCCCACGTCCCCGGAACCACACGGTCCGGCTGAAGGAAGCCCACCACCACCCGGGCCGGGATGCCCAGGACCCGCGCCAGGACGGCGTACGACGAGGCGAACTGTTCGCAGTAGCCGGTCCGGCCGGTGTCGTTGTCGCTGAGGAAGGCAACGAGGTCGTCGGTGCCGGTCCCGGGCGAGACCTCGGTGCTGTAGGTGAACTCCCCACTCCGGAACCAGTCCTGCAGGGCCACCGCCTTCTCGAAGCGCGAGCCTGCCTCGCGGGTCACCGTGTTCGCGAGGTTCCGCACGAAGGAGGGCAGCCCGTTGGGCAGCTCGGTGAACTCCCTGCCGATCACCCCGCTCGACGAAGGTGCCGCGGCGAGAGCGGCGGCGGTGAGCTCCAGGTCGACCCCCGTCATGGAGTAGTCGATGCCGGCCGTGGTGAGGTCGCGGTCGTAGGCGAGGAAGTCCATGGTGGCGGTGTCGTAGCGCCAGTCCCCGGGGGCGTTCACGCTCGAGGCGGGGGCCTGGGTCGGCAGCCAGGTCGACGAGAACTCCGGCAGCACCTGGACCCGATAGGTGTACTCCGTGCGGTTGACGCCCGAACCCACCCCGATCAGGGCAGGGAGCTCGCCATCGGCGCTCTGCTGCGGCGGAACGTCGCGGTCCCCGGAGCTCCACGCGTTGTCGGAGAACACGTTGAGCACCGACACCCGGAGGTACCCCGGGTTCGGGTCGTCGGTCGAGAACCGCAGCAGCGGGATGTCCGGCCCCTGGGTGAGGTCGCGCTTGAGGTCGGTCATCGGATTGGTGATCGTGACGCCCGAGCCGCTGCCCGGTCCCTGGCCGAGGTCGAAGACGCTCAGGCTCAGGGTCGGGATCAGCGCGGGGAGCACCACCGCGAGAGCGGTCGCGGCGCCACCGATGGCACCGGCGGTGCTCCGGATTGCTCCGGTGCTGACGCCGAAGCCCGAGGGATCGGCGATCGCGGGATCGACACCGAGGGGTCGACCCCACCGCGCCACGTGCTCGCTCTCCTGGAGGAACAGCAGGGAGAGGTAGCCCGCCGCCGTCGCGACGAAGACCCACCACGAGACGCCGTCACCGAGCACGCTGACCGGGATCGCATAGATCGCCAGGAGGGGGAGTCCGGCCAGGGGTACTCGCCGGGCGGTGCAGGCCAGCGCGTCGACCAGGAGCAGGCACAGGAGGCCGCCCACGATCAGGAGCGGGTGGACTCCGGGGACCGCGGCCGGCACGGGGGCGGCGTACTCGCCAGCGCTCTCGAGGGCTCCGGAGAACCGGGTGGCCAGCCGATCCCAGGCCGGCCCGACCGGGAACGCCGAGCCACTCAGCATCACGCTCGCGGTGACGCCCGAGGCCAGCACCTGGACCAGCACCACCAAGGCCCTGGGCAGCCGCGACCAGCGGCCGAGGGCGCCGCTGAGCGCCACGACGATCCCGAGCACGAACAACGGCCCCAGGAACCGTGCCGACTGCTCGGTGAAGCCGCGCCACGACAGCAGGGCAGCCCAGGTCGTCGTGACGGCCACCGTCGCCTGGACGAGGCTGCTGCGCAGGTCTCCGCGGTGGTTCATCGCACGGCTCCCGGCACCGCTGTCCGGGTCGCGAGGCCGCTGCCACCGAGCTCCTGCCACACGCTGTCGAGCCGGTCGCGAGGACGCAGCGCGACGGCCCGCCAGCCCTGATGGGTCAGCGCCAGCTGGGGCTCGCTCGCCTGCTCGCGGCCGACCCAGGCCTCCACATCGAGTGCGATCGCCATGGCCGAGCCGGCCTGGTGCTGCATCCGTCGCAGGATCGCGAGATCCATCGCCTCGAAGCTGCCGAAGACGGCGACGGTGAGGCCGCCGTGCGCCCCCTCGGCGAGCCATCCGGTCGACAGGTTCGGCTGGTGCACCGCCTGCAGGACGGCGAGGGCCTCCAGCAGCGGGCGGGTGTTGAGGTCGGAGTCGCGCAGGTGCCAGGAGCTGGCGGGGTCCTCACCAGTGGCGGTGACCAGTCGCACCGTGAAGCCCCGTTGGCACAGGTGGACCGCGATCGACGCGGCCGCGGACACGGCGGCCTCGAGGGAGGAGGCCAGGCCCTGGCCCCGGTGAGAGCGCAACCGGTTGTCGAGGAAGAGCGTCGCGCGCGACTGCCAGGGCTGCTCCTCGCGACGCACCATCAGCTCGCCCACCCGCGCCGAGCTGCGCCAGTGCACGCGCCGCAGGTCATCGCCACGGCGGTAGTCGCGCACGGTGACGTCCTCGGCACTGCCGATCGCGAAGGCCCGCGGCCGGTTGTCACCGGAGCCGGTCCAGGCGCCACCCAGTGCGATGGTGGGCAGGGGGACAGTACGCGGCGTGACGGTGAGCGGGACCGTCGTACGAAAGGCACGGCCGAGCTCGATCAGGCCGAACGGGTCGCTGACGCGCACGGCCATCGGGCCGATCTCGAAGCGGCCGCGTACGTCGGAGCGCACCTGGTAGGTGACGTGCCGGCGCCAGCCGTGCCCGATTCCCTCGATCACGAAGCGTGGCCGGGTGCCGAGCACGTAGGGCACCTGGTCCTCCAGCAGCAGCACCCCGCTCGGGGTGCGGCCCTCGTTGGTGAGGGTCAGGCTCACCTGGGCCGGTTGTCCCGCGGCCACCAGCTGCGGGGTGACCGTGCGGACCAGCGCCAGCTTGTAGCGGCTGCGGCCCATCAGGACGGCGGTCACCAGGGGGAGCGCGACGATCAGGATCCCGACCCGGGTGAGGGCAGGCTGCCCCAGGACGATGGCACAGACCACGGCGGTCACGCCGGCAGCCAAAAAGGCCCGTCCGCGGACGGTCAGGCCGGAGAGCGCCTCACGCACGAGTCCCCTCGGGCACCGCAACGGCGGCAACGATGCCGTCGAGGATGGTGGTGGTCGAGCGTCCGGTCATCGCGGCCTCGACGCTCGGCAGCAGCCGGTGCGCCAGGACCGGCCGGGCGAGGGTGTGGATGTCGTCGGGCAGCACGTAGTCGCGGCCCTGGATGGCGGCCATCGCCTTGGCCGCCCGGACCAGGTGCAGGGTCGCGCGGGGCGAGGCGCCCAGGGTCAGCTCGGAGGAGCGACGGGTCGCGGTGGTCAGGGCGACGGTGTACCGCTGGACGGCTTCGGAGACATGGACCTGGGCGACGATCCCGCTCAGCTTGCGCACCTCGGCCGCGTCGGTCACCGGCTCGAGGTCCTCGAGCGGCGCATGCGAGGTGTGCGAGTTGAGCATCGCGATCTCGGCCGCCTCGACGGGGTAGCCCATCGACACCCGCGCCATGAACCGGTCGCGCTGGGCCTCGGGGAGGGCGTAGGTGCCCTCCATCTCGATGGGGTTCTGCGTCGCGATCACCATGAACGGCGCCTCGAGCTGGTACGTCGCGTTGTCGACGGTGACCTGCCGCTCCTCCATGCACTCCAGCAGCGCCGACTGGGTCTTGGGTGAGGCGCGGTTGATCTCGTCGCCGACGACGATGTTGGCGAAGATGCCGCCGGGGCGGAACTCGAACTCACGCGTGTCCTGGTTGAAGACCGAGACCCCCGTGACGTCGGAGGGCAGCAGGTCAGGGGTGAACTGGATGCGCCGAACGGTCGAGTCGATGCTGCGGGCGAGGGCCTTGCTCAGCATCGTCTTCCCGACACCGGGCACGTCCTCGATCAGCAGGTGCCCCTCGGCCAGGAGCACCACGAGCGCGGACGACACGACGTCCGGCTTGCCCTGGATGACCTGTTCGATGTTGCCCCGGATGCGGGCAATCACCCGGGTCAGTGTCTCGAGGTCGGCACTTCCTGTGTCCGGAGCTCCCACGGCCCGTCCCTTCCATCCCTGAATGTCCATCTTCGTCCGCGTTCGGCCGCTTGTGCCACCACGTTAAGGCGTGGGCGCAACTTACGCGTCCGACCCCCACTTCCTCCCCACCTTCTCCTCCACTTTCCTCCACGCAGGCGTCCCGAGGTCGGGGGCGGGTGGGTTCCCGCCTGAAACCCGGCTCCGGTGCCCGACCCGGCGCGGCCCTCGGGGCCTCGAATCCCGCGAGAACGCGCGCTCAACACGCCGTTTGTGGTTGACGGTGGGGAGAAGTGGAGTAAAGTGGTGCGCAGTGGAGGATCTGGGAATGGAGGTGCTCGATGTTCTTCATGGGCACCTACACACCCAAGCTCGATGACAAGGGTCGGCTGTTCCTCCCAGCCAAGTTCAGGGACCAACTGGCGGAGGGGCTCGTGGTGACTCGAGGACAGGAGTTCTGTCTGACGGTGTGGCCGATGGCCGACTTCATGGAGCTCACCCGCCGCGCCCAGGAAGCACCCGTGACGGTCAAGGGAGCGCGTGACTACACGCGGTTCCTCTTTGCGGGGGCGACCGAGGAAATGCCGGACAAGCAGGGCCGCGTGACGATCTCGCCGATGTTGCGCGAGTACGCCTCGCTGGATCGAGACGTGGTGGTCATCGGAGTGATGAACCGCATCGAGATCTGGGACCCGGCTCGATGGACGCAGTACTCCGCGGAGCAGGAGACGAAGTTCTCCGAGCTCAGCGAAGAGGTCTTCCCCGGGGTCTGAGCCCCGGAGCACCACCCAACTGAAGAGGAATCCGCAGGACGAGGTCTCGAGCCCGCTCCCTGTCGCCATCTGGGGCAACTTCCCCGGCTCCAGACGACGAACTTCCCAGCACTCGGGGAGCGGGCAGGGACCTGGTCCGGCGGATTCACAGCACCACCCCGAACACACGCGCAGCACTTCCAGTGGGGTCGAGACCATGAGCATCACACCAACTGCACCGGTACGCCGAGTGCGTCACCAGGCGCAGGACGCCGTCGCCGTGATGGCGTTCTCGGCCGCGGTGTCGATCGGTCTGGCTGCGTTCCTCCTCCTCCTCACCAGTCTGGGCCGGTAGGCCCCGACCATGGCCCGCCCCAGCCACGTCCCGGTCCTTCTCGACCGGGTCGTCTCACTTCTCGAGCCTGCGCTCACCCACGAGGGCTCGGTCCTCGTCGACTGCACGCTCGGCGCGGGCGGCCACACCGAGGCCGTGCTCACCCGGTTGCCGAAGGCCCGGGTGATCGGCATCGACCGTGACCAGGCAGCCCTCGAGCTGGCCGGAGCTCGACTCGAGCCGTTCGGCGACCGCTTCACCGGCGTGCACGCGGTGTACGACGAACTCGCCCCGGTGCTCGTCGAGCTCGGGCTGAGCCACGTCGACGCGGTGCTCTTCGACCTCGGCGTCTCCTCGATGCAGCTCGACCAGCGCGAGCGCGGCTTCGCCTACGCCGAGGACGCGCCGCTGGACATGCGGATGGACGCCAGCACCGGTCCCACCGCTGCCGAGGTGCTCAACACCTACTCGGTCGGCGAGCTGACCCGGGTGCTGCGTGACTACGGCGAGGAGAAGTTCGCCCGCAAGATCGCCGGCGCGGTGGTGCGCGAGCGCGAGAACGAGCCGTTCCTGCGCTCGGGTCGCCTCGTCGAGCTGTTGTACGCCGAGATCCCGGCGCCGGCCCGTCGTACCGGCGGTCACCCGGCCAAGCGCACCTTCCAGGCGCTGCGCATGGAGGTCAACGACGAGCTGGCGGTGTTGCGCCGGGCCATGCCGGCCGCGATCGACGCCATCGGCGTCGGCGGTCGCGTGGTCGTCGAGTCCTACCACTCGCTCGAGGATCGCCTGGTCAAGCAGGCCTTCACGGCGGTGACCCGCAGCACGGTCCCCGTGGACCTGCCGTTCGTGCCCGAGGGCTCGGATCCTGCCTTCCGTGTGGTGACGCGGGGCTCGGAGAAGGCCAACCAGTCCGAGATGGATGACAACCCGCGCGCGGCCTCGGTCCGGCTGCGCGCGATCGAACGAGTCCGGCCCAGCGCCGGCGCCACCCCAGGAGTCGTCCGATGAGCAGTCCCGCCTTCCAGTTCCGCTCGCGTCTGCCCCAGGTCGCCGAGGCCGCCGTCGAGCGGGCGCGGCTCAGCGTGGTGCCTCGGCGCCGGGTGCGGGCCGCTCGAGTGCCGTTCGTGACCCTGGTCTCGCTGGTGCTGCTCGGTGGGGTGGTGGGGCTGCTGCTCTTCAACACCTCGATGCAGCAGGCGTCGTTCGCGGCGACCTCCCTGGAGTCTCGGGCAGCGACCCTGGCGGCGCGTGAACAGACCCTGAAGATGGAGCTCGACGTCCTGCGCGACCCGCAGCGGGTGGCCCGCCAGGCCCAGCGGATGGGCATGGTCACCGCGCCGACGCCGGCGTTCCTCGAGCTGTCGACCGGCACGGTCCTGGGCGAGACGGCCCCGGCCACCCGGCTCGAGGCGTTGCGCCTGGACCCCCAGGCCCCGCCGATGCCCTCGAGCCTCAACCCGCCCCCGACGTACGTCGAGGCGCCGGTCGCCGCAGGTTCCTCTCGCGGCGCGGGCGCGTCCGGGCGGGCCGGTGGCCGCGAGGGCGGTAGGAATGGCTCCACGCAACAGCAGACCCAGCAGTCCCACCAGAACCGTCGCTGAGACCGGAGATCGCCGTGCGCAACACCCGCCCGCAGTCGCGAGCCGGTCGACCCGTGTCCCGCTCCCGCGCAGGACTGCGCGGGTCGCCCCAGTTCCGCCTGCGCTTCGGCTTCATCGTGATCGCCATGGTGCTGTCGATCTTCGGCGGACGGCTGGTCCAGCTGCAGGGCATCGACCCCAAGGCGTACGCCGCCATGGCCGCGGCTGACGGCATGGTCGAGGTCGACCTGCCTGCCGAGCGCGGCGACATCCTCGATCGCAACGGTCAGCCGCTGGCCGACTCGGTCGAAGGGCTGATGGTGGTCGCGGACCCCTACATGACCCGCGACCAGGCGCCGGCCCTGGCCAAGATCCTCGCCCGACGGCTCAACGTCGACTACTTCGAGACCCTGCGGCGGCTGCGCATGCCCGACAGCCGCTTCCAGTTCATCGCCCGGCGAGTTCCCTCGACGCTGGCCACCAGCGTCGTGGCCGACCTGCGGGCGGCCGAGTTCAAGGGGATCGCCACGCGCCGCGACCCGATTCGCGACTACCCGACCCGCGACGTGGCGGCCAACGTGATCGGCTTCCTCGGCACCGATGAGGCGCTGGCCGGCCTCGAGCGGACCTTCGACGATCAGCTGGCCGGCACCGACGGCTCCACGCGCTACGAGATCGGCGGCGGCAACCGGATCCCCCTCGGCGAGAGCACCATCGTCAAGCCGGTCGACGGCCAGGACCTGCACACGACCCTCGACCAGGACCTGCAGTGGTACACCCAACGGGTGCTGCGCCAGACCGTCGAGGACGCTCGCGGAGACTCCGGCGTCGCGATCGTCATGGACAGCCTCACCGGTGAGATCCTGGCGCTCGCCGACCACCCCACCTTCGATGCCAACGCACCCCTGGAGTCGCTGAAGGAAGACCTCGGGACCCGATCGATGATCGACTTCTACGAGCCGGGCTCGGTCCAGAAGGTGCTCACGATCAGTGCCCTGATCGATGCCGGCAAGGTGACGCCGCGCACCCGCCTGAAGGTCCCCGCTTCGCTGCAGCGCCAGGACCGGTCGATCAGCGACTGGTTCCCGCACGACCTGATCCGGCTCACCCTCGCCGGCGTCGTGGCGAAGTCCTCCAACATCGGGACCGTGCTGGCGGCCGACAAGTTCGAGGAGGGGGAGCTGCGCTCCTACCTCACCAAGTTCGGGCTCGGCCGGCGCACCAACATCGGGGTGAGCGGTGAGACCAAGGGCCTCCTGCCCGGTGGTAGCCAGTGGACGAGCCAGGCCCAGGACCGCATCGCGTTCGGGCAGTCGCTCTCCGTGACCGCCATGCAGATGGCCGCGGCCGTGAACACCCTCGCCAACGGCGGGGTCAGGGTCTCACCCAGCCTGATCCGGGGATCGGCCACCGCCGACGACGGCCGCGTCGTGGGCACCGACACCACGACCACGACCCGGGTCGTCAGCGAGAAGGCAGCCCGCTCGACCGCGCGGATGATGGAGCGCGTCATCGACCCGGAGGCAGGTGTCGCCCCGCGCGCGGCGATCCCGGGCTACCGCGTCGCCGGCAAGACCGGCACCGCGCAACGGGTGGGCCCCGAGTGCGGCTGCTATGACGGCAGCTTCACGGTCTCCTTCGCCGGGTTCGCCCCCGCCGACGACCCGCGCTTCACCGTCTACGTCGTCGTCCAGAACCCCCGCAACGACGGTGGCGGCGGCTCGGTGGCCGGACCGGCGTTCTCGAAGATCATGAGCTACGCGCTGCGCCGCTACGCCGTACCCCCGACGGGGGCCAAGCCGTCCCGCCTGCCCGTCGAGTGGTGACGAGCAGCACAGCGCGCCACCCGGTCAGCGCCGGGCTCCCGACCGGTAACCTCGCGGCGTGGTGAGCGACGAACTGGTGACACGCCCTCGTCAGCCCTGGCCCACAGCACTCGACGAGCTGGCGGTCTGGCTGCGAGGCATCGAGGCGTCCGCCAGCGCCGAGGGCAGGCTCGAGGCCTGCCAGGTCACCGGCATCTCACTGAGCTCGCAGCGCATCGCTCCCGGCGACATCTACGTCGCCCTCGCCGGTTCCCGCGCCCACGGCATCGACTTCGCCGACCAGGCGATCGCGGCCGGCGCCATCGCCGTTCTGACTGACCCGGCGGGCGCCGAGACGGCGCGGAGCCGACACCTCGGTCTGCCGCTGCTCGTGGTCGATCGCCCGCGCGCTGTCCTGGGCCGCCTCGCGGCTCGGGTGTACGGCGACCCGGCATCGTCGCTGCGGATGATCGGCGTCACCGGCACCCAGGGCAAGACCACGACCACCCGACTGGCCGAGAGTGGGCTCCAGCGCGCCGGGGTCCGGGCTGCCGTCATCGGCACCGTCGGCACCCGGATGGCCGGCCGGGACCTCAAGACCGCCCTGACCACCCCGGAGGCGCCGGACCTGCACGGGCTCTTCGCCCTGATGCGCGAGCAGCAGGTGTCCGCGTGCCTGATGGAGGTCTCCAGCCACGCCCTGGTGATGGGCCGGGTCGACGGCGTCGTCTTCGACCTCGCCGTCTTCACCAACTTCGGACGCGACCACCTCGACTTCCACGACGGCGTCGAGGACTACTTCGCGGCCAAGGCCTCGCTCTTCACCCCGGAGCGGGCGCGCCGGGGGCTGGTCAACGTCGATGACGAGCACGGCCGCCGACTTCTGGCCGAGGCCACGATCCCGATGCGCACCTTCTCCCTGACCGGGCGCGACGCGCACTGGCAGGCCGTCGACGTCGACCTGGGTGCGGCCGGTTCCCGCTTCACCGTGCTCGGACCCGATGGCATCGCGGTCGACGCCGGCGTCCCGATCCCCGGTGACTTCAATGTCGCGAACGCCCTGGCGGCGATCGCTGCCTGCGGCGAGGTCGGCTTCGACACCGCGCGGGTGGCCGCCGGCATCTCGGCCGGGGGCGGGGTCCCGGGCCGGCTCGAGCCGATCGAGGCCGGGCAGGAGTTCGTGGTGCTCGTGGACTACGCCCACAAGCCCGACGCAGTCGAGGCGGCCATCCAGACCCTGCGTCCCCTGACCGCCGGGCAGGTCATCGTGGTGCTCGGTGCTGGCGGTGACCGTGACCCCGGCAAGCGACCGCTGATGGGTGAGATCGCCGCCCGGTTGGCCGACGTGCTCGTGGTGACCGACGACAACCCGCGCACCGAGGACCCCGCCGCCATTCGCGCCGCGGTGCTCGACGGTGCCCGGGGTGGACCTGCGGAAGTGCTCGAGGTCGGCGACCGGCGGGCCGCGATCCGGACCGCCCTGGACCGCGCCCGGCCCGGCGACATCGTCGTGGTCGCCGGCAAGGGACACGAGACCGGCCAGGAGGTCGATGGAGTCGTGCACCCCTTCGACGATCGTGCGGTCCTGCGCGAGGAGCTGGGCGCGCGATGATCGCGATGACGCTGGCCGAGATCGCCTCGGTGGTGGGCGGTCGCGTCGACGGCGACCCCTCGCTCCAGGTCACCGGCGAGGCGTTCCTCGACAGTCGCTCGGCAGTCCCCGGTGGACTCTTCCTGGCGGTCGCGGGGGAGCGGGCCGACGGCCATGACTACGCAGTCCAGGCCCACGCGGGTGGCGCAGCAGCCGTTCTCGGCTCTCGGGCAACCGGTGTCCCCTCGGTGCTCGTCGCCGACCCGGTCGTGGCGCTGGGCCGGCTCGCCCGCCACGTGGTCGACACGCTGGCGCCGACCGTGCTGGCGCTGACCGGCTCGCAGGGCAAGACCGGCACCAAGGACTACCTCGCCCAGATCCTGGCCGCGGCCGGTCCCACCGTCGCGACGGCCGGCAACCTCAACAACGAGCTGGGCGTCCCCCTCACCGTCCTGCGCGCCGACGCCACGACGGCGTACCTCGTCGTGGAGATGGGTGCCCGCGGGATCGGCCACATCGGCTACCTCTGCGACGTCGCTCCACCCCTGGTGGCGGCGGTCCTGAACGTCGGGACCGCCCATGTCGGTGAGTTCGGCAGCCGCGAGGCGATCGCGGTCGCGAAGGGCGAGATCGTCGAGGCGCTCCCCGAGCAGGGGACCGCGGTCCTCAACGCGGACGACGAGCTGACCTCCCCGATGGCCGCTCGCACGGTTGCCCCGACCCTGACCTTCGGCCTGACCGGTGACGTGACCTGGCGCGAGGTGCAGCTCGACGACCTCGGGCGAGCCTCCTTCGACCTCGGGTACGCCGGCGCGTGGCGGCCGGTGCGGCTGACCCAGTCCGGCGCCCACCAGGTGGGCAACGCCGCCGCGGCCGCAGCCATGGCACTCGCCGTGGGGCTCTCCCTGGACCAGTGCGCCGCCGGCCTCAGCGCCGCCTCGACGTCTTCTCGGTGGCGGATGGAGATCAGCGAGCGCGCCGACGGGCTGCTGGTCATCAACGACGCCTACAACGCCAACCCCGACTCCATGGCGGCGGCAGTCGACGCGCTGGTGGCCATCGGTGGACGCCGCGAACGGCGTACGGTCGCAGTGCTGGGGGAGATGCGTGAGCTCGGCGACGGTGCCGACGAGGCCCATCTCGATGTCGGGCGACTGGTGGCCGAGGCCGGGGTCGACGTCGTGGTGGCCGTGGGGGAGGCGGCGCGAGGCATCGCGGAGGGAGCATCGAGGGTGACCGGCTGGTCGGGTGAGGTGTTCCTCACGTCGGGTCGTGACGAGGCACAGCGCTGGGTGCGCGAGAATGTCGCGGCTCGTGACGTGATCCTGGTCAAGGCATCGAGAGGTGTCGCCCTGGAAGTGATCGCCGCAGAGCTGATGCAGGGCCCGAGTGACGGGCCGAGTGATTCGACTGGTGAAGGGCGGGTGGCCGCGACATGAGAGCAGTACTCCTCGGAGGTGGGATCTCCCTCCTGATCTCGCTGCTGGGCACACGCGTGGCGATCCGGCTCTTCACGAACTGGGGCTACGGCCAGGAGATCCGCGACGACGGCCCGACCACGCACCACACCAAGCGGGGCACGCCCACGATGGGTGGGGTGGTGATCATCGCGGCCACCGTCATCGGCTACTTCACCGCCAAGGTGATCACCCAGAGCATGCCGTCGGCCTCGGCGCTCCTGCTGCTCTTCCTCTTCGTCGGCATGGGCCTGGTGGGCTTCGTCGACGACTTCATCAAGATCGTCAAGCAGCGCAGCCTGGGTCTGAGGAGCAAGGCCAAGGTGGTGGGCCAGACCGTGGTCGGTGTCGTCTTCGGCATCCTCGCGCTCTCGCCGGCACTCGCCGACGACCGCTCGATGACCCCCGGCTCGCTGCACGTCTCCTTCATCCGTGACTTCGACAGCTTCGTGCTGCCGACCGTGGTGGCGATCGTGCTGATCTGGCTGATGATCACCGCGACCAGCAACGCCGTGAACCTCTCCGACGGGCTGGACGGCCTGGCCGTCGGCGCCTCGGCGATGGTCTTCGCGGCGTACACCCTGGTCAACATCTGGCAGAACAACCAGTCGTGCCGGATCTCGCCGAGCGGCACCTGTTACGAAGTGCGAGATCCGCTCGACCTGGCGGTGGTGGCGGCGGCGATCACGGGGGCCTGCTTCGGCTTCCTGTGGTGGAACGCCTCCCCGGCCGCGATCTTCATGGGCGACACGGGTTCACTCTCGCTCGGCGCGGCCCTGGCCGGGCTGGCGATCCTGACCCGCACCGAGCTCCTCCTGATCATCCTCGGCGGACTCTTCGTGGCGATCACCTTGTCGGTCATGCTCCAGGTGAGCTGGTTCAAGGCCACCCGACGCCTCACCGGGACCGGGAAGCGGATCTTCCGGATGACGCCCCTGCACCACCACTTCGAGATGCTCGGCTGGGAGCAGGTCACCGTCGTGATCCGCTTCTGGATCATCACCGGACTCTGCGTGGCCGCCGGCCTCGGCGTCTTCTACGCCGAGTGGGTGGCGGGCAGTTGACCGTGCTGGACCTCGGCCGGCACGACTCGTGGGAGGGCGTGCGCGCAGTCGTCGCCGGATTCGGGGTCTCGGGCTTCGCCGCGGCCGACAACCTCACCCATCTGGGCGCCAGCGTGGTCGCGCTCGACGAGACCAGCAGCGACGACAAGGCCGAGAAGGCCGAGCTGCTCGAGGTGCTCGGCGCCACGGTCCGGCTGGGGGCCGGCGAGACCGCCACCCTGCCCGACGACGTCGACGTCCTCATCACCTCGCCGGGCTGGAAGCCCTCGTCACCGCTGCTCGCCCAGGCCCGGGAGCGAGGCATCCCGATCTGGGGTGAGGTCGAGCTGGCCTGGCGCCTGCGCGACCCCCACCACCCGACGCCGTGGCTGTGCGTCACCGGCACCAACGGCAAGACGACCACGGTGCAGATGCTCGACTCGATCCTGCGTGCCGCGGGACTGCGCAGCGTCGCGGTGGGCAACGTCGGCCTGCCGATCGTCGAGGCAGTCATGGACCCCGACCCGTACGACGTCTTCGCCGTCGAGCTCTCCAGCTTCCAGCTCCACTACACCGACTCGATGAGCGCCCACTCCGCCGCGGTGCTCAACGTCGCCGAGGACCACCTCGACTGGTACTCCTCGATGGACGACTACGCCGCCGACAAGGGTCGGATCTACGAGCGGGTCCAGCACGCCTGCATCTACAACGCCGCCGACCCCGAGACCGAGCGACTGGTGCGCGAGGCCGACGTGCAGGAGGGCGCCCGAGCCATCGGCTTCACCCTCGCGATGCCCGGAGTCGGGATGCTCGGACTCGTCGAGGACATCCTCGTCGACCGAGCCTTCATCGAGCAGCGGGGCTCCAGTGCGGCCGAGCTGTGCACGGTGGCCGACCTGAGCGTGAACGGAGCCGGGGGAGCAGCGCCCCACAACGTCCAGAACGCGCTGGCCGCTGCCGCGCTCGCCCGCTCGTACGGCGTCAGCCAGGCCGCCGTCCGCGAGGGACTGCGCACCTTCCGCACCGACGGGCACCGCATCGCCACGGTCGGCACGGCCGAGGGCATCACCTGGGTGGACGACTCGAAGGCCACCAACCCGCACGCCGCCCAGTCCTCCCTGCAGGCCTACGACTCCGTCGTGTGGGTGGCCGGAGGCCTCGCCAAGGGTGCCCGCTTCGACGAGCTCGTCACCGCGGTCCGCGACCGGCTCCGCGGGGTCGTGCTGCTCGGTCGCGACCGGGCGCTGATCGCCGAGGCGCTTTCGCGACACGCACCGGATGTGCCCGTGATCCTCGTGGCGGAAAGCGAGACTGGTTCCGCAACAGCTGGTGGACAGGGACCCATGACGCGGGTCGTGGACGCGGCGGCGGAGTTGGCCAGGACCGGCGACACCGTGCTCCTCGCTCCGGGATGCGCGTCGATGGACATGTTCGCCAACTATGCCGAGCGTGGCGATGCCTTCGCTGCGGCCGTCCGGAGACGGGTGGGCGGCTCGAGCGGTTGACGCCGAGGTTGCGGCGTCCGACGGGAGGAGTGCAGCGATCACGACGATGACTCCCGGTCGGACCCCGGAGACGGCGCCCGACGTGCCCGGCCGTGAGCGCCGGTTCGGCGGCGCCTACCTTGCCGCCCTGCGCGAGGCGCTGGACCGGCCACTGACGTCGTACTACCTGCTGCTCGGCGCCTCGGCGCTGCTGCTCACCATCGGGCTGATCATGGTGCTCAGCGCCTCCAGCGTCTACGCCTTCAAGGAGAGCGGCGGCGACTCCTACGCCGTGGTCAAGCGGCAGTTGATGTGGGTGGCGCTCGGGGTTCCCTCGGCCTGGGTGGCCAGTCGCCTCTCGCCGCAGTGGATCCGTGGTCTGGCCTGGCCCGGGTACGCCGTGTCGGTCGTGCTGCTGCTCCTGACCGCCTTCATGGGCGAGGAGCGCAACGGCAACACCAACTGGCTGGCCCTGGGCCCGCTCGTGATCCAGCCCTCGGAGATCGCCAAGCTGGCGCTGATCTTGTGGGCCGCCCACGTCTACGCCCACAAGGACCGCCGCCTGGGCAGCCTGCACCAGGTGATGATGCCGGTCGTGCCCGGCCTGCTGCTCGCGACCGGCCTGGTGGTCTTCGGCCAGGACCTCGGCACCGCCCTGGTGCTCTTCGCGATCCTGCTCGGCATGCTCTGGGTGGTCGGGGCCCCCGCGCGGTTCTTCGTCTTCTGCATCTCCCTGGTCAGCGTGCTGGCGATCTTCCTCGCCTCGACCAGCCCCGAGCGGCTCGCGCGGATCACGAACTTCGCGGATCCCTTCAAGGACTTCCACAACACCGGTTGGCAGCCTGCGCACGGGCTCTACGCCCTGTCCACGGGCGGTTGGTTCGGCCAGGGGATCGGTGCCAGCCAGCAGAAGTGGGGCGACCTGCCCGAGGCGCACACCGACTTCATCTTCGCCGTGCTCGGTGAGGAGCTCGGCCTGGTCGGCACACTGCTGGTCGTCGGGCTCTTCCTGACCATCGCCTACGCCGCACTCCGCGTGGCCCGCGCCACCCAGCAGCCGTTCGTCCGCTACGCCACCTTCGGCATCGTGGTCTGGCTGCTGGGCCAGATGATCATCAACGTCGGGATGGTGCTGGCGCTGCTGCCCGTCATCGGCATCCCGCTCCCGCTCGTGTCGTACGGCGGCTCCTCGCTGGTGCCCACCCTGGTGGCCCTCGGTCTGATCATCGGCTTCGCCCGCCGCGAGCCGGAGGCGGCCCGGGCTCTTGCCCAGCGACGACGGACTCGCTCGGCGGGGCTCTCGGCGGGTCGGGCCAAGCGCCGTGCGTCGGAGCCGGTCTCCTAGGCTGGCTCCCGATGCGCGTCCTTCTCGCCGGCGGTGGAACTGCCGGCCACACCTCGCCCCTGCTGGCCACGGCTGACGCCCTGCGCCGGCTCTCACCCGACATCGAGATCACCTGTCTGGGGACCGCGCGCGGTCTCGAGACGCGGGTGGTGCCGGCCGCCGGCTACGACCTCGAGCTGATCGCTCCGGTGCCGATGCCGCGACGCCCGAACGGTGACCTGCTGCGGGTGCCCCAACGGTTGCGCGGGGCGGTGCGCGAGACCCTCGCGATCATCGACAAGGTCCGGCCCGACGTCGTGGTCGGGTACGGCGGCTACGTCTCGGTGCCGGCCTACCTCGCTGCTCGTCGGCGCAAGCTGCCCCTGGTGATCCACGAGCAGAATGCCCTGCCCGGGCTGGCCAACAAGCTCGGAGCGCGCCTGGCCGGACGGGTCGCGGTCAGCTTCCCGGACACTCCGCTGCCCGGAGCCGAGTACGTCGGCCTCCCGATTCGCAAGATGATCTCCCAGCTCGACCGGGTGGCGCTGCGGGCCGAGGCGCGGGAGTTCTTCGGCCTCGACGCCGACCGCCCGACTCTGCTGGTCACCGGAGGCTCCCAGGGAGCGCGCCGGCTCAACGGTTCGGTCGCGGGTGCTGCCCGGGCCCTGGCCGCCGCCGGAGTCCAGGTCCTGCACGTCGCCGGGCCGAAGGGCGAGGCCCTGCCCGAGGCGAGCGAGGTCCCCTACGTCGTGCTCGACTTCGTCGAGCGGATGGATCTTGCCTACGCGGCCGCTGATCTGGTCGTGTGCCGGGCCGGGGCCAACAGCCTGGTCGAGGCGGCGGCGGTCGGGCTCCCGGGCGTCTTCGTGCCGCTGCCGATCGGCAACGGCGAGCAGGAGCACAACGCCCGCCCCGTCGTCGACGCCGGCGGTGGCCTGCTCGTCGCTGACGCCGCCCTGACCAGCGAGTGGATCTCCGCCACGATCCCGGGCCTGATCACCGACCGGGCCCGACTTGCCGACATGGGCCGTGCGGCCGCCGGGCTGATCCCGCGTGACGCCGACGAGAAGCTCGCTCGCATCGTGCTCGCCGAGGCCGAGAAGGCAGCCCGATGAGGATCGCCGTCCCCGACGTGATCCTTCCCGCCGAGGCAGCTCGGCCGGATCCACTTCATCGGGATCGGTGGTGCCGGGCTCTCGGCGATCGCCCGGATCATGGCCGCGCGTGGCCTCCCGGTCACCGGCAGTGACGACAAGGAGACCCCGTTCCTGGGCTCCCTGCGGGAGCTCGGCGTCACCTGCCACCTCGGCTACGACGCCGACCACCTCGGCGATGCCGACACCGTGGTCGTCACCACCGCCGCGCGCGAGGACAACCCCGAGGTCGTCGAGGCGCTGCGTCGTGGGCTCCGCGTGCTGCCCCGTTCGGCGGGCCTCGAGTCGGTCCTGATGGGGCGCCGGGTGCTCGCCGTCGCCGGCACCCACGGCAAGACCACCACCACGTCGCTGCTGACCGTCGCGCTGCTCGCCTGCGGCGCGGACCCGTCGTACGCCGTGGGGGGCGTGCTCTCGGCGACCGGCCGCAACGCCGATGCCGGACAGGGCGACCTCTTCGTCGCCGAGGCCGACGAGAGCGACGGCGCCTTCCTGATCTATCACCCGTACGCCGCCATCGTCACCAACGTGGCCGCCGATCACCTGGACAACTGGGGGACCGAGGAGGCCTATCGGGCGGCGTTCGCGGAGTTCAGCGACCACGTCGACCGCGAGGGGTTCCTGGTCTGCTGCATCGACGACCCCGGCGCCGCGGACCTGGCCGAGCTCGCCCGCGATCGCGGACTGCGCGTCGTGAGCGTGGGGGAGTCGGCCGCGGCCGAGGTCCGGGCCACCGACCTCGTGTTCGAGGGCGCCACCTCGAGCTTCACCGTCACCGATCGGGACAACGTCCTCGGGGTGGTGACCCTCGCGATCCCCGGTCGCCACTACGTCCTCGACGCGTTGGCCGCCCTCACCGTGGGCCTGCGCCTGGGCTTCGCGTTCGACGACCTGCGGGCCGGTCTGGAGGCCTTCGGCGGCACCGGGCGACGGATGGAGCTCAAGGGCGAGACCGGGGGAGTGCGCGTCTACGACAGCTACGCCCACCAACCGGTCGAGATCGCCGGCGACCTGCAGGCCGCGCGGGCGGTCGCCGGGTCCGGCCGGGTCATCGTCGCCTTCCAGCCCCACCTGGTCTCCCGCACCCGGATCTTCGGCGAGGCCATGGGCATCGCGTTGGCCGCTGCTGACGAGGTCGTCGTCCTGGACGTCTACCTCGCCCGCGAGGACGCCGACCCCGAGGTCACCGGAGCCTTCGTGGCCGCTGCCGTCCCCCTGCCCGCGGACCGGGTCGCCTTCGTCCCCGACTTCGACGCGGTGGCCGGCGAGCTGGTCGCCCGCGCCGAGCCCGGGGACCTGGTGCTGACCCTGGGTGCCGGCAGCGTCACCGAGATCGGACCGCGCGTGCTCGACCTGCTCGCGGCCCCCGGAAGCACCTTCGGTGCGTAGTCCCGTGCGCCGCCCCCACGCCCAGCCGGACCCTCGGCTGGAGGAGACCACCGAGCGCACCCGGCGTCGCTTCGCCCGGCGCCAGTGGGCCCGCCGCTGGCTGGCCTGGAAGTACGTCGTCGGGGGACTCCTCGCCACCGCTGCAGTGGTCGGTCTGGTCTGGGCGGTCTTCTTCTCCAGCCTGCTCACCGTGACCGGGGTGGACGTCGAGGGCGCCGACGAGGTCAACGTCGGCCAGATCAGGCGCGCTGCCGAGGTGCCGATGGGTGAACCGCTGGCGCGGGTGGACCTCTCGCTGGTGCGCTCGCGGGTTGCGGCACTGGCCGGGATCAAGTCGGCCGATGTCACCCGCAAGTGGCCGCACGACCTGGTCATCACCGTCGAGGAGCGGGTCGCGATCGCGGTCGTGGAGATCGCCGGGAGCCTGCGCGGCATGGATGACGAGGGGGTCGTCTTCCGTGACTTCGTCTCGGCCCCCGAGGACCTGCCGCGCATCCAGACCTCCAGCGAGACCCGCCGCGAGGCGCTCGAGGAGGCAGCCCGGGTCATCTCGGCACTGCCCGCAGACCTGGTGAGGACGGTCGACCACGTCGAGGTCGAGACCGTCGACCAGATCCGGCTGGTCCTGCGCGACGGGCGCATCGTGGTGTGGGGGAGTGCGGACGAGTCGGACGAGAAGGCTCGCGTCCTCGAGGTGCTCCTCGCCCAGCCGGGGACGACGTACGACGTCACCGTGCCGGGTCAGCCGACCACCTCGGGCTGAACCAATTCAGAAAGTCACCGACACGCTGGGCGTGTCGCTGCATCGGCCTGCGCCGGTTCCTTACTGTCCTTCTCATGGCGAGGTTGACATAACTATAACCCTCAGGTTCAGGGTTACAGTTCTTGACCGCCTCGCAACCTTCCCCACCGACCAGACACCAGACGTCCGAAACACCGGACACGATCAGCGAGAGGCGATATCGCCGTGGCAGCAGCACAGAACTACCTGGCCATCATCAAGGTCGTGGGCATCGGTGGTGGAGGTGTCAACGCCGTCAACCGGATGATCGAGGTCGGCCTCAAGGGGGTCGAGTTCATCGCCATCAACACCGACGCGCAGGCCCTCCTCATGAGCGACGCCGACGTGAAGCTCGACATCGGCCGCGAGCTCACCCGCGGTCTCGGCGCCGGCGCCGACCCGGGTGTCGGCGCGCAGGCAGCCGAGGACCACGCCGACGAGATCGAAGAGGTCATCAAGGGCGCCGACATGGTCTTCGTGACTGCCGGCGAGGGTGGCGGCACCGGCACCGGCGGTGCGCCGATCGTGGCCCGCATCGCCCGCTCGCTGGGTGCGCTCACCATCGGTGTCGTGACCCGACCCTTCGCCTTCGAGGGTCGCCGCCGCGCGAACTCCGCCGAGGAGGGCATCGCCCAGCTCCGCGACGAGGTCGACACCCTCATCGTCATCCCCAACGACCGCCTCCTGTCGATCAGCGACCGCAACGTCTCGATCCTCGACGCGTTCAAGCAGGCCGACCAGGTCCTGCTCCAGGGCGTCTCGGGCATCACCGACCTGATCACCACCCCCGGTCTGATCAACCTCGACTTCGCCGACGTGAAGTCGGTCATGGCGAACGCCGGCTCGGCCCTGATGGGCATCGGCTCCGCCCGAGGCGAGGACCGCGCCATGGCCGCGGCCGAGATGGCCGTCTCCAGCCCGCTGCTCGAGGCCTCGATCGAGGGTGCCCACGGCGTCCTGCTCTCCATCGCCGGCGGCTCGGACCTCGGTCTCTTCGAGATCAACGAGGCCGCTGCGCTGGTGCAGCAGGCCGCGCACCCCGAGGCCAACATCATCTTCGGTGCGACCATCGACGACGCCCTCGGCGACGAGGTGCGGGTCACCGTGATCGCAGCCGGCTTCGACGGCGGCATGCCCAAGCGTCGCGACGAGGGCACGGTCCTGCGTCGCGAGCCGAAGGTGCAGCAGACCCAGGAGGAGACCAAGGCTGCCGCGCAGCAGCTGGCCCCGCGTCGCACCGAGGAGCGAGTGCCCGCCGGGGTGACCTTCCGTCCCTCGAGCGCCGACGCGGTGTCGGCCTCCGAGCGTCGGGAGCCGTCTCCGGCCGCCGCCCGTCCCGCGACGAAGCCGGTCCGTCAGGTCCAGTTCGACGACGACGACCTGGACATCCCCGACTTCCTCAAGTAGTCCGGCGGGTGTACTCCTTCCGCACCACTCATGGCCCCGTCGACCTGGCGTTCACCGACAGGCACGGCGGGGTCAGTGGCGTTCCCTTCGACTCGCTCAACCTCGCCCTCGGGGGCGACGACGACCCCGACGTGTGCGCGGCCAACCTCCGGCTGGTGCTCGATGACTTCGCCCCCGGTGACGACGCCTACGACCTGCACCAGGTCCACGGCGCGGTCGTCGACGTGGTCGAGGAGCGCCCTACTCCCGAGCGGCCCCGTGCCGACGGCCTCGTCACCAGCACGCCGGGCGTCGTGCTCGTCGTCCGGGCCGCCGACTGCGTGCCGGTCCTGCTGGCCGACGCCGAGGCCGGCGTGGTCGCTGCGGTGCACTCGGGCCGCCCGGGTCTCGCAGCCGGCGTGGTGCCCGCGACGGTCGCCCGGATGCGCGTCCTGGGTGCCGAGCACCTCACCGCGTGGATCGGCCCGCACGTGTGCGGGTCCTGCTACGAAGTGCCTGCCGAGCTGCAGGCCCAGGTGGCCGCCATCGAGCCGGCCAGCCTCGCCACGACCTCCTGGGGCACCCCTGCGCTGGACCTCGGCGCCGGGGTGCGCGCCCAGCTCGAGCGCGATGGCGTGACCGTGGTCGACGTCTCCCGGTGCACCCGGGAGAGCGCGGACCTCTTCTCCTACCGTCGCGACGGCAGCAGTGCCGGGCGACTGGCCGGGCTGATCAGGTTGCGCCGATGACCGGGACCTCCGCCCGCCGCGCAGAGCTGGCCGGCAACCTCGCCGCGGTGCGGCGCCGCATCGAGCTGGCCGCCGACGAGGCCGGCCGGGACCCCGCCGAGGTCTGCCTGGTCGTCGTGACCAAGTTCTTCCCCGAGACCGACGTGCGCCTGCTGGCCGAGCTGGGGGTGGGCGATGTCGGCGAGAATCGCCACCAGGAGGCCGAGGCCAAGGCCGCGGACTGCGCCGACCTGGCGCTGAGGTGGCACTTCATCGGTGGCCTGCAGAGCAACAAGGCCGCCGCGGTGGCGGCCTACTCCTCGGTCGTGGAGTCCGTGGACCGGCTCAAGCTGGTCCGCCCGCTCGGCGCTGGAGCAGGCGAGCGTCGCGACCCCCTCGACGTACTCCTCCAGGTGAGCCTGGACGCCCCCGGAGCCGCGGGACGATCCGGCGCCGAGCCCGGGGACCTCGCCCACCTGGCCGCAGCCGTGGTGTCGACCGACCGGCTGCGGCTGAGGGGCCTGATGGCGGTCGCACCCCTGGGGGAGGAGCCGCGGGAGGCGTTCGGCCGGCTGGCGAAGCTGCGCGACGAGTTCCTCGTGGGCCACCCCGAAGCCACCTGGCTCTCCGCGGGGATGAGCGGCGACCTCGAGCCGGCAATTCTGGCCGGCGCGACACACGTGCGTGTCGGGAGCGCGATCCTCGGACCGAGGCCCCTGATCAAGTAGGGTCAAAACCACCAACAAGCGGCCCCTTCCGGGGGACGCCGGAGTTCCGGAGGACAACACTCATGAGCGGCGCGATGCGCAAGATCGGCGAGTACCTCGGCCTGCTCGAGGACACCGCCCGGTACGACGACGAGTACGACGGCGACTACGAGACCCAGGACGTGCCCGCCGTGGCCGCCCAGGGCCGTTCGCCCAGAGCCCGGGACGCCCGTCCCGCCCCCGTTGCCGACCTTTCCGAGCGCCGTCGTCCGGCCTCGGGACCCACCGGAGTGGTAGCCGAATTGTCCCGGATCACGACCCTGCACCCCCGCACCTACAACGAAGCGCGCACCGTCGGCGAGAACTTCCGCGACGGCGTGCCGGTGATCATGAACCTCTCCGAGATGGACGACAACGACGCCAAGCGTCTCGTCGACTTCGCGGCCGGGCTCGTGTTTGCCACGCGTGGCACCATCGAGCGCGTGACCAACAAGGTCTTCCTGCTCTCCCCACCCAACGTGACGGTGGCCGCTGAGGACAAGCAGCGGATCGCTGAGGGCGGATTCTTCAACCAGAGCTGAGTCCTACGTGCACATTGCTGGACAAGTCATCGAGGGCTTGTTGTGGTTCTTCATCGCGATGCTGTGGATCCGGTTCGTCGTGGACTGGGTCCAGGTCTTTGCGCGCTCGTGGAGTCCGCGCGGACCCATCCTGGTGGTGCTCGAGGTCGTCTATTCGGTGACCGACCCGCCGGTGAAGGCCCTGCGTCGGGTGATCCCGCCGCTGCGCATCGGCAACATCGCCCTCGACCTCAGTTTCCTGATCGTGCTGATCAGCGCCTACGTGCTGCTGCAGGTCAATCGACAAATCTTCCTGGGCTGACCGGGCAGGGTCCCGGGCGCAGGTAACCCGGACCAGAACCAAGCGCTATTGTTCGACCGACAGCAAATCTGACGATGATGAATGGGTGAGGTCATGCCGCTGACGCCTGAGGACGTGAGCAACAAGCGCTTTACTCCTGTCCGGCTCCGAGAGGGCTACGACATGGGGGAGGTCGACCAGTTCCTCGACGAGGTGGAGGGCGAGCTCGCGCGGCTCACGAAGGAGAACGACGACCTCCGGTCGAAGCTGTCCATCGCCCAGGGTGCTCCTGTCTCGACCGAGAAGGCTGCCGAGCCGGTCAAGGTGGAGGAGAAGGCGTCCGCGCCGGCTGCTCCCGCCGCGGCGGCTGTGGCCGCTGTGCCGCTCGAGACGATCCGGGTCGAGACCGTGCCGCAGGCGTCCAACGCTGCTGCTCGGCTGCTGGAGCTCGCGACGCGCAACGCCGACGAGCTGGTCGAAGAGGCCAAGAACGACGCGGACAAGATCGTGGGCGAGGCTCGCACCAAGGCCGAGCGGCTCGAGTCGGAGTCCAAGTCCAAGGCCGACCGTCTCGAGGCCGACGCCCGTACGCGCGCCGGAATGCTCGACTCCGAGACGTCCGAGCGTCGCCAGCAGATGTTCGGCGATCTGGAGAAGGAGCGCGACAAGCTCAACTCCGAGGTCGAGAACCTCCGCTCCTTCGAGCGCGAGTACCGCTCGCGCCTGAAGAGCTACTTCTCCCAGCAGTTGGAGGCGTTGAGCGGTACCTCCGACACTGCAGGGGAGGACCAGCCGGCTCCCAAGCGGTTGCGTTCGATCCTGGGCGACGACGAGGGCTGATCCACACGCAGGAAGTTCGAACACTCAGAACGGTCGGCCCCGCGGGGCCGACCGTTCTCTGTTCTGCGGTGCGGCGGTTTTGAGACACCGCCTCACAGCGGCTAACCTTCCCCGACACTGTGGCTCCCGCCACACGTGGTTCGGCACGAGGAAGGCCCGTCCGTGATGGCTAGCAGCACTCGGAGATCGCTGGCTGGGCAAGCAGCATCCGCTGCCCGCAAGGTGATCGGACGCCGTTCCACCAAGGCAGCGCCCGCGGCGTTGTCCTCGGCTGCCCCCGCCAAGACCAAGGCGGTCAAGGTCACTCCCGCGAAGAAGGCCCCCGCGAAGCCAGCGGTCAAGGTCGCGGTGAAGGCCCCCGCGAAGAAGGCCCCCGCGAAGAAGGCGCCGGCCACGAAGGCACCCGCGGTGAAGGCCCCCGCGAAGAAGGCGCCGGCCACGAAGGCACCCGCGAAGAAGGCACCCGCGAAGAAGGTGGCCGCCACGAAGGCCCCGGTCACCAAGCCGGTGGCGAAGAAGGCCCCCGTCAAGAAGGCCCCGGCCACGAAGGCTCCCGCGAAGCAGTCCGTGCCGGCCAAGAAGCCCATCCCCGCGACGAAGAAGGCTGCCTCCGTGACGAGCTCTGCACCCGCCAAGAAGCCCGCGGCCGCGAAGAAGAAGCCGTCCCTGGTCGTCAAGCAGGGCGAGGGCGCGTGGACCAAGGCCGAGCTCAAGGAGGTCCTCGACGAGCTGAACGAGCAGCGCGCCCACAGCAGCGAGATCATCGAGAACCAGGAAGCCGAGCTCTCGGGCCTGATGCGGGACTCCGGCGACGGCGCCGGCCACGACCAGGCCGACATGGGCGCAACCAGCTTCGAGCGGGACCACGAGCTCACCGTCCTGGGCAACGAACGCGACAAGCTGGCCCAGATCGACCGGGCGCTGGCGCGCATCGAGGACGGCACCTACGGCGTCTGCGAGGCGTGCTCCAACCCCATCGGCAAGATGCGAGTCATGGCGTTTCCCCGTGCCACACTGTGTCTGACATGCAAGCAGCGCGAGGAACGTCGCTGAATCCCAGCGACCCCACCCCAGAGTCATCCCGTCGTCCCACTTCCCGCCCGCGACTGACGCGGCTCTTCGTAGCGGTTGCGGTGGCGGCGTACCTCGTCGACCTCGGGACCAAGCTGCTCGCGGTCGAGCACCTGCCCGGGCGCCGCGAGGTCTCCGTCATCGGTGACCTGCTGCAACTGAAATTGATCCGCAACCCGGGCGCGGCGTTCAGCGCCGGTGCCGAGTACACCATCGTGCTGACGTGCGTGGCAGTTCTGGCCGTGCTCGTCGTGCTGTACCTCAGCCGACGTGTCGGCAGCGTGCTGTGGGCCCTTGCCCTCGGCCTGCTGCTGGCCGGCGTCGCGGGCAACCTGACCGATCGACTCTTCCGGTACCCCGGCGTCATGCGAGGACACGTCATCGACTTCCTGATGCTGCCCCACTGGCCGATCTTCAACGTCGCCGACATCTGCATCAACATCGCTGCAGGACTGATCCTGGTCCAGGCGTTCCGCGGCATCCGGATCGACGGACGCCGCGAGAAGGACATCGAGTCGACGAAGGAGGCCGGAGCATGAGGACGACCTCGGACCACCGTGTCCTGTCGGTCCCGGAGGGGCTTGCCGGAGAACGCGTCGATGCCGCCATGGCCCGGATGTTCGGGCTCTCCCGGACTCGCGCGGCCGAGCTGATCGCCGAGGGCCATGTGCACCTCGACGGCGGTCCGGTGGGCAAGAGCGACCGCGTCCTGCCCGGCGCCATCGTCGACGTCGTGATCCCGACCCAGATCGACCACCTGGCGGTCGTTCCGCAGATCGTCGAGGGCATCAAGATCATCCACGACGACGACTCCATCGTCGTGATCGACAAGCCCGTGGGCGTGGCCGTCCACCCTTCGCCCGGCTGGTCCGGGCCCACGGTCGTGGCCCACCTGGCCGGAGCCGGCTTCCGGATCGCCACGAGCGGTGCCTCGGAGCGCCAGGGCATCGTCCAGCGTCTCGACGTCGGGACCTCCGGCGTGATGGTGATCTGCAAGTCCGAGCACGCCTACTCGCTGCTCAAGAACGCCTTCCGGCACCGCACGGTCGACAAGACCTACCACGCGCTCGTCCAGGGACATCCGGACCCGCTGGAGGGGACCATCGATGCCCCGATCGGGCGTCACCCGAAGGCCGACTACAAGTTCGCGGTGATGGCCGACGGCCGGGCGAGCGTGACCCACTACGAGACCCTCGAGGCGCACCGCTTCGCCAGCCTGCTGGAGGTGCATCTCGAGACCGGCCGCACCCACCAGATCCGGGTGCACATGGCGGCGCTCAAGCACCCGTGCGTGGGCGACCTGACCTACGGTGCCGACCCCTCGCTCGCCAAGCGGCTCGGACTCGAACGCCAGTGGCTCCACGCCCTGCGTCTGGGGTTCGAGCACCCCGACACCGGTGAGCAGGTCAGCTACGAGTCGACCTACCCCGACGACCTGGCTGCGGCCCTCGAGGTCGTCCGCGAGGCGCACTGATGAGCGAGCTGGCCCTGAGGCCGGGGATCGAGGGCGACGCCGACTCGATCGCCTCGGTCCAGCTCTCAGCGCGCCGACAGGCGGCGATGCCGCCGCCTGTCCACACCGACGCCGAGGTCCGGGACTTCCTGGCCGGCCGGTTGATCCGCGACGAGGTGTGGGTGGCCGAGCTGGACGGCACGGTGCTCGGCTATGCCAGGCTCTCGGGCGACTGGCTCGACGACCTCTACGTCGCGCCGGCGTACGCCGGTCAGGGGGTCGGCAGTGCGCTGCTGGAACTGGCCAAGGCGCTGCGTCCGAGCGGCTTGTGTCTCTGGGTCTTCGAGAGCAACCAGCCGGCGCGCGACTTCTACGCACGCCGTGGCTTCGTGGCGCTGGAGCGCACCGACGGCGCGGCCAACGAGGAGCAGGCTCCCGACATCAGGCTCGCCTGGCCGGGGGCGGCGGACCCCCTGGCCTTCTTCCGCGGCCTGATCGACGAGGTCGACGAGCAGCTCGGCGACCTCCTGGCCCGCCGCGTGGCGCTGACCCGGGCCGTCCAGGGGCACAAGCAGGCCGGGGCTCTCGAGGGGTCTCGAGACCGGGCGCGCGAGCGTCACATCGCCGAGCAGATGGCGCTGCGCGCCCCCGAGCTCGGTGCCGAGCGACTGGCCCGGATCGTCGAGACGATCATCAGCGAGAGCCTGGCGGCGGCCACCGATCCGGGTTGTCGGTGAGCCCTGCCACGATGCTCTTTCGGAGAGCGTTAGGCTGACGCTCTTCCCATCTCGACCTGCGAGGAGCATCACGACCACCATGTCGACCACCGGGAAGTCCGACTCCTTCGTGCACCTGCACGTGCACACCGAGTACTCCATGCTCGACGGTGCGGCCCGCCTCACGGCGTTGACCGAGCGGGCCGCCGAGCTCGGCATGCCCGCTGTCGCGATGACCGACCACGGCAACGTCTTCGGGGCCTACGAGTTCTACAAGAAGGCCAAGGCTGCCGGGGTCAAGCCGATCATCGGCATCGAGGCGTACTTCGCCCCCAACATCTCCCGCTTCGAGCGCAAGGGCGTCAACTTCTACGGCGGCGGCCCCGACGACGTCTCCAACCGTGGTGCCTACACCCACATGACGCTCCTCTCCGAGAGCACCGAGGGGATGCACAACCTCTTCCGCCTTTCGACGGGCGCGTGGCGCGAGGGCTTCTTCAAGCATCCGCGGATGGACCGCGAGCTCCTCTCCCAGCACGGCCGCGGGATCATCGGCACCACCGGCTGCCCCTCGGGCGAGGTGCAGGTGCACCTGCGGCACGGCAACTACGACGCGGCCCGCAAGACGGCCGGCGACTTCCAGGAGATCCTGGGCCGCGAGAACTACTTCCTGGAGCTGATGGACCACGGGCTCGACATCGAGAACCGCGTCCGCGACGGTCTGCTCCGACTCGGCAAGGACCTGCAGATCCCGCTGCTGGCCACCAACGACTCCCACTACGTCGACCAGGCCGACGCCACATCGCAGGAGCACCTGCTCTGCATCAACTCCGGCAGCACGATGGACATCCCGGCCGGGGACGGCCCGGGCCAGAGGTTCGCCTTCAACGGCGACGGCTACTACCTCAAGTCGGCCGCCGAGATGCGCTCGCTGTGGCAGGACAAGTACGACCTGAAGGAGGCCTGCGACAACACCCTGCTGATCGCGGAGCGGTGTGACGTCTCCTTCACCGAGGGCAACGGCACCTACATGCCCCGCTTCCCCTGCCCCGAGGGAGAGAACGAGGATTCCTGGCTGGTCAAGGAGGTCGAGCGGGGGCTGCAGGTCCGCTATCCCGCGGGGATCCCCGACGCCGTGCGCAAGCAGGCGGAGTTCGAGGTCGGCGTCATCACCTCGATGGGATTCCCCGGCTACTTCCTCGTGGTCGCCGACTTCATCAACTGGGCCAAGAACAACGGCATCCGGGTCGGCCCCGGCCGCGGCTCCGGTGCCGGCTCGATGGTCGCCTACGCCATGCGGATCACCGACCTCGACCCGCTCGAGCACGGGCTGATCTTCGAGCGCTTCCTCAACCCCGACCGCGTCTCGATGCCCGACTTCGACATCGACTTCGACGAGCGCCGCCGCGGTGAGGTGATCCGCTACGTCACCGAGAAGTACGGCGACGACCGCGTCTCCATGATCGTCACCTACGGCACGATCAAGGCCAAGCAGGCCGTCAAGGACTCCTCGCGGATCCTGGGCTATCCCTTCGCGATGGGGGACCGGATCACCAAGGCGATGCCCGCCGCGGTGATGGGCAAGGACGTCCCGCTCCAGGAGATCTTCGACAGCAGCCACAAGCGCTTCGGCGAGGGTGGCGAGTTCCGTGCCCTCTACGACAACGACAACGACGTCAAGAAGGTCGTCGACACCGCGATCGGCATCGAGGGCCTCAAGCGGCAGTGGGGGGTGCACGCGGCCGGGGTGATCATGTCCAGCGAGCCGCTGATCGACGTGATCCCGCTGCTCAAGCGCCCCGCCGACGGGGTGATGATCACCCAGTTCGACTACCCGACGTGCGAGGCACTCGGGCTGATCAAGATGGACTTCCTGGGGCTGCGCAACCTCACCGTCCTCGACGACGCGGTCAAGAACATCGCGGCCAACCGCGGCGAGACGATGGTGCTCGAGGACCTCACCCTCGACGACGCCGACGCCTACCGGATGCTCGGCACCGGCAACACCCTCGGTGTCTTCCAGCTCGACGGCGGCCCCATGCGGGGTCTGCTGCGGCTGATGCGCCCCGACAACTTCGAGGACATCTCGGCGGTCCTGGCGCTCTACCGGCCCGGTCCGATGGGTGTCGACTCGCACACCAACTACGCGCTGCGCAAGAACGGCAAGCAGGAGATCACCCCGATCCACCCTGAGCTCGAGGAGCCGCTCTCCGAGATCCTGGGCAAGACCTACGGCCTGATCGTCTACCAGGAGCAGGTGATGGCGGTCGCGCAGAAGCTCGCCGGCTACACCCTGGGCCAGGCCGACCTGCTGCGCCGGGCGATGGGCAAGAAGAAGAAGGAGGTGCTCGACGCCGAGTACGTCCCCTTCTCCGACGGGATGAAGGCCAACGGCTACTCACCGGCCGCCATCAAGGCGCTGTGGGACGTCCTGGTCCCCTTCTCCGACTACGCCTTCAACAAGGCCCACACCGCGGCGTACGGCCTGATCTCCTACTGGACCGCCTATCTCAAGGAGCACTACGCCCCCGAGTACATGGCTGCGCTCCTGACGTCGGTCAAGGACGACAAGGACAAGATGGCGATCTACCTCAACGAGTGCCGCCGGATGAAGATCCAGGTGCTGCCGCCCGACGTCAACGAGTCCGCGGCGACCTTCACCCCGGTGGGCAACGACATCCGCTTCGGCCTCACCGCGATCCGCAACGTCGGCGGCAACGTCGTCGACGGGATCGTGGCGGGCCGGGCCGACGGCGGTCGCTACCTCGACTTCAACGACTTCATGGAGAAGGTCCCCGCGCTGGTCTGCAACAAGCGCGTGATCGAGTCCCTGGTCAAGGCCGGTGCCTTTGACGACATGAAGCACAAGCGGCGGGCGCTGGTCGCGATCCATGAGACGGCCGTCGACCAGTACGTCGACATCAAGCGCAACGAGGCGATCGGTCAGGACTCGCTCTTCGGCGGGCTCGACGACGACGCCGGTGGTGGATTCGGCATCTCGGTCGAGGTGCCCGAGCTGCCCGAGTGGGACAAGATGACCCTCCTCAGCCACGAGCGGGACATGCTCGGCCTCTACGTCTCCGACCACCCCTTGCTGGGGCTCGAGCACGTGCTCAGCAACGGCACCGACTGCACCATCGGCGAGTTGATGCTCGACGAGGAGCGCGCCGACAACTCCACGGTCACGATCAGCGGCCTGGTGACCTCCGTCCAGCGCAAGATCACCAAGCGCGGCGACGCGTGGGCGATGATCACCCTCGAGGACCTCGACGGTGCCATCGACATCCTGCTCTTCCCCAGCGCCTACCAGCTGGCCAGCAACCACCTGACCGAGGACGCCATCATCACGGTCAAGGGCCGGCTCTCGCGCAGCAAGGACCAACCCGAGCTGCACGGTCAAGAGGTCTCGGTCCCCGACCTGTCCGAAGGGCCGTCGGGCCCGGTCGTGATCAGCCTCCCCTCGACTCGGTGCACGGCTCCGGTCGTCGAGCAGCTGCGCGAGGTGCTCGGGACGCACCCGGGGATGACCGAGGTCCAGCTGCGGCTGCTGACCCGCACCGCCACGACCGTGATGAAGCTCGACGACCGGCTCCGGGTCACCCCGAGTCCGGCACTGTTCGCCGATCTCAAGCACCTCCTCGGACCCGGATGTCTGGGCAGCTGAGCGTGCGCGGGACCCTCCGTCAGGCGGTGGTCGTGCTCGTCGCCATGGCTGGTGCCGGCGTCCTCTCCGGCGTGGTCTGGCAGTGGTGGTGGACCCCGGCTCCGGGCGTGGTGGTGGACCACCAGTGGTTGCAGGACGAGGTCGGCCTGCGCGCCGACTTCTCGGGCACCGGCACCTATGTCGCGGTTGCGGTGATCGCCGGTCTGGTGATGGCCGCCGGCCTGGCCGTCATCTTCGATCGCACCGAGCTGGTGACGTTGGTGACGGTCCTGCTCGGGTCGGTGCTCGCCGCGTGGGTGATGTACCGCGTGGGTCTGGCGCTCGCGCCCGCCGATCCGGACGTCCTGGCCACGACGGCGGCGGACGGCACCCGACTCCCGGGGCCGCTCATCGTCTCCGGCCAGAGCCCCTTCCTTGCCTTCCCGACCGGGGCCGTCATCGGCCTGATGGTCGTCTTCTTCAGCCTGTCCCGACGACACCGACCCGTCTCCGGGACAGGACCCCACGAGTAGGCTTGGCGCCCACTCCCTGCCGCCTTGGAGGCGCACCATGTCGACGCTGACCCCACCGGAAGGGCCTGACGGGCCCGAGTTCCTCGAGCACGGTGGCGGTTCGCCGATGACGCCTGGGGAGCGACCCGCTCGCGGGCGCGGGCGCACCGCGTTGCTGGCGAGTGGAGCCCTGCTGGCAACCGGACTCGTGGGCGGTGGGGTCTGGGCGGCGTTGGCGTTCTTCGGTACCGGGGCACAGCCCGACCAGGCACTTCCGGCGGGGACGCTCGCCTACGTCAGCATTGACCTGGACCCCAGCGGCCAGCAGAAGATCGAGGCGCTGCGGATGCTGCGTCAGTTCCCCGCGCTGAAGGACCAGATCGGCCTCGACACGACCGACGACCTGCGCCGCTCGATCTTCGAGCAGGTCCAGGAGGAGTCCGGCTGCACCGACCTCGACTTCGACGCCGACGTCGAGCCGTGGCTCGGCGACCGGGCGGCCATCGCCGCCGTCGAGACCGGTGCCGCCGCCCCGACGCCGGTCGTCGTCCTCCAGGTCACCGACCCGGCCCGGGCCGAGGACGGGCTCGTCGCGCTGCGCGAGTGCGCGGACGACGAGGACGTCGCGGGCTGGGTGATCGAGGGGGACTGGGCCGTGCTGGCCGAGACCGAGGAGCTCGCGCAGGGCGTGGTGGACGATGCGGCCGAGGGCGCCCTTGCCGACGACGCGACGTACCAACGCTGGACCGAGCAGGTCGGCGACGCCGGCATCGTGAACCTCTACGCCGCACCCGGAGCGGGAGCTGCCCTGCTGCGCGGGATGGGCGAGCTCGACCTCCCTGCCGGCAGCCCGGCAGGGACGCCGGCTGATGCCCTCGACGAGCTCGGCGCGCTGGCCGGGTCCCTGCGGTTCCAGGACTCCGCCCTCGAGCTCGAGCTGATCGCGGACGGTGGCGAGGCTGCAACGGCATTCGGGCTCTCCGACCGCGGCGGTGACGTGGTCAGCACCCTGCCGGACGACACCGCAGTGGCCCTGGGCATCGGCCTCGACGAGGGCTGGTTCTCCGCGTTGGTGGATCGGCTCGCCCCGGTCCTCGCCGGTGCTGCCGGTGCGGGCGACCTGATGACCGAGCTCTCCGGCCAGACCGGGCTCGATCTGCCCGCCGACGCCGAGGCGCTCACCGGCAGCTCGATGGCCCTCTCGCTCGGCGGCGACGTCGATCCCGAGACGATGATCAACTCACTCGGTTTCGAGGCGCCGGTCGCCTGGACCGTGCAGGGCGACTCGGCCGAGGTCGAGGGGGTGCTCGCCAAGCTCCGCGCCGAGTTCGGGCCTGCCACCGTGGTCCTCGGCAGCGACTCCGCCGACGGCCGCACCGTGATCGGGCCCGATGCCAGCTACCGGGGCAAGGTCCTCGAGGGCGGCAACCTGGCCGACACCGAGGCCTTCGGGGAGGTCGTCCCCGAGGCGGACCGGGCTGCGGCGATCTTCTTCGTCAACTTCGATGCGGGTGACGGCTGGCTGGCCCGGGCCGCACAGGGCGACCAGCAGGCCGTCGACAACATCGAGCCGATGCGGGCCTTCGGCTTCAGCACCTGGCTCGAGGGAAACACCGCGCACACGCTGGTCAGGTTCACGACCGACTGATCTGCTCGGTGATCGCCCCGGTGACCCGCACCAGGTCCGCCGGGGCGATCTCGAGGTCGAGGCCTCGTCGTCCGGCGGAGACGAAGACGGTCGGGTGCTCGAGCGCCTGTTGATCGAGCACCGTCGGATGCGGGCGCTTCTGGCCGAAGGGCGAGATGCCGCCGGCGACGTACCCCGTTGCGCGCTCCGCCGCCGCGAGCTCGGCCATCACGGCCCGGCTGGCGCCCAGGGCCCGCGCCAGCGCCTTGAGGTCCAGCTGGGTGGTCACCGGCACGATCGCGACGGCCAGCCGACCGTCGACGCTGGTCATCAGGGTCTTGAAGACCCGGTCCTCACTGACCCCGAGGGTCCGGGCGAGGTACGCCGCGGCCTCCAGCCCGTACGACGTCGCCCGGGCGTCGTGGGGGTAGTCGTGCAGCGTGAAGTCGATCCCGGCCCGACTCAGGGCACCAGTGGCGGGGGTGCCGCCCACGGACTTCTTGGCCATCGGCTCAGTTGGGGGACCAGCGGGTCCGGGCCACCTCGGTGGCCGGCAGCGAGGCGATGACGTTCATCGCACGGAGTTCGGAGCGCAGCAGATCGGTCACCATGACCAGGCGCTCCGCGGCGTCCTCGGCCTCCAGCAGCGCCTGACGCTCCTGCATGGGGAGCGGCGCGATGGCGGCGAGCATCCAGGAGAGATAGGTCGGGTCCTTCGGCAGGGTGCCGGGGTAGGGGTCGCTGCGGATCGCGGTCAGCGCGACCCGGTAGGCGGTGAAGGTGGCGCGCGCCTGCTCGAGGATCTCGTCCGGCACCGGCGCGGAATGCTCGGGCAGGTCGACGACGTGTCCGACCGGGAAGCTGCCGGACGTCTCGAGCCGCTGCAGCTCGATCCGCTCGAGCCCGACCGCCACGATGTCGAAGGTGCCGTCGGCGTGGGACTCCACCTCGGTCAGCTGGACCCGGCAGCCGACCCGGAAGAGAGACTGCGCGCCGTGGTCGCCGACCTCGTAGCCCTCCCGGATGCCGACCGAGCCGAAGACCCGGGCGGCGGGGTCCTCGACCCGCAGCAAGTGGTGCACCAGTGCTCGGTAGCGGTCCTCGAAGACGGTCAACGGCACGCTGACTCCGGGGAACAGCACCGAGTTCAGCGGGAACATCGGCAGCGTGTCGGTCACAGGCCCGACCCTAGCCCTCGGTGTTCCACCTGCGAGGTCACCGCACGGGGTGATGGGGCAGGGCGCCTAGAATCGCCCCATGATTCGCCGGATCGACCTCAGAGGCTCCGCTGCCGACAGCGCTGGGCCACTCGACTACCGCGCCGCCGTGCCGCGCGCCGAGTTCGACGTCGAGGCCGCGATCGAGGTGGTGCGCCCGATCTGCGAGGCGGTCCGGGAGCGTGGCGTCGAGGCGATCGTGGAGTTCGCCCAGAAGTTCGACGGCGTCACCCAGAGCGGCCCGGACTCCATCGTCGTACCCCCGCAGGCGCTGACCCGGGCGCTGGAGCTCCTGGATCCGGCGGTCCGCGCGGGACTGGAGGAGTCCATCCGGCGCCTGCGCACCACGTGTGCGGCCGAGCTCGAGCACGACGTGGTCACCGACCTGGGCCCGGGAGCCCGGGTCACCCACCGGAAGATCCCCGTCGACCGGGTCGGCCTCTACGTGCCCGGCGGGCTTGCTCCGCTGGTCTCCAGCGTGCTGATGAACGTCGTGCCTGCCCAGGTCGCCGGCGTCGGCTCGATCGCCCTGACCTCCTCGCCCCGCCAGGAGCCCTTCGACAGGTTCGGCTCGGGCCTGCCGCACCCCACGATCATGGCCGCGTGCGCGCTCCTCGGCGTCGACGAGGTGTACGCCGTCGGGGGAGCGCAGGCGATCGCGATGTTCGCCCACGGCGCCGGTCCGTGTCGCCGGGTGGACCTGGTGACCGGGCCCGGCAACATCTACACCGTCACGGCGAAGCGGATCCTGAAGGGGACCGTCGGGATCGACTCCGAGGCCGGCCCCACCGAGATCGCCATCCTGGCCGACGACTCCGCCGACGCCTCCTACGTCGCCGCCGACCTGATCAGCCAGGCCGAGCACGACCCGCTCGCCGCCAGCGTCCTGGTCACCCCCTCGGAGAGCCTGGCCGCCGAGGTCGAGGCCGAGCTCGACAAGCAGGTCTCGACCACCCGCCACGTCGAGCGCGTGACCACCGCTCTGGCCGGTCGTCAGTCGGGCATCGTGCTGGTCGACGACCTCGAGCAGGGCCTGGCCGTGGTCAACGCCTACGCCGCCGAGCACCTCGAGATCCACACCGAGGACGCGCCTGCCCTCGCCGCGCGCGTGCGCAACGCCGGGGCGATCTTCGTGGGGGCCTTTGCCCCGGTCTCCCTGGGCGACTACTGCGCTGGCTCCAACCACGTGCTGCCCACGGCCGGTTGCGCCTGCCACTCCTCGGGGTTGTCGGTGCGCGCCTTCCTGAAGTCGGTGCACGTCATCGACTACACCCGCGACGCGCTGGCCGAGGTGGCCGACCACGTCGTGACGCTGGCCGAGGCCGAGGACCTGCCCGGTCACGGTGCGGCCATCCGGGTCCGGTTCGAGAGCTGAGGGCCGATGACCTTTCCTCCTCTGCGTGAGGAGCTGCGGGGCCTTGCGCCCTACGGCGCCCCCCAGCTCGACGTCCCCGTCCAGCTCAACGTCAACGAGAACCCCTACGGCCCCTCGCCGGCTGTCGTCGCCGACATCGCCGACGCGGCAGCCGGGGCGGCCGCGACCCTCAACCGCTATCCCGACCGTGAGTTCGTCGAGCTGCGGGGCGCGTTGGCGGCGTACCTCTCGCGGGACGCGCCGGCCGGCATCGAGCCTGCTCAGGTCTGGGCGGCCAACGGCTCCAACGAAGTGATGCTCCAGCTCCTGCAGGCCTTCGGCGGCCCGGGCCGGGTGGCGCTCAGCTTCGCCCCGACGTACTCCATGTATCCCGAGTACGCCCGCGACACGATGACCGAGTGGGTCCAGGGACACCGGGAGACCGACTTCTCGATCGATCTCGAGGCCGCGCGCGCACTGGTCCTCGAGCGCGCCCCCAGCGTCGTGCTGTTGCCCTCGCCGAACAACCCGACCGGCACGGCGCTGCCCCCCGACGCGGTGAGCGCGCTGTGCGAGGCGGCCGGCGACGGGCTCGTCGTGGTCGACGAGGCGTACGGCGAGTTCCGCCGCGCCGGGACACCCAGCGCGCTGGAGCTGCTCCCGGTCCACCGCAACCTCGTGGTGACCCGGACGATGAGCAAGGCCTTCGCGCTGGCCGGGGCCCGCCTCGGCTACCTCGCGGCCGATCCCCAGATCTGCGACGCGATCCGGGTCGTGCGCCTGCCCTACCACCTCTCGGCGGTCACCCAGGCGGTCGCGCTGGCGGCCCTGCGGCACGCCCCCGAGCTCCTGTCTCGCGTCGACGACCTGCGCCTCGAACGCGACGCGACGGTGGCCTGGCTGCGCAACGCCGGCCTGCAGGTCGCGGACAGCGATGCGAATTTCGCCTTGTTCGGCACCTTCGCCGACCGCCATGCTGTCTGGCAGGGTCTGGTGGACCGGGGTGTGCTGATCCGCGAGGTCGGCCCGGACGGCTGGCTGCGCGTGTCGATCGGCACGCCCGACGAGATGACGACGTTCAAGAACGCACTGACCCAGGTCATGGCAACGGAAGAAGGCGCACGATGAGCAGGACCGCACGGATCGAGCGACAGACCAAGGAGTCGAAGGTGCTCGTCGAGGTCGACCTCGACGGGACCGGGCGCGCCGACATCTCCACGGGGGTCGGGTTCTACGACCACATGCTCACCGCCTTTGCCCGGCACGCGCTGGTCGACCTGACCGTGCAGACCGAGGGCGACACCCACATCGATGCGCACCACACCGTCGAGGACACCGCGATCGTGCTCGGTCAGGCGATCCACGAGGCGCTGGGGGACAAGCTCGGCATCCGGCGCTTCGGCGACGCGACCGTCCCGCTCGACGAGGCGCTCGTCCAGGCCGTCGTGGATCTCTCCGGGCGCCCCTACTGCGTGCACACCGGTGAGCCCGAGGGACAGGTCTACGTGACGATCGGCGGCGACACCGGTCCCGGCTTCAGTGGCTCCCTGACCCGGCACGTCTTCGAGACCCTGGCCTTCCACGCCCAGATCGCGCTGCACGTGCGGGTGCTGGCCGGCCGCGACCCGCACCACCTGGTCGAGACCCAGTTCAAGGCGTTCGCCCGGGCGTTCCGTGACGCCGTCGCGATCGACCCGCGCGAGACGGGCGTTCCGTCCACCAAGGGTTCGCTTTGAGCGATCGGCCCCTGGTGGCCGTCCTGGACTACGGGTCCGGCAACCTGCGCTCGGTCGTCCGCGCCCTCGAGCGGGCCGGCGCCCAGGTCGAGCTGACGGCCGACCGGGCAGCGGTGCTCGGTGCCGACGGCCTCGTCGTGCCCGGGGTCGGCGCGTTCGCGGCCTGCATGGCCGGGCTGAGCGCCGTCCACGGCCAGGAGCTGATCGGTCGTCGGCTGGCGGGCGGGCGACCCGTGCTCGGGATCTGTGTCGGGATGCAGGTGCTCTTCGAGCGCGGCGTCGAGCACGGTGTCGAGACCGTCGGGTGTGACGAGTGGCCCGGGGTCGTCGAGCGCCTCCAGGCGCCGGTCGTGCCGCACATGGGCTGGAACACCGTCGAGGTGCCCGACGAGACGATGCTCTTCGCCGGCGTCGCGGGGGAGCGGTTCTACTTCGTGCACTCCTACGGTGTCCGCGACTGGACCCTGACCCTGAACGGCCGCACGCGCGCGCCGATCGTGACCTGGGCCGAGCACGGCGGTGACCGCTTCGTCGCCGCGGTCGAGAACGGACCCCTGTGCGCCACCCAGTTCCACCCGGAGAAGTCCGGCGACGCCGGTGCCGCCCTGCTGCGCAACTGGGTCACCTCGTTGCCCGTCAGCACCCGATGAGCAAGGAGCGGGCCCGGCGCCGGGCCGAGCGGGAGCGCGAGCAGGCGATCCGGACGGCCGCCCGGGCGCGCGCCGACGAACGCCTGCGCCGCAGGTCGACGCGTCGTCGCGCACTGCTCGGGTGGCTGCCGCAGCCGCACTGGCAGCCGGGCCTGCTCGCGCGCCGGCGTCGCCGCCAGGTGGCCACGACGATCGGTCTCCTGGTGGTGGGGAACGCGCTGGTCTGGTTCGCCTCGCCCGCCTGGGAGATCCGGATCGTGATGGCGATGGTCAGCCTCCTCGCGGCACCGGTCCTGCACACGCTGCTCTTCCGGCGGAAGTGACCGCACGCCGGGACCCGTGCCGGCGCCGCCCACCGGGCTTCTAGTCTTTGCCCATGGCTTCCTACCTCGAGCTCCTGCCCGCCGTCGACATCGCCGGGGGCCAGGCCGTGCAGCTGGTCCAGGGCGTGGCCGGCTCCGAGAAGCGGTTCGGTGACCCGATCGAGGCCGCCCTGCGGTGGCAGGAGGCCGGAGCCGAGTGGATCCACCTCGTCGACCTCGATGCCGCCTTCGGTCGGGGCCACAACCGCGAGCTGCAGGCGCGGATCGTCGGGACCCTCGACATCCAGGTGGAGATGAGTGGCGGCATCCGCGACGACGAGTCGTTGGCGGCCGCGATGGCGACCGGCTGTCGCCGGGTCAACATCGGCACCGCCGCTCTCGAGCAGCCGGAGTGGTGCGCTGCCGCGATCGCCGAGTACGGCGACCGGGTCGCGGTGGGGCTCGACGTACGCGGTCGGACGCTGGCGGCCCGCGGCTGGACCCGCGAGGGCGGAGACCTGTACGACGTGCTGGCCCGCCTCGACAGCGAGGGGTGTGCCCGGTACGTCGTCACCGACGTCAACAAGGACGGGATGCTCGAGGGCCCCAACCTGCAACTGTTGCGCGACGTGTGTGCCGCGACCGACCGGCCCGTCGTCGCATCCGGCGGCATCACCGAGCTCTCCGACCTCGAGGCCCTGATGGGTCTCGTGGCCGAGGGGGTCGAGGGCGCGATCGTCGGCACCGCGCTCTACGAGGGTCGCTTCGCGCTCGAGGACGGGCTGGCCCTGACCCGGCCGACGACATGACGCTCTCGGTGCGGGTGATCCCGTGCCTGGACGTCGATGCCGGCCGCGTGGTCAAGGGGGTCAACTTCCAGGAGCTCCGCGACGCCGGTGACCCGGTGGAGTTGGCCCGGCTCTACGACGCGGCCGGCGCCGACGAGCTCACCTTCCTCGACATCTCCGCCTCGCACGAAGGCCGGGCGACCACGATGGAGATCGTGTCGCGCACCGCCGAGGAGGTCTTCATCCCGCTCACCGTCGGTGGGGGAGTGAAGTCGGTCGCCGACGTCGATCGCCTGCTGCGCGCGGGGGCCGACAAGATCGCGGTCAACACCGCGGCGATCACCCGACCCGAGCTGGTCGCCGAGATCGCCGACCGCTTCGGCAACCAGGTGCTGGTGCTCTCGGTGGACGCACGACGCGCCGCGGGTACGGCCTCCGGCTGGGAGGTGACCACGCACGGTGGCCGCACCTCCTCGGGGCTCGACGCCCTCGAGTGGACGGTCCGCGCGACCGAGCTCGGCGCGGGGGAGATCCTGCTCAATGCGATGGACGCCGACGGCACCCAGGACGGCTTCGACCTCGACCTGATCCGCGCGGTACGCCGCGAGGTCACCATCCCGGTCATCGCCTCGGGTGGTGCCGGCAAGGTCGAGCACTTCGCGCCGGCGGTCGAGGCCGGCGCCGACGCGGTTCTGGCCGCGACCGTCTTCCACTTCGGGACGCTGAGCGTGGGCGAGGTCAAGGCGGCGCTCGCCAGCGCCGGACACCCCGTGCGCTGAGCCCGCGAGGTCAGGGACGCAGCAGTCGCAGGGGCACGTCGTACAGCCGCCGGGCGTCGGGGTGCGAGACGACGAGCCGACCCTCCAGCAGTGCGGCGGCGACGTTCTCGGGGGTGGCGGACGCATCGTCGAGGACGAGCTCGTTGACCACCCGGCGCCGCTGGGCATCGATGGTCCACACGGTCGGTCCGCTCTGGCCGACGACGTAGACCGTGTCGCCGCTGGCCACGACCGCGTCTGCCGAGCCCAGGTCGGGCAGGCGCACGGCTGGCTTCAGCGTGGTGAGGTCGAAGCCGATCACCTGGTCGTCGACGGTGCACGCGACCCAGAGCAATCCGCCCGCGACGGCCAGCCCCTGGGGGGTGAGGCACGACCCGGCGTTGCGGGTCTCGGGTCGGTCGCCCTCGATGCGGGTCAGGGACCCTGCGGTGTAGTTGGCGACGTAGACCGTCCCCGACGGTGCCACCGTCGCCAGGCGCGGGCCGGCGCCCAGGGCCACGGCGTGGCCGAGCTCGCCGCTCGCGGGGTCGAGCGGCACCAGCCGCTCGCCGGCCTGGTCGACGACCCAGAGCCGGGTGCCGTCGAAGGCCAGCCCCTCCGGCTCGCTGCCGGCGGGGGCCAGCTTCACCCGGAGGTCGACCTTGCTGGTGTCCGGGTTGATCCGGGCCAGTGAACCCTGGCCGATCAGGCTGACCCACACCCCGAAGGGCGTCTGGACCAGGCGGAGCGGCACCTTGCCGACCGCGATCCGCCGACCGCCCGCCACCAGGACCTCGCCGGTGTCGGGCAGCGCCGCCCAGACGGCCCCGCCCACCCGGGCCAGGCCCACCGGACGGGTGTCGAGCTCGCGCACCCGCACGCCCTCGGGCGCGGCGAACGGGGTCTCCGACGCCGGGCTGGCGGGAGTGGAGGCCGTACTGGGCGTCGGCGTGCTCTCCGGTGGAGGACTCGTCGAGGTGCAGGCCGAGAGCACTCCGAGAGTGAGCGCCAGGCAGAGCAGAGCGGGTGCTGCAGGGGGCCTCATGGGGTGAACGTAGCCTGTCGCGTTCGGGAATAGGTTGGTACGACGCCGTGGTTGGGCAGGAGCCCGACCCGCGACTCGGGTGGCAAGGAAACAGGAGCTGTGACCAGGTGACGAACCAAGCATCGGACCGGCGCGGGTCGACCACGCGCCAGGGCTTCGCGGTGCTCGGAGTGGCGATCCGGCGCGAGCCGTGGATCTTTGCTCTCTCGACCATGGGAAGCCTGCTCTTCGGGGCGTTGACGGTGGCCGACGCCTGGGTGCTCGGCTGGTCGACCGACAACGTCGTCATCCCGGCGTTCCGGGACGGTGAGATCGGCGGCGGACTGCTGCTCACCATTCTCGCGCTCTTCCTCGGCGTGGCGATCCTGCGCGCCGTGGGCATCGTCGCGCGCCGGCTGGGGGCCGGGATCATGCAGTACCGCATGCAGGCCCACACCCGTCGTGCCGTCACCCGCCAGTACCTCTCGCTGCCGATGGAGTGGCACCAGCGGCACCCGACCGGCCAGCTGCTCTCCAACGCCAACGCCGACGTCGAGGCGGCCTGGGGGCCGATCGCGCCGCTGCCGATGGCGGTCGGGACGCTCGCGATGATGGTGATCGCGATCGGGCAGATGTTCGCGGCCGACGTCGTCCTGGCCCTGATCGGGCTGCTCGTCTTCCCCCTCGTGATCGTCGCGAACATCGCCTACCAGCACTTCGCGTCTCCACTGATGACCCATGCGCAGCAGCTGCGCGGTGAGGTCAGCGAGATCGCGCACGAGTCGTTCGACGGTGCGCTGGTCGTCAAGACCCTCGGCCGCGAGGGCGAGGAGATGGAGCGCTTCGCCGCGAAGGCCCACGAGCTGCGCGACGTCAACATCCGCGCCGGCCGGGTCCGGGCGATGTTCGACCCCGCCCTCGCCGCGCTGCCCAGCTTCGGCGTCCTCATCGTGCTGGCCGTCGGCGTCAGCCGGGTGCTGTCCGGAGCGACCGACGCCGGTGACGTCGTGACCGTCGCCTACCTGCTCACCATCGTCTCCTTCCCGATCCGGTCGATCGGCTGGCTGCTGGGGGAGTTCCCTCGCAGCGTGGTCGGGTTCCGCCGGGTCTCGGCCGTGCTCGACGCCCGCGGAGAGCTCCAGTTCGGTACCGCCCAGGCCGTCGCCGACGGGTCGGGGGCCCGACTCAGCGTCGAGCACCTGGCCTACTCCTACGACCCGGCGCAGGTCCTGCTCGACGACGTCACCTTCGAGGCGGCGCCCGGCCGCACGGTCGCGATCGTGGGCAAGACCGCCTCCGGCAAGAGCACGCTCACCTCGCTGCTCACCCGGTTGGTCGACCCGGACGCCGGCCGGATCCTGCTCGACGGCACCGATCTGCGCGACCTGGCGCGAGGTCAGCTCGCCTCGTCGGTCTCGATCGTGGCGCAGACCGCGTTCCTCTTCGACGACACCGTGCGCGGCAACATCACGCTGGGGGCCCAGATCTCCGACGACGCCGTCTGGGCGGCGCTGCGCGACGCCCAGGCCGACGGCTTCGTGGCGGCGCTTCCCGACGGGCTCGACGCCCGGCTCGGTGAGCGCGGCACCTCGCTGTCCGGCGGCCAGCGCCAGCGGATCTCGCTGGCGCGAGCGTTGGTACGCCGTCCGCGGCTGCTGATCCTCGACGACGCCACCTCGGCTGTCGACCCGGAGGTCGAGGCCCGGATCCTCGAGGCCCTGCGCACCGGCGGCACCGGGGCCACGCTGGTCGTGGTGGCCTACCGCAAGGCCACGATCGGCCTGGCCGATGAGGTCGTCCACCTCGAGGACGGCCGGATCGTGGCGCGCGGCACGCACCGTGAGCTGCTGGCGAGCAGCGCGTCGTACGCCAGTCTCGTCAACGCCTACGAGCAGTCCGAGCACAGCGAACTGGCGGGGGACGCCCAGTGACCACGACACCGACCAGCGGCACCGTCATGGAGACCGGCGAGGAGATGGCCGCCTTCGAGACCATCCGCCGCGGCGTGCACTTCTCGCCCGAGCTGAAGGAAGGCATCGGCGGCACCCTTCTGCTCGCCGTGGCCGCCTCCCTGGGGCAGGTCGTGGTGCCGATCGCTGTCCAGCAGACCCTCGACCGTGGCCTGGGTGCGCCGGGTGGGCCCGACGTCAGCTTCACGGTGCTGATGGCGGTCGTGGCTGCGGCCGCCGTGGTGCTGACCAGCGTGGCGTCGTACGCCATGACGAGCCGGCTCTTCACCACCTCGGAGCGTGGTCTGGCCACGTTGCGGATCAAGGCGTTCCGGCACGTGCACGACCTGCCGTTGCTCACCCAGAACACCGAACGACGCGGCGCGCTCGTCGCCCGCGTGACCAGTGATGTCGACCAGGTCAGCCAGTTCCTGGTCTTCGGCGGCCTGATCTTCGTGGTCAGCATCGGACAGATCTTCGTCGCCACCGTGGTGATGGTGATCTACAGCTGGCAGCTCGCGATCGTGGTGTGGGTCTGCTTCGCGCCGCTGTTCTTGTCGTTGCGCTTCTTCCAGCGCCGGCTCTCCGAGGCCTACGGCATCGTCCGGCGCCAGGTCGGGCTCCTGCTCTCGGCGATCTCCGAGCCGGTCGTCGGTGCCGCGGTCGTCCGCTCGTACGCCGTCGAGGCCCGCACCCAGGCGCGGATCGACACCGCGGTGGACGCCCACCGGGTCGCCTCGACCCGGGCCCAGGGGTTCACGGCGTTCTCCTTCTCGCTGGGTGGCATCTCGGCGGGGCTCGCGAATGCCGGGGTGCTCATCGTCGGCATCTGGCTGGGCTTCGCGGGGGACATCACGGCCGGCAAGGTGCTGGCCTTCGCCTTCCTGGTCACGCTCTTCGTCGGTCCGGTGCAGATGGGCACCCAGATCCTCACCGACGCCCAGAACGCCATCGCCGGCTGGCGCCGGGTGATCGGGATCCTCGAGACACCCGCCGACCTGGTCGACCCCGGTCCGGACGGCCAGACGCTCCCGCGCGGACCCATCGACATCCACTTCGACCAGGTGAGCTTCTCCTACCCGGGCGGCCCTCCGGTCCTGCGTGACATCACCCTGGACATCGCCTCGGGCTCCCGGATCGCGATCGTCGGCGAGACCGGCTCCGGCAAGTCGACCTTCGCCAAGCTGCTGACCCGGCTGATGGATCCCGACGAGGGCTCGGTCCTCCTCGACGGCCTCGACATCCGGATGATCGCGCCGCCCTCGCTGCGCCGCAGTGTCGTGCTCGTTCCTCAGGAGGGGTTCCTCTTCGACGACACGATCGCGGCCAACGTCCGCTACGGCCGGCTGGGCGCCACCGACGCGGAGATCCACGCCAGCGCCGAGGAGCTCGGTCTGGACGACTGGATCGCCGGGCTGCCCGCCGGTCTGGAGACCCGGGTCGGACAGCGCGGGGACTCCCTGTCGGCGGGGGAGCGGCAGCTGGTCGCCCTCCTGCGGGCCCACCTCGTGGACCCCGACCTGCTCGTGCTCGACGAGGCGACCAGCGCCGTCGATCCCGCCCTCGAGATGCGGATCGGCCGCGCCCTCGAACGCTTGATGAGCGGGCGTACGTCGGTCACGATCGCCCACCGGCTCTCGACCGCGGAGAACGCCGACGAGGTCGTCGTGGTCGACCACGGGCGCGTCGTACAACGCGGTCCGCACCGCGAGCTGGTCGGCGTCGAGGGGATCTACGCCGGGCTGCACTCGTCGTGGATGGCGCAGCAGGGCTCCTGAGCGGGATCGAGGTGGCCATGTTCGACGAGACGACAACGATTCCGACCGGGCTGCACCACGATGTGTTCGTGGCCGTCCCCCTCACCGCGGCCACGGCGCCCCTGGACTACGCCGCCTACATGGCCAGCCCCGAGGTCATCCGCGTGCACAGCGACGGCCGGTGGCCCGTCGACGGGTTCACCCTTGCCGACGACCTGGAGCTCGTCGCCCAGCACCAGGCTGATCATGACGCGCGCCGGGCTTTCGCCTTCGTGCTGCTCGATCCATCCCTCAGCGAGGCCTGGGGCTGCGTGTACGTGAACCCGCTTCGCGCGTACCTCCAGCGCGCCGAGGCCGAGTCCCGGCTTCTCGACACCATCCCCGAAGCCTCGGGAATGGTGACCTTCTGGTTACGCCAGGACCAGCAGGATTCCGGGCTCGTAGCCGTGGTCGTCGACGCCGTGAACGAGTGGCTCATCAGCGAGTGGCCCTTGACCACGCACCTGTTCCGAGTCCTGCCCGATGAGAGATCGTCGTGCCTTGCTCTCGACGGACGTGGCCTGCACAAGCTTCGCCTCTCTCTGCCGGGCGACCCGCGGCCCTACGTCTGGTACCAACCGATCTAGGGCTCCTTGTCGGTTCGGACGTGCCACTGGCCCCGCCGGTGTTGCTCGGGCGGGGTGTGGGGCGGTCAGGCTCTTCGGTCGGGTGGGGCGGCCGACGTCGGGTGCTTGTCGCGGCTGACGTCGAGGGTGCCGGACTCATTGCGGAGGAACGGTAGCCGTGGGGGCTGGACCAGAGATGGGCACCGGGCTCGAGTGGTCGGTAGGTCCAGCCGCCGTGGGTCTTGAGCCGATGGTGCCTGCGGCAGAGTGGCGCAATGTTGTCACTGGACGTCGATCCGCCGGAGTCGTAGGGCTGGATGTGGTCGCTGTCGCAACGTCGGGCTGATCTGGTGCACCACGGGAAGACACAGGTCTGGGTGATCAGGGCGGATTGCTCACGGATCCGGTCGGGGACCTCGTAGGCATTCACGTGGTGGTGATCGTCCAGGTCGATGACCGGCTTCACGACGACCTGGGCGTCGGGGTTGCCGCACCAGTCGCGGATCTGCTCGACGGTGATCGGGCTCCGGGTGTTCTCGAACCGCCCGAGCCCACCGGCCTCGCCACGGATCGCGGCCTCGGAGAGGTGGACGTGGAGGACCACCTGCCGCGGCTTCCGCGCGGGCGTCGAGCCGGTCTCGTCGTCGGTGCCGTTGAGGTCGAAGGCCAGCTGACGTCGGGCGATCGCCCCGAGTGCCTGGGCGCGGCGTACGTCCAACGACTCGGTCGACCCGAGTGTCTTCAACGCCTCGGCACCCTCGGCAACGGCGGCGTCGAGGTCGAGGGCATCGGCCACATCGAGGGTGCCCCAGACATCGGCGTTCCCGTCGAGACCGGTGCGGGACTTCCCGACGTTGAACGACCGGCCGTCCGCGGCGGCCTTGCGGCGGCGTTCGGCCTCCTCGGGCATGAACTGGGCGATCGCGGTCTCGACCAGGCGGTCGAGCTCACTGACGCGGAGCCGGTGCGCAAACGCCGCGACCCGGGCGTCCACGAACCGAGCGGCCTCCATCGAGAGCGACAGGGTGGCCTTGGCGATCCACCTCGCCTTCCACGCCACCAGGTCACCACCAGCGACGCGCTTCCAGACCCGCGGGAGTCGGTAGCGCAGCTCGACCGCCTCACCCAGGTACGCCTTCCCGGCCTCGGTCGACAGCCCGACCGCGACCGCGAACTCAGTGATCGAGAACTCCGCGATCAACGGGGCACCCGGACCCGCGATCGGCAGCGACTCCTCCAGGAAACACCGGTCGGTGATCGACGCCGCATCGTCCAGCGACTCGGTCGAGTGCATCACCGCCCACGCCACCGCCGCCTGCAACAGAGTGGCCTCGGCGGTGTCGGCCGCGGTCCGCTGCGCCCGCGCCAACTCGAGCACCCCAGCAGCGGTGTCGACATCGGCGAGCGTCTCGGTCATGGATCAATTCAAGCCGGGACCACCGACATTCCAGCCCCGAAAACCGGCCCAACGCCCGGATGTGGAAAGAAATTGTTGTGTGGCCCGGATGGCGCAACAAACTCCTGAGCGGTCCAGTCCAGTGGGCCAATTTTGCCCGGTGGTGCGCGTTTTCCACGTGTCCGATAACCAAACGTTGTTGGCTCCGTTGTGCACGATGCTCCCGCTGGGGCAATTTGGACAACTTGTCATGTGAGGTTTTGCCATGCCGTCTCGAAGGTCCGTCCTGACTCGCCAACTCGGTCTGTTGGCCGTGGTCCTCTCGCTCGTCGCGGGAGTGTTGGCCGGCATGGTCCCGGCCGCGTACGCGGCCACGACCTACAAGATCTCCGGGATCGTCACCTCCGCTGGCGGCACGCCGATCGGCGGGATCAAGATCTCGGTCGAGTCGTCCAAGCTCACAGCGGACGGCACCACGACGTGGTCCGAGGCGCAGACGGGGACGCCGGCGGTCACCGGTGCCGATGGCGAAGTACGTCGCCACCGTGCCGGCCGGCACCTACAAGGTTGGCTACACGGGGTCCGGCTACTCGCCGGCGTTCTACAACGGCGAGAACCCGCCGGCGTCCACTCGTGAGGGTGGTGTCGACGTGGAGGTCACCAACGCCGACAAGCCGTTGAGCACGGTCAAGCTGAGCGCGCGCAACGTCATCCTCTCCGGTCTCGTCGAGTCTGCTACGGGGGCGCCGATCAAGGGCGTGAAGATCACGGTCGAGTCGGGCCAGCTCAACGCGGACGGCACCACGACCTGGACCGAGGCGCAGACCGCGCCCCTGGCTGTCACCGGTGCTGATGGGAAGTACTCCGCCACCGTCCCGGCCGGCACCTACACGGTCGGCTACGCCGGGTCCGGGTACCTCCCGGCGTACTACGACGACTCCGACACGAAGACCCCCGCGACCACGCGCGAGGAGGCCACCCCCGTGACGGTCACCAACGAGAATCTGCGTTGAAGACGGTTGCCCTGACCGTGCGGAACGCGACGATCGCCGGCACCGTGACCAATGACGTCCTACCCGGAACCGGAGCCGATGACGGGCGTTGTCGTCACCGTCTACAAGATCTCCGTTGCCGCCGACGGCACGCGGACGTGGACGTCGGTGGCCAAGGGCGACACCAATGCCCAGGGCGGCTACCAGGTGGGTGTCCCCGCGGGCACGTACCGCCTCGGTTACCAGGCTGGCTCGGTCTTCGAACCGCGGTACTACCAGGATGCGACCGCGATCGACTCTGCCAGGAACGTGGTCGTCGAGGCAGGATCGACCGAGCTGCTGGACCCGGTGAAGATGGTGCGCCTCGACGGCCGGTTGACCGGACGGCTGCTGAACGCCGACCAGACCGTGTTCACCGGGTCGGGGACGATCCGCCTCGTGCACGAGGTCAGCGAGCGCGACGCCACCACGGGCGCGATCCGGACCTCCTGGTCGATGCTGCCCGAGGTCGAGCTCGACGACGGGATCTTCTCGCTCTCCGCCCCGGCCGGGACCTACCGCCTTCGCGTCGACCTCCCGTCCCGCGGCGTCGGCTACCTCCCGAACCTGGTGGGACTGGACAAGGGCGCAGACATCAAGCTCACGTCCGGGAAGTCCGAGACCGGGATCACCTACCGGCTCCCTGCTGTGGGCTCGGTGTCCGGCACCCTGCTCGACAGCTCGGCTGCCCCCATCTCGGGCGCTCTGATCTCGGCCCAGTACAACCTCGTGGACAACATCGTCGACGGGTTCCCGATCGCCAGCTGGCGATCGGCTCCCGGTAGCGCGGCCTCGAACGCGAAGGGTGCCTACACCTTGCCCCTGTCCGAGCGCACGTACCGGATCGAGGCGAACGGCCGAGGTCGGACACCAACGACTTCACGCGCTTCTGGCCCAATGCGCAGGACGTGGCGTCCGCCAAGGACGTCGTGGTGAGTGGTGCGACGAGTGGGGTCAACTTCCAGCTCGATCCGTTCGCGGTCATGAACCTCACCGGTCCCTGGATCAGTGGCGGGGCCACGTCGGGTGGCAAGCTGACGGCGAACCCCGGCACCTGGAGCCCCGGCGAGGCTGACCTCACGATCAGGTGGCTCGCCAATGGTGTGCCGATCACCCCCGCCCAGACCGGCTTCACCTACACGATTCCCACGAGCGCACCCGGGTCATCGGGTGACGCCTACTCGATCGAGGTGACGGCTTCCTCGCCGACACTTCAGTCCACCACGCTGACCTCGTTGGCGACCTCGAGGGCCACGAGCTTCCCGTTCCCGGCGGCCTTCGAGAACCGCCTGCTGCCGACGGTGACGGGGGACCCGGTCACGGGCGCGACGTTGACGGCGACCGCGGGTCAGTGGAGCACGAGGCCGAGCTCGGTCACCTACCAGTGGATCGCCAACGAGATCGACATCGCCGGTGCCACGGCCGCGACCTTCCGGATCACACCGGAGCAGCTCAACAAGGTCATCGCGGTCAGGGTCACCGCTGACTCGGTCAAGGCGACCTCGAAGCCCACGGACAAGGTGACCGCGGGTCCGATCACGAACGTGACCGCTCCCGTCATCACCGGCACCCCCAAGTCAGGTCGGGCGCTGACGGCCAGCTCGGGCACCTGGTCCGTCGAGGGTGCGAGCTACACCTACCAGTGGCTCGCCAACGGTTCCGCGATCCCTGGGGCCACCGCGGCCACCTTCACTCCTGCTGACGCCCAGATCGGTCAACGGATGGGGGTTCGGGTCGTGGCTGCCCTGACCGGCTACGCCGCCGGGCAGGCCGAATCGGCCTACACCGCGGCCGTGGTGGCTGGCGACGTACTCGTCGCCTCTGCTCGGCCCCGGATCACGGGAGAGGCTCGAGTCGGCGAGGTGCTCACGACCGACAACGGCACCTGGACGCCCACGCCGACGTCGTTCGTGTACCAGTGGAGGGCAGATGGGGTGCCGATCGCTGGCGCGACCGAAGCCACCTACAAGCTCACCGAAGCCGAGCTCGGCAAGGCGATGACCGTGGTGGTCACGGCTCGCAAGGCCGAGTACGCCGACGCCAGCGCCACGTCGGATGCGACTGGGGCCGTGGTGGCAGCCGATGCTCTCGTCGCCACTGTCCGGCCCCGGATCACGGGGACTGCCCGGGTCGGCGAGGTGCTCACGACCGACAACGGCACCTGGTCGCCCACGCCGACGACGTACAGCTACCAGTGGCGTGCGGCGGGGGTGGCGATCGGTGGAGCAACTGCGGCCACCTACACGCTGACCGAGGCCGAGGTCGGCAAGACGATGACGGTGGTGGTCACGGCTCGCAAGGCCGAGTTCACCGATGGCACCGCAACGTCCGACCCGACGGCAGCGGTCACGAGCGACACCATCGTCGTCACCGGCGGACCGAGCGTGGCCGGCAAGCCCAGGCTCGGCCGGACCCTGCAGGCCTCGGCCGGCTCGGTGTCCCCGTCCGACGCCACCGTCAGCTACCAGTGGTTGCGAGCCGGTACCACGGTGCCGGGCGCGGTCGGCGAGACGTACAAGCTGACGGCGGACGACCTGGGTCGTGCGATCTCGGTCCGGGCGACCTACACCGACGAGGGCTCGACGCCCGTCGTGCGGACGTCCTCGGCCACCCGTCCGGTCCTGTCGACGCCGAGGTTCTCGGTGCGTCGGGTCGTCAAGGGTCGCAGCGTGCGACTCAAGATCGCGGTCAGGGCGCCTGGAGTTTCGGCGGTGTCCGGGGTGATCCAGGTGGTCGACCGTGGTCGCGTGATCGCGCGCAGGACGATCAACAACGGTCGGCTGAGGCTGAAGATCCGTGGGCTCTCGAGCGGACAGCACACGCTCAAGGTTCGGCTCCGGAAGGCGGGAACGGTGGCTTCGGGCTCCACCCGGGTGGCTTCCTTCCACCTGGACTGAGCGAGCAGAGATCGACCGAGGGGGTGAGTGGCGTTCGCGCCACTCACCCCCTCGGTCGTTCGCGAGCGTGGCTCAGCCCCGTGGGTCTTGAGTCGAGCGTCTCGGTCATGGGTCAAGTCAAGCCGGGACCACCGACATTCCGACCCCGAAAACCCGCCGATCTTCCGACATGTGGACAAGAAACAGCTAGCCCTCCGGCGACGCTCGCCGAGCGCCGTCGACCTCCCTCACCTCGCCTGCTCGCCCACCGGCCCACGCTCGACCGACCGCACGCGATACTGGAGCCGTGACCTCCCTCGACCCCGCGCTCGCCGCCCGCCTCAAGCGATCCCCGGAGGGGCTCGTGCCCGCCGTGGTGCAGCAGCACGACACCCGTGAAGTGTTGATGCTCGGCTGGATGGACGACGAGGCGCTGGCCCGCACCCTCACGACAGGGCGCGCGACGTACTGGAGCCGCTCGCGCCAGGAGTACTGGCTCAAGGGTGAGACCTCGGGCCACGTCCAGTGGGTCAAGGAGGTCCGGCTCGACTGCGACGGCGACACCCTGCTCGTCCTCGTCGACCAGGAGGGTGCGGCCTGCCACACCGGCGAGCACACCTGCTTCGACGCCGACCTGCTGCTCGCGACCGATGGCTGACGCCGTCGAGAAGTCTCGCGCCCGGCGCACGTTCGGGCCGGTCCTGCTGCTCGGCCTCGCGTCCGGCACGCTCGGCGCCGTCGCGGGCAACAAGCCCTGGGCGCACGGCTCGGGAGGCAGAGCGGGGGACTTCTCGGCGCTGGCGCTCACCGCTGACGCCGAGCAGATGCCGTTGGCCGGCGCGCTCGCGCTGGTCGTCCTGGCGTGCTGGGGCGTGATCCTCGTCAGCCGCGGGAGGGTACGCCGAGCGGTTGCCGCCCTGGGTGCGCTCGCCTCGGCGGGGGTGCTGGCGAGCGTGGTCGTGGGCTGGTCCTCGGTGCCCGACTCCGTGCGTTCGAGTTTTGCCGACGTGGGCATCGTCGAGGAGCTCGACGTGACCCGCACCGGCTGGTTCTGGGCCGCGGCGGTGGCTGGGCTCGCCTCGACCGCCGCGACGCTGTTTGCCCTGCGCTGGGTGCCGGCCTGGCCCGAGATGGGCAGCAGGTACGACGCCCCCGGCACCGCGAGCTCTCCCGCACCGAGCGACCCGGAGGACCAGACCAGCCTGGACCTCTGGAAGGCGATGGACGAGGGTCGCGACCCCACCGCGCGAGCAGACGAATAGACTGACCCGAACGCACCACCGCACCACGGCATCACGCCACGATGTCCCCGTCACGAGGAGCTCGCATGTCTGACAGCCACGGCAACACCCCCGCAGCCTGGAGCGCCGTCGTCGTCGCCCTGGTCGGCTTCCTCGTGGGCAGCGTGGCGCTGATGCTGTCGCCGGTCAGCATGGCGATGTTCTGGGTCGGCGTCGCCATCGCAGTCGGCTCCTTGCTCGTCTTCGTCGTGATGTCCAAGCTGGGCTACCACGTCGAGCACTGATGGACCGCCCGTGAGTCTCGCCGCGCCTGACCTGGTCACGCAGCCGAGCCGGGCTGCGCGTCTGGCCTCCCCGCTCGCCACGGCTGCGGTCGTCGGCCTCGGCACGGTCGCGCTGAACCTTCGCGACCCGCACGCCTCGGGTGCCTGGGGCTACTGCCCGACCGCCCTGATCGGCTTCGACTGCCCGCTCTGCGGCAGCCTGCGGGCCGTCAACGACCTGACCCACGTCGACCTGGTCGCGGCGGCGTCGAGCAACCTCGTGCTGGTCCTGGCTGTCCCGGTCGTCATCGCCCTCTGGGGCCGTCGCGTGGTCGCGCTCTGGCGCGGGGGAGCGGCCACCAAGCCGGTCCACGTCCGCTCCGCGACCTGGGTGGCGCTGCTGATCGGGCTCACGCTCTTCACCGTCCTGCGTAACCTTCCGGTGGGTGCCTGGCTCGCCTCCTGAGCCCCCCACCAGCCCTCGCCCCCGGGGTGAGAGGCTTGCCCCTCACCCGCTTCGATCGATGGAGAACCCATGTCCGTGCTCGACGACATCGTCGCCGGCGTACGGATCGACCTCGCGGAGCGTGAGGCGACCACCAGCCTGCGTGACCTGCAGGCGGCCCTCGCCGACGTCGACCCCGCTCGGGACCCGATGCCCCACCTGCGCTCGGCCACCTCGAGCGTGATCGCCGAGGTCAAGCGCCGCAGCCCCAGCAAGGGCGACCTCGCCGAGATCGCCGACCCCGCCTCGCTGGCCCAGCAGTACGCCGCCGGCGGAGCCGCCGCGATCAGCGTCCTCACCGAGCAGCGCCGCTTCGGGGGCAGCCTCGCGGACCTGCGGGCCGTTCGGGCGGCCGTGGACACCCCCGTGCTCCGCAAGGACTTCATCGTCACCTCCTACCAGCTCGTCGAGGCCCGGGCCGCCGGAGCCGACCTCGCGCTCCTGATCGTGGCCGCCCTCGACGACGACCTGCTGCGCCGGCTGCACGACGAGGCCCGCGAGCTGGGCCTGACCGTGCTGGTCGAGGTCCACGACGAGGCCGAGACCGAGCGCGCCGTGACACTGGGCGCCGAGCTGATCGGCGTCAACGCCCGCAACCTCAAGACGCTCGCTGTCGACAACGACACGTTCGGCCGCCTGGCACCCCTGCTCCCGAGCACGGTCGTGGCCGTCGCCGAGTCCGGCATCTCCGGTCCCGTCGACGTGCAGCGCTTCGTCGACGAGGGTGCGCGGGCAGTGCTCGTGGGGGAGGCGCTCGTCAAGGACGGCGACCCCCGCGGTGCGGTGCAGGCGATGACCGGACTCACGACCGGACCCGAGGAGAACTGATGGGCCAGCCCAGTTCGTACGACGCCGACAGCCTGGGCTGGTTCGGAGGGCCCACCGGGTTCGGTGGGCGTTTCATGCCCGAGGCCCTGGTGGCTGCCCTCGACGAGCTCACCGTCGCCTGGCAGGACGCCATGGCCGACCCCGCCTTCACGGCGGCGTTCGAGGCCATCCTGGCCGACTACGCCGGGGTCCCGAGTCGCCTCTACGAGGCCACTCGGCTGAGCGAGAAGGTCGGCGCCCGGATCCTGCTCAAGCGCGAGGACCTCAACCACACCGGCGCCCACAAGATCCGCAACGTCATGGGCCAGGCCCTGCTCACCCAGCGGATGGGCAAGACCCGCGTCATCGCCGAGACCGGCGCCGGTCAGCACGGCGTGGCCAGCGCCACCGCGGCCGCCTACTTCGGGCTCGACTGCACCGTCTACATGGGCTCGGTCGACACGCGCCGCCAGGCTCTCAACGTCGCCCGGATGCACCTGCTCGGCGCCAAGGTCGTCCCCGTCGACTCCGGGAGCGCCACGCTCAAGGACGCCATCAACGAGGCGTTGCGTGACTGGGTCGCCAGCGTCGACCACACGGCGTACCTCTTCGGGACGGCGGCCGGGCCGCACCCCTTCCCGAGCATGGTCCGTGACTTCACCCGCGGGATCGGCGACGAGGCCCGCGAGCAGTGCCTCCAGCAGTACGGCCGCCTCCCGGACGCCATCGCGGCGTGCGTCGGAGGCGGCTCCAACGCGATCGGCCTCTTCACGGCGTTCCTCGAGGACGACGACGTCGCCATCTACGGCTTCGAGGCCGGCGGGGACGGCATCGAGACCGGTCGGCACGCCGCCACGATCGTGACGGGGGAGCGCGGCGTCCTGCACGGCGCCCGCACCTACGTCCTCCAGGACGAGGACGGCCAGACCATCGAGTCCCACTCGATCTCCGCCGGGCTCGACTACCCGGGCGTCGGCCCGCAGCACGCCCACCTCGCGGCCACCGGACGCGCAACGTACCTCCCCGTCACCGACGCCGAGGCGATGGACGCCCTCGCGCTCCTCAGCCGGACCGAGGGGATCATCCCGGCCGTCGAGAGTGCGCACGCGGTTGCCGGTGCTCTCAAGGTGGCGAAGGAACTGGCGGCCGAGAAGGGCCCGGACGCCATCATGCTGATCAACCTCAGCGGCCGCGGGGACAAGGACATGGAGACCGCCATCAGCTGGTTCGGCCTGGGCAACCCCGACGAGGTCACCGAGCAGCCCGTGGGCAAGCCCGACAGCGACGAGGCGGACCGATGAGCGTCGCGCGCGCGTTCACGCAGGCGAAGTCGGAGGGCCGGGCCGCTCTGGTCGGCTACCTGCCCGCCGGCTTCCCCGACATCGCAGGTGGCATCGACGCGCTCCGGGTGATGGTCGAGTCCGGCTGCGACGTGATCGAGGTGGGCCTGCCCTACTCCGACCCCGTCATGGACGGCCCCACGATCCAGGCGGCTGCCCAGCAGGCGCTCGAGCGCGGCGTCCGCACCGACGACGTGCTGCGCACGGTCGAGGCGGTCGCCGCCACCGGCGTCCCGACCGTCGTGATGACCTACTGGAACCCCGTCGAGCGGTACGGCGTGGCCCGCTTCGCCGCCGACCTGGCGAACGCGGGTGGTGCCGGCCTGATCACCCCTGACCTCACGCCCGACAGCGGTCCCGAGTGGATCGCCGCCGCCGACGAGCACAACCTCGACAAGATCTTCCTGGTCGCGCCCTCGTCCACCGACGAGCGGATCGCGATGACCACGGCCGCCTGCCGCGGCTTCGTCTACGCCACCGCGGTCATGGGCGTCACGGGCGCCCGCACCACGACCAGTGACCTGGCCGGACCCCTCGTTGCCCGGACCCGCGCCACGACCGACCTGCCGGTCGGTGTCGGGCTCGGCGTGAGCACCGGAGACCAGGCCGCCGAGGTGGCGGCGTACGCCGACGGGGTGATCGTGGGCTCCGCCTTCGTGCGCACCCTCCTCGACCATGCGGGTGACCGGGCCGCCGGCCTGCGGGCGCTGGGTGCGCTCACCGGGGACCTCGCGGCCGGTGTCCGTCGTGCGTAGGCTCCTGGCGGCCCTGGCCAGCACGGCCCTGCTGGCTGCCTGCGGGGGAGCGCCTCCCGAGGGCGACTTCCGTGGCGTCGTCCTGGACGAGCCGTACACCGTCCCGGCGACGACACTGACCGACACCACCGGAGCCGACTACTCGCTGGTCTCGAGCACCGACCGCCGACTGACGCTGGTCTTCTTCGGCTACATCAACTGCCCCGACATCTGCCAGGTCGTGATGTCCTCGCTGGCCTCGGCGCTGACCCGCCTGGACGAGGCGGACCGGGCCGAGGTCGACGTCGTCTTCGTCACCACCGATCCCGCCCGGGACTCGCCCGAAGCGCTGCGCGGCTACCTCGACCGCTTCGACCCGACCTTCATCGGGCTCACCGGTGACCTCACGACGATCGCGTCGATCGGCAAGCCGCTCGCGGTGGCCGTCGAGAAGGGCGAGAAGCTCTCCAGTGGGGGCTACGAGGTCGTCCACGGCACCCACGTCACGGGCGTCGACAGCGACGACGTGGCCCCGGTCCTGTGGACCCAGGGCACCTCAGCCGCAGAGTTCGCGTCCGACATCCACCAACTGCTGTCCACGGAGGGCTGATCCATGCTCACGGTCCTGTCGATCCCGAGCCCCTCGTCGGGCATCTGGTACCTCGGCCCGGTGCCCCTGCGCGGATACGCCCTGGCCATCATCGCCGGCATCGTCGCTGCCATCTGGATCGGCGAGCGGCGCTGGGTCGCACGCGGCGGCACGTCGGGTGAGGTCAGCGATCTCGCTGTCTGGGCGGTCCCGTTCGGACTCGTGGGCGGCCGGCTCTACCACGTGATCACCGACAGCCACCTCTACTTCGGGGAGGGGCGCAACGCGATCGAGGCGCTCTACGTCTGGCGCGGAGGGCTCGGCATCTGGGGTGCTGTCGCCATGGGGGCGCTCGGCGTCGTCATCGGCGCCCGCCGCAAGGGCATCCGCCTACTCCCGGTCCTGGACGCGATGATCCCCGGGGTCCTGGTCGCCCAGGCCCTGGGCCGATGGGGCAACTGGTTCAACCAGGAGCTCTTCGGCAAGCCGACCACCTTGCCGTGGGGTCTCGAGATCGAGCCCGACCTGCGCCCGCTGGGCTACTTCGAGTACGCCACGTTCCACCCGACGTTCCTCTACGAGTTCGGCTGGAACCTCGCCGCCTTCGCGCTGGTCATCTGGGCCGACCGACGCTTCAAGCTCGGGCACGGCCGGGTGATCGCCCTCTACGTGATGGCCTACACCGCCGGTCGCGGCTGGATCGAGATGCTGCGCATCGACGACGTCCAGCTCAGCGACGTGGCCGGGCTCAGGCTCAACGTCTGGGTCTCGATCGTGCTCTTCGTCCTTGCCGCGGTCTACTTCGTGGTCAGCGCGAAGCGGCGGCCCGGACGCGAGACCGAGGTCTACTCACCCGGGTACGGCCCGGACTCCGCGACCGAGCCCGGAGCGGGATCCGCCTGAGTCCTGCGTCCCGGGCGGTGTCCGCGGCTCAGGCAGCCCTGCTGCACCCGCCTCGGCGGTGATAACCTGACCCTTCGCTAGGGCCAATGTCGTCCCCTGCACCAGACCTGCACTGATGACCTGCCCGCCCGTGCCCAGCGCCGTCGCTGGACACGCCACGGCACAGACGACGACGGGAGAATGCCCGGTGCCTGCTCAGACCGCATTCCCGCCGCCCCAAGGGCTCTACGACCCCCGCCACGAGCACGATGCGTGCGGTGTGGCTTTCGTCGCGACCCTGACCGGCGTTGCCAGCCACGACATCGTTGCCAAGGCGCTCACCGCGCTGCGCAACCTCGAGCACCGCGGAGCCGCGGGTGCCGAGCCGAACTCCGGTGACGGTGCGGGCATCCTCATGCAGGTGCCGGACGCCTTCCTGCGCGCCGAGGTCGACTTCGACCTCCCGGCCCAGTTCTCGTACGCCGTGGGCATCGCGTTCCTGCCCGGCGACGACGAAGCGGTCACCAAGCAGCGTCGTCGGATCGAGGAGATCGCCGGCGACGAGGGCCTCCACGTCCTCGGCTGGCGCGAGGTCCCGATCAACCCCGACGTCCTGGGTGCCACCGCCCTCGGGGTGATGCCGACGTTCAGCCAGCTCTTCGTCTCCGGTGCCGGCTCGCGGATCAGCGGGATGGCCCTCGAGCGTCGGGCCTTCTGCCTGCGCAAGCGTGCCGAGCACGAGACGGACGTCTACTTCCCGTCGCTGTCGACGCGCACCCTGGCCTACAAGGGCATGCTGACGACCGACCAGCTCGACAACTTCTTCCCCGACCTGGTCGACGAGCGGGTCGCCTCGGCGATGGCCGTGGTCCACTCGCGCTTCTCGACCAACACCTTCCCGAGCTGGCCGCTGGCGCACCCGTTCCGGTACATCGCCCACAACGGCGAGATCAACACCGTGATGGGCAACCGCAACTGGATGCGCGCCCGCGAGGCGCTGCTCGACTCCGAGCTGATCCCCGGCGACCTGGAGCGGCTCTTCCCGATCTGCACCCCGGGCGCCTCGGACTCCGCGTCCTTCGACGAGGTCCTCGAGCTGCTGCACATGGGTGGGCGTTCGCTCCCGCACTCCGTGCTGATGATGATCCCCGAGGCCTGGGAGAACCACACCGAGATGGACGCCCAGCGGCGTGCCTTCTACGAGTTCCACTCCGCGATGATGGAGCCCTGGGACGGCCCGGCCTGCGTCGTGTTCACCGACGGCTCCCAGATCGGCGCGGTCCTGGACCGCAACGGCCTGCGCCCCTCGCGCTACTGGGTCACCGACGACGGCCTCGTCGTCCTCGCCTCCGAGGTCGGTGTCCTCGACATCGACCCCGCCACGATCGTCCGCAAGGGCCGGCTCCAGCCGGGCCGGATGTTCCTCGTCGACACCGACGAGCACCGCATCATCGAGGACGAGGAGGTCAAGGCCGGCCTCGCTGCGGAGCACCCGTACGACGAGTGGCTGCACGCCGGGCTGATCCACCTCGACGACATCCCCGACCGCGAGCACATCGTGCACACCCACGCCTCGGTCACGCGACGCCAGCAGATCTTCGGCTACACCGAGGAAGAGCTCCGCATCCTGCTCACGCCGATGGCCAACGCCGGCGCCGAGCCGCTCGGCTCGATGGGCACCGACACCCCGATCGCGGCGCTGTCGGTCAAGCCGCGGCTGCTCTTCGACTACTTCAGCCAGCTCTTCGCCCAGGTCACCAACCCGCCCCTGGATGCCATCCGCGAGGAGCTCGTCACCTCGCTCAACGGCACCATCGGTCCCGAGGCCAACCTGCTCGAGCCGGCACCGGCGTCCTGTCGCCAGGTCGTGCTGCCGTTCCCGGTGATCTCCAACGACGACCTCGCCAAGATCCGGCACATCAACCGTGACGGCGACATGCCGGGCTTCATCACCCACGTCTCCCGCGGCCTGTACGACGTCGAGGGCGGCGGGCGGGCGCTCGCCACCCGCATCGACGAGATCTGCCAGGAGGTCTCGGCCGCGATCGCCGACGGCGCCCGGATCATCGTGCTCTCCGACCGGCACTCCACCGCCGAGCTGGCGCCGATCCCGTCGCTGCTGATCACCGGTGCCGTGCACCACCACCTGGTCCGCGAGAAGACCCGCACCCAGGTCGGCCTGCTGGTCGAGGCCGGCGACGTTCGCGAGGTCCACCACGTGGCGCTGCTCGTCGGTTACGGCGCGGCCGCGGTCAACCCCTACCTCGCCATGGAGTCCGTCGAGGACCTCGCGCGTGAGGGCTACTACGTCAGGACCGACCCCGAGGTCGCCGTCAAGAACCTCATCAAGGCGCTCGGCAAGGGCGTGCTCAAGGTGATGTCGAAGATGGGCGTCTCCACGGTGGCGTCGTACACCGGAGCCCAGATCTTCGAAGCCCTGGGGCTCTCCCAGTCGGTCGTCGACAAGTACTTCACCGGCACCACCTCCAAGCTCGGCGGCATCGAGCTCGACACGATCGCCGAGGAGGTCGCGCAGCGCCACGCCACGGCGTACCCCCGCGGCGGGATCGCGCCGGCCCACCGTGAGCTCGAGATCGGCGGCGAGTACCAATGGCGTCGCGAGGGTGAGCCGCACCTGTTCGACCCCGAGACCGTCTTCCGGCTCCAGCACGCCACGCGGGCGGGTCGCTACGACGTCTTCAAGCAGTACACCTCGCGGGTCAACGAGCAGTCCGAGCGGCTGATGACCCTGCGCGGGATGTTCGGCTTCAAGGACGCCGACGCGACCGGGCGACCGGCCGTCCCGATCGAGGAGGTCGAGCCGGTCTCCGAGATCGTCAAGCGCTTCTCGACCGGCGCCATGTCCTACGGCTCGATCAGCAAGGAAGCCCACGAGACGCTCGCGATCGCGATGAACCAGCTGGGCGCGAAGTCCAACACCGGTGAGGGCGGCGAGGACGCCGACCGGCTCTACGACCCCGAGCGACGCAGCTCGATCAAGCAGGTGGCCTCGGGCCGCTTCGGTGTCACCTCCGAGTACCTCACCAACGCCGACGACATCCAGATCAAGATGGCGCAGGGCGCCAAGCCCGGCGAGGGCGGGCAGCTGCCCGGGAACAAGGTCTACCCCTGGGTGGCCCGGACCCGGCACTCCACGCCCGGCGTGGGACTGATCAGCCCCCCGCCGCACCACGACATCTACTCGATCGAGGATCTCGCCCAGCTGATCCACGACCTCAAGAACGCCAACCCGAGCGCCCGCGTCCACGTGAAGCTGGTCTCCGAGGTCGGCGTCGGCACGGTCGCGGCGGGGGTGTCCAAGGCCCACGCCGACGTCGTGCTGATCTCCGGGCACGACGGTGGCACCGGTGCGGCTCCGCTCACCTCGCTCAAGCACGCGGGTGGTCCCTGGGAGCTCGGCCTCGCCGAGACCCAGCAGACCCTGCTGCTCAACGGCCTGCGCGACCGCATCGTCGTACAGACCGACGGCCAGCTCAAGACCGGCCGCGACGTCATGGTGGCGGCGCTGCTCGGTGCCGAGGAGTACGGCTTCGCGTCGGCTCCGCTGATCGTCTCGGGCTGCATCATGATGCGGGTCTGCCACCTCGACACCTGTCCCGTGGGTGTCGCGACCCAGAACCCCGTGCTCCGCGAGCGGTACTCCGGCAAGGCCGAGTACATCGTCAACTTCTTCCAGTACATCGCCGAGGAGGTTCGTGAGCTCCTGGCCGAGCTCGGGTTCCGCACCCTCGACGAGGCGATCGGCCGGGTCGAGAACCTCGACATCGTCGGCGCGGTCGATCACTGGAAGGCTTCCGGGCTCGACCTGACCCCGATCCTGCACCGGCCCGAGATCGCCGAGGGCGCCGCCCTGCGCAACGTCACCGTCCAGGACCACGGGCTCGACAAGGCCCTCGACGTCACCACCCTGGTCCCGCTCGCGCGGGCTGCCCTCGACTCCGGCGAGCCGGTGCGGGGGCAGGTCGAGATCCGCAACGTCAACCGCACCGTCGGCACCATCCTGGGTCACGAGGTGACCAAGAAGTACGGCGGCGAGGGCCTGCCCGACGGCACCATCGACCTCACCTTCACCGGCTCGGCCGGCCAGTCGTTCGGTGCCTTCGTGCCGCGGGGGATCACCCTGCGTCTCGAGGGTGACGCCAACGACTACGTCGGCAAGGGCCTGTCGGGCGGCCGGATCGTCGTCCGCCCCGACCGGGCCGCGACGTTCGACGCGAGCGAGCAGATCATTGCCGGCAACGTCATCGCCTACGGTGCGACTTCGGGTGACATCTTCATCCGCGGCGGCGTGGGGGAGCGGTTCTGTGTCCGCAACTCCGGCGCCCGCGCCGTGGTGGAGCGCGTCGGTGACCACGCCTGCGAGTACATGACCGGTGGCCGCGTCGTCGTCCTGGGCAAGACCGGGCGCAACATCGCGGCCGGCATGTCCGGTGGCGTGGCGTGGATCCTCGATCTCAACGAGGGCCGGGTCAACCGCGAGCTCGTCGAGCTCGGACCGGTGACCGGCGAGGCCGCCGTTGAGCTGGAGACGCTCGTGCGCACCCACGCCGAGGAGACCGGCTCGACCCTCGCCGAGGCGCTGCTGGCCGACTGGGAGACCTCGTTGACGCGCTTCACCGAGATCATGCCCGCTGACTACCGACGCTCGCTCGAAGCGAAGGCCAAGGCCGAAGCGGCCGGGCTGGACGAGACCGAGACCGCCAACGCGATGATGGAGGCCCTCCATGGCTGATCCCAAGGGGTTCCTGAAGAACGGCCGCGAGGTCGCCACCCGCCGTCCCGTCGACGAGCGGGTGCAGGACTGGAACGAGGTCTATCCCGATGGCATCGGGCGGGCCCTGCTGCCGATCATCACCACCCAGGCCGGGCGATGCATGGACTGCGGCATCCCCTTCTGCCACCAGGGCTGCCCACTCGGCAACATCATTCCCGAGTGGAACGACCTGGTCTGGCGCGACGACTGGGAGGGCGCCATCGAGCGCCTGCACGCGACCAACAACTTCCCGGAGTTCACCGGTCGTCTCTGCCCGGCGCCGTGCGAGACCGCCTGCGTCCTGGGCATCAACCAGGACGCGGTGACCATCAAGAACGTCGAGGTCGCCATCATCGACCGGGCGTGGGAGTCGGGCTTCGTCCGCCCCCAGCCGCCCGAGTGGCTCTCCGGCAAGACCGTCGCCGTGATCGGGTCCGGCCCGGCCGGACTCGCCGCCGCCCAGCAGCTCACCCGCGCCGGTCACACGGTCGCGGTCTACGAGCGGGCCGACAAGATCGGCGGCCTGCTGCGCTATGGCATCCCCGAGTTCAAGATGGAGAAGAAGCACCTCGACAAGCGGCTGGACCAGATGCGGCGTGAGGGCACGATCTTCCGCGCCGGCGTCGACGTCGGTGGCGAGCTGACCGGCGAGCGCCTGCGCGACCGGTACGACGCCGTGGTGCTGGCCATGGGTGCGACCGTGGCCCGCGACCTGCCGGTCCCCGGGCGCGAGCTCGGCGGCATCCACCAGGCCATGGAGTTCCTGCCCCAGTCCAACCGTGCCTCGCTCGGCGAGGAGGTCGTGGACCAGATCACCGCGACCGGCAAGAACGTCGTGATCATCGGCGGCGGTGACACCGGCGCGGACTGCCTCGGCACCTCCACCCGTCACGGCGCGGCCTCGATCACGCAGCTCGAGATCCTGCCCGAGCCGCCGGAGAGCCGTCCGGCCGGGCAGCCGTGGCCGACCTACCCGATGACCTTCCGGGTCTCCTCGGCCCATGAGGAGGGCGGCGACCGCGTCTACGCCGTCTCCACCCAGGAGTTCCTCGGCGACGAGGACGGCAACGTGCGAGCGCTCCGCCTGGTCGACGTGGTCTTCGAGGGCGGCAAGCTGACCGAGATCGAGGGCACCGAGCGCGAGATCCCGGCCGAGCTGGTGCTCTTCGCGATGGGCTTCACCGGCCCGGAGAAGGCAGGCCTGGTCGAGCAGCTCGGGGTGGACCTCGACGAGCGCGGCAACGTCGCGCGCGACGCGTCGTACCTCTCCTCGGTGCCGGGGGTCTTCGTCGCCGGAGACGCCGGTCGGGGCCAGTCGCTGATCGTCTGGGCGATCGCCGAGGGCCGCGCGGCGGCCGCAGCGGTCGACACGTTCCTGACCGGTTCGACGACGCTGCCGGCTCCGATCCCGCCCACGGAGCGTCCGCTGATCGCCTGAGCAGCGGGTGGTCGCTGTGTTGTTGGATCGATCAAAGGACCGCTAGGCTCGTCGGGTGCGCAAAGCAAAGATCGTCTGCACCCTGGGCCCCGCGACCGCGTCCGCGCGTCGGGTCCGTGAGCTCGTGTACGCCGGGATGGATGTCGCCCGGCTGAACATGAGCCACGGCACCCACGCCGACCACGCCGAGGCCTACCGACTCGTGCGCGAGGCCTCCGACGCCAGTGGCCACGGCGTCGGCATCTTCGCCGACCTGCAGGGACCCAAGATCCGGCTCTCGACCTTCGACGAGGGCCCGGTGACGATCCGTCGCGGCCAGGCCTGGACGATCTCCACCCGCGACGTCCCGGGCGACGCCCTCGTGGGCGGCACCTCCTACGCCGGGCTGCCCGGTGACGTGAAGGTCGGCGACCCGATCCTGATCGACGACGGCAAGGTCCGGCTGCGGGTCACCGCGGTCGAGGACACCGAGGTGCACACCGAGGTCCTGGTCGGCGGCAAGGTCAGCAACCACAAGGGGATCAACCTGCCCGGTGTCGCCGTGTCGGTTCCGGCGCTGTCCGAGAAGGACATCGCGGACCTGCGGTTCGCCCTGCACCTGAGCGTTGACTTCATTGCCCTGAGCTTCGTGCGCGACGCCTCCGACGCAGAAGACGTGCGCCGGATCATGCGCGAGGAGGGCGTGATGCTCCCGATCATCGCCAAGATCGAGAAGCCCCAGGCGATCGAGAACCTCGACGAGGTGATCGCGGCGTTCGACGGCTTCATGGTCGCGCGTGGTGACCTCGGCGTGGAGTGCCCGCTGGAGGACGTCCCCTTCCTGCAGAAGCAGGTCATCGAGAAGGCTCGCCTCAACGCCAAGCCCGTGATCGTCGCCACCCAGATGCTCGAGTCGATGATCACCAACCCCGCCCCCACCCGGGCCGAGGCCTCCGACGTCGCCAACGCCGTCCTCGATGGTGCCGATGCCGTGATGCTGTCCGGTGAGACCAGCGTGGGGGAGTACCCCGTCCACACGGTCGAGGTGATGGCCCGCATCATCGCCAGCACCGAGCTGCACTCCACCGCGAACCACGGCCTGGGCCGGGTGACCCAGATCGACTGGGACCCGCACACCACCGGCGGGGTGATCGCGAAGGCGGCCGCCGAGGTGGCCGACCGCGTCCACGCCAAGTACGTCGTGGCCTTCACCCAGAGCGGGGACTCCGCCCGGCGCATGTCGCGGCTGCGGGAGTCGACTCCGATCCTGGCCTTCACGCCCGTGGGGGCGGTGCGCTCGCAGCTCTCGCTCAGTTGGGGCGTGGAGACGTTCCTGACCCAGGAGGTCAACCACACCGACGAGATGGTGCGCCAGGTCGACGAGCAGTTGCTCGAGGTCGGCCGCGTCGCCGAGGGTGACCTCGTCGTGATCATCGCCGGGAGCCCGCCCGGGATTCCCGGCTCCACCAACGCCCTGCGCATCCACCGGATGGGCGACGCCATCAACGGCGTGGCGCCGGCGTACCGGCGCCCGGGCGACTGATCGTCACGAGCGTGTGGTGCCCCGGGTGGGATTCGAACCCACACTGGACGGTGTTTGAGACCGTTTCCTCTGCCGTTGGGATACCGGGGCGCGGGGCGAAACGCTACCCGATGCCCAGCCGTTAGCCTTGCCCGGTGACCCAGACCGCCAGTGACACCCCGCGCAGCGTCGTCATCGCCGAGGACGAAGCGCTCATCCGGATGGACCTCGCCGAGATGCTCACCGAGGAGGGGTACGACGTCGTGGGCCAGGCCGGGGACGGAGCCCGGGCCGTGGAACTCGCCGAGACACTCCGTCCGGACCTGGTCATCCTCGACATCAAGATGCCCATCCTCGACGGGATCGCGGCCGCGGAGCGGATCGCGAGCCAGCGGATCGCCCCGGTCGTCATCCTGACCGCCTTCGCCCAGCGCGACCTGATCGAGCGGGCCCGCGACGCCGGTGCCATGGCCTACCTCGTCAAACCGTTCTCCAAGGGGGACCTGGTCCCGGCGATCGAGATGGCGGTGAGCCGGTTCGCCGAGGTGACGCTCCTCGAGCAGGAGGTGGCCGACCTCACCGATCGGCTCGAGACCCGCAAGGCCGTCGACCGGGCCAAGAGCATCCTGCAGGAGCAGCTCGAGCTCAGTGAGCCCGAGGCGTTCCGCTGGATCCAGAAGACCGCGATGGACCTCCGGCTCTCGATGCGGCAGGTGGCCGAGGGTGTCGTGACCCACGGTCCCGGCCTCGCGGGCTGACCAGCAGATCACGACTCGATAACCATCGCGGTTCGAGTGGCGCTGCGGACCCCTATGTGTCGCACACCACGTCGTGCCCCCCTAGACTGCCGGGCAGCGCCCAGCCGGGTGCGTGGAGGGAGAAACAGAGTTGACCACTCGACGAGGTGTCCCCGAACGGGCCGCAGGCAGGAGCGCCGCGGGACTGATCGTGGCGTTGTTGCTGGCCCCTTTGCTCCTGTTGCTGGCCCCCTCCGCCAGTGCTGTGGCGACGCTCTGCATGCCGTCCCCCGAGACGGCCTGCATCGCCGGCACCCTGCGCACCGAGGCCGACGTGCTGGCCGACGTCGAGCTCACGGTGACCGACAAGGCCGGCGTGGCCCAGAGCACCACCACTGACGAGAACGGCAAGTGGAACGTCACGGTCACCGAGCCGGGCAACTACACCGTCGCGATCGTCGCGGACACGATGCCGGAGGACCTCGTCATCACTGGCGGCGGTCAGGTCAAGGTGAAGGTCAAGCTCGGGGTCACCCGGGCCGCCGTGATCCAGGTGCGTACCTCCGACTACGTCGCCAAGACCTCCTTCACCGACGAGCTCCTGCAGAGCTCCGCGAACGGCCTGCGCCTCGGGCTGCTCCTCGCGTTGGCGTCGGTTGGGCTCTCGCTGATCTACGGCACCACCGGATTGTCGAACTTCGCCCACGCCGAGCAGGTCGGACTCGGTGGCATGGTCGGCTACGGCCTGATCAACCTGCAGGGGATGAGCCTGTGGCTGGGCGGCATCCTCACGATCGTGATCTGTGCCGCGACCGGGTGGGGCCAGGACCGGCTCATGTGGCAGCCGCTGCGTCGCCGGGGCCTGGGGCTGACCCAGCTGATGATCGTGACGATCGGTCTCTCCCTCGCCATGCAGTACTGCTTCCAGTTCTTCGTCGGTGCGCGCACCGTCCGGGTCATCCAGGACAACCCGACCGTGCAGAAGTTCGGTCCGGTCACGATGACGAACCAGTCCTTCATCGCGATGGGGATCGCCATCGTCGTCCTGGCTGCGGTCGGGTACGCCCTCCTGCGGACCCGGGTCGGCCGGGCCACCCGAGCGGTCTCGGACAACCCGGCGCTCGCCGCGGCCTCCGGGATCGACGTCGACAAGGTGATCCGTCTGGTCTGGACGGTCGCCATGGGTCTCGCCGGTCTGTCCGGGCTGATGTACGCCCTGGTCACCAACGGCATCAAGTGGGACTCCGGGCTCCAGATCCTGCTGCTGCTCTTCGCTGCGGTCACCCTCGGCGGCCTCGGAACCGCCTTCGGTGCGCTGGTCGGCTCGATCATCATCGGTCTGGTCGTGGAGATCTCGCCGGTGCTCGGCATGCCCGGTGACTTCAAGTACGCCACCGCACTGCTGATCCTCATTCTGTTGTTGCTGGTCAGACCACAAGGTCTGCTCGGGCGCCCCGAGCGGGTCGGTTAGGAAGGGCTGGCATGGACACCATCCAGGCAATTCTCAACGCCATGTTGCGCGAGGCGATCTCGCCGCAGACGGCCGCGGTCGCGATCGCTGCGATCGGCCTCAACATCCACTTCGGCTTCACCGGCCTGCTCAACATCGGCCAGTCCGGCTTCATGCTGCTCGGGGCCTACGGCTTCGCGATCTCGATCGGGTACGGCATCCCCCTGCCGATCGCGATCCTGATCGGCTTCGGCGCGGCCTTCGTCTTCGCGCTGGTGCTCGGCGCTCCGACCCTGAAGTTGCGGGGTGACTATCTGGCGATCGTCACCATCTCGGCGGCCGAGATCATCCGGTACGTCGGTCGAGGGACAAAACTCACCGAGTTCACGGGAGCTGCCCAGGGACTGCAGGGCAAGTCGTACCGCGACCCGTTCACGAGCCTGTCGTTCTTCGGCGGTGGCAACACCCAGCTCAGCGCGTTCAACTACAAGGACGTGGCGGACGGCTCGATGTGGTTGCGGCTCCCGTTGTGGGCGTTGACCGTCGCGCTCATCGTGCTCGCCGTCATGGTGGCGCGACGCAAGTGGCTCGCCTCGCCCGCCCTCAGGGGCGGCGCCATCGGCGGCTGCGTCGTCCTCGTCCTGGCCCTGCTGTTCTTCCTGTTCCCGGTGAACTACCAGAACACCGGCGTCAGTGGCTGGTGGATGCGGTTCGTGGCCTGGTCCCTGGTGGGGGTCTCCCTCCTGGTCGTCTTCCTGCTGGTCCGCAGTCCGTGGGGCCGGCTGTTGCGCGGCATCCGTGAGGACGAGGACGCGATCCGCAGCCTCGGCAAGAACGTCTTCGCGGTCAAGATGCAGGCGCTCATCATCGGCGGTCTCTTCGGCGCCCTGGGCGGCATGCTCTACGTCCTGCCGTCCTCGGTGCAGCCCGACTCGATGGGCCGTTCGCTGACGTTCTTCTGCTACACCGCGCTGCTCATCGGTGGCGCCGCCACCATCTGGGGGCCGGTGCTGGGCGCGATCATCTTCTACTCGGCGCGCATCATGATCAAGGGCATCGCCAACGGCTACGTCCCCGACAGCATCATGAACGGCCAGCAGACCGAGCAGTTCTCGTTCATCGTGGTGGGTGTGGCCCTGATGCTGATCGTGATCTTCCGACCACAAGGAATTCTGGGCGACAAGAGGGAGCTCCGGTTCAATGTCTGACCCCACGAGCACGACCACCGGCTCGCTCGCCGATCCGGCGACCCGCCTGGCCCTGATGTCTGGCGTCGACCGCACTCCGGGCGCCGCCAAGCCGGACTCCATCCTGGTCGTCGACAACATCACCCGGAACTTCGGCGGCATGACGGCCGTCGACGTCGACCACCTCGAGGTCCAGCGCGGCATCATCACCGCGTTGATCGGCCCCAATGGTGCCGGCAAGACGACGTTCTTCAACCTGATCACCGGCTTCGACAAGCCGACCTCGGCCAAGACGGGCGCGCACTGGTCCTTCGATGGTGCCAAGCTCGACAAGACCTCGGCCTCGAGCGTCGCCAAGGCCGGCATGGTGCGGACCTTCCAGCTCACCAAGGCGCTGAGCCGGATGACCGTGATCGACAACATGATGCTCGGTGCCCAGGACCAGGCCGGCGAGAACCTCCTCAAGTCGATGTTCAAGCCGATCTGGATGCGCCAGGAGAAGGAGATCGAGGTCAAGGCCGACGAGCTCCTCGAGCGGTTCAAGCTCCTCGAGAAGAAGCACGACTACGCCGGCAGCCTGTCGGGCGGGCAGCGCAAGCTGCTCGAGATGGCCAGGGCGCTGATGAGCGATCCGAAGATGATCATGCTCGACGAGCCGATGGCCGGGGTGAACCCCGCTCTGACCCAGTCGCTGCTGGGGCACATCCAGTCCCTGCGCGACGACGGGATGACGGTGCTCTTCGTGGAGCACGACATGCACGTCGTGCGCCACATCTCCGACTGGGTGGCCGTGATGGCCGAGGGTCGGTTGGTGGCCGAGGGGCCGGCGGACAGCGTCATGTCCGACACCGCCGTCATCGATGCCTACCTCGGCGCGCACCACGACACCGACCTGGGTGACGACAGCCTGCTGGACGAGGAGTCGATGCACCAGATAGCCGAGGAAGTCGCTGCCGAGGACGCCAGCCGTCACCACGGTGGAGGAGAGAAATGAGCGAGCAGACGCAGACCAAGCCCTCGCACTCGGGTCTGGGACCCGCCGTCGTCGAGGTCTCCGACGTCGTGGCCGGCTACCTGCCCGGCGTGAACATCCTCAACGGCTGCAGCCTCGTCGCCTACCCGGGCGAGATGATCGGCATCATCGGCCCGAACGGCGCCGGCAAGTCGACGCTGCTCAAGGCGATGTTCGGCCTGGTCAAGGTGCACTCGGGCACGGTGATGCTGGGTGACCAGGACATCACCAACGTCAAGACGAACCGCCTGGTGGAGATGGGGGTCGGCTTCGTCCCCCAGAACAACAACGTCTTCCCGTCGCTCTCGATCGAGGAGAACCTCCGGATGGGGCTCTACATGCGCCCCAAGAAGATCGGCGAGCGCCTCGCGGCCATGTGGGACCTCTTCCCGGTCCTGCACGACCGCCGCAACCAGAGCGCCGGTGCGCTCTCCGGTGGAGAGCGCCAGTCGCTCGCCATGGCACGGGCGCTGATGATGGAGCCGGCTGTGCTCCTGCTCGACGAGCCGTCGGCCGGTCTCTCGCCGGTCCGGCAGGACGAGACCTTCCTGCGGACCCGCCGGATCAACAAGACCGGCGTCTGCGTGGTCATGGTCGAGCAGAACGCCCGACGCTGCCTGCAGATCTGTGACCGCGGCTACGTGCTCGACCAGGGCAAGGACGCCTACACCGGCACCGGCCGCGAGCTGGCCAACGACCCGAAGGTGATCGAGCTGTACCTCGGCACGCTGGCCGAGGACGTCGACGGCGAGGGCGACAAGGCCTGATCCGCATCGGTGGCGCTCGGTCCCGGCTCAGCCGGGGTCGAGCGCCATTGCTGTGCCCCGGACGAACTCATCGGGGGTGAGAAAAGGGCCCCGGACCAAGTGGTCCGGGGCCCTTCTCAGGTGGTGCGGTTCAGCTGGGTTCAGCCCTTCGAGCCCTCGACCGAGCTGCTGAGCTCGATGTCGTTGTCAGCGGTGAAGGTGTAGATACCGACGAACGCCGACGACGGGTCGTTCTCGTCGTCGATCGGTCCGATGCCCGAAGGTCCGGCGTACTGGATCTCCTTGCCGTCGGCCAGCAGTGCGGAGCAGTCAGCGAAGGAGTTGCACTCCTCGCCACCGGTGGCACCCGAGACGGCAGCGAAGTTCTCCTGCACCGTCTGGGAGTCGGTGGAGCCGCCCTTGATGGCCGCGAGGGCCGCGAGGATGACCGCGTCGTACGACTCGGCGCCGTAGGAGAAGCTCGACAGGGAGTCACCGAGACCTGCTTCGGCCCAACCGTTGAGACGGTCCTTGAAGGTGGCGTCCGGGTCGACGCCCGGGATGGTGCCCTGGGCGCCCTCGAGGGTGCCCGCTTCGAAGGTGTCGGTGTAGTTGGTCGTGTTGCCGTCGGAGAAGTACGTCTTCGACATGTCCCAGCCCTGGGCGGCGAGCTCAGGCACGATCTGCTTGGTCTCGTCGAAGGCGAGGATGACGATCGCGTCCGGCTTGGAGGCGAGTGCGCCACCAACCTCGGACGAGAAGGTGGTCTGGCCGGCCGGGAACTCGTCGCCGGCGCCCTTGCCGCCGTAGACGACCTTGCCGCCGGAAGCCTCGACCGTGGCCTGGACCTCGTTGCGCAGTCCGGTGCCGTAGGTGTCGTTGAACACCAGGAAGGCGATCTTGGAGTAGCCGTCGGTGCTGATCAGCGTGCCGAGGGCGTTGCCCTGGATGCCGTCCGGCGGAGCGGTGCGGAAGTAGTACGGCGAGTAACCGCTGAGGTCGACCGCGGTGTTGGCCGGGGAGACCTCGACGATCTTGTTGTCAGCGAAGGTGTCCACGACGTTGAGCGAGACGCTCGACGAGGCGGCACCGATCACGACGGACGGCTTGCCGGCGATGAGGGTTCCAGCCGACGACGTGGAGACCGACATGTCGGTCGAGTCGCCGGAGTCCTGGATGTCGTGGCACGCCGGGGCGCCATCGACGCCACCCGCGGCGTTGATGTCAGAGATGGCGAGGCCCACACCCGCGACCTCGGGCGGCCCGAGGAACGCGAGGTTGCCGGTCAGCGGCAGGATGCCACCGGCCTTGAACGAGTCGGCGCTCGTCTGCGAGGCCTTGCACTCGTCGTTGGTGAACTTCTCGGACGTCGAGCCGGATGCCGAGGGGCTCTCCGAGCCCTTGGTGGAGGGTTCCGAAGTATCGGAACCACAAGCGGTGAGGGCGAGGCCGAGGACGGCGGTGCCGGCCATCAACCTGGTCCATGTGGCGGTCTTGGAGCGATTCACTGGGTGAACCTTTCTGTCGCATCGGTGCACTTCTCCGCGGCCGCTCCCCATGAGGGGAGAGGCATAGCCCTGTCACCGTAGGACCGCAGGGGGTGTGCTGGCTCACAGGGCACCCTGTCGTTAGCGAACCGTTACGTCAACGAATGAGCGTGGAGAACTGGACCAGGACCGGTGCGACCAGCAATGCGGGCAGCAGATCGGCCACCGGGATCTCCCGGATCCGGAGCAGGCGCAGCGCCACACCGACCAACAGCAGGCCCCCGGTCGCGGTGAGAGCAGCCAGATGAGCCTCCGGAAGGACGTCCCCGAGGACGAAGCCGACGGCGGTGAGGCTGCCCTGGATGGTGAGCACGGTCAGCGCACTCGCGGCCACGCCCCAACCGAAGGAGGCGGCGAAGGCGATTGCTGCGAATCCGTCCAGCACTGACTTGAGCAGGAGCTGGTCGGCGCCGTTCCCGAGTCCGTCGTTGAGGGAGCCCAGGATCGTCAGCGGTCCGGTGCAGAAGAGCAGGGAGGCGGTCACGAACCCCTCGATGAAGCGGTGCCGCTCCACCGAGCCGGTGTCGCCGGAGAGACGCGACTGGAGCCAGCCACCGATCGACTCCACGCGCTGCTCCAGGCGCAGCATCGAGCCGACGATCCCGCCGATCAGCAAGGAGCCGAGAACGATCAGCATCGGGGCACTGGTGCCGACCGCCCGGGTGAGCTCCGGGTCGAGGACGGCCATCGCCGAGACCCCGGCGATCAGGAGGGTGGTGAGCCCCAGGGCATCGGTGACGACGTCGCGGGTGCGGGTCGAGAGGCGGTTGCCGAGGACGGCACCGACGCTCGTGCCGAGCAGGACCGTTGCTACGTTCACGGCCGTGCCGATTCCGGGGATCACGGGACTCCTCTGACAAGCCGGGGAGGCTGAGCGTAGTCTCGCTCCTTGGAGTTCGGTCGGGGGACCCACGTCAGAGAACACAGCACGGCAGCCCGAGAGGTGAAGAGTCGATGAGCCGAACACTGGTGTCCCTGAGATGTGCGGCGCCCTCCGACGCGCCCGTGCTCGTGGAGCTGTGGTCCGACATCCTGCGCCGGACCGACCATCGTGAGCAGCTCTCCGATGTCCTCGAGATCATCGTCCGTGCCGAAGCCGACGACCAACGCCTCGTGGTCGCGGAGTGCGACGGGGAGGTCGCCGGTGCCGTCCACCTCTGGGTCACCACGATGACCCAGCTCAACCTCGAGCCGACCGTCCAGGCGCTCTCGCCCCACGTCCTCCCGCGCTACCGGCGCCGTGGCGTCGGTGTCGCGCTGATGGAGGCGGCGGTGAGCTTCGCCGAGGAGCGCGGCATCGGCCACATCGCCACAGCAGCGGTGTCGAGCTCGCGCGATGCCAACCGCTTCATGGCCAGGCTGGCCCTCGGTCCCCAGGCGGTGCTCCGGGTGGCCGCGACGCATGCCGTCCGCGCCCAGCTGGCCGCCCGTCGCCCGGCAGGGCAGCGCGGCAACGCTCGTCAGCTCACCCAGGTGCTGGCTGCCCGGCGTTCCCTGCGGCGTTCGCAGGGCAGCAGCCTCTCCGGCTGAGTCCGCTGACTCGGCAGGTCAGCCGAGTCGCGGCAGGGGCGGTTGAGTCACTGCCCGAAACGCTCGGCGGGGATCAGCGAGCAGGTGATCCGCGCGGTGCACACCCGCTTGTCCCGCTCGTCGGTGATCACGACCTCGTAGGTCGCCATCGAGCGACCCAGGTGGATGGCCGTGGCGACCCCGGTGACGGTCCCGCCGGTGGCGGCCCGGTGGTGGGTGGCGTTGATGTCCACGCCGACGGCGATCTTGTCCGGGTGGGCGTGGATCGCCGAGCCCATCGAGCCCAGTGACTCGGCCAGGACGACCGACGCTCCGCCGTGCAGCAGGCCGTAGGGCTGGGTGTTCCCCTCGACGGGCATGGTGCCGACCACACGCTCGGCGGAGACCTCGACGAGCTGGATGCCCATCTTCTCGTTGAGGGCGCCCATGCCCAGCGGCAGTGAGTTGACGACGTCGTCGACCGAGAGGGCAGGGGGGACCGCGGAATCGTTGCTCATGGGCTCATTGTTGCCGACGAACGGCCTGTCCGCGGTGGCGGATAGAGTCGCCGGGTGCCAGACGTGACCCCCACCATCGCCCAGCGCCCGCGCCTGCTCCTGCTCGACGGTCACTCCTTGGCCTATCGCGCGTTCTTCGCGCTGCCGGTGGAGAACTTCTCGACCACGACCGGCCAGCACACCAACGCGGTCTATGGCTTCACCTCGATGCTGATCAACGTGCTCCGCGACGAGAAGCCCACGCACGTCGCGGTCGCCTTCGACGTCTCGCGCCAGACGTTCCGGCTCGAGGAGTACCCCGAGTACAAAGCGAAGCGCAACAAGACCCCCCAGGAGTTCGGCAGCCAACTGCCGCTGATCGAGGAGGTCCTCGACGCCCTGCGGATCCCCTTCCTGAAGAAGGAGGGTTTCGAGGCCGACGACATCATCGCCACCATCGTCACCCGGGCCCTCGCCGACGACATGGACGTCCTGGTCCTCACCGGCGACCGGGACTCGCTCCAGCTCGTCACCGACCACTCCACGGTGCTCTACCCGATGCGTGGGGTCTCCGATCTGGCCCGGATGACGCCGGCCGCGGTCGAGGCGAAGTACGCCGTCCTCCCGCAGCGCTACCCCGAGCTGGCTGCGCTCGTGGGGGAGGACTCCGACAACCTGCCGGGCATCCCCGGGGTCGGCCCCAAGACCGCGGCCAAGTGGCTCAACCAGTACGACGGCCTCGACAACGTCATCACGAACGCCGACAAGATCACCGGCAAGGCAGGCGAGAACCTCCGCGCGCACCTGGGCGACGTGATCCGCAACCGCCGGCTCAACGCGCTCGTGTGCGACCTCGAGCTGGAGCTGACGCCGGCCGAGCTGATCATCCAGCCGTGGGACCGCCACGAGGTGCACACCCTCTTCGACAGCCTGGAGTTCCGGGTCCTGCGCGACCGGCTCTTCGAGACGTTGGAGTCGGTCGAGGAGATCGACGACTCGGGCTTCGAGATGGTCGGCACCCGCCTGGCGCCGGGCGAGGTCGCGGGCTGGCTGGCCGAGCACGGCACGGGGGAGCGGACGGGAGTGTCGGTCCAGGGGACCTGGCGCGCCGGCAGCGGAGAGGTGTGGTCCGTGGCCCTGGCCGCCCAGGACGGGACGGCCGCCTGGCTCGACGCGGCCGAGGTCACGCCCGAGGACGACGAAGCGTTGCTCAGCTGGTTCGGCGATCGCGGGACCGGCAAGGTGCTGCACGACGCCAAGGGGCCGATGCTCGCGCTGGCCGCCCGTGGCTGGCCCCTGGTCGGGCTGGTCAGCGACACCGCCCTCGCGGCCTACCTCGTCCGACCCGATCAGCGTTCCTACGACCTGGCCGACCTCACCTTGCGCTACCTCAAGCGCGAGCTGCGCCAGGGCACGGCGGAGCAGGACGCCGGGCAGGGCGAGCTCAGCTTCGACTCCCTCGACGGCGGCGACGCCGGGGCCGGGGACACCGCGATGTTGCGGGCCCGCGCGGTGCTCGATCTCGCCGAAGCCCTCGATGTGGCGGTCGAGGAGCACGGTGGCGTCGAGCTGTTGTCCGAGGTCGAGCTGCCCCTGGTCGACCTGCTCGCCGAGATGGAGCGCACCGGCATCGCCGTCGACGTGGAGCACCTCGAGTCGCTGGAGACCCACTTCGCCGCCGAGGTGAAGAAGGCGGCTGACGAGGCGTTCTCGGTGATCGGCAAGGAGATCAACCTCGGCTCGCCCAAGCAGCTGCAGGTCGTCCTCTTCGACGAGCTCGACATGCCCAAGACCAAGCGCACCAAGACCGGCTACACCACCGATGCTGACGCCCTGCAGCAGCTCTACGTCAAGACCGAGCACCCCTTCCTGCTGGCGCTGCTGCGCCACCGCGACGTCACCCGGCTGCGCCAGACCCTCGAGGGGCTGCTCAAGACCGTCGCCTCCGACGGGCGCATCCACACCACCTTCAATCAGCTGATCGCCGCGACCGGGCGCCTCTCGAGCACCGACCCGAACCTCCAGAACATCCCGGTTCGCACCGAGGAGGGGCGCCGCATCCGCGAGGGGTTCGTCGTCGGACCCGGCTACGAATGCCTGCTGACCGCCGACTACAGCCAGATCGAGATGCGGATCATGGCCCACCTCTCGGAGGATGCCGTGCTGATCGAGGCCTTCCGGTCGGGTCGCGACTTCCACTCGATCACGGCGGCCCGCGTCTTCGATGTCGCCGCGGACGACGTCACCGTCGAGATGCGCGCCAAGATCAAGGCGATGAACTACGGCCTCGCCTACGGCCTCTCGGCCTACGGCCTGGGTCAGCAGCTGGGCATCGAGCCGGGCGAGGCGCGCGGGCTGATGGACGAGTACTTCGAGACCTTCGGCGGCATCCGCGACTACCTCGCCGGTGTCGTGGACGAGGCCAGGCTGTCGGGGTTCACCGAGACGATCCGGGGGCGTCGTCGCTACCTCCCCGACCTCACCAGCGACAACCGCCAGCGCCGGGAGATCGCCGAGCGGATGGCGCTCAACGCCCCGATCCAGGGCTCGGCGGCCGACCTGATCAAGATCGCGATGCTCCATGTCCAGCGAGCCATCAGTGCGGCCGGGCTCTCCTCCCGGATGCTCCTGCAGGTGCACGACGAGCTCGTGTTCGAGGTGGCCGCGGGGGAGCGGGAGACCCTGGAGGCCCTGGTCCGAGAACACATGGGCTCGGCGGCGGCGCTGGCCGTTCCCCTCGACGTCTCGGTCGGCACCGGTCACAGCTGGCACGAGGCCGCGCACTAGGACTGAACGGGCGCCACGGTGGTCGGTGCCGCGGTGCGCGGCATCCGCCACAGGCTGAGTCCGAGCAGGACTCCGAAGAGCGCCGCGTCGATCAGCGTGATCGTGGTGAGCAGCCGGCCCAGCGACGAGAGCCACCCGATGCTCGCGAGGAAGGCCGCGATGCCCAGCCAGACGGCGTACGTCGAGCGGGTGCCCTGGCGGGCCAGCACCGAGTAGACCAGCAGCTGCAGGGACGACAACAGCGTGCCGAGCACGGCGAAGGCCCACAGGCGGGACTGAACGCCGGAGTACTGCTCGCCGCCGATGAAGAGCATCGCCACGTCGGAGAGCACCAGCGCGCCCAGCGTGCAGGCGGCGCCCACACCCACGATCGCCACGAGGCTGTGCAGGAGTGCCTTGCGGCGTTCCTCGACCGACGACATCGACGGGAACGCCACGACCACGACGAACTGGGGGAGGAAGAGCACCGCCTTGGTCAGGATCAGCCCACCGGCATAGAGGCCGGCCTGCTGGGTGTCGAGGACGTTGCGGGCGACCACGATGTCGACGTTCGAGAGGACGAAGAAGGCCAGGAGGGCCGTCGAGCTGCGCAGCGTCTCGCGGCCGACGGGGCGCAGGGCGTGGTCGTCGCTGACCTCGCCCGCGGCTCGACCGTGGCGCAGGCAGACCCAGCCGATCGCCGCGGGCACGAACATGGCCAGCGCGACGCCGAACATGGCGCTGGTCTCGGTGGGGCGCCACAGGATGAAGCCGCTGCCGATGACCAGACGCGGCACGCCCATCCCGAGGTAGACCAGCCCGAGGGCCCGCCAGCGTCGCTCGCCCTGCAGGATGCCCGCCTGGCCGCCCATGACCGTGAGGGGGACAGCCGCGATGGCCAGGAGGACGGCCGGGGCCAGGCTGTCGAGTCTCAGCAGCACCCACACGGCAGGAGAGGCGAGCAGCATCACCGCGCCCAGCCCGAGGGCCGTGCGGTAGGTGGTGTGCAGGATGACGTCCTCGATCTGCCCGATGTGGTGCGGGGTGGACGAGATCCGGCGGGCAGCGGTGGCCTGGAGTCCGAGCTGGACCACCGCGATCACCATCATCAGCGCCATCAGACCGGCGATCGCGCCGTACGCGGCCGGCCCCATCACGCGGGCAGCCACCATCTGGAATCCGTAGGTGGCGACGTTCATGACCGCCATCGCGACCGCGATACCCGCGCTCCCGCGAAACACCCCACGCAGGCCGCCGGAGTCAGCCGCTGCTGGGCCGGTCGTCGTGGTCACGCGGTGAGCCTAGAGGAGGGCGCCTGGCGGTCGTCGTGGTACCGACCAGCGGAAATGCCCGAAACCAACTGACCGGGCGTACAGTGCTCTCGGCTCTCCTATCACAGGAGGGCCACCTGGCCGGGAGGGCCGGGGTTTTGGGGAGGGAAAACAAATTCATGAAGAGAACTCTGCTCGCAGGATTCGTCCTTGCTGCAGGCGCGGTCCTGATGTCCGCGCTCAACGGGGCCCTTGATCTGGGCCTGTCATCGGTCGTGCTCCTGGGCCTGGCGCTCGGCGCCGTCGTCGCCCTCGTGCCCGATGCCACGACCGGCCGCCGCCTCGCGGGATTCCTCGCGGGCTTCGCGATCGCGATGGTCGGCTACTTCCTGCGGGCGGCGCTGCTGCCCGACACCGCATCCGGTCGCACGGTCGCGCTGGTCGTGGTGATCCTGCTCTGCACGGGCGCCGTCGCCCTGAGCATGGGCAACCTGCCGTTCTGGTCGGTGCTGCTCGGTGCCGGCGCTCTCGCCGGCGCCTACGAGCTGACCTACTCGGCGGCTCCCACGGAGATCCTCGAGACCTCGGTCAGCGCCGGCACCAGCCTGCTGCTCACCGTGGCCGTCGGCTTCTGCCTCGCCGCCCTGGCGTCCGCAGACCGGGGTGCTCGCGCGGTACCTGCGAAGCACACCTCCTCCGACAGCCTCGACCAGATGATGGAGGACGCCCGATGAGCGTCACCGTGCACCAGTCCCGCAAGTCCCTGCTCGTCGGCGCCGCTTCGTTGGCGGCGCTGGCCATGGTGGGCGGCTCCGCCGCGAGCGCCGCACCCGGCACCGCGCCCGGTGCTTCACCGCTGGGCAATGTGAAGGTCGTCAACACCGAGACGGTCTCGGTCTACCTGTCGTCGGTCGGTGCGGTCGAGAGTGCTCGGGTCTACGAGCAGCTCAGCTTCACCGGTGACGGATCCGTCACCGTCGAGAACCCGGTCGAGGAGTCCGGCCTGCGCAACCTGGACGGGTTCGGCGGCTTCGACGTCGACAACGGCGTGCAGCGGACCACCGTCGATGTCGACGGCAGCCAGCGCGTTCGCTCGGTCAGCACCTACACGCGTGACCTGCCCCTCGAGATCGGCGTCGACTACCTGCTCGACGGCACCGAGGTCGAGCCGGGCGACGTGGTCGGCGCAGCCGGCTCCCTGACTGTGACGTACACGGTCAAGAACGTCACCGCGGCGCCGCGGGAGATCACCTACACCGACGGGTCCGGTGGCACGGTCACCGAGACCGTCGATGTGCCGATCCCGATGGTCGGCTCGCTGACCACGATCGCCCCGGAGAACTTCACGAACGTGCGCTCGGACACCGCCAACCTGGCCGGGGACGGCCAGGGCGGCACCAAGCTGTCGTTCACGATGACCCTCTTCCCGCCGGTGGGTTCCGACACCGCCACCTTCGGCTACACCGCGAACATCTCCGACGGCGTCGTTCCGGAAGCCAGCATCACCGCGCTGCCGGTGAACCCGCTGGACAGCCCGACCTTCAAGTCCGCCGGCGACAGCTACCAGGGTGGTTCGGAGACCGGCGAGGAGCTGGTCGCCGGAGCCAACGAGATCGACGCCAACCTGTTGCTGCTCCGCGACGGCGCCGCTGATCTGCTCGCCGGACTGATCCAGCTCAGCGACGGAGCCGACGAGCTCCGGGCCGGCCTCGTCGACGACGCGGTGCCCGGCTCGGCGAAGCTCGCCGCCGGTGCGAGTGACCTCGACGCCGGCATCGGCAGGCTCGACGCCGGCGCGGGCCAGCTCGACGCCGGGGCCAAGAAGCTCAAGGGCGGCACGGGCTCTGCGCTCGACGGCGGGAAGAAGCTCTCGGCCGGTCTCCAGCAGATCTCCGGTGGGCTGAACCAGCTCTCCGACTCCACCGCGGGCCTGCCCGCAGCCGCGGCAGGCATCGACGCCCTGCAGGCGGGTGTCGACCAGCTGATCGCCGGCTTCGGCACGACCGCTCAGGCGGGGACGCTGCTCAACGGCCTCGACCAGCTCGAGACCGGTCTGGGACAGCTCAAGGCCGGCTCCATCCAGCTCGAGGGTGGCCTCGGCCAGCTCCTCGGCAACGGCAGCCCCGCCACGCCCGGCCTGGTCGGCGCCAAGGGCGGCGTGGACCAGGTCCAGGCCGGCCTCAACGATGCCGTGAAGCCGGGCGGTTCGCTCGACCAGCTGATCGGTGGCCTCACCGCGGTCAAGGGCACCGACTGCGGACCGGTCTGCGCGGGAACGCTCGACGCCATCATCGCGCAGGTGCGCGGCAACAAGGCCGCCCTCGCCCAGGGCAACGCCGGCCTGCTTCAGGTCTCCGGTGGCCTCGGCACGGCGATCGGCGGGCTGAACACCCAGCTCATCCCCGGTGCCGGGCTGCTCACGGCCGGACTGACCGACGCCTCCGCCGGAGCAACCAAGGCCACCGTGGGAGCTGCCAAGCTCAAGGGCGGTGCGCTGCTGCTCCGCGACGGGCTCGACCAGCTCGAGGCCGGCGTCACCTCCGCCGTGAACGGTGTCCTCGAGCTCGCCAACGGTGCGAACGCCGCGGCGTCCGGCTCCACCGACCTGGTTGCCGGACTGGGTCAGCTCGACACCGGTGCCGGTGACCTCGCGGCAGGCTCGGGAGACCTGGCCGCTGGGACGGGCACAGCCAAGGACGGCTCGGGTCAGCTCGCCGACGGTGCCGGAGCGCTCGCCAGCGGGCTCGGTGCCGCTGCGGACGGGTCCGGACTCCTGGCCGACGGCCTCAGCAAGGCCGCCGGAAGCGCACCCGCGATCGGGGAAGGCGCCGACCGCCTCTCCAAGGAGGGCATGTCGAAGCTGGTCGAGGCCGGCACGGAGACCGCACAGGACTACGGCGCGCTCTACGCCGTCCTGGCAGCAGGCGCCGCACGCGCCGACGACGAGAAGATGGCCTACGGTGCTCCTGCCGAGGCGATGGGGCTCACGGCGTACTCCTTCAACATCGCCGGCGCGGACGGCGAGGGCGCCCGCAACTGGACGCGTGGCCTCGGTGGCCTGGTCGTCCTGGGCGCGGGCCTCGGCTTCGTGGGCCTGCGACGTCGTCTGGGGGTCTGACCCCCGCGTGTGACGAGCGCGCTCAGCGCACGGATCGCGTGATGAAGACCGCCGTCCCGGGGGTGTACTTCCCCCGGGCGGCGGACCATCCGCCCCAGACCCGGTCGTGGCCCTCGGGCCACTCCGGCTCGAGCAGGTCGACCAGCGAGAAGCCTGCGGCATGCAGCAGGCGCACCCAGTCGCCCAGCGTGCGGTGGTGCTCGACGTAGGCCACGACACCGGTGGCCTCGTCCACCTCGACGTACGGCGTCCGGTCCCAGTAGGACTGGCTGGCCAGCAGCCCTTCCTCGGTCGGGTCGTCGGGGAACATCCACCGCGTCGGGTGCGTGATCGAGAAGGCGAACCGGCCGCCGGGTCGCAGCACCCGGGCGGTCTCGCCGAGGGCCACGGTGATGTCGCTGACGAACTGCAGGGCACCGAAGCTCGAGAACACCACGTCGAAGCTGGCGTCCCGGAAGGGCAGATGGGTGGCCGTGCCGAGCACGGAGGGGACCGGCGTACCCGTCTCGTCGTCGATCCGGCGGGAGTGCTGGAGCTGGCGCAACGACAGGTCCAGCCCGTAGGAGCGTCCGCCCTGGCCGCGGATCCAGCGGGAGCACTGGCCGGCTCCCGAGCCCACCTCGAGGACGTCGCGGTCGCTCACGTCACCGAGCGCTCGGGCCTCGGCCTCGGTGAGGCCCTCGGGGCCCCACACGAAGCCCTCGTCGCCGAGGAACTCGCCGTGGGTGGACTGGTACTCGTCGGCGTAGCGGTCCCAGTCGGGGCCGTTCGCTCGCCTGGACTCGGCCTCGTCGACCGGCCGACGCTCCACCCGCACCGGCGGATGGGAATGCTCTGGTTGCACAGTTCGGAGGGTACTGCGGAGCCAGGAGCTCGTGGCCGACTGGCAGGATCGGTCCGGTGGATGACACTGCACCGTTTGCCGGTCTCGTCCCCCTCGACGGGGGCTGGTCCGGGGAGACCTTCCTCGCCGAGGTGGCGGGGGAGCGCACCGTGGTCCGCATCTACGCCCGGCCCAGCACTCGCGGCCCGGCGGCGCACGAGGTCGATGCCGCGCTGCTCCGGCTGGTGCGGGGCCTGCTGCCGGTGCCGGAAGTGCTCGAGGTCCGCCGGGCCGATCCAGCTGCGGGGATGCCGGCGATTCTCGTGACGTCATTCCTTCCGGGGGTGCGCGGCGACCTGCTGCTCCCGACGCTCGACGACGCGCAGCTGGCCCGGCTCGGCAGTGAGCTCGGCGGGGTCCTGGCCGACCTGGGCGGGATGCCGATGCTGACGCAGGGCCCGTTCGTCGACGGAGCGCTCACCATCGGGAGCTTCGGCGCGATCGACGGTCTCCCGGCCTGGGTCGAGCAGCACGAGGCGTCGCTCGGGTGGTGGACGGCCGACGAGCTGGCCGGGCTGCACGAGGTCGCGGTCGACGCGCAGGCCCTGCTCGACACGGTGTCGCGGCGGTGCCTGGTGCACAGCGACCTCAACCCCAAGAACCTGCTGGTGGACCCCGACTCGCTGCGCCTGACCGGGCTGGTCGACTGGGAGTTCGCGCACGCCGGCCATCCCGTCACCGACCTGGGGAACCTGCTCCGCTTCGAACGGGGTGAGGTCTTCACCCGCGCCGTGCTGGCGGCGTACGTCGAGCGGCGTGGCGGCAGCGTCGCCGAGGCGCTGGACCTGGCCCGGGCGGCCGACCTGTGGGCCCTGGTCGACCTGGCCCCGCGTCGCGCTCAGAACCCGGTCGCCGAACGCGCCGACGCTCTCCTGCGAGCAATCGCTCGCTCCCGGGACCCGCACGCCTGGCTCGCGTGAGGCCCTCGCGGGCGCCGAAGTGCGGCAGGAGCGCGGCCTCCGGGTTGGACTCGCACGAGCGCTGCGGCGTAGTCTGAAGATTGCGCAAGACGTCTGCCTGATTCCCAGACCTAGTGGACTCTCGCTCGCTATCTGCTCTTGGTGTGCCCGTCAGGGCGATCCGGGGCGAACCTTCGGTAGTGAAAGAGGACTTCTCTGCGTGCCCGCACAACTCCATCCATCCAAGGAATTACCTCCCTTATGACGAGTACCATCTCAATTCTTCCCGATTACGACGCGCCTCAGGTTGCGATCAACGACATCGGTTCTGAAGAAGACTTCCTCGCGGCCATTGACGCGACCATCAAGTACTTCAACGACGGCGACATCGTCGAGGGCACCATCGTCAAGGTGGACCGCGACGAGGTCCTGCTGGACATCGGCTACAAGACCGAGGGTGTCATTCCCTCGCGCGAGCTGTCGATCAAGCACGACGTGGACCCCTCCGAGGTCGTCGCTGTTGGTGACAAGGTCGAAGCCCTCGTTCTCCAGAAGGAGGACAAGGAAGGCCGCCTGATCCTGTCCAAGAAGCGCGCACAGTACGAACGCGCCTGGGGCACCATCGAGCAGGTCAAGGAAGAAGATGGCGTCGTCGAGGGCACCGTCATCGAGGTCGTCAAGGGCGGCCTCATCCTCGACATCGGCCTGCGCGGCTTCCTGCCCGCCTCGCTCGTCGAGATGCGTCGCGTCCGCGACCTGCAGCCCTACGTCGGCCAGGTCCTCGAGGCGAAGATCATCGAGCTCGACAAGAACCGCAACAACGTCGTGCTCTCGCGTCGTGCGTGGCTCGAGCAGACCCAGTCCGAGGTGCGCCACGGCTTCCTGACCCAGCTCCAGAAGGGCCAGATCCGCAAGGGCGTCGTCTCCTCGATCGTCAACTTCGGTGCGTTCGTGGACCTCGGCGGCGTCGACGGTCTCGTCCACGTCTCGGAGCTGTCCTGGAAGCACATCGATCACCCGTCCGAGGTCGTCGCCGTGGGCGACGAGGTCACCGTCGAGGTCCTCGACGTGGACATGGACCGCGAGCGTGTCTCCCTGTCGCTCAAGGCGACGCAGGAAGACCCGTGGCAGCACTTCGCCCGCACGCACCAGATCGGGCAGATCGTGCCCGGCAAGGTCACCAAGCTGGTGCCCTTCGGTTCGTTCGTCCGGGTCGAAGAAGGCATCGAGGGCCTCGTGCACATCTCCGAGCTCGCCGAGCGTCACGTCGAGATCCCCGAGCAGGTCGTCCAGGTCAACGACGACGTCATGGTCAAGATCATCGACATCGACCTCGAGCGTCGCCGGATCTCGCTGTCGCTCAAGCAGGCCAACGAGACCGCGACTGCCGCTGACGTCGAGGAGTTCGACCCGACGCTCTACGGCATGGCGGCGACGTACGACGCCCAGGGCAACTACGTCTACCCCGACGGCTTCGACCCCGAGACGGGCGAATGGCTCGAGGGCTTCGACGACCAGCGTGCGGTCTGGGAAGAGCAGTACGCCAAGGCGCACACCCGCTGGGAAGCCCACGTCAAGCAGCAGGCCGAGGCGAAGGTTGCCGAGGCCGAGGCTGGCGAGGCGACGTCGTACTCCAGCAGCAACGAGACCGAAGCAGCCGAGACCGAGGACGGCGACGGCTCCAGCGCCAGCGGCGGTGGCGGCTCGCTCGCTTCGGACGAGGCGCTGCAGGCGCTCCGCGAGAAGCTGACCGGCGGCGCAAGCTGATCGGCACGTCTCACCAGTAACGCCCAGAGCAACGACGAGGGCCCGGTCACCACGAGAGTGGTGGCCGGGCCCTCGTCGTTCGTGGAGGAGGCTCGTGGTGGGAGGGGACCCTCAGCTCAGCGTGGCGGGGGAGCGGAACCGCGGGTCTTCGAAGTGCGATGCCGGCGGGCGCTGGGGGCCCCGCCCGTCGCGGATCACGAGGCGGATCGCCTCGATGGACAACACCGTCGCGATCGTCGCGAGAATCAACAAGTAGGTCATGGCAGTAATCCTGCGCCCTGCGCGATCCTGCCACGAGTGGCAGAAAAGTCACAGTTCATCGAATTACTGCCAGATTTCTGGCACACTGGACCGATGCTCACCAACGTCGCAGCCCTGGTCTACGACGGTGTTGCGCCGTTCGAGCTCGGAGTGCTCTGCGAGGCCTTCGGGGTGGACCGTTCCGACGACGGGATCCCCGTGCTCGACTTCGCCGTCTGTGGCCCCGCGCTGGGCCCGGTGCGGACCGCGGTCGACTTCTCGATCAACCTCGAGCACGGCCTCGAGCGTCTCGAGGCCGCCGACCTGATCGGCATCCCCTCGATGCCGAGGTCGGGCCGGGTGCCCGACGGGGTGATCGAGGCACTTCGTGCGGCCCACGACCGGGGAGCACGCATCATGTCGGTCTGCTCGGGTGCCTTCACGCTCGGAGAGGCCGGACTGCTCGACGGGCGCGACTGCACCACCCACTGGCGGCACACTCGTGAGCTCTCGGAGCGGTTCCCCCTGGCCAAGGTGATCCCCGAGGTGCTCTACGTCGACGCCGGCCAGATCGTCACCAGCGCGGGCACTGCCGCCGGGCTCGATGCCTCCTTGCACGTCTGGCGCCAGGAGTACGGCGCCGGCGTCGCCAGTGCAGTGGCGCGACGCATGGTCGTGCCACCCCAACGAGACGGCGGCCAGGCCCAGTTCATCGCCCGGGCGGTCCCCGATTGCGATGTCGAGACCCTGGGGCCCTTGCTGCAGTGGATCGTCGAGAACCTCCAGGAAGACCTCGACGTCGAGTCACTGGCTCGCCGTGCGCTGATGTCGCCGCGGACGTTCGCGCGCAGGTTCCGCGCCGAGACCGGCGCCACCCCGCATGCGTGGGTCACCAGTCAGCGGGTGCTGCGCGCCGAGCAGCTCCTCGAGCAGAGCAACCGCCCGATCGAGTGGATCGCAGACGAGGTGGGCTTCGGCAACGCCGCCACCCTGCGCCACCACTTCAGTCGGGTGCGCGGGCTGAGCCCGCAGCAGTACCGCCGCCAGTTCGCCTGCTGAGCTCGTCGCGGCGGACCTTGCCGGTGAGGGTGCGGGGCAGCTCGTCGGGGAAGGCCCAGGACTTGGGCCGCTTGGGCGGAGCCAGCCGCTCGCGTGCGTACGCCGCCAGGTCCTGCTCGGCGACCTCCCCCACGACCGCGGCGCAGACCCGCTGCCCCCAGTGCTCGTCGGGCACGCCGTAGACCGCGACGTCGTGGACCCCCGCCAGCTGCCGCAGGGCGGACTCCACCTCGAGGGGGTAGACGTTCACCCCGCCGGTGATGATCAGGTCCTCGCGGCGACCGTCGAGGTGGAGGTAGCCGTCCTCGTCGAGGCGACCCAGGTCGCCGACGGTGAAGGCGGGTCCGTCCGGGGTGTCGCGCCAGGCGGCCGCGGTCTTCTCGGGATCGCCGAAGTAGGTGAAACGCGCATGCGGTGGCACCGCGCACCAGATCGTGCCGTCCGCGTCCAGGGTCAGCACCCGTCCCGGGCGGGCCCGCCCGACCGTGCCGGGCCGCTCCAGCCACTCCTCACTGCGGCAGGCGGTGAACTGCCCCTCGGTCGCCCCGTAGAACTCCCACGTCGAGCCGGGCGGAAAGTCTGCGATCAGCCGGCGCTTGACCTGCTCCGGACACGGTGCCCCGGCATGGGCGACCAGCCGGAAGGAGGACAGGTCGGGGGTGCCGACCTCGTCCCAGTGCGCGAAGAGACGCTGCAGATGGGTCGGGACGCAGAACATCGACGTGGGCCGCTCGCGCTCGATCGCGGCGGTCACGAGCGCGGGATCGAAGGCTCCGGGGACCACCACCCGGCCGCCCGCGAGCACCGTGCCCATCGCAAAGCGCAAGGGGGCTGAGTGGTAGAGCGGGCTCAGGACGAGGTTCACGTCGTCGGCGCAGAACCCCCAGAGCTCCCGCTCCTCGGCCACGAGAGCAGCCGCCTGCGTCTCGGAGAGCAGACCGCTGAAGACCCCCTTGGGCGTGCCCGTCGTACCGCTGGTGACATGCATCGGGCGGGCCCGGGGGCTGCCCCACCGAAACTGCTCCGGCGTGTGGCGGACCATCGAGCCGAGCTGCTCCGCTGAGTCGACCACGAGGTCAGGGGAGAGCCCGGCCAGGATCCGCTCCCGCTCGTACGACGTGAGTCGCGGGTCGAGCGGGATCGGGACGATGCCGGCCGCCAGCAGCGACATGGTCACGTCCAGCAGGTCCAGGGACCCCGGGACCAGCAACGCCACCCGCGAGCCTTCGCGCAGGTCGACGTGGTCCATGGGGGCGACGATACGGTGACCGCATGCGAGTGGGACTCACGGGCGGCGTCGCCTCCGGCAAGAGCACGGTGTCCGCGATCCTGGCCGAGCTCGGCGCGGTCGTGATCGACGCGGATCTCCTGGCCCGCGAGGTCGTGGCCAGGGGGAGCGAGGGACTCAGCAAGGTGGTCGAGGCCTTCGGCGAGGAGATCCTCACGCCCGAGGGCGACCTCGACCGCCCGGCGATGGGCACGATCGTCTTCTCCGACGAGTCGAAGCGGCGGATCCTCGAGGGCATCGTCCACCCCCTGGTGCGCGCCCGGAGCGCCGAGTTGGAGGCCTCGGCCCCTGCCGGTGGCCTGGTCGTCCACGACATCCCGCTGCTGGCCGAGCACCCCGGTGCTGCGGGAGTCTTCGATGCCGTGGTGGTGGTCGACGTACCGGTCGAGACCCAGCTGACCCGGATGGTGGAGGAGCGCGGTCTGACCCGCGCGGAGGCCGAGTCCCGGGTCGCGGCCCAGGCCACCCGCGAGCAACGACGAGCGGTCGCGACCCATGTCATCGACAACGACGGGACGCTCGAAGACCTCCGTCACCGGGTGACGGAGGTCTTCGCAGAGCTGACGGAGGGTCGTTGACCCGGTCAGGGTGAGCGCCCGGGTGGGCCTCAGGCAGCCAGATCCGGGTCGGCGACCCGACGGAGCTTCTGCAGGGCCTCCCGCTCGAGCTGGCGGACCCGCTCGGCGGAGATGCCGTGCTTGACGCCGATGTCGGCCAGCTTGTGCTGGCGGCCGTCGACCAGGCCGTAGCGCGAGCGGATGATGTCGGCGGAGCGCGGGTCGAGGTGGTCGACCAGGAGGTTGAGCCGGTCGCGGGCCTCGACGTCGAGGACCGACAGGTCCGGGCCGGGGGTCGTCTGCTGGGCCATCAGGTCGCCGAGCGAGGTGTCGCCGTCCTCGTCGACCGGGGAGTCGAGGCTGACGTGTTCGCGGCCCCACGCCATCAGGTCGAGGACCCGGTCGACGTCCAGGCCGAGCTCGGCGGCGATCTCCTGCGGGTCGGGGCTGCGACCGAGCTGGCGCTCGAGGGTACGACGGGCGCCGCCGACCTGGTTGAGCTCCTCGACCACGTGCACGGGCAGGCGTACGACGCGGGCCTGCTGCGCGATGCCGCGGGTGATCGCCTGGCGCACCCACCAGGTGGCGTAGGTCGAGAACTTGTAGCCCTTGGTGTAGTCGAACTTCTCGACCGCACGGATCAGGCCGGTGTTGCCCTCCTGGATCAGGTCGAGCATCGGCATCTGGGCGCGGCCGTACTTGCGCGCGATCGAGACGACCAGGCGGAGGTTGGCGGTGATGAACGTCTGGACTGCACGCTCACCCTCCTCGGCCAGCCACTCGAGCTCGGCCTGGGTGGCGCTCATCGGCGCCCCGCCCTTGCGGCGACCGACCCGGCCCTCGGCGAGGAGGGCGGCAGCCATCAGGCCGGCCTCGATCGTCTTGGAGAGCTCGACCTCGGTGGCAGCGTCGAGAAGGGGCGTGCGCGCGATCTCGTCGAGGTAGAGACCGACGCTGTCTCGGCCCTCGCTCTCGCGGGTCCTGGTTGCGGTGCGTGTAGCCATGGGCCGCCCTCCTCTGTCCTCGGCGCTGCCGGAGCAACGCTGCACGTCTAGTCCAACGTCCCGTAGTACCCGGAGATTCCCGGTGGGATGTATGGAGTGTTCGTAACAAAGGACGTTCGAGGATTGGTCAGAGTTGCACGCACTTCCAACTCTCAGGGAGTTCTCAGGGCAGCGGGCTCGCGGGGGACTCCTCGACGGGTGCCGGGGACGCCCCGGGCGCCTGCTCGGCGAGGCCCATCCGCTCCAGGATCCAGGCCAGGGTGAAGGCCCGGTCGTGCCAGGACTTGTAGCGTCCCGAGACCCCGCCGTGCCCTCCCGACATCTCGGTGCGGAGCAGGAAGTCGCGTCGCCCGATCGCGGTGGCGCGCAGCTTGGCGATCCACTTGGCTGGCTCCACGTAGAGGACCCGGGTGTCGTGCAGGGAGGTCTCGGCGAGGATCGGCGGGTAGTCCATCGCGATCACGTTGTCGTACGGCGCGTAGCCACGGATGCACGCATAGACCGAGGGGTCGGCCTCGGGGTTGCCCCACTCGTCGTACTCGGTGACGGTCAGGGGGAGCGTGGCGTCGAGCATCGAGGTGAGCGTGTCGACGAACGGGACGCCGGCCACGACCCCGCCGAAGAGCTGGGGAGCCTGGTTGACCACGGCCCCCATCAGCAGGCCGCCCGCGCTCGCGCCCTCGGCCACGAGATGGTCGGGCGTGGTCCAGCCGGTGGCGATGAGGTGCCGAGCGCAGGCGATGAAGTCCGAGAAGGAGTTCTGCTTGTGGAAGAGCTTGCCGTCGTCGTACCAGCGCCGCCCCATCTCTCCGCCGCCGCGCACGTGCGCGATCGCGAAGCCCGCGCCCCGGTCGAGCAACGAGAGCCTGGCCACGGAGAAGTACGGGTCCATCGAGGCCTCGTAGGCGCCGTAGCCGTAGAGCAGGACCGGGATCGGCTCACCCTCGGTGCGGGCACCACGCCGGCAGACGATCGAGATCGGCACCTGGACGCCGTCGGTGCTGGGAGCCCAGAGCCGGTGCTCCTCGTAGTCCTTCGGGTCGTAGCCGCCCAGCACGGGGGCACGTCGGAGCAGGGTCAGCTCGCGGGTGCGCACGTCGTAGTCGTAGACCGAGGACGGCACCGCCATCGAGGTGTAGCCCAGCCGGATCACCGGCTGGTGGAACCCCGGGTTGCCGCCCGAGCCCACGGTGTAGATCTCCTGGTCGAACTCCACGAGGTAGTCGTCGGTGACGGGCTGCTCGGGCTGGTCGCCCAGCTCGAGCACGCGCAGCTGGGTGAGGCCCTCGCTGCGCTGGTGCACCACGAGGTGGGTGGCGAAGGCGTCGACGTCCTCGAGCCGCACGCTGGCGTCGTGGGGGACCAGGGGCTCCCACCGCTCCGGCGAGGTGGGGGAGGCGGGGGCGAGCGCCAGCTCGAAGTCGGGACCGGTGTGGTTGTGCAGGACCAGGAAGCGGTCCTGGCCGCCCAGGACGGCGTGGTCGAGGGAGTACTCCAGCCCCTCGACGCGGGGCGCGAAGACCTGGAAGCCGGCCATCGGGGCCTCGACGTCGAGGTAGCGGTACTCGGAGGTGGTCTTGGAGCCCGACGCGATCATGAGGAACCGGTCGCTGCGGCTGCGTCCGATGCCGACCCAGAAGCGGGCGTCGGCCTCCTCGTAGACGAGCACATCGGCCGCCTGGGGAGTGCCCACGCGGTGGCGCCAGACCTTGTCGGCACGCCAGGACTCGTCCATCGTCGTGTAGTAGAGGCAGGTGCCGGCGCGGTCCCAGGTGGCACCGCCCAGGATGCCCACGAGCTCGTCGTCGAGGAGCTGGCCGGTGGTGAGGTCCTTGATCCGCAGCGTGTAGCGCTCGTCGCCGACGACGTCGGTCGAGTAGGCGAGCCGGGTGCCGTCGAGACTGATCGAGGAGCCGCCGAGCGAGAAGAACTCGTGGCCCTCGGCGAGGGTGTTCAGGTCGAGCAGCAGCTCCTCGCCGGGCAGCGCCGGCTCGTCGGGCGAGCAGTCCTCGGCGGGGTGCGGGGGAGTCCAGTCGTCCTCGCCGCGGATCGGGACGCGGCAGCTGGCGCCGTACTCGCGACCCTCGAAGGAACGTCCGTAGTACCAGTGGCCGCGGTTGCGGGTGGGCACCGACAGGTCGGTCTCGAGGGTGCGGGCCTTGATCTCGTCGAAGATCTGCTGGCGCAGCCCGGACAGGTGCGCGGTGCGCTCCTGGGTGTGGGCGTTCTCGGCCTCGAGGTGGGCCGTCACCTCGGGTGACTCCTTGTCACGGAGCCAGTCGTAGTCGTCGATGCGCGCTTCGCCGTGGTACTCGCGGGTGACGGGTCGACGATCGGCGAGGGGCGGTCGAGCGGAGGACTCCATGGCCGGGAACCCTATCTTCGGTAGCGTCGGGCCATGCCCGCCGTCCCCCTCGACCTCAACGCCGACCTCGGCGAGGAGATCACCGACGACACGGCGCTCCTGGCCATCGTGACGAGTGCGAACGTCGCCTGTGGCTACCACGCCGGCAGCGCCGCCATCATGCGCTCGGTGTGCGCCGAGGCGGCCCGGCTCGGGGTCTCGGTGGGGGCGCAGGTCTCCTACGCCGACCGCGAGAACTTCGGCCGGGTGGCCCACGACGTCGCTGCGGACACGCTGCGTGAGCAGGTGGCCGACCAGGTGGGGCTCCTCTCCGAGATCGCCCGCGGTGCCGGGACCGCGGTGCGCTACGTCAAACCCCACGGCGCGCTCTACCACCGCGTCCTCGACGACGAGGTCCAGGCGGCCGCCGTGCTGGCGGGCTCTGCCGACCTGCCGGTCCTCGGGCTCCCCGGCGGGGCCCTGCTCCGGCTGGCGGTCCTGGCGGGCCGACGCGCGCTGCGCGAGGGCTTCCCGGACCGTGGCTACACCGACGACGGCCGGCTGCTGCCGCGCGGCACCGAGGGTGCGGTGCTCACCGACCGTGCCCGCATCGCCGCCCGCGCGGTCGAGCTCGCCGCGGGTCGCCGGGTCGACTCGCTGTGCGTGCACGGTGATCATCCCGGCGCGGTCGAGGCCGCCACCGCCGTACGTCGGGCGCTCGAGGCGGCCGGCCACGTGCTGCGCGGACTCTGAGCGAGCCCCTGAGAGGCGTGGACCGCTCCTCCACAGGTCCAGTCGGGTCCCTGTGGAGATCGCCCGATTCCTGTGGATGAGTGGGACGGATCTGTGGACCATCCTGTGGGACCGGAGGAATGTCGCGCCGACGTCGGCCAACCCCTTGCGGACCCTGCCGGAAGGCGCGTAGAACTCTCCCTACCGACTCTCGGTCGGCCTCACGGCTGGCAGCGAGACGGGGATCGGACAGGCTTGAAGATCCACCCGGCGAGGAGACTCGCCGCGTCGGCCCGGTGACGGGGACGGCGGGGTCGGAGGGTGAGTCCGGTGGACCGGGACGTCACCTGAACCGGTCGCCCTGAAGGGCTCCTGACGCTCATACCGCCAGGAGCCCTTCGTCCATTTCCCGGCAGACTGGGCGCCATGCATTCCATCGCAGTCGGCCGACGTGCGCTGCTGGTCGAGACCGAGGACACCGCGACCGCGCTCGCGTTGGCGCACTGGGCCCGCCAGGCCCTGCCCGCCGACCTGCCTGTCGAGGAGATCGTTCCGGGCGCCCGGACCGTCCTGTTCGACGGAGTGGGGGATCTCGCCGCGCTGCAGGGTCGCCTCGAGGCCTGGGCCCCTGACGAGGATCTCGACGGGGCCGGCGACCTCGTCGAGATCCCGGTCCGGTACGACGGACCCGACCTGACCCGCGTCGCGCAGCAGTGGGGCGTCGACCGGGACGAGGCAGTGGCCAGGCACGCGGGCGTCGAGTACGTCTCGGCGTTCTGCGGCTTCGCGCCCGGCTTCGCCTACCTCACCGGCCTGCCGGTCGAGCTGCACGTGCCACGCCTCGACTCGCCGCGGGCTCGGGTGCCGGCCGGATCCGTGGCGCTGGCAGGGGAGTGGTGCGCGGTCTACCCCTCGGCGTCCCCGGGCGGGTGGCAGATCCTGGGCACCGCAGAGGTCACCCTCTGGGACGCGAGCCGCGACTCCCCGGCCCTGCTGGCGCCGGGCACCCGCGTGAGGTTCGTGCCGCGATGACGCTGGTCGTGTTGGAGGCGGGGAGTCTGACCACGGTCCAGGACCAGGGGCGACGCGGGCTGGCGCACCTCGGCGTACCCAGGGCAGGTGCCCTGGACGCCCCTGCGGCTGCGCTCGCGAACCGGCTGGTCGGCAACGACGTGGCGTGCGCGGTCCTCGAGGTGACCCTCGGCGGCCTGTCGCTGACCGCCCGGGAGGGGCACTGGGTGGCCGTGACCGGCGCCCGGTGCCGGGTCTGGATCGCCGAGAGACCGAGCGGCCACGGGAGCGCACAGTGGCTGCCGGCCGGCGCCACCCTGCGACTGGCGGCTCCGGAGGTCGGGGTGCGCACCTACGTCGCGGTCGCCGGCGGCATCGACGTGGATCCGGTGCTCGGGTCGCGCTCGACCGACACCCTGGCCTGGGTGGGGCCGCCGCGGGTCGAGGCCGGGGCCGTGCTCCCGGTGGGACCGCCACGACGCCAGCCGCAGCCCCACGACACGCCTCGACCACCGACGCTCGGACCCCTGCGACTCACGCCGGGACCGCACACCGAGTGGTTCGCCCCGGGAGCCCTCGACACCCTGTGCCGGGCGTCGTACGTCGTGGCCGCCGACTCCAACCGCGTCGGGATGCGGCTCTCCGGCCCGCGACTCGAACGGGCTCGTCACGACCAGCTGCCCAGTGCGGGCATGGTGCTCGGCGCGGTGCAGGTGCCGCCGGCCGGGGAGCCCGTGGTCTTCCTCGCCGACCACCCGACGACCGGGGGCTACCCCGTGCTCGGGGTCGTGCACGAGGAGGACCTGTGGCAGTGCGCGCAGCTCCGGCCCGGTGATGCCGTGCGATTTCAGCTCGCGGGCTCGGGCCCGGGTTCCGACTCCGCCGCTGGCGGCAGCCAGGCGCTGAGCGCCGGCTCGTCGGAGGGGTAGGAGCGCACCGGTCCGGCCGGCGTCTCGGCCGTCTCGAAGCGCACCGTCACCACGCCTCGGCCGGAGCCCCAGACCCAGCCCCGGCCCAGTTCGGTGTGGACGACGTCCATGCCCGGCGCCCAGGTCTGGCGTCGTACCGACGGTGGGTCCTCCACCTCGGGCAGGTCGTCGTCCTCGTCGGTGGTCTCCCCGAACAGGTCCTCCTGGATCCAGTCGGCGAGCCCTGAGACGCCGACCCCGAGCAGCCGGACGCCGCCCGAGGTGTCCAGGTCGGTGAGCAGTCCCCGCGCCAGCCGGGCGATGGTGGCGGTGCTGTCGGTGGGGGAGGCCAGGGTGCTCGACCGGCTGAGCGTGGTGAAGTCGTGGAGGCGGACCTTGATCGTCACCGTGCGCCCCGAGAGCCCGTGCTTGCGCAGGCGTACGGCGACCTCGCCGGCCTGGCGGCTCAGCAGCCCCTCCATCAGTCGACGGTCGGTGAGGTCGGTGTCGTAGGTGCCCTCGACACTGACCGACTTGGCCTCCCGCTCGGAGACCACCGGGCGGTCGTCCTCGGCGCGCGCGAGGTGGAAGAGGCCGTTGCCGTGGGCCTTGCCGGCCAGCCGGACGAGCTCGTCGAGGCTCACCGACTCGAGGTCGGCCACGGTGTGGATGCCGGCGCGCCGGAGCCGCTCGGCCGTCGCCGGCCCGACGCCGGGGATCACGGTCACGTGCATCGGCCGGAGCAGCGCGACCTCGGTGCCGGGGGCCACCACGACCAGGCCGTCGGGCTTGTCGAGGTCGCTGGCCACCTTGGCGATGAACTTCGAGGTGCCGATGCCGACCGAGGCGGTCAGCCCGCCGGTCACCTCGCGGACCCGGTCGCGCAGCTCCTGGCCGAAGGCCGTGACGGTGGCGATCTCCAGGTCGGGGAGGTCGGCCCTGGCCAGGTCGACGAACGCCTCGTCGAGCGAGAGCGGCTCCACGAGCGGGGAGACCGAGCGCAGCAGCGTCATCACCGCGACGCTCGCCCCGCGGTAGGCGTGGAAGCGCCCGGACAGGAAGGCCGCGTGGGGACAGCGCGAGCGCGCCTCGCGCGTCGACATGGCCGAGCGGACGCCGTACTTCCGGGCTTCGTACGACGCCGCGGCCACGACGCCCCGACCCCCGACGCCTCCGACCACGACCGGCTTCCCTCGCAACGAGGGCTTGTCGCGCTGCTCGACCGACGCGAAGAACGCGTCGAGGTCGAGGTGGAGCACGGAGGCGGTGGTGCGCACTCAACGACCTCGTGGGTCGTGCGGGCTGCGCAAGGAGGCCATGGTCGGCAAAGTACCGCGCCTGCGCCGCGAAGCGTCCCGTGGCCGGCTGCGACCCACAGGGGACCGCCCGACCGGGGCTGTCGACAGGCGCTCGTGCTCGGGACGGCGAGGGTCGATGACAGCGCCGAGGCTCGTGCCCATGACGAACTCACCCGCCCCGCCCCCCGCCCCGTCCACCACCTCGCTGGTCGCCCGCACTCCCGAGGACGTTCTTGCCGTCGTCCCGATCGTGCTCGGCTTCGTCCCGGAGGAGTCGGTCGTGATGTTGACCTTCGGCGCCGAGCGCACCTTCCATGCCCGCGTCGACCTGCCCGACCACGAGTCGGAGATCCCGGAGATGGTCTCGGCGCTGCTGGGACCCGCGCTGCACCACGGCGTCCGACGGGTCGTCTTCATCGTCTACTCCGACGATCCTGACTTCTCCGAGGAGGTGATGTGGTCCCTGGTGACCGCGTTCGAGACCGGAGCAGTCGAGGTGGCCGAGGTGCTGCGAGCCGACGCGACACACTGGTTCCCCTTGCTGCGGGCGCACCCCGATCGGCCCGATCCGGGCACCCCCTACGACGTGAGCTGTCACCACTTCACGGCCGAGTCGGTCCTCGAGGGGCGGGTCACCCACGCCTCGCGCGACGACCTGGCCGCGAGCCTCCGCCCCGATGCTGCGGCGGTGCGCGCCGTGTCCGCCGTGCTGGGCGCCACCTCCGGCGGCAGGAGGCAAGTGGCGGCGGAGACGGCGTGGGCCCGCGGGTTGGTCGCGGCTCGGGTGGCGGACGGCGGGCTGCTCGACGACCGCGAGGTGGCGCGTCTGCTGCGTGCGCTGGTCGACATCGTGGTCCGCGACGGGGTGTGGGCGCTGATGGCTCGCGACAACGCCCGAGCACATGTCCACTTCTGGACCGACGTCGTCCGCCGGGCACCGGACCCCCTGCTGCCCGCGGCCGCCGCGCTCCTGGGCTTTGCTGCGTGGCTGGCCGGCCACGGTGCCCTGGCGTGGTGCGCCCTCGATCGCTGCGCCGAGGTCGAGCCCGACCACAGCCTCGCGGGGCTGGTGGCCGGTGTCCTCATCCAGGCGGTGCCTCCCTCGACCTGGCCGGGGCCGGACCTCCTCGACGACCCGGCCTGAGCCGTGTCGGGGGACCGACGCGGTGTGACATGCCGACGCTGCCTGAACGGTGACCTAGGGTGCCGTCATGGGCGAAGAGGTGGAAGCGCAGGAGTTCACTCGGGCGGACCGCACGCGGCACCGCGAGAAGGTGCGTCGCTGTCTCGACGTCTTCGCCCGGATGTTGCGCGAGGCCGCCTTCGACACCGACGACCCGATGACCGGGCTCGAGCTCGAGCTGAACCTCGTCGACGACAAGGGCGATCCCGCCCTCAAGAACGCCGAGGCGTTGGCCGCCATCGCGCACCCCGACTTCCAGACCGAGCTCGGGCAGTTCAACATCGAGATCAACATCCCGCCGGCCAAGCTGCGCGAGGGCGGCCTGACCACCTTCGAGGAGTCGCTGCGACGCAGCCTCAACTACGCCGAGAGCAAGTCGTCCGAGGTCGGTGCCCACCTGGTGATGATCGGCATCCTGCCGACCCTCGCCGAGGGACACATGGGGCTCTCGAGCTTGAGCGCGAACCCTCGCTACCGCCTGCTGAGTGAGCAGATCCTCAACGCCCGCGGCGAGGACATCACGATCTCCATCTCGGGCTCCGAGACCCTGCACACGACCGCCGATTCGATCGTGCCCGAGGCCGCGTGCACGAGCACCCAGTTCCACGTCCAGACCTCGCCCGACCAGTTCGCCGCCTACTGGAACGCCTCGCAGGCGATCGCGGCGGTCCAGCTCGCCGTCGGCGCGAACTCGCCGTACCTCCTGGGCAAGCAGCTGTGGCGCGAGACACGGATCCCGCTCTTCGAGCAGGCCACGGACACGCGCAGTGAGGAGCTCAAGGCGCAGGGCGTCCGGCCCCGGGTCTGGTTCGGCGAGCGCTGGATCACCTCGGTCTTCGACCTGTTCGAGGAGAACGTCCGGTACTTCCCTGCGCTGCTGCCGGTCACCGAGGAGGAGGACCCGCTCGAGGTCCTCGAGTCCGGCGGCACCCCCCAGCTCGCGGAGCTGCGGCTCCACAACGGGACGATCTACCGCTGGAACCGTCCCGTCTACGACATCGCCGCCGGCATCCCGCACCTGCGCGTCGAGAACCGTCTCCTCGCCGCCGGCCCGACGGTGGCCGACACCATGGCCAACGCCGCCTTCTACTTCGGCCTGGTCCGGGCGGTTGCGGAGAGTGAGCGTCCCCTCTGGTCACAGATGTCCTTCAGCGCCGCGGAGGAGAACTTCCACGTCGCCGCCCAGCAAGGCGTCGATGCCCAGATCTACTGGCCCGGCGTGGGCCAGGTGCGGGCCACCGAGCTGGTCCTGCGACGCCTGCTCCCGATGGCGCACCAGGGGCTGGATGCCTGGGGCGTCGAGCCGGAAGTGCGCGACCGGCTGCTCGGCATCATCGAGCAGCGCTGCCTCACCGGGATCACGGGCGCCGAGTGGTTCGTCAACCGGATGGCCGACCGTAGCCGCGAGGACCGGTACGACGCACTGCGCGCGACCCTGCTGGAGTACCGCGAGGGGATGCACACCAACGAGCCGGTCCACACCTGGAGCTGAGCCCTCACCGCTGGCGCAGACGGGCCCAGGTGCGGCCTTCGCCCGTGGCCGGGTCGTGCCAGCCGCGTCGGGTGACCACCACGAAGGTGAGGGGCAGGCCGGCCTCCGCGCCCGCGGCTCGCACCGCAGCCAGCCAGGTCAGGTCGAGGTCCTCGACGTCCAACGCACCCGGCCGGGTCAGCCAGAACAAGGGAGCGGGGGCAACGCGCGCGGCCCTGCGCCGCAGCGCGGCCACGATGTCGGTGCGCAGTGAGTGGTCGCCGGGCTCCGCAGCGTTGAGGGCGTGGATCGACTGATCGCCTCCGGGGGTGCCGGCGTGGAGCAGGGGAGCGAAGTGGCGTCGTCGCTCCGAGCCGATGTGCTCCAGGACCGCTCGCCGCAGCTGGGCGGGCAGATCCGGGCCGATTGTTGTGTCGCTGACCGCCACGAGACCTCCACGATCAGCCTGCCGGACGCGCGGGCCTCGGCGACTCGCTTCTCCACAGGCTGCCCATGCGGGCAGGGATTCGGTAGCGTGCCGGTGGGCCGTCAGGTCCGTGAGTGCGAGGACAGGAGATCCGATGGGCACCGTGGTGGTGGGGTACGTAGCCAAGCCGGAGGGTGAGGCAGCTCTGACCAGGGCGATCGCGGAGTCGAAGCTGCGAGACATCAAGCTCGTCGTGGTGAACTCCCACCGAGGGGGTCAGGACTTCGACGCGGACGCCTCCAAGCGGGCCGAGGCCGACATGAACGCCGTGCGCTCGCGTCTCGACAAGGAGGGCGTGAAGTACGACCTGCGCCAGCTGGTGCGTGGTTTCGAGCCCGCCGAGGACCTGATCAGCATCGCCGAGGCGAACGCTGCCGAGCTGATCGTCATCGGCCTGCGCCGGCGCTCGCCGGTCGGCAAGCTGATCCTGGGCAGCAACGCCCAGCGGATCCTTCTCGATGCACGCTGCGCGGTGCTGGCGGTCAAGGCCGACTGACCCTCGGTGGGGGCCGACCCGGCCGGGAGCCGGTGGCAGGATGTTCCCATGGGCTTCCACATCACCGGTCTCGACGAGGCAGACGCTGTCCTCGACCAGTCGTCGTTCGCGCTGCTCGCGGGCATGATGCTCGACCAGCAGTACCCCATGGAGCACGCGTTCCGCGGACCCGCGAAGGTGCTGGAGCGGTTCGGGACCCTCGACCCTGCTCGTATCGCAGCGGCCGACCCCGAGGAGTTCGCGGCCCTGTGCGCCACGACCCCGGCGATCCACCGTTTCCCGGGCTCGATGGCCGCCCGGCTCCAGGCGCTGGCGGCCCTCGTCGAGGAGAAGTACGACGGCCGCACCGAGCGACTGTGGACCGAGGCCGAGACCGGGAAGGAACTGCTCGCGCGCGTCATGGAGCTGCCCGGCTTCGGCAAGCAGAAGGCTCAGATCTTCGTCGCCCTCCTGGCCAAGCAGCTCGGCGTACGACCGCCCGGGTGGGAGGCCGCGGTCGGTGCCTACGCCGAGGACGGCCACCGATCGGTTGCCGATGTGGTGGACCCGGAGTCCCTGCAGAAGGTGCGCGATCACAAGAAGCAGCAGAAGGCCGCTGCCAAGACGGCCGCGTCGGCCTGATCGTCTCGATCCGGGTGGGCACCCAGACCCGCGGGAACCGGGGGGAATGTCCGGTGGCCACCGTGGGCGTGGCAGAATACCCATGCGGCTCTTGACGTTACCGGGCCTTGCCGCGCCCCCATGTCAGTTGACGAGAGGTGTTCGTGTCCTCGAACGCACGCAAGTTGCTCCCTTCCGAGGTGCTGTCGCACCCATCCGTAACCGCTCTGATCGAGCGAGGCACCCCCACGGGCAGTGTCTCGCCCGAAGACGTCCGCCAGGCCAGTGAGGACGCCCAGGTCGAGCCTCGCCACCTCAAGGCATTGCTCGGTCACCTCAGCGGTCTCGGCATCTCGGTCCACGTGAGCCCCACGAGCAGCCGTGCTGCTGCCGCTGCCGCGCCGCGCAAGACCACGACCGCCAAGACTGCCGCCAAGAAGGCTCCGGCCAAGAAGGCTGCGCCGGTCACGACCACCAAGTCTGCGGCGAAGGCGACTCCTGCCAAGGCGACCGCTGCCAAGGCGACCCCTGCGAAGGCGACCGCTGCGAAGGCGACCGCCGCGAAGGCGCGCCCGCCAAGAAGGCTGCGCCCGCCAAGGCTGCGCCCGCCAAGGCTGCCGCCACCAAGGCTGCCCCCGCCAAGAAGGCGACCACGCGCAAGAGTGCCGCGACCAAGGCCGCCGAGGCTGCCGCCGAGGCGCCTGTCGTGCTCGGACCGGATGGCAAGAAGCTCCTGCCGGACATCCCCGACGCCCAGTTCGAGAAGGACGTCAAGGCCGACCCGACCATCGTCGAGGACGAGAAGAAGGCCGCCTTCGTGGTCTCCGACGCCGACGACAAGGACGAGCCCGAGCAGCAGGTCATGGTCGCCGGCGCGACCGCCGACCCGGTCAAGGACTACCTCAAGCAGATCGGCAAGGTGCCGCTCCTCAACGCCGAGATGGAGGTCGAGCTCGCCAAGCGGATCGAGGCCGGTCTCTTCTCCGACGAGAAGCTCGCCAAGGGCGGCAAGATCTCGGCCAAGATCCACGAAGAGCTCGAGTGGATCGCCGAGGACGGCCGTCGTGCCAAGAACCACCTCCTCGAGGCCAACCTGCGACTCGTCGTCTCGCTGGCCAAGCGCTACACCGGTCGCGGCATGCTCTTCCTGGACCTCATCCAGGAGGGCAACCTCGGTCTGATCCGCGCGGTCGAGAAGTTCGACTACACCAAGGGCTACAAGTTCTCGACGTACGCCACGTGGTGGATCCGTCAGGCGATCACCCGCGCGATGGCCGACCAGGCCCGCACCATCCGGATCCCGGTGCACATGGTCGAGGTCATCAACAAGCTGGCCCGCGTCCAGCGTCAGATGCTCCAGGACCTCGGCCGCGAGCCGACCCCGGAGGAGCTCGCCAAGGAGCTCGACATGACCCCCGAGAAGGTCATCGAGGTCCAGAAGTACGGCCGCGAGCCCATCTCGCTGCACACCCCCCTCGGCGAGGACGGCGACTCCGAGTTCGGTGACCTCATCGAGGACTCCGAGGCGATCGTGCCGGCCGATGCCGTGTCGTTCACGTTGCTCCAGGAGCAGTTGCACGCCGTTCTCGACACGCTCTCCGAGCGTGAGGCCGGCGTGGTCTCGATGCGCTTCGGTCTGACCGACGGCCAGCCCAAGACGCTCGACGAGATCGGCAAGGTCTACGGCGTGACCCGCGAGCGGATCCGCCAGATCGAGTCGAAGACGATGTCGAAGCTGCGCCACCCGTCGCGCTCGCAGGTCCTGCGCGACTATCTGGACTGAGCAACACCCGCACAGCTTCTTGAACGCCGCCCGGCTCAGCCGGGCGGCGTTCGTGCGTCAAGGGGTCGTACACCGGGCCGAGGTTTCGTAGGCTCGAACCAGGTACCCCGCCACGAACAAGGAGTGCACAACATGAATCTCGGAGTCATGGATCGCCGGCGCGGCTTTACCGCGCTGCTCACGACCAGTGTGGTCGCCGCCAGTCTTGCGATCGCCGGACCGGCTCGTGCCGAGTCGACGGTCGTCCGCGACGGTGCGGACGCGACCGCGTCGCTCACCGACATCCGCAAGGTGCGCGTCAACCACCGTGCCCAGGATCTCGTCGTCAAGATGCGCTTCACCGACCTGCGGCCGAAGTCGGAGGCCGGTTCCTCGAGCATCGCGATCTTCCTCGACATCAACAAACAGCGCAAGGGACCTGAGTTCGGGGTCCTGAGTGGGCTGCAGAACGGCACCGACTACAGCCTGCTGCGGATGAAGAAGTGGAAGCCCGTCGGTGACCCACTGACCTGCCCGCACGAGCTCGACCTGCAGTTCGCCAAGGACCGGCTGGTGCTCAAGGTGTCCCGGGACTGCCTGCGAGAGGTGCCGCGGGTCCGCGTGGGCGCCAAGATGACCGACGAGTACGACGGCTCCCACCCGGTCGTCGACTGGCTCGAGGGCCCGCGCAACTGGACCACGTGGCTGGCCTCGGGCTGAACGCAGCTCGAGCACGGAAATATTCGGGCCCGACCCTTGGGTTCCATCGGCAGACCCGGTAAGGATGGGGAGAGCAAGAACGAGGACGGTCCACCTGGGCCGCCCCCGCACCGACCCGCGGTCGTCGTAGACGACCGGTCCGGACCTGGAGGGGGCGGAGATGGCTGTCGAAGCACTGTCCGAGCCGATGGACCTCGACGTTGCCGACCCCTACGGTGCGGCCCACGCCCACGTGGCTGCCCAGGCGCTGGCAGCGGGCGAAGAGCGCCGTGTCGGGCTGGAGCTCGAGTTCCATCTGGTCGACCTGGCCGAGCCCCTGCGGCGCCCCACGTGGGCTGCCGTGCAGTCCCTGGTGGCGACCCTGCCGAGGATGCCGTCCGGGAGCTCGGTCACCCTCGAGCCCGGGGGACAGATCGAGCTCTCCACCCCGCCCCAGGAGGACCTGACCGCCGCGGTGGCCGCGCTGCGGGCCGACCGCGACGCCTTGCGCCGTGGGCTCGCGACCCAGGGCTTCGCAGCTGCACCGCTCGGTGCCGACCCCGCGCGCCCGGTCCGGCGGACCAACCCCGGGGCCAGGTACGTCGCGATGGAGCAGCACTTCGAGGCGCTCGGCTACGGAGGTTCCGGTCGGTCGATGATGTCGGCGACTGCCGCCTTGCAGATCAACGTCGATGCCGGCCCGGCCGCCGGCTGGTCCGACCGCGTGGGGCTGATCCGCGCCCTGGTGCCCATGCTGGTGGTCGCCTCGTCCACGTCGCCCTACCTCGGCGGGCGGTCGTCGGGGTGGCACTCCATGCGTCAGGAGACCTGGCACGGCATCGACCACGGACGCAGCGACCCGATCTCGGCGGGGGAGCCGACCGCAGCCTGGGCCGACTACGCCCTGCACGCCCCCGTCCTGCTCGTCCGCAGCGCCGGGCGGCTGGTGCCGGTGCGGGAGCGGATCGCGTTCGGGGCCTGGCTCCGCGACCCGTCCCTGCTCGGTCGGGTGGCGACCAGGGCCGATCTGGACTACCACCTCACCACGCTCTTTCCGCCGGTGCGCCCGCGCGGGTACCTCGAGATCCGGTGCGTCGATGCCCTGCCCGACCGCTGGTGGCCGGCGCTGGCGGCGCTCACCGTGACGCTGATCGACGTACCCACCGCCGCCGACCTGGCCGCCGAGCTCTGCGCCCCGATCGCCGGCGCCTGGGAGGCTGCGGCCCGGAGGGGTCTCGACGACCCCGGTCTGCGTCGTGCCGTCACCGGCTGCGCCCAGGTGGCCGTCGATCACTGCGCGCCGGATCTCAAGGCCGACCTGGAGGAGTACGCCGAGCTGGTCACCTCCGGCCGGACCCCCTGCGACGAGCTGCGTCGTCGAGCCGACGCCGAGGGACCCCTGCGGCTGCTGGAGGTCGAGGCACATGCGTGAGACCTACGCCCGTGGCCTCGAGCAAGCCCGTGAGCGCACCCTGAACCTGACCGACCTCGACGAACCGGAGCTGACCACCCAGCACAGTCCTCTCATGAGTCCGCTGGTGTGGGACCTCGCCCACATCGGCCAGCAGGAGGACCTCTGGTTGCTGCGGGGCGGGGACGCGGCTGCGCAGGGGGTGCTCTCCGCCCAGGTCGAGAAGCTGTACGACGCCTTCGAACATCCCCGGGCCGCTCGGGTCTCACTACCGCTGCTCACGCCCGCCGAGGCGCGCGGTTACCTCCGCGACGTCCGGGGCCGGGTCTTCGACGGACTCGAGCGTGCTGACGAGGAGGCGCTGTTCCCCTACGTGATGGTCGAGCAGCACGAGCAGCAGCACGTCGAGACGATGCTGGCGACCCACCAACTGCGCGCGGGCGAGCCGCTCCTCGGGTCGGGCTGCGCGCTGCCCCCCGGTCGGCCGGTCCCGCACGACGCGGTGCTGGTCCCCGCCGGTCCCTTCACCTTGGGCGTCGACGCCACCGACGAGCCGTTCTCGCTCGACAACGAACGCCCCGCGCACACCGTGGAGCTGCCGGCGTTCCGGATCGGACGGGTCCCGGTCACGAACGCCGAGTGGCAGCAGTTCATCGACGCGGACGGGTACGACGAGCCGCACTGGTGGTCGACCGAGGGCTGGCAGCACCGGGTAGCGGCCGGGCTGGAGCGACCACTCTTCTGGTCCGCCGATGGCTCACGCCGACGCTTCGGGCTGATCGAGGAGATCGTGCCGGACGAGCCGGTGCAACACGTCTGCTTCCACGAGGCCCAGGCCTACGCCGCCTGGGCGGGGGCGCGGCTGCCCACCGAGCAGGAGTGGGAGAAGGCCTGCGTCTGGGATCCCGACCTGGCGCGGCGCCGTCGCTGGCCCTGGGGGGAGACCGACTGGTCCCCAGCGGTCGCGAACCTCGGGGGCGACGCCCTGCGACCGGCGCCGGTCGGTGCCTACGAGGCCGGAGCCTCGGCGTACGGCGTCGAGCAGCTGATCGGCGACGTCTGGGAGTGGACCACCTCGCGGATCGAGCCGTGGCCCGGCTTCGAGCCGATGCTGTACGCCGACTACAGCGCGCCGTTCTTCGGCGGTGACTACCGCGTGCTCAGGGGCGGTTCGTGGGCAGTCGGGGGAGCCTCGATCCGACCCTCCTTCCGCAACTGGGACCTCCCGATCCGCCGCCAGATCTTCTGCGGCCTGCGATTGGCGTGGGACGTTGTGTAGGCATCTGGCGTGGCTGGGCGAGCCCCGCACGCTCGCGGACCTGGTCCTCGACCGTCCGCACGGCCTGCTCACCCAGTCCTACGCCCCCCGACGTCAGCTGCGCGGCATCATGAACGCCGACGGTTGGGGGGTGGGCTTCTTCGCCGAGGGCCGACCCGAGCCGGTGCGCTGGCGCTCGGCCAAGCCGCTGTGGGGCGATGCCTCCTTTGGCTCGGTCGCCCCGGTGCTGCGCTCCGGTGCCGTGCTGGCCGCGGTGCGCTCCGCCACTGTCGGGATGCCGATGGACGAGAGCGCGGCGGCGCCGTTCACCGACGGACGCTGGCTGCTCTCGCACAACGGTCGCGTCGACCGTTCGGTGCTGCCGGCGCGCAACGACGCCGAGTCGGTCTGCGACTCGGCGGTCCTGGCCGCTCACGTCTTCGCCGAGGGCGTCGACCGCGTGGCCCAGACGGTGCGTGACGTCGCAGCGCTCGACCCCACGGCCTCCCTGAACCTCCTGCTGACCGACGGCACCAGCATCATCGCCCTCACCTGGGGCGACCTCGCCAGCTACCTCGTGCTGCCGGACGGCGTGGTCGTGGCCAGCGAGCCCTGGGACGACGACCCGCGCTGGGTCGACGTCCCCGACCGACACCTGCTCGAGGTGACCCCGAGCGGGATCACCGTGACCGATCTGGAGACCTGATGTCCGACGCCGAGATGGCCGTGCACCTCGACCCGGGAGCCCTGACCGCCCAGATGGCGCTCGAGGTCCGGGCCGGGCTCGGCGCCGACCCGAAGACGTTGCCGCCCAAGTACTTCTACGACGCCGTGGGCAGCGATCTCTTCGACCAGATCACTCGGCTCCCGGAGTACTACCCCACGCGCACCGAGCGGCAGATCCTCGAGGACCGGGCCCACGAGATCGGTGCGGCGACCGGCGCGCGGACCCTCATCGAGCTCGGCAGCGGCACGTCGGAGAAGACCCGCCTGCTTCTCCGGGCCCTGACCGAGGCGGGGACCCTCGAGCGCTTCGTCCCCTTCGATGTCGACCCGGCGGTGCTGGGCGAGGCGAGCACGGCGATCGCGGGGGAGTTCCCCGGGATCGAGGTGTCGCCGGTCGTCGGTGACTTCGAGAACCACCTGTCCGAGCTGCCCGGCGGCCCTCGCCGGTTGCTGGCCTTCCTCGGCTCGACGATCGGCAACCTCGACCCCGAGCAGCGTTCGTCGTTCCTGACCGATGTCCGCGCGACGCTGGGGCAGGGCGACTCGTTCCTGCTCGGCACCGACCTGGTGAAGTCCTCCGAGCGTCTCGTCGCGGCGTACGACGACGCGCAGGGCGTCACTGCTGCGTTCAACAAGAACGTGCTCACCGTGCTGAACCGCAGCCTGGGCGCCGACTTCGACCCGGCGGCCTACGCCCACGTGGCGGTGTGGAACCCCGTCGAGGAGCGCATCGAGATGCGTCTGCGGGCGCTCTCCGACCAGGTGGTGCACCTGGCAGCCCTGGACCTCGAGGTGAAGCTCGTCCTCGGCGAGGAGATCCTCACCGAGATCTCCTCGAAGTTCCGCCGCGAGAAGGTCGCCGCCGAGCTCGCCGCAGCCGGTCTCGAGCTGACGCACTGGTGGACCGATCCGGCCGGGGACTTCGCGCTCTCGCTCTCGGTGCCGACCGGCTGACTCACTTCTTCCTGGCGCGCTTCTTGTCCACGCGGACGCGGTGTCGCAGCTGCAGGATCCGCACGGTACCGGCAGCCACGGTGAGGAAGAGACCACCGGCCGCGGCCGCGAGGAGCGCTACGGACAACGGCGCCTGACCCTCCCAGCTCAGGAACGCGACGCTCACCTCCTGGGTGTTCTGGGAGATGAAGATGATCAGCAGCACCAGGACGATGCCCAGGGCCACGACGCCGGCCCAGATGCCACTGGCGCGGGAGCCGCGCAGCGGGTCCGGGCCGTCGGTGCGCGAGCTCGGGTCCGAGACTGGCTTATCCGCAGCCTTCGACGCGGGCTTCACCGGCGACTTCGGGTCCGGGGCAGCCACGGGCTTGGCCGGCTCGGCGGGGGTCGAACCGGGCTGCTCGGGAAGCTTCTCGTCGGTCATGGCTCGACCGTACCCATTCGGACGCGCCATGCGCGGTGGCCGGACCGAAGCAAGGGCCGCGATTCTCAGCCGGCCGCGACCAGGATGACGGCCACGGCGCACAGGGCCAGCCCCCGACCCTGGGCGCGATGGATGTGCTCGCGGAGCACGGACGCCGCCAGCAGCACGGTGAAGGCTGGGTACAGCGAGGCGATCACCGCGGTGACGGTGAGTGCCCCGTGGTGGGTGGCCACGAGGAACGAACCGGTCGCCACGGCACCGAGCGCTCCGCTGATCAGGCCGCCGAGGGCACGTGGCTCGCGGGGCAGCCAGGGGGTCCGCAGCGCCGTGGCGACCAGCACGATCACCGCGGCGGCGACGACCTGGTTGAGCGCCAGGGGCAGGAAGCCGGCCTCGGCCGGCAGCTGGGCGAGAGCAGCGAAGAGGGTCCCGAACCCGAGCCCGGCCAGGACCCCGTCCTTCAGGCCTGACCCAGAGGTGGTCGGGGGCGGGCCGGTGGGGGCCTCACGCGAGACCAGCCAGATCCCGGGGAAAGCGACCGCGATGCCCAGCCACACCACGGGACTGGGTCGCTCGCCGGTCAGCAGCGCGACCAGGACCGGCACCAGGGCGGCTCCGACCCCGGAGATGGGGGCCACGACCCCCATCCGCCCCGACGACAGCCCGCGGTAGAGGAAGGCGGTGCCGAACCCGTTGCCCAAGCCGGCCACGACGCCCCACGCGAAGTCGACCCGGGTGGGCGACTCCGGGACGAGCACGGTCAGGGCGAGGATCAGCGCCGCTCCACCGATCTGGGCAGTGAACGCGACGGCCCAGGGGGAGACGCGCTTGGAGAAGACACCACCGACGAAGTCCGCCAGGCCGTACGACACCGCGGCGAGCAGTGACAGCAGGACGGCCACGTCAGGTGACCACGACGCCGACGACCCAGGTGGTCGTCGCCAGCAGTGCGGCGGTGAGCTCGATCAGGATGCTCAGCCCGACCGCACGTAGCGCCGACCGTGTCGAGGGGCCGGCCGCCGCGGCTCCGACCCGGCGCCGCTCGGCCAGGTAGATGCCGACCACGAAGCCGAGGAAGAGCCCGAGCACCGGGACCACGAAGAAGCCCACGAGCGCGCCCGCAGCCCCGGCCCACTGGGTCGAGCCGGGGATCCCTGCGCTCTGGAGTCGGCGCCCCGGGACGACGTACTTCACGACCGAGCCGACAGCCAGGAGCACGGTGACGACCGCGAAGACGAGCCAGCCGGTGCTGGTGCCGATCTCCAGCGACCAGGCGAGTACGGCGCCGAGCACGAGGATCGAGCCGGGCAGGATCGGCACCAGGATGCCGACCAGCCCCACGGCGATCACGAGGGCGACAACGGCTTCGGTGAGGCTCACGCCGCACACCCTCCCACAGCGGTCAGGGGTCCCAGCAGGCCCCTGAAATGCCGACAACCCCGGACCGAGGGTCCGGGGTCGTTCGGGTGTCTGTCGGGGGCGTCAGCCTCAGGGAGTGACCTGGGGCGTGGCGCCGAGCTTGTGGGTCTCGTCGATCACGGTGACCGCGATCTCCTTGAGCTTGTCGCCGTGCTCTCGCGCGTGGTGGGCGCAGAACAGGAGTTCGCCGCCGGTCTGGAGCTCCACGCGAAGGTAGGCCTGGGCTCCGCAACGGTCGCAGCGGTCCACAGCAGTGAGTGCTGCGGAACTGGGGGCAACGGCAGTGGTCACAACGGCCTCATTTCTCTTCATCGGTGTCTTGCTCAACGTATCGACCGGGCTGAAAGATTCCCGCTTCGGCGTATCGCCTGACACTTCATCCAACCACGGAAGTGTCTACCCCTACTTCGGTATGTCCATTCCTGATCTTGAATCAGGCACGGACAAATCCTCCTGTGAGTGTGACGCGTGAGCCCCGTGTCGCGTTGCGGTTCGGTCGGCCCGAGAAACGATCGTGTCCACATCGTGACGTGGATCTCACGTTGGTGCTGTCCTGCTCACGTTAGACCCGGTCCCGGCCGGTGGACGGCAGGCGAGCCTTCTGTGTCGTACGGCGTGTCGCAGGTAGATTCGACACCGAACCACCGACCGGATTTACCCAGGCTGGGAGCCCACGATCGACAACACGTACAACGCGGCCCATCTCCTCGTGCTCGAGGGCCTCGAAGCCGTCCGCAAGCGCCCCGGGATGTACATCGGCTCCACCGACACCCGGGGGTTGATGCACTGCCTGTGGGAGATCATCGACAACGGTGTGGACGAGGCGCTCGCCGGGGCTGCCAAGCGGATCGAGGTCACGCTGCACCCCGACGACTCCGCCGAGGTCCACGACGACGGGCGCGGGATCCCCGTCGACAAGGAGCCCAAGACCGGCCTGCCCGGTGTCGAGGTGATCTTCACCAAGCTGCACGCCGGCGGGAAGTTCGGGGGCGGCTCGTACGTCGCGACCGGCGGCCTGCACGGCGTGGGTGCCTCGGTCGTCAACGCGCTGTCGACCCGGCTCGACGTCGACGTCGACCGGTCTCCGGCCCAGCAGGGCATGTCCTTCCAGCGAGGCTTCCCCGGGGTCTTCGCGGAGCCCGGCGTCGGTGCTGCCTTCGAGGCTCGTTCCGGGCTCACCCGCAAGGGCGCCCGCGTCGCCAAGGGCCGCAGCGGGACCCGCATCCGGTTCTGGCCCGACCGTCAGATCTTCACCAAGGACGCGACCTTCGTCTACGACGAGCTGGTCAACCGCGCTCGCCAGACCTCGTTCATCGTGCCCGGGCTCGAGCTGGTCATCCGTGACCTGCGCGGCGACGTCCCGGTCGAGGAGAAGTTCCGCCACGACGGGGGCATCGCGGAGTTCACCGAGTTCCTGGCCCGCGACGAGCCCGTGACCGACATCCTGCGCCTGCAGGGCATGGACACCTTCACCGAGACCGTCCCGCTCCTCGACGACAAGGGGCACATGACGCCCCAGGAGATCGAGCGCGAGCTGCACGTCGACGTCGCCGTGCGTTGGGGGACCGGCTACGACACCGAGGTCCGCTCCTACGTCAACGTCATCGCGACGCCCAAGGGCGGCACCCACCTCAGCGGTTTCGAGCAGGCCGTGACCAAGACGTTCAACGACGTGATGCGCTCGAGCAAGGCCCTCAAGGTCAACGACCTCGACGTGGTCAAGGACGACGTCCTCGAGGGACTGACCGCGGTCGTCACGGTCCGGCTGGCCGAGCCGCAGTTCGAGGGGCAGACCAAGGAGATCCTGGGCACTCCCGCGGCGCGCGGCGTCGTACGCAAGGTCGTCTCGGCGGAGCTGAAGAAGTTCCTGACCTCGACCAAGCGGCTCGAGAAGGCCCAGGCCAAGCTCGTCATGGAGAAGGTCGTCGGTGCCTCGAAGACCCGGATCGCGGCGCGCCAGCACAAGGAGACCCAGCGGCGCAAGAACGCCCTGGAGTCCTCGGCGCTGCCCTCCAAGCTCGCCGACTGCCGGGCGAACGACAACGACCGGACCGAGCTCTTCATCGTCGAGGGTGACTCCGCGCTCGGCACCGCCAAGCTCGCCCGGAACTCCGAGTTCCAGGCGCTGCTGCCGATCCGGGGCAAGATCCTCAACGTCCAGAAGGCCTCGGTGGGCGACATGCTCAAGAACACCGAGTGCGCCTCGATCATCCAGGTGGTCGGAGCGGGTTCGGGGCGGACCTTCGAGTCCGAGGCCCGGCGCTACGGCCGGATCATCTTCATGGCCGACGCCGATGCCGACGGCGCTCACATCCGCTGCCTGCTGGCGACTCTTTTCTTCAAGTACATGCCCGACCTGATCACCGAGGGCCGGGTCTACACCGCCGTGCCCCCGTTGCACCGGTTCGAGATCTCCAACCCCAAGAAGGGGATGGAGAAGTACGTCTACACCTACTCCGACGCCGAGCTGCATCGGAAGATGGCGGAGCTGAAGAAGAAGAACATCAAGTGGAAGGACCCCATCCAGCGCTACAAGGGGCTCGGTGAGATGGATGCCTCCCAGCTGGCGGAGACCACCATGGATCCCCGCCACCGAACCCTGCGCCGGATCACGGTCGACGATGCCGATGCTGCTGCGCGGGTCTTCGAGCTGCTGATGGGCTCCGACGTCGCCCCGCGCAAGGAGTTCATCGTTGCGGGTGCCTACGAGGTGGATGTCGAGGCGCTCGACGCCTGACCAGTACTGAGGTGTAGGGCACGGTGCTGAGGGGTACGGCAAAATCGACCTCAGGACATGCCCAGAAGGATGATTGCTGTGCGGACCCTCCTCAGACTCACGCCCGACCCCCGAGCTCCCTACACCGACAGCCACCAGGGCCGCGGTGCCGACTATGCCCACGAGTACGAAACGCCGCCGATGCGGGCGCTGATGTGGCAGTTGGAGCGCTCGGTCCTGGCCGAGCTCCTCGCCCGGACCCGGGCTCGCTCGGTGGTCGACTTCGCCTGCGGGACGGGTCGAGTCACCGGACTCCTGGCCGAGCGGCTGCCTGACGCCGACGTGACCGGCGTCGACGTCGCCGAGTCCATGCTGGAGATCGCCCGCGAGGAGGTGCCCGGGGTGAGGTTCGTGCACGTCGATGGTCGTGACCTCGCCCGGGTCGTGCCCGATGGGACCGTCGACCTGATGACGGCCTTCCGGTTCTTCGCCAACGCCGACGCGGAGCTACGGGACGGGGCAGCCGAGGCGATCGCCGCCGCGGTGCGCCCCGGCGGTTACGTCCTGCTCAACAACCACCGGAACTTCTGGTCCCCGTCCTACCTCGCGCGACGGGTCCGGCCGTCCGCGCCGGCCGAGGGTGCGCGCAACAACGACGTGCTCGCGCCGTTCCTGGACCGAGGCTTCCGCGTCGTCGCTCGGCACTCGCTCGGAGTCCTGCCTCAGTCGGACGAGCAGGTGTACCTGCTGCCCGACCGGGTCGCGCCCCGCTTCGAGTGGGCCAACCTGCGTCGCCTGAGCCACCGGCACACAGCGGGCACCAACACCGTGTGGTTGCTGCAGAAGGACTGACCGAACGGGTCAGATCTTCTGCTCGATCAGCCCGCTGTCGACGTCGTACAGGAATCCGCCGATGAGGATGTGATCGGGGATCAGTGGGTGTGTCTGCACCGTGCGGACGTCCTCCTCGAGTGCGGCCAACTGGTCGTCGACGACGTTGAACTGCTGCCACGATGCGTCCTGGCCCGCGGACCGGCCGACCTTGTCGCGGAGCTCCTGCTCGGAGAACATCGTCATCGCGCACCTGGTGTGGGGAATGACGAGCACCCGCTCGACGCCCAGGAGGTGCACGCCGAGCACGAGCGCCTCGAGCGCCTGGCTGGTGACGCGGCCGCCGGGGTTGCGAAAGATCTTGGCATCGCCGGGGGACAGCCCCAGCATGTTCAACGGATCGATCCGGGAGTCCATGCAGGTCACGATCGCGACTCCCGCATGGGCCACGCCGTCGAACCCCCCGAGGCTGAAGTCAGCAGCGAAGGCGGCATTGGCGGCCAGCAGGTCGTCGAAGTCACTCACGAGCGCGAGAGTAGCGGAGACCGGGGCGCGTCCTCGCTCGCGGTCCATTGGTCAAGAACCGCGGGCTGTGGGCACCTGAGGTTGCGGTTGGGGACCAAACCGCACTCCCTACCCTCCCGAGCGCAGCAGATCAGCCGGCCGGAGGGCGCGCGTCTCGGCCCCACGGAAGAGCACGAGCGCCAGCACTGCGGCGACGGCGGCGCATCCGGCAGCCCCCGTGAAGACGGCGTGCTCCTGGGCGATGCCGAGGGTGGTCAGCAGATCGTTGTATTCGCTGCACCGGCTGCCGCCACCACAGACGTCACGGACCGACGGGATGTCGGCGGCGTCGTAGCTGGCGTAGTAGCGGCGCAGCCCGATCGTGGTCAGCACCGAGATGCCCACGAGCATCCCCACCATCCGGGCCACGACGACCAGCGCTGTCGTCAGGCCGTGGACGGCGTCGTCCGTGGTGGCCAGGACCGCGGCGTTCACCGGTGCCAGGGCGAGACCGAAGCCGAAACCGCAGACGATCAGTGCGACGTTGGCCGAGGCGTGGTCGAGGGCGGTGATGTCCCACCGGGCCATCAGTACGAAGCCGACCGCGGCCAGCGTCATGCCCGCGGCTGTCACCAGGCCGGCGCTGACGGTACGGGTGAGATAGCCGCCCACGACCGCGCCGACGGGCAACGCCACCAGGAAGCGGACGAGCACGAGGGCCGCCATCAGCTGGGAGTCGCCGTAGACGGTGGTGCGAGCGAAGATCGGGATGTCGATGAGGGCGGCGATCAGTGCGGCACCGATGAAGAAGCTCACCAGCATGGCGCCCCAGGCCGGCGTACGTCGCAGCGCACCGCGAGGGATGAGTGGCGCCTCGGCGTGACGCAGGTGGACGGCGAATGCGAGTGCGGCGATCAGGGAGCCGAGGAGGTACCACAGGCCGCGTTCGGAGAAGACCTGGATCTTCGGGTCGGCCGTGGCGAAGGCGAGGATGATCCCGCCGAGCGCCACCGCGAGGAAGAGGGAGCCGACCAGGTCGGCCTCCCGCATGCTGCGGACCCAGCCCACGAGGTCCACCAGCGGTCGAGCGGCGGTCACCGAGCGGGCGACGAGGAGCACCACCGCGACGATCGCTACAGCCCCCAGCGGCGTGAGCCAGCGGCCGTCCCCGGCGAAGGGGATGAACAACTGGCCCCAGGTCAGGTCTCGCAGCAGCTGGGTGGGGCGAACGAAGACCAGCGAGCCGGCCGCGAGGACGATCAGCAGCAGACCGAGGCTGATCAGGTCCGGTCGGCTGCCGATTGGTCGCAAACCGCGACTTGAGGGGCCGGATTGCTGCGGTTGGGGACCAAACCGCAAGGCTCGGATCGCTGCAGCGAGCACCAACCCCACCGCGAGGTTGATCAGGAAGATCGCCCGCCAGTCGGCGAAGCTGAGGACGACGGCGCCGAAGAGGGGGCCGACCACGCTCCCGAGCTCCTGGACGGCCGAGACGATGCCGAGGGGGATGCCTCGGCGGTGGACGGGGTAGAGGTCGGCGACCAGGGCGAGTGTGGCCGGGACCAGGCCGCCGCCGCCGACGCCCTGGAGGAAGCGACCTGTCACCAGGCTCGGCATGTCGTAGGCGAGCGTGGTGACCAGGGAGCCGAAGGCGAAGAGCACCAGGGCGGCGACGAGGACGGGGACCCTGCCGCGCAGGTCGGCGATCCGGCCGATCAACGGCAGCATCGCGACGTACCCGAGCAGGAAGCCGGAGACGATCGGAGCGGCGCGCTGGAGCTGGTCGATCGGGATCCCGGCGCTCGCCATCATGTCGGGCAGCGCCAGGACCACGACGTAGGTGTCGGCCGCCGCGAAGGCCACCGCGACGCTCGCCAGGGAGAGCAGCAGGGTCGGCCGACCCCGCCGACCCCGCGGCTCGCCCTCCAGCTCGTCCTGCGGCCCGACCGTCATCAGGCGGTCACGGAGCAGTGATCTGCGGAGTGCTGCCGTACTCGTCGAAGGTGATCGTGTAGGTCATCGACTCGGTGTCGGGGTAGAAGACCCCGGTCAGACGGGCTTCGCGCAGTTCACCCTCGTCGGTGACGGTGTACGTCGCAGCGAAGTCGCCGGAGGCACCCGGGATGACGAACTTGACGACGTCGGCGGAGACCGTGCCGGAGTACTCGGTCAGGATCTCGGTGTTGTCCTTGCCGCCACGGATGCTGTCGCCCTTCTCCACCCCCGTGGTGGCGGGCAGCAGCGACGAGAGTCCCTTGTCCCGGTCCAGGAGCTGGGCGGGGTCGGGGGCGCCGTAGTCGCCCGGGTCGACGTCCTGCCAGCCCGGGGTGAGCGGGATCTGTGCGTAGACGATCCCGTCGACCGCCACGACCGGCACCTCGAACGGCTGGCCGGACAGCACCACGGTGATCGACCCGTCGAACGCCGGGGCGTGCGTGCCGACTCCCTCGGCCTGGGTGATCCCGAGCACGCCCTCCGGCAGGTCCTCGGTCGAGAGGCCGACTCTGACCCCGCTGGTCTCGTCGAGCGTGGTCTTGGCCTGGGCCAGCACCTCGTCGGGAGTCCTGCCGTCGTCACCGGTGGAGCCGGACCCGCTGCACGCGGTGAGTGCCGTGGCGGCCACGGCGGCAACGAACAGGGCGAGGGTTCGGCGCACGCGGGCCGGAGGGCGGGTCAGCATGTCGATCAGCCTTGCACATCGGCGGGCGCCGAGTCGGGCGCCGAGTCGGGCGCCGAGAGCCGGGTCCCCAGGGGGCCGGCACAGGCCGCGATCGCCTGGCTGCCGGGGACACCGGACCCGTCGCGGCGCCCGATCGCCTCGGGGAGCTCGATCGGCGCACCGCTGGAGGCAGCCGCCCGAGCCGGCGAGAGGCCGGCCCAGGCGAAGACGAGGGCATCCTCACCCTTGAGGAACCGGTGGCAGCGCACCCCGCCGGTCGCCCTGCCCTTGGGGGGGTACTCCGAGAACGGCGTCACCTTCACTGCACCCGGCTCGGTGCCGGGCAGCGCCGTCGACGACCCGGAGGACGTGACCACCACGGGGTCGTCACCGTCGACGACGCCGAACCAGGCCACCTGCTCACCCGCGGTGACCCGGACGCCGGCGATGCCGCCACCGGAACGCCCCTGCGGACGGACGCCGTCGGCACCGAAGTGCAGGAGCTGGGCGTCGGAGGTGATGAAGCAGAGCGTCTCCTGGCCGGTGCGCAGATCGAGCGCCCCGACCACCTCGTCGCCGTCCTTGAGCGAGATGACCTCCCACTCGTCGCGGGCGAGGACTTCCGGGTTCACCCGCTTGACGACTCCTTGGCGGGTGCCCAGAACCAGTCCGGGGCCCTCCGAGGGCAGCGCGGTGAGGGCGAGCGCTCGCTCGGTCGACTCCAGGGAGAGCACCTCGCTCATCGGCACCCCACCTTGGAGGTTCGGGTCGTTCGCCGACGAGGGGATCGCCGGCAGGTCCAGCACGGACAGCTTGAGGATGCGCCCAGCCGAGGTGAGGACCCCGACGTCGCCGCGGGCGGTGGTCTGCACCGCCGACACCACGACGTCGTGGTTGGTGCGGGCCCCACCGGAGCCGATCGGCTCAGCGCTCGTCGAGCGCGCCAGCAGCCCCGTCGAGGAGAGGAAGGCGAAGCAGGGATCGTCGGCGACTTCGAGCGGCACCGCGGCGGAGGTGACGGCGGTGCCGGCCGACTCGAGCAGGACCGTACGACGAGGGGTGCCGTAGGTCTTGGCGACCTCGGCCAGCTCGTCGGAGACCACCTTGCGGAGGACGGCGTCGTCGCCGAGGATCGCGTCGAGGGCCTCGATCACGGCCAGCAGTTCGGCCTTTTCGGTGTCCAGCTCGAGTCGGGAGAACTTCGTGAGCCGGCGCAGCGGCATCTCGAGGATGTAGTTGGTCTGCACCTCGGTCAGGTCGAAGACCTGCATCAGCCGCTCGCGGGCCATCGCGGTGTCGTCGCTGGTGCGGATCAGCTGGATGACCTCGTCGATGTCGAGGATCGCGACCAGCAGCCCCTCCACGAGGTGCAGGCGCTCGGCGGCCTTGCCCCGCCGGAAGGACGTCCGGCGGCGTACGACGTCGAGGCGGTGCGCGAGGAAGACCTCGAGCAGCTCCTTGAGTCCGAGGGTCCGGGGCTGGCCGTCGACGAGCGCGACGGTGTTGATGCCGAAGGTCTCCTCCATCGGCGTCTGGCGATAGAGCTGCTCGAGCAGCGCCTCGGGGTGGAAGCCGTTCTTCACCTCGATGACCAGGCGCAGCCCCTTCTCCATGTCGGTGAGGTCCTTGACGTCGGAGATACCGACGAGCTTCTTGCCCTGCACCAGGGTCTTGATCCGCTCGATGACCCGCTCGGTGCCCACGCCGTACGGCAGCTCGGTCACCACGATGCCGCGACGTCGGGGGGTGATCGACTCGATGCGCACCGTGGCCCGCATCCGGAAGGTCCCGCGTCCGGTGAGGTAGGCGTCACGGACTCCCTCGAGCCCCACGATCTTGCCGCCGGTGGGGAGGTCCGGGCCCGGGATGAACCGCATCAGCCCGTCGACGTCGGTCTTGGGATGGTTGATCAGGTGCCGCAGGGCCTGGACCACCTCGACCAGGTTGTGGGGGGCGATGTTGGTCGCCATCCCCACCGCAATGCCGGTCGTGCCGTTGACGATCAGGTTGGGGATGGCCGAGGGGAGCACGGTGGGCTCGACCTCACGGCTGTCGTAGTTGGGCTTGAAGTCGACGGTGTCCTCGTCGATCGAGGCGGTCATCGCCACCGCCGCGGGGGCCATCCGGCACTCGGTGTACCGCATGGCGGCGGGGGAGTCGTCGGGTGAGCCGAAGTTGCCGTGGCCGTCGACCATCGGCACTCGCATCGACCACGGCTGCGCCATCCGGACCAGGGCGTCATAGATTGCGCTGTCGCCGTGCGGGTGCAGCCGACCCATCACCTCTCCGACGACGCGCGCGCTCTTCACGTGACCGCGGTCGGGGCGCAACCCCATCTGGTTCATGGTGTGCAGGATCCGACGCTGGACCGGCTTCAGACCGTCACGGGCGTCGGGCAGGGCGCGCGAGTAGATCACCGAGTAGGCGTACTCGAGGAACGACGAGCGCATCTCGTCGCCCACATCGATGTCGAGGATGTGCTCCTCGAAGTCGTCGGGGAGGTCCTGTTTCGTGCTTCGCCGGGCCATGCCTGCATTCTCCCCGGTGGGTCCGACGCTTCGACCGCGGGCTCGCCGGACACGCGGCTCCGACGTGAAGGAATCGACGCTGCCGGACCGGAGGAGCGCCATCCACGCTAGTTTTCACCCGTGACCGAGACCGAGACCGGCCCGCACGAGGACGTTCCGACCGCGCCCCGCCACTGGGACGCCGACGTTCTCCTGCGTGACGGCAAGGCCGCCCACATCCGCCCGATCGACACTGCCGACGCGGAGCTGCTGGTCGAGTTCTACGCGCGGGTCTCCGACGAGTCGAAGTACTACCGGTTCTTCAGCCCGATGCCGTTCCTCTCCGATCGCGACGTGGCTCGCTTCACCAAGGTCGACCACGTGGACCGGGTCGCCTTCGTGCTCACCCTCTCGGCCCAGATCATCGGGGTCGGACGCTACGACGTCGTACGCCCCGGGGAGGCCGAGGTCGCGTTCCTGGTCGAGGACGAGTACCAGGGCCGCGGCATCGCCCAGATCCTCCTGGAGCACCTGGCGCAGGCCGCTCGCGAGCGGGGGGTCGCCCGGTTCGTGGCCGAGATCCTGCCCGACAACAGCCGGATGATCCAGACCTTCCGCGACGCCGGCTACCGGGTGGCCAGCGAGTACGAGGACGGCGTCCTCATGCTGGAGTTCCCGATCGAGCCGACCGACACCGCCATCGGCGTGATGATGAACCGCGAGCACCGTGCGGAGTCGGCCTCGATCGACCGCTTCTTCAACCCGCGCTCGATCGCGGTCATCGGCGCGAGCCGTCGTCAGGAGACCATCGGCCGGGCCCTGGTCCGCAACCTCGTCCTGGGCGAGTTCACCGGCCGGGTCTATGTCGTCAACCCCACCGCAGGTGCGGTCTCCGGGATGCCGTCGTATGCCACCGTGGGCGACATCCCCGACGAGGTGGACGTCGCGATCGTCGCAGTGCCGGCCGAGTCGGTCGAGGACGTCGTCCTCGACTGCGCAGCCAAGGGCGTGCACGGGCTCGTGGTCATCTCGTCCGGGTTCGCCGAGACCGGCGAGGAGGGCCGCCAGCGACAGCGTCGCCTGGTCGGCCTCTCCCGCTCCTACGGGCTACGGCTGATCGGGCCCAACTGCCTCGGCATCATCAACACCGACCCCGCGGTCTCGCTCAACGCCTCGCTCTCGTCGGTGATGCCGCCTCGGGGTCGCGCCGGCTTCTTCTGCCAGTCCGGCGCGCTCGGGTCGGCCATCCTCGAGAAGGTCAACAACCGAGGCCTGGGCCTGTCGACGTTCGTGAGCGCCGGCAACCGTGCCGACGTGTCGGGCAACGACCTCCTGCAGTACTGGGAGGAGGATCCCTCGACCGAGGTCGTGCTGCTCTACCTCGAGTCGATCGGTAACCCCCGCAAGTTCTCGCGCATCGCCCGACGGGTCTCCCTGCGCAAGCCGATCATCGCGGTGCGCTCGGGCCGCACCACCCAGGGTGTGCCGATGGGCCACGCGGTGCGCAAGATCGCCGCGCCCCCGCAGGCCGTCGACGCGATGTTCCGGCAGGCCGGGGTGATCCAGGTGGACACCCTCGAGGAGATGTTCGACGTCGCCCAGCTGCTCGCCCACCAGCCGCTACCGCGCGGGCGCCGGGTGGCGATCGTCGGGAACTCCGACGCACTCGGGCTGCTCGCGTCCGACGCCGCCGCCGCGGTCGGGCTCGTCGTCAACAAGTCAGTCGCACTGGGGGCCGAGGCCACCGCCGAGGACTTCGAGGATGCCCTCGACGCGGCCATCGACGACCCCGAGGTCGACTCGGTCGTCGCCGTCTACATCCCGCCCCTGAACGTCTCCGGCGAGGATGTCGCGAACGTCCTCGCGGCCGTGGGGGAGCAGTCCGACAAGCCCCTGGTCTCGTCGTTCCTCGGCGCCGAGGGGGTGCCCGAGCTGCTGCGGGTGCCCGACGTCGCCGGCTCCACCGCCGGCCGCGGGTCGGTGCCGTCGTACCCCGCTGTCGAGGCCGCCGTCCGCGCCCTCGCCCGGGTCGTCGAGTACGCCGTGTGGTTGCGCACGCCCGACGGCCCGCCGCCCAGTCCGGACGAGGTCGACGAGAAGGCCGCCAAGCGGCTGGTCGACCTGATCCTGCGCCGCAACCCCTCTGGTGCCGATCTCGACCGGATGGAGCTGCGCCAGCTCCTCGCGGCGTACGGCATCGACCTGTGTGCGGCCCAGCCGGTCGCCACGCTCGACGAGGCCGTGCAGGCAGGCACCGAGCTGGGCTGGAACGTCGTCCTCAAGGCGACGGCGGAGCACCTGCGGGAGCGACCCGACCAGGCCCATGTCTGGCGCAACATCGACAACGTTGCGGAGATGACCGACGCGTGGGAGTCCCTCACGGACCTGATCACGGATCCTGACCAGGCCGGGTTCGTCGTCCAGCGCAACTCCGCCCCGGGGGTGCCGGTGGCGGTCCGCAGCATCGAGGACCCGTTGTTCGGCCCGGTGGTGTCGTTCGGCATCTCCGGTCCGTTGATCGAGCTGCTCAACGACAAGTCCTACCGGATCCCGCCCCTGGGCGAGCGCGACGCTGCGGCGATGGTGCGCGAGATCAAGTCCGCCCCGATGCTCTTCGGTTACCGGGGCAGCGACGTCGTCGATGTCGCCGAGATCGAGCGGCTCATCCGACGCGTCTCGCAGCTCCAGAACGACCTGCCCCAGATCAGTTCACTGGAGCTGGCCCTGGTCCTGGCCGGTGCCGACGGAGCCACCGTGCTGACCGCGCACGCGCGGGTCGACCCGGTCGCCGACCAGCGCAGCGACTGGTTCGTGCGCCGACTCCCCGACCACCCGGGGGACACCATCCCGGGCTGACCGGTCGATCTGTCCGGTCAGGCTGCCGAGGGGGGCAGCGGCTCCGCGAGGACCAGCTCGATGATCGTGGCCAACTCCTTGAGGGCGGTGCCCTTGACGACGTACCGCGAGGCCCCCGACGACAGCGCCTGATCGGCCAGCCCCGTCTGCTCGAAGCCCGACAGCACGATCACCTTGACGCCCGGCACTGCGGCCATGATCAACGGCAACGCCTCCAGCCCGTCCATGCGCGGCATGGCCAGGTCGAGGAGCACCAGGTCGGGCTGCAGCTCGGTGGCCATCTCGACGGCCTCCCGACCGTCGGTCGCTTCACCCACGACCTCGCCGACGTTCTTGGCCTCCAGCTTGAGGCGCAGGAGCGTCCTGATGTCGGCCGAGTCGTCGGCGATGAGGATCCGGTGCTGCCGCTCGGCGGTCTCGGCGGCGTCCGACGCGCTCACGGCGTCCGGATCGACCGACGCGCTGTTCCCGGCACCGGACGCAAGCGTCGCGGCGGTGGTCCGCACGAGGTCACCGGGGCGGGCCGGGTCGCCCTCCTCCGGGTTCATCAGGTCATTCATCATTCTCCGAGCTGCTGACAGGGTGAGCTGGACGTAGGCCGCGGCGTCGGGAACCTGGCCGGACTCCAGAGAGTACGTGGCTGCGGCCAGTCCCTGGACCACATTGTCGTTGATCTCGATCGCCTGGCGCCGCCGCACCTCGGCCTCGCGCATCCCAGCGGCCAGTGCCTCGCTCGCGAGGCGGGGGGTGCAGTCGCGCAGGAAGACCGCCACGAGGGCCGCGTCGTCGACCCGGTTCAGCCGGGCGATGCTGATGTCGAGCTCGAGCGGTCGGCCGTCGAGGCTCGCGACCGTCGACTCCCAGGGCCGGCTCGACGTCCAGCGTCGTGATCTCGTCCATCCGGTGGCCCACGGGGTCGCCGCCCAGCAGCTCGTCGGCGCGCCCGTTGGCCTGCACGATCGTCCCGCGGTCCAGGACCAGGATGGCGTCCGGGCTCGACTCGACCAGCGCCCGGAAACGCTCGGCACTGTGCTCGCGCTCCTGCTCGGCGAGGACGGTGTCGGTGATGTCGATGCAGGTGCCGCGCATGCGGACCGGCGCGCCCTCGGCATCCATGATCACCTGGCCGTTGGACGAGAGGTAGCGCACCTCACCGTCGGGACGGATGATCCGCTCGATCATCTGGTAGGGCTCGCCCGAGCCGTACGCCGCCTGGTGCACGGCCATGATCCGGTCGCGGTCGTCGGGGTGGAGCAAGGACAAGAAGCGCTCGTAGGTGGCGTTGAACGACTGCGGCTCGTGACCGTAGATGCGGAAGAGCTGGTCCGACCAGCGGTTCGTGTCGGAGGGGATGTGCCAGTCGTAGTCGCCCATGTCGGCCAGCTGCTGGGCGTTGTTGACGCGCAACGTCAGGTCGGCGAACTGCTCCTCGGCCTGACGCCTCGCCACCGCCACCTCGACGAACGAAGTCGCCACGTCGAGCGACTCGGCCCACTCGGGAAATGGCTCGCCGACCCGGGTGAGCACGATGACCCCGGCATGACCGGGCAGGCGGCGGAACAGCAGCTCGCTGACGCCGCTCTCGGACCAGGCCGCGGGGACATCGCCGCCGGTCCAGCGATCCGGCTGGGCGGCCTCGAGCAGGGGGCCGACCACTGACTCGTCGAGCGGGTCGCCCCTGCGTGCCGCGACGACGGAGACATCGAGCCGGCCCCGGACCAGGAGGCCGCTGGTGCCGCCGGACAGCTCCAGCAGGGCCGGGAGCGATGCTGCGACCGTCTCGTCGGACGTCGTGGCCGCCGCACAGGCGGTTGCCAGGTCCCTGAAATCGACCGAGTTCGGTGTGATCTGCATGTACTGCTCCCTCGTTGACCACGAGGCGTGCGAGTCCCACCGAGATGACCGCCGCCGGATCGTTCTCCCTGAGGTGACCCTACGCCCGCGCGCGCGCTGCCGCCGGGAAACGAACCCCACCGCCGCGAGGAGTCGGTCCCGCCGCCACCACGTGACAGACTGCACGCATGCCCAGCCGCACGACCGAAGACCACGACCGCACCCTCGACCTGCGGCACGCCATCGACCACACGGGGTACTACCCCGACGTGGTGGCCGACGGCGTCGCCGGCGCGGTGGCGGGGGAGCAGGTGGTGTCCTTCTACGTCCACCACGAGCCGACCTTCGAGCGCGACGAGGTACGCCGCCACCTCAGCGTCATCGTGGTGACCCCGACCCGGCTGATCCTGGCGCACACCGACGAGCACCCGGCCGACGACCTGCTGCCCGAGCCGTACACCTCCACCTCCACCGAGGCGATCCGGCTCTCCTCGGTGAAGTCGGTCGTGGTGACCCGGATGATCGCGAACCCGACCTCGGGGCCCACCCCGCCCGCCGAGGCGGTCATGACGATCGGGTGGGGCGGAGTGAGCCGCATCGACCTCGAGCCGGCCGGCTGCGCCGATCCCGACTGCGAGGCCGACCACGGCTACACCGGAGTCCTGGCCTCCGACGACTTCTCCTTGCGGGTCTCGGCGGCGGCTGACGGCGCGGACGCCGTCGCCAGCCTGCTCTCCTTCGCCGAGTCGCTCTCCGCGCGGACGCACGACACGTGACCGCCGGCGTCGCTGCAGGTGCCTTCGTCGAGCCGGACTACCACCACCGTTCCCTGGGCGACGTCGTTCCCGCGATCGCGGGCGCCCTCGGCATGCCCCTCGCCGAACGCCGGTCCGGACTGGTGCTCCCCGACGCACGCGCCTACGTCCTCTTCCTCATCGACGGCCTCGGCGCCCGGTTGCTCGAGCGCTACGCCCACGTGGCGCCGTACCTCTCGAGCCTGCTCGAGGGGCAGGCCCCCGCCACCGCGGGCGTGCCCTCGACGACCGCCACCAGCCTGACCTCCCTGGGCACGGCACTGACGCCGGGCACCCACGGGCTGGTCGGCTTCACCTCGCGGATCCCCGGGACCAACCGCCTGCTCAACGCACTCATGTGGGACCAGGACATCGACCCGCTCGAGTGGCAGCCTCACCCCACCGCCTTCGCGCAGCTGCGGGCCTCGGGCGTCACGATGACCGTGGTCAACAAGCGCGAGTTCGCCGGCAGCGGCCTGACCCGGGCCGCACACCGCGGGGCCGACTTCGTCGGGGCCGACAAGGTCGGTGAGCGGATCGCGGCGGCGATCGCGGCTTCTGCGGAGCTGCCCTCGCTGACCTACCTCTACGACGGCGACCTCGACTGGACCGGACACCGCTTCGGCGTCGCCTCGACCCAGTGGATGCAGCAGCTGGCCATGATCGACGCCGAGGCCGAGCAGCTCCGCGAGACCCTGCCCAGTTCGACCCGGCTGCTCGTGGTCGCGGACCACGGGATGATCGACTCCCCGGCCGATCGCCGCATCGACATCGACCAGCACCCCGAGCTGCGCGACGGTGTGGCCCTGCTGGGCGGCGAGGCACGCTTCCGCCACGTCTACTGCCAGCGCGGAGCCGTCGACGACGTCGCGGCGACCTGGCGCGAGTTCCTCGGCAGCCGTGCCACCGTGCTCACCCGCGACGAAGTGATCGCCCGCGGGTGGTTCGGCCAGGTCGACGCCGGGGTCCTGCCCCGGCTCGGAGACGTCGTGGTGGCCTGCGGCGACGACACCGCCCTGATGTCGAGCGCGGACTTCCCCTACGAGATGACGCTCGTCGGGCTGCACGGTTCGCTGACCCCGGACGAGATGCTGATTCCCCTGCTCGTCGACTGATCGTCGAGGTCTGGCCGGCCGCCCGCTCCGGCAGTCGGGATGGCAGGATGCTCCCTCGTGGCTGAACTGCACTTCTACACCGGCACCATGGACTCTGGAAAGAGCACCCTGGCCCTCCAGACGAACCACAACTACGCGGCGCGTGGGCGGGTCGGTCGGATCTTCACCAGCCACGACCGGGCCGGGCAGCCCGTGATCTCGTCGCGGCTCGGTCTGACCCATGACGCCGAGGAGGTCGGCCAGGACTTCAGCTTCTGGCAGTTCGTCGTCACCACGCTGACCCAGGGTGGACGCGTCGACTACCTGATCTGCGACGAGGCCCAGTTCTACACCGCCGAGCAGATCGAGCAGCTGGCCAAGATCGTCGACGAGCTGCAGATCGACGTCTTCTGCTTCGGCATCCTGACCGACTTCCGCACCCGGCTGTTCGAGGGCGCCGCGCGGTTGGTCGAGCTCGCCGACCGGATGCAGGTCCTCCAGGTCGAGGCGCTGTGCTGGTGCGGCAAGCGGGCCACGCACAACGCCCGCACCGAGAACGGCGTGATGGTCACCGAGGGGGAGGTGATCGTGGTCGGCGACGTCGAGGAGCAGCACACCCAGCCGGCCGACGTCGCCTACGAGGTGCTCTGTCGCCAGCACCACCGGCGTACCCTCACCGCGGCGCGGGCCAAGGCTGTCTCCCTGGCCCCGGAGCCGCTGCCGTTCGGCTGACCGCCGGCGTCCGCGCGACCGAGCCGGCCGCTCCCTACGATGGGGTCATGTCCTCACCCCTCGTGTCCACTGCCGAGCTCACCGAGCTGCTCGGTGCACGTGACCCTGCTCGACGTGCGCTACCGGATCGACGGCCCGGACGGCCGCGAGCAGTTCCTCGCCGGCCACCTCCCCGGTGCGACGTACGTCGACCTGGGCGACGATCTGGCCGCGCCCGCCCGGCGCCGGTGGCCGGCACCCGCTCCCGCTGCCGAGCGACTTCGAAGCCGCCATGCGCCGGGTCGGGGTCAGGCACCGACCGTCCGGTCGTGGTGTACGACGACTGGTCGGCGCGCGCGGCCGGCCGGGCCTGGTGGCTGCTGCGGTTCCACGGTCACCCCGACGTCCGGGTGCTCGACGGCGGCTGGACGCAGTGGCAGCGGGACGGCGGAGCCGGTCGAGATGGGGGAGCAGTCCCGTGGAGGTGGGTGACTTCACCTCACGGCCCGGTGCCATGCCGGTCGTGGCCGCCGGACGACGTGCTGGACGTCGAGGTCCTCGATCGATGCCCGGGCCGGCGAGCGCTACCGCGGCGAGACCGAGCCGATCGACTGCCGTGGCCGGCCACATCCCGGGGGCGGTCAACGTCCCGACGTCGAGCAACCTGACTGCCGAGGGCACCTTCCGGCCGGCCGAGGAGCTGCGCGCGGTCTATGCGGCGGTCGGCGTGAGCGCGGACCGCACCGTGGCGGCGTACTGCGGTTCGGGTGTGACCGCCACCCACGACATCATCGCCATGGAGATCGCGGGGTTCCGGGCCGCGCTCTATCCGGGGAGCTGGAGCGGCTGGATCGCCGACCCCGGCCGACCGGTCACCAGTGAATCCCCTTGAAGACCTTGGCCAGCATGATCTGCTCCGACTCGCGGGTGCCGCCGCTGCCCTCGCCCTTGGCCGCGGCCGAGTCGGGGAAGACGTGGTAGGCCATGTTGAGCAGCCGGAACGCCAGCTTCGGGGCCACCGTGTGGGCGACCGCACCGACGTTGCCGAGCAGCGTGTTGATCTCGTGCGGACGCTCGACCATCGCCTTGATGACCAGGTCGGCCGCCTGCGCCGGTGAGATCGTGGGGAACTTGTCGTAGAGCTTGGTCGGCGCGATCATCGGCGTGCGGACCAGCGGCATGTGGATGCCGGTGAAGGTCACCCCGTCGCCGACCAGCTCGGACGAGACGACGTTGCTCCAGGAGTCCAGCGCGGCCTTCGAGGCGACGTACGCCGAGAAGCGCGGAGGGTTGGTCTGGACGCCGATCGAGGAGATGTTCACGACGTGGCCGCGCTTCTGGGCGCGCATCTTCGGCAGCAGCCCCATCACGAGGCGGATGGCGCCGAAGTAGTTGAGCTGCATGGTGCGCTCGAAGTCGTGGAAGCGGTCGTGCGAGAGCGTGAGCGAGCGACGGATCGAGCGCCCGGCGTTGTTGACGACGAAGTCCACCGAAGGCAGCGCGGCCGACATCTCCTCGCAGAGACGGTCGATCGCCTCGAGGTCGGAGAGGTCGCAGGGGAAGACGTAGGCGGTGCCGCCGCGCATCTCGATGGCGGCCCGGGTGTCCTCGAGCTTGTCCTTGCCGCGGGCCACGAGCACCGGGATGCCGCCGGCCTGGGCGACCTTGAGGGCCGTCACCTGGCCGATGCCCGAGGAGGCCCCGGTGATGACGACGTGCTTGCCGGTCAGGGCGGCCCGGATGGCGGGGTCACGACCGGTCGACTCGTCGAGGTTCTCCTCCCAGTAGTTGAACAGGGTGTTCGTGTAGGACTCGAGGTCGGGAACGGCGATGCCGGAGCCCGACAGCGCCTTCTCGGTGCGCCGGGAGTCGAAGACCGAGGCGAACGACGTGTGGCCGAGCACCTCGGCCGGGATGCCGAGCCGACCGATGGTCTGGTCGAGGGCGAGCTTGACCGGGCCGGAGCGCACGAGGCCGGTGAGGATCGTCGAGGGACGCAGGGCGCGCGGCACGAGCGCGAACGGCATCGCTCCGGTGACCCGGCGGTCCAGCGGCGTCGCGAACTGAGGGGCGCCGGCCGCGTCGCAGAAGGCGTTGATCATGTCGACCACGGGCTGCGGCTCGGGGTTGACCAGGTGGAACGCCTCGCCGTCGCGGTCGGGGAGGTGGGCCAGGTGGTCCATCGCCTTGGCGACGTAGTCGACCGGGACGACGTTGGTGTCGCCGAGGTCGACGCCGATCAGCGGCAGCCAGGACGGCAGGTTGTCCCGCATCAGCTTCATCAGCGGGAAGAAGTAGTAGGGGCCGTCGACCTTGTCCATGGCGCCGGTCTGGGAGTCCCCGACCACGACCGAAGGACGGTAGATCCGCCACGGGACGGTGGCCTCCTCGCGCACCAGCCGCTCGGACTCGTACTTCGTGCGGTGGTACGGCGAGGGCAGGTGCTGACCCTCGGCAAACATCGTCTCGTCGAAGCGGCCGGCGAACTCACCGGCCGCGGCAACCGAGGAGACCTGGTGGAAGCAACCGACCTTGAGCGCATCCGCGAGCCTGAGGGCGTGGCGGGTGCCGCCGACGTTCATGGTCTCGTTGGTGGCGTCGTCCGCGGTCATGTCGTAGATCGCGGCAAGGTGGAAGAAGTGCTCGATGTCGCCGTGGTGCTCGGTGATCCACTTCTTGGCCACGCCCAGACCGGGCTTGGACAGGTCGCCGAGGACCGGGATCACCCGGTCGGAGCCCCAGCGCCGGATCAGCGCTTCCATCCGGGGTAGCGATCCCTTGCGCACGAGCACGTGGATCTCGCCCTGGCGGTGGTCAATGAGCTCTTGGACGAGGTGCCTGCCGATGAAGCCGGTGGCACCCGTGACGAAGTACGACATGGCCGGAGACTACCGGCATCAGGCCATGGCGGGCAGGTCGTCCGGCGGACGGCGCAACCCGTGCGGTCACTCCTGCTTGCCGCCGCCGAACATGATCTCGTCCCAGCTCGGGACCGAGGCCCGGCCACGGCTCTTCTTGACCGGTCGGCGGGCCGGGGGTTCGTCGTCCTGCTGGTCGTCCTGCTCCGCTGCTGCAGGCGCCGCCGCGGGCTCGGACTGGGCTGCCGGCTCGGGCTGTCGGCTGGGGTTCGGGCGCCTCGTCGGCGTGCGGGTACGGCGTGGGGACGGGGCCGGCGGGGGCAGGATCGGCGACCAGTTCGATGGCGTCGTCGCCGAGCGGCAGCTCGTCCTCGGGTACGGCGCTGAGCCGGCGCTGGCGGGCCTGGCTCAGGTCGTCGTCCGAGACCGAGATCGACGGCGCACCCGCGGCCGAGGTCGAGGGGTCGGTCGTGAGTTCTCCGAGGAGCCAGCGAGCGTCGTCGTTGTCGACCGTGACGTAGTTGCCGGGCATGTCGAAGGTGAAGTGGGCCGCACCGGTGCGCTTGGTGGCGCTGTAGGTCCCGGTCACGGTCCAGCGACCGTCCTCACGACGCCAGGCGTCCCAGTCGACGGAACTCGGGTCGATGTTGAGCGCACGCAGGTGGCCGGTCACGGCGTCGCCGAGGGTGCGGGCGCCACCGCTCGAGCTGCTGTCACCGGTCTTGCGGCGCACCGAGGAACGCTGGGCGCGGTCGGCGACGTGTTGGCGCTCGGCGAGCACGGGCGCGGCGAAGGCCATGATGCGTTCGACGGGCGTCTGCGCAGCCTGGGCGACAGCCTCAGGGGTCTCACCCGCACGGATGCGGGCCTGGATGTCACGGGGACGAAGCGCACTGTCCATCTGAATCTCCAACTGGCCGAGGCGGGCGTTGTCGCCGAGTAGTGCTGCCCGGAGACGGGGGTCGATGTCGAGGGTGAACTCGACCCCGGCAGTGCTGGTCAGGAGCAGGCGTTTCCCATCGTCGCTCACTCCACTCAGCGTGAGGTGCGCCATGGATGGTCCTGCTCCTGTCAGCGTCGTGTCTTCGGTGTCGCCGAGCCTACGCCAGCAACGCGCGGCAGGGTGCCGTGTGGTCCGGCGTGCCTTGCGCAGGAATCTGCGGCCGCAGGTCGATACCCTCCGACTCGTGGCGACCCCTGAACCCTCCTCGACCCTGGTCGTGCTCGAGCTGCTCGGCATCCTCGTGTTCGCGATCTCCGGTGCGCTGGTCGCGGTGCGCAAGCAGCTCGACCTCTTCGGCCTGATGGTGCTGGCCGGCACGACCGGACTCGGTGGCGGTTTCCTCCGTGACGTGTTGATCGGGGCGGTCCCGCCGGCCGCGCTCGCCGACTGGCGCTACCTGCTGGTCCCCGTGGGTGCCGGGGTGCTGGTCTTCTGGTGGCACCCGGCGATCGAGCGGATGGAGCGGACGGTCACCGTCTTCGACGCCTTCGGGCTCGGGCTCTTCTGCGTGACCGGGGCGCTCAAGGCCGTCGACTACGGCCTGGGCCCCGTCCCGGCAGCCCTGATGGGCATGGTCACCGGGATCGGTGGCGGGATGGCCCGCGACCTGCTGGCCGGCCGGGTGCCGGAGATCTTCCGCGGGGAGCTCTACGCCACGCCGGCCCTGGCCGGCGCGTTCATCGCGGTGCTGGCTGATCGCGCCGACCTGCCCCTCGTGGTGGGGGCGGTGGCCGGCGGCGGGCTCTGCATCTGCTGGCGGCTGCTCGCGATCTGGCGCCACTGGCAGGCCCCCATGCCGAAGGGGCCTGCCAGCGTCTGAGCTGCCTGCGCTCCGTCAGTCGCCCGTGATCGCCTCGCCGACGGGCAGCTGGAAGTTGGCGGCGACCAGCTCGTCGAGGGTGCCGAGATCCGCGACCACCGTCGGGCAGGTCCCGGCGGGCACGGTGCAGCGCAGCAGCTCCGCCGACGAGGTGACCGGGTTCTTCGCTGCGATCATCGCGAGGGTGTGGTCGTCGAGCCAGGAATAGCCGCTAGGCGAAGGCGTAGTCCTCGAGATCGAAGCTGACCCGCTCGCCGGTGCGGCTGTCGAAGGCGATCGCCTTCGTCGGCGTCCTGGGTGTACCAGCGACCGTCCGGACGAGAGCGACCCGAGGTCGCCCCCGCTGTAGTTGAGGGCGACTGGAGTCCTCAGGGAGGGCCCGATCCTCGGCTGCGGACTGCCCTGCTGAAGACGACCTGTCCGGAAGCCGCGTCGTCGACTCTCGATCTGGTCCGCGCCCCTCGGCGGTCGAGATCTCCTCGGTGGTGCCGGTCGCGAGGTCGACCGCGACGACGCCGCGGGTGTCGCGCCAGTACGCGGTCGTTGTCGTCGATGGCGAAGAAGTAACCCGCGCTCGCTCCCGTCGCGCTCGGGGCTCGAGGCCCTGGGTGGCGTCGACGTTGCGGTAGCTCTCGCCGCTGGACAGGTCGTGGACGACGAAGGCGGCCCGGCTCGCCGGTCGGGTCGAACCACCCCGCCCGGCTGTCGTCGTCGTCCGCCACGAGGTGGTGCGAGTCGGGATCACCGCGGCCGAGTCGGAGACCTGGCCGTCAATGACGGCGTGGACGAGCCCGGTCGGATCGGTGAAGACGAATCCTGCGGAGGTCCGACGAAGGACGTCACCTCCAGGCCCACGTCGATCGGGTCGTCGCCGGAGTGGATGACCGAGCCGGTCACCCAGGTGATCGGCGTCGTGCCGCTGGGCTGGGTGGCGACGCCGATCCGGGTGGTGTCGGGTCGTCCGCCGAGGTGGGGGAGCGCGAGGCTCACGGCCACGGCGGTCACCGCAGCCACGGCCAGCCCGGTGGCCCCGCGGCGCAGGGTGCGGCTGCGTGCGCGTCGGTCGCCGTCGCGGGTGATGGCAGCGAGGTCGGGCTGTGCGAAGTCGATGCGGTCGGCACGGTCGTGCAGGAGAGTCTTGAGGTCGTCGGTCATCGGGTCACCACCAGGTCGTCGGGTGCGGTCAGGGAGTCGGGGAGGGGGAGGACGTCGGCCCAGGTCGAGACCTCGGCCCGGCGGTCCTCGCCCAGTCGGGTGCGCAGCTTGGTGATGCCGGCGGACACCTGGCTCTTCACGGTGCCGAGCGCACAGCCCATCGCCTCAGCGGTCTGGGCCTCGGTGAGGTCCTCGTAGTAGCGGAGCACGATCGCGGCCCGTTGCCGGACCGGGAGCTCCTGGAGGGCCTCCCAGAGCCAGGCGCTCTGGGTCACGCCCGTGTCGTGCCCGTCGGTGGCCCGTTCGGGCACCTCTCCGTGGGCCCGCTCGTGGGACCAGCTCTTGCGCCGGAACCAGGAGATGGCCGTGGTCGTGATCGCCTTGCGGGTGTAGGCCTCGGCGTTGCCGGGGTCGCGCAGCCGCGGCCACGCGACGTACGTCTTGGTCAGGGCCTCCTGGACGAGGTCCTGGGCCAGCGAGACCTCGCCGACCATGAGGTACGCCGCCCGGTGCAGGGCCGCGGACCGCGCGGAGACGAACTCCGCGAACTCACCGTTGTCAGGTCGCGCCATGTGTCATTCCTCTGTGTCGGACATCGGGGGCCGAGCGCCCCCGTTGCTCACTCAGACGCGATCGGGTGGGCCAAAGGTTCGTCGGGGTCGGAGATCGACGTGCGCGGGAGCGCCAGCCCAGCGATCGTGGCGACGACTCCAGCGCCCAGGGCGACGAGGAAGGCCGCCGACGCACCGTGGTGGTCGATGACCAGGCCAGAGATCGTGGCCCCCGGCGCGACCCCGGCGACCAGGCCGGTGTGCATGATCGCCATCCCCTCGGTGAGCCTGGCCCTCGGGACCGTCTGCTCGGTGAGGGAGAGCGCTCCGATCAGGGTCGGTGCGATCGCGAAGCCGGCGAGCAGCAGCAGCAGACCCATGACGAGCAGGGAGTCCACGAAGTAGAGCGGGAGCATGGCCAGGGCCATGCCCAGGGAGCCCCACCGGACCCGGACGTCCGGCCCGCGTCGCCAGTGCAACGAACCGGTGATCACCCCGGCGAGCAGGCTGCCGAGTGCGTAGAGGGCGAGCAGCGGCCCGGCGTAGGCCTGGCTGCCCTGCTCCTCGGCGAAGGCGACGGTGCTCACCTCCACCGCTCCGAAGAGGGTGCCGAGCGCGGCGCTCACGACAGCGAGCGGACCGACCGTGCGCCAGCCGAACGAGGGCCGTGGCCCGGTCTCCCGTCGTCGGCCGGTGGCGGGCGGCTCGGTGGTGCGTTGGGCCGTGAACACCAGCGTTCCGCCCACACAGGCCACGACCGCCACGAGCATGCCGGCGACGGGGTGCCAGGCGGTCGCCAGGACCGTGACCAGGATCGGGCCGAGCATGAAGACGGCCTCGTCGAAGACCGATTCGAGGGCATAAGCAGTCTGGATGTCGCGCGGCTCCGAGAGGACGTGGGACCAGCGCGCGCGCACCGAGGACCCGACCTGGGGCAGGCTCGCGCCGGCAACCGCGGCCACGACGTAGGTCACCCAGAGCGGCCAGCCGGCCTGCACGGACCAGACCAGCAGCAGGGTCGACCCGCCGAAGACCACGGCAGCGACCGTGAGCACCCGACGCTGGCCGACGGTGTCGAGCAGTCGGCCCTGGAGGATCGCGAACAGCGCGTTGGCCAGCATGTAGGCCGCGGAGACCGCGCCCGCGAGGGCGTAGGAGCCGGTGGCGGCGGAGACCAGCAGCACGATGCCCAGCCCGACCATGGAGATCGGGAGCCTCGCCACGAGGGCCGTGGCACTGAAGCGCAGCGTGCCCGGCTCGGAGAGCACGCGGCGATACGACGTCAGCACGTTTGCGAGCGTAGGACCACAGGGCCCCGGGGACGAATTGCCGCGCTGCCTACGATGGGCGCCATGCACCCATCGCCGAGCCGTGACGTCGCGCCCTACGACGCCCTTCTCCTCGTCTCGTTCGGGGGACCGGAGCGTCCCGAGGACGTCGTGCCCTTCCTGGAGAACGTCACCCGCGGCCGCAACATCCCCCGGGAGCGGCTCGAGGAGGTCGGCGAGCACTACTTCCTCTTCGGAGGTCGCTCCCCGATCAACGACCAGAACCGTGAGTTCCTGGCTGCGCTGCGCGAGGACCTCGCAGGCGCCGGCATCGACCTGCCGGTCTACTGGGGCAACCGCAACTGGGACCCGCTCCTGCGCGACACCGTCCAGCAGATGGCCGCCGACGGGATCACCCGGGCCGCGTGCTTCGTGACCAGTGCCTACTCGTCGTACTCCAGCTGCCGGCAGTACCGCGAGAACCTCGCCGACGCGGTGGCCGGGATCGAGGGTGCACCGCGCCTGGACAAGCTGCGCCACTACTTCAACCACCCCGGCTTCGTCGAGCCGATGGTCGACGCCACCTTGGCTGCCCTGGCCGACCTCTCCGAGGAGCTGCGCGAGGGCGCCCACCTCGCCTTCGTGACGCACTCGGTCCCGGACGCGATGAACGACTCCAGCGGGCCCGACGGTGGGGCCTATGTCGCGCAGCACCTCAGCGTCGCTGCCGAAATCGTCGACCGGGTCCGCGCGGAGACCGGGCGCCGCCACCCCCACGAGCTCGTCTTCTGCTCGCGCTCCGGCTCACCCCGGACCCCATGGCTGGAGCCGGACATCAACGACCATCTCGAGTCGCTGGCCGGTGCCGGCGTTCCGGCCGTGGTGATGGTGCCGATCGGTTTCGTCTCCGACCACATGGAGGTCATCTACGACCTCGACACCGAGGCGCTCCGGACCGCCGAGAAGCTGGGGCTGCCCACGACCCGGGCGGCCACGGCAGGGGTGGACCCGCGCTTCGTGTCGGCCGTGCGCGACCTGCTCCTCGAGCGGGCGACGGTCGAACGTGGAGGCGAGGTGGCGCGCGCCGCGATGGGCAGCATCGACCCCCTCTGGGACCGCTGCCCGGTGGGGTGCTGCCCCAACCCCCGTGGTGAGCGCCCGGCGCTCTGTGGCTCCGACGCATGAGTGAGGAGTTGGCCCGGCTCGCTCTCGCGACGGCCAGGTCTGCGGCTGAGCTGGTGCGCGGACGGGCCGAGGTGGGCGTGCGCGTGGCCGCCACCAAGAGCAGCAAGATCGACATCGTGACCGAGGCCGACCGGGCCAGCGAGGAGCTGATCCGCCGGCTGCTGGCCCGGGCCCGCCCCGACGACGCCTTCCTCGGCGAGGAGGGGGACGACCAGGCGGGCACCTCGGGGGTGCGCTGGATCATCGACCCGATCGACGGGACCGTGAACTTCCTCTACGGCATCCCCCAGTACGCCGTCTCGATCGCCGCCGAGGTCGACGGTGAGGTCGTGGCGGGAGTGGTGCTGAACGCCGCCACCGGCACCGAGTACGTCGCCCACCTCCTCCCGGGGGGCGGGGGAGTGGCCACCCGGGACGCTCGGCCGATCGGCGTACGGCCTCCGGCGCCGTTGAGCCATCGTCTGGTGGCGACGGGCTTCAACTACGACGCCGGACTCCGCGAGCTCCAGGCCCGTGCGATGGTGCGCCTCCTGCCCCGGGTGCGCGACATCCGCCGGTTGGGTTCGTGCGCGCTCGACCTGTGCCACGTGGCCGAAGGGCTGGTCGACGCCTACGTCGAGGAGGGCGTCCACGACTGGGACCACGCGGCCGGCGGGCTCGTGGCCAGGGTCGCGGGAGCCAGGACCGAGCTGACGACCGGCGCGGGTGGCCGGGACCTGCTCATCTGCGCCCCCGACCACGGGTTCGACGAGTTCCGCGCCGCCGTCGTCGAGGCGGGATTCCTGCGGCCCGAGGGCCCGATCGTCGGGGAATAGCCCGCTGTTACCAGATGTTCACGCGTCACGGCGTCAACCGGCGTGCACGAGTCTCGCTGGATGGTGCACAATCTGGCGCCGACGAAGTCCTGATCCACGACGGCTCGAGCAGCAAGGTTCCAGGGAAAGAAGTGACGCATGGCCACTGACTACGACGCACCACGCAAGAACGAGGACGAGCAGTCCGAAGAAAGCATCGAAGAGCTCAAGGCCCGTCGCCACGACAAGAACTCCGGCAAGGTCGACGAGGACGAGACCGAGGCCGCCGAGTCCTTCGAGCTGCCTGGCGCCGACCTGTCGCACGAGGAGCTCTCGGTCGAGGTCAAGCCCAAGCAGGACGACGAGTTCACCTGCCTGAGTTGCTTCCTCGTGCATCACCGCTCGCAGCTGGCGAACGCCAAGAAGATGATCTGCCGGGACTGTTCCTGAGCCTGGCGATCAGACAGTCGGGGCGTCGGTCGCGTCGGCGTTCTGGTTGTCCTTGCGCAGCTCGGGCGGGAGGTGACCGGTCGAGCGCGCGTAGTAGGAGGCGGCCTTGCGGCTGGCGAGCATTCGGGCCAGCGCGATCAACGTGCCGCTCACCGCGGCCCACGCCACGGCCTCCCAGAGGTCGACGTCGGGGTCGGCGGGGTTGGCCGGGGGGTTCTTCCCGGTGGCCGCACGCCACGTCGTGTTGAGTCCCTTCTTCGCCAGGGTCGCGGCTCCCACCGCTGCGCCGAGGGAGAAGATGCTCCATACCTTGGATCCGGATGCCATGGGGAGGACCCTACCCAGCCGAGGCTTGCTCACGCAGCGTGGTCAGCGCGCGAGCCAGCCGGTCGGGGTGCCGGGTGCTGACCAGCCAGTACGGCGCGGGGTCGGCCGGGTCGGTGATCTCCACGCGCACGGCTCGCTTGAGATAGGGGCGCAGCAGCAGGAAGGCGCGGGCGTCGGCGTCGACCCCGGCCGTGCGTCGGGTGGCCTCGCTGTCCAGGGAGAGCGCGGTGCCGAGGTGGCGCGCGGCGATGTGGGCGCGACCGGCGCGGAAGACGCCACCGCCGACGGTGAGCCTGGCGCCGCCGTAGGCGAGGAAGCCCAGCACGAGCAGGCCCAGGGCCAGCGCCGTGACGATCCAGGCGACCACACCGGGGGTCGCGACCACCACCGCGAGCCAGAGGCTCGCCACCAGCATCGTGCCCTGCACCCACCAGCGCAGCGGCACGCGCAACCGTTCGTCGTACTCCTGCTCGGACTTCACGGGAGAAGACTGGCACGCGGAGTAGGGTCACCCGCCGTGACCCCCGCTGATGACGCTGCCCCCGACCGCGCTGACGATCTCGTCGACCACCCCGCCGATCTCGCCGTCGAGGTGGTCCGCCTGGACACCGAGCTGCCCCTGCCGGCGTACGCCCACCCCGGTGACGCGGGTGCGGACCTGCTGACGACCGTCGACGTGAGGCTCGCGCCGGGGGAACGGGCCCTGGTCCCGACGGGGGTCGCGATCGCGTTGCCCCCCGGCTTCGTGGCCCTGGTCCATCCCCGCTCGGGCCTGGCCGCCCGCCACGGCCTGTCGATCGTGAACAGCCCGGGCACGGTGGACGCGGGTTACCGCGGCGAGATCAAGGTGATGCTGATCAACCACGATCCCGTGGAGCCGATCGAGCTGCGCCGCGGGGATCGGATCGCCCAGCTGGTCATCCAGCGCTTCGAACGGGCCCGGTTCGTCGAGGTGGACCAACTGCCCGCGTCGGTCCGAGGCGCCGGGGGCTACGGTTCTACCGGGGGCTTCGGTCAGGCCTGACCCCCGTCCCCCCATCTTTCGTCCAGTGGTTCGAGGAGAAGTTCGTGAAGTTCCGCCGCAAGTCGACCGAGCCCGACGCAGCAGCCGAGGTCCCCGAGGACGAGGCTGCCGAGGCCGGTGTTCCCGAAGCGCCCCTGGCCCCCGCGGGGCCGTACGACGTCGACGAGCTGCCCGCCACGATCCAGGAGCGGGTCGACCTGGGTTCCCTGCTGATCGAGCCCGAGGCGGACCGTGAGCTGCGACTCCAGGTCGACGAGTCGACCGGGCACGTGCAGTCCGTGGTCCTGGCCGGGAGTGACGGCGCTGTCGAGCTGCGGGCGTTCGCCGCGCCGCGCAACGGCGACCTCTGGACCGACGTACGCCCGCAGATCGCGGCCGACATGGCCCAGCACGGCGGGGTCGCCACCGAGCGCGAGGGCAACTTCGGCGTCGAGCTGGTCTGCCAGGTCTCGGTGCGCCGCGAGGACGGCACCACCGGCACCCAGCCCTCGCGGATCATCGGCATCAACGGGCCGCGCTGGATGCTGCGGGCCACCCTCCTGGGCCGCCCTGCGCTGGAGTTCGACTCCTCGCAGGCGTGGGAAGAGACGATTGCGCGCGTCGGCGTCCGCCGCGGCGATCACGCGATGCCCGTCGGGGATGCGCTGCCCGTCGCGCTCCCCGAGAGCGCCCGTCGCATCGACCCGCCGACCGCCTAGGCTCGAGTCATGCCCGAGAAGAGCCGATTGCGCCGCAGCATCAGCAAGTGGGCCAGCAGCAGTGACCAGGACGCGCGGGACCTGCGCAAGACCTACGCCGAGTCCGGGCTCGACACGATCGCAGCCGCGCCCGACCGCGAGCGCGTGCGACTGCGCGGCACCCTGCGCACCGTCACCCTGCGTCCCCGCGGCGGGGTGCCGGCCCTCGAGGCCGAGCTCTTCGACGGCACCGGCGTGGTCGTGGTCGTCTGGTTGGGTCGACGCCGCATCTCGGGCATCTCCCCTGGTCGTGCGATGGAGATCGAGGGCCGGATCAGTGCCGCCGACGGGCAGCGCATCATGTACAACCCCCGCTACGAGCTGATCCCGTGAGCGAGTCCGCAGCCGCTCCCGCTGCCTCGGTCGAGACGGTCGAGGCGGTCGTGCGCGCCCAGCTCGCCAAGGCGCTGGGCGGCCGGCGCGGCATGGTCGAGGCAGCCGTGCCGACCATCTTGTTCACCCTCCTGTGGCTGACCACCCGCGAGCTGTACGTCGCACTGTCGGTCAGTGTCGCCGCCGCGGTGGTGCTGCTCGTCGTACGCATCGTCCAGCGCTCGACGGTGCAGTTCTGCGTCAACGCGTTGTTCGGCATCGGGATCGGCTGGCTCTTCGTGACCATGTCGGCCCGCAACGGCGGGAGCGCCGACGACCAGGCCCTGGCCTACTTCCTGCCCGGCATCATCTACAACGCGGTCTACACCGTGCTGCTCTCGATGAGCTGTCTGCTGCGTTGGCCCCTGGTCGGCTTCATGGTCGGCAGCGTCACCGGGGATCCCACCGCCTGGCGTCAGGACCCACAGATCCTGAAGCTCACCACGGTGCTGACCTGGCTGCTCGTCCTGCCCTGCGTGGTCCGCGTCGCCATCCAGACGCCCCTGTGGCTGGCCGGATCGTCGGGGGCGATCGGGGCGGACACCGCCATCGCCTCCCTCGGCATCCTCAAGATCATCCTGGGCTGGCCGCTCCAGCTGGGCGCGCTGGCCGCGATGGCCTGGGTCCTCGGACGCAACCACACGCCGAGCCAGGCCGTCGTCGAGGCCTGAGGGCTGACGCCCCGGCCGCTCAGCCGCCGTGGGTGGAGGGCGACAGGATCCGCTCGAGCTGGTCCTCGACGTCCGCCGGGACGACGAAGAGGAGCTCGTCGCCCGCCTCGACCGGCTGCTCGACGTCGGGGACGTAGACCTGGCCGTCGCGCAGGATCGTGACGAGCGCGCAGTTGTCCGGCAGCGGGATCAGTCCGACCGGCTTCCCGACGAACGGTGAGTCGGTCGGCAGCGTCATCTCGACGAGGTTGGCGTTGCCCTGGCGGAAGGTGAAGAGCCGGACCAGGTCGCCGACCGTGACTGCCTCCTCGACGAGCGCCGACATGATCCGGGGGGTCGAGACGTTCACGTCGACTCCCCAGGCCTCGGTGAAGAGCCATTCGTTGTTCGGGTGGTTGACCCGACCGACGGTGCGGGGGACCCCGAACTCGGTCTTGGCCAGGAGCGAGGTCACGAGGTTCGCCTTGTCGTCGCCGGTGGCGGCGATCACGACGTCGCACTGGTCCATGCGGGCCTCCTCGAGCGAGGACATCTCGCAGGAGTCGGCGAGCAACCACTCGGCGTCCGGGACCCGCTCGGGCCGGATGGCGTTGGGCTCCTTGTCGATGAGGAGCACCTGGTGGCCGTTGGTGATCAGCTCGCGGGCGATCGAGCGCCCGACAGCTCCCGCTCCGGCGATGGCGACGCGCATCAGTTGTCCTCAGGCCCTCGGTCGAAGATGGCGTAGGCGTGCGCGGCGTTCTCCTCGCGCATCACCAGGTGGAGCAGGTCGCCCTCCTGGATGACGCTGTCCCGCGACGGGAGCATGCCCTCACCCAGGCGGTCGATCCAGGCGATCCGGCTGCGCGACTGCAGCTGGAAGTCCACGGTGCGGTGGCCGATCCACGCCTCGGTGACCGGGACCTGGTCGAGACGGATGGTCCCGGAGGGGTCGCGGAAGTCCGGCTCGGCGCCCGCAGGCAGGATCCGGCGCAACACCTGGTCGGCGGTCCACTTGACCGTGGCGACCGTGGTGATGCCGAGACGTTGGTAGACCTCGGCGCGGCCGGGGTCGTAGATCCGGGCCACGACCTGCTGGATCCCGAAGGTCTCCCGGGCCACGCGCGCGGCGATGATGTTGGAGTTGTCACCGCTCGACACAGCGGCGAAGGCGTCGGCGCGGCGGATGCCGGCCTTCTCCAGGACCTCCTGGTCGAAGCCGTAGCCGGTGACCTTGTCGCCGTTGAAGCCCGGTCCCAGGCGCCGGAAGGAGTCGGGCTCGCTGTCGATGACAGAGACGGTGTGGTTGCGGTCCTCGAGGCTCCGGGCGAGCGTGGAGCCGACGCGGCCGCAGCCCATGATCACAACATGCACAGCGCAGACGCTACCGCAGGGCTCGTCCACCCATGAGTCGCATCGGTGAGGAAGGCGCCAAGGGTCCTTCTTTGGTCTAGCCTTGCGGCTCGTGAGTGTTGGCGATGTCTCCAAGCGGATCCTGCTGGGACGCAAGCTGCGCAGTTCCCAGCTGGGCGAGACGTTGTTGCCCAAGCGGATCGCGCTGCCCGTCTTCGCCAGCGATGCCCTGTCGTCGGTGGCCTATGCCCCGGACGAGATCTTCATCATGCTCTCCCTCGCGGGAGCCTCGGCCTACATCTGGTCCTGGAAGATCGGCATCGCCGTCGCCATGGTCCTGCTGGCGGTCGTCATGTCGTACCGCCAGACGGTCCATGCCTATCCCAGCGGCGGCGGCGACTACGAGGTGGCGACGGTCAACCTCGGCCGCACGGCCGGGACCACGGTGGCGAGTGCGCTTCTCATCGACTACGTCCTCACCGTCGCGGTGTCGATCTCCTCGGGCGCGCAGTACGCCGCCTCGGCGGTCAACTCGTTGTACGGCCACGAGGCGCTCTTCGCCTCGGTGATGGTGCTGATCCTGATGGCGTTCAACCTGCGCGGCGTCAAGGAGTCGGGGACGTTCTTCGCGTTGCCGACCTACGTCTTCATGGTCGCGATCCTCGGGATGTGCGGCTACGGCCTGATGCGGCTCCTGGCCGGTGACCTGCCCCAGGTCGAGAGCGCGGGCCTCGACATCGAGGCCGCCCCGGGCTACGAGGGGTCGTTGACCACCTTCGCCCTGCTCTTCCTGCTGGCGCGGGCCTTCTCGTCGGGCTGCGCGGCGCTGACCGGCGTCGAGGCGATCTCGAACGGCGTCCCGGCCTTCCAGAAGCCCAAGAGCAAGAACGCCGCGACCACGCTCCTGCTGCTCGGCCTGATCGCGATCACGATGATGCTCAGCGTCATCGTGCTGGCCAAGGAGATGGGGCTCAAGTACGTCGATCCCGACGACCTGCACCGCCTGACGATGAACGGCCAGGCCCTCCCGGGCGACTACGACCAGCACGCCGTCATCGCCCAGATCGCTCGGGCGGTCTTCAGCGACTTCTCGCCCGGGTTCTACCTCGTCGTGAGTGTCACCGGAGTGATCCTGGTGCTGGCCGCCAACACCGCCTTCAACGGCTTCCCGGTGCTCGGGTCGATCCTGGCCAACGACGGCTACGCACCCCGCGCCCTCGGCTCGCGCGGCGACCGGCTGGCCTACAGCAACGGCATCGTCTTCCTGGCGCTGATGGCGATCATCCTCATCCAGGTCTTCGACGCCGAGGTCACCAAGCTCATCCAGCTCTACATCGTCGGGGTCTTCGTCTCGTTCAACCTCAGCCAGCTGGGGATGATTCGGCACTGGACCCGGCACCTGCGCGACGAGGTCGATCCGGTGGCCCGCCGCCGGATGTACCGCTCGAGGATCATCAACGCGATCGGCCTGACCTTCACCGCGGTCGTCCTGGTCGTGGTGGTGGTGACCAAGTTCCTCGAGGGAGCCTGGATCACGATCCTCGCGATGATCATCTTCTTCCTGATCATGCGCGGCATCCACGCGCACTACGAGAGCGTCTCCGAGGAGCTCTCCGCCGACGAGGACGACAACCTCCTGCCGACCCGCGTGCACGCGATCGTGCTGGTCTCGAAGCTCCACAAGCCGACCTTGCGGGCGCTGGCGTTCGCCAAGGCGACGCGGCCCAACGTGCTCGAGGGGGTCTACGTCGCCGCCGACGCGTTCGCGACCAACCGGTTGCTCGAGGAGTGGGACGAGCGCAACCTCGGCGTCCCGCTCAAGGTCCTGCACTCGCCGTACCGCGAGCTGATCAGGCCGATCGTCGACTACGCGATGGAGATCAAGAAGGCCAACCCCCGCGGCGTCGTCGCGGTCTACATCCCCGAGTACGTCGTGGGACGCTGGTGGGAGCAACTCCTGCACAACCAGACCGCGCTGCGACTCAAGGGCCGTCTGCTCTTCGCCCCCGGAGTGATGGTCACCTCGGTGCCCTATCAGCTCCGGTCCTCCCAGATCGCCCGGGAGCGTGAGGAGCGCGAGGCACGCCGCGTGCGACCCGGCGACGTACGTCTGGGCAACCTCGACCGTGACCGACCCACCAACAGGAAGAACCCCCGATGAGCCGCACCCCCAGACCACGCCAGGCCAAGGGCGCATCGCGTGTCGGGGCGCGCTTCGAAGCGGTCGTGGGGTCGATCGCCCACGGCGGGCACTGCATCGTGCGGTTGCCCGAGCCCGAGTCGCGGGTGGTCTTCGTGCGGCACGCCGTCCCGGGGGAGCGAGTCGTCCTGGAGATCACCGAGGGCACCGAGGGGGACAAGTTCTGGCGCGCCGACGCCGTGGAGGTGCTGGAGCCGTCCGCCGGACCGGGTCCCCGCACCCTGCCCGTACGCCGGGCCCGGCCTCTGCGGTGGCTGCGACTTCCAGCACGTCGACCTCGCGCGCCAGCGTGCGCTCAAGGCCGATGTCGTCCGTGAGCAGTTCACCCGGCTCGGCGGGCTCGAGGCCGACGACCCGCGCCTGACCTCCCTCGTGGTCGAGGCAGTGCCCGGCGACGACGAGGGCCTGCGCTGGCGCACCCGCATGCAGTACGTCGCCCTGCCGGGTGGCGCCCGCGGCATGCGCGCGCACCGGTCGCAGATCGTGATCGAGATCGACGACTGCAAGATCGCCCACCCCGACGCCCGCGACGTGGTGTCGGGTGCCGGTGCCGAGGAGCTGGTCGAGGAGACCGTCGAGTCCGCTGCCGGCACCTTCTCCTTCCAGGTCGAGGCCGACGGCTTCTGGCAGGTGCACCCCGGTGCTCCGGGCGTCCTGGTCGAGACGGTGCTCGACTTCCTCGCGCCCCAGCCCGGTGAGCGGGCGCTCGACCTCTACTCCGGGGTCGGCCTCTTCGCCCGCTTCCTCTCCGAAGCGGTGGGGGAGTCGGCCCGGGTGGTGGCGGTCGAGGGAGACCGCCAGGCGACGCGGAACGCTGCCGCGAACCTCCTCGGCCGGGAGAAGGCCGTCGTCGCGTGGGGCAACGTCGACAAGGTCCTGGCCGCGGGCTATGACGAGCCCTTCGACATCGTCGTCCTCGACCCGCCCCGCGAGGGCGCTCGCCGCAAGGTGGTCGAGCAGATCGTGGACCGGGCGCCGCGTGCGGTGGCCTACGTCGCCTGTGACCCGGCAGCACTGGCGCGCGACGTCGCGACCTTCCGCGAGCTGGGCTACGAGCTCACCAAGCTGCGTTCCCTGGATCTCTTCCCGATGACGCACCACGTCGAGTGCGTCGCTTTGCTGACGAAAACCGGCTCTGACCTGCGGTGATGCGATTTGGGTCGTCGGGGTCGACCCCCGAAACCGGCCCCAAGGCTCACGTCGGGCTCCCTTTCAGATCGCCGCCCGCGACCTTGAGGTCGAGCGCATCGGCTCTGCAACGCGACGCGCCGAGGGTCTCACCGGCGATGCCGCTGAAGCGATGGAGGCCGCGACCCACTGAACTGAGGAGATTCCTCGTCTGCCCAGAGCACGTGCGGGGGCGCGGACGCCCAAGGACATCGGCACCAAGCCCTCTCGTGCAGCAAAGGCGATCGGCTCTCAAGGGTGGGACTCGTAGCCGTGCCAACCGTGGGGTGGGTGCTCCAGTGGCTGCCAACGGGGGATGTAATGCTCAAGGAAAACCTGCCCGACCAGCTCGCCGCGCGAACGCACGCCGGTCTTCTCGAAGATCGCCTTGAGATGGTCCTGGATCGTGTATGCCGACAGGTACAGATGCTCGGCGATCTGTTTGGTGGCCAGGCCGGCAAGACACATGCGGGTCACATCCACCTCGCGGGGGGTCAACCCGTAGGCGAGTGCCACCAGCGGCGCCACTTCCGAGGGCGACGCCTGCTGGATCACCACGACGGTCCGATCGTCGCCGCTGAGACGACTTCCGTAAAGCAGCAGCCAAGTACCGTCCGCGGCTCGCAGCCGGGCACGCGCCGCCGCCTCCAGCGGGTCGCCACTCGTCGCGTTACGGGCTCGGGCCGCCACGGCTTGGAGGACCTTGGATTCCCCGGGTGTCTCGGGCGGTGGGTCCTCGGTGAGCAACCCGATCCACTCCATGGCGGCCGGCGTCAATGCCTCGACGTTGCCCTCGGCATCGAAGGTGACAACACCGGGGCCGATCGTGTTCGCCATCGCCTGGGCCGCGATCGTGCTGACCAGCGCCCGCCTCGCACCTTCGGCGATGATCGCCGACAGGCTCGCCAACACGGCGACGTCCTGCTCGGAGAACCACGCCCGGTCCTCGTCCCGCAGCAGCCCGACGGCTGCCCAGTAGCCGTCGTGATCGACCATGCTTCCGCGGAGTTCGTCGCCGATCCCGAAGTCGCGGTGTGACCGGTTCCGTGCACTGCGCATCAGGTCGCCATGCGTGGCCTGGCTGGTGGCTCCGGCAAGCCGTCCGGACCGTGCCAGGAAGTCCCACTTGTTGACGTCTTCGATGATGTATTCGTGCTCCGCGAGCCACGAGCCGCTGCAGGCGACGTTGCGGTTCACGCTGCCGGTCATCAGGACGGTGCCCGGGTCGACGGTGTGCCAGCAGGACCGGTCGAAGTCGATGGCCTTGGCCAGCGCCTGGTCCGCAGTGGTGACGTACTCGGTCCAGTCCAGACCCTCGCGCGCCAGCCCGGTGAGCTCGGCGGCCAGCCTGTCGCGATCCATGGCTCCACGATAGGTCCCGGATGTGTTTGGTGAACAAACCAGAATTCTGGGATTCTCGCTCGGACCCTGCGGCCGGATGCTGGGCGAATGGACGACATCACCCCTGATCCGATCATGCAGATCGCAAGTGGCTTCATGGCCGCAAAATTCCTGTTCGTGGCCAACGAGTTCGGCGTCTTCGACGCGCTCAAGGACGACCCGACCGACCTGGCAGGGCTGTCGGCGCGTGTCGGTCTGACTGAGCGCTCCGCGCGCATCCTCGCTGACGGATGCGCCGCCCTTGGTCTGCTGCACAAGCAGGGCGGCATCTACACGAACAGCCCGCCCGCGGACCGTTTCCTCACCGGTGGCGGACTCTCTGCCGGCCTCCGCTTCTGGGATGCGTTGAGCTATCCAGCGTGGGCCCGCTTCGCCGACACGCTGGCCCACGGACCCAGCCAGCAGGCCGTCGAGCTGCCGCCCGAGACGCAGCAAGTGATGCTCGACGGGATCGAGTCAATGCTGGCTGGCCCGACGCAGGCACTCGCAGACACCGTGGACCTCGGCGACCGGCACCGCTTGCTCGACCTCGGCTGCGGCACCGGCTCGTGGTCCACGGCCCTGCTGCGTGGCAACCCGCAGCTCACGGCGACGCTGGTCGACCTGCCGATCGCGATCGGCGTGACCGAGAAGCACGTCGCCGGGACAGGCCTGGCTGACCGGATGACCGTACGTGGCGCGGACATCCTCACCGATCCGATCCCGACCGGTCATGACGTGGTGATGATCAACAACGTCATTCACTACTTCTCACCCGAAGACAACCGGATGCTGCTCACCCGGGTGTCCGCCGCAGTCAGCCCCGGCGCGCTACTGATCGCGGCCGACTTCTGGACCGACCCCACCCACACCCAGCCCGTGCCAGCCGCACTGATGGCCGGCGAGTTCGCCGCCCATATCGCCGAAGGCGACGTCTACAGCGTGGATGAGATCACCAGCTGGCTCGAAGAGACCGGCTGGGAGGTCGACTGCCAACAGTCGCTTGCCGGACCTCAAAGTGCCGTGCTCGCCAGGCGGGCCTGAGATGCAAACCCATCAGGTCGTGATCATCGGCGCCGGCACATCGGGGCTGTCGACCGCGGTCGCGTTGGCGGATCGAGGTCTGAAGCCCCTGGTCATCGACCGGGCCGAGCAGGTCGGGTCTGCCTGGCGGAACCGCTACGACCGCCTGCGCCTGAACACCGGCAGGCAGTTCTCGCACCTGCCGAATCGGCCATATCGGAAGGGAACGCCGACCTATCCCACCCGCGACCAGGTGATCGCTCATCTCGAGCAGCACGCCGCCGACAGCAACATCAGCTTGCAATTGGGTTGTGCAACCGAGCGAATCGACTCGGCCGATGAGGGTTGGCGGGTGACGACATCAAGCGGCTCCATCGACACGCCCCAGGTCGTGGTCGCCACCGGCTACGACCACGAGCCCTTCATCCCCGAATGGCCTGGGCGCGAAGAGTGGGCCGGCGACCTGGTGCATTCCTCGCGCTACGCCAACCCATCGCCCTACGCCAGACGCAAGGTCCTGGTTGTCGGTGCGGGCAGCTCCGGCATCGAGATCGCCTACGACCTAGCCAGCGGAGGTGCAGCCAAGGTGTGGCTCGCGGTTCGGACACCGCCCAACATCATGCTCCGCAAGGGACCGGGAGGACTCCCCGGCGACGTCATCGCCATCCCGCTGCACAACGCGCCGATCCGACTCGCCGACGCCATCGCGCGATTCGGTCGCCGGATGACCATCGGCGACCTCAGCGAGTTCGGCCTACCCATCCCCGAGGAAGGCATCTTCGCGCGCAGCGCTCGCCTCGGCGTCGCCCCGGCGATCCTCGACGAGGAGGTAATCGCTGCGATTCGAGATCGATCCATCGAGATCGTCTGCGGCGTCGAGTCCCTGAATCTAGGGACCGTGACCTTGGAAAACACCACACGAATCAGCCCCGATGCCATCGTCTGCGCCACCGGGTTCCGGCGGGGACTGACAAAGCTGGTCGGACACCTCGGCGTGCTGGACGAGCGGGGCCGGCCCACAACCACGGGCGAGGTCCCTGCCGCAGCGGGGCTGCGCTTCATTGGGTTCGTTCCGCGAGCCGCGCAGATCGGATACGCAGCCAAACAGGCCAGACACGCTGCGAAGGCAATCGCCAAGGAACTACGGGCGGCCTGAACGGCACCGGACCGCTCGGGGAGCTGACTTCAGCAGTGGCCAGAAGCGCCATCCTTGCAGGTCAGGGGCTACCTTCGGCCCACGCGTGCAGTTGACCGCAAAGGATCGCGCTCACGCTCAGGATCATCGGAGTCTTCCCGATGACGCACCATGTGGAGTGTGTCGCGCCGATGGAGAGAACTGACGCGCGGCGGGGGAATGTGCGCTGATCGCCTGGGAGCGCCAGATCTTCCTGGATGGCGCACTGTGGGCGCATTGTGCGTCGCTCGGGCCGGCAAACGCATCCGGCCGGTCGGGGCCGAGACCGGCGCTGAGCTTGAGCGCGCCGGTGAACACGTTGAGGGCAACGACGCCGACGTTTTCCTATCGGTGAACCCGACATGGCGGAGCTCTTCGACGTGCCGGGCCGCAGAAGACCGCACTCAGTAGAGGACTGAGGGGATCCAGGCTCCTCGAGGTCGACGGTAGGAGCCGGTGGACATGTACGTCATCGGCTTCACCACGCGCAGTCCGGCGCCGAGCGCCCACCTGAACAGCTGGTGTTGACGCACGGGCAGCAGGAACGATGCAGGCTCGTCGGTCGCGGTGGCCGCACCGGTGATGAGCGCAGCCAGGTCCGCCGCGGTCTCGGCGACCGCGTGGGCTGCGGGGAAGACCGACACCGTTGTGGCGTAGGCGACGACGCTGCCGGCGCGGACGGCGACGAATGGCTCGAGGCCCGGCGCCTGGAGGGAGTCGCGCAGCTCCGCGGTGCGTTCGAAGCCGTGCACCGCCAGGGCGAGGCGTTCGCAGGCGCCCAGGTCCTCGGGGGCGAGTGGCCGCACCTCGACCTCGGCCGGCGGAGCCCCAGACGGGCGGCCGCTCATCAGCGCCACCGGCTCCTCGGCGCGGAACCCGAGAGAGGTGTAGAGAGCGAGGGACTGGGTGTTGAAGGAGTCCTGCAGCAGTCTCACGTCGTCCGCGCCCTCGGCCCGGGCCAGGACTGCCTGCATCAGCTGCCGGCCAGCGCCCGTTGCCTGGGCTCGAACATCCACGGTGATCGGACCGACGCCCGCGACGGGCCCGCGCTCATCGAGAAAGTTCGACCCGACGATCTCGCCGTCACGCTCCGCCACCGTCCCCCAGATCGAGGGGTGAGCGGTGAAGTGCTCGACCAGGTCGACCGCCGTCGCAAGAGTCGGGAAGTCGCGGGGGAAGCGGTGGCGGTCATGGATGCCGGCAAAGGCCTGGAACACGATCTCGGCCACCCTCTCGGTGTCCGCGGGGGTGATCTCGCGGGTCGAGGTCACGCCGGAGGAGATGGTCTGCGTCATGGGTGGTTCTCCGTTCTGGTGGGGTGTTTTCGTGGAGTGTGAGCGGGGGACTGGAGGGGTGTTCGGGACCGGCGCGCCGACCGGCCTCGTCGTGTCGCGGCGTGTTCAGCCGGGTACGACGTCGGCGAGCAGTTCGTCGAGCAGCGACTGTCCTGGTGGCGGCACGATCGGCTGGCCGGCCATCGCTCGGACCCAGTCGAACGCGTCGTGGATGGAGGGGCCTTGCAGGATCGGGCCGTGTGCTGAGGCCACCACGTGCGGCCGAAGGCTCTCCACGCCGTCGACGTGGCGTTGGTAGCGGTCCGGATCGAGCCACTGGTGCCACGGCGAGACCAGGCTGTTGACGAGGTGGAAGGTCTCCCGGTACATCTGCGGCGGGATGTCGTCGACGTGGTGCACCACGCTCGGCGCGAGTGCGGCGAAGGAGTCGACCGCCCACATGATCCCGGTGCTTTCGTCCAGGAGACCCCGGGTGGTCGGGCCGTCGAAGATCGGCGGCAAGATGAGCCGGATCCTGCGGTCCCCAGCATCGAAGTGTTCCGTGGGCTCGCGCCAGATCAGGCGCTCTAGTGGGAGCTGCCGCTCCAGGCCGAGCCGGTCAGTGGCGAAGAAGTTGGTGACCAGCGTGGCGTTCGGGCAAAGCTCCAGGGCGTCGTGCAGCGCCCCGGTGTGGTCACCGTCGTCGTGGGAGAGGAAGATCCATCGGACGTCCTCGGGCTCGACGAGGTTGAACACCTGGTCCAGCCACAGCTGACGATGTATGGGGGCTCCGGTGTCGACGATGATCGGCTGCTCGCCCCGGATGAGCATGGAGTTGACCGGGAGCAGGGTGTCCGGCCCGACCGGTGCCATGTTGGTGATCAGGAACGTGTCTGGGCCCAGCTGCACCGGGTCGGTCTTCGGGATCGTGTCGAGGTCCATGTGCTCAGCGGTCCTTCAGGTGAATGTGGGTCGGCCGGGTGGGCTCGGAGGGATGCCCTCACTGTGCCGCCGTCGCGCCCCGTGAGGTATCCCGCGAGGACGGGTGTACGAACCAGCCCGTCACCCCCCAGTTGAGGGGGTCCGCCGGCCGCTCTTCGGCATTACCCTTGGGCCATGGCAGGTGGCGCAGTGGCCCGGGGCCTGGACACATCGATCCAGAAGGCGGACGACCGCGCCGCCAACGTGGACGAGTTCTTCGCCGGTGTGAGCGAGGAGATCGGCAAGGTCGTCCCCTTCGACGGGTGCATGTTGTTCGGGGTCGATCCGGACACGATGTTGGCCACCGCTCCGGCGCGAATGGTCAACATGGACGCCTCGCTGTGCTTCCCCTTCTGGCACGCGGAGCACCACCAGACCGACTCTCTGCTTTTCCGTGACCTTGCCAGGCAGACCGTGCCGGTTGGCTCGTTGCGGCAGGCCACCGACGGCCGGCCCATGCGCAGCCAGCGCTATCGCGAGTTTCTCGTGCCTCAGGGCTACGACGACGAGGTGAGGATGGCCTTCCGCACCGGTCGGACCACCTGGGCGGTCGGCGCTCTCTACCGGGAGAAGGGACGCACGGCATTTGATGCCGACGAGCTGCGGGTCCTGTCCTCGATCTCCCAGCCCGTCGGTGTCGCGCTCCGGACCCGCTCGGTCCTGCACTCCCCGGTGACCTGGTCGGCCAGTGCCCCGGGAGTGATGCTCTTCGACGCCGATGGGGTCCTGATGTCGGCCAGCTTGGAAGCCAAGGCGTGGTTGAGCGCGATCTACGGCCCCGATCCCGAGGGAGAGTCCTGGGCGTCACTGCTGGCGCGCTGTTCGATGCCTCACCGCCTGCTCTCCTATCCGCTGATCCATCCGCTCGTCTCACAGGCACGCGCCGTCGCGCTGGGATACGACGACCGCCCGGCACGCCTGCGATTCCGGGACCGCGCCGGCCGTTGGGTGGTGATGCATGCCTCCTGCCTCGACGAGACCGAGGACCGCAGCCCGGTCGCCGTCGTCGTCGAGGCCGCGCAGAGCGCCGAGATTGCCCCCATCATCGTCGAGGCTTACGCGCTCTCACCGCGCGAGCGGGACATCGTCGGCTGCATCGCCCGGGGGATGTCCACCTCCGAGACCGCCGCTGAGTTGTTCCTCTCCACCCATACCGTCCGCGACTACATCAAGTCGGTGTTCGAGAAGATCGGGGTCGGCAGCCGCGGCGAACTGACCGCGAAGCTCTTCGCCGAGCACTACTCCGACCCCTTTCACCAAACGATGGTCCACATCACCTGACGCCGTACCCGGGAGCGGCGGGTAGAACGCGTTTGTCGGAGACGATGCGCTCATCCTCCATCCGTACACGCTCCCGCCGAGTCCGGGAAGCCGGGTACAGGTCAGTTCGCCGTTGCGCACCGGTTGCTGGAACCACTGGCCACAGCGGCCGTCACCGCGCTTGACTGAGGCAGTGCCGGGCAGCGGCTAGTTTGCTCTCATGCACCCAGTCGGTGGCAAACGATCGCGCTGACGCTCAGGATCATTGGCGCCCTTTCGATGACGCACCACGTCGAGACCGTCGCGATCCTCGTGCGAGTGCGACGTGCTCGCCTGACAGACCACTTGATGTCGTGTATCTTGACATCAAGAGAAACTCCGCAGTGACAGCAACGAAGGACAGCCTTACTTCCCCCTTCCGCCGGCCCGGCGGCAAGATGGGCCTGAGCCAATCGAGTGACGTCCCCCGCGACGTGAAGGAGAGATGACTGTGGCCAGTCAGGACAGCTTCGGTGCCAAGGGCACCCTGGACGTGGACGGCAAGTCCTACGAGATCTTCCGTCTCGAGCGCGGTGACCGGTGACGGGCTCGACGCGAGACAGCCTCCCGTTCAGCCTCAAGGTGCTGCTCGAGAACCTCCTGCGCACCGAGGACGGCGCGGACATCACCGCCGACGACATCAAGGCGATCGCCGGCTGGGACGCCGACGCGGACCCCGAGCAAGGAGATCCAGTTCACGCCGGCCCGCGTGATCATGCAGGACTTCACCGGCGTGCCCTGTGTCGTCGACCTCGCCACGATGCGTGAGGCGATGGCCGACCTCGGCGGCGACCCGTCGAAGATCAACCCGCTCGCGCCGGCCGAGATGGTCATCGACCACTCCGTGATCGCCGACGTCTTCGGCACGCCCGCAGGCGTTCGGGCGCAACGTCGAGATCGAGTACGAGCGCAACCGCGAGCGCTACCAGTTCCTGCGCTGGGGCCAGGGCGCGTTCGACGACTTCAAGGTCGTCCCGCCCGGCACCGGCATCGTGCACCAGGTCAACATCGAGCACCTCGCCCGCGTGGTCTTCACCCGCGAGATCGACGGCGAGCTCGCAGGCCTACCCCGACACCTGCGTCGGCACCGACTCCCACACCACGATGGTCAACGGCATCGGCGTCGTCGGCTGGGGCGTCGGCGGCATCGAGGCCGAGGCGGCCATGCTCGGCCAGCCCGTCTCCATGCTGATCCCGCGCGTGGTCGGCTTCAAGCTCAACGGCGACCTGCCCGAGGGTGCCACCGCCACCGACCTGGTCCTCACGATCACCGAGATGCTGCGCAAGCACGGCGTCGTCGGCAAGTTCGTCGAGTTCTACGGCCCCGGTGTCTCGGTGCTCCCGCTGGCCAACCGCGCCACCATCGGCAACATGAGCCCGGAGTTCGGCTCCACGATCGCGGTCTTCCCGATCGACGAGCAGACCATCGACTACCTGCGTCTCACCGGTCGCACCGAGGAGAACCTCGCCCTGGTCGAGGCCTACGCCAAGGAGCAGGGCCTGTGGCACGACCCGGCCGCCGAGCCGCGCTTCTCCGAGAAGCTCGAGCTCGACCTGGCCACCGTCGTCCCGTCGCTCGCCGGTCCCAAGCGTCCGCAGGACCGCGTCTCGCTGTCCGACGCCAAGGCGTCCTTCCGCGGCGCGCTGGCCGACTACACCGACACCGGTGACACCGACAACCAGGAGACCAGCGGTCTCGACGAGGCTCTGGACGAGTCCTTCCCGGCCTCCGACTCCCCGGCCAACGGCCACGGTGAGGCCGCCCCGCGCGACTACGTCTCCGCGGCCCCGGCCGACGGTGGTCGACCGAGCAACCCGGCCCTGGTCGAGCTGAGCGACGGCTCGAAGTACGAGATCGACCACGGAGCCGTCGCGATCGCCGCGATCACCTCCTGCACCAACACCTCGAACCCCTCGGTCATGATCGGCGCCGCCCTGCTGGCCAAGAAGGCCGTCGAGAAGGGCCTGAGCAGTAAGCCGTGGGTCAAGACGACCCTCGCGCCCGGCTCCAAGGTCGTCTCGGACTACTACGAGAAGGCCGGCCTCACGCCGTACCTCAACAAGCTCGGCTTCAACCTCGTCGGCTACGGCTGCACCACCTGCATCGGCAACTCCGGCCCGCTCATCCCCGAGGTCAGCAAGGCCGTCAACGACAACGACCTCGCGGTCGTCTCGGTGCTGTCGGGCAACCGCAACTTCGAGGGCCGGATCAACCCGGACGTGAAGATGAACTACCTCGCCTCGCCGCCTCTCGTGGTCGCCTACGCGCTGGCCGGCTCCATGGACGTCGACCTGTTCAACGACCCGCTGGGTCAGGACACCGACGGCAACGACGTCTACATGCGCGACATCTGGCCCACGGCCAAGGAGATCGAGGACGTCATCGCCACCGCGATCACCTCCGAGATGTTCGATGACGGCTACGCCGACGTCTTCGCCGGCGACGAGCAGTGGCGCTCCCTCCCGACTCCCGAGGGCAAGACGTTCGCCTGGGACCCGGAGTCGACCTACGTGCGCAAGCCCCCGTACTTCGACGGCATGCCCGACGAGCCGACGCCGGTCACCGACATCGAGGGCGCCCGGGTGCTGCTGAAGCTCGGCGACTCGGTCACCACCGACCACATCTCGCCCGCGGGTGCGATCAAGAAGGACTCGCCCGCCGGCAAGTACCTCGCTGCGCACCACGTCGAGAACCGTGACTTCAACTCCTACGGTTCTCGTCGCGGCAACCACGAGGTGATGATTCGCGGCACGTTCGCGAACATCCGGCTGCGCAACCAGCTCGCCCCCGGCACCGAGGGTGGCTTCACCCGCGATCTGGCCGGCAATGGCGAGGTCACCACGGTCTTCGAGGCCTCCGAGAAGTACCTCGCCGCCGGGACGCCGCTCGTGGTCCTGTCCGGCAAGGAGTACGGCTCCGGTTCGTCGCGTGACTGGGCTGCCAAGGGGACCGCGCTGCTGGGCGTCAAGGCCGTCATCGCCGAGTCGTACGAACGCATCCACCGCTCGAACCTGATCGGCATGGGCGTGCTGCCCCTGCAGTACCCCGAGGGCCAGAGCGCCGAGTCGCTCGGTCTGACCGGTGAGGAGACGTTCTCGATCACCGGCGTCACCGCGCTGAACGACGGTTCCACCCCGAAGACGGTCAAGGTCACGGCAGACGACGTCGAGTTCGACGCCGTGGTCCGCATCGACACCCCGGGTGAGGCCAACTACTACCGCAACGGCGGCATCATGCAGTACGTCCTGCGCAACCTGCGCAAGAGCTGATTCTGACCGGAGTACCGCTGGCCGTCGTCCTGGCGATCGCGCTCGCCGTCTTCATCGGCGCGTTCGTCCAGGCGGTGGTCGGCCTCGGGGTCGGGCTCGTGACCGCGCCCATCGTGGCGGTGCTCGAGCCGACCCTGATGCCCACCCTGCCGTTGTGGTTCGGCCTGTTCGTGTCCGGCCTCTCACTGGCGGGGGAGAGGTCTCACGTCGACTGGCACGCCATCGGATGGTCGCTGCCGGCCCGGATCCCCGGCACCCTGCTCGGTGTCTGGCTGGTCGTCGCGTTCACTCCGCGAGAGCTGGGCATCGCCCTCGCCCTGATGGTGCTGGTGGCCGTCGGCCTGTCGGTCCAGGCCGTGCACGTGCCCGTCAACCGGGGGACCTTGCTCACCGCGGGCTTCGCCTCTGGAGTGGCCGGCACCGCCACGTCCATCGGAGGCCCGCCGATCGCCCTGCTCTTCCAGCATCGCCGACCCTCCCAGGTGCGAGCGACCCTGGCCGTCTTCTTCTTCATCGGCACCTTGCTCAGCCTCGACCGGCCTCGCGATCTCCGGCGAGGTTCCCGCGGCGTCGCTAGTCGTGGGTCTCCTCGCGCTCCCCTTCCTGGCAGGCGGCATCTGGTCGGGAGTCCGACTCCGTGACCGCCTTCCCCGCGACCGCTTTCGGCACGCCGTGCTGGCGGTGTGCACGGTGTCGGCAGTGGTCCTCATCGCCAAGTCCCTTGCCTCCGGCTGAGGGCCGCGGCGTTGGGCGTTTGCCGTCGGAGGGAGTCCCGAGGGGACTAGGGTGAGCAGCGACTTCAGTTCGTGCCGACTCGGGTCTCGCTCTGGTTGGCAACGAACTACGCGCGAGGGGGGGCGGGTCGAAGTTGTACGAAGTTGCGGCATCTGAGTCAGCCGAGGCCATGGGGGTGCTCCTCCTGGTCGAGGACGACGACGACCAAGCATTCCTGCTCAGACGGGTGATGCGCGAGCAGTTCTCCGGCGGGCTCGAGATCGTCCGGGTCGGCACGTTGAAGGCCGCCCTCGAAGCCGTGGAGGACCGCGAGGTTCGCTGCGTGATGCTCGACCTCTCGCTCCCCGACGCATCCGGCATGGAGGCGCTCGAGGCGCTCAGGGGGGCAGCCCCGGAGCTGGCGGTCGTCGTCCTGACCGGCACTGACAACGACGACCTCGGCCGTCAGGCCCTGGCGCTCGGAGCCCAGGACTTCCTCGTGAAGGGCCAGCACGGTCCCGACGTCGTACGTCGGTCCGTCGTGTTCTCGCTCGAGCGCGCCCAGCGGCAGTCCGCCGAGCTCGCCCGAGCCGAGCTGACCCAGCGACTCGAGCTGGTTCTGGAGACCTCGGCGGAGGGGATCTGCACCCTGGACGGTGCGGGCGCGTTCAACTTCGTGAACCGCACCACAACCGAGCTCTTCTCGTTGCCGGCAGCCGAGCTCATCGGTCAGCAGCTCCACGACTTCCACATCTGCCCGAGTGCGCCGTGCCCCCTCCAGGTCCAGCTGGAGTCGGGTGAGGTGGTGGACGCCGGCGAGCAGGTCTTCCGCTCCTCGACGGGCCGCATCGTGCTCGAGGTGCGCACCCGTCCCGTGCAGGAGAGCAGCACCGGGATCGGTGCCGTGGTCAGTCTCAATGACGTCACGTCTCGTCGCCGCGCCCAGGAGGCGCTGGTGGAGCGCGAGGCCCAGCTCGTCGAGGCGCAGCAGCTCGCCCGGCTCGGGAGCTGGGAGTGGGTGCCCGCCGAGAACGAGCTGCTCTGGTCCGACGAGATGTTCCGGCTGACCGGACTCACGACCCAAGAAGTGCCGCGCGACAGCCGGGCGTTCGAGGCGTACGCCGACCTGGTGCCGGAGGAGGAACGCTCCGAGCTGGGACTCCTCTTCACCGGCTGGACCCGGGACCGGGCGCCGGTCGAGGTGGTCCACCAGCTGGTTCGACCCGACGGCGCCATCCGCTGGATGCTGTGCCGGGCCAGCGTGCGCGAAGTCGTCGGACCGGACGCCACCGACGCCATGCTGCGCGTGGTCGGCTCGGTCCAGGACATCACCGAGCAGAAGCTCTCCGAAGAAGTCCTCGCCTTCCAGGCCATGCACGACGGCCTCACGGGCCTGCCCAACCGCGCGCTGCTCCTCGACCGGCTGGAGCGCGTGCTGGGTGACAGCCGTCGCGACATGGTGGCCCTGGTCTACATGGACATCGACGGCTTCAAGTGGGTCAACGACAACCTCTCGCACGCCGCGGGCGACGAGCTCCTGATCGGCGTCGCCGATCGGCTCAACGCCCTGATCCGACCCTCCGACACGCTGGCCCGCAATGGCGGCGACGAGTTCATCATGGTCTGCGACGGGTTCGTCGAAGTGGACACGGTGACGGTCATCGTGGACCGCCTGCTGGAGTCGCTCAAGGAGCCGTTCGCGGTGGCGGGGCGCGATCTGGTCGTCTCGATGAGCATGGGCCTGGTCGTGGCTCCGGCGGGGGAGCTGACCGATGCCGAGTCCCTCATCCGCAACGCCGACGTCGCGATGTACCGCGCGAAGGGAGCCGGCGGCGGGCGGTGTGAGATCTTCGACGAGGAGATGCGGGAGCTGGCTGCCCGCAAGGTGCAGGTCCAGGCGGATCTCGCACGCGCGCTCACCGAGGGCGAGATCCGGCCGTGGTACCAGCCACTGGTCGACCTCGCCACCGGACGAGTCGTGGGCTGCGAGGCCCTGGCCCGGTGGCACCACCCCGACCGCGGTCTCCTCCTCCCGGCCGACTTCCTGCCCGGAGCGGCCGAGACCGATGCGATCGTGGTCCTCGACGCCGCCATCCTCGGCGAGGGCTGCCGGCAGGTGGTGGAGTGGAACGACGCCCGCTCGGCCACCGAGGCCCTCCAGTTGGCGGTCAATGTCTCGGCGCGCTGGCTCCGGTCCGACCGGCTGGTCGAGGACGTTGCGTCTGCGCTGGCGGCGTCGGGACTACCGGGTCAGCTCCTGTGCCTCGAGATGACGGAGAGCGTGATCATGGAGGACATCGACCTGAGCAGCCAGACCCTCAAGGAGCTGCGCGGGCTCGGGGTGTGGACCGCCCTGGACAACTTCGGCACCGGCTCGTCCTCCCTCGCGCACCTGTCCCAGCTGCCGGTGGACATGCTCAAGATCGACCGCTCCTTCGTGCGCACCCTCGACGACCCCTCGGGCCCCCGGACGGCGATCGTGCGCGCGGTCGAGGCGGTCGGACACGCCCTGGGCATGGTCATGGTGGCCGAGGGTGTCGAGACCGACGACGAGCATCGTCAGGTGCGCACCATCGGCATCGACCGGGCCCAGGGCTTCCTGTTCGGCGCGGCCACCGCTGCGGATGCCTCTGACTGGGCCAGCGCGCCGTTGGAACGCACGGATGGGCGGCCGGCGGTGACGACGATGGCGGCCGAGGCCGCTGATCCGGTGACCTTCCTGCTGGTGACCCAGCTCGTCAACCTGGCGGCCATCGCCCTCGCGATGGTGGTCCTGCTGCGACGGCGCCGGTTCGACCGCGGCGCGCGGCTCGGGCTGGGCGCTGAGCATCTTCGGCATCTTCGGGCTGATCATGCTCGCCGGGCTGCGTCGGCGTGGTCGACGACGGCACCTTCTGGCGGCACACCTACACGGTCGTCCTCGTGAGTGTGCTCCTCCTGGTGCCCTACGCCCTCGTCCGCTTCGCGGCGGCCCTCGGCGCCCTCGGCCCCACCATCAGCAGGCTGGCGCTGGGTCTCACGTTGGGGCTGATCGTCCTCACCGTCTTCTCGCCACAGTTCCCCGCCGTGGGGGAGCCGCGCAGCACCTGGTTCGTCTTCTACGTGACGCTTGATCTACGTCGTGTGGTCCGTGCTCTCGGGCATGAGCGCCGTGGGGCTGTGGCGCGCCGGCCGGGGCCAACCGCACCTGGTCAGGAACCGCCTGCGGACCCTGGCGATCGGCGAGGTCGTCATGGTGATGGCGCTCCTGTCCGGGAGCGGCAACGCCGAGGCGGGAAGTGCTGCCCAGGTGGCCACGACGCTCATCGGCGTGCTGGCGATCTACCTGCTGGTGCTGGCGTTCGTCGTGCCTTCCTGGCTGCGTGCGGCCTGGCGGGCCAAGGACATCGAACAGCTCGGGGAGGCCGAGCGGGCGCTCATGGTGTCGGTCTCGGCCCAGGAGGTTGCCGATGCCGTCGTCCCCGCTGTGGTCAAGCTCTTCGGCGCCCACGGAGCGGCAGTGCTGGCGGAGGACGGCGCCCCGGTCTCCCTGCAAGGCATCGACCCCGAGCGTGTCGAGACCTTCCTCGCCTGGGCCGCGAGCGCCCCTCCGACGACGGAGGGCATGGTCGTCGAACGCACCGGCATGCTGGGCTGTCGACTCGACGGGGGGTGGCTGATCGTCCAGGCCGGGATCGCGGCCCCCATCTTCGGCGCCGGGGAGCTCGCGCTCCTCGAGCGGGTGGCGTCGTTCGGGACCCTGGCCATGGAACGTAGCCGACTCTTCGAGCAGGAGGCGGTGAGCCGGCAGGCGGCGGAGGCCGTGAACGCCGAGCTCCAGACCCTGATCTACAGCGTCTCGCACGACCTGCGCAACCCCGTGCTGTCCATCCTGGGCTATCTCGACGTCCTCAGCGAGGAGCACGCCGGCCAGCTTGAGAACGACGGTGAGCACTACCTCGAGCGGATCTCGGTCAACGCGATGTACATCCAGAACCTCATCCAGGACCTCCTCGAGCTCTCCCGGATCGGGCGGACCGAGCCTCCCGCGACCGAGGTGTCGCTGTCGACGGTGGTCGAATCCGTGGCCGAGGAGACCCGGGTGCTCCATCCCGGCTGCGAGGTGACGGTCGACGGCACCCTGCCGACCGTCTGGATGAGCGAGCTCAGAGCGCGACAGCTCTTCACCAACCTCCTCGAGAATGCTGCGAAGTACTCGCCGGAGAGCTCGCACATCAGGGTCGACGCCGTGCGGGAGCCGGACGGCGGGGCGACCGTGCGGGTCACCGACGACGGCCGGGGAATCCCAGAGCGGCACCGGGAGAAGGCGCTCGAGGTGTTCGAGCGCCTCGACGCCGCTCGCAGCGACATCCCCGGCACGGGTATGGGCCTGCCCATCTGCAAGCGCATCCTGGAGCTGATCGGAGGGTCGATCGAGCTGGCCGGCAACGATGACGGATCGTCGGGCACCACGGTCCGGCTACGGTTGCCGGCGCGGCTGCTGACCTCGTGGTCGGAACCCCAACCGGAACGTGAGGCCGTCTTGTGAACAACGACCACACCCGGGTCGTGCGCGTCCTGCTCGCCGAGGACAACGCCGACCACGCCTTCTTCGCCCGACGCGCCTTCCTGTCGGTCTACGGGCCCGGCCTCGAGATGACGACGGTGGGCGACGGTGAGGAGCTCCTCGACTACCTGCACCGGCGAGGGGATCACGCTGGCGCCGAGACGCCGCACCTGATGGTGCTCGACCTGCGGATGCCGAAGAAGAGCGGGTTGGAGGCGCTCGAGGAGATCCGGAACGAGGAGGCGTGGAAGCACATTCCGATTGTCATCCTCAGCTCCTCGGACCGGCCCGAGGACATCGCCGCGAGCTACGCCGGTGGTGCGAACTCCTACGTCACCAAGCCCGCCACGATGACGGGTCTACGGCTCGATCTGGCTGAGCTGGCCAAGTTCTGGCTGCACATCGCCACCCTTCCCGAGGCTGACTGAATCGCCGGTGCTCTCGTCGGGCCGGTCAGTCGGGTCGGCGGGCGGCTTGCAGCTGGGTCTCGGTGCCGGTGAAGCCGACCGAGCGGTAGACGCGGATCGCGAGGTAGTCCGGATCGGCCACCATCACCAGCCGGGTGGCGCCGAGGTCGTCGAGGCCCCACCGTCCTGCCGCATGGACGAGGGTTCCGGCCAGGCCTTGTCCGCGCGCATCCGGATGGGTCTTCACCTGCTGGAAGCGGGCGAGGTCCACCCCGGCCCGGACCAGGCCGAGGGAGGCCAGCAGCCGCCCCTCGACGAAGGCGCCGAACCACTGCGCGTGCCCACGCTCGACGAGCCGACGGCTGGTGGCGTTGAGCGCGGTCGCGAAGTCGCGCGGGTAGTCGGTCTCGCCGGCGATGGCGACGTCGACCTGCTGTGCCCAGTCGTCGTCACTGCTCAACGCCCGCACGATCGCCTCGGGGTGGGGATGCGGCGGTGGGTGGACCGCAGCGGCGGTCATCACCGTGGAGGTCTCGACCTCGAGGCCGACCTGGGCCAGGGGGCGAGGTCCTGTGCCGAACCGGTGGTGCCGTCGATCCCGATCGCACGGTGCCCGGCCTCGGGGAGGGCTCGCTGGAACGTCTCCAGCCAGAAGTCGCCGGAGCCCGGAGCCGGTGGTTGGGCGAGGAGCAGGAAGTTGCCCCAGTAGTACGACGGGTTGTCCGGCGTCCGGACCACGAGATGCGTGTCGTGGTCCTCGACCTCGCTGCCGCCGAGCGCCAGCAGCGCGAGATCGGTCCGCCAGGCCAGCGAGTGAACGTCCACGCCGGAAACCTAACGGACGCCACATCGCCCGACCCGCTGGGCTCTGGGGGTGCCTGCTCGCTACGGTGTCCCCATGATCGTGGCCTTCAGCATCTCCCCGACGTCGACCGACGAGACCGGTGGCGTGACCCAGGCGGTTGCCGCCGCCGTCCGCGTGGTGCGGGAGTCGGGACTGCCCCATGAGACCAACGCCATGTTCACGAACATCGAAGGAGACTGGGACGAGGTGATGGCTGTCGTGAAGCGCGCTGTCGACGTCGTGAGCGAGGTGTCCCCGCGCGTCGGTCTCGTGCTGAAGGCCGACATCCGCCCCGGGTTCGATGGCCAGCTCTCGGCCAAGGTCGAGCGGATCGAACAAGCCCTGGAGGCGCGATGACCTCGATCTTCCCGTTCGAGCCGGCACCGCCCCCGCCTCCTCCGAAGAAGCGGAAGGGACCGATCGTCCTCGCGATCCTCGTCGGATTGCTCGTGCTCGGCGTGGCAGCAGTGATCCCGGGCCTCGTGGACGACGACGACCCCCGGGTGCTGCCGGAGAGTCCCGGCCTGTCCGCCTCACCGTCAGCCAAGGCCAAACAGCCCGACCAGGTGCCGTCACTGGCCAAGGTTCGCCGTTTCAAGAAGCTGGACCGCTCGCACGTCCCCGGCCCCGTCACCTATCCGATGGTCCCGCCAGCGGGTGGACCCCATGACGAGGCGTGGCTCGACTGCGGGGTCTACGACGAGCCAGTGCGCGACGAGAACGCCGTGCACGACCTCGAGCACGGCACGGTCTGGATCACCTACCGCCCCTCGCTGAAGGAGACCGGCGTCAAGCGCCTCGCCCGGATGCTGCCGAAGAACGGCATCATGTCGCCCTACCCCGGACTGCCGGCCAAGGTTGTCGTGACCGTCTGGGGAGCCCAGCTGCGGCTGAAGGGCGTCGACGACCCCCGGCTCCCGCTGTTCCTGGCGAAGTTCGGTGACGGACACACCTCGCCCGAGCCGGACGGCTCCTGCGAGGGCGGCATCAAGAACCCTGCCGACCCGGCAGGCGCCTCGGGCAGCGCCACCGTCTGAGGGAAGGTCGACCAGCGATGGACTCCGAGCTGCGCCACTACCGCACGGGTGATCGCGAGACCGTGCTCGACCTCACTGAGGACTGCTCGTCGTACGTCGCGGGCCGCGGGGACGGGCTACTGCACGTCTTCGTCCCGCATGCCACCGCCGGGATCGCGATCCTCGAGACCGGCGCGGGAAGCGACGACGATCTCCTGCTTGCCCTGGGAGAGCTCCTTCCGGCCGACGGTCGCTGGCGCCACGAGCACGGCAGTCCGGGACATGGGCGGGCGCACGTGATGCCGGCGCTGGTGGCGCCGTACGCCACGGTCCCGGTGTTGGGTGGACGCTTGGCGCTCGGCACCTGGCAGAGCATCTGCCTGGTGGACGTGAACGTCGACAACCCCGAGCGTGAGGTGCGGTTCAGCTTCCTGCCGGGCTGAGGCCGGGAGTCCTGAAGGAAGTCGAACACCTGTTCGAATCTGGCGTAGGGTGGGGGCATGCCCACTCACGTGGCGCCCCCTGGCTGGCCGCGGGAGGTCCGCCCTCCCGACGCTCCCGACTGGGAGCGGACCGCCCACAACTGGCTCCTCGACATCTGCCCGCCCGAGTACCGCTCCTACCCGGCGCTGCGGCGCCATCTGGTCGTGCTGGCCCGCTTCGCGGTCCTGCACGTCGAGGCCAGCCAGCTCGCCGTACGCCGCGGCCTGAGCCAGGCGCGCGCCGATCTGCGTGACGTCGCCACGCTCGATGTCGTCGAGGCGGCGCTCCAGACGTGGCAGGCCGAGGACGCGCGACTGCTCGGCCTGCGTCGGGCCGTGGGCCTGGTCGAGGAGGCCCTGAGAGGGCGACGGTTCAGGGCGCGGTTGTGAGGGTCTACTCCGCGGGCGCAGCCGGGGCGCTCGTCGCTGATGATCCAGGCAGAGCCCGGCTCCGCCTTCGCCCGGTACATCGCCGCGTCGGCGGCGTCCAGCGCGTCGGTGGGTGTGGCCAGGGCGGAGTCGACGACCACGATCCCGATGCTGATCCGGAGCGCCAGGTCAGCACCGGCGTGGTGCGCGCTCCGGGCGGCGGCCAGGACCAGGCGGTCGGCCAGGCTCTCGACCTCGGCGCGACCCGACAGTCCGTGACACACCGCGACGAACTCGTCCCCGCCCCAGCGGGCCAAGGTGTCGGCGCTGCGCAGGACCGGCGCGAGACCCCGGCGACAGCTGGACGAGCACCGAGTCGCCGACCACGTGTCCCCACGAGTCGTTGATCGGCTTGAAGTCGTCGACATCGAGGAAGAGCACCGCGATCGTCCCCTCCTCGCGGTCGAGCCGGGCGATCGACTGGGTGAGCCGGTCCACGAAGAGCGCGCGGTTGGGCAGCCCGGTCAGGAGGTCGGTGCGCGCCGTGCGGCGCAGCGCCAGCACCGACGCGGCCAGTCGGGCCTGGTGCTGGAGGATCTCGAGGTCCGCTCGGTGAAGCCGGCGGCTCCGGGTGGAAGATCGCCACGCTGCCCAGGACGAAGCCGTTGTCGACGAGGGGCACTCCCGCGTAGGCGCCGACCTCGCCGCTCTGGACGAAGGGGTTCGCCCGGTAGATCGGGTGCGCCCGGGCATCGGCCACGACCAGGGGCTGCGAGGTGTTGACGACCTCTGCGCAGAAGGAGAGGCCGTCGGTGACGGTGGTGCATGGCGTCCCGAGGCCGATCTCCGCCGCGTAGGACTGTAGGTCCTCGGTCACGATGTTGATCACGGCGATCGGGGCCGCGCAGGCCAGCTGCACGGTGGACACCACGGCGTTCAGATCGAGGTCCCCGGGATGGATCGAGCTCTCGACCAGCGCGGCGGCCGCGAGACGACGGGGATCGAGCACGCCAGCGATCGGTCGCTCTCGGGCCGGGGGTGCTGGGAGCATCCGATGCCTTTCGCAGGACGCGGAGGAGGACAGGGCCCGAGAGGCGCCGCGGGTGGTGCGGGTGTGGGTCGCCACGGGTAATTCTAGTCTCAACCACCCGTGGCGGGGCCGTGATCCGGGTGGTTCGCCCCCTACGGTGGTGCCCATGCGCCACTTCGCCGGAGTCCTGCTCGTCGACCGGCGCGGGTGGCTGCTCCTCCAGGAGCGCGACGAGCACCCCGTGATCGCCCCCGAGAAGTGGGCGCTCTCGGGCGGCCACATCGAGCCCGGTGAGAGCGATCTCGAGGCGGCCCACCGCGAGCTCGCCGAGGAGACCGGCGTCGAGCTGCCCCCCGGTGCCCTCAAGCACTGGCGCGACATCGAGGTCTGGCACGAGGAGTACGCCTCGCTGGACCGGCTGGCGGTCTTCGCCGCGGCCGTCGACCTGACCGACGACGACATCGTGCTCGGCGAGGGACGCCAGATCGTCTTCGTGGAGCCGGTCGCGTCCCGCAGGCTCGACCTCAGCGCCTCGGCCGCGATCGTCGTGCCTGCCTTCCTCGACTCCGACCTCTACGAGAGCATGTGTCCATGAGCCAGCGATTCCAGGTCATTCCCGTGCATGCGGCCGGCGCCGAGGACGTCGTCGTCGGCACCCACGGCGCCGACGAGGGTGCGGTCTTCACCGGGACCGAGGACGGCAGCATCTTCCGGATCAGCCACGACGGCTCGCGGGTGGAGCGGATCGCGCACACCGGAGGCCGTCCGCTCGGCATCGAGATCGACCTCGACGGCCGGCTCCTGGTCTGTGATGCCCAGCGCGGGCTCCTGCGGATCGAGACCGAGCACGGCGCCGTCGAGGAGGTCACCGAGCAGGTCGACGGTCGGCGGATGGCCTTCTGCAACAACGCTGCGATCGCGAGCGACGGCACCGTGTGGTTCTCCGACTCCTCGACGAAGTTCGGGATCGAGGACTGGAAGAGCGACTTCATCCAGGACACCCGCACCGGTCGCTTGCTGCGCCTGGGGACCGACGGGCACGTCGACGTCGTGCTGGACGGGCTCGCCTTCGCCAACGGGGTTGCGCTCAGCGCCGACGAGTCGTTCGTCGCCGTGGCCGAGACGGGTGCGGCGACCGTCGTACGCCACTGGATCACGGGGGAGCGCGCCGGTCAGCGGGACTTCCTGGTCACCGACCTCCCGGGCTATCCCGACAACATCGCCCGCGGCAGCGACGGCCTGATCTGGGTCACCCTCGCCTCGCCGCGAGACCCGGTCGTGGAGCGGCTGCAGCGCAGCCCGCTGTGGCTGCGCCGCCAGGTCACCCGGATCCCCGAGCGGCTGCAGCCCAAGCCGAAGAACACCGTGCGCGTCCAGGCGTACGACGACGCCGGGACCCTCGTCCACGACTGCGACGTGCAGACCTCGGACTACCACATGGTCACCGGGGTGCGGGAGCACGAAGGTCGGGTGTGGATGGGTAGCCTGCACGAGCCGGCCGTCGCGGTTCTCGATCTGTGAGGGCCGACCGATAAACTCGCACATTCGGCCGTCTCACAGAACCGGAGGATCCATGGGGCACCTCGAGTCGATCTCGGGCCCGCGCGACCTGCGTGACCTCGATGACGACCAGCTGGCGACCCTGGCCACGGAGATCCGGGATTTCCTGGTCGAGACGACGTCCCGCACCGGCGGCCACCTCGGGCCCAACCTCGGGGTCGTCGAGCTGACGATGGCGATCCACCGGGTCTTCGACTCACCCCGCGACCGGGTGGTCTTCGACACCGGCCACCAGTCCTACGTGCACAAGCTCCTCACCGGCCGGATGGCGTCGTTCGCCAAGCTCCGCCAGGAGGGGGGCGCCAGCGGCTACCCCAGCCAGGCCGAGTCCGAGCACGACATCGTCGAGAACTCCCACGCCTCCACCGCCCTCAGCTACGCCGACGGCCTGGCCAAGGCCTACGCCATCCGTCGCGAGGACCGTCACGTCGTCGCGGTCATCGGCGACGGCGCGCTGACCGGCGGGATGGCCTGGGAAGCGCTCAACAACATCGCGATCGCCAACACCAGCCGGTTGGTCATCGTCGTCAACGACAACGGTCGCTCCTACACGCCCACCATCGGCGGCCTCGCGAACGCCCTGACCGCGCTGCGCACCAACCCGCGCTACGAACAGGTCCTCGACCAGGTCAAGCGGCGGCTGCACGCGGTCAAGGGCGTCGGCCCGGCGGCGTACGACGCGTTGCACGCGATGAAGAAGGGCGTCAAGGACGCCCTCGCGCCCCAAGGGCTCTTCGAGGACCTCGGCCTGAAGTACGTCGGCCCGGTCGACGGACACGACCGGGTGGCGATGGAGCAGGCGCTCACCCAGGCCAAGCGCTTCGGTGGTCCCGTGATCGTGCACGCGCTGACCCGCAAGGGGTTCGGCTACGACCCGGCCGAGGCGCACGAGGCCGACCAGTTCCACGGCCCCGGGCCGTTCGACATCGAGACCGGCGAAGAGGTGCCCAAGGGGCGCATCTGGACCGACGTCTTCGCCGACGAGATCGTGCACATCGGCCAGCGCCGGCCCGACGTGGTGGCGATCACCGCCGCGATGATGCACCCGGTGGGGCTGCACCACTTCCAGGCGCGGTTCCCCGATCGCACCATCGACGTCGGGATCGCCGAGCAGCACGCCGCCACCGCAGCGGCCGGCCTCGCCATCGGCGGCCTGCACCCCGTGGTGGCGCTCTACGCGACGTTCCTGAACCGTGCCTTCGACCAGATCCTGATGGACGTCGCGCTGCACAAGTGCGGCGTCACCTTCGTGCTGGACCGCTCCGGCGTGACCGGAGACGACGGTGCCAGCCACAACGGCATGTGGGACATGTCGATCCTCCAGGTCGTGCCCGGGCTGCGGCTGGCCGCGCCCCGCGATGCCACGCGGCTGCGCGAGCTCCTGAACGAAGCCGTCGAGGTCGACGATGCGCCGACCGTGGTGCGCTTCCCGAAGGGCCCGCCGCCCGAGGACATCGACACCTTGAGCAAGGCCGGGGGTGCCGACGTGCTGGTGCGCAACGGCACCAAGGACGTGCTCGTCGTCGGCGTCGGCTCGATGGCCACGGTTGCCGTCCAGGTGGCCGACCGGCTGATCGCGCAGGGCATCGGGGTCACCGTCGTCGACCCGCGCTGGGTGATGCCGGTCGACCCGGCCATCGTCGAGCTGGCGCGGGAGCACCGCCTCGTGGTCAGCGTCGAGGACAACGGACGCGTCGGTGGCTGTGGCTCGGTGCTGCTCCAGACGCTCAACGACGCGGGGGTGCACACGCCGTTCCGGCTGCACGCCATCCCGCAGGAGTTCCTCACCCATGCCAAGCGGGCTGCGATCCTCGAGCGCATCGGGCTCACCCCCCAAGCCATCGCCCTCGGCATCGTCGAGGACATGACGGCACTCGTCGAGGGTGGCTCGCTCATCGATGCCGATCAGCTTCCGTAGCATCCGCGCGCTCCGCGGGAGCCTCGCGCTCGCGCTGGCCGGCACCCTGCTGGTGGCCTGCTCCGGCGACAAGATCCCTGCCCCCAGCGAGCGGGCATCGGTCGGCACGCCCGATCCCACCTCGGCATCGCCGACCCTCAAGGTCCAGCCCAACGTCGCCAAGGCCATCGCTCGTGCCCTGCGCCAGCGCACCGACGCCGTACGCCAGGGCGACGAGTCGGCGTTCACGAGCGGGCTCGCGGAGACCGACGCCGACTTCGCGGCGGTGCAGCGCACCTACTTCGCCAACCTCGCCCAACTGCCGCTCGAGACGTTCGAGTACGCCATGGACGCGCGGTCCATGGTCCGCACCGGTCGGCGGCACTGGGTGACGGTGACCCTCACCATGCAGCTCGAGGGGTACGACGACCGTCCGGTCATCACCGCCGACCGCTATCTCTTCACCCCCGCTCAGGGCAAGGCTGGCCGGGGGGCGAAGGCCCGCTACGTCCTCGCCTCGACGACCGACCCCGACTGGGAGGCCGAGCACCAGATCCGGCCGCAGCCCTGGGACGACGGGCCGGTCCAGATCCGCAACGGCCGCGGTGTGCTGGGCGTCTTCGACACCAGCAGCGTCGCCTACGCCGGCGGCATCCTCGCCTCGGTGGAGCGCGGCATCACCTCGGTCTCGGCCGCGGTTCCCTACCCGTGGTCGAGGTCGGTCGTCGTCTATGCGCTCTCCGACTCGGGGTTCCTGCGCTCCGTCGAGGGGCTGCCGGGCGACGATCCCGAGCGGATCGACGGCGCAGCCTTCCCGGTGTACTCCTCGTCGGGCGGCTCGGTGGCGTCGACCAGGTTCGTGCTCCACCCACGGATGCTGTCGCAGTCCGGGCCCGAGCGGGACCGCCTGATCCGCCACGAGCTCACCCACGTCGCGATCGGTGTCCACGACGACCTGGCCCCGGTCTGGCTCAGTGAGGGCCTGGCCGAGTGGGTCTCGGTCCGGCCGCTGGCCCCGCAGGACCGGCAGATCTCCCGGGTCGCGATCAAGGCCGCACGGGCCGGCTTCGACCGGATGCCCCCGGACGCCAGCTTCAACGACAGCGAGGCCACCGAGCACTACGCGCTGGCGTGGTGGGCGCTCGAGTACATCGCGCGCAGCGCGGGGGAGCGGGCCCCGTGGAGCCTGCTGGACGCCTTCAGCATCCCCGGGGCCAACGAGCAGCAGGTCCTGCGCAATGGGTTCGGTCTCGGCAGCAAGGGACTCGCCCGCAAGGCGGGCCGCCTGATCATCGCCACCTTCGACCCCGAGCCGGAGCCGGAGCCCGAGCCGGAGCCCGAGCCCGAGCCGAGCGAGTCGCCGAGCCCCTCCGACCAGCCGTCGAGCACGCCGACCAGCCCCTGACCTGCCACTTCTGGCCGCTCAAACACCGCTGACCTGCCACTTGTGGCCGCCGTACGGCGGCCAAAAGTGGCAGGTCAGCGGGTTGAGCGCGGCCAGAAGTGGCAGGTCAGTGGAACTTCTGGCCGCTGACCTTCTCGCCGAAGCCCTCACGGTCGAGCAGCATGGTGAGGCCGCCGTTCCAGAACGAGAAGCCGGCGCCGGTGATCATCGCCAGGTCGAGGTCCTCGGGGGCCGAGACGACACCCTCGTCGAGCATCAGGCGGGCCTCCTCGGCGAGGCCGGCGAGGGTCCGCTCACGCACCTCCGCAGCCTCGAGGACCACCGGGTTCTCCGGCTTCTCCTGCAGCGCGGCGACCTCGGGGTCGATCCCACCGTCGGCGCCGTAGTACGACGACTTGCCCGCCGCGACGACCCGAGCCAGCGCGGGGGAGACGTAGAACCGGTCCGGGAACGCCCGGTGCAGCGACTCGTTGTTGTGCAGGGCGATGGCCGGGCCGACCAGCGACATCAGCATGAACGGCGGCATGGGCACGACGCCGGCGAAGGCGCCGTCCGCGACGGGCACCGGGGTGCCCTCGTCGACGATCCGGCCGACCTCACCCATGAAGCGGCCCAGGAGCCGGTTCACGATGAACGACGGGCTGTCCTTGACCAGGATGGTGGTCTTCTTGAGCGCCTTGCCGGTGGCGAACGCCGTGGCGAGCGTGGCGTCGTCGGTCTGCTCGCCCTTGACGATCTCGAGCAGCGGCATGACCGCGACCGGGTTGAAGAAGTGGAAACCGACGACCCGCTCGGGGTGCTCGAGGTCGGCGGCCATCTCGGTGATCGACAGCGACGAGGTGTTGGTCGCCAGCACGCAGGTGGGCGACACCGCCTTCTCGACGTCGGCGAAGACCTGCTTCTTGACCGACATCTCCTCGAAGACGGCCTCGATCACGAAGTCGGCGTCGGCGAAGACGTCGGACTTGTCGATCGAGCCGGTGACCAGGCCCTTGAAGCGGTTCGCGGCGTCCTGGTTGATCCGGCCCTTGCCGAGCAGCTTGTCGATCTCGGCATGGACGTAGCCCACGCCCTTGTCGACCCGGGCCTGGTCGAGGTCGGTCAGCACGACCGGCACCTCGAGGCGACGCAGGAACAGCAGCGCGAGCTGGCTGGCCATCAGGCCGGCGCCCACGATGCCGACCTTGGTGACCGGACGCGCGAGCGAGCGGTCGGGGGCACCAGCGGGGCGCTTGGCGCGCTTCTGCACGAGGTCGAAGGCGTAGAGGCTCGCGATCAGCTCCGGCGTCTTCGACATCTCCTCGAGCGCGACGTCCTCGGCGGCGAAGCCCTCGTCGCGCGAGGCGGTCTTCGCCAGCGCGATCAGCTCGACGGCCTGGGCGGCGGCGGGGCTGGCCCCACCGGTCCGGGCCTGGGCCACGGCGGCACCCTTGGCCACGGCAGCGTCCCACGCGTCGCCGCGGTCGATCTCGGCACGCTCCACGGTGACGTCCCCGTTGAGGACGTCGGCCGCCCAGAGCAGGGACTGCTCGAGGAAGTCGGCGCCGGAGAAGCACGCGTCGGCGAGGCCGAAGTCGTACGCCGCCTGGCCACTGAGGGTCTTGCCGTTGTTGAGCGGGTTCTCGAGGATCAGCGTGACGGCCTTCTCCGGACCGACGAGGTTCGGCACCAGGTAGGCGCCGCCCCAGCCGGGGATCAGGCCGAGCATGACCTCGGGCAGGCCGAGGGCCGGCGCGGAGTCCATCACCGTGCGGTAGGTGCAGTGCAGGGCGACCTCGAGGCCACCGCCGAGCGCCAGACCGTTGATCAGGCCGAACGACGGCTTGCCGCCGTCCTGGAGCTTGCGGAAGACCGCGTGCCCCAGCTGTCCGATGACGCGTACGCCGTCGGGGCCGCCGCCCGCGATGCTCGTCAGGTCGGCGCCGGCAGCCAGGATGAACGGCTTGCCGGTGACACCGAGCGAGGTGATCTCGTCGTCCGCAAGAGCGGCGTCGATCGCGGTGTTGAGCGAGAGCAGGGAGCGCGGGCCGAAGGTGTTCGGCCGGGTGTGGTCCTGCCCGTTGTCGAGGGTGATCAGGCCCATCACCCCGGCGGGGCGGCCGTCGCGCGCGGCGAGGGTCACCTTGCGCAGGTGGGCTTCGGTGACGACCTCGGCGTCGGAGGAGATCTCCTGGGCGCGGGTCAGCAGTGCGTCGATCGAGCTCATCAGGCGACCTCTCCGGTGTAGTGCGGGTTCTCCCAGATCACGGTGCCGCCCATGCCGATGCCGACGCACATGGTGACGAGTCCGTAGCGGACCTCGGGGCGCTCGGCGAACGAGGCCGCGAGTTGGTTCATCAGGCGCACGCCCGAGGAGGCCAGCGGGTGGCCCATGGCGATCGCGCCGCCGTAGGGGTTCACCCGGGCGTCGTCGTCGGCGATGCCGAAGTGCTCCAGGAAGGCGAGCACCTGCACGGCGAACGCCTCGTTGACCTCGAAGGCCTGGATGTCGTCGATGGTGAGGCCGGCCTGCTTGAGCGCCTTCTCGGTGGCCGGGATCGGACCGGCACCCATGACCTCGGGCTCGACGCCGACGAAGGAGTACGACACCAGCCGCATCTTGATCGGCAGGCCGAGGGCCTTGGCGGTCTCCTCGTCGGCCAGCAGCGCGGCGGTGGCGCCGTCGTTGATGCCGGCGGCGTTGCCCGCGGTCACCTTGCCGTGGGCGCGGAACGGCGTCTTCAGACCAGCGAGGGACTCCATGGAGGTGCCCGGACGCATCGGCTCGTCGAAGGTGGCCAGGCCCCAGCCCTGCTCGGCGGAGCGGGTGGCGACGGCGACGAGGTCGGGCTGGATCTTGCCCGCGGCGTACGCCGCCTCGGTCTTGTCCTGCGAACGCACGGCGTAGGCGTCGACGCGCTCCTTGGTGATCGTGGGGTAGCGGTCGTGGAGGTTCTCGGCCGTCTTGCCCATCACGAGGGCGTCGGGGTTCACGACGCGCTCGGACATGATCCGCGGGTTCGGGTCGACGCCCTCACCCATGGGGTGGCGGCCCATGTGCTCGACACCGCCGGCGATGGCGACGTCGTAGGAGCCGAAGGCGATCCCGGAGGCGGTGGTCGTGACGGCGGTCATCGCGCCCGCACACATCCGGTCGATCGCGAAGCCGGGGACGCTCTGCGGCAGTCCGGCGAGCAGCGCCGCGGTCCGGCCGATGGTCAGGCCCTGGTCGCCGATCTGGGTGGTGGCCGCGATCGCGACCTCGTCGACCCGCTCGGGCGGCAGGCTGGGGTTGCGACGCATCAGGTCGCGGATGCACTTGATGACGAGGTCATCGGCTCGGGTCTCGGCGTACTGGCCCTTGGCCTTGCCGAAGGGGGTGCGCACGCCGTCGACGAAGACGACCTCTCGCAGCTGTCGGGACACCAGGTCTCCTCGGGGGACGGGTCTGCGCAACGGTCGTTGCCCGTCAAGGCTACTCCTTGGTTACCCCTCGGTAACAAGGGTGGGGCCCGCTGCGGCCTGTGGTGGTGGTCACCTGCGGGACCGCAGGCGTCGGTCGCGGGACAGGAGGGAATACCGTGGGTGGTTCGAGTGCTGCGGTAGTGGCACTCACCCGGTCAGGAAAGGACGCATCGTGGCCAAGCAGCCCCGGCTCGTGCACATCGTGGACGACGTGCCCGAGCTCGACGACGCCAGCCGAGACGGCGACCTCACCATGGTGGTGGTGCTGGACGGCTTCCTCGATGCCGGCAACGCTGCCGTCCGTGCGGCCCAGCACCTCGTCGACCAGGTGGACGGCACCGGACGGGTGCTGGCGACCTTCGACGTCGACCAGTTCCACGACTACCGCGCCCGTCGTCCCCCGATGTCGTTCATCCGTGACCACTACGAGGCCTACGAAGCCCCGCGTCTGGTGGTCCGGCTGCTGCACGACAGCGGCGCCACGCCCTACCTGTTGCTGACCGGACCGGAGCCCGACAACCGCTGGGAGGCGTTCGCCCGCGCGGTCCGCGAGGTCGTCGAGCGCTTCGGCGTCAGCCGGGTGATCAGCATGGGTGCGGTGCCGATGGCGGTGCCCCACACGCGTCCGATCGCGATCACCCACCACGCCAACCGTCCCGAGCTGGTCGCCGGCGACAGCCGCTGGCGCGGAGAGCTGCGGATCCCCAGCAGCGCCCAGGCCCTGCTCGAGGTGCGCCTGGGGGAGTGGGGCCACGCTGCCCTCGGCTTCGTCGCGCACATCCCGCACTACCTCGCCCAGCTCGACTACCCGAAGGCCGCGGGCGCGCTGCTCGAGCAGGTCGAGCGCGCCGGCCGTCTGACCATCGACCTCTCGGGGTTGGCGGCCGAGGCCGAGGACCGCGAGGCCGAGATCGCCCGCCACCTCTCGGCGAACGCCGAGGTGGAGGACGTCGTACGCGCCCTCGAGCACCAGTACGACGCCTTCGAGCGCTCCGAGGAGAGCGGCAGCAGCCTGCTCGCCGACGACCAGCCCATCCCCACCGGCGAGGAGATCGGGGAGCAGTTCGAGCAGTTCCTCGCCGGGCTGGACCGTCCCGACCCCGACCCCTCCTGACGGTCTCTCCTGACCGCTCTCCTGACCCGACCGAAAGGTTGCTCCCGTGTCCTCCTCCGCCCAGGACCTGATCGCGCTCCTCGACCTCGAGGACCTCGACGTCGACCTCTTCCGGGGTCGGCAGGCCGACACCGACCGCCAGCGCGTCTTCGGTGGCCAGGTGGCGGCCCAGGCCCTGATCGCGAGCATCCGGACCGTCGAGTCGACCTACGCCGTGCACTCGCTGCACTCGTACTTCCTGCTGCCCGGGGACACGGCGGTCCCGATCATCTACGACGTCGAGCGGATCCGTGACGGCAAGTCGTTCGCCACCCGCCGAGTGGTCGCCCGCCAGCACGGCCGGGCGATCTACTACCTCACCGCGAGCTTCCAGCGCGAGCAGGAGGGTCTCGAGCACCAGGACCTGATGCCCGACGTTCCCCCGCCCGAGCAGGGGATCGACCTCGTCGAGCTGATGCGTGCGGCCGGTGACCACGACGCCGACGCCCTCGCCAAGGAGTGGGCCGGCCTCGACGCGCGCCACCTCGGCACGTCCGCTCGCGGCCTGCCCGAGGACCCGGCGCACCCGGCCCGCGCCCGGATGTGGATCCGGATCAACGAGCGGCTCTCCGACGATCCGGTCGAGCACCTGGCTGCCTTCACCTACGCCAGCGACATGAGCCTGCTGGGGGCGACCCTGGCCCCGCACGACACCCGGCCGCCGCACGTGCAGATGGCCTCGCTGGACCACACCATCTGGTTCCACCGGCCCTTCCGGGCCGACGAGTGGTGGCTCTACGACCAGACCTCACCCTCGGCCTCGGGTGGCCGGGGGCTCGCCCTGGGCCGGGTCTTCACCCAGGACGGCACCCTCGTGGCCACGGTTGCCCAGGAGGGGCTGATCCGCCCCGTCCGCTGAGCGACCCCGACCTCACAGCGTGGTGGTGCGCCCCACCAGGTGGGGAGCGCCGGACTTCGGGTTGCTCAGCGAGAAGGCGTACCCGTCGTCGAGCGGACGGCTGCCGAAGGCGACCGTCCCGGGCAGCAGGATCGGCTTCTTGAACGCGACGTCGATGCGGACGGCGTCCGGGAGCCGGTTCTCGAGCATGGCCAGGCAGCGGGCCTTGCTCCACATCCCGTGCGCGATCTGGCGCGGGAACCCCAGCGCCTTGGCGGTCAGGGCGTAGAGGTGGATCGGGTTGTGGTCACCCGACACCGCGGCGTACTGGCGGCCCAGGTCGCCGGGCAGCAGCCAGACGATCCCGGTGGGCGGTGCCTCGGGCAGCGCCTCGCCGGCCGGTGCGCTCGCGTCCCCGCGACCCAGGCGCAGGAAGGTGGAGGTCTCCTCCCACACCAGCTCGCCCGCGGAGTGGACCGCGGTGACCAGGTCGAAGACCTGGCCCTTGGCGTGCGGGCGCAGGTGCTGGGGCCGGGCGGTGACCTGGACCTTCTCGGCGGCCGTGATCGGCCGGTGCTGGGTGATGGAGTTCTCGAGGTGGACGGTCCCGATCGAGGGGAACGGGAACGACACGTCGGTCATGATCGCCATGTGCAGCCCGAACGCCAGCATGTGCGGGTAGGTCACCGGCAGCACATCCTTGGTGGGGAAGCCGCACACCCGGGCGTACGACGCCACGTGCTCGGCGTCGATCGACACGTCGTGCCGCGTCAACGCCAGGTCCGGGAGCTCCCGGCTGGTCTTGCGGATGCCGGGCAGCAGGTTGAGCCCGGGCACGGTCGGCAGCGCCGCCTTGAGCAGCAGCGGGAGCGCGGCAGGCGCGCCCTCGACGACGCGGGGTGCGCTGGTGTCGCTCGCGGCCATCACGCCCCCAGCATCATCTGACCGCAGACGCGGACGACGTTGCCGTTGACGGCGGTGGAGCCGGGGTTGGCGTACCAGGCGATCGTCTCGGCGACGTCGATCGGCAGACCACCCTGCGACATCGCGTTGAGGCGCTGGCCGACCTCACGGGTGGCGAACGGCACCGCAGCGGTCATCGCGGTGATGATGAAGCCGGGGGCCACGGCGTTGACCGTGATGCCGTTCTTCAGCTCGTCGGCCAACGAGTCGACCAGGCCGATGACGCCGGCCTTGGAGGCGGCGTAGTTGGTCTGCCCGACGTTGCCGGCGATGCCGGCGATCGAGGCGACACCGATGATCCGGCCGTTCTTGTTGATGACGCCCTGGTCGAGGAGCTCGCGGGTGATCTGCTCGGGAGCCGTGAGGTTCACCGCGATCACGGAGTCCCAGCGGTCCTCGGCCATGTTCTGGAGCTTCTTGTCGCGGGTGATGCCGGCGTTGTGGACGACGATGTCGACCCCGCCGTGCTTCTCCTTGAGGTGGTGCGCGATGCGCTGGGGCGCGTCCTTGGCCGTGATGTCGAGGGTGAGGTGGTCGCCGTTCAGCTCCTTCATCAGGGCCTGGAGCTCGCTGGCGGCCTGGGGCACGTCGACGCCCACGACGGTCGCGCCGTCGCGGTGCAGGACCCGGGCGATCTGCTCGCCGATGCCACGGCTGGCGCCGGTGACGAGGGCGATCTTGCCGCCGAGCGGGCGCTGCCAGTCCTTGACGGCCACGGCCTTGGTGGTGCCGGTGGCGCCGATGCGCACGACCTGGCCCGACACGTAGGCGGACTTCGGGGAGAGCAAGAAGGCCAGGGTCGAGGCGACCGCGCCCTCGGCGCCCTCGGCGACGTAGACGAGCTGCGAGGTGCCGCCGCGGCCGACCTCCTTGCCGAGGCTCCGGGTGAAGCCCTCCAGGGCGCGCTGGGCGACGCGCTCGCTGCCGGAGACGAGCTCGGGCGGGGTGCCGAGGACGACCAGGCGCGGGCACGAGTCGAGGCTGCGCAGCAGCGGGGTGAAGAAGTCCCGCAGGGCGACGAGCTGCTCCGCGCTCGTGATGCCGGTGGCGTCGAAGACCAGGCCCCGGTAGCGCTGCCCGTCGGTGGCGGTCTCCGTGGCGGAGATGCCGAGCAGGTCCAGGATGCCGGTCAGGGACTCGGCGAGACGGCCGCGACCGCCGACGACGACGGTGCCGTCCACGAGGGGGGCGCCCTCGACGTACCGGTCGAGCTTCATGGGGTTCGGCAGCCCGAGGTTCTTGACGAGCATCTTGCCGAGCGGGGAGGCGGTGAAGCCCTGGTACTTGTCGGTCATGTGAAGTCAGATCCCTCTGCACAGAAGTGGCACGAACAAGAACATGTAACTAGATGTGTAACTCAGAGTCCACACATGGTGACGTGCCCCTCATTGGATTCCCTCCGGGGGCTCGAGCAGTAAGGATAGGAGCATGGAATCCAAGACTCGGCGCGTTGCCGTCATCGGCGGCAACCGCATCCCGTTCGCCCGCTCGAACACCGCCTACGCCACCGCCTCCAACCAGGAGATGCTGACCGCCGCCATCGACGGACTCGTCGAGCGCTTCGGCCTCGAGGGCGAGCGCGTCGGAGAGGTCGTCGCCGGCGCCGTGCTGAAGCACGCCCGCGACTTCAACCTGACCCGCGAATCGGTGCTCGGCTCGAAGCTCGCGCCCGAGACCCCCGCCACCGACATCCAGCAGGCCTGCGGCACCGGCCTGCAGGCCGCGATCCAGGTGGCCAACAAGATCGCGCTCGGCCAGATCGAGGTCGGCATCGCGGGTGGCACCGACACCACCTCCGACGCCCCGATCGCCGTGGGCGAGAACCTCCGCAAGATCCTGCTCGAGCTGAACCGCGCCAAGGACCTCAAGGGCCGCCTCGCTGCGCTGGCCAAGGTGCGCCCCGGCGACATCGTCCCCTCGATCCCGCAGAACGGCGAGCCCCGCACCGGGCTGGCCATGGGAGACCACGCCGCCCTGACCGCCCTGGAGTGGCAGATCGGCCGCGAGGAGCAGGACGAGCTCGCTGCCGCCTCGCACCAGCACCTCGCCGCGGCGTACGACGCCGGCTTCCTCGACGACCAGATCACGCCGTTCCGTGGGCTCGAGCGTGACCAGAACCTCCGTCCGGACTCCTCGGTCGAGAAGCTCGCCAAGCTCAAGCCGGCCTTCGGCAAGGGCGAGGCCGCCACGATGACCGCCGGCAACTCCACGCCGCTCACCGACGGCGCTTCGGTGGTGCTGCTGGCCTCCGAGGAGTGGGCCAAGAAGAAGGGCCTGCCGGTCCTCGCCTACCTCACCGCCTCCGAGACCGCTGCGGTCGACTACGTCCACGGTGGCGAGGGCCTGCTGATGGCCCCGGCCTACGCGATGGCGCGGATGCTCGAGCGCGAGGGCCTCTCGCTGCAGGACTTCGACTACTACGAGATCCACGAGGCCTTCGCCTCGCAGGTGCTCTCCACGCTCAAGGCCTGGGAGGACCCGGTCTTCTGCAAGGAGCGCCTCGGCCTCGACGCGCCCCTGGGCTCGATCGACCGCTCGAAGCTCAACGTCAACGGCTCCTCGCTGGCAGCCGGGCACCCGTTCGCTGCCACCGGTGGTCGGATCGTCAACGTGCTGGCCAAGCTGCTCGCGGAGAAGGGCTCGGGCCGCGGCCTGATCTCGATCTGCGCCGCCGGTGGTCAGGGTGTCGTCGCGATCCTCGAGGCTCCCTGACCGCGACGCTCATCCGTCGTACCGTCCTGACCGGCCGCGAGGCCGGTCAGGCGGAGGCGAGCGCGAGCGCGGAGGCGATGAGGTAGTCCTTGACCTGGTCGGGGGAGATCTCACCGACCGTGGGGATGCCCGGCGCCGCCTCGGTCACCAGGATGCCCACGCGAGCCAGCTGCAGGGCACCGAGGCCGCTGGCGTAGAGGGTGTTGGCGAGCAGCGTCGGATCGGCCACCCGGAAGTCCCCGGAGGCGACGCCCTCCTCGAGAGCCGCCACGAGGGTGGCCAGGCACGACGAGATGCCGCGGCCGAGTCGGAAGAGCGCACTCTCCGACATCTCGTCGAGGAGCTCGGGCCCGCTACGGCGCATCAGGGTCTGGGCGCAGTCGATGAAGGCCGGGTGAGCGATGCCGTAGTCCATGAAGGCGCCGATCAGGGCACCGAGCCGCTCGGGCGGCGACGCCTGCTGGGCGGCGGCCTCGCTCAACGCGACCCGGAGCTCGTCGAGGTAGCCGACGAGGGTGAGGGCGAAGAGCTCCTCCTTGCCGGTGAAGTGCCGGTAGACGATCGCCCGGTTGATCCCGACGGCGTTGGCAATGTCCTCGATCTGCGCGTCCCGGACGCCGCGCTCGTCGAAGAGGGCCCGGGTGGCGGCGAGGATCTCGCGCTCACGGGCTCGTCTGCGGGCGGCGGCGGCGGATCGACGGCCGTCCGGTTCACCCGCTGGGGGAGTCGGCATGGGCCCATCGTAATCATGTGCAACCCGGAGTTGCACGCGTGTGCCACGAGTGTGACGAACGTCGTGACGGGGCTTCCGGGCGGTGCCCACGCGCACTAACCTCCCGGCATGGACGCAGACGCCACGCACCTGAGCGTGCTGGATCGCGGTCGCGAGCTGACCGGGGTGGTGCAGCCGGGGGAGTCCTGGCTGGCGGCGGCCACCCGGGTCGCGTCCAGCCTGCATGCGGTGCCCGCTCCGGTCGACCTCTCGGGGGAGGTCAAGCGCTTCGTCATCGACCACGACACCGTCCTGGGGGTGCGCGCGATGACGCGGGGCGACCTCCCCGACGTGACCCGGTGGCGACAGAGCGAGCACGTCGGTCGGTGGTGGACGGGCGACGGCGACCCCTCCGCCGAGCGGGTGGAGGCGGCGTACGGCCCGAGCATCGACGGTCGCACCCCCACCCGGATGTGGGTCGCGGAGATGAACGGACGCTCGATCGGGTTCCTCCAGGACTACCGGATCGGTGACTACCCCGAGTACGCCCTGCTCGGTCCCGACCCCGCTGCGATCGGGGTCGACTACGCGATCGGTGAGGCGGCGTGGGTGGGCCGTGGACTCGGCGTACGCGTGCTCTGGGCCTGGATGGTGCGCACCCGGCACCGGCTCCCGGACGCGGCCGCGTTCTTCGCCGCGCCCGACCACCGCAACGTGGCGTCCCTGCGCATCCTGGCGAAGGCGGGGTTCACCGAAGGGGTGTGGTTCGACGAACCCCAGGACGACGGCTCGGTCGCGACGGTCGTCGGGTGCACGCTCGACGTCGCCCGTGTGCTGGCCTGAGCCATGATGGCCTCATGAGCGACCACCCCTTCCGCCTGCCCGCCGGCCCCGTCGACCTCACCGCCCTCGAGACCGACGTCGCCCCCGGCTTCGACGGAGGCAAGAAGAAGGGCAAGGCGGCGCTGTTCGCGCTCGGTGACGAGCTCAGCGACCTGCAGGAGCGACTCTTCGCCGAGGGCCGCTCGGGCGCCCAGCGCAACGTGCTGCTGGTGCTGCAGGGGATGGACACCTCCGGCAAGGGCGGCGTCCTGCGCCACACCGTCGGGCTGGTCGACCCGCAGGGGGTGCGGATCGCGTCGTTCAAGGCGCCGACCGAGGAGGAGAAGTCCCACGACTTCCTCTGGCGCATCCGCAAGGCGCTCCCGCTCCCGGGCTACGTCGGGGTCTTCGACCGGTCGCACTACGAGGACGTCCTGATCGCGCGGGTCCGTGGCCTCGCCGAGCCCGATGAGATCGAGCGGCGCTACACCGCGATCAACGACTTCGAGCGCGAGCTGGTCGACGCGGGGACCGTGGTCCTCAAGTGCATGCTGCACATCTCGGCCGCCGAGCAGAAGGAGCGGTTGCTCGCTCGGCTCGACGACCCCACGAAGTACTGGAAGTACAACCCCGGCGACGTCGACGAGCGCGGCCAGTGGCCGGCGTACCGCGCGGCGTACGAAGTGGCACTCGAGCGCACCAACACCGAGCACGCGCCGTGGTTCGTGATCCCGAGCGACAAGAAGTGGTACCGCAACCTCGCCGTCGGTCGGCTCCTCCATGACGCCCTGAAGCGGCTCGACCCTCAGTGGCCCGAGGCCGACTTCGACGTCGAGGTGGAGCGCAAGCGCCTCACCGACGAAGCCCCCCTCACGTGACCTGCCACTGATGGCCGCCAGAACCACGCTGACCTGCCACTTATGGCCGCCAGAGGCGGCCATAAGTGGCAGGTCAGCGGGTTCTGAAGGGCCATCAGTGGCAGCTCAGACGGGGACGAGCTCCACGGCACCGACGGCGTAGCGGGCCAGGATCGTCCGAGCCACCTCGGGGTGGGCTCCCAACGGTGCCGAGACCGCGATCGCGCCGGCCTCCAGGGCCAGCTCGGCCGCACGGTCCGGCAGGAAACCGGGCGCGAGGAACAGCGAGGCGACCGCGATGTGCCGACGGCCCTGGGCGCGGAAGGAACGCACGGCCTCGCCGGTGGCCGGGGGAGAGGACGACGCGAACGCCGCCGTCACCGGCAGCTTGTGGCGCTGGCCCCAGACCCTGGCCAGCCGGGCGACGGCCTGGTTGGCGAGCGCATCGCTGGACCCGGCCGCAGCCAGGACCAGGGCGTCGAGCTCGCGCACCCGCAGGGTCCGCAGCGCCTCGCGCAGGCGTACGTCGAGCACCTCCAGGAAGCAGGGCTCCTGGCCGAGGATGGCCGAGGCCCGGATCTTGAGGTGGGGGTGGCGCTCCGAGGCGGCCGCGATCGCGTTCGGGACGTCGACCTTGGCGTGGTAGGCGTCGGTCAGCAGCAGGGGTACGACGACGATCTCCTCGTGCCCGGCCTTCACCAGCCGGTCGACGACCGTGGAGAAGTGCGGTCGGGAGAGCTCGAGGAACGCAGGCTCGATCTTCAGGTCGGGCCGCAGGGCGCGGACCTCCTGGACCAGGGCGGTGATCGTCGCGGCGGAGCGGGGGTCACGGCTTCCGTGAGCCAGTGCCACCAGAGCTGGAGCAGCCATCAGCGCGGCATCCTCTCGTGAGTTGCAGGTGCAACCGGACGGTTGCGGGTGCGATGAGCGACGACGGTGTCGCTCGGGAAAAGATTGATGGGGCGCGGGATCCTCATGAGTGGATCCCGCACTCGGTCTTGCCGGTGCCGGCCCAGCGTCCGCTGCGGGCGTCGTCGCCCGGGGCGACGCGGCGGGTGCACGGTGCGCAGCCGATCGAGGGATAGCCGTCGTAGACGAGCGGGTTGACCAGCACGCCGTTCTCGGCGATGTAGCGCTCGACCTGCTCGTCGGACCAGCGCGCGAGCGGCGAGACCTTGACCTTGCCCTTGCGCGCGTCCCACCCGATCACGGGGGCGATCACCCGGTGGTGGGTCTCGGCGCGGCGCAGCCCCGTCGCCCAGGCGTCGTACGACGCGAGCGAGGCGGCGAGGGGGGCCACCTTGCGCAGCTGGCAGCAGAGGTCGGGGTCGGTGCGGAAGAGCTCGGCGCCGTGCTCGGCGTCCTGTTCGGCGACGCTCTGCACGGGCGTGATCGTGATCAGCTTGACGTCCATCGTCGCCTCGACGGCGTCGCGGGTGCCGATGGTCTCGACGAAGTGGTAGCCGGTGTCCAGGAAGACCACCTCGACGCCGGGGGCGACCTTGGCGGCGAGGTGGGCGAGCACGGCGTCGCCCATCGACGAGGTGATGCAGAAGCGCTCCCCAAAGGTCGCGACCGCCCACTCGATGATCTGCTCGGCGGGCGCGAGCTCGAGCTCGGCGCCGACGTGGGAGATCAGCTCGCGCAGCTCCTCGGGGGTCCGTCCCGCGGTGTGGGTCCCCTTGAAGCTGCGGGCGATGGCGGTGGTGGCGGTGGTCATGGCGTCGCTCCAGCCGAGCCCGAGGGCCGGATCAGCCCGAGCATCTTCAGCGAGAAGGCGCGCAGGCAGGCGCGGCACTCCCAGGTGCCGTGCGGCGAGGAGATCTCGCCCGTCTCCGAGGTGACCTCGTGCGGGCGCAGGTCTTCGTCCCCGCAGTAGGGGCAGTGGAAGGGCACAGCGCGAGCGGACATCGTCACACCACCTCGAGGACTTTCTCGCCGCGCAGGTGGGTCTCGTCCGCGCGGGCCGCCCACGTCGCGAACGACTCGTCCGCCGTGCGGTCGGCGAGGAACGCCTCGACGACCGAGGTCACGTAGTCGTCGAGCCCGGCGCTGGTCACCTTGTGCGCCCGCAGCTTGCGGCCGAAGTTGGCGGCGAGCCCGAGCGCGCCCCCGAGGTGCACCTGGAACCCCTCGACCTGGTTGCCCGCTGCGTCCAGGACGAGCTGGCCCTTGAGGCCGATGTCGGCGACCTGGGTGCGCGCGCAGGCGTTGGGGCAGCCGTTGACGTTGACCGTGATCGGGACGTCGAGGCCGGGGAAGCGCTTCTCCAGCTCGGTCACCAGGTCGGCCGCCCGGGCCTTGGTGTCGACGATGGCGAGCTTGCAGAACTCGATGCCGGTGCAGGCCATCGTGTTGCGCCGCCAGTTCGAGGGCTTGGCGCTCAGGCCGATCAGCTCGAGGTCGGCCACGAACGCGTCGGTGTCCGCCGGGGCGACACCGATCACGACGAGCTTCTGGTACGCCGTGAGCCGCACACCGGCTGCGTCGTACGTCGCGACGAGGTCGGCGAGGCCGGTGAGGATGTGGCCGTTGATCCGGCCGACCACGGGGGCGGCACCGATGTAGAAGTTCCCGTCCTTCTGCTCGTGTACGCCGATGTGGTCGCCCTGGCGCTCGGGGGAGGCGGGCGACGGGTTGTCCACCAGGGCGCGGTGGAGGTACTCGGTCTCGAGGATCTCGCGGAACTTCGCCACGCCCCAGTCGGCGACCAGGAACTTCAGGCGGGCGCGCCCGCGCAGCCGGCGGTAGCCGTAGTCACGGAAGATCGACGCGACGCCCTCCCAGGCGTCGGCGACCTCCTCGAGCGGGATCCACACGCCGAGCTTCTGGGCGAGCATCGGGTTGGTGGAGAGACCGCCACCGACCCAGAGGTCGAAGCCCACGCCGTGCTCGGGGTGGACGGTGCCGACGAAGGAGACGTCGTTGACCTCGGGCGCCACGTCGTGGCTGGGGTGGCCGGTGAGCGCGGTCTTGAACTTGCGCGGGAGGTTGGAGAAGTCGGGGTTGCCGATGAAACGACGCTTGATCTCGGCGAGGGCGGGCGAGCCGTCGATGAGCTCGTCCTTGGCGATGCCGGCGACCGGCGAGCCGAGGAAGGGACGCGGGGAGTCGCCGCAGGCCTCCTGGCTGTCGAGGCCGACCCCTTCGAGGCGCTCCCAGATCGCGGGGACGTCCTCGATCCGGATCCAGTGGTACTGGATGTTGTTGCGGTCGGTGATGTCGGCGGTGTCGCGGGCGTAGGTCGTCGACACCTCACCGAGGGCGCGCAGCTGGTCGGTGCCGAGGATCTTGCCGTCGCTGCGGACCCGGAGCATGAAGAACTCCGCGTCGAGCTCGGCCGGGTCGACCGTCGCGGTCTTGCCGCCGTCGAAGCCTTCGGCGCGCTGGGTGTAGAGACCCCACCAGCGCATCCGGCCGCGCAGGTCGTTGGGGTCGATGGAGGCGAAGCCACGCTTGGCGTAGATGTGCTCGATCCGGGCGCGGACGTTGAGCGCGTCGTCGTCCTTCTTGAACTGCTCGTTGGCGTTCAGGGGCTCGCGGTAGCCCAGGGCCCACTGGCCCTCGCCGCGCTTGGGCTTGGGCCGGGCGGGAGTCGTCGCAGGCGTGGTCGCGGGCGTGGAGACGGGAGTGGGCGTCGTACGAGTGAGGGCCGTGTCGTTCATAGGAACGGGCTCCTTGGCGGTGGGGAGACGCGCGACTCGTCAGGGCCCGACCTCGTCGTCGGGTTGACCTTCCGGACCGAGCGCCCGGGACGAGTGTCAGATCGACTGTCTGGGCGTGCGGTGGCGTCGTGCTCCGAGTAGGGGACGCCGTTCAGGAGGGCCAACAGATCATGCTGTCGTTGCGCCCGAAGTCCACGTGGCGTCGAACCACGAGGTAGGCGTGTGTGACAGGGCTGACCATGGGGAGGAGTCTCACGGAGCGGACAGGCTCTCCACAAGGCGAAATCTCATGGGGTGAGACCCGCGTCCGCATCATGAGATGCCCGCCGTGGTTTGAGGGTCGGCTCGGCTGCCGGTGCGGTCCAGGTCACAGTGGAGCGCGCTGCGGCCCTGCTCCGGCGACGCCCCAGCCTGATCGGGCGGGGTGGGACGCCGCTCGGGCGCTCACTAGGCTGCACCCATGACCGATGACCTCTCCCGTCTGACCAGCAGCGCGTACAGCCAGGCTCTCGAGGTCATCGCCTCGGTGGAGCCGCGGATCGCGGAGGCGACCCGCCAGGAGCTCGCCGACCAGCGCTCCTCGCTCAAGCTGATCGCCAGCGAGAACTACGCCTCGCCGGCCGTGCTGCTCACGATGGGCACCTGGTTCAGCGACAAGTACGCCGAGGGCACGGTCGGGCACCGCTTCTACGCCGGCTGCCAGAACGTCGACACCGTCGAGGCGCTGGCCGCCGAGCACGCCCGCGAGCTGTTCGGCGCGCCGTACGCCTATGCGCAGCCGCACTCCGGCATCGACGCCAACCTGGTCGCCTTCTGGTCGATCCTCGCGCACCGCGTCGAGGGCCCGGCCCTGGAGAAGCTCGGCGCGAAGAACGTCAACGAGCTCACCGACGCCGACTGGGAGACGCTGCGCCACGAGCTCGGCAACCAGCGCCTGCTCGGCATGTCGCTCGACTCCGGCGGGCACCTGACTCACGGCTTCCGTCCGAACATCAGCGGCAAGATGTTCCACCAGCAGCAGTACGGCACCGACCCGGAGACCGGTCTCCTCGACTACGACAAGGTCGCGGCCAAGGCGCGCGAGTTCAAGCCGCTGGTCCTGGTGGCGGGCTACTCGGCGTACCCCCGCCGGGTGAACTTCGCCAAGATGCGCGAGATCGCCGACGAGGTCGGCGCCACGCTCATGGTCGACATGGCCCACTTCGCCGGTCTGGTGGCCGGCAAGGTCTTCACCGGCGACGAGGACCCGGTCCCGTTCGCGCACATCACGACGACCACGACCCACAAGTCCCTGCGCGGTCCGCGCGGGGGGTTGGTGCTGGCCCAGGAGGAGTACGCCCCCTCGGTCGACCGCGGCTGCCCGATGGTGCTCGGCGGCCCGCTGTCGCACGTGATGGCGGCCAAGGCCGTCGCGCTCGCCGAGGCGCGTCAGCCGTCGTTCCAGACCTACGCCCAGAACATCGCCGACAACGCGAAGTCGCTGGCCGAGGGGTTCCTGACCCGTGGCGCCAACCTGGTCACCGGCGGCACCGACAACCACATCGTGCTGCTCGACGTCACGTCGTTCGGCCTCACCGGCCGGCAGGCGGAGTCGGCGCTGCTCGATGCCGGCGTCGTCACCAACCGCAACTCCGTGCCCGGCGACCCGAACGGTGCCTGGTACACCTCCGGCGTCCGCCTCGGCACCCCCGCGCTCACCACGCGCGGCTTCGGTCACGACGAGTTCGACAACGTCGCGGCGCTGATCGTCGACGTGCTCTCGAACACCGAGTCCGGCACGACCAAGGCCGGAACGCCGTCCAAGGCGTCGTACTCCCTGGCCGACGGAGTCGCCGACCGCGTCAAGAGCGCATCCGCCGACATGCTCGACAAGCACCCGCTCTACCCCGGCCTCGAGCTGACCTGAGGGTTGCCCTGGGTTGTTGCCCCGGGTGCAGCCGAGGTGGTTGCCCGGGGTTGCCGCTGGGGTTGCTCCCCGAACATTCGACTGCATACCGTGGTGAAGCCGCACTTCCCATGGCGAATTGGCCATGGGAAGCCCGACTTCGACTGCATCCCGTGATGAAGCAGGGCGCGGTGGGGCTCAGACAGTCGGGGTCGCGCGCTCCACGATCGCCTTCAGGTTGGCGCTCTCGAGGGTCCCGAAGGTCCCGTCGTACGACGTGCCGAGCCGCGAGGAGCAGAACGCGTCGGCGACCTCGGGGGGAGCGAAGCGCACCAGGAGCGAGCCCTGCAGGCAGGCAGCCATCCGGCCGGCGAGCCGCCGGGCGGAGACCTCGAGGGTTGCCTGGTCGCCCAGCATCTTGAGCACGTCGTCGATCGCCGCATCCAGCCGCGAGTCGGCACCGCGCGCGAGTCCGACCTCGGTCAGCCAGGCCGCGAGGGCCTCCGGCTCACGCGAGAGCGCGCGGAGCACGTCGAGGGCGTTGACGTTGCCCGAGCCCTCCCACACCGAGTTGAGCGGCGCCTCGCGGTAGAGCAGCGGCAGCACCGACTCCTCGACGTAGCCGTTGCCGCCCAGGCACTCCAGGGCCTCGGCGATCATGAACGGCGTTCGCTTGCAGACCCAGAACTTCGCCAGCGGCAGGGCGATCCGGCGCAGGGCGGCTTCGTGCGGGTCGTTCAGGTTGTCGACCGCCGCCGCGAGCCGGACGGCCAGCGCGGTGGCGGCCTCGGTCTCCACGGCGAGGTCGGCGATGACGTTCTGCATCAGGGGCTTGTCGGCGAGCAGGGAGCCGAACGCCGAGCGGTGCGCGACGTGCCAGGCGGCCTCGTTGAGCGAGCGACGCATCAGCGAGGTGGAGCCGAGCACGCAGTCGAGCCGGGTGGCCGCGACCATCTCGATGATCGTCTTCACACCGCGGCCCTCGTCGCCGAGCCGCTGCGCCACGGTCCCGTCGAACTCCAGCTCCGAGGAGGCGTTGGACCGGTTGCCGAGCTTGTCCTTGAGGCGTACGACGTCGAGCCGGTTGCGGGTGCCGTCCGGCAGCACGCGGGGTACGACGAAGCAGGTCACCCCCTCGGCGGCCTGCGCCAGCACCAGGAACATGTCGTTCATCGGGGCCGAGGTGAACCACTTGTGGCCGCGCAGCGTGTACTCGCCGTCGACCGAGGTGGGGGAGGCCTGCGTGACGTTGGCGCGGACGTCGGAGCCGCCCTGCTTCTCGGTCATCCCCATGCCGGCCAGCGCGCCCTGCTTCTGCGCCAGCGGCACCAGCCGCGGGTCGTACGTCGTGGAGGCCAGCGCCGGGGTCCACTCCTTGGCGATGGCGTCGTCGGCCCGCAGGGCCGGGATGGAGGCGTAGGTCATCGAGATCGGGCAGCCGTGCCCCGGTTCGGTGTGCGACCAGGCCATGAAGCCGGCTGCGCGGCGTACGTGTGCGTGGGGGGAGTCCGACTCCCACGGCGCAGCGGCCAGGCCGTGGCCGACCGCCCGCTCCATCAGCCAGTGCCAGGAGGGGTGGAAGGCGACCTCGTCGATGCGGGTGCCGTAGCGGTCGTACGGCGTGAGGTGCGGGTGGTTCTCGTTGGCGAGGATCCCGTGCTCGCGAGCCTCCGCAGTGCCGGCCTGGGCTCCGATCTCGGAGAGGTCCTCGACGACCTCTGCGCTGGCGTGCCGGGTGACCGCCTCGACGAGCGCGTGGTCCGTGGTGACGACGTTGTGACCGACGAGCGGCGGAGCCTGATTCGTGACGACTCGGATGTCGTCCGGAGCGGGCGCCGAAGAGTGGGAGGACATGTGGATACCGTAAGGCCATGTCTGCCCCAGCGACCCCGATGGATGCGGTCGTGGCCAAGCTGGCGACCTGGATCCGGCACGCGATCGACGTCGTGTGGCGACTCGTGGTCACCACTGTCGCGTCGTGCATTCGGCACCGGGTCACGGGGTTGGCAGCGGAGGCGGCGTTCTTCGCCGTCCTGTCGGTGCCGCCGCTGGTCTTCGCCATGGCGGGCGCGATCGGCTACGTCTCCGACCGGTTCAGCGCGGCCCAGGTGGCGGAGGTCCGGGACGCGGTCATCGAGCTGTCGCGGCAAGCACTCACCGAGAGCGCCGTGAACGGCATCATCGTCAAGACCATCGACTCCGTGCTCGAGGGCGGGCGCTTCGACGTGATCTCGGTGGGCTTCGTGCTGGCTCTGTGGTCGGGTTCGCGGGCCCTCAACGTCTTCGTCGACACCATCACGATCATGCACGGACTGGGTGGCCAGCGCGGGATCATCCGCACCCGTGCGCTCTCCTTCGGCCTCTACATCCTGGCGATGGTCACCGGGATCGTGTCGATCCCGCTCGTGGTCGCCGGGCCCCGGCTGGTCGACGAATGGTTGCCGGCCAAGCTCGACTTCGTCATGGGGTTCTACTGGCCGACCGTCGTCCTGGTCTGCGTCTGCTTCCTCGCGACGCTCTATCACGTCTCGGTTCCGGTGCGGACGCACTGGACCTTCAACCTGCCCGGCGCCATCTTCTCGCTGGTGGCCTGGGTGGGCGGCTCCTACGTCCTGCGCTGGGTGCTCACCGCCACGGCGAACGACTCGGCCTCCATCTACGGGCCGCTGGCGGCGCCCATCGCCATCTTGATCTGGCTCTACCTCGTGGCGATCGCCGTCCTGATCGGAGCAGCCGTCAACGCCGCCTTCGACACGGTGTTCCCCCAGAAGGCGACCACCCGGGCCCGCCTCGAGCTGATGACTCGGCTGCGAGCGCGGATCACCAAGGAACGCGACTGAGGCACCGCCTCCCCGATCGGCGTCGGCCGGTCGACTAGATTCGCCCCGTGCCCGACGTTCCGAGCGACCAGCCGCATGGCCGCGCCCGACAGTGGATCGCCCTTCCCGAGATCTCTCGGTCCCCGTGGTGGGAGTTGGGACGTCGGCTGCTGTTGGCGATGGGCATCCTGGTCGGCACGGTGCTGCTGGTCTACCTCGACCGCCGCGGCTACACCGACCTCAACGACCCGACCGGTCGCGTCGACCTGATCGACTCGATCTACTACACGACCGTCACCCTGAGCACGACCGGGTACGGCGACATCGCGCCGGTCGAGCCGCACGCGCGGCTGATCAACGCGTTCGTCATCACCCCGGCCCGCATCGCCTTCCTGGTGCTGTTGATCGGTACCACCCTGGAGGTGCTCGCCTCCCAGGGCCGCGAGATGTTCCGGGTTGCCCGGTGGAGGAAGAACATGGGACAGCACGTCGTCGTCGTCGGTTACGGCACCAAGGGCCGCAGCGCGGTCGAGACCCTGGTCACCAACGGCCAGAACCGGGAGGCCATCGTGGTGGTCGACCCGAGCGCGGTTGCCCTGCAGGACGCACACGCCGACGGCCTGGCGGTCGTCACCGGCGACGCGACCCGTCGTGAGGTGCTCCGGCGCGCCGGCGTCGCCGAGGCGAGCCAGGTGATCATCACCACCGACCGGGACGACTCCAACGTGCTGGCCACCCTGACCGTTCGCCAGCTCAACCCCGACGCCTACATCGTGGCCGCGGTGCGGGAGCAGGAGAACGCTCCCCTCATGAAGCAGTCGGGCGCGAACTCCGTGATCACGTCCTCCGACGCCGTGGGCCGGCTCCTCGGCCTCTCCTCGATCTCGCCGATGCTCGGGCTCGTGATGGAGGACCTCCTGAGCTCCGGTGACGGACTCGAGGTCGCCGAGCGGGACCTCCTCGTGACCGAGGTCGGCAAGCAGCCCCAGTCGCTGCCCGACCAGGTGATCGCCGTGATCCGGGACGAGAAGGTCTACCGCTACTTCGACCCGGTGGTGACCCAGCTGTCCCGAGGCGACCGGCTCATCGTCGTACGCCCGGCGCGCGAGCTGCCCTGGGCGCCCCGACCGGGCACCCACGGCGAGGACCTCGCGGCCGACGAGAGCTGATCCCCGAGAATTCATCCCTCAGGGTGAACCGGGATCTGGCGTTCCAGTTGCATCCTGAGTGGGTGCCTCCTCGGGGGTGCACGCCGTCCCCGGTCTCGGGGGAGTCGGGGACGGCGATTCCCCCCAGCACCTTCGTTGGATGATTCGATCAGGCGTTCGAATACGTGCGAGAATGCTGGCATGGCAGGCGGCATGAACAAGCGCGGCGGCGTCCCTCTCGGGGAGCGCCGACGTGCGGACGAGCCCCGGCCGTCGATCGAGGCGACCCGCGACCGTTGTCCGGTCCGACACTGCTGGGTCGCCGATGCGGTCGACCGGCAGGGCGTCAAGCGTCCCGGCCTGCTGGTGGAGTGGCGCCAGGCGGGGACGTCGTGGCAGGGCCGTGTCGTGTACGCCGCAGCTCTGCGCTCGGGGGAGTGGGCCCTGGTCGAGGAGTGGCTGCCGGCCGAGTTGTTGGCGCCCCAGTGACGTGGATCACGCTTGTCTTGAGGAAAACTTGAGCAAAAACCGAGGTTTCCTCAGGGTTGCAGAGTTACGTTTATCTCGAACCGCCGGGGACCCGAGACCCCGGCGGTTCTTCAATTTCCCAGGGTTCGAGATGGGCCGCTCAGCGGCGGTGATCTCCCCGGGTGTGCGCCTCACGACAGGTCGGCTCCGTACACGTCGCCCGGGTCGCCGATCGGCTCGAACGACGACAGGTCGACGTCCTCCTCGTGCTCGACGTGGAAGCCCTTGTCGACCGGCTTGACGTTGGCCACGGCGACCACCCCGACCGCGGATGCGAGGTAGGCGTAGATCTCCAGGGCGCGGTCCACGCTGAGCGTGCCGATGTCGTGGATGCCGATCCCGGACAGGAGGCTCAGCGCTGCGCCCAGCGCGACGAGTGCGGTGTAGAGGGTCTGGCGCACGCTGCGGGGGAGCGCCTGGAGCGCCTGGGCGTAGAGCACGGGATTCATGGCGTCACCTTTCCGGAAGTTTCTCGATGGCCGCCTGGATCATCCGGGCGGCCGCCTGGAGCTCATCGCGCACCGTCTCGACGTCGGTGCTGTCGCTTGCCGGCGGCGGGGGCGTGGGCGGCCGCGGCGGAACACGAGGCCGGGACGGTCGACCGGACCGGACCCGCAGGGCGGACAGGGGGATGTCGGGATGGACGGCGTTCACGTCGACCGGGCCGAAGCCCGGCACGTGCTTGATCGGGCCGAACTTGCCGTCGGAGTGCTGCCAGATGGCGGCCCGCTTCCACGGGTGCGGGATCGTGGGAGCCAGGAAGCCGTCGCTGTAGCGCGCCACCCAGAGCAGGCACCTGAACCCCTTGTCCAGGTCGAAGCGGGTGTAGATGATCGGTCGCGCCGTGAGGTCGCGCTGGGCCAGCTCGGTGCGGACGGTCGACACCCAGGCACCCGTCCAGGCCGTCAGCTCGGCCCGGGAGAGCCCGCCCTGGTCCTCGAGGTCCAGCATCGGCAACATGTCGCCGGCCCGGATGTCGGTGTGCTCCAGGAAGTACTTCGCCTCATCGACGGCATCACCGTGCTCGGGACGGGCGAAGTGGTAGGACCCGACCGGAATCCCGGCCCGGCGCGCGGACCGCATCCGCCCGCCGTACGTCTGGTCGGTCAGGGAGGTGCCCTCGGTCGCCTTGAGGTACCACCACCGCAGGCCGGCGCGCTTGGCAGCCTTCAGGTCGATGCGGCCGCTCTGCCAGTGGCTGGTGTCGACCCCGTCCAGGGTCCGGTTCGGGGGGTACGGCAGGAGGGTGGAGGTCGTCGGACGATCCCGCCGTCGCGACCGGGCGGCTGTGGTGGGGCTCTCGTCCTCGGGCGTGACCTTGGGGGGGTACTCGAAGACGGGGATCGGGCTGGGGCGCCAGAAGTTGTCCACGGCATTGCTCTTGAGCCCGTCCCTGCCGGCCCGGTAGGCGGCCACCTGGTTGGCCGCGCCCGAGGCGAGGCGGCCGTGGTCGACCAGGACGGCGTGGATGTGTGCGTTCCACAGGCCGCTGATGGTCGGGCGGTACCACGCTGCGAAGCCGATCGACCTGAGCACCTTCACCTTGCGCTGCCAGTCGAACGCGGTCAGGTCGACGGCGCCCCCACGGTCGTGGGTGCCCGCCGACGCCGAGACGCCGCCGGCGTTGTAGCAGCCCTGGACGATGGTCAGCGTGTACGGCAGCTGGCGCTCGGCCTCCTCGAGCGCGGCCCGGGTCTTCCAGTCCATCTTCTTGGGGCGGCCGCTGTCGCCGAACGTCGTCAGCTCGAACGGCGGGTGCGCAGGCTCGATCCGTGGAGGCGGCGGCGGTGGGGGAGGAGGCGGCGGTGGAGGCGAGGGCTCGCGCTCCTTCTTGGGCGCCGGCGGCTTGGGGGTCGGCGGTGTCTCGGCCCCGGCCGCGGCGAGGCCGACGTTCGCCCGCCGGGCCGCGTGGTCGCTGTTCCGCGTGGGCCTGCGCTGACCTCTGCCCCGGTAGGTCCGCAACGACCCCAGGTTCCACAGGGCGTTGTCGCCGTCGATGAACCACAACAGGTCGATGGAGGTCCGGTCCACGGCGTAGGTGACCGGCTTGCCCCCGCACTGGGTCCCCAGCGACTTGAAGCGCTGGAGCTGGCGGTTGTAGTCGCCACCGCCGACGACCGGCATCCCGGTCTTGACGAGCTCCTCGACGAAGGCCACGTGCCGGGCGATGCCGTCGTTCCACTCGGCGATGCGCGCGGCCTTGTCCCGCAGCGGGGTGTCGTTGAACGCCCCGGCGACCAGGTGCAGGTTGGTGGCGTGCACCTCACACCCCAGCGCCGGGCACCCGAGGTGCAGGTAGGTCTGGTAGCGGCGCGCGTGCATGTGGTTGGCGGGGTGGATCAGCGCGGCCTGCTCGGTGATCTTGGAGAAGTGCGCGGTCCGGAACGCGATGGGGTCCTGGTTGTCGCCCGCGGAGTACACCACCTCCCACTGCGGAGCCGGGAAGGCCTCGGTGACGAGGGGGCGGTAGCGGGCCGCGATCTCCTGGAGGAAGACCAGGTCGCCGACCGCAGCGTTCTTCTTCAGGTCCGAGAGCGCCTGGCGTTGGCTCAGCGCGCTCTCGGGGAACGACTGGACGTTCGCCGTGACCACCCGGAGCTTGAGCCGACCAGGATCCTGCTTGCCGAACACCGGGCCCGGCCCCTAGCCCTGAGCCCTGCAGCGTGGCATGACCGTCATCGAGACCTCCCGAGCCCGCGGTCCAACACTTCATGATTGCGGGCGTGCGAGAAGCCGATCAATAGTCACAACGGACCAGATCGACCGGCTGTCCGGGTGGCGTGCGGCCGGTTGCGGCTAGTCCTGGAGGGCGCGGAGGGCATCCTCGATGCCGCGGTGGAAGGTCGGGTAGGCGTAGATCATCTGCTCGAGCCGCTCCACCGGGACCCGCCCGTGTACGGCGACCGAGAGGGCGCCCAGCACCTCGCCACCGGCCGGACCTGCCGACGTCGCCCCGATCAGCAGTCCGGTGTCGGCGTCGACGACGACCTTGATCAGCCCGTCGTTGCCGGCCTTGTGCAGCCACCCGCGGGCGGTGGACGGCACCTGGGCCAGGCCGGTGCGGACCTTGCGGCCCTGCTCGCGCGCCTGGGCCTCGGTGAGACCGACCGAGCCGATCTCCGGGTCGGTGAAGGTGACGCGGGGGACGGCGTCGTACTCCGCCGGGGGACCGGGCCGCTCGAGGATGTCCCGCACCGCGATGGCCGCCTGGTAGGTGCCGATGTGGGTGAAGGCACCGCGGCCGGTGACGTCGCCGACGCCCCAGAGCTTCTCGCCGGCCCGCATCCGGTCGTCGACCGCCAGGGCCCGGGCATCGGGGTCGAGGCCGACGGTGTCGACCCCGAGACCCGTCAGGTCGACCTTGCGGCCGGTGGCGACGAGCAGCTTCTCGACCGTGATCGTCTCGCCGCCGGCGAGGGCGAGGGCGAACTCGTCACCGTCGTGGCTGATCTGCTCGATCTGTACGCCGGTGTGGACGGTGATCCCCTCGTCGGTGAAGACCTGGGTGATCAGCTCGGAGGACTCGGGCTCCTCGGCCGCGAGCAGCCGCTCGGCCACCTCGACGACCGTCACCTCGACGCCGAAGCGGGAGAACACCTGGGCCAGCTCGAGCCCGATCGCGCCCCCACCCACGACGACCAGCGTCTGGGGCAGTGTCTCGACCTCGATCGCTTCGCGATTGGTCCAGTACGGCGTGTCCGCCAGGCCGGGGATCGGCGGGATGGAGGCGATGGTGCCGGTCCCGATCACCACCCCGCGGCGGGCGGTGATGGTCCGGCCCTCGACCCGCACCTGCCCGGGGCCAACCAGCTCGGCACGCCCGCGGACGAAGCGACCTCCGGCCTCGACGAAGCGATCGACCGCGACCTGGTCGTTCCAGTGGTCGGTGGCTTCCTCCCGGATGCGTCGGGCGACGGGACCCCAGTCGGGGGTGACGCTCGCGCTGCCGGCGAGACCGTCGACGCGTCCTGCCTCGGAGAGAGCTCCGGCCGCCCGGATCATCATCTTGCTGGGGATGCAGCCCCAGTAGGGGCACTCGCCGCCCACCAGGGTGCTCTCGATGCCGACCACCTCGAGGCCGGCCTTGGCCAGCTCGCCGGCCACGGCCTCGCCGGCCACGCCCATCCCGATCACGACGATGTCGACGGTGCTGTCCTGCTGGGTCTCGCTCATCGGTTCACCTGGGGCTCGTGGGTCGGATCAGAGGCTCGTGACGCATCTGGGTTCACCGCTGACGTCGGGGGAAGACGAGCCGGCCGACCAGACCGTCTCCGCCGGCCGCCCAGCAGACGCCGTGGCGGGTGCAGTCGAGGGTGTGGAAGCGCTTGCGGCTGATGTAGTTCCAGTGGCGCCCTCCGTCACGGCTGACGTGGGTGCCGCCGGTCTCGCCCGAGGCACCGACGGTGATCAGGGTGTGGCGCCGGCCCGGGACCCAGGCGACGTCCTCGCCCAGCACCTGGAGGTCGCCGCCGCGACGCCAGGTGCGGCCGTCGTGGGTGATCCCCGCGGCGTCCACGCCGTTCTGGGGCGCCGCGAAGTCACCTCCGACCGCGACTCCCTCTCGCGGGCTGCGGAAGGCGAGCGCGAAGACGCCGGCCGCTTCGCCGGCGGGGATCTGCGTGGCGGTTGCCCGCCAGGTGAGCCCGCGGTCGTGGGAGCGGAAGACCCGGGCCGCGGACCCTCCCGAGCCGAACCAGGCGTGGTCGCCGCGGATCACGAGGCAGTTGCCGCTGGCGGAGAAGTTGTACTCGCCGGTGGAGTCCGGCATCCCGTCGTCGGGCAGGACCTCCCAGGAGCGGCCGCCGTCGCTGGTGGACAGGATCCGGAACTTGCCGTCGACCGGGTCGCTCACGGCGAGCCCGTGCCGTCCGCCGGGGTAGAAGTCCAGGCAGTTGTAGAACGCGGCTTCGTCGGCGTTGCGGAAGGTCTCCGACCAGGTCGCCCCGCCGTCCGTGGTGCGGTAGATGCGGGAGGCCTCACCCGGCCCGATCGCCAGGACGACCGCCTTCTCGGCGCTGCGCGCCTCGACATCGCGGAACATCAGCCCGTCGCTGTCGGGAGGGCTCACGTCCTGCCAGGTGGCGCCGCGGTCCGTCGTACGCCACACCGAGCCGGGGCCGCCCTCGGTGAGGCTGCCGCCGGCCACCCAGGCGGTACGTCGATCCACCGCGTCCAGGCCCCGGAAGCTCTGGTCGGGGTCGAGGACGGAGGTGTGCCACTTCCGATCCTGACGTGACTCGGCGGCGGTGGATCCGGCCGGGGCCGGGACGATCACCATGACGGCGAGGGAGAGGGCAAGGGGCAGGGTTCCGAGAGAAGGACGCATGTGCGCACCCTGCCGTGGCGTCGCGCGCGTGTCCAGAGGCGATTGCGACCCCGGCCCCCGGCGCACTACCGTCGCCACGAGCGCCGCCATCGGGAGTGTCGCTCGCCTCACCCGGGAGTGCAGATCATGTCGCAGTCGTCGCCCCTTGCCGCCGATCTCGTGCTGGAGGGGGGTGGAGTGCTGGGCATCGGCCATGTCGGGGCCATCTCCGTGCTCGAGGACGCCGGCTACACCTTCCCCCGCGTGGCGGGCACCTCGGCGGGTGCAATCGTCGGTGCGCTGCTGGCCGCCGGCATGTCTGCGTCGCGGCTGACGGAGATCATGTCGACGCTGGACTACCGCCGCTTCGCCGACCGGTCACTGCTGGACATGGTCCCGGTCGGTGGCCCGCTGCTGTCGCTGCTGCTGGACAACGGGGTCTACGAGGGTGATCACCTGCGCGAGTGGCTCGGCAACCTCCTGGTCGACGAGTGCGGCGTCGAGACCTTCGCCGATCTCGCCATCGACGACCCGGAGACCTCGCTTCCGCCCGAACGCCGCTTCCGTCTCGTCGTCACCGCCACCGACGTCACCCGCGGTGAGCTCGTGCACTTCCCGTGGCACTACGAGCGCACCTACGGCCTCCAGCCGGAGGACCAGCTGGTGGCGGACGCCGTCCGCGCCTCGATGTCGATCCCGTTCTTCTACGAGCCGGTCACGCTGACGGCGGCCGACGGGGTGGTGTCGACGCTCGTGGACGGGGGAGTGCTGTCGAACTTCCCGATCGACATCTTCGATCGGACCGACGGCCTTGCTCCGAGATGGCCGACGTTCGGGGTCAAGCTGCTGCCGGCCCTTCCCCTGGACGCGACGAAGGTGCTGCCGATCGCGGGACTGTTCAAGCACGGTCCGGTCGGGCTGGCCGCCGACCTCGCGATGACCTTGATCGTGGGTCGCGACCAGACGCACCTGGCCAAACCGTGGGTGCGGGCCCGGACGATCCAGGTCGACACCGCCGGCGTGAACCCGGTCGACTTCGGGCTGAGTCGTGCCCAGGCGGACGAGCTGTTCGCGAATGGCCAGGCGGCAGCGACCCGGTTCCTCTCCCAGTGGGACTGGGAGAGCTACCTCGACACCTTCCGCGACGCAGCACGCCCCGTGGGCTGAAACCCCTCCAAGGATCGCGCCATCTTCGCCGCCACGTCGGCGACCGCCGCGCGCAACTCCGGACCGTCCTCGACGGTGAAGTCGAACGGCATCCCGGCCAGCCACTCGCCGGCGTACATCGTCGGGTTGCTGGTGCTCCCGGTGAGCAGGCAGTGGTCGTCGCCGTGAGGCTCCAGCCGACCCATCGTGGAGCGCAGGTACGGCGCCACGTCGGCCATCGGCCTGTGGAAGACCACCCGAACGCCGTGCTCCCAGCCAGTCGCGAGGTTCTCCTCGAGCAGGGCCACCGGGTCGAGCCCGTCGGGAGGCTCGAAGGTCTTGGTGCCCTCGCCGACGGCGGTCACCCGGTCGACGCGATAGGTGCGGACGGCGTCCGCGTGGTGGGCGAAGCAGAGGAGGTACCACCGTCCGTAGCGCACGACCACGGACCAGGGATCCACGTCGAAGGAGTGGCTGCGACCGCTGGCGCTGCGATAGCCGATCACCACCTGGCGTTGCTCACCCACCGCGTCGACCAGCGCGCTGGTGATGGCGGGGTCCGGCCGCGCCCAGCGGTCGGGTACGGCGCGGACGTGCTCGCGCATGGTGGCCGCCTGCCGTCCGACGTGCGTCGGGAGGGCCCGGATGAGCTTGCCGAGGGCCGAGCCGACCGGATCCTCGTCGTCGGCCGCCGCGTGCCGGCCGTCGAGCACTGCCATCGCGAGGCCGAGCGTCTCCGCGGCCGTGAACACCAGGGGAGGCAGTCGCACTCCGCGGCCGAGGCGGTAGCCGCCGTACGGACCCCGCACCGACTCGACCGGGATGCCGGCCTCCCGCAGGATCGCGACGTAGCGGCGGGCGGCGCGGTCGGTGACGCCGAGTCGTTCCGCGAGCAGGTCCGCGGTGCAGCCCGGGCGGTGCTGCAGGATCTCCAGGGTCCGCAGGGCTCGCGCGGTGGGGCTCGTCTCACTCATCCGAAAACTCTGGCATCTCATCGGAGGAACCGGAAGGGGAATGTCCGGAACCGTTCCTACGGTGGCGCCATGAACCCCGTCACCGCTTCCATTCCTCGGGGCGCGCACGTCGAGCACGCGGACCTGCGGGCCATCTCCTTCCACCACGTCCGCTTCCTCGGTCTCGAGCTCGTCGACGTCGAGATCACCGGCGAGATCGACGGCGTGACGATCAACGGGGTCGACATCGGCCCCCTCGTCGAGGCCGAGCTCGACCGCCGGATGCCTGAGCGCACGAAGATGCACCCGACCACGGTCGAGGAGTTCCAGGAGGCGTGGCAGATCCTGGAGCGGCTCTGGGCCGAGACCGAGGAGCGGGCTCGGGCACTCCCGCCCGAGCTCCTGCACGAACGGGTCCGCGACGAGTGGTCCTTCATCGAGACGCTGCGCCACCTCGGCTTCGCGAGCGCGGCCTGGACCGGCCGGATGGTGCTCGGCGATCCCTCGCCCTGGCACCCCCTCGACCTCCCGTGGGACGAAGCTCCCGGCTGGGAGGGCATCCCCTGGGACCGTGAGACGCGACCGTCGCTGGAGGAGGTCCTCGCCGTACGCCGCCAGCGCCAGGCGATGGTCCGCGACGTGATCGCCGGGTTGACCCCCGAGCAGCTCGAGGAGACCCTCACGCGCACCGAGCCCGGGTGGCCGCAGCTCGAGGAGTTCCCGCTGCGACAGTGCCTGTTCATCGTGGTCAACGAGGAATGGCACCACCGGCTCTACGCCGAACGAGACCTGGACGCACTGCAACTGTTGCTCACCACGACGAAGGAGAACTGACATGGACATCGTGCTCATCGCCGGCATGTGGCTCGACGCGACCGCCTGGGACGACGTCGTGCCCGAGCTGGAGAAGTCGGGCCACCGACCCGTCGCCCTGACCTTGCCCGGTCAGGGTGACGGCAACGCCGACGCGACGTACGACGACCAGGTGGCCGCGATCGTGGCGGCCGTGGACGCGGCCGACGGCCCAGCCCTCGTGGTCGGTCACTCTGCCGCCTGCGCCCTCGCCTGGGTGGCCGCGGACGCGCGGCCGGAGAAGGTGGCGCGGGTGGCGCTGATCGGCGGCATGCCGAACGCCGACGGCGAGACCTACTTCGGCGTCTTCGAGCCGGTCGACGGGGTCGTGCCGTTCCCGGGCTGGGAGCCCTTCGAAGGCCCCGACTCCGACGACCTGTCGGCCGAGCTCAAGGCGAGCGTGGCGCAGGGTGCGATCGCGGTGCCGGCCACGGTCACCCACGGCGTCGTGCACCTGAGCGACGCGCGTCGCTACGACGTGCCGGTGACGATGGTCTGCCCGGAGTTCTCGCCCGCCGAGGCCCAGGAGTGGGTCGAGGGTGGCGACATCCCCGAGCTCGCGAAGGCCACGACGGTCGACTACGTCGACATCGACTCCGGCCACTGGCCGATGTACTCCCAGCCGGTCGAGCTGGCGCGGATCCTCGCGGAGTGCACCTGAGGCCAGCCTTCACCTGACGACGGGCCCCGACGTCACGACTTACTCGGGCGGTTCGCTCCCGTGTCGGTGCGCCACCTTCCACCCGCCGTCCTCTCGACGGTAGATCTGCGTGACTCGCAGCGTGTAGGTGCGCGGCACGCCCCCGATGGACACCGAGGTGTGCTCGAAGCCCACCGTGTAGCCGGTGTCTCCGCGCACCTCGGCCGCGAGGAGCTCGAACTCGTACGACGTGCAGTGCGACATGCGCTCGGCGAGATGGGCGAACAACTTGTCCAGCTCGTCCTGCCCGCTGGCGTTCTGCCACGCGCCGAAGACGGTCACGGGGTCGTTCCGTGACCAGATGGCTCGGCGAGGCCCGGCATCACCGTTGTGGAGGGCGATCTCTGCCTCGACGAAACCCGACTGCACCCATGCGATGAACTCGTCGTACTCGTCCACGTCTTGATGATGCTCTCGGCGGAGTCGATGTTCAACCAAGCCGCACCTCTCCCAGCCGGTCGAGCTGGCGCGGATCCTCGCGGAGTGCACCTGGGCCCAGCCCCTCACCTGGCGACAGGATCGAGGTCCTTGAGCAATGGCGTGACGTCGGAGGGAGGCTGGGGTGGTTATGCGCCTGGCCCCACCTTGGCGTTGTCAGCGGGGATCACGACGAGGTCAGCGCTGACCTCGAGTCGCTGAGTTGAGTCGGATGCGCTCGCCAGGCATTGAATGTTGACGAAACGCCCCGCCAAGACGTGTGCGCGGTGCTCAACATGGCGGATCGGAATCACCCTGGTTTCGCCACTCAGGCTCCAGCTCCAATGCTTGATGAGGATCCCACCGTTGTACTCGGGATCGCCCGCCGTGCCCGCGTTATGGCCAGCGATACTCGTGGTCAACGTGCAGGTTCCATGGAACGCCAGGCCAGAAGCCACGAGAACGAGCTCACCGAAGAGGGCAGCCCCCTGGATTCCCAGGGGAAGGGCTTGGGTCTCGGCTACAGAATGGTATGGATCGTTCCTGGTGAGGGTGGCGGTCGTGAGGCCCGACCACAGGATCTCGGAGATGCCCGAGGGCCCTTGGATCCCCTGTTGCCCTGTCCCGCCGGCGGCGCCATCGGCGCCAGCTGGCCCACGGTTGCCCTGCTCCCCGGCGGGCCCTTGCGGCCCGGGCTCTCCTGGGTCTCCTGCTGGTCCTGGGGGTCCCACGTCACCATCGGCCCCGGCTTCCCCGGCCGGCAGCTGTCCCGCTCTGAAGTCCTTGGCTCTGAGGGAACCATCGCGGATGTCACGCGTGGTGACCGTGCCGTCCTTGATGTCGCGGCCGGTGATCGTGCGGGCCGCGCCGGCCACCACGGGGTTGCTGATGAGGAGCAGACTGACGACGGCGACTCCCGCGATGGTGAGCGCTCGGTGGTGTCTGGTCGCAGGCGAGTCGTGCTTCTGCACGGGAACTCCCGATGCTCGGACTCGACGCTTCGATGGCGTCAAGCGGGAGTCCACACCATCCAGCACCGAGGCCGGGCAACGTAAGACCCATCTGCCATTGGCCCGGGAGGACTAGACGAGCCGATGACAGCCCCAGCCAGTCCTCGGCGTGCCGGTGAAGGCGACGTACGGCGAGTCGCCTCGCGGGACGTCAGCGGCGCATGAAGCCAACCCGGCGGTAGCCGGCGCCGGGGAAGACAGCCGACGTGTCGACCGATCTGAAGCGGGCCTGCAGGATCTCGGTGAGCACGTGCCGGTAGTCGGTGGTGACGGCGAGGTCGCCCTCGATCTGCTTGGCCGTGCCGAGCGTGGGCCAGCGACCGTAGTAGCGCCCGCCACGGACCCCCGCGCCGAGCACCAGGACGGCGTTGCCGTAGCCGTGGTCGACGCCCGAGGCGCCGTTCTCGGCCAGGCGGCGGCCGAACTCGCTCAGGGTCACGACCGTCACCCGCGACGCGTCGGGGCCGAGGTCGCGGAAGAAGGCCGCGAGCGAGGTCGCCAGGTCGGAGATGCCGTTGGACATGTTGGTCGAGAGCGCGACGTGGTGGTCCCACCCGCCGGAGTCGACGGCGATGGCGCGCACGCCGAGCCCGCTACGGATCAGCGACGCGGCGTTCTCCATGGCCTTGCCGAAGCTGCTGCCCGGGTAGGCGGCGCCGTGCCGTGGCGGCTGCTCGGCCTCCGCGCCGTACGCCTTCCCGCCGCGAGCCAGCTCGAGCGCAGCCTGACCGGCACGCGGCACCTCGCCGTTCCCGGCGTAGAGCCGCCTGAGACCGCGCCGTACGGCGAGGCCGAGCTCGGTGTCGCCGTACGGCGTCTCGAGTGCCGCCGTCGAGGCGACCGCCAGCGACTCGGACGGCCCGAGGAGCGACGTCGGCACGACGTTGGTGCCGAGCGCGACCCCCTCGAAGATCGACTCGCGGCTCAGGGCGCCGATCATCCGGTTGAGCCAGCCCACGCGCTCACGGCCGCCGGGGTCGGCGCCCTCGACGACCTCCATCGCGTCGAAGTGGCTGCGGTTGGGAGCCGGCAGCCCGACGGCGTGGACGGCCGCGAACCGGTCCTGCTTCCACAGCTCCGACAGCGGCGCGAACGACGGGTGCAGGCCGAAGGTGTGGTCGCGGTGCAGCAGCCGCGACTTCGCGACTGCGGTGGTCGGGCGCGCCGCGTAGTAGGCGCTCTCGGCGTGCGGGACGACCATCGAGAGGCCATCGACCCCACCGCGCTGGCTGACGACGACGAGCACGTTGCCTCGTGGCTCGGCACCGAAGACCGACGCGGTGAGCACGTCGCCGACCATCGAGGTGACGACGCCGGCGGCACCGACAGCCGTGCCGGTGCGGAGCAACGAGCGCCGCGAGATCGAGGAGTACGACGAGCAGCCGCAGGAGTCGGTCATCGCTGGAGTCCCGCCGGTGAGTTGAGCACGGTGCCACGGAGCAGTTGGTACTGGCGGTCCGAAAGCGCGTCCGCGCTCGCGAAGCGGTGCGAGGCCGGGAGGCCGATGGCGCTGGACACGGCGGCCCTCAGGTCGGGGGTGGCAGACCTGCCCAGCAGGCGCTGCGCCTGGTGCTCGACGAGCTGGGCCAACGAGCGCGGCCAGCTGTTCGGCAGCTGTGAGGCCTTGGTCGAGACCGACACGCTGCGGAACAGGTCGCTCTGGGTGGCGGCGAGGTCGTAGTGGTGGCGCCACGAGCGCAGCACCCTCGACGCCGACAGATAGTCGCCCGACGTCTCGGGCCAGCCGTCGGGCCGGGGCCACTGGAAGGAGAGCTGGCCCATGTCGTTGGCGGTCCGGCCGAGGTACCACAGGAACGAGTCCTGGGTGGGGGACCCGGTCGGCGTCAGGCCCATCACCCGGGCGGTCCGGACGACGTCGTCCGACGGGGTCCAGACCTTGCGGCGTCTGGCCTTCTGGAACTGCGGGTGACGCACGAGCGCCCGCAGGGTGGCCGGGATGCTCGTGCCGCTGCGGCGGTAGGCCTTCGCCACGGCCTTGACGATCTCGCGGGGCGGCTCGTCGTCGACGAACCTCACGCACAGCCGCTCGGCGATGCGGCGCGCGGTCGCCGGGTGGCCGGCGAGGTAGCCCAGCATCTCGTGGAGCGCCTCGCGTCCGTCGGGATTCTGGTTGGCGTGGGAGAAGCCGAGCACCCTGATGCGACCGAGGTGGTGGCGACCTGGCTCGTAGCCAGAGGTGCCGTTGCGGAGGGTGAACCCGGTGAGCATCCGTGAGCTGTTGAGCACATCCCTCTCGGAGTAGTCCCGGCCGACCGAGTGCAGCTCCAGCAGCTCGCGCCCGAGGTTCTCGTTGATCCCGTTCGCGTGGTTGAGGTCGTTGCTCAGGAACGCCGACATTGCTGGGTGGACCACGGCGGCACGGAGCAGGCCGCGGTAGCTGCCGAGCGCGTGGGTGCGGATCACGTCGTCGTACGCCGGACGGTAGGGGAACGAACGGTCCTCACCGGCCGGGACGTAGAGCAGGTTCGACCAGAAGTCGACCATCGTCTCGTAGACCTGGTGCCGGCTCAGCACTCGTCGGGCGAGCGACTGGGCGATCAGCTCGCCGGCGATCGTGCGGACCGGGCGCACCCCGGAGAGCTGCAGCGCGATGTTGAGGGTGGGCGGGTTCTTCAGCGCCGGGAACCACAGTGGCACCGCTGCCGCCTCTGGGGTCTCGGGCTCGGAGCGGCGTAGCTGGGCGTCGAACCACGCGTCGCCCCCGCGGCTCAGGTCAGCTCGCAGGGCGTCGTGCACTCCGTAGGCGAAGCGGCCGGCCAGGTGACGGGTACGTGCAGGCAGGGGAGATCCGGAGGCCATGCCCCACCTTTCGTCGCGGACGCGGTCCGACTCGTCTCCAACTCCCAAGCGGATGCTAGTGGACCGGGTTGCTGGTGCGCCGCTGTTCGCGCCGGACGAAGCGCGGAGATGGCCGGGACCCTAGGGTGACGACCGTGAGCAGCTACGCACCCGAAGCCGACGGACAGCCCGATCCCGGCGAGGTCTGCTGGGCGTGGGTGGCCTACGAGGATGACCCGGCGCAGGGCAAGGACCGACCGATCCTGGTGATCGCTCGCATCGACGATCTGCTCAGCTGCCTGATGCTGACCAGCAAGGACCATGACCGTGACGCCGAGGACGAGGCGAGGTACGGCCGGCACTGGATGGACGTCGGCGCGGGTGACTGGGACAGCGAGCGGCGTCCGAGCGAGGTGCGCCTGGACCGCCTGTTGACGTTGCGCGAGTCCGACGTACGCCGGGAGGGCGCGGCGTTGGACCACGCGATCTTCGTCGAGGTCGTCGCGGCCGCCATCGAGTTCCATCCCGCACTGCAGGGCTGAGCCTCGCAACCGGAGGCGTGCTGACCTGCTGGTTCCCCTCTGCGATTGAGGTGCGATGCAGCGACCCGCGAGTCGTCATCATGCCGAGAGTCGGGCAGTCAGGTTCTCGTGCTTGGGACGCGTCGACTCGGGTCCCAGTACGCCTTCAGGCGGCGTTGGCGGTGCTTGAAGAACGCGTCTACCCCGAGGGCGAGCAGGCCGGCAATGGGTCGCAGAGGTAAGCGTGGCTCGAAGGTGATGCGGTCGGTCACGCGGGTGCCACCCGTGACCGGGGTGAGCGTGCGTTCGTGCTCCCAGCGCCGCATGCTGAGCATCGTTGATTGTTCGAGGAATCGTCGCCCTGGTCCGCGTTCGACGATGACGAGCCGGTCGTAGTCGAACGGCAGAACGCCGAAGAGCCGTAGCCATGCCCGACCGATGGGTTGGCCGAGCGTGATGGTGTCGACGGTGAGCCCGTGGGCGGCTGCGGGCATGGTCATGGTGACCCAAGGCTTCATCTCGTGATTGATGCCAGCCGGGGTGACGGCGCGGCTCCATACGGCGTCTGTGTCGGCTCCGAGGACCACCGAGTGGTCGAGGTGGGTCGTCACGCCTGCCCGCAGCTTCGCGTCGAGCCGGTGTCCGTGGAGACAGCCTGGTGGGCCGCTGCCGGGCCGCAGCAGTTCTCCCCGCGCCACGCCTCGCGGCCTTCCTTCGCGGCCACGGCTGCGATGACGAGTCCGGCGATGGGGTCGGCCCACCACCAGCCCAGCGTCGCGTTCAGGACCAGGCCGAGCAGCAGCACCGCCGACATGTACGTGCACAACAGCGTTTGGGTGGAGTCCGCCACGACAGCGTTGGATCCGAGCGCCCGTCCGGTACGCCGTTGGGCCCACGACAGGAACGGCATCACCGCCAGCGAGGTCGCAGCCAACGCGATCCCGACAGGGGAGGCTTCAGGCTCGTGGGCGATGGCGAGCGCACGAACCGACTCGAAGGTCACGTAGGCGGCGAGCCCGAAGAATGACAGGGCCATGAGACGCAGGGCCTTCTGCTCGCGTGATTGCGGCAGGGGGTGGCGGAACTGCCACAAGATGATCAACCCAGAGGAGACCTCGACGATGGAGTCGAGCCCGAACCCCACAAGGGCAACGGAGCCTGCAACGAGGCCCGCACTGATTGCGATGACCGCCTCGACCGCGTTGTAGCCGACTGAGGCACCGGCGAGGAGCTGAGCCCGACGCCCATACCGGCGACGGTCCTGCTCAGAGACGACCGTGCCGTGGCTGTGGCTGCTCACGGATGCGCTCATCGCGACTTCTCCCGAATGACCTCGGCGCCGTGGTTGGCGCACAAGGTGACGGCGTCGCCGGTAGCCAGGAGGAGGCGCTCAGCGGCAGCGAAGAGGTCATCGAGGGCTTCGGGATGGGTCAACGAGAACACCGATGCGCGGCCCTCAGCGCGGGAGGTCACCAAGCCGCAGTCACGCAGGCAGGCGAGGTGCTTGGACACCGTGGACTGCGCGAGGCCGATGTGTGCCGTCAGGTCCGTGACGCGGTGCTCACCCAACGCAAGGTGACGCAGGATGGCGAGCCGGGAAGGGTCGGAGAACCCGTGGAACAGACACGCTGCCGGGTCGAGGTGGCTCGCTGAGGATTTGCCCGTTGCATCCACATTTTTCGCTGTCATCGCCATGTAACGATGATGATGCCACTCGACCGTTGATGTCAATGCGCCGCTGATGGTGCGCTCCGCTGCCCTGAGAAGTTGCACATGGGAGGCTGCGTACGTGGAGGAATTCGAAGTCAATGGGCGGGGCTACACGATCGAGCGGGCGGTAGCAGACGACGTACGGGCCATCGCAGATCTACTTGCCGATGACGCCCTAGGTGCTGCGCGTGAGTCCGATGAGCCGGCCCCCTACGTGAGAGCCTTTCTCGAGATCGATGCTGACCCGAACCAGTTCCTCGCTGTGATCCGCGAAGACGGCGGGGCGATCGTCGGGACCATGCAGTTGACGACGGTCCCAGGCTTGGCCCGCGCAGGCGCCAAGCGTCTACTGATCGAAGGAGTGCGTCTGGGGTCATCCGTGCGAGGGATCGGACTCGGGTCAGCCATGTTCGCGTGGGCGCACGCATATGGTCGTCGCGAGGGCGCCGCCCTAGCCCAACTGACGTCCGACAAGAGCCGCACTGACGCGCACCGCTTCTACGCGAGCCTCGGCTATGCCGCGACACACGAGGGCTTCAAGCTGCCTTTGTAGACGCCCGCATCTGCGTGCGGGTTCAGGCGATCCGCGCGCTTCGCTCTCACACCTCAATCGCAGAGGGGGCTGGTCCTCCGAAGAGGCGCTGCTGGTGTGAACCAGTGACCTCTTCCGTGTCAGGCAGTCCAGGGTGTGGTGAGAACCCCCGTTTCACGCTCAACTGAAGGGTTTTCGGGCCCCCGAATCGGACCGAATCCGGGTCCGTAGTCACTCAGTTAGTCACTCAGTCGCGCTCTGTGCGGCGCCCCGCGCCCGGAACGGCCGAAGGCCGCACGCCCGGCACGGCGGCGCCGAGCGCCGGCGGAGCCGGCGCCTTGACGGAGTGAAGAAAGTTCTC
>CAWKMT010000004.1:0-1155760 GCA_963850965.1 uncultured Actinomycetota bacterium | reverse complement strand
TCTGCCCCGCAGTCCGAAGGTCAGCGGGGTGCGGGGCGTTCAGGCTCTTCGCTCGGGTGGGTCAGTCGATGTCGGCCGGCTGTCGCGGCTGACGTCGAGGGTGCCGGACTCATCGCGCAGGTAGGTGTAGCCGTGGGGGCTGGTCCACAGGTAACTGCCGGCTTCGAGGCGCGCGTAGCGCCAGCCACCGTGGGTCTTGAGTCGGTGGTGTCGCCTGCAGAGCGTGGCGATGTTGTCGGACGAAGTTGTCCCGCCCGCGTCGTAGGGCTGGATGTGGTCGCTGTCGCACCTACGGGCTGATCTGGTGCACCACGGGAACACACACGTCTGGGTGATGAGAGCTGCTTGCTCACGGATCCGGTCGGGGACCTCGTAGGCATTCACGTGGTGGTGATCGTTCAGGTCGATCACGGGCTTGATGACGACGTGGGCGTCCGGGCTCCCGCACCAGTCGCGGATCTGCTCGACGGTGATCGGGGTCCGGGTGTTCTCGAACCGCCCGAGCCCGCCGGCCTCGCCACGGATCGCGGCCTCGGAGAGATGCACGTGGAGCACCACCTGCCGCGGCTTCCTCGCACTCGGCCCGGCAGCCGCGTGGGTGCTGCCGTTGAGGTCGAAGGCCAGCTGACGTCGGGCGATCGCACCCAGAGCCTGCGCGCGGCGTACGTCCAACGACTCCGTCGACCCCAACGACTTCAACGCCTCAGCACCCTCGGCCACCGCCGCATCCAGGTCGAGGGCATCAGCCACATCCAGGGTCCCCCAGACATCGGCGTTCCCATCGAGGCCCGTGCGGGACTTCCCGACGTTGAACGACCGGCCATCCGCGGCGGCCTTGCGGCGGCGCTCGGCCTCCTCAGGCATGAACTGGGCGATCGCCGTCTCCACCAACCGGTCGAGCTCACTGACGCGGAGCCGGTGCGCAAACGCCGCGACCCGGGCATCCACGAACCGAGCGGCCTCCATCGAGAGCGACAGGGTGGCTTTGGCGATCCACCTCGCCTTCCACGCCACCAGGTCCCCGCCCTCGACGCGCTTCCAGACCCGTGGGAGTCGGTAGCGCAGCTCGACCGCCTCCCCGAGGTAGCTCTTCCCGGCCTCGGTGGAGAGCCCGACCGCGACCGCGAACTCAGTGATCGAGAACTCCGCCACCAACGGCGCCCCCGGCCCCGCGATCGGCAGCGACTCCTCGAGGAAACACCGGTCAGTGACCGACGCCGCATCGGCCAGCGACTCGGTCGAATGCATCACCGCCCACGCCACCGCAGCCTGCAAGAGAGTGGCCTCGGCGGTGTCGGCCGCGGTCCGCTGTGCGCGTGCCAACTCGAGCACCCCAGCAGCGGTGTCGACATCGGCGGGCGTCTCGGTCATGGGTCAATTCAAGCCGGGACCACCGACATTCCAGCCCCGAAAACCGGCCGATCTTCCGGCATGTGGACAAGAACTCGCAGCGAGTTCTCCGCCCGTCAGTCCTCGGTCGCGGCCCCCGCGCGGACCTTCTGGCCCAGCGTCTCGTTGGTGTCGGGAGTGCCGCCCTGCTCGGCGATCCACTCGTAGACCTCCTCACGCTCGGCGTGACACATCAGCCCGACGACGTCACCCGGCAGCGCCTGGCCGACGAGTGCCGAGAGCGCCGCCACCTCGGTGGGGTACGACGCGAAGCTGGTCGCACCGACCCGGGCAGCGCCAGCCCGCATGAGATCGTCGAGCTCCTCATAGGTGCGACCGCGGAAGTAGCGCTCCTTGTGCCCGATGGCGATCACGTCACTGTCGCGAGCGGCGATCTCCCCGAGCTTCTCGATCAGCTCGTCGGTGCGGTCGCCCACGACGCCCAGGCCGATCAGCAGCCGCGAGCCGGGCCGGCGGACGCCGTTCATGATCTCGAAGAGCGCCTCGAGGCCCGCCTCGTTGTGCGCGAGGTCGATCACGACCGAGACCTCGCCGATGCTGAAGAAGTTCATCCGCCCCGGGTTGTGCTCGGCGTCGGGACGGAAGGTCCGCAGGCCTTCGATCACGACCTCGCGCGAGATCCCGATCGCCAGCGCAGCCGAGGCCGCCGCCAGGGTGTTCTCGACGTTGAAGCGGGAGAGCCCGGCCAGCGTCATCGGGACGTCGACGAGCTCGATGAGCGGGTCGGCGTCACTCTTGGAGTCCAGCACCGAGAGCCAACCGTCGATCACCGTGGTGGCCCTCCCACCGGCACCCAGGACCTCACGGATTGCAGGTGAGTAGGGGTCACGCGAGAAGACCCAGGGCTGCGCCTTGACGATGCTCCGCATGGCATAGACGCGGGGGTCGTCGCCGTTGAGCACGGCCCAGCCGCTCTTGCGGGTGATCTGGGCGACGACGGACTTCACCTCGGCCAGCTGGTCCACGGTGTCGATGCCGTGCAGGCCCAGGTGGTCGGCGGTGACGTTCGTGACGACCGAGACGTCGTTGCGGGTCAGCCCGATCCCCTTGAGCAGGATCCCGCCGCGGGCGGTCTCGGTGACCGCGAACTCGACGTTCTTGTGCGCGAGGATCCGCCCGGCGCCGCTGGGACCGGAGTAGTCCCCGGCCTCGATGAGCTCGCCGTCGATGTAGATGCCGTCAGTGTTGGACCAGCCGACGAGCTTGCCGTCGGTGCGCGCAATGTGCGCGATCATCCGCGACGTCGTCGTCTTGCCGTTGGTGCCGGTCACGGCCACCACGGGGATCTTGGGGGTGATCGTGGTCGGCGCCTTGCCTGCCGGAGACGCAGCGACCCGCGCGGCGGCATCGCTCACGGCCGACTCGATGTCGGCGCTCAGCAGGGAGTCGAGGACGTCACCCACCGCACGACCCATCTCCTGCGCCCGGTCTCGACCACGCCACGGGAACGCGACGATGATCTGGTGCGGGTCGCTGGTGGGCCGCACGCGCACCGCAAGCCGGGCCGTGCCGGCCTCGGCGGCGACCGCACGCACCAGCCGAGCCACCGCACGGGCGGCGAACCGCTGACGGAACCCGGTCTCCGCATGCCCGGGACGCGCACCGCGCAGCCCGATCCGCTTGGCGAAGCGAGCAGCGGTCTGGTCGGAAGCTGCCGACAGACCACTGACGTCGAGGGTGAGCTTGATGGCCGCGCGGGGGAAGTAGAGATTCGGGCCCTCGAGCACCCGGAGCTCCACCAGAGATGACGTCATTGACGCCACGCTACCGAAGGAAGTCGCTCAGGCACCCATCGCGTGGAAGCCACCGTCGACATGGATGATCTCGCCGGTCGTGGCCGGGAAGAAGTCCGAGAGCAGGGCACACACCGCCTGGGCGGTCGGGGTCTGGTCCGACTCGTCCCAACCGAGCGGCGCTCGACCGCTCCACATCGTCTCCAGCTCCTCGAAGCCCGGGATCGCCTTGGCGGCCAGGGTCCGCAGCGGTCCGGCCGCCACCAGGTTGACCCGGATCCCCTCGGGGCCCAGGTCGCGGGCGAGGTAGCGCGAGCAGGACTCCAGGCCGGCCTTGGCCACGCCCATCCAGTCGTACGCCGGCCAGGCCACCGTCGCGTCGAAGGTGAGGCCGACGATCGACCCGCCGCGTCCCATGAGCGGCTGGCAGGCGCGCCCCAGCGACATCAGGGAGTACGCCGAGACCTGCACCGCCTGCGCGACGTCCGGCCACGGCCCCTCGAGGAACTTGCCACCGAGGAGCGTCTGGGGGTTGCCGTACGCGATCGAGTGCACGACGCCGTCGAGGCCGTCGACGTGTTCCCGCACCAGGTCGGGCAGCCGCGCGAGGTGCTCCTCGTCGGTGACGTCGAGCTCCAGCACGGGTGGCTCGACCGGCAACCGCTTGGCGATCCGCCGGGTGATGCCCAGGGCCCGCCCGAAGTTGGAGATCAGCACGGTCGCGCCCTGCTCCTGGGCCACCTTCGCGGTGGCGAAGCCGATCGAGGAGTCCATCGTGACGCCGGCGACGAGGATCCGCTTGCCGTCCAGAATGCCCATGTCGTGTCCTATCGGTGATCGCTGGTGAATGCAGGAAAGAGTCAGTGGCCCATGCCGAGACCACCGTCGACCGGGATCACGGCCCCGGTGACGTAGGCCGCGCCGTCGCCGGCGAGGAAGAAGACCGTGGCGGCGACCTCGTCGGGCGTGGCGTAGCGACCCAGCGGGACCTGGGCCTTGATCGCCGCGCGCTGCTCGTCGCTGAGCACTGCGGTCATGTCGGTCTCGACGAAGCCCGGCGCCACGACGTTCGCGGTGATCGAGCGAGAGCCCAGCTCGCGGGCGAGGGAGCGCGCCATCCCGACCAGGCCGGCCTTGGAGGCGGCGTAGTTGACCTGCCCGGCGGAGCCGAGGAGGCCCACGACCGAGGAGATGAAGATGATCCGTCCGCGCCTGAGGCGCAGCATCCCCTTCGCCGCCCTCTTGGCGAGCCGGAAGGAGCCGGTGAGGTTGGTGTCGATGACCGAGGACCAGGCCTCCTCGGACATCCGCAGCACGAGGGTGTCGGCGGTGATGCCGGCGTTGGCGACCAGTACCTCCACCGGGCCGTGGGCCGCCTCGATCTGGGTGAAGGCCGCCTCGACGGCGGCCGGGTCGGTCACGTCGCACCGCACGTCGAGCGCGCCCTCGGGGGCACCTCCGCTGCGGGTGGTGACGGCCACCTGGTCGCCGTTGGCGAGGAAGGCCTCTGCGATGGCGCGGCCGATGCCGCGGTTGCCGCCGGTCACGAGTACTGATCTGGTCACGGCACCGACGCTAGCGATTACCCCGGGGTAGGCCTAAAAGCGCCGCGCCCCCGCGCGGCGCCCAGTGGATCAGTGGAGGATCAGTCGTCCTCGAGGCGGAAGCCGACCTTGAGGCCCACCTGGAAGTGCTCGACGGCACCGTCCTTGACCTGGCCCCGGACCTGGGTGACCTCGAACCAGTCGAGGTGGCGCAGCGTGCGGCTGGCCCGCTCGATGCCGTTGCGGATGGCGTCGTCGATGCCCTCGGGAGAAGTGCCGACGATTTCACTGACGCGGTACGTGCGGTTGGACATGTGACCTCCGAAGCGAGCGTGGGTGGCCGATGCTACCGACGTACAGTGGACCCATGGCCCGGGACCTCAGCCGACACGATGAGGACGTCGTCCGCATCACGACGGCGTCCTCGAGCCGCAACGACGAGATCAACGCCCGACAACGGCGCTACCTCTACTCGATGAGCCTGCGCACCCTCTGTTTCGTGGGGGCGATCCTGGTGGGCGAGGGTTGGCTGCGCTGGGTGCTGGTGGCCGGCGCACTCGTGCTGCCCTACATCGCGGTCGTGATGGCCAATGCGGTCTCGAGCACCGATGACGGATTCAAGCTCGTCGACCGTGGCCTGGGTCGGGGGGAGCTGCCGGCAGGTTCCGGAGCGAGCACCATCCCGCCTCCTGCCGACCCGCAGGAACCCCGCCCGACCCACCCGTGACGCCGATCCGTGGCATGACACAATCCTCCACGCGAGCTGGGTCCCCCCGTCTCAGTTCGCCCGACGGTGTCGGACAGCCCTCCCCCCCGTGGCCTGTCCGGCACCGTTCCCGTCTGCCGGAGGAGTGTCGATGACCCAGACCGAGCTCGACACCTGCAGCGCGAAGGGGTGTCGTGAACCAGCGACCTGGGCCCTGCTGTGGAACAACCCCAAGCTGCACACGCCCGAGCGTCGCAAGACGTGGTTGGCCTGTGACACGCACCGGGACTCGCTGGCCGATTTCCTCGGCGCGCGCAACTTCCTCAAGGACGTCGTGCCCCACCCGGAGACGTCGACGCCCGACCCGGGGCCGGAGCACCCTGAGGTCGGTTAGTCAGCCGCCGATGGCCGACATCGGTCGGTCGGGCTGGAGGAAGCTCGGGTCGTCGATCCCGTGACCCGCCCGCTTGCCCCGCATCGCGATGACCCAGCGCTCGGCGATCTCCTCGTCCGAGGCACCGGCGCGCAGCGCACCTCGCAGGTCCGACTCCTCGCGGGCGAAGAGGCAGTTGCGCACCTGTCCGTCGGCGGTCAGGCGCACCCGGTCACAGTCGCCGCAGAACGGCCGGGTGACCGAGGCGATGACGCCGACCGTGGCCGGCCCGCCATTGACCTGGAAGAGCTCGGCGGGAGCACTCCCGCGGGGCTCGCTGGCCGGTGAGAGATCGAACTCGGCCTCGAGGCGGGCGAAGATCTCGTCGGCGGTGATCATCCCCTCGCGGCTCCAGCCGTGCTGGGCATCGAGCGGCATCTGCTCGATGAACCTGAGGTCGTAGTCGCGCTCGAGGCACCAGCGCAGGAGCTCGGCGGCCTGGTCGTCGTTGACGCCGCGCATCAGCACGGCGTTGATCTTCACCGGACCGAGCCCGGCCGCCTTGGCGGCCTCGAGCCCGGCCACGACGTCGGCGAGACGGTCACGACGGGTGATCTCGTGGAAGGTCTCCGCACGGACGCTGTCGAGACTGACGTTGACGCGGTTGAGGCCGGCGTCGGCCAGCGTCTGGGCGGTCCGGGCCAGCCCCAGGGCATTGGTCGTGATCGACAGCTCGAGGCTCTCGTCGAGGCTGCGGGTACGCCGCACGATGTCGACCAGGCCACGGCGGACCAGCGGCTCACCACCGGTGAAGCGGACCTCCCGGATGCCGAGCTGTTCGACCCCGATGCGGATCAGCCGCACGACCTCGTCGTCGCTCAGCACGGTGTCGTCCGGCAGCCAGTCGAGCCCCTCGGCCGGCATGCAGTAGGAGCACCGCAAGTTGCAGCGGTCGGTCAGGGAGACGCGCAGGTCAGTGGCCACGCGTCCGTACCGGTCCTCGAGCGTCCGTGTCATCACGTTCGCAGTCTAGGTCGCCCGGTGATACGGGCGCGCCCGGCCGCCGGATAGCCTCGCCCCGTGCGGTCCTTGCGCTTCGTGGTCAGTCGTCGGTGGGCGCTCTTCGCACTCGCCGTGATCCTGCTCGCGTGGGGCTCCTGGGCGCTGGGCGAGTGGCAGTTCCACCGCCTGGAGGACCGCAAGGCCCGCAACGCGGTGGTCGAGCGCAACGAAGCCCTTCCGCCGGCGCCGGTCGGGCAGGTTCTCGCCCCCGGCCGGAAGGTGGCCGCCTCGGACGCCTGGCGCCTCGTGAGCGCCACGGGCACGTACGACCTCTCGGACACCGTCATCATCCGCTACCGGACCCGTGACGGGGCTTCTGGCGTCGACGTCGTCGTCCCCCTCGTCACCACCGAGGGCCCGGCCCTCCTCGTGGACCGGGGCTGGATCGCCACCGACAACCGCGGTGTCGACACCTCCGAGGTCCCGGCTCCCCCGGCGGGCGAGGTCACCGTTGTCGGGTGGGTCCGCGCCGACGCCACCGGCGACAGCACGAGCGTCAGCAACCAGTCCAGCCGCTCGATCTCGAGCGTGGAGATCGGGGCTGCCCTCGAGCGCGAGGTGTACGGCGGCTTCGTCGAGCTCAAGTCCGAGACCCCCGAGCCGGAGCAGTCGCTGGCCGCGGTCGAGCTGCCCGAGCTCGACAACGGCCCGCACTTCTTCTACGGCCTGCAGTGGTGGTTCTTCGGCCTGCTCGCGATCTTCGGCTTCTTCTACCTGCTCTACGACGAGTGGCGGGCCGAGCGGTCCGGCAAACCACGCCAGAGCTGGCAGGCTCGACACGACCGGAAGTCCGAGGACCTCCCCGAGGTCAGCCGACCGGGGCGTCCTGGATGAACTGCGTCCGGTAGAGGTCGGCGTACAACCCACCCTCGGCGAGCAGTTGGGCGTGGGTGCCGGACTGCACGATGCGGCCGTCGTCCAGCACCAGGATGGCGTCGGCGTTGCGCACGGTGGAGAGCCGGTGCGCGATCACCAGCGAGGTGCGGCCCTCCAGCGCGGCGTCGAGGGCACGCTGGACCGCGGCCTCCGACTCGCTGTCGAGGTGGGCGGTGGCCTCGTCGAGGACCACGATCGGCGGAGCCTTGAGCAGCAGGCGTGCGATCGCGAGGCGCTGGCGCTCACCTCCGGAGAGCCGGTAGCCGCGGTCGCCCACGACCGTGTCGAGCCCGTCGGGCAGGGAACGCACCAGCTGGGCGATCTGACCGGCCTCGAGAGCCGCCCAGACCTGCTCGTCCGAGGCACCCGGACGGGCGTAGAGGAGGTTGGCCCGGATCGTGTCGTGGAACATGTGGGCGTCCTGGGTGACGTAGCCGACGCCGTCCTCCAGGGAGTCGAGCCTCAGGTCGCGGACGTCGTGCCCACCGACCCGGACCGCGCCCGAGTCGACGTCGTAGAGCCGCGCCACCAGGTGCGTGACCGTGGTCTTGCCGGCACCGGACGGGCCGACCAGGGCGATCATCTGACCGGGCTCCGCCACGAAGCTGATGTCGGCCAGGACCTGTCCGGAGTCACGGGAGTCGGAGCGCACCACGCCTTCCAGCGAGGCCAGCGAGATCGCGTCGGCGCTGGGGTAGGTGAAGGCCACGTGCTCGAACTCGAGGCGTCCCGCCCCGGCAGGCAGGTCGACGGCGTCGGGCTTCTCCTCGATCAGCGAGGGCAGGTCGAGCACCTCGAAGACCCGCTCGAAGCTGACCAGTGCGGTCATCACGTCGATCCGGACGTTGGAGAGGCCCTGGAGGGGACCGAGCAGCCGCAGCAGCAGCGTCGCGAGGGCGATCAGGGTGCCGACCTGGAGGGTGCCGTTGACCGCGAGGTTGCCGCCGACGCCGTACACGAGGGCGATGGCGAGAGCGGGGACGGTCATCATGCTGGCGGCGAAGATCCGCGTGATCAGCGAGATCCGGATACCGAGGTCGCGGACCCGCGCGGCCTTGGTCGCGAAGAGAGCGTCCTCCTCGCCGCGCCGACCGAAGAGCTTGAGCAGCATCGCGCCGCCGACGTTGAACCGCTCGGTCATCAGGTTGCCGAGGTCGGCGTTGCCGTCCATCTGGTTGCGGGTGAGGCCGGCGAGCTTGCCGCTGACGATCCGCGAGGAGAGGAAGAGCAGCGGGAAGAGGGCCAGGCACATCAAGGTGACCTGCCAGCTCAGCACGAACATGACGATCCCGACGATCACGACCGAGATCGTGTTGGAGACCGTGCTGGCCAGGGTGGAGGTGAAGGCCCGCTGCGCCCCGATGACGTCGTTGTTGAGCCGGGAGACCAGCGCACCGGTCTGGGTGCGGGTGAAGAAGGCGAGCGACTGTCGCTGGACGTGGCCGAAGACCTGGGTGCGCAGGTCGAAGATCAGACCCTCCCCGATCCGGGACGAGAAGAACCCCGACCCGACCATGAGCAGCGCGCTCACGATCGCGGCAGCGGCCATCCCGAGGGCCAGGACCATGATCAGCTGGGTGTCACCCTTGAGGATCCCGTCGTCCACGATCCGCTGCACGAGCAGGGGCGAGACGACGACCATGCCGGCATCGATCACGGTGAACCCGAGGAAGATCGCGATCAGCCGTCGGTGCGGGCGCGCAAAGGTGAGGACGCGGCGGACCGTGGCCATCTCGATGCGGTTGTTGACGACGCTGCGATCCGATCGCAGGTGGCGCCACGCGGGGCCCACTCCGTGCATGCCCGACAAACTGACTCCTAGTCCGTGCCTGATGCGGAACCGGGCATCAACCGGGCGACCTCACGGAAGCGACGTACCTGCGCCTCGCGCTCGAGCCTGCGCTGCTCATCGAGGTCCCGATGAGCCGCACCCTGCAGCAGTGCCTTGGTCTCGCGGACGGCACCCGGCAGGGGCGCCGTCAGGGCACTCACCAGGTCCGCGACCGTGGTGTCGAGGTCGGCGGCTGGGACGGCGGTCAGCGCGAGTCCGATGGCCACGGCCTCGTCGGCTCCGACCATCCGGGCAGTCGCACAGATCTCCAGTGCCCTGGCGTAGCCAACGCTCTCGACGAGGGGTTTTGTTCCCGTCAGGTCCGGCACCAGCCCGAGGGCGGACTCCTTCATGCAGAACTGCGCATCCTGGGTGACGACCCGGACGTCGCAGCTGAGCGCCAGCTGGAAGCCCGCACCGACGGCGTACCCCTGCACTGCGGCGATCGAGACGAAGCGTGGGTCGCGCAAGAAGGTGAAGCCGCGCTGGAAGTCGTCGATCGCGCCCGACATGCCCTCGTCGCTGAGCTCCAGGAGGCCGATGACGGTCTCCTCGCCCGCGCCTCCACCCGCCGGGTCCAGCATCGCCCGGTCGAGGCCCGCAGAGAAGCTGTGGCCGTTGCCGCGCACGACGACGACGCGGATCTCGTCGGTCAGGGACTCCCCCACCGACGCCAGCGCCCGCCACATGCCCGGGGTCTGCGCATTGCGAACCTCGGGGCGGTCCAGGGTGATCGTGGCGACCGGTCCCGTCACGTCCAGCAGGAGTCCGGCAGCGCGCAGCTCGTCAGGGGTCATGGGCGAAGTCTAGGAAGGACGCAGCCCGAGCGCGTCGGCGCGGTCAGGCGAGGGAGACCAGGTCGGCGTAGTCGTCGTTCCAGAGGTCCTCGTCGCCGTCGGGGAGCAGCAGCACCCGGTCCGGCTCGAGGGCGCGCACGGCACCCTCGTCGTGCGTGACCAGGATGATCGCACCCTCATAGGTGCGGATGGCGGCGAGTACCTCTTCGCGAGAAGCGGGGTCGAGGTTGTTGGTGGGCTCGTCGAGCAGGAGCACGTTGGCGCTGGACACCACCAGGGCCGCGAGTGCGAGGCGCGTCTTCTCGCCACCGGAGAGGACGGCCGCGGACTTGTGCGCGTCGTCGCCGGAGAAGAGGAACGACCCGAGCACGCTGCGCGCCTCGGAGTCGGTCAGCTGGGGAGCGGCGCTCTGCATGTTCTCGAGCACGGTCCGCGAGGTGTCGAGCGTCTCGTGCTCCTGGGCGTAGTAGCCCACCTTGAGCCCGTGACCCTCGATGATCTCGCCGGTGTCCGGCTTGTCCACGCCCGCGAGGATCCGCAGCATCGTGGTCTTGCCGGCCCCGTTGAAGCCGAGGATGACCACGCGGCTGCCCTTGTCGATGGCCAGATCGACGTCGGTGAAGACTTCGAGCGAGCCGTACGATCGGGAGAGCTCCTTGCCCATGAGGGGCGTCTTGCCGCACGCTGCGGGAGCGGGGAACTTGATCCGCGCCACCTTGTCGGAGGCGCGCTCGCTCTCGAGGCCGGACATCATCTTCTCGGCCCGCTTGAGCATCGACTGTGCGGCGGTGGCCTTGCTGGCCTTCGCGCGCATCTTGTTGGCCTGGTCGGTGAGCGTCTTGGCCTTGGTCTCGGCGTTCGCGCGCTCGCGCTTGCGACGGCGCTCATCGGTCTCGCGCTGGGTGAGGTAGGCCTTCCAGCCCATGTTGTAGATGTCGATCTCGCCACGGTTGGCGTCGAGGTGCAGCACCTTGTTGACCGTGGTCTCGAGCAGGTCGTTGTCGTGACTGATCACGATCAGCCCACCCTTGTGCGCCTTCAGGAACTCCCGGAGCCAGACGATCGAGTCGGCGTCGAGGTGGTTGGTGGGCTCGTCGAGGAGCAGCGTCTCGGCACCGGAGAAGAGGATGCGAGCCAGCTCGACCCGGCGGCGCTGACCACCCGAGAGGGTCTTGAGCTGCTGGGTGAGGATGCGCTCCTCGATTCCGAGGCTCTTGGCGATCGTCGCGGCCTCGGACTCGGCGGCGTACCCGCCACCGGCGTGCAGCTCGGCGTCGGCCGTTGAGTACTGGCGCATGGCGCGGTCGCGCACGGCGTCGTCGTCGCTGCCCATGTCGACCTCGGCCTGACGGAGGCGGCGTACGACGTCGTCGAGGTTGCGGGCCGACAGGATCCGGTCGCGGGCCAGGACCTCGGGGTCGCCGATCCGCGGGTCCTGGGGCAGGTAGCCGATCTCACCGGTCACCTGCACCTTGCCGGAGGCGGGCAGGGACTCGCCGGCGAGGATCTTGGTGAGCGTGGTCTTGCCGGCGCCGTTGCGACCGACGAGACCGACCTTGTCGCCAGCGGCGATGCGGAAGTTGACGTCATCCATCAGAAGTCTGGCGCCCACGCGGACTTCGAGGTGCTGGGCGTTGATCATCAGGCTCGTTACTCTAGGCCGCCGGGGGCCGATCCCCGTCATCGTGAAGGGGTCCGCGCATGCGCTTCAACCCGAAGGCCCGCCTCGACACCCGGCGCATGGGTGACGCAGGTCGCTCGCGCGGCGGTGGGAGCGGGCGACGCACCGCCGGCGGACGCATCCCGGTGCCCACCCGGGCCGGAGGCGGCATCGGCGGAGTCCTCGTCATCGTCCTGGTCCTCGTGGCGAACCACTACCTCGGCGGGGGCTCCTCGTCATCGTCCTCCGGCCTCGACGCCAGCCGGATGGCCGACACCGGCAGGTACGCCGGGTGCACCACCGGCGAGGACGCCAACAACAGCGCGGACTGCGCCCGGGTGGCGGTCGAGAACTCCTTGTTCAACTACTGGTCGGCCACCCTGCCGGACCAGACGTCGGTCAACTTCACGGGTGAGAACGTCCTGGCCACCTTCAGCGGGGCGATCGACACCGGCTGTGGTCAGGCCTCGTCGGACGTCGGGCCCTTCTACTGCCCCAGCGACCAGGGCATCTACCTCGACACGACCTTCTTCGAGGCCGTGCTGGAGCGCCAGCTGGGCGGTCCCAGCGGGGACTTCGTCGAGCCCTACATCCTGGCCCACGAGTTCGGCCACCACATCCAGAACCTCCTCGGCACGATGGGGCAGGTCCGGACCCAGCAGGGACCGAAGAGCGACTCGGTGCGGCTCGAGCTCCAGGCTGACTGCTACGCCGGCATGTGGACGGGCAGCGCCACGACGACCGACGACGCCAGCGGCGAGGTGCTCATCGAGTCCCTCAGCGATCAGGACATCCAGGAAGCGATCGATGCAGCCACGGCGGTGGGCGACGACCGCATCCAGGAGAAGACCGGCGGCCGGGTCAACCCCGAGCAGTGGACCCACGGTTCGGCCCAGTCGCGGGTGAAGTGGTTCATGACCGGCATGGAGCAGGGCTCCGTCGAGGCCTGCGACACGTTCGCGACCGACGACCTCTGAGTCGCCCTCAGCTCTCGAGGAGGGTCTCGATCAGGTCGAACTGACGCTGCAGGGCGCGTAGGTGGGGAGCGACCGCGGGGTGGCGGTACTTCCCCGCCAGGGCACCCTCTCCCCCGGCGACGCGGGCCAGCGCCCACTCCGCACGGTTGAGGACGGTGTAGACCGCGGTCACCCGCGCCCCCGTCGCCACGTCTTCCGGGCTCGCCACCGAGGCCGGGAGCCCGAGCAGGTAGGCGTCGAGCAGCGGCTCGAACTGCTCGCGGGCCGAGAGGAGGTAGTAGCCGAGGTCAGCACCGACCGGACCCGTGCCGAGGGTCCCCCAGTCCACGCCGACCACGTCGTTCCCGGCTCGACCGGGGAGGTTGGCCGGCACCGGGTCGCCGTGCTGCGGCACCTGCGGCAGCGCATCGAGCCGGTCGAGCAGCGTCGTACGCCGCTGCCAGAGGCGGTCGGCCACGTCGGCCACGGTGGTCCGGGCCAGGGTTCGCCAGCCGCCCAACCGCTCGACGCGGTGCATCCGGTCCCGGAGCTGGTTGCGGGCCAGCCACGGATGGTCCCCCAGCTCGGTCCCGGCGAAGCGGCCCAGACCGTGGGCGGCGAAGAGTCCACTGTTGGCGGCGTCCTCGACCCACTCCTCGGTCAGCGTGATGCCCTCGACGTCCTCCTCGACGGCCGACTGGTCGGGTCCGCGCAGTCCCGAGGTGTCCCTCACCAGACCCGAGACGGCCACGTCCGCGGCGCGGCGCCAGTAGGCGAAGTGCCGGGGATCGCTGAGCTCGGCGGGGTCGTGCTCGAGCGGCGCCGCCAACCGCTTGACCACGACGGGCTGATCGCCCAGGACCGTGCGCCACAGGCCCACGGTGGAGGTTCCGGTGCCGCCGGGCAGGGCATGCCACCCGGGCTCGGGTTGCCACATGTCACGGACGCTAGCGGATCTCCCGCCCCGGGACGCTCAACCGGACGACGACACCCGGACGCTCACGCGACCGTCCTCGACGTGCCAGCGTTGGTCCAGCCGGACATTGTCGAGCAGCCGACGGTCGTGGGTGACCAGGAGCAGCGCCCCGTCGTAGCTCTCCAGGGCCTCCTCGAGCTGCTCGATCGCCGGCAGGTCGAGGTGGTTGGTGGGTTCGTCGAGCACGAGGAGGTTCACGCCGCGAGCCTGCAGCAGCGCCATGGCGGCCCGGGTCCGCTCGCCCGGCGAGAGCCGGCCCACCGCACTGGAGACCTGGTCGGCCTTGAGCCCGAACTTGGCCAGCAGGGTCCGGGCCTCGGCGGGCGCCAGGTCGGGGAGGGCCGCCTCGAAGGCGTCCCCCAGCGACCTGTCATCGGCCAGGCCGGTCCGAGCCTGGTCGATCTCGCCGATCGCGACCGTGGCGCCCAGGCTCGTCGAGCCCGCGTCGGGCACCGCCCGGCCCAGGAGCAGCCGGAGCAGCGTCGTCTTGCCGGCACCGTTCGGACCGGTGACACCGATCCGGTCGCGGGCATTGACCTGCAAGGACGCCGGGCCGAAGGTGAAGTCCCCCAAGCGGAGCGTGGCTTCGTTGAGCGTGGCGACGACAGCGCTCGAGCGCGGGGCAGCACCGATGGTGAACTGCAGCGTCCACTCCTTGCGCGGCTCCTCGACCTCGTCGAGACGGGCGATGCGGGACTCCATCTGGCGGACCTTCTGGGCCTGCTTCTCCGACGACTCCACGCTGGCCCTGCGGCGGATCTTGTCGTTGTCCGGCGCCTTCTTCATCGCATTGCGGACGCCCTGCGAGCTCCACTCGCGCTGGGTCCGGGCCCGCGCGACGAGGTCGGCCTTCTTGTCGGAGAACTCGTCGTAGGCCTCGCGAGCGTGCCGACGTGCCACGGCCCGCTCGGCCAGGAACGCGTCGTACCCGCCGTCGTAGACCGCGACCTTGTTCTGGGCCAGGTCCAGCTCGACGATCCGGGTCACGCAGCGGGCCAGGAACTCACGGTCGTGGGAGACCAGGACGACACCCCCGCGCAGGCCGCGGACGAACGTCTCCAGTCGCTCCAGCCCGGCCAGGTCGAGGTCGTTGGTCGGCTCGTCGAGAAGGACGATGTCGAAGCTGCTGAGCAGGAGGGCGGCGAGAGCCGCGCGGGCGGCCTGACCACCGGACAGCGAGGTCATCAGGGCGTCGGGACCGACGTCGAGGCCGAGTTCGGCGAGCATCGGAGGGATCCGGTCCTCGAGGTCCGTGGCGCCACTGGCGAGCCAGTGGTCCAGAGCGGCGGCGTAGGCGTCGTCGTCGGCGCTGGACCCGGAGCCGAGCGACTCGGCGGTCGTTTCCATGGCGAGCGTCGCCGCGGTCGCGCCCGTACGCCGGCCGAGGTACGCCGCGACCGTCTCGCCCGGGATCCGCTCGTGCTCCTGGGGCAACCAGCCGATGAAGGCGTCATGGGGTGCAGCCGAGACCGACCCGGCCAGCGGCTCGGTCTGCCCGGCGAGCAGGCGGAGCAAGGTGGTCTTCCCGGCGCCGTTGGCACCGACCACGCCCACGACGTCGCCCGGGGCAACGATCAGGTCGAGCGCTTCGAAGAGGGTGCGGTGGGCATGTCCTCCGGACAGGTCCTTGGCGACGAGGGTGGCACTCACGAGGAAGCATTCTCCACGTGGACTGCGGCCGAGCACGACTCAATTACTGCCTGGTCGAGAACCCGACGTCGCGGGTCTGGAACGGCGAGCCACGGCGCCACCACGCGCAGACCGGCAAGCCGCGGGTCGGCCAGCACCTCGTCCACCGCCGGGCGGTCTCCCCCGGCCACCACGGGCGTGGCCAGCCGGCCCAGTCCCTCGAGGATGCGGGCGGCGTGGTCGGCGGCCGCCTCGTAGGCCTGGCGGGCCTGGTTGTCGCGGCGGCGGGCGAAGCGCTGCTGGCTCTGGCCACCGGCCTTGGTGCGGCCCTGCACGTGGCGCTGGCCGACCTTGGACTCCACGACCGTGCGCCCCTCCAGCCGGGCAATGGCGAAACCGCCCTTGCGGACCAGCAGGATGCCCCAGGAATCGGGCGGGCCGACGGCCGCGGCGAAAGCCTCGGCGGAGGCCGCGTCGTCGTACGGCGTGGCGAAGGGCAGGCGCGCTGCGAAGTGCGAGCCGTCTCCGGCGACGCCGGTGAGGGCTCCGGCGACGACGCTCAACTCGACCCCGTCATGACGGGTCGCGAAGTTGGCGACCCAGCGCTCGATCCGCGGTGCGGGGACGAGCACCTCAGGCACGGTGCAGGACCCGGAACCGCTCCAGAACCACGGGCATGTCGAGGGTGACAGCCGCGCCGTCGGCGCTGAAGAAGGCCTCGTGCGCCGCGCGCCACCCCGCAAGGCTGCGATCTCCCTCGCCCTCGGCGTGGGCGTGCTCAGCACTCACCTGGTCGAAGGGCATGACCGAGACCTCGGTCGTCTCGATCAGGGCGCGCGGATGTCCGGCGCCGTCGAGCACGATCCCGAGCGCACCCGCCACCGGCAAGGACTCCTCGGCGGCCTCGTAGTCGCGCAGGGCACTCGCGGTGGCGGTCTTGTGACCGTCGAGCACGAGCGCGAGCAGCTCATCGGCCTGGGCCGGGGTGCCGCCGAAGGACCATGCCGGGGGCGGGACCAGCTCGATGGTGTTCTGCGGCAGGTAGCCGGGCAACGCCGTCAACTTGGCCTGGCTCCGCGCCCGGATCCAGTAGTTCTCGACCTCGGACTCGTCCATGTGAGTGGGGTGCCGCTCAGACGTTGAAGCCGAGGGCGCGCAACTGCTCGCGACCGTCGGGCGTGATCTTGTCGGGGCCCCACGGCGGCATCCAGACCCAGTTGATGGCGACGTCGTTGACGATGCCCTCGAGCGCCTGGTTGGTCTGGTCCATGATCACGTCGGTCAACGGGCAGGCAGCCGACGTCAGCGTCATGTCGAGCACGACGTTGTGGCCCTCGTCGAGGTGTACGTCGTACACGAGGCCGAGGTCGACGACGTTGATCCCGAGCTCGGGGTCGACGACGTCCTTCATCGCCTCGACGACGTCGTCCTTGGTCACCGTGCTGGTGCCGGCCGCGCCGAGGTCGACCTCGGGCAGGTCGTCCCCGTGGTCGACTGTGGGCTGGTCAACGGTCTGGTCGCTCATGTGCTCTCCTCCATGACTTGGGCTGTCGCGTCCTTCCAGGCCATCCACGACAGTAGTGCGCACTTCACTCGTGCTGGGAACTTGGCGACCCCGGCGAACGCGATGCCGTCCTCGAGGACGTCCTCATCGGGCTCCACGGTGCCCTTGCCCTGCATCAGGGCCAGGAACTCCTCGTGGATCGACAACGCCTCGGACACCGGCTTGCCGATGATCAGGTCGGCCATGACCGAGGCCGAGGCCTGCGAGATCGAACAGCCGACCGAGTCGTAGGAAACGTCGGTGACCATCGGGCCGTCCGCACCGTCGGTGAGGTGGACGCGCAGCGTCACCTCGTCACCGCACGTGGGGTTCACGTGGTGGACCTCGGCCTCGAAGGGGTCGCGCAGTCCCTTGTGCAGCGGGTTCTTGTAGTGGTCGAGGATGATCTCCTGGTAGAGGGCATCCAGCTCCTGGCTCATCTCTCAACCAACCTTGAAGTAGGAACGGGTGTACTCGAGGCCCTCGATGAGGGCGTCGATCTCGGCCGGCGTCGTGTAGAGGTACGACGACATCCGGGTCGAGCTCTGCACCCCGAAGCGGGCGTGGGCAGGCTTCGCGCAGTGGTGTCCCGCGCGGACCGCGATGCCCCGGGCGTCGAGCACCTGCGCGATGTCGTGCGGGTGGACCCCGTCGATCTCGAAGGCGATCGCACCGCCGCGCTGGGTGGCGTCCAGCGGGCCGAGGACCTGCAGGCCCGGGATCGTGGCCAGACCGTCGAGCGCGTAGCCGGTGATCGCCTGCTCGTGGCGGTGGATGTTGTCCAACCCGATGTGGGTGAGGTAGTCGACAGCCGCGCCCAGACCGACGGCCTCGACGATCGGCGGGGTGCCGGCCTCGAAGCGGTGCGGCGCCTTGGCGTACGTCGAGCGTTGCATCGTGACGGTCTCGATCATCTCGCCACCACCGTGGAACGGCGGCAGCTGGTCGAGCAGCGTCTTGCGGCCCCACAGGACCCCGACGCCGGTCGGACCGACGACCTTGTGGCCGGTGAAGGCCAGCAGGTCGGCACCCGAGGCCACGACGTCGACGGGCAGCTGGGGGGCGGCCTGCGAGGCGTCCACGACCACGATCGCGCCGACCTCGTGCGCCCGGCGGGCGATCTCGGCCACCGGGTTGATCGTGCCGAGCATGTTGGACACCCAGGTCAGCGAGACGACCTTGGTGCGCTCGTTGATCAGCTCGTCGATGTTCGACAGGTCGAGTCGGCCGTCGTCGGTGAGACCGAACCAGCGCAGCGTCGCGCCCTTGCGCTGGGTGAGCAGCTGCCACGGCACGATGTTGGAGTGGTGCTCCATCTCGGTGATGAGGACCTCGTCCCCCGGACCGATCGCGAGGTCGCCCTCGGCCCAGGCCAGGGTGTTCGCGACCAGGTTGAGCGCCTCGGTGGCGTTCTTGGTGAAGACCACCTCGTCGCGGCTCGGAGCGTGGATGAACGCCGCCACCTTGTCGCGGGCCGCCTCGAAGGACTCCGAGGCCTCGGCACCCAGCGTGTGCATCGCCCGAGCGACGTTCGCGTTGTGGCGCTCGAGGTGGTCGACCATCGTGTCGATCACCACCTGCGGCTTCTGCGAGGTGTTGGCGCTGTCGAGGTAGACCAGCGGGTGACCGCCCGAGACGGTGCGCGACAGGATCGGGAAGTCCTTGCGGATGACTTCCAGCTCCGGCAGCAGCCCGGTCAGCTCCGTGCTCATGCTCAGACTCCGGCCTTGAGGTACTTGTCGTAGCCCTCGGCCTCGAGCTGGTCGGCGAGCTCGGGCCCACCCTGCTCGGCGATCTTGCCGTTGACGAAGACGTGCACGTAGTCAGGCTCGATGTAGCGCAGGATGCGGGTGTAGTGGGTGATCAGGAGGACACCCTTGCCCTCCTGGGCGCGGAAGCGGTTGACGCCGTCCGAGACGACCTTGAGCGCGTCGATGTCGAGACCGGAGTCGGTCTCGTCGAGGACGGCCACCTTCGGGCTGAGCAGCTCGAGCTGGGCGATCTCGTGGCGCTTCTTCTCGCCACCCGAGAAGCCCTCGTTGACCGAGCGCTGGGCGAACGTCGCGTCGAGGTTCATCTGCTCGAGCGTGGCGTTGACGTCCTTGACCCAGGTGCGGAGCTTGGGGGCCTCACCGTCGATGGCGGTCTTGGCGGTCCGGAGGAAGTTGGAGACCGAGACTCCGGGGACCTCGACGGGGTACTGCATGGCCAGGAAGAGGCCGGCGCGGGCTCGCTCGTCGACCGACATCGCGAGGACGTCGGCGCCGTCGAGGGTGACGCTGCCGCCGGTGACGGTGTACTTCGGGTGCCCGGCGATGGAGTAGGCCAGCGTGGACTTGCCCGATCCGTTCGGGCCCATGATCGCGTGCGTCTCGCCGTCACCGATGGTGAGGGTGACGCCCTTGAGGATCTCCTTGGGGCCGTCCTCGGTGTCCACCGAGACGTGCAGGTCCTTGATCACAAGAGTGCTCATGTGTGTGTTTCTCCTTCGAAAATTCTGGTCAGCTGGGGCGAACGCCGTTGAGCGTCTCGGTGGTGTCGACGTAGACGCCGTCGTCGCGAACGTCGGTGGCGAAGACCGCGATGGGCTCCGTCGCCGGGAATCCGGTCGGCTTGCCGGTGCGCAGGTCGAAGCGGGAGCCGTGCAGCCAGCACTCGATCTGGCAGTCGGACACCTCGCCCTCGGTGAGCGCCACGGCGGCGTGGGAGCAGAGGTTCTGGACGGCGAAGAACTCCTCGCCGTCGCGGGCGATCGCGAGGTCCAGGTCACCGACTGTGACCGCGAAGGCCTCGTCGGTGGGCACCTCGTCGGGGGTGCAGACGCGTACGAAAGCCATCAGTTGCTCACCTCGACGTCCTTGAGGACGTTCTTCGCGAGCTCCATCTCGACCGTGGCCATCAGCTTCTCCTCGAGGGAGGCGACGCCGATCTTGCGGATGAGGTCGTTGAAGAACCCGTGCACCACCAGGCGGCGGGCCTCGGCCTCGTCGATGCCACGAGCGCGCAGGTAGAAGAGCTGCTCATCGTCGAAACGTCCGGTGGCCGACGCGTGGCCGGCACCCTCGATCTCGCCCGTCTCGATCTCGAGGTTGGGCACGGAGTCGGCGTGGCAACCGTCGGTGAGGACCAGGTTGCGGTTCTCCTCGAAGGTCTCGATGCCCTCGGCGATCTTGCGGATCAGCACGTTGCCGACCCAGACGGTGTGCGCGCCCTGCCCCTGCAGCGCACCCTTGTAGACCACGTTGCTCTTGGTCCGGGGGGCGGTGTGGTCGGCGAAGAGGCGGTGCTCGATGTGCTGGCCCTCGTCGGCGAAGTAGAGACCGAGCATCTCCGCGGAGCCGCCGGGACCGGAGTACGAGACGTTGCTGTCCATCCGGACGAGGTTGCCGCCGAAGGAGATCGCGACGTGCTTGTACGTCGCATCGCGGCCGACCGTGGCCTCGTGGTGAGTGAGGTGCACGGCGTCGTCGGCCCAGTCCTGCAGGGAGATGACCGACACCTGGGCGCCGTCACCGACCTTGACCTCGACGACCTGCGCCATCGAGGCGTGACCGGTGTGGTTGAGCACCACCACGGCCTTGGAGTGGGAGCCGAAGCGCAGCGCGATGTGGCCGGCCTCGGTGACCGAGACGTCCGAACCGGTGAGGTCGACGACGATCGGCTCTGAGACCTCGACGTCGGCCGGCACGTCGACCAGCAGCGAGGCCGGCACCTCGGCGAGCACGCGGGCCACGAACCGGGTGTTGGGCACCAGGCCGCTGATGCCGCGCAGGCTGCGCGCCTCGTCGCCGTCGACACCCTCGACGCGGACGCCGGTGGGGGTGTTCCAGGTGCAGGCGGTGGTGCTGGGCTGGAACTCCGCGTCGGCCTGGAGGCCGCGCAGCCGCTTGAGCGGCGTGAAGCGCCAGATCTCCTCACGACCCGTCGGGACCGCGTGGTCCTCGACGGAGAAGGAGCCTTCGGGATGCAGGTGCGACAGGACCGTGCCCGAGGGCGCGCTCTCCACCGCCCCGGCGACTGCCGGGGTGTCCGTGATCGTCATCAGCCGACCGCGCCTTCCATCTGGAGTTCGATGAGCCGGTTGAGCTCGAGTGCGTATTCCATGGGGAGTTCCTTGGCGATGGGCTCGATGAAGCCGCGCACGATCATCGCCATCGCCTCGTCCTGCTCCATGCCGCGGGACATGAGGTAGAACAACTGGTCGTCGGAGACCTTCGAGACGCTGGCCTCGTGGCCCATCGAGACGTCGTCCTCGCGGATGTCGACGTAGGGGTAGGTGTCCGAGCGGCTGATCTGGTCCACGAGCAGCGCGTCGCACAGCACGTTGGACTTCGAGCCGTGGGCGCCCTCGTTGATCTGGATCAGACCGCGGTACGACGTGCGGCCACCGCCGCGCGCCACCGACTTCGACAGGATGCTCGAGGAGGTGTTGGGCGCTGCGTGCACCATCTTGGCGCCGGCGTCCTGGTGCTGACCCTCGCCGGCGAAGGCGATCGACAGCGTCTCGCCTCGGGCGTGCTCGCCCATCAGGTAGATCGCGGGGTACTTCATCGTCACCTTGGAGCCGATGTTGCCGTCGACCCACTCCATCGTGGCGCCGGCCTCACAGGTGGCGCGCTTGGTGACGAGGTTGTAGACGTTGTTCGACCAGTTCTGGATGGTCGTGTAGCGGCAGCGACCGCCCTTCTTCACGATGATCTCGACGACGGCCGAGTGCAGCGAGTCGGAGGAGTAGATCGGCGCGGTGCAGCCCTCGACGTAGTGCACGTAGGCGTCCTCGTCGACGATGATCAGCGTGCGCTCGAACTGACCCATGTTCTCGGTGTTGATCCGGAAGTAGGCCTGCAGGGGGATGTCCACGTGGACGCCCTTGGGCACGTAGATGAACGAGCCACCCGACCACACCGAGGTGTTCAGCGCGGCGAACTTGTTGTCACCGACCGGGATCACGGTGCCGAAGTACTCGCGGAAGAGCTCCGGCTGCTCCTTGAGAGCGGTGTCGGTGTCGAGGAAGAGCACGCCCTGCTCCTCGAGGTCCTCGCGGATCGAGTGGTAGACGACCTCGGATTCGTACTGGGCCGCGACGCCGGAGACCAGGCGCTGCTTCTCGGCCTCGGGGATGCCGAGCCGGTCGTAGGTGTTCTTGATGTCCTCGGGGAGGTCGTCCCACGTGGTCGCCTGCTTCTCGCTGGACCGGACGAAGTACTTGATGTTGTCGAAGTCGATCGTCGACAGGTCCGAGCCCCACGTGGGCATGGGCTTGCGGTGGAAGAGCTTGAGACCCTTGAGGCGCAGGTCGAGCATCCACTGGGGCTCGCTCTTCAGGGAGGAGATGTTGCGGACGACCTCCTCGCTGAGGCCGCGCTTGGCGTCGGCGCCGGCGACATCGGAGTCGCTCCAGCCGAAGTCGTAGCGACCGATGCCCTCGAGCTCGGGATTGCGCTCGTCAATGGTGGTCATGTGGTGACCTGCTCCTTCATCTGGGAGTTGTCCGGAATACACGTGGTGCACACACCGTCGCCGTGGGCGATGGTGGCGAGTCGCTGGACGTGGCGGCCGAGCACGCGGCCGATGGCCTCGGTCTCGGCTTCGCACAGCTGGGGAAATTCGTGGGCTACATGGGAGACCGGGCAGTGCTGCTGGCACAGCTGGTCACCCATCGGCAGGGAGCGGACTCCGGCGGCGTAGCCCTCGTCGGTGAAGACCTGGGCCAGCGCCTCGACCGGCGTGAGGGTGGGGTGCTCGGCAGAGACGCCCGCGAACCGGTCCTCGATGAACGCGACCCGGCGGTTCGCGAACTCGCGCACCGCCGCATCGCCCCCGGTCTCGTCCAGGAACCGGAGTGCCTGGACCGCGAGGTCGTCGTACTGCTGGTCGAAGCCGTCGCGACCGGTCTCGGTCAAGGCGAAGACCTTGGCCGGGCGACCACGCCCGCGGGTGGCCAGGTGACGCGGCTCGCGCGCCTCCAGGGCACCCTCTTCGAGCAGCTGGTCGAGGTGGCGACGGACCGCTGCCGGGGTCAGGTCGAGCTGTTCTGCCAGCGCGGCGGCGGTGGACGGACCGTTGACGAGGATCGACCGGACGACACGCTGACGCGTCGGCTGATCGGGTGCTCCGTCCCGGGTCTCATCGAATTCCACAACACCAGTGTGCCGTTAATGGCCGGGGTGGTTCAAGTAAGGCGAGCCTTACTGCTTCTCACCCGGGGTGCTGCGCAGGGACGTCGCGCGGAACCGACCCCCGTCACACTCGATCTCGGCGATCAACTGACCGCCGGCGCGCCAGAGCGCGGTCTTGACGTCACGCGGGCCCAGCAGGGGGTCGGTCTCGTCGGTCGCGTGGACCTCGATCATGGTCCGCAGATAGGAGTCTGGCCCGTCGGTGACCCGGACCCCCGCGCGGTAGGGCGTCCGCAGGTCGCCGTCGAAGCGCGCCCGGCGGGGCCCCTGCACCGACACCCAGTCGCCCGTCAGCTCGAAGGGCGCCTCGCTGTCGCAGCGCGGCGCCCGGAACCACGGCCGGGCCTGCTCGGGGAACGGCTCGTCCCGAGCGACGTAGAACGAGCCGTTGACGAGCACCGCCCGAGCCATCGGGACGTCGGCGAGCTCCGCCACCTGGACCCGCTCCTCGCCCGAGGCGCCGCCCCCGTCGTCGCAGCCGGGTCGGGTGCCGCGCTCGACCCGGCCGGTGGTGGCGGGTTCGCGCTTCAGCTCGCCATGGCCGAGGTAGGTGCGGCCGTCGTACTCGATCTCTGCGGCGCAGCTGGCCGCACCGTTGCCGTCCTGGGTCGCGCCCGCGCCGGGTCCCGAGGGCCCGGAGCCGCACCCGGCCAGCAGGACAACGGTCATGGCGACCGACGCGACGCCAGGGACTGTGCACATGCTCCGAGTGTTGCCCATGTGACTGGGACGCACCTGCCGGGCTCGCGGTTCCGTACGGGCGGAGATCTGAGCCGCGCAGGACCTCCCTAGACTGGGCCGGTGCCCCCCGCTCCCGCTGTCGTCATCGACGACCTGGTGATGCGCTACGGCGACAAGCTCGCGGTCGACTCGCTCTCGCTGACCGTCGAGGCGCAGTCGATCACCGCCGTCCTCGGGCCCAACGGCGCCGGCAAGACCACGACGCTCGAGACCTGCGAGGGCTACCGCAAGCCCCAGGGTGGGCAGGTCCGGGTGCTCGGGCTCGACCCGACCCGGCAACGACGCGAGCTGCTCCCCCGCATCGGCGTCATGTTGCAGGGCGGTGGCGCCTGGAGCGGCGTGCGTGCCCTGGAGATGCTGCGTCACATCGCCCGGCTGCACGCCCACCCGCTCGACATCGACCTGCTCGCCGAACGGCTCGGGCTCGAGAGCTGCGGCCGGACGCCGTACCGCCGGCTCTCCGGGGGCCAGCAGCAGCGGCTCGGGCTCGCGATGGCGGTCGTCGGCCGTCCGGAGATCGTCTTCGTCGACGAGCCGACCGCCGGGATGGACCCCCAGGCCCGTCGTACGACGTGGGAGCTGCTCGAGGAGCTGCGCCACGACGGCGTGACCGTCGTCCTCACGACCCACTACATGGACGAGGCCGAGCGGCTGGCCGACCGGATCCACATCATCGACCAGGGCCGACTGATCGCCTCGGGGACTCCACTCGAGCTCACCCGCGGCGGTCGGGCCGCCACCATCCGCCTGGTCGTCACCCGGCCGTTCCCCCCGGGCTCCCCCGACTCCCTGCGCCGCGCGCTCGGTGACCAGACCGAGGTCACCCAGCTCGACGAGCGCAGCCTGCTGGTCACCGGGCCCGCCGACGGCTCGACCCTGGCCAAGGTCTCGCGCTGGTGCGAGGAGAACGACGTGCTGCCCGAGTCGCTCACCTTGGGCCAGCGCAACCTGGAGGACGTCTTCCTCCAGCTGACCGGCAAGGGTCTGGGCGCATGACCGAGCCACGGGGCATCTTCACCCCGCGCCCCGGAGCCGCGCCACTCGCTCGTCAGGTCGCCGCGCAGGCCGCAATGGAGTCGCGCCTGATGCTGCGCAACGGCGAGCAGCTGCTGCTGGCCGTTGTCATCCCCGTCATCGTGCTGATCGGTGGCGTCCAGGGTGCCCACCGCATCGGACTGAGTTTCTCCCACCCCGCCGTGGACGTCTTCACTCCCGGCGTGCTCGCCCTGGCCGTGATGTCGACCGCCTTCACCTCGCTCGCGATCGCCACCGGCTTCGAGCGGCGCTACGGCGTGATCAAGCGGCTCGGCTCCTCGCCGCTCCCCCGCTCCGGCCTGCTCGGCGGCAAGATCGTCGGACTGCTCGGGATCGAGGTGCTCCAGGTCGCGGTCATCTCCGGCGTAGCGCTCCTCCTGGGCTGGAACCCCCATCCCGGCGGCCTCGGCGCACTGCTCGCCGTCGTCCTCGGGACCGCGGCCTTCGCGTCGCTGGGGTTGTTCGTCGCAGGCGTCCTGCGCGCCGAGGCCACTCTCGCGGCCGCCAACCTCGTCTACCTCCTGCTGATGGCGGGTGGCGCCGTCGTGCTCCCGACGTCGGCCTACGGCTCGTTCGGCGCGGTGGTGCAGTGGTTGCCCTCCGGCGCGCTCGGTGACGCCATGCGAGCCGCCCTCATCGACGGACGCACCGACTGGCTCGACCTTGCGGTGCTGCTCGTCTGGGCCGCGGTCGGCACCTTCCTCACCGCAAGGACGTTCAAGTGGGAGTGATCCCCGACCTGTCGGCCCGACTCCGACCGCTGGCCTGGGCCACGCTGGTCTCCAACGCCGTCCTCGTCGTCACCGGAGGAGCAGTCCGCCTGACCGGCTCGGGGCTGGGCTGCCCGACCTGGCCCCGGTGCACCGAGGAGTCCTTCACCCCGCACGGCGCCTACGACCTGCACTCGGCGATCGAGTTCGGCAACCGGATGCTCACCTTCGTGCTGGTCGCGATCGCCGTCGCGATGTTCCTGGCTGCCTGGCAGAGCGGCCGCTCGGAGCTGCGTCGCCTGGCCCTCGTGCTCGCGCTGGGCATCCCCGCGCAGGCCGTCATCGGTGGCATCACCGTGCTGACCAACCTCAACCCCTGGGTGGTCTCGTTCCACCTGCTGCTCTCGCTGGCGATGATCGGGCTCTCCGTGCTGCTGCTGTGGCGCATCGACCACCCGATCGCGACGGTCCGCCGCAGCCCGGTCACCGGACTGGCCTGGGCCACGTTCGCGGCTGCCTGGCTGGTGCTCTACGTCGGCACCGTGGTGACGGGCTCCGGCCCCCATGCCGGCGACATCGACTCCCCGCGCAACGGTCTCGACCCGCTCCAGCTCAGCCAGCTGCACGCCGACGTCGTGTTCCTGTTCGTCGGCCTCACCATCGGACTCATCTTCACCCTGCACGCCACCCGTGCGAGCCGCGCGGTCCGTTCGGCGGCGTACACCTTGCTGGGGCTTGAGCTGGCCCAGGGTGCCGTCGGGTTCGTGCAGTACTTCACCGACCTGCCGATCGTGCTGGTCGCGGTGCACCTGCTCGGTGCGGCACTGATCTCGGCCAGCGTCACCCAGGTGCTGATCCGGACCCGCGAGAGCGCGTGACCGCCCGCTCCCGCCGCGTCCTCGAGCATCCCCCTCGGGGCAAGCGCGGTGGGTGGATCGCGCGGTGACTGGCGCGAGGTCGGCCCGCACCCCCCGATGGCGGGCCGACCCTCGCGACCTTCAGACGCAGTGGCCAACCACAAAGTTGTCCGCTCGAGCGAACTTCTTCAGCGGCTCAGCAGCGGGTCGAGCGCGACCGCCACGAAGAGCAGCGAGAGGTAGAGGTTCGAGGAGTGGAACAGCCGCATCGGCTGGATCACACTGAGGTCCTCGGTGCCCTTGGTGCGGCCCCACATCCGGTGGGCCTCCACCAGGAAGCCGGCGCCGAGCACGCCCGCAACGATCGGGTAGAACAGGCCGGTGCCGGCCACCGGCCACAGGGCCAGGGACGTGGCCACCATCACGTAGCTGTAGAGCACGATCTGGCGACCCACCTCGCGGGCGGGCACCACCACGGGCAGCATCGGCACGTCGACGTTGGCGTAGTCCTCGCGGTAGCGCAGGGCCAGCGCCCAGGTGTGCGGCGGCGTCCAGAAGAAGACGACCGCGAAGAGGACGACCGGGATCCAGGAGAGCTGATTCGTGACGGCCGTCCACCCGATGAGCGCCGGGAAGCAGCCGGCCAGGCCGCCCCAGACGATGTTCTGGGTGGTGCGGCGCTTGAGGATCATCGTGTAGACGAGCACGTAGAAGGCGTTCGCGAGCAGCGCCAGCCCGGCCGAGAGGAGGTTCACCCAGGCGACCAGCACGATCGTCGACAGCACGCCCAGGACGAGGCCGAAGATGAGCGCGGCCCGCGGCGAGACGAGGTGGCGAGGCAGCGCCCGACGACGGGTGCGCCGCATCTGCTCGTCGATGTCGCGGTCGTAGACGCAGTTGAGGACCGAGGCAGACCCGGCCGAGAGCGTGCCGCCGACCACGGTCGCCACGACCAGGCCCAGCGGCGGAATCCCGCGGGCAGCGAAGAACATGACCGGCACGGTGGTGAGGAGCAGCAGCTCGATCACGCGCGGCTTGGTCAGCCCGACGTACGCCGCCACCACGTCCCTGAAGGTCGCCGGGGCCTCGGGCGCCGCAGAGACGGCAGAGGCCGGCTGGCCGACAGAGGTCACGGGGATCCTTGCGCAGGGGTGGGCCCGACAGGGCGGGTTGCTGGTTTCCAGTCTATCGCCTCGGGTGAGTAGTCTCGGCGGTGCCTGAGAAGTCCCGCCGTGCCGGCCGGAGACATTGACGCAGCAGGCAAGTCGTCTTGAGAGGATTACCCGTGAGCAAGCCCACAGCACTGGAGTGGACCGAGGTCGACCGGTTGGCGGTGGACACCGCCCGAGTCCTCGCGATGGACTCCGTGCAGAAGGTCGGCAACGGCCACCCCGGCACCGCGATGAGCCTCGCCCCGGCGGCGTACCTCCTGTTCCAGAAGGTGATGCGCCACAACCCGGCCGACCCGCAGTGGCCCGGTCGCGACCGCTTCGTGCTCTCGTGCGGACACAGCTCGATCACGCTCTACACGCAGCTCTTCCTCGGCGGCTGGGGCCTCGAGCTCGAGGACCTCCGGGCGCTGCGCACCTGGGGCAGCAAGACCCCCGGCCACCCTGAGCACGGCCACACCGCCGGCGTCGAGACGACGACCGGTCCGCTGGGCCAGGGCGTCGCCAACGCGGTGGGCATGGCCATGGCCGCCCGCCGCGAGCGCGGCATGCTCGACCCGAACGCCGAGGCTGGCGAGTCGCCGTTCGACCACCACATCTACGCCATCTGCAGCGACGGCGACCTCCAGGAAGGCGTGAGCGGCGAGGCCTCCTCGATCGCTGGCACCCAGGAGCTCGGCAACCTCACGGTGATCTACGACGCCAACCGGATCTCGATCGAGGGCGACACCGACATCGCCTTCACCGAGGACGTCGCGGCCCGCTACGAGTCCTACGGCTGGCACGTCCAGACGGTCGACTGGACCAACGACGGCACGACGTACACCGAGGACGTCCCCGCGCTGTACGCCGCCATCGAGGCCGGCCGGGCCGTGACCGACCGCCCCAGCTTCATCGTGCTGCGCACGATCATCGCCTGGCCCGCGCCCGAGGCCCAGGGCACCGGCGCATCGCACGGATCGGCCCTCGGCGCCGACGAGGTGGCCGCCACCAAGCGAATCCTGGGCTTCGACCCGGAGCAGACCTTCGAGGTTCCCCCCGCCGTCATCGAGCACACCCGTCGCGCCGTCGAACGCGGCCAGCAGGCCCAGGCCGACTGGGACAAGGCCTTCCAGCACTGGACGACCAAGCCCTCCGCCGACGTCGCCCTCTACGAGCGCCTGCAGACCCGCGCCCTCCCCGAGGGCTGGGACGCCGCCCTGCCGAGCTTCGAGGCCAGTGCGAAGGGTGTCGCGACCCGTAGCGCCTCGGGTTCGGTGATCAACGCCATCGCCGAGGCCCTGCCCGAGCTCTGGGGCGGTTCGTCCGACCTCGCCGGCTCGAACAACACCACGATCAAGTCCGCGCCGTCCTTCGTGCCGGCCGCGCGCAGCACCAGCGAGTGGAAGGGCGACCCGTACGCCGGTCGCGTGCTGCACTTCGGCATCCGCGAGCACGCCATGGGCGCGATCATGAACGGCATCGCCCTGCACGGCGGGACCCGCGTCTTCGGCGGGACGTTCCTGACCTTCTCCGACTACATGCGCGGAGCCGTCCGACTGGCTGCGCTGATGCAGCTCCCCGTCACCTACGTCTGGACGCACGACTCCATCGGCCTGGGCGAGGACGGCCCGACCCACCAGCCGATCGAGCACGTGGCCGCGCTGCGCGCCATCCCCGGTCTCGACATCGTGCGCCCGGCCGACGCCAACGAGGTGTCGGCTGCCTGGCAGGCGATCCTGGAGCGCACCGACCGCCCGGCCGGTCTCGTCCTGACCCGCCAGAACGTCCCGGTCTTCCCGCGCGGCGAGGACGGCTTCGCCGACACCTCCGGCGTCCGTCGGGGTGGCTACATCCTTCTCGACGTCGACGGGGGCCTCCCCGACGTGGTCCTGGTCGCCACCGGCTCCGAGGTCCAGCTGGCCGTCGAGGCCCGCAACGTCCTCGCCGAGCAGGGCGTGCGGGCGCGCGTCGTGTCGATGCCGTGCCGCGAGTGGTTCGACGAGCAGGACTCCGCGTACCGCGACAGCGTGATCCCGCCGACCGTCAAGGCTCGCGTCTCGGTCGAGGCCGGCATCGCCCAGGGCTGGCGCGAGATCGTCGGAGACCACGGCCGGATCGTGTCGATCGAGACCTACGGCGCCTCGGCCAACTTCGAGCGTCTCTTCGAGGAGTACGGCATCACCACCGAGGCCGTCGTCCACGCAGCCCAGGACAGCCTGCGAGTGTCCGGCGACTAGTACGTCGTTGCTCGGGTACTCCAACGTCCAGTCATCGCAACACGGGAGGAAGCAATGAGTGACCGTCTGAAGACCCTGGCCGAGGCCGGAGTGTCCATCTGGCTCGACGACCTGTCGCGCGAGCGCATCGAGACCGGCAACCTCGCCGATCTGGTCAAGCGGAAGTCGGTCGTCGGGGTGACCACCAACCCGACGATCTTCGCCGGAGCGATCGCCGACGGCGAGCGCTACGACGACCAGGTGCGCAAGCTCGTCGAGCAGGGTGAGTCGGTGGACCGGGTGATCTTCGAGCTCACCACCGAGGACGTCCGCAACGCCTGCGACATCCTCGCCCCGGTCTACGACGGCAGCCCCTCGGACGGACGGGTCTCCATCGAGGTGGAGCCGGACCTCGCCAACGACACCGAGGGCACCATCGCCTCGGCGCAGGCGCTGTGGTCGGCCGTGGACCGCCCCAACGCACTGATCAAGATCCCGGCGACCCAGGAGGGCCTGCCCGCGATCACCGCCGCGATCGCCCAGGGGATCAGCGTCAACGTCACGCTGATCTTCTCCACCCAGCGCTACCGCGAGGTCATGGACGCCTACCTCACTGGCCTCGAGCAGGCCCGCGACGCCGGCCTGGACCTGAGCCGGATCGAGTCGGTGGCGTCCTTCTTCGTGTCCCGGGTCGACAGCGAGGTGGACAAGCGTCTCGACGCGATCGACACCGACGCCGCTCGGGCACTCAAGGGCAAGGCTGCGGTGGCCAACGCCCGGCTCGCCTACGGCGCCTTCGAGGAGGTGCACGCCAGCAGCCGCTGGTCGGTGCTGGCCGAGGCCGGCGCCAAGGCCCAGCGCCCCCTCTGGGCCTCCACCGGCGTGAAGGACCCGGCGTACCCCGACACGCTCTACGTCACCGACCTCGTCGTCGCCGACACCGTCAACACGATGCCGGAGAAGACCATGGACGCCTTCGCCGACCACGGCGAGGTCGAGGGAGACCGGGTCACCGGCCGGGCCGCCGAGGCCCAGGCGGTCTTCGACGAGCTGGCCGAGGTGGGCATCGACTTCGAGGACGTCCTGCTCGTCCTCGAGACCGAGGGCGTCGACAAGTTCAAGAAGTCCTGGTCGGAACTGGTCGAGACGGTCTCCGGGCAGATGGACAAGGCGGGACAGGCCTCAGCATGACCGGGGGGGCGAGCGACCCGACGTGGAGCACCGTCCACGGAACTGCGCCCGGAGCTGAGTTCGAGCTCTCCTTCGCCTATCCCGACGAGGCCGCGTACGCCGCCTGCGTCGAGCAGTTGGTCGACGACCGCGTCGCCAGCGGCATCGCCCAGCAGAACCCCACGCTGTGGGGACCCGAGGCCGAGGCGGAGGCCGCCCAGCGGCTCGCCTGGGTCGCCCTCTCGGAGAGCTCCCGGCCCCTCGTCTCGGAGATCGCGACCCTGCTGGTCGAGCTCCGCGAAGCCGGACTGTCCCGGGTCGTGCTCTGCGGCATGGGTGGTTCCTCGCTCGCACCCGAGGTGATCTGCGGAGCCGCCGACGTCGAGCTCGACGTGCTCGACTCCTCCGATCCCGACTTCGTGCGCGCCGTCCTCGAGGGCCGTCTGGGCGAGACGGTGGTCGTGGTCTCGTCGAAGTCCGGTGGCACGGTCGAGACCGACAGCCAGCGCCGCGCCTTCGAGAAGGCCTTCCGGGACGCCGACATCGACCCTGCCGGGCGCATCATCGTCGTCACCGATCCGGGCTCCCCGCTGGAGCAGTCGGCTCGCGAGGCCGGCTACCGCGTCTTCCTGGCCGACCCCGGCGCAGGCGGCCGCTACAGCGCCTTCACGGCGTTCGGGCTGGTGCCGAGCGGGCTCGCGGGGGCGGACATCGCGGGTCTCCTCGACGATGCGGAGGCGATCCGTCCCGCACTGGAGGCCGACGCCAGCGACAACCCCGGCCTGCGTCTCGGCGCGCTCCTCGGAGTCGCCAACCTCGCAGGCGTGGACAAGATGATCCTGGCCGACGCCGGTTCGGCGTACCCCGGCTTCGGTGACTGGGCCGAGCAGCTGGTGGCCGAGTCCACCGGCAAGGACGGTCGCGGCATCCTGCCGGTGGTCGTCGACTCCCTCGCCTCGCCCAACTTCGATCCGAGCACTCCCGACGGGGTGCTCACCACCTTCGGCCCCGACGACGTCTTCGACCGGGTGCGCCCGGCGTCCGGCTTCAGCGCTCGCATCGAGGCCACCCTGGGCGCGCAGCTGCTCCTGTGGGAGTACGCCACGGCGGTGGCGGGCCGCGTGATCGGGATCAACCCCTTCGACCAGCCCGACGTCGAGAGCGCCAAGCAGGCTGCGCGCGAGATGCTCGACGGGGGCGGGTCCTCACCCACCCCGCTCTTCGTGGACGGCCCGGTCACCGTCTACGCCTCCGAGGGATGGCTCCCCGACGGGGTTGCCACCGTCGCCGACGCGGTGACGGCACTACTCGGCGTACTCGAGGGTGAGCACGGCTACGTCTCCGTGCAGGCCTACCTCGACCGGCATCGCGACGCCGCCCTTGCCTCGGTCCGCGACTCCCTCGCCGTGCGCACCGGACGACCGGTCACCTTCGGGTGGGGACCGCGGTTCCTGCACTCGACCGGGCAGTACCACAAGGGCGGGCCGGACACCGGTGTCTACCTGCAGCTCACCGGGCAGCCCGAGGCCGACCTCGCGGTGCCCGATCGACCGTTCACCTTCCAGGAGTTCCTCACCTCGCAGTTCGTGGGTGATGGGCAGGTCCTGGCCGCCAAGGGACGTCCGGTGCTACGGCTGCACGTCAGCACTCCGGGCGATCTCATCGGACTCAGAGAGATGCTTGCGTGAGCTTCGTCAACCCCCTGCGCCAGCCGCAGGACCGCCGGCTCCCACGGATCGCCGGGCCCTGTGGCCTCGTGCTCTTCGGGGTGACCGGTGACCTGTCCCGCAAGAAGGTCATGCCCGCGATCTACGACCTCGCCAACCGCGGGCTGCTGCCCCCCGGGTTCAGTCTGGTCGGCTTCGCCCGCCGCGACTGGGCCGACCAGGACTTCGCCCAGATCGTGCACGACTCGGTCAAGGAGCACGCGCGCACCGAGTTCCGCGAGGAGGTGTGGCAGCAGCTCGCCGAGGGCTTCCGCTTCGTCTCCGGCAACTTCGACGACGACGACGCCTTCCGCAACCTGCGGCGCACGATCGACGAGCTCGACCAGGTCCGCGGCACTGGAGGCAACCACGCCTTCTACCTGGCCATCCCGCCCGGCCTCTTCGGGACGGTCGTCGGTCAGCTCAAGGAGCACGGCCTGGCCGACCCCACCGAGGGATCGTGGCGCCGGGTCGTCGTCGAGAAGCCCTTCGGCCACGACCTCGAGTCGGCCCAGGAGCTCAACACCGTGCTGGGCGAGGTCTTCCCCTCCGGCTCGATCTTCCGCATCGACCACTACCTCGGCAAGGAGACGGTCCAGAACATCCTGGCCATGCGGTTCGCCAACACGATGTTCGAGCCGCTCTGGAACTCCAACTACGTCGACCACGTCCAGATCACGATGGCCGAGGACATCGGCATCGGCAGTCGCGCCGGCTACTACGACGGCATCGGCGCCGCACGCGACGTGATCCAGAACCACCTGCTCCAGCTGCTCTCCCTGGTCGCCATGGAGGAGCCGACGTCGTTCGACGCCGAGAGCCTGCGCATCGAGAAGCAGAAGGTCCTCGCCAGCGTCGAACTCCCGAAGCGGCTGGATCTCACCACCGCCCGCGGGCAGTACTCCCCCGGCTGGGCCGGCGGCGAGAAGGTCACCGGCTTCCTGGGCGAGGAGGGCATCCCCAAGACCTCGACGACCGAGACGTATGCCGCGATCACCCTGAACGTCGCCACCCGACGCTGGGCCGGCGTGCCGTTCTACCTCCGCACCGGCAAGCGCCTGGGCCGACGGGTCACCGAGGTCGCCGTGGTCTTCAAGCAGGCGCCCCACCTGCCGTTCAGCGAGTCGGCCACCGAGGAGCTGACGCACAACGCCCTGGTGATCCGGGTGCAGCCCGACGAGGGCATGACGATCCGCTTCGGGTCGAAGGTGCCGGGCACCGCCATGGAGATCCGGGACGTCAACATGGACTTCGCCTACGGCGGCTCCTTCACCGAGGCCAGTCCCGAGGCCTACGAACGCCTGATCCTCGACGTCCTGCTGGGCGACCCGCCGCTCTTCCCGCGCCACGAGGAGGTCGAGCTCTCCTGGCAGATCCTCGACCCGATCCTCGAACACTGGGCGAAGAAGGGGAAGCCGGAGCCCTACGCGTCCGGCACCTGGGGGCCCGAGTCGGCCGACAAGATGCTGGCGCGTGACGGCCGCGTCTGGAGGCGACCATGATCGAACTGTTGGACACCAACTCGTCGGCGATTGCCGCGGAGTTCGTGCGCTCGCGCAGGCGTGCGGGCAGCCCGGCCATGGGCATGGTGATGACCCTGATCATCGTGGCCGAGGAAGAAGCCGCCGAGGAAGCCATGCGCGCGGCCCGGGCCGCCTCCCACGAGCACCCGGCCCGGGTGCTCGGCGTGATCCTGGGCGACGGTCGCGGACACGGCAAGGTCAACGCCCAGGTCGGCATCGGCTCGGGGTGGACCGGTGAGACTGCCCTGATCCGGCTCACCGGTGAGGTGGTCAAGCACCCGGAGTCCGTCGTACTCCCCCTGCTCCTGCCCGACTCCCCCGTGGCCATCTGGTGGCCGAGCGACCCGCCGGCCGACCCGGCCTCCGATCCGCTCGGTGTCGCTCGCCCAGCGCCGGATCACCGATGCCGCCGCAGCCACCACCGCTCGCTCCAAGGCGATCCACGCCCAGTGCAGCGCCTACGCCAAGGGCAACACCGACCTGGCCTGGACCCGGATCACCCCGTGGCGGGCGCTGCTCGCCGCAGCCCTCGACCAGGCGCAGGTCAAGGTCACCGGCGCCTCGGTCGCCTCGGAGCGGATCAGCCCCTCCGCGGACCTGCTGGCGGCCTGGCTCACCGATCGGCTCCGGGTCAAGGTCCGGCGCACCAACTCGACCGGCCCCGGCATCACCGAGGTGGTCCTCGAGACGGCCGACGGCCCGATCGGGATCACCCGCGCCGACGGCCGACTGGCCACCTTCTCGCTGCCCGGAGCACCGGACCGGCCCATTGCCTTGAAGCGTCGCGACCTGCCCGAGCTGCTCGCCGAGGAGCTGCGCCGCCTCGACGAGGACGACGTGTACGCCGCCACCGCCCGTCGGCTCGCGACCATGCGGAGCAAGAAGTGAGCCCGCTGGTCGAAGTGCACGACGATGCCGCCGCCCTGGCGACGTCGGTCGCGGGCGAGCTGCTGACCCGGCTGGCGGACGCGCAGGCCCTGGGACACGTGCCGCACGTCGTGCTGACGGGAGGCACGATCGCGGATGCCGTCCACCACGAGGTCGCCCGACTCGCGGTCGGCTCGGAGGTGGACTGGTCCCGCGTGGTCTTCTGGTGGGGCGACGAGCGCTTCGTCGGTCCCGACGACGCGGACCGCAACGCCGGTCAGGCTCGAGGGGCTCTCCTCGACGCGGTGGCGGTCGACCCCTCGAACATCCACGAGATCGCCTCCACGGCAACCGCTGCGAGCGCGGCCGAGGGCGCGGCGGCGTACGCCGCGGAGCTGGCTGCCCACGGCCCCGCCGGCTTCGAGGTCGTGATGCTGGGTGTCGGGCCCGACGGCCACGTGGCCTCGCTGTTCCCCGATCGCCCCGAGCTGGACGCCACCGCCCCGGTGGTCGCCGTGACGGACTCTCCCAAGCCGCCGTCCGAGCGGATCAGCCTGACCCTGTCGACCCTCAACCAGGGCCGGGCCGTCTGGCTCCTGGCCAGTGGGACGGCGAAGGCACCGGCCGTGGCCCTCGCCCTGGGCGCGGACGCCGGCGTGCACCCGGTGCCGGCGGCTGCGGTCAGCGGCACCGCCGAGACCATCTGGTTCCTCGACCGGGACGCCGCAGCCAACCTCTGACCTGCCACTTGTGGCCGCCCACAGACCGCTGACCTGCCACTTGTGGCCGCCCACAGACCGCTGACCTGCCGTTTGTGGCCGCTCCTCACCACGTGCGGCGGCCGTCCCCGAGTCGGGCCCGGGCCTGACGAAGACCGGCGAGCAGTCTGGGTGCGGGGTCGGAGCGGGGCCGGTAGACGTCATCGTTGGCGAAGACCTCGACCACCCAGCCCGCCTCCTCGTCGAGCCACGTACGACGGCGCAGGTCCCGCTCGCGAGCCTCCGCCGACGAATGGAACTCGGCACCGTCGTACTCCGCCGCAAAGCGGACTTCCGGCAACGCCATGTCCAGGCGGTAGACCCCAGCACCTGCATCATCGGGCACCCACACCTGGAGCTCCGGGCGAGGCAGCCCAGCGTCGAGCCAGTGCAGGCGGAGGGCTGACTCGGCGACCGACTCGGCACGGGGATCGGCCAGGGGCACCAGGGCGCGAGCCTGTACGACGCCCCGGTAGCCGCGGAATCGGTCCAGCTCGGAAGCGAGCTCGGCTGGGGAGACACCGGTCCGCACGAACTGATCGAGCGCCGCAAGGGCGTCGAAGCGCCAGACGAGCCGGGCCAGATCGAGTGCCGTCCGCACCGGGGAGGTCGCCCGCACCTCCCCGAGTTCGATGATCTCGTGTGGCAGCAGCATCCGCTCACCGCTGTCGACGCCGGGCCGACGGGCGCGGAGACCCGGTGGGCGGAACAGCTGGATCGGAGGGGCGACGAGTCCCGAGCTCCGGGGCAGGAGATCGACCCCGTGCAGCCACGCTGCCGTCCGATCGGTCGCCACCGCGTCGGCCGGCACGACCAGCGCGAGGGCCCGAGCCCGGAAGGCGAGGTCGTCGGGGGCCTGCGCCGCGGCGTACACGCCATGCACCACACGTCGTACGAGACAGTGCTGGACCAGCCACCGCAGCCGGCGGCGTGAGACACCGAGCGTTGCCGCGCCCTCGGGCGTGAACGGCTGGTCGAGTGGAAGGGGACAGTCAGGGGTCAGGAGCGGCGAGCTCGCCGAGAGCCAGGAATCCATGCCCGGGAGCCTGCCGGGTACGACGAAGCGGCGTCGGGCTCATCCACAGGCGGCCAGAACTGGCAGGTCACCCACTCCAGACCGGCCAGAAGTGGCAGGTCGGCGGGGTGGGGGCGGCCATAAGTGGCAGGTCAGAAGATGATGTCGCCGGACTTGCGGCGCGAGCGCAGCAACTGCAGGGCTTCGTTGAGGATGTCCTGCGCCTCCTTGTCGGAGCGGCGCTCCTTCACGTAGGCCAGGTGCGTCTTGTACGGCTCGATCTTGGTGGCCGGCGGGGCGTTCTCCGAGTCGCGCCCGGCAGGCAGCCCGCACTTGGGGCAGTCCCACGAGTCGGGCACCGTGGCCTCGACCGAGAAGGTCACCACCGAGCTGTGCTCGTGGGAGCAGAAGTAGGTCACCGCCTGACGCGGCGCAGCCTCACCCCGCTCGGCCTCGCCCATCGGACCGGCACCGACTCGACTACCTCGGATCGCACTTCCTCCACCAGCCACGACAGGTTCTCCTTCTCAGTTCTGGTAGGCGAACACGAGGCCGAGGGCGATGACACAGGCGAACCAGATCACGCCGATGCCGACCGTCAGGCGGTCCAGGTTGCGCTCGGCCACGGACGATCCGCCCAGCGAGCTGGACACACCGCCACCGAACATGTCGGACATGCCGCCGCCGCGTCCCTTGTGAAGAAGGACCAGAAGGATCATGAAACCGCTGGCTGCCATCAGCATGATGGTGAGGAAGAGAGTCACGGTCGTAGAGCCTACGTCACGATCATTCGGTTACAGGACAGGCATGTCGTAGAAGCGGCAGATCCCGCCGAACTCGTCGACCTGCAGGCTCGCGCCACCGACCAGACAACCGTCGACATCGGCCTTCTCCATGATCCCGCCGACGTTGGCTGCCTTCACCGAACCGCCGTACAGGATGCGTACGGCGTCGGCCGCCGCGTCACCGTGCAGCTCACGGATCCGCTCCCGAATCGCCGCGCAGACCTCCTGGGCGTCGTCGGGCGTCGCCACCTCGCCGGTGCCGATCGCCCAGACCGGCTCGTAGGCGACCACGAGCCCGGCCACCTGCTCGGCCGTGAAGCCGGCCAGCGACCCCTCCACCTGGGCGAGGGCGTACGCCACGTGCTCGCCGGCCTGTCGCACCTCGAGGCCCTCACCGACGCACACGATCGGCGTCATGCCGGCCGCCAACGCCTTGTGGGCCTTGGCGTTGACCACGCTGTCGCTCTCCGCGTGGTACTCGCGTCGCTCGGAGTGGCCCACCACGACGTAGCTGCAGCCGAGCTTGGCCAGCATCGCCGCCGAGATCTCGCCGGTGTAGGCGCCGGAGTCCTGGGCCGAGACGTCCTGGGCGGCGTACTTCACCGAGAGTCGATCACCGTCGATGAGGGTCTGCACGGAGCGGAGGTCGGTGAACGGCGGCACGACGACCACCTCGACCTTGCCGTAGTCGTGCTTCTTGTCCGACAGCGTCCAGGCGAGCTTCTGGACCAGGACGACGGCCTCCTGGTGGTTGAGGTTCATCTTCCAGTTGCCAGCCATCAGCGGCGTGCGGTTCGTGGCCATGTTGGGTTCCTTCTCAGCTCTCGAGGACGACGATGCCGGGGAGTTCCTTGCCCTCGAGGTACTCGAGGCTGGCTCCACCCCCGGTGGAGATGTGACCGAACGCGGACTCCTCGAAGCCGAGCTTGCGCACGGCAGCAGCCGAGTCACCGCCCCCGACCACGGACAGACCCTCGACCTCGGTGAGCGCCTGGGCGACGGCCCGGGTGCCCTCCGCGAAGGCGTCGACCTCGAAGACCCCCATCGGGCCGTTCCAGAAGACCGTGCGGGCATCCGCGAGCGCAGCCGCAAAGGCCGCACCCGAGGCCGGGCCGATGTCGAGGCCCAGGCTGTCGGCCGGGATCTCGGTGGAGGGTACGACGCTGGCCTGCGGGGAGCGGGACCCCGAGGGGAACTCGGTGTCGACCACGATGTCGCTCGGCAGCAGGATCTCGACCCCGGACTCCTCGGCCCGGGCGAGATAGCCCCGACAGACGTCGAGCTGGTCCTCCTCCAGCAGGCTCTTGCCGACCTCGTGGCCCTGGGCCTTGAGGAAGGTGAAGACCATGCCGCCGCCGATCAGCAGCTTGTCGGCCTTGCCGAGCAGGTTGTCGATGACGCCGAGCTTGTCGGAGACCTTCGAGCCACCGAGCACGACGACGTAGGGCCGCTCGGGGGTGACGGTGAGGCGACGCAGCACGTCGATCTCGGTCGCCACGAGCGCACCCATGGCGTGCGGCAGCCGCTGGGCGACGTCGTACACCGAGGCCTGCTTGCGGTGCACGACACCGAAGCCGTCCGAGACGAAGGCGTCGGCCAGGGCCGCGAGCTGGTCGGCGAAGGCGCCACGCTCGGCGGCATCCTTGCTGGTCTCGCCGGCGTTGAACCGGACGTTCTCCAGCACCGCCACGTCTCCGTCGCCGAGGGCGTCGACGGTGGCCCGGGCGCTCTCGCCGACGGTGTCGGTGGCGAAGGCCACCTCCGTGCCCAGCAGCTCACCGAGACGCGCGGCCACCGGCCCGAGGGAGTACGCCGGGTCGGGCGCGCCCTGGGGCCGACCGAGGTGGGCCGTGACGACCACCCGCGCGCCGGCCTCGGCCAGTGCCCGGATGGTCGGGACGCTCGCCCGGATGCGGCCGTCATCGGTGATCGTCGAGCCGTCCAGCGGGACGTTGAGGTCCGAGCGGACCAGGACCCGCTTGCCGCGCAGGTCGCCGAGGGACGCGATGTCGCCCGCGCCGGGCGTGGTGGTGTCCGGCACGGTCAGAGGGTCTCGCCGATGTAGGCGATGAGGTCGACGAGGCGGTTGGAGTAACCCCACTCGTTGTCGTACCAGCCGACGACCTTCACCTGGTTGCCGATCACCTTGGTCAACGGGGCGTCGAAGATGCACGAGGCCGGGTCGGTCACGATGTCGGAGGAGACGATCGGGTCGGTCGAGTAGCGCAGGAAGCGGCCGTCGGCGGCCTTCTCCACGATCGCGTTGACCTCTTCGACGGTGGTCTCGCGACCGGCCTCGAAGGTCAGGTCGGTGGCCGAGCCGGTCGGGACCGGGACGCGCAGGGCGTAGCCGTCGAGCTTGCCCTTGAGCTCGGGCATGACCAGGGCGATCGCCTTGGCGGCACCGGTCGACGTGGGGATCACGTTCAGGGCGGCGGCGCGGGCCCGACGCAGGTCGCTGTGGATGTTGTCCTGGAGGTTCTGGTCGGCGGTGTAGGCGTGGATCGTGGTCATCAGGCCCTTGACGATGCCGAGCTCGTCGTGGAGTGCCTTGGCCATCGGCGCCAGGCAGTTCGTGGTGCACGAGGCGTTCGAGATCACGTGGTGCGAAGCGGCGTCGTACTGCTCGTGGTTGACGCCCATCACCACGGTGATGTCCTCGTTGGAGGCGGGCGCCGAGATGATGACCTTCTTGGCGCCGGCGTCGATGTGGGCGCGGGCCTTGGTGGCGTCGGTGAAGAAGCCCGTGGACTCCACGACGATGTCGACGTCGAGGTCGCCCCACTTGAGGGCGGCCGGATCCCGCTCGGCGAACGCGGCGATCCGCTGGTCGCCGACCATGATCGCGTCGTCGGTGGACGAGACGTCGGCGTCGAGGCGGCCGAGGATCGAGTCGTACTTCAGCAGGTGCGCCAGTACGGCGTTGTCGGTCAAGTCGTTGATGCCGACGATCTGGATGTCAGCACCCGAGGCCCGAACGGCCCGGAAGAAGTTGCGGCCGATACGGCCGAATCCGTTGATACCTACGCGAACGGTCACTGCTGGGCTCCTCTGTGCGGCACGCGTCTGCGCGATGCGCGTGCAGGGTTGACTGGGTCAACTGGGCGATGTTCGTTCGAGCCTATCCCTTGATGTCCCGGGCTCCGAGCCACGTCCCGGGGTACGGGCCGGTAACCGGAAAAGGCGTCGGATCAACCTTCGTCCGCGAGCATCTCCGGCGTCAACGACGACTCGGTGTCGGGGACGCCGAGCTCCTCGGCGCGCTTGTCGGCCATCGCGAGCAACCGGCGGATCCGACCCGCGATGGCGTCCTTCGTGAGCACCGGCTCGTGCAGCTGGCCCAGCTCTTCGAGCGAGGCCTGCTTGTGCTCGAGGCGCAGGTGCCCGGCCAACCGCAGGTGGTCGGGGACCTCGTCACCGAGGATCTCCATGGCGCGATCGACCCGGGCGCCGGCGGCCACGGCCGCGCGGGCGGATCGGCGCAGGTTGGCATCGTCGAAGTTGGCGAGGCGGTTGGCGGTCGCCCGCACCTCACGCCGCATCCGACGCTCCTCCCAGGCCATGAGCGACTCATGGGCACCCAGCCGGGTCAGCAACTGACCGATCGCGTCACCGTCGCGGATGACGACCCGGTCGACGCCGCGCACCTCGCGCGCCTTGGCCTGGATGCCGAGCCGACGGGCCACGCCCACGAGCGCCAGCGCCGCCTCCGGGCCGGGGCAGGTGACCTCGAGGGCCGAGGAACGGCCGGGCTCGGTCAGCGAGCCGTGGGCCAGGAACGCCCCACGCCAGGCGGCCACGGCGTCGCAGCCTCCCCCGGACACGACAGCGGGAGGCAGACCGCGCACGGGACGCCCGCGCTGGTCGAGCAGGCCGGTCTGCCGAGCCAGCGCCTCGCCGTCCTTGACCACCCGGACGAGGTAGCGGCTGCCCTTGCGGATGCCGTTGCCCTGGAGCATCACCACGTCCGAGGCATGGCCGTAGACCTCGGCGATGTCCTTGCGCAGCCGACGAGCGGCAGCTCCGGTGTCGAGCTCTGCCTCCACCACGATCTTGCCGCTCACGATGTGGAGGCCGCCGGCGAAGCGAAGCATCGACGCGACTTCCGCCTTGCGGCAGCAGGTCTTCGTGATGGGAGTGTTCGACAGCTCCGCCTTCACTTGTGCGGTCATTGCCATGGTCGAGATCCTGTCATGTCGGTCAATCACCCTCGGCGAAGATCCGGGCGCAGGCTACTGCCAGTCGGGCCGGATCGTGCCGCGCAGAACCATCGTCCTGGGCCAGATCATCCACCACGAGCCGGGCGCCGTACGCCGCGACCACGTGGTCGAGCTCTGCACGGCTCGCGCCGACCGTCGTGCGGTCGGCCAGCACGGTGTGCACCTTGAGGTCCGGGGCGTGCTCGGCCAGGGCTGCGAGGTGGTCCCCCGGGCCGAACCCGTGGGTCTCCCCTGCCTGCTCGTCGAGGTTGAGGACGAGCAGCAGCCGGGCGTCGGTCTGGACCAACGCGTCGCGCAGGTCGGGCACCAGCAGGTGCGGGATGACCGAGGTGAACCACGAGCCCGGGCCGAGCACGACCCAGTCGGCGTCTCGCACCGCGGTCACCGCTTCGGGACAGGCCGTGGGTGCTGGTGGATCGAGCCGGACGCCGAGGATGACTCCCTCGGTGGTGGCCACCTGGACCTGGCCCCGGACCAGGGTGAGCGCGCCCGGGTCAGCAGGATCGAGCCCCCGCACGTCGGCCTCGATGTCGAGCGAGGTGAGCGCCATCGGGAGCACCCGGCCCGAGGCCCCCAGCAGGCGACCGACCCAGTCGAGCGCCTGGACATGGTCGCCGAGCAGCTCCCAGAGGCTGACGATCAGGAGGTTGCCGACGACATGACCCTGCATGTCCCCCTGGCCAGCGAAGCGATGCTGCAGCACGCGCGACCAGGTCTGGCCCCACTCGTCGTCCCCGCACAGGGCAGCGAGTGCCATCCGCAGGTCCCCGGGCGGCAGGACCCCGAACTCGCCCCGCAGCCGGCCCGAGGAGCCACCGTTGTCGGCCACGGTCACGATCGCGGTGACGTCCGAGGCAATCCGTCGCAGGGCGTGCAACGAGGAGTACAGCCCGTGGCCACCGCCGAGCGCGACCACCGAGCGGGTGCTCGGCTCCACCTCACTCCCGCCCGAGATCGCGGTGGGAGGCCCGGGTGACGTAGCCGTCGGCGTTCATCCGCTGGGCGATCTCCTCGGTCATGGCCACGCTGCGGTGCTTGCCGCCGGTGCAGCCGATGGCGATCGTCATGAAGCGCTTGCCCTCGCGCAGGTAGCCGGCCGCCACCCCCGTCAGCACCGGAAGGTAGCCGTCGAGGAACTCCGCGGCCCCCTCCCGGGCCATGACGTACGACGACACGGCGGCGTCGCGGCCGGTGCTCTCCCGCAGCTCGGGAATCCAGAACGGGTTGGGCAGGAAGCGCATGTCGGCGACGTAGTCGGCATCCACCGGGATGCCGTACTTGAAGCCGAAGCTGACCACCGTGACGTTGAGCCGGGTGGTGTCGGGGGTGCCGAACGCTCCGGCGATCCGGTCGGTGAGCTGGTGGACGTTGAGCAACGTGGTGTCGATGACCAGCCCTGCCTCGCTGCGCAGCTCGGCCAGGACCTCGCGTTCGCGAATCAGACCGTCGAGCAGTCGCCCGCTGCCCTGCATGGGGTGCGGACGTCGGGCCGCCTCCTGGCGGCGGACCAGGACGTCGTTGGTCGCGTCGAGAAAGACCAGCGTCGTGCGGCGCCCGGTCTCGCCCTGGGCGAGGTTGGCCTGGAGCGAGCCGAAGAACGAGCCGGAGCGGACGTCGATCACCACGGCGATCGGCTGGTCGGGACCGTGCGTCTCGTCGACGAGGTGTACGACGTCGGGCAGGAGCGTGGGCGGCAGGTTGTCCACGACGTAGAAGCCGAGGTCCTCGAGCTCCTTGGCGGCGGTGCTGCGCCCGGCACCGGTCATCCCGGTGACGACGACGAGCTCGCCGCGGGTCTGATCGACGTCGTTCATCAGGATTCCTCGATCTCGCCGGTGGCGGTGTTGATGCTGGTGATCACAGGGCCAGTCTTGCTGCTGGCCGCCGCGACCGCATCCTTGATCGACGTCGCCGTGCGAGGTCCGATCCCCGGGACCATCGCGATCTCGTCGACGCTCGCGTCGCGGAGCTTCTTGAGCGACCCGAAGTGCTTGAGCAAGGTCTTGCGGCGCACCTCACCCAGGCCCGGGACGTCGTCGAGCAGGCTCTCGACCATCGTCTTGGAGCGCCTCGAGCGGTGGTGCGCGATCGCGAACCGGTGGGCCTCGTCGCGGATGCGCTGGAGGAGGTAGAGCCCCTCGGAGGATCGGGCCAGGATCACCGGGTCGGGCTGCCGCGGCAACCAGACCTCCTCCAGCCTCTTGGCCAGCCCGCAGACGGCGATGTCGTCGATGCCGAGCTCGTCGAGCGCCTGCTGGGCGGCGGCGACCTGCGGCGGCCCACCGTCGACCACGACGAGGCCCGGGGCGTAGGCGAACTTCCGGGGACGCCCGGTCTCGGGGTCGACCAGCATCGGTCCGCTGTCGGTGGCGACCTCCTGGCTGCGGGCCTGCTCGTCGAGCAGTCGCCGGAAGCGACGGGTGATCACCTCGTGCATCGACGCGACGTCGTTCTGGCCCTCGACGTCCTTGATCACGAAGCGGCGGTACTCGCCCTTGCGGACCAGGCCGTCCTCGAAGACCACCATCGAGGCCACGACCTCGGTGCCCTGGAGGTTGGAGACGTCATAGCACTCGATCCGCAGCGGGACCTCGTCGAGCTCGAGCGCGACCTGGATCTCCTCCAGGGCGCGGTTGCGGGTGGTCAGGTCGCTGGCCCGCTTGGTCTTGTGCAGCACCAGCGACTGGCTCGCGTTGCGCGCAACCGTCTCCTGGAGCGATCGCTTGTCCCCGCGTTGCGGCACCCGGATCGAGACCTTGCTCCCGCGCAGGTCGCTGAGCAGCTGCTCGAAGGTCGCGACGTCCGGCGGCAGCTCCGGGACCAGGATCTCGCGCGGAATCGTGTCGGAGTCGCCGGCGTAGAGCTGGAGCAGGAAGTGCTCGACCAGCTCGGGGGTGCCCCCCTCCTCGACCCGGTCGGCCACCCAGCCGCGCTGGCCGCGGATGCGGCCGTCGCGGACGTAGAAGATCTGGACCGCGACCTCGAGCGGGTCCTCCGCGAGGGCGATCACGTCGGCGTCGGTGCCGTCTCCCAGCACCACCGCCTGCTTCTCCAGCGCCTTCTCGAGCGCCGCGAGGTCGTCGCGCAGCCGGGCTGCCTTCTCGAAGTCGAGCGCCTCGGAGGCGGCGTACATCTCCTTCTTGATGCGCCGCACGAACGCCGTGGTCTGGCCCCCCATGAAGTCACAGAAGTCGTCGACGATCGCCCGGTGCTCCTCGGCGCTCACGGTGCCGACGCAGGGGGCCGCGCACTTGTCGATGTAGCCCAGCAGGCAGGGCCGACCGATCTGGGTGGAGCGCTTGAAGACGCCGTTGCTGCACGAGCGCATCGGGAAGACCCGGAGCAGCTGGTCGACGGTCTCGCGGATCGCCCAGGCATGGCTGTAGGGGCCGAAGTAGCGGGTGCCCTTGCGCTTGGCGCCGCGGCCCACCATCACCCGGGGGAACTCCTCACCCACGGTGACGGCCAGCCAGGGATAGGACTTGTCGTCGCGGTACTTGACGTTGAACCGGGGGTCGTACTCCTTGATCCAGGAGTACTCGAGCTGCAGCGCCTCGACCTCGGTGTTGACCGTGGTCCACTCGACACTGGTCGCGGTGGTGACCATGGTGGCGGTGCGCGGGTGCAGGCCCCCGATGTCCTGGAAGTACGACGAGAGCCGGGACCGGAGGTTCTTCGCCTTGCCGACGTAGACGACGCGGTCGCGCGCGTCACGGAAGCGGTAGACCCCGGGCTGGGTGGGGATCGACCCGGGCTCGGGCCGGTACGACAACGCCGTCCTGGTGGTGCGCGCAGGCCGGGTCGAGGTCACCTGCTCAGCCTACGGGCGAGCGTGGACAACGCGCGCCGGACGGTCACCGGGCAGGTGATCAGACGATCCTGATCTCTCCACCCTCGACGCTCAGCTCAACGGCGGGCAGCGGCGCGGGAGCCGGACCGCCTTGCACCGAGCCGTCCACGATGGAGAACTTCGAGCCGTGGCACGAGCAGTTGATGGTGCTCTCGGTGATCGTGGCCACGATGCACCCCGAGTGGGTGCAGACCGCGGAGAACCCCTGGAACTCCCCCTCGCTCGGCTGGGTGACGACGACCTTCTGGTCGGTGAAGATCGTGCCGCTCCCCACCGGGATGTCCGTGGTGGGCGCCAGGGGACCGGGCTCGGTCTCGGGCGCCGGAGCAGCCGACCCCGACCCGGGCGACTCGCTGTCCTCCTCCCCGCACGCGGCCAGCAGGGGCAGGGCGATGCCCACCCCGGCCACGCCGGTCAGTGCCTGTCGACGGCTCAGCGATTCGATGCTCATGGCGGGGTCTCCTCGATTGGTTCGTTGCCGGTCATCCGACCCTAGCGTCGGACGATCAGCCCTTGGCGACGCGCTTGCGGGCAGCGGACTTCTTCGCCGGGAGCTTGGCCTCGGCCGCCTTCTTCGCCGTTGCCCGACGCGCGGGCTGCTTGGCCTCACGTCCCTTGAGCAGTGGAGCGAGGAACTGGCCGGTGTAGCTGGCGGGGTTGGCCGCCACCGTCTCCGGGGTCCCCTCCGCCACGATCATGCCGCCCCGGGAGCCGCCCTCGGGTCCCATGTCGACCAGCCAGTCGGCGGTCTTGATCACGTCGAGGTTGTGCTCGATCACGAGCACGGAGTTGCCCTGGTCGACGAGTCGGCCGAGCACCAGCAGCAGCTTGCGGATGTCCTCGAAGTGCAGGCCGGTCGTCGGCTCGTCGAGGACGTAGACCGTGCGACCCGTCGAGCGCTTCTGGAGCTCGGAGGAGAGCTTGACGCGTTGCGCCTCACCACCCGACAGGGTGGTGGCCGGCTGACCGAGCCGGACGTAGCCCAGCCCCACCTCGACCAGCGTCTTGAGGTGGCGGTTGATCGCGGGGACGGCCGCGAAGAAGTCGACCGCCTCCTCGATCGGCATGTCGAGGACCTCGGCGATCGTCTTGCCCTTGTAGTGCACCTCGAGCGTCTCGCGGTTGTAGCGGGCGCCGTGGCAGACCTCGCACGGGACGTAGACGTCGGGCAGGAAGTTCATCTCGATCTTGATCGTGCCGTCGCCGGAGCACGCCTCGCAGCGGCCGCCCTTGACGTTGAACGAGAACCGGCCCTGGAGGTAGCCGCGCATCTTGGCCTCGGGCGTGGCCGCGAAGAGCTTGCGGACGTGGTCGAAGACGCCGGTGTACGTCGCGGGGTTGGACCGAGGGGTCCGCCCGATCGGCGACTGGTCGACGTGGATCACCTTGTCGACGTGCTCGAGCCCGGTGATCTTCTGGTGGCGCCCGGGGACCGCACGGGCGTTGTAGATCTGTTTGGCCAGCGAGGTGTAGAGGATGTCGTTGACCAGCGTGGACTTGCCGGAGCCGGACACCCCGGTCACCGCGACGAACAGCCCGAGCGGGAACGCCACGTCGACGTCGCGCAGGTTGTGCTCGTGGGCACCGTGGACGACGAGCTCGCGGTCCTTGGTGCGCGGGCGGCGTACCTCGGGGACCGGGATCTCGCGGCGCCCGGAGAGGTACTGCCCGGTCATCGAGTCGGGGTGGGTGAGCAGGTCGGCCACCGACCCGGTGTGCACCACCTGGCCGCCGTGCTCGCCGGCGCCCGGACCGATGTCGACCACCCAGTCCGCGGCCCGGATGGTGTCCTCGTCGTGCTCGACCACGATCAGGGTGTTGCCGAGGTCCTTGAGTCGGACCAGGGTCTCGATCAGCCGGTGGTTGTCGCGCTGGTGCAGCCCGATCGAGGGCTCGTCGAGGACGTAGAGCACCCCGACCAGCCCCGCACCGATCTGGGTGGCCAGCCGGATCCGCTGGGCCTCGCCACCGCTGAGCGAGCCGGACGGGCGGTTCAGCGAGAGGTAGTCGAGGCCGACGTCGAGCAGGAAGTTGAGCCGCTCCTGGATCTCCTTGAGCACCCGCTCGCCGATCTGGCGCTCGCGGGCGCTGAGGTCGAGGTTGCGCAGGAACTCGGCGGTCTCGTTGATCGGCATCGCGCAGACCTCGGCGATGTTGAGGCCTCCGGCCTCCCGGGAGCCGAGGGTCACGGCCATCGAGACCGGCTTGAGCCGGCTGCCGGCGCACGCCGGGCAGGGCACCTCGCGCATGAACCCCTCGAAGCGGTCCCGACTCGTGTCGGTCTCGGCCTCGCGGTGACGACGCTCGATGTAGGTGCGGACGCCCTCGAACTCGGCGTAGTAGGCGCGCTCGCGGCCGTAGCGGTTGCGGGTGACGACGTGCACCTTGGTGGCGTGACCGTTGAGCAGTGACTGCTGGGCCTTGGCCGGGATCTTGGCCCAGGGCGTGTTGAGGTCGAAGCCGAGCTCGTCGCCCAGGGCGCCCATCAGGCGCAGGAAGTAGTCGGCCACGTGGGCCTGACTCCAGGGCTGGATCGCGCCCTCGCCCAGCGTCGCGTGGGGGTCGGGCACCACGAGCTCGGGGTCGACCTCCATCCGGGTGCCCAGGCCGTGGCAGACCGTGCAGGCGCCGAACGGCGAGTTGAAGGAGAACGACCGGGGCTCGAGCTCGTCGGTGTCGATCTGGTGGTCGTTGGGGCAGGCCATCTTCTCGCTGAAGCGCTGTTCGCGCTCGGGGTCCTTGGCCGGCAGGTCGACGAAGTCGAAGGTGACCAGTCCGCCCGCGAGCTTGAGCGCCGTCTCCACCGAGTCGGTCAGCCGGCGCTTGGACGTCGCCTTGACCGCGAGCCGGTCGACGACGACCTCGATCGTGTGCTTCTTCTGCTTGTCGAGCTTGGGCGGGTCGTCGAGCTGGTGGGTCTCGCCGTTGACCCGGGCACGGGAGAAGCCCTGCGCCTGCAGCTCCTTGAAGAGCTCGACGTACTCGCCCTTGCGGCCGCGAATGACCGGGGCGAGCACCTGGAAACGTCGGCCCTCCTCGAGGGCCATCACCCGATCCACGATCTGCTGCGGTGTCTGTCGTTCGATCGGTGCGCCACAGGTCGGGCAGTGCGGGCGCCCGGCGCGCGCGTAGAGCAGCCGCAGGTAGTCGTAGACCTCGGTGATGGTGCCGACCGTCGAGCGCGGGTTCTTCGACGTGGACTTCTGGTCGATCGAAACGGCGGGCGAGAGCCCCTCGATGAAGTCGACGTCGGGCTTGTCCATCTGCCCCAGGAACTGGCGGGCGTACGCCGAGAGCGACTCGACGTAGCGGCGTTGTCCCTCGGCGAAGATGGTGTCGAAGGCCAGGGAGGACTTCCCGGACCCGGACAGCCCCGTGAACACGATGAGCGAGTCCCGGGGAAGGTCGAGGGAGACGTCCTTGAGGTTGTGCTCCCGGGCCCCCCGGATGATGAGCTGATCGGCCACGCTGGGTCCTTGAGGGTCGAGTGGGCTTTCGAACAAGTGTTCGCCATGGCGCCGTCTTGAGCAACTCGCCACGCGGTGCCCTCACGATCTCACGCCTGCCCAACTCACCCGCGGGGAGTGTTGAATGAGGGGCATGACCCTCGACAGCCTGCCGCCCGCACTGGAGTCCACCCGCCGACTCATTCGCACCGTCGACGCCCTCGACGACGAGCAGCTCGCCGAGCCCTCGCTGCTGCCGTTCTGGTCCCGCGCGCACGTGGTGGCCCACCTGGCGCTCAACGCGGAGGGCATGGCGGGCGCCCTGACGGGCCTGGCCCGGGGCGAAGAGGTGCCCATGTACCGATCGGCCGAGGCTCGCGACGCCGACATCGACGATCTCGTTGCCGAGGGGCCGGGCGCGCTGCGCGAGTCCCTGATGTCAGCCTGCACCCGGTTCCAGGATGCCGTCGAGGACCTGCCCAGCGACGCCTGGGATGCCAGCTTCCCTCGGGTCCCGGGTGGGCCCCGCTTCGAGGTGGCCACCATCGTGCCGACCCGGCGACGCGAGGTGGAGATCCACCACGCCGACCTCGGCGCGGACTACTCCCCCGCCGACTGGCCCGACGACTTCGTGGTCGAGCTGTTGGACGTCGTCACGCACGACCACACGATCGACGGGCCCTTCCTGGTCACGGCGACCGACCTGAGTCGCAGCTGGTCGGTCGGCGCCGTGTCCTCGACCGATGAGGGCAGCGACCCGGTCGTCTCCGGCACCGGTGCCGATCTGGCCTGGTGGCTGGCCGGTCGTGGACAGGGTGGCGGCCTGTCGACCGACTGGGGCGGACTCCCTAGGATCGGCGCATGGCGACGTACACCGGCGAAGTGACCCCCGGCGGACCGCCGGACGTTCTCGAGCTCACCCATCTGACGATCACCAAGGTGGCGGTCGACGCGCAGATGTCGAACAACTGCTACCTCCTGGCCTGCCGGGCCACCGGCGAGCAGCTGTTGATCGACGCAGCCGACGAGGCCGACCTCCTGCTCTCCCTCATCGGCGAGCGCGGACTGGCTCGGGTGGTCACGACCCACGAGCACTGGGACCATCACCGTGCGCTCGCCGCAGTGGTGGCCGCGACGGGTGCCGAGGTCGTCGCTGGGGAGCCGGATGCCGAGCAGATCACGAACCAGACCCATCTGGAGGTGGCGCACGCGGTCAACCACGGCGACCGCATCGTCGTCGGTGACTGCACCCTCCAGGTGATCGCGCTGGCCGGACACACCCCCGGCTCGATCGCCCTGCTGTACGACGACCCCGAAGGCCCGCCCCAGCTCTTCACCGGCGACAGCCTCTTCCCCGGCGGGGTCGGCAACACCTTCGGCGACCCCGCTGCGTTCACCCAGCTGATCGATGAGGTCGAGGCCAAGCTCTTCGACCGGTTGCCCGACGAGACGTTCTTCCACCCCGGCCACGGCAACGACTCGACCCTCGGCGTCGAGCGGCCGTCCCTGGCGGAGTGGCGCTCCCGCGGCTGGTAGTCAGCCGTTGCGCCAGGTCCTCGAGAATCCGTCGAGGTAGGCCTGGACGGTGCTGGCCCACGGCACGACCAGCGTGACGCCGTCGCTGCCGAGACCGCGATCGGTCCACGAGGGCCCTCCGGTCCAGGCGAGGGAGACACCGTTCCGCTTGGCGTAGCGTCCGTCGACCACGAGCAGCTGCTGGCCGGTGGCCGCGCGGCGAGTGGGAATGCCCGAGGCCTTGAGGGAACGCTGGACTCCTCGCTTCACCTGGGGGCCCAGGACTGCGACCACGTCGCAGCCGCGGCCCTTGAGGACTCCGAGCCGGCGAGCGATCTGCAGTCCGCGCTCGCCGGACCAGCTCCGCGCGAGGACCCGGACGTTGGTACGACCGTCGTCGGTGCGCAGCCCGCGGGCGTTCTTGCACTTGACCGGCGTCAGCGCCCGGAGCATGGGGTCCTTGTCGCCAGCGGCGACCGGGTAGAGCTGCGCGCTGACCGCGCCGAACCGTGCCGAGCGCTCGGCCGGAGCCGAGATGGGCGCCTGGTACATGTTCTCGAAGACATCGAGGTACCCGGCGTACACGCCTGCGTCGGAGGAGCGCAAGAGATCGGTCCAGCGGCTGGCGCCCGCGGAGACGAAGGGCCCCGAGCTGACCAGGCTGAGGTCGGTGGTGCCGCCGGCACGGCTGACCAGGAGCACGTTGGTCTCCTGCTGTCCGTCACCGCCCTGGCAGGTTCCGGCGCAGCGCACGACGAAGGAGCTCGCAGCCGGGTCGGAGCCGAGGGCCGCGGCGAGGCGCTCCTCGGCCTCGGTGGGGCGACCACCGCCGAGGACGACGCGCACGGCGACCCCCTCGGCGTGGGCGCCGAGCAGCGCGTTGGCGAGGGCGGGGTGGTCGACCCGGCTGGTCAGGAGCCGCACCTCGGCGCCGGACTCGGCATTCATCACGGCCCGGGTGGCACGGGACAGGACGCGGTGCTGGCCGGCCTTCGCGGCGGTGGGCTCGTTGAAGAGCGGCCCTTCGGTGAACAGGTCGACCGGGTCGTAGGTGAACACGACGGCGTCGTGGTCGGAGTGGAAGCCGCGCACGATCTGGGACTCGGTCAACTGCAGGCCGGAGTCCTCCTTGAGCGTCATGCCGTAGTCGAGGAGGGAGGTGGGTCCGCGTGACCCCTCGAGGGGCATGTCGAACGAGACCAGGCCACCCAGCGCGTCGGTCGGGAGTCCCGCGACCTGGCGGCGCCGGTCGGCGAGGTAGTTGACGTTCAGGTCGCCGGTCGCGAAGACGTGCTCGGTCGAGGCGGAGAGGCGGATGATCTCGCGGCGCAGCATCCGCAGGTGCTTGCGCAGACGCGGGATCCGGCGCATGTCGGAGGCCTGCGCGTCGTACGACGCTTGGGCGATGGTGTGGGTGTTGATGAAGCCGAAGACCTTGCCGGTCGCGAGCTCGCGGAGCCGGACGACGTTGATGTAGCGGCTGGGCGTGACCTTGTTCTCGGGCCCGTGGGTCCGGATGGTGCGTCCGTCGATCATCCGGAACCGCTCACGCTTCCAGATGATCGGGATCGCCACGCCGCCGTCGTTCGGCATGTACCAGCCCCAGTCCCGCTCCTGGGCCAGCTCGATCAGCGTCTGGCGGTCCTCGAGCTCGGACATCTCCTGGAGCCCGCCCACGTCACCGAGGGTGAACGCCTTGATCATGTCGGCGCGCGCCTTGGCCTTGCGCATGTCGTGCCTGATGTTCAACGTGAACGTCGTGTACGACGGGGAGACCAGCGCCGCCGCCGCCAACCGGAGCTCGCCAGCGGGGGCGGTCGAGCCGGCAGTCACGGAGCCGAGGCCCGTACCCAGGCTGACCGACAGGCCGAGGGCGAGCAGGACGGGCGTGAACGACGACAGCAGGCGCGCACGCCGGGTGTGAGTCGTGGCGGGGGGAACCACTCGATCTCCTGGGGGGGTCTGGGGGGATATCACCGCAGATCACACGGCGTGACGAGCTGGAAAGGTTTGAATCACACCAGTCCCACAAGTCACATACAACCACTTTGGTTCAATTACAACCGTGTAGTTCAGTGATAGGTCACCTTGACCACGTCCGACATCGGCACCGACTGGCACCCCAACCGGATCCCCTCAGCAAGATCTTCGGTATCGAGCACGTCGTTCTTGAGCATCCGGACCTCGCCCCCGAGCAGCCGGATCGCGCAGGCCGAGCACTCCCCCTCGCGGCAGGAGTACGGCGCCTTGATGCCCTTGCTCTCGAGGTGGTCCAGCAGCTTGGTGCCCGGAGCCCAGTCGTCGAAGGTGTACTCCTGGCCGTCCAGCTCCACCTCGAGCTTGACCGGCCCGCGCGGGCCCGCCTCCACCTGGTCCTGCTCGTCGGTCTCGGCCGCGGCGATCTCGCCCTCAGCCACCTCGATGTCGTGCAGGTCGCCGAACGGGTTCCCGCCCAGGGAGACGAACTTCTCCTGGTGGCGCCGCTCGCGCGGGAACTCCAACTCCTTGAGCGCGGCGACGGTCATCTTCATGAACGGCGCCGGCCCGCAGACGAACGCGTCGTACGTCGGGTGGTTGGCCGCGAACGCCCGCACCTGGTCCTGGGTCGGCAGGCCCTGGACCGACTCGAGCCAGTGCACGACGACGAGGCGCTCGGGGTGCTGGGCGGCGAGCTCAGCCAGATCCTGGGCGAAGATCACCGACTTCTCGTCCCGGTTGGCGTAGAAGAGGACGATCCGGCCGGTGCCCTGCGCGAGCGCGGTCCGAGTGATGGAGAGGATCGGGGTGATCCCGCTGCCGCCCGCGAAGAGCAGGAGGTCGGCGTCGAGCGAGGCCGGAGTGAAGATGCCGGCGGGGGGCAGCACCCGGAGCGACTCTCCCGCGTGGACGTGGTCGCAGATCCAGTTCGAGGCATAGCCGTCAGCGGTGCGCTTGACCGTGATCGTGATCGGTCCACGCCCGACGGGGCTGCTCGACAGGGAGTAGCAGCGCGCCGCGATGCCGGTCTGGTCGCTGGGCACGGCCACGGTGAGGAACTGACCGGGCTTGTAGCCGAAGTGCTCGGCCGCGTCCTCCGGCACCTCGAAGGTGATCGAGTGGGCGTCGGGTGTCTCCTCGACGACGTCGAGCACGGTCAGGACGTAGGAGTCAGTATCCATCTTCAGCTCCGATCGGGACGTCGCCGGCACGGACGGCGGCGTCGATGCTGGCCGCCAACCTCGGACACGCGGCGTGGACCGTGCGCCCCCCGGGCCGAGCAGCCAGCCGGGCGAACTCCTGACAGTCTCCCAGTGCCTGCTCCGACCACTGGATGGAGGTGTGGTGCTCGCTGTTCTTCTTCACCCCTACCCGGGCCAGGCAGTCGAGGCAGGCGACCTCGACCAGCCGAGCGCTGGTGTAGAGCCGCTGGTCCTCGAGGGTGTCGGCGCTGTTCGGGACGAACGACGCCATCACGCGCCTGCCGGTGCCCCGGCAGAGTTGTCCGCCGAGTCCTCCGCCGCCTTCTTGGCGAGGTTCTCGCTCACCTCGGCCTGCCAGTATTCGTTGGCCCGGGTGGTGTCCACCTCGAACTCGAAGCGCTCGGTCATCTCCGGGGCGACGTCGGCGCGGTCGACGTAGAACTGCTCGTACCAGCGCCGCAGCTGGTAGACCGGGCCGTCCTCCTCGCACAGGAGGGGGTTCTGCACGGGGACCTTGTTCTTCCAGATGTCGACGTCCTGGAGGAAGCCGCCGCCGAACATCTCGGCGTACTTCTGGCTGATGAACTGCGCGGTTGCCTCGTCGATGCCCTCGGGCTTCTTCACCGTGATGCCGTACTGGAGGGTGAAGGAGTCCGGGCCCGTCGGGAGGTGGCAGTTGATCAGGATGACCTCGGTCTGGAAGCCCTTGTAGTCCACGTCGAGCCAGTTGATCATGTACGACGGTCCGTAGTAGGTCGCCTCGGACTTGAGGAACAGGTCGGCGTCGCCGTACCCACCGCTCATGTCCGGGCGCCCCGTGGACTCCATGAACTGCGTCGCCTGGTGACCCTCGAAGACGTTGCGGAAACTCGTCGGGAACGAGAAGTGCACGTAGTAGAAGTGCGCCATGTCCACGACGTTGTCGATCAGCTCGCGGCAGTGCGAGTCGGTGATCGGGACGATCTCCCAGGTCCAGTCGGTGTACTCGCCGGTGCCGAGGCCGGGCAGCTGGGGCGGCAGGAGGTCGTGGTCAGCCTCGGAACCCTCGACGTCGTGCCAGATCAGGAGCTGGTCGTTGCGGACCGCGGTGGGGTACTTCTGGGTGCGCGCCCGCAGCGGGACCCGGCGGGCGTAAGGGATCGCCTTGCACTTGCCGTCGCCGCCCCAACGCCAGTCGTGGAAGGGGCAGGCGATCTCGTCTCCCTTGACCGTGCCCTGGGTGAGGTCGCCGCCCATGTGGCGGCAGTACCCGTCGAGGACCTGGAGCTCGCCGTGGCTGTCGGCCCAGACGACGAGCTGGCCGCCGAAGGCCTCGATCTTGTGCGGCTTGCCGTCCTGGAAGTCGCGGACCAGCCCCAGGCAGTGCCAGCCGCGGGCGAAGCGCTCGGGCGGAGTGCCCCTGTCGAGGATTCGAGTGTCGCTCATCGCGTGTCTCCCACTTGCTGAACACCGGTCGCCCGGACGAACCGGGGCGAGTACCTATGGACCAAAACAAGAACAGGTTATAGTTTTTGGCGTGGTGGTGCCAGCGGTGCCACCAAAAAGTGCCGGACGGACCACGTCTCACGCAGCACCCGATCCAGGAGAGCCTCCATGCATGTGGCACTGACAACGGAGCACCTGAGCCTCCGCGAGGAGCTGCGCGAGTACTTCGCCGCCCTCGTCACCCCGGAGCGGCGCGCCGCCCTGGCCTCGTCGTCCGGTGAGTTCGGCGACGCGGCCGTCTACAAGGAGGTCATCCGCCAGCTCGGCACCGACGGCTGGCTGGGCATCGGCTGGCCGAAGGAGTACGGCGGCCAGGCGCGCTCGATGATCGAGCAGCTGATCTTCACCGATGCTGCCGCGATCGCGGGAGTGCCGATCCCCTACCTGACCCTGAACACCGTCGGGCCCACGATCATGCGCTACGGCACCCAGGAGCAGAAGGACTACTTCCTCCCGAAGATCCTCGCCGGCAACCTGCACTTCTCCATCGGCTACTCCGAGCCCGGCTCGGGCACCGACCTGGCCTCACTGAAGACCCGTGCGGTCCTCGAGGGCGACGAGTGGGTGATCAACGGCCAGAAGATGTGGACCTCGCTCATCCAGTACGCCGACTGGGTCTGGCTGGCCTGTCGCACCGACCCGGATCTCCCCCGCCACAAGGGTCTCTCGATGATCCTGATGCCGGCTGATGCCCCCGGCTTCAGCTACACGCCAGTGCAGACCGTGGCCGGCGTCGGCACCAGCGCGACGTACTACGAGGACGTGCGGGTGCCCGCCAGCAACCTCGTCGGGGAGCTGAACGGCGGCTGGAACCTGATGACCAACCAGCTCAACCACGAGCGGGTCGCCCTCACCTCGTCGGCTCCCCTGGCCCACTCCATCGACCTGGTGCGGCACTGGGCCCAGGAGACCAAGAACGCCGACGGCCAGCGGGTCATCGACTCCGAGTGGGTCCAGATCGCGCTCGGCCGGGCGCACGCCCGCACCGAGGCCCTCACGCTGATCAACTGGAAGCTCGCCTCCGACGCCGACGCCGGGATCGACCTCTCGCCGGCCGAGGCCTCCGCGACCAAGGTCTACGGCTCGGAGCTCGCCACCGAGGTCTACCGCTCGTTGATGGAGATCGTGGGGCCCAACGCCGCGATCACCGGGGACTCGGACGGGGCTGTCCTCGCCGGTCGCCTGGAGCGCTACCACCGCTCCGCACTGGTGATGACCTTCGGCGGCGGCACCAACGAGATCCAGCGCGACATCATCGGCTACGTCGGGCTCGGCCTTCCGGCCGCGAAGCGCTGACGAGGACAGGGACAGACATGGACTTCACCTTCACTCCCGAGCAGGACGAGGCGGCCGGCCTGGCCGCGCGCATCCTCCACGACCGCGCCACCAACGAGCGTCAGAAGGCGGTCGAGGCCGCCGGAGATCGCTTCGACCGCGACCTCTGGAACGAGCTCGGCTCCTCCGGCCTGCTCTCCCTCTCGCTCCCCGAGGAGTACGACGGCGCGGGCCTGGGACTGATCGAGCTCTGCCGGGTGCTGGTCGAGGTGGGCCGGAAGGTCGCACCCGTCCCGCTGGCCTCGCACGGACCCGCTGCCCGCGTCATCGCGGAGTTCGGCACCGACTCCCAGAAGCACGACTGGCTGCCCGGGGCCGCGGCCGGGACCAACGTGCTCGCCCCGGCGATCGCCGAGGAACGCTCCTTCGCTCCGGTCCGGCCGACCACGGTTGCGACGCCCGACGGGGACGCTCACCACCTCACCGGCAGCAAGGCGATCGTCCCGGCCGGCACCCACGCCGACCTCTTCCTGGTGCCGGCCGAGACCCCGCAGGGCGTGGCGGTCTTCCTGGTGCAGCCCGACGACGCCGGTGTCACCGTCACCGCCCAGCGCTTCTCCGACGGCGACCGGGTTGCCCGCCTCGACCTCGACGGCGTACGTCTCGGTCCCGAGCGGATGCTCGGCCCTGCCGACGGGACCGTCGACCACCGCCTGCGCCAGCTCCTGGTCCTCGCCGCCTCGGCCGAGCAGCTCGGGGTGACCGAGGGGGCGCTGGCGCTGACCGGTGCCTACGCCAAGACCCGCGAGCAGTTCGGTCGTCCGATCGGCACCTTCCAGGCCGTCTCCCAGCGGCTCGCCGACGCCTACATCGACGTCCTCGGCCAACGCCTCACGCTGTGGCAGGCCGCCTGGCGGCTCGACGAGGGGCTGAACGCCGACGCCCAGATCGCCACCGCGAAGCTGTGGGCCGCAGACGCCGGCCACAAGGTCGCGCACACCACCGTGCACGTGCACGGTGGGGTCGGCATCGACATGGACGGCGAGGCACACCGCTACTTCACGACGGCCAAGCGCTTCGAGTTCCTGCACGGCGCCTCGACCGAGCACGCCCTCGCGGTCGGCCGGTCCCTGGCCGCCGAGCCCGCCTGAGCCAACCCGTCACCCGACTTTCTGACGACCGAGGAGATCCACCGTGGCCGAGAACGTCCAGCAGCTGCTCCGGGAACGCGCCGAGGACGACAACCCGGGGGTGAAGTTCGGTGACCGGGTGTGGACGTGGCGCGAGCACGTCGCCGAGTCCTCCGCCGTCGCGTCGGCCGTGCTCGGTGCGGCCGACCCGGAGCGCCCGATGCACGTGGGTGTGTTGCTCGGGAACACCCCGGACATGCTGCGCGCCATGGCTGCGGCGGGTCTCGGTGGCTACGTCCTGTGTGGCATCAACACCACGCGCCGCGGTGCGGGCCTCGTTGCCGACATCGAGCGCTCGGACTGCCAGCTGCTCGTCACCGACGCCGAGCACCGGCACCTCCTGGACGGACTCGACCTCGGCGACGTCCGAGTGCTGGACGTCTCGTCCCCCGAGTGGGCCGACCTCGTCGCCGGCGCCGGTGAGCTCGCGCCGTACCGCGAGGTCGAGGCGATGGACACCTTCATGATGATCTTCACCTCCGGCACCAGCGGTGACCCCAAGGCCGTCCAGGTGGCGCACCTGATGGTCCTCTTCGCCGGGCTCAACCTCGTGGAGAAGTGCGCGGTGACCCCCACCGACACCTGCTACCTCTCGATGCCGCTCTTCCACTCCAACGCCGTGCTCGCCGGGTGGAGTGTGGCCCTCGCGTCGGGTGCCGCGATGGCCCCGGCGAAGTTCAGTGCGGGCCACTTCCTCGAGGACGTCCGACGGTACGGCGCGACGTACCTGAACTACGTCGGCAAGCCGCTCGCCTACGTGCTGGCCACGGCCGAGCAGCCCGACGACGCCGACAACACCCTGCGCTTCGCCTTCGGCAACGAGGCGAGCGACCGCGACATCGCAGAGTTCTCCCGCCGCTTCGACTGCGAGGTCCGCGACGGCTTCGGCTCCACCGAGAACGCCGTCATCGTCACCCGGGAGCCCGGGACTCCCCCGGGCTCGATCGGCAAGGGGATGGACGGCGTCGCGATCTACCACCCGGAGTCCGTGACCGAGTGTGCTGTCGCGGTCTTCGACGAGCACGGTGCGCTCACCAATGCCGACGAGGCCACGGGTGAGCTGGTCAACACCCAGGGCGCCGGCTTCTTCTCCGGCTACTACAAGGACGAGGCCGCCAACAACGACCGGATGCGGCACGGCATGTACTGGTCGGGCGACCTGGCCTATCGGGATGCGGACGGCTGGATCTACCTGGCCGGTCGGACCGCCGACTGGATGCGCGTCGACGGCGAGAACCTCGCCGCCGCCCCGATCGAGCGGATCCTCCAGCGCCTGCCCGCACTCAGCCGGGTCGCGGTGTACGCCGTCCCCGACGAGCTCGTCGGCGACCAGGTGATGGCGGCGATCGTGCTCCAGGACGACGCGACGCTGACGCCGGCCGAGCTCGAGGAGTTCCTGGCCGAGCAGCAGGACCTCTCCCCCAAGGCCTGGCCGCGCTACGTGCGGATCGCCGACGATCTGCCCAGCACCGCCACGAACAAGGTGATCAAGCGCGAACTTGCCGCCGAGGGCCCCACCGCTGGCGCCGGCGTGCTGTGGACCCGCGAGGCGCGGGGGACGTCGTACGCCTGAGGCTCGCTGTCCCGTGAGCGTCACGGGGTCGTGGCTGGGGCATACTCCGGGTCCATGGCCCCCAGCCCGAGCGGCTTCGATTTCAGGTTGGTCGGAGATGACGTGGTGATCAGTCACCACGGTCGTCGCGCGACGACCCTGCGCGGTGCTGCTGCCACCCGCTTCCTGGCGGACGTCGAGGACGACGACCCCCAGGAGCTGATGGCGCGCCTGACCGGGAACTACCCGCGCGGCAACGAGCGCACGGCCAGGAATCACCCGCGCAACCAGGGACGCTGAGCCTCCGGTCCAGCTAACTCATCAGTCTCCGGGGTCCGGACATGCCACTGGCCCCGCTCGGTGGTCGCTGCGGGGTGTGGGGCGGTCAGGCTCTTCGCTCGGGTGGCTCAGTCGGTGAGGAGCGGCGGTCGCGGCTGACGTCGAGGGTGCCGGACTCATTGCGGAGGATTGTGTAGCCGTGCGGGCTGGTCCACAGGAAGACGCCGGGCTCGAGTGGTCGGTAGGTCCAGCCACCGTGGGTCTTGAGTCGATGGTGTCGTCTGCAGAGTGGCGCGATGTTGTCACTGGACGTCGATCCACCCGCGTCGTAGGGCTGGATGTGGTCGCTGTCGCACCGTACGAGCGTTGCGGGTGCACCACGGGAAGACACACGTCGGGTTGATCAGGGCTGCTTGCTCACGGATCCGGTCGGGAACCTCGTAGGCATTCACGTGGTGGTGGTCGTTCAGGTCGATCACCGGCTTCACGACGACGTGGGCGTCGGGGTTCCCGCACCAGTCGCGGATCTGCTCGGCGGTGATCGGGCCTCTCGTGTTCTCGAACCGCCCGAGCCCACCGGCCTCACCACGGATCGCGGCCTCGGAGAGATGGACGTGCAGGACACCTGCCGCGGCTTCCGCGCGGGCGTCGAGCCGGTCTCGTCGTCGGTGCCGTTGAGGTCGAAGGCCAGCTGACGCCGGGCGATCGCCCCGAGGGCCTGGGCCCGGCGTACGTCCAACGACTCGGTCGACCCGAGGGTCTTCAACGCCTCGGCACCCTCGGCCACAGCGGCGTCGAGGTCGAGGGCATCAGCCACATCGAGGGTGCCCCAGACCTCGGCGTTCCCGTCGAGACCGGTGCGGGACTTCCCGACGTTGAACGACCGACCGTCCGCGGCGGCCTTGCGGCGCCGCTCGGCCTCGTCGGGCATGAACTGGGCGATCGCGGTCTCGACCAGCCGGTCGAGCTCACTGACGCGGAGCCGGTGCGCAAACGCCGCGACCCGGGCATCCACGAACGCCGCTGCCTCCATCGAGAGCGACAAGGTGGCCTTGGCGATCCACCGCGCCTTCCACGCCACCAGGTCACCACGAGCGACGCGCTTCCAGACCCGCGGGAGCCGGTAGCGCAGCTCGACCGCCTCACCCAGATACGCCTTCCCGGCCTCGGTGGACAGCCCGACCGCGACCGCGAACTCAGTGATCGAGAACTCCGCGATCAACGGGGCACCCGGACCCGCGATCGGCAGCGACTCCTCCAGGAAACACCGGTCGGTGATCGTCGCCGCATCGGCCAGCGAGTCGGTCGAGTGCATCGCAGCCCACGCCACCGCACCCTGCAACAACTCGGCCTCAGCCCGGTCCGCGGACTCCCGACGACCACGCACGAAGCCGAGCACCGCAGCAGCGGTGTCGACATCGGCGGGCGTCTCGGTCATGGGTCAAGTCAAGCCGGGACCACCGACATTCCGGCCCCGAAAACAGGCCGATCTTCCGACATGTGGACAGGACTTTTCTCGACCGCTCGGCAGAGTCCCACCCGCACCAGTTCTCGTGCAGGGGCCGGCGTGGAGCGTAGTGTCGCGTGGGCCGCTGACGAAGGCGTGAGCACGCCGAACCCCTAGAGAGGACAGCCTCAAGTGACCTCGACCGACTGGTTGACTCGTGCCGAATCGGCGGCCGATGTCAGCGCCATCCGCTCGATCACCGCGGCTGCCTTCGAGGGGCTCGCCGAGGCGGATCTGGTCGACGCGCTGCGGAGCGACCCGGCGTGGGTCGACGCGCTGTCCGTGGTCTCGACCACGTCAGCCGGCCGGGTCGTGGGCCATGCGCTGATGACGCGGTGTCACATCGACGACGCGCCGGCTCTGGCGCTGGCTCCCTGCTCGGTCCTCCCTGAGTTCCAGGGAAGGGGTGCCGGGTCGGCTGCCATCCGGGCCGCACTCGAGGCGGCACGTGGCCTCGGCGAGGAGTTCGTGGTCGTTCTCGGTCACCCGGGCTACTACCCGCGGTTCGGATTCACCCGCGCCTCGACTGCTGGCATCCGCCTGACGATCGACGTGCCGGATGAAGCCCTGATGGCGCTGGCCCTCTCCCCTGGCCAGGTCCTGCCGCCCGGCACGGTGAGGTACGCCGCGCCCTTCGGGATCTGAGTGAGTCATCCGCTGCGAGCTGGCCCGAGAAGACGTCCGTCACGCTCAACGTTCGGTGAGCAGGAAGATCCGCAGCTCGCGGCCGGTGATCCGCTGCTGGTACTTGAGATACCCGCCGTAGACCTGACGGGAGTTCTCCATCACCTGCGCCCGCTCGACCGCCGTGGCGGGACGGGCGAGCACCTCGACGGTGGTGCCGTGGTGCTCGATCGTGGCCCGCGGGTTCGCCTCGAGGTTGAAGACCCAGGCGGGGGTCGACTTCTGACCGAAGTTGGTCCCCAGCAGCGCGAGGGTGTCCCCCACCGGGATCGCGATCAGGTGGGTCTCGCGCACCAGCCCTGACTTGCGACCCGTCGTGGAGACGATCAGCACCGGCAACCCGGCCAGCAGCTGCGGAACGGTGGTGCGCCCCTTGCTCACCCGGCCGACGGCGCGGTCCATGGCCGGCAGGGTGCGGGCGAAGATCCGCGCCCCGACCGGGGTGGACCCGAAACGCTGCATCAGCCGTTGGAACGCATTGGCCTGCGGCACGACATAGCCCAGTTCAGTGGCGATTCCCATGGCCGGAGGCTAGCAAGCGGTCACCGCTTGAGGAGCTTGCCGACACCGTTCGTGAGCCGCACGTTGTAGAAGCCGGTGTTGCCGTCGGTGTACCAGACCGACCGACGCTTGAGATCCCAGGCAGGCTCGGACATCGCGTAACCGCCGGCGTCCTCACCGTCACCGCTCCCCGATCGGGTGCGCGGCTGGTTGAAGTAGGCAGCCTCGACCGGCTTGCGCAGCTTGCGGATGTCGAAGAGTCGCAACCCCGACGCGATCATCGAGCACCCGGCCAGCTTGGGGTTCCGGTAGCGGGACACCGAGCAGTAGTGGCCGGCGTAGCCCTGCACGAAGCTGGCGGCACCCGGGTCGTTCTTCTGGTCGCCCTGCCGCGCACCGGGCTGGTGCACCTGGAGCCGGAGGTCGGAGACGATCCGGGGATTGCGCGGGTCGGTCACGTCGATGATCCGCGCGGCACCGACCGGAGCATTGGCCTGGTCGGCCCCCGCATCCAGGCTGTAGTTGGCGAACTCGTCGGTCTCGAGGAGGTACTTCCGCTTGCCCTTGGCGAACGGCTCGGAGGCCTGCGCGATCGAGTGTCCGGGCCAGACCATGTCGGCCAGCACCTCGACGCCCGGGTTGGGCTTGCGGGCCTGGATCTCGCTGACGTCCAGGATCCGCAGCCCACCGGTGGAGAAGGTGACCGCACCGTTGGGGTTGCCGATGTTCGCGGCGTAGAGGGTGTTCCCGTCCCGCGAGAGCCGCATGCCGTGGTAGTTCACCCCGGCCTGGGCAAAGAGCGGGCGCGGCTGCGTCGGGTCCGTCAGGTCGATGGCGACCAGGGTCTGGCCGAAGGTGCTGGCGGCGTAGAACGTCAGTCCGTCCCGCGACCACCCGCTCTCGTGGCCCAGCCCGGCGGCCGGGGTCGAGGAGAGCAGCTTGGGGTGCCGACAGTTGCTGCGGACGTCGTACACGTCGAGCATGCCGGGATAGGTCATCGCGTTGCCCGAGACCGCAGCGATCAGGCCGCGCTTCTCGTTCAGCAGCAGCGACTCGTGCGGCGTCAGCATCGCCGGCGTCGTCAGCTGGTCGGTCTGTCGGGGGCGGCGGGGGTGGTCCATGTCGAGGACGACCACACCCAGCCCGGCCTCGGCCGTGAACGGGAAGTTCTGCGGGAAGAGCAGCGTCGAGTCGTAGAACGCGCAGGTGCGCCCACGCCCATCGGTGTAGCGCAACACCTTGAACCCGCCGGTGCTACCGAAGCGGGCGACCGGCTTGGTGTTGCAGCGGTAACCACGCTTGGCCCGGCCCGAGTCGTAGTCCGCCTGGGGAACCCGGCCCTGGATGTCGGTCTCCGGTCGCGCCCCCTTGCCGCAGGAGGCCTCGGGGGTGGGCGCCGGGATCGAGGATCCGGTGGCCGAGATCGACCCCACCACGGTGAACGCGCCCAGGCCGAGGGCGACCGCCACCGCCGAGACGGCGAGGCGGCGCAGGGCGGGGGTGCACGTGGGACTCGACGACATGACGCTCCTGGGGCTGATGAACTTCAAGTGTGGCGGCTGGGCGGGCTCAGCGCCGCAGAAGCCGCCCGACGCCGTGGGTGAGCTTGACGACATGGAAGCCGGAGTTCCCGTCGGCGAACCAGATCGAACGCCGCTTCACGTCCCAGGCGGGCTGGGACATCGCGCTGGCGCCCTGGCTCCCCGAGGTGCTGGGCTGGTTGTAGTAGGCCACCTCGACCGGCTTGCGCAGGTTGCTGATGTCGAAGACCCGCAGGCCGGAGCCGATCATCGAGCAGGCGACGATCCTCGGGTTCTTGCGGTAGGGGGCCGAGCAGTAGTGGGCGGTGTAGCCGCCCACGGGGGAGCTGGCACCGGGGTCGCCGCTCGCCGCCACCCGCTCGGCGGGCTGCTGGACCTCGAGTCGGAGGTTCGAGACGACCTTCGGGTGTGCCGGGTCGGCGACGTCGATGATGCGTCCCGCGCCGACGACGGCCTGGGACGCGTCGGGCGAGCCACCGTTGAGGCCGTAACGCGAGAACTCGTCGACCTCGAGGAGGTAGTCGTGGCCACGACGGGTGAACGGCTGCGCGACCTGTGGGATCGACCCCTCCGGCCAGGTGAGGTTCGAGACGACGCTGACCTCCGGGTCGGCCACTCGGTCCTGGATCTGGCTCACGTCGAGGATGCGCAGGCCCTCGCCGGGCAGCGTCCCCCCGGAGAGGTCGTTGCCGATGTTCGCCGCGTAGAGCGTGCGGCCGTCCGGCGAGAGACGCATGCCGTGGTAGTTCACCCCGCGCTGGAAGAAGAGCTGCTCGGGGGCGGTCGGGTCGGTGAGGTCGATCGCGACCAGGGTCTGCCCGCCGCTGCTCGCGGCGTAGAAGGTCCGGCCGTCGAGCGTCCAGCCGCTCTCGTGCCCGAGGACCGCCTCGGGAGTGCGCGAGAGCAGCTGCGGGCTGCGGCAGTCGCTGCGGACGTCGTACACCTCGAGGATGCCGGCGGACGTGTAGGCGTTGCCCTTCACCGCGGCGAGGAGACCACGCCTCTGGTTGACCAGGAGCGACTCGTGCGGGCTGAGCATCGTCGGCGAGGTGAGGGTCGCGGTGACCTTTGGCTGCTTCGGATTCGCCATGTCCAGCACGACCACCCCGAAGCCGTTCTGGACCTGGAACGGCACGTCGGTCGGGAAGAACCGCGTCGAGTCGTAGAAAGCGCACGTGTGCCCGGACCGGTCGCGGTAGCGCAGCACCTTGAAGCCACCGGTCCTGCCCTGGTGGCCAATGCCACGGGTGTTGCAGCGATAGCCCTGGGCGGCCCGGCCGCTGTCGTAGTCGGAGCTCGGCACCCGCCCCTGGACACCGGTCTCCGGCAGGTCTCCCTTGCCGCAGGAGGCGGGCGGGGTCGGCGCCGGGAAGGACCGACCGGTGGCCGACAGACCCCCCGAGAACGCGACGCCGCTGGCTGCGATGACGAGTGCGAGAACGGAAACACCCAGTCGGCGCAGTGCCGGGTTGGAACGACTCTTCAGGACCATGCCCACCCCAACGATCCGGATCAGGCGGAGGCTACGTCGTCGAGGCGGCGTACGGCGTCCTCGAACCCGGAGACCAACTCGGCGACCACGTCGGCCACCGGGCGGACCTCGTTCATCCGTCCGACGATCTGGCCGATCGGCATCGCGATGACGTCCGGGTCGCCCGAGGCATTGATCCGGTTGTGGGCATCGGCGACGAGGAGGTTCTGCAGCGGCATCGGCAGCGCATCGGGAGCCTCGGCCTCGGCCCACGCCTCGGTCCACTTGGTCTTGAGCAGACGCGCCGGCTTGCCGGTGTAGATGCGGGTCCGCACCGTGTCGCTCGAGGTGGCCCGGGTGAAGGCCGTGGTCCAGCCGGCGTTGGACTGGAGGTTCTGGTACTCCTCCGTGCCGAGCCAGATCGAGCCGGTCCACACACCCTGGGCGCCGAGGGCCAGCGAGGCTGCCACCTGTCGACCGGAGCCGATGCCGCCGGCGCCGAGGACGGGGACGTCCGGGCCGACCGCGTCGACGATGTCGGGGGTGAGCACCATGCTGGCGATCTCACCGGTGTGGCCGCCGGCCTCATAGCCCTGGGCGATGATGATGTCGACGCCGTTGGCGACGTGGCTCAGGGCGTGCTTGGCGGCACCCGCCAGCGCCGCGACCTGGATGCCGTGCTCGTGGCAGAGGTCGATGACGTCCTTGGGCGGCGAGCCGAGGGCGTTCGCGATGAGGACCGGTCGGTGCTTCAGTGCGATGTCGAGGTGGGAGCGGGCCACCGAGTGGAGCCAACCCAGCACACCCTCGCGACCCTCGCCCTCGGGCAGCGGCGGCACGCCGAGCTGCTGGAGGGTGCGGTCCACGAAGGAGATGTGCTCGGGCGGGATCAGCGCCGCGAGGTCGACTCTGGGATCCCTCGGTCGGGACCTTCATCGGCATCACGATGTCGACGCCGTACGGCTTGCCGTCGGTGTTGTCGTCGAGCCAGCTCAGCGTCTTCTCGAGCTCGGCCGGGTCGTTGAACCGCACACAGCCCAGGACTCCGAGGCCACCGGCCCGCGAGACCGCCGCCGCGACGTGCTCGGACGGGGTGAAGGCGAAGATGGGGTACTCGATGCCGAACGCCTCGCACAGCGGCGTACGCATCAGGCGGTCACCGCAGGTGCCGCCTCGAGGGCCATCTCCTTGGCCTTGGTGTACTGCGCCTTGCCCGTCGCGTTGCGCGGGATCTCGTTCACCAACGCCAACGCGCGGGGCAGCTTGTAACCGGAGAGCGAGGTGCGCAGGAAGTCGCGGAGCTCCTCGAGGGTCGGCGTGGCGCCGTCCCGGGGCTGGATCACCGCGGAGACCGACTGCCCGAACTTCTCGTCGGGCACGCCGACCACCAGGACGTCGTACACGTCGGGGTGGGCCTTGAGCGCCATCTCGACCTCTTCGGGGTAGACCTTCTCCCCACCGGTGTTGATGCAGTTGGAGCCGCGGCCGAGCAGGGTGACCTGGTTGTTCTCCTCGATCCGGGCGAAGTCGCCGGGCACGGAGTAGCGCACGCCGTCGATGTCGAAGAAGGTGCGGGCCGACTTCTCGGGGTCCTTGTAGTAACCGACCGGCACGTGGTGCCCGCGGGCGAGACGCCCGATCGCACCGACGTTCGAGAGGTCGATGATCTTGTTCTGCTCATCGAGGACGACACTGCCGGCACCCAGGGCGATCCGGGCACCTTCGCCCTTGATGTTCTCCTTGTCCTGGAGACCGGTGCCCTGGAAGCCGGTCTCGGAGGCGCCCACGGAGTCGGTGAAGAAGGTGTTCGGGAACGCCGCCATCCAGCGCTCCTTGACCGTGCGGCTGAAGATGGCCGCGCTGCTGGCCACCGCGATCAGCTGGGGGGTGTCGTAGCTGCCGGCCTCGTAGGCCTCGATCAACGGGCGCGCCATCGCGTCACCGGTCATGAAGATCATCTGGACGCCTTCACGCTCGACGATCTCCCAGGTCTTCACCGCGTCGAACTTCGGCTCGAGGATCGTCAGGTGCCCGGCGAACAGGTGCATGAGCATCGCGGCCTGGGCGCCACCGTGCATCAGCGGGCTGAGCGGGAAGGTCACCATCCGGCCGTCCGTCGCGGCCTGCTTGGACTGGTCGTACTCCTCGAGCGGCTCGCCGCTCATGAAGTCGATGCCGCCACCGAGCACGCGCCAGAAGTCCTCGTGGCGCCACATGACGCCCTTGGGGTAGCCGGTGGTGCCACCGGTGTAGACGATGTAGATGTCGTCGGGGCTGCGCTCGCCGAAGTCGCGCTCGGCGCTCTGGCCGGCCAGCGCCTCGGCCCACGCAACACCGCCGTACGACGAGATGTCGCTGGCGTTGTCGGGGTCGGAGGGGTCATCCATCACGACGATCGTGGTGAGCTTCTCGTGCTGGGGCGCGCAGGCGGCGACCAGCCCGGCGTACGGCCGCTCGTGGATGAGCGCCACCATGTCGGCGTTCTCGAAGATGTAGTTGAGCTCGCCCTCGACGTAGCGGTAGTTCACGTTGATGCCGACCGCGCGCACCTTGAAGATCGCCAGCACGGCCGCGACGTGCTCGATGCTGTTCTTGGCATAGACACCCACGTGGTCGCCCGGCTTCACCCCCTGGGCAGCCAGGTAGTGCGCGAGCCGGTTGGCTTCTGCCTCCAGCTCGGCGTAGGTGACGGTGCGATCCCCGATCTTGAGCGCCGGCTTGTCAGCGGCAGCGTCGACGGAGTGCTCGAAAAGGTCTGCGATATTCAAGGCCACAGGCGTGAGACTAGAACACGTTCTCGTTTTTGGCTAGCATCTCGGCATGACCGAACCGCATTGTCTTGTCGAGCAGATCAACCACACCCTCGTGATCACGATGAATCGCCCCGAGGCACGCAACGCGCTGTCCGGCGAGATGCTCGAGCTGATGAGCCAGGCGTGGGACCGGGTGAACTCCGACGACTCGATCCGGGTCGCGATCCTGACCGGCGCGGGCGGCTACTTCTGTGCCGGCGCCGACCTGAAGTCGATGGCGAAGCGGCCGCCGAGTGAGAGCTTCGAGTCGGGCGAGTACGACCCGACCGTGATCAAGTCGCTGCTCAAGGGCTTCCGGCTCACCAAGCCGCTCATCGCGGCGGTCGAGGGCCCGGCAGTGGCCGGGGGCACCGAGATCCTGCAGGGCACCGACATCCGGGTGGCTGGGGAGTCGGCGAAGTTCGGGGTCTCCGAAGCCCGCTGGAGCCTGTACCCGATGGGTGGCTCGGCGGTGCGTCTCGTGCGCCAGCTCCCCTACACGATCGCCGCCGAGCTGCTGCTGACCGGACGGACCATGAAGGCCGACGAGGCCAAGGCGGTCGGCCTGATCGGGCACGTCGTGCCCGACGGGACGGCCCTGGCCAAGGCGCACGAGATCGCCGACCTGATCGCAGCCAACGGCCCCGTCGCCGTCCAGGCGATCCTCAGGACCATGCGCGCCTCCGAGGGCCGGCACGAGGACGACTGCTGGGCCGACGACGCCCGGGTCGGGGCAGCCGTCTTCGCCTCGAACGACGCCAAGGAAGGCCCCCGGGCCTTCGCCGAGAAGCGGGCTCCACGCTTCACCGGGAGCTGAGCCCGCCCCTCCCCCTGACCAGCACTCCCCCGGGAGCCGCGCAATGGCCCGTTCGGGCGGTTCTCAACCCTCGGGTCCGCCCGTAGGGTGAACCGGTCCTGCTGGAGCTCACAAGGGTGGAATGAATGCATCGCACGTCTCGGATCGCTGTTGCCGCAAGTCTGGTCGCCGCGGGGTGGGTGCCGCTGAGCATCACCCCAGCCATGGCCGCAGGATCGATCACCTTGTCCACGCTCGACTCGCCCTACACCCAGGACTTCAACACCCTGGCCACCACGGGGACCAGCTCCACCGTTCCGAACGGATGGGAGTTCTCTGAGGCCGGCACGAACGCCAACGGGCTCTATGCGGCCGGTACTGGCAGCAGCAACGCGGGCGACACGTACAGCTTCGGCGCGGCCGGGAGCACCGAGCGCGCCTTCGGCGGCCTCTTTTCCGGCTCCTTGACTCCCACCATCGGAGCCGAGTTCACCAACGGGACCGGCTCGGAGATCACGACGCTGGACCTCGCCTACACCGGTGAGCAGTGGCGCCTGGGCACCTCTTCCCGGGCCGATCGGATCGACTTCCAGTACAGCCTCGACGCGACGAGCCTGACCACGGGGGCATGGACCGACGTCGACGCGCTCGACTTCGAGACACCCAACCAAAGCGGAACCGTCGGCCTGCGCGACGGGAACGCCACGGCGAACCGCACCGGTGTCGCCGGGAGCATCTCGGGGCTGTCGGTTCCGGCCGGGGACACCGTCTGGATCCGGTGGACCGACGTCAACGCCACCGGCTCCGACGACGGGCTGGCGGTCGACGACTTCTCCCTGACCCCCCGCTTCAGCGACGCGGCGCCGCACCTCGCCTCGAGCTCGCCTGCCGCCGGAGCGACCAATGTCGCCCGGGGCGCGAACGTCGGCCTGACCTTCTCCGAGCCGGTCGACGTCACGGACCCGTGGTTCGCGATCAGCTGCGCCACCAGCGGCGCCCATGACGCTGCCGTGTCGGGCGGCCCGGTCACCTTCGAGCTCAACCCGACCTCGGACTTCGCCTCGAACGAGACCTGCACCGTGAGCGTGTACGCCGACGGCGTGAACGACCAGGACGACATGGACCCGCCGGACCACATGGCCAGCGACGCCAGCTTCTCCTTCACGACGGCCGACACGCTTGTCTGCGGCGAGCCCGCGACGTACATCCACGAGATCCAGGGCAGTGGCACCTCGGCGGCCCTCACCGGCACCCGCACCATCGAGGGTGTCGTGGTCGGCGACTACCAGGCCGCGGGCCAGTTCGGCGGCTACTACCTCCAGGAGGAGGACGCCGACGCTGACACCGACCCCGCCACCTCGGAGGGCATCTTCGTCTTCAACACCTCGACGCCCGTCCACCTCGGCGACACCGTGCGCGTGCGCGGCACCGCCGGCGAGTTCTCCGGGCTGACCCAGCTCAGCTCGGTCACCTCGACCGCCATCTGCTCCACCGGCGACACGGTGACGCCGAGTCCGGTGAGCCTGCCCGTCGCGGACGTCTCCGACTGGGAGCGCCTCGAGGGCATGAGCATTGACATCAGCCAGGAGCTGACCGTCACCGAGGTGTTCACGCTGGCCCGCTTCGGCGAGGTCGGACTCTCGGCGGGTGGCCGCCTCAGCACCCCCACGAACGTCGTGGCTCCCGGCGCCCCGGCGCAGGACCTCCAGGCCCTGAACGACCGCAGCCGCATCCTCCTCGACGACGGAAACGGTCAGCAGAACATCGACCCGACCTTCTACCCGCAAGGTGGACTCAGCGCGACCAACACGCTCCGCGTGGGCGACACCACGCCTGGTCTCACCGGGGTGCTGGACCAGCGCTTCAGCGCCTACCGGGTGCAGCCCGTGGATCCTGCCGACGTCGAGTTCACGCCCGGCAACCCGCGAGCGGCGACCCCGCACTCGGTCGGCGGCGACGTCCAGGTGGCGGCGTTCAACGTCCTCAACTACTTCAACGGCAACGGCGCCGGTGCCGGTTTCCCGACGGCTCGTGGGGCCCACACCTCGGAGGAGTTCGACCGGCAGCGCGCGAAGATCATCTCGGCGATCAGCGAGATGGACGCAGACGTCGTGGGGCTCATGGAGCTGGAGAACGACGACACCGCCACCGAGTACGCCGCCATCGAGGATCTCGTCGCCGGACTGAACGACGAGGCCGGAGCCGGCACGTACGACTTCATCGACACCGGCGTGGTCGGCACCGACGCGATCCGGGTCGGGCTGCTCTACCAGCCCGCCAGGGTGAGCGCGGTCGGCAACCACGCCATCCTCGACTCGACGGTCGATCCGCGGTTCCTCGACACCAGGAACCGGCCTTCCGTGGCCCAGACCTTCGAACGCAACGGCGACCGCTTCACCGTGGTGGTCAACCACCTGAAGTCGAAGGGCTCGGCCTGTGCCGGCGACCCGGACACCGGTGACGGCCAGGGCAACTGCAACGTCACGCGCACCCAGGCTGCTGAAGCACTGGTGGACTGGATCGACTCGGACCCGACCGGCAGCGGCGACGCCGACGCCTTGGTCATCGGCGACCTGAACGCCTACGCCATGGAGGACCCGATCACGGCCTTCCGTGACAACGGCTACACCAACACGATCGCCGAGCACGCCGGTCCGGAGGCGTACTCCTACGTCTTCAGCGGCCAGTCCGGCTATCTCGACCATGCCCTGGCCAGCACGAGTCTCGCCGGCCAGGTGACGGGCGTGACCGAATGGCACATCAACGCCGACGAGCCGATCGCCCTCGACTACAACACCGAGTTCAAGAGTGCCGGCCAGCGGGTGTCGTTCTACGCGCCCGATGCCTTCCGCTCCTCCGACCACGACCCGGTCCTGGTGGGTCTCGACCTGAACGACGCACCCAGCGTTGACGCGGGTGGTCCGTACTCCGTGGTCGAAGGTTCCTCGGTCACGTTGACCGCCACCGGCTCCGACCCGGAGGGCGACGAACTGAGCTACGCCTGGGACCTCGACGGGGACGGCACCTACGAAACACCCGGGCAGAGCGTGACCTTCTCGGCAGCCGGCCTCCAAGCGCCTGACACCCGAGAGGTCACCGTCCAGGTGAGCGACGGCGCCCTGACCGAGACGGCAACGACCACTGTGGACGTGATCTGGGGCTTCTCCGGCTTCCGCAACCACGTCGACAACCCGCCGGCCGTGAACGTGGTCAAGGCAGGGCAGCACGTGAAGGTGGAGTTCGGCCTCGGCGGCGACCAGGGCCTCGATGTCCTCGTCGCCGACTCCCCCGCGTCCCGGCAGGTCGACTGCACCACCGGGCAGGACCTCGGAGCGGCGCAGCCGAACGCCTGGTCGGGCAAGGACCGCCTCACGTACGTCCAGGGGACCGACACCTACCGGCACCACTGGGTGACCCCCAAGGCCTGGGCGGGTCAGTGTCGGGTGCTGAGCGTCAGCCTGACCGACGGCACCGTCCACGAGGCGAGGTTCGCCTTCACCGGGTAGGGGGCCCGCCGCTCAGACCGGCGTGATCGGGATCGAGCGGCGGGGCTCGAAGACGAAGGCCGCTCCGGAGCTGAAGCGGGTCACCGCGACCGCATCGGCTTCCGGGGCGGCCTCGTCGCGTCGTACGACGTGGGCAGACCAGTGCGTGGCCGTGCCCGTCACCTCGACGTCGAGGTACGGGTCCACGGCCCGCACGATCGCCCGGAGCGGCTCGATCGAGTCCGGACCGCACAGCGAGAGCCAGGCGCCGTCCTCGTGCGCAGCGCCCGGCTCGACCTCGAGCAACTCCCCCACCACCGCGCCGACGTACGCCGCCGGGTTGAGCAGGGGATGCAGCTCGAGGGTCCGCAGCGCGCCGGCCTCGTCCCGCGGCAGGCCGAGGGCGCGGTGGAGGCGCTCGGCGCCCATGCCGGCGACCCCGACGAGCTGCTGACGGCAGAGTGCTTGCGCCGCATCCGGTGCCAGGCGACGTCGCACCGCCCGGACGAAGCTGAGGTTGAGCAGGTGCATCTGGAGGCAGACCTCGTCGGCCATCCGGACCAGTGCCGAGTGCGAGAAGGCGGTGAAGTCGAGGTCGCTGAGCAGGGCGCCGGCGTAGTCGGCCATCCCGTCCTCGCGCGGGTCGATCGGCGACAGCTCGCAGAGCGCCGCCCGCGAGGAGCGCAGCGCGGTGCAGTCCGCGGACTCGGTGACCGGCGGATGCGCCTCGTCGATGACGACGGTCCAGGCGCAGTGGGGTGCTCGATCGGCCGGCAGCCGAGGCGGCCGGTGGATCGGACGCACCTGGGCCCGCGGGTTGGTCGCGACCGCCGTCGCGTCGAAGGTCGGGTCCTCGATGTCGTGACACATCGAGCGGACGAAGTCCGGCCCCATCGGCTCGACGTCCATCAGCGCCCCGCAGTGGTCGAGGTGGAACTCGCCGTGCCACCGGTCGTGCACGGTGTAACGGAAGTCCATGAACTGCGGGGGCGCACCGATGTCGAGCTGGAGCCCCTTGAAGATCGTCACGACGTCGGTGCCCTCGTAGCCCAGCGCCCGCTGCATCCGCGCGGTGTAGATCGGGCTCGCGCCCATCCACTCCTCGATCGCGACCTGGGCCATGCCCTCGCGCCCGAACTCGCCGATGCAGTAGGCCATCCCGGAGCGGTCGATGAGCTGCCCGATCAACAGCAGCTCCGGCAGCAGCGTCGCCAGCTCGTCCCGACCCAGGCCGACGTAGCGACTGGTCACCCCACTGCCCGCTCGCCCGTCCAGTACGTCGCCCGCAACGCCTTCTTGTCGGGCTTGCCGAGACCGGTCAGCGGCAGCGCCTCGGCCACGATCACCTGCTTGGGCGCCTGGACGGCACCCTTGCGCTCCTTGACGGCCTGCTGGATCTCGGCCGTCATGGTGGCGATCGAGGCCTCGTCCCTCGGTGCGTCGGCGCGGAGTACGACGATCGCGGTCACCGCCTCGCCCCACTTCTCGTCGGGGGTGCCGATCACGCCGACCTGGGCGATGGCGGGGTGCTCGGCGATCACGTCCTCCACCTCGCGGGGGAAGACGTTGAAGCCACCGGTGACGATCATGTCCTTGGTCCGGTCGACGATGAACCAGAAGCCGTCCTCGTCCTCGCGGGCGATGTCACCGGTGCGCATCCAGCCGTCGCGGAAGGTCTCGCCGGTCGCCTCGGGCAGGTTCCAGTAGCCGCCGGCCAGCAGCGGCCCGGCCACGCAGATCTCGCCCGGCTCCCCCACCGCCACCGGCTGGCCGTCCTCGCCGAGCAGCGCGGTGCGCAGGAACGCCGACGGCCGGCCACACGAGGCCAGCCGCTGGTCGTCGTGGTCGCCCTTGGCGAGGTAGGTGATCACCATCGGCGCCTCGGACTGGCCGTAGTACTGCGCGAAGATCGGGCCGAAACGGTCGATCGCCTCGCGCAGGCGGACCGGGTTGATCGCCGAGGCGCCGTAGTAGACAGTCTCGAGCGACGACAGGTCCCGGGTGCGTGAGTCGGGGTGGTCCATCAACGCGTAGAGCATCGAGGGCACCAGCATGGTCGCGGTGATCCGCTGCTCCTCGATGGTCCGCAGCACCTCGGCCGGGTCGAAGCGGGCCAGCACGAAGAGCGAGCCGCCCTTCATCACGGTCGGCACGAAGAACGCGGCACCCGCGTGGGACAACGGCGTGCACATCAGGAACTTCGGGGACTCCGGCCACTCCCACTCCGCCAGCTGGACCTGGGTCATGGTGGTCATCGCCTGCGCGGTGCCGATCACGCCCTTGGGCTTGCCGGTCGTGCCACCGGTGTAGGTCACCGACACCACGTGGTCCGGCGGCAGCGTGACCGCTTGCAGCGGCTGCGGCTCGAAGCCTGCCGCCGTGGCCGCGAGATCCGTGCCGACGTGGGCGAGCTCGGGTGGGACCGGCCCGATCGTGAGCACCTGGGTCAGTCCGGGGACCTTCTCCAGCAGGCCGAGCGCCCGCTCGACGAACATCGGGACCGGGTCGATCACCAGCGTGGTGATCTCGGCGTCGTTGAGGACGTAGGCGTGGTCGTCCAGCGAGCCGAGCGGGTGCAGGGAGGTCCGCCGGTAGCCCTGGGTCTGCCCGGCCCCGATGATGAAGAGCACCTCGGGCCGGTTGAGCGCGAGCAGCGCCGCCGGGGTTCCACGGCCGGCGCCCAGCGCCTCGAAGGCCTGGACGTACTGGCTCACGCGGACGGCGACCTCGCCACCGGTCAGGGTGGTGTCCCCGAGGAACATCACCGGCTTGTCGCGGTGCCGCTTGAGCGCGGCGACCATCAGGTGGCCGTTGTGGGTCCCGACGCGGAGCGTGTCGACGGCCTCGGCCAGGGTCGGCGTGCTCACGCCAGCACCTCGGCGATCTCGCGGACCTCGGCAGCCGAACGGCAGCTGAGCAACAGGGTCGTCACACCGGTCTCCTCCCACTGGGCCACGCGCTCACGCACCTCGCCCGCACTGCCGATGATGTGCATGTCGTCGACGAGCTCGTCGGGGATCCGGGCCGCAGCCTCGTCCTTGCGCCCCTCGAGGTAGAGGTCCTGGACCTCGGCCGCCAGCTCGGCGTACCCCATCCGTTCGAAGACCTGCTTGTGGAAGTTCTGGTCCTTGGCGCCCATGCCGCCCATGTAGAGCGCGGTGACCGGCTTCATCGCGTCCAGGACGGCCTGCTTGTCCTCGGTCAGCTGGACGTGGCACGTCGCGGCGATCTCGAAGTCGGCACGGGTTCGACGCGCACCCTCGCGGGCGAAGCCCTCGTCGAGCCACGGCTGGTACATCGCGGCCGACTTCGGGGTGTAGAAGATCGGGATCCAGCCGTCGGCGATCTCGGCGGTCTGCGCGACGTTCTTGGGCCCCTCGGCCCCGAGCCAGATCGGGATGTCGGAGCGCAGGGGGTGCACGATCGACTTGAGCGGCTTGCCCAGGCCGGTGCCGCCGGCACCCTCGTAGGGCAGGGGGTAGTGCGGCCCGGCGTTGGTGACCTTCTCCTCGCGGGCCAGCACCTGACGGATGATGTCGACCACCTCGCGGGTCCGGGCGAGCGGCTTGGAGAACGGCTGGCCGTACCAGCCCTCGACCACCTGGGGACCGCTCACGCCCATGCCGAGCACCACCCGACCGCCACTGAGGTGATCGAGGGTCAGGGCGTGCATGGCGATCGAGGTCGGCGTCCGGCCCGACATCTGCACGATCGAGGTTCCGAGGCGCACGCGCGAGGTCTCGCGGCCCCACCAGGCCAGCGGAGTGAAGGCATCCGAGCCCCAGGCCTCGGCCGTGAAGATCGCATCGAAGCCCGAATCCTCGGCCGCCGCGACGAGCTCAGCGGTGCCTGCGGGGGGCTGCGCGCCCCAGTAACCGAGTTGGAGTCCAAGTTTCATGACGCCACCCTCCCAAAGCCTTGCCCGAAATACTAGAACGTGTTTCACTTTTGCCCATGTCCCCCCGAACACTCCAAGCCCCGGTGACGGTCAGTTTCGACTACACCCGATCGGTCGGGCCGGTGCTCGGTCGCTTCCTGACCGGCCTGCGCGACGGAGTCCTGGTCGCGGCCCGCACCTCGGAGGGCCGCGTCGTGATCCCGCCGCCGGAGTTCGACCCGGTCACCCATCGCGAGACCTCCGACTTCGTCGAGGTCGCTGCCATCGGGACCGTGACGTCGTGGAGCTGGGTGCCCGAGCCGGTTGCCAGGCAGCCCTTCGACCGGCCGTTCGCCTTCGCCCTGGTGACGCTGGACGGCGCTGACGTGCCGATCCTGCACGCCCTCGACGTGAGCTCGCCCGACGAGGTGACGACCGGGATGCGCGTGCAGGTCCGCTGGGCCGCCGAGCGCACCGGACTGATCACCGACATCGCCTGCTTCGAGCCGCTCGACGAGACCCGTCCCGCACCGATCTTCTCGGCGCCAGCCGACCAGGAGCCGGTCACCGGCATCCTCACGCCGGTCGTGCTCGACTACCTGTACGCCGCCTCCCCCGAGGAGTCGGCGTTCTACCGCGGCCTGGCCGAGGGCCGGATCATCGCCCAGCGCTGCCCGGTGTGCCACAAGGTGTACGTGCCGCCGCGCTCGGCGTGCCCGGTCGACGGCGTGGCCACCACCGAGGAGGTCGAGCTGCCGCACGTCGGCACCGTGACGACCTTCTGCATCGTCAACGTGCCGTTCCTGGGCCAGCGGATCACTCCGCCGTACGTCTCGGCGTACGTGCTGCTGGACGGCGCCGACATCGCCTTCCTCCACCTGATCCTCGACGTCCCGGCCGACGAGGTTCGGATGGGCATGCGCGTGGAAGCCGTCTGGAAGCCCCGCGACGAGTGGGGCACCACGATCGAGAACATCAGCCACTTCCGCCCGACCGGCGAGCCGGACGCGGACTTCGAGACCTACCAGCAGCACCTGTGACCGGGCCTGTGAACGGGCTGCTGACGATGAAGGGCAAGGCATGAGAGACGTTGCCGTCGTCGGGTTCGCCCAACGACAGATGAAGGAGTTCGACGGTTCCCCCACGTGCGTGGAGCTGCTGGTCCCACTCTTCGCCGAGCTCTACGAGCAGACCGGCTACACCCGGCACGACATCGGCTTCTGGTGCTCCGGCTCCTCCGACTACCTGGCCGGACGGTCGTTCTCGTTCGTCCAGGCGGTCGACGCCATCGGCGTGATCCCGCCGATCAACGAGTCGCACGTCGAGATGGACGCCGCCTGGGCGCTCTACGAGGCCTGGCTGAAGATCCAGACCGGCGAGGTCGACACCGCCCTGGTCTACGGCTTCGGCAAGTCCTCGGCCGGCGTGCTGCGTCGTACCCTCGCGCTGCAGCTGGACCCCTACACCATGACGCCGCTGTGGCCGGACACCGTGTCGCTGGCCGGCCTGCAGGCCCGCGCCGGCATCGACGCCGGTCTGTGGGACGAGCGGGCGATGGCCGAGGTCGTCAACCGCTCGCTGACCGACGCCGAGAAGAACGAGTACGCCATCCGCAAGGGCGGTTCGTCGGTCGAGGAGCTCCTCGCCCGACCGATGTACGCCGACCCGTTGCGCAAGCACGACTGCGCACCGGTGACGGACGGTGCGGCCGCCATCGTGCTGGCTGCGGGCGATCGGGCCCGGGCCGTGTCGGACCGCCCGGCCTGGATCACCAGCCTGACCCACTCGGTCGACGCGCTGAGCATGGGCACCCGCGACCTGACCCGCTCGCCTTCGGCAGCCCGGGCCGGCGCCGGGGCCGACCTCGACGGGCTCGAGGTCGCCGAGCTGCACGCGCCGTTCAGCCACCAGGAGCTGGTGCTGCGCCGGGAGCTCGGACTCGCAGCCGACGTGAGCATCAACCCGTCGGGAGGCTCGCTCGCGAGCAACCCGATGTTCACCGGTGGCCTGATCCGGATCGGTGAGGCCGCTCGTCAGATCTGGGACGGCCGCGCGTCGAAGGTGCTCGGTCACGCGACCAGCGGACCGGCACTCCAGCAGAACCTCGTGTGCGTGATGGACAGCCAGGACAGGACTCAGAACTGATGGGCAAGCTGCCAGCAGCCGTGATCGGGGTCGGCCAGACCCACCACCGCGCCAAGCGCGAGGACGTCTCGATGGCAGGCCTGTGCCGCGAGGCGATGGACCGCGCCCTCGAGGACGCCCACCTCACCCTCGACGACATCGACGCGATCGTCGTCGGCAAGGCCCCCGACCTCTTCGAGGGCGTGATGATGCCCGAGCTCTACCTCGCCGAGTCACTGGGTGCGGTCGGCAAGCCGCTGCTGCGGGTGCACACCGCCGGATCGGTCGGCGGCTCGACGGCCATCGTCGCGGCGTCACTCGTCCAGTCGGGCGTGCACAAGCGGGTGCTGACCGTTGCCTTCGAGAAGCAGTCGGAGTCCAACGCGATGTGGGCGCTCTCGGTGCCGGTGCCGTTCAACATGCCGGTGCACGCCGGCGCGGGCGGCTACTTCGCCCCGCACGTGCGCTCCTACATCCGCCGCTCGGGCGCCCCCACCCACGTGGGCGCGATCGTGGCGGCCAAGGACCGGCAGAACGCGCTGAAGAACCCCTACGCCCACCTGCACAACAAGGACACCACCGTCGAGTCGGTGATGGCCTCGCAGATGCTGTGGGACCCGATCCGCTACGACGAGACGTGCCCGTCGTCGGACGGCGCCTGCGCGCTGGTCATCACCGACGCCGACACCGCCCGCAGCTCGGCAGCCCCGGCCTGGATCCACGCCACCGCGATGCGGTCCGAGGCCACCTCGGCCGCCGAGCGCGACCAGGTGAACCCGCAGGCCGGCCGCGACGCCGCGGCGTACCTCTGGAAGCAGGCGGGGATCACCGACCCGCTGAACGAGATCGACGCGGCGGAGATCTACGTGCCGTTCTCGTGGTTCGAGCCGATGTGGCTGGAGAACCTCGGCTTCGCGGCCGAGGGCGAGGGCTGGAAGCTCACCGAGTCCGGGGGCACTGCCATGGATGGCATCCTGCCCGTGAACTGCTCGGGTGGCGTGCTCTCGTCCAACCCGATCGGAGCGTCCGGCATGCTCCGCTTCGCCGAGGCGGCCCTGCAGGTCCGCGGCCTCGCCGGTGAGCACCAGGTCGACGGCGCCCGTCGGGCCCTGGGCCACGCGTACGGCGGCGGCTCGCAGTTCTTCGCGATGTGGGTCGTGGGCTCCACCCCTCCCACCAGCTGACCTCATCCGGGAGCAGACGACAACGGCCGGCCCGCATGATGCGGACCGGCCGTTGGTGCGTGCTCAGGAAGCTCAGGCGTACGTGACCTGGAGGTCCTTGATGCCGTTGATCCAGGCGGACCGCAGCCGAACGGGCTCGGCCAACTTGGTGATGTTCGGGGCGTGGTCGGCCAGCGCATCAAACATCAGGCGCACCTCCTGGCGAGCCAGGTTGGCGCCGATGCAGTAGTGCGCGCCGTGGCCACCGAACGCGACATGCGGGTTCGGGTTGCGGGTGATGTCGAAGGTGTAGGGGTCCTCGAAGACGTCGTCGTCGAAGTTCGCGCTGGCGTAGAAGAGCCCGACCCGCTGGCCCTTCTTGACCGTGACGCCACCGACCTCGACGTCATTCAGGGCGGTGCGTTGGAAGGAACTGACCGGCGTCGCCCAACGGATGACCTCATCGACCATCGTGTCCGGACGCTCGTTCTTCCACAGCTCCCACTGGTCGGGGTGCTCGAGGAAGGCGTTCATGCCGTGGGTGATGGCGTTGCGCGTGGTCTCGTTGCCGGCCACGGTCAGGATGATGACGAAGTACCCGAATTCGTCGTCGGTGAGACCGGCGCCGTCGACGTTCGCCGTGACCAGCTTGGTGACGATGTCGTCGAGCGGGTTGGCCTTGCGCTCGGCGGCCAACGCCATCGAGTAACCCAGGATCTCGGCCGCCGCGACGTCCGGGTCCGCGATCATGTCGGGGTCGTCGTAGCCGAGCATCGAGTTGGACCAGTCGAAGAGCTTGCGACGGTCCTCCTGCGGCACCCCGAGCAGGTCGGCGATCGCCTGCAGCGGCAGTTCGCTGGAGACCTCCTCGACGAAGTTGCCCGTCCCCCGGGTCACGGCCTCCTTGACGATGGAGTTGGCGCGCTGCTCCATGATCGCGTCGAGTGCGGCGATCGCCCTCGGCGTGAAGCCGCGCGAGATGATCCCCCGCGTCTTGGTGTGGTCGGGCGCGTCCTGGTTGATCAGCATGACGCGCTGGAACTCGACCAGCTCGCGCGACATCCCCTCCTGGAAGCGGATGATCGCGCCGTTCTCGGAGGCCGAGAAGTCCTTGCTGTTCTTGGAGACAGCGGCAACATCGGCGTGCTTGCTGATCGCCCAGTAGCCGGTTCCCCCCTCCATGCCGGAGCGAGAGGCCTCCTCCTGCTCGACCCAGAAGACCGGGGCCTTCTTGCGCAGGGCGAGGAACTCGGCGTGCGGGATCCCGGCTTGGTTGACATCGGGATCGGTGAAGTCGAACCCCTCGGGCACGATGGACTCTGCGGTCACTGCGTCTCCTCATTTCTGCAACACGTTCTAGTATCGATGGTTACATACTCCGGGAATGTTGTGAAGGGCAACGCGGCGATTTGGGCAACCTTCTTGGGCCGCGCACTTGTCCAGAACAGGAACGTGTTCTACTTTTGCACCATGGGCACCCCAGTGATCGTCGACGCCGTCCGCACCCCTCTCGGCAAACGCCGGGGCTGGCTCGCCGGGGTGCACCCCGCCGAGCTGCTCGGCTTCGTCCAGAGCGAGGTGCTCACGCGCGCCGGACTCGACCCGAACGAGGTCGACCAGGTCATCGGAGGCGTCGTCACCCAGGCCGGCGAGCAGTCCAACGACATGGTCCGCCGGGCGTGGCTGCACGCCGGGCTCCCCCAGCGCACCGGCGGCACCGTCATCGACGCCCAGTGTGGGTCGGGTCAGCAATCCGCCCACCTCGTGCACGACATGATCAAGGCCGGCTCGATCGACGTCGGCATCGCCTGCGGCGTCGAGTCGATGTCGCGGATCCCGCTCGGCGGCAACGTGCCGCCCGGGCTCGGCGACCCGCGGCCGGCGAGCTGGGACATCGACCTGCCCAACCAGTTCGAGGGTGCTGACCGCATCGCGCGCAACCGCGGGATCACGCGCGCCGACCTCGACGCCTTCGGGCTCGCCAGCCAGCTCAAGGCGCGCGCCGCGGTGGACGAGGGTCGCTTCAAGCGGGAGATCGCGGCGTACGACGCCCCGGTGCTGGACGCCGAGGGCAACCCGACCGGTGAGCGGAAGCTCGTCGACACCGACCAGGGCCTGCGCGAGACCACGATGGAGGGGCTCGCGGGCCTGAAGACGGTGCTCGAGGGCGGCCTGCACACCGCCGGCACCTCGTCGCAGATCTCCGACGGCGCCTCGGCCATGGTGATCATGGACGAGGACCGGGCGCGTTCGTTGGGACTGACCCCGCGGGCCCGGATCCACACCCACTGCCTGGTCGGCTCCGACCCGTACTACCACCTCGACGGACCCGTCGACGCGACCAACTTGCTGCTGAAGAAGACCGGGATGGCAATCTCGGACTTCGACCTGTTCGAGGTCAACGAGGCCTTCGCCGCCGTCGTCCTGTCGTGGGCCCAGGTGCACGACGTGCCGATGGACCGGGTCAACGTCAACGGCGGCGCGATCGCCCTGGGCCACCCCGTCGGCTCCACCGGCGTACGCCTGATCACGACTGCCCTGCACGAGCTCGAACGGCGTGATCAGTCCACCGCCCTGATCTCGATGTGCGCCGGTGGCGCGATGGCGACGGGGACGATCCTCGAGCGGCTCTGACTCGGTCGCTTGCCCTTGGTTGCTGTGGTTGCTGCTGCTTCATCACGGGATGCAGGTGAAGCAGTGCTTCCCATGGTCTGTAGGCCATGGGAAGCTCGACTTCGACTGCATCCCGTGATGAAGCAGGGAAAACTCAGGCGCCGTACACCGGCTCGGGCGCGGGCCCGGCAGCGATCAGCGCGCGTACGGCGGCGCCGACCTCGCCGGCGGCCCAGCGAGTGCCGCGGTCCTCGGCGGGGCCGTGGCGCCAGGCCGTCTCGAGGGTGATCTTGCCGCCCTCGATCTCGATCACCCGGCCGGTCACGTCCGCCGCCTCCTCGGAGGCGAGCCAGGCCACGATCGGTGAGTTGTTGGCCGGGTCCATCGCATCGAAGCCGCCCTCGACCCCCGCCATCATCTCGGGGAAGGCGCCCTCGGTCATCCGGGTGCGGGCGACCGGGGCGATCGCGTTGACGGTCACGCCGTAGCGCCCCATCTCCTGCGCGGCGACGAGCGTGAGCCCGGCGATCCCCGCCTTCGCCGCGGAGTACGTCGCCTGCCCCACCGAGCCCTGGAGCCCGGCACCGGAGGACGTGTTGATCACGCGAGCCGCACGCTGACGCCCCTCCTTGGCCTCGGCCCGCCAGTAGGCACCGGCGTGCCGAAGCGGAGCGAAGTGGCCCTTGAGGTGCACGCGGATGACCGCGTCCCACTCCTCCTCCGAGGTGTTGATCAGCATCCGGTCACGCACGAAGCCGGCGTTGTTGACGAGGATGTCGAGCCCGCCGAAGGTGTCGATCGCCTGGCGCACCATTGCCTCGGCGGCCGCGAAGTCGGCGACGTCGGCGCCGTTGGTGATCGCCTCGCCACCTCCGGCGCGGATGAGTGCCGCGACCTCCTCGGCGGGTTCGGAGGAGCCGCCGGCACCGTCGCCGGAGACCCCCAGGTCGTTGACCACGACCTTGGCGCCGTGCGCGGCCAGCTCGAGCGCGTGGGCTCGGCCGATCCCCCGTCCGGCTCCGGTGACAATGGCGACGCGGCCGTCGAGAAGCTTCTTCACGGTGACTCCTGGGTGAGCTGGGCGGACAGGAAGGCAGGGGGTTCGCCCCCGCCATGACAGGCGATCGTCGCGCCGGAGACGTACGACGCGAGGTCGGAGGCGAGGAAGGCGGCGACGCCACCGACCTCCTCGGGGCGAGCCATCCGCCCGAGCGGGATGGTGCGTTCGATGGCGGCGACTCCGGCGGCATCGCCGTAGTGGTCGTCGGTGTTCTCGGTCCGGCACAGGCCGACGTTGATGGAGTTCATCCGGACCCGGGGCGCCCACTCGACGGCCAGCGAGGCGGTCAGCGAGTCGAGGCCAGCCTTGGCCGCGCCGTACGCCGCCGTGCCCGGCGAAGGCCGCAGCGCCGAGACCGAGGAGATGTTGACGATCGACCCACCGGACTCCTGCTCCTGCATCACCCGGTTGGCAGCCTGCGCGACCAGCAGCGGGGCGAGCAGGTTGAGCCCGACGATCTTGTCGTGGAAGCGCGGAGACGCGGCGTCCGCCAGGGCGTACGGCGCTCCCCCGGCGTTGTTGACCAGGACGTCGAGGCGGCCGTGCTGCGCCATGATCGACGCGACCAGCGCGGTCACGGACTCGGGATCGCGCACGTCGCAGACCAGGTGGGTCGAGCCGGGCAGGGCCTCGGCCTCGCTGCGAGAGCACGTGACCACGACGGCTCCGGCGTCGAGGAAGGTGCGTGCGATCCCCGCGCCGATCCCCTTGCTGCCGCCGGTGACCAGAGCCACGCGTCCGGCCAGGTCGATGGTGAGCGCCATCTCGTTCCTCTCGTCGACGGATGAACCAAGCAACTGTTAGGCTACCAAGCAAACGTTAGGTTTGTATCCCGAGCCACCAAGGACACCCATGGCCATCTCCTCCGACCTCCGCTCCGACGGCATCCGGGTCATCACGATGGAACACCCGCCGGTCAACGCACTCACCGTGCAGGGCTGGTTCGACGTCGCCGCTGCGCTCGACGAGGCGAGCAAGGACCAGGCCACCCACGTGGTGGTCCTGCGCGCCGAGGGCCGTGGCTTCAACGCCGGGGTCGACATCAAGGAGATGCAGAACACCACCGGCTTCGACGCCCTCATCGGCGCCAACAAGGGCTGCTTCGCGGCGTTCAAGGCCGTCTACGAGTGCAGCGTCCCGGTGATCGCCGCGGTCAACGGCTTCTGTCTCGGTGGCGGAGTCGGCCTGGTCGGCAACGCCGACTGCATCGTGGCCAGCGACGACGCCTACTTCGGCGTGCCCGAGGTCAACCAGGGCGCGCTCGGCGCCGCCACCCACATGGCTCGACTGGTGCCGGCGCACCTGATGCGCACCCTCTACTTCACCGCCCGCACGATCAAGGCCACCGAGCTCGTGAAGTTCGGCTCCGTGCTCGAGGTGGTCCCCCGCGACCAGCTGGACGACGCCGCCCTCGCGGTGGCCGCCGAGATCGCGGCGAAGGACACCCGGGTGATCCGCGCGGCCAAGGAGGCCCTCAACGGGATCGACCCGATCGACGTCAACAAGAGCTACCGCTTCGAGCAGGGCTTCACCATGGAGCTCAACCTCGCCGGAGTGGCCGACGAGCTGCGCGACACCTTCGCGGGCACCGACAAGGCGAAGGGCAACCAGTGAGCAAGCAGCCCCGCGACAAGCGGATGACCATCGACGAGATCGTCGGGGAGCTCCGCAGCGGCATGACGATCGGCATCGGCGGCTGGGGCCCGCGCCGCAAGCCGATGGCGCTGGTCCGCGCCATCCTTCGCTCCGACCTGACCGACCTCACCATCGTGTCCTGGGGTGGCGCCGACGTCGGCCTGCTCGCCCGCGCGGGCAAGATCCGCAAGGTCGTCTACGCCTTCGTCTCGCTCGACTCGGTCCCCCTGGAGCCGAACTTCCAGCGCGCCCGCCAGCACGCCACGATTCCCGAGGTGGTCGAGCTCGACGAGGGCATGTTCCAGACCGGGCTGCGCGCGGCCGCACAACGGCTGCCGTTCCTCCCCATGCGCGCCGGCCTCGGCTCGGACGTCCTGGTCAACAACCCCGACATCGCCACCGTCACCAGCCCGTACGCCGGGCCCGACGGCGTCCAGGAGGAGCTCGTCGCCGTACCCGCGCTCACCCTCGACGTGGCCCTGGTCCACCTCAACCGGGCCGACCAGCACGGGAACGCCACCTACCTCGGCCCCGACCCGTACTTCGACGATCTCTTCGCGATGGCGGCCGAGCGCACCTTCCTCTCCGTCGAGCAGATCGTCGACACCGCCGGCCTCACGGTCGACACCCCGGTCCAACGGCTGCTGCTGAGCCGGATGCTCGTCGACGGTGTCGTCGAGACACCGAACGGCGCGCACTTCACCACGTGCACCCCCGACTACGAGCGCGACGAGAAGTTCCAGAAGGCGTACGCCGCCGCCGCGGCCGGCACCGACGAGGAGTGGGTCGCCTTCGAGCAGCGCTTCCTGTCCGGGGACGAATCGTCCTACCAGGCCGCCGTCGCGACCTTCCACGAGGAGCAGTCATGAGTGACGCCACCCGCGCCGAGGTCTGCGCCGCCGCGATCGCCGACGCGTTCAAGGACGACGGCGAGATCTTCGCCAGCCCGATGGGCCTGCTCCCGATGCTGGGCGTCCGACTCGCCAAGCTCACCAGCAACCCCGACCTGGTGATCAGCGACGGCGAGTCCCTCTTCCTCGCCGGGGTCCCCCCGCTCTTCGCGAAGGCCGACGTGGTCGAGGGCTGGATCCCCTTCCGCAAGGTCTTCGACGTCGTGGCCCACGGCCAGCGCCACGTGATGATGGGCGCCACCCAGGTCGACCGGCACGGCAACCAGAACATCTCCGCCATCGGCGACTTCGCCCAGCCCAAGCGCCAGCTCCTCGGCTCACGAGGCGCCCCGGGCAACACGGTCAACAACCGCACGTCGTACTGGGTGCCCAAGCAGTCGGCCCGCGTCTTCGTCGAGAAGGTCGACATCGTCTCCGGCGTCGGCCCCCGAGCCGCCCGCGAGGCCGGCCCGGCCGCGGCCCGCTACAACGACATCCACCGGGTCGTCACCAACCTCGGTGTCTTCGACGTCAACGGTCCCGAGGACACCCTGCGCCTGCTCAGCGTGCACCCGGGTGTGACGGTCGACGACGTGCTGGCCGCCTCCGGCTGCGCGATCCACGTGCTGACGGGCGACGACGGTCAGGTCGCCACGACCCGCGAGCCCACCACCGAGGAGCTGATCCTCATCCGCGAGGTCCTCGACCCCAAGAAGCTCCGCGACCGCGAGGTCCCGCCCGTGGAGGCCCGCGCATGATCGAGCAACTGCTCCGCACCCCGCTCACCGAGCTGGTCGGCGTCCGCCACCCCGTCGTCCAGACCGGCATGGGCTGGGTGGCCGGCCCGCGACTGGTCAGCGGTACGGCCAACGCCGGAGGTCTGGGCATCCTGGCCAGCGCGACGATGACGCACGAGGAGCTCGAGCACGCGATCCTCGAGGTCAAGAGCCGCACCTCGAACCCGTTCGGCGTCAACCTCCGCGCCGATGCCGCCGATGCTCCGGCACGCTGCGACCTGCTGATCAAGCACGGCGTCAAGGTCGCGTCGTTCGCCCTGGCTCCCAAGAAGGACCTGATCGCCAAGCTCAAGGACCACGGCATCGTCGTGATGCCGTCGGTCGGTCTGCCCCGGCACGCGGAGAAGGTCGCCTCGTGGGGCGCCGACGCCGTGATGATCCAGGGCGGCGAAGGTGGCGGCCACACGGGTTCGGTCCCGACCACGTTGCTGCTGCCCAGCGTCATCGACGCAGTCGACATCCCGGTCGTGGCCGCCGGTGGCTTCTTCGACGGCCGCGGCCTTGCGGCCGCCCTGTCGTACGGCGCTGCCGGCATCGGCATGGGCACGCGCTTCCTGCTCACCCAGGACAGCTCGGTGCCCGACGCGGTCAAGGAGCTCTACCTCTCCTACGACGTGAACGGGACCGTGGTGACGGCCAAGGTCGACGGGATGCCGCACCGGATGCTCCGCACCCGGCTGGTCGAGGAGATCGAGGAGACCAGTGCGGTCAAGCGCCTCGGTCCGACCCTGCGCCGGACCATCGAGTTCAAGAAGATGAGCGGGCAGGGCTGGCTCGCGCTGGCCCGGGACGGCCGCGAGATGAAGAAGACCCAGGGTCGCTCCCTGGCCCAGATGGCGCTCGCTGCCAACACCCCGATGATGCTCAAGTCCGGCCTGGTCGACGGCGACACCAGCGCCGGCGTGCTGGCCTCGGGACAGGTGGTGGGGGTGATCGACGACCTGCCGACCTGCGAGGAGCTGATCACCCGGGTCGTGACGGTGGCGGTCGAGGAGCTGCGGCGGGCGTCGGCGTACCTCGCCTGAGCCAGGAACCCCTCGAAGGCCCTCGCCCTCGAGAGTGAGGGACTAGGCTCGGCCCCTATGTGCGACAGCGTGAACGACGTGCCCTCTCGGCACATTTCCCGTCGCGCCGCCATCGCCTCCACCGGCGCCGGACTGATGCTCTCCCACAGCATCTGGAACCGCCTCCCGCGGATCGGTGAGGGGAACGCCGTCCCGGTCGCGGGCGCGTCACGCACCTCCCGCCTGGCCACGGGCACCCAGCTCGTGCACGCCGATCTGCACAACCACACCCTGCTCTCGGACGGTATGGGAGATCCCGCGCTCGCCTTCGACTCGATGCGCAGCGCCGGTCTCGATGTCGCGGCTCTCACCGACCACGCCACCCTCTCCGACAGCCTGCTCGGTGAGGTCCTGGGCTCGATGCTTCCCCCGCAGTACAAGCGGGCCGCCGGCATCACCCCGGCCGACTGGGATCGCACCCGCGTCCTGGCCGACGAGGCGAACCAGGATGACTCCTTCACCGCCCTGCGTGGCTTCGAGTGGTCCGAGCCGATCCTGGGCCACATCAACGTCTGGTTCAGCGAGCACTACGTCGACATCCTCCAGGCCGGTGTGATGGCGCCCTTCCTCGAGTGGTTGTACCGCGAGCCCGGCCTGGTGCTCGGCGGCACCGACGGAGAGGTGCTGGGCGCCGGCACCGACGGTGTGGTGCTGAACGGCGGCGCCGACGGGCTCGCCGGCTTCAACCACCCCGGCCGGGAGCCCGGTCGCTTCCAGGAGTTCCAGTACGACCCCCGCCTGCGCGAGCGGATGGTGGCGTTCGAGATGTTCAACCAGCGCGAGGACTACCTGTTCGAGGGTTGGAAACTGGGTCGCAACAGCCCGCTCGTCACCTGCCTCAACGCCGGCTGGCGTCCCGGTCTCAGCGGGGTGACCGACGAGCACGGTGACGACTGGGGTCGACACGAGGGCAAGGGCCGCACCGGACTCTGGGTCGCCGAGCACTCCCGCGAGGGAGTCCGCGAGGCGATGGTCAATCGGCGGTTCTTTGCGACCAGGACCTCCGGGCTCCGGGTCGACGCCACCGCCACCGGCCCCGGCCTCAACCCCGTGCGCATGGGGTCGGTGATCCCCCTGTCCTCCGGCACCCTCACGATCCGGCTCGACATCGAGCGGGACCAGGGATGGCGCGGGCGTTCCCTGGAGTGCCAGGTCCTGCGGCCCGGCACCGACACACCCACCGTGGTGCACGTCGAGGAGTTCGTGGTCGGCGAACTGGTCGAGTTCCAGGTGCCGGTCGACCTCGACGACGGCGACTGGCTCCTGCTGCGCGTGGCGGATCCCGACCAGTCCAACGGCTCGCCGGGTCCGAAGGGGCACCCCTGCAACAACTTCGCGGTCGCCTACACGAGCCCCTGGTGGCTCGAGCCTGCCTAGATCCGGGCTAGAGCTCGACCGGGCGCTGGAACAGCAACGCCCGCGCGATCACTTCGTAGCCCAGCGCCTCGTTGACCTCGATCATGTGGTCGTTGGAGGCGGAGTTCCAGGTGTCGACGGTGGCCACCGGCGGCTGGCGCTCGCGCAGCCACCGCACCATCTCCAGCTTCAGCAGCAGCCCGAGTCGGTGGCCGCGGTGCCCGCGGACCACGGACGTGTCGTGCTGCTCGGCCAGCCACGGCCGCTCGCCCTCGACGGCGACGGCGGTCTGACCGGCGAACTCACCCGTCTCCCGGTGCCGGGCGAAGACCCGCAGCAGGGTGCCGCGCGCCTGCTGGGCGGTCTCGTAGGCCCGGATCCGCTCCGGCGGGTAGGCCTCGTCCTCGATGTCCAGGTCGTCGGTCGGGGCGTCGTTGATCGCCGCCGCCATCCGGGCGTACGCCTCGAGGTCGGCCTCCGGGATCGGGCCGTCCAGCCGGACCAGTTCGTACGCCGCGGCGTGCGGCAGCGCCTCGGCGTGGCGCCGGTCGATCTCGTCCGTATCGAGCTGGTCGAGGTGCTGGCGTCGAATCACTTCGATCGCCTTCTGCTCGAAGCCGTGGGCGGCGGCGAACCCGCGCACGACGTCGAGCTCCCAGCCACCTCCGCCGAGACTGGTGCGGCCCTCAGCGCGAGCCCGTTCCACCATCGCCTCGAGCAGCTCGGTGCCGTGACCGTGCCGGCGGTGGTCGGGGTGGACCGAGATCTCCACCCAGGCCAGGTGCTGGTTGTCGTAGGTGTTGGTGGAGTACTCCGCCACTCCCACGGCCTGCCCGTCGACCCGTCCGATGAAGATCGTCGGCGGCTCGAGGTCCCAGCCGTAGCGGACGATGCCGTCAGCCTCTGCCTCGGTCAGCTCGTGGTCCCACGGGGCATCGTGCTGCCGCACGCCCTGGCAGACGTGCACGTAGTCGCGACGGGAGGCCGCGTCGTCGGGGTGGAACTCCGAGATCTCCATGGGGCCAGCATGCCGTGCCGCGACCTGAGCAGGCATCTGGTTTCCCGCGCAGGACGTCGGGGCACGGAAAGGTCGCCGGGCGTTCACCCCGGATTCCGTCACCGCCTCCGCCCACTCTCGTTGGGACCACCATGTGCGATCACCACGACCACAGCGCCTCCTCTCCCCCCGTCCCGCCCGGCTTCTCCCGGCGCAGCGCCCTGACCGCAGCCGGGAGCGGCCTGCTGATGGCCGCGACGCTCGGCCGCGCCACCCCGGCCATCGCCGGAGCAGGCGCGAAGCCGACGCGCGGTGCGTCTCGGAGGTCCCGACTCACCCGGGGGACCGGCCTGGTCCATGCCGACCTGCACAACCACACCCTGCTCTCGGACGGTGACGGTGATCCCGCGCTGGCGTTCGACTCGATGCGTGGTGCCGGGCTCGACGTCGCGGCCCTGACCGACCACGCCACCTTCTCCGACAACCTGCTCGGTGACGTGCTGAGCGGGATCATGCCGCCGGAGTACCAGCAAGCGGCCGGCCTCACCCCCGCCGGCTGGGCGCGCACCGCGACGTACGCCGACGCCGCCGACCAGGACGGCGCCTTCACCGCGATCCGGGGCTTCGAGTGGTCCGAACCGATGCTGGGCCACGTCAACGTCTGGTTCACCGAGCACTACGTCGACGTCCTCCAGGCCGGCGTGATGCAGCCGCTCCTCGACTGGTTGCGCCGCGAGCCCGGTCTGGTGCTCGACGGCGGTGCCGGCGGCCTCGCCGGCTTCAACCACCCCGGTCGTGAGCCAGGTCGCTTCCAGGAGTTCCAGTACGACGCCCGCGTGCGCGACCGGGTCGTCTCGCTGGAGATGTTCAACCGCCGTGACGACTACCTCTTCGAGGGCTGGGCCGACGGCAGGTCCAGCCCGCTCGTCGCCTGCCTGAACGCCGGCTGGCGGACCGGCATCAGCGGGGTCACCGACGAGCACGGCGTCGACTGGGGCCACCCGGAGGGCAAGGGGCGCACCGGCCTCTGGGTCGGCGAGCACTCCCGGCGCGGGGTCAAGGAGGCCATGCGGGCGAGGCGGTTCTTCGCCACGCGCACGTCCGGCCTGCGGCTCGACGCCACCGCGACCACGCCCGACGGGCGCATCTCCCGGATGGGGTCGACCCTTCCGATGGACCGCGGGCTGGTGACCCTCGACCTCGACCTCGAGCGGGACCAGTCGTGGGAGGGACGCACCCTCACCGCCCAGGTGCTCCGCCCCGGGACGATGGCACCCACCGTGGCCCACGTCGAGGAGTTCCGCGTGGGCCAGAAGGTGCGCTTCCAGGTGCCCGTGGACGTGGCCGAGGGTGACTGGGTGCTGCTGCGCATCGCCGACCCGAGCCAGGCGAACGCCACACCCGGCCCGGACGGTCACCCCGGCAACGACCTGGGCATCGCCTACTCCAGCCCGTGGTGGGTGGAACCGGGGTCGAGCTAGAGCCGCTCGATGATCGTGACGTTGGCCTGACCGCCGCCCTCGCACATGGTCTGGAGGCCGTAGCGCCCGCCGGTGCGTTCGAGCTCGTTGAGCAGGGTCGTCATCAGCCGGGTGCCGGTGGCGCCGATCGGGTGGCCCAACGCGATGCCGCCGCCGTTGACGTTGACCTTGTCGTGCGGTGCGCCGGTCTCCTTCATCCACGCCAGGACGACCGACGCGAAGGCTTCGTTGCACTCGAAGAGGTCGATGTCGTCGATCGAGAGGCCGGTCTTCGCCAGCGCGTGCTTCGTCGCGTTGATCGGCCCCGTCAGCATCCAGATCGGGTCGTCGCCACGGACGCTGAGGTGGTGGACCCGGGCCCGCGGGGTCAGCCCGTGCTGCGCGACGGCCGACTCCGAGGCGATCAGCATCGCCGTCGAGGCGTCACAGATCTGCGAGGAGACGGCCGCGGTGATCCGACCACCCTCGATCAGGGGCTGGAGGCCGGCCATCTTCTCGAGCGAGGTCTCGCGCGGGCACTGGTCGGTGTCGAACACCGTGCCGTCGGCCAGGGTCACCGGCTCGATCTGGCTCGTGAACCGCCCCTCGGCGATCGCGGTCCGGGCCCGCTCGTGGGAGGCGAGCGCGAACTCCTCCATCTCCGTGCGCGAGATGTCCCACTTCTCCGCGATCATCTCGGCGGAGTTGAACTGCGAGACCTCGACGTCGCCGTACCGCGCGCGCCAGCCGGGCGACTCGGCGAAGGGGGTCGTGAAGCCGTACTGCTGGGCGACCAGCATCGCCGCGGAGATCGGGATCGCGGACATGTTCTGCAGGCCACCGGCGACCACGAGGTCCTGGGTGCCGGACATGACGCCCTGGGCGGCGAAGTGGACCGCCTGCTGGGACGAGCCGCACTGACGGTCGATGGTCACCCCGGGCACGTGGTCGGGCAGCCCGGCCACGAGCCAGGCCGTGCGGGCGACGTCGCCGGCCTGCGGGCCGATCGTGTCGCAGCAGCCCATGATCACGTCGTCGACAGCGCCGGGGTCGACACCGGTGCGTCGCATCAGGGCCGCGAGCGAGTGGGCGCCGAGGTCCGCGGAGTGCATGCCGGAGAGCGCGCCGCCGCGCTTGCCGACCGGAGTCCGGACGGCGTCGATGATGAAGGCCTCAGGCATGGGAGATTCCGTCCAGGAGAATGGTGAGGTACTGGTCTGCGATGTCGGTGTGGCTGAGCTTCTTGCCCGGGCGGTACCACCGCACCGCCACCCAGACCGTGTCGCGGATGAAGCGATAGGTCAGCTCGATGTCGAGGTCCGCCCTCAGGGCGCCGGACCTCACGCCCTCGGTGAGCAGGGTGATCCACACGTCGCGCGACTGGGCGTTGCGTTCGGCGAGGTAGGCGAACCGGTCGAACCCCCCGAGGTAGTCGGCCTCGTTCTGGAAGATCGCCACCTCGTTGCGGTGCTGGTCGATCGCCTCGAAGCTCAGGCGTACGGCGCGCTCGATCTTGCTGCGCGCGTCGTCCTGGCTGGCCAGCACCTCGTCGTACTGCGCGAAGAGCTCGGCCTGGAAGGTCGAGAGGATCTCGTCGACCATCGACTCCTTGGAGTCGAAGTGGTGGTAGAGGCTGCCCGAGAGGATGCCCGAGGCATCGGCGATGTCGCGGACCGTGGTGTTCTTGAAGCCCTTCTCCGCGAAGAGCCCGGCCGCGATCGCCAGGAGCTCGGCCCGCCTAGGCATGCTGGCTGCTCACGGAGACGACCTCACCGGTGAGGTACGACGCGTAGTCGCTCGCGAGGAAGACCATCACGTTGGCGACCTCCCACGGCTCGGCGGCGCGACCGAAGGCCTCACGCTGCTTGAGCTCGTGGAGCAGCTCGTCGGAGGTGACCTTGGCCAGGAACGGGTGCATGGCCAGCGACGGCGACACGGCGTTGACCCGGATGCCGTGCGGGGCGAGGTCGAGGGCCGAGCAGCGAGTCAGCGCCATCACCCCGGCCTTGGCTGCGGCGTAGTGCGCCTGGCCCTCCTGGGCCCGCCACCCGATCACCGAGGCGTTGTTGACGATCACGCCCTTCTTGCCCGCCGCGACCATCCGCTGCCCAGCGGCCCGCACACAGCGGAAGGTGCCGGTGAGGGTGATGTCGAGGACTCGGAGCCACTGCTCATCGGTCATGTCGAGGATGCTCGCGGTGCCACCGAGGCCGGCGTTGTTGATCATGATGTCGACCCCGCCGAACTCGTCTGCCGCGTCGAGCAGTGCGGTGACCTGGTCCTCGTCGGTGACGTCGCAGACCAGTTGTCGGACGCGCTCGGCACCGAACTCCGCGGCGAGCGTCTCCTCGGCCTCGGCGAGCCGGCGGGCGTGGGTGTCGCTGAAGACGACCGCCTTCGCGCCCTCCTCGAGCACCCGGCGCACGACCGAGGCTCCGATACCGGCACCGGCCGCAGCGGTGACGACGACGACCTTGCCGGCCAGCAGGTTGTGGCCCGCGACGTAGTCAGGGGTGGGCTGTTCGGGGCGAGTCATGGGCGAGCCTCTCGGGGAAGTCCGAGCACGCGCTCGGCCAGGATGTTGCGTTGAACCTCGTCGCTGCCGCCGTAGATCGAGTCGGCGCGCGCGAAGAGGAAGAGTCGTTGCCACTCGGTGAGGTCGTAACTGTCCGGACTGTTGGGGCGGGCCGTCAGGCCGCTGGCACCCGCGACGTCCATCGCCACCTCGCCGAGCGCCTTGTGCCAGCGCGCCCAGACGAGCTTGAAGATCGAGCCGGCGCCCCCGCCGGCGGCGGAGTCCTGTCCGCCGGTGACCGTGGAGAGCCCGCGCAGGGCGTTGCCGCGCATCACCTCGAGCTCGACCTTGCTGCGGGCGAGCCGGTCGGCGATGACCGGGTCATCGATGCTGCCGTTGCTCGTGGCCAGGGCCACGACGCCGTCGAGCTCGCGTGCGAAGCCGACCACCTGGCCGAGGGTGGAGACGCCCCGCTCGAACCCCAGGAGCCCCATCGCGACTCCCCAGCCGCCGCCGACGTCACCGACGACGAGGTCGGCCTCTGTCGTGGCGCTGGTGAAGAAGACCTCGTTGAACTCCGAGCCGCCGGTGAGCTGCTCGATCGGGCGTACGTCGACGCCGGGCTGGTCGACGGGCACCAGCAGGAAGGACAGCCCGTGGTGCCGCTGCGAACCGGGCTCGGTGCGTGCGATGACGAAGATCCAGTCGGAGGTGTGGGCGTTGGAGGTCCACACCTTCTGGCCGTCGATCACCCAGGTGTCGCCCTCGAGGCGCGCCTTGGTCTGGACGTTGGCGAGGTCGGAGCCGGCACCGGGCTCGGAGTAGCCCTGGCACCAGAGTTCCTCGACCGCCACGATCGGCGGCAGGAAGCGCTGCTTCTGTTCCTCGGTGCCGAAGGCGATCAGGGTCGGTCCGAGCAGTTCCTCGCCGAGGTGGTTCACCCGGGCCGGGGCGTCGGCGCGGGCGTACTCCTCGTGGAAGATCACCTGCTGGAGGAGCGTGAGCCCGCGGCCGCCGTACTCCCGGGGCCAGCCCAGGCAGGTCCAGCCGTGGGCGGCCAGGTGGCGGTTCCAGGCGAGGCGCTCGTCGTGCGCCTCGTGGTCGCGACCCGCACCGCCGAGCCCCTTGAGGTCGGCGAACTCACCGCTCAGGTGCTCGTCGAGCCAGGTCCGCACCTCGGCGCGGAAGTCCTGGTCGGCCTTCGAGTAGGTCAGGTCCACGAGTGGTAGCCTACCAAGCAATTGTTTGGTTGGGACACAGGAGTGTGCAATGCATCAGACGCTGCCCGGGCTGCTCCGCGCTGCGGCGGACCGCTTCGGTGACCACCCGGCGTACGTCGAGGGCGAGACGCCCACGTCGTACGCCCTGCTGCTCGAGCGGGTGCGGGCCACCGCGCGCGGCTACCTTGCCTCGGGCCTCCAGCCCGGGGACCGCGTCTGCGTGTGGGGACCCAACAGCACCGACTGGGCCGTGGCCGCCCTCGCCGTGTCGTACGCCGGCGGCGTGCTCGTCCCGGTCAACTCCCGCTACACCGGCCACGAGGCGGCCGACGTGGTCGACCGCACCGGTGCGGTGCTCGTGCTCGTCTCCCAGGGCTTCCTGGGCCGCGACCAGGTCGGCGAGCTGCGGGCGGCCAGCGAGCTCGCTGCGGTGCGCGCCGTGATCGCGCTCGACCGGCTCGACCAGCTCGACCCGGGCTCGGTCACTCCTGCCGAGGTCGAGGCCCGGGCCGATGGCGTCGCCCCGACCGACGTCGCCGACATCCTCTTCACCTCCGGCACGACCGGTCGCTCCAAGGGTGCGATGAGCGCCCACCGCCAGACCGTCGGCGTCGCCGCGGCCTGGGCGGAGCTCGGTGGGGTCACGCGCGAGGACCGCTACCTGGTGGTCAACCCGTTCTTCCACTCCTTCGGCTACAAGATCGGCATCGTGGTCGGGCTGCTCACCGGGGCCACGCTCTACCCGCTCGCGACCTTCGACCTCGACGAGACGATGCGGCTGATCGAGACCGAGCGGATCTCGGTCCTGCCCGGCGCTCCGACGATCTACCAGTCGCTGCTCACCGCGCCGGGGCGGGCCCAACGCGACCTGTCCTCGCTCCGCCTCGCCGTCACGGGAGCCGCTGTCGTGCCGGTCGTGCTGATCGAGCGGATGCGCGAGGAGCTCGGGATCGACCAGGTCGTGACCGCCTTCGGGATGACCGAGGCGGTCGTCGCGACGATGTGCCGTCCGGACGACCCGGCTGACCTCGTCGCCACCACCTGCGGCCGGGCGATCCCCGGCATGGAGACCCGGATCGCCGGCGAGGCCGGTGAGCCGGGCGAGCTGCTGCTCCGTGGCGACTTCGTCATGCTCGGCTACTTCGACGATCCCGCGGCCACGGCCGAGGCGATCGACGCCGACGGTTGGCTGCACACCGGCGACGTCGGTGTCCTCGACGACGCCGGGAACCTCACGATCACCGACCGCCTCAAGGACATGTACATCTCCGGCGGCTTCAACGTCTACCCGGCCGAGGTCGAGCAGGCCCTGGCTCGCCTCGAGGGCGTCGCCGACATCGCCGTGATCGGCGTACCCGACGAGCGGATGGGCGAGGTCGGTCGGGCGTACGTCGTCCGCGCACCCGGCGCGGACCTGACCCGCGACGACGTGGTCGCCTTCGCCCGTGAGCGGGTGGCCAACTTCAAGGTGCCCCGCCAGGTGAGCTTCGTCGAGGCACTCCCCCGCAACCTGTCGGGCAAGGTGCTCAAGACCGAGCTCCGCGCACCGGCCGATTCCCAGGAGAAGTAGTGGATCTCACGCTGTCCGATTCCGAGCTGGCCTTCCAGGCCCAGGCGCGTGCCTGGCTGGCCGAGCACGTCCCGGCCGAGCCGCTCGCCTCGCTGGACACCGCGGCCGGCTTCCTCGCCCACCAGGCGTGGGAGGCCGAGCTCGCCGCCGACCGCTGGTCGGTCGTCTCGTGGCCCGAGGCGCACCACGGTCGTGAGGCTTCGCTCATCGAGTGGGTGATCTTCGAGGAGGAGTACTACCGCGCCGGCGCACCGCTGCGGGTCTCCCAGAACGGCATCTTCCTGCTCGCCCCGATCATCTTCGACCACGGCACCCCCGAGCAGCAGGAGCGGTTCCTGCCCTCGATGGCCACCGGTGAACAGGTCTGGGCCCAGGCCTGGTCCGAGCCCGAAGCCGGCTCCGACCTCGCGTCACTGAAGTCCACCGCCACCCGCGACGACGCCCGCGGCGGCTGGCTGCTCAACGGCCAGAAGACCTGGTCCTCGCGCGCGTCGTTCGCGCACTGGGGCTTCGGGCTCTTCCGCTCCGACCCGACCGCCCAGCGGCACCAGGGCCTGACCTACTTCCTCTTCCCGCTCGACGCCACGGGCGTCACCGTCCGACCGATCGCCCAGCTCGACGGGGAGGCGGGGTTCGCCGAGATCTTCTTCGAGGACGTCTTCGTGCCCGACTCCGACGTCCTGGGTGCGCCCGGCGACGGCTGGCGGGTCGCGATGAGCACCGCCGGCAACGAGCGCGGCCTCTCGCTGCGCTCCCCGGGCCGCTTCTGCGCTGCGGCCGACCGACTGGTCGAGCTCTGGCGCACCCACGGCGAGGCCGTGCCCAGCGCCGCCGACGGCGTGGTCGACGCCTGGATCAAGGCGCAGGCCTACCGGCTCTACACCTGGGGCACCGTGACCCGACTCGCGGCCGGCGGCGACATGGGGGCCGCCGGCTCGGTCAACAAGGTCTTCTGGTCCGAGCTCGACATCGCCCTGCACGAGAGCGCGCTCGACCTGCTCGGACCCGAGGCCGAGCTCGAGTCGACATGGCTCGACGGCTACACCTTCTCGCTCTCCGGCCCGATCTACGCCGGCACCAACGAGATCCAGCGCAACATCGTGGCCGAGCGCATCCTCGGTCTTCCCCGCGAGCCCAAGGGAGCCGGCCGATGAGGTTCACCCTCACCGACGACCAGCGTGACTTCGCCTCGTCCCTCGACGCGCTGCTGACCTCTGCCGACCCGGTCGGTGCCGCTCGCGCGTGGGCCGACGGCGACCCCGCCCCCGGTCTGGCGCTGTGGGCCCGGCTGGCCGAGCAGGGCGTCAACGCGCTCGTCGTACCCGAGGACAGGGGCGGGATGGGCGCCTCGGCCGTCGAGCTGGTCCTCGCCTTCGAGCTGCTCGGCAAGCACGGCGTCCCCGGCCCGTGGGTCGAGTCGGCGGCGTACCTGCCGGCGGCGGTCGCCGACGCCGGACTCGTCGGCGCGCTGGCCGAGGGTGCCCTGGGGACCGTGGCGGCGCCGCCTCACGCGCCGTACGCCCTGGACGCGGATGTCGCCACCCACGTCTTCCTGGCCGCCGACGGCCTGCTCGCGACGGCCGCCCCCGGCGAGCTGCTCGCCTCGGTGGACCGGACCCGCCGGCTCTTCCGGGTCCGGCCGAGTCCGGAGAGCGAGGCTCTCGAGGTCGGTGACCTCGAGGCCGCCTTCGACCTGGCGGCGCTGGCCACGGCCGCGCAGCTGCTCGGGTGTGGCGAGCGGTTGCTCGCCGACTCGGTGACGTACGTGAAGCAGCGCAAGCAGTTCGGTCGCGAGATCGGGTCCTACCAGGCGATCAAGCACGCGCTCGCCGACGTGCGGATCGCGCTCGACTTCGCCCGACCCCTGGTCCAGGGAGCCGCGCTGACCCTCGAGCCCCGGGAGGTTTCGGCCGCCAAGGTCGCGTGTGCCGATGCGGCCTACCTGGCCAGCCGGACCGCGCTGCAGGTCCACGGCGCGATCGGCTACACCCAGGAGTTCGACCTGAGTGTCTGGATCACCAAGGTCCGCGCGCTCGTCACCGCGTGGGGGACCCCCGCCCACCACCGGGCGAGGATCCTCGACTCGCTCGCCGGCGGCGGTGCCTGATGGAGTTCGGCTTCTCCGAGGAGCAGGCTGAGCTCGCCTCGACCGTGCGCTCGCTGCTCGCCAAGCGGGCCGACAGCGCTGCGGTCCGGGCGGCCTCCACCTCCGAGTTCGGGTACGACGCCGGCCTCTGGCAGCTGCTCTGCGAGCAGATCGGGGTCGCGGCCCTCGCGATCCCCGAGGAGTACGACGGCGCCGGGTTCTCGCTGTTCGAGTCGCTGATCGTGCTCGAGGAGCTGGGCCGATCCCTGGCCCCCACTCCCCTGCTCGCCTCGCTGGTCACCGCGGAGGCGCTCCTCGCCGGGGCGGATCCTGAGGCCCGTGCCCGGCTCCTGCCCCGGATCGCCGGCGGCGAGGTCGCGACGCTGGCCTGGTCCGGGCCGGCTGGTCCGGCGCGCGCGGAGACGGTCACCGCTGATGGCGACACCCTCACCGGTGTCTGCACGACTGTCCTCGACGGCGACCGCGCGACGCTCCTCGTCGTGGCCGCGAGGGCCGGGGACACCACCGCCCTCTACGAGGTCGACCCGTCACATATGGCCGCCGAGTGGACCCCTTCGATGGACCAGACGGTCCGGCTGGCCACCCTCACCTTCGACGCCACCCCCGCCACCCTGATTGCCGCCGATGCCGGCGCCGCCCTCGACCGGGCCGCCCTCGTCGGCACGGTCGGCGTCGCTGCCCTCCAGACCGGGTGCGCGGCTCGCGGGCTGGAGATGACGGTGGCCTACAGCTTGGAGCGCGTGCAGTTCGGTCGCCCGATCGGGTCCTTCCAGGCGCTCAAGCACCGGATGGCCGACATGCTGGTCGAGGTCGAGATGTCGCGCTCCGCGTCCTGGGCAGCGTCGTACGCCGTCGCAACGGGCGCCGAGAACGCCGCCGAGCTCGCCCACGTCGCCAAGTCCTACTGCGGCGACGCACTCGCCCTGATCGCCTCGGAGACCGTGCAGCTGCACGGCGGGATCGCGATCACGTGGGAGCACGACGCGCAGCTGGTCTTCAAGCGTGCGCACGCACTCGGTCAGCTCTTCGGGCAGGCGCACCAGCACCGGGCCCTGATCACGCTCTGAGTGGAGGGTGATCAGGGCCAGTCACGCGACTCATCCGGGCCCTTCCGAGGGCGAGCGATGAGGAATAGCCTCCGACGAGGTGGGTCATCGGGCCCGCCCCAACGGGAGGTTTCGGGCCATGCTCACCGTCGAGGAATCCATCACCATCAACAAGCCGCGCATGGAGGTCTGGGAGTTCATGACCGACCCCGACAACGTGCCGGTCTACAGCAGCAACATCATCGAGTACGAGTTGGTCTCCGGAGAAAAGCAGGAGGTCGGCCGGATCTGCCGGGGCTCCGTGAAGGTGGCTGGACGCCGCCTCGAGATGACCGACGAAATGGTGGAGGTCGAGACCGGACGGATGGGCAAAATCGTGTCCAAGGACGCCACGATTCCCTACACGCTCTGGATCAACTATGAGGACGAGGGCAGCGGTACGAAGCTCACGTGGCACCAGGAGGTGGAATCCCTCAAGGGATTCTTCAAGTTCGCCGACCCGATCGTCCTCAAGCTCTACGCGCGTGACGTGCGTTCCAACCTCGAGAAGGCCAAGACCATCCTGGAGGCCTGAAGGAGCGCCCGCTCGATGGGGAAGGACCGGACCCTCTAGGGCTTCTGGATGCGGATCCCGATCGAGGCCTCGGTCCCTCGGAGCCGACTGAAGAGGGTCCCCACGGTTCCTAGTACCCGGTACTTCCGGTTGACGATGCGTCGTACGCGCGGTGTGTCGGCGTGCTCGAGTACCTCAGCCAGGCCCGTGACCAGCGGAGCGCCCTCCTTGACGCGGCCGCGGACGTCGCACGGTTGGAGGGTGACGGAGGGGTTGTTGCGGACGCGCTTGACCTTGAAGGCACTGGTGTCCGAGAAGAAGTAGAGGTCATCGCCGTCGGGGGCAATCCACACGGGAGTGGAGACGGGCGTGCCGTTCTTGCGGTAGTTGGTGAACGAGACGTACGACGCTCGCCCGACTTCCGTCCATGCCCGGTCATCCGGGTTTGCCGATTCGGTCACGCTGCTCCTCTGTGCCGTGGGCGGTCGGGTCTCCCTGGCCAGAAGGGAGCAGGTGGTTCGGAGTGCAGTTTCCCACGACCTGGCGATGGCGAGTTCGGCAGGTCAGCGTGCGGTCCACTGACGAGGATGGCCCCCTGGCCTGGTTGCTTGAGAGCCCTCAGCGCGGTCGCGGCGTGTGCTCGTACGCCGAGTCGGCGGCGAAGATCTTCTCGTAGAGGTCGTAGACCATCCCGCTCTTGCGGTTGTTGTACTCCATCGCGTCGTCGAACCCCTCGGCGGACAGCTCGCGCTTGATCGCGGCGTACTCCTCCCGGTCGTCGGGGTGCTCGGCGAGCCAGTCCCGGAAGGCCACGTGGCGCTGGACCTCCACCGATCCCGGTGACCAGACATGGAGGTTGGCCCGAGGCCGGGTGCCGCGCAGGCAGCGGTGCTCCTCCCACTCCGGCTCGCGCACCCTCAGCTCGAAGCCGGCGACCTCGAGGTCGGGCAGCCAATCGTCCTCGCGCGACGAGTCGGCGACGACCAGGGCCGCGTCGATCACCGGCTTGGCCCACAGGCCCGGCACCGAGGTCGAGCCGACATGGGTCAGGGACAGCACCCGGTCTCCGAGGGCCCCCACGACCGTTGCCCGAAGCTCCTCGAACAGCGCCGGCCACGCCGGATCCGGGGCCACCACCCGGACCGTCTCGGGCCGGTGGGGTTGCACGCGCGCCTGCGCGATCTCCTCGGCACTCGGCTGCTGAAGGGGACGCCAGAGGGGATGGGTGGGCACGGCCCAGACCCTAGCGAGCACCTCGGTACCGCCCACAAGGAGCATTGACACCTCCACGCCCCGGGGAGGAGATTTTACCCAGGGAAGCCACTTCGGGGTGGTGAGGAGCAGTCACATGGCGAGCAGCGGCGGGGGCGAGCACAGGCCTGCGGGGCAGCGCCGAACCCTGTGGGCGCTCCTCGCCGGAATGGCGATCCTCAGCGCCCTGCTCGCTCGCGGGGTGCTGGAGTCTCCCGCCGCCCGGGCTCTGGAGGACCCTCCGATTCTGGCGCTGTCGCCGAGCAGCGGCGCACCGGGCGACCTGATCACGATGACCGGCAGCAAGTGGCCGACGGGCGACAACATCCGTCTCTTCGCCTCCGAGGAGGAGGCGTACTACGAGACTGGGCTGCTGGTGGCCGCCACTCCTGAAGGTGACGGCACCATCAACGTCCAGTTCCAGGTGCCCGACCTGGACGTGGGTCAGTACGGCTTCTACGCCTGTTGGGACTGCGGTCCGGGGTCCGACTACTTCGACTCAACCACCTTCACCGTCACCGAGAAGCCCGTGCTGGACCCCTCTCTCGATCTGGACCCTGCCGAAGGCAGCCAAGGTGACGAGGTCCTGGTCTCGGGCAGCGGCTGGCTGCCCGAGGACGGCCCCGTGGCGGTCTTCGCCGACGGCGGGCTCAGCGTGGACCCGTCCTTCGCCCTGGAGTCTTTCGAGGTTCCGGAAGGGGCCTTCAGCGGCACGCTCACGGTGCCGGACCTGATGCCGGGCGAACGCACCTTCTACGCCTGCCAGCGGTGCAACGATCCCCGGGGACCGTCCGCCACCCGGACGTTCCTGTCCCTGATGCCGTCCCCGGTCCCCGATCCTGACCCGCCGCGTCCGGACCCCACGCAGGCAACGTCCGGCGCGGCGTCAGCGCTCACCTTCGCGCTGAGCCCCGCCTCCCGTCGCCCCGGACGTGAGGTGACCGCCTCGGGAACGGGATGGAACGACGACCTGGGCGCGGTCTCGATCTTCGTCGACGAGGCGGACTCGACCGATCCCGCACTCGCGCTGGTCAGCGAGCCCGTCAGCAACGGTGGCTTCACGACCGAGTTCGCCGCCCCCGGGATCGAGCCGGACACGTACGAGTTCTTCGCCTGCCAGGCGTGCGGGCAGGCGACCGGACTGACCCAGGTCGCAGCGTTCACGGTCCTGAGCAAGCCGGTGGCCGAGCAGTCCCTCAGCCTGGATCCCCCCTCGGCCCAACCCGGCGAGAGGGTCACCGTCTCCGGCGCGGGCTGGGCGCCGCGACGTGGGCCGGTGCTCCTCTTCTCCGACGTCGGCGAGAGCGACGACCCGAGCAACGCCCTGGTGACCGCCCAGCCCCTGGGCGACGGCACTTTCGAGGCCACGCTCGAGGTCCCGGACGCCGAGGCTGCCGACTACACCTACTACGCCTGCCAGGACTGCGGGAACACCGCCGGCTTCCCGCTGGCCAGCCGGTCATTCACGGTCACATCCGGTCCGAACACGCTCGCTGGGCTCCTGATCGGGCTGGCCGCCCTGGGGCTCGGCATCGCGGGACACCAGCTGTGGCGCCGACGTACGTCGCCGGCCAGCGGCCGTGCCGCCACCCGGACCCCGAGCCCAGGCCCCAGCCTGCGCGTGGACCCCGACCTCAGTTTCGACGTGGCACTCTCCCCCACCGGCCGCCCGGTGCTGCCGACCCTGCGACTGGTTCCCCACGGGGACCCGGCGTCCGACCTGGAACGAGTGGAGATCACATGACCACCAGTCACCACGCGACCGACATCCCGGTCCACATCACGGCGCTCTCGATCTTCGAGGCCGAGGGGGTCGACCTCGAGCGCTCCCTGAACGACGCGCGCGTCCTCGACGAGGCGGGCAACCACCTCGCCGCGCTCGGCAGCGTGCTGTGGGACGCCGTCAACCACCAGCTCGTCGAGCTGGCCCGCGACTTCCTCCAGGTCGACGTCGGCCGGGTGATGGTCTGCGGGTGGACCAAGTACCACGAGCTGATCGAGGCAGCGGACCGCACACGCGGCACCGACGAGATCGCCACGGTCGATCTCGCCGGGCACGACCTCAGCCTGCACCGGCACCCGAGCATCGACGTGGTCGTCGTCGAGACCCCGGTCGCCACCGTGCCCTTCGACGTCGGCGTGGCCGTCGCGATGGAGGCGCTGACCGCGGTCGTGCGTGACGGCGTCCTGGCCGAGCTGACCAGCGGACGGTGCGAGGTCACCGCGACGCTTGCCATCGGTGAGCGGGAGGTCGCCCGGGCCAGCCGAACCCTCGACCCCCACCTGGTCGTCCCCCTCGGGGACGGCATCGCGCTGGGTGCTCGGTAGGGGTCAGCCGTCGGTGGTGTGGTACTTGCCCTTGAAGAACAGGAGGGGGTCCTCGACGAGGTCATTGACGGCGAGGTCCAGCACGCGGCCGATGACGACGAAGTGGTCACCCGCCTCGTGGACGGCGTGGATGGTGCAGTCGAGGTAGCCGAGTCCGCCGTCGAGCAGCGGTGACCCGGTCGCCTCGGACGGACTCCACTTCACCTCGGCGAACTTGTCGATGCCCCGGCTGGCCATGGTGTTCGAGAGCTCGGCCTGGTCGGCAGCGAGGAAGTTGACGGCGAACTTGCCGGAGCGCTGCATCAGAGGCCAGGCCCGCGAGGTCTTCGCGGGGACGAAGAGCACCAGCGGCGGGTCGAGCGAGACGCTCGAGAACGACTGGCAGGTCATCCCCACCGGCTCGCCGCCACTCGTCGCGGTGACCACGGTGACCCCGGACGCGAAGCGGCCGAGTACGTCGCGGAAGGTGCGCGCTGCCGCGATCGCCGCCGGGTCGTCGCTGTGAACGGCGCTGGTCTCGCCGGGTCGGAACTCGAAGTCGAGGTCGATGTCCCCGAGCCAGGAGTTGATCAGGTCGGCGCTCGGCCAGGTGTCCCGTGCGTCGGGACTCATCCCCTCGGGGATCTCCTTGCCGGTTCCGGAGCTCATGGTCTCAACGGTAGTCACTGGTAGCCGACGGAGAAGTCGTGGCCCCAGTACGAGACTGCGGTGCTCTCGCGGGCCACCCACTTCTCGTCGTCCACGGTCAGGCCCTCGGTGCCGTACTCGACGTCGAAGCCCGCGGGAGACTTCACGTAGAACGACACCATCTGGTCGTTCATGTGCCGTCCGAGGGTCGCGGACAGCGGGGCCTTGTGCTTGCGGACGCGTTCGAGCGCACGACCGACGTCGTCGAGCTTGTCGACCTCCACCATGATGTGGATGCACTTGGCGGGGTTGGGCATCGGCAGGAACGCCAGCGAGTGGTGGCGCGCGTTGCAGCCCAGGAAGCGCAGCCAGGCGGTGCTGCCCGCCTCCTTGCCGACGAACTCCCCCGGCATCCGCATCGAGTCGCGCAGCCGGAAGCCGAGCACGTCGGTGTAGAAGTCCAGCGCGGCCTCGTCGTCGCTGACCGGGACGACGATGTGGCCCAGGCCCTGCTCGCCGGTCACGAACCGGTTGTTGTACGGCGTGACGACCGGGCGCGACTCGTAGGTGATCCCGTGGAAGAGCTCGAAGACGTTCTCGAAGGGGTCCTCGAAGCGGATCATCCCCTCGACCCGGCGCTCGGCCAGCTCCTCGGGGGTGCCCTGGTGGATCTCGACGCCGTGATTCTTCAGGTGGTCGACCGCCTGGGCCAGGGCGCGACGGTCCGCGACCTCCCAGCCCATGCACCCGAGGCGGTCGTGCTCCGAGGGCACCACGACGATCCGCGCGGAGACCTCGTCCATCTGGAAGTAGAGATGGTCGTTCGGGCCGCGGCCCTCGACGAGGCCGAGCACCTTGCCGGCGAAGTGACGCCACTGGTCGAGGTCGGTGCTCTCGACCCGGACGTAGCCGAGCGACCTGATGTCGATGGTCATGGAGTGCTCACTTCCGAGTGCATGGGCGGGTTCATCGCGGGGGTCGCTCGACGTGGCGAGCGAGGAAGGCGGTCGCGACCTCGGCAAACTCGTCGGCCGCCTCGATCTGGGCCCAGTGACCGCAGTTGGGGAAGACGTGGAGGGACGCCTTCGGGATCAGCTTGAGGGCGGTGAAGGCGCCGTCGATCGGGTTGACGCGGTCCTCGCGGCCCCAGGTGAGCAGCGTGTGCTGGCGGATCTTGTAGGCCTCGCGCCACAGGAAGCCGTCCTCGAAGGTGTCCGGCTTCATGAACGACGCCCCCATCGACCCCATCGCCTCGCGGGCTCCGGGAGCCGTCGCGTCGGCGAAGCGCTCCTCGACCAGCTCGTCGGTGACGAGGTCCTGGTTGACGACCATCGTCGAGATGAAGGCGCGCAGCGCCTCGCGGGTCGGGTTCGCGCCGAACTCGTAGAGCCGCTTGATGCCCTCGGTCGGGTCGGCGTGGAAGAGATTGAGCGAGAGCCCGCCGGGCCCCATCAGGACCAGTCGCCCGACCCGCTTGGGGTACTTCAGGGCGAACCGCGCCGCCGTACCGCCGCCGAGGCTGTTGCCCAGGAGGTGGATCCGGTCGATGCCGAGCTCGTCGAGCAGGGCGGCCAGGGCGTCGGCGGCGAAGGTGTAGAAGTTGCCGACGATCTCAGGCTTGTCGGAGCCACCGAACCCGGGCTGGTCGACCAGCAGGGTGCGGAAGCTGCCGGCGAAGTGCGGCAGCGCCGAACCGAAGTTCGACCAGGCCGAGGCGCCGGGTCCGCCGCCGTGCAGCATCACCAGCGGGAGCCCACCACCCGTGGCGGTCGGGGCACCGGCCTCGTAGTAGTTCAGGGTCAGGTCGCCGGCCTTCGCCGAGCGGCGCGCGGACTCCTTGGTGATCTCCACGTCAGTACATCCCGGGGTCGACCTTGTGGCCGAACTCGTGCGCGCCGTACATCTGCAGGGCGCGCTCGGGGTCGTTCGCCGCGTGCACGCGACCCGCGTGGGCGTCGCGCCAGGCTCGCTGGAGGTAGGTGCCCTCGGCGAGCGCCCGGCCGCCGGAGGCCTCGAAGAGCGAGTCGATCGCGTCGATCGCGCGCTGGGTGCCGAGCACCTGGTCGCGACGGACCTTGAGCCGCAGGCCGAGCGGGATCTTCTCGCCGGCGCTGATGTGCGCCTGTTCCTCACGGATGTTGTTGACCAGCAGCGCCCACGAGGCGTCGATGTCGGAGGAGGCTCGTGCGATGCGGACCGCGGCGAACGGGTCCAGCGCTGCCTTCTCCCCGAGGTACGCCGCACGCACGCGCTTCTGCTGCATGTCGACGTGCTCGGCGTAGGCGCCCATCGCCATCCCGATGATCGGGGTGGTGATGGTGCCGGTGAAGATCGAGTGGAAGGGCAGCTTGTAGAGGTCGGAGGTGTTCTGCTCCTGGCCGGGGCCGAAGCAGCGGCCGGTGTCGCCCATCGACAGCGTGAACGCCTCGGGGACGAACACCTCGTCGACGACGATGTCGTTGGAGCCGGTGCCGCGCAGACCGACGACGTTCCAGACGTCGTTGATGGTGTACGACTCCCGCGGAACCATGAAGGTGCGGAAGTCGACGACCTGGCCCTCGGCGTTGAAGACGAGTCCGCCCAGGAGCACCCAGGCGCAGTGGTCGCAGCCCGAGGAGAAGCTCCACTTGCCCGAGAGCGTGAAGCCGCCCTCGGTCATGACCGCCTTGCCGGTGGGGGCGTACGACGAGCTCAGCCGGGTGGAGGTGTCCGAGCCCCACACCGCCTGCTGGGCCTCGTCGGAGAAGAGGGCGACCTGCCAGGGGTGCACGCCGACCACGCTGGAGACCCAGCCGGTCGAGCCGCACGCGCCGGCGATGTCACGCACCGCGGTGTAGAAGTCGATCGGGTCGGCCTCCAGGCCGTCGAACCTCCGGGGCTGAAGAAGGCGGAAGAACCCGACCTCGTCCAGCTCCTTGATCGAGGCTTCCGGGACGACGCGCAGGCGCTCCGCCTCGTCAGCCCGTTCCCGGATGGAGGGCAGCAGGTCACGAACGCCTTCGAGTACAGCCTTGGACATCGACTTCTCCTGTCATGGGTGAATCAGGAGCAATACTAGAACATGTTCTTGTTTTGGTCGATAGCAACCCGCACGGAGCTTCCACCAGTGGGAGGAGATCGGCGAAGCAGTCGCCTGGCTGTGGGCGCCGTACGCCGCCGGGATCAGTCCTGGCGGAAGCCGTCCGCGCCGGCCCGGACCCTCGCGACGTGCGCCGGCCAGTCGTAGCCCTCCTCGGGCAGGTTGGACGCTTTGCGCCAGGTAGCCTGCTGCGCCGTCGATCTGCTCGCGCAGGATGTCGGCGTGACCCGCGTGATGATGGGTCTCGGTGGCCATCCGGACGAGAATCTCGTGCAGTGTCACCTCGTTGCCGAGTGCGGGCCAGTGCGGCACCAACCCGGGGCTGTCGAGCTCGAGCTCTGCGAACGTGATCGCCGCTGGAGGTAGTCGATCAGCGTCTGCTTGGGCTCGTAACCCCACCTTGCCTGCGATTGGGCGGAAACCGCAGGCCTGGGGCCCGTGAAGTTGCGGTTGGGGACCAAACCGCAGCCCGGACCTCACGGCCCCCCACTCGACCTGCCGATTGGTCACGAACCGCAGCTCCCAGGCTCCAGAAGTTGCGGTTGGGGACCAAACCGCAGCCCTAACCAGCTTCTACGAGTTGGCGGCCAGCTTGTCCTGCTCGGCCTTGAGCATCAGGGCGATGTCGATCAGCTGGTCCTCCTGGCCGCCGATCAGCTTGCGACGACCGGCCTCCAGCAGGATCTTGGCGCCGGAGACGCCGTACCGGTCGGCGGCGTTGCCCGCGTGCTTGAGGAACGACGAGTACACACCGGCGTAGCCCATCATCAGCGTCATCCGGTCGAGCTGGCACTCCTCGGGCATGACCGGCTTGATGACGTCCTCGGAGGCGTCGACGATCTGCAGGAAGTCGATGCCGGTCTTCCAGCCGAGCTTGTCGCAGACCCCGATGAACGCCTCGAGCGGCGTGTTGCCCGCCCCGGCGCCGAAGCGGCGTACCGAGCCGTCGATCTGGGTGGCGCCCGCACGCGCGGCGATCACGGTGTTGGCGACGCCGAGGCCGAGGTTCTCGTGGCCGTGGAAGCCGACCGTCGCCTCGTGACCGATCTCGGCGACGACAGCCGAGACCCGATCGGCGGTCTGCTCCATGACCAGGGCGCCGGCCGAGTCGACGACGTAGACGCACTGGCAGCCCGCGTCGACCATGATCCGTGCCTGCTGGGCCAGCGTCTCGGGCGACTGGGTGTGGCTCATCATCAGGAAGCCGACGGTCTCGAGATCGAGCTCGCGCGCGAGCGCAAAGTGCTGGCGAGAGGTGTCCGCCTCGGTGCAGTGGGTGGCGATCCGGCAGATCTGGCCGCCGTTGTCCTGGGCGGCGCGAATGTCGTCCTTGGTGCCGACGCCGGGCAACATCAGGAAGGCGATCTTGGCGCGCTTCGCGGTTTCGGCCGCGATCTTGATCAGCTCCTGCTCCGGGGTCCGCGAGAAGCCGTAGTTGAAGCTGGAGCCGCCGAGACCGTCGCCGTGCGCGACCTCGATGACCGGTACGCCGGATGCGTCCAGCGCCTCGACGATGTCGTGCACCTCCTGGCCGGTGAACTGGTGGCGCTTGTGGTGCGAGCCGTCGCGCAGGCAGGTGTCGGTGAGGCGCAGGTCGAGGTCACCGCCGTGCGTCTGCGACCAGGTGCGGGACAGGACGTCGCGGGGGGCGGGTGTGCCGAGGACGCTCATCGGTCTCCTCCGAGGATCGAGCGGGCGATGTTCTGGCCCACCTGGGTGGCAGCGGCGGTCATGATGTCGAGGTTGCCGGCGTACGGCGGCAGGAAGTCGCCCGCGCCCTCCACCTCGACGAAGATGCTGACCTTCGTCTGGCCCTGGGTGGCCGGCGAGGGGTCGTCGATCTGGGGCTCCTGGAGCAGCCGGTAGCCCGGGACGTACTCCTGGACCGCCTTCTCCATCGCGAAGACGCTCGCGATGATCGCGTCGCGGTCGGCGTCGGGCGCGACCGCGCAGAAGATCGTGTCGCGCATGATCATCGGCGGCTCGGCCGGGTTGAGGATGATGATCGCCTTGCCACGGGCCGCGCCACCGATCGTCTCGACCCCGGCGGCCGTGGTGCGGGTGAACTCGTCGATGTTGGCGCGCGTGCCCGGGCCGGCCGAGCGGCTCGAGACCGACGCCACGATCTCGGCGTACGACACCGCGGCGGCGCGGGAGACCGCGGCCACCATCGGGATCGTCGCCTGGCCACCGCAGGTGATCATGTTGACGTTCATCTTCGCGACGTGCTCCTGGCCGTTGACCGGCGGGATCACGGCCGGCCCGACGGCGGCAGGCGTCAGATCGATGGCCCGGATGCCCGCCTCCTCGTAGCGCGGGGCGTACTCGCGGTGCACGTACGCCGAGGTGGCCTCGAAGATCAGGTCGGGCAGCTCGTCCTGCTTGAGCAGCCAGTCGACGCCCTCGTGGGTGGACTCGAGCCCCAGGTCGGCGGCGAGCCTGAGTCCCTCGCTGGTCGGGTCGACGCCGATCATCCAGCGCGGCTCGATGACGTCCGAGCGGAGCAGCTTGTAGAGCAGGTCGGTGCCGATGTTGCCGGGACCGACGATGGCCGCGCTGAGCTTGGTGCGGGGAGACATGGGGTTCCTCTCAGTCCGTGAAGGTCAGTCCGTGAAGGACAGCTGGACAGTGCCGAGACCGTCGAAGACGGCCTCGAAGTCATCGCCGGGTCGGGCGTCGATGGCGCGGTGGACGCTGCCGGGCAGGATCACGTGGCCGGCCTCGAGGGTGACCCCGAAGGACGCGACCTTGCGGGCGAGCCAGGCCACGGCCGTGACCGGGTTCCCGAGGACGGCATCGGAGCGGCCCTCGGCGACCTGCTCGCCGTTGCACATCAGTCGGGCATCGATGCGGCGCAGGTCGAGGTCGGTCGGGCGCACCCTCTCCTTGCCCAGGACGTACCCGGCCGAGCTCGCGTTGTCGGCGATGGTGTCGCCGATCCGGATGCTCCAGTCCCTGATCCGGCTGTCGATCAGCTCGATCGCGGGGACGACGTACTCCGTGGCGGCGATGACGTCCTCCTCGGTGCAGCCCTCGCCCGGCAGTGTCGCCCCGAGGATGAAGCCGACCTCGACCTCGACGCGCGGGTAGCAGTAGTGGCCGGCGCTGACCGGCCGCTCCTCGCGCAGCGCCATGTCGGAGAGCAGGTGTCCGTAGTCGGGCTCGTCGACGCCCATCATCTCCTGCATGGCCTTCGACGAGAGCCCGACCTTGTGGCCGTGCACGGTCGCGCCCACCGCGATCCGGTGCCGGATGTTGAGCAGCTGGATCTCATAGGCATCGACGACGTCGAGAGCGGCGTACGTCTCCCGCAGCGGCGGGATCGGGCGCTGGTCTCGCTCGGCGGCGGCCAGGGCGGCAGCGGCCTCGCGGCGAAGGTCGTCGGAGAGCATGGACCCCATGCTAGAACCTGTTACAGTTTTGCGCCATGAGCACCCCTACTTCCGGCTCCCTGCCGGACGTCGTCGACGTGGTTGTCATCGGTGCCGGTGGCGCCGGAATGACCGCAGCCCTGGCCGCCCGGACCCACGGTCTCGACACCGTGCTGCTGGAGAAGAGCCCCTACTTCGGCGGCTCCACGGCCCGCAGCGGCGGAGGTGTCTGGATCCCCGGCAACTACGCCCTGCGTGACGCCGGGCAGGCCGATGCTCCCGAGCGCTCCAAGCAGTACCTCGAGTCGATCGTCGGCGACGTGGTCCCCCAGGTCCGCCGCGACACCTACATCGACCGCGGGCCCGAGGTGATGGACTTCATCAAGGCGACCACGCCGGTGCGCTTCGCATGGGTGCCCGACTACTCCGACTACCACCCCGAGGCTCCCGGCGGTCGCTCCGCAGGTCGCAGCGTCGAGCCGGTCCCGCTGGACGCCAGCAAGCTCGGCGTGGAGCTCGAGCGGCTCCACCCGCCGTACAGCAAGGCGCCGGCGAACCTCATCGTCACCCAGGCCGACTTCCGCAAGATCAGCCTCGGCCTGCGCACGATGCGCGGCCCGCTGACGATGGTGAAGGTGCTGCTGCGCCGGCTGGTCAGCCTGGCCCTGGGCCGCAAGATGTACGCCATGGGCAGCGCGCTCGCGATCGGGCTGCGCAAGGGGCTCCTCGACGCCGAGATCCCCGTCCACCACGACACCGAGCTGGTCGACCTGCTCATCGAGGACGGCCGCGTCGTGGGCGTCACCGTCCGGCAGGCGGGTGCCATCCGCGAGGTCCGGGCCCGCCGCGGCGTGATCCTCGGCAGCGGCGGCTTCGAGCGGAACCTCGAGCTCCGCGAGAAGCACCAACCCTCCCCCGCCTCCATCGACTGGACGACCGGGTCGGAGTTCAACACCGGCGCCGGACTCCTCGCCGGCGTGGCCGCCGGAGCCGACACCGACCTGCTCGACGACGCCTGGTGGGGACCGACGATCCCGCTCCCGTCCGGCCCGTGGTTCTGCCTGGCCGAGCGCAACCTGCCGGGCTCGATCATCGTCAACGCCGCGGGCCAGCGGTACATGAACGAGGCACTCCCCTACGTCGAGGCCGTCCACGAGATCCACCGGGGCGAGGCCACCGGCGTCACCCACGTGCCGTCCTGGATGGTCATCGACCAGCGCTACCGCAACCGCTACCTCTTCGCCGGCCTCTCGCCGCGCCAGCCCTTCCCCGGGCGCTGGTACAAGATGGGGACGGTCAAGAAGGCCGCCACGCTGGCCGAGCTCGCCACCCAGATCGACGTGCCGGCCGATGCGCTGGCGCAGACCGTGGATCGCTTCAACGGCTTCGCGGCCACCGGCGTCGACGCGGACTTCCACCGCGGCGAGAGCGCCTACGACAAGTACTACTCCGACCCCACGGTCACCCCGAACCCCTCGCTGCACGCCATCGACCAGGGCCCGTTCTACGCGGTCAAGATCGTCCCCGGCGACCTCGGCACCAAGGGCGGGCTGGTCACCGACGAGCGCGCTCGGGTGCTGCGCGCCGATGGGTCGGCGATCCCCGGTCTGTACGCCGCCGGCAACGTCTCCTCGGCCGTGATGGGCCGGACCTACGCCGGACCGGGCGCCACCATCGGACCCGCCCTCACCTTTGGCTACCTGGCCGCCGAGGACATCGCCCACGGCCCAGCGACCGACCCGGCCATCGACACCGCCTCCGACACGGACGAGGACTGACATGCCGATCGACCCGACTGTTGCCATCGGCGCCGACCTCGGCGACCGGGAGTTCTCCTGGGACTCCAGCGACGTCCTGCTCTACCACCTCGGCATCGGCGCCGGCTCGGCACCGGGCGACAACCTGTCCCCCACCGCGCTGAGCTACACCGTCGAGGGGCCGGGCCTGCAGGTGCTGCCGTCGTTCGGCATCGTCGCCCCGACCTTCCACGAGACCGACCCGCCGCCGCTCGACCTGCCCGGGTGCGACATCAACCTGAGCCAGGTCGTCCACGGCAGCCAGTCGATCAGCGTCACCGGCCCGCTGCCGACCTCGGGCACCGCGACCGTGAACACCCGGATCACCGACATCTGGGACAAGGGCAAGGCCGCCGTCATCTGGCAGGAGGGCGTCGCGACGTCGCCCACCGGCGAGGTGCTCTGGACGACGCTCTCCTCGATCTTCGTGCGCGGCGAGGGCGGCTGGGGAGGCGACCGCGGTCGAGTCCTCGGCCGTCGCGATCCCCGACCGCGAGCCCGACGCCGACACGACGTACGACGTGACGCCGCAGCAGGCCCTGCTCTACCGGCTCTGCGGCGACCGCAACCCGCTGCACGCCGACCCGGACTTCGCGAAGGCCGCCGGCTTCCCGGCACCGATCCTGCACGGGCTCTGCTCCTACGGCATCGTGCTGCGCACCGTGACCGACCAGCTGCTCGACGGCGACGCGTCGCGAGTGGCGGCGTTCACCGCTCGCTTCGCCGGCGTCGTCTTCCCCGGCGAGACGATCCGGGTGCGCGCCTGGCGCGAGCCGGTCGGCATCGTCGTCTCGGCGACGGTGGCCGGTCCGGGTGAGCGCGACGGAGCCCCGGTGCTGGCCGACTGCGTGCTCACGCCCGCCTGACGTCCTCGATCATCCGGTGACCCTGGGCCTCGAACGGCTCGTCGCCCACCGCGAAGGCCCAGGCCGCCGTACCAATGGCCTCGCGGACGCGAGCGCGGTGCCAGGCTCCCGGCTCGCGCGGATCCGAGCCGTAGCCCGCGAGGAAGGCCGCCTCGAGCCTGGGGTCGCGGCCGAAGTCTCGAGCCGCGAGTCTGGCCAGATCGGTCATCGCCGGGCGTAGCGCGGCACGCCCCAGGTCGATCACGCGGACGACGCCGTCGTGGACCAGCCAGTTCCGCGGCGACCAGTCGCCATGGGTCGGCACCGTGTTCGCCGGTGGCGTCGGCCAGGAGACGATCTCGGCGCGCAGGCCCTCCTCGACGTCCCGCGCGATCCGATGCGGTGAGTCCAGCCAGGCCAGGGCACGGCGGTTCTCGCGTTCTTCGTACTCCTCGTCGGTGACGACCACCTGCCCGTGCAGGAGAGCCAGGAGAGTGCCGGCCTGACGAAAGGTCTCGGGATCGTCGGCCGACTCATCTCCCAGGACCAGCCGGCCGGGGAGGTGGCTCGTGACGATGACCTTCGCTTCGGCGTCGAAGTTCCGCAGTTGAGGGGCCCGTCCGATGCTGGTCCACGGCTCGAGCCAGTGCAGGTAGCCACGAATCTCACGCTCGAGGTGGTGGTCGCTCTCGCCCCCGGCCTTGATGACCCACCGGGTGCCGGCATGGCTCACCTCGAGGACCGTCGTCGCGACGAGACCCCAGCTGTGGTCGTGCTCGACGACCGCACCGGGGAGCCACTCGAGGACCAGCGAGCGTTGCTGCGGCGAGAGCAGTGCGAGGCCCGTGGTCACCCGCGGATGCTACGCCGGCGTGTGGGATGGTGGTGGCGCCCGTCACACCCTCAGGAGGATCTCGTGCCCACCGCCCTTGAGACCAGCGAACAAGAACGCGGAGCCTTCAGCTCCCGCAAGGTCTTCATCCTCGCCGCGATCGGCTCCGCCGTCGGCCTCGGCAACATCTGGCGCTTCCCGTACGTCGCCTACGAGAACGGCGGCGGCGCGTTCCTCATCCCGTACCTCGTCGCGCTGCTGACCGCGGGTATCCCCTTCCTCCTGCTCGACTACGGGCTCGGGCACCGCTACCGCGGATCGGCTCCCCTCTCGATGCGCCGCGCGAGTCGCGGCGCCGAGGCGCTCGGCTGGTGGCAGGTGGCGATCTGCTTCGTCATCGCCGTCTACTACGCCGCGATCATCGCCTGGGCCGCCCGCTACACGATCTTCTCGTTCACCCAGGCGTGGGGCAGCAAACCCGAGGAGTTCCTCTTCGGCGACTATCTGCAGGTCGCCGACCCCGGCATCGGCTTCGACTTCGTGCCTGGCGTGCTCGTGCCGCTGGTGCTCGTGTGGGTGGTCATCCTCGTGGTGATGGCCCTGGGCGTGCAGAAGGGCATCGGCGCCACCTCCGTCGTCTTCATCCCGGTCCTGCTCGTGACGTTCTTCGTCCTGGTCGTCGGTGCACTCTTCCTCCCGGGTGCGGGCCTGGGCCTCGACGCACTGTTCAAGCCGGACTGGGGTGCGCTCGCCGACTCGGGGGTCTGGGTGGCCGCGTTCGGTCAGATCTTCTTCTCGCTGTCGATCGGCTTCGGCATCATGATCACCTACGCCTCCTACGTCGGGCGGCGCACCGACATGACCGGATCCGGTCTGGTGGTGGGCTTCTCGAACTCCGGTTTCGAGCTCCTCGCCGGCATCGGCGTCTTCGCCGCCCTCGGCTTCATGGCCAACGCCCGGGACACGGCCGTGGACCAGGTGGTGGAGCAGGGCATCGGGCTCGCCTTCGTCGCCTTCCCCGAGATCATCAGCCAGCTCCCCGGCCCGGCCTTCGTCAGCGGGCTCGTCGGCGTGCTCTTCTTCGGCTCGCTGGTCCTGGCCGGGCTCACCTCCGCGATCAGCGTGATCGAGGTGGTGATCTCCGCAGTGCGTGACAAGTTCGAGATGACGAGAGTCGCTGCCTCCATGGTCGTCGGAGTCCCGGCTGCCGTGGTCAGCATCGTGCTGCTGGGCAGCAGCACCGGCCTCTACGTGCTCGACATCGTCGACCACTTCATCAACCGCTTCGGCATCCTGCTGGTCGCGGTCGTGGCCACGCTGCTGCTGACCTGGGTGTTCAAGAAGACCCACCTGCTGCGCGACCACCTCAACCGGGACGGCTCGATCCACCTGGGCCGCTGGTGGCTCTGGCTGATCGGTCTCGTGACCCCACTGGCGCTGGTCGTGATCCTCGCGCAGGAGTTCCTCGACAACGTCAAGACGCCGTACGGCGATGGCGACTACCCGACCTGGATGCTCGGCCTGCTCGGCTGGGGAGTGGCCGGCGCCGTCATCGTCATCGGGCTGTTGATCGCGCAGATCCCCTGGCGGGCCGACACCTCCCTCGAGGACCCCGAGCCCGCGCACCTGGCCAACGAGGAGGTGTCCTGATGTCCGCCATCGCCATCTTCATGATGATCTTCGCCATGCTCGTGATCTGGGGTGGTCTCGCCTTCGCGATCTGGAATCTCAACCGTTACCAGGGAGAAGAGCCCACCCGGGTCCAGCGCGACCTCTGACTCAGGCCGGCAGGTCCCGGCGAGCGAGGTCCGCGATCCAGCGGTCGAGCTCGCCGGGACTCCGGAACACCCGCACCGGCGGACCGGTCGGCGCCGCCGCCCAGGACCGGATCCGGTCCCGCTTGCGCCGGAACGAGCGGAAGTGCCAGGCCACGATCGAGTCCTTGCTGACCATCTCGCGCCAGGTCTCGACGTTGCCGTTGCAGATCTGCTCGCGCGTGATCGCGCGCCTCAGCGTTCGGCGTACGAGTCGCTGCAGCGAGAACCACCGCGGGTAGTCCAGGCCGACCACGAGGTCCACGCGCGGCAGGACCAGGTCGAGGGACGTGCCGTAGCTGCTGTCCAGCACCCAGGCCGGCTCCGCCACGATCTGCGCCATGAGACGACGTTGCTCGTCGAGCTCGACCTGGACCCAGCCGGGCAGCCACAGCAGGTCGTCGACGAGAGTCACTGGACAGGTCGGTCGCGGCTCCGATGCGCAGGGCTGCGGTGCTCTTCCCCGAGCCGGTCACGCCGTAGAGGAGGATGCGCTGCGCGTGGTCCGAGGTCGTCGCAAGAGGCACCGGGTCATCGTAGGTCGCGTGAGCACGGGAATGGTTCACCCCCGCCGGGTGGTTGCCCCCGTATGACGCTGACCCCCACGCACCAGGCCCCGCGACTCTCTCTCGACCTCAGCACCGGCGGTACGACCGACGACCTGCAGCTCGGCACCGGTGCCGACGGACGGTTCACGCTGCTCGTCTTCATCCGCGGCCTGCACTGCCCGGTCTGCCGCAAGCAGCTCGGTGAGCTCGACAAGCGACTGCCCGACCTCGAGGCGGCGGGCGTGGGACGCGTGGTCGCGGTGAGCATGGAGACGGCCGAGCGCAGCAAGGAGCTCGTCGAGAAGTGGCACCTCGAGAACCTCCCCGTGGCGCACGGCCTCACCGAGGAGTCCGCCCGCGACGTGGGGCCTGCACATCTCGCACGCCATCAAGGAGGGCGAGCCGGCCGTCTTCAGCGAGCCGGGCATGTTCGTCCTCGACAACGACGCCAGCCTCTTCTGGAGCAGCGTGGCCTCGATGCCGTTCGGTCGCCCCGCGATCGACGACCTGATCGCCGGTCTCACTTTCGCCGAGAAGCACGACTACCCGGCGCGTGGTGCTGCCTGACGGCTCGCTACACCGCTAGCATCGCGCCATGATCTCGATGCTGATCGTTCTCATCTCTGTCAGCCCTCTTCGTTGCGCTCCTCGTCTCGGGGAGGAGCCAGATCGCGCGAGGGCGCCAATGCCGCCGTCGCCAACGGCAGCGTGCTGATGGTCCTCGCCGTGATGGCCGGCGTCCTCGCCCTGGGCCTGGTGCTGTCACTCGACGTGTGGTGACGCAGTACCGAACACTTCTTCGAAGAGCTTCTCGACATGTGGGATCAGCGGCCGTTCACGGCCCGGGACTGTCGGTGCTCACTGATTGACTTCTCGGTATGGCGATCTCGGCGCTTCCCACCTTCACCCCCGCTGGGGTGGTGGCGGACGCGAGCGCCCAGGTCGCTTCGCTGACCCAGACGCTGTGGGCGGCGCGGACGCCCGCCGAGCTCGTCGGCACCGTCGAGGAGGTCGAGGCGCTGCGCTCCCAGCTGGCCGCCCTCGAGGCCGATCTCCTCACCGAGCTCGACGCGAGGAAGACACCGAAGTCCCAGCTCGGGTGGGGCTCGACGGCCGACTGGTTCACCCACTTGGCCGGGCTGCGCCGGGCCCAGGGCAAGCGTGCGGTCGACCACGCCAGGCAGCTCACCCGCGAGCGCGCCGCGACGATGGCCGCCCTGCGCGAGGGGACGATCAGCCCCGAGCAGGCGGCGGTGATTCTCGACGCGATCGACGCCCTGCCCACCAAACCCGCCCTCCGCGACGAGGCCGAAGAGCTCCTGATCGAGGAGGCCGGGCGACTCAACGCCAGCGATCTTGCCCAGGCGGCCCGGCACCTGGTCGACGTGGTCGATCCCGCCAAGGCCGAGCGTGAGGCCGAGAAGAAGCTCGACCGAGACGACCGTGCTGCGCACCTGGGGCGCTTCCTCTCGATCAGCGATGACGGCGCCGGCGGGGTCCGGGTCAAGGGTCGCGGCACCGTGGAGGACGCCGCGATCATCCGGGCCGCGCTGCTGCCCCTCAGCGCTCCGGTCCCGGCCCCGGCTCCAGCCCTCGATCCGGCGCTCGATCCTGCGCTCGACCCTTCCACCTGCGGGGAGCAGCGCGATCCCCGCGACCACGGCACCCGGCTGTGGGACGCCTGGGTCGAGTCCGCGCGACACACGATGTCGACCGATCTGCCGCCCGAGTCCCACGGTGCGCGCCCGCGGGTCTCCGTCACCACCGACCTCGAGACGCTCCGCGGAGCCCTCAGCGCCCTCGGCGAGACCGACGACGGCGCCGAGCTGTCGCCGTCCGTGATCCGACGGCTCGCGTGCGACGCCGACATCATCCCGGTCGCCCTCGGTTCCGCCGGCGAAGTGCTCGATGTGGGCCGGAGCGTCCGACTGGTGACCGCACCCCTGTGGCGAGCCCTGGTCTGCCGCGACCGGCACTGCGCGTTCCCGGGCTGCACCCGTCCGCCGGTGATGGGCCACGCCCACCACATCCGGCACTGGGCGAACGGCGGCGGCACCTCCCTGCCCAATCTTGTGCTCCTGTGCGGCCACCACCACCGGACGATCCACCACACTCCGTGGGAGGTGCGGATCAACCCCCAGGACGACCGGCCCGAGTTCCTCCCACCTCCGAAGGCAGGCCGACCGCCACCCGACTGGATCAGACATCGACCACGACGCGAGTGATCGACGGCCGTGCCATGCTCGCCCGGTGACCAGCACCAACGCACCCAGCACGACCACGCCGACGAGCACCTCACTCCTGCTGCCCTTCGTGCTCGTCTCGTTCGCGGCGAACTCCCTCATCACCCGCCATGTGGTGGACCAGGACCTCCTCGATGCCTTTTTGCTGACCGCTGTCCGGTTCATCTCCGGCGCAGCCGCGCTGCTTCTGCTGGTCGTCGTGCGACATGAGCGCCCCCAGGTCGGCCGGGCCAACCTCGTCCCGGCGCTCTGGCTCGGGATCTACGCGGTCTGCATCTCCTACGGCTACCAGCACATCGGAGCCGCAGCCGGGACCTTCGTCTTCTACGCCACCGTTCTCCTCACCCTGGTGGCCACCGACGTAGGACGCCGGATCGCCGTGCCACGACGCCGACTCCTGGGTGCCGGGGTCGCCCTCGCCGGACTCGGGGTCCTCGCGAGCACGTCGGTGGACACCGTCACCCCGCTCGGGGTCGGCCTGCTTGCCGCGACGGGTGCGGCCTGGGGCCTCTACACCGCAGCCGGTCGATCGGACGCCGATCCACGCGTCGCGACGACCGGCCACTTCCTCGTCCTCTCGGCGGTCCTGCTCGCACCCTCGGTCGTCCTGCTGAGCCCGGCAGCCGATCTCCGCGTCACCGGCTCCGGCCTGGCCTGGGCGGTGCTGATGGGCGCCGGCACCACCGCCTTCGCGTACGTCGCGTGGTACGCCTGCCAGCGCGCACTGTCCGCCACGTCCGCCGGCACCGTCCAGCTCGCGATCCCGGTGCTGACGGCGATCGGCGCGGTCGTCCTGCTCGACGAGCGGTTCACGACCACGCTCACGATCTCGGCCCTGCTCGTGGGCGCCGGCATGTGGCTGGCCCGGGCCACCCCCGCCCGTTCGCGCCCTGAGACCTCCCCCGGCCCCACGTCATGACCAGCAGACTGTCGCCATGAGCCTCCTCGACACCTGGACCTCCGGCAGCCACAGCCACACCGGCGAGCGGGCGATCACCCACCCGACGTACCGCAAGGGCACCGGTCCGGGCGTGATCATCATCCACGAGGTGCCGGGCCTGACCCCTGCGGTGATCGCCTTTGCCGAGGAGGTCGTCGCCGCCGGCTACACCGTCGTGCTCCCGAGCCTCTTCGGCACCCCCGAGGCGCCGTTCTCCGGCAAGTTCATTGCCAAGGCGTTCAAGCAGGTCTGTGTGAGTGCGGAGTTCACCAAGCTCGCGACCGGCGTGACCACCCCCGTCGCCGGGTGGCTGCGCAGCCTCGCGAGCGACCTGCACGCCGAGCTCGGCGGACCCGGGGTGGGAGCCCTCGGCATGTGCTTCACCGGCGGATTCGCGCTGGCGATGATGGTCGACGACTCCGTCGTCGCGCCGGTGCTGAGCCAGCCGTCCGTGCCGTTCGCCGTGGGCAGGAAGCGCGCGGCAGACCTCAACCTCTCCCCCGCCGACCTCCAGGTCGTCAAGGACCGCGCCGCCGGCGGCTGTCAGGTCCTCGGCCTCCAGTTCACGAGCGACCCGATGACCGGCAGTCGCTTCGACACCCTCGACCGCGAGCTCGGCGAGGCCTTCATCCGGGTCGACTTCGGCGGCCGTGGCCACTCGGTGGTGACCGAGCAGCGGAAGCAGGAGGGCGTCGACCGCGTGCTGGCGTTCTTCGCCGAGAAGCTGCACGACTGAGCCATGCACACCGACCCGCTCCGGCGACTCCTGGCCGATCCCCCGGATCTGCCGGTGCGCGACGGCCTCGACCGCGTCACCGGCGCCCTGCGCGACCACGGCACCGTCGTGGTCCAGGCGCCGCCGGGGACCGGCAAGACGACCCTCGTCCCGCCTGCGGTCGCTGTGCTGGGCGGCGGCCTCGTGGTCGTCACCCAACCGCGCCGGGTCGCCGTCCGCGCGGCCGCCCGACGACTCGCCCAGCTGCTCGGGGAGCCGGTCGGGCAGACCGTCGGCTACACCGTGCGGGGTGAGCGCCACGTCGCCCCGACCACCCGCATCGAGTTCGTGACCACCGGCGTCCTGCTGCGGCGGCTGCAGCGGGACCCGTCACTGCCCGGCGTTTCCTGCGTGGTCCTCGACGAGGTCCACGAACGACAGCTGGACGCCGATCTCACCCTGGCCATGCTGGTCGACGTCCGCGCGAACCTCCGCCCCGAGCTGCTGCTGGTCGCCATGTCGGCCACCATCGAGGCCGAGCGGACCGCCCAGCTCGTCGGCGGCGCCACGCCCGCACCCGTCGTTGCCGTCCCCGGCTCCCTGCACCCGGTGGCCGGCCACTGGTGCCCGCTGCCGCCCGGCGTACGCCGCTCCGACGACCGCGGTCTGACGCCGGCCTTCCTGGACCACGTGGCCGCGACCGTCCGGCGCACCCTGGCCGAGCAGGACGGCGACGTGCTGGTCTTCGTGCCCGGCGTCGCGGAGATCGCCGGGACGGTACGCCGCCTGGCCGGCGTGGAGGCGGACGTCCGGCCGCTGCACGGGCGGTTGCCGCACCGCGAGCAGGACCTCGCCCTGTCGGTCGGGACCCGTCGACGGGTGGTGGTGTCGACCGCGGTCGCCGAGTCGTCACTCACCGTGCCCGGCGTGCGCAGCGTTGTGGATGCCGGGCTGGCCCGAGAGCCGCGCACCGACCACCGCCGCGGACTGGCCGGACTCGTCACGGTGAGCGTGAGCCGGGCCGCCGCCGAGCAGCGCGCGGGCCGGGCCGGACGCGAGGGACCGGGAGCGGTCTACCGATGCTGGTCCGAGGCCGAGCACGCCCACCTCGCGGCGCATCCCGAGCCGGAGATCGCCACGGCCGACCTCACGTCCTTCGCGCTCGCCATCGCGGCCTGGGGCACGCCCGACCCGGAGCTGCTCGGGCTCCTGGACCAGCCACCACCGGCCGCCTTCGCTGCGGCCCGCGAGACGCTCGCCGGCCTCGGCGCCCTGACCGAGGACGGCACGGTCACGGCCCGCGGACGCTCGATCGCGCGGGTCGCGACCGACCCACGCCTGGCCCGCGCCCTGCTCGACGGCGCCGAGATCGTCGGCGCCAAGCGGGCGACCCAGATCGTCGCCCTGCTCTCCGAGGACGTCCGCGCTCCCGGCGGTGACCTGGTCGCGGCCCTCCGCGCGGTCCGGCGGGGCGGACCGGAGGCCAGTGGGTGGACGGCGAGCACCCGACAGCTGGAGAACTCGCTCCCGACCAACACCCGCGCCCTCGAAGGAGAGCCCGGCCTGAGCGACGACATCGCGGTGGGGATGGTCGTCGCGCTCGCCCACCCGGACCGGATCGCGCGGCTGCGGCCGGGCTCCCAGGCCTACCTCCTGGCCGGCGGCACGGGAGCCATCCTCCCCCGCGGGGAGACCGCGCTCGCCGGGCTGACCTGGCTCGCGGTCGCCGATGCCGAGCGCCGACCCGGGAACCGCGACGCCACGGTCCGCTCGGCCGCGCCACTGACCGAGGACCTCGCACTCTCAGCGGCACCCGCACTGTGGACCGAACGCGAAGAGGTCTCCTGGGTCAAGGGTCGGGTGGTGGCCAGGCGCGTGACCCGGCTCGGCGCGATCGAGCTGGCCGCGTCCACCATCGCCACCCCGGACCCGACCCTGATCGCCGGTGCCGTCCGCGACGGCCTGCGTCAGGAGGGCCTTTCCGCCCTGCCGTGGACCCCGCACGCGGTGTCCCTGCGAGCCCGGATGGCCTTCCTGCACCGGGCGCTGGGGGATCCGTGGCCGGACGTCTCCGACGCCGCCCTGCTCGCGCACGTCGAGACGTGGCTTGGTCCCGAGCTCGACCGGGTCCGCGGGACTCGCGACCTGCGCCGGATCGAGGTTGCGGGAGCGCTGCGCCGGCTCCTGCCCTGGTCGGAGGTATCCCGCTTCGACGAGCTGGCGCCCGAGACGATCAAGGTGCCGGGCGGTCCCAAGAAACAGGTCGACTACGAGGGCGACCAGCCGGTGCTCGCCGTACGCATCCAGGAGGTGTTCGGCTGGAAGGCCGCGCCAACCCTGGCCGACGGCACCGTCCCGCTGCTGCTGCACCTGCTCTCCCCCGCTCGCCGCGCGGTAGCGGTCACCGCCGACCTGGCGTCGTTCTGGGAGACGGGCTATCCCGTGGTGCGCTCCGAGCTGCGCGGCCGCTACCCCAAGCACGACTGGCCCGACGACCCCACCACCAAGGGGATGGGCCGCGGGGGTGGCCGCAAGGCCGAGGGCTAACCCTGCGAGAGGATCAGCCCGCTCGTCGGCACCCCGGTGCCCGCGGTGACGAGCACATGGCCCGCGCCGTCGACCTGGTTGACGGCCGTGCCGCGGATCTGACGGACACCTTCGGCGATCCCGTTCATGCCGTGGATGTAGGCCTCCCCCAACTGTCCGCCGTGGGTGTTCAGCGGTAGCCGGCCGCCGATCTCGATGGCGCCGTCGGCGATGAAGCCGGGCGCCTCGCCCCGACCGCAGAAGCCGAGCTCCTCGAGCTGCATCAGGACGTACGGCGTGAAGTGGTCGTAGAGGACCGCGGTCGGGATGTCGTCGGGTCGGAGCCCGGACTGGCGCCACAGCTCGCGCCCCACGACGCCCATCTCGGGCACGCCGATGTCGTCGCGGTAGTACGACGTCATCACGAACTGGTCGCGACCACTGCCCTGCGCCGCTGCTGCGACGTACGCCGGCCGCTGGGCCAGGTCGCGGGCACGCTCGGCCGAGACGACCACGAGGGCCACGGCTCCGTCGCTCTCCTGGCAGCAGTCGAGCAGGTGCAACGGCTCGGCGATCATCCGCGACGCCTGGTGGTCGGCCAGCGTGATCGGCTTGTCGTAGAAGAAGGCGTTCGGGTTGGTCGCCGCATGGCGCCGGTCCGCGACCGCCACCCGTCCGAAGTCCTCGGACGTCGCGCCGTACTCATGCATGTAGCGACGTGCCTGCATGGCGACCGTCGCGGCGGGCGTGCCCAGCCCCATCGGGTAGGACCACGCGTTGTCCAGCCCGTTGGTGTTCACCTGCGTGGCGGCAGCGACGCTGAACTGGCCGAAGCGACTGCCCGAGCGCTCGTTGAACCCGCGGTAGCAGACCACCACGTCCGCGACGCCCGTGGCGACGGCCATCGCGGCCTGTTGGACGGTCGCGCACGCGGCGCCCCCGCCGTAGTTGATCCGGCTGAAGAACCGCAGCTCCTGCATCCCCAGCTCGCGGGCGACCGCAATCTCCGAGGAGGTGTCCATCGTGAACGTCGTCAGGCCGTCCACGTCGGCGGCGGTGAGGCCGCAGTCGGCCAGCGCGGCCTGGACGGCCTCGACCGAGAGCTGGAGCTCGGAGCGTCCCGACTCCTTGGAGAACTCCGTCGCCCCGATGCCGACGATTGCGGCCTTGCCCGACAGCCCACTCATGCCGACGCCCGGGCAGTCGCGAGGCGTACGGTGCCGGTGATGTGGGCCCCGAGCGAGACCGAGCCGGTCACGGCCAGCGTCACGACGCCGTCCTCGACCGACTCGACCTGGCCGGTGAAGGTGAGCGTGTCGTAGGGGTACGCCGGGGCACCCAGTCGGATGGCGATACCGAGGACGTCGACGTCGTGGCCGGCCCAGTCGGTGACGTAGCGCTCGACCAGGCCGGTCGAGGTCAGGATGTTGAGGAAGATGTCCTGTGAGCCGTAGGACTGGGCGAGGTCGCGGTCGTGGTGGACGTCCTGGAAGTCGCGCGTCGCGATCGCCGTGCTCACGACGAGCGTCGGCGTGATCGGGACGGTCCAGGTGGGGATCTGGTCGCCCGCCGCCAGATCGTCCACCGACACGGTGTGGCTGGTCATGCACGCCTCCAGATCGGCAGGGTCAGGTCATCGTCGATGCGCCGGTAGTCCACGGCGACCGCCATGCCGATCTCGACGTCCTCCGGCTCGACGTCGACCAGCTCCCCGACCATCCGGACGCCCTCGGCGAGGTCGACCAGCACGATCAGGATCGGGAGTTCTCGGCCCGGCACCGGCGGGTGCCGGTGCACGACGTACGAGAAGACCGTCCCGCGTCCCGAGGCCACCACGTGGCCGCGGTCGAGCGCCCCACAGTCGGGGCAGGCCGGGCCGGGCGGGAAGCGCAGGGATCCGCAGGCGTTGCAGGTCTGGATCCGCAGCTCACCGGCGGCGGTGCCGTCCCAGAAGAACTCCGTGTCGCGGTTCTTCATCGGTCGCAGCACGAACTGCTCGACCGGCTCGACCGGCTCGACGGCCGCCACCGGTTCGGCGGCGGCCTTCGGTTGGTGTGGGGTGAACTTCAGGACCCGGAACAGCATGGTCGCGACCAGCTCGTCACCGACGTACCACGTGTTGCGCGAGGTCACGAAGTACCCCACGCCCATGCCGGTCGTCTTCGGCCCGACGACCGACTCGAGGGCGGTCTTCACGCGGAGCTGCTCGCCGACCTCGAGGTAGCGCTCGTAGCTCTGCTCGCAGTTGGTGCCCAGGACGGCGGTGAAGCCGGCCTCGGTCAGCACCTCCATCATCGCGTGCAACGGGTCGTGTCCGCCGGGTCGCCCGCCCTGACCGAACATCGTCCAGACCTGGACCATCGACGGGGGTGCTTCGCCCTGCTGGAAGCGCGGGTTGGTGTTCCCCATCGCCTCGAGCCAGTTGTTGATCGTCGGCTGGTTCACCGGGTCGCGGGCCTCGCGCTCGGCGGTCGGGCCGAGCGCCTTGATCCGCTCCGCCTCGGCCATGATGTGCTCGTGAGTGGCCTCCGCGGCGGCGTCCACCGTGGTGCTCATCGGGGGACCTTGGGCAGCCCGAGGCCGAACATCGCGATCAGCTCGCGCTGGACCTCGTTGACTCCCCCGCCGAAGGTCAGCACGAGGTTCCGCTTGGCCTGCGCGTCGAGGTAGGCCATCAGGTCGCCGGTCGCCGGGTCGCCCGGGTCGCCGTACGCATGCACGAGTCCGGCCAGCCTGGCCGCGAGGTGCTGGACCTGCTCGGAGGCGAAGACCTTCGAGGACGACGCGTCGCCGACCGAGATCTCGCCGACGGCGGCCGCGCGAGCGACCTCCCAGTTGAGCAGCTCGTTGACCCGGAAGGCCGCGGTCACCTCACCGAGGGTGTGCACCACGTCGGGCCGGTCGAGGACACCCGCAGCAGCAGCCCAGGCAGCGACGCGGTCGCGCAGGCCCTCGAGCCGGCCGGCCGGCCCGAGCATGACGCGCTCGTGGTTGAGCTGGGTGGTGATCAGTCGCCAGCCCTGGTTCTCCTCACCGACGAGCATCTCGACGGGCACCCGGACGTCGTTGAAGTACGTCGCGTTGACGTGGTGCGAGCCGTCGGCGGTGATGATCGGGGTCCAGGAGTAGCCCGGGTCGGTGGTGTCCACGATGAGGATCGAGATCCCCTTGTGCTTGGGGGCGTCCGGGTCGGTGCGGACGGCGAGCCAGAGGTAGTCGGCCTGGTGTCCGCCGGTGGTCCACATCTTCTGACCGTTGACGACGTAGTGGTCGCCGTCGCGTCGCGCGGTCGTGCGCAGCGACGCCAGGTCGGTGCCGGCATCGGGCTCGCTGTAGCCGATCGCGAAGTGCACGTCGCCGGCGAGGATCCGCTTGAGGAACAGGTCCTTCTGCAGCTGGGTGCCGTACTTGATCAGGGTCGGGCCGACCGTCTGCAGGGTCACGGCGGGCAGGTGCACGTCGGCGCGCTGGGCCTCGTTGGCGAAGATCGTCTGCTCGATCTCGCCGAGCCCATGACCGCCGTACTCCTTCGGCCAGCCGATCCCCATCCAGCCGTCCTGGCCCATCCGGCGCACCATGGCCTGGTACTTCTCGCCGTGCCGGTCGACCCCCATCTCCTGGTGGTCGCCGTGGGTGACCAGGCCGGTGAAGTAGTCGCGCAGCTCGGTCTTCAGCGCGCGCTGAGCGGCGCTGAGCTCGAGGTTCTTGCTGTCCCCCCTCTCGACGCGGACGTCGTCGAGCGTCGCGCCGAGCGCGTGCGCGATGTCGGTCACCCGGGAGAAGTACTGGTGCAGCGGGTAGGTCTCGTCGACCCCCATGCCGCCGTGCAGGTGGTGGCAGGTGCGCAGCGCCGCCGGACCTTCGGTCGCGGTCCAGTACGCCGCCACGGCCAGGTCGTCGGTGACGTCGAGGCCCGAGGTGATCCGCCACGCGGCGTTCTCGGCGGCGAGCGCGATCGTGCGCGAGGCGATGTAGACGTCCGCGATCTGCTGCGCGACCGCCTGGAACTGCGCCAGCACCCGACCGAACTGCTCGCGCCCCTTGATGTACGACGCGGTGAGGTCCCGCGCCCCCGCGAGCACGCCCGCGGCGGTCAGACAGAGGCCGGCGACCGCGAGCTCGCGCAGCAGGCGAGCAGCATCGACGTCCGGCCCGTCGGCGAGGAACTCCGCAGGCGCGTCGTCGAGGATCACGGTGTGCGTGACCTGGCCGCTCGACGAGCCGGACGGCAGCAACCTCACGCCCGGGCCAGCGGGGTCGACGAGAGCGACCACGACCCGGTCGCCACGGGTGGCGGGGACCAGGAGCAGCCCGGCGCGCTCGGCGTAGGTCACGCCGATCTTGCGGCCGGTGACGGTGGAGTCGGTGGCGGTGGTCGAGGGCAGCGTGGGGATGCCGGCGCCGACCTCGCGCACGGCCGGGGTGAGCACGACCTCGCCGGTGGCGATGCCGGGCAGCAGGCGGGAGCGCTGCTCGGGCGTGCCGGCCGAGGCCAGGGTCAGCGCGCCACAGCAGAGCGTCTCCCAGACCGGGAGGTGGACGGCGCGGGCGCCGGTCTCGTGCAGCAGCACGCCGACCTCGGTCAGGCCCAGGCCCTCCCCGCCGTACTCCTCGGGAACCGCGAGCGCGAGCAGGCCGGCCGCGGCGAGCGCTGCCCAGTCGGTGTCCAGGTCGTCGCTCAGTCGCTCCAGGGCGTCTCCGACGACCGAGCGGACCGCCGCAGCAGCCTCCGAGGTCGAGGCGACATAGCCGTCCTGATCCACGCGATTCTCCTGCCGATACCGGGGTGACTGACGAACAAACTGTAACCTGTTCTACTCTAGTGGGGCACGGACGTCGATACCGAGGAGCACCACAGTGGCCATGTTCTCGCCTCGGGACCTGCTGCGTCGTCGGGTCTACATGCCCTACGCCCGGATCCCCTCCGGCGAGATGGTCGAGCTGCCCGGCCGCGGGTCGACCTACGTCACCGACACCCCCGGCCCGAGGCCCGACTCCCCCACGATCGTGCTGCTCCACGCGGTCGGGTGCACGGGCCTGCTCACGTGGTACCCCTCCATCGCTCCGCTCGCGAAGCGGTTCCGCGTCGTCACACTCGACCAGCGCTGGCACGGGCGCGGCATCCAGTCGGAGGAGTTCTCCCTGGCCGACTGCGCCGACGACGTTGCCGCCCTGGTCGAGGTCCTCGGCCTGGGCAAGGTGATCGTGGCCGGCTACTCGATGGGCTCGATCATCGCCCAACGGGTCTGGCGCCAGCACCCCGAGATCACGGCGGGCCTGATCCTCTGCGCCACGACCGACCGCTTCCGATCGACCCCGGCCGAGCGGGTCTTCCACCAGAGCGTCGAGCTCGCCATGCTGGGCGCCCGCGGGGTCTCCCGGTCCCGGATGGCGGTCAAGGCCAGCCGTTCGACCGCCGGCGCCCTCGACATCGCGCAGGCCGACATCCACGACTGGTCCCTGGCCGAGCTGCGCAGCATCAGCCCCTGGGCCGTGGGTTACGCGGTCGCCGCCCTGGGCCGCCACCACTCACGCCCGTGGCTGAGCACGATCGACGTCCCCACCGCCGTCGTCGTGACGATGCGCGACAAGGTGCTCGACCCGGCCAACCAGGTCGCGATCGCGCGCCGCATCCCCGGCGCGACGATCCACGAGGTCGACGCGGGTCACGCCGCCTGCGTGCTGCAGTCCGAGCGGTTCGTCCCGGCCCTCTTCGAGGCCGCCGTGACCGTCAACGCCCGGGCCCGGGACTTCACCCGCGACTGAGGACTCTCAGGCGTCGGTCTTCTTCTTCGCGCGGCTGCGCTTGATCGGCGTCGGGGTCTTCTCGACCGCGGCCGCCGCGACGGCTGCCTTGAGCGCCGCGAGCTCGGCCGGGAAGCGCCGGACCAGGTCCTCGACGTCGGGCATCGATTCCTTGCACGCGATCAGCCCCACATGCACCTGGCCGTTGTTCGACATCACGGTGACATTGAGCCCCGCGCCGTGGAAGACCGGCCCCAGCGGGTAGAGCGCCAGGATCTCGGCGCCCATGAAGAACATCGGGAACGGCGGCCCGGGCACGTTGGAGATCACCAGGTTGTGCACGACCGGGTGCTTCTCGGCGAGACGCAGCCCGGCGTACGCCCGGACCGCGAGGCCGAAGGTCCGCGGTGCGGCGAACTCCGCCCAGTCCTGCAGGGAGTCCGCGCTGATCGCGCCGTGGTGCTCCTTGGCGTTGCGGTTGTTCTCGGCCATGTCCTGGAGCCGCTCGAGCGGGTCCTCGGTGTCGGTGCCCAGCTTGGCGAAGAGCGCCGAGACCTTGTTGGCACCCGACGAACGCTTGGAGTCCTCGCGCACCGAGACCGGCACCGTGGCGAGCAGGGAGTTCTCCGGCAGCTCACCACGCTCGTCGAGGTAGGAGCGCAGGGCGCCGCCGGTGACGGCCAGCACCACGTCGTTGACCGTGGTGCCGGAGGCCTTCTTGATCTGACGGATGTCCTCGAGGCTCATGTCGGCCAGGGCGATCGAGCGGTGGCCGGTGATCGTGCCGTTGAACGACGTACGCGGCGCGGAGAACGGCGCGGCCATCGCGGTGCCCTTGCGGGCACGACCGACGGTCTTGGTGATCAGGTCGAGCGAGGGCGCCAGCAGCTTGACGGCCGTGAACGGTCGCGTGGCGTTGCTCAGGACGGCGCGTCCCAGGAGCTCACGATGACGTACGTCGCGGCCGAAGCCCTCGTCCGGCCCGAGCTTCAACGGCTCGGCGTCGGCCTCGAGGCTGCACAGGTGCGAGATCAGGTTGGAGCCCGAGACACCGTCGACGGTGGCGTGGTGCATCTTCGAGAAGACCACGACCTTGTCGTCTTCGTAGCCCTCGATCACGAACATCTCCCACAGCGGGCGCGAGCGGTCCAGCGGCAGACCGGCGAGGTGCCCGGTCAGCTCGGTCAGCTCGGCGTACCCGCCCGGCTGCGGAAGCGCGAGGCGGTGCACGTGGCGGTCGATGTCGAAGTGGTTGTCCTTGACCCAGATCGGGTGGTCGAGCCCGAGCGGCACCTTGCGGAGCTTGCGCGAGAACGCGGGCACGTCGTGGACGCGGCGATCGATCTCGGCCTTCATCGCACCGAAGGAGTAGCCCTGCGGCATCGTGGTGGGGTCGAGCACGATCACGCCGCAGACATGCATCAGCTGCGCCGGCGTCTCGAGGTACAAGAAGCTGGCGTCGAGGCCTGAGAGTCTGTCCATGGCGACATCCTAGGGCAGATAACTGGAACGCGTTCTACCTCGGTGATCTAGACTGTGGCGGGTGTCCTTCCTCCGCAGGCAGATCATCACTGCCGCCCTCACTGCCAACGCGATCCGACCGCTGCCGGGCTTCCACATCTCGTTCCCGGTCTTCTTCCCTGCCTGGCTGACCAGCGAACTCGCTCCCCATGTGCTCGCGCTCACCGCAGCCGACGCGACCCTCAACGCCTCGAGCAGCAAGCGCAGCCGCGCCGGGCTCGCGCTGGCCGCCGTCAGCAGTGCCGGACTCGGCTTCCTGATCCACCAGGCGTACCGCGTCCGGGAGAAGGCCGAGGAGGCGCTGGTCGAGGGCCTGGGCGTCGACTACGTCGAGCAGCTCGATGCCGTCCCGACGCCGGCTGAGCTCGCCACCCCGTGGAAGTCGCTGGTCTACCCCTTCCGGATGCGCAACGCCGCCGTGACGGTGGAGCGAGACGTGGTCTACTCCCCCGGTGCCGGGAAGCGCGGCCGGCTCGACATCTACCGGCCGGCGACCGGAGACCTCAGCAACGCCCCGGTGCTGCTCCAGGTGCACGGTGGCGGCTGGATGATCGGCAACAAGGAGGAGCAGGGCATCCCCCTGATGCAGCACCTCGCCGCCAAGGGCTGGGTCTGCGTCGCGATCAACTACCGGCTCGCTCCGCGCAACGCCTTCCCGGCGCACATCATCGACGTGAAGCGCGCGATCGCCTGGATCAAGGACCACATCGACGAGTACGGCGGCAACCCCGACTACATCGCGATCACCGGCGGCTCGGCAGGTGGGCACCTCGCAGCGCTGGCTGCCGTGACGGCCAACGACCCGGCGTACCAGCCCGGGTTCGAGGACGTCGACACCACCGTCCAGGCCGCGATCCCGCACTACGGCGTCTACGACTTCGCCGCCTCGAGCGGCCTGCGGACCGCCGAGCAGATGCGGGACACCTTCCTGGCCCCGCGCATCCTGCAGAAGAGGTGGGCCGACGCCCCCGAGGACTTCGAAGCCGCCTCACCCCTGCTGCGGGTGACCCGTGACGCGCCGGACTTCTTCGTGCTGCACGGCGCCCACGACTCACTCGTCGAGGTCGAGCAGGCGCGGCTCTTCGTCCGCAAGCTCAAGGAGGTGTCCGACAAGTCGGTCGTGTACGCCGAGCTCCCGGGCACCCAGCACGCCTTCGACGTCTTCCCCTCGATCCGCAGCGCGCACATCGTGCGGGCGATCGAGCGCTATCTGAACTGGCACTGGAACACCTGGCGCTCGGCCGCCGCCCCTGACCCGGCGTCCCCCAGCAGCTGACTCGACAACTTCGGGGTGGGTGCGCGCATCCTAGGACGAGGTGCGCCGCCGGTGCGCGCCGTACCCGGAGGCTCCCATGCGTCGCTCCCTGATCCCTGTCACCGCTGTCCTGCTCGCTCTCTTCACGGTGGGCGGGTGCGGCAGCGAGGAGCCGACGGCCGGGCCGGGCGCCTCGGTCTCCGCACCCACCTCCTCGGAATCCGACTCGGGTGAGACGTTCCCTGCCGACGTCGCCTCGCCCGAGCAGGGCGGCGAGTACGTCGCGGTGGTCCTCGCGACCGGCAGCGTCGAGGAGATCGACGCGTCGGTGGCCTCGGTGGCGAAGTACGGCTACACGGCGGGCGTCTCCGACGTCGGCTGTCTCAGCGGTGCCGCGGAGGCTCTCGATCTCCCCGACGACGCCATGGTGAGCTCGCTGTTGTTCGCCGACGAGGCAGCCGCCAGCGCCTTCGCCGATGCCTACGTGACGTTCGAGGACGGCCTCATGGTGGGGCGCACGCCGGTCACGGCGTTCTGCCTCGACTGACGGGGCGTCGCGTCAGCGCGGCAGGCCGAGGATCCGCTCGGCGGCGACGTTACGGAGAATCTGGGTGGTGCCGCCCGCGATCGATAGGCAGCGGGTGTTCAGCATCTCCCACACGTCTCCCCGGACCTCGTCGGGCGCCAGCGCGACCCGGTCGCCCAGGAGCTGGACGACCAGCTCGGAGCCGTCCTGACGGTTGCGTACGCCGAGCAGCTTGGCCACGCTCGACTCCGGTCCGGGGCCGAGCCCGGCCAGGGAGCGCAGCGTGGAACGCACGCCCAGCATCGAGCAGACCGTCGAGAGCGCGACCGACTGCCCGACCCGGATCCGCTGGGCCGGGGTGGTGTCGCCGCTGACGAGCTCCACGGCCCGCTCGGTGCTCTTGCTCAGCCGACTGGCGGCCATCGCGACGCGTTCGTTGGCCAGGGTGGTGCGGGCCAGCTTCCAGCCGTCGCCGAGCCCGGCGACCACCCGGTCGTCGGGCACGAAGACGTCGTCGAGGAAGACCTCGTTGAAGAGCGCCTCGCCGGTGATCTCGCGCAGCGGCCGCACCTCGATGCCGGGGCTGCGCATGTCGACGAGGAAGTAGCTGATCCCCTGGTGCTGGGGCGCGTCCGGGTCGGTGCGGGCCAGGCAGATGCCCCAGTCGGCCCGGTCGGCGACCGACGTCCAGACCTTCTGACCAGTCAGGGACCACCCGCCGTCGACCTTGACCGCCTTCGTCCGCAGGGACGCCAGGTCGGAGCCCGAACCCGGCTCGGAGAAGAGCTGGCACCACACCAGGTCGCCCAGCAGGGAGGGCCGCACGAACGCCTCCTGCTGCTCAGGGGTGCCGTGGGCGAGGATTGTGGGGAGCGCCCAGCCGGCGATCACCAGATCCGGGCGCTCGATCCCGGCTCGCGCCAGCTCCTGGTCGATGACGATCTGGGTGACCGGGTCCGCGCCGAGTCCGTGTGGAGCGGGCCAGTGCGGCGCGAGGTAGCCCGCCTCGACGAGCCCTGCTCGAAGATCCGCGGCCGGGAGTGCTGCGAGCTGCTCGACGCGCGCTCGGATGCCGCCGCGGATGGCGTCGTCGCGCCCGTCCAGGTCGAGCTCGGGGCGCCGGCGTACGCCCGCGAGAGCCCGGCCGGTGAGCCGCTCGGCAGCGACGTCGGCGTCCCCGAGGAGGCTGCGCAGGGTGATCGCGCGCCTGAGGTAGAGGTGGGCGTCGTGCTCGAAGGTGAAGCCGATCCCGCCCAACACCTGGATGCAGGACTTGGCGACCTCGACCGCGCCGTCGAACGCCGTCACCTGGGCGACGTCGGCGGAGAAGGCCCACTGGTCGTCGTCCTCGAAGGCGACCGAGGCGACGTCCCACGCGGCCGCGGTCACGGCCTCGGAGGTCTCGAGCATCTCGGCGCACAGGTGCTTGATCGCCTGGAAGCTGCCGATCTTCTGGCCGAACTGCTCGCGCACCTTCGCGTAGTCGACGGCTGTCTCCAGGCACCAGCGCGCCACTCCAGCAGCCTCGGCGGCCGCCAGCGTGACAGCGGTACGCCGCACGAGCTCGGCGTCGATGCCGGGGATCACCCGGACGACGCCGAGGTGGCCAGCTCGCACGCGTGACCGAGCCGAAGCGCCGGCTGAGGTCGAGCCCGACGCTGGCGGTGACCTCGACCTCGGCGGCGGGTACGACGTACCACTCGTCGCCGGACGTACCGAGCAGGAAGTGAGTGGCGCCGGGAGCGTCCCAGACCACGTCAACGGTGCCCGAGAGCGATGTCCCAGCGATCAGCGAGGGCGTGAGGCCCAGCCCGATCACGGCACCCTCCCCGACCAGCTCGGCGAGCACGGGCGCGCGGCGACCGAGGGCGGCCAGCACGCTGGCCCCCAGGAGTGAGCCCGGGAAGAGCTCGTGGGCGCACGCCTCGAGGGCGACCGCCACATCGAGCACGGTGCCCCCACCGCCGCCCGCTGCCTCGGCAAGCCCGATCGTGGCCACGCCCATCTCCTCGGCCGCGTGGCGCAGCTCAGCGAAGTCCGCGGCGGGCTCCGCCTCGGCGGCCCGGACCGCGTCGAGACCGCCGGCTGCGCCTGCCCACTTGCGCAGACTCGAGGCGAGCTCGCCGTGCTCGTCGGAGATGCCGATCGACATGCGGTGATCCTTCCGGCCGAGACAAGCAGGGACAACTAGAACGTGTTCCAATTCTACCCACATCTCGACCCGGTTAGGGTGACGCCCGTGCCCCACGACCCCACCCAGACCCAGAGCCAGACCCAGAGCGAGACCCCGATGTCCCCCGAACTGCTCGCCCACGCCCTCGCGGCGAAGGGGTTCATGCCCGAGGACGAAGGCCTGCTCCTGCACCGGGTGGCACGCGAGCGGCTGCCTCACGGTCCCGCGCTCGAGGTCGGGACCTACTGCGGCAAGTCCGCGATCTACCTCGGTGCCGCGGCCCGCGAGGTCGGCGACGGTGTGGTCTTCACCGTTGACCACCACCGGGGCTCGGAGGAGAACCAGGCCGGCTGGGAGCACCACGACACCAGCCTGGTCGACGACGAGTTCGGCCTGATGGACACGTTGCCGGTCTTCCGGCGCACGCTGGCCCGCGCCGGTCTTGAGGACCACGTCATCGCCGTGATCGGCCGGTCCACGACGGTCTCCCGCCTGTGGCGCACGCCCCTGTCACTGCTCTTCATCGACGGCGGCCACGCCGAGGAGCACGCCCAGAACGACTACACCGGCTGGGCGCCGTGGCTCGCCTCGGGCGCCAGCCTGGTCATCCACGACGTCTTCGCGGACCCCGCCGACGGCGGCCAGGCGCCGTACCACGTCTTCCAGCGGGCGCTGGCGAGCCGAGCCTTCGCCGAGGTCGAGGCGCTCGGCTCGATGCGGGTGCTACGCCGAGTGCACGGGGATGCCGGCGATCCGGTCGGCTGACGCACAGCCGCACTCGAGCGCCAGTTCATCGAAGTCCGCGGGCAGCGTGGCGCCGCGCATGATGTCGGACCCGCCCGTGCCTTGGGCCAGGGCGTCCACGGCCAGGATCACGGCCGCTGCGGTGTAGGTGGTGTGCTCGTCGGGCCAGTTGACCTGGTCGGGGAAGACCCAGCCGGTCCAGTACTTGCCGCCCTCGCCCCGCAGGTGCTGCACGTCGGTGAAGAGGGCGAGCGCGCGGTCCCGGTCGCCGATCGCGTCGAGGGCCATCACCAGCTCACACGTCTCGGCGCCGGTCACCCACGGATTGGCCAGCACGCAGCGGATCCCCAGGCCGGGCTCCACGAACTCGTCCCACCGCGAGTCCAGCATCTCGGCTGCCGCGTCACCGCGGACCGCACCCCCGAGGACGGGGTAGTACCAGTCCATCGAGAAGCCGGACTTGTCGAGGAAGAGGTCGCGGTGCTCGCGGATCGCGTGACCGAGTCGGCCGCCCGCGAGCTCCCAGTCGGGCTGGGGGTCGTCGAGCAGCTCGGCGATCGCCACGCCGGCGCGCAGCGACTGGTAGATGCTCGAGGAGCCGGCGAGCAGCGCGTCGGCGTTGACCTTGCCGGGACGACCCTCGGCCCACTCCTGCGACCAGGCGATCCCACCGAAGGGCAGCTGCAGCGAGACGACCCAGTCCAGGGCGCGGCGTACCGCCGGCCAGTGGCGCTGGACGAAGGCCAGCTCGCGGCGGACCAGCCAGTTGTGCCAGACACCGACGGCGAGGTACGCCGACATGTTCGTCTCGCCGCTGTGGTCCTCGATCTCGCCGGCGACGATCTTCATCGGCCACGAGCCGTCCTCGCGCTGGGTCTCCAGGCACCAGGCGAAGGCGCGGTTGGACGCCTCGACCTGACCGCCCACGAGCAGCGCCATCGCGGCCTCGATGTGGTTCCAGAGATCGGTGTGCTCGCCGGTGGTCCACGGCACGGCCCCGCTGGGCTCCTGCATCGCCGCGATCGAGGCAGCCGTCTGGGCCACCTCGGGGATGCTCAGCACACCCTCGACGCCGGGGACCCAGGGCGCGAGCTCAGGCGTCTGCATCTGACCCGGAGCGCTCGGGCTTGCGGAAGTACAACACCAGGCTCTTGCCGATCAGCGGGTCGAGAACGCGACCGGCCAGCTGCAGGGTCTTGGGCTGCTTCATGATCTCCCAGACCAGGAGCTTGTGGTACGCCTTGGCCAGCGGGTGCTCATCGTTCTTCACGCCGACGGCACACTTGATCCACCAGTACGGCGAGTGCAGGCCGTGGGCGTAGCCCTTGCCCTCGAACTCCAGCCCGGCGTTGGCCAGCTTCCCGATCAGCTCCTTGTCGGAGTAGATCCGGATGTGGCCGCCCGGGGTGTTGTGGTAGTCGTCGGAGAGCTTCCAGTTGACGATCTCGGGGAACCAGCGCGGCACCGACACGGCGATGGTGCCGCCGGGGCGCAGCACCCGGGCCAGCTCCTCGATCGCCTGGATGTCGGCGGGGATGTGCTCGAGCACCTCGGCCGCGACGATCCGGTCGAACTCACCGTCACCGAAGGGCAGCGCGAGCGCGTCGCCCTCCTTCACGTCGGCCTCGGCGCCCGCAGGCACCTCGCCGGCGTCCTTCATGGCGAGGAAGAGGTCACGGACCCCCGAGAGCTCGTCGGCGTCCTGGTCGAAGGCGATGACGTCGCCGCCGAGGCGGTACATCTCGAAGGCGTGGCGTCCGCCGCCACAGCCCATGTCGAGCACACGGTCGCCCGGGCGGAGCCCGAGCCGGTCGAAGTCAACGGTCAGCACGGGGCGTCCTTCGGGTCGAGCGAACGGTGGTCGGCAATCACTTCTTCGTACGCCGCGGCGACGGCGACGGCCACCGCTCGCCAGCTGAACAGCTCATCGACGCGCTTGCGTCCGGCCAGGCCCATCTCGGCGCGGCGCTCGGGGTCGTCGAGCAGGGCGGCCAGGGCGACCGTCAGCTCGGCCACGTCGCCGGGGGTGACCAGGTCGGCACAGAGGCCGTCGGGGCCGGTGACCTCGGGGATGGCACCGGCCCGGGAGACCACGAGCGGGGTGGCGCAGGCCATCAGCTCGGCGGTGGGCAGCGAGAACCCCTCGTAGAGCGAGGGCACGCAGGCGATCTCGGCCGAGCCCATCAGCTCGACCAGCTCGGCGTCGGTGACCCCGCTGACGAACGAGACGGAGTCGCCGATCGCGAGCTCGTCGATCAGCTGCTCGGTGCGGCCACCGGGCTTGGGCTTGGTGACCAGCAACAGCTCGAGGTCGCGCTCGGTGCGCAGCTTGGCGAACGACTCGAGCAGGGTCGAGATGCCCTTCATGGGAGCGTCCGCACTGGCCATCGCGATGATCCGGCCAGGCACCCGAGGCTTGGTGGGCGGCACGAAGATGTCGTCGACTCCGAGCAGGATCACCTGCATCCGGGCCGGGTCGACGCCGAAGTCACGGGCGATGTCACGAGCCGAGGACTCCGAAGGGGTCAGGATCTTGCGGGCCTGGCGCGCGACCTTCTGCTGCATCCGCAGGAAGCCGTACCAACGCCGGGTGGACAGCTTCTTGCGCCACGTCGTGGCCGCCTCGAGGTCGATGCGGCGGTCGAAGGTGATCGGGTGGTGCACGGTCGTGATCAGGGGCAGGCCCTGGCGCTCGATGTCGAGCATGCCGTAGCCGAGCACCTGGTTGTCGTGCACGATGTCGAACTCGCCGGGGCGCGAGCGCAACAGCTTGGCGACCCGCTTGCTGAAGGTCTTCGGCTCGGGGAAGCCGGCCGTGCACATCGTGGCGAACTCCTCGACGTCGACCAGGTCGCGGAACTCCCGCGGCTTGGGCACGCGGAAGGGATCGGGCTCGCGGTAGAGATCCAGGCTCGGGACCTTGGTCAGCGTCACCCCGGCGTCGAGGTCGGGGTAGGGCTGGCCCGAGAAGACCTCCACGCTGTGGCCGAGGTTGGTCAGCTCGCGGCTGAGGTGACGGACGTAGATGCCCTGTCCACCGCAGTGGGGCTTGCTTCGGTACGACAGCAGTGCAATCCGCATCGCCGCAGCCTCTCTGTTGTCATCCGGACACTTGCCGGAAGCTCTGACACGCCAGGCCGGACGAAGTGGAACGTGTTCCTATTATGGCTCACCAGTTGCTAGCCTAGTGCCGTAGTTCAGCGTGACTCTCGAGACAGTCGGGATCCACGGCGACTATGTCGCCCGAATCACACCCCCACGCCCTTCAGGAGGCACCGGTGAGCAGCGCCAACTCGTTGACGGTCGAGGACCTCGGTTCCGCCGCGCAGCGCGACCGTCGCAAGCGCATCCTCGATGCCACGATCGCCCTGGCCAGCCAGGGTGGCTTCGACGCCGTGCAGATGCGGGCCGTGGCCGAGCAGGCCGACGTGGCCCTCGGCACGCTCTACCGCTACTTCCCCTCGAAGATCCATCTGCTGGTCTCCGCCCTCGGCCGCGAGTTCGAGCGGATCGAGGCGGCGCTCCGCGACAAGCCGATCCCCGGCGACGACGCCTCGCAGCGGGTCATCTGGATCCTGAAGAAGACCACCCGTGGCATGCAGGGCGACCCCCACCTCACCGAGGCGCTGACCCGGGCCTTCATGTTCGCCGACGCCTCGGTCCAGCAGGAGATCCACACCGTGGGCATGCTGCTCACCTCGATGCTGACCCGCGCGATGCACCCGGGCCGCACCGACCTCACCGACGACGACGTCGCCATCGCCCGCGTCCTCGGTGACGTGTGGCTCTCCGCCCTGGTCGGCTGGGTGACCGGTCGCAGCAACGCCGAAGAGGTCAGCGAGCAGATCGAGGTCGCCGTCCGCCTCCTGCTGCGCCCTTAGGGCTCAGCCGCCGAAGGGCTCAGCCGCCGAAGGCGTGGGTGGCGGTGACGCCGCCGTCGATCGCGATCTCGGCCCCGTTGACGTAGGAGCTCTCGTCGCTGGCGAGGTAGACGTACAACGGCGCGATGTCCTCCGGCTGCCCGACCCGACGCAGCGGCACCTTCGAGGCGCCGAACTCCATCGCGACGTCTCCCCCGTGGATCCGGGTCATCGGGGTGTCGATCATGCCCGGGTGCACCGAGTTGGCCCGGATCCCCTGCGGGCCGAGCTCCATGGCAGCGACCTTGGTCATCCCACGGATGGCGAACTTCGTGCCGGCGTACGCCACCAGGCTGGCCATCCCGCCCAGGCCCTCGACCGAGGAGGCGTTGATGATCGAGCCCCCACCGTTGGCCTTCATCACCGGGGCGACGGACTTCATGCCCAGGAAGCAGCCGAGCTGGTTGATCCGGAAGACCTGCTCGAACTCCTCGGCCGACATCGTCGCAATCTCGCCGAAGCGCAGGATCCCGGCATTGTTGGCCAGCACGCTGATCGGCCCGAACCGCTCGACGGTGTCCTCGACGAGCGCGATCCACGATGCCTCGTCGGAGACGTCGTGGGAGACGAAGTGTGCGGACGCCCCGAGCTCGTCGGCCAGGGCCTGGCCCTCCTGCTGGGCGATGTCCGCGATGACCACACTCGCACCTTCGGCGATGAAGGCGCGGCAGATGGCCGCACCCTGTCCCTGGGCGCCGCCCGTGACGATCGCGACCTTGCCGGCCAGTCTGGCCATGGTGGAGTTCCTTTCGAGCGGGGTGGACGTGCGCGGGGTTGGAGCGGAGCGGGGCGTGGCCCTCAGATGGTGAGCTGCATGACCGAGTCGGCAGCGAAGCCGACCGAGGGGTCACGGCCCTCGAAGTAGCCGCCGAGTTGCTTCGACAGGTCATCGAGGTCCCAGGCCGAGCCCGAGGCGTCGAAGCGCTGCTCCACGACGGGAGCGGCCAGCAGGGCGACCATGCCGCCGTACACGACGAAGACCTGCCCGGTGATCGCATCGGCCGCAGGGGCGGCGAGGTAGGCCACCAGCGGGGCGACGTGGTCGGGCGAGTACGGGTCGACCTCCTTGCCCGACTCGTCACTGCCGAAGACCTGCGCGGTCATCGCGGTGCGCGCGCGGGGGCAGATGGCGTTGGCCCGGACTCCGATCCGACCCAGGCCGCGGGCGGTGGAGAGCGTGAGGGCGGCAATGCCGGCCTTCGCGGCTGCGTAGTTGGCCTGCCCGGGTGAGCCGCCGAGGAAGGCCTCGGAGGCGGTGTTGATCACGCGTCCGTAGACCGGTGCCTCGGTCTGCTTGGCCAGGCCCTTCCAGTACGCCGCAGCATTGCGCGAGAGCAGGAAGTGGCCGCGCAGGTGGACGCGGATCACGAGGTCCCACTCGTCGTCGCTGAGGTTGAACAGCATCTTGTCGCGGGTGATGCCGGCGTTGTTGACCACGATGTCGAGGCTCCCGAACCCGTCGACGGCGGCGGCCACCATGGCGTCCGCGGTCGAGCGCTCCCCCACGTCGCCGCTGACGACCGTGACCGTGCCACCGCGCGAGCGGATCTCCTCGGCGGCCTCGTCGCCGGCACCCGGCAGATCGTTGAGCACGATGCGCGCGCCGGCGTCTGCCAGGGCGAGCGCCTCGGCGCGGCCCAGGCCGGCACCGGCGCCGGTCACGACGGCTACGCGGCCGTCGAGGGAGAGTTCGTCGGTCATCCGGTGGTCAGTCCTCCAGGGAGATGGCAGCGCGCGGGCAGGCCGCGACAGCACGCCTGACGTTGTCGATGTTGGCGTCGGTGGTCTGCTCGGTCTTGAGCTGGAGGAAGTCGTCGTCATCCAGCTCGAACACCTCGGGCGCCAACGCCTCGCACAGCGCATTGGACTCACACAGATCGAAGTCGACCTTGATCCTCATGGTTGCCTCCTCGGGCTCGGTCGGGTCATGCGATTCACACCATCTTGCGGTGGTCCCAGGTGGCCACCTGGTCGGGATGGACGATCACGGCGATCCGCTTGGTGGCCTGCTTCTCCACGATCTCCCGGCCCACGTCGCCCAGGTCCGCCAGCGAGGTGGCACCGACCATGCGCACGGCAACCGCCGAGCCGATCTCGAGGATCCGGGCCGGGTCGCGGACCAGCTCCGCGGTGCCGTTGATCGAGACACCGCGCAGCTCGAAGTAGTCCGACCCGTCCTCGACCAGGGCGCTGATCCGCGGGTCTCGCTCGAGGTTGCGGATCTTCTGGCTGCGGCCGTAGGTCCAGAAGGCGATCTTGCCCTCGAACATCACGTAGAAGAGCGTGGTCAGGTGTGGGGCACCGTCGGAGCCGAGACTGGCGACCTGCACCTTGATGTTGTCGTCGAGGAAGGTCGAGATCTCGTCCTCGCCCATCTTGATGGCGTCACGGCCCGACATCAGGCACCTTCGCTCGAGTGGCCGGGGAAGACATGGGCCGAGGGGTCGATCACGACGGCGGCGTTGTTCACGGCCGTTGCGGCTTCGCCGAAGCCGACCGCGATCAGGCGGACCTTGCCGGGGTACTCCGTGATGTCGCCGGCCGCGAAGACGCGCTCCAGGCTGGTGCGCATCGAGGAGTCGACGACGACATGGCGCTTGAGGACCTCGATCCCCCACTGCTGGAGCGGTCCGAGGTCGGCGATGAAGCCGAGCGCGGCCACCACCGCCTGCGCGGGACGGATGGTCGCGACGCCGTCGACGGTGATCTCCACCGACTCCAGCGGCCCCTCGCCGTCAGCTGCGCCGTTGAGGGCGGTGACCTCGGCCTTGGTGATGATCTCGGTGCTCGAGTCGCGGACGTCCTGGACGGTGCGCTGATGGGCGCGGAAGGCGTCACGTCGGTGGACGAGCGTGACCGAGCGGGCGATCGGCTCCAGGTGCAGCGCCCAGTCGAAGGCGCTGTCGCCGCCGCCGACGATCACCACGTCCTTGCCGGCGTACGGCGCGAAGCTCGGCACGAAGAACTCCATGCCGCGACCCAGCCAGCCCTCGCCGGCCGGGAGCGGGCGGGGGCTGAACTTGCCGATCCCGGCTGTGATGAGGACCGTCGCGGCGGTGATCTCGGTGCCGTCGTCGAGACCGATCACGACCGCATCGCCCTCGTGCCGCAGGGTGGTGGCCGTCCGGTCGAGGTGGTAGGCCGGGTCGGCGGTGGCGGCCTGGGTGACCAGTCCCTCGACCAGGTCGCGACCCTTGACGGTCGGGAAGCCTGCGACGTCGAGGATCTGCTTCTCGGGGTACATCGCGGTGATCTGGCCACCGAGCTCGGGCAGCGAGTCGACGATGGCGACGCTGAGGCCACGGAAGCCGGCGTAGTAGGCGGCGTAGAGGCCGGTGGGGCCAGCACCGACGATCAGCAGGTCCACGGATGATGCTGGTGATGGCACGACGGCGATCCTGCTCCTCCACGCTGGCGGACTCAAGGCTCTACTGGAACGTGTTCTAGTTTGTCAGAAACTAGTCCGCCCTGTCGCCAATGTCCAGAAACCCCGCGGTGGCTACTTCGTGTCGATGGCCGAGACCCGCCAGCCCTCGTCGGTGCGGACCACGGTCACCAGGGCGCGGTACGGCGTGAACGACGTCTCCTGCCCTCGCTTCGAGACGTACTGGTTCAAGAAGAGCAGCGCCTGCACCTGCTCGGGCGAGGCCCGCACGACGCCAGCCGCCACGACCGTCATCTGCAGCTGGGTCCGGGTCTTGACGAAGTCGTCCCGGATGTCCGCGACGGTCTGGCGGTACTGCTCGGCGAAGGCGCCGGTCATCAGGCTGGAGGCCCGGTCGACCTGGGCGTCGTAGTCCTTGAAGGACCGCGACAAGATCTCTTCGGTGCTCCGCGAGGCAGCCTCGACGGCGGCACGGTGGGTGACGAGCCCGGTGACCACGGGGCGTTGGGCCGAGGCGACCGGGTCCTCGCGCAGGAAGAGGTACCAGCCCTCGCCAGCGAGGGTGGCCACGAGGAGCACCAGGGTCGCGATCAGCGCCGCCGTCGTGCGGGGGCCGCCGAGCGTGCTGCGTGGCGTCGGGTCGAGACCGAGCTCGATCGGGTGCCCGGCGGGGGTCGGTGTCGTCATCGCGATCAGCCCACGAACTCGAGGTCGTTGGTCAGCCAGACCCCATCGACGAGGACCAGGTCCAGCTGCAGTCGGAAGTTGCGCACGACCGGCTTGTTCTTGGTCTCACGGTTCGCCACCGTGCCGCTGGTCGCCGCGATCACGGTCGCGCTGTCCTGGTCGACGCTCACGACGCCGGCCCAGACCACCTCGCCGACCATCACCGAGCGGTTCTGCTTGAGCACGGCGAGAACGCCCTTGGTCGAGGTGTCGTACTGCTTGCGGAAGTCGCCGGTCGCGCCCGCGGCGACCTTGTCCATGCTCTCGCGGGCACGGTTGTGGCGGATGTTGATGAACGCCTCGGCCTCGGCGGTGGCGGCGGCCAGGACGTCGGCGTACCGCTCCTGCTCACGCACCAGACCGGACCGGTCTTCGTGGGCTCGATAGACAAGGACGCCGCCGAAGACCGCGAGGCTGGCGAGCACGAGCACGACGAGGTAGAGCACGACGTTGAGCGCGATCGGCGCCCGCGGGGATGCGCTCACGGGGTGGCCACCGGGCCCACCAGCAGCCATTTCCACGCATCGCCTCCCAGGATCGACAGGTTGCCCTGATCCCGGAAGCGTACGGGGTCGCCGTGCCGGTCCACCGCCCCGGAGCCAGCTTCGGCTAGGCCGGGGCGTCCCAGCCCTCGGGCCGGTGCTTCCTGGGCAGCTTGGAAACGACCAGTCGGTAGGACTCGTCGACCGCCTCGATGAACTCGTCGTCGGGGATGGAGCCGGCGAAGGCGAGGTTGTTCCACCCGGACCGACCGACGTAGGCCATCACCGTTGCTTCCTCGGGGTAGCGCGCCAGCCACTCGTCGGCGACGTCCCGATCGGGGCCGCCCTTGAGTCCGACGCCGTCAGCGCCGACGAAGGCGAAGATCTTGCCAGCACCTTCAGGTCCCACCTTGTAGACCGGGAACTCGTGGTCCCACGGGTGGTCGGGCCAGGCGCCGGGCTTGCCCTGGCAGTGCGCCTGCAGCGATGCGCGGTCCACCGAGCTCAGTCCTCGCCGAGCAGACCGGCCTTGCGAGCGCTGGCCACGATCGCCCGGAGCTCGGTGAGGGTCCCGCAGCCGGCGTCGATCCGGGCGTTGCGGTCGTTGGCGAAGGCTTCGCCCAGCTCGGCGCGGACCCGCTCGGAGACCTCGTCACGGGCGGGGTTCAGGATCGACAGCTCTTCCTCGGTGAGGTGGTGGTTGACCGCGGTCGCGAGCTCCTCCACGGCGTCGTCGAAGGCCTGGGTGTCGGTGCCCTTCAGCTCGAGCACCGCCAGGAGGGCTTCGTGGCCCTCGGCGTGCTCCTCCTCGCCGTGCTCGGCCTCATGCTCGCTGACGGCGTCCTTGCGACGCAGCTGCGGGTAGACGCACGTCTCCTCGGCCTGGGCGTGGGCGACGTGCAGGGTGGCGAAGGCGTGGCGTACGGCGTCGCGATCCGAACTGCTGTCGCGCAGGTCGCGCAGCAGCGCCTCGAAGCGTCGGTGATCCTCGAGGATCAGCTCGACGACGTCACCGGAAACCGGTCTGCCCAGATCGATCGAAGTCATGGCGCAAGACCCTAGCCGGGCGCTCGAGGCGACGACACCTAGCGGGCACCGGCTTCCATCATCTGGCGCAGCTCCTTCTTGAGCCCCGAGATCTCGTCGCGGAGCCGGGCTGCGACCTCGAAGTGGAGCTCGGCAGCAGCGCCCTTCATCTGGTCGGTGAGCTCCTGGATCAGTTGCGCCAGCTCGGTGCTGGGCATCCCCGCGAGGTCGGCGGCGTGCTTGCCGGCGTGCTTGGCGGAGAGGGCCGGAACCGGCGCCTTGCGAGACTTGGGGTCCTGGTGCTGCCAGGAGGCCAGCAGCTCCTTGGTGCTCTCCTCCTCGCGGGCGAGCATCTCGGTGATGTCAGCGATCTTCTTGCGCAGCGGAGTCGGATCGATGCCGTGGGCGGTGTTGTAGGCGATCTGGATGTCGCGTCGACGGTTGGTCTCGTCGATCGCCCGCTCCATGGAGGGGGTGATCTTGTCGGCGTACATGTGCACCTGGCCCGACACGTTGCGCGCTGCGCGACCGATCGTCTGGATCAGCGACTTGTCCGAGCGCAGGAAGCCTTCCTTGTCGGCGTCGAGGATCGCCACCAAGGAGACCTCGGGGAGGTCGAGGCCCTCGCGCAGGAGGTTGATCCCGACCAGGACGTCGTAGTCGCCGAGCCGCAGGTCGCGCAGGAGCTCGATCCGCTTGAGGGTGTCGACCTCGGAGTGGAGGTAGCGGGTGCGGACACCCGCGTCGAGGAGGTAGTCGGTGAGGTCCTCGGACATCTTCTTGGTCAGGGTCGTGACGAGGATGCGCTCGTGCTTCTCGGTGCGCAGCCGGATCTCGTGGATCAGATCGTCGATCTGACCCTTGGTCGGCTTGACGATGACCTCGGGGTCGATCAGACCGGTCGGCCGGATGATCTGCTGGACGGCGTTCTCGGGACCACCGGTCTTGTCGAGCTCGTAGTTGCCCGGGGTCGCCGAGAGGTAGATCGTCTGGCCGATCCGCTCGAGGAACTCCTCCCAGCGCAGCGGCCGGTTGTCCATCGCGCTGGGCAGCCGGAAGCCGTGGTCGACGAGGTTGCGCTTGCGGGACATGTCGCCTTCGTACATGCCGCCGATCTGCGGGACGGCGACGTGGGACTCGTCGACGACGACGATGAAGTCCTCGGGGAAGTAGTCGAGCAGGCAGTTGGGCGCCGAACCACGGGTGCGACCGTCCATGTGCATCGAGTAGTTCTCGATGCCGGAGCAGGAGCCGACCTGGCGCATCATCTCGACGTCGTAGGTCGTGCGCATCCGCAGGCGCTGGGCCTCCAGGAGCTTGCCCTGCTTCTCGAAGGTCGCGAGCTGCTCCTCGAGCTCGAGCTCGATCCCCTTGACCGCCCGCTCCATCCGCTCCGGACCGGCGACGTAGTGGGTCGCGGGGAAGAGGTAGAGCTCCTTGTCCTCCGTCACGACCTCGCCGGTGAGTGGGTGGAGGGTCATCAGCCGCTCGATCTCGTCACCGAAGAACTCGATGCGGACGGCGTTCTCCTCGTAGACCGGGAAGACCTCGAGGGTGTCGCCGCGGACCCGGAAGGTGCCGCGGGTGAAGGTCATGTCGTTGCGGGTGTACTGGATCTCGACGAGGCGGCGCAGGATCGAGTCGCGGTCGTGCTCCTCGCCCACCTTGAGCCGCAGCATCCGGTCGACGTACTCCTGCGGGGTGCCGAGGCCGTAGATGCAGGAGACCGTCGAGACCACGATCACGTCGCGTCGGGTGAGCAGGGAGTTGGTCGCCGAGTGGCGCAGCCGCTCGACCTCCTCGTTGATCGAGGAGTCCTTCTCGATGTAGGTGTCGGTCTGGGGGACGTAGGCCTCGGGCTGGTAGTAGTCGTAGTACGAGACGAAGTACTCGATCGCGTTGTCCGGGAAGAGCTGACGCAGCTCGTTGGCGAACTGCGCCGCGAGGGTCTTGTTGGGCTGCAGGACGAGCATCGGCCGCTGGACCTGCTCGGCCACCCAGGCCACGGTCGCGGTCTTGCCGGTGCCAGTCGCGCCGAGGAGGACGACGTCCTGCTCGCCCCCGTGGATCCGCTTGGTGATCTCGGCGATCGCGGTCGGCTGGTCGCCCGACGGCTGGTAGTCCGAGACGACCTTGAAGGGCGCCACCCGGCGCTCGAGATCGGTCACTGGTCGCATGGGTTCAGCCTACGGGCGGGCACCGACAGTGACGCCTGGTTGGGCGGGTGGGGCGCGTGGTTGGCCTCGACAGACCGGGCCAGGGTTCTCCACATTCTCCTGTTCACCTCTGGCGACTGTCGGAGCATCGGTCTATACTCGAACACATGTTCGATCCTCGGGTTCTGGATGATCTGGCCTCGCTGGTCAGGTCACTGGCGAGCGCCGAGGCCCGGGTCTCTGATGCCGAGCGGGTCGACCGGATCCGCGCGATGGAGGACCTCAAATCGGCGCTCTGCGCTGCCCAGGCCACCGAGACCGCGGCGCTCGACCTCGCCATCCGGTCGCAGCGCGAGCAGGCGGGCGTCCGGGCCGACAAGCAGAGCGCCGGGATCGCCGCCCAGATCGGTCTGGCCCGCCGCCTGAGCCCGCAGCAGGGGGCGGTGAAGCTCGGGCTGGCGAAGATCCTCACCACCGAGATGCCCTGCACCCTCGCCGCGATGACGGGTGGCCACCTCAGCGAGTGGCGCGCCACCCTCCTGGTCCGCGAGACCGCCTGCCTGACCCTGGCGGACCGGCAGACGATCGACCGCGTGATTGCCGGAGACCGCGCCCGACTGGAGCGGATGGGCGACCGCGAGCTCGTCACCGAGGTCCAGCGTCTGGCCGTGGCCCTCGACGTCGAGTCCGTCGTCCGTCGCCGGAGCAGGGCCGAGCGCGAGCGCCGGGTCACGATCCGGCCGGCGCCCGACACGATGAGCTACCTCACCGGGCTGCTCCCGGTCGCGCAGGGCGTGGCCGTGTTCGCCGCCCTGCGCAAGGCCGCTGACGACGCTCGCAACGCCGGGGACGCCCGCAACCGCGGGCAGGTCATGGCCGACACCCTGGTCGAGCGGATCACCGGCCGCCCCGCTGCTGAGCCCGTCCCCGTCGCGGTCAGCCTGGTGATGACCGACCGGTCCCTGCTCGCCGGGGACAGCGAGCCGGCCGAGCTGATCGGTTACGGCATCGTCCCGGCCGAGTGGGCGCGTGACGTCGTGACCGCGGCGGCCGAGGCCCGGTCCGCCTGGCTGCGCCGCCTGTACACAACACCGACCACCGGCTCCCTGATGGCGATGGACAGCCGCGCCCAACGCTTCCCCGCAGGCCTCCACCACTGGATCCAGGTCCGCGACCGCGGCTGCCGCACCCCCTGGTGCGACGCCCCGATCCGGCACGACGACCACGTCGTACGCCGCGCCGACGGCGGCCCGACCTCGGCGACCAACGGCCAGGGGCTCTGCGAAGCCTGCAACTACGCCAAGGACTCCGTCGGCTGGCGAGCCAGACCACGCTCGGGACCCCGGCACACCGTCCGGATCACCACCCCGACCGGCCACACCTACGACTCGACCGCTCCCCCGCTGCCCGGCGCCGCTCGGGGCAGTCCGAGCCGCCTCGAGACCTACTTCGCCGAGTTGGTGCTCGCCGCCTGACGGCAAGTGGCTAGATTGACCGCGTGACCCGTCGCCGCCGTTCCAGACCCGAGCGGCTGATGCGAATTCTGCGCCGGACCTTCATCGGCATCGTCGGCGCGCAGTTCGCCCTCGCCTTCGGACTCACCCTGGTCGACTCCTACCGTCGTCGCGGCAAGAAGCCCAAGCCGTTCCCGGTCACTCCCCCGCGCACCGTCTCGGTCGGCGAGGGGACCATCACGACCTACACCTTCGGCCGCGACCTGTACGCCGACATGATCGCCGCCATCGAAGGGGCCCAGAAGCAGATCCTCTTCGAGACCTACATCTGGAAGGGCGACGAGATCGGCGAGCGGTTCAAGGCAGCCCTCGCCGCCGCCGCCGACCGTGGGGTCGAGGTCTACTGCATCTACGACGGCTTCGCCAACCTGGTCGTGAAGCCTTCGTTCAAGCGGTTCCCAGCCAACATGAAGGTGCTGCGCTACCCCGTCTACTCCGCCGGCTGGCGCTTCCTCGACCTGCGCCGCTACGGCCGCGACCACCGCAAGATCCTCGTCGTCGACGACGCCGTGGGCTTCGTGGGCGGCTACAACATCGGCTCCCCCTACGAGACTGAGTGGCGCGACACCCACGTGCGGATCACCGGGCCGGGCGTCTGGGACCTCAAGCGCACCTTCGCAGACTTCTGGAACCTCAACCGGCGTCGGCTCATCCGCGGCAGCAGGCGGCCGCTGCTGCTCGAGACCGCGTCCACCTGGGAGCCGAAGATCCGCTTCCATCGCAACGTGCCGCGGTTGTGGATGTTCCCGATCCGCTCGATGTACCTCGAGGCGATCAACCGGGCCAGCCACAACCTCTGGATGACCCACGCCTACTTCATCCCCGACCAGGACTTCGTCGACGCCATCAAGGACGCCGCGCGCCGCGGGGTCGACGTACGCCTGCTGCTGCCGCACAAGTCGAACCACATCGTGGCCGACTGGATCTCCCGCGGTTACTACTCCCAGCTCCTCGACGCGGGAGTGCGGATCTTCCGCTACCGCGACGCGATGGTGCACGCCAAGACGTCCACGATCGACGGCAACTGGTCCACCGTCGGGACCGCCAACGTCGACCGGCTCAGCCTCCAGGGCAACTACGAGATCAACGTCGAGATCATCGACGAGCAGCTCGCCAAGAACCTCGAGGAGATCCACGCGACGGACGAGACCAACTGCCTCGAGCTCACCAGCACCGAGTGGGAGGCCCGCGACCTGCACCGGAAGTTCACGGAGTACGTCCTGGCACCCCTGCGCCCGCTGCTGTGACGTAGCGGCGGGCGGCGTCGAGCATGACGCCACCCGGATCGGGCACGGTGGCGTCACCGCACCACCCGCAGCCACGAAAGGCCACCCGCATGACGCTCACGGTCCTCGTCACCGGAGCCTCGGGCTTCATCGGATCGCACCTCGCCCGCGCCCTCGAGGACGAGGGGCACGAGGTCCGCGCGATGACCCGGCGCCCCGACGACTACACCGGCGCCGGCACCCCCGTGGCCGGCGACGTCTTCGAGGACGACGGCCTGAGGGAGGCGCTGGACGGCGTCGAGGTGGCGTACTACCTCGTGCACTCCCTCGACTCCGACGACTTCGAGCGCCAGGACGCCGAAGCCGCGCGTGCCTTCAGCCGCGCTGCCGCCGCGGCCGGCGTGCGCCAGATCGTCTACCTCGGCGGGCTGGGCGTGGAGGACAGCGAGAGCGGAGAGCTCTCCCCCCACCTGCGCTCGCGTCGGGAGATGGAGAAGCTGCTCGCGAGCGACGGAGTCCCCGTGACCTCCCTGCGTGCCGCCGTCGTCGTGGGCCACCTGGGCGTCTCGTGGGAGATCACCCGCCAGCTCGTGAAGGCGATGCCGCTGATGGTGGCCCCCGGCTGGGTCTCGACCAAGACCCAGCCGATCGCGCTGAGCGACGTCGTCCGGTACCTCGTCGGCGTCCTGGACCACCCCGAAGCCCTCGGCCGCAGCTTCGACGTGGGCGGACCCGACGTCCTCACCTACGAGCAGATGCTGCGTCTCGCCTCCCTGGTCCAGCACGGTCGCGACGTACCGGTGGTGGCGATGCCGGCCGTGAAGGCGCTCGGCTCCAGCGGGATCGCCGCCGACTTCGCCAGCTTCGGGCTCTCCCTCATCACCGATGTGGATGCCGCGACCGCGCGCAACCTCATCGCCTCGATGGAGTCCGAGGTCGTGGTCACCGAGCAGTCGATTCGGGAGATCGTGGTCTTCGAGCCGATCGGCTACGACGAGATGGTCCGCGCGGCACTCTCGGCGCGGCTGGCCGACGGCCTCAGCCTCTGAGCCGGACGCTGAGCCGGACGCTGAGCCTGGGAGTCAGTGCCGGGTGACCTTGGCGGGCAGGTGGGTCCGCGGAGCCATCCGCGCGCCGTGGCGTGGCCGCTGCAGCCCGGCCATCCCGACCAGGGCGGGGACTCGGCCCCGGTGCGGGCGCCAGGGCTCGAGGTAGGCCTCGAGCTCGGCGTCGTCGAACGGCGTGCCGGTCAGGGCCCAGCCGACGTCCTTGGCCACGTGGTAGTCGCCGAAGCTGACCGCGTCGGCATCGCCGAACGCCCGCTGGCGCACCTCCGCGCAGGTCCACACCCCGATCCCGGGCAGCGACCTGAGCTTCTGCTCGGCCTCCTCAGGCGCGAGTGCCATCAGCCGCTCGAGAGAGTCGGCCACCCGGGCGGCGGTCACGATCGTGCGCGAGCGCGCCGGGTCGATGTGCATCTTGAGCCACTCCCAGGACGGGATCGTGCGCAGCACCTCCGGGGACGGTGTGACCCACACCTTGCGCTCGACGCCCGGACCGGGCGCGCGCTCACCGAAGCGGTGCACGAGCATCCGGAAGCCGGCGAAGGCCTCCTGCCCGGTCACCTTCTGCTCGATGATCGCGGGCACCAACTTCTCCATCACCAGCCCGCTGCGTCCGATCCGCAGGTGGGGGTGGCGGCGCCACGACTCGACCAGCACGGGATGCCGCGGTTCAAAGGTGCTGACGTCGTCGCTCGCGCCCAGCAGGTCGGGCACCGAGGCCAGCGCCCACTCGGCCCCCGGTCCCCACGCCTGGGCGTGCACCTCGGCGAGCTGGGGACGCGGCTCGACGACGAGGGTGGCCACGCCCTCGGGGGTGCGCAGCCCGCGCCAGTGCCGGCCCGCCTCGTCGATGCGGTACGTCGGGTCGCTGCCGCCGTGGCGCTGCTGGCGCAGGATCCCGCCGGCCGGACACGGCCAGTCGGGACGCCACACCCGGGAGCGACCCAGCGGCGATGTCATGGGTCGACGCTAACGGACGGGACCGACGGCAGCAGAAATCTGCAACACGTTCTAGTCTGGACCCATGAGCCTCCTGATCGCCGACGACCACCGGGTCCGCACTCTCACCCTGGACCGCCCGGACGCCCTCAACGCCTTCAACGAAGCGCTGTACGACGCGACTGCCGAAGCCCTGCTGGCTGCGGCCGTGGACCCGACCGTAGCGGTCGTGCTGCTGACCGGCAACGGCCGCGGCTTCAGCGCCGGCACCGACCTCCTCGAGATGCACGCCCGCGCGACCGACCCCGACTTCGTGCCCGGCAAGCACGGCTTCATGGGCCTGCTCGACGCGCTCGTCGCCTTTCCCAAGCCGCTGATCTGCGCGGTCAACGGCGTCGGCCTCGGCATCGGGGCCACCATCCTCGGCTTCGCCGACCTGGCCTTCATGTCCACCTCGGCCAAGCTCAAGTGCCCGTTCACGAGTCTCGGGGTCGCTCCCGAGGCGGCGTCGAGCTACCTCCTGCCGTTGCTCATCGGCCGTCAGAACGCCGCCTGGATGCTGCAGTCCTCGGAGTGGATCGGTGCCGACCAGGCACGCGAGATGGGCCTGGTCTGGCAGGTCTGCGAGCCCGCCGACCTCCTCCCGACCGCCCGTCGGCACGCCGAGGTCCTCGCTGCCAAGCCGATCTCCAGCCTGATCGCGGTCAAGCGCACCATGACCGAGCCGCTGCGGGCGGGCATCGCCGAGGCCCGCGAGCGGGAGAACGCCTGCTTCGCCGAGCTGATGGGCGGACCCGCCAACCTCGAGGCGTTGACCGCCTTCGCCGAGGGACGCGCCCCCGACTTCACCGGCTTGCCTCCCGGCTGGTGAGCCGACAACGTAGGGTCCGTCCGGTGTCCAGCCTCGAACGCTCGCCTGCAGACCCGACTCGTTTCATGGTCCGCGTGCTCATCGTTGCCATGACGATCGGCCTGCTCGGCGTGGCCTGCACCGGGATCCTCGCGGTCCTGCTCGACAAGGACCCGGACATGTTCACCCGTGAGCCCCAGATCGCTCTGGAGGGCCCGTGGTACGTCGGGTCGCTCTCCAACATGGGGGCTGTCTTCTGGTGCGTGGCGACGGTCGCCAGCGGCCTGACCGCGACGGTCCTCTCCGGACGGCTGCAGCGGATGTTCGCCGCGGTCGGCGTCCTGTCCGCGGCGTTGCTGTTCGACGACCTCTTCCTGCTGCACGACGCGGTCTACCCGAAGCTCGGGATCAACGAGACCATGGTGCAGGCGATCTACCTGCTCGCGATCGTCGTGATCGTGCTGCGCTTCCGGGCGGAGATGGGGAACCTCGTCATCGCCGGTGTCGTCCTCACGCTGGGCTGGTGGGGCGTCTCGGTCTTCCTGGACACCTTCTTCAACGACCACGCCATCAACCTCGACCAGCTCAGCGAGGACGGCGCCAAGTTCATCGGGATCGTCGTCTGGGCGGGGACGTGGACCGCGCTGGCGCACCTCACCCTGCGCGACCGCATCGCCGGCGTCAGCCCCGACCCTTCCTGATCGTCTCCTCGACGAGGTTGTTGAGGCGGGCGCCCATCGGCCAGCCGGCGTAGTGGCAGACGAAGATCACGATCTCGCGCAGGGCGTCCTCGTCGAGCTCGCCGTTGCGGTACGACGCGGGGATCTGGATGCCGAGCACGTCGATCGAGTTGCCGGCGGCGAGCATCCCCACCAGGAGCAGGCGCCGGTCCCGGTCCGAGAGTCCGGGGCGGGTCCAGATGTCCCCGAAGAGGTGGTCGGCGGTGTAGCGGAAGAAGTCGCCCTCGCCGTCCTGCATGTCGAAGCCGTAGACCTCCTCCATCTTCTCCAGCCCGCGTCGGCGTCCCTCGGGAAGTCCGTCGAACTTGTCAGTCATTGCTCTCTCCTTGCGGGGTTGTCAGGTCGGTGACGGGCAGGCCGAGCCCGGGGGCGAGACGCTCACGGGCGAGCCGGGCCAGGGGTACGTCGACGTCGAGCTGCTCGGCCAGCTCGATGGCGAAGCCGAGGTCCTTCTCGCCCAGGGTCCGGACGTGGTCGAAGATCCCGAACCAGAAGTCGTCGGGACTCAGGGGGGCGGCGGTGTCGCGGTGCATGATCGCGCCCGGCCCACCGGTGATCGCGTCGGTGTGCCGGACCACCGCACCGAGCTCGATCAGGTCGATCCCGGCCGCCTCGGCCAGCCGCTGGGCCTCGGTGACGGCGGTGAACGAGACGAAGTGCATCAGGTTGCGGGCCAGCTTCATCCGGGTGCCGGCACCCGGCGGACCGGCGTGGACGACCAGCCTGCCGAGCCGGGCGAACGGTGCCGCACAGCTGGCGTAGCCCTCCTCGGAGCCGCCGACCATGATCGCCAGCGTCCCGTCGGCGGCGCCCATCGCTCCCCCGCTGACCGGTGCATCGACGACGTGGACGGCGTGCTGCAGGCCGAGCTCGGCCAGCTCGGCCGGCGTTGCGGGCGCCACCGTCGAGTGGACCGCGACCGTGAGCCCCGGGCGGGCGGCAGGCAGGAGCTCGGCCAGCACCGCACGCACCTGGTCGTCGTCGCGCACCATCACGCAGACCAGGTCGACGCTCGCCGCCATCGCGGCCAGGGTCTCGGCCACCACCGCCCCGGCACCGGCCAGCTCGGCGACCGGCTCGGGCGCGACGTCGTACACCCAGAGGCCACCGGGCCAGTCCGCGAGGCGGAGCGCCATCGGCTTGCCGATGTTGCCGAGCCCGACGAACCCGACCGCGATCTCGTTGCTCTCCATCACCGGAAGACCTGCCCGCCGTCGACGTTGAGGACCTGTCCGGTCACCCAGGCGGCGTCGTCGGAGAGCAGGTAGAGGCAGGCGCCGACCATGTCCTCGGGCTGGCCCACGCGCTTGAGCGCCATGCCCTTGACGATCTCCTTGACGGCGTCGCCGGCCTGGGTGCGCGTCGCCTCGGTGTCCACCGGGCCGGGGGCCACGGCGTTGACCCGGATCTTCATGCCACCGAGCTCGTGGGCCAGCTGCTGGGTCAGACCGTTGATGCCGACCTTGGCCAGGCCGTAGAAGCCGGAGTAGAGCCAGGCTGCGGTGGAGCTCTGGTTGACGATCGCGCCGCCACCACGGGCCTGCATGTGGGCGAAGCAGGCGCGGGTCATCACCAGCGCACCGTCGAGGTTCACGCTCATGAACTTCTTGTAGTAGTCCCAGTCGACCGTGATCAGCAGGTCGAACTCCATCGCGCCGTAGATGGCGGCATTGTTGACGAGCAGATCGATGCCGCCGAGCTCGGCCACCACCCGCGCCGCCATCGCGTTCGCCGAGTCGGCCGAGGAGACGTCGGTCTCGACGAAGATCGCGCGGCCGCCGTCGGCCACGATCGAGGCCGCGACCTGCTGGCCCGACTCCACGTTGAGGTCGGCGACCACGACGGCGGCACCCTCGGCGGCGAGCGCGCGAGCGTAGGCCTCCCCGATGCCCTGGGCGGCCCCCGTGACGATCGCCACCTTGTTCTCGAAACGCATGCGGTTCCTCTCGCTGTGCAGGTCAGGGTGGGTGGAGGTCAGGCCGGCTCGGCGACGAGCTTGGTCTCGAGGTACTCCTCGAAGCCCGCGACGCCCATCTCGCGGCCGATGCCGGACTGCTTGTAGCCGCCGAAGGGTGCATCGGCGTGGAACCAGACGCCGCCGTTGACGGCGAGGGTGCCGGTGCGGACCCGGGCCGCGACTGCCTTGGCCCGCTCGAGGCTGCCGGAGTCCACCGAGCCGGAGAGACCGTACGGCGAGTCGTTGGCGATGCGGACGGCGTCGTCGTCCCCGTCGTGCGCGAGCACCACGAGGACGGGACCGAAGATCTCCTCGCGGGCCACCCGCGAGGTGTTGTCGAGTCCGGCGATCACCGTGGGCTCGACCCAGAAGCCGCCGCCCTCACGACCGGCGGGAGTGCCGCCGCCCGTGGCGAACCGGCCCCCCTCCTCGATCGCGAGGTCGAGGTAGGACTGCACGCGGTCGCGCTGGACCTGCGAGATGAGCGGCCCGCAAACGGTGCCGGGGTCGGTCGGGTCGCCCGCCCCGATCGAGGCCATCGTGTCGGCCGCGATCTGCACCGCCTCGTCGTAGCGCTCGCGCGGCACGACCAGCCGGGTGGTCAGCGCACAGCCCTGACCGGCGTGGATGCACACGGTGAAGGCTGCGGTGCCGACGGCACCGGCGAGGTCGGCGTCGTCGAGGACGATCGCGGCGGACTTGCCGCCGAGCTCGAGGAAGACCTTCTTCAGGGTCGGCGCGGCAGCGGCCATGATCGCCCGTCCGGTCGCGGTCGAGCCGGTGAAGGAGACCAGGTCGACGCGGGGGTCGGTCACCAGCAGGCCGGCGACGGCGTTGTCCCCCGGGGTCACGACGTTGAAGACACCCGCGGGGATGTCGGTGTGCTCGGCGACCAGCCGGCCGAGCTCGGCCGCGACCCAGGGGGTGTCGGGGGCAGGTTTGAGCACGACGGTGTTGCCCGCCGCGAGGGCCGGACCGATCTTGGCGAGGTTGATCTGGTTGGGGAAGTTCCAGGGTGTGATCGCCGCGACCACTCCGACAGCCTCGCGCCGGATCGTGCGTCTGGTCGGCACTCCCATCGGCTTCGCCTCGCCGAGATCGGTCTCCCACGCGAAGGCGTCGGCCAGGTCGATGACCCATTTCAGGGTCTCCACCGGGACGTCGTACTGCGGGCCGGCGGTGAGGAAGGCCGGCGCTCCGGCCTCGGCGGTGGTCAGCGCCCGCAGCTGCTCGCCGTTGTCGACCAGGGCCTGGTGCAGCTGGCGCAGGCACCGCACGCGGAAGGCAGGGTCGGTCGACCACGAGGTCTCGTCGAAGGCCCGTCGGGCGGCGGCGATGGCCGCCTCCAGGTCGTCGGCCGTGCCGTCGGGGGCGCGGCCGATCTCCTCGCCGGTGGCCGGGTTCAGGATCGGGTAGGTCGTGGAGTCGCTCGCACCGACGAGCAGGCCGTCGATCAGCTGCTGCGGGGCCGGGACGTTCATGCGACGCCTCCCTGGTCAGCGCTCTCGACGACGGGCGGCCACACCGACGAGGGCAGGTCGTCGTGGCGGTAGTGGCCGGGCTGCTTCATCCCGTCGAGGGACATCCGATCGAGCAGTCCCTGCGGGGCCCTGCCGGAGCCGGCCAGCGAGAGGAACGTGTGCGCGGTCGAGCCCAGGTCGAACCAGTCGCGCTGCCAGACGATGTGCACGCTGTCACCGGTCGTGGCGTCCGGCTTGGGAGCGAGCCCGAACCAGCTGCCGCCGATGCCGAGGATCTCGTACTCCTTGCCGGCGTCGTCGTTGATGCCGGCGCGCTGCTTCCAGAAGCCGACGACCATGCCGTTGGACTCGTCCATGACGGTGGCGACGTAGTCGTAGTGCCAGCCCTCGAGCCCGTTCATCTCGGTGCCCACGGCGTAGCGCCGGATCTCCTCGCGGCCCATCGCCATGAAGTGCTCGTCGGGGGTGTACATCCAGCCGTACGTCGCGTCCTCGGCGTAGTGGTCGGCCAGGAGGCTCCAGTCCCCGAGCCGCTCGGCCTCGCGGTTGGAGGCGAGCCAGCGCTGCCAGAAGTCGTCCATCTCGGCGCGGGTGAGGTCGGTCATCGGTCCTGCTCCTCAGTGGGGGGCGTGGGGTCGTCGTGGACGGCGAGCGCCATCGCGGGGCAGTACTTCACGGCCTGGTCGATCTGGGGCCGCTGGGCTTCGTCGGGGTGCTCGGCGAGCACGACCACGTGGTCCTGGTCGTGGTCGAAGCCGAAGACGTCGGGCGCCTCGACCAGGCACATCTGGTGGCCCTGGCACAGGTCGAGGTCGGCTGTGACCTTCATCGGCGAGACCTTCATCGGCCGGGCCGGCGGCGGTAGCGGACCCGGCAGGGCTGCTCGAGCTGGATGACCATCTTCGAGGTGTCGTCCCGGTAGGACTCCGAGGGCTGGGCCATCTCGAACTCGTAGTCACGCAGGATCACCGAGAAGATCGCCTTGAGCTGCATCATCGCGAACGCCGAGCCGACGCACCGGTGCTTGCCGGCCCCGAAGGGGATCCAGGTCCAGCGGTTGAGCAGGTCCTCCTGGCGCGGGTCGAGGTAGCGACCGGGGTCGAACGACTCGGGATCGGGGAAGTCCTCGGGGATCCGGTTGGAGACCTTCGGGGTGGCGCCGACCATCGCGCCGACGGGGATCGTGTGCCCGCCGAGCTCGATCTCCTGCTGGGCCACCCGGAGCAGCAGGATCAGGGGCGGATGGAGCCGCAGGGTCTCCTTGAGCGCCGCCTCCAGGCGCGGGATCTCCCGCAACGCCTGGAAGGAGACGGCCGAGCCGTCGGCGTACAGGTCGTCGAGCTCGGCGGTGACGTCCTGGAGGACCTCGGGGTTGCGGAGCAGCTCGATCAGCGTCCAGGCGGCGGTGCCGGAGCTGGTGTGGTGCCCGGCGAACATCATCGAGATGAACATGCCGGTGATCTCGTCGGCGGAGAAGTGGTCGCTGCCGTCCTCGTCCTTCAGCGAGGCCAGGACGTCGAGCAGGTCGCGCTCCTCACGCGGCGGGATCGGCTCGCCGGCGCGTCGGTCCATGATCGTCTGCACCTGCGCGACCAGCTCCAGGCGAGCGGCGTCGCGGCGGTGGAAGCTCTCGATGTCGGCGTAGGGGTCGACGAAGGCCAACGCATCCGTGCCGCGCTCGAGGTCGTGGTAGAGCTCGGCGAAGCGACCGTCGAGCTCCTCGCGGAAGCGCTGTCCGATCAGGCAGGAGGAGGTCGTGTAGATGGTGAGCTCGGCGAACCACTGGAGCAGGTCGATCTCGCCCCACTCCTCGGTGGAGTCACTCCAGTCGGCGACCATCCGCCGGATCTCGTGCTCGATCGTGGCGGCGTGGCCCTTCATCTGCTCACCGCGCAGCGACTGGTTCTTGAGCATCTCCTGGCGGCGCTCCGGCGAGGCGTCGAAGACCACGCCCGCACCGAAGATCGGCGTCATGAAGGGGTAGGCCGCGCCCTGGTCGAGCACCGAGTCGGGCGCCCGGAAGAACGCCTCGTTGATCTCGGCTCCACTCACCAGGACGACCGGGCGGTCGACCAGCTGGAAGCGCCCGATGTCGCCGCACTCGTCGCGCACCCGCTGGAGCAGGCCGATCGGGTCGGTCCGCAGCTCCAGGAGGTGACCGTGCGGGTCGTCGGGATGGAGCCGCGACACCTCGGGGATGTCGGTGAGTCCGGCGGTCATCGGTCCTCCAGGGGAGCCTCGGGGGTGACTTCGATCAGGTTCAGGTGGGTGCCGCGAGGTGCGGACACGACGGTGGCGATGGCGTCGGCGATCGCCTGCGGCTTGAGGAAGTGCGGGTGCCGGGCATGGCCGAACCGCACCCACTGGGTCAGGACGTGCCCGGCGGCCTCGTCATCCCAGTCGCTGCCCATCTCGCTCCAGGTCGGGCCGGGGCGGACCAGGCTGGCGCGGACCCCGGTGCCCTCGAGCTCCATCTGCATCGCGTGGACCATCCCCTCCAGCCCCCACTTGCCAGCGGCGTACGACGACACGTGGGGGCGGGCCCGCACCGCGACGTCGGAGGAGACGAAGACGACGTCACCACGGCGGCGTTCGACGAGGCCGGGGACGAAGGCGTGCACCAGCCGGTGGGCGCCGATCAGGTTGAGGTCGATCTCGCGGGCGAACCGCTCGGAGTCGACCTCGTGGATGGTGCCGGGAGCCACGGCTCCGGCGTTGGAGACGACCACCTCGATCTCGCCGAGGTCCCTGGTCACCTGGGCGGCGAACGCCTCCACCGAGTCGGTGTCGGTGAGGTCGAGCGGATGGACCGAGGCCTCTCCCCCGGCGGCCCGGATCTGGGTGGCGATCTCCTCGAGCCGGTCGGTACGCCGCGCGCCGAGCGCCACGGGATGGCCGGCCGCCGCGAGGGTGAGCGCGGTGACCGCACCGATCCCGGAGGAGGCACCGGTGACGACGGCGGGGCGTCGGTCGGGCTGGGCGTACCTGCTCATCGGAGTCCCACCGTCATCGGGATCGCCGCGAAGCCGCGGACGTTGGAGGAGTGCACCCGGACCGAGCGGGCGTGGTCGACCTCGAGGCTGCCGACCCGGCGGACCAGCTCCTCGAGCGCGACCCGCGCCTCGAGCCGGGCCAGGTTGGCGCCCAGGCAGAAGTGCCGCCCGCCGCCGAAGCTGAGCGACTTGGCGCAGCTCGGCCGGGTCGCGGTGGAGGTCGAACTCGTCGGGCCGGGTGAAGACCCGCTCGTCGCGGTTGGCAGCGCCGAGCACCACGAGGAGCTTGGCGCCGGCCGGGGCGACCTTGCCGTGCAGCTCGACGTCCTGGAGCAGGTGGCGCGCGAGCGCCTGGCTGGAGGTGTCGAAGCGCAGCGTCTCCTCGATCCACGGGACCACCAGGCTCCGGTCGTCGAGGACCTGCTGGAGCTGCTCGGGGTGCCGGGTCAGGTGGAACACGGCGTTGCCGAGCAGCTTGGTCGTGGTCTCGTTGCCGGCGACCACCATCAGGAAGAGGAAGCCGATGATCTCCTCGTCGCTCATCCGGTCGCCCTCGATGTCGGCGTCCAGCAGCGCGCTGGTGAGGTCGTCGGTGGGCCGGCGGCGGCGCTCGGCCAGCATGTCGGCGTAGTAGCCGACGAGTGTGAGCGCGGCGTCCATCCCGGCCTGGGGCACGTCGCGCATGCCGTCCTCGCGGTGCACGACGACGTCGGCCAGGCGGCGTACCTCGTCGCGGTCGGCCTCGGGGACGCCCATCAGCTCGGAGATGACGTCCATCGGCAGTCGCCCAGCCACGTCGGCGATCCAGTCGAAGCTGCCGTCCGCGAGCGCGCTGTCGAGGTAACGGTCGGTGAGCCGCTGGACCTGCGGCTCGAGCTCGCGGACCCGGCGGGGCGTGAACCCCTTCGAGACCAGCGAGCGCAGCCGGGTCTGGCGCGGCGGATCCATCGCCAGGAACGACATCATCTTGTGGGCGTGGGGGCTCCAGGCGCTCTCGTCGAGCGAGACCCCCATGGCGTTGGAGTAGACCCCCTCGGTGCGGATCGCGTGCTGGATGTCCTCGTGCCGCGAGATCGCCCAGAAGTCGTGCTCGACGTTGTGGTGCAGCGGCTCCTCGTTGCGCAGCCGCGCGTAGACCGGGTAGGGGTCCTCCTGGAAGGCGTAGTCGTACGGGTCGTAGACGAGGGGGGTGCTCACGCGTGTCCCTTCATGATCACGGCCACGACGTCGTCGAGTCGTTCGCCCATCTCGGTGTAGGTCATCAGTCCCATTCCTGCCTGGAGCAGCGCGCCCGAGAAGGCGAGCAGCAGTGTCTCGAGGACCTGCGGATCTGCGGGCTCACCGATCGCGGCGGTGAACCGGCGGGCGAACTCGGTGCCGATGGTCAGCCGGAGCCGTTCGACGTCCGGGTCGGTGGCGAGCAGGGCGAGGGTGGAGGCCGCGGCCAGCTCGGGAGAGCCGGCCAGCATCGCGGCCATGTGCCGGGTGACGACCAGGAGCCGGGCGACGACGTCGGCACCGCCGAGCTCGGGACCGGGGTCCGCCAGCAGCCGACGATGGAAGAGCTCGGCGAAGAGGTGGTTCCGCGAACCGAAGTAGGTGTAGGCCGTCGCCGGCGAGACTCCGGCGCGCTGGGCGACGATGCGGATGGTGAGCGCCTCGACCCCGACCTCACGGAGCTCCTCGTCGCAGGCGGTCAGGAGGCGCTCGACGGTCTCGGCCTGGCGGGAGTTCAGCCCCTGACGAGGCGCACTGGACACTAGACTGGACATGTGTCCAATCTAGGGGTGTCCGACTGTCCGAGGCAAGGGGTTCAATGGCGTCGTGCTCCTCCACGACCTCGTCACCTCCTCGCAGGCGGTCAGCTCCACGCGCTCACGCAAGGCCAAGGTGGCCGCGCTCGCGTCCTTGCTCGCCTCGGCAGCGCCTGACGAGCTCGAGACCGTCACCGCCTACCTCGGCGGCACCCTGCGCCAGCGACGCACCGGGCTGGGCTGGCGCGGGGTGAGCGACCTCCCGCCGCCGGCCGAGGTCGCCACGCTCACCGTGCTCGACGTCGACGCGGCCTTCGAGTCGATCGCGGGGCTGGCCGGGGCCGGGTCGCAGGGCGCCCGCGCGGCCGCCGTGGCCGAGTTGTTCGGCGCCGCGACGGCTGCTGAGCAGGGCTGGCTGCGCGGCGTCGTCACCGGCGCGCTCCGGCAGGGCGCCCTCGACGCTCTCGTGCAGGAGGCGGTCGCGGCGACCTCGGGCGTGCCGCTGACCGCCGTACGCCGGGCGGCCATGCTCGCGGGCTCGACCACCGCGGTCGCCGCTGCGGCCATGACGGGCGGGGTGGAGGCGCTCGCGGCCTTCGGGCTGGAGGTTGGGCGGCCGGTGCTGCCGATGCTGGCCTCCAGCGCTCCCGACCTGGCCGCTGCCCTGGCCAAGGCCGGCGCGGGGCCGCACGCGATCGACGCGAAGCTCGACGGCATCCGGATCCAGGTGCACCGCGACGGTGACGACGTGCGGATCGCCACCCGGTCGCTCGACGACATCACCGCTCGGTTGCCGGAGATCGTGGCCATCGCGCGCGCCCTGCCGGCCTCGAGGTTCGTGCTGGACGGCGAGGCGCTGGCCCTCGATGCCGCGGGTCGGCCGCGACCGTTCCAGGAGACCGCCTCGCGCACCGGACAGGCCTCGGGTGCGGGTGGCGTCGTGGTGACGCCGTACTTCTTCGACGTGCTGCACCTCGACGGCACGGACCTGCTCGACTCCCCCGCGGCCGATCGGATCGCTGCGCTGGAGCGACTCGTCCCGGTCGAACACCGCGCACCCCGGCTGGTGACCGACGACCCGGCGCTCGCGCAGGAGTTCCAGGCGCGCGTGCTGGCCGACGGCCACGAAGGGGTCGTGGTCAAGAGCCTGACCGCGCCGTACGACGCCGGCCGGCGCGGCTCGGCGTGGGTCAAGGTCAAGCCGGTGCACACCCTCGACCTGGTCGTGCTGGCGGTCGAGTGGGGCAGCGGCCGGCGCCAGGGCTGGCTCTCCAACATCCACCTCGGCGCCCGTGATCCCGAGTCGGGTGGCTTCGTGATGCTGGGCAAGACGTTCAAGGGGATGACCGACGAGATGCTCGCCTGGCAGACCGAGCGGTTCACCGAGCTGGCGAGCTCACCGGTCGACCGCTCGTCGTACGTCGTGGAGGTCCGGCCGGAGCAGGTCGTCGAGATCGCGTTCGACGGGGTGCAGCGATCCTCGCGCTACCCCGGTGGGGTGGCGCTGCGCTTCGCCCGGGTCGTTCGGTATCGCGACGACAAGAGCGCCGAGGAGGCTGACACGGTCGAGGCTGTGCGGGCCTTCGCCTAGCCTGCGCCCGGCTCGATCTCCTCGTCGTCTCGACCGGCGCTGGCCAGCTCGTCCTTGACCACCGCGAAGGCCACGCCGGAGTTGTACCCCTTGCGGGCGAGCATGCCGACCAGCCGGCGGGTGGCGGTGGTGTCGTCGACCCGGGAGAGCGAGCGGAGCTTCTTGCGCACCAGCACCCTCGCTGCTGCCTCCTCGTCGGCCGGGTCGATCTCGTCGAGCGCCTCCTTGGCCAGCTCGTCGTCGATCCCCTTGCGGCGCAGCTCCTGGGCCAGAGCCCGCCGGGCCAGGCCCTTGCCGGGCTGGCGACTGGCGATCCAGGCCCGCGCGAAGGCGTCGTCGTCGATCAGCCCGACCTCCTCGAAGCGGTCGAGGAGCCGGGTCGCGACGTCGGCCGGGACGTTCTTCGCGGCGAGCTTGTCGGCCAGCTCCTGGCGGCTGCGGGCCGCACCGGTCAGCTGGTCGAGCAGGATCTTGCGGGCGACCGCCTCCGGGTCGGCGGGCGGCCCGTCGGCGACGGGGTCGGGCACCGCCTCGGGCGGTGTCGAGGAACTTCGCTGGTCCCTCGACACCCCACGAGTCCAGGCCGCGACCCCTGCCGCGACGTCTCCGCGCCAGGCGTCAGTCACGACCGCCTCAGAACGCGCCGACGCCCAGCGGGTCGGCGGGCTGGTCGGCGGGCTGGTCGACCTGGGCACCGATGCCGAGCTTCTCGAGAATCTTCTTCTCGAGCTCGTTGGCGAGGTCGGGGTTGTCGGTGAGGAAGGTCCGGGCGTTCTCCTTGCCCTGACCGAGCTGGTCGCCCTCGTAGGTGTACCAAGCGCCGGCCTTGCGGACCAGGCCTGCCTCGACACCGACGTCGATCAGGCCACCCTCGCGGCTGATGCCCTTGCCGTACATGATGTCGAACTCGGCCTGCTTGAACGGCGGAGCGACCTTGTTCTTGACGACCTTGATCCGGGTCCGGTTGCCGACCATGTCGGTGCCGTCCTTGAGCGTCTCGATGCGACGCACGTCGAGCCGGACCGAGGCGTAGAACTTCAGCGCCTTGCCACCGGTGGTGGTCTCGGGCGAGCCGAACATCACGCCGATCTTCTCGCGGAGCTGGTTGATGAAGATCATCGTGGTGCCGGAGTTGTTGAGCGCGCCGGTCATCTTGCGCAGCGCCTGGCTCATCAACCGAGCCTGGAGGCCGACGTGGCTGTCGCCCATCTCGCCCTCGATCTCGGCGCGGGGCACCAGCGCCGCGACGGAGTCGATGACGATCAGGTCGAGCGCACCCGAGCGGACCAGCATGTCGGCGATCTCGAGGGCCTGCTCACCGGAGTCGGGCTGCGAGACCAGCAGGGCGTCGGTGTCGACCCCGAGGGCCTTGGCGTAGTCGGGGTCGAGCGCGTGCTCGGCGTCGATGAACGCGACGATGCCGCCGGCCGCCTGGGCGTTGGCCACGGCGTGCAGGGCGACGGTGGTCTTGCCGGAGGACTCGGGGCCGTAGATCTCGACCACCCGGCCGCGCGGCAGCCCTCCGATCCCCAGCGCCACGTCGAGTGCGATCGCACCGGTGGGGATGATGCCGAGCGCGGCGCGAGTCTCCTCGCCCAGGCGCATGATCGAGCCCTTGCCGAACTGCTTCTCAATGCCTGCGAGGGCGGCGTCGAGGGCCTTCTCGCGGTTTGCACCAGCCATGGTGTGCCTCTTCTGTGTCGTGGGGTTTCAGGTACATCGGCGACACTAGGAGGAGCCACCGACAGTGCCTGATCAGCGCCGTCGAAGCTGTGGACAACCTCGCCCCAGTGTCGTACCTGTGGCCCCAATCTAGCCCGAACAGGTGTTCGACTCAGGTAGCGGGACCGGCGTGTCGGCGACGACGGGCCCGGACCAGGCTCGCGGCCCCCACGGCAAGAAGCGTCAGTCCCAGCAGGACGAACCAGGCCAGGACGTAGGGCCGGTCGAGCAGCGTGGCGTTGTCGGGGCGGGCGCCGAACCGGCCCAGGACGGGTACGGCGACCAGGGTCAGCGACCCCAGCACCACGAAGCCGACCAGGGCCGGCAGCCGGACGTGCCCGGGCAGCACCCGCGAGACGAGCGCCACGACCACGATCACGAGCGGCGCCAGGACGAAGTCGTGGAGCACCACGCCCGCCCCGAGCCACACCGCGAGGTTGGTCAGCCGGTCCAGGTCCTGGCGGCTGAAGAGCAGGAAGAGGCCGTACGCCGCCGTCACGATGCCGACGAGCGCGAGCAGACGGCGGGTCACGTCGACACCTCCAGCCGGGTGACCCACTTGGTCTGGAGCACCCCGGGACGATTGGGCGCCATCACTCGCGCCGGGTAGCCGTGGTCGATGGAGAGGGGCTCCCCCTCGAGGGCGAGGGCGAGCAGGGTGCGGTCGTCGTCGGCAAAGTTGCCCTGCAGCACCGACTGACGGAAGGCCCCCGACTGCTGCAGGGACACCACCTGCACGTCGCTGTCCCGTGGGGCGCCGACCAGGTCGAGCAGGTCGCGCAGCCGGACCCCGGTCCACGAGCCGCTCGCGCTCCAGCCCTCGACGCAGGCGATCGGGAGGGTCTCGGTGATCTGCGGCATCGCCAGCAGGTCCGCGCGGGTCAGGGTCTCCTCGCGATCGGCGTACACGATGCTCAGGCGGTACGACGCGCTGGTCGCGGTCGCCGTGACCCCGGCCGCGGCTGCGGACTTGTTGATCGGGATCCCGCCCGGTCCCTCACCGGAGCGCACGGCGAAGACCGAGAGATTGCGCAGGAACGGGACGGTGCCGCCGGCGGTCGCGAGGACGGCGATCCCGCTCGCGAGCCAGGTGGTGCGCAGCAGCCCGCGCCGCGAGATCGCTCCGGGCTGCGTCGCGGCGGCCCGGTCGTTGACCGTGCTGTCCACGTCGGCGCCGAGCGCGGAGCGCACCACGGGGAGCTTCACCGCGATGTGCAGGACGAGCGCGCCGATGGCGATCCAGGCGACCGCGTAGTGGCTGCTGCGGAAGGAGAAGCTCCAGGGGTACCACTGGGCGGAGTTGAGGAGCCCGGAGGCGAGCTGGAAGATCGCGGCCGCGACGAGCACCCCGATCGAGGCGCGCTCGAGGGCGTTCACCGCGAGGCGTCGGACGTTGCCGAGCGGGGGCCGCTCGAAGAGCCGGGGGAAGACCGACCAGAGCTTGACGAGGAGCAGCGGGATCGCCGCGATGCCGGTCGTGGTGTGGAGCCCCTGGGTGACGCGGTAACCCCAGGCGGGGCTGGTCGGGAACGGGATCGGCTGCCCGGGGGCCTGGGCGTAGTGGCTGACCAGCCCGGTGAGGAAGGCGATGCCGAAGCAGATGCCCAGCCACACGCCCACGCGTGAGGACACCGCCGCGCTGCGCAGCCGCGACCTGAAGTCGGACTCGGCGGGGATCCTCATCAGCGCTGCTCGAGAACGGCACACCAGCGACGCTCGTAGGCGTGGACACCCGAGACGTGGAAGCCGGCTTCCTCGGCCAGCTCCGCGATCGCCTCGGCTCCGACGACCGACCACTTGAACGGTCGGCTGCGCAGGTCCCCGCAGTGCAGCTCCGCCCAGGACGAATGGTGGCCCGAGCCGGGGGCGGCGAGCTCGACGACCACCCTCCCCCGCGGGTGGAGCAGCTCGCGGACCCTGCTCAGCAGCGCCACCGGGTCGCCGCCGATCCCGACGTTGCCGTCGGCCAGCAACGCGGTCTGCCACTGGCCTTCACGGGGCAGCTCGTCGAACACGTCGCGAGCCATCGCCGTGACCCCACGACTCCTGGTCTGCAGGACTGCCTCGTGCACCACGTCGATGCCGAGCACGTCGTGCCCGAGCATGGCGAGGTGGGCGCTGAGCCGACCGGGCCCGCAGCCGATGTCGAGGGTCGCGCCCACGCAGTGCTGGAGCAGCTCCATGTCGGACGCATCCGCCGACCCGGTCCAGTCCCCCATCGGCAGGAGCTGGGGCTCCTCGCCCAGGCCGACGACGGAACAGGGATGCCCCTGGAGTGCCCGGGAGAACACCAGCGAGAAGGAGTCGGCGCGCATCGTCGAGGTGTCGTGTCCACGGGGTCGAATGCTCACGGGGTGGCGCTCCGCAGCTCGAGCACGCGCTGCCAGGCCCGGGCGAACTCGGTCGTCGGCGCCAACTGCGCCACCGCCTCGGCGTCCTCGACCGTGTCGACGTCGCGCAGCGTGGCCGTCGACCCCACCCGGAGGCCGGCATCGGCCAGCGCCCGGCGGGTGTCGTCGTACGTCGTGGGCGTGGACATCGGCACCTCGGCGAGGGCGTGCGCCGCGCGGGGGTCCTGCGGGTCGCGCACCGCGAGGACCCACCAGCCGCCGTCCTCGGCGGGCCCGAGGGCGGCGTCGGTGTCGCTCAACCTGGCACCCGCATCGAGCAGCAGGTCCGCGGTGACCTGCGGGGTGTCCATGCCGATCTGGACCACGGGACCGGGCTCGCTGGCGAGGTCGAGATGGGCCCAGGTCAGGCGGGCCGCGAAGTCGGCGCCGATCTGCGGGCGGACGGTCCAGCCGGTCAGGGCCCGCGCCAGCTCCTCGCGGCGTACGGCGTCGGTCAGGTCGCCGGCCAGGGCGAGGTGGCAGGCGTCGGCGCCGACCGCCTCGCGGCAGGCGGCGAGCGTGTCGAGGAGCGAGGCCGCGGCCACGTCGGCGGCCGGAGCCATCCCGATCTCCCGACCGAGACGGGTCTTGACCTGCCCGGCCACCGGCGACTTGGCGACGACCAGCAGACGAGCCCCGCTCACGCGAGCACCCGCCAGAAGTCGCGCGCGGTCCGGACGGTCCCCTGCACCGAGCCCGAGACCTTCGAGCGGGTCCCCTCGGCGCGCGGGTGGTAGGAGACGTCCTGCTCGACGATCCGCCACCCGGCGTTCGTGGCCTTCTGCAGCAGCTCCACGGGGTAGCCGAAGCGCCGGTCCTCGACCCCGAGCTCCAGCAGGTCCACGCGCCGGCAGACCCGGATCGGGGCGATGTCGTGGGCGGTGAACCCGATCCGGTGGCGCAGCCACCGCACGATCAGCGCGTTGCCGGCCCGGGCATGCCAGGGCCAGACGCCGCTGGACACCGGGCGGCGACGACCCACGGCCATCTCGGCGCGCCCCGAGCGGACCTCCTCGAGCAGCGGGAGCAGCTCCTCGGGGTCGAAGGAGCCATCGCCGTCCATGAAGGCGACGAAGTCGTGGGTCGCGGCGAGGAGTCCGGTGTGCACCGCTGCGCCATAGCCGGGCACGCGCTCGGCGACCACCCTGGCCCCGAGACCGGCGGCGACCTCGGCGGTGGCGTCGACCGAGCCGTTGTCGACCACGATCACCGAGAAGGCGTCCGGGACGAGAGGCAGCAGCCCGGTGAGCGCGCCCGCCTCGTCCTTGCACGGCAGAACGAGGTCGCACACCGGTTCCATGGTCTCACCGTAGGGGTGCGGGCCTAATCCGCGAGCCACGACCTAGGCTCGGGGCCATGTCGTCCCCCCGTCCGTCCGGTCGCACGACGGCCGAGCGGGTCGGGCTCGCCGTGGGGCTGGTGCTGATCGCGGCCGCGATTGCCGTACCGCCGCTGTTCGGCTGGGACGTCGAGGCCCGCGTCGGGGACGGCGACGCGTTCCCGCCGCTGCACGGCTACTGGCGCCCCAACGTCGGCAGCCTGAGCCTGCCCGCGATCCTGCTCGCGGTGCTGGCCGTCCGGTACGCGCCTGCCTGGGCCGAACGCCTCACCTGGCGCCGCCTGCTGCTCGCGTCGTACGTCGTGGGGCTGGCGTGGCTGCTCGTCCTCGCGCTGATCGACGGCGAGGCCGGGCTGACGCGGGTGCTCGGCAACCCGTATGAGTACCTCGAGACGGCGCGGGCCACGACCGACGTGCCGGCGATGCTGCGCGAGTACATCGACCGGATCCCCTACGCCCACCCGGCCAACTGGGTGACCCACGTCGCGGGCCATCCGCCCGGGGCGCTGCTCTTCTTCGTCGGCCTCGTGCACCTCGGTCTCGGAGGGGACCTGGCCGCCGCACTGGTCGTGACCGCGATCGCGGCCACCACACCGCTCGCCGTGCTCACCACGCTGCGGACCCTCGATCGCGAGGCGATGGCCAGGCGGGCGGCACCCTTCCTCGTGCTGGGTCCTGCGGCGGTCTTCACGGCGGTCTCGGCCGACGCTCTCTTCGCCGCGGTCGCCGCCTGGGGTTTGGCCGCGCTGGCCCTGGCCGCCCGCTGGAGTTCGCGACGCGCGCTCGTCGGGTGGTCGGTGCTCGCCGGCCTCCTGCTGGGCACCGCGGTGATGCTGTCCTACGGACTCCCCCTGATCGGACTGGTCGCGATCGCGATCCTGGTGGCCGCCCGGTGCGCCTACCCGCTGCCGATCGCGGCCGCCTCTGCCTGCGTGGTCGTGGGTGGCTTCGCCGTGGCCGGCTTCGCGTGGTGGGAGGCCTACCCCGTGCTCAGCGAGCGCTACTGGGACGGCGTCGCGGCCGACCGCCCGGCGGCGTACTGGATGTGGGGCAACCTCGCGGCTCTCCTGCTCTCGGCCGGCCCGCTGCTGGCCGCCGCCCTGGGCCGGCTGGCCGTGCTGCGCGGTCGCGCCGACCGGGTGGTGCTGCTCGTGGCCTCCTCGGCGGTCGCGGTCGTCGTCATCGCCGACCTGTCCCGGATGAGCAAGGGCGAGGTCGAGCGGATCTGGCTGCCGTTCGTGCCGTGGCTGCTCATCGCGACCGCGCTGCTGCCCGAGCGCTGGCGGCGCTGGGGACTCGGGGTGCAGCTGCTGACGGCGCTGCTGCTCCAGCACCTGCTCTACACGAGCTGGTGACCGTTCAGGAGCGCAGCGGAGCCGTCGCAAAGGCCTGCAGGCCCTCGGCAGGAGAGACCTGGGCGTGGAAGCCGAGCTCGGTGCGGGCGCGCTCCGGCGAGGCGACGATGTGGCGCACGTCCCCGGCCCGGTAGCCCCCGGTGACCTCGGGTGCGAGGTCGCGACCGGTCCCCCGGGCCACCTGCTCGGCCACCTCGAGGATCGAGACCGGCTGCCCCGAGGCGATGTTGTACGCCGCGTAGTGGCCCGCGCGCGCACCGACCACCGCGCGCAGCGCTGCGACGTTGGCCTGCGCGACATCGGCCACGTGCACGAAGTCGCGCATCTGACCGCCGTCCTCGTAGACCTGCGGTGCCTCACCTCGCTCCAGCGACGACCGGAACATCGCCGCCACCCCGGAGTACGGCGTGTCCCGCGGCATGCCGGGGCCGTAGACGTTGTGGTACCTCAGCGCGATCGCGGCCGCCTCGGCCTGCCGGACCCACGCGGAGGTGTAGTGCTCCTGGGCGACCTTGCTGGCGGCGTAGGTGCTGCGCGGATCGAGGCGGGCGGTCTCGTCGACCAGCGCCCACCCGAGGCTGTTCGTTGCAGACCGGGCAGTGGTTCTCGAAGTCACCGGCATCCAGGGCGGTCCGCTCACGCGGCGGCGGTGACTGGTCGCCGTGCTCGGGGCAGGCGTAACGGCCCTCGCCGTAGACCACCATCGACGACGCCAGGACCAGCTTGTCGACGCGCGCCTCGTGCATCGCGGCCAGCAGCACCGCAGTGCCGAGGTCGTTGTGGCTGGCGTAGTCGGGCAGGTCGGAGACCTTCACCCCGGCCCCCACCACCGCCGACTGGTGGCAGACCACGTCGACCCCGCGCAGGAGCTCGGGCCAGATCTCCGGGTCGCGGACGTCGAGCTGGTGGGTGCCGCTCGGCGCCTCGGCGGAGCCGTGCGCCAGCTCCAGCATCAGGTCGACTCTCACGACCTCGTCGCCGGCGGCCTCGAGGGCCGCACCGATCGCCGTACCGATGAAGCCGGCGGAGCCGGTGAGCAGGACCTTCATGCGGGTCCGGGAATGTCGTAGGTCAGGTCCATGCCGTCGGCCCAGCTCGAGCAGGAGCACCCGGCCGGGTCCGGCAGGGTGGCGACGGTGTCGGTGAGCAGGCCCTTGAGACGTTCGAGATTCTGCTTGAACAGGGCGAAGACCTCGGCCTGGCCCACGCCCGAGCCGGCCTCTGCCCCGGCGTCCATGTCGGTGACCAGCGCGATCGCTGCGTAGCACTGGCGCATCTCGCGGGCCAGCGCCGCCTCGGGAGCACCGGTCATGTTGATCAGGTCCCAGCCCTGCGCGGCATAGTGCTGCGACTCGGCGCGGGTGGAGAAGCGCGGCCCGTCGATGACCACCATGGTGCCGCCGTAGGTCACGCCGGCGTCGGCCGCGGCCACGGTCTGCGCGACGCGCGCGCAGTAGGGGTCGGCGAACGGCAGGTGCACCGCACCGGTCTCGACGAAGGTCGAGGCGCGGCCGTGGGTGCGGTCGACGAGCTGGTCGGGGACGACCACATCACCTGGGGCGACCCGGGTGCTGAGACCGCCGACGGCGCAGGGTGCCAGGACCTGCCGGACACCGAGCGAGCGCAGCGCCCAGAGGTTGGCGCGGTAGTTGATCCGGTGCGGGGGAAATTCGTGGCCCGCGCCGTGCCGCGGCAGGAAGGCGACCCGACGCCCGGCGACCGTGCCGACCGCGACGGGTGCCGAGGGGGCGCCGTACGGCGTGTCGACGGGGTGCGTCTCGGGGTCATCGAGGAAGGAGTAGAAGCCGGTGCCGCCGATCACAGCGACGTCGGCGATGGGGGTGGCCAGATTCCGAGAGGGGGTGGCGCTCATGCCGCAACCCTGCCAGCACCCCGGGCAGCGACGAACACGACCGCTACGAGCGCGACGGCGGCCCCCGCCAACCAGGCGTAGCCCCACACCGCCACGATCACGCCGGCCAGCCCACCGGCGGCCGCCGCGGCGAGGTTCATCGTCATGTCGGCGGCGCCCTGGACATCGGTCCGGGCCTCCAGGGGAGCAAGGTCCGCGACCATCGTGGACGCGGAGACGGTCGCCAGCGACCAGCCCAGGCCCAGCAGGAAGAGCCCGGCGAAGATCTGCCACGAGCTGCCTGCCGGGGACTGGCTGCAGAGCAGGAGCGCCACGAGCAGCACCACCCCGCCCAGCCCCAGGATGCGGGAGCGACCGAACCGGTCGGCCGCCCACCCGACCACCGGGGCGAAGGCGAACATGCCGAGCACGTGCACGCTGATCACGATGCCGATGATCCGCAGCTCCGAGCCGCCGTGCTCCATGTGGAGCGGCGTCATCACCATCACCGCCACCATCGCCGCGTGGGCAGCGGCCAGGCCGGACACGGCGTACGCGAGACCCGGGCGCTCGCGCACGGCGGCGACGGCCCGGCCCCACGACGTACCGCTGGGGGGTGCCAGGTCGACCCCCGCGATCTCGCGGGCGACCAGCAGGGGGTCGGGGCGGAGCAGCAGCCCGATGACGAGGGCAGCGGCCAGCATCGCCAGGCTGCCCACGGCAAACGGGCCGGTCAGGGTCGGGATGCCGAGCCAGCGCGCCAGGGCACCCGAGGGGCCGGTGAGGTTGGGGCCGGCGACCGCACCGATCGTGGTCGCCCACACGACGAGCGACAGCGCACGCCCACTCCCGTGCGCGGGTGCCAGGTCGGTGGCGGTGTAGCGCGATCCGTAGTTCGCGGCCGAGGTTGCCCCCAGGAGGGTGGCCCCGACCAGCAGCAGCGCCATCGAGCCGACGGTCCCCGCGACCACGGCGAGCGCAGCACCGGCCGCGCCGATGAGGTAGCCGGTGGCGAGCCCGATCCGGCGACCGCGGGCGGCCATCAACCGGCCGAGGAAGAAGGCGGCCGCCGCCGCACCCAGCACCTGGAAGGTCTGGGCCAGGCCGGCTTGCGTCTCCGAGCCGGACAGGTCGCGCGCGAGCAGCGACGCGGTTGCGATGCCGATCGTCATCCCGGAGGCCCCCACCATCTGGGCCAGGACCAGGACGCGCAGCGTGCGGCGCTGGATTGCGACGACGTCGTGACTGTGGGCCACGGCGGGCGGGATCGCGGGTGGGATCACGGGTGGGTTCATCGGGGACGTCATCGCTCCGTCGGCGGGAGCTCGAGCGCCTGCCAGACCGCGGCCCAGACCTCCTTGGGCGAGATGCCCGCGGCCAACGCTTCCTGTGCCGTCCGACCGCCGAGGTCGGCCATCACGAAGAGGCTGGCCCACGATCCGGCGTAGGCCTGGCCGAGGTTCGTCTCCAGGCGCGACCAGAACTCGGTGTGCCTCATCGCTGGTTCCCGATGTCGTGGAGGTGATGCACGACGTCGTGCAGGTGGTAACGGCCCAGCCCAGCGAGGGTGAACTCGCTGCCGTTGCTGCGCCGGCCGCTGCGCGCCCAGGCGTCGTCGGGGACGGCGTCGTACCGCGCGGCCGCGAGGGCGGCGGCCGCGACCAGCTCGGCGGCGACCGTGGCGGGATCCTGCTCGGAGTAGCGGTCCTCGACGGCGGTGACGTCCTGGTCCCAGTTGGGGAACTCCGGATCGTCGTTCTCCTGGATGAGTCCCGCCCTGACCTCCATGACGCGGTGGACGTCGCGGACGTGGCAGGCGTACTCGAGGATCGACCACGTTTCGGGACTCGGCCGAGACGCCACCTCGGGGCGCGCCAGTGCTGCGGTGAAGCTGTCGGCGTTGGCACGGAGCCGGTCGCCGAGGGTGTCGAGGGCCACGTCGCCGGAGGCCAGGCCGCACTCGGGGCACGGGCGGGCCAGGACCCAGGTCCAGTCCTTGGAATCGGGCACGAGTCGGTCGGTCATGACGTCATCCTCCCAACCTCGGGTGCGGCCCGTCGACGGGGTTCCGGCCAAGATCGGCGAAGATGGCGCCATGTTGATCCGGGCCGCCACCCCCGAGGACCTACCTGCCGTTGCCGCGCTCTACGCCCACGAGGCTGCGACCGGGGTCTCGACGTTCGACACCGAACCGAGATCAGCCGAGATCTGGGCGGCCCGGCTTGGGAGCACCGAGGTCGGCGACCACCTCCTCGTCGCCGAGCGCGAGGGCGCAGTGGTCGGGTACGCCAGCTCGGCGTCGTACCGGCCGAAACCCGCCTACGCCCGGACCCGCGAGGTGTCGGTGTACGTCGGGCCACACGCCCAGGGCTGCGGAGCTGGCTCGGCGCTCTACGAGTCCTTGCTCGAGCTGCTCCGGGCCGACGGGATGCACCGCGCGGTGGCGATCATCGCACTGCCGAACGATGCGAGCCTGGCCCTGCACCGGCGCTGCGGCTTCACCTCGGTCGGCGTGCTGCACGAGGTCGGGTTCAAGTTCGGGCGCTGGATCGACACCGAGATCTTCGAGCTGCGGATCGGCTGACGCCAGCTGCTCAGAGGCGCGACGGGGCCGTCCCGAAGGCGACGTTGAACCGGTCGCACCAGATGACCACCGACGTGAGACCGCTCAGCTTGGCGGAGGCGGGGATCTCGTAGTTCTGGTTGCCTCGGGTGGCCTTGAGGTCGCCCAGAGCGACGTACCGGCCGTCGTCGTAGGAGCCCCAGGAACCGCCACTGGGCTGATCGGTGATCCAGACCTTCAGGTCCGGGCCGTCGGAGGTGTCGAAGCCCTCCAGACGCAGGAACTGTCGACCGTCGGCCAGCTCGAGAATCCGGACCGAGCCGGACGTGGCGTGCTCGGCGTCCTCGAACTCACCGACCGCCAGCACCCGGTCCTGGGGCGCCTGCGTGGGCGGTGTGGTCGAGGCAGGGGTCGAGGGCGTGGTCGAGGGCGTGGTCGAGGGAGGGGCGCTTGCGCTCGGGGCGACCGACGTCGGGCTGCTGCTGGGCAGGGCCTCGTCGATCTCGCTGCTCGTCCAGATCCGCCAGGGCTGGAAGGCCCAGAGGCCCACGGCACCGACGACGACCACCAGACCCACGATCAACCAACGGCGCATGGAGACAGCCTACGGATCAGGTGAGCAGCAGCTTGTCGAGTCGGCGCCGCACGATCAGGAGCCCGATCAACCCCATCGCCACGAGGTAGACCACCGAGAAGGCAGAACCCCACGAGAGCGCGCCCGTGGTGAGCTCACGACACAGGACGACCCCGCGGTAGAGCGGCGTCACCTCGATCACCCAGCGGGCGACGGTGGGAAACGCCGTGACCGGGAAGAAGGTTGCGGAGAACAGGAACATCGGCAGCGTCGCCAGGCTGACGAGCTGGAAGTCCTGCCAGCTGCGCATGTACGTCGTCAGCGCCATCCCGCACGCGCCGAAGGCGAGCGCGATCAGCAACGCCGCCGGGACCGCCAGCACCGCCCACCACGACGACACCAGATCCATGGCGACCATCACGCCCAGGAAGCCCACCGTGTAGAGGCCACCGCGCAGCAGCGACCAGCTGAGCTCGCCGCGCGCGATGTCCATCGTGGTGAGCGGCGTGGCCAGCATCTGGTCGAAGAGCTTGTTGTACTTGAGCTTGAAGAAGAAGTTGAACGTCGCGTCGAGCAGGGCGCCGTTCATCGCGGAGGCCGCGAGCATCCCGGGGGCGACGAACTCGGCGTACGGGATCGTCTGGCCGTTGAACTGGAACCCGGTGATGAGTTGGCCGACCCCGACCCCGATCGAGAAGAGGTAGAAGACCGGCTCCAGGAATCCGCTGGCGAAGATGTACCAGACCCGGCGGTAGGCCAGGTAGTTGCGATAGAGCAGCAGTCCGGCCGCCTGGGTGCCGGAGAGCCCGACCGCCTCGCGGCCGACCGACGCCGTGATGATCGCCATCACAGCACCATCCGTCGGGTCAGCCGGCGCACGGCCCAGAACCAGCCCGCCACCGCGAGCACGAGCAGGTAGGCGACGTGGATCGCGGCCATCGACCAGTCGACCTGGCCCAGGGTGAGCATCCGGGTCAGGTCGACGCCGTGCCACAACGGCGTCGCCCTGGCGACGGCCTCCAGCCACGGGTCGAGGTTCGAGACCGGGAAGAACGCCCCCGAGAAGAGGAAGAGCGGGATCATCCCGAGCCGGAAGACCAGGGTGAGGGCGGTCTCGTCCTTGAGGCCGGCGGTGAAGGCGTAGATCGGGGCCGCGAACGCCAGGCCGAGCAGCAACTGCACGAGGAACGCGACCAGGACGCCGGGCAACGACACGAAGACTCCGAAAGGAGCCATCACCGCGATGAAGACCGCGCAGGTCGTCGCGACCCGGAAGGTCACGAAGGCCAGGTGGGCCAGGACCACGTCGGGGATGCCGAGCGGGCTGGCGATCATGGCGTAGTAGGACTTGTGCCACTTGACCATGCCCATCACGGGATAGGTCACCTCACCGAAGACCGTCGTCATCGCCTGGGCGGCGAGCATGCCCGGCGCGACGAACATGAGGTACGACGTCGCGCCCTCGAGCTTGGCGGGGTCCCCCTCGATGAAACCGCCGAGCAACACCCCCATGGCCAGGATGTAGAGCAGCGGCGTGACGAACGAGCCCACGAAGCTGGCCTTCCACATCCGGCGGTATCCGACGGCCCAGTAGTCGTAGAGGCGGCCCGCGCCGGCGAGAACGCTCGTCGGTGCGGTGGAGGGGGTGGCGCCCTGGGATGCGGTGGACGAGGTGGAGGTGGTGGGATCCATCAGTCGACCAGGGTCCGGCCGGTCAGGCGCAGGAAGACGTCCTCGAGGGTGGCCCGGCGCACCAGCACCGCGACCGGGTCGAGGCCGCGCTCGTGGACCTTGGCGATGACCTCCTCGCCGTCAGCGGTGTAGACGAGCAGCCGGTCGGGCAGCACCTCGACGCGGTCGCCGAGGTCGGCGACCTTCTCGGCCAGCGCTTCGTGCTCACCGACACCGAAGCGGAGCTCGGCCACCTCGCGGGTGGAGTGCTCGCGCACGAGGGCGAGCGGCGAGCCCTCGGCCACGATGACGCCCTTGTCCATCACGACGAGACGGTCGCAGAGCTGCTCGGCCTCGTCCATGTAGTGGGTGGTGAGGACGATCGTGACGCCCTGCTGCTTGAGCCGGAAGAGCCGGTCCCACACGACGTGGCGGGCCTGCGGGTCCAGCCCGGTCGTGGGCTCGTCCAGCAACAGGACGTCGGGCCGGTTGATCAGCGAGCGGGCGATGGTGAGCCGTCGCTTCATCCCGCCGGAGAGCTCCTCGACCATGGACTTCGCCTTGTCGGTGAGCTGGACGAACTCCAGCAGCTCCTCGACCCGCTCGCGGACCTCCTGGCGCGGGATGCCGAAGTAGCGGCCGTAGACGTAGAGGTTCTCGCGGACGGTGATCTCGTTGTCGAGGGTGTCCTCCTGGGGCAGACCCCGATCCGGGCCCGGATCTCGGCGCCATGGGTCGCCGGGTCCATCCCGAGGATGCGCAGCTCGCCCTCGCCCACCGGGGAGACCGCCGCGATCATCCGCATCGTGGAGGACTTGCCGGCGCCGTTGGGGCCGAGGAAGCCGAACGCCTCACCCTTGCGGACCTGGACGTCGATGCCCTTGACCGCCTCGAAGCTGCCGAACGACTTGCGCACCCCACGGGCGGAGATCATGAACTCGTTGTCTGCCACGCCCGAAACCCTAGACGGCACCGCCGACAGTCCCAACCTCGTTTCCGTCGGCCGCGCGCCGGTTGTCGGTGCCGTGAGCAAAGATGGTCCGGTGCCTCCCGAAGCCCTCGATCCGCTCGCCCGGTTCAGCGAGCCGACCCGCACCTGGTTCGCCGCGGCCTTCGCCGAGCCGACGCCCGCGCAGGCCGGCGCCTGGGCCGCGATCGGCGCTGGCCGCCACGCGCTCGTGGTCGCCCCGACCGGCTCGGGCAAGACGCTCTCGGCGTTCCTCTGGTCGATCGACCGGCTGCTCACCACTCCCCCGCCCGAGGACCGCACCCAGCGCTGCCGGGTGCTCTACGTCTCCCCGCTCAAGGCGCTCGCCGTCGACGTCGAGCGCAACCTGCGCGCGCCCCTCACCGGCATCCGCCACACCGCCGACCGCCTGGGAGCGCCCGTCCCCGAGGTGCGCGTCGGCCTGCGCTCGGGCGACACCCCGGCCAACGAGCGGCGCAAGCTGGTCACCTCGCCCCCGGACATCATGATCACGACCCCCGAGTCGCTCTTCCTGATGCTCACCTCCCAGGCCCGCGAGTCGCTGCGCGGGGTCGAGACCGTGATCATCGACGAGGTCCACGCCGTGGCCGGCACCAAGCGTGGCGCCCACCTCGCGCTGACCCTGGAGCGGCTCGACTCCCTCCTGGAGCGACCGGCCCAGCGGATCGGGCTCTCCGCGACCGTGCGCCCCCTGGAGGAGGTGGCCCGCTTCCTGGGTGGCGCAGCCCCGGTGGACATCGTGGCCCCGCCCTCGGTCAAGCAGTGGGATCTCCGGGTCATCGTCCCGGTCGAGGACATGACCGCCCCCGACGACTACGACGAGGAGTCCGGCGATCCCCAGCGTTCCACCTCGATCTGGCCGCACGTCGAGGAGCACGTCGTCGACCTGATCGAGCAGCATCGCTCCACGATCGTCTTCGCCAACTCCCGGCGGTTGGCCGAGCGGCTCACCGCGCGGCTCAACGAGATCGCTGCGGTCCGCGCCGGGAGCGCGGAGGAGGCGGCCCCGGCCGGCTCCCCGGCCCAGATCATGGCCCAGTCCGGCGCCAGCGTCGGCGCCCCACCGGTGATCGCCAAGGCCCACCACGGCTCGGTCTCCAAGGAGCAACGCGCGCTGATCGAGGACGACCTCAAGCGGGGCCGGATCCCAGCGGTCGTCGCGACCAGCAGCCTCGAGCTCGGCATCGACATGGGCGCGGTTGACCTGGTCATCCAGATCGAGTCGCCGCCCAGCGTCGCCAGTGCCCTGCAACGCGTGGGCCGGGCCGGCCACCAGGTCGGCGAGATCTCGCACGGCGTGCTCTTCCCCAAACACCGTGGCGACCTGGCGCAGACCGCGGTCGCGGTGGAGCGGATGCGCAGCGGAGCCATCGAGTCACTCCGGGTCCCGACCAACCCGCTCGACGTGCTCGCCCAGCAGGTCGTGGCGATCACGGCCCTCGACGCCGTCGACGCCGACGAGCTCTTCGCGCTGGTGCGGCGCAGCGCGCCGTTCACCGGGCTGCCCCGTTCGGCGTACGACGCCACCCTCGACCTGCTCAGCGGCCGCTACCCCTCCGACGAATTCGCCGAGCTCCGCCCGCGCATCGTCTGGGACCGCGTCACCGGCAGCCTCACCGGGCGGCCGGGCGCCCAGCGGCTGGCGGTCACCAGCGGCGGCACGATCCCGGACCGCGGCCTGTTCGGGGTCTTTCTCGTGGGCGGCGAGGGCCCGGGCCGCCGGGTCGGGGAGCTCGACGAGGAGATGGTCTACGAGTCCCGGGTCGGCGACATCTTCGCGCTCGGCGCGACCAGCTGGCGGATCGAGGACATCACCCACGACCGCGTCCTGGTGACTCCTGCCCCCGGCATCCCCGGACGGTTGCCCTTCTGGAAGGGCGACTCGCTCGGCCGTCCGGCCGAGCTGGGGGCCGCGATCGGTGCCTTCACCCGCGAGCTCGGGGCGCTCTCGAAGCCGAAGGCCGAGGCGCGCGCCCGTGAGAACGGCCTCGACGAGTGGGCGGCCGGCAACCTCGTCGCCTACCTCCACGAGCAGCTCGAGGCCACCACGGTGCTGCCCACCGACAAGACCCTGCTCGTCGAGCGGTTCCGCGACGAGCTCGGCGACTGGCGCCTGGTCGTGCACTCGCCGTACGGCACCCCCGTCCACGCGCCCTGGGCGCTGGCCATCAACGCCCGGCTCCGCGAGCGGTACGGCGTCGACGGGCAGGCAGTCGCCTCCGACGACGGGATCGTGATCCGGATCCCCGACACGGACGCGGAGGCGCCCGGCGGCGAGGTGATCGTCTTCGAGGCCGACGAGATCGACGACCTGGTCACCCAGGAGGTCGGCGGCTCGGCGCTCTTCGCCGCGCGGTTCCGCGAGTGCGCGGCGCGTGCCCTGCTGCTCCCCCGCCGCGACCCGGGTCGCCGCTCTCCGCTCTGGCAGCAGCGTCAGCGCTCGGCTGCCCTGCTCGAGGTCGCCTCGAAGTACCCGTCGTTCCCGATCGTCCTCGAGGCCGTGCGCGAGTGCCTCCAGGACGTCTATGACCTGCCGTCGCTGGTGGCGCTGATGCGCAGCGTGGACCGCCGCGAGGTGAAGGTCGTCGACGTGGCGACCCAGGCGCCCTCGCCGTTCGCGCGCAGCCTGCTCTTCGGGTACGTCGCCCAGTTCGTCTACGAAGGCGACTCCCCCATCGCCGAGCGACGTGCCGCCGCCCTCTCCCTCGACCAGGGGCTCCTCGCCGAGCTGCTCGGGCGCGCCGAGCTGCGCGAGCTCCTCGATCCCGAGGTCCTCGCCGAGGTCGAGGCCGAGCTGCAACGCCTCGCCCCGGACCGGCGGGCCCGTGACGCCGAGGGGATCGCCGACCTGCTGCGCATGCTCGGCCCACTGAGCACCGACGAGGTGCGGGCCCGGATGGTCGAGGGCACCGGCGCCGCCGAGGTGGCCGAGTGGCTCTCCGGTCTCGCTGCCGTGCGCCGCGTGAGCGAGATCCGGATGGCGGGCGAGGAGCGCTGGACCGGCATCGAGGACCTCGGTCGGCTGCGCGACGGTCTCGGCGTTCCCGTGCCGCCCGGCACCCCCGACGCCTTCACCGACCCGGTCGAGGATCCCCTCGCCGACCTGGTCGCTCGCTTCGCCCGCACCCACGGCCCCTTCACCACCGACGAGGTGGCCGTGCGGCTGGGCCTGGGCGCTGCGGTGGTGCGACACACCCTGCAGCGGCTCTCGGCCCAGGGTCGAGTCCTCGACGGCGAGTTCCGTCCGGCGGGCTCGGGATCGGAGTGGTGCGACGCCGAGGTGCTGCGCAAGCTGCGCCGTCGCTCCCTGGCCAGGCTGCGCAAGGAGGTCGAGCCGGTCGAGCCGGAGGCCCTGGGCCGCTTCCTGGCCTCCTGGCAGCACGTCACCACGTCGAGCGGCGGTCTGCGGGGCATCGACGGCGTGCTCAGCGCCATCGACCAGCTCGCCGGCTGCCCCGTGCCCGCGTCCGCGCTCGAGACCCTCGTCCTCGGGGCCCGGGTGCGTGACTACGAGCCCTCCTACCTCGACGAGCTCACCGCCTCCGGCGAGGTCCTCTGGGCCGGGCACGCGGCCCTGCCCGGCGCCGACGGTTGGGTCTCGCTCCACCTCGCCGACCAGGCGCCCCTGACGCTGCCCGAGCCGCAGCCCTTCGAGCACGCCGACCTGCACCAGGCGGTGCTCGACGCTCTCGCTCCGGGCGGGGCGTGGTTCTTCCGCCAGCTCGCCGACGCGATCGGCTCCACGGCCGATCCGGCCCTCTCGGCGGCTCTCTGGGAGCTCGTCTGGGCCGGCCGGATCAGCAACGACACCCTCACTCCGCTGCGGGCGCTGACCAGGGCCGGCACCCCCACCCACCGCAGCCGACGGCCCCCGCCGAGGCTGCGGATGTCCTCCACGACCGGAGGCCGGGCTCGGCTCCCGGCCCGCACCGGACCGCCCGAGACCGCCGGGCGCTGGGCCCTGCTGCCGAGCGTTGACACCGATGTCACCCGGCGCGCGCACGCCACCGCCGAGAGGCTGCTCGACCGGCACGGCGTCGTCATCCGTGGTGCCGTCGTGAGCGAGCGCGTCCCGGGCGGCTTCGCTGCCGTCTACAAGGTCCTCTCGGCGTTCGAGGACTCCGGTCGCTGTCGTCGCGGCTACTTCGTCGACGGCCTCGGCGCGGCCCAGTTCGGTACGGCCGGTGCCATCGACCGCCTGCGCACCTTCGCCGAGCTCGCCGACGACGCGAAGCCGGTGGCCGTCGCGCTGGCTGCCACCGACCCCGCGAACCCGTACGGCGCGGCGCTGCCCTGGCCGCTCCCGAGCGGCGCCACCGAGGACCGCGCCGGCCACCGGCCCGGCCGCAAGGCCGGCGCCCTGGTCGTTCTGGTCGACGGAGCGCTGACCCTCTACGTCGAGCGCGGCGGGCGGACCCTGCTCACGTGGAGCGAGGACGTCGACCGGCTCTCGGTGGCGGCGGCTGCTCTGGCCGACGCCGCCCGTCGCGGATCCCTCGGCAAGCTGACGGTCGAGAAGGCCGACGGCTCGCAGCTCCTGGGTGGGGGCCAGACACCCTTGCGCGAGGCGCTCCAGTCGGCGGGCTTCGTCACCACTCCCCAGGGCCTGCGGTTCCGTGCCTGAGGGCGACACCGTCTTCCGAGCGGCCCGGCTGTTGGACCGTTCGCTCTCGGGCCAGGTGCTGACCCGCAGCGACTTCCGGGTCCCGCAGCACGCCACAGCCGACCTCGTCGGGAGCACCGTGGAGGAGACGATCTCGCGCGGCAAGCACCTCCTGACCCGGGTCGCTGGGGCGGACGGCGAGGCGTGGACCCTGCACACCCACCTGAAGATGGAGGGCTCGTGGCGGGTCTACGCGCCAGGTCAGCGCTGGCAGCGGCCCGCGCACCAGGCCCGGGTCGTGCTCGCGACCGAGAAGGCCGTGGCGGTCGGCTTCTCGCTGGGGATCGTCGCACTGCTTCCCCGGGCGCGCGAGCAGGAGGCCGTCGGCCACCTCGGCCCCGACCTGCTCGGCCCCGACTGGGACGAGGCCGAGGCGCTGCGGCGGCTCCGGGAGGAGCCGACCCGTCCGATCGGCGAGGCCCTGCTCGACCAGACCCGGCTCGCCGGCATCGGCAACATGTACCAAGCCGAGCTCTGCTTCGTCAGCGGGCTGCACCCGCGCACGCCCGTCGGCGAGGTGCCCGACCTGGCGCGTCTGGTCCGACGAGCGCGGCAGATGCTCGACCTCAACAAGGAGCGCGCGATCCAGTCCACCACCGGCGACCTGCGTGAGCGGGAGCGGATGTGGGTCTACCGCCGAGATGCCCGGCCGTGCCGCCGCTGCGGCACCCCGGTCCGGGTGGACCTGGTGGGTCCACCCGGACGCGAGCGCGCGTCGTACTGGTGTCCGAGCTGTCAGTCGAGCTGAGCCGAGGGACGGCCGAAGACCGCGAGGCCCTCGATGCGCACCGGGCGCCTGGTCAGCGTCTTGATCTTCACGGTGCCGGACCGTGATCCGTCGAGGCCTGCGACCGTGATGATCCGCTGGTGGCGAACCCGCGAGGACGACAGCGAGACCTTGCGCAACAGCTGACCCCGGAAGTAGACCGCGACCCGGCCCTGGCGAGGGAGGGAGCTCACGACGAGGGCGATCCGCTCGACGTCGCTGACCCGGCGCGTCAGCGTCGCACCCTTCGTCGACGTGATCAGGTGGGTTCGGCGGTAGGACGCATTGTCGCGCTGGCGGCGCCAGTCACCGTTCGAGCGCTTGAGCTGCTTGGAGGTGAAGGGCTGGGCGTAGGAGCGAATCGCCGGTGTCGGGTCGACGTTGCCTGCTGCGTCCCGGGCCGCCACGGTGAAGACGTGGGTCCCGGTGCGGAGCCTGCGCAGCGCGTTGCCGTCCTGGTCGCACGCCAGCGGCGTGCCGTCCAGCGTGCACCTGAAGGTGGAGCCGGCCTCCGTCGACACGTAGGAGAACGACGCCCGACGCTTGAGACTGAATCGCCCCTCACGCGGCCCGGACGTGATCGTGGTCTGGGGCGCGGTCTCGTCGACCGGAGCTCCCTTGGTCACCACGACCGTGGCGTCGTCGGCAGCGTTGTCGCGGACATAGTTGCCACCCACGAGGGTCCCGACGGTGTACGACGCGCCTGCGGAGCTGGAGGCAAGTTCGGCCTCACACGCGGCGGCGCCGGAGCTCGGCCCTCCGGTGACCGGCGCCGAGCAGAGCACCTGGTCGGTGTCGCGGTCGACGAAGTCCACCGTCGCGGTGGTGATGTCCCCGGCGGCTGCGTCGTTCGCGTTGCGGACCGAGGCCGAGAGCGTGACCGACGCCGAGTCGTCGAGGGTCCGGATGCGACGCTCACCGTCGAAGGTGACCTCGGCGTCCTCGGGGACCACCTGGACCGCGAAGGTCTTCTCGGCCGAGAGACCGCTGGTGCCGGGCTCCCGCGCGGCAACCCGGGCGACCAGATCGGCGGGCGACGAGGTCACCGGTCCGGAGATCTCGAAGGTCGCGGTGCCGGGACGCACCCCCGGGGCCGACGCCTGGGTGCGGGTGATCGCGAGTCCGGGGACTCCACCGATCGTGGCCGCCAGGAGGCTCCCGTCGACCGTGGCAGAGGTGGCCGTCACGGTGACCGGCGAGCCGAACGCGTCGCTGTACTGCACGCGCTGGTCAGCGGGCTGGCTGAGCGTGAGCTCCGCAGTCGCGGCGATGGCGAAGTCGGCGTCGTTGACGTCGAAGAAGTAGTTGTCCACCGCCTCGATCTTGATCCGCGCCCGCTCGACGTCGAGGTTCGGGATCGTCACGCTCTGCGACCCGTCGTTCGGGGTCGAGGCCGCGAGCTCACGTGTGAACGTCTTGCCGCCGTCGAGCGACAGGCTGATCCTGACGTTCTGCGCGAGCGTCGGCTTGTTGGTGCCGGCGACCGCCCAGGTCACGGTCTGCGCGGTGCCACCCGTCACGCTGGCACCCGCGGTCGCCTGGGACGTCACGAGGAACGGTCCTGCGGCCTTGTCGAGCGCCAGGGTCACGTCGTCGTACGACGTCCCGCCCCCGATCAGGGACTGGTCACGGGTGGTGAGCCGGAAGACCAGGGCGCCGGTGTAGTCGGCTGTCGGGAGGAACTCGGAGTAGCAGTCGACGGTCGCGGCCGGCACCGGAGCAGCGGCATCGGCAGGGGCCGCCGGGCAGGCACCGGTGGCAGCGTTGGTGGTGCCCGCCAGGACCTGCGCGAGGTCGGGGAAGGTGCGGGTGGGGTTCCCGTCGGCGAGGTTCTGGCCCGGCGACGGCGAGGTCAGCGCATCCTCGGCCGAGACATCGGCGATGGTGCCGAAGACGCGGAAGAGGGGCCCGTTGGCCTTGGTGTTGCTCACCAGCGACGTGCCCCCGGTGGGGCTCACCGAGCCGGCGTTGTTCTGCTCCCACAGGTAGAGCAACGCGTCCTTGTCGGGGTCCACGGCCGAGCCGGTGAGCTGGAACGGCGTGCGCAGCGGCAGGGTCTTGTCGGCCGGTGCGGTCGTGGTCGGAGCGTGGTTGCCGGTCGTCACGACAGCGCCCTGGTTGGTCTCCGGACCACCCTGGACCTGGACGCCGACGAACCCGGTCACGCCGCCGGTGGTGGCCCCGATCCCGATCCGCTGTACGTCGGAGCTGCGGCAGTCGGCACCGAGGCCGAAGGTCACGGTGAAGCCGTCGTCGTTGAGGCGCGGGCTGTCCGTGTCGTAACCCGACAGCGTGGTGCGGCACCCGGTCAGCTGAAAGATCTGCGAGGCGACGTTGAGGTTGGTGTACTCCACCCCACCGCGCACGATCGTCACGGGATCGCGGCCGGGGTAGGTGAGCTCGACGCTGTCCCCGTCGGTGTCGAAGCCGGCCAGCGTCACGGTCTGGACCTCGTCGTTGGTGAAGGGCTCGGCGCTGACCACCTCGGTGACCTCGTCGATGCTGCGCTGCGAGAAGTACGGGTCGGTGTGCTTCTGCAGGTTGTCCTGGCCGCAGATGCCGGCGTAGGCCATGACCGAGGAGCCCGAGCCGGGCTCCACCGACGTGCCGCCGTTGCGGTTGGTGAGCGAGCAGTTGGCCAGGGTGCCGTTGAAGGTGTGGTTGCCACCGAACTGGTGGCCGATCTCGTGGGCGACGTAGTCGATCGCGAAGAAGTCGCCCTGGGGGAAGGGCAGGCCGGTGCAGCCCGAGGCCTTGCTCGAACCGCCCACGACCCCGAGGCCGGCGATGCCGCCGCCGTTGAGGCCCAGGGCGATGTGGCCCACGTCGTAGTTGTCCGCGCCGATCAGCTGACCGAGGACGAACCTGTTGCGAGTCAGCAGGCTGCCGCTGCAGGTCGACACCTGGGCCGCGGTGTAGCAGGCGCTCGCCCCGCAGGGGCCGTTCGCCTCGGTGGTCTTGGCTGCCGTGTCGAAGTTGAGCTTGTCGGTGCCGTCGATGAGCTCGAGCTCGATGGCGAGGTCGTCGTTGTAGATCTGGTTGACGCGGTTCATCAGCGTCACCTTCTCGGCCAGGACGTTCTCGGTGCCGAAGTAGTTCGCGTACGACGGGTCGCTGATCAACGCCAGGCGATAGGTGCGGGCGACCACGCTCTGGCCTGCGCCGGCAGCAGCCGCGGCGGTGGGCGCCGCGTCGAGCACGTCGGCAGTGTCCTTCAGGTCTCGCTCGATGAAGAACCCGTCGCGGTTCTGGACCGCGGAGCCGAAGTAGCTGAGGTGGGCGCTGGCACCGGCGATGTTCTCGGCGGGGTCGATGTACCAGGCCCGGCCGGCCCCGGGACTGCGCACGGAGGCGTGGAATCCCATCGGGGTGACGTCGAGCCGGATGCTCTGGGTGGGATTGCTGATGCCGTTGCCGGCGTAGGTCCGGATCTCGGGGTGCCGGGCAGCGAGGCCCGGGGCCATCAGGCTGCTCTCCACGACGGCGAAGGTCTGCTCGGCCCCGGTGGGGTCAGGGAGGGTGAGGGTGAGGGCGTGAGCGCCGACTGCGAGCGCTGCCTCGTCGGGAGCCTGCGCCAGTGAGGACGCGAGGCCGGCCACGTCGACCCGGTAGGCGACGGAGTCGGCCGGGCGCACGCGCGGCTTCCCGGTCTGCGCTGCGTCGAACGTCGGCAGCGGCGCGAAGAGCCCATCCGTCCGAGGCTCGGCCGGGACAGCCGTGGCCGAGGACACGGGGTGCAGGACGGCGGCGGCGAGGGCCAGCACGATCAGCGGTGTTCCGAGACGACGGAGCGGGCGACGAGAGGACTCAGCGACAGACACGGTTCACCTTCGGGTAGCACAGCAGAACGACGGCCCGTGCCGCCGCTCAGGAGATCAACGAGGTGGCGGCAGGGGCGTTATGCGGGTGCCCCACGGTGTGCGCGAGGCGACACCCGGGCAGACCGGGGCTCAGGCGGCCGAGGCCACGACGACCCGCGCACCCGTGCGTGCGGTGACCGAGATCGGGGTGGCGGCGGCCAGCGCGGCCTCCTGCACGGCGATGGCGTCGGAGACGTCGCGCAGCACATCGGAGAGCGGTACGTCGAGGGCCGAGCAGAGCGAGGAGAGCAGCTCCGAGGAGGCTTCCTTCTGACCGCGCTCGATCTCGGAGATGTAGCCCAGGCTGACCCGGGCCTCGGCGGAGACCTCACGCAGGGTCATCCCCCGCTGCATCCGCTGATCGCGGAGGACGTCGCCCAGCAGCCGACGGAACAGCACCATGCGCGTCTCCTTCCTCGTGTGTGGGGCCAACGCTACCGGAGAGGGGATTCTTCCCCGGGGCCACCGGCCCGGTTTTCCGCATCGTTGGTCTCCTGGTCAGCCTCCAGCACAGCAGAGAGCACCGACAGTGCCGCCAGACAAGCGGCCGCACGGACCTCGTGGCGGCCCCCGGGGAGCGTGAGTCGTTCCGAGCGGGATCCGGCCGGACCGGCCACGCCGACGAAGACGGTGCCGGCCGGCTTCCCCTCCTGACCGGCCGGACCGGCCACGCCCGTCGTGCTCACGGCGTACGTCGAGCCGGTGAGCCTGCGTACCCCGGCGGCCATCTCGCAGGCGCACTCGGCCGAGACGGCGCCGTACTCCTCCACCAGGGCGGCCGGGACGTCCAGCAGGTCGATCTTCAGCGCGGTCGCGTACGACACGACCCCGCCGACGAAGGAGGCAGAGGCTCCGGGCGCGTCGGTGAGGAACGAGGAGAGCAGGCCCCCGGTCAGCGACTCGGCCGTCGACACGGTCTGACCGCGGGCCTGGAGGAGCACGTGGAGCCCCATCGCCAGCTCGGCAGCGGCGTCTTCGTCCGGCTTCTCCCCCTCACGCATGGAGGCATGCTAGACCTCGACCGTTAGCCTCACCGCATGGCTCTGGCGATCGAGGACTACGCACTCATCGGCGACCTGCACACCGCAGCCTTGGTGGGCAAGGACGGGTCGATCGACTGGTTGTGCCTGCCCCGCTTCGACTCCCCCGCCTGCTTCGCGTCACTGCTCGGCACCGAGGAGCACGGGCTGTGGCGGTTCTGCCCCGAGCAGGAGTACACCGTCGAACGACGCTATGTCGGCGCCACGGGGGTCCTGGAGACGACCTTCACGACGGCCACCGGTGCCGTCACCCTGACCGACCTGATGCCGCGCAGCAGCCGACGGGCCGATGTCGTCCGCATCCTGCGTGGGGTCAGCGGGACGGTGGCGATGCGCCACGAGTGGCGGGTCCGCTTCGACTACGGCGACGTGGTTCCGTGGGTGCGCCGCGAACGAATCTGCGATGAGAGCGTGATCACCGCGGTGGCCGGTCCCGACAAACTGATTCTGCGGGGCCCGCGCCTTCCGGTCGCCTCCGACCACCTGCACACCGATTCCTTCGACGTCGACGCCGGCGACGAACTGGCCTTCTCCACCATCTGGGTCCCCTCACACATCCGGCTCGAGCACCTGGGCGACCCGACGCCGCGGATCCAGGAGACGCTCGACGAGGACGAAGCGTGGGCGCGGCGCTGCCCTCGCGACGTCCCTCACGCCGACGTGGTCGAGCGCTCCCTGGTCACCTTGCGGATGCTCACTCACGGTGACACCGGTGGCATCGTCGCCGCGCCGACCACCTCGCTGCCCGAGTCGTTCGGCGGCGAGCGCAACTGGGACTACCGCTACTGCTGGCTCCGGGATGCGGCGCTGACCCTGGAGTCGTTGATCCGGGCCGGCTACACCACCGAAGCCCTGCTGTGGCGGGGCTGGCTGCTGAGGGCGGTCGCCGGGGCGCCCGAATCCGTCCAGATCATGTACCGCGTCGACGGCGGGCGGCGGCTCCCCGAGTGGACCCTCGACCACCTGCCCGGGTACGCCGAATCCCGTCCCGTCCGGGTCGGCAACGGCGCGGTCGGGCAGTACCAGGCCGATGTCCTGGGCGAGGTGATGATCGCCCTCGAGCTCGCGCGCGAGGCAGGGGCCGAGCCGGACGACGACGCCTGGGCGCTGCAGCGGGCGCTCGTCGAGAACCTCGCCACGACCTGGCAGCACCGCGACCACGGGTTGTGGGAGATCCGGGGCGAGCCCCGGGAGTTCACGCACTCCCGCGCGATGGTCTGGGCCGCGTTCGACCGTGCCGTGCGCGCGATGGAGCAGCACGGCCTCGAGGGTCCCGTCGAGGAGTGGCGCACGATCCGCGACGAGGTTCGCGAGGAGGTGCTGGCCCGCGGCTTCAACACCGAGCGGAACTCCTTCACCCAGCACTACGAGACGACCGAGGTCGACGCCTCGCTCCTGGTGCTCGCCCAGATCGGCTTGATCGCCGGCGACGACCCGCGGATGCTCGGCACGATCGAGGCCGTCGAGAAGGACCTGATGCGCGACGGTCTCCTGCTCCGCTACCGCACCGAGAGCGGGGTCGACGGGCTCAGCGGCGACGAGCACCCGTTCCTGGCCTGCTCGTTCTGGCTCGTCTCGGCCTACGCCGCAGCCGGCCGCACCGACGACGCGCACGCCCTCTTCGACCGGCTCGTCGGCCTGGTCAACGACGTCGGTCTGCTCTCGGAGGAGTACGACCCCACCTGGGACGGTGGCCGCGGGCGCATGGTCGGGAACTTCCCCCAGGCCTTCAGCCACCTGACCCTGGTGCAGGCCGCGTTCGACCTCGCCGACCGCTGAGGCCGGGTCGGTGGGCGAGATGCAGGGAGATGAAGGGCGCGTTCGTCACTTCTGGGTGAGGTCGCGACGACTGCGATGCACGTCGCGGAAGAACTCGTAGCCGGACCACATCGTCATGGCCACGGCACCCGCGAGGAACACCTGGCCGACGTAGAAGAGCACGTCGCCGATCGCGTCGAGCGGGCCACCGACCTGGCGCAGCGGCAGGGTCAAGGTGCCGAGTGCGATCGCCTGGAGCGTGGTCTTGATCTTGCCGCTCTGGGCGGCCGCGATGACCACGTGCTTGAGGACCGAGAGCCGCAGCAACGTGACCAGCCACTCGCGCAGCAGGACGACGATCGTCACCCACCACCAGATGTCGCCCACGATCGAGAGACCGACGAAGGCCATGCCGGTGATCGCCTTGTCGGCGATCGGGTCGGCGATCTTGCCGAAGTTCGTGACGAGGTTGCGCGCCCGCGCGATGTCGCCGTCGATCTTGTCGGTGATCATCGCGACGATGAAGAGCGTGTAGGCGACCGAGCGCCACAGCACCGAGTCGCCGCCGTCGACGAGAAGGGCCCACCCGAAGAACGGGACCATCACGATCCGCAGCGTGGTCAGGGCATTGGGGATGTTGAAGTTGCTGACCTTCGGCTCGAGGACGGTCATCGCACATCCCCGGTCGGTTGGGCGAGCAGGTCGACACCGTCAGTGCCGGTGACCAGCGCCGAGACCAGCTGGCCGATCGCGATGGAGTCAGGGACGCCGTGGATCGTGGTGGTGCCGTCGACCTCGGGGCCCTGGTGGGCACCGCGACCCTCGGCCACATCGCCGTCGAGCGACTCGACGAGCACCTCGACGACCTGGCCGATCCGCTCCTCGGCGCGCTGCGCGTTGAGCTCCTCGACCAGACCCTGGACGTGCTCGGTGCGGGAGCGGACCTCGTCCTCGTCCAGCTTGCCGGCGTACGTCGCGGCCTCGGTGCCGTCCTCGTCGGAGTAGCCGAAGACTCCGGTGACATCCATCCGGGCCGCGATCAGGAAGTCGCAGAGGATCTCGAGGTCGGCCTCGGTCTCGCCGGGGAAGCCGACGATGACGTTGGAGCGGACCCCCGCCTCGGGCGCGAGGGCGCGCACCTGGTCGAGCAGGCCCAGGAAGCTCTCGGCGTCTCCGAAGCGACGCATCCGGCGCAGCAGGTCGGCGCTGGCGTGCTGGAAGGAGAGATCGAAGTACGCCGCCACACCGGGCGTGGTCGCGATCGCCTCGATCAGGCCGGGTCGCGTCTCGGCCGGCTGGAGGTAGGAGACCCGCACCCGATCGACACCCTCGATCGCGGTGAGCTCGGGGAGCAGCGTCTCCAGCAGGCGCAGGTCGCCGAGGTCCTTGCCGTACGACGTGGAGTTCTCGCTGACCAGGAAGAGCTCGCGGGCACCCTGTTCGGCCAGCCAGCGGGCCTCCTGGATGACGTCGCTGGGTCGTCGGCTGACGAACGAGCCACGGAAGCTGGGGATCGCGCAGAAGGAGCAGCGTCGGTCACAGCCGCTGGCGAGCTTGAGCGGAGCCATCGGGCCACCGTCGAGCCGGCGGCGTACCGCGCGTGGTCCGGTGGCCGGAGCGCCGGTCCCGATCTCGTCGAGGCCGTGGCCGGGCACGCTCAGGGTGCCCGCGTCGCGCTCCACCGGGGAGATCGGCAGCAGCCGGCGGCGGTCCTGCGGAGTGTGGGGGTGGTGCACCTCACCCGCGAGGATCGAGCGCAGCCGGGCGGCGATGTCGGGGTAGTCGTCGAAGCCGAGGATGGCGTCGGCCTCGGGGAGCGACTCGGCGAGGTCCTTGCCGTAGCGCTCGGCCAGGCAGCCCACCGCGACGACCGCCTGGGTCTTGCCGGTCTCCTTGAGGTCGGCAGCCTGGAGCAGGGTGTCGACGGAGTCCTTCTTGGCCGCCTCGACGAAGCCGCAGGTGTTCACGACGACGGTGTCGGCGTCCGCGGGGTCCTCGACGAGGACGAACCCGTCGGCCTCGAGCCGGCCGGCCAGCTCCTCGGAGTCGACCTCGTTGCGAGCACAGCCGAGGGTCACGAGGGCAACGGACACGAGTCCGTCAGGGCGCAGGGCAGGAGTTGTCGTCATGATCAGGTCGAGTATGCCCGCTTCCGGTGCTCGCCCGTGCATCGAAAGCGAGCCTGGTGACCACAGTCACCCGGGTTCGAGACGCGCGTCAGCGCACCGGGAAGGTGTTCTGCGCCGGCTGGCCCTCAGCGCCGAGGGCGCCACGGTCCTGACCGTCGACCGTCACGGTGAGCGACCCGTCGGAGGACCGCACCCGGACCGGCGGAGCCACCCGCTCGAGGGTGCGGCTCTCGTTGAAGGCGAGGTTGCCGGAGAAGTTGACGTTGCCGGCCCCGTCGTAGACCGTGACGTTCGCTCCGCCACCCACGGCGGTCAGCACCACCGGGACCGGGTCGCCCAGCAGCTGGATGCTGTTGTTGGGGCCGGCCGAACCGTTGAGTTGAGGCGCCGGCGGGGTGATCTCGATGGGGCTGTCCATGACCAGGCGGGCGATCGACCAGGCCAGCACCAACGCCATCACGACCGCGACGAGGACCGACCAGTTCGGTCCACCGCGGGTGCTGCGGATCGAGCCGTTCATCCCGGTCGCCAGCTCGGCCTCGAAGACCCGGCGCGCGTTGACGGGGGCCGCGGCGTACCGGTCGTCGTACGACTCGAGGAGGGGGGTGACATCGACTCCCAGCACCCGGGCCAGGGTCCGGAGGTGTCCGCGAGCGTAGAAGTCTCCGCCGCACGGCACGAAGTCGTCGACCTCGATCGACTCGATCACGTGCGGCCGGATCCGGGTGCGGTCGGCGAGCTGGTCGACGGTGAGGCCCAGGCGGGTACGAGCTGCGGCGAGCTCGGGCCCGATGACCGGGTCCTCGGCGGGCTCGGCGGCGAACTCGTCGATCACCAGCGGCGCCACTCCGGAGCCGGGACGAGCGATCGGGCTGACCCGATCTCCCCAGACCACGGTCTCCTCGACCAGGTTGACGCTGCCGGGGCGGCGCAGCTCGCGCGCCTCGGGCAGGCGGGTGGTGAGCTCCTGGTCGGTGTCGTGCTGGTCGGGTGAGAGCGCGACGGCACCCAGCGTGAGGTCGCTGCGCACCTCGGCGCGCATCGCGCCCAGCGGCTCGCGCAGGGGGCTCGGCGTGGCACTCGCCACGGGTCCGGACACCGGCGCGGTCGGGCTTGTCCCTGTCTCGGACTCGGACTCGGACTCGTCGGTCTCGTCGGCCTCGTCGGCCTCGAGGGCCTCGGCAGCGGCCTGCGTCTCGGCACGGGCCAGGACCCGGGCCTCCCGACGCTGCTCGAGACGGGTGGCCACGGCACCGATCGTCAGGGCGAGGATCGGGCGCGGGTCGTGCCAGCGCGGGGAGGAGGTGGTGGCGTCCTCGACCTCGGAGAGGTCGAGGATGGGCGCGTCGTCCCCGGCCAGGCGGGTGAGCGCGGCGTTGAGGTCGCCGTCGTGGCCGACCAGGCGGGTCGAGAGGGCGAGCGGCACGGCGAGCGGAGCGCCGTACAGCTTCTCCGCGATCCGGGACTGACGTCGGCCGCTGGCGTCGAGCTCGTCGAGCACCCGCTCGAGGTTGCGTGCGACCAGGACCAACCGGCCGTCGTGGAGGACGCCGCGGCGTGGCAGCAGCTCGACTCGCGCGAGCGCGCCCCACGGCACCCCGCGCCAGGTCCGGCCGAGCCGGATCCGCACACCTTGGGTGTCGGCGACGAGGAGCGGCGTGCGGGCGTCGACGAAGTTGAGCAGGTGGACGAGCCCCAACGCGCCCATGAGTGCGAAGAGGCTCCAGTCGAGCAGCGAGCCGGTGCCCGTGGCCCGAGCCAGGTAGGCGATCGAGACCGTGGAGGCGACCGCCCCGACCAGAGCTGCGAGGCCGCCGTTGCGGCGCACCTCGACGGCGTCCGGGACGAGCCCGAGCGACTCGTTCTGGGCCTCCTCGACCAGCTCGTCGAGCTGGCTTGCGGGTGCTTGGTTCACATCTCCCCCTGCAGCGTGGCGATCACGCCATCGATCTCGTCCGGCTTCACGAGCACGTCGCGGGCCTTGGAGCCCTCGCTGGGGCCCACCACCCCACGGCTCTCGAGGATGTCCATCAGTCGTCCGGCCTTGGCGAACCCGACCCGGAGCTTGCGCTGCAGCATCGAGGTCGAGCCGAACTGCGTCGACACGATCAGCTCCACGGCCTGGATCACCAGGTCCATGTCGTCGCCGATGTCGTCGTCCAGCTCGCGCCGGCTGGCAGCGGGAGCGGTGACGTCCTCGCGGTAGGTGGGCTCGAGCTGGGTCTTGCAGAACTTGACCACCTGGGCGATCTCGGTCTCGGTGACCCAGGAACCCTGGACCCGCACCGCCTTCGAGGAGCCCATCGGCAGGAAGAGCCCGTCACCCTGACCGACCAGCTTCTCGGCGCCCGGCTGGTCCAGGATCACCCGGCTGTCGGTCACCGACGAGGTGGCGAAGGCCAACCGCGACGGCACGTTGGCCTTGATCAGGCCGGTCACGACGTCGACGCTCGGTCGCTGCGTGGCCAGCACCAGGTGGATACCGGCGGCCCGGGCCAGCTGGGTGATCCGCACGATGGCGTCCTCGACGTCGCGCGGGGCGACCATCATCAGGTCCGCGAGCTCGTCGACGACCACCAGCAGATAGGGGTACGGCGCCAGCTCGCGCTCGCTGCCCGGAGGCACCGTCACCTTGCCGGCCCGCACGGCCTTGTTGAAGTCGTCGATGTGCCGGAACCCGAAGTTGGCCAGGTCGTCGTAGCGCATGTCCATCTCGCGCACGACCCAGGCGAGTGCCTCGGCAGCCTTCTTGGGGTTGGTGATGATCGGCGTGATCAGGTGCGGAATGCCTTCGTAGGCATTCAGCTCGACGCGCTTCGGGTCGACCAGGATCATCCGGACCTCGTCGGGCGTCGAGCGCATCAGGATCGAGGTGATCATGGAGTTGATGAAGCTCGACTTGCCCGAGCCCGTGGCGCCGGCCACGAGCAGGTGCGGCATCTTCGCGAGGTTGGCCACGACGTAGCCACCCTCGACGTCCTTGCCGAGCCCGACCACCATCGGGTGGTGGTCGGAGCGGGCCGTGCCCGAGCGCAGGACGTCGCCGAGCGAGACGACCTCCTTGTCGGTGTTCGGGATCTCGATGCCGATCGCGGACTTGCCGGGGATCGGGCTGAGGATCCGGACGTCGGCCGAGGCGACGGCGTAGGCGATGTTCTTCGACAGCGCGGTGACCTTCTCGACCTTCACCGCCGGGCCGACCTCGACCTCGTAGCGGGTGACGGTGGGGCCGCGGGTGTAACCGGTGACCTGGGCATCGATCGCGAACTCGTCCATCACCTGGGTGAGCTTGTCGACGACCGCGTCGCTGGCCTTGGAGCGCGCCTTGTGCACCGAGCCGGGCTTGAGGATCTCGTTGGCCGGCAGGGAGTAGGTCACGTCGCCGGACAGGGCGAGCTGCTCGACGCGCGGCGGCAGCGGGGTGTGCTGCGGCGGCTCGAGCTCGGTCTTGGGCTCGACAGCGGCCGCAACGGCGTCCATCTCGATGGGGTCGAACGGGTCGAAGGGGTCGACCGCGGCGACCTCGCCGGTGGAGACCTGACCCAGTCCACGCTTGCGCTTGCGCAGCTCGCGGTCGGACAGGACGGGGGTGTCGTAGGCGGGGTCTCCGAGATCGGGATCGATCTCGTCGGAGTCCTTGCGCCCGCGGGTCTTGATCGGCTGGGTGGGCTCCCCCTCGGCGTCCTCGGAGCCGTCGGGCTGACGACCGAGCAGCTTGTCGCGCGTCTCCGCGAGGCGAGCCGGGATCTGGTAGAGCGGGGTGGCGGTGATCACGAGGATCCCGAAGGTGCCGAGCAGCATGAGGAGCGGAACCACGACGTACGGCGTGCGCAGCAGGTCGAGGAGCAGCGAGGAGACGACGAAACCGATCGCTCCCCCGGCGCCCTGGAGCTTGCTGGCATCACCGAGCACGGGTTGCGGACTGCCGTTGGCGATGTGGACGATGCCGAGCACGCCGAAGCCGAGGGCGGCCCAGCCGACGACCTGTCGCCCGACCGGACCGTTGTGGACGGGGTCGCGCATGTTGCGCCAGCCCACGTAGACCAGCAGGAAGGGCACCAGCCAGCCGACCTTGCCGACCGAGCCGGCGACGATCGTGCGGGTGAACTCCATGACCGCGCCGGGGAGCTGGAACCACACTCCGGCGGCCGCCACGAGGGCCAACCCGAAGAGGAAGAGTCCGGCACCGTCGCGACGGTGCTCGGGCTCGAGGTCACGAGCGGTGCGACCGATGCTGCGGGCGGTGGCCCCCAGGGCGTGGGCGATGCCGAGCCAGACCGCGGCCAGGCCGCGCCCGGCGACACCGAAGACGCGGGAGATCGGGCCGGGCCCGTTGCGCACCGCACGAGGAGCCGGGCGTCGAGCCGTTCCCTTGCCGCGGGCCGGAGCGCGCTTGGCCGCCGAGCGGCTGGTCGTGCTCGAGGACTTGGGGGTGGCCTTCTTGCCGGTACTCCGAGATCGCGAGCTCGAGGTCCCTCGACCGGTCGTGCTGGATCCGGACGAGGAGGTGCTCTTGCTTCGCGAACCCGGCGGGGAAGACGTACGGGTCGCCATGGTCATCAAGGTAATCCACAGTCACTCCAGTCACAGGGACCACACGCTTGCGTGTCGGCGTGATGAGTACCCCTACTCTGGCGACCCCCACCCCCGCGCGAGCATGCTCAGCGCATGACCACCCCTCCCGCTGCCCCCTCGGCACCCCCGTCCGCGCCCCGCTCGCGCTTCGTGGTCGCGGGAGGGCTGGCGGCTCTGGCCGGCGTCCTCAGCCTCGCCATCGCCCTGCTGGGTCTCGCCCTGGCGGACGGTGTCACCGTCGTGGGCAGGAACAGTTACGGCACCGAGTTCCTCGACCCCAGGGTCCTGTACGCGATCCCACTCCTGCTCCCGCTCATCGCTCTCGCCGCCCACCACTCGGCACGGATCGGCACCCTCGCCCTGGTCGCGGCCACCGTGCCGCTGGGATACGCGATCGAGGAGAGCAACCGACGGCTGATGGAGTCCGGGTGGGGATCGGGCCTCGAAGTGCTCGCCTGGCTGATCCCCATCGGCTTCCTGATCGCGGGGGCCTTCGCCGTGGTGATCGGCGGCTGCACCGGTCACGTCAAGCGGCGCGGCTGAACCGACGCCGAGAGGCTGCGATGCTGCTCCCGTGCCTCCCCTGATCTGGCTCCTCCCCGCCGCCTTCGCTCTCACCGACTGGTGGGCGGTGAGCCGCGACGATCGCCGTACCGAGGCGTGGGCCAAGCCCCTCACCCTGATCGCCCTCCTCGCCGCCGCCGCCCTGCAGGGGGCGACCGAGAGCACCGCGGGCGTCTGGCTGCTCGTGGCGCTCTTCTTCGGGGCGATCGGGGACGTGGCGCTGCTCAGCGACTCGCTCCGCCGCTTCCGCGCCGGCGTCGCGGCCTTCCTGGTGGGGCATCTCGCCTACCTGGTCTGCTTCGTCACGCTCGGGCTCCCGCTGCCCGGCTGGTCGTGGCTGGTCGTCGTGGTCGTGCTCCTGAGCAGCGTTGCCACCCGGGGCGTCGTCCCCGCCACCCACACGCTGGCCGGCCTCACGCTCTCGTTGCCGGTCGCCGTCTACACGCTGGTCATCGGTGCCATGGCGGTCACCGCGTGGTTCACCGGCGAGCCGCTCATCGCCCTGGGTGCGACGATCTTCGTCGCCAGCGACGCCACCCTGTCGGTGGACAAATTCGTCCGCTCACTGCCCCGGGCGCACCTCGCGGTGATGATGACCTACCACGTCGGACAGGCGCTGATCGTCCTCGGCGTGCTGCGCGTCGTCACCGGCTGAGCGATCAGGGTCGGCGCCGCGACTGCTGGACGAGGTCGGCCACGTCGATCAGGCCGTCGTCGTTGAGCCCGGCCACCACCCCGTCGATGTCAGCCGCTGGACGGTTCTGGCTCATCTTGACCTTGAGCTCGACCCGGCTGATCAACAGCTCGAAGCCGACGATCGCCCGCAGCTGGCCGGCGATGTAGGCGGCGGGTGCGTCGTCGACGCTCCACGGCTGCTCGCGGCCGTCCTCCTGACGATCGGTGAGCCTGCGGACGTGACGATCCAGCCACTCGACGTCGTCGTGGATGACGAGCTCTCCGTGGATGTGGGCCGTCGCGTAGTTCCAGGTCGGCACGACCCGACCGTGCTCGGCCTTGCTGGGGTACCACGAGGGGCTGATGTAGGCGTCCGGCCCGTGGGCGATCAGCATCGCCTCACCGTGCGCCGGGGTGCTCCACTGTGGGTTGTTCCGGGCGAAGTGCCCGACGAAGGCGCCGTGCTCCCCGGGCTCGATGTCGTAGAGCAACGGGAGGAACGTCGCCTGCAGCCCGTCATCGGTGACCGTGACCAGGTCCGCCGCCCGCACGTGTGCCAGGAACGACGCAGCGGTGTCGTCGTCCACCTCGAAATGGGAGGGGATGTACATGCGCAGCATTCTGCCCGCTGCTCAGGCCTCGATGACCACCGGGATGATCATGGGCCGGCGCCGGTGGGTGGTGTTCACCCAGCGGCCGACGACCCGGCGAATCGTCTGCTGGAGCTGGTGGGCATCGGTGTTGCCCTCGGCCACCGCGCGGAGCAGCGCGTCGATGATCGGCTGCTTGATCTCCTCGAAGTCGGCGTCGTCCATCGCGTTGCCGCGCGCGTGGATCTCGGGCCCGCTGGCGACCTTGCCGCTCACCGAGTCCATCACCACGATGATCGAGACGAACCCCTCCTCCCCGAGGATCCGGCGGTCCTTGAGATCGGACTCGGTCACGTCACCGACGGTGGCGCCGTCGACGAAGACATAGCCGCAGTCGACCTTGCCGGCGATTGCGGCAACCCCGTCGACGAGGTCGACGACCACGCCGTCCTCGGCCATCACGACGTTCTCGACTCCCGTCGCCCGGGCGAGCGCGGCGTTGGCCAGCATGTGCCGGATCTCTCCGTGCACCGGCATCACGTTGCGCGGCTTGACGATGTTGTAGCAGTAGAGCAGCTCGCCGGCGCTGGCGTGACCGCTGACGTGGACCAGGGCGTTGCCCTTGTGTACGACGTTCGCCCCCCAGCGGGCCAGGCCGTTGATCACGCGGTAGACGGCGTTCTCGTTGCCGGGGATCAGGCTCGAGGCGAGGATGACGGTGTCGCCCTCCTCGATGTGCACGACGTGGTGGTTGCGCTGGGCGATCCGGCTCAGCGCACTGAGCGGCTCGCCCTGCGAGCCGGTCGAGATCAGCACCTGCTTCTCGGGGGCCAGGTCGGCGAGCTCCTTGGCGTCGACCAGCACGCCCGGCGGGACGTGGAGGTAGCCCAGGTCGCGGGCGATCGCCATGTTGCGCACCATCGAGCGCCCGACGTACGCCGCCTTGCGGTCGTGGGCCGCCGCCGCGTCCAGCACCTGCTGGACCCGGTGGACGTGGGAGGCGAAGCAGGCCACGATCAGCCTGCGCTTCGACTCCTGGAAGACCCGCTCCAGAACGGGGGTGATCTCCTTCTCGGACGTCGTGAAGCCCGGCACCTCGGCGTTGGTCGAGTCGGTCAGGAAGAGGTCGACCCCCTCCTCGCCCAGCCGACCGAAGGCGCGCAGATCGGTGATCCGGCCGTCGAGCGGCAGCTGGTCCATCTTGAAGTCGCCGGTGTGGAGCACCAGTCCGGCACCGGTGCGGATGGCGACGGCCAGCGCGTCGGGGATCGAGTGGTTGACCGCGATGAACTCGAGGTCGAAGGGGCCGAAGGAGATCCGGTCCCCCTCCCGCACCACGTGGTGCACGGTCTCGCGCAGCCGGTGCTCGCGCAGTTTGCTGCCCAGCAGGGCCAGGGTGAGCTCCGAGCCGACCAGCGGGATGTCGCCGCGCTCGCGCAGGAGGTACGGCGTCGCGCCGATGTGGTCCTCGTGCCCGTGGGTCAGGACGAGCGCCTCGACCTGGTCCAGGCGGCCCCGGATCGCGTCGAAGTCCGGGAGGATCAGGTCGATCCCGGGCTGGTGGTCCTCGGGGAAGAGCACGCCACAGTCGACGATGAGCAGCCGGTCGTCGTACTCGAAGACGGTCATGTTGCGCCCGACCTCGCCCAGGCCGCCGAGCGCGGTGATCCGCAGGCCCCCCTTCGGCAGCGCAGCCGGAGTCGAGAGCTCGGGGTGGGGATGCGACATCGAGGTCCTTACGCCGAGATCAGGCCCGAGGCGACCAGACCGACGCGCAGGGCGGCGACCTCGTCGTCGTCCAGCTGCACGAGAGGCGCCCGGACGCGACGGTTGTCGAGGACGCCGAGCAGCTCCAGGCCCGCCTTGGCGGTGGTGGCTCCGTAGTTCTCGACGCCCATCACGGCGTCGATCGCGGGGAGCAGCCGCGTGAAGATCTCGAGCGCACCGCGGTGGTCGCCGGCGAAGAACGCCTCGACCATCGCCTTGAGTTCGTTGCCGGCGACGTGGCCGACCACCGAGACGAGGCCGCAGCCACCGTGGGCCAGCCAGCCGAGGTTCGCGACGTCGTCCCCGGAGTAGACGGCGTACCCCATCTCGGTGAGACGGACGCCTCGGGCGAAGTCACCGAAGGCGTCCTTGACCGCGACGACCTGCTCCCAGGCGATGGCCTGCTCGTAGGTCGCGAGGTCGATCGTGGTGCCGGTCCGGGACGGGACGTCGTAGAGCAGCACCGGGACGTCGCTGGCCTCCACGACCTGACGGAAGTGGTTGAGCACGCCGGCCGGGCCGGGCTTGTTGTAGTACGGCGTCACGAGCAGCAACCCGTCGGCGCCGATCTTGGCGGCCTGACGGGCGAGCTCGACGCTGTGCGCGGTGGCGTTGGTCCCGACTCCGGCCACCACGGTGGCCCGGTCGCCGACGGCGTCCTTGACCGCCGACAGGATCTGGCCGTCCTCGGCCACGCTGGTCGTCGGCGACTCACCGGTGGTGCCCGAGACGACGACGCCGTCGTGCCCGTGGTCGACGAGGTGGGTCGCGATCGCGGCGGTCGCGTCGAGGTCGACACTGCCGTCCTCGCGGAACGCGGTGGCCATCGCAGTCAGCACGCGACCGAAGGGTGCGGCAGGCAGGGAGGTCATGCGGCACAGGCTATCCCTGACCGGACCGGGATCACACGTGCGGCATGACCTGCTCGGCCGGGTCGGCTCAGGCGCGCTCGAACCGGACGATGTCGAAGCCCTCGTGCGGCTCGCGCGAGCACTCGCGCCAGACCTCGGGGTCGAACGCCGGGTAGAACGTGTCGCCCTCCGGGGACTGGTGCACCTCGGTGAGCACCTGCTCGTCGGCCCGCGCCATCGCCTCGGTGTAGACGTGCGCGCCCCCGGCGATCACGACGTCCCCGGGCAGTCCCTCGGCGAGCGCCAACGCCTCGTCGAGGTCGTGGGCGACGAGCACGCCCTCGGCCGACCACGCGGGGTCCCGGGTGAGGACGACGGTGGTCCGCCCGGGCAGCGGCCGACCGATCGAGTCGTACGTCGCGCGGCCCATCACCAAGGTGTGGCCCAGGGTGATCCGCTTGAAGTGGGCGAAGTCCTCGGGGATGCGCCACGGGATGTCGCCGTCGGCCCCGATCACGCCGTTCTGCGCGACGGCAGCGACCATCACGATCTTCTTGGTCATACGGCGATGGGCGCCTTGATCCCCGGGTGCGGGTCGTAGCCCTCGACGCTGAGGTGCTCGAGGTCGAACGCGTCCAGCTCGGTGACCGACGGATCCAGGCGCAGGGTGGGCAGCGGACGGGGCTCGCGGGTCAGCTGGAGCCGGGCCTGGTCGAGGTGGTTGGAGTAGAGGTGCGCGTCCCCCAGGGTGTGCACGAAGTCCCCGACCTCGAGTCCGGTCACCTGGGCGACCATGTGGGTGAGCAGGGCGTAGGACGCGATGTTGAACGGCACGCCGAGGAAGACGTCGGCGCTGCGTTGGTAGAGCTGGCAGCTCAGCCGGCCCTCGGCCACGTAGAACTGGAACATCGTGTGGCAGGGCGCCAGCGCCATCTGCGGGATGTCGGCGACGTTCCAGGCCGACACGATGTGGCGACGCGAGTCGGGGTCGCGGCGGATCTGCTCGACCACCTGGGCGATCTGGTCGACGTGGCGGCCATCCGGGGTGGGCCAGCTGCGCCACTGGTGGCCGTAGATCGGGCCGAGGTCGCCGTGGGGGTCGGCCCACTCGTCCCAGATCGTGACGCCGCGGTCCTGGAGCCACTTCACGTTGGTGTCGCCGCGCAGGAACCAGAGCAGCTCGGCGAAGATCGAGCGGGTGTGCACCTTCTTCGTGGTGACGAGGGGGAACCCCTCGGCCAGGTCGAAGCGCATCTGGTGACCGAAGACGCTGCGGGTGCCGGTGCCGGTGCGATCACCCTTCTCGGCACCGTCGTCCAGGATCCGCTGGAGGAGGTCGAGGTATGGCTGCACGCGCCGACACTACCGCTCAGATCCGGACCTCCCCGGTGATGGTCGTCAGCGCGTCGCCCCCGACCCAGACCGTCGAGCCCTCGACGCTGATGTGGACGCGGCCGCGGCGGCCGAGCGCGGTTCCCTGCGCCGCGACGTACGACGTGGGGAGGCGGTTGCCGGCCAGCCACTGGGCGATCCCGGCGTTCAGGCTGCCGGTGACCGGGTCCTCGCCGATCCCCATGTTGGGCACGAAGCCGCGCACCTCGACGTGAGCGTCGGAGGTGCCGGCCGGGTGGAGGCCGAGGATGCCGATGTCGAGGTTGTCGAAGGCGGCGAAGTCGGGTCGCACCGCCAGCACGGCCGCGGCGTCCGCCATCAGGACCGCGACCCAGCCCGGCCCGTTGTCGACCCAGGCGGCATCGACGATGTCGTCGCGGCTGATCTTCAGCGCCCGGCAGATCGCCTCCCGGTCCTCGGCATCGACCGGGCCCGAGCGCACCAGCGGTGGCCCGGCGAAGGCGAGCCGCTCACCGCGACGGATCTGGACGAGTCCGGCCCCGCACTCCTGGACGACGACGTCCGGCGAGGCGGGCACTCCCCCCTCCTCCAGCCAGGCGTGCGCACTGCCGAGCGTGGGGTGGCCGGCGAACGGGAGCTCGCCGGCCGGCGTCCAGATCCGCAGGCGGTAGTCAGCGCCCGCCGTGGTCGGCTCGAGCAAAAAGGTCGTCTCCGAGAGATTCGTCCAGCGGGCGAAGCCCGCCATCTGGTCCTCGGTCAGTCCGTCGGCGCCGTGCACGACGGCCACCGGGTTGCCGAGCAACGGCTCGGCAGAGAACACGTCCACCTGTCGGAATCGGAGCATGGGCGAACGCTAACGGGTGCCGGCCTCGACGACGTACGCCGTGAAGTCCGCGGTGGCCTGACCTCGCTGCTCGCTGGGGCAGGCGGGCGTCGGGCCGCCGCCCTCGCGGATCCGCAACGCCTCGCTCAGCACCGGGTGGAAGCGTTCGGGGTAGTGGGTCAGGCCCCAGCGTCCGGCTGCCGACTTCGTCGTCATCTGTCCGGTCACGAGCAGGTGGTGCAGCCGGGCGACCCCGAGGACGCACCAGCAGCAGGCACCTTCGCTGGACCCCTCCTGCGGCATCTTTGCGAGCCCCTCGGCGTGGGCCCGCCAGTAGGTGTCGAGGTTGTCGCGGGTGAAGTCGAGCAGCCGGGCCCGGTCGGTCCAGATGCCCAGTGCCGCGTGCGGCGGCCCGCTCACCGTGATGCCGTGCCAGGCGAGCTCGTGCCAGGCGACCATCGCGTCGAGGACCGTGCCCTCGGGCTCGAAGTACCCGTGCATGATGCAGGGCGCCTCCGGGCAGTCGGCCGGATCGCCCGCCAGGTCAGCGGCGAGCAGGTGGGCCCCGTCGAAGGGCACGTCCGGGTGTGCCTGCGCGACGAGGAGGTGGGCCTCCTCGAGGGCCGCGACGTCGGCATCGGTGGGCCGCCGGCTCAGCGTCGCCAGGAAGTCGACGTCGCTCTGGCCCGGCACCCACTCGTCGAAGCCGAGGCCGCCGCGCAGGTAGAGACCCGTCACCAGCCCGTCGGGCACGGCAGCGAGGAACGTCGCGCAGACCGCTGCGACCGGCTCGGGCAGGGTCACGTGCGGCAGGGTCACGCGTGCAGGGACATCGGTCCGTAGACGAGCCGGTCGTGCTCGAAGAGCGTCACGGCGTCCGCGCCCTCGGCGGCGAGCTCCGACCAGATCTCGCCGACCCACGACTCGGCGTCGGCCTGGCTGGCGAAGCGTTGGCCGGCGTACTCGGCCGACACCTCGACCTCGGCGCCGGCAGCGTTCTCGAGGCGCCACCACCACGGGCGTTCCTCGGGGGTCGGCTGCCGGAAGGTCGGGGGCTGCTCAGGAAGGTTCACCGGGGATCACGCCTCACGGACGGACGGGTCGACGAAGGGGGGCTTGGTCAGCTGGAACACCTCGCGGCGGCCACGGATGTCGACGCTCACCTCGGCCTCCGGGTTCACGAACGACGGCACGAGGGCCAGCCCGATTCCCTTCTTCAGGGTCGGCGAGAAGGTGCCGGAGGTGATCTCGCAGAGGAGGACGTCGGGGGTCAGGCTCACGCTCATGCCGGGACGCGGGATGCCCCGGCCCGTGGCGACGAGCCCGCGCAGCACCCGCTTGGGACCGGTTTCCTTCTCGGCGAGGAGGACGTCGCGGCCCCAGAAGGCCTCCTTCTTCCAGCCCACGGCCCAGCCGACCCTGCCCTGCAGCGGGCTCACGTCGAGCGAGATGTCCTGGCCGTGCAGCGGGTAGCCCATCTCGGTGCGCAAGGTGTCGCGGGCGCCGAGGCCGCAGGCGAGGATGCCGTGCTCCTCGCCGGCAGCCATGAGCGCGTCCCACAGGTCACCGGCGATGGCGTTCGCCGCGATCAGCTCGTAGCCCCGCTCGCCGGTGTAGCCGGTGCGGCACACCACCACCGCGTCCCCCTGGTCGCCGAACTCCGCCTCGACGAAGGACATGTAGTCGTGCCCGACCGGGAGCCCCACCGCGGCGAGCACCTCGTCCGACGCCGTCCCCTGCACGGCGAGGACGGCGTAGTCGTCGTGCCGGTTGGCGATGACGACGCCCTCGGGCGCCGACGCAGCCAGGCGCCGGACCACGTCGGCGGTGTTGGCGGCGTTCGGCACCAGGAGGACGTGCTCGTCGTCCTGGTAGTAGGCGATCAGGTCGTCGACGATGCCGCCGGTCTCGTCGTCACAGCAGAGGGTGTACTGCGCCTGGCCGGGCCCGATCCTGGCCAGGTCGTTGCTCAGCGTGGCGTTGACGTACGCCGCGGCGCCGGGGCCCTTGACCGTCGCCTTGCCCAGGTGCGAGACGTCGAAGATGCCGACGGTCGTACGCACGGCGGTGTGCTCCTTGACCACGCCCGAGGAGTACTCCAGGGGCATCGACCAGCCGCCGAACTCGGCGAACTTGGCACCCAGTGCTGCATGCCGGTCGTGGAGGGGCGAGCGCTTGAGCGCGGCTGGTGAGGTCGAGATGGGGGTCGAGTCGGCCATGGCGGCGAACCTACCCCAGCCACCCCTCGGCGACGGGGACCCGGCGCAGGGCTGGTTATCCTGCCTCGGTGACCTCGTACACACTCCGCACTGCCAGCCCTGCCAAGTCCCGCGCCGACGTCGTCGTCGTGGGAGTCGTCCAGCTCGAGAAGGGGCCCGAGCTCGCCCCCGGCGGTGAGGACGTCGCCAAGGCCTACGGCCGCAAGCTCCGCCCACTGCTGTCGACGCTCGGCGTCACCGGCAAGGCCGGCGAGGTCGTGAAGCTCCCGACCAACGCCACGATCACCAGTCCCCTGCTGCTGCTGGTGGGCCTCGGCAAGACCGTCGACGCGCCCGCCGTACGCCGCGCCGCCGGTGTGGCGGCCCGCGCAGTCAGCAACGCCGCCTCCGTGGCGGTGGCCCTGCCCGCCGACACCGCGGCGCTGGTCCGTGCCGTCACCGAGGGCTACGAGCTCGGCGGCTACACGTTCACGTCGTACAAGAAGCCGGCGAAGGCGCAGCCCACGAGCCCCGGCGAGGTCGTGCTGCTCAGCCCGATCGCCCGCAAGAAGGAAGCCGTGACGGCCTTCGAGGAGGCCCGGATCGTCAGCCGTGCCGTGGCCGCGACCCGCGACTGGGTCAACACCCCGCCGCGCGACCTCACGCCGCCGGCCTTCGCCGACTCCGTGGTGGCGGCCGGCAAGGAGCTGACCAAGGGCCGCGGCGCGCCCAAGGTCTCGATCAAGGTCCACGACGAGGTCGCCCTGGCCGAGCTCGGCTGCGGCGGCATCCTCGGTGTCGGCGCCGGCTCGTCCGCCCCGCCGCGCCTGGTCGAGATCACCTACTCCCCCAAGGGCGCGACCAAGCACCTGGCGCTGGTCGGCAAGGGCATCACCTTCGACTCCGGCGGCCTGAGCATCAAGCCCGCGCAGGGCATGCAGGAGATGAAGTCCGACATGGCAGGAGCGGCCGCCATCGTGCAGGCCACGCTCGCCATCGCGGCCCTCGGCCTGCCGATCAAGGTCAGCGCCTTTGCGCCGATGGCCGAGAACATGCTCTCCGGCAACGCCACTCGACCCGGAGACGTCCTGACGATGTACGGCGGCACCACCGTCGAGATCACCAACACCGACGCCGAGGGCCGTCTGGTCCTCGCCGACGCGCTGGTCCGCGCCACCGAGCAGAAGCCCGACGTGATCCTCGACGTGGCCACCCTCACCGGCGCCATGGTCGTCGCCCTCGGCGACAAGGTGGCCGGCGTGATGGGCGTGCAGGAGGTGGTCGACCAGGTGCTGGCCGCCTCCGAGGTCTCCGGCGAGACCCACTGGCCGATGCCGCTCCCCGACGAGATGCGCGACCGGATCACCAGCAGCAAGATCGCCGACCTGACCCAGAGCGACTGGGTCCGCTGGGGCGGCGGGCTCTTCGCCGGTGCCTTCCTGCGGGAGTTCACCGCCGGGATGCCCTGGGCCCACCTCGACATCGCCGGGCCCGGCTTCAACGGCGGCAGCCCGTGGGGCCATGTCACCTCGGGCGGCAGCGGCTTCGGCGTCGCGACGCTGGTCGAGTACGCCCGGACGATGTCCCAGGCCTAGTCGCGAGCGGGGGGAGTTAGATCCCCTTCTCCTTCTGCCTGCGGTTGTAGTCCCGCATCCGCTGCGGGATCCCCACCACGGCGGCGTCGTACGACGGCACCTGGTGGCCGTTGCAGAACTTGTGCGCCCACTCGACCGAGGGAACCCGACGACGGGTCCACTCGCCGTCGTGGGCCACCAGCAGCAGGGTGACGTCGCTGACCGCCGTGCGTGGCTCGACGAACCCTTCGACTCCACGGCGCTCGGAGACGAATCCGTGGAGGTAATCCTCGTCGGCCCGGTTGGAGGCGCGCACCGTCGTGGAGCCCGTGCGAGCAGCGTCCTTCGCGGGACGACGCATGCGAGGTCGCGAGCCTCGGCGGAAGCGGTCCATCAAACCCATGGGGTCAAGTGTGCCTGCTCGTCCTTGGGCCGGTGTGGACAGGCTCGCAAGAAGTGCAAAGATGGGGCCGACATCGCACCCTCCACTTCTCGAGAAGGAACAGCGTGGCCGACCCCGACTTCGACGTACTCATCCTCGGTGCGGGTTCAGGCGGCTACGCCTGTGCCTTGCGAGCAGCCCAGCTCGGGCTGACGGTCGGTCTGGTCGAGAAGGGCAACCTCGGCGGCACCTGCCTGCACATCGGCTGCGTCCCGACCAAGGCCCTGCTGCACGCGGCGGAGGTTGCCGACTCCGCTCGCGAGTCCGAGCAGTTCGGCGTGCAGGCCACCTTCGAGGGCATCGACATGGCCGGCGTGAACTCCTACAAGGACGGCGTCGTCGGACGCCTCTTCAAGGGACTCACCGGCCTGATCAAGTCCCGCGGGATCACCGTCATCGAGGGCGCCGGCCGACTGACCGGACCCCACGAGGTGAGCGTCGGCGACCAGGCGTACACCGGCAAGAGCGTGGTGCTGGCCTCCGGCTCCTACGCCAAGTCGCTGCCCGGCCTCGACATCGACGGCGAGCGGGTGATCACCTCCGACCACGCGCTGCGGCTCGAGCGCGTCCCGGCCTCGGTGATCGTGCTCGGCGGTGGCGTGATCGGGTGCGAGTTCGCCAGCGTGTGGAAGAGCTTCGGCGCCGACGTGACGATCATCGAGGCGCTGCCTCGTCTGGTCGCCGTCGAGGACGAGGCGTCGTCCAAGGCTCTCGAGCGGGCCTTCCGCAAGCGCAAGATCACCTTCCGCACCGGCACCCCCTTCCAGAGCGTCAAGGTCACCGACAGTGGCGTCGCCGTCACCGTCGAGGGTGGCGACGTGATCGAGGCCGAGCTGCTGCTGGTCGCGGTCGGGCGTGGCCCGACGACCGACGGCCTGGGGTACGACGAGCAGGGTGTTGCCATGGAGCGTGGCTTCGTGCTGACCGACGAGCGTTGCCGCACCAACGTCGAGGGCGTCTTCGCCGTGGGCGACATCGTCCCCGGCCTGCAGCTGGCCCACCGTGGCTTCCAGCAGGGCATCTTCGTCGCCGAGGAGATCGCCGGGCTCGACCCGCAGGCGATCGACGAGGCCGGCATCCCGCGCGTGACCTACTCCCACCCCGAGATCGCCTCGGTCGGGCTCGACGAGGCCAAGGCCACCGAGACCTACGGCGCCGACGGCATCGAGAGCGTCACCTACGATCTGGGCGGCAACGGCAAGAGCCAGATCCTCAAGACCCAGGGCTTCGTCAAGCTGATCCGCCGCAAGGACGGGCCGGTGATCGGGATCCACCTGGTCGGCGACCGGGTCGGCGAGCTGATCGGCGAAGCGCAGTTGATCTACAACTGGGAGGGGTACGCCGAGGACGTGGCACCCCTCATCCATGCGCACCCCACCCAGAACGAAGCCCTCGGCGAGGCCCACCTGGCCCTGGCCGGCAAGCCGCTCCACGCCCACTCCTGACCCACGACCCCAGACCCGAAGACGCGAGCGAAGGAACTCCATGGCCACCGAAGTCAACCTCCCGGCACTCGGCGAGTCCGTCACCGAAGGCACCGTCACCCGCTGGCTCAAGCAGGTCGGCGACGCCGTTGCGGTCGACGAGCCGCTGCTGGAGGTGTCCACCGACAAGGTCGACACCGAGATCCCCTCGCCGGTTGCGGGCACCCTGCTCGAGATCAAGGCGAACGAGGACGACACGGTCGAGGTCGGCGCCGTCCTCGCCGTGATCGGTGAGGAGGGCGAGTCCTCCGGCAGCTCCGACGACGCGCCGGCCGAAGCCGAGCCCGAAGCCGAGGCCGAGCCGGAAGCGGAGCCCGAGCCTGAGGCAGAGCCGGAGCCGGAAGCGGAAGCCGAGCCCGAAGCCGAGCCCGAGCCCGAGCCGGAGGAGAAGCCGGCGGCGAAGTCGTCCGGTGGGTCCGGTGGGTCCGGTGGCGAGAGCACGTCGGTGACGCTGCCCGCCCTGGGCGAGTCGGTCACCGAGGGCACCGTCACCCGTTGGCTGAAGAAGGTCGGCGACGAGGTCGCCGTCGACGAGCCGCTGCTGGAGGTGTCCACCGACAAGGTCGACACCGAGATCCCCTCGCCCGTGGCCGGCACCCTGCTCGAGATCAAGGCCGAGGAGGACGAGACCGTCGAGGTCGGTGCCGAGTTGGCCATCATCGGGTCCGGCGACGGCGCCCCCGCCCAGGCGGAGCCGGAGGCCAAGCCCCAGGCCGAGGAGAAGGCACCCGAGCCCGAGCCGGAGCCGGAGAAGGCACCCGCACCGCAGGCCGAGGAGAAGAAGCCCGAGCCCGAGAAGCCGGCGGCCAAGGCGCCCGAGAAGGCACCCGAGAAGGCACCCGAGCCCGACGAGGAGACCACCGACGGTCGCGGCGACGCCTCGACGTACGTCACTCCGCTCGTGCGCAAGCTGGCCAACCAGCACGGCGTCGACCTGGCCGGTGTGACCGGCTCCGGGGTCGGCGGTCGGGTCCGCAAGCAGGACGTCCTCGACGCAGCAGCCCAGGCCAAGGAATCGGCGGCCCCCGCGGCCTCCGCTCCCGCGGCCCCGGCCTCCTCCGAGTCCAAGCCCGCCTCGGGCTCGGCTCCGTCGAGCAGCCCCTCGCCGTTGCGCGGCAAGACCGAGCCGCTCTCGCGGCTGCGCAAGGTCATCGCCAAGCGGATGGTCGAGTCGTTGCAGACCAGCGCGCAGCTGACCACGGTCATCGAGGTCGACATGACCGTGATCTCCCGGCTGCGCGACGCCGCCAAGGCCGAGTTCGTCGAGCGCGAGGGCGTGAAGCTGACGTTCCTGCCGTTCTTCGCCAAGGCTGCGATCGACTCGCTCAAGCAGCACCCGTCGCTCAACGCCGCCATCGACACCGAGAAGGGCGAGGTGACCTACTACGACCGCGAGAACCTCGCGATCGCGGTGGACACCGAGCGCGGCCTGCTGACGCCGGTGATCAAGGAGGCCGGGGACCTCTCGATTGCCGGCCTGGCCCGCAAGATCGCTGATGTTGCCGAGCGCACCCGCACCAACAAGATCACCCCCGACGAGTTGTCGGGTGGCACCTTCACGCTGACCAACACCGGCAGCCGTGGAGCGCTCTTCGACACCCCGATCCTCAACCAGCCCCAGGTCGCCATCCTGGGCACGGGATCGATCGTGAAGCGCGCGGTCGTGATCGACGACGCGAACCTCGGCGAGACCATCGCCGTACGCCAGATGGTCTACCTCGCCCTGACCTACGACCACCGTCTGGTCGACGGTGCCGACGCGGCCCGGTTCCTCGCCGAGGTCAAGCAGCGCCTGGAAGCCGGCCAGTTCGAGGTCTGACCTGCCACTTGTGGCCGTCTAAACCCCGCCGACCTGTCACTAATGGCCGCCACCACCGGCCATAAGTGACAGGTCGGCGGCATTTCAGCGGCCATTCGTGACGGGTGGGCGAGGGGGTGCGTGACAGGGTGGCGGCATGCAGATTGTCATCGCCGGCGCGTCCGGGTTCCTCGGCACCCATCTGAGCGCTGAGCTCGTACGACGAGGCCACGCGGTCACCGCGCTGGTCCGCAAGCCCACGTCCGCGCCCGACGAGTCCACCTGGGACCCGTACGCCGGCACCTGCGACCGCGCCCTGATCGCCGGCGCGGATGTCGTGGTCAACCTGGCCGGCAGCCCGACGGCCGGCAACCCCCATTCGAAGACCTGGGCCCGGGAGCTGCGCCGCAGCCGGGTCGCCACCACCGCTGTGCTGGCCGCTGCCATCGCGCAGGCGGAGCGACCCCCGGCGTTCCTCGCCGGCAACGGCATCTCGTGGTACGGCGACCACGGCAGCGAGGTGCTGACCGAGGAGTCCGACAGCCGGGGCCATGCGCTGCTGACCGAGGTCACCCGCGAGTGGCAGGCCGCGACCGATCCTGCAGTGGAGGCCGGTGCCCGGGTCTGCATCCTGCGCACCTCCCCGGTGATGGACCGCCGGGCCGCTCCCCTCAAGCAGCTGCGGCTGGCCTTCAAGCTGGGCCTGGGTGCCCGGCTCGGCGACGGCAGCCAGCACATGGCGATGATCTCGCTGCGGGACTGGGTCGGGGCAGTGGCGCACCTCGCCGAGCACGACACAGCGTCGGGTCCGTTCAACCTCTGCTGCCCGCAGGCCCCGACCAACGCGGAGTTCACCGACGCCCTGGCCGAGGCGGTGCACCGCAAGGCCTTCGTCGTCGCACCGAAGGCGTTGCTCAAGGTCGCCGGCGGCCAGATGGCTCCCGAGCTCCTCGGCTCGCTCAACGTCCGCCCGGCAGCGCTCGCAGCGGTGGGCTACGAGTGCCGCGACCGGGGCGTGCGGGCGATCCTGCGCTCCGCCCGGGTCTGAGGACCGGCCCACCCGGCGGCTCGCACCTCGTCGACCCGCCACTCCCCCGAGACCAGCCGAAGTCCCACCACGTGCCGGGTCACGGAGTCGCGGGGCAACAGGAGGCGCCGGCCCCGCCCCGTCGCGACGCCACCCACGACGCGATCGCTGACGCGCAGCACCAGCCGCCGCGGACCTTCCCGTCGCACGTGGACCGCCAGGAGCTGGGTCCGCAGCCCGCGCACGCGCAGTCCGCGCTGGGTCCACGCCGCCAGCATCCGTCGATCGCGGCGTCCGGCGGCCGACCCGACGACGTAGAGGTCGGCGAGCGCGGCGCGGTCGCCGGCGGCCCACGCCCGGGAGCGGCGCGCGTCCCACTCGTGGAGTACGCCGAGCGCCCGCTGCTCGTCTCCCACCCCCGTCGTCAGCGCGGGAGACGCCACCGGCGACGGGCGCTCCGGGGCACCCCCGGACGAGAGCAGGACCCCCGCCCCCACCACGAGGGTCGTCACCAGCAGACAGGTCCACAGCGTCCGAGCTCGAGTCACCCGGCCGTCCTACCCCATCGGCGCCCACCCGCGCGCGGCTCCTCCACAGGCCGGCCCGGGCTCCCGGAGTAGGGTCGGGCCGTGACCGATCTGACCTTCCGGGCCGTGGGACTGGGGGACGACGCCGTCGACTACCTGGCCGCGTGGGACCTCCAGCGCGAGGTGCACGCCGCCGTCGTCGAGGGCAGCCAGCCTCCGACCGTGCTCCTGCTCGAGCACCCGCCGGTCTTCACCGCCGGCAAGCGCACCACGCCCGACGAGCGCCCGCTCGACCCCGGCGGCGCCCAGGTCATCGACGTCGACCGCGGCGGCAAGATCACCTTCCACGGCCCCGGCCAGCTGGTCGGCTACCCGATCGTCGAGCTCCCCGACCACGTGAAGGTGGTCGACTACGTCCGCCGGGTCGAGGAGGCGCTGATCGCGGTCTGTGCGGAGTTCGGCGTCGTGACCGCCCGGGTGCCGGGTCGCAGCGGCGTCTGGCTGCGAGCCGACGACCGCGGACCCGAGCGCAAGGTGGCCGCGATCGGGATCCGGGTCAGCCGTGGCGTGACCATGCACGGCTTCGCGATCAACTGCGACGTCGATCTCGGCTGGTACGACCGGTTCGTGCCCTGCGGGATCGCCGACGCCGGCGTCACGTCGCTCTCCCGCGAGCTGGGCCGAGACGTGCCGGTGGCCGAGGTGCTGCCCAGCATCGAGCGGCACCTGCGCACCTACCTCGCGTGGTCGCCGTACGTCCCGACACCGGACTACGACGCGCGCCCGGAGCCCGGGCGAACCCCCCGCATCGAGCTGATCTCCCCCGCGCTCTGACGGCAGTTCTGCGCCCATCGCAACCTTTCGGCTGTCAGCATCGTCCAGTTGATAGCGGCCCGTCCACGGTTCGCTCGACGAACGAGGCCGGGTGAGCCAAGAGTGAGTGAACTGGTGATCGAGACGACCGGGCTCCACAAGGAGTTCCGGTCGAGACGAGGGCTGCGCGTCGCCGTGCAGGACCTTGACCTCGCCGTGCCGGCCGGTGGCGTCCACGGCTTCCTGGGGCCGAACGGCTCCGGCAAGACCACGACGATCCGGATGCTCCTGGGGCTGGCGCGGGCGACGCGCGGCTCCATGCGTCTCTTCGGGCAGCCGGTCCCCGACCTGCTCCCGAGCGTGATCGACCGGATCGGTGCGGTGGTCGAGTCGCCGAAGTTCTCGCCCAACTTCACCGGCCGGCAGAACCTCGTCCTGCTGGCCCGCACGATCGGGGTCACCCCGGCCCGGGTCGACGCCGCCCTCGAGACGGTCAGCCTCACCGGTCGCGACCGAGAGCGCTACAAGTCCTACTCCCTCGGGATGAAGCAGCGCCTGGCCATTGCGGCGACCCTGCTCAAGGATCCGTCGCTGCTGATCCTCGACGAGCCGACCAACGGACTGGACCCGGCGGGGATCCGCGAGATCCGGGAGACCGTTCGTCACCTCGGCGAGACCGGCGTGACGGTGCTGCTCAGCTCGCACATCCTGGCCGAGGTGCAGCAGGTCTGTGCGTCGGCCACCATCATCGGCAACGGCCGGATGCTGGCCAGCGGCAGCGTGGACGACCTCCTGGGTGCCGGTACGGCCTACCGCGTCGAGGTGCCGGCCGCCGAGCCGGCCCACCGCGCCCTGACCGCCGCGGGTTTCACCGTGACGTCCGACGGCCCGACCTCGCTCCGCGTCGACAGTGAACAGCCCGCCGAGATCACCCGGGCGCTCGCCCAGGCCGACATCTGGCTGACCGGAATGTCCTCGGTGCGACCCGACCTCGAGACGGTCTTCCTCCAGCTCACCGCCGCCGACACCCTGGGAGCCGACCAATGAGGGCGTTGCTGAGGGTCGAGCTGACCCGCCTGCTCTGGCGTCGGGCGGTGATCCTGCTCGCCGCCGCGGCGGTCGTCGTTCCGGTGATCATCTTCGGTGCCACGGCGTGGAACACCCGCCCGGTCTCGGACGCCGACCTGCGCAACGCCCAGGAGATGGTCGAGCGTGAGCGCAACCAGCCCTACGTCGAGCAGGAGCTCAAGCGCTGCGTGGCCAAGCCCGCGCGGTACGGACTCAGCGGCAGCACCGACGAGATCAGTGCCGCGTGCGAGGAGCAGATCCTGCCGCGCGCCGAGTGGTTCCTCTACCGCCAGCCCCTCGACCTGCAGAACGAGCGGGAGGAGGGGTCCGGGATCGCTGTCGCCATCGTGCTGACCATGCTGGTGATGCTGCTCGGGACCACCTTCGTGGGCCACGACTGGAACAGCGGCTCGATGAGCAACCAGCTCCTCTTCGAGCCCCGCCGACTGCGGGTCTGGGCGGCCAAGGGAGCGATCGTCTTCCTCGCCGGGCTGGTGCTGGCCGGTGCCGTCCTGACGGCGTACTGGACGGGGCTGTGGCTGGTCGCCGAACAGCGCGACATCACCCTCGGCAGCGGGGACGTGTCAGGGGGCTACGAGCAGGCGGTGCGGGGCGCCCTGCTGGCCGCGTCCGCCGGGCTGGGTGGCTACGCCCTGACGATGCTGTTCCGCAGCACCGTGGCCACCCTCGGCGTGCTCTTCGCCGTGTCCATCGCCGCGCCACTCCTGCTCACGGTCCTCAGCTTCGAGGGGAACCAGCGACTGATGCCCCAGCACAACGTCGCCGCGGTGCTGCTCAACGGGACGACGGTCCACGACTACAACCGGGGCGAATGCTTCAGCGAGGACGGCGAGCCGCTGGACGCCTGCGCCCTCCGGATCACGACGGGCGACGCCTCCCAGTACTTCGGCGGCATGCTGTTCCTGGCTGCCGTGCCGTCGTTGCTGCTCTTCCGCCGTCGGGACGTGCCCTGAGCTGACGGGTGCGGTCAGCGGACCGTGAGAGCCACGACCTCGCGGCCGCCGCCACCGAGGTTCTTGAGCTGGACGTCGAACGGCGTCGCCTTGACCTCGATGTCGATCTCGATGCTTTCGCCGGGTCCGAGCCGGTAGTCGTTCTCCTTGAGGACGGCCGCCCCGGTCGGGACGACCAACACCTGGTAGGCGTCGGGGAGGCGACCGAGGTTGCGCAGCACGACGGTGATCGTGTCGCCGGGCTGGGCCTCGGTGGGCCCGTCGAGGTCCGAGGAGAACGGGCTCGTCTGGGCGCTCTCGCTGGCGGCTGCGCGTTCGGCTTCCGACGTGCCGGTGCACGCGGTCAGGGTGGACGCGGCGACCACGAGCACGACGGCTGCCGCGGCACGAGTCAGATGACCGGAAAGTGGTGTGGAGTTCATGGTGGGTCGAACCTAGCCCGTCGCTCGGCGACCGAATTGGGAGCCCTCCCGTCCCGGCGTACAGTTACCCGACGTGACAGCCACTACCCCCGACGGCCGCAAGCTCCTTCGCCTGGAGGTCCGCAACGCCGAGACCCCCATCGAGCGCAAGCCCGAGTGGATCAAGACTCGGGCCACGATGGGGCCGGAGTACAAACGCCTCCAGAACCTCGTCAAGTCCGAGGGCCTGCACACCGTCTGCCAGGCGGCCGGGTGCCCCAACATCTTCGAGTGCTGGGAGGACCGTGAGGCCACCTTCCTCATCGGCGGCGACCAGTGCACGCGTCGCTGTGACTTCTGCCAGATCGACACCGGCAAGCCGGACCCGCTCGACCGCGACGAGCCCCGTCGCGTCGCGGAGTCGGTGCAGAAGATGGAGCTCCGCTACGCCACGATCACCGGGGTCGCGCGCGACGACCTGCCCGACGGCGGGGCCTGGCTGTACGCCGAGACGGTGCGCAAGATCCATGAGCTCAACCCCGACACCGGCGTCGAGAACCTCATCCCCGACTTCAACGGCAAGCCCGACCTGCTGACCGAGGTCTTCGAGTCGCGTCCCGAGGTGCTGGCCCACAACGTCGAGACCGTGCCGCGCATCTTCAAGCGGATCCGTCCGGCGTTCCGCTACGACCGCTCCCTCGACGTGATCACCCAGGCCCGCGACTTCGGCCTGGTCACCAAGTCGAACCTCATCCTCGGCATGGGCGAGACCCGCGAGGAGATCTCGCAGGCGCTCCGGGATCTCCACGACGCCGGGTGCGAGCTGATCACCATCACCCAGTACCTCCGCCCCTCGCCGCGCCACCACCCGGTGGAGCGGTGGGTGAAGCCCGAGGAGTTCGTGGAGATGAAGGACGAGGCCGACGAGATCGGTTTCTCGGGGGTGATGTCCGGCCCGCTGGTGCGTTCGTCGTACCGTGCCGGACGCCTGTACCGTCAGGCCATGGACGCCCGCCAGGGCACCCCTGCGTGATCCACCCCAGAACGAAAAGGCAGCCCTGAGTCATGGCCAAGGCCCCGAAAGAGACCGACCCCGAGAAGATGAGCCGCCGGCGGCAGTTCATCGAGACCTATCGGATGGCGAAGAAGTCCGATCCCCGCATCGGGCTGTGGATCCTCGGCTCCTTCGTGCTGGCGGCCGCCATCGGTTTCGCGATCTTCTGGTTCCTGCCCGGCCAGGGCGCCATCGGTCTGGCCATCTCGATCGTCGGCGCCCTCATGTTCGGCACCCTGACCTCGCTGATCGTCTTCGGTCGCCGAGCCCAGAAGGCGGCGTACAGCCAGATGGACGGCCAGCCCGGAGCGGCCGCGGCGGCCCTGAAGATGCTCAAGCGTGGTTGGAAGACCGACCCTGCGGTCGCCTTCAACCGCCAGCAGGACGTCGTCCACCGAGTGGTCGGCCCTCCCGGGATCGTGCTCGTCGGGGAGGGCAACGCCACCCGCCTGCGCCAGCTGCTCACCGCGGAGCACCGCAAGCACCAGCGCGTCGTCGCCGACACCCCGATCCACGAGATCATCTGTGGCAACGAGGCCGGTCAGGTGCCGCTGGGCAAGCTCTCGCGACACATCACCAAGCTGGGCCGGCAGGTCAAGCCCGCCCAGATGACCGACATCCTGAACCGTCTCAAGGCGCTCGACGCCAACCGGTCCGCGATCCCGATCCCCAAGGGACCCGTGCCGACCAGCATGCGCGGCATGCGCGGGGGCATGAAGGGGCGCTGAGCCTCGGCTCAGGATCCGTGCTCCGGGCTCAGCCCGTCGGATGGTGTCGGCTCCCCCAGCACGCCCTGCCGATGCCAGATCGGTAGGTGGTTCAGGAAGACGCTGCGCGTGCCGTCTGCAGGGTGACCGTCGCCGTACCGGCCAGCATGTCGTGGAGGCCGCGCCCATCGGCCCGGAAGACGAGCGGCGGGATGACCAGCGCGACGAGGACGCTGCGGGCCAGGGCGCCGAGCAGGCCGAGCGGGCGACCGCTGCCGTCGATGCGGATCACCCGCAACCGGGTCGCGAGCTTGCCGAACGAGCCGCCCGACAGCGCGGTCAGCAGGGCGGTCTCCACGACGAAGACGCCCAAGGTCAGGAAGGCCGGGACCGAGTCGCTGGTGGTCGTCTGGTCGGCGAAGAACCGGTCCGGCCCCAGGATGACGATGACCACGAGGGTGCAGGCGAACCAGTCGACGAGCAGCGCGATCACCCGGCGAGCCCAGGAGGCGGTGGGCCGGGCGGTTTGATCAGTCACGCGCTCAGGCTAGAGGTGGCACGCAGACGACCCGGACGGAGGGGGTTCACGGACTGGGCCACCTGTTACATGCCCGAAACAAACCAGATACGGTCAAGAAACTGCCACGCCCTAGGTTTGCAGGCACCACCCGGCGCAGTGCCGCCCCGGGTTCTCAACTCGCATGCTTTTTGTCGGCTGCTGACTTTCGCAGCCAAGGAGGATGAATGTTCCAGAACAGCGAGGAGCTGCTCAAGTACGTCAAGGACGAACGCATCGAGATGATCGACGTTCGCTTCTGCGACCTGCCTGGCGTCATGCAGCACTTCACGGTCCCGGTTTCGTCGTTCGACCAGTCCGTCTTCGACGACGGTCTCGGCTTCGACGGTTCCTCGATCCGTGGTTTCCAGGCCATCCACGAGTCCGACATGTCGCTGTTCCCGGACCCGACCACGGCGTACATCGACCCGTTCCGGGTCGCCAAGACGCTGGTCGTCAACTTCTTCATCCACGACCCGCTCACCGGTGAGGCCTACTCCCGCGACCCGCGCAACATCGCGCGCAAGGCGATGGCGTACCTCGCGAGCACGGGTGTCGGCGACACGGCGTACTTCGCTCCCGAGGCGGAGTTCTACGTCTTCGACAACGTGCGCTTCGAGACCAAGGCGAACGCCGGCTACTACGAGATCAACTCCTCGGCCGGCGCCTGGAACACCGGCGACGCGTTCGAGAACGACAACCGCGGCTACAAGGTCAAGTACAAGGGTGGCTACTTCCCGGTCGCCCCGACCGACCACTTCGGTGAGCTCCGCGACGAGATGGTCATCGAGCTGGAGAAGTCCGGCCTGATCGTCGAGCGCGCGCACCACGAGGTCGGCACCGCCGGCCAGGCGGAGATCAACTACCGCTTCGACGAGCTGCTCAAGGCCGCCGACGACGTGATGAAGTTCAAGTACATCGTCAAGAACGTCGCCTGGCGCAACAACCAGACCGCGACGTTCATGCCGAAGCCGATCTTCGGCGACAACGGCTCGGGCATGCACGTGCACCAGTCGATCTGGAACGAGGGCAAGCCCCTCTTCTACGACGAGACCGGGTACGGCGGCCTGTCCGACATGGCCCGCTACTACATCGGCGGCATCCTGAAGCACGCCCCGTCGCTGCTGGCGTTCACCAACCCCACGGTGAACTCCTACCACCGCCTGGTGCCGGGCTTCGAGGCTCCGATCTCGCTGGTCTACAGCCAGCGCAACCGTTCGGCCTGCGTGCGGATCCCGATCACGGGCTCCAACCCCAAGGCCAAGCGCATCGAGTTCCGCTGCCCCGACCCGTCGGCCAACCCCTACCTCGCCTTCTCGGCGCTGTTGCTGGCCGGCCTCGACGGCATCAAGAACAAGATCGAGCCTGCGGCACCGATCGACAAGGACATCTACGAGCTCCCGCCGGACGAGATGGCCGACATCGCCCAGGTCCCGACGTCGCTGAACGCGGTCCTCGACAACCTCGAGGCCGACCACGACTTCCTGACCGTGGGCAATGTCTTCACGCCGGACCTGATCGACACCTGGATCGACTACAAGCGCACCCAGGAGATCCTGCCGATCCAGATGCGCCCGCACCCGCACGAGTTCGAGCTGTATTACGACATCTGAGTTGCACTGCTCACGCTCGTGAGTACCAGTCGACGAAGGCCCCGGCAACCGCCGGGGCCTTCGCCGTTTCCGGACCCTGGATTCCTAGAGTGCGAGTTCCACCCCGCACAGCGCCGCGACGTGGCTGGCATCGGTACCGCAGCAGCCGCCGACGATCGCGAGGTTGGGCAGCTTGGCACGCAGGGCGTCGTACGACGACGCGAGCAGCTCGAGGTCGCCGCGGTCGAGCTCCTCGGCCTCGTCGAGCTCGGCGTGGCTGAGCGTCGAGGCGTTCGGGTTCACCTGGACGATCCGGCTCAGCCACTCGCCGTCCTCCAGCCCGGGCAGGATGTGGGTCGGGTGGGCACAGTTCACGATGAACCCGTCCGGCGCCTCCTCCTCGTCGAGCCGGGCGACGGCCTCGCGCAGGGAGGTGCCATCGGGCAGCCGTCCGTCGGTTTCAACGGTGAAGCCGACCAGGACGGGGAGCCCGGCCCTCCGGGCGGCGCGAGCGACGCCGATCCCTTCCGCGGCGGTGGTCATCGTGTAGGCACCGACCGCGTCGGCCCCGGAGCCGGCGAACGCCTCGATCTGGGGCAGGTGGAAGTCCGCAGCCTGGTCGGGCGTCATCGTGCGGTCGGCAACGTAGCCGTCACCCCGAGGCCCGACGGCACCGATGATGCGCACGTCCTCGACGTCGGCGTACGACGCGCGCAGCTCCTGCAGCAAAGCGATCGCCGAGCGGTTGGCTCGGTCGAGGGCTGCGGCGTCGTAGCCGAGCCTCGCCCCCCATTCGCCGCTGGCCCGCCAGGTCGGCGACTCCAGCGTCAGGCCGGCGCCGGCCCGACGGGCGATCTCGGCGTACTCGTCGTAGTAGGCGCGCAGGTGCGCGCGGCCGGCCTCGTGCTCGACCAGCGGGAACGACGCGAAGTCCTGCAGCTCGACACCGCGGTTGAGGATCAGGTCGGTCTCCAGGCCGCCGTCGCTCACGTAGCGGCCGGACTGCCAGAAGTGGGTGGTGGTCATCGGGGGTCCCTTCGTCATGTACCAGACTGCTCAGTCTGTTTGTATCAGACCGAACAGTCTGGTACAACTCTTTTCATGCCAAAGGATGGGTCCATCAACCGCGAGCGGATCCTCGACGCCGCGCAGCACCTCGTCATCGAGCAGGGCTTCGCGGCCACCTCGCTCGACCAGGTCATCCAGCAGGTCGGCACGTCCAAGGGCGCGTTCTTCCACCACTTCGACTCCAAGCTCGACCTGGGCCGCGCGCTGACCGAGCGGTACGTCGCGGCCGACATCGGCCAGCTGCGCTCAGCACTGGAGCAGACCGCCGACATCGCTGACCCGGCCGAGCGGGTCGTGGCGTTCGTGCGCTGCTTCGAGGAGGCCGCCGACGAGATCATGGCCGCCCAGAGCAACTGCCTCTACGTCGCCGTCCTCACCGAGCAGCAACTGGTCTCCAACGGCACGGCTGACCTGATCGCCCACGCCATCGAGGTCTGGCGGGAGGAGATCGTCGGACTCCTCGAGGCCGCCATGGAGAGTCGCGGCCTCGACCGCGGCGACGTCGAGGCGCTCGCCGACCATGTCTTCGTCACCTTCGAGGGCGCGTTCCTGCTCTCCCGCTCGACCGGCAAGCCCGAGCACATGCGCGCCCAGCTCGGCGTACTCCGGCGGCTGCTCGGGGCGGTGCTGGGGCAGGCCCCGGCTCGCAACGAGGAGGGCGCAAGCAGGATCCTCAGCCCTCGTCCGCGAACCAGCCATCCGCGTTGATCCGCGAGCCGCGCTCGATGCGCGGCAGGTAGTGCCGGAAGAAGAGATCGGCCGCCAGCTCTCGGCGCGATCGCACCCCCGTCTTGGCGAACACCGACTTGAGGTGATCCTGCACGGTGTACGGCGACAGGAACAGCTGCGCGCCGACCTCCGCGGTCGAGTGGCCGAGCAGCACCAGCTCGACCACCTGCCGCTCGCGAGGTGAGAGCGAGTACGCATCGAGGGCCAGCGCGGTCAGGTCATGGGGGGCCGAGGGCTCGAGCGACACGGCAACCCGGTCATCGAGCGACCACGCGGTGAGCGTGACCCAGGCGCCCGAGCTGCCCCTGGCCCGGCAGCGCACCGACGTCCCTCCGGCCCTCGTGGCCTCCGACGCAATCGCCTGCACCGTCAGGGGAACAGCGCCGTCGTGGTCATGGAGGCCGGTGATCCAACGCTCGGCCTCGGGCGTGATGCTCTGGATCGAGCCCTCGCGGTCGAGGATCAGGAGACCCGACTGACGTGGGACGCCCCCGCCGTCAACGTTCTCGCGGAGCAGCAGTCGCTTGACGGCTTCAGCCAAGGTGCCGCTGACTGCCCCCATGAACGCGCTCTCCCCCGGCGAGAACGCCGGAGTGTCCGACGCCCGAAGCAACACCAGCGCACCCCAGGGGCGGCCCCGGTGCCGCAACACCACGCGCAACTCGTGCTCGAACCCCGAGGGCACGACCACGTCGCGGTACCGGGCGCTCGTCTCGGGGTCGCCTCGCGTCGCCACGTGGATGGTGCCGACCGGCTGCTCCTGTCGAAGCAGCCGGTTGAAGGCGTTCACGTCCCCGACGACGTACTCGATCTCCAGCAGCCGACCCAGCAGGTCTGCGCGATACCCCTCGCGCGCGTCACCGCCGGTCGGCATCGAGGTCGCCGGGTCGAGCGTGTGCCCGCACCAGCCGTCGAGCGGCATCGACGTGCGCAGCACTGCGGCGACCTCGCCGAAGAGTTCGGCGGCGTCGGCGGCACCCTCGGCAGCGCGCTCGACTGCCTCGCGGGCTCGCGCAGCGGATCTGCTCACGTGACCAGCCTAGGGAGGGGATTGCTCGTCGAACACCCCAGATCGGGGGGATACCGGGCGGCTGTCAGGCGGGCCTAGCGTCCCGCTCCATGACAACCATTCAGCATCCTGCCGTTGCCGCCGGCTTCCGCGGCCAGATCATTCTCCCCGACTCCGAGGAGTACGACGCGGCTCGCCGCGTCTGGAACCACAGCATCGACCGCTATCCATCGGTGATCCTTCGCTGCACCAGCACCGAGGATGTGCGGGCCGCGATCTCTTTCGCCCGGGACGAGGGCCTGCTCATCGCCGTGCGCGCCGGTGGGCACAGCATGGCCGGTCTGTCGATGGTCGATGACGGAGCGGTCCTCGACCTGACGCCGATGAAGGGCATCGTCGTGGATGGCGAGGCTCGCACCGCCGTCGTCCAGCCCGGGGTGATCTGGCGCGAGCTGGACGCCGCGACTCAGCAGCACGGACTCGCCGTCCCTGGTGGCGAGGTGTCGGACACCGGTGTCGCCGGACTGACGTTGGGCGGCGGCATCGGCTGGCTGGGCCGCACGCACGGGCTCGCCTGCGACAACCTGCGATCGGTCGAGCTCGTCACGGCCTCGGGTGAGATCGTGCGGGCGTCGTCGACCGAGAACCCTGACCTCTTCTGGGCCATGCGAGGTGCCGGAGCGAACTTCGGCGTGGTGACCGAGCTCGAGTTCGACCTGCATCCGGTCGGCCCGATCGTGTACGGCGGCGAGATGATCCATCCCGGTTTCCGCGCCGTTGCCGCGCTGAAGGCGATGATCGACCTGGCCCCGACGGTGCCCGACGAAGTGCGGATGGTGGCCGCGCTGGTCACCGCTCCCGAGGCGCCCTTCATCCCGCCGGAGGCACAGGGCCAGCCGGTCTGTGTGCTGGCCGCCGCACACTGTGGGGAGGTGTCCCAGGGCGAAGAGGTGCTCGCTCCGTTGCGAGCGTTCGGACCGCCGGTCGTCGACACGATGCGACCGCTCCCCTACGTCGAGCTGCAGCAGAGCATCGACAAGACCCTGCCACCGAACCCCCACGCCTACGTGAAGTCGGACTTCCTCGGCCCGCTGGACGAGGAAGCGCTCGAGGTCCTCGCCGCTCATCACGCCCAGGCGTCGTCGCCGTACTCGCAGATCCTGCTGCACCAGATGGGCGGAGCGTTCTCCCGTGAACCGCTGTCCGGTACGGCCTTCCCGGCACGCCAGGCCGAGTGGATGTTCACTGTCGTCGCGATGTGGGTCGACCCGACCGAGGCGCCCGAGCCCCACGTCGCGTGGGCGCGCCGCGTCTGGGAGGCGATGCGGCCGTGGTCGGCCGGTACCTACGTCAACCACCTCGGGGACGAGGGCCAGGCACGCGTCAGGGAGGCCTACGGCGCGTCCTACGATCGGCTCGAGGGGCTCAAGGCCGAGTGGGACGCGGACAACGTGTTCAGGCTGAACCAGAACATCGCGGCGCCGGCACGGTACTGAGCGCTGCTGCGGAGGCGGAGCTGGCCGGGAGCCCCTGCGGGTGGAGGTGTTCGACCATGGACACCGGATGCCTCACCCGGGCGGCAGCGGGCTCCCGGGAGCCTGGATCAGCGGGCAGCGGTCCCCGCCGCGCTGCGGGCACGGCTGGTTCTCGCCGTAGATCTCCACCGGGTCGCCGTCGTCGGGCAGCCAGGTCAGCGCCATCGCAGCGAACTCGCCCTCGTCACGTCGGGTGTCGAGCTGGACCCACTCCAGGCGGCCCCCCTCCTGCCACCAGGTGCGGTCCCCGTCCAGGTCTTCGCGCTGGGTCCAGTCACCGTCGTAGGTCCAGGTCTGGCGACTGACGCCGGGGTCCCCTGGCTCCTCGGCCTCGCCGATGGCGAACCGCGCCACCACCACGGACCCGACCTTGTCGACCGCCTCCACCCGCCAGGATCGCTGGTAGCCGTCCGGCATGCCGTACTCGGCGGCGATCTCGCCGGTTGCGGGATCCAGCTCGACCAGGGTCTGCTCGACGACACAGCCCCCACAGCTCTCGGACGACCCGTTGTCCTGCATCAGCACCAGGAGCGCGGCTCCGTCCCGGCTCGGGATCAGCGAGACCACCGGTTCGTCGCGCAGCACCTCGCTCGGCACGCCGTCCTCGATGCGCAGCACGCCGTGGTCGGTCTTGGTGTCGTCCTCGCTGTTGACACCCCACTGGACCCAGGTCACGCCAGCCAGCGTGTACGCCGCGTGGTGGATCGACAGCTCGGCGTCGTACTTCTCGAGCTGGTCGGTCTCGACCGCACTGTCCTTCACCGTGAGGACCTGCGGCTCGGTCAGGTCGGCGGAGTAGACGACGATCCGGTTGCGCCTGTCGTGGCGCACGGTGATCGCCTCGGGAGTCACCCCCCACTGGCCCGCGGCCCTGGTCTGCGCCTCGACCTCACCGGTGACGGGGTCGATGATCTCGAGCCCGCTGATGCCGCGGCGGGCCAGCACCCGCCCATCAGGCAACCACCTGGCGTCGTCGAGGGCGCCCAGGTCACGCGAGGATCCACCGACCACGGCAGTCCACCGATCGGCGCGCCGGGTCGGCTCCTGGGCCAGGTAGGTCGGACCGGCGGGCAGGACGAGGTCCTGCGCAGGCAAGGACGTGTCGAGCACCGGGTCCCCTCCCGCGCTGCACCCGGACACGACGAGAGCGAGGACGAGCCCCGCGAGAAGACGATGCGCCACGCACGTCAGTCTTGCACTCGCTGCGAAGCTTCCGACCGATCCGTCTCCGCGCGGGCGCGGCGCCACGCGACGTACGACGCGACGAGGAGCACCGGCACCAGGACCGCCCAGCTCGGCACGCCCGAGGTCCACTCGGAAACGGCTTGCTGGGCGCTGAACTCGAGGTCGGTGAGATCGCCCATGCCGAGCGATCCGGTGAGCCCGGCGGTGCCGTCGTAGCGCAGGAAGATCACCCCGATCGCGACGAAGAGCAGACCGGACAGCAGCGACACCGAGTGCACCCGCCAGGGTCCGAGGGCGAGCGTTCGACCACGCAACCAACGCCGGCTGCCCAGGTCGTAGCGGTCCCACAGCCCCGCCAGCAGCAAGAGCGGCGCGGCCATCCCGAGTGCGTAGACCGCCAGCAGTCCCCCGCCCCGCCACGGCGACTCCTGAGTGGCAGCGACGGTGAGGATCGCGCCGAGCACGGGCCCCGAGCAGAAGCCCGCCAGCCCGTAGACGGCACCGAGCATCAGGGTCGAGAGCCAGCCGTCGCCACCTCGGGTCGCCACGCCCGCGCTCAGCCGCTCCGAGAACGGGATCGTGAAGCCCTTGCCGAGCAGCTGCAGCACCCCGAAGCCGATGATCAGCCACCCGGCCACACTGATCAGGAGGGGTCGGTGGCCGTAGAAGAACGTCGAGGCTGCCGCGGCGCCGGTGCCGAGCGGCACCAGCGTGATCAGCAGGCCGAGGTAGAAGACCGACGTCCGCGCGACCAGTGCCCGCCTGCTCGCGAACGCCATCGCGAAGAACGACGGCAGCAGCAGGGCAGAGCACGGGGAGAGCAGGGCGAGCACGCCGGCAGCGAAGGCCGCCAGCAGTCCGACCTCACCCATCAGCCCGCTTCCGCCGCGGCCTGCTCGATGGTCTTCTCGAAGACCTCAGTGGGCTGGGCGCCGATCACCGGCACCCCGTTGATGACGAACGCCGGCGTCCCGGTGACCCCGATCGCCTGACCCTGGGAGAAGTCTGCGGCGATGGCCCGCTCCGTGGCCGCGGACTCCATGTCCTGGCGGAACTGCTCGACGTCGAGGCCCAGCTTCTCCGCAATGCCCGCGAGGTGGTCGGCGTCGAGGTCGCCGGAGTTGGGCGGGAGCTGGTCGGCGTACATCTCGTCGTGGAAGGCCCAGAAGCTGTCCTGCTCGGCGGCGGCACGACCGCCCTGCGCGGCGGTGGTCGACTCGGGGCCGAGGTAGGGGAAGTCGCGCCACTCGATGCGCAGCGTGCCCTCCTCGACGTACTGCTCGATCAGGGTGGGCGCGGTGTCCCGGGCGAACTTTCCGCAGAACGGGCACTGGAACTCCGAGTAGGCCAGCATCACCACGGGGGCATCGACGTCGCCCAGCGCCATCGGGTCGCCGGGCTCGCGGCGGACGAGCTGCTCCCAGGTGTCGTCCGGTGCGCGGTTCGCCTCGGCAGCCTGGCCGGATGAGGGCGCGCCGGCCGACTCGTCGGCATCGTCCGTGCCGCCGGGGCCCCCGGCTCCGATGAGGGTGGCGATCAGGGCAATGAGGGCAACGGCAGCGATGGCGAGGGGGACGACGGGACTCTTGCGGCGATCAGACACGGGCAACATCTCCGAGGGTGGTGGTCGGGCAGGACAGCTCGCCGAGAAGTCGGCGGTGCAACGCCCAGGCGAGCAGGGCGATGGCGAGGGCCTGGAGCACCGGCTGGACCGGCTCGAACCAGGTGATGGCACCAGCGCTGCCGAGGGCCAGCAGCACCAGCTTGTTGCAGACGGGACAGCCGACCGCGAAGTAGGTCAGCCAGGCCCCGACCCAGCCGCCGCGGCGGGTCGCCGTGACGTCGGGTTGGACCGGTGAGGCGACGTACGTCGCGACGAGGAGGCCACCGAGGACCGAGGAGACGAGGAGCGAGGGCCAGGCCCACCAGGTCGGCGGGATCTCCCGGCCGAAGACAGGGTTGTCGATGAGGTCGGTCGGGATCGCCACCAGCAGCACGAACGCGGTCGCGGCACCGACGGCCGCCAACCAGCGCCGCAGCGGCCAGGAGGCCAGCACGGTCAGGGAAGCCGCGGTCATCGGGCGCCCACCGCCACGGGGTGTCCGTGCGTGCGCCACTCGAGCATGCCGTCCTCGAGGCGGCGTGCCGCGACTCCCTCCGCTCCCAGCAGCCGGACCGCGTCGTGCGCCATCACGCAGAAGCTGCCCCGGCAGTAGGCCACGACGTCGGGGGCGTCCCGCAGCTCCGCGGCACCCGCGATGAGCGAGGCCAGGGGCACGCTGCGCGCCCCCGGGATGTGCCCGGCTGCGAACTCCTCCTCGGGTCGGACGTCGAGCAGGGTGATCTCGTCGCTCGCCAGGAGCCGGGAGAGCTCGTCGCGCGACACCAGGCTCACGTCGCCGGAGCCCGGCAGGTTCAGGTACGCCTCGAGCGCCTGGCCGACATCGGCCGAGCGATCCCGCGCCACGCTGCGCATGGCGGCGTACAGGCCGGCGACGTCGTCGCCCGCCAGCCGGTAGTGCACCTTGGTGCCCTCGCGGCGGGTGCGGACGAGGTTGGCCAGCTTGAGCACCTGCAGGTGGGCCGACACGGTGGTGACCCCCATGCCGGCGGCCCGGGCCAGACCATCGACGGTGCGCTCGCCCTGGGCCAGGAGGTCGACCAGCTCCAGGCGCTTGGCGCTGCCGAAAGCCTTGCCCACGACGGCGAGCTCGTCGAAGACGCGGGTACGTCGCTCTGCTGAATCCACCATTCCTCCAATGTTCTTTGGAAGATCGTAGGTCGTGGATCCGGAAAGACAAACCTCAGGGTCGGTAGATCCTGAGCCAGCGTCGGTCGATGAACCGTTTGAGGCGCAGTGCTGCGACGCCGTACCACCACCAGCGACCCCGGACGGCGAGCCCGACCCCGCCCCCGAGGTCGAGGATCGCGAGCGCCTGGAGCTGAGGCTCGTACGCCGGCAGTGGCGCGCCGCTGAGCCGCGCGACCAGGCTGTCGACCAGCACCGGCCCCTGCCGTACGCCGTGTACGCCGACGCGGGGCAAGGCTCGCGGGAGGAACCGGGCACAGTCCCCGACGGCATAGATCTCGTCGTGGTCGGCATGCTGGAGCGTGGCCCGGACCGGCACACCCAGCCCGGTGCCCAGCCCGAGCTCCGCCAGCAACGGGGGCGCGACCAGCCCGGTCGCGAGCAGGGCGAGGTCGTGGGAGAACTCGGCACCGTCGACGCACACGACGCGGTCGGCCCCGACGACCGTCGCCGCACAGCCGGTGCTCACCTCGACCCCACGCTGCGCGAGGAGTCGGAGGATCCGCCGGCGGGCACCAGCCGGCAGGTCGGCACCCACGACGGGCCCGGCCTCCAGCAGTCGGACCAGGCCCACATCGGGGCGGACGGCCACGTGCGCGGCCAGCTCCAGCCCGGTGGCGCCGCCCCCCACGACCGTGACGACGGAGCCCGTCGGGGGCGCCGAGGCGGATCGGAGCCGGGCGTCCAACGCAGCCAGGCCACTGAGCGGCTTGACCCGCAGGACGCTCGGATCGACGCTCATACCCTCCGGTGCCACCACGCTGCCGATGTTGAGGGACACCACGTCGTACGACAGGTGGGCACCCTCGGAGGTCGTCGCCACCCGGACCTCGGGGTCGAGGCCCACCAGGGTGCCTTCGTGGAACTCCACCCCGGACTCGTCGGCCAGCGCGCGTACGTCGATCCGTCCGACGTCGCTGGCCACGGTGCCGGCCGCGGTGGCTGACGCGACACCGCTGTAGTCAAAGGACGCCGGAGCCAACAGCCGGACCCGGTAGCCCGCGGCGACGAGCGCCGCGGCCTGCTTGACGACGTAGAGGTGGGTGTGTCCGGCGCCGACGAGCAGCAGCCGGGTCACCGGGTCGCCGCGAGGTCGCCCATCGCGACGTCCTGGCCGTCCGGCGGTGTGCGGGTCCTCGTCGATCGCCGCGACCGCAGCCGAGCGCTCGGGCGCAACGGCGCGACGTCGGTCGAGGTGCACGCCGGCGATCATGCACCGGACCGACCCACCGGCCAGTTCGATGGTGGGGATGTCGATCGCGACGATCTCGCAGGACTTCTCGATCGCGGCGACCTGGTCCGGACGCAGGCTGCGGCGAGCCCGGGCCGACATCGCCATGATGTAGCGGCGCGGGCCACCCGGCGTACGACTGCACAGCTCGACGGCGTTGCCGGCGAACTCGCGGATCTGCTGCTCGGTCAGCTCGACGATCGTCCTGCCGTTCACCGAGAGCCGCTCGCGGACCTCGGCGCGACGCTGCAGGTCCGGGATCATCTCGAGGGCGATCAGCGCGACGTCCGTGCCGATGCAGGCGATGACGTTGGTGTGGTAGACGGGAACGCCCGAGGCGTCGACCGCGTCGAAAGCCATCGGCTCGTAGCCGAAGTCGGTGCAGAAGCGCTCGAGGACATGGGTGTCGGCCCGGTGGCTGCGCGCGGTGTAGGCGACGCGCGACATGTGGTCCAGGACCATCGCGCCGGTGCCCTCGAGGAAGATCCCGTCGGGCTCGAGGCCGGAGTAGTCGATGATCGTCTGCACGCGGTACTGCGACTTGAGCAGCTCGAGCACGTCGTTGCGCCGCTCGTGGCGACGGTTGGAGGCATACATCGGGTAGACCGCGATGTTGCCGCCCGCGTGGGTCGAGAGCCAGTTGTTCGGGAAGACGCTGTCCGGGCGGGTGTGGTCCTCGTCGTCGAAGACGTGAACGACCACGCCGGCGTCCCGGAGCGCCTGGGCGACGGCATCCATCTCGGCCAGGGCCTTGGTCGACGTCACGTCGTCGGGCTGGCCGGCCGGGACGTCGCACTGGAAGGTGTTGTCGGCCGCGGTCGCGTGGTTCGGGATGAACCGTTGCGCGCGGATCAGGATCACCGTCGAGGGGGCTTGAGCACTCACCTTGGGAATGTAGAGCATCCGGCGCACTCCCCCGAAGTCCACGGGTCCCCCGCTCGTGCGTAGGGTGACGAGCACTCCCATGCAGACCTCCGGAACCCCTTTCGCCGAGCGCCGCACGCTCCTGGCCGTGGACGCGCCGTCGCTGCTGCACCGCAACCACCACGCGCGGGTCGACACGGGGCTGCGTGACCGCGGCGGCCGGCCGGCCTGGGCGCTGCACGGCATGCTGCGCCAGATCCTCGAGACCATCGACCGGTTCGCCCCTGCCGCCGTCGTGTTCGGTCTCGACGACCGGACCCACTCGGTGCGCGCGGAGGCCTACCCCGATTACAAAGCCGGCCGTGCGGAGAAGGACGCCGACCTGGTCGACCAGCTCGATCGCGCCGGCGCGATGCTCGACGCCCTTGGTTTCCACGCCGTCACTCCGCCCGGACTGGAGGCCGACGACGTCAACGCGTCGGCCGCAGCCTGGGCCGAGCGCGAGGACTGGAGTTGCGTCCTGGTCACCTCGGACCGTGACTCCTTCGCCCACATCAGCGATCACACCCGCGTGCTCCGCCTCATCAACGGTGGTCTGGCCTCCGCTCCCCTGCTCAGCCCCACCAGCCTGCAGGCGTTGTACGGCGTCGCCGCCGGCCACTACCTCGAGTACGCCGCCCTGCGGGGCGACGCGAGCGACAACCTGCCGGGGGTCACGGGGATCGGCACCAAGACGGCGCCGGTGCTGCTGACCCAGATGGGCTCGATGCAGGAGGTCTGGGCCGACATCGACCACGCCGAGGGCGTCAACCTGGTGGCGACCATCGACTCCTACTGCGACGAGGAGTCACAGCGCCGGCTCGGGGCCGGGCTGCTCAAGCGACTGACCGCGCCCGGCGCCCGCGAGCGGTACGACTTCAACCTGTCGATCATGTCGGGGCGCACCGACGTCGACCTCGGCCTGACGCCTGACGTCCCGGGCTCGGCCGGGCTGCTGCCACTCGAGGATGCGCGGGTCTCCCGGGTCGTGGGCCACCTGGGCGTCGAGGCGACCACCGAGCTGGCCCGACGGGTGCTCACCGCCCCACCGGCCTGACCCCCACGCGAGCTCAGGTCGCGAGCAGCGCCAGGGCGCCGAGAGCGACCAGCCAGCTGACGAAGGTGCCCACGAGGAAGTACTCGGTGAGCTGGTGGATCCGCTCCTGCTCACGCCTCGAGGAGAGCTCGGGGAAGCGGAGCAGGCCCTTGGCCGCCACCACCAGGCTCGCGGCGGTCACGTGTCCGGCGAGGCCCAGGCCGAGGATCAACACCCGCTCCATCGGGCCGAGCAAACGACCGCCCTTGAGCCGGGTCTCGGGACCCGGCTCGTCGCCCGGGCGTGCGGGGTTCATCGTCCCGGTCGCGGTCAGGACCAGGCGGACCAGCACGTTGCCGGTGCTGAGCTGGACGAGGAAGGCCCCCAGCAGCAGGAGGAAACGGTCGGGCGGCAGGTCCGCGATCAGGGGCAGCGCGACGTCGCCGAGCCACTCCCCCAGCGGCCCGGACGGCCCACCGCCTCGGCCGGAGAGTGCGACGGTCGCCACCAGCCCGGCACCCAGGACAGCGAGCGGCACCCACGCCCGCCCACCCCCGAAGGCACGACTCACGCTCTGCCCCCAGGCCAGGACCAGCAGCGCCAGCGCCACCAGAGCCACGACCTCACCGGGACTGGTCAGCCCGGCGAGCAGGCCCACGAGCACCACCGCGATCGCGCCGGCCACCTCCGGCACCACCTTGAGCGGACGCACCGAGTAGACGAGGTCGGCGAGGCCGACCCCGATCAGCAACAGCCCGAGCCAGCTCATCGCACTCCCTCCACCATCTCTTGTGCTGCTTCGACCACGACCAGTCCATCTCCCCGGACGCGTTGCGAGACCGCCGAGGCGGAGATGCCCAGCTCAGCGGCGATCTCGACCTGGCTGAGCCCGGCGACGAGCTCACCCAGGATGTGCCCCGAACGCTCCGAGAGCGATCCCACCAGATGGTCCCGACACATCAGCGCAGCGTTCACGGCTGCCTGGCTCGGTCCGGTCGCTCCCTCCGCGAGGCGGTACGCCGTACGCAGCTGGCGAGTGCCGGGCCGATCGGCTTGGGCCTTGACCCACTCGATCGCGTCGCGCGCGGCCCACCAGCCCGGACCGTCCTCGACCCGCGGCTCGTCGGCGAGGAGCCGGACCGGCCCCCACCCGACGCCGTAGCGCAGCTCGGCCTCGCCCGCGAGCGCCCACCGCAGCCGCCAGGCGGCAGCCAGGGCCGTGCCGACGTCGACGAACGACCCCTGGAACTCGTCACCCACGGTGATGCGGAGCTCGCCGACGGGGCCGAAGTCGTCGTTCACCGAGGCCAGCGCGCGGGTCAGGACGGCGTGCAGTCGCGTGCGGTCCGGGGTGCGCCGGGACCCCACGACGTCACCGACGAGCGTGGCGAGTGATGCTCCATCCTTCATGTGCTTGATATTAAGGTAATACCTTCATTATTGGCAAGTGAAGGGTCGGTTGGTTCAGAGCGTCCCGGGCTCGGTCTTGTTGCCCTTGCAGACCACCTGGGTGGTGTACGTCGGGCTGGTCCAGGACGACAGCCGGGTCGTGATCAGGAGCGTCCAGGACGTCGTGCCGTTGCCCCCGGAGTTGAGGACCACCAACGTCTGGGACCTGGCGGTGCTCGTGGCCGACGCGGAACCGCCGTACTCGCTGGTCAGGGTGTAGGTGTAACCGGAGGACCCGGGTCCCGCGTCGGTGAAGTTCGCAACACTCACCTGCATCGCACCCCCGACCGGGTTGCAGAGGTAGGTGCCCACCACACCGGTCGGCGCCACCATCGTGGCCGCAGAAACGTTCAGCCGAGGAGTCGGCGGCTGCGCGACCGAGAACCGGGCCACGGCCATCGCCGGGACCAGGATCAAGCACGCCGAAACCCACGCGATCACAACTGCCCGGCGGCAGCGATCGAACCGGTTCACAGCAGGGCTCCAGGGTCGGGGGGTGAGTGATTCACGGCAAGTGTGGGCGTCAGACATCAAGGACGGTTGGGTGCATCCTCAAGATAGAGACAAGGTCTGGCATCATTCCTCGCATGCCGCTGACCGCTCCGGGTGAAGATCGCAGGGCCCTCGTGGTCGAGGATGACGAAGACATCAGGGAACTCATCAAGTTCACGCTCTCCACCCAGGGCTTCGACGTGACCGCAGTCGACAGCGGCCTGGCCGGAGTCGAGGCCGTGCGCACCCTGGACCCTGACCTGATCACCCTGGACCTCGGCCTGCCGGGGATCGACGGGATCGAGGTCTGCCGGCGGATGCGCGAGCTCACCGACGCGTACGTCGTGATGATCACCGCACGCGATGACGAGGTCGAGCGACTGATCGGACTCGAGACCGGGGCCGACGACTTCATCTCCAAGCCGTTCAGCCCGCGCGAGCTCAAGGCCCGGGTCAACGCGATGTTCCGGCGTCCGCGTCGCGGGCCCGCGCTCGAGGAAGTTGCCCCCGCGTCGTCGTCCCCCGACGACCACGAGGTGCTCCGCCACGGCGGGCTGACCGTCGACGTGGAAGGCCGGCGCGCCTTCCAGGACAGCGTCGAGCTGTCGTTGACCCGCACCGAGTTCGACCTGCTGACCGAGCTCATGCGGACGCCGGCCCGGGTGTGGTCCCGCGAGGCGCTGCTGCGTTCGGTGTGGGACACCGAGTGGGCCACCGACACCCACCTGGTCGAGGTGCACATCGGCAACCTGCGTCGCAAGCTGGGCGAGGGACCGGACAAGAAGGTCATCCGCACGGTGCGTGGAGTCGGCTACCGCATGGAGACGCCTGCCTGATCACCACGTCGTGACGAGCTCGGAGTCCCGGGTGGACGCGACGTCGTCGTCGTCTCTCGTTCGTCGTTCTCGTCGTCGTCCTCGTCGCGTCCCCAGATCATGACGAGGCCGAGGAGGAGCAGGCTGCCGAGGCTGACCCACATGACGCCCTGCTGGAATGCCGGGACCCGCAGTGCCCGGATCACGTGCCCGACCTTCGGGACCACGGCGGTCACCTCCCACACGGTGTCCCCCTCGAGGGTCGCCGTCCAGGGGTCGACCCCGGCGTTGCTGTCACCCTTGGTGCGGATCGCGATCTCGCCGTTCCTGCCCTCGATCACCTCGGTGATGCGGTGCGTCTCCACCCGGTGGTCCTCGATGGGGATCTGGTAGGTGATCACATCACCCACCTGCACGTCGGCGGCCGGCTTCGGCATCGTGACCACGACGTCGCCCGGCATGATCATCGGCGCCATGCTCCCGGTGAGCATCGTGGCGGTGCGGTAGCCCAGGACGTGCGGTCCGATGGCGAGCATCAGGAAGCCGACCAGCGCCACGAACATGACGACGTTCACGACGAGCGACGGCAGCTGGCCGAGCAGCTGGCGGCGAATCGAGGGCGTGACCTTCGGGGTGACGTCGACACTCGGGCCGGACTCCTCGGCCTTGAAGGCCAGGAACGACGGGAGACGGACGGCCGCCGAGTCGGCGCGGTGTCGGCCCAGCGGGACGGCGTAGCTCATGGTCGACTCCTGGTCAGGTGGTGCACGGAGTGGATCAGTGGAACAACGCCCGATGGCCGCTGGTTCGCACCAGCGGCCATCGGGGCTCGATCAGCGGAACTCGGCGGTGCGCTGCGTGGCGTCGAAGGTGAACGTGATCGCGTTCGACTTGCCCTGGAAGTCGTTGTCGGCAGCGGTCGGCAGGCTCAGCGTGACCCGCAGGTTCGCCGCGGCACCCACAGCGTTCAGGCTCGTGGTGGCCGCGCCCAGGTTCTTGTTGGCCTGGATGACCGGGCTGGAGGCGAGGATCGAGGTCAGCGTTCCGCCGCAGGTGAGCACCTTGGTGGCCGGCGTCATGACCCAGGCCGAGGAGCACTCGTCGACGGCGACCTGGAGGCCCTTGGTGGTGTCGCTGGTCAGGACGTTGCTCAGGCTGCCGGTGGTGGTCAGCAGGACCGAGCCGAACTTCTCGGTGGTGGCGCCACGGGTCAGGGTCACCGCACGCTGGACGGTGTCGCCGGGGACCAGGTTGACGGCGTCGACCGTGGTGCCGAGCGAGGAGTGCTGGGTCAGGCCGAGCACGAGGTTGCCGGTGCTCACGTTCTGGCTGGCCGAGGTGGTGGAGGTGAAGGCACCGAAGGTGCCGAGCCCGGCCACGCTGGCTGCAGCGCCCACGAGGACGACGGAGGCGAGGACCTTGGCGGAGTTCTTGCGGAGGGAGGTGCGCATGGTGTGTTCCTTTGGAGTGAGGACCAGCACCTTGCGGTTTCGCTGGTCGGACCTGGTGATGAGTGGAACTCTGTCGGTCCAACTGCAAGGAAGGGTGCGCCAAGAACCAGCACTACCCACAAAGAAAACGCAAGGAATCCTCAGGCCCCCCGCGTCACACCTCTCCTACCCCCAGAAGATCGAGTCGACGACCGCGTGCGCGCGGCGAGTGATCCGCAGGTAGTCGTTGACCATCGCGTCGGAGTCGCCGGGCGGGTAGCCGAGGATGCTGGCCATCGCGGCCCGCTCGCGCGGGTCGCGCGGCAGCTGGTCCCCGGGCTTGCCGCGCACCAGCGTCACGGCGTTGCGGATGCGGCTGACCGTGCGCCAGCCGTGGGCCAGCACCTCGGCGTCGTCGGCCTCGATGAGACCCGCTTCCTGCGCGGCGGCCAGCGCCTCCAGCGTGCGGGTGGTGCGCAGCGAGGGGATCGCGCCGGCGTGCCGCATCTGGAGCAGCTGCACGGTCCACTCGATGTCGGCCAGGCCGCCCCGACCCAGCTTCAGGTGGGTGGTCGGGTCGGCCCCCCGCGGCAGTCGCTCCTGATCGACGCGCGCCTTGATCCGGCGGACCTCGACCACGTCCTCATCGGTGATGCCGTCCGCCGGGAAGCGCAACGGGTCGATGAGCTCCTCGAAGCGCCGCCGCAGGTCGAGGTCGCCCACCACCGCATCGGCACGCAGCAACGCCTGCGCCTCCCAGACCGAGGACCACTTCGCGTAGTAGGCGGCGTACGACTGGAGCGTGCGGACCAGGGCTCCCTGCTTCCCCTCGGGCCGCAGGTCGGCGTCGACCTCGAGCGCGGGGTCCGCGCCCGGCAGCGCGAGCAGCCGGCTGAGCTCGTTGGCCACAGCCGTGGCGTACGACGTCGCGGTCTGCGGGTCGGCGTCGGGCAGCGGGTCGTGCACGAAGAGCACGTCGGCGTCGCTGCCGTAGGAGAGCTCGAAGCCGCCGTAGCGCCCCATCGCCACGATCGCGATCCGGGTGGGGGCCTGGTCCAGCGACCGCTGGAGGCGTACGGCGCGTCCCGCGACGTCGAGGGTTGCCTCCAGCGTCGCGTCGGTCAGCCGGGACAGACCGGCACCGATGTCGGCGACGTCGATCAGCCCGAGCAGGTCCCCGGAGGCGGTTCGGAAGAGCTCACGTCGGCGGATCGCACGAATGGCGCGCACCGCCTTCTCCGGGTCGTCCTGCCGACCACCGGAGGCCACCATCTCCTCGGTCAACGCCTCGGCCGACAGCGGGGTGAGCTCCTCGCCGAGCATCTTCACGCCCTGCGGCTCGCGCTCGAGCAGCGAGGTCGCGTAGCGGGAGGTGGCGAGCAGCTTGGCCAGGCGCTCGGCCACCTGTCCTTCGTCGCGCAGGGTCTTGAGGTACCAGGGGCTCTCCCCCAGTGACTCGCTGATCCGGCGGAAGCCGAAGAGCCCGGCGTCCGGATCGGGGGCGTCGGCGAACCACTCGAGCATCGCCGGCAGCAACGCCCGCTGGATCGCGGAGGTGCGCGAGACACCGGCGGTCAGCGCCTCGAGGTGGCGCAGCGCGGCCTGGGGGTCGAGGTAGCCCAACGCTGCCAGCCGCGCGCCGGCCGCCTCGGTGGACAGCCGGACCTCGTCGCCGGGGATGCGCGCGACCGCGGCCAGGAGCGGACGGTAGAAGAGCTTTTCGTGCAGGCGACGCACCTCGCGCCGGTGGTGCTGCCAGACCTTGTCGAGGGCGGCGACCGACTCCTTGAAGAAGCCCATGCTTCGCGCCAACCGGCGCAGCGACTCCTCGTCGGCCGGAACCACGTGGGTCCGGCGCAGCTGGTGCAGCTGGATCCGGTGCTCGAGGGTGCGCAGGAAGGCATAGGCGTCGTGCAGCGCCTCACCGTCCTCGCGGCCGACGTAGCCGTAGCGCGTGAGGTCCGACAGTGCGCTGAGGGTCGTCCCGGCGCGGATGCGGGAGTCCCCGCGACCGTGCACCAGCTGGAGCAGCTGGACGGCGAACTCCACGTCACGCAGACCACCGGAGCCCAGCTTGAGCTGCCGGTCGGCCTCGCGCGGCGGGATGTTGTCGACCACGCGCCGGCGCATCGCCTGGGTGTCGGCGACGAACCCGTCGCGCTCGGCGGCGCTCCAGACCATCGGCGTCACCATCGCGACGTACTCGTGGCCCAGGGCCAGGTCCCCCGCGGCCGGGCGAGCCTTGAGCAGCGCCTGGAACTCCCAGGTCTTGGCCCAGCGTTCGTAGTAGCCGCGATGGCTCGCGATCGTCCGCACCAGCGGGCCGGCCTTGCCCTCCGGCCGGAGGGCCGCGTCGACCGGCCAGATCGTGCCCTCGGCGGTGTTCTCGCCGCAGATCTGGATCAGGTGGCTGGCCAGCTGGGTCGCCACCCGCGCCGCTGCGTGCTCCTGGGCCTCGTCCTGCCCCGGCGTCGTGGGCTCGAAGGCGAAGATCACGTCGACGTCGGAGACGTAGTTCAGCTCGTGTCCGCCGCACTTGCCCATCGCGATGACCGCGAGCCGGGCCAGCGAGGCCTCCTCCCCCACCCGCTGCCGCGCGATCGCGAGACCGGCGTCGAGGGTCCCGGCGGCCAGCTCGGCCAGCTCGGCGGCCGCGTCGTCCACGGCCAGGTTGTGGGCCAGGTCCCGGGCGGCCAGACGCAGGAGCACGCGTCGGTACTCCACGCGCAGGGCGTCGAGGGCCGCGGCGTCGGGCATCGTGGAGGACGGCGTCGGGTCGTCGGGGTCGGCGCCCACGGCGCGCAGCAGGTCCGCGCGCACGGCGTACGCCGCGGGCCGGGTGGACCCGAGCAGCGGGTCGGTGAGTTCTCGCCAGTGCTCGGGGTGCTGGGCCAGATGGTCGCCGAGCGCGGCGCTCGCACCGAGCACACTCAGCAGGCGCATCGCGGTGCCCTCGTCGTCGGCCAGCTCGTTCAACAGGCCCGCGGCGTCGTCGACCGCCTCGGCCAGGACGACCAGGTAGTCGAGCGCCTGGTCGGGGTCGGCAGTCCGGGACAGGATCGAGAGCAACGGGTCGGCCGCAGGGCCGAGGCGTTGCAGCAGCGGCAGAGCGGCGTCGGCGTCGTGGAAGCCCAGGCGGGTCAGTCCCCCGGCGCTGGTCACCGGGCGGCTCATCGACGTTGTCCGGCGAAGCCGACGGCACGGGCGGCGAAGGCCAGGGCGAGGGGGCGCCACGCCCGGTCCAGCTCGTCGCGCGCCTCGTCGATCTCGCGCAGCACCGCCACCTGGTCGATCCCGCGGGCCTCGTGGGAGCCCCGGTCGGACGCCGCCCAGGGGGCGAGGACGGTCGTGTCCACCTCGGGGTGCAGCTGGACTCCCCAGGCGCTCGGCCCGAACCGCGCCGCCTGGAGCTCGCCGGCCGGGGTCGCGGCCAGCGCCTGCGCCCCCGCGGGCAGTGCGCTCACCACGTCGTCGTTCCACTGGACACCCCGGCGGGGTGTGGCCAGCTCACCCAGCAGGGGATCGTCGGTCGCCGCGTCGGTCCAGGACACGTCGAGGAGGCCGACCTGCTGGCCCCGCGGGTTGCGCTCGACGGTGCCCCCGAGGGCGAGGGCGACCAGTTGGTGGCCCAGGCAGATGCCCAGGGTCGGCAGGTCCAGCGAGACTGCCTCGCGGACCCGCTCGCGGACCGTCGGCAGCCAGCTGGCGGCCTGGTCGTCGGCTGCTCCCATCGGACCGCCGAGCACCAGCAGCCCGTCGTACGACGAGAGGTCGGGGAGGGCGTCGCCTGCGTAGGGCCGGCACAGCTCGAGGTCGCAGCCGGCCTCGACGAGCCAGTCACCGAAGAGGGCCGGTGGACACTCGGCATCGTGCTCGACGACCAGGACGAGGGGCTTGCTCACGTGCGTCAACCTAGCCGTCGGCAGGTTCGGCCGGCTCGCCCCGCCCGGGAAGAACAGCGAAGAGGAGCAGGGCAACCCCGACCACGCCGGCCAGCAGCCCGACCACGGTCCGGCTCAGCAGCAGCGCCTCGACGATCGTGATGATTGCCGTCGCGACCAGGGGGACCTTGGCCGCCGCCGAGTCGATCGCCAGGGCCCGCAGCGCAACGACGGCGAAGGCTCCGAGCAGCACACCGGGCAGGACCAGGATCCGCACCGCCACGTCCACCGCGCCGTTGCCGAGCACGATGAGTCCGGCCCAGACGAGCAGGACCACAGCCAGACCGAGCACCACCTTGACCAGGATGCGCAGCTGCCGGACGCGGGCCGGCTCGTAGGGCTCGCGGGTCATACGACGGGCAGCATCCGGTCCCGTTCGAAGGCAGAGACCTGGCCGCGGTACTCCTCCCACTCCGCCCGCTTGTTGCGCAGGAAGAAGTCGAAGACGTGCTCGCCCAGGGTCTCGGCGAGCAGTTCGGAGTTCTCGGCGATCGCGATCGCGTCGTGCAGGCTGCGCGGCAGGGGCTCGATCCCGAGGCTCTTGCGCTCGCGCTCGGTCAACGACCAGACGTCGTCCTCGGCCTCGCGCGGGAGCTCGTAGTCCTCCTCGATGCCCTTCATGCCCGCAGCGAGCACGACGGCGTACGCGAGGTAGGGGTTGCAGGCGGCGTCCAGGGTGCGCAGCTCGATACGCGTCGACTGGCCCTTGTTGGGCTTGTACATCGGCACCCGGATCATCGCCGAGCGGTTGTTGTGGCCCCAGCAGATGTACGACGGCGCCTCACCGCCGCCGATCAGCCGCTTGTAGGAGTTGACCCACTGGTTGGTGACGATGGTGATCTCGGGGGCGTGCCGCAGGATGCCGGCGATGAACTGCCGACCGGTCTTCGACAGTTGGTACTCGGCACCCGCCTCGAAGAAGGCGTTGCGGTCGCCCTCGAAGAGCGAGACGTGCGTGTGCATCCCGGACCCGGGGTGGGTGGTGTAGGGCTTGGGCATGAAGGTGGCCCAGATGTCCTGGCTCAGCGCCACCTCCCGGATCACGGTCCGGAAGGTCATGATGTTGTCGGCGGTGCTCAGCGCGTCGGCGTAGCGCAGGTCGATCTCCTGCTGGCCGGGGCCGCCCTCGTGGTGGCTGAACTCCACCGAGATCCCCATCGACTCCAGCATCGTGATCGCCTCACGCCGGAAGTCGGCGCCCATCGACTGCGCGGTGTGGTCGAAGTAGCCACTGCGGTCGACCGGGATCGGGTCGTGGCCCGGGACCGGGGGCTCCTTGAAGAGGTAGAACTCGATCTCGGGGTGGGTGTAGAAGGTGAACCCCTTCTCGGCGGCCTTGCCGAGGGTGCGCTTGAGGACGTGACGCGGATCGGCGTACGAGGCGGAACCGTCGGGCATGCCGATGTCGCAGAACATCCGCGCCGTCGACGGGCCCTCGCCGCGCCACGGCAGGATCTGGAACGTCGCCGGGTCGGGCTTGGCCAGCATGTCCGACTCGTAGACCCGGGCGAAGCCCTCGATCGCGGAGCCGTCGAAGCCGATCCCCTCGGCGAAGGCGCCTTCCAGCTCGGCGGGCGCGACCGCGACCGACTTGAGGAACCCGAGCACGTCGGTGAACCACAAGCGCACGAACCGGACGTCGCGCTCTTCGAGGGCACGGAGTACGAAGTCTTCCTGCTTTCCCATGTCAGCAGCCTAGGGCGTCCCGCGCGGACGCCGTGCCAGGAGCCCCGGCACGGGTCCGCGCGGCCTGCATCAGCCGCAGAGGTCGTAGTCCTGCGACCCGAGCACACCCTTGACCGCCCGTCGCATCGGGTCCAGCCAGGCCTGGGTCGAGGGCGTGTAGGCGATGCTGCCTCGCACCTTGCCGTGGACGCCCTTCACCATGACTCGACGGACCACGAGCGGGATCGTGACCGCATCGCGCCGGGTGCCCTCCCAGCAGGCGCTCGCACGACGCTGGTGGCGCGCCTGGCGGAAGGTGACCTGGTCGCCGACGGCCTTTCCGCGGTAGCGGAACGCCACGGTGGTGAGGTAGCCGGTGTGCTCCTCCCACGGCGCCACCACCGTCGCGGTCATGCCGAACGTACGCCGGCTGCGCGGCGCGAAGGTCACCTCGCCGTCGTGGACGCGCCGGATGCGCGAGTGCCACTCCCGGACCTCCCCGTCGGACTCACGCAACCGGTGGAGCTGGATCCGGCAGTCCTCGCACCCGGGCACCTCGAAGGTGAGCCGCGTGTGGTGACCAGCGGTCGCCTTCGTGGTCGAGCTGGTGGTGGTGACACCTGCCTGGGTGTCGGCGGCGGTCGCGGACGCGGTGGCCGGCGACAGCAGCCCCAGGGCCAGGCCGCTGGCGGCAGCCAGCGCGGCCAGGACGAGCCGCAGGCGGGGGCGAGCGTAGGGGTGGTTCATGACTCAGGACCTCTCGGAGCGAGGAACGGGCCCGGTGCCCCCGTTGGGCACCACTGCTCTCGTTCTCTACCCAGACGCGGTCGAGTCCGTGGAGGTTGCGATCGGACCGAAGTGGTCCAGCCCTGGCCTGCACGGCAGGCGAGTCAGGCCTGCGGCACGTTGCGGTCCAGCTCGGCCAGCCAGGCGGTGCCGCTGACATCCGAGGGCATCCGCCAGTCCCCACGCGGGGACATTGTCCCGCCGGAGCTCACCTTGGGCCCGTTGGGCAGCGCCGAGCGCTTGAACTGGCTGGCGAAGAACCGCCGGATGAAGACCACCAGCCAGCCCCGGATCACGGCCAGGTCGTACTGGGTCCGCTCGTCGTGCGGGAAGTTGGGCGGCCACTCCCCTGCGTCGGCGTCGTGCCAGGCGTGCCAGGCCAGGAAGGCGATCTTGCTCGGGCGGTGGCCGCGGCGCAGGACGTGGAAGAGCGTGAAGTCCTGGAGGGAGTAGGGCCCCACCGAGGCCTCGGTGGACTGGGGAAGCTCGTCCTCGCGGGTCGGGATCAGCTCGGGGGTGATCTCCTGCTCGACGATCTCGCGGAGCAGGTCGTTGGTGTCCCGCTCGAACTGGCCGCTGTCGGCGACCCAGCGGATCAGGTGCTGGATGAGGGTCTTGGGCACCCCGGCGTTGACGTTGTAGTGCGACATCTGGTCGCCCACGCCGTAGGTGCACCAGCCCAGGGCCAGCTCGGAGAGGTCGCCGGTGCCGAGCACGATCCCGCCGCGGTGGTTGGCCAGTCGGAAGAGGTAGTCGGTGCGCAGCCCCGCCTGGACGTTCTCGAACGTGACGTCGTACACCTCCTCGCCGTCGGCGTAGGGGTGCCCGAGGTCGGCCAGGAGCTGGTTCGAGGCCGCGGTGATGTCGATCTCCTCGAAGGTCACCCCGAGCGACTTCGACAACCTGGTGGCGTAGGACTTCGTCGTCTCGCCGGTCGCAAAGCCCGGCAGCGTGAAGGCGTGGATCTCGCTGCGTTCACGACCGAGCCGGTCCATCGCCCTGGCCGCAACGATCAGGGCGTGGGTGGAGTCGAGACCGCCGCTGACCCCGATGACGATCTTGGGCTGGCCGATCGCGTGGAGTCGCTGCTCGAGTCCGGACACCTGGATGTTGTAGGCCTCGTAGCAGTCGAGCGCGAGCCGCTCCGGGTCGTCGGGGACGAAGGGGAAGCGGTCGACCTTGCGGCGCAGCCCGATGTCACCAGTGGGCGGGGTGAGCTCGAAGCGGACCTCGCGGAAGCTGCCGACCCGGGCGTCGTGGGTGCGCCGGTTGTCGTCGAAGGTCCCCATCCGCAGCCGCTCCTGGCGCAGCAGGTCGAGGTCGACGTCGACGACCGAACGCCGCGGGCCGTCGGGGAACCGCTCGCTCTCGCCCAACAGTTCACCGCACTCGTAGACCATCGTCTGGCCGTCCCAGCTCAGGTCGGTGGTGGACTCGCCCTGACCCGCGGCCGAGAAGATGTACGCCGCGGCGCAACGCGCGCTGGCACTGCGCACGAGCAGCCGGCGGTCCTCGGCGCGAGCCACGGTGATCGGGCTGCCCGACAGGTTGGCGAGCACGGTGGCTCCGGCGAGGGCGGCTTCCGCGCTGGGTGGGATCGGCACCCACATGTCCTCGCAGACCTCGACGTGCACCTTGAAGCCGGGCAGGTCGTCGGCGGTGAAGATCAGGTCGGGGCCGAACGGCACCTCGGCGCCGCCGATCCGGATCGTGCCCGCGCGCTTGTCGTCACCGGGGGCGAACCAGCGTCGTTCGTAGAACTCGCGGTAGGTCGGCAGGTAGGACTTGGGTGCGACGCCGAGGATCCGCCCGCGGTGGATCACGACCGCGGCGTTGACCAGGCGGGTGCCGTGGGTGAGCGGTGCGCCCACGACGAGGACCGGGAGCAGGTCGACCGATGCGGTGACGATCTCGTCGATCGCGTCGTCCACCGCGGACAGCAAGGTGTCCTGGAGGAAGAGGTCGTCGATCGAGTAGCCGCACAGCGAGAGCTCCGGGAAGACCGCCAGCGCGACGCCGTCCTCGTGGCAGGCACGGGCCTGCTCGAGGATGGTGCGCGCGTTCGTGGCCGGGTCCGCGAGGGCGACCGGGATCGTGCAGGCAGCGACCCGGGCGAACCCGTGGGCGTAGGCCGAGTAGAAGTCCACGTCCACGAGTCTAGGGCTCACCCCGTCCGCTCAGTCCGCGACCAAGTCGCGCGCCACGCTGGCGGGCTGGGTGTCCGGGCCGCCTCGCGAGACCAGCGTGAGCGCTCCGGACTCCACGTCCCAGGCCACCAGCGACCACGGTCGGCCGGTCGAGCGCACATGCGCCAGGAGCACCGTCTGCTCGTCGAGCCAGCCGATCGGGCTCACGTCCCCGGCCTGGAACCCGATGCTGATCCCCGGCGTGTACCGGGTGCCGGCGATCGGCAGGTACGCCGAAGCGGCGTACCCCTCGCGCTCGAGGACCAGGACGCCCGAGTGCTCGGTGGGCCGGTCCTGCTGAGGGATGCCGTTGACGATCCCGACCACGCGAGCCTCGGATGCGACCGGCACCTGCAGGTCCGGAAGCGCGGTCGCGTCGACCGACCCGGACTCCTGGCCGTCGACAAGCTCACTGATGACGGCCCCCTCGCGGTCCCTCCCGAAGAGAATCAGACTCCCGTCCGACACCGGTGCCAGCCCCATGATCATCGTGACCGAGGGGTCGACGCTCGGCGCAAGGCCACCCGACACCTCGATCCGGGCCAGGCCGGCACCCGGGCTGGCCAGCGCGAGCCGTTCGTTGCCCTGCCAGCGCAGCATCACGGCGAAGTTGGTCCAGCTGTCCTCGGGTCCGTTCGGCAGCTCGAGCTCGCGCCAGGTCCCGTCGCGCACGTCGGTGACGAAGAGGCCCTCCTCGCCCAGGTTGGCGAGCTGGGTGCCGTCGTCGCTCAGCACCGAGTGGTGGGCGGAGCCGGAGGGCGCCTTGGTGCGAGCCCAGGTCCCATCAGTGCCCAGCAGGAAGATCGCGTCGTCGGGGTCTCGCAGCACCAGGCTGGCGGCCGTCGGCAGCGGGAGCACGGACGCGTCGGCAGGCGGATCCAGGGTCGCGGGCAGGTTGCTCTCCCGCTGGGGGAGCTCCAGGGCGGCGTCAGGGTCGAAGGTCGCCTGGACGGCCGAGGCCGGGATCGCCGGCACCGTGGGTGACGGCGCAATGGGCGGGTTGCTGCGGTCGAGGCTCTGGGTCCCGCTGACCACGGCGATGGCGAGGACGGTGACGGCCGCCACCGCGACGGCGGCCAGGCCGCGGCGACGGTTGCGCACCACCCGGGCGCGGGCCCAGGCAGCAGACGCAGCGTGGTGCGGCTGCTCGGCGGGCTCGATGCCGTCGGTGGCGCGGGTCAGGACGCCGGACAACTCAGGGAACAACTCGGACTCGTTCATCGGGTCCTCCCGATCAGGTCGAGGAGCTCGGGAGCTCCGTCACGCAGGCGGGCCAGCGCCGTGGCGTTCGTGCTCTTCACGGTGCCGACGTTGACGCCCAGGATCTGCGCGGTCTCCCGCTCGGTCAGGTCGTCGAAGTGGCGGAGCACCACCACGGCACGCTGCCGGGCGGTGAGGCGGTCGAGTGCGCGTCGTACGACGAGGGCGGACTCGGGTTCGGTCGAGGTGGTGGCCGGGGTCGCCGGATCGGCGCTGACCAGCTCGCGGCGGTGGCGGCGCCACCACGAGATGTTGTCGTGCACGATGATCGTGCGGGCGTACGCCGTGGGGTTGCCGGTGCGGAGCCGCGACCAGCGCAGCGCCACCTTGACCAGGGCTTCCTGGACCAGGTCCTGGGAGCGGTGCAGGTCACCCGTCAGCAGGTAGGCCGAGCGCAGCAGCGGTCGCTGCTGCCCGGCTACCCACTCGGTGAACTCCGAGTCGTCCACAATTGCCTCTCGTCGAAGGGATTCTCAACCAGGGAACGGCCCGACCCCTGCGCATGGTTGTGCCGACGTGTGGTCGATCCTCGCTCACGCGCCGGTCCGAGCGTGATAGACCGACGCCATGGTCTTCGCCGCGACGCCCCCGCCGCCGTACACCGCGGTGATCTTCACCTCGACCCGCACGGCGGGCGACCAGGGCTACACGACGATGTCGGCCAGGATGGAGGAGCTCGCCGCGACCCAGCCCGGCTACCTCGGGATCGAGTCGACCCACAGCGACGCGCTCGGCATCACCGTCTCCTACTGGGTCGATGAGTCGGCCGCCGCCGCGTGGAAGCAGGTCGCCGAGCACCTCGTGGCCCAGAGACGCGGCGCGCGGGTCTGGTACGCCGACTACCGCGTCCGGGTCGCCACCGTGACCCGTGACTACGGCCGGGCCGACGCCGAGTGAGGCCTACCCCACAGCGGTCCCGTCGCGCCGGGACTAGCCTGAGCACTGATCCGTGGACTCCGTCAGGGAGCCGCGAGACCACACCGAAGGAGCCAGACGATGACTGCTGAGGAGACCGCGCCGTACGGCAGCGGGCCCGCGAAGTCCGAGACCGCGGCACCGCTCAAGCGGGTCCGGACCCACCACCTGCGCGAGATGAAGCAGCGCGGCGAGAAGTTCACGATGCTCACCGCCTACGAGCAGTACGCCGCCCAGACCTTCGACGAGGCGGGCATCGACGTCCTCCTCGTCGGCGACTCCGCGAGCAACAACGTCTTCGGGAACGAGACCTCGCTGCCGGTGACCGTCGACGAGCTGATCCCGCTGGTCCGCGCCGTCACCCGCAGCGCGCACCGCGCCCTCGTGGTGGCCGACCTGCCCTTCGGCTCCTTCCAGGCCTCCCCCGAGCAGGCCTTCCACACCAGCGTGCGCTTCATGAAGGAAGCCAACGCCCACGCGGTCAAGCTCGAGGGCGGGCTGGCGATGGTGCCGCAGGTGAAGTTGCTCACCGACGGCGGCATCCCCGTCATGGCGCACATCGGCTTCACCCCGCAGGCCGAGCACAACCTCGGCGGCTACCGCGTCCAGGGCCGTGGCGATGCAGCCGCCCAGATCATCGAGGAAGCCCAAGCACTCGAGGCTGCGGGCGCGTTCGCGGTCGTGATGGAGATGGTGCCGGGCGAGGTGGCGGCGAAGGTCACCGCGGCGCTGGGCATCCCGACCATCGGCATCGGCGCCGGCGTCGACTGCGACGGCCAGGTGCTGGTCTGGCAGGACGCCTTCGGGCTGCGGACCGGCCGGATGGCCAAGTTCGTCAAGCAGTACGCCGACCTGCACGGCCAGCTGCTGCAGGCCGCCCAGGAGTACGCCGCCGACGTCAAGGGCGGCACCTTCCCGGGTCCCGACCACACCTTCTGACGCTGACCTGCCACTTGTGGCCGCTTCAAAGCCGCTGACCTGCCACTTGTGGCCGGGGTACCCGGCCACAAGTGGCAGGTCGGCACTATTTCTGCGACCACAAGTGGCAGGTCAGCGAGGGGAAATGGTCGTAGGGTGACCCCATGCACCGGCTCGCGGCGGCCCTGCTCGTCCTTGCCCTGGTGTCGACGGCCCCGGCAGTTCAGGCGGTCGCTCGGCCCACGGGTTCCGAGTCCGACCACGCCCGGTCGAGCCAGACCGCGACGACGCTGCCGAGCCGGGCAGTTCCCCGCTTGAAGGTGACCACCAAGGTTCGCGGGCTCGACCACCCCTGGGACGTCCAGCCGATCGGTCGCGGGCGACTGCTCATCACCGAACGCGACCGCGCCCGCCTGCTCGTGTGGCGCAACGGCACCCAGCACCGGGTCCGCTTCCCCAGCGGCAAGGTGTGGGTCTCGGGTGAGACCGGCCTGATGTCCCTGGCCGTCGACCCCCGCTTCGCCAGGAACAGCCGCTTCTACACCTGCCAGGGCGGCCGACTGAGCGGCGGACGCCACGACGTCCGGATCATGGTGTGGCGGCTCAACAACAAGGCCACCCGGGCGACCAAGGTGAAAAAGCTCCTCGGCGGGCTCCCCGCGTCGACCGGACGCCATGGCGGCTGCCGACTCGAGATCCTGGCCGACGGCTCCCTGCTGGTCGGCACCGGCGACGCAGCGCAGGGCACCAACCCCGAGGACCTCACCTCGCTCGGCGGCAAGACCCTGCGTCTCCACCGCACGACCGGCAAGCCCTGGCCGGACAACCCGTTCATCACCGCCACGAACCGTCGCCAGCGCTACGTCCACACCTACGGCCACCGCAACGTCCAGGGGCTCGCCCAGCGGAAGAACGGAAGCCTGTGGTCGATCGAGCAGGGCCCCGATCGCGACGACGAGGTCAACCTGCTGAAGCCAGGCGGCGACTACGGCTGGAACCCGGTCCCGGGCTACAACGAGAGCGTTCCGATGACCGACCACTCACTGCCCGGCGATCAGGTCGATGCCAGCTGGAGCTCGGGGTACCCGACGCTGGCCACCAGCGGCGGCAGCTGGGTGTACGGCGCGAAGTGGGGCGCCCTGCACGGCACCCTCGCCGTGGCCGCCCTCAAGGCCGGCGTGGTCACGTTCCTGACCTTTGACTCCGAGGGAACCCTCGTGCGGACCCGCACCCCCGACGCGCTGAGTCATGCGGGTCGGCTGCGCTCCATCACCCGGGGCGCCCGCGGCAACCTCTGGATCACCACGGACAACGGCGATGGCCGCGACGTCGTGCTGCTGGTCCGCCCTCGCTGACCCCCTCACCCTCCCACCCGGACAACCGCCCGGGCCTCTCGAACGTGTCACTGGCAAGTTCATTCCATCGAGAGGGAGATCGCCATGTTTCGTTTCCGCATTGCCGTCGTCGTGGCGGCACTGACCACCACGTTCCTCGTTCCGACCGCGCCCGCCACGGCGCTGCCGGACTGGATCGACCACGCGAGCAGCTGGACCAACCCGAAGGCCAAGGCCCCCAAGGTGGTCGACCTTCGCTACGCCACCCATGACACCTTCGACCGGGTGGTCCTCGAGATCGACGGGAAGATCCCGGCCGGCAAGGCTCGCTACCGCAGGAACTTCCACTACGACGGGTCGGGCGAGAAGGTGCCGATCAAGGGCAAGTCCGGGATCGCCCTGGTGCTCAACCCCGCCTACGCCCACGACGACTCCGGCGAGAGCGTGTACGACGGGCCGATGATCGCCCGCCCACGCTTCGAGACACTCAAGGCACTCGCCTTCACCGGCGACTTCGAGGCCTACGTCAGCTTCGGTTTCGCCTTGCGGCACCGGGCGCCGTACCGCGTCTTCAAGTTGCACGACCCGCAACGACTGGTCATCGACTTCCAGCACAAGTAGGGAAGCCGGACCTCGACGCCGGTGCGCTCAGTCGGTCCAACCCCACCAGAACGCGCCGGCGTTGATGGTCGCGAACCAGAACGCCACCGTGAAGACCGCGAGGTAGAACACCCAGCGCGGTCGCGGCGTCCACCACGAGGACGCCACCACCATCAGGACCAGCCACACCAGCATCATCAGGACCGCGACCCACCACGGCGCGAGGAGCCCGGTGGAGGCGTACAGGAAGAAGGCGCACGCCATCCCTGCCATGCCGACGAACGGCCAGGGTGAGGTGGCGTTGGGACCGGGGTGCCGCTTCGCCACTCCTCAGTCCTCGAGCTGTTCGTCGTTCCAGGCTGGGTCGTGGTCCCACTCCTCGTTGCGCTGCTCAGCCTTCTGGAGTGCCTGCTCGGCCTCCTCCGCGGTGGCGTAGGGACCGAGCCGATCGATGGACGGGCAACCGTCGACACCCTCGACCTTGTGGTGCTTCACGCAGTAGTAGTACTTGCTCATGTCGAGTGAAACTACACGCGTCCGTACACTCGGTCCGGTGAGTCCCCTGGCAGCAGCAACGATCTCGCCGCGCCGAGAGGTGCCGGCACACATCCCCCGACCCGAGTACGTCGACAAGCCCGGCCCCTCGCCCTTCACCGGGAACGAGGTCAAGGACGCCGAAACCATCGAGAAGATGCGGATCGCCGGCAAGCTCGCCGCGCAGGCCCGCGACCTCGTCGGCTCGCACGTCGAGCCCGGGATCACCTCCGACGAGCTGGACCGGATCGGGCACGAGTTCCTCTGCGACCACGGCGCCTACCCGTCGACGCTGGGCTACCGCGGCTTCCCCAAGTCGCTGTGCTCGAGCGTCAACGAGGTCATCTGCCACGGCATCCCGGACAGCCGGCGAGTCGAGGACGGCGACATCGTCAACATCGACATCACCGCCTACCTCAACGGTGTGCACGGGGACACCAACGCGACGTTCTACGCCGGAGACGTCGACGAGGAGTCCCGTCTCCTGGTCGAGCGCACCCGCGAGGCCCTCGACCGCGGGATCAAGGCGGTCAAGCCCGGTCGCCGGATCAACGTCATCGGCCGGGTCATCGAGTCCTTCGCCAAGCGGCACGGGTACGGCGTGGTTCGCGACTTCACCGGCCACGGCATCGGAACCCACTTCCACAGCGGCCTGATCGTCCCCCACTACGACGAGTCGGCGTACGACACGTTGATCGAGGTGGGCATGACGTTCACCATCGAGCCGATGCTCAACCTCGGGACCCACGAGTGGGACATGTGGGGAGACGACTGGACGGTCGTCACCAAGGACCTCAAGCGCAGTGCGCAGTTCGAGCACACCCTGCTCGTCACGCCCACGGGCGCCGAGGTGCTCACGCTCCCCTGACGCCTCCCGTGTCGCCTCCCGTGTCGCCTCCCGTGTCGTCAGCCCAGGGCTCGACGTAGGAGGGCTCGGCGACTGTTGACGCCGGTCCTGGCGAACACCGACTTCAGGTGGTCCTGGACGGTGAACTCCGACAGGTGCAGCCGGGCGGCCACGGCCCGGGTGTCCTCACCGTCGGCGAGGCAGCGCAGGATCTCGGTCTCCCGCTCGGTGAGTTGGTGGGCCCGCCAGTAGAGCTCCAACCGGTCGCGGGGTGCGGTCCGCTCGACCGTCACGGCGATGTCGGCCTCACCCGGGTCTCCGGGGGTCTCCAGGCGCGCGGCCCGGAAGGTCCACCACTGCCCCGGCCCGAGCGCAACCCGGGTCTCGGGGCGCAGGGCACTGACCCCGGCCTCGACGGCCAGCAGTTGGGCCGCCACGTTGTAGGCGGTGGCCGGGACGGGTTGGCGGTCCTCCTCGGTCGGCAGCAGGGCGCGCAGGTGGGCCTCCGCGCTCGCCGTCTGGCGATGCAGCCCCAGGTCGGGTCCGAGCAGCAGGACCCCGGGCTGGTGGTGGGCCGGCTCAGCTGCCGACGAGTCGAAGAGCCGAGCCTGGCTCGCGCGGAGCGCTTCGGTGATCGGCGCGAGCACCGTGCCGAGCTCGTCGAGCTCGGCGCGGGTGAAGGGTCCCGATGTGCGCCACAGGTCGAGGAAGCCCCAGCAGCTGGTCCGATCCCGGAAGACGACTGAGGCGATGTCGCGGACGCCGTACTCCCCGAGGAACGCCCGCCAGGGTTCGTCGTCACCCGTCGCCTCGGACAGGGCGACCGCGCGATCAGAGGTGAGGCCGGTCCAGCGGTGGGTGCGCGTGCGGTACTTGAGCCCGATCAGCTCGGGCAGTCGTTCGGGGCACGGGACTTCGGCGAGCGGTGACGATCCGACCCCGGTCTCGGGGTCGGTCAGCAGCCAGGCGTACGCGTCGAACCCGACCGAGCGGCGTACCGCCCCCAGGACCGCACCCCGCAGCGCACGGCTGTCCTCGCCGCTGCGGCAGGCACGTCGGACCCGGTCGACCATCGACACGCTGCGCACGCTACTCCGGCAGCGGCCAACGACCCAGAGATCTGGGATGCCGGGTACGGCGGCCCGGACCTAGCGTCGAAGGATCCACCGCGGCCCGCGGTCCCGAGGAACGGAGCGGCCCATGACCACCCTGCACATCCAGCACCCGATCAGCGACTACGACACCTGGCGATCGGCGTTCGACCGCTTCGAGACGGCCCGGAGCACGGCCGGGGTGCGCTCGCACCGGATCCGGCGACCTGTCGACGACGAGCGGTACGTCGTCATCGATCTCGACTTCGACGACGCCGAGCAGGCCGGGGCGTTCCTCACGTTCCTGCGCTCGGTCGTCTGGGCGAACCCGGCCAACTCACCCGCCCTGGCCGGCGATCCCACCGCCCTGGTGCTGGAGGCCAGCGGCTGACATGACGCGCGCGGTGCCCGGCTCCCCTACAGTGGTCCCCGGATGGGCTGGCCGGGCGACCGCGCTGCCGTCTCTTCGGAGGTGGTGTCGAGGAAGGTCCGGGCTCCACAGGGCAAGGTGGTGGGTAACACCCACCCGGGGCAACCCGCGGGAAAGTGCCACAGAGAACAGACCGCCACTGCCGGCTCCGGCTGGCAGCGGTAAGGGTGAAACGGTGGAGTAAGAGCCCACCAGCGATCCGGGCGACCGGATCGGCTCGGCAAACCCCACCTGGAGCAAGGTCAAGAAATCGCCTCTTCGGAAGCGATGCGTGTGCGTTCGAGGGCGGCCCGCCCGAGTACGCGGGTAGACCGCTGGAGGCTGTCGGCAACGGCAGTCGTAGATGGATGGTCGCCCCCCGGATGCCCGCAAGGGTCCCGGGGACAGAACCCGGCCTACAGGCCAGCCCATCCCCCGTACGTCGCTGCACCATCCCATCGGTGGTTGAGCGGGTGTCGAGGCAGGAGCACGTCACGTGTCGTGCCAAGGTCGGATTCCGCCAGAGCCCGACTCGTCCTCGGAGGTCCGCCGATGCACGGTTCCGCGAAGCCCGAGACTCTCGCCACGGATGCGCTGCGGTTCGGCTGGGTGCTGGCCGAGGTGCGCGGCAGGTACTGGCCCGACGGACCCCGTCCGGTCTCGACCCCCCTGCCGGCACAGCCTGCGAACGTCTTGCCCCTGCGCTCCCAGCGGTCGGGTGCCGACGCCCGCCGCGAGGCGGTGGAGTCACTGGTCGCCCTGGCCACACGCATCGAGCTGGGCAACGCCGAGGCTTTCGCCTCGGGCCTGCTCGCCGCCCTCGCGCCCTTCGACGAACCGACAGCCGACACGCCGACGGCCCACGACTGGACGGCCCTCGCAGCCTTCCTCCATCAGTGGGACGCCCGGATCCAGAACGAGCTCACCCGGCGCGACGAGCAGCTCACCAATGCCTACCTGCTCGGGCGCGGCATGGCGGAGAGTTACTGGGGACTGGGACCCGACGACGCCTGGAGCTCAGGCGGACAGGTCACCGGTGTGGCCCTCCCGTTCCTCCTCGGTGCCGACCGACGCAACGAGCTCACCCGGATGCTCGGCCGCTACGGACCCCACTTGAGACACGAGATGACCGGACCCGCCCTCGCCGGCAGCCTCGAGGCGTGGGGCGCGGTGGCCGAGGACGACGAGTGGTCCCGAGCTCCAGAGCTGCGCGCGACGCTCTACGAGCAGGTACGCCGGTGGTACCAGCTGCTCGTGCTCGACCAGGACCCCACGACGATGATCCGTCCGGGCGCCCGGCTGCTCAACGCCCGCCGCCTGCGCACCTCAGCTCCCCAGATGCTGACCGCCCTCGTGCTGCTCGGTATCGCCGGCACGCTGGGGTGGATCCTGTCCACGCAGGGGGTGTCGTGGCCCAAAATTCTCGCCCCGATCTTCACCGCCGGCGGCGTGGGTGTCGTCGTCCTGACCACGATCACGGCCCGTGCTCGCGGGATGGCCCAACAGCTGGCCACGCGCTACCGCCAGGACGCCTACACCGATCTGGTGGCCATCTGCGTCTCGGTGGTCCCGCCGTCCCCGGCCGGCGACCATGGCGCCGGGTTGCGCAGCACCGGCAGGACCGTCGAGGCAGCCGTTCGTCGGCGACTGCTCACACCGCCCACCCCTGCGCCCTGAACAGGGACCTTCCTCACTCCAGGGCGAACTCGACCTTGCGCGTCACCAGGTCGACCGACGTCAGTCGCACGCGGACGTCGGTGCCGAGCGGCAGCGGTGCAGCGGCACTCAGCCGACCCTCCACCGCCGGCTCCTGGATCGTGATGTCGCCCCTGGTGTCGTCCTTCTCGTCCACGTCGACGACCACGGCGTCGAAGACCTCCCCCACCCGGTCCTGGAGCACGCCGGCCTCGACCAGGTCGAGGATGGCGTTTTCGTACTGGTGGGACCGTCGGGCCGAACGCTGCAGGAGGTCGGGCAGCTCACCGAGTCGCTCCAGCACCCAGTCGGGGACCGGCGTCCCGGCACACAGGGCCAGGCAGATCTCGCCGGCGTACCGGTCGCCGAGGCGGCGCAGCGGGGCGGTGACGTGGGCGTACTCCGAGGCCAGGGCGGCGTGCTGGGGGTCGGCCGGCACCTCGCCGTTGAAGGCGAGATAGCCACTCCCGCGCAGCAGGCGGGTGCAGGCGTTCACCATCGCGGCGTGGGTCGGCTTCTCGGGGTCGAGCGAGCGGATGAAGTCGGGGTAGAGCAGCTCGGCGGGCCAGTCGATCTGCAGCGCCCGGGCGGTGCGGTGCAGGCGGAGTACGTCGCGCGGGTCCGGCGGCGGCAGGGTCCGCAGCAGCCCGATCCGGGCGTAGACCATGAGTGAGGCGGCACCGAAGCCGGTGAGCAGCGACATCTGGGCGTTCCACTCCTCCACCGGCAGCAGGGTGCGGAACTCCAGGTGCCAGTGCTCGCCCTCGACGTCGATCTCCTGCTCGGGCAGCGGCAGGTTCACCCCACCTCGCGCCGCCTCCCGCTCGAGCCGGAGCCGACCCACCTCGGCCAGCAGCGCGAGCGACTCCGAGGCAGTCCCGTCGTCGATCATCCGCTGGACCGTCTCGTAGTCCAGCTTGGCCCGGGAGCGGACCAGGGCGCGCTCGACGCTCACGTCGGTGCCCTCGCCGGTCTCGTCCATCCGGACCCGCCACACCAGTGCCGGCCGGACCTCGTCGGGGAGCAACGAGCCAGCAGCCTCGGAGATCGCCATGGGGTGCAGCGGCACCTTGGAGTCGGCGCCGTACAACGTCTCTCCGCGGCGACGTGCCTCGACGTCGATCGGGTCACCGGGCCGCACGAAAGCGCTGACGTCCGCGATGGCGTAGTGCAGGACGTACCCCTCACCGTCGCGCTCGAGGTAGAGGGCCTGGTCGAGGTCCATCGAGCTGGGCGGGTCGATCGTGACGAACGGGAGGTCGGTGCGGTCGAGCTCGGGCAGCACCGGGTTGCGGGCCGCCTCGGCCGCCGCGGCCTCGACCTCCGGGGGGAACTCGACGGAGACCTCCAGCTCGCCCTGGATGCGGGCGATCCCTTCGCGGAGGCTCTGCGCCGCGACACCGTCGCGGGCAGACCGGACATGGACGACTCGGTTGCTCGGCATGTCCCGACCCTAGGACACCGCCGGGCGTTCCCTACCCTTGGCGGGTGCTGATTCTGCTGCCTCCGAGCGAGGGCAAGAACGCCCCGACCAGAGGCCGAGCCCTCGACCCCGACTCCCTGAGCTTCCCGTCCCTGACCGTGGCACGCGGCCGCGTCCTGGACTCCCTCGTCGCACTCTGCCGCGACGACGACGAAGCCGCGGCCACCCTGGGCATCGGCCACACCCAGCAACAGCTCGTCGAGCTCAACACCCGCCTGGTCAGCTCACCGACGGCCCGCGCGGACCGGATCTACACCGGAGTCCTGTACGACGCCCTCGACGCCGCCACCTTGTCGCCCGCGGCCAAGCGCCGCGCCGCCAGCAGGCTCACGGTCACCTCGTCGCTCTTCGGGCTGGTCCGGGTCGGCGACCGGATCCCGGCGTACCGTCTCTCGGGCGATGCGGTGCTCCCCGGGCTGCGGGCCGGTGGCCGGGCTGTGGCGCGAGGCACTCGGACCGGCCGTCGAGGAGGCGCTCGGCTCCGGGCTGCTGGTCGACCTCCGGTCGACGATGTACGCCGCGTTCTGGCGACCGCCGGTCGAGCTCGCCGAGCGGGTGGCCACGATCCGCGTCCTGCACGAGGTCGACGGCAAGCGCCAGGTGGTCAGCCACTTCAACAAGGCCACCAAGGGCCGGATCGTGCGCGCCCTCCTCGAGGACGGCGCCAACCCGCGCACCCCCGAGGGCCTCGCCGAGCTGCTCGGCTCGCTGGGCTGGCAGGTCGAGGTCGGTCCGCCGACTCGCAAGGGCACCCAGCTCGACGTGGTCGTCGCCGCCGTCTGAGCGGCTCCTCGGCGGCGGGCTACCAGCGCTGCGCGGGGTCGAACACGTCGCTGCCGGGAGGCAGCGCGTTGAACATCCGCATCGAGGCCCGCGGCTCCTGGCCGTCCTTGCCCCCACCGAAGAACGACACGACCGACACCGAGGCCGGCGAGAGCTCCATCCGGAAGACCGCCTCGAGCGGGGCGTCGACCGCGTGCGCGACCAGGGTCTTGATCGGTGTCACGTGGCTGACCACGACCACGGTCCGCCCGGAGTGGGCATCGAGCACCCGCTGGAGTCCGGCGATGACGCGCGCCTCGACGCTGCGGAAGGACTCTCCCCCACCGCCGGGCGGGACGTCCAGGGAGCCCAACCAGGCGTCGAGGTCGTCGCGGTGCTGCTCGGCGACCTCGGAGAAGGTCTTGCCGTCCCAGGCCCCGAACTCCATCTCGGCGAAGCCCGGCTCCACCTCGAGCGGCACTCCCAGCACCTCGGCGATGATCTCCGCGGACTCCTGGGTGCGGCGTACCGGTGAGGCGACCACGACGTCGACCCGCTCGGCCAGCGGAGCCAGCCAGTCGGCGGTGGCCCGGATCTGGGACTTCCCGTCGTCGCTGAGTCCGGGGTTCTTGCTGGCGAGCCCGCCGGAGAAGCGCTTCTCGACGGTGTGCGGGGTGACCCCGTGCCGGACCAGGACCAGCGTCGTCGGGGTGCCGGCCGCGGCGGACCAGCCACGCATCTCACGCTGGGCCTGTGGTGTGGTCAGCGGCGGGGACTCGTGGGCGCTCTCGATCTCCTCGATGAGCGAGTCGGCGGAGGGGTCCTCCCCCGCCACCGTGACGCCGTGCCGCTTGCCGTCGAGCGCTTCGTTGGCGAGCCGGTCGGCGTGCTGGTTCTGCTCCCTCGGGATCCAGGTGTACGTCGTCGCCGGCGGCGCGAGCTCGGTCGCGCGGGCCGCGAGCGGACGCATGCCGGGGTGCTTGATCTTCCAGCGCCCCGACATCTGCTCGACCACGAGCTTGGAGTCCATCCGGACCTCGACGGCGGCGGACGGGGTGAACTCGGCGACGAGCTCGAGCCCGGCGATCAGGCCGGAGTACTCAGCCACGTTGTTCGTGGCCACCCCGATCCTGCGAGCGACCTCGGCGATGACCTCACCGGTCTCGGCGTCCTTGAGCAGCGCGCCGTAGCCCGCCTGCCCGGGGTTGCCCCGGGACCCTCCGTCCGCCTCGACCACGACCGAGCGGTGCTCGGCTGAGGTGCTGGCGGAGGGATCGTCCGATCCGGTGAGGTCCGTGCTCACAGCCCGGACTCTGCGTGGCGCACCAGGATCCGCGAGCACTCCTCGCAGCGGACCACGAGGTCGCTGGGTGCCTTGCGGATGACCTCGAGCTCGGCGATGTCGATCTTGAGCTGGCAGCCGGTGCAGCGGCCCTGGTGCAGGGCAGCTGCGCCGACACCGCGGCGGTTGAGGCGCAGCTTCTCGTAGAGCGCCAGCAGGTCGGCCGGCAGGCCCTCGACGAGCGGCACCCGGTCGGTCACGAGCTGCGCGAGCTCGGCCTCGACCCCGGCTGCCTTGTCGGAGCGGGACGCCGCCAGCGCGGCGAGCTGCTCGTCGACCCCGGCCACCTGACCGGTCAGTGCGTCGAGCAGGTTCTGGGCCTCCTCGAGCCGCTCCATCACCTCGAGCTCGTCGTCCTCGAGCGAGGAGACCCGACGCTCCAGCGACTCCAGCTCGTGCACCATCCGCTGGAGGTCCTTGGGGTTGGTGATCAGCCCCTGGTCCATCCGGTCGCGGTCGCGGGTCCGACGGGTCTTGACCTGCTCGACGTCGGCGTCGATCTTCTTCTGCTCCACGCTGAGGTCGTCGACGACGATCCGCGCGTCGCGGGCCTGGTTGTCGATCTCGGTGCGGCTGGCTTCGAGCGCAGCGATCTCCGCGATCTCCGGCATGCTCTGCAGCTGGTGGCGCAACTGGTCGGCCCGAGCATCGAGCTTCTGGACGTCGAGCAGCTTCAGTTGGGCGAACGGATCGGCTTTCAGCGGGTTCTCCTCGGTCGGGGTGTGTGCAGCGTCAGACGCGGAATCGCCAGGGGTCGGTGCACAGGGTGCTCACCCGGGTGTCCACCGTATCGCCCAGCGCCGCCACCATCCGCGCCTGCACCACCGGGAGCCAGGTCCACTCCGCGGCCCAGTGCGCCACATCGACCAGGGCCGGCCCGTGCTTCTCGGTGAACTCGGCGGCCACGTGGTGGCGCAGGTCGCTGGTGAGGTAGACATCCGCGTCGCTGCGCAGCACGTCGTCGAGCAGGAAGTCACCTGCTCCTCCGCAGACCGCCACCCGTCGTACGACCCGGCCGGCATCGCCGGCGACCCGCACCCCGTGGGCGGTCGCGGGGAGCGTGGCGGCGACCAGGTCGGCGAAGGCGCCCAGGGTCGACTCGGCGATGGTGCCGATCCGCCCGACCCCCGTCGACGCGGTGCCGGGGTCGGCCAGCTCGACGACATCGAAGGCGGGCTCCTCGTAGGGGTGGGCGCTGAGCAGCGCCGCCAGCACCTGCGCACGGCGCGACCGCGGCAGCACGGCCTCCACCCGGACCTCGTCGACCACCTCGAGCCGGTCGACCTCCCCGATCGTGGGGGTGGCGCCGGCCAGGGGTCGAAAGCGGCCCTCGCCCGGGCTCGAGAACGTGCAGCTGTCGTAGTCGCCGATGCTGCCGGCTCCCGCCTCGGTGAGTGCTTCGCGGACCGCTCCGGCATGGGTCGCCGGGACGTGGACGGTGACCTTGTCCAGTTGCTCTCCGCTCGAGGCCGCAACCGGGGACAGGTCAGTCAGCCCCAGCGCCAGGGCGAGCGCCTCGGAGACCCCGCCCTCGGCCCGGTCGGCGTTGGTGTGGGCGGTGAGCAGCGCACACCCCGCGGCGGCCAGCGTGGCCACCGTGCGCCCCTTGGGGGTCGTCGCAGCGAAGCCGTGCACGGGCTTGAGGAAGAGCGGGTGGTGCACCACCAGGAGATCGGCTCCCCACGCGGCCGCCTCCCGGGCGACCTCGAGGGTCGGGTCGACGGCGAACATCACCCGCGCCACCTCGGCCTCGGGGTCGCCGAGGACGAGCCCGACGGCGTCCCAGCCGTCGGCCGTGTGCGGCGGGTACCACCCGTGGAGCAGGTCGACGACGTCGCTCAGCGCTGGCATGGCGTCAGGTTAGTGGGCCGCACGGCCGCTCAGTTGACCTGGCGGTCGTAGCCCTCCCAGAAGGGTTGGCGCAGCTTGAACTTCTGCAGCTTGCCGGTGGCGGTGCGGGCCAGCTCGTCGCGGAACTCGATCGAGGTCGGCGCCTTGTAGCCGGCCGCCTTGTCCTTGCACCACGCAATCAGCTCGGCCTCGGTGGTCTCCTCGCCCTCGGCAAGGACGACCAGGGCCTTGATCGTCTCGCCCCACTTCTCGCTGGGGACGCCGATGACCGCCACCTCGGCCACCGCCGGGTGGGAGAAGAGCACGTCCTCGACCTCGATCGAGGAGACGTTCTCACCGCCGGTGATGATCACGTCCTTCTTGCGGTCGCTGATCGTGAGGTACCCGTCGTCGCCGATCACGCCGCCGTCCCCGGTGTGGAACCAGTCCCCCGCCAGCGCCCGTTCGGTCTCCTCGGGCTGCTCCCAGTAGCCCTCCAGCACGACGTTCGAGCGGGCCAGGATTTCGCCCTCGGGACCCAACGCCAGGCGTACGCCGAGCGCAGGCGCCCCGGCCCGGATCAGCTTCCCGGCGCGTTCCTCGACCGACAGGTCGTCCCACTCCGCGCGCGTCCGGTTGACGGTCAGCAAGGGTGAGGTCTCGGTGAGGCCGTAGATCTGGATGAACTCCCACCCCAGCTCCTCCTCGACGCGGGCCACGGTCTTGGTCGGCGGAGGGGCACCGGCCACGATGATCCGGACCCGGTCGCGGCCCGGGATCTCGCCGTCCCACTCCTGGGCTGCTTCGAGCACCGCCGACACGACGGCAGGTGCCGCACACAGGACGGTGACGCCGTGCCGCTCGACGCGACGCAGGATCTCGGCGCCGTCGATCTTGCGGATCACGACCTGCGGCACGCCCAGCCCGGTCATCGCGAACGGCATCCCCCACCCGTTGGCGTGGAACATCGGCAGCGTGTGGAGGTAGACGTCTCGGTCCGTGACACCGGCGTGCAGCGCGAACGTCACCGCGTTGACCCAGATGTTGCGATGGGTGATCTGGACGCCCTTGGGCCGCGCGGTCGTGCCGGAGGTGTAGTTGATGCAGGCGGTCGCCGACTCGTCCGGCTCCCACGCCTGCGGCTCGACCCCTGCGGCGGCGTACAGGTCGGAGTCGTCACCGATCACGAAACGGTGCTCGGCCTTGACCTCGCTCAGCGACTCCGCCAGCTCCGGGTCAATGAGCAGAACGCGCGCACCGGAGTGCTCCACGATGTAGGCAACCTCGTCGGGGCGGAGCCGGAAGTTCACGGGGACCAGGACCCGGCCGGAGCCGCAGACGCCGAAGAACGACGTGAGCAACCGGGCGCTGTTGTGGCTGACCACGGCGACCCGCTCCCCGACCTCGATCCCCAGCTCGTCCAGCTTGGCGGCCTGGCGGCGGGCCAGCTCACCCATCTGACGGTAGGTGAGCTCTCCGAGGGACGGGGCCGGCTGGTCGGGCTCGTCCACGACGGCGGTGCGCTGGCCGTACACCTGGACCGCTCGGTCGATGAAGTCGGAAACGCTGAACGGGACGAACATGGGCTCCTCCAAGCGATCGTGTGACGAAAGCCACTGTAGAGACCCTCCGTCACTCTCCCGGTCGGCCCAACCCCGCCACACGATGAGCGGCGCGGATCCCGCGACGAGCGGTCCGTGCGGTGCACCTCTGTAGGCTGGGCTTGCCCAGGCCGCACTCTCGGGGTCCTCGCGCCATCGACACCTGCACCGTCCGGAGGCCGTCATCACGAGCGCGGAGACCCACGTCCGCCCCACGGGCGTGCTCGTGTGGGCGCGCGCCGCGGTGCTCGGACCGGCCGTACTCGCCTCCGGGGTCGTGTCGCACGTGGCCGCCGACGGACTGCTGCCGCACCCGGTGCTCCTGGTCGGAATGCTGGCGGCCTGCGTGGCTCTCGCGGCGCTCTTCCTGGGCGCACCCGCCTCTCCTGCGCGTCTGGTTCTCCTCCTCGTCGGGGGCCAGGCACTGACCCACGTGCTGCTCTCCGCCGGCGCGGGGCACGCCGGTACCGCCGCTCCCGCCGCCGCCAGCGCAGAGGCCCACCACGGCACGGCCACCCACGGCCTGGCACCCCACGTCCTCGAGCACGTCCTCGAGCAGGGGCCCTTGATGGTGGTGGCGCACGCCCTGGGTGCGGTCGCGCTCGGACTCTGGTTGGCCGTCGGCGAGTCCGCCCTGTGGCACCTCGTGGCGCTCACCGCCGGCCGGATCAGGGTCGCGGTGCTCGCCCGCCGCTCCCTGACCCACGCCTCCCTGGTGGGTGTCCATCACGCATCCCGGCGTCTGCCCGTGCCGGCCCCCTTGCACCTGGCCCTGCCCGACACCCTTCCCCACCGTCTCGTCACCCGTCGCGGTCCTCCGGCCCTCCTCGCCGCCTGACCCACCGCACCCTGCCGCCCGGCTTGGTGTCCCGGCGCGCCTGCGCGCGCCGTCCTGACGAACCGAGGAGATCCCCAACGATGAACACCACACCCACCCGCAACTCCCCCCGCCGTCGCGGCCTGGTCGCGGCCACCGCACTGGCCCTGGCCATCGGTGCCGGCCTCACGGCCTGCGGCGACCAGAGCACGCCCAACGCCGCCTCGAGCGAGGCCGCCACGGAGCAGAGCGCATCCGTGACGATCGGCGACCCGTGGGTCCGCGCCACCGAGGGCACCGACGACCCCTCGATGTCCGCCGCCTTCATGACCATCGACAACGACGGCACCGAGAGCGTCACCCTGACCGGCGCGAGCACCCCCGTGGCCGGGATGGTCGAGATCCACGAGATGGCGATGGCCGACGGCGCGATGACCATGCAGGCGTTGAGCGGCGGCCTGGAGATCGCGGTCGGTCGGGGCAAGGTCCTCGAGCCCGGCGGCTACCACGTGATGCTGATGGACCTGCAGTCAGAGCTCGCTGCCGGCGACGAGGTCGAGCTGACGCTGGAGTTCTCCGACGGCAGCACCAAGGAGCTCGTGGTCCCGGTCAAGGAGTTCACCGAGGAGGAAGGGCACTACCACGAGCCCGGCACCGAGGAGCACGACGACATGAGCCATGACGAGTCGGAGGGCGCGCACTCGTGACGGATTCCCCGCGCGTCAGCCGCCGTCGCCTGCTCGGTTACGTCGGCGGCACCGGCGCCGTCGCAGTCGCGGGCGCCGGACTGGGCGCGGGGGTCGTGCTGGCTGCCGGCTCCGAGGACGGGTCCGCCCCGTCCTCGGGGTCGGCTCCCTCGGGTCGCACCGTCGACCCCTGGGGGCTCCACCAGCCGGGAGTGGCCGCGGCGCCGAGCCAGGTGACCGAGCTGGTCGCGCTCGATCTGCTGCCCGGGGTCGACCGGGAGGCACTGGGTCGGTTGCTGCGCTTGTGGACCGGCGACATCGAGGCGCTCACCGCGGGCCGTGGGGCGCCCGGCGACCCGGCCCCGTGGCTCTCGGCGGCCAACGCGGACCTGACGGTGACTGTCGGCGTCGGCCCCGCCGCCTGCACCCCCACCCGGTTCGGTCCCGGGCCGTCCGGCTTCGCGCCGGTGCCACCGATGCGCCATGACCGGCTCGAGGACCGCTGGAACGACGGCGACCTGCTGGTGGTCGTCGCCGGACGCGAGGGGACCACCGTGGCCCACGCCGTACGCCGCCTGGTCGCCGACGCGAAGCCGTTCGCGCGGCTGCGCTGGCGGCAGGTCGGGTCGTGGAACCCGACCGACCCGCAGGGCCAGCCGCAGACCGGCCGCAACCTGTTCGGCCAGGTCGACGGCTCGGGCAACCCGCGCCCCGGGACGCCGCTGTTCGACTCGACGGTGTGGGTGAAGACCGACGGCTGGGCCGGGGGAACCACGCTCGTGGTGCGCAGGATCCGCCTGGACCTCGACACCTGGGACGAGCTGACCCGCGACGAGCAGGAGCGCTCGGTGGGTCGACGGCTCACCGACGGTGCCCCGTTGAGCGGCGGCGAGGAGCTCGACGACCTCGACCTGACCGCCAGGGCGCAGGGCCGTCTGGTCGTCCCCGCTCACGCACACTCACGCCGGGCGCACCCGAGCATGAACGGAGGCCGACGAATCTTCCGCAAGGGCAGCAACTACACCCAGGAGGTCGCCACCACCCGGGGGGTCGCGGTCGAGAGCGGACTGGTCTTCCTCAGCTACCAGGCCGACCTGCTCGACCAGTTCGTCCCCGTGCAGCAGTCCCTGGACGAAGCCGACCAGCTCAACGAGTGGACCACCGCAGTCGGCTCGGCGGTCTTCGCGGTGCTGCCCGGCTTCGAGCGGGGCTCGTGGCTGGGCGAACAGCTGCTGGCCTGACCCGTCACGGACGCCGCCCGCTCTCCGGCACACCCCCGCGGGGTCGGAGAGACGGACGGCGTCCACGTGTGACTCACCAGCTGCTGCTGGTCACCTCCCCGCCACGGATCGTGACGGTGAGGTGCACCGCAGTGGTCTCCTTCTCGTACAGCTCGTAGGTGCCGGCCACGAGCTCGGGGAAGACCAGCGACGGCACCTCGGCGCCGACGACCGGTCGGTTGACGACGGCCACGTGCGGGTGGTGCGCGTGTCCGTCCCCATGGTCGTGCCCATGAGCGTGACCGTGCCCGTGGTCGTGCCCGTGGTCGTCGTGACCCACCGGCCTGATCTCGACCTCGAGACCCACGGTATCGACGGGCATCGTGACGACCAGCGCCCCCACGTCACCCCCGATGTCGAGCAGCACCGCGCCCTGACCGGCGAAGGGGTTCTCCACCGATGCGGGCGCGGTCATGACGCCTGCGTCGTTCCGGGGACCGTCTGGTAGCCACCACCGGGCAGACCCAGGTACGGGAACTTCCCGGTGCTGTCGGCGTTGGTGTTCGTGGTGCCGTCCTCGATGGCGCTGGCTGCGCCGTCCGGCTCGTACGACGGGTCCACCAGCGGGATGGTGAGTCCGGCAATGGCCCGCAGCTCGATCGTCACCACGTCGTCGTCGATGCGGCGACCGTTGGGGAACCCAGCGGCGTCACCCGCGACCAGACCGAGCTTGTTCGGCTCGGCCGTCGGCGGAATCGCGACGTTGAGACGCAGCATGTCCGACTCCCGCGAGCCCGTGTAGTTCTGGAACCCCGGGACGACGCCCTCCGGGATCCCCGTGAGCAGGATCGCGTTGAGGTCGGCGCGCGGCTTGTCGTAGGCCGCGAGCTTCGGGAACACCTTCGGGTACAGCACCGGCAACAGTCCCTGGAGCTCGGGCTTGTTGACGTACTTGGCGTAGATCCGGTCGAACTTCGGCTGGCGAGCATTCCACTCGTCCTTCTCGGCCATCGGGACGATGACCTCGTTGAACAGCGGGTTGCCCAACCGGGAGACCTGCTCCCAGGGACCGTGGCCCTTGAAGCTTCCGGACGCCTTGTCGAAGATCCGGGACTTGCGGCGGCTCGCGGTCGCCCAGACGCCGATGACCGACGTGGGGCTCATCGGGTCGGTGGGCCGCGAACGGTCGCGGGTCAGCGCCTTGATCGGCAGCTGGAGCGCGATCGTGTGCACGTTGTAGGACTGCACCGAGTTGATGCCGTCCATGGCTCCCATCGGCAGGAGGTGCGCCTCGTTGAACGGACGCAGCGCCCCCAGGTCGAAGATGCTGCCCAGGTCCACGTGGAAGGCGTCGGCACGCTGCCCCGCGAAAACTCGGGTCCCGCGGATGCGGTGCAGGGCCTGCTGGGAGAGCTTGGCGTAGTCGGGCGTGCTGCGCTTCCCGACGTTGACCGGCGGGCACGGCAGGTCCCGCGCCAGGATCTTCTTCTTGCCGTTCCGGATCCGAGCGACCGTGTAGTACTGCGGTCGGTTCCACGTCTCGTCGGCGATGTCGTTGATCTGGCCGACGTTGTAGAGGAACGTCTTGGGGTTCCGGATCTCGGTGTGGAAGCGGAACTGGTAGGTGACGTCCGCGTTGGCCTTGCCCCGGTTCGAGATGTGGATCTCGTAGAGGACGTCATCGCCGAACTCGTAGAAGTTCGGGCCTCCGTCCGGCTGCTGGAGCGGGATGAAGTTGGCGATCAACGTCACCGAGTTCGGACGCTCGGGGCTGACGAACGCGTAGACGTCGGTGCCGTCGGCGACGGGGTCCTTCGCCATTTCGGGCGCTTCGCGGTGAGAGGACATGTCACTTACCTCCGGCCGCGTTGAGGATGCGGGTGGCGAGGTCGCGGTCGTCGACGACCACTTCCCGCTCGCCCACCATGAGCCGGACCACACTCGAGCGGTGGTCCTGCACGTACGCCACAACGGTTTCCTGGGCGCTGTCCGGGTTGAGCCGCGCCTCGGCTGCTGCGCGAGCCGCTCCGCCCGTCACCACGACGGTGCCGGCTGCTGCTGCGCCTGCCCCCGCCACGGCCAGGAAATTTCTTCTGCTGGTGTCGCTCATCCGATTCCTCCGATTGAGGTCCGGGCGCCTCAATGTGAGGCGCACCACACGTCGTTCGGAGCCCTGGGTCGGGCGGATTGCCCGGATCGGCTGAGAGTTGCCTGAGAGTCGAAGCTCAGTGCTTCTCGGCGACGATCCGCCAGTTCAGGTCGGCGATCTTGGCCCGCTCGGCCTCGGTCCAGGCCTGTCCGCCCTTCTGCAGCAGGTCGAGGGACTCCTCGACCCAGGCCGGTGCGATCCGTACCTTCTCCAGCCCGCGGATCACGCGGCGGCCACGCAGGATGAGGTCCCGCTTCTGCTCGCACAGCGGCCAGGCCTCGCTCTTGGACGGTGCCGACAGCACGATGTGGAAGCCCGCCCGCTCCAGCGCCGCGCACACGTCAGCGGGATACATCGACTGCGTCGCGGCCAGCGTCGGCAGGAAGAGCCGGTGCAGGGCCACGTGCTCCTCGTTCTTCCAGTCGAAGAACGGGGTGAGGAGGTACTCCGAGCACGAGTAGCGCGAGCCCGGCTTGAGCACGCGGTACATCTCGCGCGCGTGGGCATCGAGCTCCTCCTTCTTGAAGAAGGGCCAGACCGCCTGGAAGGAGAAGCACCCGTCGAAGGTCTCGTCGTCGTACTCGAGCGGGTCGTGGTGGTTGCCGACCTTGAAGTGCAGCCGGTCGCTCATCTGGGTCTCCGCGGCCCAGTCGATGCCGTTCTCGACCTGGTCGGGATCGATGTTGTAGCCCGAGACCTGGCCCCCGGTCAGGGTGGCGAAGTGGTGCGCGATCCGGCCACGGCCACACCCCATGTCGAGGAGATGGGAACTGGCCGGGTCCGCGAGGTGCAGCTCCTCCAGGACCGCCTGCTCGGTGAGCAGCTGGTTGTCGTAGAGACCCTTGGACTCGTCCAGCATCGGGGGGATGTAGAGCTTCTCCAGGTCGAAGATCGAGAGCATGTTGTTGAGGACCTTGTAGTAGTCCGCGACCGCCCGGGTCTCGTCCGCGGTCTCGGTCGGTTCGCCGGCCTGCATCCGCTGGAAGAACTTGTAGGCATCGATGCAGGCCTGCTTGTCCTCGGCGGGGAGAGTGGCGAGCCGCTTCAGCCCGGTCAGTGCGGTCTTGATGCGATACCAGTTCAAGGTCGACCTCGCTGCGTGGGGGGAGTGCGTACGCAGGCGATCCTCACACGGCACAGCCCCGCACGGCGGAGCTTGCGCGAAGGTCTTGCTGGGTGGGCGCAGAGGGGATCGAACCCCCGACCACCTCCTTGTAAGGGAGGTGCTCTACCGCTGAGCTATACGCCCCTCGAAGCCCGCACAGACTACGCGAGCGGGAGCGTGGCCCGAACTCCGGCCTGCCCTGAAATGAGGTCGGACCGCTGGCGTCTCGGGTCACCAGCGGTCCAACAAGCAGAGAGTAGATCGTTGATCCAAACGATGTCTTCAGTTGTCGCCGAAGACCCGCAAAACTCCGCTTCCGGTCTAGGCCAGTGCCACGAGTTGCTTGAGGTGTTCGTCGAGGTCGCGGCCCTCGGGCGAGGCGTTGTGCACGGCCCACCGCACCACACCGTCCTTGTCCACGACGTACGACGAACGCCGGGGGCACCCGCGCGCCTCGTCGAAGACGTCGTAGGCCCGGGTGACCTCGCCGTGCGGCCAGAAGTCCGAGAGCAGGGGGAAGTTGAGCCCGTCCTGGTCGGCGAAGGCCCGCAGGGAGTAGGTCGGGTCGCAGGAGATCGCGAGCACCTCGGTGTCGAAGGTGAGGAACTCCGCCAACCGGTCCCGGATCGCGGCCATCTCTCCGGTGCAGATTCCCGAGAACGCGAAGGGGTAGAAGAGGATCGCCACCGCCTTCGTGCCGCGGTACGACGACAGCGAGACGTCCTGGCCGAACTGGTCTCGCAGCGTGAAGTCGGGGGCCGGGCCGCCCAGGGAGAGTCCGCTCATGATGGGCTCATCCTCGCACCCGGCCGCAGCGTCGAGCGAGGCCGCCCCGACACCCAGGTGCCGACGTCAGTCGTGCTCGACGAGGTCCCGCTTGAGGACCTTGCCGGTGGAGTTGCGGGGCAGCTCGTCGAGGAAGACGATCTCGCGGGGCACCTTGTAGCGGGCGAGGTTCTGCTTGACCCACGCCTTGAGGTCGTCCTCGCTCGCGGACGCACCGCTCCTGAGCGAGACGAAGGCGCGCAGCCGCTTGCCGAACTCCGGATCGTCCACGCCGACGGCCGCGACCTCGCCGACGGCCTCGTGCCGGGCCAGGCAGTCCTCGACCTCCTTGGGGAAGACGTTCTCACCCCCGGAGACGATCATCTCGTCGTCGCGTCCCTCGACGTAGAGCCGCCCGTTCGCGTCGAAGCGACCGACGTCGCCGCTGGACATCAACCCGTCGATCATGTCCTTGTGGCCGCCGCCGGTGTAGCCCTCGAAGAGCAGCCCGTTGCCGACGAAGATCCGCCCCGGCTCCCCCTCGGCCACCTCCTTGCCGTCGGTGTCATAGAGCTTGACCACCGTGGCCCACGGCGGCTTGCCAGCCGAGGACGGCGCCTCACGCAGGTCCACCGGGGTGGCGATGGAGGCGTAGGCGACCTCGGTGGAGCCGTAGATGTTGTAGAGGTTGTCGCCGAAGTGGTCCATCCAGTTCAGCGCGAGGTCTCCGGGGAGCGCCGAGCCCGAAGCGGCCACGACCTTGACCCGGGACAGGTCACGCGCGGCGAGCTTCTCCTCGGGCAGGGCCAGCATCCGCTGGAGCATCACCGGGATCACCACCAGGGAGTCGCAGCGCTCGGACTCGGTGACCTCGAGACAGGACTCGGGGTCGAAGCGGCGCCGCAGCACGACCGTCGACCCGAGCAGCATGGAGAGCGCGAGGTGGGCGAAGCCCCAGGTGTGGAAGAGCGGCGCGGCGATGTGGGTGCGCCACCCCTGCCGCAGGGGCATCCGCGAGAGCAGGGAGACCGCCGCGTCGATGCCGGCCTCGTTGCGCGGGGCCCCCTTGGGGGTGCCGGTGGTGCCGGAGGTCAGGATCACGATGCGGGAGTGCCGCACCGGCGGATCGAGGTCCCCGTCGGAGTGGCTCGCGATCAACGACTCGAGCGTCACCTCGTGCTCGCCGGTGTCGGTCCAGGCCACGACGCGGTTCGCGATGTCCGCGGAGGAGATCAGCTCGGTGAACTCCTCGTCGTGGATCACCACCGTCGGCTTCTCGCGGTCGAGCACGTCGACCAGCTGCGGCCCGGCGAACGCGGTGTTGAGGTAGAGCAGGTCGGCACCCAGTTTGGACACCGCCACGCTGGCGTCGATGAAGCCCCGGTGGTTGCGGCACATCAGCGCCACCGAGTCACCCTCGACAACGCCCTGATCGGCCAGCGCCCGGGCGAGCGCATTCGAGCGGCGGTGAATCTCGCCGTACGTCAGGGAGCCGAGCTCGTCGATCAGCCCGACCTGGTGCGGAGCCCGGACCGCCAGTGCGGCGAAGCCGCCGGCAGTACCGGTCCCCCACTGGTGTACGGCGCGCGCCAGCCCAGCCAGCACCTTCGGCGAGTAGGGCCGGATGACTCCGGCTTCGGTGAGCACCTTGAGGGTGGTGCCCGTCGCTGCGGCGCGGCTGATGACTTGTCGAAGCACGAGCATCCTTGGGGGGGTGAGGTCAGGCGGGAGTCTTGGGTGCCACGAGACGCGTCGCGGACCAGTCCTTGCTCACGGCAGCCGTCGTGGTCTGCGAGAGACCGGCGATGGGGGCTGCCTCGGCAATGTCGGCCGGGTCCACGGAGTTGGGGCGTCCGACCTTGGGGGTCAGCAGCCAGATGGCGCCTCCCCCGACCAGGTCGGTCAGCGAGTCGACGAGTCCGTCGACGAGGTCGCCGTCCTCGGCGCGCCACCACAGGAGCACGGCGTCGACGACGTTGCCGTAGCCGGTGTCGACCAGGTCTGCGTCGATCGCGTCCTCGATGGCGACCCGGAGGTCGTCGTCAGTGTCGTTGTCCCAGCCGAGTTCCTGGATGACCATGCCGGGCTTGAACCCAAGCCGTTCGGCGGGGCCCGTTGCCGGTCCATCTGTCTGGGTGGACCCGCCACCCGCGGTCGAACTCACTGAATCCTCCAGTACTTCGGATCAACCGCCCGGGTGGGCGACCAAGTGAGCAGTAGTCCAGCGGAGTTCCAGCACAGGCGCAACCCGGCGCCCGTGCCACGCTTTTCGTCACTACTCGTGATGCACCCTAGGGGACTACTCATCGGTAAATTTCGTGAGGTTCCCCAGCGTGCAACCATGACGAGGTGACCGAAGACTCATCTCGCCCTTCTGACACCCCGACCGGCACCACCTCCGGCACCACCGCCAGGCCCCGATCGGGCTCTCTGGCGTCGGTGATCCACGAGGGGCTGCCCACCCAACTGCCCGACATCGACCCCGACGAGACGCAGGACTGGATCGCGTCCTTCGATGCCCTGGTCGACGAACGCGGCCGAGAGCGCGCGCGCTACGTCATGCTGCGCCTGCTCGAGCGAGCCCGCGAGACGCAGGTCGGTGTCCCTGCCCTGCGCAGCACCGACTACATCAACACGATTCCCCCCGAGCGTGAGCCGTGGTTCCCCGGCGACCTCGAGGTCGAGCGCCGCATCCGTGCCTTCATCCGGTGGAACGCCGCGGTGATGGTCTCGAGCGCCAACCGCAAGGGGCTCGAGGTCGGTGGCCACATCGCGACCTACCAGTCGTCGGCGAGCCTCTACGAAGTCGGCTTCAACCACTTCTTCAAGGGCAAGGACGCCCCCGGCGGCGGCGACCAGATCTACATCCAGGGCCACGGCTCCCCGGGTGTCTATGCCCGCGCCTACCTCGAGGGCCGGCTCAACGAGCAGCAGCTCTACCGCTTCCGCCAGGAGGTGCAGCACGGTCCCGGCCAGGGGCTGCCGTCGTACCCCCACCCGCGGCTGATGCCGGAGTTCTGGGAGTTCCCGACCGTCTCCATGGGTCTGACCGGGATCAACTCCATCTACCAGGCGCGCTTCAACCGCTACCTCCACAACCGCGGCATCAAGCAGACCGACCAGCAGCAGGTCTGGGCCTTCCTCGGCGACGGAGAGATGGCCGAGCCCGAGTCCCTCGGCGCGATCGGCATCGCCGCCCGCGAGGAGCTGGACAACCTCACCTGGGTCATCAACTGCAACCTCCAGCAGCTCGACGGGCCCGTCCGCGGCAACGGCAAGATCATCCAGGAGCTCGAGTCCACGTTCCGTGGCGCCGGCTGGAACGTCATCAAGGTCGTGTGGGGCCAGGAGTGGGACCCGCTGCTCGCCCGCGACGTCGACGGCGTCCTGGTGAACAAGATGAACACCACCCCCGACGGTCAGTTCCAGACCTACTCCACCGAGGACGGCGGCTACATCCGCGACCACTTCTTCGATGGCGACCCTCGCCTGCGCAAGATGGTCGAGCACATGTCCGACGAGCAGATCCAGAAGCTGCCGCGTGGCGGGCACGACTACCGCAAGGTGTACGCCGCCTTCGACTCCGCGACCAAGCACGTCGGACAGCCCACCGTGATCCTCGCCAAGACGATCAAGGGCTGGACCATCGACGCCCTCGAGGGCAAGAACGCCACGCACCAGATGAAGAAGCTGACCCCGGACGACCTGAAGAAGTTCCGAGACCGGCTCTACCTCCCCATCTCGGACCGCGACCTCGAGCGCTCCTACGACGAGACCGGGGCGGCACCCTTCTTCCACCCCGGCAAGGACGCTCCCGAGATCGAGTACATGATGGAGCGGCGTCGACTCCTCGGCGGCTCGGTGCCCAACCGGGTCACCCGCGCCAAGAACCTCAAGCTCCCCGGGGACGCGGTCTACTCCGAGCTCAAGCAGGGCACGGGCAAGAACTCCGTCGCCACCACGCAGGCCGTCGTCCGGCTGCTCCGCGACTGGATGAAGGACCCCGAGATCGGCCAGCGCATCGTGCCGATCGCTCCCGACGAGTACCGCACCTTCGGGATGGACTCGATGTTCCCGAGCGCCAAGGTCTACAACCCGGCCGGTCAGCAGTACGAGTCGGTCGACCGCAACATGTTGCTTTCCTACAAGGAGTCCGCCCAGGGCCAGATGCTCCACGAGGGCATCTCCGAGGCCGGGGCGATGGCGTCCGCGACCGCCGCCGGCTCGGCGTACTCCACGCACGGCGAGCACATGATCCCGTTCTACATCTTCTACTCGATGTTCGGCTTCCAGCGCACGGGTGACTCCATCTGGGCGATGGCCGACCAGCTCGCCCGGGGGTTCCTGATCGGGGCCACCGCCGGACGCACCACGCTGACCGGCGAGGGCCTCCAGCACGCCGACGGGCACTCACCGCTGATCGCGGCGACGAACCCCGCAGTTGTGCACTACGACCCGGCCTTTGCCTACGAGGTCAGCCACATCATGCAGTCCGGCCTCGAGCGGATGTACGGCGAGCACGCCGAGAACGTCATCTTCTACCTCACCGTCTACAACGAGCCGGTGGCCCAGCCGGCCGAGCCGGAGAACGTCGATGCCGCGGGGATCCTCAAGGGGATCCACCGGGTCTCGGTCGGCGAGGGCGAAGGTCCGCGGGTGCAGCTGCTCGCGTCGGGCGTCGCCTACCCGTGGATCAAGGAAGCCGCCCAGGTGCTGGCCGAGGACTGGGGGGTCCGGGCCGACACCTGGTCGGTGACCTCCTGGAACGAGCTGGCTCGCGACGCCGTCGAGGCGGAGGAGTGGAACCTCCTCCACCCGGCCGACGAGCCGCGCACGGCCTACGTCTCGGACATGTTCTCCGAGGTCGACGGTCCCGTGGTTGCGGTCTCCGACTACATGCGCGCGGTGCCGCTGCAGATCGCTCGTTGGGTGCCGGCCGACTACCGCGTCCTGGGCGCGGACGGTTTCGGTTTCGCCGACACCCGCCCTGCGGCTCGACGCTTCTTCCACATCGACGCGCAGTCGGTCGTCGTACAAGCGTTGCAGGCACTCGCCGATGCCGGCACGATCGGCCGCGACCAGGTCATCAAGGCGTTCGAGGAGTACCGCATCGACGACCCGACGGCCGTCTCCGGCGTCAAGCAAGAGGGCGGCGACGCCTGACCTGCCACTTATGGCCGCCCACAGCGCGCTGACCTGTCACTTCTGGCCGCCCAGAGTGACGGGTCAGCGTCATCTGGTGGGCCACAAGTGACAGGTCAGCGTGGTTCTGACGGCCAGAAGTGACGGGTCAGGCGCCGGTGATCGAGGTGACGGTCGCCAGCTCGACATCCTGGGCGTGCCCGGCCAGCAACAGGTCGCGGAAGCGCGAACGGTCGTACGCCGCGGGCTGCGTCGAGCGGATGAACTCGTGGACGATCTTCGCGAACCGGTGCGGATGGTCCTTGTGCGGGAAGTGTCCGGCGTTCGGGATCACCTCGACCCGGGCATCAGCGGCCAGCGCTGCGGCGTTGTTCGCGTGCCGGACCGGGATCACCTGGTCGTCCCTGCCCCAGATGACGCCCATCGGCATCGCCTCGGTCAGGTAGGCCCGATCGGACATGGTGACGATCTGGCCACGCCAGTCGACCACAGCGCGCACGACGTGCCGGATGGCTGCGCGGGCCCGCGGGTCCTTGAACGAGTCGAAGATCTCCGCGACCTCGTCGAGGTCTCGCGTGGACTTGAAGGGGGTCTGCGACAGGGCCCGCAGACCGGCCATCCCGGCATGACGGACGCCCGGAAGGGTCAACAGGCCCATCAACTGGTGGAAGCCCGGGGTCGTGACCGCGCGGATCGCCGGCGAGACCTCGGGTCCGAGGCCACCGGAGGCGACCAGCATCAGACGCTCGGTGCGCTCGGGGAACTGGTAGGCGAACTGCATGGCGACCCCGCCACCGAAGCTGTGGCCGATCACGGTGACCGTGTCGATGCCCAGCACGGTCAGCAGATCGCGCATGCCGTTGGCGTAGCCCCCGAGGCTGTAGTCGGCACGCGGCTTGTCGGATCGGCCATGGCCCAGCAGATCGGGGGCGATGACGGTGTAGCGCTTGGCGAGTGAGTCGATCACCGGTTCCCACGTGGTGTGGTCACAGCCGAGTCCATGCAACAACAGGAGCGCAGGCCCCTGTCCCACTTTCACGAAGGCGCGACGGTGACCGTGGAGCGTGAGGTACTGGACCTCATGCGTCGTGGCGGACACGTTGCCTCCTGGCTGCCCCACCAACGAGGGGCGTATGACAGACGATTCAATCAGACGTGTTACCCATCTGTTCGCCGGATACCCCTTGTTCACTTGGGTTTCGTGAGATCCCCTCCTCGGAGCGGTCGTCCACTAGCGTTGACCTGTGCCCCGTCGCCCCGCTCCCGATACCCGGTCTCGCGCGGCCGCCGCCCTCCAGCGGTCCACGGGGTCGCTCAGCACCACCGCCATGGCCCGCATGGAGTCCGACATGGCGTGGTTCCGCGAGCTGAGCGCCGAGGACCGCTCCTGGGTGGGCCTGATCGTGCAGGCCGGTATCCGCGGCTTCGTCGACTGGTACCGCCAGGAGAGCGAGCCGGCGACCGACGGGCAGCCGGCCGGAGGCACGGCGCTGGCCGCCTCGATCTTCGGAGCAGCCCCACGGGCGTTGGCCGGCGTGATCAACCTCCAGCAGACGGTGGACCTGGTCCGCCTCTCGATCGAGGTCGTGGAGAGCAACGTCGACGACCTGGTCGACCCCGCCGATGCACCCGCGGTCCACAACGCCGTCCTCCGCTACGCCCGCGAGGTTGCCTTCGCGACCGCCGAGGTCTACGCCCGCGCGGCCGAGGTCCGCGGCGCCTGGGACGCCCGACTTGAAGCACTGGTGGTCGACGCCGTGCTGCGCTCCGAGGCCGACGAGTCCCTGTTGTCCCGGGCCAGCGCCCTGGGCTGGGCCGCCCGCGGCGACGTCGCCGTGGTCCTCGGCGCCGTCCCGGCGCAACGCAGCGAGACCGACATCTTCGACGAAGTACGCCGCGCGGCCAGCGCCGCGGGCCTGGACGCCCTGTGCGCGGTCCAGGGCGACCGACTGGTCGTGCTCCTCGGCGGGGTCGATGACAACCTGGCCGCGGCTGCCGTGGTCGTCGAACTCTTCGGGGCGGGACCGGTGGTCGTCGGCCCGGTGGCCGAAGACCTGCGCCACGCCTACGCCTCGGCCCGAGCCGCCCTGTCCGCGCATCGCGCGGCGTCGGGATGGCCCGAGGCACCGCGACCCGTCCGCAGCAGCGACCTGCTCCCCGAGCGGGCCCTGGCCGGCGACGGTCACGCCCGACGACAGCTGGTCGAGGAGATCTTCCTCCCTCTGGCCGGTGCGCGCGGGACGCTGCTGGAGACGCTGGCGGCGTACTTCCACCAGGGTTCCTCGCTGGAGGCGACCGCCCGCGTCCTCTTCGTCCATCCGAACACCGTCCGCTACCGCCTGCGTCAGATCGGCGAACTGACCGGTTTCACTCCGTCGGACTCCCGCGATGCGTTCACCCTCGAGATCGCCCTGGTCCTGGGGCGCCAGTCGGGGCGTGGGGAAGAGTTCACCCAGCCGTCACACACTTTGTAGGGTTCCTACAAAGAAGCGGGGGGCAGATTCGTGGGCGTCGGACGCGAGGCGGATCGGTTTACCCGGCACAGTTGATCTCGTGCTCGTCATCGTCGCTCCCGGTCAGGGAGCCCAGACTCCCGGCTTCCTCCAGCCCTGGTTGGAGGACCGCACCTTCGCCTCCCGCTTCGAGTGGCTCTCGACCGTCGCCGGCATCGACCTGGCCCACTACGGCACCGTGGCCGACGCCGACACGATCCGCGAGACCCAGATCGCCCAGCCGCTGCTGGTCGCCACGGGTCTGGTCGCAGCCCTCGAGGTCTTCCCGCACCCGGCCGACGCGTTCGACCAGATCGGCGCCCTCGCCGGGCACAGTGTCGGTGAGCTCGCCGCGGCCGCCGGCGCCCGGGTGATCACCGCCGAGCAGGCCATGGTCCTGGTCCGCGAGCGTGGCAAGGCCATGGCTGCCGCCGCCGCGAACACCCCCACCGGGATGACCGCGATCCTCGGGGGCGACCGCGAGGAGGTCCTGGCTGCTCTCCAGGAGCAGGGCCTCACCGCCGCCAACGACAACGGCCCGGGCCAGATCGTGGCTGCCGGCACCCGCGAGCAGCTCGAAGCCCTGGCTGCCCACCCGCCGGCCAAGGCTCGGCTGATGCCGCTGAGCGTCGCCGGCGCCTTCCACACCGAGCACATGGCTCCGGCCGTGGGGCACCTCGCCTCTCTCGCCCGCTCGGTGACGGTCCACGATCCCCGCACCGCCCTGATCTCCAACCGCGACGGGCAGGTCGTCCACGACGGACCCGAGGTGCTGCGCCGGATCGTCGGGCAGATCTCCAGCCCCGTGCGCTGGGACCTCTGCCTCGAGACGATGGCCGACCTCGGTGTCACCGGGATCCTGGAGATGCCGCCCGCCGGCACCCTCACCGGGATCGCCAAGCGCGCCCTGAAGGGTGTCGACACCTTCGCTCTCAAGACCCCCGACCAGCTCGATGCCGCCCGCGAGTTCTGCGCCAAGCACGGCGAGCACTCGCACATGGACATCTCGCCGACGTGGCGGATGGTCGTCTCCCCCATCAAGGGCACCTTCCACCTCGACGAGGCGGCCGCCGCAGCCGACACCCTGAGCTCCGGGGCCACCATCGGTGATGTCGCGAGCTCGCGGGACCGGACGCCGGTCAAGGCGGGTCACGGGGGCCAGATCGTCGAGTGGCTCGTCGAGGACGGCGACCTCGTCTCCCCCGGCCAGCCGTTGGTCCGGCTCCACCCGGAAGGGGCGTCCTGATGGTCAGCCTGCAGTCCTCACAGGGCTCAGCCCACAGTGCGATCCTGGGCGTCGGTGCCTACCGGCCCTCGCGGATCATCCCCAACTCGGAGGTGATCGAGGCGATCGACTCCAGCGACGAGTGGATCCAGCAGCGCTCCGGCATCAAGCAGCGTCGCTGGGCGAACGCCGAGGAGACCGTCCAGCTGATGGCGGTCGAGGCCTCGAAGGTCGCCATCGAGCGGGCCGGGATCGATGCCCGCCAGATCGACTGCGTCGTGGTCGCCACCGTCAGCCATCTGCTCCAGACGCCCGCGGTCGCCACCCTGATCGCCCATGAGCTCGGCACCGACCAGGCCGCCGCCTTCGACATCTCCGCAGCCTGCGCCGGCTTCTGCCACGGCATCGCCATGGCCTCGGACTTCGTCCGGGCCGGCAGTGCGCGCCACGTCCTGGTCATCGGCGTCGAGCGGCTCTCCGACCTCACCGACGTCGGCGACCGCGGCACCGCCTTCATCTTCGCCGACGGCGCGGGCGCGGCCGTGGTCGGACCGAGCGACTCACCGGGCATCGGTCCGGTCGTCTGGGGCTCCGACGGCGAGCAGTTCGACCTGATCCGGCAGCGCGAGGACTGGCGCGACGTGATCGCCTCTGACCACCCGGGGATGCCTCACCTCGTCATGCAGGGCAACCCGGTCTTCCGGTGGGCCTCCTTCGCGATGGCGAAGATCGGTCAGCAGGCCCTCGACCGCGCCGGCATCCAGATCGAGGATCTCGACGTCTTCGTGCCCCACCAGGCCAACATGCGCATCATCGACGCGATGGCGCGTTCGATGAAGTTGCCCGCGAGCGTGAAGATCGCGCGGGACATCGCCGAACAGGGCAACACCTCGGCCGCCTCCATCCCGCTGGCCCTCGATCGGATGATCGAGGAAGGCGAGGCGAAGTCGGGAGACACCGCACTCTTCGTCGCCTTCGGCGCCGGCCTCGCGTACGCCGCGCAGGTCGTCGTCGTCCCCTGAGCCGATCCACCAACTGTTCCACCCACGAGTTCCACCAGCAGTCGTACCACCCACCTCACCCACCACCGAAGGAACCCACATGGCCACCACTGAAGAGATCCGCTCCGACCTCGCCGACATCGTCAACGAGGTCGCCGGCATCGACGCCGACGACGTCCAGCTCGACAAGTCCTTCGTGGACGACCTCGACGTCGACTCCCTCTCCATGGTCGAGGTCGTCGTGGCCGCCGAGGAGAAGTTCTCGGTCTCGATCCCCGACGAAGAGGTCAAGAACCTCAAGACCGTCGGCGACGCCGTCGCCTTCATCGAGCGCGCCCAGAACTGACGCGCCCAGAGCTGACCGGAGCACACATGCCAACCACGACAGTCGTCGTCACCGGCCTGGGGGCCACCTCCCCCGTGGGCGGGGACGTTCCCAGCACCTGGTCTGCCCTCCTCGAGGGACGCTCGGGGGTGAGCGTCCTGACCCAGGAGTGGGCCGAGCAGCTCGGCACCCGCATCGCCGCCCAGGTGGCGGTGGAGCCCACCGAGGTGCTCGACCGCGTCAAGGCCCGTCGTCTCGACCGCTCCGGTCAGCTCGCCCTCGTCGCCGCCAACGAGGCCTGGGCCGACTCCGGTCTGGCCGAGGCCGGTGTTGACGCCGAACGGCTCGCGGTGGCCATGGCCTCCGGCATCGGGGGCGTCCAGACCCTGCTCAGCGCCTATGACGCGCTCCAGGAGAAGGGCCCGCGCCGGGTCTCCCCGCTGGCCATCCCCATGCTCATGCCGAACTCCGCCGCGGCCAACGTCGGGCTCGCCCTGGGCGCCAAGGCCGGCGTCCACACGCCGGTGTCGGCCTGTGCCTCGGGCAACGAAGCAATCGCGCTCGGCATCGACCTGATCCGTCTGGGTCGAGCCGACGTCGTGGTCTGTGGTGGCACCGAAGCCGCCGTGCACGCGTTGCCGATGGCGGCGTTCGGTCAGATGATGGCGCTCTCCAAGCGCAACGACGACCCTGCCGCGGCCTCCCGGCCCTGGGACAAGGGCCGCGACGGCTTCGTGCTGGGCGAGGGTGCGGCCGCGGTCGTCCTGGAGTCCGCCGAGCACGCGAAGGCCCGTGGCGCCCGAATCTACGCCGTGGCCGCCGGCGCCGGCATCACCTCGGACTCCCACGACATCGCGCAACCGGATCCCTCCGGTCGCGGGGCCACCCGGGCCATGCAGATCTCGCTGCGCGAGGCAGATCTCTCGCCCTCCGACATCGTCCACATCAACGCGCACGCCACCTCGACTCCGCAGGGCGACGTCGCTGAAGCAGGTGCCATCCGGGCCGCCCTCGGCAAGGCGGCCTCCGGTGTCGTGGTCACCTCGACCAAGTCGATGACCGGTCACCTGCTGGGTGCCGCCGGTGCCCTCGAGTCGGTGGCCTCGATCCTGGCGCTCCACCACCGGGTGGTGCCCCCCACGATCAACCTCGACGATCCCGAGGACGTCGGGCTCGACATCGCCGACAAGCAGCGAGACCTGCCCGCGGGTGATGTCGCCGCCCTCAACAACTCCTTCGGTTTCGGTGGCCACAACGTAGCCCTCGTCTTCCGGAGCGTCTGATGAGCGCCGTTCCGGTTGCCCGCAAGCCGATCAAGCTGCCCCGCGAGGAGGACCCCCGCAACCCGGTCCATCGCCTCGGTGCCCTCTTCGACCCCGGCACCATGAAGGAGATCAGCGCCGACGACGACTCCGGCATGCTCGCGGCCGTCGGCCTCGTCCACGGGACCCGGGCCGTCGCCTTCTGCACCGATCCCACCGTCATGGGTGGCGCCATGGGTGACCTCGGCTGTCGAGTCGTGGTCGATGCCTACCACCGCGCGATGATCGAGGGGTGCCCGATCATCGGGCTGTGGCACTCCGGAGGCGCCCGGCTCGCCGAGGGCGTGCTCTCGCTGCACGCCGTGGGCCGGATCTTCCAGATCATGACCCAGGCCTCGGGCAAGATTCCCCAGGTCTCGGTCGTGCTGGGGCCCGCCGCGGGCGGTGCTGCCTACGGTCCCGCCCTCACCGACGTCGTGATCCTCGGCCCCGAGGGCCGCATCTTCGTGACCGGGCCGGACGTCGTCCGCTCCGTGACCGGCGAGGACGTCGACATGCTCCGGCTCGGCGGGCCCGAGCCGCACGGTCGCCGCTCGGGCGTCGTCCACATCCTCACCACCTCCGAGCGCGAGGCGCTCGACCGCGCGCGCACCGTCACCTCGCTGCTGGGCGCCCAGGGCAGCCTGGTCCTCGCCGACGTCGAGGACCGCGACCTCGAGGCGCTGCTTCCCGAGTCCAAGAAGCGTGCCTACGACGTCCACCCCCTCGTCGAGGCAGTCCTCGACGAAGGCACCACCCAGGAGCTGCACGCCCGCTGGGCCCCCAACATCGTGACCGCGCTGGGCCGCTTCGGTGGCCGGACGGTCGGTGTCGTGGCCAACAACCCGTTGCGTCTCGGTGGCTGTCTCGACTCCTTGTCGGCCGAGAAGGCCTCGCGGTTCGTGCGGATGTGCGACGCGTTCGGCGTGCCGTTGATCGTGCTCGTGGATGTCCCCGGCTACCTGCCCGGCGTGGGCCAGGAGTGGGACGGCGTCGTGCGCCGCGGCGCCAAGCTCCTGCACGCCTTCGCGGAGTGCGTGGTCCCGCGGGTCACCCTGGTCACCCGCAAGACGTACGGCGGCGCCTACATCGCGATGAACGCCCGCTCGGTGGGCGCGACTCGCGTCTTCGCCTGGCCGGGGGCCGAGGTCGCGGTCATGGGTGCCGTGGCTGCCATCCGGATCCTGCACCGTCGCAAGCTGGCCGAGGTCTCCCCGGAGATCCGTCCCCAGGTGGAGGCCGAGCTGGCCGCCGAGCACGAGCGGATCGCCGGTGGTGTGGAGAAGGCGATCGAGCTCGGCGTGGTCGACGAGGTCGTCGAGCCGTCCGCCACCCGATCCGCCCTGGCCCGGGCGATCAACGACGCAGTCCAGCGCGACGGCGTCCGCCGAGGGGTGCACGGCAACATCCCGTTGTGACCTCCACGGCACCCCGATCCGTAACCACGGACGGGGTGCTGCGTTGTGCAGGCTAGAGACGCCCGTCACACCGATTGGAAGGCTCATGTTGCGCACGTCACTTGTCGCTGTCGCTGCAGGGCTGGCGCTGACGCTGTCCCTCGGCAGCGCCCCGGCAACCGCCAGCACCGCGAAGTACGGCCACACCGCGGCGCCCGACCGTGTCCTGAAGCCGAGCTGCCACAACTACGGCTACCGCTTCAGGGTCAAGACACCGACCAACGACTGGATGCTCGAGACCTTCTTGGTCGACCCGCGCGGCGAGACGATCGCCTCGGGGGTCCTCGGCGCCCCGGCGCAGTCCAAGAAGGACCGCTCCCACTTCAGGTTCTGCCGCAACACCACTCGCCCCGGCAAGTTCAAGATCCGGGCCAAGATCTCGTGGTGGGACGGGGACGAGAAGCACACCGCCTGGTTCAAGCCGTCGTACTTCCGGCTCCGGAAGGCCTCCTGACCCTCAGGCTGAGGCTCAGACCACCTGGTGCAACCAGCGCACCGGGGCGCCGTCGCCGGCGTGCCGGAAGGTCTCCAGCTCGTCGTCCCACGGCTTGCCGAGCAGCTTGTCGATCTCGGTCAGCACGGTGGTGTCCCCCAGCGCTGCCTTCACGACCGCTGCCTTGAGCCGGTCCTCGGGGATCATGATGTCGCCGTGGAGGCCGGTCACCGCGTGGAAGACCCCGAGCTCGGGGGTGTAGGAGTAGCGAGCGCCTTCCGAAGCTGAGGAGGGCTCCTCGGTGATCTCGAAGCGCAACTGGTTCCAACCGCGCAGCGCGGAGGCCACAGCAGCCGCCGAGCCGGCGTCACCGGACCAGGAGAGCTCGGCGCGATAGGTACCCGCCTGGGCTCCCTGAGGGGTCCAGTCGAGGCTCACGGCCACGCCGAGTACGCCGCCCACGGCCCACTCGATGTGTGGGCACAGTGCTGACGGCGCAGAGTGGACGTAAAGTACGCCCCTCGTCACCCCACGCGTGGCGGGGCGGGTAGCAGTGCGTGTGGTCACCGTGACCTCCTTCATCTCCGGCGCGAGATACGCCTTCCCCAGCGGTCTCGTGGAGGTGATGGATTCCAAAGTGACACGTATGTAAGTTGTAGGGACAGTGTGGCCCATGGGACCCCTGAACGCCAGTGGTTCGCGCATTTCCCGCCCGGCGTGTCAGCCGGCGCGCGGCGGCTCAGATCCCGGTGGCAACCGCTCCGGAGCGACGCGGCCCGAGATCCATCAGCGCACTGATGACGTCCTCGGCGATGCCGAGGCCGCCGAGGTGGCTCTCCCCCTCGATGGGGATCAACGTCGCGTCCGGCAGCCGGTCGACCATGTGTTGCCCGTGGGCGAACGGCACGATGTGGTCGTCGTTGCCGTGCCACCAGCGGACCGGCACGCTCACGTCGGCGGCGTGGAAGCCCCACTCCTGGGTGAAGAGCAACAAGTCGTTGAGGGGTGCCGAGGTCTGGAACCGGCTCCCGTTGAGCAGGTCGTCGAGGAACATCGCCTTGAACTCCGGCCGGGAGAGGAGGTTCTTGTCCCCCGGCGGCTGGACGGCGGCGTAGAGGTCGAGTCCGGGGCCGGCGAGGGGACGCACCAGCCGGATGGCCTGGGTCAGGGCGATCCCGAGCGGGACCCGCGCTCCGCTGAGCAACGGCGCCAGGCGCACGGCCAGCTGGATGACGCCGCCGTCGACCGCGTCGATGCCCCGGGTGGGGGCCACCCCGCCCAGGACCCCGACGCCGTGCACGCGGTCAGCCAGTGCTGCCCCGGCAGCCAGGGCGTAGGGACCGCCTCCGGAGAGGCCGATCAGCCGGACCGTGTCGACCCCGAGCGTGTCGAGCAGGATCTCGAGGTCCCCCGTCCAGTCGCCGATGTTGGGGTACAGGTGCGGCGTCGACGACCCGATCCCGGGTCGGTCGATGCCGATGATCCGCAGTCCGTGCCGCTCGGCGTACGCCCGGGCCTCGAAGGGGATCTGTCGGCGAGCACCGGGGGTGCCGTGCATCCAGACCAGCGCGGGGCCGCGCGGTGCGCCGTACTCGGCGAAACTGAGTCGCCGATCGTTCCGGACCGCGACCGAGCCCTCCAGGGCGGGACGCTTGACGTTGCTCATGGGGTTGAGTCTCCCATCCCCGGGGGCCGAGGCTCCGTCTGGTCCACCGGAGTCGCGCGGGCCGGGAACTCTCCGCGGTCACCGGCGCGCACAGCGCCCCTCGCCCAGGAAGGTGGCCTATTCTCACGCCCATGGCCAAGACCCCCAAGACACCGAGGCGAACGACGCTTGAGGTGCGCCGGTCGCGAGCCTGGCTCCTCCTGTGGCTGGTGGTCCCTCTGGCCCTGGCTGGCGCGGGCGGCTGGTACGCCACCCACCCGGCACCCCTCGCGACCACCAGCGAGATCGTGGAGGTCAGTACGCCGGTCGGGATCCCGATCTACGTCCAGGTCTACGCAGCGACCGAGACCGAGACTCGCACGCTGCACGTCTCGGACGTCGACATCGAGACGGTGGGCCCGGGCGCTGTGGCGATCGCCCCGTTGGTCTGCAAGCAGGGTTCCCTCAGCATCACCACCGCTCCGCAGGCCTTCTGCTCAGACCTCGTGCCGGCCACCGACGTCCAGCTCACGCCAGGAGACCAGCTCGTCCTCCAGATCACGGGGGAAGGCGCCGGCGACGTGCTGCTCAGCCACGCCCGGGTCACCTTCCGCACCGGTGCCCAGTGGGGGGCGCAGCCTGCCGGGCGAGCCGTCCTGGTCTCGGTGCTCCCCCGTTGATGGGCGCTGACCGGCTCAGGAGTTGGCTTCCACCATGCGCTTCTCGATGATCTCGGCGCGCTGGGCCGCGTCGGTCGCCTCGTCACTGTCGACGGCGAACGTGCGGTGGAACCAGGCCAGGGCATCGGTGTCACGACCCGCTGCTTCGAGCGTGTCGGCGTAGGCGTAGCGCAGGCGCACCACCCACGGCTCACGGCTCTTCGACATCAGGGGGGCGAGCTCCAAGGTGCGCAGAGCAGCATCGAGCTGACCCATGTCGCGCCTCGCACCGGATTCGACCAAGGTCATCTCGGCCTTCGCCGCGGGCGCGAAGTTCACCACGGACGGGCTCTTGGCAAGCTTGAGTGCCTGCTCGGGGTTGCCCAGGGCGCGGTGGCAGTCGGCCATCATCGGCAGGTACGCGGTCGCGCCGTTCATCCGCTTGGCCGCGCGCAGCTCGGCGAGCGCCTCGGCGAAGTGACCAGCAGCATAGGCCGCCTCGCCGGTCGCCTCACGGACGACGGCGATGCGCGAGGCACGCGCACGCGCGGCCAGCGTGTGCTGGTAGGCCGTCTCGGGGTCGGTCTCGACCAACATGCCGGCGGCGGCCAGGTGACGGGCCACGCGGGCGGCCAGCTTCTCGGGAAGACCCTTGAGCTGGCCGGTCACGGAGCGGTCGAGCTCCTGGCCGGTGACCTCTTCGGGGAGGTCGGGACCGTCGTACTTCGACTGGTCGACCGAGCGCGGTCCCTGCTTGTCCGTGGGGCGCTTCCAGTCACTCTTGCGACCGGGGCGATCCCCACCGGAGGAGCGCGAGTCACGACGATCGCCGCCACGCTCGGGACGGTCGCTCGAGCGCGCCGAGCGGTCGCTCGTGCGACGCGACGGGGTCTCGCCCGATCGACCCGGGCGATCGCTGCTGCTGCTGCGACCCGACGACGAGTCACCGCCACGACGGGGTCCAGACGGACGGTCCCCACCGCGTGCGGGACGCTGACTGCCACGATCCTCGGCCACGACTCTTCACCTCTCGACATGCTTGCCCTTGTGGGCTGTAAATAGCGTAGAGGCCACCTCGCAAGGTGGCCTCTACGTAGTGTAGGTCCGGCGGCGTCCTACTCTCCCACAACCTCTCGGGTGCAGTACCATCGGCGCTGAAAGGCTTAACTTCCGGGTTCGGGATGGGACCGGGTGTTTCCCTTTCGCTATGGCCGCCGTAACTCTTGCGGAAACACACGCGCCCACGCCACGTTTCGGTGGGGTTTGTTGTGGGGGTGTTTCCAAGCTTGGGTGGTGCGTTATTCAGTTGTCTCAACCTGGCCAAACCAGTGTCCGCTCACAGTGTGTGAGGGGTGGTTTGTTGGTTGGGAACTGCCTAGTGGACGCGAGTCATACGGTGTAGTCACTCGGTGTGCGCGGGTATCTTTCGATCATCGCCCACACCGGTGAGGGTGTTGGGGTGATGTGTGTGTAAGACAAGCCCTCGGCCTATTAGTACCGGTCGGCTAGGCATTGCTGCTGTACACCTCCGGCCTATCAACCCAGTGTTCTGCTGGGGGCCTTACCCGGTTGTTCCGGTGGGAAACCTCATCTTGAAACGTGCTTCCCGCTTAGATGCATTCAGCGGTTATCACTTCCGAACGTAGCTAACCAGCCGTGCCCCTGGCGGGACAACTGGCACACCAGAGGTTCGTCCATCCCGGTCCTCTCGTACTAGGGACAGCCTTTCTCAAGTTTCCTGCGCGCGCGGCGGATAGGGACCGAACTGTCTCACGACGTTCTAAACCCAGCTCGCGTGCCGCTTTAATGGGCGAACAGCCCAACCCTTGGGACCTACTCCAGCCCCAGGATGCGACGAGCCGACATCGAGGTGCCAAACCATCCCGTCGATATGGACTCTTGGGGAAGATCAGCCTGTTATCCCCGGGGTACCTTTTATCCGTTGAGCGACGCCGCTTCCACCTGCTGGCGCCGGATCACTAGTTCCGACTTTCGTCCCTGCTCGACATGTCTGTCTCACAGTCAAGCTCCCTTGTGCACTTACACTCAACACCTGATTGCCAACCAGGCTGAGGGAACCTTTGAGCGCCTCCGTTACACTTTAGGAGGCAACCGCCCCAGTTAAACTACCCATCAGGCACTGTCCCTGATCCAGATAATGGACCTAAGTTAGACATCTAGTACGACCAGAGTGGTATTTCAACGTTGACTCCACAACCACTGGCGTGGCCGCTTCAAAGTCTCCCACCTATCCTACACAAGCCGAACCAAACACCAATACCAAACTATAGTAAAGGTCCCGGGGTCTTTCCGTCCTGCCGCGCGTAACGAGCATCTTTACTCGTAGTGCAATTTCGCCGAGTCCACGGTTGAGACAGCGCCCAAGTCGTTACTCCATTCGTGCAGGTCGGAACTTACCCGACAAGGAATTTCGCTACCTTAGGATGGTTATAGTTACCACCGCCGTTTACTGGGGCTTAAGTTCTCAGCTTCGACACTTACGTGTCTTACCGGTCCCCTTAACCTTCCAGCACCGGGCAGGAGTCAGTCCGTATACATCGTCTTACAACTTCGCACGGACCTGTGTTTTTAGTAAACAGTCGCTTGGGCCTGGTCTCTGCGGCCCTTCACGCTTCCCCAGCTAGTGGGTACACGATCCGGGCCCCCCTTCTCCCGAAGTTACGGGGGCATTTTGCCGAGTTCCTTAACCATGGTTTGCTCGATCGCCTTAGTATTCTCTACCTGATCACCTGAGTCGGTTTGGGGTACGGGCGGCGCGTAGCTCGCTAGAGGTTTTTCTCGGCAGCATAGGATCATCCACTTCCCCCAAACGGGGTCCCCATCAGGTCTCAAGATCGACATCAAAGTCAGTGACCCGGATTTGCCTAGGTCACTCCCTACACCCTTAGCCGTACACAACCATCGGTACGGTTGGACTACCTTCCTGCGTCACCCCATCGCTTGACTACTACCAGTTCGGATCCCACGCTCTGCCAGCCCCGCTCACCCCGAAGGGATCGCTAAGACTGGTTTCGGATGGTTAGCATCACCGGGTTCGTCATGGGCGCTACTTTGCCGGTACGGGAATATCAACCCGTTGTCCATCGACTACGCCTGTCGGCCTCGCCTTAGGTCCCGACTTACCCAGGGCAGATTAGCTTGACCCTGGAACCCTTGATCATTCGGCGGAGGAGTTTCTCGCTCCTCATTCGCTACTCATGCCTGCATTCTCACTCGTGTGGCCTCCACGGCTGGATCACTCCGCCGCTTCACTGGCCACACGACGCTCCCCTACCCATCCACACACCTGAACCAACCTCTAGGGCGGCTTGGCTTACGCATGAATGCCATAGCTTCGGCGGATGACTTGAGCCCCGCTACATTGTCGGCGCGGAATCACTTGACCAGTGAGCTATTACGCACTCTTTCAAGGGTGGCTGCTTCCAAGCCAACCTCCTGGTTGTCACTGCGACTCCACATCCTTTTCCACTTAGTCACCGCTTAGGGGCCTTAGCTGATGGTCTGGGCTGTTTCCCTCTCGACTACGGAGCTTATCCCCCGCAGTCTCACTGCCACGCTCTCACTTACCGGCATTCGGAGTTTGGCTAACGTCAGTAACCTTGTAGGGCCCATTAGCTATCCAGTGCTCTACCTCCGGCAAGAAACACGTGACGCTGCACCTAAATGCATTTCGGGGAGAACCAGCTATCACGAAGTTTGATTGGCCTTTCACCCCTATCCACAGGTCATCCCCTCAGTTTTCAACCTAAGTGGGTTCGGTCCTCCACGCCGTCTTACCGGCGCTTCAACCTGCCCATGGATAGATCACTTCGCTTCGGGTCTTGATCGTGCTACTCAGACGCCCTATTCGGACTCGCTTTCGCTACGGCTTCCCCACACGGGTTAACCTCGCAACACAACGCAAACTCGCAGGCTCATTCTTCAAAAGGCACGCCGTCACAACCCGCACATAAATGTACGAACCGCTCCGACGGATTGTAGGCACATGGTTTCAGGTACTATTTCACTCCCCGCCAGGGGTACTTTTCACCTTTCCCTCACGGTACTTGTCCGCTATCGGTCATCGAGGAGTATTTAGGCTTAACGGGTGGTCCCGCCAGATTCACACGGAATTTCAGGGGTTCCGTGTTACTTGGGATATCACTCCAGAGCTACTGCCTTACACTTACGGGGCTATCACCCTCTACGGCGCCACTTTCCAATGGACTTCAACTTCAACAGTAGTTTTTTACTCTGCGTACCTGCGGCAGCAAGTACTGAATGATCCCACAACCCCCCATACGCAACGCCCGCCGGCTATCACACGCATGAGGTTTAGCCTGATCCGATTTCGCTCGCCACTACTCTCGGAATCACTTTTGTTTTCTCTTCCTGTGGGTACTGAGATGTTTCACTTCCCCACGTTCCCTCCACACGCCCTATATATTCAGGCGCGGGTAACTGGACATGACTCCAGCTGGGTTTCCCCATTCGGACACCCCCGGATCACAGCTTGGTTGCCAACTCCCCAGGGCTTATCGCAGGCTCCTACGTCCTTCATCGGCTCTCGATGCCAAGGCATCCACCATGTGCCCTTCGTAGCTTGTCTCACAAACACAACACAACAACAATTGCTACAAAGATGCTCGCGTCCACTATGCAGATCTCAAACAACAAACCCACCAACCCCACCCACCAGGCACAAAACCCGACAAGCGACAAAGGAGGCCCACCTCGCACGGTCACCCGCACAAAAGGCATGAAAAACCAGCAAAACCCCACACCCAACACCCCCGACCCACACCCAATGGTGTGCAACCAGGAACATCCGATATGAGGCCAGCCTGATTCCTCAGGGCCCAACAGTGTGCCAACCCATCCCCCACGCTCACTCCCCCAGGTTCCACACCCACCAACCCCAAAGGGACGGTGAATAGTACTGAGGAGAAGAAAGACACAAGATCAAGCTTCATCGACGATTCCACTAGTGAGTAGCACCATCGCACCCACCATTGTTGGCAGATGACTCATGGCCACATACTCCTTAGAAAGGAGGTGATCCAGCCGCACCTTCCGGTACGGCTACCTTGTTACGACTTCGTCCCAATCGCCAGCCCCACCTTCGACAGCTCCCTCCCACAAGGGGTTAGGCCACCGGCTTCGGGTGTTGCCAACTTTCGTGACGTGACGGGCGGTGTGTACAAGGCCCGGGAACGTATTCACCGCAGCGTTGCTGATCTGCGATTACTAGCGACTCCGACTTCATGGGGTCGAGTTGCAGACCCCAATCCGAACTGAGACCGGCTTTTTGGGATTCGCTCCGCCTTACAGCATCGCAGCCCTTTGTACCGGCCATTGTAGCATGCGTGAAGCCCTGGACATAAGGGGCATGATGACTTGACGTCATCCCCACCTTCCTCCGAGTTGACCCCGGCAGTCTCCTATGAGTCCCCATCACCCCGAAGGGCATGCTGGCAACATAGAACGAGGGTTGCGCTCGTTGCGGGACTTAACCCAACATCTCACGACACGAGCTGACGACAGCCATGCACCACCTGTATACCGACTAAAAGGGGCCATATCTCTATGGCTTTCCGGCATATGTCAAACCCAGGTAAGGTTCTTCGCGTTGCATCGAATTAATCCGCATGCTCCGCCGCTTGTGCGGGCCCCCGTCAATTCCTTTGAGTTTTAGCCTTGCGGCCGTACTCCCCAGGCGGGGCGCTTAATGCGTTAGCTGCGGCACGGAATCCGTGGAATGGACCCCACACCTAGCGCCCAACGTTTACGGTGTGGACTACCAGGGTATCTAATCCTGTTCGCTCCCCACACTTTCGCTCCTCAGCGTCAGGTAATGCCCAGAGAACCGCCTTCGCCACCGGTGTTCCTCCTGATATCTGCGCATTTCACCGCTACACCAGGAATTCCGTTCTCCCCTGCATACCTCTAGTCTGCCCGTATCGGAAGCCAGTCCAGAGTTAAGCCCTGGATTTTCACTCCCGACGCGACAAACCGCCTACGAGCCCTTTACGCCCAATAATTCCGGACAACGCTCGCACCCTACGTATTACCGCGGCTGCTGGCACGTAGTTGGCCGGTGCTTCTTCTCCTGCTACCGTCACTTTCGCTTCGTCACAGGTGAAAGAGGTTTACAACCCGAAGGCAGTCATCCCTCACGCGGCGTTGCTGGATCAGGCTTCCGCCCATTGTCCAATATTCCCCACTGCTGCCTCCCGTAGGAGTCTGGGCCGTGTCTCAGTCCCAGTGTGGCCGGTCACCCTCTCAGGCCGGCTACCCGTCGAAGCCTTGGTAGGCCATTACCCCACCAACAAGCTGATAGGCCGCGAGCACATCCCCCACCGAAAAAACTTTCCACCCAAACCCATGCAGGTCCAGGTCATATTCGGTATTAGCCACCGTTTCCGGAGGTTATCCCAAAGTGGAGGGCAGATTACTCACGTGTTACTCACCCGTTCGCCGCTCGAGTACCACCGAAGTGGCCTTTCCGCTCGACTTGCATGTGTTAAGCACGCCGCCAGCGTTCGTCCTGAGCCAGGATCAAACTCTCCGTTGAAAAACAACACCACCCACAACCCAAAGGCCACAGGTGGAAAAAAGAGCCTCATTCCTGACAACACAACAAACCCCGACAATAAATTGCCAGAATTATCATCTTGCCAAAGAAACCATCAACACAACAACACCAACCCCAAAAAGGCCGGCAAAGTCGCGTCAACGGGGCATTACAAACTAATTCGTCGACTATGACACACTGTTGAGTTCTCAAGAATCAGACGCGCACCGTCCTGGAACCTTTCGGTTTCAGCGGCGGGGCTACTTCGCAAAACTTAGCGGCTCGTATTCAGCTCCGCAAATCCGGAGCGAATCTTCGCCTCCCCCGCGCACACCCTCTCGACGGTGAGTTCGGCTGCGGCCCGGAGGCGTGCAACTGAGCACCCGTTGAGGTGATCTGGAGGGGGTTGTCTACCCGGGGCCGGAGGCCCGACCTCTCGGTCTTGCTTCCCGCCGCACCCGGCGACAAAGAGAACATTAGGCCCAGGTGGCGCAATGATCAAATCGGCTCGACGTGACCCGGCGCACATTCGCGTTTGTGCAGGTCAGAGGGGGTTTGGTCGCTCCAGGGTCGCGATCCCGTGCGTGTCGCGGACCGTTCTGCACCCGGCCAGGCGCAGCGCCTCGGTCAGCTGGAGGCGCAGTTCCTCGTGCAGGGAGCGCACTCCTGGCTCCCCCTGCGCGAGTGCGAAGAGGGGCAGCCGACCCAGGAAGACCGCATCGGCACCGAGCGCGGTGGCAGCGAGGACGTCGAGTCCGCTGCGCAGGCCTCCGTCGACGTACACCTCAGCCTCCCCCGCGACTGCCGCCGCCACGGCTGGCAGGCAGGAGGCAGTGGACGCGACCCGGTCGAGCTGGCGGCCGCCGTGGTTCGACACCCAGATCCCGCGGGCACCGGCCTGCACGCAGCGTCGGGCGTCATCGGGCCGGAGCACGCCCTTGACGACCACCGGGAGCCGCGTCACCCCGGCCAACCAGTCGATGTCGTGGGGCCCGAGGTCGAGTGCCTTCTCCGCCCCCGGCTGCTGGTCGTGGCCGGGATCGAAGTTCACCCGGACCGACGCCGGGTCGACGCTGTCCCACACCCCGGCCCCTGCGGCGTACTTCGTGCCGACCACCGGGGTGTCCACCGTGAGGACCACGGCGGCTGCTCCCGCGTCCACCGCGCGTTGCAGCATCGGCTCGGCCAGGGTGCGGTCAGCGGGAAGGTAGGCCTGGAGCCACCAGTGCACGCCGGTGGCGGCGAGATCCGCGAAGGGAGTGCCGACATTGCTCGAGACGACCAGCAGGGAGCCTGCCTGCGCCGCGGCCCGCGCCATGGCCAGCTCCCCGTCGGGATGTACGGCGCGCTGCAGCGTGGTGGGCGCGACGCCCCAGGGCACCTCGAGCGGATGACCGAGCAGCTTCACGGCAAGGTCGATCTCGGTCACGTCTCGCAGGACATGGGGCCGGAAACGCACGGCTGCCCAGGCGGCCTGGGCCTCGCCGGTCGTGACCGACTCGCGAGCCCCGTGGCACAGGTGCTCGAAGACGTCGGCCGGGAGCCGCAGACGGGCCTGCTCCTCCCACTCCCGCCAGGCGCCGTCCCGGCCCATCGTCAGCGGACCTCGACGCCCGCGAAGTTCTTCTTGCCCCGCCGCAGCACCAGCCAGGCCCCCCCGATCAGGTCACCCGCGACGGGTGCCTGCTCGGGGTCCTCGACCCGCACGTTGTTCAGGTAGGCACCGCCTTCGCCCACGGTCCGGCGCGCGTCGCCCTTGCTCTTGGCCAGTCCCGTCTCGACCAGGAGGTCGACCACCGTCGGCATCGCCCCCGTCGCGTCCACGCGCGTCACACCGGCCTCGGCCAGTGCGGCGGCGAGAGTCGAGGGGCTGAGCCCCATCAGGTCGCCACCGCCGAAGAGGGCGGCCGAGGCGGCCTTGATCCGCTCGGTCTCCTCGGCCCCGTGCACGAGCGAGGTGACCTGCTCGGCCAGCACCTTCTGTCCGGCACGCAGGAACGGCTTCTCGGCGGTCTGGGAGTCGAGTGCCTCGATCTCGGCCCGGTCCAGGAAGGTGAAGATGCGCAGCAGCTCCCCGACCTTCTCGTCCTCGACGTTGAGCCAGAACTGGTAGAAGGCGTACGGCGACATCATCTCCGGGTCGAGCCACAACGCTCCGCCCTCGGTCTTGCCGTACTTGGTGCCGTCGGTCTTCGTGATCAGCGGCGTCGCGAACGCGTGTGCCTTGCCGGCGTCACTGCGTCGGATCAGCTCGACGCCGCCGGTGAGGTTGCCCCACTGGTCGGAGCCGCCGAACTGGAGCGTCACCCCGTGGTCGCGGTAGAGGTTGAGGAAGTCCATCGACTGGAGCAGGACGTAGCTGAACTCGGTGTAGGAGATGCCGGCCTCGAGCCGGGACTTCACCACGTCGCGGGCGAGCATCCGGTTGACCGGGAAGTGCTTGCCGACGTCGCGCAGGAAGTCGATCGTCGACAGGCTCGCGGTCCAGTCGTAGTTGTTGACCATCGTTGCGGCGTTGTCGCCCTCGAAGGAGAGGAAGGGCTCGATCTGGGCCCGGACCCGGGACACCCAGTCCTTCACCGTGTCCAGGGAGTTGAGGGAGCGCTCCCCCGAGTCCCGCGGGTCACCGATCATGCCGGTGGCCCCGCCGACCAGGGCGTACGGCGTGTGGCCGGCGTTCTGGAGCCGCCGAGCCGTGAGGATCTGGACGAGGTTGCCCATGTGCAGGCTGGGCGCGGTCGGGTCGAACCCCACGTAGAACCGCACACTCCCCTGGCCCAGTGCCTCGCGGAGCGCGTCGAGGTCCGTCGAGTGCGCGATGAGGCCGCGCCACTCGAGATCGTCGAGGAGAGTGGGGTCGATGGACACGTGGTGCCTTCCGTGGTCAGAACTGTCGGACCCCAGCCTGCCGCATCCCCCTCGGGAGCACGCACTGGGTTTGCCCGGGCGGACGAATGCGCCGTGCGCACAGGTCGTCGCTAGGCTTGCTCCGGCATCGGGAGGACTCGGACAGTGATCGCAGGCAGGTACACCCTCGACCGAGAGATCGGCCGTGGCGGCATGGGCGCCGTGTGGCTCGGTCGTGACGAGCTCCTCGGCCGCGAGGTGGCGCTCAAACGAATCGGGATGATGCCCGGTGCCGGCTCGCCAGATCTCGAGCGCGCCGAGCGCGAGGCCCGTCTGGCGGCCCGCCTCAACCACCCGCACGTGGTGGCGATCTTCGACCTGGTCACCGACGACGACCACCAGTGGCTGGTGATGGAGTACGTCGAGGGCGTCACCCTGGCCCAGCTCGTCCAGCGAGATGGTGCGCTCACCCCGGACGAAGCCTCCCCCCTCATCAGCCAGGCGGCCGACGCGCTCGCAGCCGCCCACGCCGCCGGCATCGTCCATCGCGACGTCAAGCCCTCCAACATCCTGGTCACCCCGCAGGGGCAGGTGAAGCTGTCGGACTTCGGCATCGCCCGTGCCGAGGCCGATGCGAGCCTGACCCAGACCGGCCTGGTCACCGGCTCCCCCGCCTACCTCGCCCCCGAGGTCGCCTCCGGGCAGACCGCCCGGGACTCCAGTGACGTGTGGTCCCTCGGCGCCACGCTCTTCCACGCCCTGGCCGGCCGGCCGCCGTACGACGTGGGCGACAACCTGATGGGGGCGCTCTACCGGATCGTGCACGAGGACCCGCCGCGCCTGGAAGGTGCCGGCTGGCTGGCTCCGCTCCTGGCCGCGACGATGACCCGCGACCCCGACGAGCGCTGGTCGATGCGGCAGGTGCGCGACTTCCTCGCCGCCGGCCCCACCGGCACGGTGCTGCACCCGGCCGCGGCGAACTCGACCCAGGCCGTCTCTCCCGTGGACCCGACCCGGACCCGGACGCTGACCCCCGCTGCGGCCCCGGCACCGCGGGCGGCGCCCCCGGTGGCCGCACCCGCCCCGACACCCTCGAACCAGTCACCGAAGCCGCCGACCAGGCGACCGAGCCCCGCCGTCCTGCTGATTGCCGGCGCGGCCTCGGTGTTCGTCGGGGTGATCGTGTGGGCCCTGATGTCCGGTGACACCGGCAACAACCCGGCCGACGACCTCCAGCCATCGGCCCCCACCTCGTCGGCGAGCGATGGTGCCGACGACGAGGTCACTGCCACCGACATGGAGGAGTTCATCGCCACCTACCTGGCGACGGTGACGAGCGACTCGAGGTCGGCCTTCGCGATGCTCACGCCGGAGTTCCAGTCGGAGAGCAATGGGCTGAGCAGCTACCGCGGGTTCTGGGGCACGATCGCCGACGCCGAGCTGCTGCAGGTCTCCGCAGACCCCGAGAGCCTGTCGGTGCGCTACACGGTCGAGTACACCAAGCAAGACGGATCCACGCTGCAGGACGACGTGTCCCTCCAGCTCGTGCGCCGCAACGGCACCTATCTCATCGACGGCGAGACCGGGTGACCACGGAGCGTTCCGGCTCGGGCAACGCGCGGCCAGACGCCGTGGGGCGAGCCGTGCCGCCTAGGGTGGCATCGGGAGGCGCCATGGATCACGCAGAGCTGTTCAGGGGGATCGTCGAGACCTCTCCGGACGCAATCTGGGTCCTCGACCTCGACGGAAACACCGTCTACGCCAACGCCGAGCTCGCCCGGATGTACGGCATCCCCGAGTCCGAGGTCGATCGGCTGACGATCTTCGACACCCTCGACGAGGACGGCCAGGACCAGTTCCGCCTCCACCTCGAGGACGTGCGCGCGGGGAGGTTCAACCCCAGTGACGTGGAGTGCCAGTTCGTGCGGCGCGACGGCAGCACCCTGTGGGCCTTGGTGCGTGAGAGCGAGCTACGTGGCGCCGACGGCTCGCTGACGGGAATCCTGCACCGGATCACCGACTACAGCGCCCGCCGCCTGCGCCTCGACGACCTGCGCAACAGCGAGATCCGGCTGAGCGAAGCCCAACGGATCGCCCGCGTGGGGAGCTGGGAGTGGGACGTCCCCCGTGACCAGATCGTCGCGTCCGATGAACTCATCGCGCTGTACGGCCTCAAGCCGAGCGACTTCCCCGCCACCTTTGCTGCCTTCCTGGGGATCGTGCACCCCGACGATCGTCAGAGCGTCGACCTCGCGGTCCGTGAGGCCCTCGACGAGCGAGACGACTTCGTCTTCGTCGCCCGGGTCCAGGGAGCGGACGGCTGGATCTGGACCCGTGGTCGCGGGGTGTCCACGCGTGACGAGTCCGGTCGGGTCGTCGCGCTGGCCGGGACCCACCAGGACATCAACGAGGTCAAGCAGGCCGAGGAGGCCCTCGAGGACCAGGTTGCGCAGAACGTCCTCATGCAGGCCGTGGCCAGCGCCTCCAACGAGGCCAGCACCTTCCACGGGATCCTGGTCCAGGCCCGCGATCTCGTGCTGCTCCATGACGACTGGGAGCGGGCGCGGGCCTTCGTGCCCGACCCGGACGGTCCGAGCGTCGTACCCCTCGTCATCGACGAGCCGGAGAGACCGGCGGACGTGGACGACCCGGCCGCCGCAGCCGTCGAGCTGGAACTGGCCAGCGCGGCCTTCCGTGAGCGTCGGATCCTGTGGGACGACGCCCGGCTCACCGTCGCCTTCCCGGTCTCGTATGCCGACCAGGTGTGCGCGGTGCTCACGATCACGTCGGCTCCCCCGCTCTACCGCCACGCCCTGATCGAGTCGATGGCCGAGCAGGTCTCGGTGCAGCTCGGCCTGGTCGCGCAACGCGAGCAGACCGAGCGTGAGCTGGCCGAGGCCCGCGACGGCGCGATGGAGGCCTCGCGGCAGAAGTCCGAGTTCCTCGCCACCATGAGCCACGAGATCCGGACGCCTCTCAACGGGGTGATCGGCCTCAACGACCTCCTGCTGCGCACCTCCCTCGACGACAACCAGGTCCGGCTCTCCTCCGGCGTGCAGGTCGCCGGGCGGGCCCTGCTCAACGTCATCAACGACATCCTCGACTTCTCCAAGATCGAGGCGGGGAAGCTGGAGCTGGAGAAGATCGACTTCGACGTCCGCGATGTCTTCGACCAGGTCGCGAACGTCATCTCCGAGAGCGCGCGTGGCAAGGGACTCGAGCTCATGGTCTCGTGCCACCCGGGTGTTCCGGAGCGGTTCTCGGGCGACCCCACTCGTCTGGCCCAGGTGTTGACCAACCTCGGCTCGAACGCGGTGAAGTTCACCGAGCACGGCGAGGTCGTCGTTCGCTCCACCGCCGAGGCGATGACCGACGGACGCACACTGCTCCGGGTCGAGGTCATCGACACGGGCGTCGGCGTGGACCACGTCGACGGCAACAACCTGTTCGCGCCGTTCACCCAAGCCGACGCCTCGACCACCCGCATCCATGGCGGAACCGGTCTGGGTCTGGCCATCTCACGTGACATCGTCGAAGCGCTGGGCGGCGAGATCGGGCTCGCGCCGAACCCCGACGGTGGCAGCATCTTCTGGTTCACGGCTGTCTTCGAGCCTCCCAGCGGCCATCTGGCGGACCTCGACGACGAGGAGGCCACGAGGTGGCTGGCGGGTCGACACGTGCTCGTCGTGGACGACAACGAGCACAACCGGCTGATCCTCGAGGAGCAGCTGAACTGGTGGCAGGTCCGCTCCCAGGCTGCCAGGAGCGCCGACGAGGCGCTCGTGCTCCTGGCCTCGGCGCTCGCCAGCGGTGACCCGTTCGAGGCCGTGCTGACCGACATGGCCATGCCCCTGCGCGACGGCTTCGACTTCGCACGGGAGATCCGCAGCAACGCGGCGTTCGACGATGTCGAGATCCTGATGCTCACCTCCCTCTCGTCACCGGACCCGGCCCAGATCGAGGAGGTCCGGATCGCCGAGTGCCTCACGAAGCCGGTGCTCGCGGGGGTCCTGCGCACGGCCCTGCTCAGGCACGTCGCGAAGGTCGCGCCCGGCCCCCGGCACGAGTCCTTGCACGAACGTCCCGAGGCGGTCCACCGGATCCTGGTCGTCGAGGACAACAGCCTGAACCAGATCGTGGCCTCGGGAATCCTGGAGTCCCTCGGGTGCACGCCGGTCCTCGCCGACGACGGGATCGTGGCTCTGGAGATCCTGGCGAGCGGCGCGAGCTTCGACGCGGTGTTCATGGACGTGCAGATGCCGCGCCTGGACGGCTACGCCACCACGCGCGAGATCAGGGCACGGGAGCCAGCCGGGAGCAGGGTCCCGATCATCGCGATGACGGCTGCGGCGGTCGAGGGCGAGCGCGAGCGTTGTCTGGCCGCTGGCATGGACGACTTCCTGACCAAGCCCTTTGACCAGGCCGGGCTCGCTGCCATGCTGCGACGATGGCTCCAGGAGGACGACATGCCCGCGCAGGCAGATGACGATGGTTCGCCGGACGTACGGATGGCTCCGGACTCCGACGACGCGTCCGGACCGGTCGGCGAGACCGGGCTCGATCTCCCCCGCATCGACGAGTTGCGAGATCTCGACCCGGGCGACACCACCTATCTCGACCGCGCCATCGGCAACTTCGTCACGAACACACCCGACACGCTGGCCACCATCCGCGCGGCCTGGGAGTCCGGCGATGCCCCCCAGCTGAAGGCGGTCTCGCACAAGCTCGCGGGTGGGGCGCTCAACCTCGGAGTCTTCCCTGCGGGTCGGATCGCCCAGCAGATCGAGGTGGCCGTGGATGCGGACGCGCTGGAGAGCGCGGGCCGACTCATCGAGGCGCTCGATCTCGCGCTCGCGCAGGGTCGACTGGACCTGCTGGCCTACCAGGCCACGTACTCCGGACCCAGCCAGCTCGACTGAGGCTCGGTTTGGACCGTCCCGATCTGGGCAGAACTCGGAGTCGGGGCGCCGAACAGCGCGCAGCCGCGCCGAACACAGGAGACACCATGCGGAACTTGTTGGGGCTCGCGATTGTCGTCTGGCTCCTCATCGGAGCACTGGCCGCCTACCAGCGGGGCTACTTCGGTGACGACCGCGAGGTGAGCTGCAAGACCGCCGGCGACACCACGCTGACCGTTCTGGCCGGGCCACTGAACTACGTCGGCGCCAACCCCCGAGTCAGCTGCGAACTTCCGCAACCGTCCAACTGACCGGCGTCGCTGCCGCCTGCGGACCCCGGTCTGGAAGGCCGCCCTACTAGCCCACCACGGTCGAGATTTCAATCGGTCGAACGGACCTCAACGAACCGATCCGCGGTAGGCTGCAGGATGCTCTCCGGAGGTCTGATCTCCCAGCCGCACAATCACGCGGTCGCCTTCTGCGACTCCGACCGCGACATCGTGGCAGCCATCGCGCGCCATGTTGCCGGCGGTCTCAGGCTCGGAGAGCCGGCTCTCGTGGTGGCCACTCACGACCACCTCATCGCCTTGGATGACGCCCTCCTCGCCCTGGGGTGCGACCCGGCCGCCGCGCGCGAGTCGGGTCACTTCGTCGCCCTCGACGCGCACGGGACCCTCGACACCTTCATGAAGGACGGCACTCCCGACCGGAAGGCCTTCAGGGAGCGGGTCGGCGGGCTCGTCGACGCGGTGCGCGGGGATGCCCCGATCGTGCGCGTCTTCGGCGAGATGGTCTCGATCCTCTGGGATGACGACAACGTCGCCGGTGCCCTCGAGCTCGAGGCCCTCTGGAACGACCTCTCCCAGGACCGCGAGTTCAGCCTGCTGTGCGCCTACCCCTCCACGGTCCTCGATGCCGACTCGCTGAGCGACATCGGCAGCGTGTGCCACCTGCACGCCACCGTGATCTCGCCCGAGAAGTACGACGCCACGTGGCCCGCGCCGTACGGCCGCGGCAACAAGCACTGGTCGGAGGTCTTCCTGCCGGTCCCGAAGGCGATCCCTGCGGTGCGCAGGTTCGTGGTGAGCGTCCTCGAGCTGTGGTCCAGCGGACACCTCGGCCAGGATGCTGCCCTGGTCAGCACCGAGATGGCCACCATCGTCGGCTCGCACGTCGGTTCGCCCTTCCGGGTCTGCCTGGAGCGCTCCGCCCGCGGCGTCGTCATCTCGATCGAGGAGGCCGGGCACAGCAGCATCGAAGACCGTGTCGTGACGATCGAGAACATCTCCGACCCGAGCATGACGGTGGTCGCCGGAGTTGCTGACCGCTGGGGCTGGGACATGCACCCCGACCGCAAGGTCATCTGGGCCGAGTTCGTGACGTCACCCGAGATGGCCGGACTCGAGCTTCCCGCCTGACGCTGCCCGTCAGGGGCGTTTGACCTTGATCAGGAGCAACTGCCCCTGCTCGCGGTACGGCGTGGGGCCGCCGTCGTAGTCCGGCTCCCCCGTCTGCTCGTCCCACCCGTGCGCCTGGACGTTGATCAGGAAGCTGCCCTTGCCGTAGATCGACGAGACATCGATCAGGCCAGCGGTCTCCCAGTCGCCCGGCGTCGTCGGGTTGGGGCTTGAGGACTGGTCGACCGTCGCGACCACCCTGCGCAGGCCGGTCGCCAGATCGATCCGCCAGACCCGGGCGTCGACCGTGCCCTTGTTGTGGCTGCCTGGGTCCTCGGTGACGTAGACCGCGCGCTTGGTCGTCTCCACGTTGTCGGGCTGGTGCACCTCGGCAGGGTTGTCGTAGCCGCCTTCGTCGAAATCGGTCAGCACCTCGAGGGTGACGTCCTGCGTCGGCCGGCCCGCCCCCAGCGTCAACTTGAAGACGCGCCCGTTCATGTAGTCACCCTGGGTCCCACTGGGACCGCGCTTGAGTCGCGTGGAGTCCGGGTCAGGGATCGCCCGCGGCTCGCCGCTGTCGGCGAAGTAGAGGACACGGTGGTCGTTGCGGTCGGGCGCCATGTCCTCGATCCGGATGAACTGGAAGGCGTTGTTCAGGTTGCTCCAGTGCTCCAGGACCCACTGCGGTCCGTCGGGGATGCTTCCGGGCGGCGCGGGGTAGTCGAAGTCCGCCGAGGTCACGTCGCTGCCGTCGGAAGGATCGATCCCGGTCGCGATCATCCGGGGCACCCGGATGAACTTCCCGAGCAACTTGTCGCCCCCGACGAGGTCGCCGTAGTCGTTGACCGAGGCAACACTCGACTTGAAGGCCCACAGGTTGCCGTTGTCCCGTCGCATCTCGCGGGAGTTCGACGAGGTGTAGAGATAGAGCTGCGAGCCGGGGGCATCGAAGGTGTCGTCACCGGAGAGCACGACGGGCTTGCGGTAGCCACGCATGGCAACAGCGTTCTCGTGGTTGAACCGCCCCATGCCGTAGAGGGTTGTGTACCGGCCTGACCTGACGTCGTACGCGACTGCCACGCCGGCCTGCTCCGTCCCGGGCTGGTCGAGGGTCAAGCCGGGCTCCCAGGAGTCCTCCTCGCGGCGTACGACGTCGCGCGCCTCCTCGACGGTGAGCAACGTGGGGCGGTGGAACCCTTCGGCCTTGCCGGCCAGGAAGTTGGAGCAGAAGCGCTGGTAGCCGGCGGCTGAGTCGATGGCGTAGCGCCCTCGCAGGACCCCGGCATTCTTCCGGTGCAGCATGAGCCGCGACAGGATCGCGTTGGTCGAGTCGCGACGGGTCGCCGGGAAGGGGACCTTCGAGGTCTCGTGGTTGAGCAGCACCTGGACCGCGCCGCGGCTGCCGCGGGGGCGAACCGCGATGCCGTCGGGGATCCCGGCGAACTCATATCGGCGGACCCGGTCCCCGACGGTGAGCAGCGGCTCGACGGTGGTGCCGCCGTTCCCCGCGAGCATCGGGGGCGCCTCGGTCTTGAACGGCGCACCCGCCGGGCGGGACGAGGACGGTGCGGGTTCGGCGAGTCCGGCCTGGGCGGACGGGCTGCCGACGGCCAGAGCCAGGACGGTGGCTGCGGCGAGGGTGGGAGCAACGAGACGTCGTGACATGAGATGACCCTCCGAGTGTGAGCGCTCTTGCCACTTCACCACGGAGGACGCCCTCGGGGGAAGGGGTTGTTCCGCCCGACCCCCGTCGGGGCTCAGGTCAGCAGCGCCACGAGCTGGAAGCCGAGCACCAGCGCACCCAGGACCCGACGGAACGGGCTGGCCCCACGGAACAGCTCGTCGGCCGCCCACACCAGGAGCGCACCGGTGCCCACGGCGGCCAGGGTGTCATCACTGACCGACGACGACAGCAGACCGGTCCACGCGAGCACCTTGGCCACCAACCAGACCCAGATCGCGGGGTTGGGCCACATCGCAAGGGTGAGGCGACCCTCGTCGTCGCGGATCCACCAGCTCACGGAGGTGGGGCTGGTCGTCCCTGCTGGTGTCGATGCCGGCGTCGGTGTCGGGTTCACGCTCGTGAACCTAGACCAGCCCCGTGAGGTGATGCGCTCCCCGTCCGCGTGGGGTTACGCTCCGGCTCATGGCCTTCGACGTGAGCGCCGAATCCTACGACCGCTTCATGGGTCGGTTCTCGGTCCCGCTCGCCTCCCGGTTCGCCGACCTCGCTGCGCCCGCCCCGGGGCAGCAGGTGCTGGACGTCGGCTGCGGGCCCGGCGCCCTGTTGGCCGAGCTCGCCTCGCGGGTCGGCGCCGATGCTCTTGCCGGGATCGATCCGTCAGTGCCGTTCATCGAGGCCGCGCGAGCGCGTTTTCCTGACAGCGACATCCGGGCCGGCGGTGCCGAGCAGCTGCCGTTCGACGACGATTCCTTCGACGCCTGTCTGGCCCAGCTGGTCGTGCACTTCATGAAGGACCCGGTCGCGGGGCTGCGCGAGATGGGTCGAGTGACCCGTCCCGGCGGAACGGTCGCCGCCTGCGTCTGGGACTACACGGGCAACAACCCGCTCTCGCTGTTCTGGAACGCGGTCCAGACCCTGGATCCGTCGGTGACCGGCGAAGTCGTGCGCGCCGGCGCGCGTCAAGGTCATCTGGCCGAGCTGGCTGATCAGGCCGGCCTGACCGCGGTGACCGAGTCCCTGATCTCGGTGACTGTGACGATGGCGTCGTTCGACGCTTGGTGGGCGCCCTTCCAGCTCGGGGTCGGCCCGGCCGGGGACCACGTCGCGAGTCTGGACGACACCGGACGGACGACGCTGCGCGATCACTGTCATGCGCTCGTGGGCGACGGGCCCTTCGACATCGTCGCGTCGGCCTGGGCGATCCGGGCCACGGCCTGAGGGTCGTAGCCAGGCCGGGGGCCGGTCTAGACTGCCACATGCTGCGCACCTCCCTCACCGATCTGCTGGCGTGCCGGGTGCCGATCCAGCAGGCTCCGATGGGCGTCATCTCCACCCCCGAGCTGGCGGTCGCGGTCGCCGACGCAGGTGGGATCGGGTCGGTGGCTGCGTGGGGCAAGAGCCCCGACCAGCTGGGACCACTGCTGGCTCGGATGGCCGGCGAGACCGCTGGTCTCCTGTCGGTGAACTTCGCCGGCGCCCACCCCGACCCGGACGCCGTACGCCTGGCCGCGAGCCAGGTCGCGCTCGTGGACTTCTTCTGGTTCGACCCCGACCCCGCCCTCGTCGATCTGGTGCACGAGGGCGGCGCACTCGTCTGCTGGCAGGTCGGATCGTTGGAGGAGGCCCACCAGGCCGTGGCCGCGGGGTGCGACGTGGTCGCCGTCCAGGGCCTGGAGGCCGGAGGACACGTGCGGGGCACCAGCGCACTGCTCCCCCTGCTGTCCGCGGTCGTCGAGGAGGTCGACGTACCCGTCCTCGCCGCGGGTGGCGTCGCGGATGCTCGCGCGCTGGCTGCGGTCCTCGCCGCCGGCGCCGGCGGGGCCAGGATCGGGACCGGGTTCATCGCCACGACCGAATCGGGAGCCCACCCGTCGTACCGTGCGGCGATCGTGGCCGCCGAGGGCCGCGACACCGAGATCACCAACGCCTTCGCGTTGTGCCCGCTGTGTGCCACCTCGCCCCGGGCACGCACCCTCACCTCCGCCGTCGAGGCGGTCCGGTCCTGGCAGAGCGAGTCCGTCGGCGAGATCAGGAGTCCCGCCGGAGCTCAGCCGGTCCCGACCGGATCCGGGATGCCGCCCACCTCGAGGTTCATCGGTCGGGTCGAAGCGACGGCGATGTACGCCGGCATGGGCGCCGGCTCGGTGCGTGACGTGGTCCCCGCGGGCCAGCTGGTCGAGCGGCTGGTCACGGGGGCCGAGCACCTGTTGCGCGCGTGGTAGCCGCGCTCTCGGCGGCGTGACCCCAAATGACTATGGCTGAGGCCGAGCGGCCCTCCCTAGGCTGAGCCTCCGAAGCAAAGCACCGACTCGGAGGTGCTCATGGACGGCCCGGCCCCCCGCCCCATCAACAGCGCCTCGGTCGTGCTGGGCCTGGCACTCATCATCGTCCTCGGCTTCGCGCCCGCGGCCCTGCTCGCGGCCTCGCGTCTTCCGATCGCGCCCCGGGAGCCGACCTGGCCCGTGCCGAGCGAGGGCTCGCACGCCCCGGTGCGGGCTCTCCCCGTGGGCCTGCCACCCGGAGAGCCTCCGACCCGTCCGGCTGACGTGGCCGCTACGGCGCGCCGTGCGCTGGGGACCGCGGGCGCGGAGCAGCTGCTGGGCCTCCTGCGCCAGAGCGCCCCGCGGTTGGTCCCCGCGACGGTCCGGGGCCCGTTCTCACAACCGGCCTACCCCTACCGTTTTCGAGGGCTGACCCGGCTGCTCGACCGAGCGCCGGACCGGGGCGTGACCAGGGCGGCCACCGAGCTGGGGGCGTCGTTGACGCTGCTGGCGGCTCAGCCTCGCCGCGTGCCCAACGCGGCTGCCACGGCGTACGCCGTCCTGGACCGGGCTCGCCGACAGGGCGACTGCGATGCCCAGCTCGACCTCCTCCTGCTGCTGGCGGCAGAGGCGTTGCCGCGCGACGCGGCCGTCCGACGCGAGGGCGCGCGGGCGGCCTCGTCGTGCCCGGGAGATCCGACCGCCCGATGGGTGCTCGCCCAGTTCGAGTCCCAGCGTGGCCTCGAGGGACAGCCGAACCCGATCGGGACGAACAGCCCCCGCGATCGGAAGCAGGAGCGCGCCAGTCTGGTGGAGCTCGTGGCGGCGAATCCACGCTCGGGCGACGTGCTGACCACCCTGGCGGACTTCGATCTGAGGGCCGCCTTGGAGACTCACGCGCAGCCCTTCACGGTCCGCAATCAACTCCGAGAGGTGGCTGCGCTCTACCGGGCTGCGCTCGAGCTCGGCACGGAGGAAGCCCGGCCCGGCCTTGCCCGCGCACTCGTGGCACTCAACGAGCCAGCGCGCGCGGCCGCGCTCCTGCGCTCGGGGCTGGATGCGGGGCCGGATGCGGGGACGAGCCAGGGTGTGCGGTTGCAGATCCTCCTCGAGGCGGAGGAAGCCGCCCACCGGTTTGCGCGCGCCGAGGTGGTCGCCCGCCGGTTGGTGAGACTGGGCAGCGCGGCCTACCCACGGGGCCCGCGACTTTTTCCCGTGCCCGGAATCCTGATGTTCAGCTCACCGGGCAGCGCCGGTCCCCTGTCGGTCGGGAGCGACACGGCCGCACCGTTCACGATTGACCTGCAACCGCTCCAGGCCATGGTCTCGCCGGTTGTCACCGTCGCCGGCTTCTCGATTCCTCGCTACCGACCCGACGACGGATTCGTGGGCTCGGAATGGAACTGTCCGCAGTGGAGTTGGCGGCGTGACGCGGTCCTTGCCGGCCATGCAGAGCGAGCCCTCTCCGGACTCGAGCGCTCCCGCCCGGGGTGGCGTGGCCTTGCGTGCGGCACCCCCCACCCGGCCAGGTTCCGAGCGCTGGTGGCAGCCGAGGCCGGAGGTATTTCCCCCGCCGCGACCAAACGGGCGGACCGGCTCTTCGACCGGCGACAGAACCTGTGGCGCTGGGCCGGAGACCTCGACCACGCCGCCCGGGTCACCCGGTCGTGGCTGGCGAAGACGGGGGCTCGGCGGCCACTCCCCCAACTGCGGATGGCCGAGATCGACTTCCTGCGCGGCAGGTTCGACGCGTCGGCCGCCTGGTTCGGGGTCGCAGCCCGCGGGTGGCAACGCCGGGCGTTCGACGACGTCCGGGTACTCGAGGCCTCCCTGGGCCGGGGGGTCGCGCTCCTGGCCGCTGGACGCCGGGACGAAGGCGTGGGCACGCTCAGGGCGGTTGCCGGGGACGCGGAGGCCCGCTTTGCCACCTCACGCCACCAGCGCCGGCCACTGGGGCCGTCGATCCGCGACATCCGGGTTGCGGCCATGGCCTACTTCGCGCACGCGCTGCTCGCTGACGACGAGGCTGAGCACGAGGAGCTCGCCGCGGCGGTCGAAAACTACGACGCTGCTCGCGGCCTCATGAAGGTCGCTGCCCAGGACACCGCCTGGCTGCGGCCCGAGAGCCTCTTCGGCAATCAGGCGGTGGCCGAGCTCGCCCACGGACGGGTGGGGCGCGCCCGCAGCGCCATCGATCGAGCCCTGCGGCGCGACCCGGCGAGCCCGATCTTCCTGATGACCTCCGCCTTCATCGCGGAGCGCGAAGGGGACCGGGCGCTGGCCATCCGGCAGAACGCAGCGGCCCTGGTCAGCGACCCGGGCGCCTTCCCCGCGGCCAATGACCTCGGGGTACAACTCGTCCGCACGGGCGACCTCCCGGCAGCCGTCACGGCGTTTCGGCAGGCGGTGGGCGCGCGTCCGGACTACGCGTTGGGCTGGTTCAACCTCGGGGTGGCCCTGTCCCGGATGGGAGTGAAACACCTGGTGAGCTCGCAGGGGTCCCTGGCCCGCGCCTTCGAGCTCGACCCCGAGCTCGCCGAGCGCCAGCGCGAACCCACCATCGACGCTGCGACCTACCGGACCGGGCTCGACCTGGCCGCCCCGCTCCCCGGGCGATGGAGCTTCGCCGAGAAGCAGCGGACCCAGCCGGTGGGGTCCCTCGGTCTCCTGGCGGGACTGTTGCTCGCGATCGGTCTCGCTCGCGGCGTGGGGCAGGCCTCGCGGCGCGACCTGGTCGAGAAGTGGCTGGAGCCGATGGCCAAGCGACTCCAGCGGTGGGGACTGGCTCGTCGACTGACCAACCCGGCCTGGAGCTTCGGCGTCGTGGTCCTCGTCTTCGGCCTCCCTCTCCTCACCCACCTCGAGCTGGGACTGACCGCTGCCCTGGCCTTCGTGGTCGGGGTGGTGGTGACCACCGGCGTCGCCGTGCAGGCACGCCTCGTGGCAGCGCGTGCACTCCGACAATCCGTGCACCAGAGCAGCTGGGCGCCGGGCATGGCTTTCGGTCTGGTCGGCCTGCCCTTCGGGGTCGCGTGGGCACCGCTGCCCGTCACCGAGGAGGCGACAGCGGTGCGGGCGGTGCACGCCGCCGCGCCGGCGACGCTCGCTGCCATCGCGGGGATCCTGGTGCTCGAGAGCGTCTACCTGCACGTCCCCATCACGCTGTCGCTCGCCACCGCAACGGTGGTGATGGCTGCCTCGACTCTCCTGCCGCTCAACCCCCTCGACGGCGCTCGCATTCGCTCCAGGCCTCCGGTCTCGAGCCCCGAGACCGAGCCTGCCGCCTGACGTCTGATGTCTGACCTCAGGCGTGCAGCGCCCGGCGGCCGTACCACCACGACCCACCCGCCACCGTGAGGGCGGCAGCCAGGGCGAGCCACCCGACCGACCCACCGACCGACCCACCGACCGCCCCGGCGCCGGCCGCGGCGTAGACGAGCGAGGTCACGCCCACCCCCAGGAGGCTGGCCGCCAGGAACGAGCCCACGGGCATCCGCCCACCCCCGGCCAGGAGCGCGGCGACCTCGGCCAGAAGCGGGATGGGTCGCGTCGCCACGACCACGGCGAACCCGTGGCGCTCGAGGAGCAGAGCGAGCCGGGCGCTGGTGCCCTCGCCGAGCCAGCGCCGGGTCCGTCCCTCGGCGCTCCGGCCGAGGACATAGCCGATCACCGCCGAGAGCAGGGCGCCCACCGTCGAGACAACTGCGCCCAGGGCCAGGCCGAACACCGCGCCGTCGGCGATCATCACGAGGCTCGAGGGCACCGGCAGCACCACGTCGGAGGCCAGGAGTGCGACGGCGGCCAGCGCGACCGGGGCGGTCCGTCGATCCAGCCAGCCGGACGGGGCGGCCAGCTCACCGGGCAGCACCGGCTCGAGTGCGAAGAAGAGCGCGAGCAGCAACCCCGCCAGTCCCAGGACCAGCAGCCAGAGTCGCGGTGCCATGGTCCTCACTCGCCTCGTCGCTCGACCCGCCCGGGACGTCGCGGCCACGCTCGCACGCCGGAGTCAGGTGGTCAAGGAGGACGCGACGGCGTGACCGGACCGGCCCCTCGTCGTTGCACCAGCGTCAGTTATCCGCTTCTCGGAGGAGAACTCATGCGTGTTCGTCGTCCCATCCTGTCCGCCATCGCGGCCCTCGCCCTCGCCGTCCCACTCGGTTCCGGCGCTTCAGCCAGTCCGGATCCGCAATCTGGTTCGGAGGCCCCGCAGTACGTCGAGCTGAAGGCTGCTCAGCCCGACTGGTACACCCCGAAGCTCCACCAGCAGGTGATGGAGGCAGCCCGGACCGGGGACTCGGTGCCCCTTCCCGAGGGTGTCGACCACCCCACGAGTGGTCTCGCCTTCACCGGTATCCGTCCGGGAGCCTGGATCATCGCCCCGGCTGGCTGCACCACCAACTTCGTCTTCGGCAGCGCCAGCAACTACTACATCGGCACCGCCGGACACTGCACGTCGGTCGGCGACGAGGTGACCCTGGTCGCTGCGCCCGGTGTCCTGATGAACATCGGGACCACGGTGAAGAGCGTCAACCAGGGTGTCGGCAACGACTTCGCGCTCATCGACGTACGCCCGTCCATGGAGCAGTACGTCAACCCGTCGATGGCCTACTTCGGTGGGCCCACCTCGGCGGGATCGCCCCAGTCGGGCGACGTGGTCGAGCACTCCGGCCACGGGCTGGTGGTCGGGACCGGCGGCACCCCGCGGGCAGGAGTCGTGGTCTACCGCGGCGCGGGCGACGGCGGGGACGCCTTCGCGTGGGTCGGTGCGGCCAGCCCCGGTGACTCCGGCTCGGCGGTACGGCTCGCCAACGGGCAGGCCGCCGGCGACCTGACCCACCTCGTGGTCGGTGGCGAGTACCTGCCCGGCGACGTGGCGGGGACGACGATCGCGCGGATGCTCGCGATCGCCGGCCAGCCGTTGGCAACGGCGCCGAACGTGCCCGACCCGACGTCCTGATCCTGGGAGAATGACGAAGCGCCCCCGGCCGATGGCCGGGGGCGCTTGTCGTTCAGCTGCGGATCAGTAGCGGATCCGGTCGCGCTTCTGCGGGTTCACCTTGAAGTAGAACACCTGACCAGCACCCAGGAGGCGGGGCTGGATCGTGCGCTTGCGCGTGGCCGGAACCCCGCGGGCCGCGAGCGAGGCGTTGCGAGCGGCGTACTCCGCGTGGAGGTAGTCACCCTTGCGGAACAGGCGCGAGGCCTTGGTGCGCCACTTCTTCATCGCCCGGTAGTCGGACTTCCAGGCCTTGGTGGGCTTGGTGCGCCCGTCGCGGACCTGGTCCTTGAGCCGGTCGCGCAGGGCGTCCTGAGCCGCGAGGAGGTACTCGACGGCGTGTCCGCGCTGCAGGTTGTCCTGGTCCTCGACCTCGTAGGGCCGGTAGGACATGGCGTACGTCGTGGGCGCGGCCGAGATGTCGTACATCCACCCCAGACCCGACCAGTAGCACTCCCACTTGCCGGCGTTGGCGGTGCCCTCGGGGCACTTGTCCACGCCGAACGAGCCGTCGTGCGGGTGCGAGAGACCCAGGTTGTGGGCGGCCTCGTGCTCGATCGTGTAGCTGAACCCGGTGCCGGACTCCTGCGAGGGCAGGCACTCCCCGGTCATCGAGGTGGGCTCACCCTCCTTGCCGCCGGCCGGGTAGTGCGAGGCACACGACTTGAAGCGGTCGTTGACGTTGTTCATGACGCCCCACGCCTCGCCGTCGTCGGTGCCGACGGCGATACCGCCGACGATCGCCGGGAGCGCCCAGGTGTAGGCCTTCTCGAAGACCATGTTGATCGACGGGATGGTGTTGACGCCCTCGACCTCGTCGGCGATGCCCTCACGGTGGGCGTCGACGTAGTCGCGGAAGCGTTCGTGGCTCACTGAATCGTCATAGCCCAGGCCGAGGACGCCGTGCGCCTTGGCCTTCTCGATGGCGTTGGAGACACCGGTCAGGTCCACGCCGTACTTGGTCACCTCGTGCTTGTCGGTGGCCAGCGGCTCGGGGACGATCTCGGTCTGACCGCCGTCGCCGTGGACGTGGTAGTCGGGGGCGGGCAGGTCCTCGTTCTTCGGGGACGTGTCGAGCTTCTTGCCCGTCGGCCGGTTGCTCGTGGGGTCGTAGAGCGGGATCTTCTCGCCGATCCGCCCCACCCAACGCGCGTACGGCGTGGCCGAGGAGAGCCAGCGCAGGGTGTCGTCCTGCTTGCGCCCGCCGGACACCTTGCCGATCTTGTAGAGCTTCGTGGTGTCGGTCCACCAGGTGCCGTACCACGGCAGGTTGGTGAGCTGACCGTTCACCCACTGGGGGCGGGAGTAGAAGTCGGTCCAGGTCGAGACGGCCAGCCAGTACACGTCACCGCGCGGGATCGGGCGGTAGAGGTAGCCGGGGGTCGAGCGGAAGAACAGGCCGTAGCCCACGCTGCGGGCCACCCGGGGCATCAACCGGCACGCCGTGCCGCCGGTGTACTCCGTCGGGCTGTTCGTGCAGCTGTCGCCGCCCTGCTGCCAGCGCGGGTCTGCGTCGTACTGCCAGATCGGCGGGTCGCCGTGCGGGTAGTCGCTCGACATGGGGAGCTTGGCGTTCAGCCAGGTGGCCGACTCGAAGGCGTTCGGGGCAGCACCGAGGTCGACGAAGTGGAAGCGGTAGCGGCCACCCCAGGTGCGACCGAAGTCGACGCCGTCCCAGTCACCGGTGTCCGGGTCGGTGATCCGCCAGGAGCCACCTTCCTCGACCCGCTTGGGGATGATCGCGTTGTTGATCACCTTGTCGGTGCCCCACGTGTGGTACGCGTCGGTGCGGAAGTAGTCGGCCGCGTAGTCGGGGGTGAAGGTGTCGAAGAAGAAGTACGACGACCCGTTGCTGGTGCCCTGCGGGATCCGGTCGAGGTTGAGGCCACGCTTGTCGTAATAGGGGTCGTGGTAGGCGCTCTTGCTGTCCTGGATGACCTTGGCGCCGACACACTTGCCGGTCTCGACGTTCGTGAACGCGCACTTCCAGCGCTTCTTGGCGCGGGTCTTGAACATCCAGTCCTCGACGGCGTACGAGTCGATGAGGTCGGTCTGCGTGGGGTTCTTGACCTGGTAGCTCGGGTCGCCACCCTTGGCGGCCATCCGGAAGCGGCCGTTCTGGGCGTCGTACGACGCGAGGTTGGCGCCGAACTGGCTGTTGTGGAACTCCTGGCCCTGGGCGGTCGACTTCTCGGCCACGCCGTAGAGCGCCTTGGCGTACTTGGTGCTCGCGGTGAGGATCTGCAGGTCGTACTTGTACTTCATGCCGAGGAAGTAGGGATTCTCCCCCTCGAAGTAGTGGTCCTTGTTCCAGTTGAGCAGGCCCGCGCCGGTGTTGGCGAAGTCGCTCGAGATGGGCGACTTGGTGGAGATCGTGGGCTTGTACTCGGTCGGGATGTTGCTCCGCAGCTCGGCGATCTCGGCCTTCGACGGGGTGCGCCCCACGAAGACCACCCGCAGCGGGTAGCGCACGGTCATCTTCTTCATGACGGTGTTCTTGGACTCCGGGAACGCCATCTCTCCGGCGAGCCGGGTGGCAGCGAACGTCGCGGTGCCGCGGTAGGTCAGCGCCGGCTGGGCCACGAAGGAGCCGACCTCGACGGTGTAGGTGCCCGGGGCGATCTCACCGAGGTCGACCTGCTCGCTCTCGGTCGTGCTGGCGGCGGAGGAGGCGATGGTGGCACCGGCGGCGTTCTTGACGGCCATGTCGAGGTCGTTGGTCGAGTTGGTCCACTCGATCTTGACCGTGACCGAGCCGTCGTGGTCCTTCCAGTAGCCACCGGGGGCCTCGATCGTGAGCTGGTGGACGTCGCAGAAGCCGTCCTGTCCAGCCTCGCAGGGGATGGAGGGGTCGAGGCGGCCGGTCGCGGCGAAGGTGCCCTCCCACGTGACGGTGTTGGGCTTCTCCCCCGTCGGCTGCTTGAGGGTCGTCGCGCCCGGCGTGGAGGCGGTCGCGGAGGGCGACACGGCACCGACGACGAGGAGGGTGGGCAACGTGAGGGCGACGGCGGCGACGAGCGCCTGCCGGAGCCGCAGGGATACGCGGGTCATCAGTGCCTTTCAGGACGGCCGGCACGATCGGCGCCGGTCTCTTCTGGACGAACGACGACAACAGGCCCCGGGTCACGGCCTTTCTCAGGCAATTTTCAGGCGCGGCCAACTTTTTGCCGGCCCGCGACGTCAGAAGGGGGGAAGGCGACGCACCTGTGTCGTCGCCCGCCGTGCCCGGAAAGGGATTCTCGTGACCTCTCGCCCCGCCCGCCTTCTTGCCCCCGCAGCCCTCGCCCTCGCCGTCCTCGCCGGCCTGTCGAGCTCGGCGATCGCCGATCCTGCGGTCGGCAACAGGACCGTCGTCAAACCCGGCACCCTCGAGCGGGGTGCGAACCCGGCGATCGCGCAGCTGCTCGGAACGACGATCCTGGACGGCGACGTCCGGATCGAGATCCAGGCACAGGAGGTGCAGCTCTACGGCATGTCCGACGACGACTACGTCGTGGGCATCTGGCGCCGCAACGGCAGGTCCGCGGTCCTGCGGGTGGCCGCGGATGGATCCCGGGAGAAGGTCCGCGACCGGGTGAAGGACCCCGTCCTCTCCTCGGGACGGTCGAGCAGCTCATCGAGACGGTCATCAAGTCCAACTCCACCTCGGTCGTCACCGTCCGCGACGCACACACCGGTGACCGGCTGACCCGGCGTACCTTCGGTGGCTACGTGCGAGTGCTCGACGCGGACGCCGGCCGCGCGGTCGTCGGCGCTTCCTCACCCACCCGGACGTTCTGGTGGGACACCGTGGCCGGGACGACGTCTCGGATCTCGCGCCACGAGGGCTACTTCGCCGACATTCGCGCCGACCGGCTGGCCGTCTTCACCGCCAACCCGTACGACGGCGGGTGCAGCGTCGTCTCGCCGCTGACGGCTCCGGGCGAGACCCTGTGGCGCTCGTGCAGCAAGGCGGTGCTGGCCTCGGCGCCGAACGGCAAGCGGCTCCTGATGCTCGACACCTTCTCCGACGGGCCGATCGGACGGGTCTACGTGCACCGCGACCACGGCCGGCGCATCACGAGCTACCGCTCGACGTACTCGTTCGGGCGCCTGGAGTGGGAGAGCAACCGGTCGCTGCTGATGGTGGCCCACGGAGCCAGGAAGGTCGCGCTCGTGCGGTGCGTGGTCGACGACTGCGAGCGGGCGAGCAAGCGGATGGACTCGCCGTACAACTGAGGCTCAGTGCGCCTTGCTCAGCGCCATCTTGATCGCGAAGCTCCCCAGGACCACCCCGGAGACGGCTCGCTGCGCGCGTTGGACCCGCGGGTGGCGGGCGAGATGGCCGGCAAGTCGAGCGGCCACCAGGACGATGAGCGCGTTGACTGCCACGGCAACGACGATCTGCGTGGCGCCCAGCTGGACGAACTGGCTCCAGGTCGGCCCCCTGCCGGGGACGACGAACTGCGGGATCAGCGCGGCGTACATCAGGGCGATCTTGGGGTTGAGCAGGTTGGTGACCAGCCCCATCGTGAAGAGCCTGGCCGGCCGGTGCGGAGCGAGCTCCTGCGCCTCGAACGGCGAGGCGCCACCAGGCCGGAGCATGGTCCACGCGAGCCAGGCGAGGTAGGCAGCGCCGGCGAGCTTGACGACGTCGTACGCCGTGGGCACGGCGGCGAACAGCGCGGAGAGTCCGGCGGCTGTGGCGACGAGGTAGACGATGAAGCCGAGCGCCACCCCCGCCAGCGAGATCACCCCCGCTCGTCGGCCCTGCGAGATCGACCGCGAGGCCAGGTAGATCATGTTCGGTCCGGGGGTGAGGACCATCCCGAGCGCGACGAGGGCGACGCCGCCGAGGGCGGCCACGGACACGGGTTCCATCGGTGGACCTACTTCCCTGAGTGCGCACGCCGGTCATGGCGCTGGTCATGCCGTCGAGCCTTGCTGCGAGCGCCGCAGGTGCTCATGCTGCACCAGGTACGACGTCCGTTCCTGCTCGTGTCGAGCAACAACCAACCGCACCTGGGGCATTCCCCCACGCGTTCCAGCGGCCCGTCCTGGAGCAGCCGGCTGTCGTCGCAGCACCGTCCGAACCCATTCCCGTGAGTCTGGCCTGAACCGCCGAACCCGCCGTGCCTCCGCAGCGAACGGGTCGTGACCCCGCCTCTCGGCGGCCTTCACCAGCCCAGCGTGAGACCGGCGCGCGGAGCACCGTCACTGCACGGGTCCGGGCTACTGGCGATCCTTCGGGCCCCACACTTGGGGCAACCGGGTCGTTGTCCACAGGTAGGTCAACATGAAGCTGAAGGCTGCCGAGCTGATCACCAATGACATGCCGAACGTCGCTGCGGCCGACGAGCTCAGTCCCTGGTCGAAGACGCTGGCGAACCGGTCCCCCAACCATTGTCCTCCGTCCAGGATGTCGCCGAACTGCGCGATGCCCAGGCCGATCACGATCTTGGTGAGCCAGTCCGACACCTGACCGAGGTTCGTGTTGAACAGCAGCTTCTGCGAAGCAAGCTTCGCAGCCGACTCGGCGAGAGGGTCTTGCGATTCGACGTCAGCCAGTTTGGGGATCCCGAAAAGGAATCCTGTGACTGCTCCCAAGCCCCCGGCTGCGCTCGCCACGAGGAAGGCGACCGGCACGAGCTCGGGGTGATTTCGAAAGACCACGATCGACAACACCAAGCCCAGCAGGGCAAAGACCACGCCCGTGCGAGCCAACTGGTCCGGGAACTTGTCTCGCACAGATGTCACCGTGGGTTTCCTTCCCAGTCACTTCGATCGTCCCGTCTGGCGCGTCACCCAGGTGCAGTCACCCCCGTCGGGCTGGGGGTGCGCCCGTGCCGATCTCGCCGGCGTGGAGCCCACTCGTCAACTCTCAGGCGTCTGCGTCACCACGTCGTCACCTGGCAGGACGGCCGCGAGGGCAACTTTCCCCGGAGTCCAGACGTCACCAACGCAGGAGCCACACCGACCCGGAGGCACGCCATGCGCAGCACTGCAGCAGCACTCGCCCTGCTCGCGCACGCCCTGCTGGTCGGCGCTTCCGGCTGCGGCGACGGATCCAGCGCACCCTCGGCCAGCCAGAGCGCGGCTTCTCTCGAGGCCAGCTCGACGGCTCCCGCCACGGACACCCCCACCGCAGAACACTCCAAGGAGAACGCGGCCTACTCCGAGCCGGCGTTCGCGAAGAACTCCGGCAAGTGGGACCTCGTGCTCGCAGACGTGCGCGTGGCGTCGCACAGAGGACTTCGACCGGATCGTCATCGAGTTTTCGGGCACCGGCACCCCCGGCTGGTCCGTGCAGTACGTCGACAAGCCGAGGCTCGACGGGAGCGGCACCGTCATCCAGCTCGGCGGCGACGTGTTCCTCGACATCTACGCCTCCGGGACCATCTACCAGGAGGCCGACGACTACGACGGTCCCCAGCGGTTCCGGCCCGAGAGCGGCGGCGATCTCGCCGAGGTGTTCGTCGTCGGAGCGTTCGAGGGTGCTACGCAGGTGCTGGTCGGGATCGAGGGTGACCGTGTGCTCTTCCGACCCTTCGCCCTCAGCAATCCCCCGCGTCTGGTCATCGACATCGGTGAGGACACCGGCGACTGAGGAGTCCGAGCCTTCCGTGTGGACGCCGATGACTTCGCAGCGGAACTGCGGGAGCGACGCTGCGGCCGCTCGGGCCGTGAGCTCCGGAAACGTCCCCCTCCGGGGCCGTCGTGCCCGCGGCCCAACCACGCCCAGGTGCCTAGTAGTTGGCCTGCGCCTGTGCTGTGAGCAAGATCTTTTCGGGGGCGATCCATGTTCCGAGTCGCACCAGGAGAGCCGCCGGGACACCCCAGCCCAAGAACGCCAGCATCGTCCTGTCGAGGACGTCATTGCTGCTGCCCGACGTTGTGCTCCCCCACAGTTCTTCGGAGATGTGAAGGGTTCGGCTCAGCGCGATCCCCAGCAGCGCGTAGCCGACGATGATCAGGAGACGTCCGAGGCGGTCATGCCAGCCGCGGCGTCGAGCGCCGCGCCAGACGTAGACGCCGTTCACCAGGACGACGACACCCCACGTGACGAGACTGGCCGGGTCGGCGGTGTCCTGCGGTCCCGCCGCACCGGTATTCTCCGCGTCGGCAACCGCGATGGCTCCGCCCACCAGCATGCCCGTGCCTGCGAGGACCGCAAGGGAGCCGATCAGCCAGAAGAACGGATTGGCTCGCTGCCGGTGGTCGGTCGAGTCGTGTCCCTTGGGGCTGAACCGGCTCACCAACAGAGCCAGCAGCGTGACGGTCACGCCGAGGATGACGACTGCCCCTAGCGCACGCACGTGGCTTGCCTCCCGGATGTGTCTGTGAGGAGGAGCCGAGGCGCTTCGGTGAGATACGTCCCGGTGGTGGGTCGTGGGCGTTTTCGTTCCGACCCGCTTTGATAACTTCAACGCGATGGAGCCACTCGGCGAAGCAGTCAATCGAGAGGCGGAACGCACCGGATTCTCCGGCGTGGTCCGCCTCGACCGCTCGGGCATGACCGAACTCTCCAGCGCCTACGGGCTCGCCGACCGGGGCCACCTGGTCCCCACCACGGTCGACACCGTGTTCGCGACCGCGAGCGGGTCGAAGGGCCTGACGGCGTTGGCCGTCATGAGCCTGGTCGAGCGGGGGGTGCTCACGCTGGCGACCACCGCCCGTTCGCTGCTCGGCAGGGACCTGCCCCTCATCGCCGACGACGTGACCATCGAGCACCTCCTGGCTCATCGATCCGGGATCGGCGACTACCTCGACGAGGACTCGCTCGACGACGTCAGCGACTACGTCATGCCGGTGCCGGTGCACGAGTTGGCGACGACCGAACAGTTCCTGCCGGCGCTGGACGGTCACGCCACCGTGTCGGTCGCCGGGGAGCGCTTCGCCTACAACAACGGCGGGTACGTCGTACTCGCGCTCCTCGCCGAGCGGGCGAGCGGCGTGGGCTTCCACGAGCTGGTGCGCGCCCTGGTCTGCGAGCCGGCGGGCATGAGCGCCACCGCGTTCCTGCGCTCCGACGAGCTCCCCGGGAACGCCGCCCTCGGCTACCTGTCGGTGGACGGTCCACGCACGAACGTGTTCCACCTCCCGGTGCTCGGGAGCGGCGACGGCGGCCTCTACTCGACCGCGGCCGACCTGAGCACCTTGTGGCGCGCTCTTTTCGCCGGACGCATCGTCTCGTCGGAGGGGCTCGCCCGGATGGTGCGACCCCACAGCGCCTGGCCGGAGGAGTCCAGGCGCTACGGCCTCGGCTTCCACCTCCACGCGACCGGCGACGCCGTGTGGCTCGAGGGTCACGACGCAGGCGTGTCCATGTTCAGCCTGCACCAGCCTTCGACCGCGCTCACCTGCACTGTGATCTCGAACTGGTCAGAGGGCGCCTGGCCGATCGTCCGGCTGCTCGACCAGCGGATCGACTCCTGAGCCGACCATTGGCATCCGCGGATGGGGAAACCCAGCCAACGACCTCAGGCGACGAAGCCGTCCCAGCCGGCGTCGAGGTAGTCGATGAACGTCGGGCTGACGCACTCGCTGGCGAGGTGCTCGCGTGTCACGGGGTGCGCCAGGCTGGCGAAGCCGGCGTCGGCGACGGCCTGCTGCGCGAAGTCGTGGTGGACGATCGCGGCCATGCCGACCGACACGAAGTCGACGCCCTGCGCCAGGCACCACGCGGCGTCGGCGGCGGAGAGCACCTTGCCCGCGACGCCGAGGCGGGTCTCGCCGCGCGGGAGGTCGGTGAAGTGCTCGATGAGGAGCCCCGCGTGGCCGTCGCCACGAGGCTTCATGAAGACGTCCCACAGCGACATGTCGAGGTAGTCGAGCAGGCCGGAGGCCAGCACCCGACGCGCGACCTCCCGGCCTTCGGGCAGGGTGATGCCCATGCCCTCCGGGGTGAGGCGCAGTCCGAGCTGGAAGTCCGGGCCAGTGGCACTTCGGATCCCCTCGAGGATCTCCATCAGCATGCGAGCGCGGTTGTCGAGCGAGCCGCCGTACTGGTCGTCACGCTGGTTGTGGCGACCGTCGAGGAACTGGCCGACCAGGTAGCCGTGTGCCCCGTGGACCTCGACCCCGTCGAAGCCCGCGATCTCGGCGCGTACGGCGGCAGCGACGAAGTCGGCCACCGACTCCTCGACCTCTGCCGTCGTCATGGCCACCGAACCCTTCTCCAGGTCCTCCCAGGGGCACTGGTTGGGCCGCCCGCTCAGGGCAGGATCGGCACGCCGGCCACCGTGGTGCAGCTGGACCGACGACGTCGTCCCGGTGGCGCGAAGCCCCTGGGCGAGCCGGGTCAGGCCGGCGAGGTGCGCATCGTCAGCGATGCCGAGCTGCCCGCTCCAGGCCTGGCCGGCCGGGACGACGTACGTCGCACAGGTCATGACCAGCCCGAACCCCCCGCGCCCACGTGCCTCGAGCCAGCGGTACTCGTCGTCGGACAGGGTGCCGTCGTCGTGGCTCTGCGTGTTGGTGAGCGGCGCGAGGGCGACGCGATTGGACCAGTCGGGGCCGTGGGCAAAGGACAAGGGGTCCGCGAGGGTGGTCACCGGAGCATCTTGCCGTGCCGCTCCCTACCGCCGGCCGCGGGGCTCGGGTGCTCGGAGCACCCCGCGGCCGACGTGCGCGCTCAGCGGGCCCCGCGGCCTCCCTCGCGTCCGCTCCCGAGCACTCCGGCATCGAACGCCTTCAGCACGGAGGTCCGGTCCTGGGTGGTGAGGTCGCCCGCGGTGACCGCCTCGTCCAGCCGGTCACCGAGCGAGGTACGCCGCTCGTCAGCGTGAGCTTGCTGCACCTCCTCGAAAGCCGCGGCGACCTTGGCTACGGACAGGTCGAGCTCCTCGGCGAGCGCGTCGATCATCTGATCGCGACGCTCGTCGCGCTCGCCGTCCGTCGGCGGGGTGGACCGGTCGGTCTTCGACGACTCCTGCTGCTCGCGGACCGACTCGAGGGCGGACTGGAGCTCGGTCTCGCTGACGCCGAGGGCCTCGGCGAGCTCGGCGCCACCCGCCCCATGACCGCCAGCGGAACCGCGGCCGTGGCCGCGACCGCGCTCGGCAGAGCCGGCGTCGGTCGAGGAGCTCGCGGCGGGGCTCTCGGACTGGGCTTCGCCCTCGTCCGCCGCCGAGGCGATACCGAGGCCGCCGAGGGCCAGGCCTGTTCCGGCGATGCCGGCGGCCACGCCGCGTCGAATGTTGGTGGATCTGTTCATCGGGACTCCTTTGTCGAGATCGTCTGTTGCTGTCGATCTCGACCATCCCCAGCGGGCCTGTGTAGAGGCTGTGCTCGACCTCCGAGCCCGATGTGCGCATGACAGGACGACGCGGCAGCTCCGGGCTAGGGTGCGGTGTGCCCGAGTTCACCTGGCGACCGGCCAACGAGGCAACGCCCGAGGACGTCGAGACGGTGTTCGACACCGGTGGCGCCCGCACGTGCCGATGCCAGGCACTGAAGTGCGCCGGCTGGATCTGGCGCGACACCACCCAGGAGCAGCGGGACGCCGCGCTGGTGGAGCAGACCGGGTGCGGCACCGACGGTCCCACGTCCGGTCTGATCGGGTATGTCGACGGCGAACCAGCTGGCTGGGTCGCGGTCGAGCCGCGGGAGAACTACCCCCGCGTGTGGAACCGGAAGAAGTCGTGGATGCGGCAGGACCCCGAGCTCGAGGGCGTCTGGTCGGTCACCTGCTTCGTCGTCCGCAAGGGCTTTCGTCGGCAGGGGCTGATGTACGAGCTGGCCGCCGCCACCGTCGAGTACGGACGACAGGTCGGCGCCGGCGTCCTGGAGGGCTACCCCACCGAGCCTCCCCCGGGGAAGACCGTGATCTGGGACGAGGCGTCGGTCGGGACACTGCAGGTCTTCCTCGACGTCGGGTACGAAGTGGTGGACTCGCCGACCCTGCGCCGGCGGGTGGTGCGTCACCGACTTCTGGGGGATGCAGACACGGCCACGTCCGAGGCCTGAGCCGACCCGGAACCATCGGCTCACTTGACCTTGTCCCTACGGCAAGGCCAACCGTGGGGCCACCGGCGACGACCCGTCGCGGGAGCGAGGAGAACGACGATGCTGACCATTGGTGAGTTCGCCCAGGCGACTGGGCTCACAGCCAAGGCGCTGCGCCTGTACGACGACCTGGGGCTTCTGCTCCCCGCAGAGGTGGATGCCCGCAACGGCTACCGCTACTACGACCTGCACCAGGTCGAGGCGGCCCGCCTCGTGGCTCTGCTGCGGTCGGCAGGAGTGCCGCTGGTCCGGATCGCGGCGATCGTCGAGGCCGACACACCCGAGGGGGCAGCAGCAGAACTGCTGTCCTACTGGCGTCAGGTCGAGGCCGACACCGCCTCGGCCCGCGACATCGTCACCTCTCTCGCAGCCCAGATGAGAGGACATCACACCACCATGAACACCACCCGCATCTCCGCACGATCCGCCCACCGGGCCGGCCAGGGCGCCCGCCCGACGCAGCTCGACGACCTCTACCCCACGATCCACCGTCTCGCGGCACAGATCACCGGGCAACGACTGTTCGTGGTCGCCGACGGCTTCGGCGATGACGACGGTGCGGCCGGCGCGGCCATCGAGGCACTGGCGACCCTTGACGACCTCGAGCCCGACCGGGACCCGCTCGGGGCTCTCGACTCGGCCGTCGCTGCGGCCGCAACCGCAGTCGCTGGTCGCCCGGGCGACACCGGCGGCACCACCCTCACCGCGCTGCTCCTGCTCACCGACCGTGCGCTGGTCGCACACGTCGGGGACTCGCGCGCCTACCTGGTGCGCGGTGGCGGTCTCGAGCGACTCACCCGCGACCACACGGTCGTCCAGTCGCTGGTCGACGAGGGACGGCTCACCGAGGACGAGGCAGCTGCTGACCCGAACCGGGCCCTGCTCAACCGCGCCTTGAGCCATGGCGCGCCCGCGGCGCCGGACCTGCTGGTGCGCGCCCTCGAGTCCGGCGACCGGTTCGTCCTCACCACCGATGGCGTCCACGCCGTCCTCGACCGACAGCAGCTCGCGCAACTACTCCTCGCGTCCGGCGATCCCGACACGGTCGCCGGAACGGTCGAGGACGCCGTCCTGGCGGCCGGCGCCCCTGACAACTACGGGATCGTCGTCGTGGACGTCTGACGAGTGCCACGGCAACCATCTTCTGGGAGCGACAGCACTCGCGGCCGCCCTCCGTGACCGCGCTAGGACAACTGCTTGCGCATGTGTACGTCGTCGTGACCAACGTTCGGGACGCCTTCCCAGCGGAAGATCTCGACGTAGCCCGACTTCTTGTAGAACTCAGGTGCCTGGAAGGAGAAGGACGTGGTGAAGACGTGCGTGCAGCCCCGACGCTTCGCCTCCGCTTCGAACGCTTCGAGAAGCTTGGTGCCGAGGCCAGCGGAGCGGCGCTCGTGGTCGACCCACATCAGGGCGATGCCGGCGGCTTGGCCCCAGGTCCAGCCGGACAATCCGGCTACAAGGTCCCCCTGATCCTCGACGCGGACCGTCAACTCCTCAGCTGCGGCTGTGCCTGCGGTGGCGGCGGCGTTGTGCTTGTCCAACTCGTCACTGAGTCGCTGATCCAGTGCGGCGTCGCCGCTACCCACACACGGGGACAGGTCCGTCATGACGATGATGGTTCCATGGGCTTGCAGGCGCTCACTCGACGGGGACGCCGCGGAACACTCCGAAGCCGGGCACCGTGACGTCGAGGCGGGTCAGGTGTCGGCGTACCACGAACATCGCTTGCGCGCGTACGGCTTGTGAGGGCGCCACCAGGGTGCGGTCCAGCGCTCGGGAGCAGTCGCAGTGCCACCCGGTGCGAGTCACCTCGAACACGTCCTGGCTCGGCGGGTCGATCAAGCGGGGAGTGTTGAACCGTCGTCCGACCAGACCCAGCAGGTCGGCTGCCGAGGCAGCCTCTGTCCCCAGGTTCGCCACCCGCACGTCGAGGTACACCATCGGCCCACTTCTGGTGAGTCCGATCAACTCCAGGCGGGCTGGCACACCGAGCAGGACCTCGTCGCGGGACTCGCGAGCGGGCTGGTCCTCGAACGCCGGCCGGGGCTCGGGGCTGTGCCCCTCCTGCCCGGGATCCACCACCGGGTCGTCCGGGTCCAGCGGGTGCGGCTGCTGGTCGGGAGCACTGCCCTGGGTGCCGGTGAGGTCCGGGCAGTCATCCGTGCAGCCAGCAAGGTGGTCGCCCAGCACGATCTTGGTGGCCCCGTCGTCCGGGGTCAGGAAGCTCCACCACGGCGCCTCTTGCTCGCCCGCCTCCTCCGCCACCGCCCACTCCTTCACCTCATCGTCAGGCAAGACCATCGACTCCCCGTACACAACGCGCTGCACCTGGTCGCCGGGCAGGGCGACGACGTGGCGGCGCGGGTCCTTGGCCAGTTCGTCGTCGCGATCGTTCTGGGCCAGGAAGACGTAGTCGTCGGTCCGCCCCACCATGAATCCGCCCACCTGACCGCCGTCCTGGAGGTACGCGACGGCGATGGGCAGGTCGGGGGTGCGGTCGCCGATGACCCGGGCGTACTGCACGGCTCCGCTCCAGACCACGATCGCCACGAACATGGCCACCGCCGCAGCCCGAGCAGACCGTCCGGCGAGGGCGCCGAGTGTCACCCAGGCGATGAGGGCGGTGACCACCCCCGTGATGACCACCCATCTGCCCTCGACGGTCGCGGCCAGCGACAGCAGAACGCCCCCGACACCCGCCAGCGCCACCAACCGGACTGGCCACGCCGACCCGGGCTCCGAGGCCCGGAACGCGACTTGGAGCACCCCGCTGGCGATGAGCCCGCCGACCGCAGCGAAGGAGGACACCTTCCAGGACGCAGCTCCCAGAGCGAAGACCCCTCCGACTGCCAGCCCGGCGACCAGTGGGACGGCGACAACTGACACGGTGAAGGCGGGTCCCGGCCAGTTGCCTTCGCCGTCGGTGATGCTGTCGGTCCCTCGGCCCGTCTTCGCGTGCGCCACGGCGAGAGCGACGATGAGGAGCGTGGCGACCAGAACCTCCCACGACGCCTGTGCGATGAAGAGCCAGGAGGAGATCAATGCCGTGACAACCACGAGGAGCAGCGGTACCAGGCTGGGGTCCTCCAGGGGCAACCGGCGCAGCACCCTGATCGGTCGCAGTCGACGCCACGAGTACGTGGGAGCGTGGTCGTTCCTGGCGCGTTCAGCAGCACCGTCGGCCGGGTCGTGGACGTCGGAGGGTCTGCCTTCCCACCGGGAGAAGTAGACCAAGGCGGAGACCGCTGTCGCCAGCAGCAGGGGTACCAGCAGCGTCTGGAGCCCTTGGGTCACCATCCAGACCTGCCCAACGGCGGCCAGGGTGGGGAGGGCCGGCGCATTGATGGACTCCAGTTGCGCCCAGAGCGTGGCGCCGCCGATCACCGCGACCCACGCCGTCAGCGCGGTCACCAGGCCAACCGACTGCAGCACAAGCTCCCCATTCACCCCGACGTTCGGTGTCGCGGCCTCGGCGCGTCCGCGCCGCTGGGCGGCGAGCAGGTTGTCCTCGTCCTCCTCGGTCAGTGCGGAGCCGGAGCCGGCCAGCTCGACCGTTCCGGCGACGACCGTTCCGGTGCTGACCACCGCGGTCCGGGCGGAGAGGTCCACGAGGCGGAGGTCGCCACGCATGCGCGCGTGCGACAGGTCGACGAAGTCGATCCTCCCGCCGTACACCTCCAGCCCGGCGAGGTCCGCAGCCCGCGCCACGAGACCTTTTTCGAAGGAACACCCGTCAAAGATCACCCGGGCAGCGAACCGGTCAAAGGACAGGTCAACCCACCCGACAACACGCAGGTTCCGGATGACCACCTCGCCCCTGCCCTCAGCTTCGCGCTGCCACGTGCGCAGGCCCTGCGCCAGCGCAGGACCCGTGCAGCTTCCTCCCGAGGCTGCTCCTCGATCGGCAATCGCTTCGTAGCGACCGTCCCGTGGGATCACCAGCGGGACTGGGTCCGTGCCCTCGCCCGAGGTCATCGGGCGCCTCCCGGTTCATCCGCTGTACGGAGGCGGCCGCTGCTTGCGTCCGCCACCCCTCGTCGGCGTGCCACCAACCCAGCTGTTGGGGGGTACCTCCACGAGGTACCAAAGTCCCTTCGCCCGCTCATGGGTGATCCCCTGCCGAGAGCCGCCCAGCGTTGTCGACGCTGGGAACACCCCTCGATTCTGTTGGTCCCCCGCCGGTTCGTTCAATAGCACGCACGGGTCGTTCCCCCTCGACCACTGGAGCCCGAGGGCGCAGCCTCGAAAGGGAACTTCTCGCTCGGCGTGCCATGAGGTGACCGGCGATTGCACATTGTCTTTGCAAAGCGTCTATGCGGTCGTAGGGTGCGACCATGGACCGCTCCTCCATTTCTCCCAACTCCGCCGGGCTCAGGGCATTGAGCCATCCCGTTCGACTGCGCATGCTGGGGCTGCTGCGAACGGAGGGAGTTGCCACGGCGACGTCGTTGGCACGGCGTTTGGGTCTCAACACGGGCGCGACGTCGTACCACCTGCGCCAGCTGGCAGAGCACGGTTTCATCGAGGAGGAGACCGGCCGCGGCAATGCCCGTGACCGTTGGTGGCGCGCCGTACACGAGTCCACCCGGATGAGCAGTGAGGGCGCGGACCAAGAAGCCGAGGCAGGCTATCTCCAGGCGGTCGCACTCATGTATGGCGAACTCTTGGCGCAGGCGGCAGCGGAACGGCCCTTCCTGCCGAGGGCCTGGGACGAAGCCGTGACCCTGAGCGACTGGCCGCTCCGGCTCAACCCCACCGCCGCCCGTCGGCTGCTCGAAACCCTGATCGAGGTCATCGAGAACACGCCTGAGGATCCCGATGCGGAAGCCACGTACACGATTCAGCTGGGGGCCTTTCCCCTGCCGGGGCAAGGGCTCGAACGGTGAGGCGCCCGCTGTACGGCTGGCTGTTGTCCGACGCCGTCTCCCTCACCGGCACCAGGATCTCGATGATCGCGATCCCCTGGTTTGTCCTGACCACCACTGGGTCGGCCACCCAAACGGGCCTCGTCGCGTTCGCCGAGATGTTCCCCCTGGTACTGACGAAAGTTCTGGGAGGACCGGTGATCGATCGCCTCGGCGCTCGGCGAGTGGCGATCACCTGCGATGTAGGCAGCTTCCTCGCGGTGGGCCTCGTGCCACTTCTGCATGCGCTCGACTGGCTGACCTTCCCGCTTCTGCTTGCCATCGTCGCGGTAGCAGGTGCGCTACGCGGGCCCGGAGACGCCGCGAAGGACTCCTTGACCCCGGCGATCGTCGCCGCAGCCAAGGTACCCATGGAGCGAGCGACCGGACTGGCGTCGGCAGTCGAACGCGGCGCAGGCATGATCGGCTTCGCCCTGGCCGGCGCGTTGGTGGTTGCGGTCGGACCAGCCACGGCCTTGGCCGTGGATGCCGTGTCGTTCCTGGTTGGTGCCGCAATTCTGGCCTGGGCGACGGTCGGACTGCCGCGACCCGATCAAGCGGAGGACCCTCACGAGTCACCCGCGCGCTTCTGGCAGTCGCTGCATGAAGGCTGGGCGTTCCTCCGCGGCGAGCCGGTTCTACTCGGCCTCTCACTGATGATCGCAGTCACGAACCTTTTCGACCTCGCCTGGTCAGCGGTCCTAGCTCCGGTTTGGGCGATCGAAACCGGAAGCGGCGCCGGTCTCCTGGGCGTGGTGTTCGCGGTCTTCGCGGGGAGTTCTGCCGTCGGATCGCTGTTCGCCTCAGCCTGGGGTGACCGGCTGCCTCGCTTTCGGACCTATCTGCTTGCCTACCTCGTGTGCGGCCTGCCGCGTTTCCTGGTGATGGCCGCCGACTCCCCGATGTGGCTCATCCTGTTCATCATGACGATCAGTGGGGTTGCCTCGGGGTTTCTCAACCCCATCCTCGGTGCCGTCTTCTTTGAACGGATCCCCACCGGCTTGGTTGGACGAGTCTCGTCACTCTCAACCTCGATGTGTTACGCCCTGATGCCGCTCGGAGGCCTCGTCGGTGGCGCACTCGTCACGGGCGTAGGCCTATCTCCTGCCTTGCTCATCGTTGGGTTTGCCTACCTCGCAACCACCATGGCGCCTGCTCTCGTACCGTCATTCCGGCAGATGAACCGGCCTGGCCACAGCGCCATGACGACTCGCACGCCGGCTTGACCACCCGATGAGGGTTGTCGGGCTGAGTAGGGACGGCCCCTTGATCTGTGCGCCTTGCGGACGCAGCCTTGGCCGCAACCCGCCGGTGGGCCGTCGGCAGGGCCTCGGGTCAGGACCGAGGGGCGTACGCCGCCAGGAACGTGGCAACGGCGCCCCGAACGTGAGCCTGCTGCTCGGCTGGGGTCGGCGCGACGTCGTCGCCGAGGAACATCGCGGCGTTGGTGGGCGCACCCATGACCAGCCAGTTCAGCTGCTCAGCGGCCACCGCGGGATGCGGCACGCGCACCCACCCCCGCGAGTCGAGTTCGCGCAGCAGCGCCTCGAGGGTCGTGATCGCGCGCTGCGGTCCCTGCTCGTACACCGCGCGCGCGAGATCGGGGAACCGGGGCACCTCGCTGATCACCAGGCGGCGTAGCCGCACGAGGCGCGGAGAGAGCACTACGCCGAGCTGGTGGCCGAGCATGCTCTCCAGTGCGGCAACCACCTGGGCGCGCGTCTCGGGCAGGGCCGACTCCCCCACCACCTCGTCGCCGGCTGCACGCGTCATCGCGGTGACGAGCTCCACGAACAGCTGGTCCTTGGTACCGAAGTGCGCGTAGACGGTTTGCTTGGACACCTGCGACGTCTCGGCGATCTCGTCCATGGTGACGCTGTCGTACCGGGCTGCGAGGAAGGCCTCCTCGGCCGCGGCCAGGATCGCGCGACGTTTCGCCGCTGACGAGGGCCGCAACGCGGACGGTACTTGACTCTTCACACCGGTCAGTCTACTTTCACCACATCAAACTGGCCAGTCCAGAAAACGAGGAAGGTTCAGAGCATGCTGCGTCCGACGGGCTTCCAGACCACCACTTCGGCCGACGGCACCACTCTGGCCTATGAGATCCGCGGCGACGGTCCGCCTCTGGTGTACGTGGCCGGCGCCATCTGCCACCGCACGTTCGGGCCGATCCGTTCCGGAGCGAAAGTGCTGTCCGGTGCCTTCCGTGTCCTGACCTACGACCGGCGCGGCCGCGGCGACTCCGGCAGCGGCGGACCCTGGTCGCTGGACCGCGAGGTGGAGGACATCTCGGCCCTGATCGACGAGCTGGGCGGCAGCGCTCTCCTCTACGGGCACTCCTCGGGCGCCGTGCTCGCGCTGCACGCGGCCCACCGTCTGGGCGACCGGGTGCAGCGCGTGGTGCTGTACGACGCGTCGTGGGTGGTCGACGACGCCGAGGCCGCGACGTACGCCGGTCTCCGCGCTGAGGTGGACGTGCTCCTGGCCCGTGGTCGGCACGGACGCGCGCTCCTGCGCTTCCTGATCGGAATCGGCATGCCGCGTGTCTTCGCCGCGTTGCTGCCGGTCATGCCGGGCTGGCGCCGCCTGCGAGCCCTGGCCCCCACCCTGCGCTACGACATGGACCTCACCGCACAACCGCCACCGTTGCAGGTCGCCGCCGAGATCGCGGTCCCGGTGCACGTCGTGGTCGGGGAGCGTAGTCCCGCCGAACTCCACCGGGTCGCGAGCGCGGTGGCCACCGCCATCCCCGGTGCCACCCGGGAGGTGCTGCCGGGCCAGGACCACATGGTCTCGGAGAAGGTGCTCCTCCCCAGCCTGATCCGGGCGCTGTGTCCCCACGGGGCGCTCCCGTGAGTTTTCGGCCCGGTCGGGGCATGGTCAATCGACTGGCGGCCGGGGGAACGGAGCGGCGATGATTGCCCGGTGACCGTTCCTGATCGCTGGACCGTGGCCACCGTCTACTCCGACATGTGGCTCGACCCGGATGACGACCCGCGCAATACCGGCGGGCTCAGTCCGGACGGCGAGCTCGCGACGCTCGCGGACTATCTGGCCAGCTACCGACTGACCGTCCGCCTGAAGTGCGACGGCTTGACCGCCGAGCAGATGGCCCGCCGTTCCGTACCGCCGTCAACCATGTCGCTGCTCGGCCTGCTCCGCCACCTCGCCGAGGCAGAGCGGGACTGGCGCAACTGGATCACCGACGGCACGCCGCTGCCCAAGATCTACGGAGGGCGTGACGCGGACTTCGACGACGCGGTCGCCGACCGGGACATGGTCGATGACGCCTGGGCTGTCCTGACGCGCGAGCAGTCCGAAACCGACGCCGCACTCGCCCGTCATGCGGACCTCGGCGAACGCGTCGGCAAGGACGGCATCGCCGTACGAGAGATCTTGGTGCATCGGATCGAGGAGTATGCGCGACACTGCGGTCACGCGGACTTGCTGCGTGAATGCATCGACGGGCGAGTCGGACAATAGGCTGACGAGCACCGATTCAGACTCGACCTGCAAGCGCCGACTCCCCTGCCGATGCGTTTGTGAGCAACGGAAACGGGGCGAGATGACGAGAGCGAAGGTCGTTGGCCGGGTTCGCTGGCTGCTTCTCGGAGTGCTGGGGCTGGTCCTCGCGTCGACCGGCTGCCGCAGCGATGACGCCACGCACGGGCCCGAGCCGGAGGCGCTGACGGCGGCACGGGCGCAGGAGGTGCTGGCCGACGAGGGCCCCTCGGGGGAAGGACGGCTGCCCGGCCTCAGCTTCCGCTTCGGCGGGCTGTTCGACAACTCCGAGATGACGGCAGGCGGGCGGCTGTCCTCGGCCTCCTGGGACATCTACTGGCACCGCAACGACGGCGACCGTGGTGCCTGGGGCGTGGGGATCGACGTCCTCGGCTCCCCCGGGCTCGCGGCCCGCGCGCTCGACGACGAGGCCGGGTTCTGGTGCCCCGGTCCTCGTCGCGGAGTCCGGGCTCTCGAGAGCGGCGACGTGGACGACGTCCGCGCCGTGTCGTGTCGTCGGGGCGGCGGTGAAGGCTTCTACGCCACGCTCGACGCTGCTGACGGACCGGTGCTGAGCAGCCTCACCGTCTCCGGTCCGACCCGGCCCGCGGCGGTGGCCGCCCTCCGCGCCGTCTGGCCGGAGATCCGCGACGCGGTGGTCCGGGTGCGCGTGTCCCTGGGCTGACTCGCCTGTGCGTCGCGCCTTCTCAGCTGTTCGGCCCCTCAACCAGACGTGGTGAGACCGGGAACAGGTTCGTCGAGCAGCCTCAGCACCGGCTCGAGTGCGTTGCGTTGCGCGGCCAGCGCGTCGGTCGTGAACGAGATGATGGCGAGTTCATGCTGGACGACGTAGTCGAAGAACGCGGCGTCCTCCGTGCCGGCGTAGTGCTCGGCGAGCCGCTGGAAGGCCGGCAGATAGCGCTTGGTCCCCTGTCGAATCACCTTCAGGCGGGTACTGAAAGGGACGAGTCGCAGTCCGGTCGAGCCAGAGAACCCTGCCGCTGAGGCAACCCGATTCCTTGCGCTGCCGGGCAGCTCGGCCCGCTCGATGAAGCTGCCGACGCCCGCATTGGTCTGCACCTCGAGGTCGCGCAGCGCGCTCCAAGCTCGGCGTTCCTGCTCGTTGATGCTGAGGTGCGCGGCTGTGGCGAAGAAAGCTTCACCCAGCGCTTCGGACTCGACGAGCCGAGCGAGATCGCGAGCGACGTGGGTGGGCAACGGCGGGTGTGGCATGACCGGTCCTTCCGGTTCGGGGCATCAGACGTGGGACCTTCGGACCTGATTCTCACCCACCCTGCGTCGGCTGCTTGGCGAAACTGACGACCTCGGCGGTGAACGCACTGGCCCGCTCGAGCATGATCATGTGTCCGGTGCCTTCGAGCACGACAGCGCGGGCACCGGGCACGGACTCGGCGAACTCCGCGAGTTGTGCCAACGGAGCAATGGCGTCGTGGTCGGCCCCGACCGCGAGCACCGGGCAACCGACCTGGGTCAGCCACTGCTCGGGCTGAAGCCGTCCGGCGGCTCGGGCAGTGGGCAGGACGCCACGGGCGCCGACTCCGTCGACGAGCAGCGCAACGCTTGCGGACGGGAGAGCCGCCGGGCGGTGCAGGTAGGGCCACAGGACGAGGCGGCGTAGGTGCGGGCGTCTGATGAGTTGGTTGCGGAGGAACGCTGGGACGGGCAGTCCTGCGGTGAGGACCTCGAAGTAGGTCGCCACGATGGTCGCGGGCCGTCTGGCCAGGTGGAACCAGCCGCGCTGCCTGCCAAGGACGGCAGCGAACGCCTGCACGGTGCCGGCGGCGAGAACGACCGCGGTGACCAGCTCGGGATGACGGTGGGCGACGCGTACGGCGATCGGCCCACCGAGCGAATGCCCGACGATGACGACCTTGGGCAGGTTCAGCCGCTTGACCAGTTCGGCGACGGCGTCGGCGAACGCATCGAGGGAGTACCCACCCAACGGCGGTCGGGAACGGCCGAAGCCAGGCAGGTCGATGGCGATGACACGGCCGTGTTCGGCGAGCTCGGGGATGTTCTCCGTCCAGTGCTGCCAGCGCCCTCCCAGGCCATGCACGAGCACGAACACCAGCCCGTCCGGGTCAGCATCTCCGTAGTCCAGGTAACTCAGAGTGGACCCGGCTACGTCAGCGGTGTGTACGTACCGGGCCCAGTCCACCTCACCTCGTGGTCGACGGCCGGGCCGGCCGTAGTCGCCGTCCAGGGGGACGGTTCTCCACGTCTGGTTCGTCGATGCCATGCGTGATCCTCTGTTCAGCCGAGAGGTGCCGGAACTCCCGCGGCGCATACGCGCCGTCCCAGGCCGCCCAAACGAACCGCTGCACACACGGGTGCGGGCGACTCGAAGGCTAGCCGCTCATGCGGCGCTGCTCGCTGCGCTGGTCATGACTCCACTTCTGGACGCGTCTCGGTGGCAATGTCGGCGCCTGGCAGCACACTCGGTGCATGACAGGTGATCAGGCGAGGCCCGAGACTCCGGGTCGGATGGGCGGCTCACCCGAGCGGCCCGCGCGGTTCTTCGACAGCCCCGAGGAGTTCGGTGCCTGGCTGGCACTGCACCACGACACCGAGACGGTGCTGTGGATGGGGTTGAAGAAGAAGGGTGTCGCTGATCGCGGCCTGACCTGGGAGGAAGCGGTCGCCGAGGCGCTGTGTTGGGGATGGATCGACTCGGTCGTGCAGCGCATCGACGACGAGTCCAGGCGGCAGCGCTGGACCCCTCGCAAGAAGACGTCCCACTGGAGCCGGGTCAATCTCAGTCTTGTCGAGAAGCTGCGGGGCGAGGGGCGGATGCAGCCAAGCGGGTTGGCGATCTGGGAGCAGCGCAGCCGCGAGGAGGCGCCCTACAGCCACGAACGACCTTGGGCCGGACTGCCGGACTCGTACGCCGAGGCACTGGCTGCATCGCCGGCCGCCACCGCCTTCTGGGAAGCCTCGACCGCGACCTACCGCAAGGTCTGCGCCGTCTGGGTGACCTCAGCCAAGCAGGACGTCACCCGCGCCCGCCGGATGACACAGTTGATCGAGTGTTGTGCCGCAGGCGAGCTCGTGCCGAGCCAGCGCTACGGAGACATCCCGAAGTGGGTGGAGCGGGCCGCGGCTGCCGCGGCAGAAGCGCGATGACGTCGCCCGCGGGGATTGCGCACCCAGATCGGAAGAGGGTGGTGCAGGGGTCGGGCATCTGACCGAGTTCGGGCCAGTCGACGAACAGCGAGCGTGGAGTGCGGCATGAGCAGACGTCGAGGGGGCGGCGACACCCTGCTCCTGCCGTTCACCGATCATGAAGCTCATGGAGGACCATCAGGCGCGGCCGGATGCGGGTGAGGCGAAGGTCATCACGCTCTGCGGCTCGACCAAGTTCGAGGCTGACTTCGCGGAGGTCAACCAGCGGCTCACGATGGAGGGTTGCGTCGTGATCAGCCTCGGAATGTTCCGCCTCCCGGATCTGCCGGGCTACGACTGGGCAGCCGACAAGTCGGACCTCAAGGGGCGGCTCGGTGGCGTTCACTTCCAGAAGATTCGCATGGCGGACGAGGTGTACATCGTGGATCCGGGCGGATACGTGGGTGAGTCAACCCAACGGGAGATCGCCTACGCCGAGTCGCTCGGCAAGCCGGTTCGGTATCTGAGTCGCGAGCGCTCGGCTCGAACGGGAGACAACACCCAAGCGTGAGCCCGACCGGGACATCTCTCGTCGGTTGATGAGTGCGCGTGCACGAGGAGTGGGATCGACCCCGTGGAGCGGTCGGCCTAGCAGCGTCTGGTGAAGGCGACCTTCCCGCCGGGGAGCTTGGTCGTCTCGTACGTCGGGTCGTGGGCGCGGGCGTGGTGGCGGGGACAGAGGAGCCGGCCCTGACGCACGCTGGTCGGTCCGCCACGCGACCACGGGAGGTCGTGGTGGGCGTGGCACATCCCTGGTGGCCAGTCACACCCGTCCGCGGTGCACCCACCCTGCTCGAGAGCCATCGCGATGCGCTGCGAGGCGGTGTGGAACCGGCGTCTGCGGCCCAGGTCCAGCACCTGCGACTGGCCGCCCAGGACCGCGGGGATGATCCCGGCCTCACACGCCAACCGACGGGCCTGGTCGGCCGAGATCCTCTCACCGGTGTCCAACGAGGCGGCCTTGAGCCCACCCAGCAGGGTGGCCAGGTCCATCGTGATCACCACGGTCGCGTTGACCCCACCCGCGGCCGGGACCTGCTCGGTGGGGTAGCGCTCGATCAGCTCACCGAACGCCCGCCCCATCCGCTGCGGACCCGGGACCCGCTCCACCCCAGCCCCCTGCGTAGCGGCCAGATGCTTCGGCGCAGCCAGGGCGAGGAGGATCTTCTTCAACATCGCCCCCTGCGCGGCCGGGATCGTGAACCGGCCATGGACCCGGCCGTGGCCATCCTCCGACATCGTGAACCGGGCGGTCGCGGCTGCCTTGGCGTCGGCGGCCGCCAACTTCTTCGCCTCGGCCTCGTCCGCCGCAACGGGGTCGAGGACCTCGAGGATCCGCCGCCCCAGGATCCGCAGACTCTTCGCGTCGTGCTCCCGGGCCAGGACCACCAACCGGGCTTGGGCCTGGGCCCGGACGTCGTAGTCGAGGTCGGGGTTCAACTCACCCAACGCCGCCACGATCACCGTCGCCTGCTCCAGGGTCAGGTCGCCAGCGACCAATCCGTCACGCACGAGCGGGAACCGTTCCAGCCCCAGCGCCAACCGCATCTTGCGGTGCGCCTCGAGCCTCGTCTGCCGGGTCGCGTGCGCCCACCAGGACGCGGTCGACGTCGCGCCCTGGGAGTCGCCAACTCCCGCTGTCGCGGCGTGCTCAGCGACCCTCAGCTCGAGCTCGCCGACCTGGCTGGTCAACCGGGTCAACGCCACCAACGTCTCCTCGGTCTCGGCCGGCGACATCGACCACAACGAGGCCTCCGCCAACCCCGCGACCTGCTCGGAAAGGCTCGCCACACCCCTCGACACCAGGTGCCGAGGAGAAGAAGAAGCGGTCGCCGTCATGACGACAACTCAACCAGCGACCACCGACAGTCTCAGAGCCACGATCACCGGTTGTGCACACTGCTCGAAACGGCCGGGTATCTCTTCGAAACGAGGTCTCCACCTGGCGGCGGTCGGGTGCTTCACTCCGCCCAGAAGGGGCTATGTCCGCAGCTCTCGGTCGCGACTCGCCCGCAACGCAGGATCGGGCCTGTCGGTGTATGCAACCGTGAGCCTGAACGCGGCCCACACCACACCGGTCACCCCGGTCGCAGTCAGGGCTAGCGCGAGGTCGGGGGAGAACATGTACAGCGTGCCCAGCGGGGTGCCGAACAGGTTTGGCACCAAGACGAGGAGGACCCACGCCGCGGCGAGGGTGGTGAGCAGTGGGAACCACAGGCTGAACAACTCACCCCAAGCGCAAAGCCCAACAAGATCGGCTTCAAACCACCCGGCGGCACCCAGCGCGGGACAGCGGGATACCGATACCCCGACATCTACGACAAGGACGCGAAGCAAGCGATCGAAGTCAAGAATGGCTACATCCGACTCGGCAAGGACGACTTCATCAAGAAGCAAGTCGAAAAGGACGCTGCCCTGATCGCCGCAGGCGGCGAGATTCGGTCTGTGACCTGGCACTTCTTTCCCAACTCCAAAGGCCGGGTCGGTCTTAGTGACGAGTTGCGGCAACTACTGCAAGACAACCAAATTCCCTACGTCATCCATATCCCGTAAGGAGCGACGATGCTTGATTTCGATGAGATGACCCTCGAGGATGCTAGGGCCTACTGCGAGAGATACGCCGCCGCTGTTCCGGTGCGCGAGCGATGGCTAGCTGACGAACTCGCAGCACGTGGCGAGGGTGCTGCTCTGCTCGCCGGACGCGATCAGTTGCCTGGGCTGTGGACGTGGGCTTGCGACATGTTCGACTCCGGGCCGACCTCGCTTCGGCTCCTGGTTTCGCAGCCCGTTAATGATCCTCAGCCTGGTGTGCGTCCTCCGTGGTATTCGCAGGAACGGCCAAGTCCCTACTTCTCAGATGGCGCGCTGTGGCTCATCGAGCTGCTCGGTGCGCATCTAGCCACCCTGCTAATGGCTGACGAGCCCGCGCTATATTGGGACGTCTACCGCGTGCCAAAGAGGCTTCGTGATTTCAACCAACACCGAATTAAACTGTTTGGGATCTGGCCGGACGGGGTGGAGTTGGCGCAAATGGTCTATTCATCCGTGATCGGTCGCGTGCACTACGGCAACCCGTGGAGTGAGGAGCGCAGCCTTGAGGACATATTTGTTTACAGCCTGACCGCCTCCGGCGCGAACAGGTGAGGCAGCCCGCCATGATTCACCTCTGGACATGACCCTCGAGGATGCCAGCGCTAGCGCGCCTGACCAGACGCCGATGGTGCGCCGCGGCAGCTTGTCGAATCAGGTCCTATGCCCGGAGTTGCCAGTTCCGTCCATCCCGATGCCGGGCAGATTGGAGTCCTGATGAGCTTCGGCCTGGGGGGCGGCGCACGAACCGCCTGGTACGAGTGAACCCAGTTGGGTCTTCGGAATCTCCTGACCCGTCGTGGCTGCCGGATCCCGCCGAATATGCGCTTCTTGTCGATCTGCTCGATCGGCCGGCTGTCAAGGCGGCGTGGGACGACGGCCCGGCGTTGTGGCGATCAGTCTGGCCGGACTTCGCCCATCACGGGGAGGATGAGCCTGTTGACGAAGAGGACGACTTCTTCTTCACCGCGGCAGAGGTCGCCGCACTGGTGGGGATTGAGTCCTGCGACATCGGCGATTTCGCCGAGCTGGAGGCTCACTGGACCGTGCGGGTAAGCGACGAATTGCAGCCCTTCTTGGACCTCGACCTCGAAGAGCTCGTCGACCCGACGGTCGCGGTCCTGAGCGGCCATCCCTCGGTCGCCCATGTGGAACACGGATCCCGGGAAGAGTGGCATGTCTGCGTTGACGCGCCCTTGGTACTTGAAGAGGTGGCCTCCCTCGCCGCCAGAGGCCTCATCGCCAACCACCTCGATGCGTTGCGCCGGAATGATCAGTACAAGGGGCGGTAGCCAGCGGTGACGGGTGGGGTACCGCAGAGTCCGCTTGTTGCGGATTCAGGTCGGTTTGCTGTGGCAAAAATGTGGCAGGACGACCGGCCGCGACCGGCCGCGGCCAACGACTCCCAACGCGTTTCCGCTGGTCAGCCACAGGATGCCAACAACGACCACCAACACCCGCTGAGCGTGCCGCGCTTCCCCTGGTACTACTGATGGCCCTATTACACCAGGTCAGAGGCCTGACGGGCACCGATGTGTGGCAGTGATGTGGCAAGAACGGCCGCACTTGTCCGCCGCGGCCGCTGGGTCTGGTCTTCCGCGGTCGGCCACGGGTGTGCCGTCGTCGAACATCGTTCCGTAGCGCGTCCTCTGCCCGGCGTTCTGACCGATCATCGGGTTGGTCCCGACCATCTTCTCGATGACAGCGGGGATGTCGTCGAGACGCACGACGTACGCGCGGTGGTTGCGGTAGTTCGGGTCGCAGCCCTCGACCAGCGGAGCCGTGGCCGGGTAGGACTGGATGCCGACGATCTTCGCCACACCCCACACCCCGTCAGCGTCACGTAGCGCGACGTACTTTGCCTTCTGTGCCCGCTCGGAGCCCAGTCGGTTGAGGTACATGCTTGCCGCCGACAGGATTGCAGCGGTCGGGTTGTGCGCCAGCGCGGGGCGATCCCATTGCTCGGTCTCCTCGACGGCGAAGCCGTTGCGGTAGGCGAAGTTGAAAACGATCTCGTGCGACATGGTTGCTGCCTTCCGTTGAGCTAGGTCGCCTAGCCGTTCATTGCCGATGGTGTCCATCATCACGCGCACGCCTCGATGCTGAGCGAGGGCACGAAGCGGACCGCCTACCGCCTCATCAGGCATCTGCCGGGCTGGCGACGCGATCCCGGCGCAGCCGTCTGCATGGGTCCGAAGACGTTACCCGGCTCAACGGTCTCGGGATCGTCGGCTTGCGGTCGGTCTAGTCGCAGTTCTCCACGGATCAGTCGCTGCGTGGCGGCGGTGCATCGATGCCAACGGGGCCCAGATATTCGTCATCGCCAGCAAGGGCCCAGGCGACGAGGTCGGATACGTCGGCAGCCGGGTTGCTCCAGTCAGCTCTCGACGGGTGGGAGACGGTGACAACCCGGACGCCGCTGAGGTTCTCGTGGGCGTAGGAGGTCCAGCCGCGATGGTTGGTCTCCTTGAAACGGCCGATCTCGGTATGGGCGCCGAGCCGCTTTCGTACCTGCCGTCCAGCTGTCCCGCCGAAGCACACCACTACGCGAACCTTGAGCGTCTCGATGACGGCGGCATGGAACGGCCAGCAAAGATCGGCGTAGGCGTCCATCCGGCCGGACGCCATCGTCGCCTCGCGGGCGGAACGGGCGAAGACGAGGTTGCTGGCCGGGACCTCTCCAGGGTCGAGCCCGAGACTCTCGAGGAGGTGGAGAACCCGCGGCTGCATGCCCCAGGTCCCTGCAGGACGGCCGTTCTCCCACGACTCATCGCGGTAAGCCGAATGATTGGCAGGCGAGGACGCGGTGGCAAGGAGGTGCTGCTCAACGGTGTGCGCCCCTAGCGCAGCAGGATCCCCGTCCGGGTTAAGGCCCAGTAGGTAAAGCGGCGAGGTACCGGTAAACGCGTCGGCGCCGGAGTAGTAGACGCCGCCCGACAACTGGAGGAGTTCGACGGGCACGAGGGACTCGAAAGGCTGCACATCGCGGACGCTAGAGCCTGCCACCGACAGTCCGCTAGTCGCGACGCTGCGCCAGCTCACTTGCGGGTTCGGAAGCTGTCGCTCGGGCGCCCCTGTGCGTTAGGCCTGGCCCACGCTCATCGCAAGAAGAGCGTCGGCCACGCCGCGAATCGCGCATCCTGAGTGCGTCATAGCGCCGCCTATCGGCACCAGCGGTTTACCTGACCGATGACAGTGCGCGCGTGCGCAGGGCCACCGATTCTCTCGAGGGGGGTTGTCGGACCCGGAACGTAGTGTGCGTCGAGCAGGTGAATGGCGGCCATCCTAGGTCGCCACAGCGGTGAGACGAGGAGTCAGACGATGACGCATCCGCGGTGTCTACGTCACACGGATCCGACGCACTCAACTTGGGAGCGGTTGTGAAGCTCCTTCTCACATCCGGAGGCGTTACGAACGAAAGCATCCTCGGTGCTCTGGTCGGCCTGCTGGGCAAACCGATCTCCGAGTCGAGGGCGCTCTGCATCCCCACGGCACAGTGGGGCCACCCGATGCTCGGACCCGCGTCGGTACGAAGCTCCATCGCCGGCGAGCCTCCGTTCCACATGATGACTAGCCTGGGCTGGGCGTCCTTGGGCGTCCTGGAGCTCACCGCGCTGCCCAGCATCGGTGAGGAGCGGTGGTTGCCATGGGTCCGAGAGGCCGACGTGCTGCTGGTGGACGGCGGCGACTCGACGTACCTGTGCCACTGGATGCGGGAGTCAGGGCTATCGCGGGTCATGCAGTCCCTGCCCGACACGGTCTGGGTTGGGATGAGTGCCGGCAGCATGGTGATGACACCGCGCGTCGGTGACGACTTTGTCTCGTGGTCGTCTGCCCCAGACGACCGCACGCTCGGAGTCGTCGACTTCTCGATCTATCCGCACCTGGACCACGAGCAGATGCCGGGGAACACCATGGCCGATGCGGAGAGATGGGCGGCCGACATCGCAGGCCCGGCGTACGCAATCGACGACCAGACCGCCATCAAGGTGACCGACGGCACCGTCGAGGTTATCTCCGAAGGACACTGGAAGGCCTTCCCCGCATAGCCGTCGTCCGCTTTCGGAGTGTCCCAGCGCCCCTCCTGTGCGTCGTGCTGAGTGCCCCCGACCGCCGGCATACCCTGACCACACATACCGCGATCCGAGCGTCTGCAGACGCGCGTCATTGCGCCGCGATCAGGCGACGGTGATGACAAGGCGAGAGGTACCCGTTCCCGGACTAGGCTGATCCCCATGGCAGCCGGCGCGACGATGCACACTTTTGAAGTCGAGTTGGCCGACACGGATCGCGGCGTCTACGAGGAGTTCACGCTGCGCGCGGCGCGGCATCCGTCAGAGACCGAGGCGTACCTCGTGACGCGCGTGCTCGCCTACTGTCTCGAGCACGAAGAGGGCATCGCATTCAGCGAGGGCATCTCGGCGACCGACGCCCCGGCGGTGCTGGTGCGTGACCTGAGCGGGAAGCTGCTCGCCTGGATCGAGGTCGGCGCACCGGATGCCGCGCGGCTTCACACGGGCAGCAAGGCTGCCGAGCGCACGACGATCTACACGCACCGCGACCCGGCCAAGGTGCTCGCGCAGTGGGCAGGGGCGAGGATCCACCGCGCCGCCGAGATCGTGCTGCACAACTTCGATCCCGGGTTCATCGATTCAGCGGTGGACACGATGGAGCGCCGCAACACGATCACGCTCACCGTCACGGAGCGGCACCTCTACCTGGAGCTGAACGGCGTGCACCTCTCATCGGCGGTGCATGACCACCCGATCAGCTAGCGGGAGCGACGTCCCGTTGCCGATCCTGATGCGCGGCTTTCAGCGCGCGTCAATGCGCCGCGATCGGCTCAGCCCGCGTGTACTGAGGCACTGACTATCGTTGGGGGCGATGATCACCCGCCGCGACGCTGCCCAACGCTTGGACATCTCGTTGGAGATGGCCACCCGACACGGCCTGCCCCCGAAGCTCACCGAAGCCCAGCTGGGCGAGATCGAGGACAGCCCGCCACCGTGGCTGGTCCAATCCCGTGCCAACCGGACCGGTAAGAAGCCGGTGTGGGTCGATCTGACGTGCCATGTCTGCGGGATCACCGAGAGTGCCCGGCCGAAGAAATGGTGGCCGACGTTCACCTTCGTCAGCTGCGACCTCCATCAGCCCTCCGATCTGCCGCGTCCGCGCGGTGGCGACCACCGGGAGGAGATCCTGGGTATTGGCAGTCGGTTTGTCGGCTGGGTCGACACCCCACTGGACTGAGCCAACCATCGGCCGCAGCGCTGAGGGCTGACAACCTGCACTCAGCCTCGACTCACAACGCCGCCCACCGCACCCGATCGGCCGGCGCGGCCGACGACCCCACGATATTCAGGCCGCGGGTGGTCGGCCCGCCCTGTACGCGCGGCGCCTCGCGGCATCGGGTCTATCCACCTCGTGTGGCGGTGCTCAGCCCGGGGCTAGCGTCGAGGCTTCGAGTGCCTCGTCGTGCTAGCGGCGAGCGTGGCCTGGCCTCGCGCTCAGTCGTCGCGTGAGGTGCTCCATGTCCAACCCAACACGGCTCTTGCCGTTCCAGCCGATGTCGATGACCACCGCACAGCTGGCTGCGGTCTCATTCCTCGCCAGATACGCCGGGCACACCCACGAGCTCTACTCCTACCAACTTCGCCGCTGGTTCCAGTGGTGCGAAGCCAACGGCCTGGACCCGTTGGTGGGAATCCAACGAGCTCACGTCGAGCTCTACATCCGGAGTTTGGGCGAGGCCGGTCTGATGGCGTCCTCGACGAACACGATGATGCACGGCGTCCGCGGGTACTTCAGGTTCGCCCACATCGATGGTCTGATCGCAGCCGACCCTGCCGTCTACGCCCGGCTCCCGAAGATTCATAGCGACGAGTCCCGAACCCAGGGGCTGGACCGACTCGAGCTCATCCGCTTCCTCCAGGTCGCCCAGACCATCACCGTCCACCACGGTGCCTTGGCCTACCTGCTGGGCATCAACGCCCTGCGGGCCTCAGAAGCAGCCGCAGTCCAGGTCGAGGACTACGCCGAGACCCTCAGAGGCCACCGCGTCCTGCACCTGGTCGGTAAAGGCGACAAGCCCGCCACGATGCCGCTGACAGTCCCAGTGCTGCGGGTTCTGGAGGCCTGTCGCGGCGAACGAACCAGCGGGCGCACTGGTCCTGCGACCGCTCTCAGGCAGGCCGATCGACCGGCGCGACGTCTACCGGATGGTGGTGCGAATCGCGAAGTCAGCCGGCATTCCCCGTCACATCAGCCCGCACTCGCTGCGGCATGCAGCGATCACCAACGCCCTGGACGCCGGCGTCCCTCTCCGCGACGCCCAGATCCTCGCTCGGCACGCCGACCCACGAACGACCGAGCACTACGACCGCGCCCGAGGCAACCTCGATCGCCACGGCGTCCACTTCCTCACCGCCTACGTCGCCGGCGTCTAGCCAGATCGTGTTCAGTAGGCCTGCGTCAATCCGCCGCCTGTGGGCGTGCCCGCACGGCCTCATGCTCTCGCCCATGAGATGCACCTCGACCGCGCTGGCTACGCCCGCGCCACGAACCCCGAATTCGGCTTGTGACGTGCTCAGCGCGGGAGCGGGGTATCGGTGATGGTGGTGCCGGGGTCGAGCGGCTCGCTCAGCGTGGTCGAAGGAGCCGGCGCCTCCTCGCGAGCACCGGCACGTGCGTCGACCAGCACATCGGGCGGGACGTGCTCCTCGAGGTAGCGCCGTCCGGCGCGGGTAGCCGGGTGCATGGCAGTCGCCGCGAGGCCGACGATGGCGGCGATCGTGAGCCAGCCGAACGCGCCCCACTCCATCGCGAGGAAACCGTAGACCGCTGGCGCCCAGAATCGGCCGAGCGTGTTGCCGAGCTCGGAGACGCCTTGGTAGTCCCCTCGCCTGCGGGGATCCATCAGCTCGGCCTCGAAGGTCCACCCGGAGGCGGAGAGGTAGAGCTCGGCCCACGTCAGGACGATGTGGCCGATGAAGAACAGCACCACGGTGACCCAGCCGACGGTCTCGTGGGTGGCCAGCGTGACCACGCAGGTGAGGGCGAAGAAGACCGCGGAGAGACGCACCGCGCGCAGCGCGGTGTCGATGTCGCGGATGCCGCGCGAGGTGACGCGGGGCAGCACGATGCACATCAGGGTGTTGGTGGCGAAGAGCACCGCCACGAGCTCGTGGGGAGCGTCGGTCTCGATGACCAGCCAGAGGGGGATCACCGTGTGCAGCAACACCTGGTTGGACCACAGCACCCCGGTCAAGAAGGTCACCACGAACCAGCTGCGGTTGCGGATGGCCGGCGGCCCCTCTGGCCGCCGGCGAGGTTCATCCGTCCGGACGTCATGGGAGGCGTCTGGGAGCCGAAGGATGGCTACCGCGTTGACCATGAAGAGGACCGCGGTGAGGACCGGGGCCCAGCGCAGCACATCGGGACCGAAGGCGATGGCGCCGCCTCCCAGGAACGCCCCGACACTGAAGCCCACGTTGAGCGCGGAGTACATGTACGCCCGGGACTCGACGCGCTCACCGGGCGGCAGTACGTCGAGGACGTACGCGCCGTGAGCGGCACCGCCGAGGCTTCCAGCTACTTCCATCACCACTGCGAGCGCGATGAACTGCGGGAAGCTGTCGATGAACGGCCAGGCTAGGAACAACGCCCCCTGGAAGACAGCGCTCAGCGACCACATGCGCTTGGGGCCGAAGTGGTCGACGAGCTTCCCGGCCGGTACGGCGACGAGGAAGCTGGCGGCCGCCGCCACCGTGAGCCCGATGCCGACCTGTCCCAGCGACAGCCCCAGGATGATGCCGAAGTAGACGGCAGACCCTGCCAGAAAGGCGCCCTCGCCCGTGGCGAAGAGCAGCGACTGAATCGACAGGCGGCCGGCCAGTGAGGACGGCGGGGAGGCGTAGTTGCGCAGCGCGGTGAGCATCGCGGCCCATACTCCCCTGCAGCACGAGAACCCGCCGCTCATTTACCGACGGCTGCGAAGGGGCTCGCGGAACGACCCGGTGCGAATGGTCATTCGAGATTGAGCGACACGGGGCCTCGCTCGCTCGTGAGCCTGTCGTGGCTGTTCAATGGCGCGCCATGCGCCTTGAGTGGTTTGCTCGGATCATGGAGCATCCAGTCATGTTCGGTGATGACGACCCGGGCCTTGCCGAGCTGCGGACGATCGCGTTGGCCTTCCCGGGAGCGGAGGAGAAGGTCTCACACGGCCGCCCGACATTTCGAGCGGGCAAGATCTTCGCTGCATTCGGTGGCTCGGAGAAGCTCAGCCCTGGGAACCACCGACAGGTGCCGAGCGCGCTGATCTTCACGCCCGAGCCCCTCGACCTGCCCATCCTCGACGAAGACCCGCGGTTCTTCGTACCTGCCTACTACGGCCCCTACGGTGCCCGCGCGATCAATCTCGACGTCACCGACGTCGACTGGATCGAGATCGCCGAGCTAGTCGACGCGTCCTACAGAATGGTGGCACCCAAGCGGCTGGTCTCCGAACTCGACGCTCGCGGCTGACAGCGCGGGGTGTCGGAGCGAGTAACGACCAGCCGGGGGGTTTTACCGCTATCTGCCGATCCCTCCAGCAACCGATGGCACCTCCACCTGCCACAGGAGCCGCGCCTCTGACGTGAGAGGAACCGGCAGCAGCCGCGGTGACCCGCCATGGCCGCCCGTTGACCGCGGACTCGACGCGGCCCGCCGTTCGCAGCGCCTCGCCGGATCGAACCGCGGTACACAGGAACGGCAGCCATGAGCCTCGCGATGAAGTCACCACGTGCCTGATAGAACGTCCAGCACGTTGCCAAACCGCCCGCCGCGGCTCTGGGGGGTCCCCACGAGGCGTCCGTCAGAACTACGAAAGGAAAGCTCGTGGACCGCAAGGCGATCATCTTTCACGGGACCGCCGCAAACCCCGACGTCGTGTGGCTCCCTTGGCTGCGAAGGAGGCTGGTCGAACGGGGCTACGCCGTCGAGGCGCCGCACTATCCCGAGCTCAACCTCGAATCCATCACCACATTCCTGCCGAAGGTCTTGGCCAACCACACGTTCGACGCGAACACCGTCCTTGTCGGACACTCAGGCGGTGCGGCGCTATTGCTCGCGATCCTGGAGCACATCGACACGAGGGTGGACCAGGCCATCCTGGTCGCGGGCTACTGCACCCAGCCCAACTCTGAGGATGAACCCGTCCTGCAGGACTCCTACGACTGGGCCGCGATACGGGCCAACGTCCGCGACCTGTACTTCATCAACTCCCGCGAAGACCCGTACGGCTGCGACGACAAGCAGGGGCGCGCCATGGCCGAACGGCTCGGCGGCACCCAGATCATCCGCAACGACGGCCACTTCGGTGACATCGACCAGCCGTACGAGTCCTTCGAACTCCTCGACAGACTGATCGATTGACGGCGATTCGGACGATGAGTCTCGCGCCGGCGACTTCACCCGGCTTCGAGCCAGCGCCAGAGATCCTGGTCCCGATCGACTCTGGCTCGTGCGGACTATGTGCGAACGCCGGTCGATTCCGGGGCTGTCCGGCCCCTCGGCTCCGGAGGCCAATATGCCGTCTGACCTGGGATTTTGCGTGGTGGGGCGGGTGGGGCTCGAACCCACGACCCAAGGATTATGAGTCCTCTGCTCTAACCGACTGAGCTACCGCCCCTCGGGGTCTCCCCCGCGGCGCCGAGCCTAACCGGCGCCCGACCCACAGACAGACAGGCCGTCACGGTCGGGCATGGATTCCTGCGGGCGCGGGCGCCGAGCCCGTACGATCAAGCGCCGCGTCCAGCGGGGACGCCCTTTCCTCGAGGATCCATCGTGATGACCCCCCACTCGATCAAGGCCGTCGCCGTCATCGCCGTCCTCGTGGGCGCCGTCCTGGTGCCCGGCACCGCCCACGCCGCTGCCCTGAAGATCGAGGACTCGATCGGGGACACGTGGGAGAGCGTCTACGACCCCGAGACCGAGACCAGCACGGACGAGCCGGCCGGCTCGCAGCTGAACGTCGACGTCGAGAGCACCGTCGTCAAGCACGCCAGGAAGGCCGTCGTCATCACGACGTCGTACGTCGACCTGAGCCGCGCGACGATGAGCTTCGCGCTGCTCCAACAACTGCGCTCGGACAGCGGTCCGAGAGTCGGGGTGTCGGTCGACACCGAGACCGGGTGGAAGGGCAGCGCCCACCTCATCGACATGGAGACCGCCGAGCCGATCAGGTGCGGCCGTCTCTCCCACCGCATCGACTACAAGACCAACACCGTCCGGATGTTCGTGCCGCGCCGCTGCGTCGGGAAGCCGACGTGGGTCAAGGTCGCCGGCATGGCGACCGGGACGATCTCCGACGAGTCCGGCGACTACTTCTACCGCGACAGCGCCGGCTCCGAAGGACCGGAGCAGGCGAGCTGGAGCGCGAAGGTCCGACGCGGCTGACCTTGCCCGAGGACGCAATCAGCCGAGCAGCCCCCGGGCCAGCGCGGCTGCGAGCGTCGGTGAGAGCGGCAGTCGTGGGATCAGCGCCGCCTGGAACGCGTGGTACGTGTCCGGCTTGCCCCGCCAGGTGACGTGACTCGGGACGTTCTCCGGCGACAGCTCGTGGTGCCACGAGCCGCGCTCGAGATCACGGAAGCACGCGTCGATGTGCCGCCACCACGTCTCGTACCACTCGGCGTACGACGGGTCGCCGGTCGCCGCGTGGAGCGCGGCGGCGGTGGCCGTGGCTTCGGCCGCGACCCAGTGCATCCGCTCGCGCACCACCGGCCGGCCCGACCAGTCGACGGTGTAGACGAAGCCGTCGGCACCATCGACCGCCCACCCCTCCTTGACCGAGGCCTCGAAGAGCGACCGAGCATCGTCGAGCAGCCACTCGGGCGCGTCGGCGCCGAGCCCGGACCTCAGGTGCAGGGCGAGCCGAGCCCACTCCAGCCAGTGCCCGATCGTCGCGCCGTACGGACGGAAGGGGTGCGCGGGTTCGTCGACGTTGTACTCCGGGATCGGGGTCCACTGCTCGTCGAAGTGCTCGGGGATCCGCCAGTCGTTGCCGCGAGCGAGATCGTGCACGACGCGGGTGACGATGCGCTGCGCCTTCTCCCGCAGGGAGTCGTCCCCCAAGCACGTCGGCGGCCGAGAGCAACGCCTCCACCGTGTGCATGTTGGCGTTGACCCCGCGATAGCCGTCCAGGGTCGACCAGGTCCGGTCCCACTGCTCCACGACCATGCCGGGCTCGTCGTCCCAGAACCGCTCCAGCAGCACCGCGAGCGCGTCGTCCAACAGCTCACGACCCCCGGGTCGCCCGGCCGCGGTCGCACTGGCCGCAGCCAGCACCACGAACGCATGCTCGTAGGCGGTCTTGTCCGTGGTGCTCGGACCCCCGGCGCCGACCTTGGCGAACCACCCGCCGTGGGCTTCGTCGTGGAACCGCCCGCGCAGGGCGGCGATTCCGTGGTCGGCGAGCGCGGCACAGTCGGGCCGGCCCAGCAGATGACCGAGGGCGTAGACGTGCGTCATCCGGCAGGTCACCCAGAGCTCGACCTCGCGGTCCAGCTCGGGCACTCCGTCGTCGTCCAGCCAGGCAAACCCGCCCTCGGGGTGTCGTGCAGCCCGACCGAAGTCGAGGAGCCGGTCGCCCTCGGCCTCCAGCCAGTCCACATGCGTGGGGTTGCCCAGCCACCCCATCAGAGTCCGCCGTACGTCGCGCCGACCTCGTAGGTGGCCACGCCCAGGGTCGAGTCGCTCTGCCCGTAGTAGGCGAACCAGGTGCCCTTGAAGTGCACCAGACCCTCGACGAAGGTCACGTTGGAGACGAGACCGTTCTGGTCCTCGTAGGTCGACGGCTCGAGCCACGGGTAGTTCATCTGCGCCATGATCTCGGTCGGCCGCTTCGGGTCGAAGAGGAGCTGCCCACAGGAGTAGCGCACGGTGCCGTCGGCGTACTTCACTGCTGCGTTGTGCAGCAGCAGGATCAGCCCGTTGCTGGTCACGATCGGCTGCGGGCCGACCTCGACGAGGAACTCCCCGAACGTGCCGGGAGGAGTCGGCACCATCAGCGGCTCGTCCTGCGGGCCGGGGGTCCAGTGGATCAGGTCGTCGGACCAGGCGTAGTAGATCGAGCCCTCGCCGAAGTACATCAGGTAGCGACCGTCGATCGGGGTCGCCAGGATCCCACCGGCCTTGCTCCACGGGCCGGGGACCCCGTTGCCCTGGGGCAGGAACGTGTTGAAGTCCGGGAACATCGGCCCGTGCTTCTCCCACGTGAACAGGTCCGTCGACGTGGCCAGGCAGAGCCGGGCGTTCTTCCGGTCCCACGCGGTGTAGGTGAGGTAGTAGGTGCCGTCGATCTCGGTCACCCGCGGGTCCTCGCAGCCGAACTCCTCGTAGGGCTCGGTCGGCGAGATCACCGGCTCCGGGTGCCGCTCGAAGTGGATCCCGTCGTCGCTGGTCGCGAGACCGACGTGGGAAATGATGTCGTCGGCGTGCGCGCGGTAGAGCAGCACGACCTGGTCGTCCTTGACGACCGCGGCCGGGTTGTAGACGTTGCCGGACTCCCAGCCGTCACCCTGCGGTCGCAGGATGGGGTTGGCGTCGTACGGCGTGAAGGGGCCGAGCGGAAACTCGGCGTGGGGGGTGCTCATCGGGGCTCCTCGTTCGTTTTCGTGGGGTATCGAGATCGGGGTGGAGGGTCGGGTCAGCGCCGGACCACGGTGAAACCGCCGGGCGCGAGCGTCACGCGGACCGACGACGCCGTGGACGTGCGGTGCTCGATCAGCCGGCCGCGTCCGTCGTACGACCAGAGATGGGCCTTGCCGGTGCCGGGGACGGTGACGCGCTGGCGCAGCTTGGTGGTCGCGGCACTGCGCAGCAGAGCCGTCGCGTGCCCGGCACCGTGGAGCACCAGTCGGGTGACCAGGGGCTGGAACATCAGCGCATCGAGGCGGGTGTCGTCCGCGCCCTCTGCGGCCGTGGTGGCCGTGACGGGCTCCGAGCCCCGCGGCAGGACCTGTGCCAGCGTCCGCGGCAACAGCGCACCCGGGGCGGGCGAGTCACCCTGCGCGCCGATCGCACCGGCCCGGACGGAGCCGAGCTCCTGCCCGGAGGCGGCGAACGTGGTGACCGCGCTGCTGCCCGGCTCGAGCTCGACGACCGGCATCAGCAGACCGGCGGGGTGACGACCCAGGTCGAAGGTCGCCGTGCTCCCGTCGGCAAGGGCGGCGTAGCCGGAGCCGGAGTAGGCAGACTCCCCCGTCCAGAGGCTCTCGGGGTGTGTCGGGACCGCGGCGCCGGTGAGAGCAGCGTCCTCGGCCTCGAGCGTCTCGGGACCGACGCGTTCACCGAAGGTGGCGGTCCGCGCAACGCGAGCAACCCTCGGGTGGTCGTCGAGGGCGATCATCGTGAGGAGCCCGTGGATCGTGGACTCGGCTCCGGAGTTCTCGTTCACGTCGCCGTTGCCCTGGACGCCGTCGATGGTGACACCGGTCGCCGGGTCGTACGTCGGTCGCTCGGCGGCGTTGGCGCCGAAGAACCACGCGGCCGTGATGCCGGCCAGCTTCTCGCCGGCCCGGGAGCCGCCCGCCAGGAGCGACTGCACGCGGGAGTCGACGCCGTAGGCGATCTGGGTGGCGTCGTTGCGGGTGGGCATCCGACCGTTGTCCGGGCCGCCGGAGGTCAGCAACCACGGGTCGAACGTGAACGAGTCACGGTTCGCGACCCGCGCCAGGCTGGGCTTGTCCAGAGCGTCGGCCGCCCGGGAGAGGGCAGCAGGCATCTGGGAGGCCCAGGCGTGCCAGACCGAGCGGGACAGCGCCCACGGCCGCACCGCACCGAACGGCCACTTCTGGGCGTTGCCACCTGCCACGAGTGCGATGCCTTCGCTCAGCTGGGCGAGGACCTGGCGAGCACGCGGCGTCCCGCCCGCGGAGACGTACGACGCGAGGCCCAGCACCGCCTCGGCGGTGGCGTCGGCGCCGTTCACGATCAGCCACGCGGGGGTCGGCTGGCCGTCGATGTCGAGCTGCTCGCCGTACTGGGAGAGGACCTGGCGGTCGAGGGCGGCGATGCCCAGATCGAGCCGACGCTTCAGGAAGCGGGCGAAACGCGGGTCCTTCTTCTCGAAGAGCGGGTAGGCCTCCCCCAGCGCCCAGACCGTGCGGGCCAGCCAGTAGGAGGCCGCACTGTCGGACGGGTCGGGCTCTTCGCGCGGCTCCGCGCTCGGGTGCAGGGTGCCGTCGGGCTGCATCCACAGGACCACGTTGCCGGCGTTCGGGCCGGAGACCGTCTGCAGGTAGGTCAGGCCGCGCAGCATCTCGTAGGCGGCCCGGCGGCTCGAGCGGGCGCCGGTCTGCTGCCAGTGCCGCAGGTAGACGACGGCCGCGCGGGAGATGTCGTCGGCATTGAAGGCGCCCTGCGTGTAGGTGTCGGTGACCGGGTCGTACGTCCCGCCGCCGACGCGGCGGAAGCTGCCGTCGTCCTCGTGCTCGGCGTAGGTCCACAGCACGCCGACGTCCGGCTCCTTCGCCAGGCGGTACGTCGTGTGCCGGGCCTGGTCGGGCGGGGTGACGGTCTCGCCGAGGAAGTCCAGGTGGTCGAGGTTGGTCAGCGGAGCCGAGCGGGCCGGAGCCGAGGAGGAGGGCGCCGGGGCGGCGCCGGCTGTGACCGCGGAGCCCGGAGTCGCGACGAGGACTGCGAGAGCCGTGCTCGTGGCTGCGAGCGTGAGCTGGAGGCGTTTCATCAGTGTTCTCCCGAGTGGTGGTGGAGGGGTCGGTGGTGGTCGGTCATCCCTTGACCCCGGAGCCGAGGTCGGAGGAGGTGAAGTGCTTCTGGAAGGTGGCGAAGAGCAGGACTGCCGGGGCGGCGAGCACGACCGCGCCGGCCAGGATCGCGCCGTACGGGTTGGCGGCCCGGCCAGCGACGTTGCTGATGTAGTTGGCCAGCGAGACGGCCAGCGGTTGCAGGCTGGCCTCCTTGGTGACCAGGAACGGCCAGAGGAACTCGTTCCAGGGCCCGATGAAGGTCAGCAGCGTTGCGGTGATCACCGCCGGGCGGACCAGCGGCAGGGCGACCGACCAGAGGATCCGCAGCTCGCTCGCACCGTCGAGTCGAGCAGCCGCGAAGAGGTCCTCGGGCAGCTGCAGGAAGAACTGCCGGAAGATGAAGACGGCCGTCGAGTTGATCGCGAACGGCAGGATCATGCCGGCGTAGGAGTCCGCGAGCCCGTAGTAGCGCACGACCATCACGTAGATCGGGATGATCAGGAGCTGGAACGGGATGATCTGCACGAGCAGCATCACCGCGAACAACGTGCCCTGGCCCCGGAAGTGCAGGCGCGCCAGCGCGTAGCCGGCCAGCACCCCGAAGACGACGGTGCCCAGGATGACGCCCCCGGTGAAGATCGCGGAGTTCACCAGCGACCGGAACAGGTCCACGCGCTCGTTGATCTCCACGTAGTTGTGGAAGGTCAGCCCGCCGGTGGGGAACGCGCCACCCAGCGAGGTGTCGGGATCGGCCTGCAGCGAGCCGACCAGCATGTAGTAGAAGGGGAAGAGGAAGACCACAGCGCCCAGGACCAGCAGCATCGGGCTCAGCCAGCGACGCGGCCTGCGCGCCTCCGGAGGCGCGGTCTCCGACTTCTCCGCCGGCGGGGCCAGCTCATCGAGTGCCATGTCAGTCCCTCTCCAGCAGACGTCGGTTGACCAGTGAGACGACCAGGACACCGATCACGAGCAGCACGCCGATGGCGGAGGCGGTGTCGGGGTTCCCCTGCTCGATCCCGCGCTGGTACATCAGGAAGACCGGGGACGCCGAGGCTCCGTCGGGCCCGCCGCCGTTGGTCAGCAGGTAGGGCTCGGTGAAGAGGTTGGCGCCCGTGATGGTCGCGAGGATCACGACCAGCGTGGTGGCCGAGCGCACGCCCGGGACCGTGATGTTGCGGAAGGTGCGGTAGCGGCCGGCACCGTCGACCGACGCCGACTCGTAGAGCTCCTTCGGCACGGCCTGCAGTGCGGCGAGGTAGAGCAGGATGAAGAAGCCCATCTGCTTCCACGTCACGAACAGCGCGACGATCGGCATCGCGAGCGTGCTGTTCACCAGCCACGAGGGGTCCGGCGCCCAGGGTCCGAGGATCTGGTTGACCATCCCGCCGTTGCTGAACAGGAAGAGCCAGATCGCGACCAGCGACACGCTCGCGGTGATGTAGGGGACGAAGTAGGCGACCCGCAGGAAGGTCCGCCCCCGGATCGCACCGTTGAGCATCGTGGCCAGGACCAGCGAGAGCACGACGGTCAGCGGCACGTTGATCACGAGGAACTCGATGACGTTCAGGAACGACCGGCGAACGGCCGGGTCCGACACCACCTCGCGGTAGTTGGCAAGGCCGACGAACGGTCGCTCCACCTGTGCCCCCGGCGCGGCGAAGAAGTAGTCGTGGAAGCTGATCCACACCGCCAGGCCGAGGGGGTAGGCGAAGACCGCCGCCAGGAACACCGCGTACGGCGCGGCGAAGAGGATGCCCAGCGGTTGCCGACCGAAGACGGTGGCCGACCACTGGCGCACTCCCCCTGCCGGGCGCTCCGTCGTGCTGCTGACCGTCATCGGGTCAGGACTGGTTGGCGAGCTCGTCGGCCTCGGCAGCGGCCTTGGCCAGGGCCTCCTCGATCGAGGTCTTGCCGAAGATCACCGCCGCGGAGTACTCGTCTCGGATCTGCTGCCAGATCTCCACGGAGTTCGGCACGCTCGGCACGTCGACGGTGCGGGCGGCCTGGTCCGCGAAGAGGGTGTACTCCGGGTGCTCGTCGAAGTAGGCGGAGTAGGTGGTCGCCAGGTCCTGGCGGATCGGCATCTGGCCGGTCAGCTCGAGCAGCTGGCCGTCCTGCTCCTCACCGGTCGCGAACTCGAGGACGTCCCACGCCGTCTGCTGGTTCTCGCAGGCGGAGTAGAGCCCGATGTTCTTGGCATCCGAGAAGGAGTAGACCTCCTCGGGCTCCAGACCGTCCTTGGTCGGGACCGGCACCACTCCCCAGTTGACGTTGTCGCCGTAGGCCGCGATCGCCCACGGTCCGACGACCGACATTGCGGACTTGCCGTCCGCGAAGGCGTCTCCGTTGTACTTCTCCTTCAGCGAGCTGCCGTCGGCGTACATCTGGGACCAGAAGTTCCAGACCTCCAGCCCGGCCTCGTCGTTGAACGTGGACTTGCCGTCCTCGATGATCTGCTTGCCGCCCGACTGCGCGGCATAGAGCGGGTAGAAGTCGAACCAGGACTGGAAGAACTCGCTGCTCGGCGCGGGCCAGATCGCTGCGTCGACGACACCGCTGCTGACCAGCTTCTTGCTGGTCGCGAGGAACTCGTCGTACGTCTTCAGCGGCGGGTTCTCGGCGTCGATGCCGGCCTTCTCGAACAGGTCCTTGTTGTAGAAGATCATCACGGGGTTCTGCTTCCACGGGATCTGGTAGAACTTCCCGTCCGGCGAGGTGAACTGCTCGGCCGAGTCGCCCGAGCGCTCCTCGATGTGGTCGGTCGCGCCCTCGAAGCTGTCGAGGGCGACCAGGCCACCCTGCTTCTGGAACTGGGGTACGGCGGCGGGGCTGGTGTTGAACACCAGGCACGGTGCGTTGCCAGCCGTGATCGCGGCACCGATGACCTCCTCGGAGGTCTTGCCGGCCGGGATCTCCTGGGCGGTGATCTCCTGGTCGGGGTGCTCGGCGTTCCACTCCTTGACCATCGCCTCGCCCCAGGCGATCTCCTCGGGGTTGTTGGAGAGCCACACCTTGATCGGCCCGGTGGAGGACTGCGCCTCGCTCGAGCCGGTGTCACCCCCGCAGGCAGTGAGGCCCAGGGCGAGGACGGCCAGCGAAGCGGTCAGGAGGGGGCGGTTCATCGGTGCTCCATTCAGTGGGGGTGGGGGTGGAGGTGGGTCAGTGCGGTGCTCTGCTGGTGGAGGAGCGCACGACCAGGCGTGCCTCCGGGAGCTCGGCGGGGGTCGGCTCGACGCCGTCGATGAGCTGGAGCAGTCGGGTGGCCGCGGCGCGACCCCACGCGACGACATCGGTGTTGACCGAGGTCAGCGAGGGCTGCAGGTGGGCCGAGATCTCGATGTCGTCGAAGCCGGTGACCGAGAGGTCGCCGGGCACCGAGACGCCGCGGGAGATGGCCAGCGAGAGCCCCGCCATCGCCATCAGGTCGTTGGCGAAGACGACGGCCGTGGGCCGCTCGGGCAGATCGAGGAGCGCGCCCATCGCCCGGGCTCCCGACTCGGCGGAGAAGTCGGCCTCGACGCAGGGCCCTTCGGGCAGGCCGGCGTCGCTCAGCGCGGTGCTCCACGCCTCGCGGCGAGAGCGGCCGTGCACCATGTGCTCGGGGCCGGAGACGTGGGCGATCCGGGTGTGGCCGAGCTCGATCAGGTGCTGCACCGCCGCGCGGATCCCCGGGGCGTCATCGACCCCGAGAGCAGATTGACCTGCGCCCGGCAGGTCACCGAGGTGCGGGCCGATGAGCACGGCCGGCAGGCCGAGCTCCTCGAGGAGCGCGGGACGCTCGTCGCCCTCGTGGAGGTCGGTGACGAAGACCCCGTCCACCCGCCCCTCCTGGACCAGCCGGCGGTACGCCGCGAGGTCGTCGCGCTCGGCCACCTGGAGGAGCAGGGCATGCCCGCGGTCGGACAGCACGGTCTCCAGACCCGCGATGAACGAGGGGAAGAAGGCATCGGCGCGCAGGATCTCCGGGGGCCGGGCGATGACCAGTCCGACCGCCAGTGCCCGGGAGACCGACAGCGCGCGGGCCCGTGAACTCGGCGACCAGCCGAGGTCCTCGGCGGTCTCGAGGATGCGGCGACGGGTCTCCTCGGAGATGCCGGGGCGACCGTTGAGTGCGAAGGAGACAGCGCCCTTCGACACCCCTGCGGCGCTCGCCACATCCTTGATCGTTGGTCGGCCCATCCTTCGACTAAACCGGTTTAGTGATCGGACGTCAAGGGTTGCGCCGGTAAAGGATGACGAGCCGGGTCAGCCCACGGGAGGCGGCTCGGACAGCGCGCCGAGCCAGTAGCCGGGCGCATCGCCCCACTCCGCCAACTCTGCGTCGTCCATCGGGGAGGTGCACCGGATCCACGACTCGGTGCGGGCCAGCCGAGCGAGCTGGAGCGCGGCGGGCAGGGCCGCGCGGAGCTCGGCGAGCGGGGCCAGGTCGCTCCACACCTCGAGGGCGGCCTCGGCGACGCGGGCGAGCCGCGGGTCGTCCGGCGCGGCCTCGAACTCGTGGCGGAGCACGTTCAGCGGGATGAAGAGGTTGGCGAGGGGTTCGGTCAGCATCGAGTCCGCGAAGTCGAAGAAGACCAGTCGGCCCTCCCGGTCGAAGGCGTTGTGGCCGTGCAGGTCGTTGTGGCACAGCGTCAGCGGCAGTCCCAGCGCACCGACCTGCTCGGCCCACCGCTCGACGTCGGGCAGGAGTGCCCGCACGGCCGCCTGCTTCTCGGCGGGCATCGCGCGCGGATCGCCCGCCGAGAGCGTCGCGAAGTCCGCCAGCCGTTGCTCGACGTACGCCACGGCGTCGGCCGGTGCCAGGGTGACCGCGCCCGCCGCCCCCAGCCGGTCGGCGTACGGCGCGACCTCGCGCTGGAGCTGGGCAGCTGCGCTCACCAGTCGCGACCACGCCTCGACGTCCTGCTCGAAGACCGAGCCGAAGACCGGCCCCTGGTCCGGCGTCAACAGCAGCCCGCGGTCGAGGTCGGTCGCGGTCAGCGGGACCACCCGGTCGGGCACCAGCGCGACCAGCTCGGCCAGCAGCGCCGCCTCAAAGGTCTGCGTCTCGCAGTTCTGCTTGGCGAAGAAGACTCCCGCCGGGGTCTCGGCGCGCCACACGCCCGCCCACGCGCGGATCTTGAGCGGCTCCAGCGAGGTCGGCTCCCCCACCTGTGCGGCCACCCACGCCCCCAGCTCCTCGCGGAACTCAGGGCCCTCCCACCGCACGCGCGCGGGCGGCAGCCGCAGGGCCAGGTCGGCGAGGCCGGTCAGGGTCGACATGTCCGACAGCCAACCGCAGTCGATCCCTGCCGGGCAACGCATTTCGGTGGCATCCTCGAAGGATGAGCGACGTGACGCCAGACCCACTCGAGCCCCTTCCCGAGGACTGGCAGCGCGCCCTGTGCGTCGTGGCCCACCCCGACGACCTGGAGTTCGGGGCCGCCGCCGCGATCGCCCGCTGGACCGGCCAGGGCAAGGAGATCGTCTACGCCATGGTCACCAGCGGCGAGGCCGGCATCGACTCCCTGTCCCCCGCCGAGTGCAAGGTGGTCCGGGAGGCCGAACAGATCGAGTCGGCACGCATCGTCGGCGTCGACACGGTGGAGTTCCTCGGCCAGCCCGACGGCATCCTCGAGTACGGCGTCCCGCTGCGCGCCGTGATCGCGCACGCCGTACGACGCCACCGGCCGGAGGTGGTCATCACCGGCAACTTCCACCCGACGTGGGGCGGGGAGAACCTCAACCAGGCCGACCACATCGCGGTGGGGAAGGCCGTGCTCGACGCGGTCCGCGACGCCGGGAACCGGTGGGTCTTCCACGACCAGCTCGTCGACGGGCTCGAGCCCTGGGGCGACGTCGGGGCGGTCTGGGTCTCCGGCTCCCCGGTCGCCCGGCACGGCGTCGACACGACCGACACGTTCGCCGCGGGGGTCGCCTCCCTCGAGGCGCACCGGGCCTACATCGACGGCCTCGGCTGGGACGACTTCGACGCCCACGAGTTCCTCGAGGGGATGGCCCGGCCCACCGGACAGCGCCTCGGCACCACGATGGGGGCGGCGTTCGAGGTCTTCCCCCTGGGCTGGGGCAGCTGAGCATGGCCGCCGCACACAGATGATCACTGCGAGGTGTGGCGCCGGGCCACATGGACCCGGCCCGGCTCTCGGCGGAGGCTGAGCGCATGACGCCTCGTCGCCTGTCCCTGCCCGCCGCCCTCGCGGTCGCCGCCCTGGCCGGATCGCTCCTGGTCAGCGCCCCCGCCTCCAGCGAGGCCGAGCCGGCACACTGTGCGCGCATGTCCGAGCTGGACGTCCCGCGCGCTCCGATGCAGAAGGTCGCCTGCCTCGACGACCTCACGACTGCGTCGACGGTGGCGAGTGGCCACACCGACATCGCCGACTGGAACGGTCTGCACGCTCCGGGCACCAACAACCCCAGCGGCGTGCCCGGCATCCAGATCGACGGGTACTTCCCCGACACCTCGACGACCAACACCCACCACGGCTGGAACCACGACGCGCAGTTCGTCATCCGGCTCCCCGACGAGTGGAACGGCAAGCTCGTCATCAGCGGCGCCCCCGGCACCCGCACGCAGTACGCCGGCGACTTCATCTTCAGCGACTGGCTGCTGGCCCGCGGCTATGCCTACGCCATGACCGACAAGGGCAACAGCGGCACGTCGTTCTACAAGGACGGCCAGGAGCCCGGTGACGCCATCGCCGAGTGGAACCACCGGGTCACCCAGCTGACCCGCGCCACGAAGAAGGTCGTCGCCCAGCGCTACGACAAGCGGCCACGGCGTACCTACATGATCGGGATCTCCAACGGCGGCTACCTCACGCGTTGGCAGCTCGAGAACAAGGCGAAGCTCTACGACGGTGGCGTCGACTGGGAGGGCACCCTCTTCCGCGCGCCTGCCCCGACTCTGCTCAGCTACCTGCCGGTCGCACTGCGCAACTACCCCGCCTACCAGGCCACCGGGGACAAGGCGGCCCACCAGGCCATGATCGACGCCGGCTTCCCCGAGGGCTCGGAGTTCAGCTGGGACTACCACTACGGCGTCTACTGGGACCTCACCCAGCGCCTCTACCGCGAAGAGCTCGACCCGGAGTACGACGGCGACACCCAGGCCGGGACCCCCTTCTGCCAGAGCGGGATGCCCGACTGCGACGCGGACTACGACTACGACAACCGACCGCAGGCGGCCCAGGCTCTGAAGAAGATCGCCCTGACCGGCAAGATCAAGCGTCCGATGCTGACCCTGCACGGGACGCTCGACGCGCTGCTGCCGATCGGCACCGACTCCGACATCTACCGCAAGATGATCCGCCGGCAGGGCCGCGCGTCGCTGCACAAGTACTACCGGATCGAGGGCGGCACCCACGTCGACGGCTTGATGGCGGAGTACGGCGATCAGGTCCGTCCGCTCCTCCCGTGCGCCCGACGCTCCTTCGTGCGGATGGTGAAGTGGGTCGAGCGGGACCGCAAGCCCCCCGTCAACCGGACGATTCCGCGCGCCCCCGCGTCGTACGACGAGACGAACCGCTGCCAGCTCAGCTGAGCCCAGCAGTTCGCCGACGGATGCGTCCTGTCTGCGGTCTGAGTTACGGTCGGAGCATGGCTGCCCCCCAGATGAGCCCCCGCGGCTGATGGGCGAGGAGTGGGCGGTCCCCCCGGGGACCCATCTCCTGCACATCGGGCCGCAGAAGACCGGCTCGACCGCTCTCCAGTCGGCCCTCCACCGCGCCCGCGACCAGCTCGCGTCGTACGACGTGGTCTATCCCGGGCCGGGCCAGAAGCCCACCCGGGCCATCGCGGCGGGTCTCGGCCTCGGCCTCGGCCGCGGGGCGACCCCGCCTCGACGTGCCGCCTGGCTCGACCTCCTCGCGCAGATCGACCGGGGCGACGAGCAACGGGTCGTGATCAGCTACGAGAAGTTCGGCCGCCTCACGGGCGACGAGGTCAAGCAGGTCGTCGCCGAGCTCGGCGGTCGGCGCCCCCACATCGTGACCGGCGCCCGCCGCTACGACCGGCTCCTCCCGTCCCAGTGGCAGCAGCGGATCAAGGCCGGCAAGCGCTGGCCCTACGACGAGTGGCTGCGCGCGGTGCTCATCGACGGACCCCCCGACTCCGCGGACCCCCACGGGTTCTGGGTGCCCCACGACACCGTGCGGATGGTCGAGCGGTGGGCCGAGGTCGTGGGTCCTGACCGACTCACCCTGGTCGTCCGCCGCGAGGGCGACCCCCGGCATCTGGTCGCTGCCTTCGAGGCGCTGCTCGCCCTCCCCTCCGGGCTGCTCCAGCCGGTGGAGGACCAGTCGAACCGCTCGCTGAGCCACCAGGAGGTCGAGCTGGTCCGGTCGGTCAACATTGCCCTCACCGGGATCGATCACGATGACCACGACTGGCACACCCTCTTCAGCCGCGGGCTGCTGCCCACGCTGGTCGACCGCCCCTTCCCCGTCGGCGAGGACCCCCTCCCACCGCTTCCCGTCTGGGCCCGGGAGCGGGTCGACGAGCTGGGCGAGGCGCGAATCGACGGCCTGCGTCGCCTGGGCGTCCAGATGATCGGCGATCTCGACAGCCTGCGCACCCGGCTGGTCGATGACGAGCCGCCCGCAGAGGTCACCCCGAGCCCGACCACCGTCTCCCTCGAAACCGCCACCAAGGCGATCGAGGGCGTCCTGCTGGGCGCCCGGCGTCGCCGTCTGCACCGGGAGGGCCTCGCGCGCGACCCGTCACCGCCGCGCTAGATTGCCGCCCATGATGCATCCTGACGACATCGGCTTCACCCCCCGCGAGCTCTGGGGCTTTGCCTGGGTTCTGGTCGTGGTGGCCGCGGTCGGGTGGTGGGGCTTTGGTGCGACCATCGTCGACGAGCCCGCCTGGCAGAACGTCACGGTCGTCTTCCTGGCAGTGGCCGTCACCGCGACGGCCTCGGCGGCAGTCTGTGCCGTCCTCAGTGGCGTCAAGGCGGCCGAGCACCGGCTCCGCGCGACCAACGAGTCCCCGCAGTTCTGAGCTGCTCCGCCCTCACGAGCCTCCACGCATCCCCCACCACCAGAAGGAATCACCCATGTCTCGGAAGTCCACGCTCGTCGCCGTTCTGGTCGGGCTGCTGATCTTGTCCGGTGTCGCAGCCTTCGCCCTGACCCGTGCTCTCGACGGCCGCCCCCGCGGCCCGGTCGAGGTCGCTGACCAGACCGCCTGCCGCAGCTTCGAGATCGCCCTGGCCACCACGGGCATCGAGGACACCATCGAGGACCTCCAGCAGGACGTCGCTCGGGCCGTGGCCGCCACCGAAGCCACGGCGACCTACCGCAGGTCCGTGGCCGTCGCCGCGGTCAAGGCTCGGCTCGGCGAGTTCACGATCATCACCGCCGACAGCGCGGTCGTCCCGCTGATGTCGGACGAGATCTTCGAGGTACTGACCGCCGTGGTCGCCTCCGCCACGAGCGTTCAGAACCATCTGGACCTCAACGCCGACACGACGGTCTACCACGTCGAGAAGTACGCCACCGCCCTGACCAGCTCGATCGCGGACGTCAGGTCCGCCTGCGCCGCCTGAACCCAGTGTCGGCGCGTGCTGCCCCTCCGGGTTCGACGTTCACTCGCAGGCATCAGTGGGGAGCCACGGCGTCAAGGCGAGGTGGCCCCACTGGCGACATGTGGTCATGACGTGTCATGCCCGAGGGCGCTTGTCGTGACTCGAAGGGGCTAGGCGCACGGGACACGTGGGCCATCACCCGGCCGCTCGGACTCGTCGGCACCCATGACAGAGGCCCTGACCTGCAACGATGCAGGTCAGGGCCTCTTCTCTGCTCCCCCGCCTGGACTCGAACCAGGAACCCTCCGATTAACAGTCGAATGCTCTGCCAATTGAGCTACAGGGGATCAGGTGCAGCCCGCACAGATTAGCAAGGTCGTCACCGGGTGAAAAATCGGGATGCCCCTCGTCCCTCAACCGGCCGGTCAGGCCGGTCCCAGCTCGTCGCGGGCAGCGCTCAGCGCCGCCTCGGCAGCCGCCCGGACGGTGGGCGATTCGGGGTCGATGCCCTGGTCGTACTCGAAGAGCCACAGCACCGGGCGGTCGCCCTTCGGGGCCCGGCGGGCGATCACGCGCAGTCCCCGCTGACCCTCGACGGCGACGTGCCGCTGGAGCACGATGCTGGCCGTCACCCGCTCCCGGACCAGCTCGAGCAGCCGCCCGGGCTCCGCGATCGTGAGGAGGTGCACCGGCCGGACCTTGCCGAAGGTGCCGACCTCGCTGACGCGGAGCACCGAGGTGTCCCGGTCCCAGTCGGCCGCCTCCACCTGCTCCCAGACGACGCGCACGGTCGTGCCGTGCTGGGCGAGGTAGAGCGCATCCCGGCTGCCACCCACGGCCCCGTCGGTCGCCTCGGCCCAGGCCAGCAGCTTCTCGCCCGGCGCCGGCGCGATCGGGGCGACCTTGCCGCGCAACCTCACGAGCTGCCCACCGTGCGGTCGCGGAGGGTACGCCGGTGCTGCTCCAGCGCGGCCAGCTCACCGAACATCCGGTTGTAGTCGGCGGCGTGCTCGACCGGGTTGGTGCGCTGGAGCCGCGACTTGAGCTCGGCGATCCGGCGCAGGGTGGTGAGCTCCAGCAACCGGAAGACGTGCAGGGCGACGTACCCGGCATCCGGCTCCTTCGCGGTGAGCACCGGCTCGACGCTGAGCGCGCTGATCGCCGACGAGACCGCGGGGTCGCTGGCGGTGGCGCGGAGGTTCGAGGCCCACCCGGCGTCCCCCGCCCCCGCCACCGGGCCGCCGGCGGCCTCGACCAGCTGCCACACGGCGCGGTAGGTCGGGTGGGTGAAGTCGTTGCTGCCCATCTCGGCGGTGATCCGACCGATCGCCATCGGGTGCTGGAGCACCAGCTTGAGCGTCTCGCGCTCCAGGGAGAAGCGGGGGTCGCGCAGGTCCGGCACCTGGACCCGGGGAGCAACGGGTGCGGCCTCGGGCTCGCTCGGCGCAGCGCGGCGGGAGTCGGAGCGTTGGTCGCGCTGGTCGGGGCGCGGGGCGGGGCGGTTGGCGGCGCGGCGTACCTCGCTGCGCGCCTCCTCCATGTCGACGCCGATCATCCCGGCGAGCTCGCGCGAGAAGGCGTCGACCTTCGACTTGTCGCGGATGCTCGAGACCAGCCGGGCGGCCTCGCGCAGCGCGTCGATCCGACCGTCGGCGCGGTCGAGGTCGTACTTGCCGACGGTGTTGGCGAGCACGAAGCGGTAGAGCGGCACCCGGCGCGCCACCAGCTCGCGCACGGCGGCGTCGCCGCTCTTGATCCGCAGGTCGCAGGGGTCCATCCCGGTCGGCTCGACCGCGACATAGGTCTGCGAGACGAAGTTCTGGTCGCCACCGAAGGCCCGCAGCGCGGCCTTCTGGCCGGCGGCGTCACCGTCGAAGGTGAAGATCACCTCGCCGCGGAACTCCTCGTGGTCGTGCAGGAAGCGGCGCAACACCCGGGAGTGGTCGTCGCCGAAGGCGGTGCCGCAGGTGGCGACGGCGGTGCCGACCCCGGCGAGGTGGCAGGCCATCACGTCGGTGTAGCCCTCGACCACGACCGCCTGCGAGGAGCGGGCGATGTCGCGACGGGCCAGGTCGATGCCGTAGAGCACCTGACTCTTCTTGTAGAGCGTCGTCTCGGGGGTGTTGAGGTACTTGGCCTCGATCCGGTCGTCGTCGAAGATCCGACGTGCGCCGAAGCCGATCGTGTCGCCGCTCGCGTCGCGGATCGGCCACAGCAGCCGGCCGCGGAACCGGTCGTACGCCGAGCGGCCGATCGCCACGACCCCCGCCGCCACGGTCTCCTCGTCGGTGAACTTCCGCTCGCGCAGGTGCTTGAGGAGTGCCTCGCCGTCACGCGGGGCGAAGCCGAGCCCGAAGGTGTCGGCCGCGCCCTGGTCGAAGCCCCGCTCGACGAGGAACTGGCGGGCCACCTGGGCGTCGGGGGTGGCCAGCTGGGCGGCGTAGAACTCCTGCGCGACCCGGTTGACCTCGATCAGCCGCTGGCGGGCCGGGCCCTTGGGCCGCTCGTCGCGGGCGTCGCCCTCCTCGCGCCGCAGCTGCACGCCGTACTTGTCGGCGAGGCGCTCCACGGACTCGGCGAAGCTGAGGCCGTCGATCTGCATGAGGAAGTTGATGACGTCGCCACCGGCCTGGCAGCCGAAGCAGTGGTAGAAGCCGCGGGCGGGCGTGACGTGGAACGAGGGGGACTTCTCGTCGTGGAAGGGACACAGCCCCTTCTGCGAGCCGCCTCCGGCGTTGCGGAGCGTGACGTACGACGAGACGACCTCGTCGATCCGTGCCTTCTCACGCACTTCGGCGATGCTGTCATCGCGAATCCGGCCTACCACGAGGCGGAGTCTACGGGCGGTGCGTCGCTCGGGGCGCCGATGGTCAGTACTCCCCCGACATGACGTTGGCCAGGGGCTCACCCGCGGCGAAGCGGTGCAGCTGGTCGCGGACCAGCCGGTGGGCCCGGGGCCACATCGCGCTGCTCATCCCGCCCACGTGGGGTGAGAGCAGCAGGTGCGGGGCCTCCCACAGCGGGCTGTCCGCGGGGAGCGGCTCGGTGTCGACGACGTCGAGGGCCGCGCGCAACCGCCCGGCGCCCAGCTCGGCCAGCAGCGCCGTGGTGTCGACGACGCCTCCGCGCGCGACGTTGACCAGCAGGGCACCGTCCTTCATCCGGGCCAGGGCCGCGGCGTCGATCAGCCCCCGGGTCGCGTCGGTCAGCGGGACGATGAGCACCACCACGTCAGCCGTCGGCAGTAGGTCGGGCAAGGCCTCGATCGGGTGCACGCCGTCGCGGGCCCGGCGGGCCACTCGCACCACCTCGGTCTCGAAGGGCAGCAGCCGAGCCTCGATCGCGGCACCGATGGCGCCGTGGCCCACGAGCAGGACCCGCTTGTCGGCCAGCGCCGGCCGCCAGGTGGGCGACCACTCGCGACGGTCGTGGGCCCGGACGAAGTCGGGAACCCCGCGCAGCGACGCCAGGATCAAGGTGAGGGCGAGCTCGGCGGTCGAGGAGTCGTGGATCCCGCGCCCGCTGCAGAGCGTGACGCCCCGCGGGATCGAGGGGCGCACGTGGTCGACGCCCGCGGTGAGCGTCTGGACGACCCGCAGTCGGGGCGCCTGCGGCAGGAAGCGTGCCACCGAGCTGCTCATGGCGTACGGCGGCACGTAGAACTCAACCTCGGCGGCGCTCTCGGGCACCTGCTGGGTCGGGTCGACGACCTCGTAGCGCAGCGCGTCGGGAGGGTCGCCGAGCAGGTCGGGCTCGAACGGCAGCCAGACGAGCGGCGCGATCATCGCGTGCGGGAGACGAGGCGGGCGTGCATCGAGACCGCGCTCGCATCGGTGAGGGAGGCGACCTGGTCGATGACCACGCGCAGTCGGGCTGCGTCGTCGGGAGCGGCTGCCCAGTCGTCGGCGTACATCCGGTCCAGGGCGGAGGGCCCGCGGTGGGCCAGTCGGGCCACGACCTCGGCGAGCAGCTCACGCTGGCGCTCCATCGCCTCGACCCGGTCGTCGGCCTGCATGATGTAGTAGGCGGCGATCCCCTTGAGCACGCCGATCTCCAGCGTGGTCCGCTCCGGCACCACGAGCTGGGAGCCGTGCCGGGCGAACGGGCCGTCGCTGACCTCGAAGGTCGCTGCCTGCACCGCGCCGCAGAAGCGCCCGATCAGGTCGCTGGTGAGGTTCTTCAGGGCCGCGTGGCTGCGCCGGCTGGCGTCGTAGGGCGTGGTGGGCCAGCTGCCCTGCTGTCGCAACCCGGCCAGGACGTCGTCGAGCAGGTCGTCGGTCGCGTCGGGGAGGTACCAGTCGCGCACCGTCGCCCAGACCGCCGGCTGGTCGAGCCGGGTCAGGTCGACCCGGTCGGCGACGATGCCGTCCTCGATGTCGTGGACGGAGTAGGCGACGTCGTCGGCGAGATCCATCACCTGGGCCTCGAGGCACTGGGCGGTGCCCTCGACCCCGGCGCGGAGCCAGTCGAAGACCGGCCGGTCGTCCTCGTAGACGCCGAACTTGCGGATCACCCGCGGCGAGCCGTCGGCGTGCACGCCGTGGGGATCCTCGGAGTCGGCCACGGACCAGGGGTACTTCGTGCAGGCGTCGAGGGTGGCCCGGGTGAGGTTGAGCCCGGCGGAGTTGCCCTCGGCGTCGAAGGTCTTGGCCTCCAGCCGGGTGAGCAGCCGCAGCGTCTGGGCGTTGCCCTCGAACCCGCCGCACTCCTCGCTCAGCTCGGCCAGGACCCGCTCGCCGTTGTGACCGAACGGCGGGTGGCCCAGGTCGTGGGCCAGGGCCGCGGTCTCGGCGATGTCGGGCTGGCTGCCGAGAGCCCGCGACAGGTCGCGCGCGACCTGGGCGACCTCGAGGCTGTGGGTGAGGCGGTTGCGGACGAAGTCGTCGCTCTGCGGACCGACCACCTGCGTCTTGGCGGCCAGCCGTCGCGAGGCCGCCGCATGGACCAACCGCGCCCGGTCGCGCTCGAAGGGAGTGCGCTCGGGCGCGTCCACCCGCTTGGGCGGCTCGGGCACGATCCGCTCACGGGCGGCGTCGTCGTACAGGTCCAGGGAGGTCATCGCTCAGGACACTACTCAGTGCCGCCGACGCTCCTGGGAGAGCCCGGATCAGTACGTCGTGACGTGCACGTGGTCGTAGTGGTTCGCGGTGGTGGAGCCACGGTCCGACATCGGGCGCCAGCCCTCGCCGGCCCGGTCGACCGACCAGATGTTCTGGCTGTAGATGATGTAGCTGACGCCGAGCGCGGCGTAGTTGTCGCGGACGAACTCCGCGACCTGCCAGCCGCGAGCGCCACTGGTCATGATGTCGACCGCGATGCCCTGGGAGTGCTCGCCGTCGCCGCGGAAGTCGCCGTACGAGGTGATCTCGGGGAAGGCCGCGCAGACGGCGGAGTGCACCGAGGCGATGTTGGCGCTCACGCCGGAGGAGACGGAGGACCCGTTGGTGCAGGCGCCCCCGATGCCGACCGGACCGAGCACGGGCTTCTCGTCCGCGAGGTAGCCCGAGGTGACCCAGCGTGACTTGCCGTCGAGCACGATCTCGTCGCGGCCGCCGCCGTGGCGACCGGTCACGAGGACCCGCTTGCCGGACTTGATCTCCCCGACCTTCTTGGCCTTGCGGTCACCCGAGGTCCAGAGGTTCAGCGGGGCGGTCGCCCAGAGCCGGGTGTCGGCGCGATTGATGGCGCGCTGCGTGGCGACCCGGGACATGTTGACGTCGAAGGCCCGCTGGAGCTCGACCCGCTCGCGACGCGAGTCGGCACGCGACACGGTCTCGCCTCGGCCGGAGATGTCGGCGACGGCACCGGTGGCGCCGCTGGCGGTGATGACGTCGAAGGCCTCGGGCTCGGCACCGACGACGCCGAGGGTGACGACGGCCGAGGTGACGAGGAAGGCAAGGGGGCCGGCCACGAGGGCGACCTTGGGCTTGGGGCGGGCATTGGCGTCCCGCTTGTGGCTGATGGCCACAGCGCTGATCCTTTGCTGTTGCGGACAAGGGGCGATCCGAGATCCGTGCCGCATCGTTGGTAACGAATTGGCAACGAAGATCGAGTGAAGCACAGGCCAAAAGTGACGTGCCAATCCTCGACCCCGAATCGGCAGGTGTTTCGGGTCACCCACCTGTGACCTCCGTCGCTTCCTCGTGCAGGTGGTAGTCGCTGCCGTCGGTGTCGTCGAGCCATCCTTCGGGCAGCACGACGCGGGTGCGCGGCGAGCCCTGGCGACCCCGGGGAGTGCCGAGCTCGAGGACCGGGAACGGCTCGTCCGGGTCCAGCTCGGCGAGCAGGATCTCGAGCTCGGCCAGCGTGGTGATCAGCGCCAGGGAGCGGCGCAGGGTGCCGCCGGCGGCGAACCCCTTGAGGTACCACGAGACGTGCTTGCGGAACTCCTTGCAGCCACGCTCCTCCCCCATGTGCTGGCACAGCAGCTCGGCGTGGCGGCGCATCACGTCGCGCACCTCCCCCAGCGTCGGGAGCGTCGCGACCTCCTCACCGGCGAAGGCAGCGGCCAGGTCACGGAAGAGCCAGGGGCGCCCCAGGCAACCACGGCCCACGACCACACCGGCGGCACCGGTCTGCTCGACCATCCGCAGCGCGTCGGCCGCCTCCCAGATGTCGCCGTTGCCCAGCACCGGGATGTCGACGTGCTCGACCAGGCGGGCGATGGCCTCCCAGTCGGCCTTCCCGGAGTAGGCCTGGGCGACCGTGCGGCCGTGCAGCGCGATCGCCGCGCAGCCTGCCTCCTGGGCCAGCCGTCCGGCATCGAGGTAGGTCAGGTGGTCGTCGTCGAGCCCCTTGCGGGTCTTCATCGTCACCGGCACGTCGTACGGCGCGGCCGCACCGACCGCGGCCTCGAGGATCAGGCCGAGCAGCCCCCGCTTCCACGGCAGCGCTCCCCCACCACCCTTGCGGGTCACCTTGGGGACCGGGCAGCCGAAGTTGAGGTCGATGTGCGCGACGCCGTACTCGGCGCACAGGATCTCGGTGGCCTTGCCGACGTAGACCGGGTCGGTGCCGTAGAGCTGCACCGACCGCACGGTCTCGAGCTCGTCGAAGACGAGCATGTTCTTCGTCGTCTCGTCGCGCTCGACCAGACCGCGCGAGGTGATCATCTCGCAGACGTAGAGGCCCGCCCCCTGCTCGGCACACAGCCGCCGGTAGGCCGCGTTCGTGATCCCCGCCATCGGCGCCAGCACCACAGGGGTGTCGACGGTCAGCGACCCGAGGGTCAGCGAGGTGGGCAGGGCAGACATGGCTCCATTGTCGGGGCGGGGTGGGTGATGCGGAAAATCCCGTTCAGTCCTGCTTCTCGTCCTGCTTCTCGTCCTGCTTCTCGTCCTGCTTCTTGTCGGACTTCTTCGGGTCGGGCTTCTCGGGCAGCTTGACTGCGCCGCTCCAGGTGATCGGATTGAACTCCTCAACCGGCCGGAAGCTCACCGCCAGCAGATCGCCCTTGTTCGGGGCCAGGTAGACGAGGCACACCTTCGTCGTGGCACCCGCACCGAACTTCTTGGGCAGGGCCTGACTGGGGCACGGCTTGAAGGTGCTCGCGAACTCCGACGCCTCGATCAGCGTGTCGTTGCCGTCCAGGATGTAGAGCGGGACGTCTCGCCCGGCCAGCGAGGACTCCCCGAGGTTCGTGATGCTCGCGCGCACGAAGTAGGGCCTGGACTTCTTCGTCGCCGCGTCGAGCTTCCAGCCCTTGAACGACCTCGCGAACGTCGTCTGCTCCAGGGCGGTGATCGTGATGTCGAGGACGCCGACCACGCCCTGCCGCGGCTCGTAGGCGACCACGGCGTTGTCGCCCAGGCCAAGCTCGGTGCCCTGCGCGGTCAGCTCGACGCCGTCGGGGACCGGGAGGTAGGGCTCGGCACTCGCCGAGACCGAGGCGGACGGCGATGCCGAGCCCGTGGCCGAGGACGAGGAATCCGCAGGGTCGGCCTCGCCCTCGCCCGAGCAGGCGCTCAGCACGAGGACGCCGACCAAGGAGAGCCCGACAAGACGGTGCCCAAGAGAGTTCATGCGAGGAGTCTGCACGAGGGGGCGCTCAGCAGCCGACGAAACGCTCGGCGAAGTACGACGTGATGCCCTCGAGGCTGATTCGCTCCTGGGCCATCGTGTCGCGCTCCCGGACCGTCACGGCATTGTCCTCGAGGGTCTCGAAGTCGACCGTGACGCAGTAGGGGGTGCCGATCTCGTCCTGGCGGCGGTAGCGGCGACCGATCGCGCCGGAGTCGTCGAAGTCGACGTTCCAGTTGCGGCGCAGCTCGGCCGAGAGCGCCTTGGCCTTGGGCGAGAGGTCGGCGTTGCGGCTCAGCGGCAGCACCGCGACCTTGACGGGCGCCAGGCGCGGGTCGAGCTTGAGCACGGTGCGCTTGTCGACGCCGCCCTTGGTGTTGGGCGCCTCGTCCTCGGTGAACGCGTCGACCAGGAAGGTCATCAGGCTGCGCGAGAGACCGGCTGCCGGCTCGATGACGTAGGGCGTGTAGCGCTCGTTGTTGGCCTGGTCGAAGTAGCTGAGGTCGACCCCCGAGTGCTTCGAGTGCGTGCTCAGGTCGAAGTCGGTGCGGTTGGCGATGCCCTCGAGCTCGCCCCACTCCGAGCCCGCGAACTGGAAGCGGTACTCGATGTCGACGGTCCGCTTGGAGTAGTGGCTGAGCTTCTCCGTGGCGTGCTCGTAGTGACGCAGGTTGTCCGGGTTGATGCCGAGGTCGACGTACCAAGCAGTGCGCTGGTCGATCCAGTACTGGTGCCACTCCTCGTCCTCGCCGGGCTTGACGAAGAACTCCATCTCCATCTGCTCGAACTCACGGGTGCGGAAGATGAAGTTGCCGGGGGTGATCTCGTTGCGGAAGGACTTGCCGATCTGCGCGATGCCGAAGGGCGGCTTCTGGCGGCTGGTCGTCACGACGTTGGCGAAGTTGAGGAAGATGCCCTGCGCGGTCTCGGGGCGCAGGTAGTGCAGCCCGGTCTCCTCGCCACCGGTGACGCCGAGGTGGGTCTTGAGCAGGCCGGAGAACTCGCGGGGCTCGGTCCAGGCGCCGCGGGTGCCGCAGTTGGGGCAGGCCAGCGTGGCGAGATCGATGCTGTCGGGGTCGACCGCGTCGCCGCTCTTCTTCGCCTGCTTCTCGGCCGCCTCCTCCTGGAGGTGGTCGGCGCGGAAACGCTTGTGGCACGACTGACACTCGGTCAGCGGGTCGGAGAAGGTCGCGACGTGGCCGCTGGCCTCCCAGGTCTTGGTCGGCAGGATGACGCTGGAGTCGAGACCGACCATGTCGTCACGCATCTGCACCATGGACTTCCACCACTGGCGCTTGATGTTGTCCTTGAGCTCGACGCCGAGCGGGCCGTAGTCCCAGGCAGAGCGGGTGCCGCCGTAGATCTCACCGCACGGGTAGACGAAACCCCGGCGCTTGGCGAGGGAGACGACATGATCAACGGCGGTGGGCGGCGGCTTGGCCACGGAACTGCTCCTGGGTTCACGGCCGGCTGGCTGCCGGTCTGGAAGGTGTCAGCCTAACGACCGGGTCCGGGCGATATTGAGGTCGCCTCCGGGCTCGACGATCTCGTAGGCGCTGGGCTCGTCGATCGCCCGGCTCAGGACGGCGACGGCGTGCAGCTTCACGTCGTACGTCGAGAGAGCACGGCGGTAGGCGCCGACGTTCTTCCAGCGGGTCACGAGTGTCCACAGCGAGGGATCGTCGACATTGCGCCCGATCGTCGCCTCGACGTGGCCGGCACAGGCCGCCAGCGTCGTACGCGCCCGCTCGAGGTCGGTGCGGAAGACCTCCGCGTCCGCCGCGTCCACCCGGAACCTGCTCACCACCAGCACGGGACCCAACCTAGCCGCCGAGGTGCGTTCAGTTTTGACAATCGTTCTCATCGTGATGAGAATGGTTCTCATGCGCTTCCTTGTCGTCGTCCTCCTCCTCGTCGCCACCGGGTGCAGCCCGCAGCAGGGCGGCTCGGACGGGGTCCGGATCGCGGCCGCCTTCTATCCCCTGCAGTACGTCGCGCAACGCGTCGCCGGGGATCTGGCCACCGTGGACAACCTCACCCAGCCCGGCCGCGAACCCCACGACCTCGAGCTCAGCATCCAGGAGACCAGGAACATCGCGGGCGCCGACCTGGTCGTCCACGAGGCCGGCTTCCAGCCCACCGTCGACGACTCGATCGAGCAGAACGCCACCGGCGTCGTCATCGATGTGACCGACGTGGTGGACCTGCGCGACTCCGCCGACGGCCAGAGCGACCCGCACTTCTGGCAGGACCCGCTGCGGATGGCCACGCTGGGCGACAGCATCGCCGCCCGGCTCGCGGAGATCGACCCCGACCACGGCGACACCTATGCGGCCAACGCCGCCGACCTGCGCGCCGACCTCGAGGCGCTGCACGCGGACTACACGAGCGGACTGGCCGACTGCGAGCGGACCACGATCGTCGTGTCGCACGATGCGTTCGGCTATCTCCGCGAGTACGGCCTCGAGATCGAGCCCGTCGCCGGCCTCTCCCCCGGAGCAGAGCCGACCGCCGCCGACCTGTCCCGCCTGCAGCAGCTGATCAGCCGCGACGGCATCACCACGGTCTTCTCCGAGCGGCTGGTCTCCCCGCGACTCACCGAGAGCCTGGCCTCGGACATGGGCATCACCACCGAGATCCTCGACCCGGTGGAGGGCCTCAGCGACGAGACGTCGTCGGAGGACTACCTCTCCCTCATGCGCGAGAACCTCGCCGCCCTCGAGCTCGCCAACGGTTGCCGATGACCGATCACGGCTCCTCCCCCATCCGGCTCGTCAACGGCGCCGTCGCGATCGGTGGGCGGCCGATCCTGCGGGCGATCGACGTCCGGGTGGACGCGGGCGAGTTCGTTGCGCTGATGGGGGCGAACGGCTCCGGCAAGTCGACCCTCGTCCGCGCGCTGACCGGCCTGCGCCCGCTCTCGTCGGGATCGCTCGAGCTCTTCGGCACGCCGTTGGACCACTTCACCGACTGGCAGCGCATCGGCTTCGTGCCGCAGCGGACCAGCGCGACGTCCGGGGTGCCCGCCTCGGTGTGGGAGGTGGTCGCGTCGGGACGACTCACCCGGCGAGGGCTGCTGCGTCGGCTCACCCGCGCCGACCGGGCCGCGATCGACGACGCGCTGGTCGTCGTCGGTCTCGCCGACCTGGCCCGCGACGGCGTCTCCCAGCTCTCGGGGGGCCAGCAGCAGCGGGTGCTCATCGCGCGGGCCCTGGCCGGCGAACCCGACCTGTTCTTCCTCGACGAGCCCACGGCCGGTGTGGACCTGCCCAACCAGCACGCGCTGGCCGACGCGCTGGCCCAGCTCAAGGAGCGCGGCGCCACGATCGTGCTCGTCGCCCACGAGCTCGGCCCGCTGGCCGATCTGGTGGACCGGGCCGTGGTGATGCGTGATGGCCGGGTGGCCTACGACGGGCCGCCCCTGGCCGACCACCAGGTCCACGACCCTCAGTTCGGCGAGTCGCACAGCCACCACCACGCGCCGTACGACACCCACGACCACGCCCCCGGAGTGTCCTCGCCTCTCGACGCCCGAGGAAGTGAGCACCGATGATCGACCTGCTCAACGAGCCCTTCATGCGGCGCGCCCTCCTGGCTGCGCTGTTCACGGGTCTGGCCGCCCCCGCAGTCGGCACCTACCTCGTGCAGCGGCGGCTGGCCCTGATGGGTGACGGCATCGGTCACGTCGCCGTGACCGGCGTGGCGCTCGGCCTGCTGACCGGCACGTCGCCCACGTGGACGGCGATCGTGGTGGCCATCCTCGGCGCGGTCCTCATCGAGGTGATCCGCGAGCGCGGGCACACCAACGGGGACGTCGCCCTGGCGCTGCTCTTCTACGGCGGCCTCGCGGGCGGCGTACTCCTCACCGGCCTCGGTGGGCAGAGCGCCTCACGGCTCCAGGAGTACCTCTTCGGGTCGATCCTCACGACCTCGGCCACCGACGTGGTGGTGACGATGGTCCTGGCGGTCGTCGTCATGGGTGTCGCGGTCGGCTTCTCCCCGCAGCTCTTCGCGGTGGCCCAGGACCACGAGTTCGCCCGGGTCGCCGGCCTGAACGTGCGCTTCTACAACCTCCTGGTCGCGGTGCTGGCCGCGGTCTCGGTCACCGTCGCGATGCGCACGGTCGGGCTGCTCCTGGTGTCGGCGCTGATGGTGGTCCCCGTGGCCACCTCGCAACAGCTGACCCGGTCCTTCCGCACCACGCTGCTGGCCGCGATGCTGCTCGGCATGGTGGCGTCGGTCGGCGGGCTGGTCATCTCGGCCGTCGTGTCGCCCTACGCCCATGTGGCCTCCGGGCCCACGATCGTGCTGCTCTCCCTCGCCGGCTTCATCGTGACCTGGCCGATCGGCGTCCTGCTGCGTCACCGACAACGCCTCCACGCGCCCTTCCCCGACGACGACCCGGCCGAGCATCTAGACGACCACCTGGTGACCGACGAGCACCCGCACGAGCACGGTCCCGACTGCGGTCACGTGGCCGTGCGCCACGGCGACCACGTGGACTACGTCCACGACGGACACCGCCACGCAGCTCACGAGAAGCACTATGACGAGCACTGAACCCCTGCGACCGACCCGGCAGCGGACGGCGGTGAAGCAGGCCCTCGACTCCTTCACCGACTTCCGATCGGCGCAGGAGATCCACGACCTGCTCGGAGAGCGCGGCGAGGCGGTCGGGCTGGCGACCGTCTACCGGACCCTGCAACGCCTCGCCGACAGCGGCGACGTGGACCTGCTGCGCACCGAGGAGGGCGAAGCGGTCTACCGCCGCTGCTCGGACACCCACCACCATCACCTGGTCTGTCGCACCTGCGGCGCCACCGTCGAGGTCGAAGGGCCCCCGGTCGAGCGCTGGACCCGCGCGATCGCGGCCGAGCACGGCTACGACGACGTCAGCCACACGCTGGAGATCTTCGGGCAGTGCCCGGGCTGTCGCTGAGCCCCAGCCTCAGGCGGTCTGCGCCGCCGGGCTGAGCGCGGTGATCGGGAGCGTGACCCGGAAGACGCTGCCCACTCCGGCAGTGCTCTCCACGTCGATCGTGCCGGCATGGCTCTCCACGATCTCCTTGACGATGCTCAGCCCGAGGCCGACGCCCTGGATGGAGCGCGCACCGGCGTCGTGCGTGCGGAAGAACCGGGTGAACAGACGCTCTCGCTCGGCCTCGTCGATGCCGATGCCGGTGTCGGTCACCGTGAGCTCGATCCGTTCCGCGTTCGCGGTCAGTCGGACATCGACGCGCCCACCGGCCGGGGTGTACTTGATGGCGTTCGACACGAGGTTGTCGAGGACCTGGGCGATCCCCTGCCCGTCCACGGACACCCACATGAGCACCGGAGCGTCCGCCTCCAGGGTGACCCGCGCGGTGCGCGCCGCAGGAGCGGCGGCCTCCACGGAGTTCCGGACGATGGAGCACAGGTCGATGCGGCCGCGGACGGCCGCGGTCCGACCATCGTCGGTGAGGGCGGTGTGCAGGAGGTTGGCCACCAACTGGAGCAGGCGGTCGCTGTTGCGCTCGATCACGGCGAGGTGGCGCAGCACGTCGGCGGGGAGGTCCCCTCGCTCGAGGAGCAGGTCGACGTACCCCATGATCGAGGTCAGCGGGGTGCGCAGCTCGTGGGAGACCGACGCGACGAACGCGTCCTTGACCTCGATCGCTCGCATGTAGTCCGTGACGTCCTTGTAGGCCAGGGCTGCGCCCACGAACCGCCCCTGGTCGTCCAGGACGGGGCGAGCGGAGACCGACAGCGCCCGCCGGGTCACGGGGTCGTCGCCGAACCAGACGCGACGGTCCTCGAACTCGGCACCGGAGCTGGCCAGCTGGCTCGGCAGGTCGTGCGCCGGCACGGGGGTGGTGCCGTCCTCGCCGTAGATGAGTCCTGCGTCGCCGGCCCGGCCCGAGTGTCCCTCCGGGTGGGACAACGCCATGAACTCGCGGTGGCGGCGGTTCACCTCGCGGTAGACCCCGTCGCCATCGAGCAGGACGAGTCCCACGTCGACGGTGTCCAAGATGGCGTCCGCCATCCGTTGCTGGCGGTTGATCGTCTCCAGCGCGACGGCGAGCTCGGCGCCGCGCTCCTCGGCCTTGCGGCGCGCCGCCTGGGTCTTCTCGAGGCTCAGGGCGATCACGCAGGGCCGCGGCACCTGACACGACGGTGAAGAGCAAGGCGCGACCGATGTGTCTCCCGGTCCAGACCGAAGCTGACCAACGACGGCATCACGCCCAGGGTGACCACCCCGAGCACCGTGATGAGGGCGCCGGTGCGGCCGAACTGCCAGCCCAGCCAGAGCGCCGGGAGCACCATCAGGATCCCTCCCGCGCCACCCCCCACGTCGTTGAGGCGGGCCACCCCCAGGGCGGCGATGTCCAGCACCGGGAGTACCGCAACCAGCTGTCGTGGCACCCGGCGCCACGGCACGACGATCGCCACGACGAAGGCGGCAACGGTGATGGCAAGTGCGGCCAACGGAAGGCTGTTCTCCGCGACGGGGGCACCGTTGACGATGGCGAGCCCGAACGCGAGACCCAGGACCGCGACGATGCCGCCCTGGAGGAGCCGAGGGTCGGGGTCGTCGGCCAGCAGGCGAGCGCTCAAGGACCTCGGGTGATGATCGACCGACCCGCCGGGTGCATCCATGGGCCCTCCCGGCTCGTGGTGACAACGACAGCGTTCCAGATCATGGGCCTCCGGGACGCCCAAACCACAAACGCCGCTCAACCGGACCAGTTCGGCTCGGCGCCGCCGTACCTGCGGTCGCGGCCGGCGTAGGTCTCGATGGCCTTCCAGAGGTGCCGCCGGTCCACGTCGGGCCAGAGCACGTCGCTGAAGACGAACTCGGAGTACGCCGCCTGCCAGAGCAGGAAGTTCGACAGGCGTTGCTCCCCCGACGTACGCCACACGAGGTCGGCGTTCGACTGCTCGGGGACGTAGAGATGCTTGGCGAAGGTCTTCTCGTCGATCTTCTCCGGGTTGAGGCGACCGGCCGCGACCTCGCGGGCGATCGAGCGGGCGGTGTCGGCGAGCTCGGCGCGGCCGCCGTAGTTGACGCACATGGTCAGCGTCAGGACGTCGTTGTCGCGGGTCAGCTCCTCGGCGACCTGGAGCTCCCTGATCACGGACTTCCAGAGCTTCGGGGCCCGGCCGGCCCAGCGGACCCTGACGCCGAGCTCGTGCATCTCGTCGCGACGGCGGCGGATCACATCGCGGTTGAAGCCCATCAGGAACTTCACCTCGTCCGGCGAGCGCGACCAGTTCTCGGTCGAGAAGGCGTACGCCGAGATCGCCTTCACGCCGATCTCGATGCCCCCCTCGACCACGTCGAAGAGCGAGCTCTCGCCCTGCTCGTGGCCCTGGGTCCGCGGCAGGCCCCGCTCCTTGGCCCAGCGGCCGTTGCCGTCCATCACGATGGCGACGTGCTTCGGGACCAGGTCCTTGGGGACGGCCGGCGGCACGGCACCGGACGGATGCGGGGTCGGCTTGCGGACAGCGCGTTTCACGAGGGTGAGCCTAGGGCTTGGCGTGTCACGATTCGCGCCAGCCGCCGACGAGACAGGATGGTCTCATGGATGTACGCGTGCTGGACGTGGTTCCGGGCCCGCCTGCGAGTGAGAAGACCACGGCGCGTCACGAGTGGTTCATCGAGCCTCGGGAGATCGAAAGGCACGTGACGAGGCGCGGGCGGGAGCATGCGTACTCGTCGTTGGACCCGCGCCGAACGGCGCTCGTCGTCGTCGACCTCGTCCCGTTCTTCGTCGAAGAATCCGCGTACTGCCGAGCAATCGTGCCCAACGTCAACCGTCTGGCTGCTGCCCTTCGTGCCCAGGGTGGAAGCGTGTGCTGGGTTGTTCCGGGGCACGCGGATCCATCGGATGTCAGGCGTGAGTTCTACGGGGACGAGGTGGCTGACAGGTACGCGCAGGCGGGTGGGGAGGGCAAGCCACGTGAGCGGCTGTGGGCCGAGCTGGACGTCGATGACGCGGACCTGATCGTCGAGAAGACCGCCCCCAGCGCCTTCTTCCAGGAGAGGTGCGGACTGCACCACCTCCTTGCCGAACGGGGAATCACGACCCTGATCGTCACGGGCACCGTCACCAACGTGTGCGTGGAGGCGACGGTGCGCGACGCCGCGACCCTCGACTACCGAGTGATCCTGGTGGCCGACGGATGCGCCGCCGTACGCGATCAGGACCACAACGCCACCCTTCACGTCGTGTACCGGACCTACGGGGACGTGCGCTCGACTGCTGATGTGATCGCCCTGATCGACCGAGGGTTGCCTTCCGTCCTGGTGGACTGACCTCGGTCGCGTGGGCGACGCGACCGGGCCGAGTCCCGACATGCCACTGCCCCGCTGGTCGTGGATCAGCGGGGTGTGGGGCGGTCAGGCTCTTCGATCGGGCGGTCAGTCGGTCGTGCGTCGGTCGCGGCTGACGTCGAGGGTGCCGGACTCGTCGCGGAGGTAGGTGTAGCCGTGGGGGCTGGTCCAGAGGTAGACGCCGGCTTCGAGTGCGCGCGTAGCGCCAGCCGCCGTGGGTCTTGAGTCGGTGGTGTCGTCTGCACAGCGGGGCGATGTTGTCGCTGGAAGTTGTCCCGCCGGAGTCGTAGGGCTGGATGTGGTCGCTGTCGCAACGCCGGGCTGACCGGGTGCACCACGGGAAGACACACGTCGAGTTGATGAGGGCTGCTTGCTCGCGGATCCGGTCGGGGACCTCGTAGGCGTTCACGTGGTGGTGATCGGCCAGGTCGATGACGGGCTTCACGACCACCTGGGCGTCCGGGTTGCCGCACCAGTCGCGGATCTGCTCGGCGGTGATCGGGCCTCTCGTGTTCTCGAACCGCCCGACCGAGCCTTCGCCACGGATCGCGGCCTCGGAGAGATGGACGTGGAGAACCACCTGCCGCGGCTTCCGCGCGGGTGCGGGTCGCTTCGCCGTCGGTGCCGTTGAGGTCGAACGCCAACTGACGCCTGGCGATCGCCCCGATGCGCCTGGGCGCGGCGTACGTCCAACGACTCGGTCGACCCCAACGACTTCAACGCCTCAGCACCCTCGGCCACGGCCGCGTCGAGGTCGAGGGCGTCCGCGACATCGAGAGTGCCCCAGACCTCGGCGTTCCCATCGAGGCCGGTGCGGGACTTCCCGACGTTGAACGACCGGCCATCCGCGGCGGCCTTGCGGCGGCGTTCGGCCTCCTCGGGCATGAACTGGGCGATCGCGGTCTCGATCAACCGGTCGAGCTCGCTGACGCGGAGCCGGTGCGCAAACGCCGCGACCCGGGCGTCCACGAACCGAGCGGCCTCCATCGAGAGCGACAAGGTGGCCTTGGCGATCCACCGCGCCTTCCACGCCACCAGATCCCCGACCGCGACCCGCTTCCAGACCCGCGGGAGTCGGTAGCGCAGCTCGACCGCCTCACCCAGATACGCCTTCCCCGCCTCGGTCGACAGCCCGACCGCGACCGCGAACTCAGTGATCGAGAACTCCGCGATCAACGGCGCCCCCGGCCCGGCGATCGGCAGCGACTCCTCCAGGAAACACCGGTCGGTGACCGAGGCCGCATCGTCCAGCGACTCGGTCGAGTGCATCGCAGCCCACGCCACCGCGAGCCTGCAGCAACCGAGCCTCTTCAGCGTCAGCGGCGGCCCGACGAAGCACGCGCGCGGCCGAGCACCGCAGCAGCGGTGTCGACATCAGCGGGCGTCTCGGTCATGGGTCAAGTCAAGCCGCGACCACCGACAGTTGAGCCCCGAAAAGGGGTCGATCTTCCGACATGTGGACAGGACTTTTCGACCATCCGGCTGGGCGTCCCCGGCACCGACCCGGACCCCGCCCCACCCCAACCGACTACCCGCCCGAGCGCCGCACCGAGTCCAGCACCGCCCGCGTCACGGCCCGATCACGATCGGCGGCGTAGACGACCGAGCCACCCACGATGACGTAGCCGCCCCAGATCGGAACACCGTTCTCGGTGGTCCGGGAAACGCCGGGCCCGCGCGTCGCATCGAATGTGGCCGAGCCGTACAAGGCAACGCCATCCTCGAAGTCGCAGGCAGCCGAGCCCTCGCGCGCCCACCGCTCGTGCTCGAACTCGCAGTCGCTCATGTCCACTCGCGTCCACGTTGCCGGCACATCGACCCGGATGTCGTTGTACTCGATGCTCTGCCAGCCCTCGTGCGTCGTGGGGTCATCCACGACTTCCGAGAGCGGGTCGGTGTCGACCAACACCAGCGCCACCACCAGCAGTCCGACGGCGGCGAGGAGCCCGCCCAGGAGGAGGCGATACGAGAACGACAGGGAGCGCATGGTGCCTTGGACTCCCCGGGGCACGGTCGGGTTCCTCAGCGCTCGACGTACGCCATCGACCGCAGCCCGCGCTCGAGGTGCCAGGCGAGGTAGGCGGCGACCAGGGTGCTCGCCTCCTTGAGGTGGCGCCCGTCGGCGGCCTCGACGACCGGCCAGTCGCCGGCCAGCAACGCCCCCATCACCACGACGGTCTCGGCGGCCGGGCTGGCCGAGCCGGGCACCCGGCAGGTCACGCAGAGCATGCCGCCCATCGACGGGTTGAACCACCGGTGCGGACCCTCGTCGCCGCAGCGGGCGCAGTGCTCGAAGGACGGCGCGTAGCCCGCGACCGAGAGCGAGCGGAGCAGGTAGGAGTCCAGGACCTGACTGGGCCGGCGCTCCCCGCCGACCATGGCACGCAGGCCACCCACGAGCAGCAGGAACTGCTGGATCGAGGGCTGCTTCTCCTCGGCCACGAGGCGGTCGGCCGTCTCGAGCATGACCGTGCCGGAGGTGTAGCGGTCGTAGTCGAGGCCCAGGCCGGCCGAGAACGGCGTGATCGTCTCCGCCTGGGTCACGATGTCGAGGTTGCGCCCCTCCGCGAGCTGGAGGTCGACGTGGGTGAACGGCTCGAGCCGCGACCCGAACTTCGAGGTCGTACGACGCACGCCCTTCGCCACCGCGCGCACCAGCCCGTGGTGACGGGTGAGGAGCGTGATGATGCGATCGGCCTCACCCAGCTTGTGGGTGCGCAGCACGATCGCCTCGTCGCGATAGAGAGGCACGCCCCCATTGTGCCGCTCAGGAGCCGGTCCGGCGCCTTCGCCGCGGGGTTTTCCAGCAGGCGAGTGCGAAGTCGGCCGTCACCCGGTTGAGCCGCTCGGGCGCGACCCGCCACTCGAGGATGCTGCGGGCCCGCACGAAGGTGGCGTTCGGCATCTCGCCGGCCAGCATTGCGGCGTCGGCCGCCGGGTGGATCGGGTCGGCCGGGTGACCGACCACGAGCGCCGGTGCGGCGATCAGGCGACGCCGACTCGACGAGGGAGCCACCCTCCCGAAGAAGAGCCCATGGACGACCGCGGCCACGGAGCCGGCCTCCTGGTCGCAGGTGTCGAGCCCGATCCCGACCCAGAACGGCACGATCCCGCGCGGAATCGGACGGGTCAGCCGGCGCAGGCCGTTGACCGTGAACGGTAGGAAGCGAGCAGCGAACATCAACGGTGCGAACGCCAGGATCCCGGCCTCGATCGCGTTGTTCAGGACCGGCATCTCCACGACCAGTCCACGCACCCGCTCCGGCGCCAGGTCGGCCACCTCGAGCGAGACGTTGGCCCCGAGCGAGGTCCCGCCGACGACTGCCTGAGGTGCACCGAGATGGTCGAGGAGTGCGACGACCTGTTCGGCCCAGGCCATCATCGAGTAGGCATGCGGGTCGGCCGGGCGGTCGGAGCGTCCGTGCCCGAGGAGGTCGAGCGTCACGACGTGCAGGCCTTGTGCGGCGAGGTGGCGCGCCAGCGGCTGGTGCATCCGCCGCGGCATCAGCTGGCCGTGCAGCAGGACCACCCACGCGTCCCCGCCGCCGTACTCGGTGAACTCGAGTCGGTCCCGGCCCGCAGGGCCATCGATGAAGAACTGCCCAATGCGCTCGGAAACCAGCATCTGCCCAATCTAGTCGCCCACCAGGGGTCCGGGCGGGACGACCCCGGACACACCAAATCGGTGGGTATGTCCACACGGGCCACCATCCTGGTCGAGACTGGTGACCATGACTCCCCCGTCCAGCGCGCCCATCAGGCTGCCCCTGGCACTCGGGATGCTGCTGGCGATCTACCTCGCCGGAGCGGGGGCGGTTCTCTTTGCGCCCCCGGAAAGCCAGGTGGCCAGCTGGTGGCCGGCGGCCGGAGTCGCGATCACGCTGATCATGATCGCGCCCCGACGCTCGTGGCCCCTCCTCGCGGTCGGCATCGTCATCGCCGTGGCCCTGGCGAACGTCACCGGGGGTCGCGACGTCGAGATCTCGGTCCTCTTCGGGGTCGCCAACGCCGGAGAAGCGGTCGTGGCCGGCTGGTTCCTCCGTCGCGGGAGACACGGCCCGGTCCAGCTCAAGACCCAGGACGACTTCATCCGACTGGTGGCCGCCGTCCTGCTCGGCGGACTCGTCGTCGCCACGGCCGCAGCCCTGAGCGTCCGGCTCGTCGAGGGCGGATTCTTCTTCGAGGTCTGGGTCAGCGTGCTCCCCTCGCACGCGGCCTCCTCACTGGTGATCGTGCCCGTCGCCATGGCCGTGCGGGGACAGTTCAACTCACGGGACCATCAAGCCCAGGTCGGCTCCATGTGGGAGCTTGCCTTCCAGGCCATCAGCTTCGCCGCCGTCACCGTGGTGGTCTTCTCCCCGAACCAGCCGCTGCCCCTCGTGTTCGTGCCCCTGCCCTTCTTCGTGTGGGCCGCCCTGCGTTTCGATGTCTGGACGGTGGCCTGGGAGCTGGCCGCCTTCAGCGTTGCCGTCACCTATCTCACGGCCGAGGGGTTCGGCCCGATCGGCCTCAGCTACCTCGGCGGGCGGATCGATGCCCACGGGGCCGGAGCGCTGACCCAGGGCTACCTCGTGTGTTCCGCGGTCATGTCCCTCCCCCTCGCCGTGGCTGTTGCGCAGCGACACAACCTGCTGAGCCACGTGACCGCCAGCGAACGCCTGTTCCGGCGCAACTTCACCGAGTCGCTGGTCGGCATGGTGCTGCTGCGCTGTCAGGGACTCCGTCTCGAGATCATCGACCTGAACGGCACCGCAGCGCGCCTCCTGGGTGGCAACCCCGAAGACTTCGTGGGTCGGCCGTTGAGCACCGTCCTGGAGACCCGGGAGCAGCTCGACCTGATCACGGCCCGGATGCTGTCGGGCCACCAGGAGGGTTGGCGAGCCCAGACCGGGCTCAGGAACCGCCCCGAAGCTCGGGTGAACGTCTCCTTGTCGAAGCTCTCCGGCTCGCCCGACATCACCTTCGCCGCCCAGCTCCACGACGTCACCGCGGAGTACGACGCCCGCAGCAAGCTCGAGGCAGCCGAGAAGCTGACCAGCGCCACCCTCGACACCACGGCCTGCGTCATCATGGTCACCGACCCCCGCGGGACGATCATCCGCGTCAATGCCGCCACCCTGGCGCTGACGGAGTTCAGTGAGGACGACCTGCTGGGACGTCCGGTGTGGGAGACGTCGTTCGCACCCACCACCGCCGCGGAGATCACGGCACTCTTCGGGCCGACGTCTCCGGACGCACCTCGGATCCAGGAAGCCGACGGCCGGACCAAGTCCGGCAGCAAGCTCCGGATCGTGTGGAACCACAACGTCGTGCTCGACGAGCAGCGGCGCCCGGCGTACGCCGTCATGACGGGCGTCGACGTGACGGCCGAACGCACCGCCGCCGGCGTGATGAGCCACCTGCTCGAGGCCGCCATCACCACCGCCCTGATCGGCACGGACACCGCTGGGCGGATCACCGTCTTCAACTCCGGAGCCCAGAACCTCCTCGGTTACCAGTCCCAGGAGATGCTCGGCCGCCCCTTCGCCGACCTCGTGGAGAGCAACCAGCTGCTCAACCGCCTCGGCACCAGCGAGCCGGACCGGGCCTTCGCCACGATGGTCGAGCTGGCGGGCCTCCACGGCGACGCCGACCGCCGGGACTGGACCTGGGTCGCGAAGAACGGCGAGCACCACACCGTGTCGATGACGCTCAGCGCTGCGGCGGACGCGTTCGCCGCGCAGGTCGGCTTCCTCTGCGTGGGCCGGGACGTCACCGAGCAGCGCGAGAGCCAGGAGATGCTCCTGGCCGCGCTCGACAAGGAGCGCACAGCCGTCGACCGGCTGCGCCAGCTCGACGATGCCAAGAACGAGTTCGTCTCGACCGTGAGCCACGAACTGCGTACCCCCGTCACCAGCATCGTCGGCTACACCGAGATGCTCACCGACGGATCCATGGTGGAGCCCCTGGCCGACCAGGTGCCCATGCTGGAGACCATCGCCCGCAACGGCCAGCGCCTGATCGCCATCTGCAACGACCTCCTGATGCTCAGTGGGGTCGACTCGGACGCGACCCAGTGGGAGCAGGAGACCTTCGACCTCGGCACGCTGCTGGTCCCCGTCGAGGAGTCGACCCGGCACCTGCTCAAGGGCCGAGACCTCACCGTCGAGTTCATCGGCCCCGAGCAGCCGTTGCTGGTGGACGGCGACCGCGCCCAGCTGGAGCGGGTCCTCATCAACCTGCTCAGCAACGCGGTGAAGTTCACCGACGACGGCGGCCGGATCTCCTGCCGTCTCGAACAGCACGATCTCGAAGCCTGGGTGATCGTCCAGGACAACGGGATGGGGATCCCCGAGCACGAGCAGACGGGGCTCTTCCAGCGGTTCTTCCGCTCCTCGTCGGCCCAGACCCGCGCCATTCAGGGCACGGGCCTGGGGCTGTCGATCGTCTCGGCGATCGTGGCCGCCCACGAGGGCCACGTCGACGTGGACTCGGCCGAGTCCCGGGGGACGACCTTCACGGTGCGGCTCCCCCGCAAGGTCGGCGCCGCGCTCGGCTGAGCCAGTCCGCGAAGGTCCCTACGACGCTCGGTTGACCGCGCTGATGACGGCCTTGAGCGAGGCGGTGACGATGTTCGCGTCCAGCCCGACACCCCACAGCACCCGATCGCCCACCAGGCACTCGACGTACGCCGCGGCGATCGCGTCGCCTCCCGACGACAAGGCGTGCTCGGCGTAGTCGAGGACCCGGACGTCGAAGCCCAGCGGGAGCTCGTTGATCGCATTGACGAAGGCGGCAATCGGACCGTTGCCGACGCCCTCCAGCGTGGTGATCTCTCCGTTGACGAAGATGTTCGTGGTGAGGGCGTCCTTCTCCCCCGCTGCCGAGGACGTGTGCACCGAGTCGAGCTGGAGCGGGGTCACCCGGTCGAGGTACTCGGCGGTGAACACCTCCCAGATCACCTCCGCCGACATCTCGCCACCCTCGGCGTCGGTGCGCTCCTGCACCACCCGGCTGAACTCCATCTGGGCCCGGCGCGGGAGGTCGAGCTTGTGCTCGGCCTTGAGGATGTAGGCGACGCCGCCCTTGCCGGACTGGCTGTTCACCCGGATCACGGCCTCGTAGCTGCGGCCGACGTCCTTCGGGTCGATCGGGAGGTACGGCGCCTCCCACGGCAGGGTGCCGACCGGCACGCCCAGCTCGGCGGCCTGGCGATCGAGATCCTCGAGACCCTTCTTGATGGCGTCCTGGTGCGAGCCGGAGAAGGCGGTGTAGACGAGGTCCCCGGCGTAGGGGTGCCGCGGGTGCACCGGCAGCTGGGTGCAGTACTCCACCGTGCGGCGGATCTCGTCGATGTCGCTGAGGTCGACCATCGGGTCGACGCCCTGGCTGAAGAGGTTCATCGCGAGGGTCACCAGGCAGACGTTGCCGGTGCGCTCGCCGTGGCCGAAGAGACAGCCCTCGACCCGATCCGCCCCGGCCATCATCGCCAGCTCGGTGGCGGCGACGGCGGTGCCACGGTCGTTGTGCGGGTGCAGGCTGATCACGGTGTTCTCGCGCCGGGTGAGCTGGCGGGAGAACCACTCGATCTGGTCGGCGTAGACGTTGGGGGTCGCGGACTCGACGGTGGCCGGCAGGTTCAGGATGATCTCGCGGCCGTCCTCGGGCTGCCAGACGTCGGAGACCGCCTCGCACACCTCCAGGGAGTAGGGCAGCTCGGTCGAGGTGAAGATCTCCGGGGAGTACTCGTAGCCGATGACGGTGGTGTCGAGGTAGCTCTCGGCGTACTTCATCACCAGCTCGGTGCCCCGCACGGCGATGGACTTGATCTCGTCCTTGCTGGCGTGGAAGACCACCCGGCGAAACAGCGGGGCCAGTGCGTTGTAGAGGTGGATGTTGGCCCGCGGGATCCCGACCAGCGACTGGACGCTGCGCTCGATCAGGTCCTCGCGAGCCTGGGTCAGCACCGAGATGGTGACGTCGTCGGGGACCCGGTCACCCTCGATGAGCTGGCGCACGAAGTTGAAGTCGGTCTCGCTCGCCGAGGGGAAGCCGACCTCGATCTCCTTGTAGCCCATCTTGACCAGGAGGTCGAACATCTTCATCTTGCGAGCCGGGCTCATCGGGTCGATCAGGGCCTGGTTGCCGTCGCGCAGGTCGGTGGAGAGCCACCGCGGCGCCTGCGTGATCGTGGCGTTCGGCCACGTGCGGTCCGGCAGGTCGATCGGAGGAAAGGGGCGGTAGCGCCCGTAGGGCATTGCGCTGGGCTTCTGCTGGTTCATGACGTCCTCGCTGGTGGGTCCTGGTGCCGGTCGGGCAGCACGCACTCCGCAGCGAGGGGGTCCGGCTCTGCTCAGACCTCGCTGCGGCAGCGAAGGAGCAGCTGGCGCATCATGATGGACCAACTCTAACGCAGCGACCTACGGTGTGCGGGTGCAGATCTCACGGATCGATCCGATCGAGGTCGACCTCGATCTGGCCGAACGGCTGGCCTCCCTCGACCGCGTCTCCCTCAGCCACGCCGGGCTGGAGGTGCCGGCACCCACGGGGGCCTCGAAGCTGAGCTCGCTGCGGCACGGCAACCACGGCCGCCCGGTCGACGCGCTGTGGGTGGCCGGCCCGGTCGAGGCCCCCCTCGGGTGGGCGCTCGTCGAGCTGCCGTTCCTCGACAACCGGACGAAGGCTGCGGTCCGCGCGAGCGTGGACCCCGAGCACCGCCGGGCCGGCTGGGGCACCCACCTGTTGGACCTCCAGCTCGCCTTCGCCCGCGAGCACGAGCGCTCGTCGATCCAGACCGGGGCCTGGGCAGGCAGCGACGGCACCGGCTTCCTCGAGGCGCGCGGCTTCAGCGACGCCGGCCAGCACCGCTACGCCGTACGCCGGCTCGACCTGCACGACGACCCGGACCACGTCGACCGGCTCCGGGACGAGGCCGCGGCGGCGGCGGTCGACTACGAGCTGGTGCGCGTCGCCGGGCCTGCCCCCGACGAGCTGGTCCCGGGCCTGGTCTCGCTCCACGAGGCGATCAACGACGCCCCCGCCGACGAGGGGCGGGAGCCCGACGTGTGGGACGCGGACCGGGTGCGCTCCTACGACGAGTCGATGGCCAGCCGGCGCCAGACGACGTACCGCGTCCTGGCCCGCCACGTGTCCAGCGGCGAGTGGGCAGGAATGTCCCTGCTCTGCGTGGACGAGTTCTCCCCCACGATCGGCTTCCAGGAGGACACCAACGTCGTGCGCGCCCATCGCGGGCACCGGCTGGGGTTGCTGATGAAGTGCGAGATGACTCGCTGGATCCGCGACGAGCGCCCCGAGGTCTACGCCACCGACACCTGGAACGCCACCGACAACCACCACATGATCGCGGTCAACGAGCGGCTGGGCTGCCGGGTGATCGCCACGAACGTCGGCTACCGGCGCCAGCTCTGAGGCGTGAGCCGCCCGATCCGGGCGTGGAGCAGGGCTGCCCTCGCTGCGGAGCGACCGGGCGCGCCGTGGACCCCGCCGCCGGGATGGGCGGACGACGAGCCCAGGTAGAGGCCGGCGATCCCGGTCTCGGCCCGGCCCAGCCCCGGCACGGGACGGAAGACCAGCTCCTGGTGCAGCTGAGCGGTGCCGCCGTTGATCGCGCCGCCCACGAGGTTGGCGTTGCGGGCCTCGAGCTCCCGGGGCCCGAGCACTCGGCGAGCCAGCACCCGCGATCCGAAGCCGGGCGCCAGCCGCTCGATCCGGGCCTGCATCCGGTCGGCCATCCGCTCGCAGTCGTCGTGGTCCCAGACGCCCCGGATCCCGCCCTCGCCGGCGTCGCGTTCCGCGTGCTGCGGCACGTGGGTGTAGGCCCACATCGACTCGGTGCCGACCGGCGACCGACTGGGGTCGCTGGTCGTCATCTGCCCGGCCAGGAGGAACGGGTCGGCCGGGACGGCCCGGGCCGAGATCTGGCTGAACGCCTCGGTCATCTGTTCGACCGAGTCCGAGACGTGGAAGGTGCCGGGTGCGTACGCCGGGGGCGCTGCCCACGGAACCGGACCGTCGAGCGCCCAGTCCACCTTGATCGTGGACGGGTCGAGCTCGAAGGAGCGCATCCCGCGCACGATCCGGGCCGGGAGGTCCTCGGTGGCCACGAGCCCGCCGTACAACCGGGGAGCGGTGACGTCGGCGATCACCGCCCGGCTCGCGCGGAGCCGCTCACCGTCGGCCAGGCGGACACCCCGGGCCCGGCCCGACTCGACCTCGATCGAGGTGACCTCGCTGTCGCAGCGAATCTCGCCTCCCAGCGACTGGAGCCTGCGTGCCATCGCAGCGGTGAGCTCACCGGCTCCCCCAACGGGGACCGGGAAGCCCACGGTCTGGCCCAACATCGTGAGCAGCAGCGCCATCAGACCCGACCCCGGCGCGTCGAGCGGGATGTCGGCGTGACCGGCGTTCCCGGCGAGCAGCAGTCGCGGCGCGTCACCTCCGAAGCGGGAACGACCCAGCTCCGCGGCGGGGGTGAGCAGCGTCTTCACGAAGCCGAGGCCACCAGCGCTGGGCAGTCGGGCCAGGAGGGCGAGACCGGACCTCACCGGCGGGAACGGCGACACCAGCCCGCCGATCAGCTGGGTGCCGATCCGGTCCCACTGGTCGCAGAGCTCCAGCCAGGCCGTGCCGTCGCCCGGGTGCTGGGAGTCGAGGAGCGAAGCGGTGATGTGTCGGTCACGGTGCTGCAGCGCCCACGACCCGTCCGGGAGCGGGTGTCCCAGGACGGCGGGTGCATGGGACCAGGTGAGCCCGTGGTCCTCGAGACGGAGGCTCTGGATCGCCGAGGAGGCGGCAGCCAGCGGGTAGAAGGCACTGAAGGTGTCGTGCACGAAGTCGGGATGGATGTCGCGCGCACTGCGCACCGCGCCACCGACGCCGGGCTGCGCCTCGAGCACCAGCACCGACCACCCCGCATCGACGAGGTGGTTGGCGGCGACCAGGCCGTTGGGCCCCGCCCCGACCACGATCGCGTCGTACGTCGCTGAGCTCACGCGAGCATCCTCGCCTCAGGTCGCCGACGCGGAAGCTTTCGCCACGCGCCCTTCGACCACGAACGCCAACCGCCGCAGGGACTCGACGTTGCGCCAGGTGAGCGGCAGGTGGCGCAACGGCGCGGGCACGAATCGGGCCGGGCCGGCGGAGACGTCCTCCTCGATCACCACCTCGGTGTCCGTCCCGACGGGGTGCAGGTGCAGCGTGACGTGCGCCTCGCCGGTGGGCCAGGCCCGCGCGCGCAGCTCCAGCCTGACCCCGGGCTCGGCCGCGAGGACCTCGGTGTCGTCGTCGAGCAGCACCGGCCAGCTCCCGACGGAGTGGTGCAGGTGCGAGCCGCGGCGGGGCCAGTCGGCGTCGACGTCACGCATCCGGGAGGCGCCCACCACCCACAGGGGGTAGAGCCACCCGTCGGCCAGCACCTGCCACACCTGGTCGGGGGTGGCTCTGATGATTCGTCTGTTGGTACTCATGGCCTGTGCGTTCCCGATCGCCCGCGAGGTATCCCCCTTCGCTACGGTCGGGCGATGGCCCGCCTCCTGATCGTCCACCACTCCCCGACCCCGCAGGTCCGGTCACTGACGGACGCGGTGGTCGCGGGTGCGAACGACGACGCCATCGAGGGAGTCGAGGTGGTCGTGCGTCCGGCCCTCGAGGCCACGGCCGCCGACGTGCTGGCCGCGGACGGCTACCTCCTGGGCACCCCGGCCAACTTCGGCTACATGAGCGGCGCCCTCAAGCACTTCTTCGACACGATCTTCCTCGAGGCCGGCGGGGCCCTGACCGACGACGGCTCTGCCGGAGCGACGGGGAGCGGGAAGAAGCCGTTCGGGCTCTGGGTCCACGGTCGCTACGACACCACCGGTGCCGTGCGTTCGGTCCTTGCCATCGTCGGCGCCCTGCCCTGGCGCCAGGCCGCCGAGACCCTCGCCGTCCTCGGGGACGTCACCGATCAGGAGCGGGAGGCGGCCTACGAGCTCGGCGGCACCGTCGCCGCCCTCCTCGAGGGCTGAGCCCGGCCCGGTAGGATTCCGTGACTTGTCGACCGATCGAGGAAGGTCCCACCGTGCCGCCACGACCCGGACGTCTCGCGGCTGCGGTACTGGTCGCGGCCCTCGGACTCGCGGCCTGCGGCACCGACGACCAGGGCACGAACCTCGATCCGGCCCAGGTCGACGCGGTCGAGCCCCCCGAGCTCGGGGCGTGCCGGCTGCTCACGCCGGACGACGTGACCAGGCCCAGCAACGCCACCGTCACCGTCGACTGCTGGGAGACACACACGGCCGAGACGTACGTCGTCGACGACCTGCCGGACTCCTTGGCGGACGTCGACCACGACGACCCGGCGATCGGCGACTTCGTCTACGACGAGTGCGCACCGAAGTTCATGACCTTCCTCGGAGCCGACGAGAGCCTCGCGATGCGCACGGTGGTGAGCTGGGAGTGGTTCGGTCCCTCCGAGAAGGCGTGGGACGACGGTGCCCGGTGGTACCGCTGCGACATCGTCGGTGGCGGCGACCAGAGCAAGGAGTTCGTGAACCTCCCCACCTCCGCCAAGGACCTGCTCACCGGCAAGGCCGACGACCGCTGGGCGGTCTGCGTGGCTGGCCCCTCGGTGGAGGGCGCCGTCAAGATCCCGTGCTCGGAGCCCCACGACTGGCGGGCGGTCACGACGATCAAGCTGGGCGAGGACGACGACCCCTACCCCGGTGATCGCCAGTCCCAGATCCGGACCCGCAGCTTCTGCTCGGACTCCGTCGGTGCCTGGCTGAGCTACCCGGTCAACTACGACTTCGGCTACACGTGGTTCCACGAGGAAGAGTGGAACGCCGGCAACCGTCGTTCGGTCTGCTGGGCGAAGACCGACGCATGAGAGGCCTTGGCGCCCTGTGCCTGGCCCTGGTGCTCGCCGGGTGCAGCGGCGACCCGGCGGCCGAGCCCGCCACGCCGACGCCCTCCGTCGCCTCCACCCCGGCCAGCCCAGCCGGTGCCGAGGCGGTCCCGCAACCTCGCGACCGGGCCTGCTTCGTGCTCGCGTACGACGACGCGCTGGCGCCCACCAACGACTCCCAGGCCGTCGACTGCTCCCGACCCCACACGTCGATGACCTATGCGGTCGGCACCCTCGACACGGTGGTGGGCGGCCACCTGGTGTCGGTCGACTCGCGCCACGTGCAGGAGCAGGTGGCCGACGCTCTGCCCCCGGCGCCTGGCCGACTTCCTCGGCGGCACTCCCGACTCGCTGCGGCTGAGCATGCTCCGCGCCGTGTGGTTCACCCCGACGGTGGAGGAGTCCGACGCGGGGGCCGACTGGTACCGCTGCGACGTCATCGCCGTCGGGACCGACGGCGAGCTCGAGCCGCTCAGCGGTCGACTCGCGGGCGTGCTCGCCAAGCCGGTGGGTCGAGAACGGTTCGGCATGTGCGGCACCGCCGAGCCCGGCACGGCTGACTTCGCGCGGGTGATCTGCAGCCGGGCGCACTCCTGGCAGGCGATCCGCACGGTGCTGTTCAGCGCCGAGCGCTACCCCGGTGAGGACGCCGTGCGCTCGGCCGGGCAGCAGCCCTGCGAGGATGAGGGGCGACAGCGTTCCTCCGATCCCCTGAACTTCAAGTGGGGCTACGAGTGGCCCACCGCCGAGTTGTGGCACGCCGGGCAGCATCACGGCCTGTGCTGGATCCCCGACTGACCTGTCGCCTCACCCACGACCCTGGAGCCTCATGCGCTGGACGCCTGCCGACCTGCCCGACCTCACCGGACGCACCGCCGTCGTGACCGGGGCCAACTCCGGGATCGGCGTGCACACCGCACGCGAGCTCGCTGCCCACGGCGCGAGTGTCGTGCTCGCCTGCCGCAACGTCGCCGCCGGTGAGCAGGTGGCTGCCTCGATCCCCGGCTCGACCCGGGTCGTGGAGCTCGACCTCGCCTCGCAGAAGTCGGTGCGGGTCTTCGCCGAGAGCTGGGCAGGACCCCTCGACCTCCTGGTCAACAACGCCGGCGTGATGACGCCGCCGCAGTACCGCGAGACCGAGGACGGCTTCGAGCTGCAGTACGGCACGAACCACCTGGGCCACTTCGCCCTGACCGGGCTGCTGATGCCCGCTCTCGCGCAGGGCAGCTCACCGCGCGTGGTGACGGTTGCCTCGATCGCCCACCACAACGGCGACGAGCGCGTGCTCGCGGGGAACCCCGCAGGCGTCGTACAAGCCGTCAGCCGGCCTACGGCAACTCCAAGCTCGCCAACCTGCTCTTCGCACGCGAGCTGCAGCGCCGTGCCCGGGCTGCCGGCTCACCGGTGGTCTCGACCGCCGCCCACCCCGGCGTCTCCGCGACCAACCTCTTCGCGAGCACCGACGGCATGGGCGCCAACCCGGTCATCCGCGCCGTGGCGCCGTTCTTCATGCCGGTGATCTTCCAGTCGGCCAAGGCGGGCGCGAACCCCACGCTGTACGCCGCCACGGCGGCCGAGCCCGGCTCCTACAGCGGCTCGCAGTGGCTCAAGGAGTCCCGCGGTCCCGTCGGACCGGCCAAGCTCAGCCGGCACGCCCGCAATGACGAGCTCGCCGGCAAGCTCTGGGAGCTCAGCGAGCAGCAGACCGGCGTGAGCTTCGGCTTCTGAGCCTCAGAAGCCGAGCTTGCGCAGCTGGCGCGGGTCGCGCTGCCAGTCCTTGGCGATCTTGACCTGCAGATCGAGGTAGACCGGCGTGCCGAGCAGCGCCTCGATCTGCAGCCGGGCCGCCTTGCCGACGTCGCGCAGGCGCGCCCCCTTGTGGCCGATCATGATCCCCTTCTGGGAGTCGCGTTCGACGTAGAGGTTGGCGTGGATGTCGAGCAGCGGCCGGTCCGCGGAGCGGCCCTCGCGCAGGCCCATCTCCTGGACCACGACGGCGATCGAGTGCGGCAGCTCGTCACGGACGCCCTCGAGCGAGGCCTCGCGGATCAGCTCCGCGACGATCGCCTCCTCGGGGGCGTCGCTGAGGTCGCCGTCGGGGTAGAGCTGCGGGCCCTCGGGCAACAGCCCGACCAGCAGGTCCTCGAGCAGCTTGACCTGGGTGTCGCCCTTGGCCGAGACGGGGACGATCTCGGCCCACTCGATGCCCGTCTCCTCGCCCAGCTTGGCGATGTCGAGCAGGTGATTGCCGATCTGTTCGGGCGTGGCCAGGTCGGTCTTGGTCGCGATCGCGACCTTGATGGTGCGGCGGACCTTGGCCATCTCCTTGACGATGAACCGGTCGCCGGGACCGACCTTCTCGTTGGCGGGGAAGCAGACCGCGACCACGTCGACCTCGGCCAGCGTGGTCTTCACCAGGTCGTTGAGGCGCTCGCCGAGCAGGGTGCGCGGACGGTGCAACCCCGGGGTGTCGACCAGGATCAGCTGGGCGTCGTCGCGGTGCACGATCCCGCGCACGACCGTGCGGGTGGTCTGCGGCTTGGAGCTGGTGATCACGACCTTGCTGCCCACGAGGGCATTGGTCAGCGTCGACTTGCCGGCGTTGGGACGCCCGACGAAGGAGACGAAGCCGCTGCGGTGCCCGGAGCCCGGGCCGGTGGGCCCGCCGGTGGAGGTGGTGCTCATGGCTGTCCCTCTCGGGCGGCATCGAAGGCCGCCCAGATCTGGTCGTCGGATTGTCCTGCTGCCTTGCCGGCCCGCCAGATCGGGCCGGGGTCGACCGCGCGAGGCTGGCGCTGTGCGCCCCCTCGCCAGTAGCCCATCACGTCGTACGCCGTGGGCGGCAGCTGCCGCTCACGCATCAGGTGCTTGCGGATCGCGCGCATCTGCGCGGACTCACCCGCCATCCAGAAGTATCCCCGGCCCTCGGGCCACTCGATCGACTCGACCACCTCGGCCAGGCGGCTCTGCCCCGGGCCGGGCTGCTCCAGCCAGGTGACGTCGACGCCGGCGGGGAGGTAGCCGGACAGGTCGTCGGGGACCTCGGCCCAGATCCGGGTCGGCACCCCGCTCGAGGCGGCGACCTCGCGGGCGATGCGGGCCATCGCCGGCAGGCCGGTGAGGTCACCCACGAGCAGCAGCCAGGCGGCGTCGTCGGGCATCGCGAAGGAGCCACGCGGCTCGGTGATCGTGACGACCTCGCCGGGCGTGGCCGCCCGGGTGGCCCACTCCGTGACCAGGCCGACGTCGTGGACGACGACGTCGAGGGTCAACCGGGAGCCGTCCCACTCGCGGACCGTGTAGTAGCGGCTCTGGAACTGCCCGGGGACGATCAGCCCGACCCATTCGTCGGGCACGCCGGTGGAGGTGAAGTCGGCCAGGCCGGGGCCGCCGAGGGTCACCCGCACCAGGTGGGGAGAGAGATCTTCGCGTCCCAGGACGTCTGCGGCGTACTGCCGCGCTCTCGTGCTCACCTGCCAAGGCTAGTCACCAGGTGGGACGCAGGGAGAATCCGTCCCGCCCGTCGGGGGTGGTGCGGACCGCCAGCACCTGGTGCAGCTGGGTCTCGTTGCGCTCGAAGGCGAGGCGCGAGCCAGCCATGTAGATCCCCCAGACCCGAGCGGTGCCCTCGCCGACCTCCGCCACGCACTCGTCCCAGTGCTCCACGAGGTTGGCGCTCCAGGCAGCGAGGGTGAGGGCGTAGTGCTGCCGGAGGTTCTCCTCGTGCATGACCTCCAGCCCCGCGTCCTGCGCCTCGCGGATGATCGTGCCGGACCCGATCAGCTCTCCGTCAGGGAAGACGTAGCGATCGATGAACGCCCCCGTCTCCTGCGGCCGGTTGTGCGGGCGGGTGATGCAGTGGTTGAGCAGGCGTCCCTCCGGTCGCAGGTGGTCGCGCAGGGTGGCGAAGTACGACGGGTAGTTGCGCACCCCGATGTGCTCGGTGAGCCCGATCGAGCTGACGGCGTCGAACTCACCCTCGGGCACGTCGCGGTAGTCGCCGTGGCGCACCTCCGCGAGGTCGCCGAGGGCCTCGCGGTCGATCGCGCTCTTCGCCCAGGTGGCCTGCTCGCGGGAGAGGGTCACCCCGACGCAACGGACGCCGTACTCGCGCGCGGCATGGCGGACCATGCCACCCCAGCCGCAGCCGACGTCGAGGAGCCGCTGCCCGGGCTGGAGATCGAGCTTGCGGGCGACCAGGTCGAACTTCTCGGTCTGGGCCTGCTCGAGCGTGCTGTCCGCACTCGGGTAGACCGCACACGTGTAGGCCATCGAGGGGCCCAGGACCAGCTCGTAGAAGCGGTTCGAGACGTCGTAGTGGTGCGCGATCACGCCGGCGTCCCGGCTCAGCGAGTGGCGCAGCCCCTCGACCGTGCGACGCCAGCGGGGCAGGTGCTCCTGCGGCGGTGGCGGTGGCGGCTTGAGGTTGGCCAGCCCCAGCCCGCGCACCAGCGTCAGTGCCTCCAGCGCCGTGGGGGTCCGGAAGCGCAGTCGGCTCTGGAGCAGCTTGAGGGCCGGGTAGGGATCGCCCGGGTGCACCCCGTGCAGGACGAGGTCCCCCGCGACGTAGGCGCGAGCCATCCCGAGGTCGCCGGGCGCGGTCAGCAGGTAGGACAGACCCCGCGGGGTGAGCAGCTCCAGGCCGATCTCGGAGTCGGTGGCTCCCGCCGAGCTGCCGTCGTACGCCGTGAACCGCACCGGCATGCCCTCGCGCAGGAGCGAGCTGACCGCTTCCCCGATCGTGATCGTTCGCTCGGACTTCATCGTCTCTGCACCGCCTTGTCGAAGAGATTGGTCAGCCGGTCGTCGGGATCGTGACGGGCCTTCACCGCAGCGAGGTGGGCCCCGTCGTAGAGCTGGTCAAAGGTCTCGCGGTCGTAGAACGCCTCGGAGTAGAGCGACTTGTGGCCGCCCAGCTCGTGGACGCGTTCCTCGATCGCGCGGTTGATCGGGGCGTGGGGCGCGTCCTCGCCGACGTGGACGGTGCCCCAGAACCCGACGTTGACGTAGGTGGCGCCGGGCGCCAGCGGGTAGGTCGGCCAGTTCCGCGTGGCGCGCAAGGGGCACAACCAGACCGGGCGCATGCCGACCTTCGCGTCGAACCAGTCCAGGAAGTCGCCCAGGGCGGCGAGCGGCACCTCGACGTCCTGGATCACCCGCTCGCGCAGGGGACGTCCGGCGCGGCGGTCGAGCCGGTCCACCAGTCCCAGCCGCCGGTCCAGTGCGATCAGCCGGTGGTAGGCGTCGGATCGTCGCCAGCGGCGGGGCCACAGGCGGCGCACCACGGGGTGCTGCACGCCGAAGGCCGCCGAGCACCAGAACCAGTCGGTGTCCCAGCGCCAGAGGTAGTCCTCGATCGTGAGCAGGTCGTGCTCGCGCTGCTGGAGCGAGCGGTAGAAGATCTGCTGGCCGGTGTAGTCGCTCGGCTGGTCGTCGCCGGGATCCTCCCGCCAGGTGGCGAGCGTGAGGTAGTACTCCCCCGGCGCGAACGCCACCCCGTCGAGCCCGTCGACCCGGACCCCGTCGTGGTGCCCGCTGGTCACGATGTCGTCGATGGCCGCCACGAGGGGTGCGATCTCGGTGAAGCGGACGTGCCGCAACCCGACGTACGCCGGCACCCGCTCGAGCGCGATCTCCAGGCGGATGGCGTAGCCCAGGGACCCGTAGGAGTTGGGGAAGGTGTCGAAGAGCTCGTCGCCGGGTCGCGTCGTGACCACCTCACCCGCGCCGGTGAGGACGTCCATCTCCAGGACCGACTCGTGCGGCAGACCGTTGCGGAAGCTCGTCGACTCGATGCCGAGCCCGGTCACCGCTCCCCCGAGGGTGATCGTGCGCAGCTGGGGCACCACCCGAGGGATCAGTCCGTGCGCGAGGGTGGCGGTGACGAGGTCCTCGTAGGTGCACATCCCCTGCACCTGGGCCGTCGCCGTCGTCGGGTCGACCGCGAGCACGCCACGCAGACCGGAGACGTCCAGCCCCGGCTGGGTGGAGGCGGCGCGTGGACGGAAGAGGTTGGAGGTCTGCTTGGCCAGCCGGACCGGGGCACCCGACGCGATCGCGGCGTACGACGCCTGCAGCCGGTCAACGGCCGCCCGATGGTCCTGCCATGCGCTCCCGGAGCTCACCTCGACCACGCTACCGGTCGCGGGCTCCGCTGAGGTGGCCGCTCGGTCAGAGGGTGCTGGTGGTCTGGATGGACCCGCGCGGGTCGCCGACGTGGGCCACGACGCCCGCACCCCCGAGCTCCACCAGGGCGGCGGCGTCGCCAGGGGCGAGCGCATCGGCCTCGGTGAGGAGGACCGCTGCCTCGAGCCCCTTCACGCCGGACGAGACCGCCATCCCCAGGCAGACCTGGAGCGCGGTGAGCCGCAGCGAGGGCAGCTCGACGGTGGCAGCGGCGTAGGTGCGACCGTCCACGTCACGGATGGCAGCACCCTCGGCCGCCCCGGCACGCACCCGCGTGGCCCGGGCCAGGGTGATGAGCTTCTTGTCCTCGGCGGAGAGCTCCCCGGGACCGCTCACGGCGGGTTCAGTCATCGTCGTCTCCTTGCTCGTCCGGCGGTCCACCCACGGGCTCGGGGTCGGCCCGGCAGATGAGCACGGTGCCGATCTTGTTGCGGCGACCCGATGCGGACTCGGCCTCGAAGCGCAGCCCGTGCGCCTCGACGTGCGACCCGGCGATCGGGACCCGGCCCAGGTGCTTGGCCATCAGCCCACCGACACTGTCGACGTCCTCCTCCTCGACGTCGAAGCCGAAGAGCTCGTCGAGGTCGTCGATCGGGTAGCGCGAGGAGACTCGGGTGGTGCCCGAGGGCAGCACCTCGACCTCGATCTCGTCCTCGTCGTACTCGTCGGTGATCTCGCCGACGATCTCCTCGAGGATGTCCTCGATGGTGATCAGGCCGGCGGTCCCGCCGTACTCGTCGACGACGACGGCGATGTGCTGGCGGTTGGCCTGCATCTCCGAGAGCAGGGCGTCGACGGGCTTCGACTCGGGCACGAAGTGGGCCGGACGCATCACCTCGTCGATGCGCTGGGTGAACTCCACCTCCGGTGCCTCGAAGTCACGCCGGACGATGTCCTTGAGGTAGGCGAACCCCACGATGTCGTCGAGGTTCTCGCCGATCACCGGCACCCGGGAGAACCCACTGCGCAGGAAGAGCGAGAGGGTCTGCCGGAGGTTCTTGTAGCGCTCGATGTAGACGACGTCGTTGCGGGGCACCATCACCTCGCGCGCACTGGTGTCACCGAGCTCGAACACCGAGTGGATCATCTTGCGCTCGCCCGACTCGATGACGGCCGAGGCCTCGGCGAGGTCGACGAGCTCGCGCAGCTCGGTCTCCGTCGAGAACGGCCCCTCGCGGAAGCCGCGCCCCGGGGTGATGGCGTTGCCGAGCAGGATCAGCAAGCGCGGGAACGGGCCCAGGATCCGGGTGATGAAGGTCAGCGGCAGCGCGGAGAAGAGAGCGACGCGCTCGGAGTGCTGGCGACCCAGGGTCCGCGGCGCGACCCCGATCGCCACGAACGACAGCACCAGCATCGCGCCGATGGTGGTCAGCACACTCGGCCACCACCATCCGCCGTACGCCTCGTCGACGAAGAGCGTGACCAGCACGATCGCGGCGACCTCGCACAGCAGCCGCAGCAGCAGCGCGGTGTTGAGGTAGCGCGCGGCGTCGTCGAGCATGGCGACCAGCCGCCTCGACCCGGGACGGCGTTCGTTCAGGAGCTCCTCGGCGCGCGCCCGCGAGAAGGAGCCGAGGGCCGCATCGGCAGCGGAGAAGAGCCCGGCCAGCACGACCAGGGCGGCTGCGGTCAGCAGCAGCCCGACATCACCGGAGGTCACGTCGCGCGCCACTCCGCGAGCAGCTGGTCCTGGAGACCGAACATCTCACGGTGCTCCTCGGGCTCTGCGTGGTCGTAGCCGAGCAGGTGCAGGATCCCGTGGACCGTGAGCAGCTCGATCTCGGACTCGGCGCTGTGCCCGGCGGTCGTCGCCTGCCCGGCAGCGACCTCGGGGCAGAGCACCAGGTCACCGAGAACGCCCTCCTCGGGCTCCTCGTTGACCAGGCCGGGGCGCAGCTCGTCCATCGGGAAGGCCAGGACGTCGGTGGGCCCCTCCTTCTCCATCCACTGCTCGTTGAGCGCGGCGATCGTGTCCTCGTCGACCGCCTTGATGCAGAGCTCGGCCAGCGGGTGCACGCGCATCTGGTCCATCACGAACCGGCTGAGCGAGGCGAGCTTCTTGATGTCGATCGGGTGACCCGATTCGTTGAGCACTTCGATGCTCATGATCGGCTCCCTGGTCCTGCGGTCTTGGTGGTGGGCTGCGCGATGTGTTTCTGGGCGGCGAAGTCAGCGCGCGCGTCGTGCTGGTCGTACGCCGCCACGATCTTGCCGACGAGCTTGTGCCGCACGACGTCGTGGCTGGTGAGTCGGTTGAAGACGATGTCCTCGACCCCGTCGAGGATCCCCTCGATCACGCGCAGGCCGGACTTCATCCCGTTGGGGAGGTCGACCTGGGTGACGTCGCCGGTGACGACGATCTTCGAGCCGAACCCGAGCCGGGTCAGGAACATCTTCATCTGCTCCGGCGAGGTGTTCTGTGCCTCGTCGAGGATGATGAAGGCGTCGTTGAGGGTCCGCCCGCGCATGTAGGCCAGGGGGGCCACCTCGATCGTGCCGGCGGCCAGGAGCTTGGGGATCGTCTCGGGATCGATCATGTCGTGCAGCGCGTCGTACAGCGGCCGCAGGTAGGGGTCGATCTTCTCGCTGAGCGTGCCGGGGAGGTAGCCGAGTCGCTCGCCGGCCTCGACGGCCGGCCGGGTCAGGATGATCCGGGTGACGTTCTTGGCCTGGAGAGCCTGCACTGCCTTGGCCATGGCGAGATAGGTCTTGCCGGTGCCGGCGGGGCCGATGCCGAAGGTGATCGTGTGCTGGTCGATCGAGTCGACGTACTTCTTCTGGTTGAGGGTCTTCGGACGGATCGACCGGCCGCGGTTGGAGAGGATGTTCAGCGTGAGGACGTCGGCCGGTCGCTCGGTCGTCTCGGCCCGCAGCATCGCCAGCACCCGCTCGACGGTCTCGGTGGTGACGCCCTGACCGGTGCGGATGATCCGCACGAGCTCGTCGAGCAGCCGCTCGGCGAGGGCGATCTCACCGGGGTCGCCCTGGAGCGTGATCCGGTTGCCGCGGACGTGCAGGTCCGCGCCGAACGAACGCTCGAGCAGGGCGAGGTGTTCGTCCCCCGGGCCCAGCAGGCTGACCATGTTGATGCTGTTGGGGACCACGACGGTGTGCCGGCTGGGACGCTGGCCATCCGGTGCGGAGTCGCGCGGATCCTCGGCAGGTCCCTCGTGGCGATGCGAGTCAGTCATGGATGCCCGAGCGGGCGGTCCTTTCGGTCGGCAGGGTGAGCGGAATCCATGCTACGGGAGCGCCTCGACACCGCGCACTCGCTCAGCCGGGGGGCCACGAGAGCCCGCGCCCGGCCAGCAGGTGCAGGTGGGTGTGGAAGACCGTCTGCCCGGCACCGGCACCGGTGTTGAAGACCAGGCGGTAGTCCTCGTGTCCCTCGGCCTCGGCCACGAGCGCGGCGACCGTCATCAGCTCGGCCGCGGTGTCCGGCGAGGCCAGAGCCAGCCGGGCGATGTTGGGGTGGTGCGCGCGCGGCACGATCAGCACGTGGGTGGGCGCCTGGGCGTTCACGTCGCGGAAGGCCACGACCCGCTCGGTGCGGTGCACGACGTCGCCGGGGATCTCTCCCGCGACGATCTTGCAGAAGATGCAGTCCGGATCGGTCCTGGTCGCGTCCATGGCTGATGGTCCCACGAATGCGGAAACTGACGGATCGCCGCGGTAAACCCCGGGGCGGGGCTGCGCGTGCCACTAGCGTGATGACCCATGCGATTGCCGAGTCTCCGATGACCCGGAACCGGTCGTCGTGGGACGCGGACACCGCCCTGGAGCAGTTGTACGCCGCCCACTGGCGCCAGCTGGTCCGGCTCTCGGTCCTGCTGGTCCGCGACGTCGGCACCGGCGAGGAGATCGTGCAGGACGCCTTCGTCGCGGTGCACGAGCGGTGGCACAAGCTCCGCGACCACGATCTCGCGCTCGCCTACCTCCGGCAGAGCGTCGTCAACCGGTCCCGGTCGGCACTGCGGCACCGGGCGGTCGTGGCCCGCCACCTCGACCAGGCTTCCCTCCCCCCGCCGGCTGCGGGAGCAGACGAGGCGACGCTGGTCACGGCCCGCCGGGACGCCGTGCTCGATGCGTTGCGCGAGCTGCCGGTCCGACAGCGCGAGGTGCTCGTGCTGCGTCACTATCTCGACCTGTCCGAAGCGGACATCGCCGAGACCCTCGGCATCAGCCGGGGAGCGGTCAAGAGCCACGCCTCACGTGGCTCGGCTGCCCTGCGCCACCTGCTCAGCCACTACCTGGAGGACAGGTCATGACCGAACCCCGCGGCCCCCAACCCGACCACCAGCCCGACCACCAGCCCGATCCCGACCTCGATGCCCGGCTCTCCGCCATGATGTCCGACGCCGTGTCCCACATCGAGCCCGGCGAGGCTCTCGACTCCATCCGCAACCGAACGAAGGTGACGCCCATGTCTGCTCGCAGGAACTCCGGCCGTCCGTGGCTCTATGCCGTGGTCGGCGCCGTCGCCGCCACGGCGGCGGTCATCACTGCGATCGCCTTCGCCGGCGGGAACTTCGGCCTGACCGACAACGGGTCGGGCCCCGGACCGGCCGGGCAGTCGAAGAACAGCCAGCCGACGGAGCCGACGCCCAGCGAGACCGGATCGGCCTCCCCGCAGCCGACCGGGATCACGACCGCTGCGTACTACCTGGGCGACACTCCGCGCGGAGAGCGCCTCTACCGCGAGTTCACCCAGGTACCGGCCGCCGACGACCTCGCCGCGGCTCTGGTCGCCCTGGCCCAGACCCCCGGCGATCCCGACTACGCCACGTCGTGGCAGGCCGACCAGCTGCTCTCGGCGTCGTACGACGGCAACGGGGTGATCGAGCTGGTGGTGGACGAGTCGGTGCGAGACCGACCCTCCGCCATGAGCCAGGCCCAGGCCGAGCTCTCCGTGCAGCAGGTGATCTACACGCTCCAGGCAGCCACCCAGACGCGCGCGGCGGTGCAGTTCCGCACGGCCGACAACCCGATCGACCAGGTCTTCGGCGTGCCGACGTCCGAGCCGCTCGCCGAGGCGCCCCAGCTCGACGTGCTCGCGCTGGTCAACGTCACCTCCCCCGAGTCCGGGGCCCAGCTCTCCGGCACCTTCACCGCCTCCGGTGTGGCCAGCTCGTTCGAGGCCAACGTCCCGTGGGAGATCCGGCAGGGCGACACGGTGCTCAAGCAGGGCTTCGCGACGGCCGAGGGCTTCATGGACAAGCTCCACCCCTGGCAGACCGAGCCGATCGACGTGAGCGACCTGCCCGCCGGCGAGTACACCTTCGTCGCGATGACCGACGACCCGTCCGGCGGTGAGGGCGGCGGCCCCGACGTCGACACGAAGTCGATCACGATCGGCTAGCCGGGAGCGGCGGCCCCGCCTCGTCAGCGCCAGCGAGAGGTGCGCGAGAGCAGGGCAGCCGCCGCGGCGACACCGGCCGTCGAGGTGCGCAGCACCTCAGCGCCGAGGCGGACGGCGTTGGCCCCAGCCGCGCTGAACGCGGCGACCTCGGCCTCGGTCAGTCCCCCCTCGGGGCCGACCACGACCAGGATCCGGCCGGTCTGCGGCACCTCGATCGAGCTCAGGGGCACCGACGCCTCCTCGTGGAGTACGACGGCACAGGTGGCTGCCTCGACCAGCGCCACGACGTCAGCCGTCGTGGCCAGCTCGGAGACATCCGGCAGCCAGGAGCGGCGCGCCTGCTTGGCGGCCTCGCGGGCGGTCGAGCGCCAACGGGCCAGGGACTTGGTCGCCCGCTCGCCCTTCCACACGGCCACGCTGCGCTCAGCGGCCCACGGCACGATCGTGGCGACCCCGATCTCGGTCAGCATCTCGACGGCGAGCTCACCCCGGTCCCCCTTCGGAATCGCCTGGACCACGACGATCTCGGGGTCTGCTGCCGGCGCGGTGTCCACGCGGACCGCGCGTGCCTCGAAGACCCGCTTGCCGGTCGAGACGACCTCGGCCACCACCGACACCCCGGCTCCGTCGGTGAGGACCACTGACTCCCCCACCCGCAGCCGGCGTACGGCGACCGCGTGGTGCGCCTCGTCCCCGGTGACCTCGACGGCGGCCCCCACCGCCACCCCGGTCAGGGAGGGCACGAGGTGCACCGGCAGCGTCATCCGTGCGGGTTGAACGCGTCGCGGAGCCGACCGAAGACCGACTTGGAGCCAGGGCGGACCTGACCGGTCGGCTTCTCCTCGCCGCGCAGGCCCGCGAGCTCGACGAGCAGCTCCTGCTGGCGGGCATCGAGGCGGGTCGGGGTCTCCACCAGGACGCTGACGATCAGGTCGCCGCGGCCGCCGCGGAGGCCGGGCACGCCGCGGCCCCGCAACACCTGCTCGGCGCCCGACTGGGTCCCCGGCTCGATCTCGATGTCGAACGAGATCTCGACCCCGGAGTCGGCCCCCTGCTCGAGGTCCGCCTCGAGGGTCGGGATCGTGAGGATCGTGCCGAGGGCAGCAGCCGTCATCGGGACCGTGACCGTGCAGTGCAGGTCGTTGCCGTGCCGGGTGAAGGTCTCGTGGTCCGCGACGTGGATCTCGACGTACAGGTCGCCGGCCGGACCGCCGCCGGGACCCACCTCGCCCTGCTCGGTCAGCTGGACCCGGGTGCCGTTGTCGACGCCGGCGGGGATCTTGACCGTCAGGCTGCGCCGTGAGCGGACCCGGCCGTCGCCGGAGCACTCACGGCACGGGTCCGGGATGATCGAGCCCAGCCCGCGGCACGCGGCACACGGGCGCAGGGTGCGGATCTCGCCGAGGAACGACCGCTGGACGTGCGCCACCTCGCCGGCCCCCCGGCAGGTCTCGCAGGGCACCGGGTGGCTGCCGGGGGCGGCCCCGTCACCGTGGCAGGTGGTGCAGAGGACGGCGGTGTCCACCTTGAGCTCACGGCTGACCCCGAAGGCCGCCTCGGCCAGCTCGATCTCGATCCGGATCAACGCGTCCTGGCCGCGACGCATCCGCGGCCGCGGGCCACGGCCCTGGGCAGCGCCGGGTCCACCACCTCCGAAGAAGGCGTCCATGATGTCGGTGAAGGAGAAGCCGGCACCCTGGCCGAAGCCGGCCGCGCCACCGCCGAACGGGTCTCCGCCGCGGTCGTACGCCGCGCGCTTCTGCGGGTCCGAGAGGACCTCGTAGGCGCGCGAGACCTCCTTGAACTTCTCCTGGGTCTCGGGGTCGGGATTGACGTCGGGGTGCAGCTGGCGCGCCAGACGACGGTAGGCCTTCTTCAGGGCGTCGGCGTCCGCGTCGCGGGCGACACCGAGGAGGTCGTAGAGGTCGTGACTCACAGAGGTTCCTTTGAGATCGTTGCGGGAGGTGTGCGGAGGGAGGTCATCCCTCGTCGAGGATCCGGGAGACGTAGCGGGCGACCGCCCGCACCGACGCCATGGTTCCGGGGTAGTCCATGCGGGTGGGACCGACGATCCCGAGCCGAGCGACGGCTTCGTCACGCGGGCCGTAGCCGGTCGCGACGACGCTCGTGGAGGCGAGCTCCTGGTAGGGCCCCTCGTGACCGATCCGAACCGTCACGCTGCCGCCGGTGGTGGCTTCGCCGAGCAGCTTGAGCAGGATGACGTGCTCCTCGAGTGCTTCCAGGAGCGGGCGCACGTCGGCGTCGAAGCTGTCCCCGAAGCGCGCGAGGTTGGCCGCTCCCCCGACGGCCACCCGCTCGTCGGAGCGGTGGTCGGACATGGCCTCGACGAGCGTGTCGACGACCGAGACGAGCGCCACCAGGACGGCCCGGTCACCGGCGTCGTCGAGCCGGGTGTCGACCGGCAGCACGGCCCGGCGCAACGCCGTGGAGGCATCGGCGATGATCTCGCCGATCGTCGCTCGCCCCACGCGCGAGCGCAGGTCGGCCAGCTGGACGTCGTCGAGCGGGGTGTCCAGGTCGACGAGGCGCTGCTCGACCCGGCCGCTGCTGAGGATCAGGACGACCAGCAGCCGCGTGGGGGCCAGCGAGACCAGCTCGACGTGGCGCACCGTCGAGCGCGAGAGGGTGGGGTACTGCACGACGGCGACCTGCCGGGTCAGCTGGGCGAGCAGGCGCACCGAGCGCTGGACGACGTCGTCGAGGTCGACCGCCCCGTCCAGGATGCTGGCGATCGCCCGCTTCTCGGCCGCACTCATCGGCTTGACGGTGGAGAGCCGGTCGACGAAGAGGCGATAGCCCTTGTCGGTCGGCACCCGGCCGGCACTGGTGTGCGGCTGGGTGATGAAGCCTTCCTCCTCGAGGGCGGCCATGTCGTTGCGCACGGTGGCCGGGGACACCCCGAGGCTGTGTCGTTCGACGAGCGCCTTGGAACCGACCGGCTCCTCGGTGGCGACGTAGTCCTCGACGATGGCACGGAGCACGGCAAGCCTGCGTTCCTCCTGCACGTTGCCTCCTCCTCGCTGGACGACCGAAAATCACTGGCACTCGAAAGCCGTGAGTGCCAAGACTACTAGGGTCGCGCCCATGACGGACTTCGTGGATGCAGGTTTTCGGGAGGTGGCCGACCGTGTGTGGGTCGCCCGCCACGCGCGGTATGACGTGAACCTCACCCTGGTGGGCGGGTCCGGCGGCCTGCTCATCGTCGACACGCACGGCTCGACGGCCCTGGGCAACGGCGTGGTCGACGACGTACGACGCCTCGGCGTCGGCGAGGTGACCGGCGTCGTCAACACCCACGCCCACTTCGACCACACCTTCGGCAACGCCGCGTTCCGGGCGGCCTACGGTCCGGTCCCCATCCACGCGCACGAGAACGCCCGCGACGAGCTCGAGGCCCGGGGGCCCGGCGTGCTCGAGAGCGAGGGGATCGCCGACACCGAGATCGTGCTGCCGGACGCCACCTTTTCGAGCGCGATCGTCGTCGACCTCGGCGACCGCGTCGTGGAGCTCGTGCACCCCGGCCGCGCCCACACGGGCGGCGACCTCGTCGTACGCGTCCCGGACGCCGACGTGCTGATCGCCGGCGACATCATCGAGGAGTCGGCGCCGCCGGCCTACGGCGCCGACTGCTTCCCGCTCGAGTGGCCGCACAGCCTCGACATCGTGCTCGGCCTGACCAGCTCGGCCACCGTCGTGGTCCCCGGACACGGGTCACTCGTGGACCGCGAGTTCGTGGAGATCCAGCGCAACTCGATCGGGCTCGTCGCCGGCACCATCCGCGACCTCGCCTCGCGAGGGGTTCCCCAGGACCAGGCCCTCGCGGCCGGGGACTGGGCGTTCCCGCCCGAGGGCCTCGAGCACGCCGTACACCGCGGCTACGCGCAACTGCCCCGCGGCGGCCGGAGCCTGCCGCTCGCCTGACGAAGGTCAGTCAGCGCTCGACGTCGTTCGGACGCGGCTGGACGTGCCCCTCGACGTCCTCCACGTCCTCCTCGATCGGCAGGCTCGCGGCGATCTTGTGCCCCGAGACGTCCTCGATCGCCGAGTCGAGACCCCGGTTGTCGTTGTTCATGGCTACTCCTCCGAGTCAGGAGGGCACAGGGCCCTGGTGGTCGAATCCTGCTCCGTCCGGGAGACCTTGTCTGTCGGCTGACGGACACAACGGGGTGACGGCTTCCCACGCTCAGGGCGCGACGTTCTCGCTGATCGCCTGGAGGACCGACTTCACCTCGAACGGGGTCAGGTGGGGATGCTTGCCGAGCAGCAACGTGACGATGCCCGCGACGTGTGGTGCGGCGAAGCTGTTGCCCGTCGCGACGATGGAGCCGCCACCGGACCAGGCCACGTCGACGTCGATGCCCCGGGCACCGAACTCGACCGGTGGGTTCGGGTTGTAGGCCAGTCCCATCGGGTCCTGCCCCTCACGTGCAGCGACCGACACCACCGACGCGTACTGCGAGGGGTAGGTCGGCCCGGGCAGGTTGTTGGCGGCACTGACCAGGACGGTGCTCTTGAAGTAGGCCTCGTCGGAGACCTCGTGGAGCGGGCCGAACATGGCCTCGCTCTTGCTCGACAGCGACAGGTTGGCGACCGCCATGTCGTGCTCCACCGCCCAGGCGATCCCGGCGTGGAAGAGCGCACCGCGACCCTTGAGGTTCGGACCCAGGACCCGGACGCTGAAGATCTCGGCATCCGGCGCCAGCGATCGGATGATCGCCGCGCACGCCGTTCCGTGCCCGACGTAGTCCTCGTGCGGACCCTCGACGGCGCGGAACCCGTCGGGTGCGTCCTCGTCCACCTCCATGGCCACCGAGCCGGCGATCCCACCCACCCGAGGGTGATCGCCGTCGATCCCGCTGTCGATGACCGCCACCCGGACCCCGGCCCCGGTCGAGCCCGCGAACGCCCAGTCGCGCACGTCTGCGATCGGCAGCGCCCGGACCTGGGTCAGCATCCCTTCGACAAAGGCCGAGGACCACGCAGGCAGCATCAGTCGCCGGCAGTGGAGTAGGTGTGCACCGCTGCCAGCACGCTGGCCGCCAGCTCCTCGAGTCGCGAGGAGGAGCCTGCCGCGGACCGGCCCCGGGCCTCGATCAGCGCCGCCAGCTGGGACCCGAGGGTGCCGAGCACCGCGAGCGTCCAGTCGGACGCCGCGTCGACCTGCGCGTCCAGCACCTCGACGACGCCGAGCACCTCGCCCTCCCGGGTGTAGAGCGGGGCCACCATCACCGAGGTCGGGACGTAGCTGGTGGCTTCGGCGATGTCGCGGGCGAAGCGTTCGTCCGCTGCGACGTCACGCACGGTCAGCGGCTGGCCGGACATGACCGCCCACCCCGCAATCCCGTGACTCACCGAAATGGTGACGCCCGTGATCTCCGCAGCCCCCCTCCCGTCGGCCGCGACGAAGGTCAGGCTGGTGCCCGACTCGTCGACGAGGGCACAGGAGCACGCCCCGGCACCGAACAGCGTGCGGATCGCTGCCAACGAAGGGATGAGGTCAGGTTCTGGGTTCACGCTGGCTCCTGGTGGCGGGACATCGGTTCGCGCAGCAATCGACCCGGCCGTCTGGCCGGGTCGACTGCGAGTGCGCCGTACGGAGACGGCTGGGTCACATCTTGCTGCGGTGGCCCTCGACGTCCTCGTCGTCGGCCGGCAGGCTCGACATGACCCGGTGGCCCTCGACGTCCTCGTCTTCGGAGAGCCCCACGCGACGGTGGCCCTCGACGTCCTCGTCTTCGGAGAGTCCCACGCGACGGTGGCCCTCGACGTCCTCGTCAGTGGACAAGTGCTTCGCGCGGTGACCCTCGACGTCTTCGTGGATGTTCTCGGTCATGTCCTGCTCCTCTGGTCGGGGGCCGACCGGCCCGGTGAGTCACACTGTGGCCCAACCCGCGCCAGTGTTCTGTTCGCTTGCCGACACGACGACTGTCCAATTTCTGACGCAGCCGCGCCGGGGCGCCGGGCGTGCCACACTCGGCCATGGACTGGCCCCTCCTCGCCTCGCTGGACGCCGAGCAGCGCACCCGACTCCTCGGCACCACCCGCCGCCGCACGTTCACCCGCGGCGAGGTCCTGGTGCACGAGGGCGATCCGTCCGACAGCCTCCATCTGGTCGCCAGTGGGCGACTCGCGGTGCGGGTGTCGACCGCGCGGGGAGACAGCGCCACTCTCAACGTGCTGGGCCGCGGCGACTACTTCGGCGAGCTCTCGCTGCTCGACGACCGACCCCCGACCCGCTCGGCCACGATCGTCGCGCTCGAACCCGCCGAGACGCTCTCGCTCTCGGCGGCCTCCTTCCGCGATCTGCGCGGTCATCACCGCGCCACCGAGCAGCTGGTGTTGAGTTTGATGGCCCGGCGGATCGAGAACTTGTCCGCGCGCCTGCTCGAAGCGATGTACGACGGACTGGACACGCGCGTCTACCGCCGGCTCGCGGAGCTGACCGAGACCTACGCGACCGACGGGCGACCCGGGGACCCGGTCACGATTCCGCTCACCCAGGAGTACATCGCCGAGCTCGTGGGCGGGACTCGGCCCAGCGTCAACCAGATCCTGAAGCGTCTCGCGCACGACGGCGTCGTCGAGCTGGGTCGGGGCCGGATCCGGGTGCTCGACCGGGAGGCGTTGAGCCGCCGGGCTCGCTGATCCGCGGTCACACTCCGAGCCGCCGCGACACCACCTCTTCGGCTGCGATCCGCGCCTCCTGCTGGCCGGTCACGGCGGTCAGGAAGTCCTCGCGGCCCAGGGCCACCAGCTCGGTCCCGACGACCGCGGTCACCGTCGCCGTGCGCGGGACGTCGCGCAGGAGTCCGATCTCACCGAAGATGTCGCCGGCGGTCTCGGTGCGCAGGACCCGACCGGCCTGGGTCACCTCCACCTCACCGGAGACGACCACGTAGACGCAGTCAGAGGGGTCGCCCTCGCGCACCACGACTCCGCCGGCCGGTACGACGACCACCGACAGCTTGTGGGCGAGCAGCTCAGTCACGGGGAGCGACAACGGCGCGAAGAGCGAGACCGAGCGCAGCAGGCCCAGGTGCGCCGGCTCCCGCAGCCGGGCGTCGAGACGCGCGGTGGTCCGCAACGTGGTGAGGGCGTAGATCGTCACCACGGAGCCGATGAAGGCCATCGCACCCCGGAACCCGAGCCAGTGCACGAGCGCGGGTGCCGCGAAGGCGCCGAGCGACATGGCCGCAATCAGCGAGCTGTCCACTGCCTGGAAGACGCGGGACAGCAGCCGGTCCGGGGCCAGGCGTTGGGGCAGCGTGTCGAGTCCGACGTTCACCCACGGGTCCATCAGCCCGATGATCGCCAGCGCGATGACCGCGGTCACCGGGGACGGGAACGCCGCCAGCAGCAGGAGCGGCAAGGACCAGCCGAGGACTCCGAGGTTCATGTCACGCGCCAGCCGGCGCTTGGTCGTGCGGGAGAGGATGACCATCCCGCCGACGATCGTGCCCACGCCCATGATGGAGTTGAGGTACCCGACGCCCGCGGCCCCGGCATCGAGCATCTCGATCGAGACGATCACCAGGAAGACCGTGAGTGCCCCCCAGACCAGGCCCTGGGCGGCGGCGAGCGAGGCCACCACGGCGAGGTCGCGGTCCTTCCCGAGAGCGGCGAATCCCGCCGTCAGCTCGCGCAGCACGCCCTCCGGCGGGGGGTGTCCGGATTCCTGATCGGCTGCCGGGGAGCCGATCTTGACATCGGCGAGCGGCACCGGCACCCGGATCGCGGCAACCAGGGCCAGCGACCACAGGTAGGTCGCCACGTTGAACCAGAAGACGACCTGCACATTGGTCAGGCTCACCAGCAACGCACCCAGAGCCGGGCCGAGGAAGACCACGACGTTCTCGAGGTTCGCAGCCACGGCGTTGGACGAGGTCAGCTCGTCGGGGGTCTTGACCAGCTTCGGGATGAGGCCGGCCTGCGCGGCCCGGAACGGCGCTCCGACCATGGCCGCTGCGATCGCCAGGAGATAGACGACCATCGGCGGGGTGTCGAACGCGACCGCCAACGCGGCCAGGCACACCAGGACGGCCCGGATGGCGTCGGTGGCCATCATGAAGGTCCGCCGCGAGACGCGGTCCGCGACCGCGGCACCCAGTGGCCCGGCCAGCGCCACGGCGATGAACCGGACCGCCATGAACACCCCGACGGCCGTGGCACCCCCCACCGAGAACGCCCAGACGGTGACGGCGGTGGCGTACGCCCAGTCGCCCAGCAGCGAACCGAAGAAGGCCAGCTGGACCCGACGCAGGTTGGGGTTCGCGAACACGCGCCGCACCGACTCGCGCGCGCTGATCTCGGTCGGGTCGACCATGGGCGGTCTCCTCAGGATGGGCCGAGCACCGAGCGGAATCCCAGACGGCAGCGACAGCGTAGGACCTCGCACGACGGCATCAGGCCCGAATCGCTGCGTTTGCTCCTGAGCCTCTCGGGAACGGAGCCGACATGAGCCCATCCGAGCGCGAGGACGACCAGACCACCGGCATCGACGACGACCAGCTCCCCCCGGACCTCCGCCCGTCCGAGGAGAACCCCCTGGCCGAGCCCCTGACCGAGGAGGACGACGCCGAGCCGGACGACCTCGACATGGACGGCGGGAAGCTGGCCGAGGAGATGGACGAGCCCGCCGACGACGTCGAGGCAGACACCGAGGGCTGAGCCCGGCGCGTCACCCGGTCCGAGCGCCGCGCGGCCGCCTACCGTGGATCAGTGACCTCCCACGACCGCTACGGCTCCGACGTCCTCAACACCGACTGGCGGGCCCCCACCCGCGGCCGGGCCGTCGAGACCCCCGCTGCCATGGGCGCGGTCGTCGAGGAGGTCACGACCGACTGGTGCGGCGAGATCGTCGCGATCGACCGGGACCTGCACACCGTGACCCTCGAGGATCGTCGGCACAAGCGGCGCACCTTCCCGCTCGGCCCGGGCTTCCTGCTCGAGGGTCGCCCGGTGATCCTCACTCCCCCGGCCCGCGCGGGTGCCCCCGGCCCCGCGACCCGTACGGCGTCCGGCTCGGTCGCCGTGCCTGGGGCCCAGGCACGTGTCGCACGCGCCAGTCGGATCTTCGTCGAGGGACGCCACGACGCCGAGCTGGTCGAGAAGGTGTGGGGAGCAGACCTGCGCATCGAGGGCGTCGTCGTCGAGTACCTCGACGGCGTGGACGACCTCGCCGAGCAGCTGCGTGACTTCCGGCCCGGTCCCGACCGCAAGGTGGGCGTGCTGGTCGACCACCTGGTCCGCGGCTCCAAGGAGAGCCGGATCGCCCAGACCGTCATGCGCTCACCGGTCGGCAAGCACGTCCTCATCGTCGGCCACCCGTTCATCGACGTCTGGGCCGCGGTGAAGCCGGCCCGCCTGGGCATCGACCGCTGGCCGGACGTGCCGCGCAGCATCGAGTGGAAGAAGGGCGTGTGCCAGCAGCTGGGCTGGCCGCACCGCGACCAGGCCGACACCGCCCGCGCCTGGAAGCACATCCTGGGCAAGGTCACCACCTTCAACGACCTCGATCCCGCCCTGCTGGGTAGGGTGGAGGAACTGATCGATTTCGTCACCACCGAGTGATCCGAGGAGTGCGAGATGAGCGATCCGACCCGGCCGCCCCACCACGGCGACGAGCCACCCCGATACCCCATGAGCGGCCAGGGCGCCTTCGGCATGGCGCCCGCCGGTCCGCCACAGTCCGGCGCCCACGCCGGTGAGCACCCGCCGCCGCAGCAGCCACCCGTCTACCGCGACCGCCCGGCGGGCCTCAGCCAGGAGGAACAGACCTGGGGTGGCGCCGCGCACTGGAGCGCGCTGGTCGCCTCCCTGCTGGGCGGACTCGCCGTGCTGGGCCCGCTCATCGTCTTCCTGGTCAAGGGCAGCCAGTCACCCCACATCCGGCGACACGCGGTGGAGTCGCTCAACTTCCAGATCTCGATCATGATCTACGTGCTGGTCTCGATCCCGCTGATGTTCGTCCTGGTGGGCTTCTTCACGATCGTCGCAGCGTTGCTCGGATGGCTGGTCCTGACGATCATCGGCTCGGTCAAGGCCTCGCAGGGCGAGGACTACCGCTACCCGCTCACGATCCGGATGGTCAGCTAGCAGCTCACGCGAGCAGGTCGCGCACCACGGCGTCGGCCAGCAACCGGCCCTGCCGCGTGAGCACGAGGCGATCGGGATGCTCCACCAGCAGTCCTCGGCCGACCAGGTCGGGGACTGCTGCTCTGCCCGCCTGCGCCAGGATCGATGTCGACAGTCCGTCGCGCAGCCGCAGCTCCAGCAGCACCCGCTCGACGTGCCTGCTCTCGGCATCGAGGAGTTCGCGCGCGTGCGCCGGGCTCAGGCCGGCGGCCAGCCGGTCGGCGTACGCCGCGGGGTGCTTGACGTTCCACCAGCGCACGCCGCCCACGTGCGAGTGCGCGCCGGGTCCGACTCCCCACCAGTCGCCACCGGTCCAGTAGAGGACGTTGTGGCGGCACCGGCTGGCCTCGTCGCGAGCCCAGTTCGACACTTCGTACCACCCCAGCCCGGCCGCCACGAGGCGGTCGTCGGCCAGGAGGTACTTGTCCGCGAGGTCGTCGTCGTCGGGCATCGGCACCTGGCCGCGGCGGACCTGGCGGGCCAGGGCGGTGCCCTCCTCCACGATGAGGGAGTACGCCGAGATGTGGTCGGGGGCGCAGGCCAGGGCGGCATCCAGGGAGGTCTCCCAGTCGCTGAGCGACTCCCCCGGAGTGCCGTAGATGAGGTCCAGGCTGACCTGCTCGAAGCCAGCCTTGCGCGCCGCGTCCACGACCAGCGGCACGCGCAACGGGTCGTGGGTGCGATCCAGGGTCGCCAACACGTGGGGCACGGCCGACTGCATGCCGAAGGAGATCCGGTTGAGCCCGCCTTCGCGCAGCTGGGCCAGGTCGGCAGCCGTGACGCTGTCGGGGTTCGACTCGGTGGTGATCTCGGCGCCGTCGACCAGACCGAACTCCGCCTCGATCGAGGCGACGATCGCCACCAGGTCACCGGCCGGGAGCAGCGTGGGCGTCCCCCCGCCGAAGAAGACGGTCGAGACAGGGAGGTCACGATCACCGAGTGAGCGTCGGGCCCGCCGGATCTCCTCGATCGCGGCCTGCGCATAGGTCGCCCGGGAGGCGCCGGGAGCGGTGGCAGCGCCACCGAGCTCCTGGACGGTGTAGGTGTTGAAGTCGCAGTAGCCGCAGCGCACCGTGCAGAACGGCACGTGCACGTAGATCCCGAACGGGCGCTGGCCGAGCTCGGCCAGCGCGCTCTCCGGGAGCGATCCGTCGGTGGGGGCCGGCTCACCAGCAGGCAGGGCAGACGGCATCCGTCCATCCAACCAGCCGGTGAGCCGGCGGTCCGGGTCAGGCCCGGATCAGTCCCGAATCAGGAGTAGAACGAAGCGATGAGCTTCTGGTGGTTGTCCTCCACGACGTTGCGCTTGACCTTCATCGAGGGGGTGAGCTCGCCGGACTCGATCGTCAGGTCGTGGTCGAGCAGCTCCCACTTCTTGATGGTCTCCCAGCGGTTGAGCCGGGAGTTGAGCTGGTCGACGTACCCGCCGACGAGGGCCTTGACGGCGTCGCTGCGCACCAGCTCGGTGTACGACGAACCCGCCATGTCGTTCTCGTTGGCCCAGGTGTCCATCGCGTCGGGGTCCAGGGTGATCAGGGCGACGACGAAGTTCCGGTCGTTGCCGAAGACCATGAACTGACTGGCGTAGGGGCAGACCGCCTTGAACTTCGACTCGATGGCCGACGGCGCGATGTACTTGCCGCCGGAGGTCTTGAAGAGGTCCTTGATCCGTCCGGTGATCGTGAGGAAGCCGTCGGCGTCGAGGGCGCCCTTGTCCCCGGTGTGCAGCCAACCGTCCTCGGTGAGCGTCTTGGCGGTCTCCTCCGGGAGGTTGTGGTAGCCGTCCATGACGTGCGGACCCTTGATCATGATCTCGTCCCCGTCACCGAGCTTCACCTCGCTGCCCGGCAGGGCCGGCCCGACCGTGCCGAAGCGGTAGTCGTCGGGGTGGTTGACGAACCCGCCCGCGGAGCACTCGGTGAGGCCGTAACCCTCGAGGATCACGATGCCGGCTGCGTGGAACCACTCGGCGATCTCCTGGTTGAGGGCAGCGGCCCCGGAGATGAAGAAACGGACCCGACCACCGAAGCGGTCGCGCACCTTGCTGAAGACCAGCTTGTCGAAGAGCGCGTGCTGGACCTTGAGGCCCAGCGGGATCGACTTGCCCTCACGGACGAGCTGGTCGACCTGCTTGCCGACGGCGAAGGCCTTGTTGAAGAGCTTCTCCTTGGCCCCACCCTCGGACTGCTGCATGGTCACGATGCGACCGTGCGCCTTCTCGAAGATCCGCGGAGCGGCCCCCATGAAGGTCGGTCGGACGACCGCGAGGTTCTCGATGATCTTCTCGACCCGCCCGTCGATGGCGGTCGAGAAGCCACAGGCCAGCTGCGAGGAGAGCAGCACCTTGCCGAACGAGTGGGCCATCGGCAGCCACAGGAACTGGAGGTCGTCCTCGTCGAGGATGTCCTGGACCTGGATCGCGGCGCCTTCGTAGACCCACGAGCTGTGGCGCAACCGCACGCCCTTGGGGCGACCCGTGGTGCCCGAGGTGTAGATCAGGGTCGCGAGCTGGTCGGGAGCGATGGCCTTGGCGACCTCGGCGACACAGCCGGGGTGCTCGGCGAGGTAGGCGTCGCCCAGGAGGGCCAGGTCCTCGAGTCCGATCACCCAGTCACCGTCCACGGCGCCGTCGAAGGTGATCACCTTGACCAGGTGCGGCAGCTCGCTCTTGTGCTCGCGCAGCTTCGCCAGCTGGACGTCGTCCTCGGCAAAGACGAAGCGGCTCTCCGAGTCGCTGAGGATGTAGGAGGTGTCCTCGCTGTTGGTCGAGGGGTAGACCGTCGTGGTCGCACCAGACGCGCACATGATCGCGAGGTCGGCCAGGATCCACTCGTAGCGAGTGCCCGACGCGATGCCGACGCGCTCCTCGGGCTTGAGGCCCAGGGAGAGCAGGCCGGCGGCCAGTCGCTCCACGTGGTCCCCGGTCTGTTGCCAGGTCACCGACTCCCAGGCGTCACCCCGCGGGAAGCGGTACGCCTCTCGGCCCGACGAGGCGGCAACCCGGTCGAGGAACTGGACGGCGACGTTGGGCGCCAGGTGGTCGAGGAAACTGATGTCGGCGTTGACAGCCATGACACTCCTGCACATCGAGGGCGGCGACGGGACCCCGACGACTGCGGATCCCTCGGCAGTAACCTAGATCACCTTGTTACGTGTCGGTAGCCGAACCACCGGTTGGACTTTGCGAGACCGCTCAGCGACCGGTCGCGACGTACCTCTCGGCCCGCGTCCTGGCCTCCTCCACGAGTCCCTCCACGCGGAGCAGCTCGGGCAGGAGTGCGTGGTCGAGGACCAAGGCCCGGAACATCGTGCTGACGGTGATCGCGTGCCCCGGTCGGTGCACCACCTCGAGGGCGTCGCCGGCCTGGATCACCCCGGTCTCGAGCACCCGCAGGTAGGCCCCGGGCCGCGCCTGCGCGGCGAAGCGCTTGACCCAGCCGGTGGCGTCGTAGCCCGCGAGATCCATCCAGCACTTGAAGTCGTGGCAGGGGATCCGGACCGAGGCCACCTCGAGCAGGCAGCCGCCGACCCGCCAGCGCTCGCCCACCTCCGCCTCGTTGACGTCGATGCCCGAGGTCGTGAGGTTCTCGCCGAACATGCCGTCGCGGATCTCCCGGCCCAGCTCGGCCGCCCACCAGTCGAGGTCCTCGCGGGCGAAGGCGTAGACCGCCTGGTCACGGCCGCCGTGGTGCACCGTGTCGGAGACCTCGTCACCGGCCAGGCCGAGCGGACCGACCGCCACCGGCTCGGTGGTCGACCGCCGATCGATCGAGGTCCGGCCGATCCCGGCCCAGGCCGCCTCACGGGGTAGCCCGACATTGACCGACAGGAGGAGTGAGCTCACCGAGCCATCCTCCCAGCCCGCAGAAGATCCGCGCTCCCAGGTGTGTTCTGGCCCACTCCTGGGTAGGACTTCTGGGCAGTGAACGCGGCGTGGGGCCCGAAGATCCACCACGTTCCCGCAAGAAAGGCTCAAGACGGCTGGGTAGTGCCCCGCGATCCTCCACAATTGAGGCACGCAGGCGACCCCAGCGATACGATGACGGCAACTAGTCACAAGTGACTACGTCGGGTGCTCTCTCGGGGTGGTCATCTGCGATTCCCACAGGCCCGTGGGTTGCCACATGGGAGCGTCGACCTACCGGCGTTCCTCCCCCGGGCCATCGAGGTATCACCACAGAGGGCTCTGAATGCGACTGACGGATCTACTCATCTGGTTCCGCGGCATCCGACCTGTCCTGACCCTGGTCGATGTGGCCGCGGTCCTCCTCGCAGGTCTCGCCGTCCACCAGCACATCAGCCTCGTCTCGCTCGTTCTCGCGGCCGCCGCCGCGCTCGCCGTGTGCCGCGGTGCCGACCTGCACCGATCACGCCTGGTCCTGTCGGTCCTCGAGGACATGCCCCGCCTGCTCCTCGCCGTTGCCGCGGCCTCCCTCGTCCTGGCCGGGGTGTCACCCCTGCAGGCGCTCGACACCCGCACCTCCGGAGGGGTCATCGGCATCTTCGCCGTGGTCACCTTCGCGCTCCTCGTCAGCCTGCGCGCCTTCGTGTACGCCGCCGCACACTCGATGCGTCGCAACGGCAGCGCTGCCCACCCGGTGATCATCGTCGGCGCCGGCGTCGTGGGCCGTCGCCTGGCCGAGTCGTTCCTCATGAAGCCCGAGCTCGGTCTGGTTCCGATCGGGATGATCGACCACGCTCCCGAGGTCACCTCGCGCGACCTCCCGCTCCCCCTCCTGGGCGGGATGAAGGACCTGGAACGCGCGATGATCGACCTGGACGTCCAGGACGTGATCTTCGCCTTCCCGACCCCGCCCGACCAGACCACGCTGTCGATGGTCCGCCAGTGCGCCGAGAGCGACCGCCAGGTCTTCGTCGTCCCGCGGTTCTTCGAGATGATGGGCATCGACCACCACCGTCGCGTCGAGGTGGTCCGTGACGTGGCCGTCATGCGCCTGCGCCGCTCCGGCCTGAGCCCCGCCGGGATGTTCGCCAAGCGGGCCCTGGACGTCACCATCTCGTCCGTGGCGCTGCTGGTGCTCTCACCCGTGCTCATCGCCTGCGCGATCGCCGTACGCCTCGAGACCGGCCCCGGCGTCATCTTCAAGCAGACCCGGGTCGGCATCGGCGGCCGGACCTTCACCTTGATGAAGTTCCGCTCCCTCCAGCCGGCAACGCAGGAGGAGAGCCAGACCCAGTGGTCCATCACCCATGACTCCCGCCTGGGCCCGGTCGGCAAGTTCCTGCGCCGCACCAGCCTCGACGAGCTGCCCCAGCTGATCAACGTGCTCCGCGGCGACATGAGCCTCGTGGGGCCGCGTCCCGAACGCCCACACTTCGTGCAGGAGTTCTCCCTCGTCCAGGAGCGGTACGCCGACCGGCACCGGGTGCAGACCGGCCTCACCGGCCACGCCCAGGTCAACAACCTGCGTGGCGACACGTCCATCGACGACCGGGTGCGCTTCGACAACTACTACATCGAGAACTGGTCGCTGTGGGGGGACATCAAGATCATGTTCCGCACCTTTGCCGCGGTCGGTCGCTCGGAGCCGAACAACAAGGCGATCAGACTGACCGGCGGCTCCGTGCAGCCGCCAAACGCAGACACACCCGAGCAATTTCCTGCGCTGAGGTAGCCGAACTGTGGTGCAGCTCGACGTGCGCCCGACCGGTCCACCCTTCGTCCTCGCACAGCTGAGGATCGGACAGACGCAGGGCCAGCGCCTCGGCGAGCTCATCGGGTGCGGCCGGCGGCACCATCGCGCCAGCTCCTGCGGGCACACTCTCCGCGATTCCGGTGACGTCGCTCGCCACCACGCTGCGCGCGCACGCCATCGCCTCGAGGGGGACGAGCGCCATCCCCTCCCAGCGCGAAGGCACGGCCACCACGTCGGCAGCAGCGAGCCAGGCGGAGACGTCGCTGCGAGCCCCGACCAGCCGCACCCCGGACCCCGGGACCACCCGGCGTTCGAGCATCTCGCGATCGGGACCCTCGCCCACCAGGAGGAGCTGCGCGTGGGGGATCCTGGCCCGGACCTTGTCCCAGGCGTCCAGCAGGTCCAGCTGACCCTTCTGCGGCGCGAGGCGGCCCACGCACACGACCGTCGGGACGTCGTCGAGCCCGAGTGAGGAACGCGCGGCACGCCGGGCCGAATCCATGGCGGGGCGCAGCACCGAGAGGTCGACGCCGTTCGGCACCACGGTGGCCGGGCCGACGATGCCAGCGGCCTCCCCCACGGCACGCTCGCTCTCGCTCACGCAGACGAGCTCGCTGGTCCAGCGAGCGCCATAGCGTTCCCAGCGCGTCGAGACCGTGCTCATCGTTCCGGTCGCGGCCATGAAGGACCAGGCATGGGGTTGGAAGATGGTGGGCAGCCGATCGCGCACGACCACCCGGCCGACCAGACCTGCCTTGGCGCTGTGCAGGTGGACGACATCCGGGGTGACCCGGCCGATGATGCGGCGCAGCGCGATCGCCTCACGGGTGACGTCGATCCCGGGGTCCCGGCGGGCCGACCACCAGTGCACGTCGGCGCCCAGGTCACGAGCCGAGTAGCCCAGCCAGCCCGTCGACGGGCAGGCCAACGAAACCGCCCACCCGCGCTCGAGCTGGTCGCGCACGTACGTCATCGCGACCTCGGCGACGCCTTCGGTCGTGGGGACGCCCACGTGCAGGACGTGCAGGCGACCCGGGGCGCTGACCTCCCGTATCGGCATGGCAGTGATCAGACAGAGACGCGCTCAGCGCGTCGGCCCACGAGAACGATCCCCAACAACCGCACACCGACCGAGCGGATGTTGTCGGCGTGTGCACGCAGCTGTGCGGGCGAGACCCCGCCTTCGGGCACGGCCAGGAGCAGCGAACCACCGGCTGCCATCACCCGGGCGTCGTCGCACACGTCGAGCGGAGGAGCCAGCACGACCACGACGTCGAAGCGTTCGGTGGCCTCGGCCATCGCATCGGAGAAGCGGGTCTCGATGAGTGTCTCGGTCGGCGCGCCTCCCCAGTTGCCGGACGGCAACACCGTCAGGAGCTCGACCGGGCCGGGGCTCAGCGCCGAATCGAGGTCCGCTCCGGTGAGGAGGTCGTACAGACCCAGGGTGCCGGGCTCGTCGGCGATCGGGCGGCCGTGCCGCTCACCGATGCGGCCGTCGACCAGGAGGACGCGTCGCCCGACGTTGGCCAGTGAGATCGCGAGGTTCGCGCCGAGCCAGACGTTGACGTCGCCCGAGGTGACCCCGGTGACGACGACCTTGTTGACGGGGTTGGTGCTCGCCTCGGCCTCGAGAGCGATGCGCAGGTGCCGGAAGACGTCGGCCGCGGAGGTCCCGGGGTAGAGCGCCGGAAGCGTGGTGGGGTCCCTCGGCGGAGAGACGTGGGCCAGGACAGGCGCGACCGCAGCCTCTTCCATGCCCGCCGCGTCGTCGACGGTGTTGGTCCGGCGATCACGCAGCACCGCACCGCACGTGGCCAGCACCATGGCCAGGAGCGCACCCACGCCGATGCCGAGCATCAAGTTGGGGCTCGAGTAGGTCTTGGCAGGCTGGGCGGGGTTGCTGGTGGTGAACAGGAACGCGCCGTTGCTCGGGTCGTGGAGCGGCAGCACCTCGGCGGTCGTGTTGGCGATCTCCGCGGCGACGACGGGGTCGGCGTCCTCCACCGCGACGTCGACGAGGATCGTCCCGGCGACCCACTGGCCCGAGATCTCGTTGCGCAGCAGCGCGAGGTCGCGGGGGACGCTCAGCCGGCTCTGCACGTCTTCGAGGACGGCGCGGGAGTTGGCGAGCTCGGCAATGGTGCCGCGCAGGGCGTTGAGGTCCTCGAGCCCGGCGTCAGCGGCCTCGGGGGAGGCAGCAACAGCCACCGTGGCGTGCGCGGAGTAGGACTTCGGCGCCGACATGAGGCCGAAGGTGACCGCGATCCCGGTCAGCACCAGAATGAGCAGGACCAGGATTCGCTGTCTCCACAGCGCGCCCCCGATGTGACGCAGTTCCATTGCTCCCCCAACACGCGTCTTCAACACGTGACCAGTGCGAAGCGGGAAATCTTCCCGTTCCGTGCGCTCCCGAGTCCAGTACCGAGCAAGGTGCGACCCTTGGCCGACCCAAGAACCAGCCATCAGTCTACGGTCGGCTCGGGCCTACGTTAGCCCTCCCTACCCCGGCAGAGCCTCGAATAGTCCTTTTCGTAGCGCTCACGCATCGTGTCGACCGAGAACCTGTCGCGGACCAACGCGTTCGCGCCCGCCACCAGCGTGTCGCGCCGCCCGGGATCGGACAGGACCCGCGCAACCCCTGCCGCCAGGGCCGTCACCGATCCCGGCTCCACGAGCTCGAGGACATCAGGGTCGAGCGAGGCGAGCCCTCCGACCTGGGAGGCCACCACCGGAACACCCGCGACCATCGCCTCGAGCACGGTCATGGAGAGCCCCTCCCGATCGCTGGGCAGGACCAGCACATCACTGGCGGCCAGGAGACGACCGACATCACGCCGGTCCCCCAGGAAGGTGATCCGGTCCTGCAGTCCCGCCCGCCCGACCTGCTGCTCGAGGGCGTCGCGCGCCGGACCATCTCCCGCCAGCAGCAGGAGCGCCGGGATCTCCAGCTCCCCCCAGGCCTCGATGAGCTGGTCCTGGCGCTTGGGGAGGATCAGCCGAGCCAGGCAGAGGACCACCCGGGCGTCCGCCGCGATCTCGAGCTCACGACGAGCGGTCTCGCGCGAGGGGAGGTCGGGCATCGGCACGGCATTCTCGATCACGCACAGTCGGTCGGACGGGAGTCCCGCGGCCCGCAGGCGGTCGGCCACGTCCTCGGAGACGGCCACCACGACGTCGGCACACCGCTCCAGCACCTGCGCAGCCCGGACGTAGTCCCCGTCCGCCAGCCCGTGCACGGTGCTCAGGACGGGAGGCTGTCGGCGTGCGAGCCGGGTCGCCAGGTGGGCGGCGACGGTCGCCCGCACATTGTGGGCATGCACGATGTCGACGGGGGTGCGCCGCAGCTCGCGCGCGAGCCGGACGACGCTCCGCGCCAGCGAGAGCGGTCCGGGCGCGCGCAGGGGGACCTCGAGGATCCCGATTCCCGAGGCGGCCAGGGCGTCGGTCCGCCAGCCGCCGTTGCTCGCCACGCGCACACCGTGACCCTGCGACGCCAGGTGGGTGGCGAGGTCGACCACGACGGCCTCCGCTCCCCCGGATCCCATCTCCGCGATGACCATCAGGGTCTGCATGCCCGCGCCTTCGCATAGCTCGCCAGCAGGCCGTCGATGCAGTGGTCGAGGGTGTAGCCGGCCAGGATCCGCTCGCGGGCGGCTGCTCCCATCGTGGCGCGAAGGGCCGGGTCGGCGCTGAGCGCGGCCAGCGCCCCGGCGACCGCTCGCGTGTCGTCGGCCGGGCACAGGAGTCCCTCGCGGCCCTCGCGGACCACCTCGGGGATGCCCCCCACTGCTGTCGCCACCACCGGCAGGCCGCAGGCCATGGCCTGCAACATGGCCAGTGGGCAGTTCTCGGCCGCCGAGGTGAGCGTGAAGAAGTGGGCGCGCGCGAAGAGCGGGGCGGGGTCGGTCACGCGTCCCAGGAGCGTGACCCGTCCCGCCAGTGCGGGAGCGGCAGCACGGCGGGTGACCTCGTCCCAGAGCGGTCCGTCGCCCGCCACGAGCACCCGCAGGTCCGGGACCAGCGCGACTGCGTCCAGGAGGAGCTCGATCCGCTTCACGTCGGCCAGGACGCCCAGCCACAGCGCCGTGGGCGGAGCGTCCGCCGGGTCGGCGAGCTCTCGAGCCGGGACGAAGCGATCGGCGTCGACCCCGTTGGGGACGACGTCGACGATGCCCGGCGCCAGACCGACGTGCTCGATCGCGAAGCGGCCCACCGCAGCGCTGGGGACCACGACCCGGGCCTGCCCCCACCGGGTGACGAGCCGCTCACCGGTGAGGTAGTACCAGCGGTCGCGCCGGCGGCGGGTGCCGACGAGGGCGTTGCCGGCCACCAGGTCGGACAGTCCGTCCGCGACCCCGTGCAACGTGTAGACGATGCCGGCACCCCCGAGCAGGCGACTCAGGCCGCGACCGAGCCAGCCTGCGCGACGGTCCTGGAGGTGGACGATGTCGGGGTGCAGCGAGCGCAGCCGACGCAGCACGGCCAGGCCACCGCGGAGGTCGGTCTTGTGCACCATCTCGAGCGGGTGCCAGGTGACGCCACGTGCCCGGGCCTCCTCGGTGCGGGGACACACGGGGCCGATGACGTGGCTCTCGACACCTCGCTCGACCAGACCGACGGCCACATCGACCGCATGGTCCGGCGGCCCGCCGACGCTCTGGGTCAGCAGCTGGACGACCCGCATCAGCTGGACGGCTCCCGCTCGTCGATCCCGTAGAACGCTCCGAAGGCGACCAACAGCCACAACGGCAGGGCGTACTGCTCGGTCACGAACGTCGAGGCCACCATGGTGCCGACCAGCGCCGCACACACCGCGGCAGCAAGCGGGTCGCGCTTGCGTTTCCACCCGCTCCAGGCTCCGATGAAGGCCGCGCCCATCATGAAGAGGAAGACCGCCAGCCCCACGAAGCCCAGCTCACTGGAGACCTCGAGGTAGGTGTTGTGCGCGACGTCCAACCGGTGGTTGATGTCGGCAGGCATCGCCCCGACGTAGTCGCGGTGGTACAGCGCGAACGAGCCGGGTCCGCGCCCCAGGACGGGGTTCTCGAGGGTCATGTCGCCCGCCGCCTGCCACAGCTGGAGGCGCTCGTCGACGTTCTGCCCGGCGACGTACTCCTTCTGCTGGAGGCTCACGCTGACCAGGTCCGGGAAGGCCGCGACGGTGAACGAGAGCGCCGTACCGAGCACGAGGCCGATGCCGATGGCCGCGCGCAGGCGCACCATCCGGGCCACCAACGCGAAGCCCGCCATGGCGATCACACCGAGCATCGCGCCGCGCGAGAAGGTCCCGGCGATCGCCACCAGCACGATGAGGGCCGAGAGGTCGTAGGGCCAGGTCCGCCGAGGATTGCGTCCGGTGCGGCGCAGCGCGAGGGCGAACGGCACCGCGGTGATGAGGAAGAACCCGAAGTCGCCCGGGTCGCCGATCGGTCCGCCCACCCGGCGGTCCACACCGAGGGCGTAGCTCGCCAGTCCGACGAGCGCGGCCACGGTCGAGGCGAGGACGAAGACCCGTGCCACGGCCGTGGGCGTGATGATCTTGCCGCGCAGCGCATCTGCGATGACCACCAGGACGGCCAGGAACCCGGCGTAGCGGATGACGACGGCCTGCCCGCCCGAGCCGTTGCTGTGCCACACAGTGGCGGCGAGCAGGACGACCACGAAGGCCAGGGCGCTCATCATCACCGGGCTGTACCGGCGCAGGTGGAGCGGTCCGGCGCACCGGCGCAGCAGCCAGGACCCCACGAGGAGAGCAGCCAGGCCCTTGGTCAACCGCGGGTCGACCGCCAACAGGTAGTCGTCGAAGGCCGCGGCTGCCACGACGAGCATGATCGCCCAGTCGAGGCGGACCATCATGGCCACCATGAAGGACCCGCCGACGAAGGCCGCCAGCGTCAGCAGCGGGAGATAGCCCGCCACGACGCCACCGGCCACCGCAGCGAGCAGCGGAAGGATCAGGGTCAACCACGCGGGTGACCGCGTGGGCCAGCGGGGAAGCCGGAACCCCCGGCGTGGGGGCTCGATCCGGATCGGGATGCTCAGGGGTCGCGTCAGCGGACGGGCCTCCAGGGAGGCCGCCTCACCCGCCTCGGGCCCGGGCGTCACCATGGCGGTCCTTGCCTGCCGCGGAGCGCGTCGAGCGGCCGCAGCATGGTGTAGGCCCCGTCCAGGATCAAGGTGACGTCGCGGACGTCCTCGGGGAAGAAGGCCCGGCGCAGCGAGAGTCGAGGAGTCCGCGCGGTGTTGCGCCCGCGGTCCACGGTGATCCCGATCCGGTAGCCAGCGGCTCCGGCAGCCTCGCGGACGGCGGCGTTCCATCCGCCTGTGGGATAGGCCAGCGACGTCACGGGGCGGCCGAGCAGGTCCTCGAGCGCCGTCCTGGAGTCGACGAGCTCGCGCTTGAGCTCGGTGGGGTCGAGTCGTGGCAGCCACGGGTGGGAGATCGTGTGCGAACCGATGTCCAGTCCCTCACGACTCGCGGCGAGGATCTCGTCGGCGGTCGACAGGCGCAACCGAGCGGGCTCGGGCTCGTCGACGTCCCAGGGGAAGGACCGGATCGGCCCGGACACGGCGCCCGAGACGATGAACGAGGTCGCGGGCATGTTCCGCTCCTGCAGGAGCGGCCAGGCGGTCTCGATGACGCTGGCATAGCCGTCGTCGAAGGTCAGGGCGACGGCCCGGTCGGGAAGGGTGCCGGCGTCGAGAGCGGCCACCGCGTCGTCCAGCGGCAGGATCGCCGCACCCCACGACTCGAGGGCATCGAGATGACGCTTGAAGTCGTCGACACCGGTCGACAGGCCGGAGGTGCGTCGTCCGTCGACGCGGTGCCACCCCACGAGCGTGAGTCCCCGACTCCTCGTGATCCGGCGGCTGGCGGCGACGATCGGTCGCACCGCAGTGGCAGCGGTGCGCACTTCACGCCTCATGACGATCCCCTCATCACCTGGACGGCTTCACGCAGTCGGACACGGTCCAGGAACCATAGTGGTACGGCATAGGCAATCACGCCCACGGTTCCGACGAGAAGGAGTCCCGCGACCGAGACGTCGTCCACACCGAAGGCCCACCGCACGAACAGGACCGTCGCCGCCATCGACACGACCCCCGTGAGCGCGGGGCGCAACGACACCAGGAGCTGGAGCGGCGAGAAGCCGGTCACGAAGGTGCGGGCGAGCAGGAGGGCGACCACGACGACCACCACCATCACCACGACCTCGCCCACCGCGACCGCCACGATCCCGTGGCGAGTCACCGCCATCAGGGCCAGGAACAGCACGACCAGGTGGAAGAGCTTGAGGCCGAGCGTGATCATCGGCCGTCCGGCCGCGTTGAGCGAGACCTGCACCATGAGTCCCACGCTGAGGAGGGCGGCGTACACCGCCAGCCAGGCCACGACCGGCACGCCGGGAGCCCACTTGTCGCCCAGGAGGGTCAGGTGGTCGGAGAAGAGGACGACACCGGCGAGGAGCGGGGCGACCAGGGTGATCGTGACCGTGGTGACCAGCACGGCCGAGCGACCCAGGACCGGCCCGCGCTGCCGGCACAGGAAGGGGAACGCCGCACCGGCCGTCACCAGCACGATCATGAGGTACGGCATGAAGGCCAGGCGGTAGGCCAGGGAGTACTGACCGAGGGCGGCAGCGCCCAGGATCCTGGCCACGATCAGGTAGTCGACGTTGAGCTGGACCAGCTCGAGGAGACCGCTGCCGGCGTACGGGCCGCCGTAGCTGATCAGCCCTCGCGCGTCCTCGGTGTTCCAGCCCGGCCGGATCGGCGGGTGGACGACCCAGTTCAGGAGCATGGTCAAGGTCGCTTGGACGATCTGTCCCACGACCAGGGCCATCACGCCGTTGCCCTGGGAGACCAGGACGATCGCGACCACGGCCCCCACGATCGCCGAGACCGAGTCCGGGATGATCCGCCGCAGGAACCGCAGCTCCCGTCGCAGCATCTCCGCCGAGACGGCAGAGACGGCCATGAACGGCATCACGACCGTCAGGCCACGCACGACGTCGGCGCCGCCGTCGGAGGCACGCAACGAGGTCGCCAGCCAGGGGGCGATGACCCACAGGAGGGCGGCGAGCACCGAGCCCAGGGCCACCCCGATGGTCAGCGCGGTGCGCGCGGCTCGGTGGACGTCGCCGCGCCAGTAGATGAGCGCGGCCGCCGTGCCGAGGGTGGAGACCCGGGCGGCAATGTTGGCCACCAACGTGCCGATGGCCACCAGGCCGAGAGAGGCCGGCTCGAGGATCGCAGCGAGCGTGAGCAGCACGATGGTCTGGGACGCCTTGACCACGACCCCGTTCGTGGCCAGCCAGGCCGCGCCCCGCGCCGTACGGGTGGCCTCGCCCTTGCCGGCGGCGTCCTGCGTCGGCGTCTCCCGGGCGACGACCGCGGCCCGGATCTCCCCGACGATCCGGTCGAGTTCGGCGCCGGCGAGGTCGAGCGGGGACCGGTTGCGCAGGTGGAGCAGCACCGCTGCCACGGCCAGCGCCAGCCGCTCGGGCCTGCCCCAGTCCTGCCAGGCGCGTCCGGCCACCACCACGTCCCTGAGGATCACCTCGTCGTCGACCAGGGCGAGCACCTCGGCCACGGTCGAGCGGGTGGGGTCGCTGGCGGCCCGGAGACCGGGGACCAGGACGGCGTCGATTCCCTGGGGTGCGTCGGAGGCTGCGTTGTCCCAGTCGATGACCACGGCTCGGTCACCGTCCAGCAAAACGTTCGGGGGCCACAGGTCCCCGTGACACCACGCGGTGGGGATTCCCGCCTCGAGCGGCCGCAGCATCTCGGCGAACTCGTCGTGCACCTCGGGGGTGACCATGTGGATCAGGCCGGCCCAGCGATCCGCCCAGCCGGGCGACGTCGCGCCGGTGATGTGGGCAGAGAGGACACCGATGAGCTCGTGGGCGACCGTCCAGCGTGCCTCGGGGTCGGGCCAGGGCCACTGCAGCGGGCTGCGGCGGCGAGGCGCCCACTCCTGCGCCACCCACGGGTGGCTGCCGACGTGCCCGGAGGCCACCTGCCTGGGGAGAAAGCGTTCGACGCCCGGGACCTGGGCCGCCACGCGGTCGACGTGTGAGTCGTCTCGAGCATCGTCGGTCAGCGAGAGTCGTACGGCGACGTCCCCGTGGTCGCCGCGGGTGCGCAGCACGGCGTGACTGGCGGTGACGACGCCGACCAGCCGGACCCTCCCTCCCGTCTGGTCCTCCAGCTGCGTGAGCACCTCCTCGGCCAGCGAGGGCGTGGCGCCGGTGACCGACACCCGCACTGCTGCTCCCCGTGCACCACGCGCCAAGCCGAGCCGGCGCCGGGCCCACGCCAGGGGGCCGGTGACCACGTTGACCGGCCACGACCGATGCCAGATGAGCTCGGGACGCTCGAGACTGGGATAGACGAGGTAGGGCCCCTTGGCCCCGATGACGGCAAGCGTGCCCCCCGGCGAGACCAGCGCCCTGGCGAGGTCGAGCCGGTCGGACTCGAGGAGGCCGGCGTCGACGACGACGAGGTCGACGGTGCCGGGCTCGATCTGGGCACTCAGCGTCGCCCACGTGATCACCCGGGCGGGGGTCGGCCACGGATCCGACGCGGTGTCGTCGGTGAGCACCCAAGCATCGGGCATGGTCGCCTGCAGGTGGATCGCCAGGGCGCCGGACGTGGCGATCACGACCGACGAGGGCGCGGCCGGGAACAGCACGGCCAGGCTGGCGCGGCGATCGCCCAGGGTCCACGACGACCCCTGAGGCGATGAGCCGGCAGCCTCATCGGACTCCGGAACGGGGGTGGTCATGCGTGCTCCCTCTTGGCCGAATGCTGCGCGTCGGACACTACCGTCAGCGTGCGTGGGCGAGTGCAGGGCACGTCAGGGCCTACGATGAATCCCGGAGGCCGGCTCAAGCAGTATGACTGGGGGGACGAATGCGCGCGCTCGTTGCGGTATTCATGGTCGGTCTGACGCTGTCGGGTTGTTCGTTGTTCTCGACTCACGTGGAGACCGCGCCGGACCCGGCGGCCACCGAGATCGACCACGTGGGCGGCCCGATCCTGGTCACCCGTCAGTGGGGCGTCGTCGACGGCATGCTCTCGGTCGTGGTGTCCAACACCTCGACCCGGACCCTGAAGTACGCCGACGCGGTGATCACCGCACGCGACGACCAGAACGTCTTGGTCACCTCGACCTCGGACTCACCCCGTGAGGCCGGCTGCTGCGAGGTCATCGACCTGCCACCGGGCACGGAGTTCGGCTTCTACTTCGACGTGGGCGCCGCCGGCGCGAGCATTGCGCGAGTCGACGTCGTCTACCGAGCCGTGGCCTGGGCCTCGGCCTCGGCGTCGGCAGGCAAGGGTGCCGGCCAGTCGGCCAAGGCACTGCAGATCCTGGACAACTCCAAGGGTGCGGTGGTCCTGGCCGAGGTGACCTCCAGGAACGGGGTCGTGCCCCAGGCCAGGGCGCAAGCCTTCCTCAGTGATGCGAACGGCGACTTCCTCGCGGTCGTCTCCGGCCGCTGGAGTTGCTTCGTGCCGGGCAAGCGCAAGATCCGGATGCAGCTCTTCCACCGGGTCCCGGCAGGCACCCAGGTGGACTCGGTGGTCATCCACCCGCTCCGCAACGACCCGAGCTGGCCCAAGCCGACCTGCCGGACCGCCGGCTCCTGACGCCAGCGGCCCGGTCAGCCGGCGCTCAGTTCTGTGCTGCGCGGAACAGCCACCCCAACGGTCGGGCGCCACTCGCGTCCTCGGTCTCCGCGCCGTCGCCCTCGACCGGGGCAGCGTCCACGGCCGCGTCGTCGTGCCGAGTGCTCGAGGTGGGCTCGAGGGCCGTGGCCACGACCGAGACCTCTCGACTGGTCCCACCCGCGCGCTCCTCGGTCTCCTCGGTCTCCTCGGTCTCGGATGCCTCGAGAACCGGCTCCGGGGCGTCCGGGACAGCCGCCAGCGGCCGGGTCGAACCCGCACCGATCTCGATCGAGGCAGCCTCGTCCCGCGCCAACTCGATGGCAGCCATCACGTCACCCAGCGAGGCCAGGGCACTCTCGAGCGAGGGCCGTAGTCCGGCGACCTGGGTCTCGATCTCGTTGACCAGCGCCACCGAGCGTCCGCGCAGCGACTCCAGCCCGGCACGGTTCTCGGCGGCCACCTCGTCACGCAGACGAGCCCGCTCCTGGTCGGCGTTGCGCTTGAGGTCGTCCACCTTCGCCTTGGCGGCGGCGGTGAGCTCGGAGGCCTCGGCACGCGCTCGGGCCAGGATTCCTTCCGAGCGCTCCTGGGCCTCGACCTTGGCCTTCTCGGCAGTCTGGTTGGCCTCGGCCAGGAGTTGCTCGGCCAGGGACTCGGCCTCCGCCACCATGTTCTCGGCGTCGGTCGCTGCTGAGCGGCGGGCCTGACTGGCTTCGGCGAGCATCGCCTCCGCGTCGCCCAGGGCACTCAGCGAGGCGCGCATGACCTGGGCCCGATCACTGGCCGTGCCCTCGGCACGCTTGGACACTTCGTTGGTCATGGGCTCTCCCTCACGTTTCCTTCGCATACGCGCTGCCCTCCCGAGGCTGTCAGTCGCGGACGTATACCGCGACGTTACCCCCTTGGGCCGGGGATCCGGCACAAGTCCTGAATCTCGCCTAGGCTCCACCCGTGTCGGGAACAGGGGGCCTCGTACTGCGCGTCGTGCGCAGCCTCGCCGAGCACCGGGTGGCCTGGGATCGGCTCGTCGTCGCTCAACCGCTCCCGTCGCCCTTCCTGCGGACGTGGTGGCTCGAGGCCGTGACCGGCCCCCACGCAGCACATCTGCTCATCCTCGACGGGGCCGAGCTCGTCGGCGGCGTCCCCCTGACCCGGCAGGTCGTGCTGGGCGTCGACGTCTATCGCCTCGCCGGTCAGGGGGGCCTGTGCCCCGACCATCTCGATGCCATGGCCGCTCCCGGTCGCGAGGACGAGGTCCTCGCCGTGCTCGCCGCCTGGTTCGACCGACCCGGCAACCGGGTGGCGTTGCTCTCCGGCCTGGTGGAGGGCTCGTTGCTGGAGCGAGCGTGGCCGGGCACGGCGTCGCTGATCGACGTCGCGCCGTACGGCGAGCTCCCCCGCAGCGCCCACGACTACCTCATGTCCCTGTCGTCCAAGGCCAGGCACAACGTCCGGCGCTCCCAACGCCGCTTCGAGGAGGCGGGCGCGAAGCCCTGGACCGCCACGTCGGACACCCTGGAGCGCGCCATGAGCTCCTTCCGGACCCTCCAGGAGGGCCGACCCGGTCGAGCGCACCTGCTCAGGGAGCTGCCCCAGCTCGAGACTGCCATCGCGGCCGGAATGGCTGCGGGTGAGGCGGTGGTGGAGGTGCTGTCGGCCACGGACGGCAGCCCGGTCGCGGTGTCCGTCTACTTCGTCACCGCCGAGCGGGCCAGCCTCTACCAGGTCGCGCGCACCCTCGATCCGGAGTTCCGCGGGGCGGGCACGGCCCAGATGGCCCTCGTCATCGGCGAGCTCGCCGAGCAGGGAGCCCGCGAGATCGACCTGCTGCGTGGCGGCGAGACGTACAAGAACTGGTTCGTGCACTCGCGCCGGGACGTGGTCAAGCTGGTGGCCTCGCACGGCCGTCGGGGCCAGGTCGTGCTCTCGCTCCTCGCCAGCCGCGACCGCGGCAGGCGGTGGGCCATCCGGTGGCGCGACAAGCTGCGCGGAACCCCACCGAACTGACCGGCTACTTCTTGCCGGACTTCTCCGCGGGTGCCGAGGTCGAGAGCGCGGCGATGAAGGCTTCCTGGGGGACCTCGACGCGCCCCACCATCTTCATCCGCTTCTTGCCCTCCTTCTGCTTCTCGAGGAGCTTGCGCTTGCGGGTGATGTCGCCGCCGTAGCACTTGGCCAGGACGTCCTTGCGGATCGCGCGGATCGTCTCGCGCGCGATCACCCGGGCACCGATTGCGGCCTGGATCGGCACCTCGAACTGCTGGCGCGGGATGAGGTCCTTGAGCTTGCCGGCGAGCATCACGCCGTAGGCGTAGGCGGCGTCCTTGTGCACGATCGCCGAGAAGGCGTCCACGGGGTCACCGTGCAGGAGGATGTCCACCTTGACGAGCTCGGCGGCCTGGTCGCCGGAACGTTCGTAGTCGAGCGAGGCATAGCCCTTGGTACGCGACTTGAGCTGGTCGAAGAAGTCGAAGACGATCTCGCCCATCGGCAGGGTGTAGCGCATCTCCACGCGGTCCTCGGAGATGTAGTCCATCCCCTGGAGGGTGCCGCGCTTGCCCTGGCAGAGCTCCATGATCACGCCGATGAAGTCGGACGGCGACAAGATGGTGGCACGCACGACCGGCTCTCGGACCTCGGCGATCTTGCCCGTGGGGTACTCGCTCGGGTTGGTCACCTCGACGACCTCGCCGTCCTCCATCGTGACCTCGTAGACCACGTTGGGCGCGGTCGAGATCAGGTCGAGGTTGAACTCGCGCTCGAGCCGCTCACGGACGATCTCCATGTGCAGCAGCCCGAGGAAGCCACACCGGAACCCGAAGCCGAGCGCCCCGGAGGTCTCCGGCTCGTAGGCCAGTGCCGCGTCGTTCAGCTGCAGGCGCTCGAGGGCGTCACGCAGGGTCGGGTAGTCGTCACCGTCGATCGGGTAGAGCCCGGAGTACACCATCGGGTTGGGGTGCTTGTAGCCACCCAGGGCCTCGGTCGCTCCGTGGTGCTGGCTGGTGATCGTGTCGCCCACGCGGGACTGACGCACGTCCTTCACGCCGGTGATGATGTAGCCGACCTCGCCGACCCCGATCTCGCTGGCCTTCACCGGCTCGGGGCTGATCACGCCGACCTCGAGCATCTCGTGCACGACGCCGGTGGACATCATCTTGATCCGGTCGCGGTGGGAGAGCCTGCCGTCGACGACCCGGACGTAGGTGACCACGCCACGGTAGGTGTCGTAGACGGAGTCGAAGATGAGGGCGCGCGCCGGAGCGTCGGCGTCCCCGACCGGGGCCGGGGTCTGCTTGACGATCTCGTTGAGCAGCGCCTCGACACCCAGACCGGTCTTCGCCGAGGTCATCAGGACGTCGGAGGGGTCGCAGCCGATGATGCCGGCCAGTTCGGCGGCGTACTTCTCCGGCTGCGCGCTGGGCAGGTCGATCTTGTTGAGCACCGGGATGACGTGGAGGTCGGCGCCCAGGGCGAGGTAGAGGTTCGCGAGGGTCTGCGCCTCGATCCCCTGGGCAGCGTCGACCAGCAGCACGGCGGCCTCGCAGGCCTCGAGGGAGCGCGACACCTCGTAGGTGAAGTCGACGTGTCCGGGGGTGTCGATCATGTTCAGGACGTACTTGCCGGGCTCGGCACCCTGCTCGTTGTCGACCGGGACCTCCCAGGGCAGCCGCACTGCCTGGCTCTTGATCGTGATGCCGCGCTCGCGCTCGATGTCCATCCGGTCGAGGTACTGCGCACGCGCGGCCCGCTCGTCGACGACGCCGGTGAGCTGCAGCATCCGGTCGGCGAGGGTGGACTTGCCGTGGTCGATGTGCGCGATGATGCAGAAGTTCCGGATGATCGCGGGATCGGTGTACCCGGGGCGGGGTCCCTTGGGCATGGTCGAGGAGGTGGCCACGAACTGCTCTCGTCAGAGGTGCGGGTGAACGTCGGCCAGTCTCCCACGCGCGAGCATCGCACCGGAAAACCCGCCGCGCGCCTCTGATGGGATTGGATGGGGCCGTGATCCCCACGACCATCCCGCACGGAGCCACCGCGCGGCGGCTGGAGTGGCCCTTCCTTCCCCCGCACCTGCGCCAGGTCATCGCGGACCACTGCGGGTCCCCCGTGGTCGAGGCGATCTCCCAGGGGGCGGGCTTCACTCCCGGCTTCGCCTCGGTGCTGATCTGCGAGGACGGCAGCCGTCACTTCGTCAAGGCCGCATCGAGCATCGCCCAGCGCGCCTTCGCGGAGTCCTACCGTGAGGAGGCCCGCAAGCTCAGGGTCCTCCCCGCGACCGCGCCGGCCCCACGGTTGCTCTGGACCCACGACGCGGACGACTGGATGGCTCTGGGGCTGGAGTACGTCGACGCCCGGTGCCCGACCCGGCCCTGGCGGCAGGGCGATCTCGAGACGGTCCTCGACATGCTGGAAGACGCCGCCGCGGCGCTCACCTCCGCCACCGAGGCACCCGACCTGGATGACTTCGAGACCGAGTTCGCCAGCTTCCCCGGACACTGGGACCACGTGCGGGCGACCATGCCCGACCTGCCCCACCTGGAGGAGGCGGCCGCGCTTGCCGGCCGCTACGCCGAGGTCACCCGCGGCTCGACCTGGGTGCACACCGATGTGCGCGACGACAACATCCTGCTCACCCCCGACGGTCGAGCCCTGCTGTGCGACTGGAACTGGCCGGTGGTCGGCGCCGCGTGGCTGGACACCGTCTTCCTGCTGATCGGTCCGCGCGGCGACGGCCTCGACGTCGAGGCGGTCCTGGCCGAGCGGCCCCTGACCCGCGCGGTACCCCCGGAGCACATCGACATCGTGCTGGCGCTGCTGGCGGCGTACTTCTCCAAGGCGTCGGCTGACCCGGTCCCACCCACCTCTCCGCACCTGCGCGACGGGCAGCGGTGGCAGGCAGAAGTCGTGTGGGACTGGCTGTGCGAGCGCCGGGGATGGTCCTGACTCCACACGATTTGGGCGCCTGAGCGCGGCGCTGCTAATCTTTCTTGTCGCGTGTCTGGCGCCCGCTCAAGCACGAGTGGCCCGACAGCATCAAGCTTCAGCTTCACCCCCACACCTACGACGAAGGCGCAGTAGTGGCGAACATCAAGTCCCAGATCAAGCGCAACCGGCAGAACGAACTTGCCCGCGAGCGCAACAAGTCCGTGAAGACGGGCCTCAAGTCGGCTGTGCGTCGCTTCCGTGAGCTGGCTGCTGCCGGCGACAAGGATGGTGCTGTCACCGCTGGCCGTGAGGCTGCCCGCAAGCTGGACAAGGCTGCGTCCAAGGGCGTCATCCACTCGAACCAGGCGGCGAACCGCAAGTCGGCCATCGCCAAGAAGGCTGCCTCTCTCTGAGCCAGCTTCGCTGACAGGCGCTACCCCTCGGGGGTGGCGCCTTTTTGCGTTTCAGCGCTGGTCGCGCAGGCCCGTGACGGTGAGCACCAACCGCTCCAGGGTGTACGACGCGTCGCTCGCGGCACCCTTGATGTCCGCATCGGCGCGGGCCACCGCCCGGATCACCCGAGCAATCGCCCCGTCGGACCAGCCACGTGACTGGTCGCGGATCGTGCGCAGCTTCCACGGCGGCACCCCGACCTCGCGGGCCAGGTCGGCCTCGCGCATGCCCCGTGGTGCGGCCTTGTAGCGGGCGACGCCCCGCGCGCCCCCGGCGAAGGCAGAGGTGACCAGGACGGCCGGGGTCCCCGCGTCGAGGGCCCAGCGCAGCTCCTCGAGGGCCACCTCACGGCGCCCCCAGAAGGCGGCATCGGCGACGGCGAACGACTTGGCCTCGGCCCGGCCACCGAAGTACAGCTTCACCTTGTCGACGCTCAGCGGCTCCCCCGGGAAGTCGCTCGTGAGCTGGTGCGCGGCGGCGGACAGCGAGCGCAGGTCCTGGCCGACGGCCTGGACCAGGAAGAGCGCGGCCTCGTTGTCCATCGACGAGCCGTGGCGGCGTACCTCGGCGGCCACGAAGGACGGGAACTCAGCGGCCTTGAGCTCTCCGGAGCGGGAGTCGACCACCGACGCCAGCTTGCGGAGCTTGGTGAGCACGCCGCTCCCCTTGGCTCCCCCGCCGTGGACGAGGACCAGCGCAACATCGTCGACCGGCTGCGCGCAGTAGGCCAGCACGCCCTCGACCGACTCCTCGGGGAGGTTCTCGAGCCCGCGGACCACGACGCAGCGGATGCTGGAGAAGAGCGAGGGGGCGGCCATCTCGCCGAGCGTGGCCAAGGTCAGCTCGGAGGCGGTCGTCTCGGCCATCTCGGCATCCGCGTCGTGGCCCCGGACGGCGTCTCGGACGGCGCTGACGGTGCGCTCGTTGAGGAACTCCTCCTTGCCGGTCACCAAGGTGACCCGACCGAGGACGTCTGCTGCAGTCGGGGAGTGGGAGGGGCCGGCCATGCCGCGCAGCCTGCCACAGTGCGCCGACTCATTCGGAGGTGACCGTCGAGACCCGGCCCTCGCGCTCGACGACGACCAGATCCCCGTCCAGGTCGGTGCGCAGGATCCGCGCTCCGGTGGCTGCCAGCGGTGCGAGCGTGTCGGCCGAGGGATGGCCATAGCCGTTCTCGGCCCCGACCGACACCAGCGCCACCCGCGCGCCGAGCGAGAGCAGCAGGTCGAGGTCCTGGTAGCGGCTCCCGTGGTGCGGGACCTTGAGCACGTCGACCCGCTCCCCCGCCAGGGAACGACCCAGGACGACCTGGCCCTCCGGCTCGAGGTCACCGGTGAGCAGCAGGCTCACGCCGCGCACCCGAGCGAGGAGCACCACGCTGGCGTTGTTGGCCGTGCTGCCGTCGCCGGGTCCGGCCGAGGGCGAGCCCGGGGGCGGCCAGAGCACCTGGAGGGTGACGTCCCCGACCCTCCGCGTCGCGGCGTACGGCGCGGGGTTGCTCGAGAGCCCCGCCGCAGCGGCGGCAGCGGCCACCAGTCGCGCGCCCTGGGGCGGGTCGAGGAGCTGGCTCGTCTCGATTCGTCCGACGGCCCTCCCCTCCAGCACACCGCTCAGCCCGTCGACATGATCGGCGTGGAAGTGGGTGAGCACGAGCAACGGAACGCTCGTGACGTCGAGCCGATCGAGGCAGGCATCCACGGCTGCCGGATCGGGACCGGCGTCGATGACCACTCCACTCGAGGGGCCTGCGCGCAGCACCAGCGCATCGCCCTGCCCGACATCGCAGGCGACCATCACCCACCCGGCCGGAGGCCACCCGGGGGTCGGGGGCCGTACCAGGACGACCAGAACCAACAACCCACAGCAGGCCAGCGCGGGGGCGCGGTGCCGCAGCAGCCACGGGGCTGCGACCGCGAGCACCACGCACAGGAGAGTCAGCCCGACCAGGGACACCGGTCCGGCACCCCAGTCGACGGCGGCCGCCGGCAGCTGCGCGCCGTGGCGGGCAACGGTGACGATCCAGGCCACGCACCACGTGGCGAGGGTCCCGGCCACGCGACCCAGAGCCGGCCAGAGCAGGCCCAGCACGCCACCGGAGAGGCCCAGGACGGTGGCCGGTCCGACGGCCGGTGCCACCGCGAGGTTGGCGCCCACCGCCACCAGGCTGACCTGCCCCGAGATTGCCGCGACCAGCGGTGTGCAGGCGAGCTGCGCGGCGGCGGGCACCGCGACCGCTTCGGCCAGCCAGCGCGGCATCCAGCAGGCCATGGTGTCCCGCCAGACAGGGGCCAGCACCAGGATCCCGGCGGTGGCCAGGACGGAGAGCCCGAAGCCGATCGAGGTGGCCAGGCCCGGATCGACGAGCAGAAGACCCACGACGGCGAGGCCCAGCGCCCGCGAGCCCCGCTCGCGACCATTGGCACCCAGCCCCACGAGGCCGACCGCCCCCATCACCGCTGCTCGGAGGACGCTGGGCTCGGTCCTGGCCAGCAGCACGAACCCGACGATGCCCAGACCACCGACCACGAGGTGCCAGCGGCCCCGGACGCCCAGCCAGCGAGCCATGGCGAGCAGGAACCCCACGAGCAGCGTGAGGTTGGTCCCGGAGACCGCGAGGAGATGGGTCAGTCCGGTCACCCGGAAGTCGTCGGCCAGGTCGTCGTCCACCCGCGCGTCGTCACCGTCGACCAACGCCGGCACCAGAGCGCGCTGGTCGGAGGGTCGATGCGCGACCGAGGCCCTCAGCGAGGCCCGGACCCGGTCGGCGGCGCGCCACCACACATCGGGGCGGGCCAGCACCTCGAGATCATCCCGGGCCAGGACCAAGGCTGCGGCGTCCGGGCCGTCGGTCGGGCGGAGTCGCCCGGAGGTCCGCACCGTCGCCCCCAGCGCCACGCTGGTCCACTCGGGGCCGCCCAGCACGACGACCGGCGTCGAGAGGGCATGGGCACTGCCGCGGCCAGTGACCTCCCGGACCTGCAGCCGGACGAGGGTCTGGTCGGCGAACCTGCCGGAGACGGTCCGAGGATCGCTCGTCACGACGCCGGTGAGACCGGCGACCGCGCCATCCGCGGCGAGCACGGCGACCGGGTTGGTGCGCACCTGGTCGTGTCGAGCCACGCTCGCGCCGGCGACGGCGACGAAGACGAGCAGCGACGCCGCCACGGCACGCAGGACCGCCCTCGAATGCGGTCGGCGGGCGAGCCACAGCCACCCGGCTCCGAGCAGCACCGTCGCGCCGAGCAGGGACGGCCAGCTCAGCGGGCCGGCAGCGAGGCCGCCGAGCCAGGCGGCGGCCCCCAGCAGGGGCATCCGCAGGTCAGCGGGTCCCCCCTGCGAGGTCTCGGCCACGCCTGGTCAGACCGTGACGTACGGCGCGACCTGCGCGAGGGTGGCCTCGCCGATGCCGTCCACCTCGAGCAGCTCGTCGACCGCGGCGAAACCCCCGTGCTCGGTGCGCCACGCCAGGATCGCCTGCGCCGTCACCGGCCCGATCTGCGGCAGGGACTCCAGCTCGGTCTGGGAGGCCGTGTTGAGGTTGACCAGCGGCCCGCTCGACGGCACCGCTCCCGGCAGTTCGGAGGCGGCGAGGCCGGTGGGCCCGGGGATCCCGACCAGGATCTGCTCACCGTCGACGAGCACGCGGGCGAGGTTGAGCACCGACAGATCGACACCACGGCGCGCTCCGCCGGCCGCCTCGACGGCGTCGATGACCCGCGATCCGGCATCGAGGACCGCGATGCCGGGGTCACGCACGCGCCCGGCGACGTCGACCGTCACCCGACCCGGGCTTGCCGAGGGCTCCGTGGCGGTCGAGGGGTTCACCCCCGACGCGAGCGGTGGCGACGAGGCCAACGTGGGAGCCGGCACGACCGACGAGTCGCTCCGGATCACCCACCAACAGGTCACCGCCAAGCCCAGGGCCACGATCACCGCGACCACCGTCAACTGAGGCGGGCCGAGGCTCGCGCGGCCGCGCAGCGTCTCCGGCACCAGGACGACGAGGGCTCGGCCTCCACGGCGGGAGGCGTGACGTCCAGGAACGGGCACCTCCGGCGACTCGGTGGTGAGCGGCTCCTCCGCAGCCCGCCTGCTGTCCAGGTCCGCGCTGAGCCGGGCAAGTCGGCGGGACACGGCCTCCTGGTGGTCCGGACTAGGGCTACGGTGAGGCATGGCGGGAACGTAGAACGGGTAGGAGTACGCCGCAAAGTGACGTCAGGGAGCCTGTGGAGGACCGCGACTCCACGCTGACGCGACTGCTCGGGGAGAGTTGAACAACCACATGGCAAGTGCACTGCTGACTCCACACCAGACGCGGCGACGCCGGGCCCTGGTGGTCGGATCTGACAGCGCTCGCGGGCTGCTCGCGGCGGTTCGCTCACTGGCGACCCATGGCTGGGAGGTGGGCGTGGCGACCCCGACCAGCCGCAACCTCATCACCGCCTCCCGCCACGCGTCGGCGTGGCACCGGTTGACCCCCGATGTCGTGGGCTGTGTCGCCGAGATCGTCGAGGAAGGGGACTACGACGTGGTCCTGCCCGGTGGCGACTCGGAACTCCTCGCGCTCTCCGAGGCCCGCGACGAGATCAACTCGGTCATTCCCTACGGCACCCGGGAGTCGGTGCGCTGCATCCTCGACAAGCTCTCCCTGAGCGAGGCAGCCGAGTCCGCCGGGATCGCCACGCCGAGGACCTGGGTGGCCACCGACGAGGCGTTGGACGCCGTCGACGCCGTCGTGGTGCTGAAGTCCCGCTCGCACGCCACGACCCGCGCCGAGACCCTCGTGTCCGCCGACCGCAGGGCCCTCCGCGCGGCCGCGAACGCCATGCGCGAGGACGGACTCGAGCCGGTGCTGCAGGAGCACCGCACCGGCCCGCTCTCGGCGATCTCGGTGGCTCTGGGTGCTGAGGGCGAGATCCTCGCCGCCGTCCAGCAGCGTTCCACCGGCCTGTGGCCGCCCGAGGCCGGCATCAGCACGCGGGCCGAGACCGTCCCCGCCGACGACGAGCTGATCGGCCGGCTGGCCGACTTCCTCGCCGGCATCGGCTGGCAGGGCCTCGCCGAGGCGCAGTTCATCGACTCCCCCGACGGGCCCCTGCTCATCGATGTCAACGGCCGTTGCTACGGCTCGCTCGCCCTCGCGGCAGCCGCAGGAGTGGACCTGGCCGCCATCTGGGCCGCCTCCGCGCTCGGGGACCGCATCGTGTCCGGACCGGCCAGGCCGGGCGTGCGCTACCAATGGCTCTACGGAGACCTGCGCCGAGGCTGGCGGACCGGCCACGACCTGCTCGGACCGCTCGCCTATGCCCGTCGGGCCGCGCACTCGGTGTGGAGCCCCCGAGATCTGCGACCGGCTTCGTCGTACCTCGGTTCGCTGGCCCGCTCGGCCACCGAACGATGACGACGTCCCTCCAGATCGTCGACGACGCCGCCACGGGACGGGTGCTGGTCACCGGCCAGCTGCCCCCGGCCGGTCGCGACCTCGACATCTTCGCCCCCGAGCCGACCTTCGAGAACCTCCGCGCCGAGCTGCGGCGTCTGGGGTTCACTCCTCGACAGACGACGTGGGCCACCTTCGAGCCCCAGGAGCTGATCGACCTGCGTCTGCTGTCGCACGAGGAGATGCTCGAGCGGGCGGTCCCCGTCGACGGCTGCGTCAACGTCTGCCGCCCCGACGACGCCGACGGCCTGCGGCTGCTGGCCGCGGCCCATGCCGAGGACCGCTTGCTGACCCCGAGCCGCCGGCGACGAGCAGCGGTGTCGCCCGAGGTCTGGGCCCAGGCACACGCGCGCGGGCACGGTCGTGAGCTGACGGCGCTGGCGGACGCCTTGCGGTCGGACGACGACACGGCCGTCCTGACCCGACGCGTGACCGGGCGAGTCCGACGGATGCGCGAGGCCGGCGTGATCGCGCTCTCCGGCGTGGACGGATCGGGGAAGTCGACGCAGGCCGAGCGGCTGTGCCAGGCACTCAACACCGCGGGGATCGACACCGTGATCGAGTGGAACCGGATCTCCCACGACCGGTGGCTGGACACCATCGCCACCCCCATCAAGCGGCTGCTCCGTGCGGGGAGCCCAACTGCGGCACCCTCGCCCGACTCCGAGCCAGCGACCGAGCCGGAGTCCGTCGGCGGCTCTGCCTCGAGTGTGCCCTCGGGCGCGCGGGGGCTGTGGGTGATCGTCGTGGCACTCGCCAACGCCCTCGCCCACGTGCGCGCCGTACGCCGGCACACGCTGGCCGGCCGCGTGGTGATCTGTGACCGCTACGTCCTCGACTCCGTGGTGCAGCTGACCTCGGACTACCCGGCCGGTCTCGGGCGCCGGCTGGGGGTCCGGCTCGTGCGGCTGGTGTCGCCCCGACCCATCGTGGCCTTCCATCTCGCGCTCCCGGCCGAGGTGGCCGCCGCGCGCAAACCCTGGCCCGGACCTCCCGAGCAGCTCGCCCGGCACGCGGCCGGCTATGCCGAGCACGCTGAGCGGCTCGGCGTCCGGCAGCTCGACGCCACCCGTCCGACCGAGGCGCTGGCGGCAGAGATCGCCCGGACGGTCTGGCAACGCCTCTGACCCCGACCTCAGCCGGTCACGGCCGGGGCGCGACGCAGACGGCGAGCATGCCCGGCCCGACGTGGGCACCCAGGACCGCACCCAGCTCACCGCACCACACGTCACGGCCCGACAGGGACGGCGCCAGCCGCGCGCCGAGCTGCTCGGCCAGCTGAGCGGCCCGGTCGGGACTGGCCAGGTGCGCCACGCACAGGTCGATCTGCTGGTCCCCGGCAGCCGAGACGGCCAGCTCCTCCAACCGAGCCAGGGCACGGGCCGAGGTCCGGACCTTCTCCAGGGTGGCGATCCTGCCGTCCGCGATCTGGAGCAGCGGCTTGACCGAGAGCGCTCCCCCGACGAGTGCTGCAGCGGCCCCGATCCGGCCGCCGCGTCGGAGGTACTCCAAGGTGTCGACGTAGAAGAGCGACGAGGACGCTGCCGCACGCCGCTGGGCAGCAGCGACGGCTTCGTCGGCGCTCCCGCCGGCAGCCAGGACGTCGGCAGCGCTGAGGGCCGCGAAGCCGGTGGCGACGCCCACCTGCCGACTGTCGACCGGGATCACCCGGATCGAGGCGTCGCGAGCCGCGAGCTGCGCGGACTCGAAGGTGCCGCTCATGTCTCCGGAGAGGTGGAGCGAGATCACCGCGGACGCGCCGTCGCGCGCCGCCTGCTCGTAGACCTCGGCGAACGCCGCCGGGGTCGGGCGCGAGGTGCTGACCGGCGTACGGTCCTGCAGGGCGGCCGCCACCATGGCCGGCGTCGCCCCGTCGCCGGCACCCTCGTCGTACGACGTGGTCCCGATGACGACCTGCAGCGGCACCACGACGATCCCGCGCTCGGCCGCCACCTCGGCAGGCAAGGTGGCGGTCGAGTCGGTGACGATCACGACGTGCGGGACGGCCTGAGACATGGAGCGAAGGCTAACGGCCCGCTGTTTCAGACGACGACGTTGACCAGTTTCGGGGCGCGCACGATGACCTTGCGGACCGGCTTGCCGTCGAGCGCCCGGACCACGCCGGGATCGGCCATCGCCAGCGCCTCGAGCTCCGCGTCCGAGATGTCGGGGGCGACCTCCAACCGGGCGCGCACCTTGCCCTGGATCTGGACGATCGCGGTGACGGACTCCTCGACCAGCAGCTCCGGGTCCACCACGGGCCAGCCGGCCCGGGCGACAGTGGGCTGGTGACCCAACCGCTCCCACATCTCCTCCGCGACGTACGGCGTCACGAGCGACAGCAGCACCGCGATCGCCTCGGCGGCCTCGCGCACCGCGGGGTCGGCCGAACCGCAGCCGGAGTCGATCGCCTTGCGGGTCAGATTGACCAGCTCCATGGTGCGCGCGACCACGACGTTGAACCGCTGCGACTCGAGCAGTTCCTCGACCTCGTGCACGGTCTTGTGGGTCGCCCTGCGCAAGGCGATGTCCCCACCCTCCGGGGCGGTGCCCGCGGGCGAAGTGACGTCGCCGGACAGGCGCCAGGCACGCTGCAGGAACTTCAACGACCCGCTCGGCGACATGTCCGCCCAGTCGATGTCGTCCTCGGGCGGGCCGGCGAAGACCAGCGTCAGCCGGATCGCGTCCACGCCGAACTCGCGGAGCTGGTCGCCCAGGTTGACGCCGTTGCCCAGCGACTTGCTCATCTTCTTGCCCTGGTTGATGACGAAGCCCTGGTTCAGCTGTGCCGAGAACGGCTCGCGGAACCCGACCAGGCCCATGTCGGCCAGCGCCTTGGTGAAGAAGCGGGCGTACATCAGGTGCAGCACGGCGTGCTCCACGCCGCCGATGTAGATGTCGCAGGGCCCCCACTGGTCGACCAGGTCGGAGTCGAAGGCCTGCTGGTCGTCGTGGGGCGAGCAGTAGCGCAGGAAGTACCACGAGGAGTCCACGAACGTGTCCATCGTGTCGCTGTCCCGGCGGGCCGGGCACCCGCACTGCGGGCAGTCGACGTTGACCCACTCCTCGGCCGCGGCCAGCGGGGAGGAACCCTTGGGCTTCAGGTCCGCGCCCTTCAGGTTCTCCGGCAGCCGGACCGGCAGCTGGTCCTCGGGGACGGCCACCTCGCCACACGAGTCGCAGTGGATGATCGGGATCGGCGCCCCCCAGAAGCGCTGGCGGGACAGCAGCCAGTCGCGCAGCCGGAAGTTGACCGTGCCCTTGCCGGTGCCCTTCGCCGACAGCCACTCGATGGTCCGCGACTTCGCCTCGTCGACCTCCAGGCCGTCCAGCGAGATCTCGTCGTTGGCCGAGTTGATCGCCGGGCCCTGCCCGACGTACGCCTCGCCCTCCCAATCGGCTGGCGGCTGCACGGTCCGGACGATCGGCAGCCCGAACTTCTCGGCGAACTCCCAGTCGCGCTGGTCCTGGCCGGGCACCGCCATGATCGCGCCGGTGCCGTAGTCGGCCAGCACGTAGTCGGAGGCGTAGACGGGGATCTGCTGACCGGTCACCGGGTTGGTCGCGTGGACCCCCAGGAAGACGCCGGTCTTGGGACGGTCGGTGGCCAGACGCTCGATCTCGGAGGCCTTGCGCACCTCGATGAGGTAGTCGTCGTACGCCGGGCGCTGCTCGTCGTTGACCAACTCGCCGGCCAGCGCCGCGTCCGCGGCCACCACCATGAAGGTCACGCCGAACAAGGTGTCGGGACGCGTCGTGTAGACAGTCAGGGGATCGTCTCGGCCAGGCACCACGAAGTCGACGTGGGCGCCCTCGGAGCGGCCGATCCAGTTCCGCTGGGCCGTGACGACGCGGGCCGGCCAGGTCGGCTCCAGCACGTCCAGGTCGTCCAGCAGCTCCTGGGCGTAGTCGGTGATCTTGAAGTACCACTGGGTCAGGTCGCGCTTGGTCACCTCGGCACCGCAGCGCTCGCACTGGCCCTGGACCACCTGCTCGTTGGCCAGCACGGTCTGGTCGTTGGGGCACCAGTTGACCGGCGACTTCTTGCGGTAGGCCAGTCCCTGCTCGCGCAGCTTCAGGAACAGCCACTGCGTCCAGCGGTAGTACTCCGGGTCGGAGGTGTTGAAGGTGCGGGTCCAGTCGAAGGACGTCGCCAGGTGACGGCACGACTCGATCGAGCGGGCGATGTTGGCTCGGGTGTAGGTCGCCGGGTGCTCGTTGTTGCGGATCGCGGCGTTCTCGGCGGGCAGGCCGAACGAGTCGAACCCCATCGGGTTCAGCACCTCATAACCACGCTGCCACCAGTAGCGCGCCACCACGTCGTGCAACGAGAAGACCTCGGCGTGGCCCATGTGCAGGTCCCCGCTCGGGTAGGGAAACATCGTCAGGGCGTAGCGCTTCTCGCGCGGGCTGTCGTCGTCGGCCCGAAAGGGCTGCAGCGCCTCCCACACCGGCAGCCACTTCTGCTCGACTGCGCGCACGTCGTAGGTCTCGGCCTCGGCCCGGCTGTCCTGCTCGGTCATCGTCGTCTCTCTCTGCGTCTGGGTGTCCTGCTCGCCTCGGGGCACAAAAAAACCCCTCGGGACGAGGGGCAGCCGCGTCGGGGGTGCGAACCGACGCGGCTAGGTAAGAAGCAGGTTCCTGCGCATATCCCCATGGTAGCCCTCGACGGACGGGCTGCGCGAGGCGGATTCGACCGCCCTACGATCACGTCATGACTGTCAACGACATGTTCCGACTCGACGGCCTGGTGGCCGTGGTCACCGGCGCCTCCAGCGGCCTCGGTGTGGCCTTCGCCCAAGGACTCGCCGAAGCAGGTGCCGACGTCGCCCTCGGTGCCCGCCGCGTCGACCGCCTCGAGGAGACCGCAGACCTGGTGCGCGCCGCCGGACGTCGAGCGCTCCCGGTCGCCACCGACGTCGCCGACCCCGCCTCGTGCACCGCGCTCGTCGAGGCCGCGATGGCGGAGTTCGGCCGAGTCGACATCCTGGTCAACAACGCCGGGATCGGCACTGCGGTGCCCGCTACCCAGGAGACGCCCGAGCAGTTCCGCTCCGTGATCGACGTCAACCTCAACGGCTGCTACTGGATGGCCCAGGCCTGCGGCCGCGTGATGCAGCCCGGCTCGAGCATCATCAACATCAGCTCGGTCCTCGGGCTGACCACCGCCGGGCTCCCCCAGGCGGCGTACGCCGCGTCCAAGGCGGGGCTGATCGGCCTCACCCGCGACCTGGCCCAGCAGTGGACCGGGCGCAAGGGCATCCGGGTCAATGCGATCGCGCCCGGCTTCTTCGCCTCCGAGATGACCGAGCAGTACCCACCCGGCTACCTCGAGGCGCAGGGCGCCCGCATCGCCGTTGGCCGCAAGGGCGACCCGGCCGAGTTGGCCGCGACCGCGGTCTTCCTCGCCTCGAAGGCGGCCGGCTACATCACCGGCCAGACCATCGCCGTCGACGGCGGGATGACGATCACGTGAGCTCCTCCGGCGGTCCCCGCGTGGTGGTGATCGGCGCCGGATTCGGAGGTCTGGGGGTGGCGCGGGCCCTGCGCGAGCAGGGCATCACCGACATCACCGTCCTCGAGCGGGCCGACACCGTGGGCGGGGTCTGGCGCGACAACACCTACCCGGGAGCGGCCTGCGACGTCCCGTCGCCGCTCTACTCGTGGTCGTGGGCCCCGAACCCGAGCTGGGGGCGCCGCTACTCCGGCCAGGCCGAGATCCTCGACTACCTGCGGAGCGCGGCCCGGTCCGAGGGACTCCTCGACCTGGTCCGCACCGGGACCGAGGTCACCGCTGCCGCCTTCGACGAGGCGACCGCGACCTGGCAGATCACGACGACCGGCGGCGAGCTCGAGGCAGACCTCCTGGTCTCGGCCGTCGGCCAGCTCTCCAACCCGGTCGTCCCCGCCCTTCCCGGCGCGTTCGACGGGCCGACGTTCCACTCCGCGCAGTGGCGTCACGACGTCGACCTGACCGGCAAGCGGGTCGCGGTGATCGGGACCGGCGCCAGCGCGATCCAGTTCGTGCCCGCCATCGTCGACACCGTCGCCTCGCTGACCGTCTTCCAGCGCTCCGCGCCGTACGTCGTTCCCAAGCCGGACCGGGCCTACTCCGCGCGACACCACGGACTCTTCCGACGCTTCCCGAAGACCCTGGCCGCCGAGCGTCGGTCGGTCTTCTGGCTGACCGAGCGGTTCAACGGCGCCCTCGGTGGCGACTCCCCGCTGACCCGCCCGCTGCTCGCGACGATCCGCGGGCTCTGGAAGGCGACGCTGCGTCGTCAGGTGCCGGACGCTGACCTCCGCCGCAAGCTCGTCCCGGACTACCCCCTGGGCTGCAAGCGGCTGCTCTTCTCCAACGAGTGGTACCCCGCCCTGGCTCGCGACCACGTCGAGGTCGTCACCGACCGTGTCGAGGCGCTCGAGCCCACCGGGGTCCGCACCGCCGACGGTGTGCTGCACGACGTCGACGCCGTCATCTGGGGGACCGGCTTTGCGGCCACCGCCTTCCTCGCCCCGATGAAGGTGACGGGAGTCGGTGGCGTCGACCTGCACGAGTCGTGGACCGACGGCGCGCGCGCCCACCTGGGGATCACCGTTCCGGGTTTCCCGAACCTCTTCTGCATCTACGGACCCAACACCAACCTCGGGGGCAGTTCGATCATCGCGATGATGGAGGCCCAGGCCGCCTACATCGCCCAGCTCGCCCGCCGGATCGCCGACGGCGGCGCACGGGCGGTCGTCGTACGACCCGAGGTGGCCGAGGCCTACGACCGCGAGATGCAGAGCCGGCTCGCGACGAGCTCATGGTCCGGCTGCACGTCGTGGTATGTCGACGGCCCGCGGATCACCACCAACTGGCCGGGTCTCGTGGGTGAGTACCAGAAGCGCACGGCTCAGGTGAACTGGAACGACCTCGAGGAACTGGTCTAACCCTGATCCCGGCGCTCGTCACCTCGAGCCGCCGCTGACGTTGACCGGCCGGAGGCCGCACATCGCTCCTCCACCTCCCCTCTCACATCGGAGAGCCACGATGTCAGTACGTCTCAGGAGCCGGGCGCCGATCGCGCTCGTCCTCGCCCTCGGTCTGGGAATGGTCGGTGTCTCGACGACCAGCTCGGCTGTCGGAGCCGGCGAAACCCGCACGGTTCCCACCCAGCACCCGACGTCCGGATCCGCCCCGGCGCCGGATCTCGTCCCCCCGATCACGGCGTCCCAGCTGCTGCGTCAGCCCGACGGCCACCGCTTTCGGGCCACCTTGACCCCTGCGCGCCAGGGCGGTCTCTTCGAGACCTCCGACGGCTACAGCGTGCAGCGCGACGCGAGCGGCACCTGGCGCTACGTCACCGGCCGCGACGGCGACGGCCAGCCCGTGCTCGCAGGCCCTGTCACCAGTGCCGCCGCGCCGAGCGGTCTGGCCCCGCACGCTGGCCGCGCCTCGACCAAGGTGAGCGCCCAGGAGCAGCAGGCCCGCGACAACATCCAGCGCCAGCTGCAGATCGCGGCGTACGACGCCCAGATCCAGGCCGCGAAGGCTGGCCAGCCGCGGGTCTTCCACGTCCCTGCGTTCCTGCTCGCGACCTGGTGGGATGCGGACAAGGACCAGAGCGAGCCGCAGTTCCAGGCCGGTCACGGAGCCGACTACTTCAAGAAGCTCCTCGACGGCTTCGGCGGCAACCCCAACGGCAGCATGACGCAGTTCTACTACGAGGCGTCGTTCGGCCAGTTCCTGGTCCAGGTCGACGTCTTCGGCCCCTACACCTCGAACCGTTCGCGTGAGGACCGCTGCTACTACGGGGGCATCGGTGACGACGCCGGTGGCGACCTCGACCCCGTCGGATCGACCCTGGGCGTCGGCGGCGGTGGCGCCCTGGGCATGGCGCTCGAGCTGGTGCCCCAGGCCAACGCTGACCCGGACGTCGACTGGTCGACGTACGACAACGACGGCGACGGCCGCGTCGACTTCACCATGATCATCCACTCGGGCGGCGACATGGCCGCCACGGGCAACCCGTGCTTCACCTGGTCCCACGCCCTGCAGGCCACGCTCGGCCAAGGTGAGGTAGCCGAGAGCGCCGCCGGCCTGCCCCACGGCAGCCTGGCCCGTTCGGGCATCCCGACCAGCAGCCCCGGCGTCTTCATCGACCGGGTACTCACCATCCCCGAGTTCGCTTCCAAGGTGGACCCGTTGGCCATCGGCGTCGCCGCGCACGAGATGGCCCACTCGATCGGCGAGCCCGACTACTACGACACGTCGTACAACTCGGTGGGCACCGGCGACTACGACCTGATGAGCGGTGGCTCCTACCTGGGCAGTCCTTCGGGCAGCAACCCGGCGATGATGAATCCCGCGAGCCGGGTCTTCCAGGGCTGGATCACGCCCACGATCGTGCACGGCAACCTGCGTCGACACACGCTGCGCCCGCGCACCGCGCTGCCACGCAAGGGCTACCGCGTCGGCATGCCGAACCCGAACCTGCTGCTCGTGCCCACCTACGAGATCGCCGAAGGTGAGACCGACAAGCTCGGCCACACCTGGTCGTCCGACGACGTCTACGGACTCGCGAAGGACCCCAAGACGAAGAAGTACATCGTCGAGGGCTTCTACGTCGAGAACGTCAGCCGCAACGCGACCTCGGCCAAGCTGTCGCCGAAGAACGCCATGGGCTCGATGTTCGACCGCAAGCAGCACGGCTCGGGCCTGCTGGTCTGGCACTTCGACTACTGGCGCCAGTCCACGACGTACTTCGCGCACAGCAACAACGCGCAGAACGACTCGAACCGCTACCAGATGGACATCGAGGAGTTCGACCGCAACGACAACACCCAGGAGCTGCAGCTCAACTACAGCCGCGGCAACCCGGCCGACTACCTCATCGGTGCGGCCACCGGGATCACCTCGGGCACCCGTCAGCTGGCCCCGCACCAGCCGACCGGCAACGGCCAAGCCCCAGGGTCCGGCCGACATCAGCGGGGTGAGTGCTCCGTTGCAGGACAGTGAGGCCCCCTTCGAGGTCGAGGCGAACCCAGCCAACCTGGCGATGACCGTCACCGCCGGCAGCGAGAACCCCGCCGGCGACTGCAAGCTCGGGCTGACCGACCCGAACGGCAAGGTCACCCCCTCGGTCGACTCGGGCGGTGCCGGCGCTCCTGAATCGATCACCGTGAAGAACCCCGTGGCCGGTACCTGGACCGCCACCGTCGGCGACTTCGCCGCCTGCGGCTCCTGGTCGGGTCGGGTGGAGTTCGCCGGTCCGGGTGGCTTCACCACCACCGGTGCGGCCGACACCTGGTCGAACTGGTCGCAGCAGCCGACCGGCTGGGCGTTCACCAGCGTCTCCGGCCACGGCAACGGCCTGGACGAGAGCAACGAGGCGGGGGGCTCGGGCAACGTGACCCTCGACGTCCTCAACCTCGCCAAGGCCAAGGACGTCTCCCCCGGCTTCGTGACCGGCAAGGTCAACGGCGCAGGCGGCACCGGAACGCTCACCGCGGGACGCACCAACCGGCTCCAGGTGCCGGTCTTCTCCAACGGCGGCAAGGCACCCGGCAAGGTACTGGTCCAGGTCCGTCGCGACAGTGCGTCCGGTCCGGTCGTGGCCAGCCGCACGGTGAAGCTCGGCCGCTACCAGCGCACGGCACTGAGCTTCGACTTCCGCCCCTCGGGTGAGGGCCCGGTACGACTGGTCACCGTCGTCGACCCGCACCAGCAGGTCCGCGAAGGCTCCGAGCGCAACCAGGTCCAGGTCACCGACCTCTGGGCCGGACCGGCCAGCCCCAAGGTCCTGGTCGTCGACGACGACCAGACCCTGGCGCACGAGCGGGCCATCGCCGGGGCGCTCGCCTCGCTGGGCGTGCCGTACGCGATCGCCGGGGCACACCCGTCGGCCAAGACGATGCGTCGCTACGCGGCGGTGATCTGGGAGTCCTCGGTCGATCGCGGCCAGGGTCAGCTCGACAAGTACGACCGGGCCGCGCTGCGCACCTACCTCGATCGGGGAGGCAAGCTGCTGCTGACCGGCAACCGGATCTTCGACGCTGTCGCGGCGGGCGTCAGCTCGTCGAACCCGCAGGGCTCCGACGAGAGCGTGCAGTTCGCCGCGCAGTACCTCGGCGAGCGCATCCCGGAGGGCAACTCCACCTACGTCGTGGTGCAGGAGAACGACGCCACCATCACCGGGCGCGGGCTGCTCAAGGGCCAGAAGGTGCGGGCACATCCCTCACCCGGGCGACCCTTCGTGGGGCTCGCCGGGCTCGCCCAGGCGGGCAATGGCGCTCTCGGCTCGGTGATCAAGCCGTTCGGCGTGGCCACCGGAGTCGCGACATTGAGCAAGAAGACGATGGCGGCGGTGCAGCCGGCCGCGGACCAGCCCTACATCGGGATCTCGGTGAAGGGTGACAAGAAGCATCACGGCTTCCGCACCGTGACGCTGGGCTGGAACCTCGGGGACAACGCGAATGCCGCCGACACCGTCCAGGTGCTCGCGAAGGTCCTGAAGAGCTTCCGGGTCCCGCTGCACCGGACCCGGGTGCGCAGCGCCCAGCCGCTGGTCTTCCACAACCCCGTGCGCGACCAGGTCTCCGGCCGGGCCACGCAGGTGACCGCCGTGGTCCTCGGCGGTTCAGGACGACCGACGGTGACGCTGCACTACCGCCGCCACGCCCGCGGTGGGTTCTACACGGTCCGGATGCAGCGAAGTGGAGCGAACGGCACCTACCTCGCCACCATCCCGGGGCGCGCAGCCACGCCGGACGGCATCGACTACTACATCACCGCCGGACGGGCCTTCGAGCCCTACGGCGCGGTGTCGGGGCCGCTCTACCACGGGATCGCGGTCGCGTTGCCCGGCGTACGCAACCCGCTGCCGATCAAGCGGTAGCGGTCGGCTCGGCTCCCGGTGGCGACGTCCGCCACCGGGAGCCCGGCCCGGAGCAGGAGAAAAAGAAGGACCTCGACCCGCCGGGGTCGAGGTCAGTCTTCATTCGTATCGGTGGAGCTGAGGGGATTCGAACCCCTGACCCCCTGCATGCCATGCAGGTGCGCTACCAGCTGCGCCACAGCCCCATTGCTACCCGAAAGACCGGGTGACAACTCGCGGAATACTAGCCAACGGGTTGGTCCGATGTGAAATCGGGGGTCCCCGGAAGCGGCTGCAGCCCGGGGGCAGCGGTCTGGTTGTAGGACGCGAGACGTAGCCCCCCGGCTCGGTGCTCGACCACCGAGGCCCAGGCACAGTTGTCCAGTCCCACCAGGGCCCGGTCTGCGCCCGGAGCGAGCTCGAGGAGCGCCACCAGCGAGACCCTGAGACAGGCCCCGTGGGCCACGACGATGCCGGTCTGGCCGTCCTCGAGCGAGTCGAGCATCCCGCGCAGCGCGGGAACCATCCGTGAGGTGACCTCGGCGATCGTCTCGCCGCCCGCCACCTCGCCGGTGATGTGCCCCGAGGCCCAGCTGGCGTGCGCATCGGGGAACTTCGCGGCGAACTCGGCCACGGTCAGGCCGCCGCGCTCCCCCACGTCGAACTCGCGCAGGCGTGCGTCGTACGTCGCGCTGAGGCCGGTGGCCACCTCGAGGTACGCCGCGGTCTCCCGGGCGCGCGCGAGATCGCTGGACCACAGGGCGGCGGCGGAACACCCCGCGAGGTACGCCGCCGCGGCCGCGGCCTGGGCTCGACCGGTGTCGTCGAGCGAGACGTCGAGATGTCCCTGGGCCCGTCCCTCGAGGTTCCAGGCGGTCCGGCCGTGCCGGAGCAGGATCAGTCGGCGTCGATCAACGCTCATGCGAGACGACGTCGGACGGCAGCTCGATCGCCGGGCAGTCGCGCCACAGGCGCTCGAGGGAGTAGAAGGAGCGCTCTTCCTCGTGCTGCACGTGGACGACGATCTCGCCGTAGTCGATGAGGACCCAGCGACCGTCGCGCTCGCCCTCGCGACGGATCGGCTTGGCGCCGATCTCGCGGAGCTTGTCCTCGATGCCTTCGACGATGGCCTTGACCTGACGGTCGTTGCTCGCCGAGGCGAGCACGAAGGCGTCGGTGATCGCCAGCTGCTCGCTGACGTCGAAGGCAATGATCTGCTGGGCGAGCTTGTCCGAGGCTGCACGGGCGGCAGCGTGGACGAGCTCGATGGCATGTGCGGTGGCGGTCATGTGTCTCCGGGGTAGAGGTCGTGCTTGGCGATGTACTGGACGACGCCGTCGGGCACGAGGTACCAGACGGGCTCGCCGCGGGCCTTGCGCTCGCGGCAGTCGGAGGAGGAGATCGCGAGTGCCGGGATCTCGACCATGGTGACGCGGTCGGACGGGATGGAGGCCAGGGTCTCCGGGTCCATGGTGTAGCCGGGGCGGGTGCACCCCACGAACTGAGCGAGCGCGAAGAGCTCCGCGGCGTCGCGCCAGGTGAAGATCTCGGTGAGCGCATCGGCACCGGTGATGAAGTACAACTCGGCGTCCGGCAGTTGTGCGCGCAGGTCGCGCAGCGTGTCGATGGTGTACGTCGGGCCGGCCCGGTCGATGTCCACGCGGGAAACGGTGAAGCGGGGGTTGGCAGCGGTGGCGATGACCGTCATCAGGTAGCGGTCCTCGGCGCGCGACACCTGGCGGTGTGACTTCTGCCAGGGGTCGCCGGTGGGCACGAAGACGACCTCGTCGAGGTCGAACCAGGCCTGGACCTCGGAGGCTGCGACGAGGTGCCCGTGGTGGATGGGGTCGAACGTGCCGCCCATGACCCCGACCCGACGGGATCCGGGCTGGGCCGGGGAGACCTCGCGGTCCGACGTGGTGCTCAGCTGTGCTCTCGCCCCGCACCGAACATCATCAGGGCTGCGATCATCGCCATCAGGATGCCGAGGGTGATCCCCCCGACGAGCCAGTGGTTCAGACCGCCCGAGTGGGCTTCCTCGGCGACGAGGGTGAGTGCGCTCAGCGACAACGTGGACATGGGCGACAGCCTACCGGCCGCTGCGCCCATCCCCTCAACGGACGTGACCGTCTCCGGTGACGACGTACTTGGTCGAGGTCATCTCCGGCAGCCCCATCGGTCCGCGCGCGTGGAGCTTCTGGGTGCTGATGCCGATCTCGGCGCCGAACCCGAACTCACCACCGTCGGTGAACCGGGTGGAGGCATTGACCAGGACCGCGGCCGAGTCGACGCTCGCGGTGAAGACCCGCGCCGCGCGCTGGTCCTCGGTGACGATGGCGTCGGTGTGCTGGCTCGAGTGGCGACGAATGTGACGCACGGCCCCCTCGAGATCCGCGACGACCGCTGCCGAGATGTCGAGCGAGAGGTACTCCTGCCCGAAGTCCTCCTCGGTCGCCGGCACCACTCCCGGGTGGGCGGCGAACGCCGCGTCACCGTGGATGGTGACGCCCGCCTCCTGCAGGGCCGCCACGACCCGCGGCACGAAGGTCTCGGCGAGGTCGGCGTGGACCAGGAGCGACTCGGCGGCATTGCACACCGAGGTGCGGTGGGTCTTGGAGTTCAGGACGATCGCGAGCGCCTTGTCGAGGTCGGCCGCCCGGTCGACGTACACGTGGCAGTTGCCGACGCCCGTCTCGATGACGGGGACGGTCGACTCCTCGACGACGCTGCGAATCAGCCCCGCGCCCCCGCGCGGGATCAGGACGTCGACGAGCCCGCGGGCCCGCATCAGCACCCGGACGCTCTCGTGGGAGGTGCCGGGGACGAGCTGGACGACGTCGGCGGGCAGGTCACCCTCCAGCACCGCCTCGCGCAGCACCGCCACGATCGCCGCGTTGCTGGACCGCGCACTCGAGCTCCCGCGCAGGAGGACGGCGTTCCCCGACTTCAGGCAGATGCCGGCCGCATCGGCGGTGACGTTCGGACGACCCTCGTAGATCATCCCGACCACCCCGAAGGGCACCCGCACCTGACGCAGCTCGAGCCCGTTGGCGAGGGTGCTCCCCCGGACGACCTCTCCGACCGGGTCCGGGAGCGCGGCCACCTCGCGCAACCCGGCGGCCATGGCGGCCAGTCGCTCGCCGGTCAGCCGGAGCCGGTCGACGATGTTGGCACCGACACCCGCGGACTCGGCACGCAGGACGTCCTGCTCGTTGGCGCTGAGCAGGTCGTCGTGAGCGGCGACCAGCCGCTCGGCCATCGCGAGCAGGGCCCGGTCCTTCTGGGCCCGGGTGGCCAGCGCCAAGGGGTGGCTGGCCTCTCGGGCGCGCAGCGCAGCACCCAGCACCTCGCGTTCGACATCCATGGTCGCTGAGCCTAGTCAAAGCAACCACGTCGACCCGGTCGACGTCCTAGTGTCGGAACGCAACCCTGCGCCCGTGGAAGGAGCACGCCCATGTCTCATCACTCCTCACGCCACACCAGGCGAACCGCCGGTCTCATCGCTGCTCTCGCGCTGGTCCTGCCCGCCCTCTCGCCCCCGTCCGCGGGCGCCGAGGAGCCGGCCCGTGCGCCGGCCACGTCGGCTCCCCTGACGCTGTGGGCACCTGCCAAGACGGTCATCCACTCCTACGAACGCCGGGTGTGGAGCGATCTCGGCATCCAGATCATCGCCGAGAACGAACCGCTCGAGCTCTGGTCGACGCGCTCGTCGTACGACGAGCCGATCCGCACCGAGTGGCGCTCCTCGGGCGGGGCGGTGTCCCTGCCGGAAGGCTCGATGCGCGACTTCAACAGCCTGAGCAACTTCTTCACGCTCAAGATGGCTCGCGTGGGCAGCGACTGGGTCAGGACCGTGCGCCGCGACGCCTGCCTCAATGGCTGGTCCCAGCGGGTCCGGCCCGAGGCTCCCTCCACGTCGCCCTATGCCCAGGGTTGCTGGTTCAACCCCTACGCACTCGGCTCGGTCCAGGGCGTCCAGGAGGGCTGGGCATCGCCCGCGCTCGAGCTCAACCGGCCGCTCTGGCTCAAGCCCGGGCGCTACCGCGTCACCGCGTCGATCACGCCGTCCTATGCCGAGGCGTTCGGGCTGGGCCCCGAGGCCGCCTCGCGGACCCTCACCCTGGTCGTGAAGAGGACGGACTACCCCGAGGAGCCCCGCCACCCGACTTCTGAGCCCTCCCCCCAGACGCCCGCCCGCCCGGCAGCTCGGGAGCCCCAGAACCCCTCGGGTGGCGTCGTCGCCGACACGATGCCCGATCTCCGTTCCCTGCCCGCCTGGTCGATCCGGACCTCGCGCAACGGCAAGTACCTCCAGTTCGCCGCCACGGTCTGGAACGCAGGCGACAGCCCGCTCGTCGTCGACGGCTTCCGCCGGGAGAGCGAGCGGGCCATGGACGCCTACCAGTACTTCTACGACGCCGACGGCAACCAGACCGGATACCAGCAGGTCGGCGAGATGCACTGGGACGACAAGGCCAGCCACCAGCACTGGCACTTCCTGGACTTCGCCCGCTACTCGTTGCTCTCGGCCGACCAGACCGAGACCGTGCGTTCGCGCAAGGAGGCGTTCTGCCTGGCCAACACCGACGTGGTCGACCAGACCGTGCCGAACGCCGACTGGCTTCCGGACAACACCGGGCTCGCTTCGTCGTGCGGAGGGCCCGACTCGTTGTCGATCAGGGAGGTGCTGGTCTCGGGCTGGGGTGACACCTACGCGCAGTACCGTGCCGGACAGTCCTTCAAGATCGAGGGGCTCCCCAACGGCACCTACTACATCGCGGTCATCGCCAACCCCGAGAACAGGCTCGTCGAGGGCGACCTGGACAACAACGTGTCCCTGCGCAAGGTCCTCCTCCGCGGCAAGGCAGGCGACCGTCGGGTGATCGTGCCCCAGGTCGGTCTCGTGGTGGAGCCGGACCAGGGCGGCGTCGGACACCAGCGCCGCTGAGCCAGAACGCCCCGCCACCGAGACGGTGGCGGGGCGTTCTGGACTGACGGGGCGTGCGGGCTGATCAGCCCTTGCGCTGGGTGATCTGCTCGGTCGCTGCGGGGAGGACCGTGTGCAGGTCCCCCACGACGCCGAAGTCGACCAGCTCGAAGATCGGGGCTTCGTCGTCCTTGTTGACGGCCACGATCGTCTTGGAGGTCTGCATGCCGGCCCGGTGCTGGATGGCACCGGAGATGCCGTTGGCGACATAGAGCTGCGGCGAGACCGTCTTGCCGGTCTGGCCGACCTGGAAGCTGTGCGGCATCCAGCCGGAGTCGACGGCGGCACGCGAAGCACCGACGGCCGCACCGAGGGCGTCCGCGAGCCCTTCGACCGGCTCGAAGTTGCCACCGGTACCGCGTCCGCCGGAGACCACGATCGCGGCCTCGGTGAGCTCGGGACGACCCGTCGCCGCACGCGGCTGCGAGGCGACGATCTGGGCACCCTTGGCGCCCTCGGAGATCTCGGCAGCGAACTCCTCGACGGCGCCGGCCCCCTCGGTCTCCTCGGGAGCGGCAGCGTTGGGCTTGACCGTGATGATCGGGGTGCCCTGGGTGACCTTGGCGGTCACGGTGAAGTTGCCGGCGAACACCGACTGGGTCGTGACCGGGGCTCCGCCATCGCCGGCCTGGACGTCCACGGCGTCGGTGATCAGGCCCGAGTCGAGCTTGATCGCCAGGCGCGCGGCGATCTCCTTGCCTTCGTAGGACGAGGTGATCAGGACGGCGGCAGCCTCGGTCTTGGCGACCAGCTGCTGCAGCGCCTCGGCCTTGGGGGCCACGAGGTAGCCCTTGATCTGCGCGTCATCGACGGTGTAGACCTTCTCGGCGCCGTACTTCTTGACCGACTCGGCCACACCAGCAGCCTGGTCGGGCGAACCGATGAAGACCGCGGAGGGCTCACCGAGGCGGCGGGCGATCGTGAGGAGTTCGTACGTGGGCTTGCGGACCGCACCATCAACGTGGTCGATCAGAACCAGGATCTCAGACATGTCTTCGCTCCTCAGATGAACTTCTTCGAGGCGAGGAACTCGGTCAGCGCCGTAGCGCCCGAACCGTCCTCGTCAGTGACGATCTCGCCGGCGGTGCGCGGCGGACGGGCCGTGGTCTCCTCGACCGAGGTCCAGGCGACCGAGAGGCCGACCTGGTCGGCCTCGACCCCGATGTCGCTGAGCGACCAGGTCTCGAGCGGCTTCTTCTTGGCCGCCATGATCCCCTTGAACGACGGGTAGCGCGCCTCACCGGACTGGTCGGTGACCGAGAGCACCAGCGGCATGGTCGCCCCGATGACCTCGGTGGCGGTGTCGCCGTCACGCTTGATGCGGACCTGGTCACCCTGGGACTCGATGACCGAGGCGAAGGTGACCTGCGGGAGGCCCAGGCGCTCGGCGAGCATCGCCGGAACGACGCTCATGGCGCCGTCCGTCGAGGCCATGCCGCACACGACGAGGTCGACGGGCGACTCGGCGCCAGCCTTCTCGATCGCCTTCGCGAGGACCAGCGACGTCGCGAGGGCGTCGGATCCGGCGATGGCGTCGTCGACGACGTGGATGCCCTGGTCGGCCCCCATCTGCAGCGCCTTGCGGACTGCGTCGAGAGCCTTCTCGGGTCCGACGCAGAGCGCCGTCACCGTGACGTCGTCTCCCTCGGACTTCTCCTTGATCTGCAGCGCCTGCTCGACGGCGTACTCGTCGAGCTCGGAGAGCAGGCCGTCGACGCCAACGCGATCGACGGTGTTGTCCGACTCGAACTGCCGGTCGGCAGTGGCGTCGGGCACGTACTTCACGCAGACAACAATGTTCATGGTGTGGCCTGTACGGCCCCTCCTGTGCGCTCGATGTGGTGGTGAGGTTACTAGCGAGTTCGGGCTGGTGGTACCGCCGAGTCGGTGGGTTCGATCACAGCGTTGCGTGGGTCACACGCAGGACGTCGACCTGTTCAGGGCCGGATCAGGCGTTCGAGCAGGCGACCGGCGACGAGCCACACGATCGCGCCGAGGCCCCAGTTGAACAGGGCGTTCTTGGTCTCGGCGTTCGAGCCGTCGAACTTCAAGATGCCGTTCTCCCGGGAGAAGACACCCAGGTCGAAGAGGTTTGCGCCGTCGAGGACGAAGCTCACCAACCCGTTGTCGCGGTTCGCGGCGTCCAGGGCGACCAGCAGGGCACCGACCGCCAGGAAGGTGGCAGCGATCGCGAAGAGCGCCCAGACGACCTGGGCGATCCGGACGCGCAGTTTCGCGGACTTCATGGGGTCCTCCGTGGAGTGCTTGGTCACTGGCCTTCGAACCGGGCCTTGCCCGGTCCGCTCTCGACGAAGGATTGCATACCGATGGCACGGTCCCGAGTGGCGAACAGTGCGGCGAACTGCTGGCGCTCGATCTCCAGTCCCGTCTCGAGATCGACCTCGACCCCCCGGTCGATGCACTCCTTCGCTGCGCGAATGGCGTACGACGCCGCTCCGGCGAACTGACGAGCCCACGCGAGCGCCTCGTCGTACACCGTCTCGGCGGGGTAGAGCCGGTCGACGAGCCCCATCGCGAGCGCCTCGTCAGCCTGGACGAAACGCCCGGTGAAGATCAGGTCCTTGGCCTTGCTCGACCCGACGAGTCGGGTGAGCCGCTGGGTGCCGCCCGCGCCGGGAATGATCCCGAGGAGCACCTCGGGCTGCCCCAGCACGGCGTTGTCCGCAGCGAAGCGCACGTCGGCCGCCAGGGCGAGCTCGCAGCCACCCCCCAGGGCGTAGCCCGTGATCGCCGCGACGACCGGCTTGGGGATCCGGGCGACCGCCGTGACCGCCGCCTGCAGCCCGGTGGAGCGCTTGACCATGTCGGTGTGCGACAGGTCGGCCATCTCCTTGACGTCGTTGCCGGCAGCGAAGACGCGCTCGCCGCCGTACACGACGACCGCCTTGACGTCGTCGCGCTCGGTGGCCTCGGTCGCGGCGGCCACCAGCTCGTCCTGCACGGCGAAACTGATCGCGTTCATCTTCGGCCGGTCCAGCCGGATCGTGCCCACGCCGTCACTGACGTCCAGGCGTACGTAGTCAGCCATCGGTTGCCTCCACTCGTCCTGAGCCCCGTGCGAGGCCTTTTCCCACGGCATTGTGCCGTCTTCGGGAACAATGGCGTGGATGACCCCGGGCGTATGGAGAGAACGCGGCCAGGCGGCACCCGTCTGGCCGGGTCGCCACCACCCGCTGGGCGCCGACTGGTCACCGGAGTCCACGAACTTCGCCGTCCACGCGCCCCAGGCGACCGCGGCCTGGGTCTGTCTCTTCGACGACGCCGGTGGCGAGTCCCAGCACCGCCTGACCGAGCAGTCGCTCGGCATCTGGCACGGAGCCCTGCCGGGAGTCGCGGTCGGCACCCGCTACGGCTACCGCGTCGAAGGCCCCTGGGCGCCGGAGGCCGGGTTGCGGTTCAACGCCCACAAGCTGCTCCTCGACCCCTACGCGCAGGCCGTCTCCGGGGAGCTCACCCCAGACCCGGCGATCTACGGCTTCCTGGTGGACTCCCCCGACCAGATCAGCCGGCTCGACTCCGCGCCGTACGTGCCGCGCAGCGTGGTCGTCCACGACGACTTCGACTGGGGTGAGGACACTCCCCCTCGTCGCCGCTGGCGCGACACCGTCATCTACGAGCTGCACGTCAAGGGCATGACCGCCCTGCACGACCGGGTGCCCGAGGAGCTGCGCGGGACCTACGCCGGCCTGGCCACCCCCGCGGTCATCGACTACCTGCTCGACCTCGGCGTGACCGCGGTCGAGCTGCTGCCCGTCCACGAGTTCGTCTCCGAGCCGGCGCTGACCCCGCGCGGGCTGGTGAACTACTGGGGCTACAACTCGATCGGGTTCTTCGCTCCCCACCACGGCTACTCCTCCTCGGGCGATCGAGGCCAGCAGGTCAGCGAGTTCAAGGCGATGGTCAAGGCGTTCCATGCGGCCGGCCTCGAGGTCCTCCTGGACGTCGTCTACAACCACACGGCCGAAGCCGGGGTGGACGGCCCCACGCTGTCGTTCCGCGGCCTCGACGACCTGGGTTTCTACCAGCGGGTCCCGGACGCCGAGGAGGACACCTACTGGGACGTCACCGGCTGCGGCAACACCGTCGACACGGCCAATCCGTTCGCCCTGCGACTGGTGCTGGACTCGCTGCGGCACTGGGTCACCGAGATGCACGTCGACGGCTTCCGCTTCGACCTGATGTCCGCCCTGACCCGGACCCGCGGCGAGGTCGACATGACCAGCCACCTGCTCACGACGATCGGCCAGGACCCGGTCCTGCGCCACGTGAAGCTGGTCGCCGAGCCGTGGGACGCCTCGCCGGAGGGCTACCGGGTGGGCGAGTTCCCGCCCCCGTGGGTCGAGTGGAACGACCAGTACCGCGACGAGCTCCGTGACTTCTGGCGGGGCCATGCCTCCGGCATCCGCACCGTCGCCACCCGGCTGGCGGGCTCCTCGGACCTGTACGCCGACGACGGGCGTTCGCCGTACGCCTCGGTGAACTTCGTGACCGCACATGACGGCTTCACGCTGCGTGACCTGGTGAGCTACGCGGACAAGCACAACCTGGCCAACGGCGAGGGCAACCGGGACGGCACCGACAACAACCGGTCCTGGAACCACGGGACCGAGGGGGAGAGCGACGACCCCGCCCTCGACGCCCTGCGGCGTCGACAGGCGGCCAACCTGATGGCGACCCTCTGCCTGTCCAACGGCGTGCCGATGATCACCGCCGGGGACGAGCGTGGCCGCACCCAGCGCGGGAACAACAACGCCTACAGCCAGGACAACGAGATCTCCTGGGTCGACTGGCGAGCCGGCGACGCCTGGCTCGACGTCCACGAGATCACCCGGGCCGCGCTGCGCTTGCGCCGCGAGCATCCGGCCCTGCGCCAGCGGCACTGGTTCGAGGGGCGCCCGCCACTCCCGGGCGCCCCCAAGGACCTCGCCTGGTTGCACCCGTCGGGCCGGGAGATGGACGGCGCGGACTGGCACGACGACTCACGCGGCAGCGTCGGCATGTTCGTCTCCGGCAACCCGTTGCGCGCACCCGGGCCGCGCGGTGAGCAGCAGGTCGACCACTCGTTCGTGATCTGGCTCAATGCCGGGGACCAGCCGCTGGCCATCGACATGCCCGAGAACGACTGGGTGCAGAGCGGAGAGGTGGTCCTGTCGACCGATCCCCTTCTCCCGGTCGGCATGCCGGTCAAGGCTGGCGACCGGCTGCTGCTCGACGCCCGCAGCATCGTCGCCCTGCGCAGCTGACCACCGCGACGTAACCCTGCTCACCCTTCGCTCGTTTGGGCAGCGACCCGAGGAGCAGACCATGGTGGATGTGCGTAGACGGAGCCTGATCGCGGCCGGCATGGCGGCCGGGGTGCTGGCCCCCTCCTTGAGGACCTCCGCCGAGAACTCCGCCCAGGCAGCGATGAGCGACCCGTTCCGGCACGGCGTGGCAAGCGGCGACCCCCTGCCGCACGCCGTCGTGATCTGGACCCGGGTCACCCCCACCGAGGAGGCGAGCCCCGGCTCCGGTCGCGGGCCCGCGGTCGTCGTCAGCTGGCAGGTCTCCCGGGACCGGCGCTTCCGGCGTGTCGTGGCGTTCGGCGCCACCCGCACCAGCGCGCGTCGCGACCACACCCTGCACGTGGACGTGCAGGGGCTGCGACCGGGCAAGACCTACTGGTACCGCTTCTCCGTGGGCGGGGCCGTGTCCCCGGTCGGTCGCACCCGCACCGCACCTGCCCGTTCCGCGCGGGTGCCCGTGCGCCTCGGCGTCGTCTCCTGCGCCAACTACAACTGGGGACACTTCTCCGGGTACGCACACCTGGCCGAGCGCAACGACCTCGACGCGGTGCTGCACCTGGGTGACTACATCTACGAGTACGGCCCCGACGGCCCGCTGGTGCCCGGCGTCGCACCGACCACCGTGCGGGTGGCCGAGCCGCCGCGCGAGTGCGTCTCGCTGGCCGACTACCGCATCCGGTACGGCTGCTACCGCGGCGACGCGTCGCTGCAGGCCCTGCATGCCGCCCACCCGATCGTCGCCGTGTGGGACGACCACGAGATCGCGAACGACACCTGGCGCGAAGGTGCGGAGAACCACGACGAGGGCGACGGCGAAGGCCCCTGGGTACGCCGCGCCCGCGAGGCACGCCGCGCCTGGCTGGAGTGGCTGCCGGTCCGGCACACCGACCCCGACGACCCCGAGCGCATCAACCGCCGGCTGCGGTTCGGCTCCGCGGTGGACCTCTGGATGCTCGACGAACGACGCTTCCGGGACGAGCCGCCGCGCAGCCTCGCCTTCAGCTACGGGTCCGTCGACCCCGGCACCGGACCCGAGCGCACCATGCTCGGGGAGGCCCAGCGGCACTGGTTGGCGCGCGGGCTGCGTCGCAGTGACGCGTGGTGGAAGGTCCTGGGCAACCAGGTGCCGTTCTTCCCGCTGGTGATCGGCGCCGGTGTACCCGAGGCGATCAAGGCGGTGCTCGAACCGCTCACCGAGCAGCTCCCCCACCCCTCGACGGCGTTGTACGTCGACGACTGGAACGGCTTCGGGGCCGAGCGGCAGCATCTCGTCGCCGGGATCGGCAAGGTCGACGACGTCGTGGTGCTGACCGGGGACGTACACCAGAGCATGGCCAGTGACATCCCGGTCGACCCCGGCACCTACCGGGCCGACCCGGCCTCCGTGGCCGCCGAGTTCATCGCCCCCGGCATCGGGTCACCGTCCTTGCGGACCTCCGCCAACAGCGTGATGCCCGGCTCCGGCGAGATCCTCGAAGGGATCCTCAACACCAACCTCACCGTCGGCAACCCGTGGGCGAAGTACGACGAGAGCGAGCACTGCGGCTACCTGGTCGTCGACTTCGACCGCCGGCGCGCCCACGCCGACTACTGGCACCTCGACGACGCCCGCGACCCCACCAGCCCGGTCCAGCTGGGCGCATCGTGGGAGTGCCGTCGCGGCTCGCGCCGGGTCACCCCCGCCGAACGTGGCCTGGACGCCTGAGCCGGATCAGGCGAAGGCCACGACCCCGAGCTCCGCGGGTGAGGTCAGCAGGTCGTTGCGGGGGATCACCCGGACGGTGTAGCCGAACGCGCCGCTGTGGTCCAGGTCGATGTCGGCGTCGAAGCGGTGCCGGGAACCCTCGTAGCTCTCGATCAGGGTGAGCGTCTCGACCGCAGACTCGACCAGCACGTCCTCGCTGGTGATCCGACCGTGGACGAGCTGCACCTCGACGTCGTCGGGAGCGAGGTCGCCCAGCGCGACGAAGGCGCGCACGGTGATCTGCGATCCGACCTCGGGAGCGTCGCCCAGGCCCGTGCTCTCGACGTGTTCGACGCGAACGGCGGACCAGTCGGCCCGGACCCGCTTCTTCCACGCGGCCAGCTCTGCGGCACCTTCGTAGTCGGAGTTGACCAGCCGGGCGTTCACGGCCGCGGGCTGGTAGAGGTCGCACACGTAGTCCCGGACCATCCGGGTCGCGAGGACCTTCGGACCCAAAGACTTCAGCGTGTGGCGCACCATCTCGAGCCAGCGCGTCGGCACGCCGGCCTCGTCGGTGTCGTAGAAGCGCGGGGCGACGTCGTTCTCGAGCAGGTCGTAGAGAGCGGTGGCCTCGAGGTCGTCGCGCCGGTCGGGGTCATCGACGCCGTCCGCGGACGGGATCGCCCAGCCGTTGTTCCCGTCGAACCACTCGTCCCACCAGCCATCGAGGATCGAGAGGTTCAGCCCGCCGTTGAGGGCAGCCTTCATCCCCGACGTACCGCAGGCCTCATAGGGGCGCAGCGGGTTGTTCAGCCACACGTCACAACCGGGGTAGAGCGGCAACGCCATGGCGATGTCGTAGTTGGGCAGGAAGGCGATGCGGTGACGCACCTCCGGGTCGTCGGCGAAGCGCACCATGTCCTGGATCAGCTTCTTGCCGCCGTCGTCGGCAGGGTGGGACTTGCCCGCGATGATCAGCTGGATCGGGCGTTCGGGGTCGAGCAGGAGTCTCTTGAGCCGGGCCGGGTCACGCAGCATCAGGGTGAGCCGCTTGTACGACGGCACCCGGCGTGCGAAGCCGATGGTCAGCACGTCGGGGTCGAGCGCGCTGTCGATCCAGGCCAGCTCGGCGGGTGCGGAGCCACGCTCGGCCCAGGATGTGCGCAGCCGCTTGCGGGCGTCGAGGACCAGCCGCTCGCGCAGGAGACGCTTGACCGCCCAGACCTGGTCGCCGGGCACCTTGTCGACGACGCTCCAGAACGCCTCGGAGTCGTCGCCGTCGGGGTCGGCCCCCTGGCTCGCGGCGAGCGCGAAGACCTCACGCGCGACCCAGGTGGGCGCGTGCACGCCGTTCGTGATCGAGCCGATCGGAACCTCGGCCTCGTCGAAGGCCGGCCACAGGCCGTTGAACATCCCGCGACTGACCTCGCCGTGCAGGATCGAGACGCCGTTGGCGCGCTGGGCGATGCGGAAGCCCATCACCGCCATGTTGAAGACCGCGGCGTCACCGCCGGTGTAGTCCTCGGCGCCGAGGGCCAGGATCCGTTGGACCGGGACACCCGGGGTGGCGCCGTTCTCGCCGAAGTACTGCTCGACCAGGGTCCGCGGGAAGCGGTCGATGCCGGCCGGCACCGGAGTGTGGGTCGTGAAGACCGTGGAGGCCCGGCCGACCTCGAGCGCGGTGTCGAAGTCGAGCCGGGGTCCGTCCTCGGCGACCGTGAGCTCACGGATTCGTTCGAGGCCGAGGAAACCGGCGTGACCTTCGTTGGTGTGGAAGACCTCGGGCTCGGGCGCTCCGGTGATGCGCGCGTAGGCGCGCAGGGCCCGCACCCCGCCGACCCCGAGCAGGAGCTCCTGGCGCAGGCGGTGCTCGCTGTTGCCGCCGTAGAGACGGTCGGTGACATCGACGTAGTGGTCGGGGTTGCCCTCGACGTCCGTGTCGAGCAGGAGCAGCGGGACGCGCCCCACGCTGGCCACCCAGATCCGGGCGAGGAGGTCGGGACCACCGGGCATCGCGATCGTGATCATCGCTCGGGTGCCGTCGGCCTCGCGCAGCAGCGAGATCGGGAGCTCATCGGGATCCAGGACGGGATAGGTCTCCTGCTGCCAGCCCTCCCGCGACAAGGACTGCTTGAAGTAGCCGTGGCGGTAGAGCAGGCCGACGCCGATGATCGGCACGCCCAGGTCGCTGGCCGCCTTGAGGTGATCGCCGGCCAGGATGCCGAGGCCGCCGGAGTACTGCGGGAGCACGGCGGTGATCCCGAACTCCGGGGAGAAGTAGCCGATGGCGCGGGGGCCCTCGGGGTCGGCTCGGCGTTGGTACCACCGGTCCCCGGTGAGGTAGCGCGTCAGGTCGTCCTCGGCCAGGCGCAGCATCTCGACGAACGAGTCGTCCCCTGCCAGCTCGGCCAGCCGCTCCCGACCGACGGCGCCCAGCAGGGCCACCGGGTCGTGCCCGGTCGACTCCCACAGCTCGGCGTCGATCGTCTCGAAGACGTCCTGGGTCTCGGGGTGCCACGACCAACGGAGGTTCCCGGCCAGCACCCCCAGACCGGACAGGGTGGCGGGGAGGACAGGGCGGACGGTGAATCGTCGAATGGCACGCACCTGATGACCGTAGCGCGATTGTTGGATCGATCCAATGCTTTCGCGCAAAACCGTGATGCATCCGACACCTGCCCGCGCCATAACGAAGGGTGGTGCCCGGCGTTGGACGCCCATGACCCCACCTCGATTGCGCCCCAGCCGGCTCGGAACGGCTGCGCTCGCCCTGGCGACCATCACCCTGGTCCCCGGGCTGACGCAACTGCCCGTGTTCGCGAACAGCCCCACCCCGGCTGCCTCCACCCCCTCGACCCTGGCCGACTCCGTGCCCGGGCTCACCGACCTCGACACCCGCGGCTCCACCCTCCCCTCGGCCACCCAGCGCTCGGCAGCGGCCGCACTCGGAGCCGTCGACGTGCGCTGGAACGACTTCGGCACCCCTGCCTCCCTCCTGCCCGCCGACGGTTCCCTCGCCACCGCCACGTCGAGCAACCCCGTCGTCGCAGCCCGCGCCTGGCTGAGCGAGAACGCCGCCGTCTTCGCCATGACCCCTGCCGAGGTCGCTGACCTCGAGCTGGTCCAGAGCCAGAAGCTCGCCCAGAGCACCGCGCGCGCCGTCCTCTTCCGTCAGCAGTTCGGCAAGCTCGCCCCCGCCCTGGGCAGCATGGTGACCGTCGGCGTCGCCAACGGCGAGATCGCCTACGCGTCCTCCTCGATCACCAAGACCACCGGCACCCCCGCCCTGGCGACCCTGTCCCCCCTCGTCGCCTGGACCAAGGCAGCCGCCAACGTCGGCCGCCCCGTCAGCGCGCAGACCCTCGCGAAGGCCACCGTCACCCAGAGCCTCGGGTGGACCCGGATCTCGGTTCCCGGTTTCGCCCAGGAGCAGCAGGCCCGCCTGCGCTCACTCGCCCTGGCCGACGGCAGCGTCCGCCCGGTGTACGTCGCCAACGTCGTCGACGTCCAGGGAGGCTCGGCCTTCGCGTACACGCTCATGGTCGACGCCGTGAACGGCGCGATCCTGCACCGTCAGAACCAGACCGAGAACAGCTCGGACGCCTTCCCGTTCCAGGGTGAGGTCACCGCCGACGCGTGCGGTCCCAAGCACCCCTTCGAACTGAGCGACAACCTGACCCGCGAGATCGTCGCGACGGTCGCCCTCGTCAACACCGTGAACGACGTGGTCGTCAAGCTCTTCGGTCCCGGCGACGTGCTCCTCACCGTCGGCGACCTCGGCACCAGCCCGGAGTACGCGACGTACTCCGCCGCGCTGATCCCCGCCGGCATCTACTCGATGCAGGTCTGCCCCTACGCCAACCCCACCGCCCCCTTCGTGGGTCCGGGCAACTACGGCGCCCTGGTCGCCACGAGCGACGAGGGCGCCCCGTCCCCCACGGACGCGCAGTTCCCGCCGCAGTGGCGCTACTTCACCGCCAACCCGAGCATGGGCTCGATCGGTTCCTCGACCCCGGTGAACTCCGTGATCGGCTGCTGGATCCCCGGAAACGGCTGCACGAGCCCCAGCGGATCGTTCCGGAACGTCGCTGCTCCGGGCCCCTGGGACATCAACACCCAGACCGGTGAGTCCACGCTGACCACGATCGGCAACAACGCCAACACCCGCGAGGCGTGGCTCAGCCCGCTGACTCCCGGAGGCACCTTCCAGGCGCCGGTCTCGCCCACCCGCGAGTACACCGCCGACTTCACCGATGCCTGGAACAACTCCAAGTGCGACCCCACCGAGCTGCACCCGGGGGGCAACGACATCGACGCTGCGGTGACGGACCTCTTCGTCTCGCACAACCGGATGCACGACTACTCCTACTACCTCGGCTTCACCGAGGAGAACTACAACCTCCAGACCGACAACCTGGGTCGAGGCGGCGTGGACGGTGACCAGGAGACCGGCAACGTCCAGGCGGGTGCCATCACCGGTGGCGCACCGTCGTACCTCGGTCGGGACAACGCCAACCAGATCACGCTCCAGGACGGCGTCCCCGGGATCACGAACCAGTACCTCTTCCAGCCGATCGCCGGTGCGTTCTACGCCCCGTGCACCGACGGTTCGTTCGACATGGGCATCGTGGCCCACGAGTACACCCACGCGATCAGCAACCGGATGATCGCCGGACCTGACGAGGGCATCACCTCCGAGCAGGGCGGCGCGATGGGCGAGTCGTGGGGTGACCTCGCGGCCGGCGAGTACATGTTCAGCCACGGCTACGCGAACGGCGGGAACCCCTGGGCCGTCGGCGTCTACGCCACCGGCAACAAGAGCGTCGCGATCCGTGACTACGCCATCAACCGCAACCCGTTGAACTACTCCGACTACGGCTTCGACAGCACCGGGGTCGAGGTGCACTCCGACGGCGAGATCTGGAACGGCACCCAGTGGAGCGTCCGCCAGGCACTGGTCAAGAAGTGGAACAAGAAGTTCCCGTACAAGAACCAGAAGCTGCAGCTGCGCTGCGCCCAGGCCGGGCCGACCAACTCGCCGCTGCCGGCCCAGCTCTGTCCCGGCAACCGGCGATGGATCCAGCTCGTCTTCGACTCCTTCCTGCTCCAGCAGGGCGCAACCTCGATGCTCGATGCCCGTGACGCGATGCTGGCTGCCGACAAGATGCGTTTCGGCGGCAAGGACCTCAAGGTCATGTGGGACGCCTTCGCCAAGCGCGGCATGGGCAAGGGCGCCTCGACCCCGAACGCCGACTCCGGCGACCCGGAGCCGAGCTTCGCCTCCCCGAAGTCGCGCAATGCGGTCGTGACGTTCAAGAGCACCGGGGCGCCGGTCAAGGTCTTCGTGGGCAAGTACGAAGCCCGGGCAACTCCGATCGGCGACACCCTGAAGAAGACCAAGCGTCCCCACACCGTGCGCATGGTCGCGGGCAAGCACCAGCTCCTGGTCGTCGGCAAGAAGCGTGGCTTCCAGCGCATCACCGTGCGACTGGAGCCCGGTCAGCGCAAGGTCGTGCGGCTCAAGGGCCACCGCAACCTCGCGGCGGCCAAGGGCGGGGCCACCGTGATCGCGTCCAGCGCGGGCTCGTTGAACGCAGACTCACTGATCGACGGAAGCGAGAACTCCAACTGGGGCGGCCTCTCCACGAGCAACGTCGACGAGACGAACCCCTTCGTCGCCGTCGACCTGCTGGGTGGCGTGCACAAGGTCCGCCGGGTCCAGGTGAGCGCCATGCTGCGTCCTGCTCCGGCCGACCCGAACGAGATCCCGTTGGCCGCGGACCCCGACTCGGGCTCGCGGTTCACCGCGCTGCGTCAGTTCGCCCTCGAGGCCTGCGTGCGCGACTGCACCTCGGCGAACGCGACCTGGAAGCGGTTCTACACCTCCTCGGCGGACGCCTTCCCGGCGCTCCGTCCGCGACCGGTGGCGCCGAACCTGATCCTGCGCGGCTTCAAGGTGGCGCCCACCCGGGCCGCCGCGATCCGCTTCGTGGTCCTCGAGAACCAGTGCACCGGATTCGCCGGGTACGCCGGTGAGCAGGACAACGACCCGAGCAACGCCACGGACTGCAAGACCGCGTCCGACCGGGGCTCGATCGTCCACGCCGCCGAGATGCAGGTCTACTGACCGGCTGTTGACGGGGCCGACCATGGCCCTCGGCTTGCGTGGGCACCTGTGACCCGCAAGTGTTGGGGCCATGGTCGGCCGAATCCCCGTCATGAACGTCATGCCCATCGTCGACCTCGGTCGACAACCCGCCAAGGCCACTGTCGGCGAGCCCTTTCCGGTCTCCGCCACCGTGTTCCGTGAAGGCCACGACCTCCTCGGTGCCGAGGTGGTGCTCGCCGGTCCCGACGGAGAGCGGCGCGCTCCCGTCCGGATGGTCAAGCACCCCGACATCCCCGACCACTACTCCGCGTGGGTCACCCCCGATGCCGGCGGCCCGTGGACCTTCGAGGTCCAGGCCTGGTCCGATCCCCTGGCCACCTGGCAGCACGACGCCGGGCTGAAGATCCCCGCCGGCGTCGACGTCGAACTCATGTTCACCGAGGGCCGGCTCCTGCTCGAGCGGGTCAGGACCGCCCTCACCGGCGCCGACGCGGCCACCGTCACGCTCCTCTCGGCCGCCATCGACGTGGCCGGCGACCTGAGTCGGCCCACGGGAGCCCGCCTGGCAGCGCTGCAGGACCCCGATCTGACCGCTCTCCTCGAGGCGCACCCGATCCGGGAGCTGGTCACGATCGAGGGCCCGTTCCCGGCGTACGCCGACCGCGCCAAGGCGCTGTGCAGCAGCTGGTACGAGTTCTTCCCCCGCTCGGAGGGAGCCACCCGCGACGCCGTCACCGGCCAGGTCACGAGCGGCACGTTCCGCACCGCCGCCGATCGGCTCGACGCGGTGGCCGCCATGGGCTTCGACGTGATCTACCTGCCCCCGATCCACCCGATCGGCGAGGTCAACCGCAAGGGCCCGAACAACACCCTCGACCCCGGCCCCGACGACCCGGGATCGCCCTGGGCGATCGGTTCACGCCTCGGCGGCCACGATGCGATCCACCCGGACCTCGGCACCCTCGCCGACTTCGACGCGTTCGTGGCGCGCGCTCGCGAGCTCGACATCGAGGTGGCCCTCGACCTCGCCCTGCAGTGTGCGCCCGACCACCCGTGGGTCGCGTCCAACCCGGAGTGGTTCACCACCCGCGCCGACGGCACCATCGCGTTCGCCGAGAACCCGCCCAAGAAGTACCAGGACATCTACCCGGTCAACTTCGACAACGACCCCACCGGCATCTCTCGGGAGGTCCTCCGCGTGGTCCGGCACTGGATGGACCACGGGGTCCGGATCTTCCGGGTCGACAACCCGCACACCAAGCCGGTGGCGTTCTGGGAGTGGCTGCTCGGCGAGATCCGGCGCTCGGACCCCGACGTGATCTTCCTGTCCGAGGCGTTCACCCGCCCGGCGATGATGCACGCGCTCGGCTCGGTCGGCTTCCACCAGTCCTACACCTACTTCACCTGGCGCACCGCTCGCTGGGAGCTCGAGGCCTACCTCCGCGAGCTCTCCTCCGAGTCCGCCCACCTGATGCGCCCGAACTTCTTCGTCAACACCCCCGACATCCTGCACGCCTACCTCCAGTACGGCGGACCGCCCGCCTTCAAGATCCGCGCTGCGATCGCGGCCACCGGCTCGCCCTCGTGGGGCGTCTACGCCGGCTTCGAGCTCTTCGAGCACGTGGCGGTCAAGCCGGGCAGCGAGGAGTACCTCGACTCGGAGAAGTACCAGATCCGGATCCGGGACTGGGCCGCGGCCGACGCGGACGGCCGCTCGCTCGCGCCGTACCTCACCCGACTCAACGAGATCCGTCGCGCTCACCCGGCCCTGCAGCTGCTGCGCAACGTCAGCATCCACGCGAGCGACGACGAGAACATCCTGGCCTTCTCCAAGACCACGCCCGGCCACGAGGACACCGTGCTCGTCGTCGTGAACCTCGACCCCCACGCGGTCCGCGAGACGATGGTCCATCTCGACCTCGCGGCCCTGGGTCTCAGCGCCGGCGACTCCTTCATCGTCCGTGACGAGATCACCGGCGAAGACTGGAGCTGGGGCCAGCACAACTACGTCCGTCTCGACCCTGCCCACGAGCCCGCCCACATCCTGACTGTGAGGAGGACCCGTTGACCGAGGTCCCGACCACCCCCGCCCATGACCTCGAGCAGTTCCCGGACGACGCCGGCAGCACGCCGGACTGGTTCAAGACAGCCGTCTTCTACGAGGTGCTGGTCCGCTCCTTCCGGGACAGCAACGGCGACGGCGTCGGAGACTTCCGGGGACTCACCGAGAAGCTCGACTACCTGCAGTGGCTCGGCATCGACTGCCTGTGGGTCCCGCCGTTCTTCACCTCGCCGCTGCGCGACGGCGGCTACGACGTCGCCGACTTCACCAACATCCTTCCCGAGGTCGGGACGGTCGAGGACTTCCACCACTTCATGGATGAGGCGCACAAGCGCGACATCCGGGTGATCATCGACTTCGTCATGAACCACACCAGCGACGCGCACCCGTGGTTCCAGGCCAGTCGGTCCGACCCCGACGGCCCCTACGGCGACTTCTACGTGTGGTCCGACACCGACGAGCTCTACCAGGACGCCCGGATCATCTTCGTGGACACCGAGCCGTCGAACTGGACCTGGGACCCGGTCCGCCAGCAGTACTACTGGCACCGCTTCTTCGCCCACCAGCCCGACCTCAACTTCGACAACCCGGCCGTCCACGACGCGCTGCTGGAGGCCATCTCCTTCTGGTTCGACATGGGCCTGGACGGCTTCCGTCTCGATGCGGTCCCCTACCTCTACGAACGTCCCGGCACCAATGGCGAGAACCTCCCCGAGACCCACGAGTTCCTCCGGAAGGTCCGCCGCTACGTCGATGAGAAGTACCCCGGCCGGATCTTGCTCGCCGAGGCCAACCAGTGGCCCTCCGACGTCGTCGACTACTTCGGGGACTTCGAGTCCGGCGGCGACGAGTGCCACATGTGCTTCCACTTCCCCGTGATGCCGCGGATCTTCATGGCGGTGCGCCGCGAGTCCCGCTTCCCGATCTCGGAGATCCTCGAGCAGACGCCGCCGATCCCGCACGGGTGCCAGTGGGGCATCTTCCTGCGCAACCACGACGAGCTCACCCTCGAGATGGTCAGTGACGAGGACCGCGACTACATGTGGGGCGAGTACGCCAAGGACCCGAGAATGAAGGCGAACATCGGCATCCGCCGGCGGCTCGCTCCCCTGCTCGAGAACGACATCAACCAGATCGAGCTCTTCACCGCGCTGCTGCTCTCCCTGCCGGGCTCGCCGGTCCTCTACTACGGCGACGAGATCGGAATGGGCGACAACATCTGGCTCGGTGACCGCGACGGCGTGCGCACCCCCATGCAGTGGACGCCCGACCGCAACGCCGGCTTCTCCTCGGCCACGCCGGGCAAGCTCCACCTGCCCACGGTCCAGGACCCGGTCTACGGCTACCAGAGCGTCAACGTCGAGGCGCAGCTCGAGAACTCCTCGTCGCTGCTGCACTGGACCCGCCGGATGATCCAGGCACGCCGCCAGCACCCGGCCTTCGGCCTGGGCTCCTTCACCGACCTCGGCGGGTCCAACTCCACCGTGCTCTCCTACGCCCGCGAGCACGTGGACGAGAACGGCGACAAGGACGTGATCTTCTGCGTCCACAACCTCTCGCGCTTCCCGCAGCCCGTGGAGCTCGACCTTCGCCGGTGGGAGGGCATGGTGCCGGTCGAGATGCTGGGCGGCGTGCCGTTCCCCGCGATCGGCGAGCTGCCGTATCTCCTGACCCTGAGTGGGTACGGCTTCTACTGGTTCCGACTGAGCAACGCCGAGTCCGAGGAGAGGAAGGGTTCGTGAGCGATGCCCGCGCCCACCTGCGCACGTTCATCGAGCAGGCTCGGTGGTTCGGCGGCAAGGGTCGCGACTTCACGATCACCTCGACTCGTCGCCTCGCTCAGCTCCCGAGCAGCTTTCCCGAAGGTCCCGGAGTGGCGATCGACCTCGTCACCGTGCACTTTCCCGAGGCCGACGACGGGGACCGCGGCGTCGAGCACTACCAGCTCCCGCTCGCCTGCTACGTCGAGTGGCAGGACCACCTCGCGCACGCCCTGATCGGGGTGTGGGACGACGACGACTTCGGCCGTTGCCACGTCTATGACGCGCTCCACGACCGGGCAGCCATGGGCTGCTGGCTCAAGGCGTTCGTCGAGCCACCTGCCTCGGGCGGAGTCAGCTTCCATCGGCTCCCCGGTCACGAGCTCGACCTGAGCGCCCACTCCACGATGTTCAGTGGCGAACAGTCCAACTCCTCGGTGATGTTCGGGGACGACTCCCTGATGAAGGTCTTCCGCCGGATCACCCCCGGCACCAACCCCGACATCTCGGTCCACGAGGTCCTCACCCGTGCGGGCTCGTCCCACGTGGCTGCCCTCTACGGCTGGGTGGAGGCCCCCGCGACGCGCGAGGACGGCGGCGCTGACGGCGCCGTCCTCCAGCTCGCCATGCTCCAGGAGTTCCTGCGCACGGCCACCGACGGCTGGGAGCTCGCCCTGACCAGCGTCCGCAACCTCTTCGCGGAGGGCGACCTGCACGCCGACGAGGTGGGCGGCGACTTCGCTTCCGAGGCCGCCCGGTTGGGCCGCGCGCTCGCCGAGACGCACCGGACCCTCGCCGAGGCCTTCCCGGCCCAGCGTCGTGACGCCGGGGCCCTCCAGGAGCTGGCGGCCGGCATGCACCGCCGTCTCGCCGCCGCACTCGCCGTCGTACCCGAGCTCGCCGCGAGCGCCGACGAGCTGCGCCGGGCCTTCGACGCGGTGACCGAGATCGAGACCCTCGACAGCCAGCAGATCCACGGCGACCTGCACCTGGGGCAGACCCTGCGCACGGTCCATGGGTGGAAGATCGTCGACTTCGAGGGCGAGCCGACCAAGTCGCTGGCCGAGCGGCGGCTCCCGGACTCCCCCTGGCGTGACGTCGCCGGGATGCTGCGTTCCTTCGACTACGCCCCCCGGGTCGTGGAGCGGACCTGGGGCGAGGGCCACCACGAAGGCGCGGAGCAGCGCGCCTACCGCGCCAACGAGTGGTCCGCCCGCAACCGGCGCGCCTTCCTCGAGGCCTACGCCGACGGCGACCTGCGGCCCGACGAGCAGACCCTGCTGGCGGCGTACGTCGCCGACAAGGCCGTCTACGAAACCGTCTACGAGACCCGCAACCGTCCGTCCTGGGTGGGTATCCCACTCGAGGCCGTGGCAAGGATCGGAGCCCCATGACCCATCTCGACGAGCTCAACCTGCTGGTCCGGGGCGAGCACGGCCACCCGCACTCCGTCCTCGGGCCGCACCCGCACGACGGCGACGTCACGGTCCGGGTCTTCAAGCCACTGGCCTCCCGCGTCGCGATCCGGCACGGCGCCACCGTGACCGAGCTCGCCCACGAGCACGAGGGCGTCTGGGTCGGGGCCCTGGGAGTGACCGAGGTCCCCGACTACCGCGTGGTCGTGGCGTACGACGGTGAGCCCACCGAGATGGACGACCCCTACCGTTTCCTGCCGACCCTGGGCGAGATGGACCTCCACCTGATCAACGAGGGCCGCCACGAGCAGCTGTGGGAGGTGCTCGGCTCCCACGTGCACCACTACGACGCACCGGGCGGCACCGTCTCCGGCACCGCCTTCGCGGTCTGGGCTCCGTCCGCCCAGGGCATCCGGGTCAAGGCTTCCTTCAACAGCTGGGACGGGCGCGAGCACCCCATGCGCCAGCTCGGCAGCTCCGGCGTGTGGGAGCTCTTCGTTCCCGGCGTCGGGAGCGGGACGGCGTACAAGTTCGTCATCCTCGGCGCCGACGGTCACTGGCGCGAGAAGGCCGACCCGATGGCCTTCCACACCGAGGTGCCGCCGCAGACCTCGTCGGTCGTCTTCGAGTCGTCCCATGCCTGGAGCGACGACGAGTGGATGGCGGCGCGCGCCACGCGGCGGCCGGTCGACGAGGCGATGTCGGTCTACGAGGTGCACCTGGGGTCGTGGAAGAAGCACCACGGCGGCGGCTTCTACTCCTACGCCGAGCTCGCCGACCACCTCGTGCCGTACCTCACCGACCTGGGCTTCACGCACGTGGAGTTCCTCCCCGTCATGGAGCACCCCTTCGGCGGTTCCTGGGGCTACCAGGTGACGTCGTACTTCGCTCCCACGGCGCGGTTCGGCGACCCCGACGGCCTCAGGCTGCTGGTGGACCGGCTGCACCGGGCGGGTATCGGCGTCATCGTGGACTGGGTGCCCGCGCACTTCCCCAAGGACGACTTCGCGCTCGCCCGCTTCGACGGCACTCCGCTCTACGAGGACCCCAACCCCTCGCGCGGCGAGCACCCCGACTGGGGCACCTACGTCTTCGACTTCGGTCGCCGCGAGGTCCGCAACTTCCTCGTCGCCAACGCCCTCTACTGGCTGGAGGAGTTCCACATCGACGGGCTCCGCGTGGATGCGGTCGCCTCGATGATCTACCTCGACTACAGCCGCGAGCCGGGCGAATGGACGCCCAACGTGCACGGTGGGCGCGAGAACCTCGAGGCGGTGCAGTTCCTCCAGGAGATGAACGCCACCGTCGACAAGCGAGTGCCGGGCGTGGTCACCATCGCCGAGGAGTCCACGTCGTGGCCGGGCGTCACCCGGGCCACCTCCGAGGACGGGCTCGGCTTCGGGCTGAAGTGGAACATGGGCTGGATGCACGACTCGCTCGGCTACGTCGAGCGCGAGCCGGTCCACCGCTCCCACCACCACGGTGAGCTGACCTTTTCGCTGGTCTACGCGTGGTCCGAGCGGTTCGTGCTGCCGATCAGCCACGACGAGGTCGTGCACGGCAAGGGCTCCCTGCTGCGCAAGATGCCGGGCGACCGGTGGCAGCAGCTGGCCAACGTGCGCGCCTACCTCGCCTTCATGTGGGCCCACCCCGGCAAGCAGCTGCTCTTCATGGGCCTCGAGCTGGGCCAGGAGTCCGAGTGGGCCGAGGCCCGCGAGCTCGACTGGTGGCTGCTCGACCACCCCGAGCACCGCGGCGTCCAGTCGCTCGTGCGCGACCTCAACACGACGTACTCCGCGACTCCGGCGCTCTGGGCCCTCGACCACGACCCGGCCACCTTCTCGTGGATCGACGCGAACGACGCGGGGCGCAACGTCTTCTCGTTCGTCCGGCGCGACCTCGCCAGCGCCGACCTGGTCTGCGTGGCCAACTTCTCCGCCATCGCGCACGAGGGCTACCGACTGGGGCTGCCGGCCGAGGGCGTGTGGGACGAGGTGGTCAACACCGACGCGGAGGGCTACTCCGGCTCCGGGGTGGGCAACTTCGGGTCGGTCACGGCCGTCTCCGGCGACTGGTCGGGCCAGCCCGCCCACGCCGACGTCGTCCTCCCGCCCCTGGCCACGATCTGGCTCCGCCGCCGCGGGTGAGGCTCGCGGTTTGCCCGTTGCTTCACCACGGGATGCAGGCGAAGCATGGGTTCCCACGGTGAATTCGACACGGGAACCTCCACTTCACCTACATCCCGTGGTGAAGCAGGGACCGAAGCCGAGGCAGCGCACCCGACCGCAACCCGTCCACAGGCGGTTGAGCGGTCAGGCTGGTCCCGCGCGCTGATCTAGCTGGTTCCGGCGGCCACGTCGACGTGGCTCACTCGACCTCGTGAATCTGTTCGAGACCCTCTCCGCCGACCGCGGCTTCTTCACCCGGGCGGAGGCTCGCGACGCCGGCTACAGCGACACCGCCATCGCAGCAGCCGCTCGCTCCGGTCACTGGCACCGATTCCGTCGCGGCTACTACTGCCTCGGGAGCCGATGGAGTGACATGGACTCCGTCGAGCGGCATGCCGTTCGCTCGCAGGCCGTGATGCACTCCCTCGGCCCGGCGGTGGCACTGAGCCACGTGTCCGCGTCCATCGCCCATGGGCTCGACATCTGGGGCATCCCCCTGGACCGCGTCCACGTGACCAGGCTCGACGGCGGCGCCGGCCGGATCGAGGGAGATGTGGTTCACCACGAAGGCCGGGCGATCGCGGACGACCTCGTCGAGATTGCGGGACTCCGAGTTCTCTCGGCGCCGCGGGCCGCGATCGAGGCCGTCGGCCGCAGCACCGGCGAGGTGTCCCTCGCGCACTTCGACAGCTTGCTCCGCAACGGCCTCTGCGATCCGCAAGACCTCATGCAGCAGTTCACCACCATGCAGTTCTGGCCGTTCACGCAGCACCTGCACATCCCCGTCCGTCTCGCCGACCCACGATCGGAAAGCATCGGTGAGTCGCGGGGAAACTGGCATTTCTTCCACTCGGGCATCCCTGCCCCCATCCCGCAGTTCGAGGTGCACGCCGCCGATGGACATCTCATCGGCACCTGTGACTGGGGCTGGCCAGAGCACAATCTCCTGGGGGAGTTCGACGGCAGGATCAAGTACGGACGGCTCCTCAAGGACCACCAGGAGCCGGGATCAGTTGTGTTCGCCGAGAAGCAGCGCGAGGACGCCCTGCGAGAGGCGACCGGGATGTCGATGATCCGCATCATCTGGTCCGACTACGAACGTCCACGGGTGTTGCGGTCCCGCTTCGATCGCCTGCTGCGCTCGGTCCGCTGAGGGTCGTAGACCCCGGCAGCCACTCGCCTTGTCCCTGCTTCATCACGGGATGCTGTCGAAGCCTCGCTTCCCACGGTGAATTCGACACGGGAACCTCCACTTCACCTGCATCCCGTGGTGAAGCAGGGGCAACCACCCACCGGTCCTCTCGGTAGGGTGGCGAGGTGACCGAGCAGCCGACCCTCACCGACGGGATCGTCACGCTTCGCCCGCTGCCCGACTCGGCCGAGGGGGCCCTGCTCCGCTTCGGGATCGAGTACGACGGCAGCCGCGTCGGCGGCTGTGCGGTGCGCCGTACCGACGCCGAGACCGGCGAGCTCAGCTGGGAGCTGAACGCCGCTGATCGCGGTCACGGTCATGCCGCTCGAGCCGTCCAGGTGCTGACCGACTACGCCCTCTCCGAGACCGGCCAGGGAGGACTGGGCCTGACCCGCGTCGAAGCGCGCGTGGAGCTGGGCAATGAGCCGGCGCTGCGGGTGGCCACCCGCAGCGGCTTGCGCCGCGAGGGCGTACGCCGCGTCGCACCCGGCCCGGACCACGTCGTCCTCGCGCGGCTGGCCGACGACCCGCCCCTGAGTGAGGCCGGCAGTTTCCGTTCCCTGCTCAACTCCTTCCTCCCCCGCAAGCGAGCGATCAGCCAGCTCGCGATCCGTGACGAGGCGGGCCGGATCCTGCTCTGCCAGCTGACCTACAAACAGGACTGGGACCTGCCCGGGGGCGTGGTCGAGGTGGGCGAGTCCCCCCAGACGGCCGTCGCCCGCGAGGTCGAGGAGGAGCTCGGCCTCGAGATCGCCGTCGGCGCGCTGCTGCTCACCGACTGGCTCCCACCGTGGGGCGGCTGGGACGACGCCCTCTGCCTGGTCTTCGACGGCGGAGCCCATCCCGCCTCGATCACCGACCGCATCGTGAAGCAGGCCCGCGAGATCCGGTCCGCGGAGTTCTGCGACGCCGAGCAGGTGCGTGAGCGCTGTGCCGACTTCACCGCACGACGGATCGAGGCTGCCTTGAGAGGCCTCACGGGCGAGCAGCCGGCGTACACCGAATCAGGTCGCTGACCTCTACCCCCTGCCGCTGGCGGTCGATATCGGTCAGTATCGGGTGATGAGCACTTTTGTCTTTGACTTCACCCGGGGAAACAAGGACCAGAGCGACCTGCTGGGGGGGAAGGGCGCCAATCTCGCCGAGATGACCCACTTGGGGTTGCCGGTTCCACCCGGCTTCACGATCACCACGGAGGCGTGCCGGGTCTACCTCGAGCAGGGCCACCAGCCGCCCGAGCTCGAGGCCGAGGTGACCCAGCACCTCGAGGCCCTCGAGCAGGCCATGGGCCGACGCCTCGGCGACCCCACGGACCCCCTCCTGGTCTCGGTGCGTTCCGGTGCCAAGTTCTCCATGCCGGGGATGATGGAGACCGTCCTCAACGTCGGCCTGAACGACGAGTCGGTGGCCGGTCTGGCTGCCCAGAGCAACGACGAGCGGTTCGCGCTCGACTCCTACCGGCGCCTGTTGCAGATGTTCGGTACGACGGTGCTCGACCTCGACGGCGAGGTGTTCTCCGCCGAGCTCGACGCGCTCAAGCAACGGTGCGGGACCACCGAGGACACCGGCCTCACTCCCGACCACCTGCGTGAGCTCGTCGCGTCCTACCAGCGGTCGATCGCGGACCTCACGGGCCGCGACTTCCCCCAGGACCCCCGCGAGCAGCTGGACCTCGCGGTGGCCGCGGTCTTCAACTCCTGGAACACCGACCGGGCCGCGCTCTACCGCCGCCAGTCGCAGATCCCGGACAACCTCGGCACGGCCGTGAACATCCAGGCGATGGTCTTCGGCAACCTCGGCGACACCTCCGGTTCGGGAGTCTGCTTCACGCGCGACCCGGCCTCGGGCAACCAGGGCGTCTACGGCGACTACCTGCAGAACGCCCAGGGCGAGGACGTCGTGGCCGGCATCCGCAACACCGTCTCGCTGGCCGACATGGGCGACATCGACCCCACGTCGTACGACGAGCTGCTGACGATCATGGGGACCTTGGAGCACCACTACCGCGACATGTGCGACATCGAGTTCACCGTGGAGCGGGGCAAGCTCTGGATGCTGCAGACCCGGGTCGGCAAGCGCACCCCCGCGGCGGCGTTCCGGATCGGGGTGCACATGGTCGAGGAGGGACTGATCGACCTCGACGAGGCCCTGCGTCGGGTCAGCGGTGCCCAGCTCGCGCTGCTGATGTTCCCGAGCTTCGACCCGGCCGCCGAGCGCCAGCTGCTGGCCACCGGCATGAACGCCTCCCCCGGTGCTGCCGTGGGCCGCGCGGTCTTCGACTGGGCCACGGCTGTCGAGTGGTCCGAGCGGGGCGAGGACGTGATCCTGGTCCGCAAGGAGACCAGCCCCGACGACCTGCACGGGATGATGGTGGCCCGGGGCATCCTGACCAGCCGCGGCGGCAAGACCTCGCACGCCGCCGTCGTCGCCCGCGGGATGGGCCGGACCTGTGTCTGCGGGGCCGAGGCGCTGGAGGTCGATGCCCGCGCCGGTGAGTTCACCGTTCGGGGCGGCAAGACGGTCCGGGAGGGTGATCTGATCTCGATCGACGGCTCGAGCGGCGAGATCTTCGACGGCTCGGTGCCGGTGGTCGACTCCCACGTGGTGCGCTACTTCGAGGGCCATGACGTCGACGACCCGCTGGTCTCCGCGGTGGCCCGGCTGATCGAGCACGCCGACGGAGCCCGTCGGCTGCGCGTGCGCGCCAATGCCGACACCCCGGAGGACGCGCTGCGGGCCCGGCGCTTCGGCGCCGAGGGGATCGGACTGTGCCGCACCGAGCACATGTTCCTCGGCGAGCGGCGCGAGCTCGTGGAGAACCTCATCGTCGCCGAGGGGGCCCAGGACCAGCAGTCGGCCCTCGACGCCCTGCTCCCTCTCCAACGTCAGGACTTCATCGAGATCCTGGAGGCGATGGACGGCCTGCCGGTGACGATCCGGCTGATCGACCCGCCGCTGCACGAGTTCCTGCCGGACCTGACCGAGCTCTCGGTCGCCCTCGCGATCGCCGACACGCGGGGTCACCGCAAGAAGCGTGAGCGTCGCCTCCTCGAGGCGGTCACCCGGCTGCACGAGCAGAACCCGATGCTGGGGCTGCGCGGCGTACGCCTGGGGATCGTGATCCCGGGGCTCTTCACGATGCAGGCGCGGGCGATCCTGGAGGCCGCGGTGGCGCGCAAGCAGGCCGGCGGCGACCCCCGCCCGGAGATCATGATCCCGCTGGTGGCGAGCGTGAAGGAGCTCGACCTGGTGCGGCATCGGATCGACGCGATCGCGCGCGAGGTCGCCGAGGAGTCGGGCGTCGAGCTCGATGTCCGCATCGGCACCATGATCGAGCTCCCCCGCGCTGCGGTCACCGCCGACCAGATCGCCGCGTCGGCCGAGTTCTTCTCGTTCGGCACCAACGACCTGACCCAGATGACGTGGGGCTTCTCGCGTGACGACGTCGAGGCGTCCTTCTTCGGCACCTACCTCGAGCAGGGGATCTTCCCGGTCTCGCCCTTCGAGTCACTCGACATCGACGGCGTCGGCGCCCTGGTGCGCACCGCCGTCGAGCGGGGCCGGTCGGTCCGTCCGGACATCCACCTGGGGGTCTGCGGTGAGCACGGTGGCGACCCTGCCTCGATCCACTTCTTCGACGACGTCGGGCTCGACTACGTCTCTGCCTCGCCGTTCCGGGTCCCGGTCGCCCGGCTGGAAGCCGGCCGGTCCGCCCTCGACTCCGACTGAGATCCGGCGCGGTGCACGCCGTCGGATCAGAAGAGCGCCGAGGCGAGGTTCTGGCGTGCCTTGAGCACCCGGGCGTCGTCGTTGCCGACGGCGCCGAAGAGCCCGATCAGGTGGTCCCGGACCTGGTTGCGCTCGGGGCCGGCGGTACGTCGTACGACGTCGATCAGCCGGTTGAAGGCGGCCTCGACGTCGCCGTTGAGCAGGTCGAGGTCGGCGACCATGGTCTGCGCGTCGAGGTCGTCGGGGCTGGCGTCGGCCGCCGCACGAGCCTGCGTGAGGTCCACGCCGTCGGTGCGGTGGAGCAGCTTGGCCATGGCCAGCCCGGCGATGGCCTCCGCGTCGGCCGGGTTGGCGTCGACCAGCGTGTGGTACTCCGTGACCGCCAGGGCGTAGTCACCCGAGCCCATCGCGTCCTGGGCCGCCGCGTAACGCGGGTCCTCGGCCGGCTCGCCGTTCTCGGCCAGCTCCGGCTCGGGACCGCCGGCGCGGGGCTGGTGCCGACCGGTGACGCCCTGGGTCGTGAACTGCGCCATGACCTGGGTGAGCGCGGTCCGCAGCTCCTCGATGGGGACGACGTCCTGCAGCAACGGCATCGGGCGGCCGTCGAGGACGACCACGACGAGCGGGATCGAGGGGATCTGCATCGCCTGGGCCACAGCCGCCTCGGCGTCGATGTCGACGAGTCCGGCGAGGAAGCGTCCCTCGAACTCCGCCGACAGGGTCTCGACGTCATCGGCGAGGTTGCCGCTCTCGGGCATCCGGGTGCGGGAGTAGAAGACGAGGAGCACCGGAGCACCCATCGAGGCCTCGATGGTGGCCTGGAAGTTCTGCTCGGTGACCTGCACGGCGTACGCCGAGGGGCCGGCGGCACCGGGGGCGCTGGGCGCGGGGGTGGCGGGACGCTTGAGGGCGGAGAGGTCGAACGCTCCGGGACGGGTGAACGGCTGCTGCGTCATGGCGCCAATCCTAGGAGCGAAGCCCGCCAGCCCCGAATCCGGTGGGCTCAGCCGAGTCCGGCCAGCAGCTCGTCGGCCGCGGCGTAGGCATCCCGCTCGCCCGACGGCCACCGCGAGCGCGAGGTCATCGAGCTCGGAGCGGCCGTGCACGTCGCCCCACCCGGCCCGCAGGGCGGTCACCGCGATCGCCTCGATCTCGTCGCGTGCGCGACGGGTACGACGCGTCACCAGCTCGCCGGAGGACTCCAGCCACGCGAAGTGCTGGTCCAGCTCGGCCACCACCTCGTCGATGCCCTGACCGGTCTGGGCGACGGTGGCCACGATCGGCGGACGCCAGGCCCCGTCGCGGCGCTCGGCGAGGGAGAGCATGCCGCGCAGGTCGCGGCGGACCTGATCGGCACCGTCTCGGTCTGCCTTGTTGACGACGTAGAGGTCGCCGATCTCGAGGATGCCGGCCTTCGCGGCCTGGATCCCGTCACCCATGCCCGGGGCGAGGAGCACCATCGTGGTGTCGGCGAGGCCCGCGATCTCGACCTCGCTCTGGCCGACCCCGACGGTCTCGATGAGGATGACGTCGCAGCCCGCCGCATCGAGGACGCGCAGCGCCTGCGGGGTGCTCCAGGCCAGGCCGCCCAGGTGGCCGCGCGAGGCCATCGAGCGGATGTAGACCCCGTCGTCGAGGGCGTGGTCCTGCATCCGGACCCGGTCCCCCAGCAGGGCACCACCGGAGAACGGTGAGGACGGATCGACCGCGAGGACCCCGACCCGACGGCCGGTGCGGCGCAGCTCGGTGACCAGGGCGTTGGTCGCGGTGGACTTGCCGACCCCCGGGGAGCCGGTGAGCCCCACGATCCGGGCGTGCCCGGCGTGCGGGGCGAGCGCCGCCATCACCTCGCGGAGCAGGGGTGAGGCGTCCTCCACCAGGGAGATCAGTCGGGCGACAGCCCGGGGTTCCCCGTCACGGGCCCGGGAGACGAGATCGGGGACCGACGCCGTCGTACGACGTCGGCCCCCGAGCGGCTCGTGGGGCACTCAGACCTGCGGAACCCGGATGATCAGCGCGTCACCCTGACCGCCGCCGCCACACAGGGCAGCCGCGCCGGTGCCGCCGCCGCGACGCTGGAGCTCCAGCGCGAGGTGCAGGACGATCCGGGCACCGGACATGCCGACCGGGTGACCCAGGGCGATGGCGCCGCCGTTGACGTTGACCTTGTCCTGGGAGACACCGAGCTGGCGGGCCGACTCGATGCCGACCGCGGCGAAGGCTTCGTTGAGCTCGAAGAGGTCGATGTCGGAGACGGCGATCCCCTCCTTCTCGGCGGCCTTCTCGACGGCGCGGGCCGGCTGGAGCTGCAGGGTCGAGTCGGGGCCGGCGACCTGGCCGGAGGCACCGATCTCGGCGAGCCAGGTCAGACCGAGCTCCTCAGCCTTGGCCTTGCTCATCACGACCACGGCGCAGGCGCCGTCGGAGATCTGCGAGGAGGAGCCGGCGGTGATGGTGCCGGCCTTGTCGAAGGCCGGGCGGAGCTTGCCGAGGGACTCGGCGGTGGTCTCGCCGCGGATGCCCTCGTCCTGCGAGATGACGACGGGGTCGCCCTTGCGCTGCGGGATCTCGACCGGGACGACCTCGTTGTCGAAGACGCCGTTCTTCCAGGCCTCGGCCGCAAGCTGGTGGGAGCGGGCGGAGAACTCGTCCTGCTCCTCACGGGTCAGGTTGGCGCCGGCCGCGTTGCAGCCCTCGGTGAGGGTGCCCATCGGCTGCGTCGTGAACTGGTCGTAGAGCGCGTCGTAGGCCATCGAGTCGACCAGCGCGGTGTCGCCGTACTTGAAGCCCTCGCGGGACTTCGGGAGCAGGTGTGGTGCCTGGGTCATCGACTCCATGCCGCCGGCCACGATGATGTCGTGCTCGCCGGCGCGGATCAGCTGGTCGGCCATGGCGATGGCGTTGATGCCGGAGAGGCAGACCTTGTTGATCGTGATCGAGGGGACGTTCATCGGAACGCCGCCCTTGACCGCGGCCTGGCGGGCCGTGATCTGGCCGGCTCCGGCCTGGATGACGTGGCCCATGATCACGTAGTCGACCTGGTCGCCGGAGACGCCTGCCTTCTCGAGCGCGCCCTTGATGGCGACGCCACCGAGGTCCGCGGCCGACTGGTCCTTGAGGCCGCCGAGCAGGCGGCCGATCGGGGTGCGAGCCCCCGCGACGATGACGGATGACGACATGGTGCCTCCAACTGATGTGGTTCGTAGCGAGCCGATGACCGCGACGATACCCATCCGCCCCGGTCATCAGCGAGGGTGTCCGTGCCCGGATCGTGAGGAACATGTCACATGCGGTCGCGGCCAGCGCTCCGTCGTACGACGATGTGCGACATGAGCACCCCCACGAGTCCGCTGGACCTCCCCGAGCAGCTGTTCACCGCGATCGACCACGTCGGCATCGCGGTCTCCGACCTCGACGACGCGATCGCGTTCTACCGCGACACCTTCGGCATGCGCCTGGCGCACGAGGAGACCAACGAGGAGCAGGGCGTGCGCGAGGCGATGATGGCGGTCGGCGACTCCGGCTCCCACATCCAGTTGCTGGCGCCGCTCTCCCCCGCCTCGACGATCGCGAAGTTCCTCGACCGCTCCGGCCCGGGCATCCAGCAGATGGCCTACCGGGTCACCGACGTCGAGGCGGTCAGCGCGATCCTGCGCGAGCGCGGCCTGCGCCTGTTGTACGACGAGCCCCGCCGCGGGACGTCCGACTCACGGATCAACTTCATCCACCCCAAGGACGCCGGCGGCATCCTGGTGGAGCTGGTCGAGCCCGCTGCCTCCCCCGCACACTGAGACCTGACCCACATCGGCCCCAAGCAGGGGTTACTGACCGGTATCTTTCGGCCAGCGACCCACCGACAGACGTTCTAGGAGACCCACTCGTGCAGCAGATCCTCGACGCCATCATGGCCGGCGACACCTCCAGCGAAGACTTCGCTGCTCTCCAGCTCCCGGAGTCCTACCGCGCCGTCACGGTGCACAAGGCCGACGAGGGAATGTTCGAGGGCGTGGCGACCCGCGACAAGGACCCCCGACAGTCGCTCCACGTCGAGGACGTCGCCCTGCCCGAGCTCGGCCCGGGCGAGGCCTACGTCGCGGTCATGGCGAGCGCGATCAACTACAACACCGTGTGGACCTCGATCTTCGAGCCCGTCTCCACGTTCGGCTTCCTCGAGCGCTACGGCCGTCTCTCCGAGCTGACCAAGCGCCACGACCTGCCCTACCACGTGGTGGGCTCCGACCTCTCCGGCGTCGTGCTGCAGACCGGCCCCGGTGTGACCAAGTGGAAGCCCGGCACCGAGGTCGTGGCCCACTGCCTCAGCGTCGAGCTCGAGGACTCCGACGGCCACGACGACTCGATGATGGACCCGCAGCAGCGGATCTGGGGTTTCGAGACCAACTTCGGCGGTCTCGCCCACATCGCGCTGGTCAAGTCCAACCAGCTGATGCCCAAGCCGGCCCACCTCACCTGGGAAGAGGCTGCGACCCCCGGCCTGGTCAACGCCACCGCCTATCGCCAGCTGGTCTCCAAGAACGGTGGCAACATGAAGCAGGGCGACAACGTCCTGGTCTGGGGCGCCTCCGGCGGCCTCGGTGGCTTCGCCACGCAGTACGCCCTCAACGGTGGCGCCGTGCCGATCTGCGTGGTCTCCAACGAGGAGAAGGCCGCGATCGCCCGCTCCATGGGAGCCGAGCTGATCATCAACCGCTCCGAGGAGGCCTACAAGTTCTGGAAGGACGAGCGCACCCAGGACCCCAAGGAGTGGAAGCGCTTCGGCGCCAAGATCCGTGAGCTCACCGGCGGCGAGGACATCGACATCGTCTTCGAGCACCCGGGTCGCGAGACCTTCGGCGCGTCGGTCTACGTCACGCGCAAGGGCGGTGTCATCACCACCTGCGCCTCGACCTCGGGGTACATGCACGAGTACGACAACCGCTACCTGTGGATGAACCTCAAGCGGATCGTCTCCTCGCACTTCGCCAACTACCGCGAGTCGTGGGAGGCCAACCGCCTGATCGCCAAGGGCATGATCCACCCGACCCTGTCGCGGACCTACTCGATGGACGAGGTCGGCCAGGCCTCGCTCGACGTGCACCACAACTTGCACCAGGGCAAGGTCGGCGTGCTCTGCCTGGCCCCCGAGGAGGGTCTGGGCGTGCGCAATCACGAGATGCGCGCCACCCACCTCGACGCGATCAACCGCTTCCGCGGCGTCTGATCCCCGCACGACTGCGTCAATCCCACCCCGGTTCGCCGTCCGTTGGCGAGCCGGGGTGGGTTGTTCCGACCCGATCGGGGACACTGAGGCCGAACCATCCTCCGAAGAGCTGAGAAGGAAGCACCGCCATGAGCGACCAGGGACTGTCCATCTTTGACAACCCGTCGGACACCAACGACGCGTCCGCCGACACGGAAGCCACCCAGGTGATCCCTGTGGTGCGCCAGCAGGCCAAGCCCCCCGAGAAGCCGAAGGCTCCGGCGCCGGTCATTCCGCCGGCCGCGGCACCGCGAGCCGCTGCCCCCGCAGCCGCGACGCGCGCCACCGACCTTCCGATGGTGCGCCGTGGCGGCTACGACAAGGACTCCGTCGACGCCCACCTGCGCCAGCTCACCAGCGAGAAGTCCGGTCTCAGCAGCAGCCTGACCCAGTCCGAGAAGCGGGTGCTGGAGCTCGAGGCCGAGCTCGAGGCAGCCCGCCAGGAGATCGCCGAGAACCAGACGCCGTCGTACGCCGGGCTCGGCGGGCGCGCCAGCGCCATGCTGCGCCTGGCCGAGGAGGAGGCCAACGACGTCCGCGTCACCGCCCAGCGCGAGGCCGACGAGATTCGCGAGCAGGCCATCCGCGACGCCAAGGCGCTGCGCGCCGACGCGACCCGCGAGGCCGAGGACATGCGACTGGTCCAGCTCAACGAGCTCGACGAGGGTCGCAGCCGACTCCTCGCCGAGGCCGAGCAGGAGCGCTCCCTGGCGAGCAGCGAGGCCGAGGACATCCTCGCCTCGGCCAAGCGCGAGGCCGCCCAGGTCCGCCTCGCCGCCCAGCAGGAGACCAACGAGCTGCGCACCTCCGCCAAGCGGGAGGGCGAGCAGGCGCGAGCGGCCGCCGACCGCGAGGTCCAGGAGGCGCGACGCACCCTCGCCGTGGAGAAGGAGCGGCTGGCCCGCGAGGCCACCGACCACCACACGAGCGCGACCGCCGAGACCAAGCACCTGGTCGAGGAGGCCGAGGAGCGGGCCAACGCCGCCGAGCAACGCGCCCGTGAGGCCAACGCCCAGGCCACGGCCCAGCGTCAGCTGCTCCAGAGCGAGTCCGAGACCCTGCTGACCCGCGCCCGGCGCGAGGCCGAGCAGGTCGTGGCCTCGGCTCGCGCCCAGGCCGACACCATCACGACCGCCGGCAACGCCGAGGCCGAGCGTCAGCTCGCCGCCATCCGCTCCGAGGTCGACCGGATGACCAAGCGCCGCGACGCGATCTCGGCCCAGCTCGGCTCCCTGCGTGACGTCGTTGCTGGATTCGGTGAGGACGAGGAGTGAACGACTCCCCCCTGGCTCCGGACGACCTGGCTGCGGACGACGAGGTCGTCGAGGACGAGTCGCCTGAGCTCGGGGGGCACGAGCCGCCCGGCCCCCCGCTGGACCGGACGGCTCCGTTCTACATCGGCTTCTTCGGGGGCCTCGGCGCGCTGATCGCGTTCTGGCTGCTGCTGCAGATCCAGGCCGTCAGCGCCTCGATCATGCTGATCGTGGTGGCCGCCTTCATCGCCGTGGGTTTGAACCCCATGGTCGAGTTCTTCGTGCGCCGCGGGCTGAAGCGCGCCTGGGCGGTGCTGGTCGTCATCACCGTGGTGCTGAGCGGCCTGACACTCTTCCTGGTGGCGATCGTCCCCGTCATCACCGACCAGGTGACCCAGCTGGTCGACAATGCACCGGGCTGGCTCGACCAGCTCCAGAACAACGCCCGGGTGCAGCGGCTCGACGAGCAGTACAACGTCATCGCCAAGGTCAAGGACTACCTCGCGGACGGCAAGCTCGCCTCGGCCGCCTTCGGAGGCGCCCTGGGGTTCGGCCTCGCGGTCGTGTCCGCCCTGCTGAACGCCTTCATCATCGTGGTGCTGACGCTGTACTTCCTGGCGTCCCTGCCCACGATCAAGTCGGCGCTCTACCGGCTCGCGCCGGCCAGCCGCCGGCCCCGCGTCACCAGCCTGGGCGACGAGATCCTGGGCAATGTCGGCAGCTACGTCTCCGGGGCGTTCGTCGTCGCCGTCGCCGCCGGTGTGTCGTCGCTGATCTTCCTCTTCATCGTCGGCCTCGGCGAGTACGCCGTCGCGCTGGCGTTCGTCGTCGCGCTGCTCGACGTGATCCCGATGATCGGCGCCACGATCGGTGCCATCGTCGTGACCGCGATCGGCTTCGCCACGGACCCGAAGATCGGCATCGCCTGCCTGGTCTTCTACGTCATCTACCAGCAGGTCGAGAACTACGTGATCTACCCGAAGGTGATGTCGCGCTCGGTCGACATCCCCGGCGCGGTCATCGTGATCGCGGCCCTGGTCGGCGCCGGGCTGCTCGGCGTGGTCGGTGCGCTGCTGGCGATCCCGACGGCGGCGGCGTTCCTGTTGCTCATCCGTGAGGTGTTCCTGCCGCGGCAGGACGCGCGCTGACCCTGCCCGGCTCGCCGAGCTTGACCACGACCACCCCGGTCAGGATCAGTGCCCCGCCGACGAACTGCACCAGGTGCGGCAGCTGACCCAGCAGCAACCACGCGAAGCCCAGCGCCGCCAGCACCTCGAGCAGGGCGACGAACGACGCCAGCCGTGAGCCGAGCCGACGCGAGGCCGCGATCCCGGTCACGTAGGAGAGCGCCGCGCTGACCACTCCCAACGCGAGCAACGGCAGCCACCAGGCCACGGTGGCGCCGCGGTAGACGACGTCCTGGGTCGCGGCGTGCATGGGCAGGATCCCCACCGCTCCGGCCGTCAGCAGGGTCGCGGCACCGAGGACCAGCCCGCTCGCCGCCAGCACGATCGGGGGCAGGCCGTTGTCCTCCAGCGCCGAGAGGATGAAGTAGACCGCAGCGCCGACCATGGCGAGCAGCGCCCAGACCACGCCCACCGCGCTGAGGTTCGCCCCGGAGAGCAGGTCGAGGACGAGCACCAGCCCGACCAGCGCGATCGCCGCGCCGATGAGGGTGAGCCGTCCCGGGCGGTGCTGGTGTCGCCACCACATCCAACTGACCACCGCGACCGGGGCGGTGTACTCGATCAGGAGCGCGACACCGACCTGCATGTGGGCGACGGCGTTGAAGTAGGCGAGCTGGCAGCCGGCGACCGCGACCACGCCGTACGCCGTCACGAGGCCGAGGTTGCGACGCAGGAGCGACCAGCGCCCGCGCAGGATCACCGCGGCGGGCACCACGAGGACCAGCGCCGCGATGGACACCCGGGCGGTCACGGCCGCGCCGGGGCTCCAGCCCGAGTCGAGCAGGCCCTTGGCCAGGCTCCCGGAGATCCCGAACGACGCCGCCGAGATGACCGCGAACGCCAGCCCGGCACCGAGCCGCGAGGCCGGAAGCGCGGGTGCCGAAGGCGTGTCATGAGTCATTGCGGTCATGGGTCATGACACTAGATCGGGATGCGGTAATCTGTCAACATGCCTTTCGCCCATGACGCCGAGCAGTCGTTGCTGGCCGCCGTGACGCTGGTCAACACGTTGGACGAGCCGGACCTGCTGCTCACCGTCGAGGACCTCGATGCGTTCTACACAGAGTTCGACTACAGCGGTCGCCGCGACGGCGACCTCGACGAGCTGGAGGATGTCCGAGCGGTGCGCCCGGTGCTGCGCGAACTGCTCACCGCCGAGCGCGACGCCGCCGTGCCGCTCGTCAACTCCATGTTGGCCGACGCCCGCGCCCTCCCCCGCCTGGTCCGGCACGAACCCTTCGACTGGCACCTGCACGCCGTCGCGGAGGACGCCCCACTCCCCACCCGGATCCTGGTCGAGACCGCGATGGCCATGATCGACGTGATCCGCGCCGACGAGATGTCCCGCCTCGGCCTCTGCGCGGACGACGACTGCGACGGCGTCGTGCTCGACCTCTCCCGCAACCGCTCACGCCGCTTCTGCAGCACCACCTGCGGCAACCGCAACGCCGTCGCCGCCTACCGGGCGCGGCAGGCCGACGAGCGCTGAGGTCACGCGATTCGCCTGTGCACACAGGCTTTCGTCGAGCCACGACTGTCGGTGGTCCCTGATTGAGTAGACCCATGATCGAGACCGACGCTCGGGGGTTCGCGATCCAGATCGATGACCTGGACGCCGACTGGTTGCTCGCGCTCGCGGAGGACGCCGAGATCCAGTCGCGGATCGCTGAGCGACGCAAGCTGCGGCTGGCCTACCAGTGGTGCGTGCTCCACCCCGCGCCCTCCGAGACCGAGCAGGCGACCTGGGCGGATGCGGGGCGCGGGGCCGGCAACTGTTCGGCGACGCTCGGCGGCGAGGGCGCGCCCGGGGTGGAGCCCTACGCGGCAGACCAGTTCGCAGCCGCCCTCCAGGTCTCGACCCTGGCCGGCCAGCAGCTGATGGCCGACTCCCTCAACCTCATCCACCGCCTGCCGCGGATCTGGAGCCGGCTCGAGGCCCTCGAGGTTGCGCCGTGGCGCGCTCGCCGGGTCGCGCAGCTGACGGCGGGCCTGTCGCAGGAGGCCGCGGCGTACGTCGACCAGCGCCTCGTGGGGCGCGTCGACTCCTGCGGGATCATTCGCATCGACCGCGCGATTGCCGACGCGAAGGCGAAGTTCGACCCGGAGAGCGTGGCGGACGCCGAGCAGGACGCCCGCCTCTCCTGGGGCGTCCGCATCTCCCACGGCGCGGGAGCGGGCAGCTGGGCCGGCACCTCCTGGCTCGAGGCCGCGGGCGACACCCTCGACCTCACCCGCTTCCACGATCTCGTCTGTGCCACGGCCGAGCGCCTGCGGCAGGAGGGCGACGAGGACACCCTCGAGATCCGCAAGGCCAAGGCGATCGGCATCATCACCGACCTCGCCACCGGCACCTCGCCGGGCTCGAGCCGCGCGCAGACCCGCCTCTTCCTCCACATCAAGGCGAGCGACCTCGCCGATCCCAGCCGATCCACGATCGGCCATGTCGAGCGCCTCGGCCCGGCGACGCTGGAGCGGATCCGCGACTGGCTGGCCGGCTCACAGGCCACGATCCTGCCCGTCCTCGACCTCTCCCGCACCGACGCCGTGGACCGCCACGATCCGCCTGCCTGGCTGCGCGAGCTGGTCATCCAGCGCGACCAGCGGTGCACCTTCCCGTGGTGCGGGGTGGACGCCCGGCGCTGCGACCTCGACCACATCGAGCCGTACGTCCCTCCAGACCGCGGCGGTCCACCGGGCCAGACCCGACCGGACAACCTGTCGCCGCTGTGCCGCCGACATCATCGGCTCAAGACCTTCGGAGGTTGGCGCTACCAACGCAACCCGGACGGCAGCTACACCTGGCGCTCCCCGCTGGGACGCACCTACCTGGTGACCGGCTCAGGCACCCTCACGCGCTAGCACCACCGCCGGCGACCGTCAGGGCTCAGGTCCCGATCGCGGAGCACGACGGCGAGTCGGGCCCCCCACCGCGCGCACGCCCGCCGGAAGTCCTTCCTGCGGTACTCGATCGCGAGCACGGCGCGCCCGTAGTGGTGCACGTAGTCGGCGCACTCGCGGTAGCGACGACACTCCTCGGCCACCACGAAGTCGTATCCGACCCGACGTCCGTCGAAGCCGGCCAGGTTCTTCTGGCCAGCGGCCAGGCCAGCTTCGTGAGCCCGCGCCACGAGTAGCCGCGCGTACGCCAGCGCTTGCCGCCGGGCCACCATGTCTCCGCTGCGCGTGAAGGAGTCCAGATTGTCGAACTCCACGGCATCGAAGCCGTCGTCCGAGCACCCCTCGACCCAGCGTCCCACGATGCGCGCCAACCTCTTCCGCTTGCGCGGCGTGCGCAGGTCGAGCAGCCACTCACCCCACGCCGCGTCGACGACCGGCTCCCCGTCGCGCTTGAGGACCAGACTCCAGCGCTTCTTCCAGAAGCGCCGCTCGTCGGGCTGTGTCTGGAAGCCATTGACGTAGCAGACGTTGTAGCGGCCCTCGAGCGGCTCCGCGGTCCGATCGCGTACGACGATGCCCACCCGCGTCGGAACCTCGCGAGGACCCCCGAGCTGGTAGTCGACGTCCGCCCCGACGGGGAGGGCGAGGACCCCCGCGATCACGAGATTCACCAGATGGAGCACGAGCCACCCTCCTTCGCCGTGTGAGCGATGTTACGACCGCGTGACGACGGCGCCCTGGGGCGTAACCCCGCTCCCCCCGCTGCGTTGAACGAAGACCACCTCGAAAGGGAAATCCTTCATGTCGCAGCTCCGCAATCGCCTGCTCGCGCTCACCTGCGCCGCAGCAGTCGCACTCTCGACGGCCGGCGTCACCAACGCCGAAGCCGTCACCGCCCCCAGCCAGTCGGTGTCCCACCCCGGTCTGGACCGCCTGCTTGTCCAGGGCGCCTTCCAGGACCGCGCCATCGTGACCTTCGGCTCGCGGCCCGACGCCGCCCAGGTCAGCGCCCTGCGCGACCTCGGTCTGGCCGTCCAGCCGATGAAGCGCCTGCCCCTCGCGCTCGTCGCCGGTCCGCAGGCCGCGCTCGCCGCCGCGGTCACCTCGGGCATCGCGCGCGACGTCTACCCCGACGAGAAGCTCACCTACCTCGACACCCCGTCGAGCAACGTCATGTCGTCCAGCGTCGGTGCGGCCGAGAGCCTGCGCAAGAAGGGCTTCACCGGCAAGGGCGTGACCGTCGGGGTCGTCGACTCGGGCTGCGACGGCACCCACCCCGACCTCGCCGACCACATCACGCACAACGTCACGCTGGTCAGCGCCGAGTACGTCAACCAGGCGCCCAACGAGTCCAACACGCTCGTCGTCCCGATCGACCAGGGTCCGTACAACAACACCGACCTCGGCAGCGGCCACGGCACGCACGTCGCGGGCATCATCGCCGCCGACGGCACCACCGGCCCCGACCACATCGGCGTCGCTCCTGACGCCGAGCTGGCCTGCTTCGCGATCGGCGCGGTGATCACCACCACCGCCGTCGTGACGGCCTACGACTACATGCTGCGCCAGCCCGACATGCTCGGCATCGACGTCATCAACAACTCGTGGGGCAACAGCTTCCGCCAGTACGACCCGGCCGACCCGGTGAACGTCGCCACCAAGGCCGTCACCGCGAAGGGCGCCACCGTCGTCTTCTCGGCCGGCAACTCCGGCTCCGAGCAGGGCGAGGCGAGCGTCAGCCCCTACAACCAGGCGCCCTGGGTGATCTCGGTCGCCGCCAGCGACCTCAACCGCGTGCGCGGCAGCTTCTCCTCGAACGGCGCGCAGTTCGACAACACCCGGGCCGTCGCCATCCCCGCGGACGGACACACCGTCGCGAAGGGTGATCGCGGTGGCGTCACCTGGCCGGACATCTCGGGTCCCGGCGTCAAGATCTCCTCGTCGTGTGACACCACCGGCACCGTGATCGGGCCGTGTGCTCCCGGCGAGAACGCCTCGGCCTCGGGCACCTCCATGTCCTCGCCGCACATCGCCGGCGCGGCTGCCGTCCTCGTGGGCACGAACCCCAAGCTCAACCCCTTCCAGGTGCAGCAGGCGCTGACTGCCACGGCCACGCCGATGGTCGACGCCGACGGCGTGCCGACCCCGCAGTGGCAGGTCGGCTCGGGTCACGTGAACCTCGACAAGGCCGTCAAGCTCGTCGACACCAAGAAGTGGAAGAAGAAGCTCAAGAAGGCCACCAAGCGGCTCAACCGTCGCATGAGCAAGGAGGACGGCTGGAAGGTCGCCCGCAGCGACAACTGGCAGTACGCCGCTCCGCCGCTCACCCTGGGCGGCTCGGACTCCGCGACGTACACCGTCACGGCGCTCAAGGGCGTCAAGCAGCTCAAGCTGGTCCTCGTCTACCCGACGCCGGGCACGCTGGCGAACCTCGCCAGCTACACCGCAACCGTGAGCCGTGACGGCTCGGAGGTCGGCGTGACCGAGACCAACCTCGACTACTCCACCGGGATCGCGACCCTGCTCCTCGAGGACGTCTCCCCCGGCGAGTACACGATCGACATCTCGGGCGACTACGCCGTGTCCGACCCGGACACGATCGACAGCGACTCGATCAACGGACGCGTGGTCTGGCTCCAGGTCTCGCAGCTCAAGCGCCGCTGACCCAACCACAACTGGCCCGCCCACAGCTGTGGGCGGGCCAGTGCTGTCTCTGCGGTCAGCGTGCGCTGTAGTCGCGGAAGCCGCGCTTGGTCTTGCGGCCGAGGTAGCCGGCGGTGACCAGGTGCTCCAGCAGCGGCGCCGGCGCGAAGCCGGGCTCGCGGAACTCCAGGTAGAGCTCGCGCTGGATCGCCAGCGAGACGTCGTTGCCGACCACGTCGAGGAGTTCGAAGGGGCCCATCGGCAGGGAACAGCCCTGCTTCATCGCCACGTCGATGTCGTCGGCGGTGGCGTAGTGCGCCTCGAGCATCTTGACGGCGTCGTTGAGGTAGGGGAACAGCAACGCGTTGACGATGAAGCCCGCACGGTCGCCGCACGACACGGCCACCTTGCCGACCTTGGCGCACAGCGCCCGGGTGGTCTCGGTGACGTCGTCGGAGGTGGTGACCGTCGAGACGACCTCGACCAGCTTCATGATCGTGGCGGGGTTGAAGAAGTGCATCCCGATCACGTCCTGGGGACGCTTGGTCACCTTGGCCATCGAGATGATCGGCAGGCTCGAGGTGGTGGTCGCGAGGATCGCGCCGGGCTTGCAGATCTCGTCGAGGTTCTCGAAGAGGGTGGTCTTGATCTTGAGGTCCTCGGCGATCGCCTCCACGACGATGTCGACGGACCGGAGGTCGTCGAGCGAGGTGCTCCCGGTCAGCCGGGACAGGACCTCGGCCTTGGTCTCCTCGGTCGCCTTGCCGCGCTGGATCTGCTTGTCGAAGTTGCGGGTGATCGTCGCGACCACGCCGTCGACCTTGTCGGCCGAGCGCCCGACGTACAGCACGTCGTAGCCGCTCTTGGCGAAGACCTCGACGATGCCGCTGGCCATGGTGCCGGTGCCCACGACGCCGACCTGCTTGATCTCGTGCTTCAGCTGGGGCAGCTCATCGGGCGAAGGGGTCTTGTCGTCGGCGACGACGACGGGCGAGTCGGCTGCCTCGTAGGTGTAGAAGCCACGGCCGGACTTGCGACCGAGCAGACCGGCGGTGACGTACTGCTTGAGCATCGGCGCGGGTGCGTGCAGGCGGTCGCGACCCTGGCGGTACATCGTCTCGAGGATCTCGTACGCCGTGTCGAGACCGATCAGGTCCAGGAGGGCCAGGGGCCCCATGGGGTAGCCGCAGCCGTAGCGCATGGCTGCGTCGATGTCCTCGCGGGAGGCGTAGCGCCCCTCGAACATGGCCACGGCGTGGTTGAGGTAGCCGAAGAGCAGGGTGTTGGCGATGAAGCCGGCCTTGTCACCACAGACCACGGGGTTCTTGCCGAGCTTCTGCAGGAGCTCGGTGACCTGGTCGAGGACGACCTGCTCGGTGACCACGGTGCGCACGATCTCGACGAGGTTCTGGACCGGCGCGGGGTTGAAGAAGTGGACGCCGATCACGCGGCCCGGACGCGAGCTCGAGGTCGAGATGTCGGTGACCGAGAGCGAGGAGGTGTTGGTCGCGAGGATGGTGTCGGGACCCACGATGGCGTCGAGCTGGCGCAGGATGCCCTTCTTGACCTCCAGGGACTCCACGACCGCCTCGACGACGAGGTCGGCGACGTGGACGTCCTTGATCTCGGTCGTGAAGGTCACCCGACCCATCAGGTCGGCCTGCTCGGCCTCGGTCATCTTGCCGCGCTTGACCGCTCGGTTCGTCGAGTGCTCGAGGTGCTGGCGCCCTCGCGCCACGCCCTCGTCGTTCACCTCGACGCCGACCACGGTGTAACCGTTGCGGGCGAAGACCTCGCTGATGCCGGCCCCCATGGTGCCCAGGCCGATCACGCCGATGGTGGCGAAGTCACGCGAAGTCGATGTCTGTTCGGAGTTGGGTGCCGTCGTCATGCTGGCATCGTTTCACGCTCACCCCCGCAGGCGGCTAGATTGGCTCCCCGTGAGACTCGTGGTGGCCAAGTGCCAGGTGGACTATGCCGGGCGGCTGACCGCCCATCTTCCGATGGCGACCCGGGTGTTGATGATCAAGGCCGACGGTTCGGTCCTGGTCCACTCCGACGGTGGCTCCTACAAGCCGCTGAACTGGATGTCGCCCCCGTGCACGCTGCGGGAGGGCACCACGCCCGAGGGCGAGGTGGAGTGGACGGTCACCAGCACCAAGACCGAGGACACCTTGCGGATCCTGCTGACCGACGTGATCAGCGACTCCGCCCACGACCTCGGGATCGACCCCGGCCTGCAGAAGGACGGCGTCGAGAAGCATCTGCAGGCCCTGCTGGCCGACCACCCGGCCTCGCTCTCCCCCGGTCTCACCCTGGTCCGCCGCGAGTACCCCACCGCCATCGGTCCGGTCGACCTGATGTGCCGCGATGCCGAGGGGCTCAGCGTCGCCGTCGAGATCAAGCGCCGCGGTGACATCGATGGCGTTGAGCAGCTGACCCGGTACCTCGAGCTGCTCAACCGCGATCCCCTGCTCGCGCCGGTGCGCGGCATCTTCGCCGCGCAGGAGATCAAGCCCCAGGCGCGGGTGCTGGCGACCGACCGTCAGATCGCGTGCGCGGTCGTCGACTACGACGCCCTGCGCGGGCTCGACGACCCGTCGCACCGGCTCTTCTAGTGCGGATCTTCCACCTCGCCACCGCGGCCGACTGGGCCGCAGCCCAGGCCTCGGGCAGCTACACCACCTCGACGCGCGGCCGGACGCTGGCGGAGGAGGGGTTCCTGCACGCCAGCACCGGCGAGCAGTGGCAAGGCGTGCGCGAGCGGTACTACGCCGATGTCACCGAGCCACTCGTGCTCCTGGTCATCGACACCGAGCGGTTGGCCGCGCCGGTCGTCGTGGAGGACACCTTCCCCCACATCTACGGCGCGCTGGAGCCTGCGGCCGTCGTCCAGGTGATCCCGCTCGACGGGAGGCCGGTGTCCGGCGACTCGTTCAGCAGGATCTTCCTGGCCGAGATGTTCCACCACCTGGTGCTGGCCAGCATCGTGATGGCGGCCGTGGTCATGGGCGCCGTCGTCGGCCGTCAGCTCGAGAGCCAGTGGGGCGCCCTGATCGGGACGCTCGTGGGCCTGGCCCTCGGCGTCCCGATCGCGATCGGACTGAACCGACGACGTCAGCGGTTGGCGAGCCGCCCGAACTGAGGCGGCTGGCAGACCCGGCAGGGCTGCAGCGAGCTGCCCATGATGTCGGTCAGCGGCACCATGTGCGCTTCGGTGCGGGCCTCGGGAAGGCTGCACTCCACGCGGTGGTAGGACTCACTGCCGGCCACGACGTAGCCGTCCATCCCACCGGCGGCCGTGTCCGACCCAGCCTGGCGTTCGACCGCCACGGCGACCCGCTCCATGACTGCCTCGAGGCGAGCAATGTCGGTGCGGAAGTTCTGGACCAGGAGCATGGCGGCGCCGATGATCACCACTGCGGTCCCGATCAGCCCCCCCGAGATCAGGTAGGGGAACTGCGCGGCGACCGAGTTGGTGCTCGCCGCCCCGTTCCAGCCGAAGAAGAGGACCAGGAAACCGAGCAGGCACAGGAGCACCCCGAGTTGCCCGCCGAGACGACCAAGGTTGTTCTGCATGATGAAACTCCTAAGCTCCGAGGTACGCCTCACGGAGGTTGACGTTGCGGATCTGCTCACCCACGGCGGTGTGAATCAGAGTGCCCTTCTCCATGATCAGGGCGCGGTCAGCGAAAGGCAGAGCACCGGCATTCTGCTCGACCATCAGCACAGTGGTGCCGTCATTGCGGATCCGGGAGGTGACCTCCCAGACCGTCTTGGCCAGCGCGGGGCTGAGCCCGAGCGAAGCCTCGTCGATCACGAGCAGGCGCGGACGCGACATCAGCGCCCGACCCACGGCCAGCATCTGCTGCTCGCCGCCCGAGAGCGTGCCGGCGAACTGATCCTCACGCTCGACGAGCCGCGGGAAGTAGTCGTAGACGAGATCGAACTGTTCACGCACGGCCTTCGGGCTGCGTCGACGGCTCCAGCCCCCGAGGCGGAGGTTCTGCCGCACGGTGAGCTTGGGGAAGACCCGACGGCCCTCCGGGCACATCGAGATGCCCTGCTTCACCCGCGCGGACGGCGCCTTGCGGCCCAGCGACTTGCCGTCGAACAGCACCTGGCCCGACATCGGTCGGAGCAGTCCGGCGATCGTGTTCACGGTGGTGGACTTGCCGGCGCCGTTCAGGCCGAGCAGGACACAGGTCTCGCCCTCCTCGACCACGAAGTTCACTCCGTGGAGCACCGGGTGGGGGCCGTAGCCGACCACCAGGTCACGGATCTCGAGCAGGCTCATCCGGTGGCTCCCACAGTCGTCTCGTCGTCCTCGGGCTCGGTGCCGAGGTAGGCCCGAGCCACCTCCGGGTGGCGTCGTACGTCGTCGGGCTTGCCCTCGGCGAGGACCTCGCCGAAGTTCAGGCAGTAGACGTAGTCGGACACCCGGGTCACCAGCGGCACGTGGTGGTCGATCATCACGATGGTCAGCCCGAATTCACGGCGCAGGTTGAGCAGGGTGTTGCCCAGCTCCTCCGCCTCCTCGGGTCCCATGCCGGAGCCCGGCTCGTCGAGCAGCAGCAGATCGGGGTCGGTGGCGAGGACCGCCGCGATCTCGACCTTCTTCAGCACGCCGTAGGGCAGGTCAGCGACCCGCTCCTTGGTGACGTCGCGCAGGTCGAGGAGATCGAGGATCAGGTGGCTGCGGTCGGCGAGCCGACGCTCCTCCGTGAAGGTGGACGGACCACCGATGACGCCGGCCCACGGGTCGTAGGCGACCTGGAGGTGCTGGGCGGTGGCGAGGTTCTCCTCCACCGTGGCGTTCTTGACCAGGCCGACGTTCTGGAAGGTCCGGCCGATGCCGAGCGCGGTCCGCTTGTGGACCGGCAGCCCGGTGATCTCCTGGCTGCGGTAGCGCACGTTGCCCGAGGTCGGCTGGTAGAAGCCGGTGATGCAGTTGAACAGCGTCGTCTTGCCGGCGCCGTTGGGCCCGATGATGCCGACGATCTCCCACTCCCCGGCGCGAATGCTCACGTCGTTGAGGGCAGTGATGCCGCCGAACTTGATGGTGAGGTGGTCGATCTCAAGCACGGACATCGCTGACCTCCACGTCACTGACGGAACCGGCGTGCCGGTCGAAACGGTGACCCGTCAACCACAGGCGGATCGGAGCGATCTGCTGGCCGATCCCACCCGGGTAGAGCGTCAGGGTGAGCACGAGCAGGATCGGGCCGACCACCAGGGAGACGAACTCCGTCGGCAGACCGAGCAGACCCTCGAAGAAGCCCTCGAGGCGGAACATGCTGACCAGCGCGCCCTCCTCGAGGAGCGCGAAGAAGATGGCCCCGAGGACCACCCCGACCCGGTTGCGCAGGCCACCGACCACGGTCATCAGCACGAAGAGCAGCGCCAGCCGGAAGTCGAACGAGCTGGGCACGATCACCTCGTCGTGGTGCGCGATCAACGACCCGGCGATGCCGGCGAAGATCCCGGACACGGCGAAGGCGACCAAGATGTAGGCGCGCACGTTGATGCCGTACGACGACGCCACCCGCGGGTTCTCGCGCAGCGCGGCCATGGCCCGCCCGGCCTTGGACGACGTGAGCCGCCAGTCCAACCAGAGCACCAGGGCCAGGAAGCCCAGGCAGAGGTAGTAGTAGCTGTAGCCGCTGGTCGCGAAGTCGGGCCGGGGCGCGGGCTTGCCGCCCTCACCGCCGGTCAGGCTGCTCAACCCGAAGAGCGTCTCCTGGGCGAACGATCCGTAGGCCAGGGTGACCAGGGCGAAGTAGAGGCCGGTCAGGCGCAACGAGACCGCACCCAGCAGCACCGCTTGCACGCCACCGAAGATCGCAGCCACGCCGACCGCCAGGAAGAAGCTCAACTCGAGGTTGGTCACGATGTACGCCGAGGCGAAGGCGCCAATCCCGACGAAGGCCTGGTGGCCCAGCGAGATCTGACCGCAGTAGCCGAGCAGCACGTTCAGCGAGAGGCCGCCGATCGCGTAGATCACGGCCAGTGAGGCGACGTCGACGTCGGTCACCCCGACCTCGAACGGCGACAGGATGTTCAGCGGCAGCGCGAAGACCACCCAGGCCAGGGCAGCCCAGACGACGCCGCGCGCCATCCAGCCGGCCTGACTGGGCCGGAAGTCGGCCACATGGGAGCCGGCGGGTTCGGGCTCAGCCGGGATGACCGGAAGGACGGTCGTCTCGTCCGCGGACTCGTCGGAACGTTGATCGGTGCTCATGCGGTCGCTCCCCTCGGCACGAAGATGCCGTTCGGCTTCACGAGCAGGACGATGAGCAGGAAGCCGAAGAGGAACATGGCGCGGGCACCCGGGATCTCGATCATCATCGACAAGGTCCCCATCTGCTCGACCACGCCGACGGTCAGACCACCGGCCACAGCACCCGGCATGCTCCGCATGCCGGCCAGCACCGCCGCCATGAAGCCGGGCAGCAGCGCCTTGCCCGCACCGAAGCTGAGGAAGCCGGCGGTGAAGGTGAGGTTCGGACCGGACAGGATCCCGGCCAGTCCGCCGAGCAGGGCGGCCATGCCCCAGGTCATCATCGAGACCTGACGCACGCTGATCCCGACGAGCTCAGCAGCGGTCGGCTCCTGCTGTGCGGCCTGGATGGTGAGCCCGGCCGGCGAGCGGAAGAAGATCGCCAGCAGGATCGAGGCGACGATCAGGACGCCGAGCGTGATCAGCTGCTGCACCGAGACCGGGGCGCCGATGACCGGCACCAGGAAGAAGGCGTCGACGATCCGCGGCATGGTCATGATGAGCGTGTCGTTGAACTGCCAGAACTGCAGCCCGATCGCGGCCAGGGCCACACCGGCCGTTCCGACCAGGACCGTCACCCGCGAGGAGTTGCGCAGCGGGTGCACCACGAGACGCTCGGTCAGCAGACCCATCGCCACCGCGACGGCCAGCCCGAAGGCGATGGCCGACGGGTAGCCCCAGCCCCAGAGCTCCAGCGCGGCGTACGCCGCGAAGAGACCCGTGGTGCCGAACTCGGCCTGGGCGAAGTTGAAGACACCCGACGCCCGGAAGACGAGCACGATGCCCAACGCCACGAGGGCATAGATGCAGCCTTGAAGGAGCCCAGTGACGACTGCGACACCGAGCTCGCTGAACAACCCACTCACGGTCGCTCGTTCCGCCGCACTGTCACCCATTCGCTCTTGCCGCAGTCGGCCTTGAGGAGGTTCATCGCCGTGCCACCGAATCGGCTCGAGAAGCTGGCCGGGGGGAAGACGCCGGGACTGAAGTTCTTGACCCGGGCGATGGTGCCCATGAAGGACTCACGGCTGAGGTCCTTGCCGGTCGCCTTCAGGATCGCGCCGACCATCTCCTCCAGGCCGTAGATCGCCGCTCCGATGTCGTCGGGAGCCGAGTTGTTCTTCTGCTGGTAGGCGGTGACGAAGCTCTTGTTCTGACGCATCACGTCCATGCCCGGCATCGGCGAGTAGAACAGCGAACCCGCGACGTTGGGGCAGCCGACCTGGGTCACGATGTTGAGACCGTTGCTGAGACCGGGGCCGATGAAGGTCACCGTGCACGGCATGGCCTTCAGCACGTTGAGGAACGAGCTCGGGCTGGCGTTCCAGAGGACTGCCTTGGCGCCGCTCTGGCAGATCGCGGTGCCCACCGCCGGGGCGTCGCTCGTGGTGTTCTTCGGGATCCGTCGCGACAGCACGAGGTTGCTGCCGGCAACGCTCTTGAACGAGCTGTCGGCAATGTCGTAGAAGTTGTTGAGGCTGTCGTTGTCGGCCACGATCACGGCGACCTTCTCGCCCTTGAACTGCGTCTTCACGAGGTTGGCCAGCAGGGGGATCTGCTGCTCGTAGGCCAGCGAGACCGCGAAGTAGGTGCTCAGGTCGCCCAGCGGACCGAGGCCCGGGCGAGTCTGGTGGACGCCACCGGAGATGTAGGGGACCTTCAGCGCATTGGCGTAGCGGGCACAGGCATCGATCTGGTCGGCGCCGGCACCGCCGATCAGCATGAAGACCTTCTCCTGCTCGACCAGGGTCTTGCAGACCGAGCGGGCGCGGTTGGGGTCGAAGCCGTCGTCCTCGAAGAGCACCTCGACCTTGCGACCGTTGATGCCGCCGGCCCGGTTGATGGCGTCGAAGTAGACGCCCACGGCCTTCTCGAAGGAGGCCTGCGGGATCGCCGCCGCGCCGGTGACCGGGGCGTGCATCCCGATCTTGATGGTGGTGTCGGTGATACCCGTGGTGTCGCCGCCACCGGTGCTGCCGCCGGAGCCACCCGAGCCGCCGGAGCCGCCGGAGCCGCCCGAACCGGAGCCCGAGCCGCCGGAGCCGCCCGAACCGGAGCCCGAGCCACCCGAGCCGGAGCCCGAACCACTCGAACCGCCGAGGTCACCGGAGCCATCGCCACCGGAGCCACCGAGGTCACCGGAGCCGTCTCCACCGAATTCGCCGGAGCCGTCTCCACCAACGCTGCCGAACTCGCCACCACCATCGGTGCCCGAGCCGCCCTGCACCTGGCCGCCGACGACGTACTGCTGGCTCACACCGGCCTTCTGGCCGCAGCCGGCCGTGACGGCCAGCGCGAGCGCGAAGCTGAGCGCGACGACGCGTCGCGAGGTCAGGCCCTTCATCGAGCGATCTTCGCTGCGCTGAAGCCGCGGGACTCACGGAGCCGGTCGAGCGCAAGGCTCACCCCGCGCCGGTTGGCCGCCGGGCTGGGCTGGCCGTTGGGGCCGAGCGCCAGCATCATCAAGTAAGCCAGACCGAGAATGAGGGGAAGCATCAGAAAACTCGCCTTCGGGAGACCGGAGTACCACGTCATGTTTGCCGCGACCGGAACGACGTCTGTGTCGCTGCCGGTCTCGTTGTCGGTGCCCGAGCCGCCGTTCGTGCTGCCTCCCGAGCCGGCCGCGCCGTCCCCACCGAGCGAGCCCGAGTCGGTGCCACCGAGGGAGCCACCGTCCGAGCCGCCGAGGGAACCGCCGCCGCTGGAGCCGCCGCTGGAGCCCAGGCCGCCGCCGCCGGTGTTGCCACCGGCGCTGCCACCGCCGCTCGAGCCATCCGTGCCGCCGCCGGTGCCGTTGTTGCCACCATCGGTGTTCTTGCCGGGCGACGTCGTGACGTCGATCCCGACGCCCTCGGTCTTGACCCCGTCGAAGCTGATGTCAAAGGAAGCGGGGGCGTCGACGAGCTCGACGAGCACCACGGAGCGCGAGCCGAAGAAGTCGACCGAGAGCCACTCGCCGGCCAGCTTCTTGAGGTCGAAGGTCCACAGGCCTTCTTCATCGCGGACGCCCGGCGCCTGGGCGAGGGTGCAGTCGTAGGTGGGCTTCTGCTTCCAGGCCGCACCGTTGCCGTCGGCCCAGAAGATCTCGGTCACCGGGCAGGCGACGATCTGGGCCAGCTCGGTGCCCAGCGCGGCGCCGGGCGTGCTCGACTCGCGCAGGACCAGGTCGAACTTCTTCAGCTTCGAGCCGGCCTCGGCTTCGAAGCCGAACTCGATCGCGGAGAGCTTCGTGGCGTCACCCAGCACCGCACCGACGGGCATCGAGCCAGCCGGGGTGTTGGGGGCGGGCGGCTGCGGGGCAGCGAGCACACCGGTGTCCGGCGGCGGTTCGTTCGCGACGTACCACCAGCCAGCCTTGATGACCGTGGCACCACTCATCGTGCCGGGCTCGACGCCCGCCTTCTCGGCCTTTGCCTTCTTGGCCTTCGCCTTGGCCTTGGCCTTCGCCTTGGTTTCAGCCTTCGTGAGCTGGGCATGCTTGCCCGTCGTGGCCTGCTGAGCGGCGTCAGGAGCCGACGCGAAGCTGGCCCCCGGGAGGGCACACATCATCAGAACCGGCAACACCGGCAGTACGAACGATCGCGCGGACACGGGTCTCCTCGGCAGGTCAGGGTTTTCCTCGAGCAGAAAACGACTCGAGCCCCACGAGGTTACGGACGTAACAGGGGGGTCGAGACCACCTCGTCGGCGCAACCCCAGCCTAAAGTGACCCCCGCCCCTCCGTGGCCGTAACAGTGCAATACGTTTCCGATCCGCTCCAGCCGGACCTCGGGCCGCACCGGTCGCAGCCCCACCCGGTGCCGGAGCACGCGGGCGCCCCTCAGCTCCGGGACCAGCCGCTCCGCCCGGGCGAGCACCGCAGCTGCCGTGGCCGGAGAAGGGGTGCGCCCCCACTCCCCCTCGTCGGCGGTCCCGCCCACGACGATGTCGTGCGCGCGGGGGACGACGTAGGTGGGTCCTTCGCTGTCGAGCCACCAGCGGTCGAGACCGCGCTGCTCGAGGTGGACCACCTGTCCCCGGACCGGGGTGAGAGTCTGGTCGGCGACCAGCTGACGGGCGCCCAGGCCGGTGCAGTTGACGACCAGATCAGGCCCCGACGGCAGCGCGTCGAGGTCTAGTCGAGTGAGCGTGCCGTCGAGCGCTCGCACCCGGTCGGTCAGCCAGCCGAGGTAGACGGGCATCTCGATCACCGGCGTCACGAAGCTCCACCCGTCCGTGTACCCGGCCGGGAGGTCACGTACCCGGTCGAGGGACGGAACCGCCGAGCGCCACCACGGGTCCGGCTGCGCCGCGGCGAACACCTCGGTCCCCGCCACCATCCGCACGCCGCACCGGGCAGGGTCCTCGGAGGCAGCCAGCGCGGCGAAGGCGTCGTAGGAGGCTGCGGCCCAGGCCGTGACCCGATCCTGGGGCAGGGCCCGGTAGGGATACCAGAGCGCCGCAGCGGTGGCCGAGGTCGTCTCCAGCGGGAGCTCGCGGGCCAGCACATCGACACGATGCCCTGCCTCGAGCAGGCGGACGGCGCAGGTCAGTCCGACCACACCTGCGCCCACCACGGTGATCCTGGCCATGGCGCCCCCTTTCCTGCCCACAGTGTGGACGACCCCTCGTAACCAAGGTCACACGGCCTTCGTTGATGGCTGCGACGAAAGGATCGCCGATGCCCCGCCTTGCCCGCACCCTTCTCACCCTCGTCGTGGCGCCGATGCTCGTGGCCACGACGCTGGCCGTGGGATCCGCACCCGCCAACGCCCACGAGGAGCGCCCGGCCGGCTTCCCCGACGCCACCGGGAAGCGCCCCAAGTTTCTGGGCTACGACAACACTCGCAGCCGGGTCGTGTGCCGCCCGGACAGCGCCAAGCGGATCAAGGCGATGCCGAAGGGCAAGGCCAAGCAGCGCAGCAAGCGACTCCTGCGCGAGTGCGACTTCCGGTCGATCCAGACGGCCATCGACTCGATCACGAGGCGGCGCACCTCGGTCTACGTGCTGCCCGGCGTCTACCGCGAGAAGAAGTACGCCAGCAACAAGCGGAGCAACTACTGCTCGCACCTCGAGACCGAGTCCAAGGACGCCCTGCTCTCCTCCGAGTACATCGGCAGCCTCTCCTCCCCCGACACCGGCGCGCAGGAGGGCACCGACGGCGAGTCCAACCCGATCGCCCTCTCCTACGCCGACCAGGTCAAGTGCCCGCACAACCTCAACCTGATTGCGATCTTCGGCGACAAGACCCCGAACAACGACTCGATCTCGTGCGACAGCAAGTTCTGTGGCACCCAGCTCATCGGGACCGGCCGTCGGCGCGACGACGTCGTCGTGTCGAACAAGTTCTCCAAGCTCAACGGCATCCGCTTCGACCGGGCCGGCGGGGCCTACCTGCGGAACATGACGTTCCAGGAGTCGGAGTTCAACGCGATCTACATCCTCGAGACCGACGGCTTCACCATCGACCGGGTGATCGCCCGCGGCAACGACGAGTACGGCATCCTCGCCTTCGCCTCCGACCACGGCCTGATCCAGAAGTCCGAGGCCTACTTCAACGGCGACTCGGGCATCTACCCAGGATCGGGCGCCGACATCAACGCCGACAACCCGAACTTCAAGGCGACCCGCTACGCCATCGAGATTCGCGACAACAGCAGCCACGACAACACGCTGGGGTACTCCGGCACCGCCGGGAACTCGATCTGGGCGCACGACAACGACTTCTTCGACAACGCCACCGGCATCGCCACCGACTCGTTGTTCCCCGGCCACCCGGGTCTGCCCCAGGACCACGCCCGGTGGAACCGCAACCGGATCTACTCCAACAACTCCAACTACTACACGGAGTTCGTCGACACAGGGATCTGCGACAAGCCGATGGCCGAGCGGGGCTACATGACGGGCACGGTCTGCCCCGTCGTCCCCGTCCCGGTCGGCACGGGCGTCTTCATCGCCGGCGGCAACTTCAACTCGACCGACCACAACTGGATCTACGACAACTGGCGCTTCGGCACCATGCAGATCTGGGTACCGGCGGCGCTGCGGGACGACTACGACCCCAGCCACCAGTACGACACGTCGAACGACAACCACACGGTCGCCAACCAGATGGGGATCACTCCCTCGGGCAGCGAGCTCCCCAACGGGCTTGACCACTGGTGGGACGACCAGGGCAACGGCAACTGCTGGCAGAACAACGTCTACGCCGGTGGCACCCAGACCGACAACTTCACCTTCCCGGTGCCCTCCTGCAAGGAGGGCGGGTCGGTCTTCACGCCGGGCGCCTTCGTGAAGGACGCCGGCTTCCTCACCTGTGTGGAGTACGACCGCAGCGACCCCGAGTGGCGCCACCCCAAGGGCTGCAACTGGTTCGACAGCCCGACCGAGCCCGGCCCGCGCAGCTCCGCTGCTGCTGGGTCGACGGCGGCTGGGTCGGCCGAGGCTCCCCTCTCGATGGTGGTCACCCCGGTCGTCGCGGCAGGCTCCCTGGTGCTTCTCCTCGGGCTGCGCCGGAGGCAGCGGGCCAAGCGTGCTGCGTAGGTTCGCCCTCCTGGCGGTGCTGTGCCTGCTCGGCCTGGGTGTCGCGGGGGTCCTGGTGGTGCGCGATGCCCCGGAGCTCACCACCAACGCTCCGACCGAGGTGGCGGGCACCGAGGCGACCTCGGTCTTCCGGATCGGGGACCGCACCGTGCGTCAGGTGCGCTACGCCGACGGCGGCACGCTGCGCTACACGTTCCACATCGCCAACGACTCCCGCCTGCCGGTCACGATCCTGGGCCTGGCCCAGCAGCAGCCGACACCTCGACTCTTCACCTACCTCTCCCTGGCCGGTGCCGACAGCTCGGGTCCGGTCCGGCTGGGGTCCGGCGAGGCCGCGGCCTTCACCCTGTCGCTGCGGATGGGCGGTTGCGAGTCGCTGTCGGCTCGCGCCGGCTCCTTCGTCACCGAGGTGGCGGTCCGCACCGAGCGGATGGGAGTGCTGGGCCACGACGTCCTGCTGACGCTGCCCGAGCAGGTGCACACCGGCTCTCCCCGCGAGGCCTTCTGCCCGCGCTCCACCGCTACCTCGCGCCCCCAGGGGTGAAGATCACACTCCCGACATTTGGGTGACCTACCGACGGTATGCCATGCTGCTCCTGTCTTATTGACAGTTTTTCAACAGGAGTTCTCGTGCAGACCACAGCCGTTCGTCTCGCCCTCGTCGCCCTCGGTGCCACCCTGCTCGCAGCGGTGCCGCTGACGTCAGCCACCGCCGGGCACCGGTCCCCTTCTGCCCAGCGCGGATCGGACGTGGTCTCGCGAGCCGTGGTCTACGAGGTCGAGAACGCGAACGCCTCCAAGGTCGCCTGCCGCTCGGACGACGAGTCCTACCAGTTGCGCGGTCGGATCGTCGGTCCGCGCCGTGAGGTCTTCAGCCCCGACGTCCCCCGGATCAACGTCCTGGTGCACGACCTGACCAGCGCCTCGTGGTTCTGGCACCTGCGCTCGAACCCGACGTACGACTATGCGACCAAGCTGGCCGAGAAGGGCGAGACGTCCATCGTCATCGACCGCCTCGGCTACGGCTCCAGCGTCCTGCCCAACGGCAACGCGACCTGCCTGGGGGCGCAGGCGGACATCGTGCACCAGGTGGTGCAGCACACCAAGGCGGGGTTGTACGCCTTCACCGCCACGACGCGTCGCTCCACCCCCCACGCCCAGCACATCGTGCTCCACGGCCACTCCATCGGTGCTGCCATCGCCCAGGTCGAGGCGGCGACCTTCAACGACGTCGACGGCCTGGTGCTGATGTCCTGGACCGACAGCGGCGCCTCGGAGCTCGCGATCGACGAGGCCCGACGCAACTCCGAGCTCTGCGCCCGGGGCGACGACTACGCCGCCTACGGTCAGACCAAGCGTGAGTACCGCAAGCTCCTCTTCGTGACCTCCCCGCGCAAGATCCAGCGTCGCGCCGCCGCCCTGCACGGGACGAACCCGTGCGGCGACGCACTCAGCCTGAGCCAGATGCTGGCCGGGTCCGGCTCTGTCGCCGCCGAGATCGACGAGCCCGTCCTGCTGCTCTTCGGTGGCAAGGACGCCCTGAACCGCGACGGCGCCGCCCAGGACCAGGCCGACTCCTACTCCACCTCGGAGTCGGTGACCACCCGGACCATCGCCGGAGCGGGCAGCGCCCTGCCCCTGGAGAAGTCCGCCCCGAAGACCCGGCGCCAGGTCGTGCGCTGGCTGCGGGCCACCTTCAACTGAGCGACCCACGAGGCGCCAGCCGTCCCCGTCGGTCTCCAGCTCGATCGGAGAGCCGTTCGGGAGCGTGACGCCCAGGCCGCGAGTGCGCGGCAACCCCACGAGCTGCGGCACCGTGGCGAGGATCGCTCCACCGTGACTGATCACCAGCACCGCCTCCCCGCGGTGCTGGTCGGCCACCTCGTCGAGCACCCGGGTCACCCGGGCGACGAAGTCGTCGGTCCGCTCGCCGCCAGCGATCTGGGCGGTGGCGTCCCCGTCGACCCACTGCCGGAAGACCTCGCCGAAGTACGCCGCCTCGCTCTCGTCGGCGCCGGCGAGGTCGCCCACGCCGTACTCACGAAGCCCCTCGCGGACCACGACGTCGACCCCGAGCACCGCCGCGGCGATCTCGGCCGTCTGGACTGACCGCGACAAGGAACTGGTCCACACCCGGGAGATCCGCTCGTCGCGCAGCGCCTCGGCGAGCTCGCGGGCCTGACTGCGCCCCCGCGCGGTCAGGCTGCCCCCGTCGTCGCTGACCAGCTCGTGCTCGTACTCCGCCTCGCCATGGCGCGCCACGAAGACGCGGGTCGGGCACTGCAGGTCGCTCATGCGCCCGACCGTAGCGGCTCAGCCCAAGTCGTTGGCGCGACGAATGACGTCGACGATGCCGTCCATGATGGCGGTGAGACCGAAGTCCTTCGGGGTGTAGACCGCGGCGACGCCCAGCTCCTGGAGACGGCGACCGTCGGACTCCGGGATGATGCCGCCGACGATCACCGGGAGGTCGCCGAGCCCGGCCTCACGCAGCCCGTCGAGCACATCGGGCACCAGTTCCATGTGCGAGCCGGAGAGGATCGAGAGCCCGACGCAGTGCACGTCCTCGGCGATCGCAGCCGCCACGATCTGGGCCGGCGTCAGCCGGATGCCCTGGTAGATGACCTCGAAACCCGCATCGCGGGCGCGGACGGCGACCTGCTCGGCGCCGTTGGAGTGTCCGTCCAGGCCAGGCTTGCCGACCAGCAGGCGCAGCCGACCGCCGAGCTCCTCACCGGTGGCTCGGACCCGGTCGCGGACCGCAGTCAGCTCCGATCCGGCCTCGGCCACACCGACGGCACCGCTGACGCCCGTCGGGGCACGGAACTCGCCGAAGACCTCGCGCAGCGTGGCCGCCCACTCCCCCGTCGTGGCGCCGGCCCGGGCCGCGGCCAGGGTTGCGGTCATCAGGTTGGTGTCGGTCTTGGCGTCGGCGGCCAGCGTCGCCAGCGCCTCGGTCACGGCCGCTTCGTCGCGCTGGGCCTTCCACTCCTCGACGGAGGAGAGGGCGGACTGCTCGGCCTGCGGGTCGGCGGCCATGATCGCGCCGTCCAGGTCCGCGGTGAGCGGAGACGGCTCGGTGGTCTCGTAGATGTTGACCCCGACGACCTTCTCCTCGCCCGACTCGATCCGGCCCCGACGGGCAGCGTGCGCGGAGACGAGCGCCTGCTTCATGTAGCCCGACTCGACGGCCGCAATCGCGCCACCCATCGCCTGGACCCGGTCGATCTCGGCGCGGGCCCCCTCGACCAGCTCGGCGACCTTGGCCTCGATCACCTTCGAGCCGTCGAAGATGTCGTCGTACTCCAGCAGGTCGGACTCGAAGGCGAGCACCTGCTGGAGCCGCAGCGACCACTGCTGGTCCCACGGACGCGGCAGGCCGAGTGCTTCGTTCCATGCCGGCAGCTGGACGGCACGGGCGCGCGCGTTCTTCGAGAGCGTGACGCCGAGCATCTCCAGCACGATCCGTTGCACGTTGTTCTCGGGCTGCGCCTCGGTGAGTCCCAGCGAGTTGACCTGGACGCCGTAGCGGAAGCGGCGCATCTTCGGGTCCTGGACGCCGTAACGCTCCCGGGTGATCTCGTCCCACAGCTCGACGAAGGCGCGCATCTTGCACGTCTCCTCGACGAACCGGACACCGGCGTTGACGAAGAAGGAGATCCGGCCGACGACGGTCTCGAAGTCGTCCTCGGAGACCTGGCCCGACGCCTTGACCTCGTCGAGGACGGCGATCGCGGTGGTCAGCGCGTAGGCGAGCTCCTGGGTGGGCGTCGCGCCGGCCTCCTGCAGGTGGTAGCTGCAGATGTTGATCGGGTTCCACTTGGGGATCTGGTGGACGGTGTAGCTGATCATGTCGCTGATCAGGCGCAGGGAGTGCTCGGGCGGGAAGACGTAGGTCCCCCGGGAGAGGTACTCCTTGATGATGTCGTTCTGGGTGGTGCCGGCGAGCTGGCCGGCGACCTCGGTCGGGTCGAGGTCGGGGTTCTGCTCCTCCGCGACCACCTGGTACATCGCCAGCAGCCACATGGCGGTGGCGTTGATCGTCATCGAGGTGTTCATCTCGGTGAGGGGGATGTCGTCGAAGAGCCGGCGCATCTCGCCGAGGTGGGGCACCGGCACCCCGACCTTGCCCACCTCGCCGCGCGAGAGCGGCGAGTCCGGGTCGTAGCCGGTCTGGGTCGGCAGGTCGAAGGCCACCGAGAGCCCGGTCTGCCCCTTGGCGAGGTTGTTGCGGTACAGCTCGTTGGACGCCGTGGCCGTGGAGTGGCCGGCGTACGTGCGCATCACCCAGGGGCGGTCTTTGGTGGGACTCATGGGACCGAGCGTAGAACCTGGCCTACCGAGAAGTAATACGTCTCAGGTGTGGGATGTCCGACATCAGGCCGAAGCGGCCTGGCGCTCGACCTCCACGACTCGAATCAATCGGGAGATGTGCAGCATCCGGCGCACAGCGGGTCCGCAGCCTCGCAACCAGAGGTGCTGGCCGGTCCGGCTGGCCTGACGGGTGGCCATCGCGAGCACCTTGAGCGCCGTGATGTCGATCGCACCGACCCCGGACAGGTCGACGACCACGTCGTCGTCACGCTCCTCGAGGTGGCGGTACAGCGCGGCGCGCACCTCGCGGGTGCTCCGCACGTCGAAGTCGCCGGTCAGCAGCAACGCCGGCCCGTCGGTCGTGATGTGCATCGTCGGTCCCTCCCGCCGGGACCCAGAGATGGCCCGGTTGATCGGTGTCGATTTCTCCCTCTGGCACTCACTATGACGCGAGTCGGCGCCAGATGGTTGCCTTCGGCCCGAACTCTCTTGGCGTGTCCGGGTGCTGGACGCCTCACGGGGCCGGGGCGACTACCCTCGGCGCATGGTCAACCTCACCCGGATCTACACCCGCACCGGCGACGCCGGCGAGACGCGCTTGGGCGACATGAGCCTCACGTCGAAGACCGATCCGCGTCTGCAGGCCTACGCCGACGTCGACGAGTCGAACGCCCAGCTCGGCCTCGTCCTGGCCCTCGGTGGGCTCGAGGAGGACGTCGTGGTGGTCCTGACCCGGATCCAGAACGACCTCTTCGACGTGGGCGCCGACTTCTGCACCCCCGTCGTGGAGAACCCCGAGTTCCCGCCGCTGCGCATCGAGCAGGAGTACGTCGACCGGCTCGAGCGGTGGTGCGACCACTACAACGAGCACCTGCCCAACCTGCGCTCGTTCATCCTGAACGGCGGTACGCCCGGTGGGGCGCTCCTCCACGTCGCGCGCACCGTCGTACGCCGGGCCGAGCGGTCCGCCTGGGTGGCCCACGCCGAGCACGCCGAGACGATGAACCTGCTGGCGATCACCTACCTCAACCGCCTCTCGGACCTGCTCTTCATCCTCGCCAGGCATGCCAACCGCGAGGCCGGCGACGTGCTCTGGGTCCCCGGCGGCGAGCGCACGTCGTGAGGCTCAGCTGAGCGACTCGCGCTCCCGGACGGCGAACGCGCTGACGCCCGCGACACCCATCAGCGCGGTGACCGCGAGCAGCGAGTGCAGGGTGCCGACCCGGTCCCCGAGCTGACCGAGCAGCGGCGGCCCCGCAAGGAACGCCGAGTAGCCGATCGTCGAGACCACACTCACGCGGGCGGCGGCGCGGAGGGGATCGTCGGCGGCGGCACTCATCCCGACGGGGAACCCCAGGGCTGCGCCCAGACCCCAGAACACGATGCCGAGCACGATGAACAGCAGGTGGTCGCCGAAGACGACCAGCACGATTCCGACGCCGGCGACGCCGGCCGTCACCAGGAGCACCGGAACCCGGCCGTGCCGATCGAGCAGCACCGGCCCCACCAGCCGACCCACGGTCATCGACGTCACGAAGACCCCGAAGCCGGCGACGCCTTGCCAGTGCGGTGCGTCGTACCCGTCGATCAGGGCGAGCGCGAGCCAGTCGTTGGCCGAGCCCTCCAGCACCGCGAAGCTCAGCACCATCACGCCCAGCGCCAAGGTGGCCGGCTCCCGCCAGGCCGAGCGACGCACCGGCCCGGCCGTGGGGGCTTCGACGGGCAGGAAGGCGCGCGTCTCGAGGACCACCAGGACCGCGGCGGCCAGGGCGACGCCGGCCACGTGCACCAGCACCGGGACCCCGAGAGCAGCCATGGGGATGCCGATGGCCGCACCCACCATCGTGCCGATGCTCCAGCCCGCATGGAACCTCGGCATGATCGTGCGCCCGAGGCTGCGCTCGACCTCGGCGCCCTCGACGTTCATCGCCACGTCCCAGACACCGGTCCCGATGCCGTAGGCGAAGAAGCCGACCGCGGTCAGCGCCACCGACGACGACAGCGTCACGCCGCACCCGGCGACCAACAGGCCCGTGAGGGTGAACCAGCCCCCCAGGCGCACCGTGCGCGCGGCACTGGTCGCCTCGATCACCCGACCGGCCGACGGCAGCGCGAGGAGCGAGCCCGCGGCGATGCTGAGCAGCAGCAGGCCGAGCTCACCGTTGTCGAGATCCAGGCGGGCGCGCAGGTCCGGCAGTCGTGCGACGACGCTGGCGAAGACCAACCCGTTGAGGGCGAAGACGAGGGCGACCGCAGTGCGGGCCCGGCGTACGACGATCACCGCACGCGGGGGGAGCCTGGTGGCCCCGCCTCCAGCCAGGACTGGAAGCCCATCAACGAGGACGGGCCCATCGCGAGCTCGACCTCGCCGTCGGGGGTCTCGCAGAAGATCACGACATGATCGGGGTAGAGCGACAGCTGCTCGACCCCCTCGCTCGGACGACGGCCGCCGTAGTGGAGGAACGAGCGCGGCCAGGTGCGCTTGGGCCGTGGCGAGAGCGAGAAGATCCGAAACCACTCCAGGGTCTCACCGGAGTAGCGGCCCAGACCGAGAAGCCAACCGCGCCCGGCCCTTTCGGACCGGACGCGGTAGCTCAACTCAAAAGTTCCGCCGTGACGGCACAGACTGCGCCGACGCACGACCAGGGCCACGCCGTACAGGACGACGAGCAGGAGGAGGAGGCCCGCAGCGTCGAGCGCCCACTGCCAGAACGCCATCCGACCCCTCCGTCACCCACGTGCCCCTCACGACGAAGGACACCCTAGCGGCCCGGCAAACCCGGGCCGCTCGAGGGTCAGGAGGTCTTCTCGACCGCCCGGATCCTGGCCTCTGCACGACGGACGGCTTCCGCCGCCTCGTCGTCGTTCTCCCCGGCCGCGCGAGCGCGTTCGAGGTCGTGACGTGCCTTCTCCAGGTCGATCTCGTGGGACATCTCCGCCCGCTCCGAGAGGATCGAGACGCGGTTGTTGGCCACCGAGAGGAAGCCGGCGTCGACCGCAGCCACCCAGGACTCACCCTCGGTGGTCTGCACGTCGACGACGCCGGCGATCAGCACCGACAGCAACGGCGCGTGGCCGGGAAGGATCCCGACGTCACCCTCCGTGGTGCGAGCGATGACCTGCTTCGCCTCCCCGGACCAGACGAGCCGATCCGCCGCGACGAGCTCCACCTGCAGCGGGTCGGACATCAGAGACCCTTCTGGATCTCGGCCCACTTGGCTTCGACGTCGTCGAGGCCACCGCACATGAAGAACGCCTGCTCGGCCACGTGGTCGTAGTCGCCGTCCGCGATCTTGTTGAACGCCGCGATGGTGTCGGCGACCGGGACCGTCGAACCCTCGAGGCCGGTGAACTGCTTGGCCACGTAGGTGTTCTGCGACAGGAACCGCTCGATACGACGGGCCCGCGACACGATGACCTTGTCCTCTTCGGACAGCTCGTCGACACCGAGGATCGCGATGATGTCCTGGAGCTCCTTGTTGCGCTGGAGGATCTGCTTGACCCGGATCGCGCAGTCGTAGTGCTCCTGCCCGATGTACTGGGCGTCGAGGATCCGCGAGGTCGACGTCAGCGGGTCCACCGCGGGGTAGATGCCCTTCGACGCGATGTCGCGCGAGAGCTCCGTGGTGGCGTCGAGGTGCGCGAACGTCGTGGCCGGCGCCGGGTCGGTGTAGTCGTCGGCGGGAACGTAGATCGCCTGCAGCGAGGTGATCGAGTTACCGCGCGTCGAGGTGATCCGCTCCTGGAGCTGACCCATCTCGTCGGCCAGGTTGGGCTGGTAGCCCACCGCGGACGGCATCCGGCCGAGGAGCGTGGAGACCTCGGAACCAGCCTGGGTGAACCGGAAGATGTTGTCGATGAACAGCAGCACGTCCTGGTTCTGGACATCGCGGAAGTACTCCGCCATGGTCAGCGCGGACAGCGCCACCCGCAGCCGGGTGCCCGGCGGCTCGTCCATCTGGCCGAAGACGAGGGCGGTCTGCCCGATGACGCCCGCGTCGGTCATTTCCTCGATCAGGTCGTTGCCCTCACGGGTGCGCTCGCCGACTCCGGCGAACACCGACACACCACCGTGGTCCTTGGCAACACGCGCGATCATCTCCTGGATGAGCACGGTCTTGCCGACACCGGCACCGCCGAACAGGCCGATCTTGCCGCCGTTGACGTAGGGGGTCAGCAGGTCGATGACCTTGATGCCGGTCTCGAACATCGTGGTCTTCGACTCGAGCTGGTCGAACGCCGGCGCCTTGCGGTGGATGCCCCAACGCTCGGTGACGTTGTACTCCTCGCCCTCCTTGAGGTTGAGGACGTCGCCGGTGGCGTTGAACACGTGACCCTTGGTGATGTCACCGACGGGCACGGTGATCGACTCACCGGTGTCCGTGACAGTGGCACCGCGCACGAGGCCGTCGGTCGACTGCATCGAGATGGCACGGACCATGCCGTCACCGATGTGCAGCGCGACCTCGAGGATCAGCGTCTTGGTCTCGCCGCCCAGGGTGAGGTCCACCTCGAGCTTGTTGTACATCTCGGGCATCGAATCGGTGGGGAACTCGACGTCCACCACCGGGCCGGTCACGCGCGCGATGCGGCCCGTGCTCGTGGAGCCCGAACCCTTCTGGGTCTCTTCAACAGTGGCAGTCATATCTCTCACTCATTCCCGGCGTTGGCGTCGGCAAGCGCGTTGACGCCACCGACGATCTCGCTGATTTCCTGGGTAATGCCGGCCTGGCGGGCCTGGTTGGCGATTCGGGTGTACTTCTTGATGAGCTCGTCGGCGTTGTCCGTGGCGGACTTCATCGCCTTCTGTCGAGCGGCCAGCTCGGAAGCGGCCGACTGCAGGAGGGCGAAGAAGATCCGGCTCTGGACGTAGCGCGGCAGCAGTGCGTCGAGCACCTCGGCGGGCGACGGCTCGAACTCGTAGAGCGGGAGCACGTCGTCGTCCTCGGGCGCCTCGGTGCCTTCGACGACCTCCAGCGGAAGCAGGCGGATCGTCGTGGGCTCCTGGACGAGCATCGACTTGAAGCGCGTGTAGACCACGTGCACCTCGTCGACGCCCTGGGGCGCGTCCTCGGCCGGCTCGGTCTCGTCGTCCGCGAGGAACGCCGAGATCAAGGTCGCGCCGATGTCGCTGGCCACGTCGTAGGACGGCTGGTCCGAGAACCCGGTCCAGGACTGCACCACGGGACGCTGGCGGAACTTGAAGTACGCCTCGCCCTTGCGACCCGCGATGTAGAGGTCGACGTCCTTGTCCTCGCCCTTGAGCTTCTCGACGAGGCGCTCGGCTTCCTTGAGCACGTTCGACGAGTAGGCGCCGGCCAGGCCGCGGTCGCTGGTGACGACCAGGATCGCGGCACGGCGCGGGTTCTCCGGCTCGGTGGTCAGGGCGTGGTCGACGTTCGAGAACGTCGCCACGGCCGAGACCGCACGAGTCAGCTCACGGGCGTAGGGCGCTGCCGCCCGAGCTCGTTGCTGCGCCTTGATGATGCGGGACGCAGCGATGAGCTCCATGGCGCGCGTGATCTTCTTCATCGACTCGGTCGACTTGATCCGCGCGCGGTACTCACGCAGCGAGAGGGCCATGGGTCAGCCCCGCTTCTGCTTGACGATCTGCTCCTGCTCGACGTCCTCGTCCTCGAGAGCGACGTGCTCTTCCTTGCCGGCCTTGATCGAGGCGCCGTCGGCGGTCTCGAACTGGTCGAGGAACGAGTCGTAGGCGCTGACCAGGGCCGACTCCGTGGCGTCGTCGAACTTCAGCGACTCGCGGATGCCCGCGAGAACGCCCTCGTGCGAACGACGCAGGAAGTCGAGGAACTCCTGCTCGAAGCGGAGCACGTCGGGGGTCGGGACCTTGTCGAGCCGGCCGGACGTACCGAGCCACAGCGACACGGTCATCTCCTCGACCGGGTAGGGGCTGTAGGCGGGCTGCTTGAGCAGGGCCATCAGCCGCTGTCCGCGGTCGAGCTGCTGACGCGAGGCGGCGTCGAGGTCGGAGGCGAACATCGCGAACGCCTCCATCGCGCGGTACTGCGCGAGCTCGACCTTGAGCGAGCCGGTCACGGCCTTCATCGCCTTGGTCATGGCGGCACCACCCACGCGGGACACCGAGACACCGACGTCGATCGCGGGCCGCTGGTTGGCGGCGAAGAGGTCCGACTGCAGGAAGATCTGGCCGTCGGTGATCGAGATGACGTTGGTCGGGATGAACGCCGAGACGTCGTTGGCCTTGGTCTCGATGATCGGCAGGCCGGTCATCGAGCCCGAGCCGAGCTCTTCGTTGAGCTTGGCGCAACGCTCGAGCAGGCGGCTGTGCAGGTAGAAGACGTCACCGGGGTACGCCTCGCGGCCCGGCGGGCGACGCAGCAGCAGCGACACGGCGCGGTAGGCCTCGGCCTGCTTGGTCAGGTCGTCGAAGACGATGAGGACGTGCTTGCCCTCGTACATCCAGTGCTGACCGATCGCGGAGCCGGTGTACGGCGCGAGGTACTTGAACCCGGCCGAGTCGGACGCGGGCGAGGCGACGATGGTGGTGTACTCCAGCGCGCCCGCCTCCTCGAGGGCGCCACGCACGGAGGCGATGGTCGAGCCCTTCTGGCCGATGGCGACGTAGATGCAGCGAACCTGCTTGCTCGGGTCGCCGGTCTCCCAGTACTGCTTCTGGTTGATGATCGTGTCGATCGCAACCGTGGTCTTGCCGGTCGCGCGGTCACCGATGATCAGCTGGCGCTGGCCGCGGCCGATCGGGGTCAGGGCGTCGATCGCCTTGATGCCCGTGGCGAGCGGCTCGTGCACCGACTTGCGCTGCACCACCGAGGGCGCCTGGAGCTCAAGGGCACGGCGACCGGTGGTCTCGATCTCGCCGAGCCCGTCGATCGCGTTGCCGAGCGGGTCCACGACCCGGCCGAGGTAGCCGTCGCCGACGGGCACGGAGAGCACCTCGCCGGTCCGGCGGACCGGCTGGCCCTCCTCGATCCCGTCGAAGTCGCCGAGGACGACGACACCGATCTCGCGGGTGTCGAGGTTCAGGGCGATACCGAGGGTGCCGTCCTCGAACTCGAGCAGCTCGTTGGCCATCGCGGAGGGCAGGCCACTCACGCGGGCAATGCCGTCGCCGGCCTCGGCCACGGTGCCGACCTCTTCGCGGCTGGCGGTGTCGGGCTTGTAGTCCGACACGAAGCGCTGCAGGGCGTCACGGATCTCGTCCGGACGGATCGAAAGCTCCGTCATCACTCTTCCTTCTGTTGACTCTGCTCGGTTCAGTTCAGGGCTGGTCGGCGTGGTCGGCATCAGCCGGCCAGCTTGCGGCGGGCGTCGGCCAGTCGGCCAGACACGGTGCCGTCGATCACGTCGTTGCCGATCTCGACTCGCATGCCGCCGATCAGCTCGGGCGACACCACGATGTTGAGATGCACCGCACGTCCGTACTGCTGGGTGAGCGCCTGGGTGAGGCGCTCCTGCTCGCTGTCGCTCAGGGGTCGAGCCACGTGGACCGTGGCGATCCCCTGACCGTGGGCGTCTGCGGCGACTCGCTGGTACTCGCGCAGGGCCACCCCCACGGTGCGGTGCGCACCCACGAGGGACTGCTCGACCAGGCGGACCGTTGCCGGCAACGCCTTCCCGTCGAGCAGGCCGTGGAGCAGGGTGCGCTTGTCGTCGTTGCTGCGCGTGGAGTCCGACAGGGCATCTCGGAGCTCCGGGTTGTCCTTGACGACCTGGGCGAAGCCGAAGAGCTCGTCGGCGAGCCGACCCGGCTCGGACGACGACTTGACCAGCGCGACGACTCCGAGCTGCTCGAGGGCGTCGGCCAGGTCGCGGCCTGCCGTCCAACGGCGACCCACGGCCTTGACGACGATCGAGAGAGCGCCGTCGCTGATCTTTCCCGACAACAGCCCGGACAGGAGCCCGGCCTTGGCGTCGGAGGGCACCGACACGTCGGTGGCCACCCGCCGCAGACGCGGCTCGCCGCGCAGGATCTGAGCCACGGCGAAGAGGTCGTCGCCGAGCTTCGCGACGTCACCAGAACCGGAGACAACTGTCTCCAGCTCTTCGGCGATCGCCGCAGCAGCGTCAGCGGATGCTCCCCGGAACGTCATCAGCTGACTCCACCCGGAGCAGCCTCGAGCTCCTCGAGGAAGCGCTCGACCACACGGCTCTGACGAGCCTCGTCGTCCAGGCTCTCTCCGACGATACGACCGGCCAGGCCGGTTGCGAGCGCGCCAACCTCGGCACGCAGCGAGGTGACCGCCTGCTGGCGCTCCGCCTCGATCTGGGTCTTGCCGTGCTCGACGATGCGCGAAGCCTCGGCCTGGGCCTGCTCGCGCAGCTCCGCCACGATCTGGGAACCCTGCTCGCGAGCTTCCTCGCGAATACGGGCGGCCTCGTGCCGGGCGTCACCGAGCTGCTTCTCGAGCTCGGCAAGCTTGGCGTCAGCCTCTGCCTGCTTGGTCTCGGCAGCGGCCAACCCTCCCTCGATCGCACTCGTGCGCTCGGCGAACGTCGCCTCGAACATCGGGGCGACGTACTTGCGCACGAGCAGGAAGAGCAGCCCGAACACGACGAGCGAGAGCACGATCTCGATCGGGTGCGGGACGAGGGGGTTGAGTCCCTCTTCCCCAGCCGCGAGAAGTGTCAAAGTCTGCATGGGCAGGTCCTTAATCCGGGTCCGACGACGTCAGCAGCGACGACGGTCAGCTGAGAACGAACGCGAGGGCGATACCGATGATCGCGAGGGCCTCGGCAAGAGCGAAGCCGAGAATCGCGATCGTCTGGAGGCGACCCTGCGCCTCGGGCTGACGCGCCACACCGGTGATGTAGGCGGCGAAGATCAGACCGATGCCGATGCCGGGGCCGATCGCAGCCAGGCCGTAGCCGATCATGTTGGCGGAGCCGTTGATAGCCATAGGAAGCACGGCTAGTTTCCTTTCGGTTGGTACTACTCAGGTGGACGTGCGGGGAAAGTCTTGGGTCGGTCTCAGTGCTCGTCTGCGAGAGCGCCGGAGATGTACATGGCGTTCAGGAGGACGAAGACGTAGGCCTGGAGGAACTGGATCAGGATCTCCAGGAAGGCAATGGCGATGAAGAGCACCCAGGCGAGGATGCCGACCGGGGCGTACTGGATCGACATGTGCAGGACGAGGAACTCGCCGCCGAGCGCGAAGAGGATCAGCAGCAGGTGGCCGGCGAACATGTTGGCGAACAGACGCAGGGCCAGCGTGACCGGCCGGACCAGGATGTTCGACATGAACTCGAGCGGCACGATCAGCAGGAGGATCGGGCCACCGACGCCCGAGGGCATCGACTGGTGCTTGATGTAGCCCAGGAAGCCGTGCTTCTGGATGCCGACCGCGTTGTAGATGATCCAGCTCAGCAGGGCGAGGCCGTAGACCATGCCCGAGCGCGACATGGTCGGGAACTGGATCAGCGGGATCGTGGCGAAGAGGTTGTTCACCAGGATGAAGAAGAAGACCGTCACCAGGTAGGGCACGAAGCGCTGGAAGTCCCGGCTCCCGATGATGTCGCGGCCCATGGAGTTGCGGACGAAGCCGTAGGCCTCCTCGCCCACGAACTGCAGCCGGCCGGGCACCATGGCCCGACGTCGCGCGGCAAGGAAGAAGAACCCGAACACCACGACGCCGGCGAGCACCGCCTGCAGCATCGGCTTGGTGACGCCGAGGTACATCGTCTGGCCCAGGAACTCAAAGGTCCGGTCCGCGCCGAGCGGCGGCAGGTTGAAATCGCCGGGGCCGGGAGGCGTGAAGGACTCGGACCCCAAGGTGGACGTCCCGATCAAACTCAACGTGTCTCCTGTGTCTTCGGCATTACGACTTCTTGTCCTTGTGGGTGTGGCCGGTCAGTCCAAAGCGCCGCCAGGTCATGAACAACCCGAGCCCCGCGCCCAGCAAGATGCCGACCACCACCAGGAAGGAGGTGTTCAGCCACCGGTCGAGGGCCCAGCCGATCAGCCCGTACAGCAGCACACCGGCGACGAGATATCCGAACGCAAGCCATGGGTCGCCCGCCTGATGTTCCTCGGGAGTCGACGCAGGCTTCTGCTCAGCCACCGCGCACCGGACAATAGCAGTCTGTGATTGTCATCGTTCACTCCCCTCGGTGCCGTGCGGGAGGTCGTAGGCGGGGATCCGGCGCCGAGTGGTCAGCAACAGCTGGGCCCCGGTCCACACGAAGGTCCCTGCGATGACCATGCCGGCGAGCCAGCGCGCGTCGAGCGTCTCGTCGAGCAGACCGGAGTCGGAGAGCCCGACGAACAGGAGCGCCAGCAGCAGGATCTGCAGGGTGTAGGTCATCAGTGCGACGAGCAGGGCGGCACTCGGCATCAGCCCCGCCACGGCGTTCACGACGAACGCCCCCAGGCAGAAGACCACGAGGGCGATGCCAGCGCCCGCCAGGGCGCCGTACGCAGCCTGCTGGCCGCCTGTGAGCGCGCCCAGCGCGGTGCCGAGGAGACCCACCACGAAGGTGGTCAACGCCGCACCGAGGAGCACGGAAACGCCGCTGTCGCGGGTGTCCTGCTTCGACTCGGTCGTCATGTCGGCGGCCGTCCTGTGGGGGTCATTGCGGTGCTCGTGAAAACTATCACAAGGTCCGCGGCGGGTTCAAAACCCAGGATTCAGGCCCGCCGCCGAGGCCCGTGGAGGACCGGCAGCACGAAGGTCAGGCCCACCGTGACCGCGGCCATGGTGCCCAACGAGACCCACATCCACGTGCCGGTGTAGAGGCTCAGCAGCACGGTGCCGAAGGCCACCAACCCCGCCCACAACCACATGATGAACACCGCCCGGATCTGGGAGTGCCCGATCTCGAGCAGGCGGTGGTGCAGGTGCTGCTTGTCCGGGGCCATCGGTGAACGCCCGGCCGCCGTCCGGCGTACGACGGCCAGCGTGAGGTCGACCATCGGCACGATCAGGATCGAGATCGGCAGCAACAGCGGCAACAACGTCGGGAGCAGGCTGGCGCGTGAACCGTCTGCACCCTGGGTGATCTCGGTCCCGGAGAACTGACCGGTCAGCGTGAGCGCGCTGGCCGACAGGACCAGCCCGATCAGCATCGATCCGCTGTCGCCCATGAAGACCCGGGCGGGGTAGAAGTTGTGCGGCAGGAACCCCACGCACGCACCGGCCAGCGCCGCGCTCAGCAGCGCCCCGGTCGTGGCCAGCGAGACACCGTTGAAGGTCGACAGCTGGTAGCAGAAGACGAAGAAGGCGATCGCGCCGATCCCCACCACCCCGGCCGCGAGACCGTCGAGTCCGTCGACGAAGTTCACCGCGTTGACCGTCGCCACGACGACGAAGCCGGTGAGCAGCGTGCCCTGGGAGGCGTCGAGGGCGAACACCGAGCCGTTGGCCATGGGCAGGAAGACGAACTGGATCCCGAAGACGATGAGGAAGCCGGCGGCCAGCACCTGCCCGCCCAGCTTGGTCAGGGCGTCGAGGTCGAAGAGGTCGTCCAGCACACCCACGGCACAGATGAGTGCGCCTGCGATGAGCACGATGCCGGCGTCGCGGAAGACGAACGGGCCGCTGGTGGAGAGGAAGGGCAGCTCCCGGGCGACGAGGTAGGCGGCGACCAGGCCGCCCAGCATGGCGAGCCCGCCCAGGTAGGGAGTGGGCTCCGCGTGGACGTCGCGGTCACGCACCTCGGCGACTGCCCCGGTCCGGAGCGCGATCTCGCGCGCCACGACGGTCAGCAGGTAGGTCACCGCCGCGGCGACCAGGAAGACGAGGGCGTACTCCCGCACGAGGTCAGTCCTCGTCCGTCAGGGTGGCACCCAGCGGTTCGAGGACGGCGTTGAGCTGGTCCAGCGAGAGGGCTCCGCGACGCAGCACGCGGCCCTGGGAGCCGGTGACGTCGATGATCGTGGAGGCCTCGCCGCCCGGGGAGTCACCGGCATCGACGATGACCTCGACCTCGTCGCCCAGCATCTCCTCGGCCTGCTCGGCGTCCGTGGCCGCCGGCATCCCGGTGCGGTTGGCCGAGGAGACCGCCAGCGGACCGGTCCGTTCGAGGATCTCCAGCGCGATGTCGTGGTCGGGCATCCGGATCGCGACCGTGCCGCGGGTGTTGCCGAGGTCCCACTGGAGCGAGCTCTGCTGGCGGCAGACCAACGTCAACGGACCGGGCCAGAAGGCATCCATCAGGGCGCGGGCATAGCCGGGGACGTTGACCGCCAGGGCGTCGATGGTCGTCGCCGAGCTGACCAGGACCGGCGGGGGCATGTCGCGCCCGCGGCCCTTCGCAGCCAGGAGCGCCCGGACGGCCGCCGGGTCGAAGGCGTCCGCACCGATCCCGTAGACGGTGTCGGTGGGAAGCACGATCAGGTGTCCGCGCTGGACGGCGAGGCTCGCCGCATCGATCGCTGCTTCGCGTTCGTCGTCGTTGCCGGTGGGATAGCTCTCGCACGTCACGCGGGCAATCTATCGCTCGGGTCAGCGAGCGAGCCGGGCGGTCACGAAGCGTGCCCGACCCGCGAGGTCGAGATGGTCGCGGACCTCGAGCCACGCACCGGTCTCGGTGAAGACCGCTGGCGCTGCGCTCCCCTGCTCATCGGCGTGCTCGGCACCGACCACTCCCCCGGGCCGCAGGAGCCGGGCCGCGCGGGCCGCCAGCACCCGCATGGCGTCGAGGCCGTCCTGGCCAGAGAAGAGCGCGAGGTGCGGGTCGTGGTCGCGGGCCTCGGGCGCCACCGACTCCCACGCATCGAGCGGGATGTACGGCGGGTTGCACGTGATCACGTCCACCGTGCCCCGCAGGTCGTCGAAGGCGGTGGCCATGTCGCCCAGACGCAGGTCGACGTCGGTCCCCTCGAGGTTGCGGACCGCCCAGGCGTGCGCCTGCTCGTCGAGCTCGACGGCGTGGAGGACGGCGTCCGGCACCTCGTCGGCCAGCGCCCGAGCGATCGCTCCGGACCCGGTGCAGAGGTCGACGACCACGGGCGCCCGCCCGGTGGCGTCGGCCACCCGGGCCACCTGCTCGATGGCCCAGCCGGCCAGGAGCTCGGTCTCGGGACGGGGCACGAAGACTCCGGGCCCGACCGCGAGCTCGACGTGGCGGAAGAAGGCCACCCCGGTCAGGTGCTGGAGCGGCTCGCGGGCCGCGCGCCTGGCGACCAGCTCGACGTACCGCTGGGAGTGCTCGGGGGCCACCTCGTCGACGAGGACGAGCCTGCTGCGCGTGGTGCCGAGCACGTGGGCGAGCAGCTCGGCGGCGTCGTACTCGGGGCTGGAGACGCCAGCAGCTCGCAGCCGGGCGACCGCCTCGGCCACCACGGCCCGGCGCGACCCCTGGACCGACGTCATCAGCCCTCGAGCGCGTCGAGCTGGGTGGTCAGGTCCGCCTCGAGACAGGAGTCCAGAACCGGCTGCAGCTCGCCGTTGAGGACCTGGTCGAGGTTGTAGGACTTGTAGCCCGTGCGGTGGTCGGAGATGCGGTTCTCGGGGTAGTTGTAGGTGCGGATCCGCTCGGAGCGGTCGACCGTGCGGATCTGGCTGCGGCGCGCCTCACTGGCCTCGGCATCGGCCGCCTCCTGGGCGGCGGCCAGGATCCTGGCCCGCAGGATGCGCATGGCCTGCTCCTTGTTCTGCAGCTGGCTCTTCTCGTTCTGGCAGCTGGCCACGACACCGGTCGGGACATGGGTGATCCGGACGGCGGAGTCGGTGGTGTTGACGCTCTGCCCTCCGGGCCCGCTGCTGCGGTAGACGTCGATACGCAGGTCGTTGTCGTCGATCTGGACGTCGAGCTGCTCGGCCTCGGGAAAGACCAGGACGCCGGCGGCGCTGGTGTGCACCCGGCCCTGGGACTCGGTGACCGGCACCCGCTGGACGCGGTGCACGCCACCCTCGAACTTCAGCTGGGCGTACGGCGCCTCCCCCGGCTCGGGGGTGCCCTTGGCCTTGACCGCGACCGTGACGGACTTGTAGCCACCGAGGTCGGACTCGTTGGCGTCGAGGATCTCGACCTTCCAGCCACGAGCCTCGGCGTACCGGGTGTACATGCGCAACAGGTCGGCCGCGAAGAGGGCCGACTCCTCGCCGCCCTCCCCCGACTTCACCTCGAGCAGGGCATCCTTCTCGTCGCTGGGGTCGCGCGGCACCAGCAGGCGGCGCAGTCGCTCCTCTGCCGTGGCCAGCTTGGCGACCAACGCCTCCGCCTCGACGGCGAAGGCCGGGTCATCGGCGCCGAGCTCCCGCGCGGCGCCGAGGTCGTCGCCCAGCTGCTGCCAGTCCCGCCAGGCCGCGATGATCGAGGAGAGCTGGGCGTAGCGCTGGTTGAGCTGCTTGGCCAGCCGGGCATCGGCGTGGGTCTCGGGCGCAGCGAGCTGGCCCTCGATCTCACGGTGCTCGGAGAGGAACCCTTCGACGGCTTCGAACATGGCGGGCTCCTCGGCTGGCGCGGCGTGGGCAAATGCACAGCGCCGGTCGCCGCACGAAGCGGTGACCGGCGCGAGCAGGGGGCTACTTCTTGTCGGCAGCCTCAGCCTTGGCGTAGCGGGCCTGGAACCGGGCGACGCGGCCGCCGGTGTCGAGGATCTTCTGCTTGCCGGTGTAGAACGGGTGGCACTGCGAGCAGACGTCGGCGTGCATCGAGCCGGACGTGGCAGTGCTGCGAGTGGTGAACGACGCGCCACAGGTGCAGGTGACTGCGGTGGCGGTGTAGTTCGGGTGGATGTCCTTCTTCATGGTGTCCTCTCAGTCGCCGGGTCGCTCTCCGCGCTCTGCGGAGGGCGTGAACCGGAACCAGCCGCCAATTGTGCCACCCCTGACGAACAACCGGTGAATCAGCTCAGCGAGCGGCGTGACGACCCGGTTTGGGAGGCGGGGTCCGGGGTTCGCTCACGGACTCCTGAGGAGCATCGAAGCCGCTGCGTTGCATGTCCCCCCAGTCGTGGGCGGAGTTGCGCAGGACCTCGACCATCCCGCCCAGGCGCCAGACGGCATTGAGCTGCCGGTAACCGAAGTTCTCGCTCACCGCAGCCCGGATTGCCCGGAACAGGTCGGACAGACCGCGGTAGCGACGGAACGACACCTCCTCGGCCAGCAGGGCCACCAGCGTCACGAAGACAGCGAACAGGATGGAGGCGGTGAGGAAGATGAGCAGGATCCCGACGTCTGCCACCTGCCAGCTCGGGAAGAGCAGCCATTCGCCGAGCAGCGCGAGCAGCAGCGCGAGCATGTACAACAACCCGAAGACCTCGACCACCGGAGCGAGCAGCTCGAAGAGCAGGAACCACGGCATGGTGACCATGCCGATCACGCCGTACCGGGGACGCAGCAGCATGTTGCGGTGCCGCACGAAGATCTCGGCCAGCCCCCGGTGCCAGCGCCGGCGTTGCTTGCGCAGCACAGCGGCGCTCTCGGGCACCTGGGTCCATGCGACCGGCTCCGGGACGAACACCACGGTGGCGTCCCGCTTCTCGTCCCCGATCAGCCGATGGATCCGGACGACGAGCTCGGCGTCCTCACCGATGCAGTCCGAGGCCATGCCCTCGACCTCCAGCAAGATGTCCTTGCGGAAGATGCCGAAGGCTCCCGAGATGATCAGGAGCCCACCGGCGCGCGACCATCCGGCGCGGCCAATCAGAAAGGCCCGGAGGTACTCGACGACCTGGATCGGCGCGAGCCAGCCGCCCGGCATCCCCAGCTGGGTCACCCGCCCGCGCTCGACCCGCGACCCGTTGGCCACCCGGACCACGCCACCAGCTGCGACCACCCGGCCGGGGTCCTCGGCGAAGGGCCGGGTGACCTCGAGCAGGGCACCTGGGTCCAGCAGGGAGTCGGCGTCGACCATGCAGACCAGCTCGTTGCGCGAGTAGTTGATGCCGGCGTTCAGGGCATCGGCCTTGCCGCCGTTGACCTTCGAGACCAGCGAGAGGTTCCGCCCGCCGCGTCGGCTCACCCAGGTGCCGAGAACCGCACCCCTGGTGGCAATCTGACCGCCCGGAACCAGCGGCACCTCGACCATGTCGAACTCGCGGATCAGCTCGGCCATCGTGTCGTCGGACGAGCCGTCGTCGATCACGACGACCTCGAAGTCCGGATAGCGCAGCGACGTCATCGCCTGCACGGCGTGCACGATCGATGCGGCCTCGTTGAAGGCAGGCATGAGGACCGAGACGCCACGTGTGTGCGGGTCGAGGAACGCCTCGTCGAATCCGGCGAAATCGACCCGTCGCCGGTAGGACATCAGGTCCCCGAGGGCGAACCCGGTCAGCACCAGGAACGAGCCGTTGAGGAGGACGGAGTAGACCACGAACACCACACCGACGACGAGCATGGTCTCGCGCAGCAGGTCCATCAGCGCGCCTTCAAGGCTGCCAGGGCGAGGACCTCGCGGGCCACCGGCTCGTCGCTCCGCACGAGCGCAGCGTGGCCGGTGCCACCGCAGCGCGCCAGCGCGTTGGCGGCGGCCCTCGCCACCTCGACGTGGTCGTCGGCCAGCAGCCGGTCGAGCGCTTCCACGGAGCTCGGGACGGAGAGCTGTCCCAGAGCCGTGGCGGCGGCGAGTCGAACCGGGGGCCGGGCGTCGTCGAGGGATCGGCACAGGGCGGTCGCCGACGCAGGAACGCCCAAATCGCCGAGCGCGTCGATGCAGGCGGTCGTCAGCTCCTCCGCGGAGCCGATCAGGGCGGCCTCGAGCTCGGGGGCTGCTTCGAAGTCCCCCACGAGGCCCAAGGCCTCCGCTGCCAGGTGGCCCCGCCTACCCACGCCCGGAGCCTGGGACCGCGCCTCCCCGAGGCTCATCCGGAGCACGGGTACGGCCGCTGTGCCGATCCGGTCGATCGAGGTCAGGAACTCACGTCTCAGCCGTGGCTCGAGTGCGACGCTGCGGAGGAGGTGCTCGACCACGATCTCGTCCGGGAAGGAACCGAGCGCCAACATGGCGGTGCGGCGTACCGCGAAGTCCCGGTCGTCCAGTCCGGAGAGCACGGTGTGGCGCAGGCCCCCCTCGGCCAGCACGCCGAGTCGGTACAGCCCGCGACAGCGGCGCACCGGAGACCGGCTCCTCGACCAGCGCAACGACCGGTCGGCCGAACCCCAGGCGCGCAGCACGTCGCGGAGTCGTTCCCGCGAGGCCCCGCGCAGCTTTGGCACGAGCGCGAACGCATCACCCTCGACCACGAGCCGGTCGGCGGCCGGCACCGCCAGCAGCTGTGCCATCGCCGCGTCGGACTCGTCGTCATCGCCGGTGGTCAGCATCATCACCTGGCGCCAGATCGGTCCTCGGCGGGCCTGACGTCGGGCTTCCGAACGGTCGGTATGGTGCCGCACGAGCACCAGCAGCACGACCACGACCAGGCACGCAACGACGAGTACGCCAGCGGCTTCGTAGGCGAAGCGCTCCAGGGTCATTGCGTGCGCGACAGCAATGCCTGAACTCGCGAGGCCAATTCGCGCGGACTGAAGGGCTTGGTGATGTAGTCGTCGGCGCCGGAGTCGAACCCGGTCTCGACATCGGACTCCTGCGCCCGCGCGGTCAGCAGGATCACCGGGATACCGGCCAGCTCGGGATCGGCTCGGATCGCCCGGATCGCGTCGAGGCCCGAGACGCCCGGCATCATCACATCCAGGACTGCGAGGTCGGGACGCTGCTCGCGGCACGCGTCCACCGCGGCGGCGCCGTCCGCGACGGCCACGACGTCGTGTCCGAGCGTCGAGAGCTTGAACTCCACGAGCGCGCGAATGTCGACGTCGTCGTCAGCCACCACGATCCGAGCCACGAGGTCCCCTTCCGATTCCAGACGCGTGAAGCCTAGGGCATCACGGCACTTGCTCTCAGCAGACGAGCCCCGTTGTCCGGGGCTGCGTCACACCGTCAGTCGTTCTTGCCGGCAACCGTCGGCGTGGTCTTCTGCACCTGCATGAGGAACTCGATGTTGCTGTTGGACTTCTTCAGGCGCTCGAGCAGCAGCTCGAGGGCCTGCTGGCCGTCCAGGCCCGACATCACCCGGCGCAGCTTCCAGACCACGGCGAGCTCTTCCTTGGTCATCAGGAGCTCCTCGCGGCGGGTGCCGGACTGGATCACGTCGATGGCGGGGTACAGCCGCTTGTCGGCGAAGTCCCGACGCAGCCGGATCTCCATGTTGCCGGTGCCCTTGAACTCCTCGAAGATCACCTCGTCCATCTTCGAGCCGCTCTCGACGAGGGCGGTGGCGAGGATGGTCAGGGAGCCACCGTGCTCGATGTTGCGCGCGGCGCCGAAGAACCGCTTCGGCGGATAGAGCGCCGCGGAGTCGACACCTCCGGAGAGGATCCGACCGCTGGCGGGCGCGGCGAGGTTGTAGGCACGGCCCAGGCGGGTGATGCCGTCGAGCAGGACGACGACGTCGTGACCCAGCTCCACGAGACGCTTGGCGCGCTCGATGGCGAGCTCGGCCACGATGGTGTGGTCACTCGCCGGCCGGTCGAACGTCGAGGAGATGACCTCGCCCTTGACCGAGCGCTCGAAGTCGGTGACCTCCTCCGGACGCTCGTCGACCAGGACGACCATCAGGTGGCACTCGGGGTTGTTGGTCGTGATGGAGTTGGAGATCGACTGCATGATCATCGTCTTGCCGGCCTTGGAGGGCGAGACGATGAGTCCGCGCTGGCCCTTGCCGATCGGGGCGGCGATGTCGATGACGCGGCCGATGAGGTTGCCCGGGTCGGTCTCGAGGCGCAGGCGCTCGGCGGGGTAGAGCGGCGTCAGCTTGGCGAACTCGACCCGGCTCTTCGCAGCCTCCGGCTCGGTGCCGTTGACGGTGTCGATGCGCACCATCGGGTTGAACTTCTCCTTGCGCTCGCCCTCGCGGGGCTGACGCACCTGCCCGACGATGGCGTCGCCTCGACGCAGGCCGAACTTGCGGACCATCGACATGGAGACGTAGACGTCGTCGGGACCCGGGAGATAGCCGCTGGTCCGGACGAAGGCGTAGTTGTCGAGCAGATCGAGGATGCCCGCCGCCGGAACGAGGACATCGTCCTCGAGGATCGTGGTGTCGGGCTCGTTGCGCTGACCGCCGCCGCTGCGACCGGCTCGAGCCGGCTCGCGGCCACGCTCGGCACCGGAGTCACGGTGGGGGGTGCCGGTGTTCGCGCCGGCGTTGTCGCGGTCGCGCCCGCGGCGGCGCCGATTGCGACGACTGCCGTCGCCCTGCTCGTCGCGGGGGCTCTCCTGGGCACGGGCCTGGTTCTGCTCGCGGTTCTGCTCGCGGTTCTGCTCGCGGTTCTGCTCGCGGTCACGTTCGCGGTTCTGCTCGCGTTCGCGGTCACGTTCGCGGTTCTGCTCGCGCTCGCGGTTCTGCTCACGCTCGCGGTCGCGGTTCTGCTCACGGTCCGGAGCTGCGGAGGCTTCCTCGGCGGCGACGACGGGGGCCTTCTCGGCGTCCTTCTTCCCGGAGTCCTTCTTCCCGGCGTCCTTCTTGACCGGTGCCTTCTTGACCGGAGCGTCCTGCTGGGCAGGCGGGTCCTGCCGGGCAGGCGCTGCGGCCGAGCGCCCGCTCTGGGCGGACTTGATCGCCTCGACGAGCTGGGCCTTCTTCATCGAGCCGGCGCCGGGGATGCCCATGCCACCTGCCATCGACTTCAGGTCAGCGATCAGCATGGAGTTGAGCCCGCCACCGCGCTTCTTCGGGGCGTCGTCGGACGCCTTCGAAGACGGGGTGCCGGAGTCGATGGTGTCGGTCACGTGAGGTCCTTCCCACGTTCAGTGCCGATGCGGCGCACGGCCGTCGGCTGCTGGTCATTGCTTCCTCACCGCCGTCGCTCACCGCAGAGGAGGGCAACAGGAGGGTGTGCAGGACGAGGCCTGCACAGGTTTGAGGAAGGGATCGCACCCAGGGACATCTGTCACCTGATGGCGCTACGCCGAGATGTCTGACGCATCTGCAGGTTACCACCCGGCCCTGTCGAGTGTGGCGTGGGGCACGCCGTCAGAGAACCAGGCAACCTTCGCGGTCGACACCCACGCGGTGGGCCGCCCAGCCGTCAGGACAACGGGCCAGCAACGAGCTCGATCCGTCGGTGAAGGCCAGCACCGTGGGGCCGGCTCCGGAGACCACCGCAGCGACGCCCTCGGCCCGCAAGGCCTCGACCAGATCGAGCGAGGCGGGCATCGCGCTGCGCCGCTGGGCCTGGTGGAGATAGTCCCGGGTGGCCCGGTGCAGGTGCTCGGGTCGGCCCGCCAGAGCGGCCACGAGCAACGCCGTACGACCGGAGTTGGCGGCGGCGTCGGCGTGGGAGACCTCGCTGGGCAGCAGTCCCCGCGCCACCTCGGTCGAGACGGGGGTCGGCGGCACGAAGACGACCGCCGAGATCCGTGCGTCGACCGGCGACGCGACGGCGTAGAAGCCATCGTCGTCGCGCCCGGAGATGACGAAGCCTCCGAAGAGCGCCGGAGCGACGTTGTCCGGGTGTCCCTCGAGCCGGGCGGCCAGCTCGAAGGCGGCATCGTCATCGAGCAGCCGCTCACCGTCCTCGACCAGGGCCCGAGCCAACACGACACCCGCGACGATCGCGGCCGAGGATGATCCGAGTCCGCGGGCGTGCGGGATGACGTTGTGGCACGAGAGCCGCAGGCCGGTGGGCTCGGCACCCAGCTCGGCCAAGGCCGCCCGCATGGCCCGCACGACCAGGTGCGACTCGTCGCGTGGCACCTCCGCGGAGCCCACGCCCTCGACCGTGATCTCGAGGCCGGAGTCGGTGACCTCGGCCTCCAGCTCGTCGCGCCAGGTGAGAGCCAGCCCCAACGAGTCGAAGCCCGGCCCGAGGTTGGCCGAGGTGGCCGGGACGGAGACCCGAACGGGTCCGGTGACGAAGGTGACCATGGTCGTCGGATCCGCCGTCAGGCGAGTCCGGCCGCCTCGGCCGCCGCGCTCACGTCGGCATCGACCACGGTGTCGACGATCGAGCCGAAGCCCTCGAGCGCGGTGACGGTGTCCTTGAGCCCATGGCCCGTGACGGTCACCACGACGGTGCTCCCGGCGTACGACTCGCCCGCGGCGAGCTCCTGCAGCATCCCGGCGATGCCGGCCGCCGACGCCGGCTCGACGAAGACACCGTCGTGGCAGGCGAGGTCGCGCTGGGCGGAGAGGATCTGGTCGTCACTGACCGAGGCGAACCGACCACCGGACTCGTCGCGGGCGGTCTCGGCGAGGGTCCAGGAAGCGGGGTTGCCGATCCGGATCGCGGTGGCCTTGGTCTCCGGGTCGGGGAACGGCACTCCGGTGACCAGCGGAGCAGCGCCCTCGGCCTGGAAGCCCCGCATCACCGGGCGCTTGGTGGCGCGGCCCAGAGCGGCGTACTGCGTGTAGCCCAGCCAGTACGCCGCGATGTTGCCGGCGTTGCCGACGGGCAGCAGGTGGTAGTCGGGGGCGTCGCCGAGGAAGTCGACGATCTCGAAGGCGGCGGTCTTCTGACCTTCGAGCCGGATCGGGTTCACGGAGTTCACGAGCGCGACCGGGAACTTCTCGGCCAGCCCCTTGGCGATGCCGAGGCAGTCGTCGAAGTTGCCCCGGACCATGATCACCTGGGCGCCGTGCAGGATCGCCTGGGCCATCTTGCCGGCCGCGATCTTGCCCTCGGGCACGAGCACGAGCGGCTTGAGTCCGGCCTTCGCCGCGTAGGCGGCCATCGAGGCGGACGTGTTGCCGGTCGAGGCGCACACGACGGCCTCGGCCCCCTGGTGCTTGGCCACCGAGATGGCCGCGGTCATGCCGCGGTCCTTGAACGAGCCCGTGGGGTTGTCGCCCTCGACCTTGAGCCACACCTCGCCACCGGTGAGCCCGGAGAGCCACTCGGAGTGCACGAGCGCGGTGCCGCCCTCGCGCAAGGTGATGGCGGGGGTGTCCTGGGGAATGTCGAGAAGGGAGCGGTACTCCTCGATCACGCCGAGCCACTGGTGGGAGGTCATTCGGCATCTCCTTCGACGCGCATCACGGAGGTGACCTCACGCACGATCTCCATGCTGCGCAAGTGGTCAACAGTGGCAGCGAGCTCGGCGTCGGTGGCGGTGTGCGAGACGACGACCAGCTGGGCATCCTCCCCGCGGCCTTCCTGGCGCACGGTCTGGATCGAGACGCCGTGGTCGGCGAAGGCGGTCGCCACCGAGGCCAGCACACCGGCACGGTCCTGGACGTCGATCGCCACGTGGTAGCGGGTCAGGGTCTCCCCCATCGGCAGGATCGCCCGATCGGCGTACGCCGACTCCCCGGCGCCGCGGGTGTTGGCGAGCCGGTTGCGGGCCACCGTGACGAGGTCTCCGAGCACGGCTGATGCGGTGGGGGCACCACCGGCACCGGGGCCGTAGAACATCAGCTGCCCGGCAGCCTGGGACTCGACGAAGACCGCGTTGTAGGCCTCGCGCACGGAAGCCAGCGGGTGCGACCGCGGGATCATGGCCGGGTGCACGCGCACCGACACTGCGTCGTCGCGCAACTCGCAGATGGCGAGCAGCTTGACGACGCTGCCCATGTCGCGCGCGGACGCGATGTCGTGGGCAGTGACCTCGGAGATCCCCTCGCGGTGGACGTCCGCGGCCGTCACTCGGGAGTGGAAGGCGAGCGAAGCCAGGATGGCGGCCTTGGCGGCAGCATCGAAGCCCTCGACGTCGGCGGTGGGGTCGGCCTCGGCGTACCCGAGCTCCTGGGCCTCCTCGAGAGCCTCGGTGAAGCCCGCCCCCGAGGTGTCCATCTTGTCGAGGATGAAGTTGGTGGTGCCGTTGACGATGCCCAGGACCCGGGTGACCTTGTCCCCCGCGAGGGACTCGCGCAGGGGGCGCAGGATCGGGATGGCGCCCGCGACGGCTGCCTCGTAGTAGAGGTCCCGCCCGGCGCGCTCGGCCGCCTCGAAGAGAGTCGGCCCGTCCTCGGCCAGGAGCGCCTTGTTGGCGGTGACCACCGAGGCGCCGTTCTCGAGGGCAGCCAGGATCAGCGAGCGAGCCGGCTCGATCCCACCGATGACCTCGACGACGAGGTCGACGTCGGCGCGACGGACCAGTGCTTCGGCGTCGGTGGTGAGGAGTCCGTCCGGGACGTCCACCTCGCGCGCCGCGTCGAGGCGGCGTACGGCGACCCCGACCAGCTCGACCGGAGCGCCGACTCGGGCCGTGAGGTCACCGGCCTGCTCCATCAGCAGTCGCACGACCTGTGACCCGACCGAGCCACAGCCCAGCACCGCCACCTTGAGAGGCTCGCGCCCAGAGCTCGCGTTCACTGCAGATCACCCACGTCAGTAGCCAACAAGTCGTCCTCAGTCTCGCGTCGTACGACGACTCGCGTGACACCGCCCCGAACCGAGACGACCGGCGGGCGCAGTGCGTGGTTGTAGTTGGAGGCCATCGACCGGCAGTACGCACCGGTCCCGGGGACCGCCAGCAGGTCGCCCGGTGCGACGTCTGCCGGGAGGAACTCGTCCTTGACCACGATGTCTCCCGCCTCGCAGTGCTTGCCGACCACGCGGGTCAGGACCGGCTGCGCCCCGGAGGTGCGCGAGGCGAGGGTGCAGGAGTAGTCGGCGTCGTAGAGGGCGGTGCGGATGTTGTCGCTCATCCCGCCGTCGACCGAGACGTAGGTGCGCATGGCCCCTCCGTCCAGGGCGACCTGCTTGACCGTGCCGACCTCGTAGACCGTGCACATGGCGGGCCCGACGATCGCGCGGCCCGGCTCGATGGAGAGCCGGGGTGCGGCGATCTGCAGCGCCCGGCACTCGTGCTCGACGATCGCGCTCATCTCGGCGGCCAGCTGCGCGGGCTCGGACGGGTCGTCCTGGGTTGTGTAGGCAATGCCGAAGCCGCCCCCGAGGTCCATCTCGGGCATGGCGACGTCGAGCTCGTGCAGCACCCGTGCGTGCAGGGCGAGCACCCGTCGGGCCGCCACCTCGAAGCCGGAGGAGTCGAAGATCTGGGAGCCGATGTGGGAGTGCAGCCCCAGCAGCTCGAGGCCCGGGGCGGCGAGCACGCGGCGTACGGCCTCGAAGGCGTCGCCGGAGGTGATCGAGAAGCCGAACTTCTGGTCCTCGTGGGCGGTCGCGATGTACTCGTGGGTGTGCGCCTCGACCCCGGCGGTCACCCGCACCAGGACCCGGGCGGTGCGGCGCCCCTCGGCGACGATCGCGGCCAGCCGGTCGATCTCGGCGAAGGAGTCGAGGATGATCCGTCCGACGCCCAGGTCCACCGCGCGCTCGAGCTCGGCGACGGTCTTGTTGTTGCCGTGGAATCCGATCCGCGCCGGGTCGAATCCGGCGCGCTCGGCCACGGTGAGCTCGCCGCCCGAGCAGACGTCGAGACAGAGACCCTCCTCGGCCACCCAGCGTGCCGTGGTCGTGGAGAGGAATGCCTTGCCGGCGTAGAAGACGTCGTAGGCGGAGAAGGCGTCTCTGAAGGCGCCGGCGCGGGCCCGGAAGTCCTCCTCATCCAGGACGTACGCCGGGGAGCCGTGCTCGGCGACGAGGTCGACCAACGACACTCCCCCGATCTCCAGGCGACCGTCGACCTTCTGGGCGGTCGACGACCAGAGGTGGGTCACCAGGGCGTTGGGGTCGACCGGCTCGCGGAGCCAGGCGGGGCCGCGGGCGCCGTCCTCGGCGTGGGCCCAGCCGGCCTCATGCGCGCGCACGGCGCCTCACATCCGCTCGGGGGCCGAGACCCCGAGCAGAGCCAGACCGTTGGCCAGGACCGTGCGGGTCGCGGCGACCAGCACGAGGCGTGCCTCGTTGAGCGGTCCGGGAGTCTCGTCGCCCTGGGGCAGCATCCGGCACTCTCGGGTGTCGTACCACTTGTTGAAGACCGAGGCCGTGGCCTCGAGGTAGCGGGCGACCCGGTGCGGCTCGCGGAGATCGGCGGCACCCGCGACCACCCGGGGGAACTCCGCAAGGGCCCGCAGCAACTCGCCTTCGAGCGGGTGCGAGAGCAGCGACGGGTCGAACCCCGCGTCCGGCCCCGGCGGCAGGGACATGCCGAGGTCCGAGGCGTTCTCCATCATCCGGCACGCCCGAGCGTGGCCGTACTGCACGTAGTAGACGGGGTTGTCGTTCGACGCCTTCGCCCAGAGGTCGAGGTCGAGGTCGATGTTGGAGTCCGAGCTGTACCGGGCCAGGGCGTAGCGCGCTGCGTCCACGCCGATCGCCTCGACCAGGTCGTCGATCGTCACGACGGTGCCGGCCCGCTTGGACATTCGCATCGGCGCACCCTCGCGCAGCAGGTTGACCATCTGGCCGATCAGGATCTCGAGGTTCTTGCCCGGTTCGTCACCGAACGCTGCACACATGGCGTTCATCCGACCCACGTAGCCGTGGTGGTCGGCACCGAGCATGATGAAGCAGCGGTCGAAGCCCCGCTCGCGCTTGTCGAGGTAGTAGGCGAGGTCACCGGACAGATAGGCGCCCTTGCCGTCGGACTTGATGATCACCCGGTCCTTGTCATCACCGAACTTCTCGGTGGCCAACCAGATCGCGCCGTCCTTCTCGTAGGTGTTGCCGAGCTCGGTCAGCCGCTCGACGGCCCGCGTCACGGCACCGCTCTTGTGCAGGTTGTCCTCGTGGAAGTAGACGTCGAAGTGGACGCCGAAGTCGTGCAGGCTCTGCTTGATCTCGGCGAACATCAACTCCACGCCCTCGACCCGGAACACTTCCTGCGCCTCGGCGTCGGGAAGCTCCAGGACCTCGGGGTGCTTGGCCACCACGTCCTTGGAGATCTCCTCGATGTACTGGCCGCCGTAACCGTCCTCGGGGACGGGTTGCCCCTTCGACCAGGCCAGCAGCGAGGAGCTGAACCGGTCCAGCTGCGCGCCGTGGTCGTTGAAGTAGTACTCGCGGGTCACCTCAGCCCCGGTCATGGTGAAGATCCGGCCAAGGGCGTCCCCGACGGCGGCCCAGCGGACCGCGCCGATGTGCAGCGGACCGGTGGGGTTGGCCGAGACGAACTCCAGGTTGATCGTCTCCCCGGCGAACGCGTCGGACGACCCGTAGCGGTCCCCCGCCTCGACGATCTGCGCGGCGAGTGCCCCCTGCGCACCGGCGGCCACGGTGATGTTGAGGAAACCCGGCCCGGCGACCTCGACGTCCTCGATGCCCTCGGCACTCATCAACCCCTCGCGCACGAGCTCGGCGAAGGCACGCGGGTTCATCCCGGCCTGCTTGCCCAGCTGCATGGCGACGTTCGTGGCGTAGTCGCCGTGCCCCTTCTGTCGGGGCCGCTCCACGGTCACGGTCGCGGGCACGCCGCCGGGCAGCGTGATGCGGCCCTGCTCGGTGAGGCGCGTCAGGACGTCGATGATCGTTGAGGAGAGCTGCTCGGGAGTCACCGCGTCAGCCTATCGGCGGGTCCCGGTTTCCTCTGCGCGGGTGGCCACGGGTAGTGTCCCGAATCGCATCGAGCCGCGAAGTCTGCGGCGAGAGCACGCCTCCGTAGCTCAGGGGATAGAGCACTGGTTTCCGGTACCAGGTGCCGCAGGTTCGAATCCTGCCGGGGGCACCATCTGATGTTTTCTGTGGGGCTGGCGTGACGGGCGCACTCTGGTGTGACGTCCGTCTCCCGTTCGCGGCTGCCGGTCCAGACCAGCCGGTCAATTTCTCGGACTTTCGGCCCCGGGCCGTGACTCCGCCCCTCAGGCTTCGTTGAGTCAGCGCCGTCACGACCGGGAGGGCGTGGACAGCATCGCGCACCCAGCGTCGAGCCCCCCTTCCATCCGACGTAAGCTTGAGGGAGATCATCCAAGTGAGAACCACCGCCAGGCGTGCACTTGCCGCCGCCACCATCAGTGCCGTGATTGCCAGCGCCTTGACCGCCGGAACGCTCGCCTCTGCTGCACCCGCGGGCGAGCGCCAGTTGACCAACTACGGGTACAAGGGCACCGCCGTCGGCGCGAAGCTCTTCGTCAACAACGTCCAGGCCCTCACCATCAAGGATGCGGTCGCTCCCCTGCGCTGCACGCGCATGGCCGGCCGCACCGTGACTGACCGCTCGATCCTCAGCACTCCCGAGAACGACCTCATCGAGCTCTCGACGGCCACCAGCAAGACGGTGACCTACAAGGCCAACGGCGTCTCCGGCGTCCGGGCGATCAACACCCTCGGCGACATCACCATCGGTGGCACGCTGCCCGGCCAGGACAAGTCCACGCCGCTCGTGACGCTCAAGGGCCTCACCACCGTCGCCGACGCGTTCCACGACAAGAACGGCTTCGGTCACAAGGAGTCCTTCACGGCTCCCACGATCGACATCGACATCAGCGTCCTCACCGACAACGGCGTTCCGATCCCCGAGGAGCTCAACACGCTCCTCGACGCGATCGAGGACACGGCCGGCGAGCTCACCGGCGCCGTCATCGACGTGCTGTCCAACATCCCGGTCATCGAGATCCCCGAGCTCGGCTCCATCGGCATGGGCTTCAAGAAGGGCCACGCCAACAAGCGCGGCGCCGAGTCCGACGTGAAGGCCCTCGAGTTCAAGATCACCGCCACGGGCGAGGACCAGATCCTCCAGCTCGGCCACGCGCGCTCGGTCATCGGCGGCCCGGCCAAGGGCGGCGTCTTCCGCTCGACCGCCATGCCGCTCGACGTCAAGATCGCTGACGGCGCCCTCCACTTCGGTGGCGTCCGGCCCCGCACCATCCCGTGTGCCGGCACCAACGGTGTCGTCAAGAACAAGCACCTCAACTCGGCCTCGGTGGTGCTGCCCCAGGGCCTGCTCATCGGCGCCTCGGCCATCGACTACTCCTACATGGGCAAGCAGCTGAGCCGCGGCCGTGCGAAGGGCAGCAACGCCTCCAGCATCGGCTCGCTCGACATCCCGGCTCTCAAGCTGTCGATCGAGGGCATCTCCTCCAAGGTGGTCACCAAGACGGTGATCAACAAGAAGGGCAAGCAGATCCTGAAGTCGGTCCCGCAGTTCAGCGTCGCCAAGATCACCTACGACGGCACTGACATCGCGATCCCGAAGCCCGGCCAGGAGATCCTCGTCGACGGCCTCGGCGTCATCCAGAGCAAGGTCGTCAAGCGCACCAAGTGGGGCAAGCGGGTCACCGCCCTCCGGGTGACGCTGACCGACTACGCCACCACGCTCGACCTGGGCATCTCGGCGAGCCAGATCTTCGCCTACTGACCAACGCACCCCCCGAGAGAACGGCGCCTTCCCCTGGTGGGGAGGCGCCGTTCTTCATTTCAGGAAGGCTGCTGACATGACCAACCCGGCTCCCCAGCTCCCGTTCGTGGACGAGTACGTGATCCGGATCGCCGCGCCCCCGGACGCGGTGTGGACCGCCGTGCACCGGTACGCCGAACGTGCGCTCCACCTCGGCAAGCGGCACCCGCTCGCCCTCCTGCTCGGCACCGAGCCGCCCAGCGGGTTCGCGATCGAGCAGGAGCAGGCGCCCCGGCTGCTCGACCTGACCGGTCGCCACCGGTTCTCGCGCTACCGGCTGACGTTCGAGGTCACCGCTCAGGACGACGGCGAGACCTTGCTGGCCGCCCGGACCCACGCGGCGTTCCCGGGGCCGCACGGCCGCGTCTACCGGACCCTGGTGATCACGAGCGGCCTCCACGGCGTGGCCGTACGAGGGATGCTCGCCTCGATCCAGCGAGCGAGCGTCCGAGCCGGGTGAAACGCGTGAGCCGAGCCGGACAGAACCCTCAGCAGGTCAGCGTGGCGTCGTTGCGCGCGTCGTCACCGTAGCGCCGGGCCATGTCGACGTACGGCAGCACCACGCTGGCACCGCCGACGTTGCCGATGCTTCCCTGCACGACACACGAGGTGACCTTGCTCGGGTCGACCTGAGCCATGGCCTGGGCGAGCCTGAAGAGCTCGGCCGGTGGGAGGTCGGTGTGGAGGTTCTGCAGCACCGACACCACCCCACGCTCGATGAACCCCGCCTCGCCGGCACGGTCCCGGACCTTGGCCTGGATGCCCCGCAGGACGCGCGCCTGGTTCGCGGAGCGGTCGAAGTCACCGCTCGGCAGGTTGTAGCGGATGCGGGCGAACGCCATCGCGTCGTAGCCGTTGAGGCGGATCCGGCCGGCGCGGTAGCCCTTGGGCCGGAGGTTGGGATCGCTGAAGAACCTCGGGTTGTCGACCTCGATGCCCCCGATGCCCTCGATCAGCGCCTGGAAGAACTTGAAGCGGGTCACGAAGACGTAGTCGGGCTGGATGCCGACCAGGTTGCCGACCGCCTGCCCGAGCGCCTGGGGTCCGCCGAAGTAGAGCGCCGCGTTGATCTTGTTCGACCCGTAGCCGGGGATGCTGACCCAGGAGTCGCGAGGGATGCCGATCGACGTGGCGGCCCCGGTCGTGGTGTTCATGCCGACCAGCTGCAGGGCATCGCCGCGACTGCGGTTCATGTCCTGACCCGGCCGGGCGTCCGAGCCGACGGCGAGGATCCAGACGACGTCGGGGCTCAGGTCGACGCCCGAGGCCCGCTGGACCTTGATCAGCTCGATCTCGGTGGGCTTCACCGCGGAGGTCGGCACCACGAGGGCTGCGCCGGCGAGGACGAGGCTCACGGTGACGGCGCGCAGCGCGCGGGGGAATCTGGTCCTGAGGCTGGTCGTGGAGGTGGTCATCGGGCTGCTTCCCTGGTGATGTCGTAGCCGAAGACCTTCCAGCCGTCCTGCCGGGTGAGCAGGAGCCGTCCCCGGACCTCGAACTTCCGCTGCACGGTGCCGGTGGTCCGGTAGCGCAGGATCACCCGGGCCGTGGCACCCACGGCCCGACCATCGACGACCAGCGCGTCCACGCGCACCCGGCGCCGGGTCGCGCTCGCGCCGTCGATCCGCTTGCCGATGGACTGGTTGCTCATCAGGGCACGGTCGCGACGGGCATCGGCCCGGGCACCCGAGGTGAAGCCGGGAAAGCTGTCCGAGAACTTCGTGCGGGGGTAGTCCCCCGAGACGTACGCCGCGTCGAACCAGCCGTCGACGACGTCGCCGACGGCAGCGAGGAGTCGCTTGCGATCCGCCTTCGCGAGCTTGCCGGTCACCTTGCCCAACGTGACGCGGGTGGAGACGTCGGACGATGCCGAGGGTCGAGCGGCCGAGGATTCGGGGTCTGCCGGGTCGTCGCTGTCGCCACTGCACGCGCTGAGGACCAGCGCGAGAAGCAGCAGGATCACGGCCGTGCGAGGGCCGGATCTGGGGGGTCTGGTGGGCACGCGGAATCTCCCTGTCGTGTGGCTCGCACAACACCCTGCCGCAAAGGGCCCCCTTCCCTCTGCATTTGGAGGCGGGTGGGTCTAGCCTTGACCACTGAACTCCACCCCGCGCGCTCACCCGGAAGAGGCGAAGCAAGTCGTGCCGCAGTCCCCAGGCAGTCAGTCCCCCGATCAGCCCTCCGCCGACTTCGGCGCCAACGAGTGGCTCGTCGAGGAGATGTACGACCAGTACAAGTCAGACCCGAGCAGCGTCGACCCGACGTGGGTGACGTACTTCAAGGCGCACGACCCCGGACAGGGCTCGACCAACGGCGCCCCGCCGGCCCCCGCCAAGCAGGCCGAGCCCGCTGCCAAGTCCGCCCCGAAGGCGGCGCCCGCAGCTGCCGAGAGCAAGCCGGCAGCGGTGGCCAAGCCCCGTCCGGACGCCAAGGCCGCCGAGCCGGCCAAGGGCACGAGCAACCCGGTGCCCAAGGAGTCCAAGCCGACCGCGCCCGCCGCGGCCAGTGACGACCCGACGTACACCGTGCTGCGCGGCGCCCCGGCCCGCACCGCCAAGAACATGGACGAGTCACTCACCGTCCCGACGGCCACCTCGGTGCGTTCGGTCCCGGTCAAGCTCCTCTGGGACAACCGCACGGTGATCAACAACCATCTCGCCCGCGCCCGCGGCGGCAAGGTCTCGTTCACCCACATCATCGGCTACGCCCTGGTCCAGGCCGTCAAGTCGATCCCGGCGATGAACGTCGGCTACGAGCTCGTGGACGGCAAGCCCAACCAGATCACGCCGGCCCACATCAACCTCGGCCTCGCCATCGACGTCCCCAAGCCCGATGGCTCGCGCCAGCTCCTGGTGCCGAGCATCAAGGCCGCCGAGACGATGGACTTCGCCGGTTTCTGGACCGCCTACGAAGAGGTCGTCCGCAAGGCCCGCGACAACAAGCTCACCGTCGCCGACTTCCAGGGCACCAGCATCTCGCTGACCAACCCCGGCGGCATCGGCACCGTGCACTCCGTGCCGCGCCTGATGAGCGGCCAGGGCGCGATCATCGGTGTCGGCGCGATGGAGTACCCCGCCGAGCACCAGGGTGCCTCCGAGGAGACGCTGACCCGCAACGCGATCAGCAAGGTCATGACGCTGACCTCGACCTATGACCACCGGGTCATCCAGGGAGCGCTCTCGGGCGAGTTCCTGCGCCGCGTGCACCAGCTGCTCCTCGGCGAGGACGGCTTCTACGACGAGATCTTCCGCTCGCTGCGCATCCCCTACGAGCCCATCCGCTGGGCCAAGGACATCGCCACCTCGCACGACGACGAGATCAGCAAGCAGGCCCGGATCCTCGAGCTGATCCACGCCTACCGCGTGCGCGGGCACATGATGGCCGACACCGACCCGCTCGAGTACCGCCAGCGCAGCCACCCCGACCTCGAGATCGAGACCCACGCGCTCACCCTGTGGGACCTCGACCGCGAGTTCGCGACCGGCTCGTTCGGTGGCGAGGGCCGTCGTTTCATGAAGCTGCGCCAGATCCTGGGCATCCTGCGTGACTCCTACTGCCGCACCACCGGCATCGAGTACATGCACATCATGGATCCCGAGCAGCGCCGCTGGATCCAGGAGCGCGTCGAGCAGCCGCACACCAAGCCGCCCCGCGAGGAGCAGCTGCGGATCCTGCTGAAGCTCAACCAGGCCGAGGCGTTCGAGACCTTCCTGCAGACCAAGTTCGTCGGTCAGAAGCGGTTCAGCCTCGAGGGTGGCGAGACCACGGTCCCCGTCCTCGACGAGATCTGTGAGGCAGCGGCCGAGGCCGACCTCGACGAGGTCGCGATCGGGATGGCCCACCGCGGCCGGCTCAACGTGCTGGCCAACATCGTCGGCAAGAAGTACTCCCAGATCTTCCGGGAGTTCGAGGGCAACATCGACCCCCGCACGGTCCAGGGGTCCGGAGACGTCAAGTACCACCTCGGTGCCGAAGGCGAGTTCGAGGCCGGCTCCGGCGACAAGATCAAGGTCTCCGTCGCCGCGAACCCGTCCCACCTCGAGGCCGTGGACCCCGTCTTGGAGGGCATCGCCCGCGCCAAGCAGGACGTCCTCAACCGCGGGTCGGCCTACCCCGTCCTCCCGCTGCTCGTGCACGGTGACGCGGCCTTCGCGGGGCAGGGCGTGGTGGCCGAGACGCTCAACCTCTCCCAGCTGCGCGGCTACCGCACCGGTGGCACCATCCACCTGGTCGTCAACAACCAGGTCGGCTTCACCACCTCGCCGGGCTCCTCACGCTCCTCGCTCTACTGCACCGATGTCGCCCGGATGGTGCAGGCGCCGATCTTCCACGTCAACGGTGACGACCCGGAGGCCTGCATCCGGGTCGCCCGCCTGGCCTTCGAGTACCGCCAGGCCTTCAAGAAGGACGTCGTCATCGACCTCGTCTGCTACCGGCGTCGCGGTCACAACGAGGGCGACGACCCGTCGTACACCCAGCCGCTGATGTACGACCTGATCGAGCAGAAGAGGTCGGTCCGCAAGCTCTACACCGAGTCCCTGATCGGTCGTGGCGACATCACGATCGAGGAGGCCGAGCAGGTCCTGCGTGACTACCAGCTCCAGCTCGAGCGGGTCTTCACCGAGGTTCGCGAGGCCAGCACCCAGCCCTCGGAGTGGACCACCGTCCCGGACTACCCCGAGAAGCCCGCCGGCGAGACCAAGACGTCGGTCTCACCCGAGGTCCTCAAGCGGATCTCCGACGCCTACGTCACACCTCCGGAGGGCTTCACGGTCCACCCGAAGGTGATGCCGCAACTCCAGCGCCGCGCCGCCGCGATCACCGACGGGCCGATCGACTGGGGCACCGGCGAGATCCTCGCGTTCGGCGCCCTCCTGATGGACGGTCGCCCCGTGCGCCTGGCCGGACAGGACTCCCGCCGCGGCACCTTCGTGTCCCGCTTCGCGACGATCATCGACCGCAAGAACGCCGACGAGTGGACGCCGCTCACCTCGCTCACCGAGGACCAGGGTCAGTTCTACGTCTACGACTCGCTGCTCTCCGAGTACGCCGCCCTCGGCTTCGAGTACGGCTACTCCGTGGCGCGTCCCGATGCGCTCGTGCTCTGGGAGGCTCAGTTCGGCGACTTCGTCAACGGCGCCCAGACCGTCATCGACGAGTTCATCAGCTCGGGGAAGACCAAGTGGCGCCAGGAGTCCGGCGTCGTCCTCCTGCTGCCGCACGGCTACGAAGGCCAGGGACCGGACCACTCCTCGGCCCGGATCGAGCGCTTCATGACCATGTGTGCCGACGAGGCGTTCGTGGTCGCCCAGCCCTCGACGCCCGCGTCGTACTTCCACCTGCTGCGCCAGCACTCGCTGGCCGGCGAGCACCGCCCGCTGATCGTCTTCACCCCGAAGTCGATGCTCAAGCGCAAGGAAGCCGCTTCGCAGCCCTCCGACTTCACCGAGGGGACCTTCCGGCCCTTCATCGGGGACTCCGGGGCCGACCAGAGCAAGGTGGACACGCTGCTCATCTGTTCGGGCCGGATCACCTGGGACCTGATGGTCGAACGGGCGGCCCGCGAGAACCCCGACCGCTTCGCGATCGCCCGGATCGAGCAGCTCTATCCTCGCCCGGTCGACGACATCAAGGCGGAGATCGCGAAGTACCCCCACCTGAAGTCCGTGCGCTGGGTGCAGGACGAGCCCGAGAACATGGGCCCGTGGCCGCACTACCAGCTCAACGTGTGGCCCGATGTCGACGCCGACGTCGAGGGAATCAGCCGTACGGCCTCCTCGTCGCCCTCGGTCGGCACCGTCAAGCGGCACCAGGCCGAGCAGCGCGACCTGCTCGACCGCGCCTTCGCCTGATGTACTTCACCGACCGCGGGATCGAGGAGCTCGAGAAGCGCCGGGGTGACGAAGAAGTCACCCTGGCGTGGGTCGCCGAACGGCTCCAGGAGTTCACCGACACCCATCCCGACTTCGAGACCGCGGTCGAGCGGTTCGCCACCTGGTTGGCCAGGCTCGACGATCCCGAGGACTGAGAAAGCACGACCTGACCTGCCCGTAGCCGCAAGGCTGCGGGCATGTCGTCTTCTGCCGAGCCTTCGCCCGCCTACCCGTCGGCGCCCTGGAACATGGTCGGCCAGCTGTGGCTCTCGCTCTTCCGGGTGCGCGGGGTTGCCGACCGTCCGGACGGCGTCTACGGCGCCGCGTTCGTCAACTACGAGCCCGGCAGCCCGCTGACCTACTCCGAGCTCTTGGTGGCGCGACCCGTGCGCTCCGCGACCCACGGACGTCGGATCTCCATCACCGACATCTGGGTCGACTCCCCCGCCTCGATGGCCGGCGGCCGCGAGCTGTGGGCGATCCCCAAGGAGCTGTGCGACTTCAACCTCGACACCAGCCACACCGGCCCACTCTCGCGCACCGAGTGGTCGGCGAGCCGCGAGCGCCGACCGATCGCCCGGGCCACCTTCACCGACCTCTCGAAGGCCGCTCCGCGTCTGCCGTTCAAGGGGAGCACCTGGCAGCCCGCCCTCGAGGCCGGCGGCGAGGACGGGACCGCCACCCTCAAGGGCTCGTCCAAGACCCTGCCGTGTCGGGGTTCGTGGGAGTTCGACCGGCAGGGACCACTCGGTTGGCTGCACGGCCGACGCCCGGTCGCGTCGTTCCGGATGGCCGACTTCAGGATGTCGTTCGGCTGAGGATCAGCTCGCGCGACGCCGCGCGCTCGCCAGGACGATCGTCCCCGGATAGCAGCAGTTGCACAGGTGGACCATCTGGCCGACCTGGTGGGCGGGCACCCCGGCGGCTCGGGTCAGGTCGATCGTGAGGCGGCACGCCGTACGCCGAAACGCCCGGTCGATCTCGTCGGGGAGCGTCGACCAGGCAGCAGGGTCGAAGGTCCCGCTCAGCTCCAGCGTGCTCGTGCCCGGGTCGTAGCGGGCTTCGAATCGCTCGTCCATGAGGCCTCGGTTCGGTCGGAATCTTCTGGCTCCCGAGGGCCATCGATTACCCGGGCTCCGTGACCCGAACCACCGGTCTGGACCAGTTCAGCTCTCGGGATCGACCTGGTCGCCTGCCGCCTTGCGAGCGGCATCGCGGATCGCGAAGACCTCGGTCGCGAGCCCACCCACAGCGCCGGCGATCTGACGCACGGCCGTGGTGACGATGGTGGTGACCTCACCCACGGTGGTCGCTGCGGCCTCCACGGCCCCCTGGACGGCGTCCTTGCGGATCTCGCCGCGACTCAGATGATCCTTCATGGGCCGATTCTCTCCCCTCGGGCTCACGCCACCAAGACCGGCTCGTCCACGGCCGCGTCCACCGGCTCATCAACGGGGGCAGGAGCGGCACCCCGGGCCTTGCGATCCGGCAACGCCAGGCGGCAGATCTTGCGGGCGACACTGCCGAGCTGCTTGCCCAGCGGGCCGGAGTTGTAGGCGATGCCGTAGCGCTCGCAGATCTCGCGCACCTCCTCGGCGATCTGGGGGTAGCGCCGCGCCGGGATGTCCGGGAACAGGTGGTGCTCGATCTGGTGCGACAGGTTGCCGGTCATCGTGTGGAAGAGCTTCCCGCCGGTGATGTTGGCCGAGCCGAGGAGCTGCCGGTAGTACCAGTGCCCGCGCGACTCGTCCTCGCACTCCTCCTCGCTGAAGGTGGAGACGCCCGCCGGGAAGTGGCCGCAGAAGATGATGTTGAAGGTCCAGATGTTGCGGACCAGGTTCGCGGTCAGGTTGCCGGCGAAGGTGAGCGGGAACAACGGCCCGGTGAGTGCGGGGAACAGCACGTAGTCCTTGAGCGTCTGGTTGCGGATCTTGCGCAGCATGCCGCGGTGCAGGTGCTTGGTCTCCGCCCAGGTGCGCTCGCCGGCGACGATCCGGTCGATCTCGAGGTCGTGGAGCATCACGCCCCACTCGAAGCCGAGCATGAGCAAGGTGGCGTAGACCGGGTTGCCCAGGTAGTAGGGGCGCCACTCCTGGTCCTCGTCCATGCGCAGGATGCCGTAGCCGATGTCCCGGTCCTTGCCGAGGATGTTGGTGAAGGTGTGGTGGATGTAGTTGTGCGAGTACTTCCACTGCGAGCTGGGGCAGACGTTGTCCCACTCATACATCCGGGAGTTCAGGCCGGGGTCTCCCATCCAGTCGTACTGGCCGTGCATGACGTTGTGCCCGATCTCCATGTTGTCGAGGATCTTGGAGACGCTCAGGGCGGCCACCGCGAGCGGCCAGGCCGGCGGCAGGTAGAAGAGCGCCCTCCCGGCAATCTCGAAGCCGCGCTGAGTCTTCACGATCTTGCGGATGTAGGCGGCGTCCTCGTCGCCCAGCTGGGCGATCACGCGCTGGCGAATGTCGTCCATCTCGGCGCCGAACGCATCGAGCTGCTCGGGGGTGAGTGTCAGGGTGCTGGTCATGGGTGGTCCTTCCTCAGAGGTCGACGGCGCAGGCGCCGACGGGGGCAGAGACGCAGATCCGGATGTCCTCGTCGGGCAGGGAGGACTCCTCACCGGTCAGGACGTTGCGGACGGTGCCTTCGCTCTTGCGTGCGGTGCACGAGAAGCAGATGCCCATCCGGCAGCCGAAGACCGGGGTCAGCCCCCGGGCCTCGGCCTGCTCCAGCAGGGGGGCGCCGCTGTTGGTGGCGGAGAGTCCGGAGCGGGTGAAGGCGATCTCGCCCTCGGCACTGCCGCTGGCCACGCTCGGCGCCTTGAAGCGCTCCAGGCGCAGCCGGGGGCTGTCGCCGTACGCCGCGCTGACCTGCTCGACCAGCCCGGCCGGCCCGCACGCCCAGGTGTCCACGTCGCGGAAGTCGGCGACCAGTACGGCCAGCTGATCGGTCGAGAAGCGCTGACCACCGGCGCGCGGTGTGGACGAGGTGGACGTCGATGTCGTTGTCGGCCGCAGCGATGGCGGCCAGCTCCGCGGCGAAGATCTGCTCCTCGGGCCCGCGGGCGTAGTGCAGGAACGTCACCGGTCGGTTGGCGCGGGCGTCGTACCCGTCGCGCAGCAGGGTGCGCACCATCGACATGACCGGGGTGATGCCCGACCCGCCGCTGATCATCAGGAGCCGCTCCCGACTGGGGGTCGCCGGGCTGCCGGCCAGGGTGAACTCGCCCTCGGCCTGGCTCAGGTGGAGCACCTGCCCGGGTCGGGCGTCCGCGACGAGGAACCGGGAGACGCTGCGTCGGGTGTCGGCGTCGTCGTGGGCGCGCACGGTGATCGTGAAGCGCTCCCCGGGGCCGGACGCGGCCGAGGAGATCGAGAAGCAGCGGGTGGTCCTGCGCGCAGCCGGCGATCTCGACGCCGACCTGGACGTACTGGCCGGCGCGGTGTCCGCGCCAGGAGCTGGTCGGCTGCAGGGTCAGTGTGGCCACGGGGTGCTCGCCGGCGGTCTCGTGGTGGATCCCCACGATGCGGGCGCGCACCTCGTGGGCGGCCCACATCGGGTTCACCTGCTCGAGGTAGCGGTCGACGCCGTGCGGAGAGGTCAGGGCGGCCAGGGTGCGGGAGCGGAGGATGCGACTCCCGAGCGCGAGCGCGGTGCTCGTCATGGCTGCCTCCCTTCAGTTTGAGTGAACATGCGTTCACTCAAACTATGGGGCCGTACCGCGAGTACGGTCAACACCGACTCGCGTGACCCTGGCCACGCCGTGCTGAGAAGTGCACGGTCGTTCACCCGTCGATACGATGGCGACCATGGCCGAGCCGAGCACGACGCCTCCCGAGACGCGCGGGGAGCGCAAGGAGCGGACCCGGCGCGCCATCCTCGACGCCGCGCTGGCGCTCTGTGAGGAGAGCAGCCTGGTCGCGCTCTCCCTGCGTCAGGTGGCCAAGGAGGTCGGGATCGTCCCGACCGCGTTCTACCGGCACTTCGAGTCGATCGACGCGCTCGGCCTCACCCTCGTCGACGAGTCCTTCGTCTCGCTGCGCGCGATGCTGCGCGACGTACGACGGTCCGATCCGGCCTACGACGACGTGATCGACGGCTCCATCCAGATCCTCGTCGACCACGTGCACCGGCAACGGGCGCACTTCTTGTTCATCGCCCGGGAGCGCGCGGCCGGCCCGCCGCTGGTCCGGGCCGCGATCCGACACGAGATCGAGCTCTGTGAACGCGAGCTCGCCACCGACGTGGCGCGCCTTCCCGGCAACGAGTCCTGGTCGACCGAGGACCTCCAGGTCCTGTCGAACCTGATCGTGATGGCGATGGTCGCCACCGCGGAGGCGATCCTCAGCGCGCCGGTTCGCCCCGACGCCGAGAAGCAGATCGTCCAGAACGCGCGAACCCAGCTGCGGATGGTGCTGGTGGGCGCGCTGAACTGGCGCTCGAGCCGCTAGCTTCCCGGCCCGGGCCGCACGGTGACGTCCGGGATCGTCGCGTCGAGCGGCAGGTCCAGCACGTGCAGGATCGTCGAAGCCACCGAGGCCGGCACGATCCAGTCGGAGGCGTCGTACTCCTTGCCCTCCTGGGCGTGGACCTTCTCCTGCATCGGGGTCGCGGTGCGACCCGGGTAGACGGTGCTCACCCGCACTCCGTGCCGCTCCTCCTCGCCGCGCAAGGAGTCGGCGAGCGCGCGCAGCCCGAACTTCGAGGCGGCGTACGCCGACCACGTGGGGTGGGCGTTGAGCCCGGCACCGGAGTTCACGAAGACGACGACGCCCTGGGTGGCACGCAGCGCGGGCAGCAGGGCACGGGTCAGCAGCGCGGGGGCGGTGAGGTTCACGTCGAGCTGCCGCTGCCAGTCCGCGAGGTCGAAGTCCGCCACCGGCGCCAGGTCGACGACGCCGGCGAGATGGATCAGGGAGTCCAGCCGGTCCGGGAGCTCGGCTACGGCCAGAGCCTGCTCGACCCCGACCGGGTCGCTGAGATCGGCGACGAGCGTGGTCGAGCCGGGGTGGGCCGCCCGGAGCTCGGCCGCCCGCTCGTCGGTGCGGGCCAGGAGAACGAGCCCATCTCCTCGGGCCGTGAGCCGCTCGGTGACCACAGCGCCGATGCCCGAGCCGGCTCCGGTGACCAGATGCGTCCTCATCGGGTGAAGACCACCTTGCCGAAGACGTCACCCTCGGCCATGGCCGCGAACCCCTCGCGGGCGTCGGCCATCGCGATCGTCCGGTCGATCAGCGGGCGGGTACCGGTGGCGTCGAGCAGGCTGACGAGGGAGGCGAGTTCTCCGCGGGTGCCCATGGTCGAGCCGATGACCCGCAGCTGGAGGAAGAAGATCCGGGTCAGCTCGGCGTCGTCGAGCTGGGGGCCTGAGGTCGTGCCGGAGATGACGATCGCGCCCCCGGGCCGCAGCGCCCGGATCGAGTGCGACCAGGTGGCCCGGCCGACGGTCTCCATGACCGCATCCACCTTCACCGGCAGCCGGGCGCCCGACTCGTAGACCTCGTGCGCCCCGATCTCCAGCGCCCGGGCCCGTTTGGCCTCGTCCCGGCTGGTGGCGAGGACGCGCAGCCCGCCGGCTCGGGCCAGGGTGATCAGGGCGGTGGCCACGCCACCACCGGCGCCCTGCACGAGCACGGTGTCACCGGCCTTGAGGTTCCCCTGGGTGAAGAGCATGCGGTAGGCCGTCAGCCAGGCAGTGGGCAGGCACGCGGCCTCGGCGAACGAGAGCGACGGTGGCTTGGCGATGACGTTGCGGCGAGGAACGACGACCCGGTCGGCGAAGGTGCCCTGGTGCTTCTCGGAGAGCAGCGAGCGCTGCGGGTCGAAGGTCTCGTCACCGGTCCAGTCGGGATGGCTGACGACGGCGTGGACGACGACCTCGTTGCCGTCCTCGTCGAGTCCGGCGGCGTCGCAGCCCAAGATCATCGGGAGCGCCTCCTGACGCAGCCCGACGCCGCGCAGCGACCAGAGGTCGTGGTGGTTGAGCGAGGCGGCCTTGACGGTCACGGTCGTCCACCCGTCGGGGGCGACCGGGTCGGGGCGCTCCCCGATCACCAGTCCGGACAGCGGGTCCTCGGAGTCAGCAGGGGCGAAGGAGTCGGCATAGACGGCGAACATGCCCCGAACCTACCGAGCCCGGACTAGCGCCGAGCAACGCCGTCTCGTCGGGCCGCCTCGGCCACGGCCGAGGAGACGGCCGGACCGACCCGGGGGTCGAACGGCGAAGGGATGATCATGTCCTCGGCCAGGTCGTCGCCGACCAGGTCAGCGAGCGCGGACGCCGCCGCCAGTTTCATGCCCTCGGTGATCGCGGTGGCGTGCACGTCGAAGGCGCCACGGAAGATCCCGGGGAACGCCAACACGTTGTTGATCTGGTTGGGGAAGTCCGAGCGACCCGTGGCCACCACGCGAGCATGGCGGTGAGCGACGTCGGGGTGCACCTCGGGAGTGGGGTTGGCCAGCCCGAAGATGATGGCGTCGGCGGCCATGGTGGCGACGTACTCCTCGGGCACCGTGCCACCCGAGACACCGATGTAGACGTCAGCGCCGTCGAGCACGTCGGCCAGGGATCCGGAACGACCGAACTGGTCGGCGGTGTCGACGGCCAGGGCCCGCTTGACCGGGGTGAGGTCGCCACGCGCAGAGTTGAGGACCCCCTTGCGGTCGATGACCGCGAGGTCCTTGATGCCGGCCTCGAGCAGGATCCGGGCGACGGCAACGCCGGCAGCGCCGGCCCCGGAGATGACCACCCGGGTGGACTCGGGGTTGCGTCCGGTGAGGCGCAGGGCGTTCTGGAGGGCCGCGAGGGCCACCACGGCGGTGCCGTGCTGGTCGTCGTGGAACACCGGGATGTCGAGGAGCTCCTTGAGCCGCGCCTCGATCTCGAAGCAGCGGGGGGCCGAGATGTCCTCGAGGTTGATCCCGCCGAAGCTCGGAGCGAGCCGCACGACGGTCTCGATGATCTCCTCGACGTCGGTCGTGGCCAGGCAGATCGGCACGGCGTCGACGCCGCCGAACTGCTTGAACAGCACGGCCTTGCCCTCCATGACCGGCATGGCTGCCGCGGGACCGATGTCGCCGAGTCCCAGGACGGCGGTGCCGTCGCTGACGATGGCCACGGTGTTCGGGACCCAGGTGTAGTGCTGGGTCATCCCGGGATCGGCGGCAATGGCCTCGCAGACCTTCGCGACGCCGGGCGTGTAGGCCAGCGAGAGGTCATCGGGGCCGGTGAGTGACACGGTGCTCCGGGTCTCCATCTTCCCGCCCACGTGGAGGTCGAAGATGGGGTCGCCTGCGAACGGGTGCACGGCACCGTCGTCGGCGGGCGAGCTACCGGGTTGTGCTGCAACCATGGCCTTGTGAACTTTCCGGTCTCGGGGCCGTGTGGAGAATGCGGGTGGTCCAGCTCGACGCGAAAAAGGGTGGCTCGCGGAACTCGTGGACCAGGGGGTCGCCCTGCACTCAGTCTGTCACAACGGACCCGAGCACCCTTCCTCCAGGCCCGCCCAGCCACCGCGGCCGCGGCCACAGCCGCCCCAGCACCACCGCGTGCACGTGCTCGACCGGCACCGGCCCCCGGTGCCGGGAGTCGACACCGCGCTCGGGCGCATCACTGAGCAGCCACCAGCCCTCACCACCGGCCGCCGTCGGGCGACGCTCGTGAGCCCGCTTCACCACCAGCGTTCCGTCAGGCAAGGTCGCCACCACCAGGTGCCGCTCGAGCACCCGACGGCGGTACGACACGAGCAAGCGGTCTCCCGGCCCCAGAGCGGGAAGCATCGAATCGCCACGGACGACCGCGAACCCCCAGCGGGGTACCCGATTCCGCGAAAAACGAACGGCTCGAACTTCAGGCGGCACGCGGAGTAGTCTCGCAGGCGACCGACACCCCCAAGACGTGAGGACTCGCATGTTTGCGCGACTGTTCGCCCCCTCCATCGAAGTCTCAGCCCACTGCGACTTGCCGTGTGGCGTGTACGACCCCGCCCAGGCCAGGATCGAGGCCGAGTCGATCAAGGGCATCATCGCCAAGGTCGCGGACAACAACGACCCCGACTTCCGCACCCGCGCCATCGTGATCAAGGAGCAGCGCTCCGAACTGGTCAAGCACCACCTCTGGGTGCTGTGGACCGACTACTTCAAGCCCCCGCACTTCGAGAAGTACCCGCAGCTCCACACCCTCTTCAACGAGGCCACCAAGCTCGCGGGCGCCAGCGGCACCAAGGGGGAGCTGGACGCCGAGGTGGTCGACAAGCTCCTCGCCAAGATCGACGAGATCGCCGAGATCTTCTGGGAGACCAAGAAGGCCTGATGCGCACCGGTCGGGGCCGGCCCGGGTGGGGAACCACCTGCCGGGCCGACCCCGACCGACTTGCACCGTGACTCACCTCTCACGAAGGACGCCCACCATGTCCCTGACCGGGCCAGCCCCCGCTTCCCAGGAGCACCGCGCAGACGTCGAGCTCCGGCTTCCCGCCGACAGCGCCTACGTCTCCGTGCTGCGGACCACGACCGCCGGCCTCGCCGCGCGCCTCGACTTCCCGATCGACGACATCGAGGACCTGCGCATCGCGGTCGGTGAGGCCAGCGCCATGGTGCTGCACGAGGCCGATGTCGCCGGCGACCTGGTCTGCCGCTTCTTCATGCGCCCCGGCGAGCTGACCGTACGGGTCGCCGTGACCTCCTCACGCCCCGCTCCCGAGCTCGACTACGACAGCTTCGCCTGGCAGGTCCTCACGACCCTGGCATCCAGCGCTCGGGCCGATGCCGAGGACGGCGTCTTCGCCATCACCCTCGTCATGGCCCCAGGTCACCCGGGATCCCTGCTCTGACATGGACGGGCAACGCACACCCGGCGACGGTGATCCCCCCGCGACCCTGACCCGGGTCGAGATGACCCGGCTGAGAAGCGCCGAGCTCTTCGGTGAGCTGCGCGACGACACCGCCTCCGCCGCCGACCGCGAGCAGGCCCGTGACGCCCTGGTCCACCTGCACCTGCCACTCGTCGAGCACTCCGCGCGCCGCTTTCGCAACCGGGGCGAGCCCTTCGAGGACCTCGTCCAGGTCGGCACCATCGGACTGATCAAGTCGATCGACCGCTTCGACACCGAGCGCGGGGTGGAGTTCTCGACGTACGCCACCCCCACCATCATCGGCGAGATCAAGCGCTACTTCCGCGACAAGGGCTGGGCGATCCGGGTGCCCCGCCGCCTGCAGGAGCTGCGCATGCAGATCGGTGCGACCAGTGCCGAGCTCACGCAGGCACTGGGTCGCTCCCCCACGCCGAGGGAGCTCGCCGAGAGCATCGGGTGCTCGGTCGAGGAGATCGTCGAGGGCATCGAGTCCGGCAACGCCTACTCAACGCTCTCGCTGGACGCCACCCGCGACGACGAGGACGGCTCCTCCAGCATGATGGACGCGATCGGGAGCGAGGACATCAACCTCGAGCACGTCGAGATCCGCGAGTCGATCAAGCCGCTGCTCGACCGGCTCGACGCGCGCGAGAAGAAGATCTTGCTGCTCCGGTTCTTCAAGAACATGACGCAGTCCCAGATCGCCGAGGAGATCGGCGTGTCGCAGATGCACGTGTCCCGCCTGCTCAACCGCACGCTCGAGCAGCTGCGCACCTCCTTGGAGGAGTCCTCCCGCTAGGCCTCGTCGGCGAGCGCTTCGCGGCTGTCGGGGTGCAGCAGCCCGGCGATGACGACCAGTGCCACCACAGCGAGGGCGATGGCCACCACCGTCGTGTCGCCTCCTCGGAAGCTCCAGGCGACCCCGAGCTGGATCAGTTGGGCGAGCACCAGCGGGCTGCGCGCCCACGCGTGGCCACGGGTGACGGCGCCGGCACACACGACCAGTGCCAGGCCGTAGATGACGAAGAAGGCGGTCGTGCTGAGGGCCAGCGCGATCCGCTCGGACGAGAGGCTGGCGATCTCGATCACGGCAAAGAGGAGCACCACTCCCCCCTCCACAGCAGCGAGGGAGGCGGCCACCACGAGGGGCGCAGGAGCGGACTGGGAGCGGGGGGTCACAGCACAACCCTAGGCAGGTGTGACGCTCATGACGAAAGACACCACGCTCCAGGGGTTGTTTAACGGTCCAATCATTGCGACGCTTGGCGTTGCGCCTCGTGAATGGCTTCACTAGCCGTGCCCACGCGCGCCCGCAGGCTTTGCCGCCCCTGGCCTGCACAGACGTTGAAGGAAAGAGGGATCTCCCAGCCATGGATTGGCGCCACCGTTCCGCCTGCCTCGATGAGGACCCGGAACTGTTCTTCCCGATCGGCAACACCGGTCCGGCCATTCTCCAGATAGAAGAGGCCAAGCAGGTGTGCCGACGCTGCGACGTGCGCGAACAGTGCCTCGCTTGGGCGCTGGAGGCTGGTCAGGACCACGGTGTCTGGGGCGGCCTCAGCGAGGACGAGCGACGAGCACTCAAGCGTCGCAACGCCCGCGCCCGCGTCCGCACCGCCTGACTCCCCTCTTCACCCACCCACTACTCCACCGGTACGTCGATCGACGCCCGTGCGCCCGGCCCCTGCGGTCGGGCGCCGAGCGTCAGCTGCCCGCCGAGCTCGGACTCGACGAGCGTGCGCACGATCGACAAGCCCAGGTTGGTCGACCCATCGAGGTCGAACCCCTCGGGCAGGCCCCGGCCGTCATCGTCGATCGTGACGTGCAGCCGACCCACGAGCCGCTGGACGGTCAGGACGATCTCGCCCTGACGGTCCAGCGGCTCGTGTGCGTCGTACCCGTGCTCCACAGCGTTCTGCAGGAGCTCGGTGAGCACCATCGCCAGCGCCGTGGCGACCTCCGAGGGCAGCACCCCGAAGCTCCCCTGGCGGGTGACCCGTACCCCCGTGGCGACCGCACTCACGTCGGTCACCATCCGACTCAGCCGATCGGCGATCTCGTCGAAGCCGACGTGCTCCGCCACCGCATGGCTCAGCGTCTCGTGGACAATCGCGATCGAGCCCACGCGGCGTACGGCCTCCTCGAGGGCGGAGCGGGCGGGCTCGGAGTCCATCCGGCGCGCCTGCAGGCGCAGCAGCGCGGCCACTGTCTGCAGGTTGTTCTTCACCCGGTGGTGGATCTCGCGGATCGTCGCGTCCTTGGTCACCAGCTCCCGGTCCCGGCGCCGTAGGTCGGTGACGTCTCGGACCAGGATCAGCGCTCCGATGCGGACGCCTTCGGGCAGCAACGGGATCGAGCGCACGATCAGGGACACCCCGTCCGCCCCGATCTCGGTGTCGCTGTGCACCCGCCCCCCGAGCACGGCGCTGAGGATCTCCTCGTCGGGGCGTCGACGGGGCGGCACCAGGTCCCGGGTGAGCCCGGCCAGCGAGAGACCGGTGAGGTCGCCCGACAGCCCGAGCCGGCGGTAGACCGAGAGCGCGTTGGGACTGGCGTAGACCACCCGGCCCTCCTCGTCGACGCGCAGGAAGCCGTCCCCCACCCGGGGCGAGTCGGCGTGGTCGCTGCGCTGCCCGGCACCGGGGAAGTAGCCGCCGGCGATCATCTGGGTCAGGTCCGCAGCGGTCTGGAGGTAGGAGAGCTCGAGCCGACTGGGGGTGCGTACACCGAGCAGGTTGGTGTTGCGAGCCACCACCGCAATCACCCGCCCTGCTCGCCTGACCGGGATCGTCTCCACCCGGACCGGGACGTCGTCGCGCCACTCCGGATCGCCCTCGCGCACGAGCCGGCCCTGGGTGTAGGCCTGATCGATCAGCGGCCGCCGACCCAGCGGCACGAACGTGCCGACCATGTCATCGACGTAGGCCGTCGGTCCGGTGGTGGGGCGCATCTGCGCTCCCGCCCAGAATCCCTTGCCGTCCCGGTCGGGCAACCAGAGGACCAGATCGGCGAAGGAGAGGTCGGCGATGATCTGCCAGTCCGCCTGCAGGAGCTGGACCCACGCGACGTCCTCGTCGTCCAGGACCGTGTGGGTGCGGACGAGCTCGCTGAGGGACGGCACGACAGCAGCCTAGTCAGGGCCCGGCCCGCCGACGGCCGACCAGACCGCTGAACCGAACCGCCCCCCGGTTTGGCAGGATGGCCGCCATGGCGGGCACGTACTGGAACCAGGTCCACTCAGCCGGCCTCGCAGTCCCCGAGGACCGTCCCCTCGACGACCTCACCGCCGAGCTGACCCGGATGCTCGGCTCGGCCGATCCCGCCGAGCGCGACGGGACCGCCTACCCCACGCTGGCCACCTGGATCGACCGCGGCGTGTACGACGACCTGCTCGCCGGACTCGGCGACGGCATGGCCGCCGGGCTGCGGGTCGGCGTCGGCGAGCAGGGCACCGACTCGGTCTTCCGACGCAGCTTCTCGGCCCTGGTCCTGGCCGAGTGCATCGCTCGTGACAACTCCCGCCGGCTGCTCCCCGCCGACCGGGTGCTGGAGTGGGGCGACCGGATCGCGACCTGGCTGCTGGCCGAACGCGACCTCCGCGGTCATGTCAGCGGCAAGGGATGGGCCCACGCGATCGCCCACGGCGCCGATGCGATCGCCACCCTGGCTGAGTCCCCCCACATCGCCGGTCCCGAGCTGCACACCGTCCTGCTCGACGTGATCGCCGACCGGCTGCTGCTCCCCGTCGACCAGTTGCTCATGTCCGGCGAGCCCGATCGGCTCGCCTTCGCCACGATGAGGATCCTGCGCCGCAACCTGGTGCCGCTCCAGGTCCTCGAGCCCTGGATCGCCCGGCTGGGCGCGGCGGCCGGCACGCGGTCTGCGCACGACGGCCAGGATCCGTACCTGCCCGGCGGCAACGCCGAGGCCTTCCTCCGGGCGCTCTACCTCCAGCTCTCGCTGGCCCCCAAGCCGCCCGAGGTGCGAGCCGACCTCCTCCTGGTCGTTGTCCAGGCGTTGAGGTCGGCGAACCCGCACTACCTGCGCACTGAGTAACCTGCGCACATGAGCGCAGCCGACACCTCGACCAGTCCGGGCACCGACCTCCCCGAGGACTCCCCGGGTCAGCTCAGCGGCCATGCCGGCCAGCTGGCCGTCGCCGTGGCCCGGGCCCACGGTGTCGAGACGATGTTCACCCTCTCCGGTGCCCACGTCTTCCCGATGTACGACGGTGCCGTCACCGCCGACCCGCCGATGCGGCTGCTCGACGTACGCCACGAGCAGACGGCTGCCTTCGCTGCGGAAGCCACCGGCAAGCTGACCCGGGTCCCCGGACTCGCCGTCCTCACCGCTGGACCGGGCGTCACCAACGGCGTGAGCGCGATCGCTCAGGCCCAGTTCGCCGGCTCGCCGATGGTGGTCGTCGGGGGACGCGCCCCCGCCAACCGCTGGGGCAGCGGCAGCCTCCAGGAGCTCGACCAGCCGCCGATCCTCGCGTCGGTCTCCAAGCTCGCCCGGACCCTGCACACCGCCGGGGACATCCTCGGCGGCATGGACGAGGCGTTCACGGCCGCCCGCTCCAGCCACCGCGGCCCGGTCTTCGTCGACGTCCCGATGGACGAGTTCTTCAACTCCGCCACCGGCCCGGCCCCCGCGACGTCCGCCACCCGCGGTGACGAGCCCGACTCCGACAAGCTCACCGAGATCGCCACGATGCTGTCCCGCTCGACCCGACCGGTGCTGATCCTCGGCACGGACGTCTGGGCCGACCACGCCGAGGAGGCCGCGCTCGGTTTCGTCGAGGCTCTCGAGATCCCCACGATCACCAACGGCATGGGACGCGGCGTCGTCCCCGGCGGCCACCGTCTGCTGGCGACCAAGGCCCGCAGCAAGGCGCTGAGCAGCAGCGACCTGGTGATCGTGGTGGGCACTCCCCTGGACTTCCGGCTCGGCTACGGCATCTTCGGCGGCAAGGACGGCACCCAGCCCGCCGCCGTGGTGCACATCGCCGACTCCCCGGCCCAGGTCTCGACCCACGCCACGCTGGCGTCCGCGGTCTCGGGCGACCTCACCTCGGTCTTCGACGGCCTCCGGGCAGCGTTCGAGCGTGTCTCCCACCGCCCCGACTGGAGCACGTGGGTCAGCGAGCTGCGCGACGTCGTGGCTGCCACCACCCAGCGCGACCTCGCACTCCTCGGCGCCGAGGCCGACCCGATCCACCCGGCCCGGATCTACGGCGAGCTGGTCCCTCGGCTCGCCGACGACGCGGTCGTGATCGGCGACGGCGGCGACTTCGTCAGCTTCGCCGGCAAGTTCGTGGAGCCCAAGCGTCCCGGCGGCTGGCTCGATCCCGGGCCGTACGGCTGCCTGGGCGCCGGGCTCGGTGCCGCGATCGCGGCCCGCATCGCCCGGCCCTCCGCCCAGGTCGTGCTCCTGCTCGGTGACGGCGCGGCCGGCTTCTCGCTGATGGACGTCGACACCCTGGTCCGGCACAACCTCCCCGTCGTGATGGTGATGGGCAACAACTCCGCGTGGGGGCTCGAGAAGGGCCCGATGCAGATGCTCTACGGCTACGACGTGGTCGCCGACCTCGCTCCCCGCACCCGGTACGACGAGGTCGTGCGGGCCCTGGGCGGCGCCGGCGAGACCGTCACCGACCCGCGCCAGATCGGGGCGGCCCTCGATCGGGCCTTCGCCTCCGACGTGCCCTACCTCGTCAACATCATCACCGACGTCGAGGCTGCCTACCCGCGTGCCACGTTCGGCATCTGAGGTCCGGGTGCGCCTGCGTCGGGCCACCGCGGCCGACCTGCCCTCGGTCGGCGAGGTCACCGTGGCGGCGTACGAACAGTTCCTGCAGGGACCCCAGGACGGCTACCGCGAGCGGTTGCGCGCCGCTGAGGTGCGCGACCGGGAGGCGGAGCTGTGGGTGGCGACGCCCGACGACAGCGACGAGATCCTCGGCAACGTCACCGTCTGTCCGCCGGACTCGCCGTGGCGCGAGGTGGCCGGCCCCGACGAGGCGGAGTTCCGGATGCTGGCGGTCTCGCCGACGGCCCGCCGCCTCGGCGTCGGAGAGGCGCTCACCCGCCTGTGTGTCGAGCGAGCGCGCGAGCAGGGCGCCGGTGCCGTCGTACTCTCCAGCCTGGCCGAGATGGCCGACGCCCACCGGCTCTACACCCGCCTCGGCTTCGAGCGGGTGCCCGATCGCGACTGGGAGCCCGTGCCCGGCGTGAGCCTGATCGCCTTCATCAAGAGACTGGACGACTGATGCCCGAGGACCTGCACGCCACCGTGAGCTTCACCGTCACCGATGACGACACCGCTGCGGCTCTCGGCTCGGGGAGCCTCCCCGTCCTGGCCACGCCCCGACTGCTCGCGTGGTGCGAGGCGGCGACCTGCGCGGCCATCGAAGGCGCCCTCACCCCCGGCTCCACCAGCGTGGGGACCCGGATCTCGCTCGAGCACCTCGGCGCGAGCGCCGTCGGGCAGGTGGTCGAGGTGACCGCGTCCTCGTCGTACGTCGACGGGCGGCTGCACCGCTTCAGCGTGGGCGCCCGCCACGTCGGGGGAAACGGCAAGGTGGTCGGCACCGGCGAGGTCACCCGGGTCGTGGTCGACGCCGAGCGGTTCCTGTCCCGGCTCTGAGGGGGCCGATTTCCTCTCCGGCGCAGCGTTTGAGAGGATGATGCGATGTCCCTCGCGGGGCGACCACACTTTCTCGCAGGCTCGATCAGGAGGACACCATGGGCAAGACCGGACGCAAGCGCCGCGCGCGCAAGAAGAACAAGGCGAACCACGGCAAGCGCCCCAACGCCTGATCGACGCCTCACAGCACTGAGCCCCCAGCCATCGGCTGGGGGCTCGTTTGCTGTTCGGGGCGCTCAGCTCTCGGTGATGCGGAGCTGGACCGCCCGGATCCGCAGCAGCACGCGCGCGCGCAAGTCGTCGGGGGCCGCCTCCGAGCAGGAGCGCGCGACGACGGACTTCACCGTGCGCTGGAGGTCGTACTTCTCCAGGCAGGGGTTGCAGGAGTCGAGGTGCTCGCGCACGACCGAGCAGTCGGCCTCGTCGAGCTCGTTGTCGATGAAGTAGACGATCCGCTCGAGGTAGTCGGCGCAGTCGCTGGCCGAGGGCTCCTCCGCGTGGTCGTGGGTGTGCGTCATGAGGAACCTCCGTCGCGCGGGGTCGAGAGCAGGTGGTTGGAGCGGACGTAGTCGGAGAGCATGTCGCGCAGCTGGCGACGACCCCGGTGCAGACGTGACATCACGGTCCCGATGGGGGTCTCCATGATCTCGGCGATCTCCTTGTAGGCGAACCCTTCGACGTCCGCGAGGTAGACCGCGAGCCGGAACTCCTCCGGCAGGCGCTGCAGCGCATCCTTGACCTGGGAGTCAGGGAGGTGTTCGAGAGCCTCCATCTCGGCCGACTTGAGTCCGGTCGAGGTGTGCGACTCCGCGCGGGCCAGCTGCCAGTCCTCGACGTCCTCGGACATCGACTGCTGGGGCTGGCGCTGCTTCTTGCGGTAGATGTTGATGAACGTGTTGGTGAGGATCCGGTAGAGCCACGCCTTGAGGTTGGTGCCGGGCCGGAACTGGTGGAAGGCGGAGTAGGCCTTCGCGAAGGTCTCCTGGACCAGGTCCTCGGCATCAGCGGGGTTGCGGGTCATCCGCATCGCTGCTGAGTAGAGCTGGTCGAGGAACGGCAGCGCGTCGCGCTCGAACCGAGCCGTGCGTTCCGCATCGGTCTCGGTGGCGACGTCCACCACGTCGTCGGGCTCTGGGTCCGTGGCGAATACGTCAGTCATCGTCGCCCAGCGTAGCCGGGCGGGAGGCGGTGGTTCGAGCAAGGCGAGCACATGGGTCTGAACACTCCCCCGTCGCCGGTCATTCCCCGGGACGTGCCGCACCGACCACTTCACGCATGATCCACTCCAGCGTCGCCTCCACCACGACCCCCATCGCCTCCTCCTCGGAGAGCGCCCCCCGAGCCGGTACGGCGAAGCCGTGGTCGCCACCGGGGACCACACACAGGTCGACGTCGGGCGGGAACTCGTCGGGACGACCCATCGAGTCACGCTCCCCCTGGATGACCAGGGTGGTGACTCCGGCGCCGCTCAACTCGGCCACCCGCGTCTTCTCCGGTCGCCCCGGAGGGTGCAGCGGGAAGGCCAGGGCCAGGCATCCCACCGCGCCGAGCCGCCGGGCACAGCGCGCAGCCGAGCGGGCACCTGCGGAGCGGCCCCCCACCACGAGCGGGGTCCGGACCCGGAGCTGGTCCGAGGCGGCCACGAGCGCCGCGTCGAGCGTCGGGGGTGGGGTCGCGATCTTGCGCCCGGCGACCTTCCAGGGCTGCTCGAGCCGGACCACGGTGATGCCGTGCCGCGGCAGGTGCCGGGCGAGGGCGGCGAGGTCGCGGGTGTCGATGCCGTTGCCGGCCCCGTGGCTGAGCAGGAGGGTCGCCACCGGGTGGCGCGACCGGTCGGTCACCAGGCGGGCCTCGCCGTGGGGCGTCTCCACCCGGCGTTCGGTGCTCATGGGCCCTCCAGCGGGAGCGGCTCGACCAGCTCGGGCCCGTTGTTGCGCACGTTGCTGACCAGGGGCGAGACGGGGTAGGCCTCCAGCCGTCCCGGGGCGGCCGGCACCAGCAGGTCGAGCAGCGAACCTTGCTTCGGTGGTGTGGGGTCCAACCACTCGGCCCAGCGATCGGGCTCCACCATCAGCGGCATCCGGTCGTGGATGTGGCCCAGCGAGTCCTCGGCATCGGTGGTGATCACCGTGCAGGTCCAGCGGAACCTGTCGGGATCGTCCTCGGCCCGGCTCGGGTCACGCCAGATCTCGTAGAGCCCCGCCATGGCCAGCGTGCCGTGGTCGCGGGGGCGGATGAAGAACGGCTGCTTGCGCGGCTTGCCCTTCGCCGTCAGCTCCGAGGTGGGGTACCACTCGAAGTAGCCGTCGGCCGGCAGCAGGCAGCGCCGGGCGGCGAAGGCGCGACGGTAGGCAGGCTTCTCGGCCACCGTCTCCATCCGGGCGTTGATCATCCGGTTGCCGATGGAGGCCTCCTTGGCCCACGACGGGATCAGCCCCCAGGTGAGCACCCGCAGCTGCCGCTCGTCGTGGCGCTCGACGACCGCGTAGACCTCCTTGGTGGGGGCGACGTTGTAGTCGGCCTCCAACGGGGCCGGCACCCGGTTGTCGACGACCTCGAACTCCTCGACGAGGGCCTCGGGCCGTCGGCTCGAGGCGTAGCGTCCACACATGGCGCCACCCTACGACCGAGCGGCGTGCGCAGGCGGGCCGGAGGTCGATCGTGTAGGGCGCGGGTGGATCGGGTAAGAAGGTTCCATGACCGTCAGCAGATTGATCGCCCGTCCCATGCTCGCGTCGATCTTCGTCGTCGGAGGTGTCAACGCCCTGCGCAACGCCTCGACCCTCAGCGCCGCGGCGACGCCCCTGACCGACCGGCTCGTGCCCCTGCTCAAGAAGGCGGCGCCGTCCGCGCCCATCCCCGAGGACCCCACCACGCTCGTGCGGATCAATGCCGGCGTCCAGCTCGCCGCTGCCTTCGGGCTCGCGACCGGCCGAGCCCCGCGGCTCTCCGCGGCGGTGCTCGCCGCCTCGCTGATCCCGACGACCGCCACCGAGCACCGCTTCTGGGAGCAGCACGAGCCGGCCGCCAAGAAGCAGGACCGGCAGCACTTCTTCAAGAACGTCTCGCTCGTGGGCGGCCTGATCATCGCGGCCGGCGACACCAACGGGAAGCCCGGCGTCGCGTGGCGCGCGCAGCACGTCGCGAAGGACGCCCGGCGCCAGGCCGGCCACCTCGCGACCTCCGCACGACGCGAAGCGAAGCTGGCCCGGGCGCAGCTGACCTGAACCGCCGATAGTCTGCGCGGGTGACGACACCCAGCGGACCGACCGCCGACCTCTGGCCGGCGCCCCGCGCCAAGACCCCCGTCGAGGCCGTCGTCTCCCTCCCGGGGAGCAAGTCGCTGACCAACCGGGCGCTGGTCCTCGCCGCCCTCGCCGACGGCCCGAGCGTCGTACGACGCGCCCTGCGCTCGCGGGACACCTCGCTGATGGCGGCGGCCCTGGGCTCGCTGGGTGCGGACATCGACACCTCCGGAGCCGACTGGCGGGTGACCCCCGGCGCCTTCACCGGCGGGGTGGACGTGGACTGTGGCCTGGCCGGCACGGTGATGCGTTTCGTCCCGCCGCTGGCCGGGCTGGCCACGGGTGCGGTGTCGTTCGACGGCGACCCGCACATGCGCACCCGCCCGATCGGGGAGGTGCTCACCGCGCTGCGCGCGCTCGGGGTCACGGTCGACGACTCCGGTCGGGGCACCCTGCCGTTCACGATCCAGGGCGCGGGATCGGTCCCGGGTGGGACGGTCGTCGTCGACGCCTCGGCGTCGTCGCAGTTCATCTCGGCCCTGCTGCTGGCCGGCGCGCGCTACGACCTCGGGGTCGACGTCCGCCACGTCGGGAAGCCCGTCCCGTCGCTCCCCCACATCGACATGACCGTGGCGATGCTGCGTGAGCGCGAGGTCGAGGTCGACGACAGCGACCCCAACCGCTGGTCGGTCACTCCGGGAGCCATCCGGGCCAGGGACCAGGTGATCGAGCCCGACCTCTCCAACGCCGCACCCTTCCTCGCACTCGCTGCCGTCTCCCAGGGCCGGGTGACCGTGCGCGACTGGCCTCGGTCCACCAGCCAGGCCGGCGACGCCCTACGCGGCATCCTCACGCTGATGGGCTGCGAGGTGGAGTTCGTCGCCGAGGGGCTCCAGGTGCGCGGCCCCGCCCGACTCGAGGGCATCGACGTCGACCTGCACGACGTGGGTGAGCTCGCTCCCGCGATCGCCGCCCTCTGCGCCCTCGCCAGCGGGCCGTCCCACCTGCGGGGCATCGCCCACATCCGCGGGCACGAGACCGACCGGCTCTCGGCACTGGCCACCGAGCTCACCGCCCTCGGTGCCGACGTGACCGAGCACGAGGACGGGCTGAGCCTGCGCCCGGCCCCGCTGACCGGAGGGACGTTCCACACCTATGCCGACCACCGGATGGCCCACGCCGGCGTGATCATCGCGGCGGCCGTCGACGACGTCCTGGTCGAGAACATCGCCACGACCGGCAAGACCTTCCCCGACTTCGCCGACTTCTGGGCGGCTCTGCTGTGAGTCGCTACACCGAGCACGACCAGGAGCACTACGACCGGCCCCGCCGTCGTACCCGCCCCCGCACGAAGGAGCGCCCGACCTACGACGACGCCGTCGAGGGGGTTGTGGTGACCGTCGACCGCGGCCGGTTCACCCTCTGGGTCGGCGAGGGCGAGCAGGCGGTCAAGGTGATGGCGATGAAGGCCCGCCCGCTGGGCCGCAAGGGCGTCGTCGTCGGCGACCGGGTCCGCGTGGTCGGCGACACCAGCGGCGTGGACGGCAGCCTGGCCAGGATCGTCGAGGTCAACCCGCGCAGCAACATGCTGCGCCGCACCGCGGACGACGACGACCCGGTGGAGCGCGTCATCGTGGCCAACGCCTCCCAGCTCGTCATCGTCACGGCCCTGGCCGATCCCGAGCCTCGCCCACGCCTGATCGATCGCGCCCTCGTGGCGGCGTACGACGCGGGCATGCAGCCGATCCTGTGCATGACCAAGGCCGACCTGGCCGACCCGGAGACCCTGCTCAGCACCTACCGCTCCCTGGGCGTGCCCTGGGTGGTCACCCAGATGGGCGGCGACCTGGCCGGGTTGCGTGACGTCCTGCGCGGACGCACCAGCGTGATGATCGGGCACAGCGGCGTGGGCAAGTCGACGCTCGTCAACGCCCTGGTGCCGAACGCACACCGCGACGTCGGGGTCGTGAACACCGTGACCGGCCGCGGCCGGCACACCTCGACCTCCGCGTTCATGTTGGAACTCCCCGACGGCGGCGGCTGGATCGTCGACACCCCCGGCATCCGCTCGTTCGGGCTGGCGCACGTCCTGCCCGAGCACCTGATCGGGGCGTTCCCCGACCTCGACGAGATGACCGAGGAGTGCCCGCGCGGGTGCACGCACGGCGGCGAGGAGCCCGAGTGCGGCCTCGACCTGGCCGTGACGGCAGGCACCGCCGACCCCGAGCGGGTGGAGTCCTTCCGCCGCCTGCTGAGCGCACGGACCGACTCGTCGTACTGAGCGGCTCCCCCGCTACTGGTCGCCCCAGGCGGCCCGCGCGCCGGCGTCACCGGTCAGGAACACCAGGACGAGTACGGCGGCGGCGAGGACCGGCAGGGCCGCGGTCAGCGGGAGGACCAGCTGGGGGACCCGGGCCGGGTTGCCGCGGCGTTCGGGCACGGGTGTGGTCGTCGGCAGCAGCCACCAGGCGAGCAGGACGAAGGCCGCCAGGACCCAGACCGCGATCGAGGTCCGCTCCCCCCAGGTCTGATGGGTGTTGACCAGTTCGGAGTGCGCGCCCAGCCGGTGCATGAAGTCGTCGCCGCTCAGGACGGCGACCTGGGCCGAGAGCGCGGCCACGACGGCAAGCACGAGCGCGGGGGTCCGCACCAGCCAGCGCCACCGCGGCACCAGGGCGAGGACGGCCGCCGCGAGGGCTGCGAGCGGGACGAACACGACCGCAGCATGCACGACGAGCGGGTGGAGCGGCACGCCGTTGATTTCCATGGAGCAAGGCTAGAGGAGGTTCCGGACCTCCGTGGGAATAGCCTGTGCCCATGCCGATCTCCGGTCCCCGCGACTACACCGACGACCTGCGCCTCGCGCACGTCCTCGCCGACGATGCCGATTCGCTGACCACGGACCGGTTCAAGTCCCTCGATCTGCACGTGATGAGCAAGCCCGACCTGACTCCGGTCACCGATGCCGACCAGGGCGTCGAGGAGGGCATCCGACGCACGCTCGCCCGGGTCCGCTCCCGCGATGCGGTGGTCGGCGAGGAGCAGGGCAGCACCGGGCACAGCCAGCGTCGCTGGGTGGTGGACCCCATCGACGGCACCAAGAACTTCGTCCGCGGGGTGCCGGTGTGGGCCACGCTGATCGCCCTCGTCGTCGACGACGAGGTCGTGCTCGGCGTCGTGTCGGCACCCCAGCTCCAGCGTCGTTGGTGGGCCTCGGTCGGCCACGGGGCGTGGACCGGACGCTCGCTGCTCAAGGCGACCCGCTGCCAGGTCTCCGACGTACGCCGCCTCGAGGACGCATCGTTCTCCTACTCCTCGCTCTCGGGCTGGGACGAGCGGGGCCGACTCGACGACTTCCTCTCCTTGACCCGGCGCTGCTGGCGCACCCGTGCCTACGGCGACTTCTGGTCCTACATGCTCCTCGCCGAAGGTGCCGTCGACCTCGCCGCCGAGCCCGAGCTCGAGCTCTACGACATGGCCGCGCTGGACATCATCGTGCGCGAGGCGGGCGGCCGGTTCAGCTCGCTCGACGGCACCGACGGCCCCTTCGGCGGGAATGCCCTCGGCTCGAACGGCCACCTCCACGAGGCCGCGCTCTCCTTCCTCGGCTCGCTCCCCGACGACCACGACGACCCCGACTCCCCAGCAGTCGGTCCGGGTTCGGTGCACGATCTGCGCGCGCGACGCGAGCGCAGCACCCCCACCCCGCCGGACTGATCAGGATCCGTCTCACGACCGGAGCCGTTACCTGTACGCCGTTGGCATGGCGCTAGTAGCGTCGGCCTCTCCACAGGAACTACGAAAGGGGCCGACGATGCGTATCGGCGACGTGCTCCAAGCCAAGCCCAGCCACGACGTGGTCACCATCTCTCCCGGTGCCAGTGTCCGTGAGCTCATCGCTCTCCTCGCCGAGCACAATGTCGGCGCGCTCATCGTGAGCTCCGACGGCGCCGGGGTCGACGGCATCGTGAGCGAGCGCGACGTGGTGCGCAGCCTCCGTGAGAACGAGGCGGTCCTCGACCAGTTGGTCTCGACGATCATGACCACCGCCGTCGAGACCTGCCCGCCCGACACCCTGCTCGACGATCTGATGAAGACGATGACCGAGCGTCGCATCCGCCACGTTCCTGTCGTCACCGAGGGCCGGCTCGTGGGGATCATCAGCATCGGCGACGTGGTCAAGCACCGCATCGACCAGCTGGAGTTCGAGCGCGACCAGCTCGACAGCTACGTCCACCAGACCTGACCCTCAGCAGCGGCGGAAGCGCAGGTCCTCGCTGTAGGCGCCGACCGGGCCGTCCAGGACCGCGTCGAAGCTCCAGATCAGCCGGTCGCCTGCGCGCATCCGCGGCAGATCGACCTGGGCAATCGACATGACGTTGAGGCTCGAACCGCCGTCACTCGCCTCGTACTGCCCCCGGAGAGTGAACCAGCGCCGGGCGCCGTCGGCGCGCAGCAAGGTCAGGACGCTGCGGCGGGTACCGACCTCACCACCGGGCGACGCCGAGAGTTCGTAGGAGTTCAGCAGGCACACGCGGCCCGCCCCCCGCAACGCCGAGAGGTCGACGTCGACTCCTGTGCGCGTCACTTCGCCCGCGGCGTTCCAGCCCTCGAGGTGGATCTGGGTCCGCCAGCCGGCGCCCTGGACCGACCCTGACACGGTCGCCGGCACTGCGACCCCCGCCGCGGTGGAGCGGACAGTGAGCGGCCGAAGAGCCCTGGCCTCCGCTGCGGAGGCGGGGAGCAGCAGGGCGAGGGTGGCCACCGCGATCAGCAGGCGGCGGGTCGGAGGATGCACGCTGACCCAACGACCCCGAGGGCGCCGGGCTACGCGTGGCCGAGGCGCGGTTAGGGTTGGCCGCATGGACAAGCCTGAAATCGACTTCTTCGACCCCGAGCCCCCGACCGACCTGGTCATCACCGACGTCACCGTGGGTGACGGTCCCGAGGCCACCAGCGGCGCCACCGTCTCCGTGCACTACGTGGGCGTGGCCCACTCCAGCGGCGAGGAGTTCGACGCGTCGTACAACCGCGGCGCCCCGCTGCAGTTCCGCCTCGGCATCGGCCAGGTCATCTCCGGCTGGGACCAGGGCGTGCAGGGCATGAAGGTCGGCGGCCGTCGCCAGCTCGTCATCCCGCCGCACCTCGGGTACGGCGACCGTGGTGCCGGTGGCGCGATCAAGCCCGGCGAGACGCTGATCTTCGTGGTGGACCTGCTCGGCGTCAGCTGAGCCCAGCCCCACCTCGTATCACCAGGGCAGGTTGTCCACTGCCTGGTCGGAGACCCGGGCGGACACGCCACCCAACGTGACGACGTCACCGAGGGCGAGCTGGCGTCCGCGCCGGGTCTCCACCTCACCGTTGACCTGGACCGCGCCCGAGGTCACCAGGGGCTTGGCGTCCGCGCCGCTCTCGATCAGGTTGGCCAGCTTGAGGAACTGCCCCAGGCGGATGGACTCGTCCTTGATGGCGACATCGATCGGCTCACTCATGCCGACCAGTCTCCCAGTGCGCTGCCCGATCACCCCATCAGCACGCTCACGGTATGGATCAGAACCCCCACCAGGCCGCCCACGATGGTGCCGTTGATCCGGATGAACTGCAGGTCACGCCCCACGTGGAGCTCGATCCGCTCGGCGGCCTCCCGGCCGTCCCAGCGCTCGATCGTGTGCGTGATCACGGCGGTGACCTCGGCGCCGTACCGGCCGACGGCGAAGACCGCGGCATCGGCTGCCGTCGCGTCCAGCTTGCGGCGCAGCTCCTCCTCGGCCAGGAGGCGCTCGGCGAAGCGGCAGACCTCGGTGAGCATCCGTTGCCGGACCGCACCCTCGGGGTCGGCGAGCGAAGCCACCAGGGAGCGGCGCAGGGCGTTCCACAACGAGATGGCCGACGCGACGACCTGTGGGTGGTCGAGGATCCGCTGCTTGAGCGCCTCGGTCCGGGCCTGGGTGTCGGGGTTCTCCAGCAGGTCGCGCGCCAGGTCGGCCAGCATCGAGTCGAGGGCGCCCCGGGCGTGGTGCTGGGGGTCCTCGCGGATGTCATGCACCCAGCGCACCAGCTCGACGTTGATCCGCGAGGTGACGACCTCGTTGAGTCGCGGCGGCGTCCACCACGGGGCGCGCTCGCCGAGGATCTCCGCCACCGTGTCGGGGTTCTCCTCCAGCCAGCCCTGCAGCTCCTCGAGGGCGAGGTCCACCAGTCCGTGGTGGAGGTCGTCGCGGACCATCTCCTGGAGCAGACCGCCGAGCAGCGGCGAGATCGGCTCCTCACGAAAACGTGGGACCAGGGCCTCGGTGACCAGGTCGGCGACGTGCTCGTCGCGCACCTTGCCCAGCCCGATCGCAGCGACGTCGGCCACCTCGTCGACCACCCGGCGGGCGTTGGCGGGCTCGGAGAGCCACTGCCCGACCCGCAGCGAGATGGTGGCGACCGCGATCCGCTCGCGGATGATGTCCTCCTGGAGGAAGTTCTCGCCGAAGAACTCCTCCAGTCCCCGCCCCAGGTCGTCCTTGCGCTTCGGGATCAGGGCGGTGTGCGGGATCGGCAGACCGAGCGGGTGCCGGAAGAGCGCGGTCACCGCGAACCAGTCGGCGATCGCCCCCACCATCGAGGCCTCGGCACCCGCGTTGACGTAGCCGAGGAAGCCGTCCTCGCCCAGCGTGAGGAGGTACACGACGGCCGCGAGGACCAGGAGGGCGACCGCGAGCGTGCGCATCCGGCGCAGGCCGCTGCGGCGGGCCTGGTCGGCGGCGGGGTCGGAGGTGATCAGCGAGGTCGACATCGTCGCCGATTGTGCCGCACGGCAGTTCGGGTCCGGGCCGGGCACATGCCACAATTCCCGGCATGTCGCGCACCGTCATCACCTTCGGCACCTTCGACGTCTTCCACGTCGGCCATCTCCGGGTGATCGAGCGCGCCGCCGCGCTCGGAGATCGTCTCGTGGTGGGGGTCTCGGCCGACGAGCTCAACCTGCGCAAGAAGGGTCGCGAGCCGGTCTTCAGCCAGGGTGAGCGACTGGCGATCGTGGCGGCGCTGCGCCACGTCGACGAGGTCTTCGTCGAGGAGAGCCTCGAGCTCAAGCGCGACTACATCACCCAGTTCGGAGCCGACGTCCTGGTCATGGGCGACGACTGGTCCGGGCGCTTCGACGAGTTCCGCGACATCTGCGAGGTCGTCTACCTGCCCCGGACCCCGGCGATCTCGACCACTGCCCTGATCGAGAAGATCTCCTCCACCAGCTGATCGGTGGCTGTCCAATCTCCGGGAGAAGCATGCCCCGCTCGCTCGTCGCTGCGCTCGTCGCGAGCGTGGTCGTGTCCGCCCTGTCGGTCCTGACCGCTCCGACCTCGCTGGCCGACGACGCCGAAGCCCTCCCGTCATCCGGCCCGGTGTCCGGCGCGGTGTCCGGCCCCACGACGGTCCTCGACCGGGCTCGGGGTGCGCTGTCCGGCACCGCCTCGGAGGCCACCGGCGAGCCGGTCGAGGCCACGCTCGCACTGCGTGACCTGTTCGTGGCGCGTCCGGCTCTGTCCCCCCGCGACCGCGAGCTCGCGGACGCCGTGCTCGCGCGCCCCACCCAGGGCGACCAGGATGCGTACGGCGACGGCTATCCACCTGGGGCGACCCTCAAGCGGCGCTGTCAGGGCAACTTCTGCCTGCACTGGGTCACCACCACGTCCGACGCTCCCCCGAACAAGGCGTGGCGCGACAAGACCCTCCTGACGATGAACCAGGTCTGGAAGCGGGAGATCGGCAGGCTCGGCTACCGCAAACCCGTTCCCGACGGCCGACGCGGTGGCAACTCCACCTTCGACGTCTACCTCAAGGACCTGGGCCAGCGGGGGCTCTACGGCTACTGCGCCCCCGAGCGCCGCAAACCCGGGACGAAGTGGCAGGCCTCGGGCTACTGCGTGCTCGACAACGACTTCGCCGAGAAGCAGTACGGCGCGCCGCCGGTGCAGAGCCTCCGGGTCACGGCTGCCCACGAGTTCTTCCACGCAATCCAGTTCGCCTACGACTACGGCGAGGACCCGTGGTTCATGGAGACCACGGCGACCTGGATGGAGGAGCGCTTCGCCGACGGCGCGAACGACAACCGGCAGTACCTCCCGTTCGGGCAGGTCGCTCGTCCCTCCTCGTCGCTGGACGTGCACAAGCCCTCCGGCTTCAACCAGTACGGCAACTGGCCCTTCTTCGAGTTCCTCAGCAGCCACTTCGGGCCATCCCTGGTCCGCAAGATCTGGAACAAGGCCGCGACCTTCCAGGGCGCCCCGGACCACTACTCGATCAACGCCGTCGCTGCCGCCCTCCAGGAGTACGGCGGGCTCCCGGACGTCTTCGCCGCCTACGCGGCCGCCAACACCACCCCCGGCTCCTCCTACACCGAGGGCCGGCACTGGCCGAAGGCGGCGGTCTCGCAGCGTTGGACGCTCGGCTCGGGCAACGCCCGCCGCGCAGCGACCTTCCGGATCAACCACCTCTCCTCGCGCACCACGATGGTCAAGCCCGGCACCACCCTCTCGGGGCGGCGGTGGACGCTCCGGATCGTCGTCGACGGGCCACACCGGCGCACCAGCCCCGCGGCGTACCTCACCATCCAGCGCAAGCAGGCGAGCACGGTGCGCCGGACCCTCCCCCTGGACCGGCGCGGCCGGGGTGCCACCACGGTCGCCTTCAGCAGCCGCCGGGTCCGCAGCGTGAGCATCACGCTCGCCAACGCCTCGACCCGCTACGACTGCTGGCAGAAGACCGACTACGCCTGCCAGGGCGAGCCGCTGGACGACCGCGCGGCGTACGACCTGAAGGTGCGCGCGGCCAAGCGCTAGGACCGGGCGCCGGTCAGCCGGCGGCTGAGCAGCCACCCCAGGATCGCCACGACCGCGACGCCCACGAGGAGCCAGCTGCCGATCTCGAGCTTCCTCGCGACCGCGCCGTACGACGCACCGGCGGTGTGCCCGAGCATCGTGATCGCCACGGCCCACACGACACCACCCCCGACGTTGGCGAGCGCGAAGCGACTCGCCGACATCTCGCTCATGCCGGCCAGCCCGGGGACCAGGGTGCGGACCGCCGGCAGCCACCTTCCGAGCACGACCGCCCACGCACCGCGGCGGCGCAGCAGGCCGAGGGTCCGGTCCACGTCCGCCGAGCGACGTGCCATCCCGGGCAACCGGGCGATCATCGACCGGCCGTGGTGCCGGCCGACGTGGTAGCCGACCTGGTTACCCACGATGGCCCCGGCCACGGCGGCGACCATCACCGCCCACAGGGGCAGGGTGCCCGCGTGGGCCACGAACCCACCGATGAGCACCGTGGTCTGCCCGGGCACCACGAGACCGAAGAAGGACCCGGCCTCGGCCGCGGGCAGGGCGAAGACCAGCACCAGGATCAGCGCAGGCGACAGCCCCACCACGGCGTCGAAGAGCCCGTCCATGGCCGTGGTGAGCCCTGCACTCAGCCTTCTTCGGACTCGAGGGCAGCTGCGACGCGGCGGTGCGCCTCCCAGATCGCCTCGGGCATGTTGTCGAACTGCTTGAGGTGCTCCTCGCGGTTGGCCATCTCCTGCTGCCAGCGGGGCTTGTTGATGGTCAGGATCGTCTCGAGGTCCTCGGGGGTGATGTCCACGCCCTCGAGGTTGAGCTCCTCGGCCGTCGGGATGATGCCGACGGCCGTCTGGCGACCGGTGACCTCACCGTTCCTGAGCTGGAGCAGCCACAGCAGCGGACGCAGGTTGTCGCGGTATCCGGGCCACAGGAAGTGGCCGTCCTCGGGGTCGCGCTGGAACCAGTTCACGTGCGCGAAGATCGGCTGGTCGGTGGCAGCACCGACCACGTCGAGGTAGTGCTGGGCGTAGTCGCCCTCGCCGTACGCCATGAAGGGGCGGTTGGACATCGGGTCGTAGCGCAGCTGGCCATCGACCCCTTCGGCGGCGAAGGTCGCCTCCGCGCCCAGGGTCAGGCCGTCGTAGACGCCCTCGGCGAGGTCGTGGATGGCGCGCACCAGCGGCTCGCGGTCACGGGTGCGGCCACCGAAGATGATCGCGTCGATCGGCACACCGGCCGCGGCGTTGTAGTCGGGGGCGATGTTGGGCACGTTGTCCAACGTGGTGGTGAACCGGCTGTTCGGGTGGGCCCACGGAGAGGCGTCGCCCTCGGCGCGGTCCGCGATCGGGGTGCCCTTCCAGTCCAGCCAGCCCGTGTGGTCGGCCGGCGGCTTCGGGGAGCGGCCCTCCCACCAGACCTCGCGGGTCTGGGGGTTGTAGGCGATGTTGGTGAAGATCGCCTGGGTGCCCTCGGCGATCGAGGCGAGCGCGGTGGGGTTGGTGTTCTCGTTGGTGTCCTTGGCGACGCCGAAGACGCCGTACTCGGGGTTCATGCCGTAGAGACGGCCGTCCTCCTCGTTGACGTACAGCCACGCGATGTCGTCGCCGTAGAACGAGACGTGGTAGCGATCGCCGAGCACGTCCGGAGCCAGCATCATCGCCAGGTTGGTCTTGCCCGAGGCACTCGGGAAGCCACCGCAGATGTGGTAGGTCTTGCCGATCTCCTTGTCGTGGATCCCGATGAGCATGTACTGCTCGGCGAGGAACTTCTTGGAGGCCCAGCCGTCGTAGGCGCCCTGGCGCAGGCCGTGCGCGATCTTGCCGAGCAGCGCGTTGCCGCCGTACGACGAGCCGAAGTGCAAGATGGTGCGCTCGTCGGCCACCGTGACGAAGTAGCGCTGGTCGTCGGGGGTGCCCTGGCCGAGGTTCTCCAGGTCACCGGTGACGTGGACGGCGCGCACGAAGTGGTTGGGGTCCTCGAGGTTCTCGAGGTACTCCGCGCCCACGCGGGACATCCGCATCATGTGCAGCACGACCGTGCGGGCGTCGGTGAGCTCGACTCCGGCGGCGTACGCCTCGAGCGCGTTGCCGGGAGGGGACATCAGATAGGGGATGACGTACATCGTCTTGCCCTTCGAGGCGCCGCGCATGCGGTCCTCGAGCATGGGCTTCATCTCCGAGGCGGGGCGCCAGTTGTTGTAGACGCCCTTGTCCTTGGGGTCGTTCGTGGCCACGATCGTCCGCTCCTCGGAGCGGGCGGTGTCCTTGTGGTAGCTGCGGGAGTAGTAGAGACCCTCACCGGCCGGCTCGAGCTCGCCGGCGGCCAGCGCCTCCTGGATCAGGCGGGCGTCGTCGGCAGCACTGACGACCTCGACGCGGTCAGCGCCGGTGAGCTCCGCCCAGTGACGGACGTACTCCCGCACCTGGGGGTTCTTCAGCCCCGCCTCGTCCAGCACCGTGTCCACGTGAGCCATCGTCCGTCCCGTCTGTCGAGTTACGTTGCCTCGGAGGTTAGACCACGCGGGCGGAAACGCTCGAGGGACCTCAAGGTATGAACCCCAGGCGGCGCGCGCGTCGGGTGCGGTCGAGTGGCTGTCCGGCCCGAGGTAAGTTCTGGCCATGACCCAGTTCGAGTCCACCCAGGACGGCATGAAGGCGTTCCTCGACCACATCGGCGAGCTGGTGCGCACCGTGGTCGACGACACCGCTGCCGAGACCGCCGGAGACGACCTCGAGACCGCTGTGGACCTCATGCACAGCCGCCTCAACGACATCCCGGGGCTCGACTTCGACCGCGTGTGGGCCCAGGAAGCGGTCGAGACCCTGCGCCGGGGCGAGCCCCTCGAGATCCAGATCGGCTGACCCGACGGACCTGGGCCGAGAACGCGTGGACTAGCTCAGTTGCCCGCGCACCTGGCCCGACGGGTGAACCGTCGTGTGCACGTTGACGTAGAGCCACCCCTCGTCAGCCTCCTCGACGAAGAGCGGGTAGGCCGACATCGGGAACGAGCCGGAGATCACGGTGGTGTTCTTGTTCGTCGTCACCGCGGCCCCCGCGAGCAACGACACGACGACCGGACCGTTGACGCCCGCCTCTGCCCGGTGGATGTGGGCACCGGTCAGGGAGCCCGTGAGCTTGTTGACCACCACCTTGTAGGAGACCGTGCTGGCGTCCTTGGAGACATGGAAGTGGGCGGTCCCGTGGGCAGGAGTGTCCTTCGGCGGCACCTCGTGCTGGCCGCTCAGCTGAGTCGCGAAGTTGTTGCCGGCCGCGCCCTTGGCGACGGCGGCCGGGGCGGAGCCCAGGGCGAGCCCCCCAGCAGCGATGGCGATCCCCAGCGCGACAGTGACTGCAATCAGGCGTGTCTTCATGTCAACCCCCCAGAGTAGGAATTCAAGAACGCAACTCTACGCTCGTCAGCTGCTCCGGTGCGGTCGCACGAGACCCGACTCGTATCCGAAGATCACCGCCTGGACCCGATCTCGCAGCTGGAGCTTGCGGAACACGGCCATCACATGTGTCTTCACCGTCGCCTCACTCACGAAGAGCTGATCCGCGATCTCGCGGTTCGACCTTCCGTCGACGAGCAGGAGCAGGACCTCGTGCTCGCGTTGCGACAGCTCGCTCAGGCGAGCGGCGGACTGAGGGTCGAGCTCGGCAGCGGTGCCGAAGCGCTCCACGACCGCCCGGGTGATGGCGGGATCGAGCAGTGCGTCTCCCCGCGCGATCGTGTGTACGGCGGCGATGAGCTGCTCGGGAAGCGCGTCCTTGAGCAGGAAACCGCTGGCCCCCGCCCGCAGCGCACCGAACACGTAGTCGTCGAGGGCGAACGTCGTGAGCACGAGCACGCGAGGGGGCGACCCAGCGATCTGGACCACCTGGCGGGTGGCCTCGATCCCGTCCATGACCGGCATCCGGATGTCCATCACGACGACGTCCGGTCGGAGCTGGGCCGCGATCTCGACTGCTTCGGCTCCGTGGGACACCTCGGCCACCACATCAATGTCCGGGTCCAACTCGAAGATCTTCGTCAGCCCCGCGCGCACCAGCGGCTGATCGTCCGCGACGACCACGCGCACGCTCACGCGACCGGTTCCTTCGGCAGGGTCGCGAGCACTCGCCAGCCACCGCCGGGGGCGGGCCCGGCCGCCAGGCTGCCGCCGTACAACGCGGCCCGCTCGCGCATGCCGGCCATGCCGTGACCGGGCGTGCTCCCTGGCGTGGACCGACCGCGCCCGTCGTCGGTCACCTCGATGGCGAGGCCGGTCGCCGAGTGCTCGATGCGGACGGTCGCACGCGCGGCGTCCGCATGCCGCAACACGTTCGTCAGTGCCTCCTGGACGATTCGGTACGCCGAGACGTCCACGCCCGGCGGTACGAGGCCCGGGTCACCTTCCACCCGGACGTCAACCTCGAGCCCGGCTCCGGCCATGGTGTCGGCCAAGAGGTGGATCTGGCCGAGCCCCGGCTGGGGGTCGAGCTCGGCGTCCTCACCCGGACCGCGCATGACGCCCAGCAGCCGTCTCATCTCCTGCAGTGCCTGGCGCCCGTTGGTCTCGATCTGGAGAAGCACCTGGCTGGTCTGCGGTCGGCTGTCGCCGAGCGCCAGTCGTTCCGCACCTGCCTGTACGGTCATCAGCGCGATCGAGTGGCCGACCACGTCGTGCAGGTCCCGCGAGATCCGGGTGCGTTCCTCCGCCGCGACGTACCGCTCGACCTGAGCCCGCTCCTGCTGCAGTGCTGCGGCCAACTGCTCGCGCGAACGCATCAACCGTCCGGCCGCGTAGACCCCGGCCACGAGCGGACCCAGCACGATCGAATCGTCCGGCTGCTGCGCGGCGACGGCGGCGAGCGCAACGCCGAAGACCCAACGAGAACGGTGGTCGGATGCGTGCGCACCCAGACACCAGAACACCAGGCACATCGGCAGGAGCGCGGACTGCGGTTCCTGCTGCCACTCCCCCGCGTACTCCTGCACGATCGCTGCGGTCAGCACGATGGCAGCCACGGCCCGCGGGCGACGCCGGCCCCACAGCAGCGGGACCGTCATCAGCAGCCCGACGGGCACGCTGAGCGCAAGCGGCACGTCCTGGTTCGTCGTCAGGACCTCACCCATCACCCCGACCACGAGGACAAGGACGAGGCCGTCCCATGCTCGAGCGCGGTTGCGGACGGATGTCACGCGCTCACGGTAGCGCCGCCGAAGGTCACCTTGATCAACCTTGCGGTGGAGGCTGGACCAGCCGTTCGGTGGAAGCCACCCGGCCCAGAAGTGCCTAGCGTCAGCCCCATGAACACTTCATCGAGATCAGTTCGACGCGCGGCAGCCGTGCTGGCTGTCGGGGGGCTCTGCTGGGTCCTCAAGTTCATCGTGATCGCGGCCACCGAAGGGGCGCTCAACGGGACCCCCGCCACGGTGGCGGGCCTGCTGTACGTGACCGCGGTGTCCCTGATGGTGCTGGGCATGGCCGGCCTGGGCGTGACCCTGCTGTCCGGCCGACACTGGGCTCTTCGGGTCCTTGGTGCTGTCGGAGGCCTGGTCGGCTGGGTGCTGTCCTATGCCGTCATCGAGACCCTGGCCCAAGCGGTGGTCGGCGACACCGACCCGCTGTGGATGCATGAAGAGATCGGCATCGTCGCCACCGGCGCCATCTTGATGACGGTGGGGCTCCTGCTCGCGCGGGCCAGGAGCAGTGAGGCGGAGCGGCCCACCCCCGTGCCGGTCGGCTAGCGCTAGCGACGGCCGCGCAAGGTGACGTACGCCAACGCGACGCCGAAGCCGGCGACGATCGGGCCGAGCGTCGCCAGTGAACTCGACGCCGGGGCTTCGCCCACACTCCCCGATCCCTGCAAGGTCCACATCGCCCCGAGGGCGATCATGAACAGGGCCAGGACCACCCCGAGCACCTTCACCATCACGAGACGACGCCCGACGGGGTCACGGTCGGTGGGATCAGCAACATGGCCCCAGCCTGCCACTGTCTGCGGATGGCCCGGGCAGCACGCCGGCCAGCAGGAGGCCTTGGTAGCCGTCCACGAGGTCGGTGGCCCGGCTCAGTCCCAGCGAGTGCAGCGAAGCGACGGCCAGGGTCGAGCTGAAGCCCTCGTTGCACACCACGATGATTCGGCTCTGCGGCGTGACCTGCGCCAGCCGATGCGGAGAGGTGGGGTCCAGCCGCCACTCGAGGACGTTGCGATCGATGACGATCGCGCCCGGCAGCTCCCCGTCGCGGCTGCGCTGCTCCACGGGCCGGGTGTCGATCACGAGCGCACCACGCGCCATCTCGTCCGGGAGCTCCCTCGGACAGACCCGCACGTAGGACCGGCGCAGCATCGCGACCAGCGCGGCCACGGAGCTGGTGTCGTCCTCAGCGCTCATGGTCAGGTCCTTACCCCGGCTCCCATGCTAGACCCGGAGCCGGTCAGCGGCTTGAAGCCGCGTAGTCGCAGGCTGTTGCTCACCACGAACACCGAGGAGAACGCCATGGCGGCCCCGGCCAGCATCGGGTTGAGCAGTCCTGCGGCCGCCAGCGGCAGTGCCGCCACGTTGTAGGCGAATGCCCAGAACAGGTTGCCCTTGATGGTGCCGAGGGTCCGGCGCGAGAGCCGGATCGCGTCGGCTGCCACCCGGAGGTCGCCGCGCACCAGGGTGAGGTCGCTGGCCTCGATCGCCACGTCGGCGCCGGTGCCCATCGCCAGACCGAGGTCGGCCTGGGCAAGCGCGGCGGCGTCGTTGACGCCGTCGCCCACCATGGCGACGACCCGCCCCTCGGCCTGGAGCCGCTTGACCACGTCGACCTTGTCGGCCGGGAGCACGTCGGCGATGACGTCGTCGGCCGCGATGCCGACCTGGGCAGCGACCGAGCGGGCCACGATCGCGTTGTCCCCGGTCAGCAGGATCGGGCGGAGGCCGAGGTCCCGGAAGCGGGCGATCGCCTCCGCGGAGGTGGGCTTGACCGCGTCGGCCACGACGACCACCCCGCGGGCGGATCCGTCCCAGCCCACCGCGACGGCGGTGCCGCCGGCGGCCTGGGCCGCAGTCATGGCGTCCTGCAGCTCGTCCGGCAGGTGCTGGGACCAGTCCGCGAGGAGCTGCGGCCGACCGACGAGGACGGCGTGGCTGCGTCCGTCGCCGTTGACGACGCCCTGGACCCCAAGTCCCTCGAGGTTGGCGAAGTCCTCGACGCTCGGCAGGGCGCCGACGCGCTCGCGGGCGCCGAGGGCGATGGCCCGGGCGATGGGGTGCTCGGAGGCGTCCTCCAGGGCGCCGGCCAGCCGGAGCACCTCGTCGGCGTCCTCACCGGCCAGGGCGACCACGTCGACCAGCGTCATCCGACCCGTGGTGACGGTGCCGGTCTTGTCGAGGACGACGGTGTCGACGCGCTGGGTGGACTCGAGCACCTCGGGTCCCTTGATCAGGATGCCGAGCTGAGCGCCTCGTCCGGTGCCGACCATGAGCGCGGTGGGCGTGGCCAGGCCCAGGGCGCAGGGGCAGGCGATGATCAGCACCGCGACAGCGGCGGTGAAGGCCATCCCCCACCCGGCTCCGGAGCCGAGCCAGAAGCCGAGGGTGCCGATCGCCAGAGCGATCACGATCGGGACGAAGATCCCCGAGATCCGGTCCGCGAGCCGCTGGACCTGGGCCTTGCCGTTCTGGGCATCCTCGACCAGCCGCGCCATCTGGGCCAGCTGCGTGTCCTCACCCACCCGGGTGGCGCGTACGACGAGACGCCCGCCGGCGTTGACGGTGGCCCCCACCAACGAGTCACCAGGGGCCACCTCGACCGGCACCGACTCTCCGGTGAGCATGGAGGCATCGACGGCCGAGGTGCCCTCCTCGATGACGCCGTCGGTCGCGATCTTCTCCCCGGGGCGGACCACGAACCGCATGCCGACGCCCAGCTGGTCGGTGGGGATGCGCTCCTCCGTCGGGCCGTCCGGGCCGTCGCGCAGGACGGCGACCTCCTTGGCGCCCAGCTCCATGAGCGCACGCATGGCAGCACCGGAGCGGCGCTTGGCCCGGGCCTCGAAGTAGCGGCCGGCGAGGATGAACGTCGTCACCCCGGCCGCCGCCTCGAGGTAGATGTTGCCGGCACCGTCGGTGCGTTCCACGGTCAGCTCGAAGGCGTGCGTCATGCCCACCGTGCCGGCGGTCCCCCAGAAGAGCGCGTAGACCGACCAGCCCAGGGCCGCGATCGTGCCGAGGGAGATCAGGGTGTCCATCGTCGAGGTGCCGTGCCGCAGGTTGACCCAGGCTGCGCGGTGGAAGGGCCACGCCCCCCACACGACCACCGGGGCCGCGAGCGTGAGCGAGAGCCACTGCCAGTAGTCGAACTGCAGGGCCGGGGCCATCGCCATCGCGATCACGGGGACCGTCAGCACCGCCGAGACCAGCAGCCGTTGGCGCAGCGAGCGCGTGGAGTCGTCGACCTCGACCGGCTCGGCCTGCTCGGAGCCCTTCGGCCGGGGCAGCGTGGCGCCGTACCCCGCCTGCTCGACGGTGGCTACGAGGTCCTCGGGCGCGAACCCCGAAGGGAAGCTGATCTTCGCCTTCTCCGTCGCGTAGTTGACCGTCGCGGTGACACCCTCCAGCTTGTTGAGCTTGCGCTCGATGCGGTTGGCGCAAGAGGCGCAGGTCATCCCGCTGATCTCCAGCTCGACGGCCTCGGTGGACGTGGTGCTCATCTGCCCCTCCTTCGGGGTTGTCTCGCTCAGTGGTGCGTGTGGGAGTGGCCGTCGCCGCCGCTGGTCACCGTGAAGGCAGCCGTGCGGACCACTCCTTGGTGCTGGAAGTTCAGGTAGAGGTGGTAGGTCCCCGCGCTCGGGACCGCGGTGTGGAAGACGACGTCCGGGCCGGGCTCGGTGGTGCCGTCGTCGGGCGCCCCGGCCGGGTGGACGTGGAGGTAGGCGAGATCGCCGGCTCGGAGCGCGACGAGGTGACCGTAGGCACCGAGGTAGGGCTCGAGGTCGGTGACCGGCTTCCCGTTGCGCTCGACGGAGAGCGTCAGCATCGAGTCGGCATCCGCGGAGAGTTCGCCCTCGAGCGTGACCGTGTAGCCCGCAACCTCGGCAGTACGCCGCTCCCCCGCCTGGGCCACGGGCTCGTAGTCGCCCGCCACCGCAAGATCGGCGCCCAGGGTGAGGGGCTCGGCACCGGATGCCTGGAAGTCGGCGAAGAGCCGCCACTGGCCCGGCGCCAGGTCCAGGGCCGTCGACCAGCTGCCGTCCGCGGACTGCTCGGGGTGGACGTGCTGGAAGCCGGTGAAGTCACGGCGCACGGCGATCAGGTGCAGCTGCTTCTCGTGCACCACGTCGTACGACGTGACGGCAGCGCCGTCAGGGCCGGTGATCGTGAAGTCGACCGGCACCCCGTCGCCCGCCTCGGTCGTCGGGTCGGCCAGCGCCAGGGCGTAGCCGTCCTGCGAGACCATCAGTCCCCCCGGCAGCTGGGCAGCCTCGACGGCGGGCTGCTCGGCGCGGGCCGGGTCGTGGGCGTCGTGCCCAGCCGCTTGCGGCACCTCGTCGGGTCCGAACGCGGCGCCCGTGCCGAGGGCGAGTCCGAAGACCGCGGCCAGCCCGAGCACGAACCCGGCGACCCTGGTCGGGGTGTTCATGCGAGGTGGTAGCCGGCTTCGTCGACGGCCGCCCGGACGGCGGCCTCGTCGATCGGCTCGGCACTGGTGACGGTCACGGCTCCGGTCTCGAGGACCACGTCCACGTGCTCGACGCCCGGGATCTCCTGGATCTCCTCGGTGACCGAGGAGACGCAGTGGCCGCAGGTCATGCCGGTGACGGTGTAGGTGCTGGTCTGGCTCATCGGTGATCTTCCTTCTGTGTGGGGGTTCAGGACCGGACGAGACGCGCGATCGCGTCGGAGGCTTCCTTGAGTTTGAGCTCGGCCTCCGGGCCGCCCTCGCGAACGGCACCCACGACGCAGTGGGCCAGGTGCTCGTCGAGCAGGCCCAGCGCGACCGACTGGAGCGCCTTCGTCATCGCGGAGACCTGAGTGAGGATGTCGATGCAGTACTGCTCCTCCTCCACCATCCGCTGGAGGCCGCGCGCCTGGCCCTCGATGCGCCGCAGCCGCTTGAGGTAGTCGTCCTTGGTGTTGTTGTGGACGTAGCTGTACTCGGTCATGCAGATACCATACCCCCCCATGGTATGTGGATCAAGAGGCCCGAACCCGGCGCAGTCCGCCAGGTGCTCGCTACATGACTTGATAACGTTTTCAACTCCTGTAGTCTTCAGTCGTGAGCGTTCCCCTGTACCAAGCGAAGGCCGAGTTCTTCAAGACCCTCGGCCATCCCGCGCGCATCCGGATCCTGGAGCTGCTCTCCGAGCGCGACCATGCCGTGCACGAGCTGCTCGAGCGGATCTCCATCGAGCCCAGCAACCTGTCCCAGCAGCTCGCGGTGCTGCGTCGTACCTCGCTGGTGGTCTCACACCGCCAGGGCGGTGAAGTCGTCTACTCGGTCAGCGTGCCCGAGGTGCGCGACCTGCTCCTGGCAGCCCGGCAGATCCTCTCGGGCATCATCGCGGTCCAAGGTGAGCTCGAGGCCGAGCTCGCCCCCGCCACCGGATGAGCACAGCCGGACGGCAGGCAGCGCGTACGGCGCTCGCCCGGACCACAGGACTCCTGCCGCGACGCTCGGACTGGACCCCAGCTGACCCCGTCCGGGACCTGACCGCCGGAGTGATGGTCGGACTCGTGGCCCTGCCCCTGGCTCTCGGCTTCGGGGTCAGCTCCGGGATGGGCGCCACCGCCGGGCTGGTGACCGCCATCGTGGCGGGCGCGGTCGCGGCGGTCTTCGGGGAAGCCGGGTCCAGGTGAGCGGACCCACCGGAGCCATGACCGTCGTGCTGGTGCCCATCATCGCGACCTACGGACCCGACGGCGTCCTCGTCGTGGGCCTGATGGCTGGCCTCATCCTGATCGGCCTCGGGTACGCCGGCGCGGGCCGCTTCATCCGCTACGCACCGGTGCCCGTGGTCGAGGGCTTCACGCTCGGCATCGCGGCGATCATCGCCCTGCAGCAGGTGCCCGCGGCGCTCGGTGCCGACGTACACGCAGACAAGGTGCTGGTCCTCGCCGGCCGCGCCGTCCGCGCCTGGGTGGACCACCCTGCCTGGGTACCCCTCGCGATCACCTGCTGCGTCATCGCCATCATCCTGGGGCTCTCCCGCCTGGTGCCGCTGCTGCCCGGCTCCCTGCTCGCCGTGGTGGCCGCGACGGTCGCGAACTCCGCCTTCGGCTGGGGAGCGGCGCCCATCGGGCACATCCCCGATCGCCTGCCCGTTCCGTCCCTGCCCACGATCCCGTGGTCGAACCTCGATGCGCTCCTCCTACCCGCCCTCGCCGTCGCGGTGCTCGCGGCGCTGGAGAGCCTGCTGTCCGCGACCGTGGCCGACGCGATGACGGTCGGGCAACGCCACGACTCCGACCGCGAGCTCACCGGTCAGGGGCTGGCCAACCTGGTCGCTCCGCTCTTCGGCGGCATCCCCGCCACCGCGGCGATCGCCCGCACGGCCGTCAACGTCCGATCGGGAGCCACTCTCGACTCGCGGCCCTCACTCACGCAGTGGTGCTGCTGGTCATCGTGCTGGTCGCTTCCCGGTGGGTTGGCGAGATCCCGCCGGCAGCGCTGGCCGGGGTCCTGATCGCGACCGCCGTCCAGATGGTGCGCGTGTCGAGCCTCACCGCGCTGCTCCGCTCGACGCGTGGCGATGCGGCCGTCCTGGCCATCACCGCGGTCGCGACGATCGCCCTCGACCTCGTGAACGCGGTGCTCATCGGCCTGATCGTTGCGGGCTTCTTCGCCCTGCGGCAGACCGCGCGCTCGGCGCGGCTGCAGGAGGTGCCGCTCGACGACACCGAGCACGTCGACGAGGAGCAGGCGCTGCTCGACGACCACATCGTCGCCTACCGCCTGGATGGTCCGCTCTTCTTCGCGGCCGCCCACGACTTCCTCCTCGGGTTGGCCGAGGTGACTCGAGTCCGCGTCGTGATCCTGCGCATGTCACGGGTGAGCGCCATCGACGCGACCGGTGCACACGTGCTCGCCGACACCATCAGCCAGCTCGAGCGCCGCCACATCACCGTCCTCCTCTCCGGCGTCCAACCGCACCACGAGCAGGTGCTGCGCGAGCTCGGCGTCTACGCACGGCTGGCTCACGAACACCACCTCTTCGCGTCCACGCCCGAGGCGATCCGGCATGCCCGCGCGCATGCGGCGCGGCAGGACCGCACCCCAGCCGAGCACACCTCATGACCAGGCGCAGCGTCGCGTCGCTCCACCACTGGAACCACCGCCACGAGGAGAACCGATGAGACTGATCTTCATGGGACCGCCAGGAGCCGGCAAGGGCACCCAGGCCGCCGCCATCTGCCACCGGTACGACGTCCCGGCCATCTCGACCGGCGACATCTTCCGAGCGAACGTCGCGGCCTCGACCACGCTCGGCTTCGCCGCTCAGGCCGCCATGAACGCCGGTGAGTACGTCTCGGACGACATCACCAACGCCATGGTCCGCGATCGCCTGGCCCGACCGGACTGCCGGCGTGGGTTCCTGCTCGACGGCTATCCCCGCACCCTGGCCCAGGTGCAGGTGCTCGACGAGATGCTGGCCGACCTCGACGTCGAGCTGACCGGAGCCCTGGTCCTCAACGCCGACCCCGACACGCTGGTCCAGCGGCTCCTGGAGCGGGCACGGAAGGAGGGTCGCGCCGACGACACCGTGGACGTGATTCGCCGACGCCAGGAGGTCTACGTCGACCAGACCGCACCGCTCGTCTCGGAGTACGACGCCCGCGGCCTTCTCCTGCCGGTGAACGGTGACGGTCGCGTCGACCACGTCACCGACCGGGTCCACACCGCCATCGCCCAGCTCCGCACGGCCAGGGGCCGTGCCCGCCCCGGGTCGGCCGGGACCCGGGGCACCAGGCCGTCGAGGCCGGCTCTTCGCGTCTGACCTCGAGGGGCGAGCACCCCATCTTCAGTTACGCCGGGCGGTGACCCCGTCGACGCTTCCGGGCGGCCAGCAGCAGCGCGGGCGCGACGATGAGGGCGACGAGACCGCCCGAAGTCGCCTTCAGCGCCGACGAGCCGGCGGCCTCGGGGCTGCCGGCCGGGGCCTGCCCGGCAACCGGCAACAGGTCCCTGGGCACCAACGGTGCGACGTCTCCGATGGTCCTGCCGGAGTACCGGTACACGTCGAAGCCGCGCACGAGGTCGTTGCCGTAGCCGAAGAACGAGCCGTCCCGCTTGATCTTGTTGGTCTTGAACGACCAGGTGTCGGAGTCCGGCAGGACGAAGTGGCCGACCTCCTTCATGCCGACCCCGTCGCCGAAGCCGACCGCCGTGGCAGAGCCCTCGAAGTCGGCCAGCCCGGAGAGGTCGATCACCCGCACACCCTGGGTGTACCAAGCGATCGTCATCAGCTCCTGCTTCGGGTACATCCGCAGCACGTGTGAGGTGCAGGTGGCCCCGTCCTGGGCCTGGGTGGTCGGAATGAACCAGGTGCCGATCTTCTCGGGTGCTTGCTCCTTGGCGCCGGTGATGTCGTAGAGGTGCAGCCCGCCACCGGGACACTCGACGCTGCCCGCGGCGCCGGCCCGCTCGTCGGTGATGACCATGACCTCACGCTTCGAGCCGTCGGCACGCTTGAGCGTGACGGGGTCGGACTGGTGCACCACGTTGATGCTGGGGTCGAGGGTCTGGGACACGATCGACGGGTTGGCCGGATCCACGGTGTCGAGGATGAGGGTCTGCGACAGTGCCGCGGAGTAGGCGCGGGTGCCCGACTTGTTGAACGTGATGTCGTGCGACTCCGACCCCAACGAGAGCGGCACGAAGGGGATCGGGAAGTCCTGGACCTTCTTCGGCTTCGCGGGCCGCGAGATGTCGTAGATGGTGATCATCGGGCTGGTGCTGGTGATCAGGTCGGAGTTCGAGTTGTAGAGGTAGTCACCGCTCGGGTGGATCGTCATGTTGTGCGAGCCGCGCGGCACGGGCACGAAGGAAACGGTGCGCGGCTTGGTCGGCTTGGTGATGTTGACGATCACCGTCCCGGAAGCGTTCGCGTCCAGCTCCAGGTCGCGGGCGCACTGCGAGGCGGCTCCTGCGGCGCCGAAGGTGCCGTCCGCGGTGTAGCTGGCCAGGATCCGCCGGCCGTGGCGCCAGACCTGGATGTCGCCCTGGCTGATGGCGCAGTCGTAGACCGCAGCAATCCTCGGCTTCCGGGGCTTGGTGATGTCGATGACCTGCAGGCCCTTGCGGAGGGTGCCGGCCAGGGCGTACTCCTTGCCGGCGATCTTCGCGAACTCGATGTCCGAGCCGCTCTGGGCCGTGCCGGTCTCGTCGTACTGGAGGTTCGCGACGTGCCGCATCGCGGGGCCACTCCCCTCGGTCGCGACCTGCAGGCCACGGGTGTTGCTCGGGGTGTCTCCGGCGCGATCCCCGTGGGCCGAGGCGGATACCGCCGGCAGCAAGGCGAGTGCGAGTGCGGAGGCGCCGGCCGCAAGGCCGAGACGCGAGGCATGCCTGAGATTCATGTCGTCGCTTTCGTTGGGGGCACGTGACAAGGCCCAACGAAGCGCTCGGCGCGACGTTACTGGCTTCCGTCAGTCGGCGGTGAGGAAGACCCGAAGTGTCGAGACAAACGCGTCGGGCTGCTCGGAGTGCACCCAGTGCCCGGCACCCTTCACCGTCACCAGGCGGGTGCTGGGAAAGAGCTCGCGCATGCGCGGAGCATGGTCGGGGTGCACGTAGTCGGAGTGCTCGCCGGCGATCCAGAGCACCGGCCCCTCGAACTCCCCGGAGACCTCGGGCATGCCCGCGATCGTGGCCAGCTCGGCGCGGAGCAGGTCGAGGTTGGCCTGCCAGACGAACCCGTCCTTCCCGCTGCGGAGGTTCTGCAGGAGGAAGCCCCGCACCCGCTCGTCCTCGACGTACGACGCGAGCGCGGCGTCGGCGTCGGCACGTCGCTCGATCGATGCGAGGTCCAGCCGCGCCAGGCTGTCGAGCAGGTGCCCGAACTCCCCCTCGCCACCGCTGGGGACCGGCGAGATGTCGACGACGACGAGCCGCTCGACCAGCTCGGGGTGGCGCAGGGCCAGCACCATCGCAACCTTGCCGCCCATCGAGTGGCCGACCAGGTGGACCGGTCCGTCATCGGCGTACCGCTCGCGCAGGAGGGTGGCAACCGTGTCGGCGACGACGATGTAGTCGGTGGTGTCCAGCCACGGCGACCGGCCGTGGTTGGGAAGGTCGATCAGCACCGAGCGGAGGTCGGGCGCCAGGGCCTTGGCGATCTGGCTGAAGTTCCGGCCCTGGCCGAACAGGCCGTGCAGGAAGACCACTCGCTGCCCGCTGTCACCGACCTCGGTCACGTGCAGCGACGAGGAGGACGGCGCAGAGGTGCTCACGCGACTCACCCTAGTGAGCCAACGTCGGGCTGCTACCGAGCGGCCCAGACGTCGCTGACGGCGTAGTGGTTGTCGAACTCCTCGGAGCAGGCCGCCAGGTCGGCCACCTCGGCCTGCCCGGTGTGCACCTGCCCCAGGAGCCGGTAGTAGTCGAAGCGGCGCATCCCCGGCGTGAAGACGACCAGGACGTCGGCCGCCTTGCCGTGGGGCGGGGCAAAGGCGTGCCGCGTGCCGGCCGGGACCAACAGGAAGTCGCCCTTGCCGAGTTGCACGATCTCCTCCTCGACCAGCACCTCCAGCTCGCCGTCCAACACGAAGAAGCTCTCCGAAGCGCGGCGGTGGGTGTGCACGGGCGCGCCGGGTGAGCCGACGGCCAGGGTGGCGCGGTTGACCGTCACCGCTCCCCCGGTCTCCGGCGCATCCGCGAGCAGGGTGATCAGGCTGGTGGGTCCGTCGACGACGCTCTCGGCGTGGTTCGCGCGGACGAGGACAGGTGTCGTGGTCATGCTGGTTCTCCCGAGTTGTTGGTGGTGGATGGAGGGTCGTACGGCGGGCGGCTCAGCCCGCGTCGAGGAAGTGCTGCAGGGTGGCCGCCCGGGTGTGGGGATAGGCGTGCTCGACGTCGGCCCTGATGTCGGCCAGGGTCTGGCCGGCCAGCACCTCGCGCCAGGCCAGCTCGGCCTTGCGCATCGCGCCCGAGATCAGGCAGGTGTCGCGGTAGTCGATGGTGTTCGAGCCGCCCGGACCGTCCCGCAGCACCTGCTCGCAGCGGAACAGCTCGTCGCGACCCTCGATGGCGACGACGACGTCGAGCAGAGTGATCTCTTCGATCCCTCGCGCCAGCCGGAACCCGCCGCGCGGGCCGGAGACCGACGTGAGGATCCCGGCGCGAGCCAGCGCCTGGAGCTGCTTGTTCAGGTAGGCCGGAGGGAGCTCGTAGAACGCCGCGAGCCGGAGCGCACTGACCGATTCCTCCGGCTCCAGCCAGGAGAGGTTGAGGCAGCTGTGCAACGCCCACTCGACCCCGCGACTCATCTTCATATTCTGGATACTACATGTCCAGCATAAGGAAGCAAGCCTGCGACTGCGGGCGAGAGCCAGGCGCGGCTCGCCTTTGTCGACGAGACCGAGATCCGCGAGCTGCTGGACGCCTGGCTCCGAGTGGCGCCGAAGCGGGCGATCCAGGCGTATCAGAAGGCGGGCTGACCCCGAGCCGGGTGCCCACTCGACCCCACGCTGGTCTTCATGTACCGGGTGTCACATCTCCGGAACCTGGGGAGCACCTCATCGCTGGGATGCGGCCACCTGCAGACTCAAGTCGGCACGCCAGGCCCCGGCAACCGCCAGTGCCTGACCGGGGTTGAGCCGGGGGTCACACAAACTCGTGTAGTGCTCGGCGGTGAGGCGATCGGCCTCAGCCGGGCTGGCGACACACTCCCGCACCTGGAAAGGCGTCGCCTCGAGGTGCAGACCGCCGGCATGCACGCCCGCTGCTGCGGTCAGCTCGCCGAACGCGATCACCTCGTCGCGAACCTTGTCGACATGGCGGGTCTTCAGTCCGCGGCCCGTCACGACGGTGTTGGCGTGCATCGGGTCGCAGAGCCAGATCACCGGATGTCCCGCCGCGCGGACAGCGTTCAGCAGCGGCGGCAGGCTGATGCGGACCTGTTCGCTGCCCATCCGCGCGATCAGGGTGAGTCGACCGGGCGAGCGCGCCGGATCCAGCCGATCACACAGGGTCAACAGCACCTCGGCCGACATCGCGGGGCCTACCTTCACCGCGACCGGATTGGCCACCGTGGCGAGCAGGCCCACGTGCGCACCGTCCGGATCACGCGTCCGATCTCCGATCCAGGGCCAGTGCGTGGAGGTGAGGAAGGTGCGTCCGTCGTCGTGCTGGCGCAACAGCGGCCGCTCGTAGTCCAGCACCAGCGCTTCGTGGCTGGTCCACGTGCGATCCCCGCTGCTCTCCGCCTGCGAGTCGAGCCAGGCGGCGCCCCGTGCCGACCAGCGCAGGGCGTGCAGCAGTCGTAGCGGGTCGTGGCCCCGGGCACCCCAGTGCGCCTTGGCGCCGTTGATCATCATTCCGCGGAAGACCGGCAGCTGGACCTCGCCGATCGTCTCGTACGGCGCCGAGCGCGGCTTGGCGAACTGCCCGGCGATCCGACCCACGTGCTCGGTCGGGAGTCCGGTCCGCCACGTCATGACGGTCGCGAGTGCCTCGATCTGGTCCAGCTTGCGGGAGAGCACCGCCGGCACGCAGTCGGTGGGCCGTTCGGCGCAGTCACCCGCCTGGAGGACCTGACGACGTCCCCCGGCTACGTCCGCCAACCGCTCGCCGAGCAGCAGGATGTCCTCCGGGCGGGCGATCATCGGCGCCGCCTCGAGCTCTCGTCGTACGCGATCGGCCAGCCACAGATCCGCCCAGGTGGGCTGCTGCGGTACTGCGACGGCGCTGATCGAGTCTCGTCCTGAGTTGGTCACCCCCCCACCTTCGGGCCAGCCCTTCGTCGGCTGACATCACGTGGGTGCGTGATCTCCCCCGACCGGATGGCGCGTTCCCGTGATGTGGCGCGGGCCGGCCAGCCGGTTGAGTCACGCCATCGACAGCTTCACGGAGGGGACGAGGACCACTGATGGCCAACACATTCGTGCTCGTGCACGGCGCCTGGCACGGCGCCTGGTGCTTCGAGCGGCTCGTCCTCGAGCTCGCCGCCCGCGGGGTCACCGCCGTGCCGGTCGAGCTCCCCAGCCACGGCCCGGAGGGTTCCGCCCTCGGAGGTCTTGCCCGTGACGTGGCCGTGGTCCGCGCCGCCCTGGACGAGATCGGCGGACCGACCACCCTGCTCGGGCACGCGTACGGCGGTCTGGTCATCTCCGAGGCCGCCGAGCACGCGTCGGTCAAGGAGCTGATCTACCTCGCGGCGTTCCTGCCCCACCGCGGCGACAACCTCCTGCGCCTCACCGAAGGTGACGACACACCGTGGCTCGAGCTCGGCCAGACCACCGACACCGCTCCCCCCGGCCGGGCGAGCGAGCTGTTCTACAGCGACACCGCGCCCCAGGTCGCCACCTGGGCGCAGGCGCAGCTGCAGCCACAGTCCCTCGCCTCCTTCGGTGACGAGGTCCAGGGCGAGGGTTGGCGCCACCTGCCGACCACCTACCTCGTATGCAGCCAGGACCGGGCGATCCCGACGCGGACCCAGCACCTCTGGGCCCAGGAGGTTCTCGACTCCCGCACCGACTCCGGCTCGGTGGTCCTCAACTCCGACCACGCCCCCTTCCTGTCCCAGCCCTCCGAGCTCGCCGATGTCCTGGTGCGCGGCCGCGTGACGGATCTCGTCCGATGACCACGGTCGTCAAGTTCGGGGGATCCTCGCTCGCCACCTCCGAGAAGATGCGCACCGCCGCCGAGGTCGTGGTCCGCGCCGTCGCCGACGGTCCGGTCGCGGTGGTCGTGTCGGCGATGGGCAGCACGACCGACGAGCTCCTCACTCTCGGAGAGGAGATGGGCGCCCCGGCAGCGAGCCGGGAGACCGACCGGCTGCTCGCCACCGGCGAGCTCGCCTCGGCCGCCGCCTTCGCGATCACCCTGGCCGCCCTGGGTTGTCCCGCCCGCTCCCTCTCGGGCGAGCAGGCGGGGATTGCCGTGACGGGTCCACCGTCCGAGGGCCGGATCACCAACGTCGATCCGGCCGCCGTCCTCGCCTGCTTCGACCGAGGAGAGGTCGCGGTCATCGCCGGCTTCCAGGGCGTCGACAGCGACGGCGAGCTCCTCACCCTGGGGCGCGGCGGCTCCGACACCACTGCGGTGGCGGTCGCTGCTGCGCTGGGGGTTCCCGAGTGCCTGATCTACACCGACGTCGCCGGTGTGCACTCAGCAGACCCACGGGTGGTGACGGCGGCACAGGTGCGCAGCCATCTCCCGCGCCGGGTGATGGCCGAGATGTCCTTCGCCGGCGCCAAGGTGATGCACGCCCGGGCCGTCGAGCTCGCTGAGGCGCGCAACATCGACATTCACCTGCGCAGTGCCGGAGAAGCCGCGGCCCCCGGGACCGTCATCGGCGCGGCGCTGCCCATCCTCGGCCTCGAGGACCACGGGCCGACCGCCGTGGCGCACGACTTCGACGTGGCTCGGGTGCTGATCAAGGCCCCGGCCGAGCACCAGCAGTTGGCGATCGACGTGCTGTGGATCTACGGCCGCCAGGTCGCACCGATTGATCTCGTTGCTCGCTCGGGTCCCGGGGAAGCCGAGTTCCGGATGGGCTTCACCATGCGCGACCAGGACGTCGCCAGGGTGTACGACGAGCTGGAGGTCCTCGTCTCCGCGGCCGACGGGGAGCTGCTCATCGACCGGGCCGTCGCGAAGGTCTCGCTCGTCGGCGATGGCTTGGGCAGCCGCCCGGCGCTGGTCGCCCGGATGCTCGAACTGCTCGGTCGGGAGGGCGTCCCGACGAGTTGGGTCTCCTCGACGCCGATGCGCATCTCGGCCGTCGTACCCCAGGACCGGGTGGCCGACATCGTCCAGTTCCTGCACCACGAGTTCGGGCTGCACCTCGCGCCCACCACAGGGGAGTTGATCACGTCATGCTGAACATGAGCTTCGGCCAGCGCGTCCGGATGCGTCGGCTGCAACGCCACGAACAGGGCCGGATGCTGGTCGTCCCGCTCGACCACTCCGTCACCGACGGTCCGGTGACCGGCGGTCGTCGGGTGAACCAGCTGGTCGGCCAGGTCGCAGCCGGTGGCGCCGACGCCGTCGTCCTGCACAAGGGCGCGCTGCAGTACGTCGACCCGGCGTGGTTCGACGCAATGGCGCTGATCGTGCACCTCAGCGCGAGCACCATCCACGCACCCGATCCCGATGAGAAGTACCTCGTCGGAACGGCCGAGGAGGCCGTCGCCCTCGGTGCCGACGCGATCTCGGTGCACGTCAACGTCGGGTCCCTCACCGAGGCCAGCCAGGTCGCCGATCTCGGACGGGTCGCGGCCGCGTGCGGTCGGCTCAATGTGCCGTTGATGGCGATGGTCTACCCACGGGGTCCGCACGTGACCAACCCGAGGGACCCCGAGCTGATCGCCCATGCGGCGATCCTGGCCGCCGACCTCGGCGCCGACGTGGTCAAGACCGTGCACCCGGGCACCGAGGAAGCGATGGCCAGGGTCACCGAGTCCTGCCCGGTGCCGGTGATCGTCGCGGGCGGCCCCTCCAAGGACCCCGCCCTGCTGGAGTCCTACGTCCTGGCAGCACTGCGTGGCGGTGCCGCCGGCGTGGCCTGCGGGCGGGGCGTCTTCGAGTCATCCGATCCAGGGGCCGTCGTCCGCGACCTGTCCCGCATCATCCACGCCCGCGTCACCGACCCGGTGACCCGGCTGACCGCCGTCACCACCTGAGCACGACCGTTCCCTTTCCCGTTTCACCCACGCAACGTCTCGAGAGGTCAACCCATGAAGTACAGCTGGCTCGACATGCGCACGCCCCACCCCGCCGCCGCGGCGATCCTCGAGGAGGCCGTGCACCAGAAGCTCCACGGCGTGGTGGTCAACCACCCCAAGGACGTCGTGGACCTGCCGCCGACCGTGAAGCGGATCATCTGGGCCCGGGACGGAAAGATGCCCAAGAGCCTCACCGGTGTCGACGTCGTCGTGGTCGAGGACAAGACCTTCCCCACGACGGTGGAGCTGAAGGTGGAGTACCCCAACATCTCCTTCGGCCGCTACGTCAACATCGTCGACCCCGACACCCTGGAGGACGCCTGCCGGGCCGCTCGTCTGGAGGAGTGGGCCGTCCTGGAGTTCAAGGACCCGACCAAGATCCCCCTCGAGATCGTGCTGGCCGCCGCCGCTGCCGGCAAGGGGTCGATCATCACGGTCGCCTCCGACGTCGAGGAGGCCGAGATCATCGCCGGCGTGCTCGAGCACGGTTCGGGCGTCGCCCTGGCTCCCACGGCCGTCGGGGACGCCACCGCCGTCCAGGCGGCGCTGAACAGCGGCGTCGGCGAGATCAAGCTCGTCGAGCTGAAGGTCACCGGAATCGCTCACGTCGGCATGGGCGAACGCGCCTGCGTCGACACCTGCACCTACTTCAACGAGGACGAGGGCATCCTGGTCGGCTCGCACTCCAAGGGCATGATCCTGTGCGTCAGCGAGACGCACCCCCTGCCCTACATGCCGACGCGACCGTTCCGGGTCAACGCCGGCGCGATCATGTCCTACACCGTCGCGAACGACAGCCGGACGTCCTACCTCAGCGAGCTCCGCGCCGGTAGCAAGGTGCTCGCCGTCGACGTGAAGGGGCAGACCCGCGAGGTGACCGTGGGACGGGTCAAGATCGAGACCCGACCCCTGCTCTCCATCGACGCGGTCAGTGCCGACGGCACCGAGGTCAACCTGATCCTGCAGGACGACTGGCACGTCCGGGTGCTGGGGCCCCACGGCGTCGTGCTCAACAGCACCGAACTCAAGCCGGGTGACATCCTGCTCGGCCACCTGCCCACCGAGGACCGCCACGTCGGCTACCCGATCAACGAGTTCTGCCGGGAGCAGTGAGTCGGCATGGGGGCAACGGGGGAAGTCGTCGACTTCCATGTGCGACTTCCCCCGCGACCGGACCCGGGGGGCGCCTTGCTGGCCGACATGGACCGGCTCGGGATCGCCGCCAGCGTGGTGGTCGCGGGGGGCCTGGTCCGTCCGGACGTGCTCTCACGGCACCTGCGCGACGGGGGCTTCGTCACCGGTGAGGTCGACAATGCCTCGGTGCTGACCCTGGCCGAAGGGGCGGGTGGGCGCCTGCACCCCTGCTGGTTCGGCAACCCGCACGGCGGCGGCCTCGAGGCCTACCGCGTCGGCGGAGCGGCGTACGTCGGGCTCGAGCTCAGTCCGGCCGTGCACGGGATGCGCTTGGACTCCGACATCGTCGCGGACTTCATCGGGGTCGCCGGCGAGCACGGACACTGGGTCTACGTCGTCTGCATCAACCGGCCCGGCTGCGACGTGCCGGCCCTGGCCGCCGTCGCCGCCCGGCACCCTGAGGTGACCTTCGTGCTCGGCCATCTGGGCTACGGAAACATCGACTTCCATGGGCTGTGCCTCGTCGTCGACCTCCCCAACGTCGTGGTCGAGACCTCCGGTGGCTACAGCTCCGTCCTCGCCTTCGCGGTCGCGGAACTCGGCTGTGACCGGGTGCTCTTCGGCAGTGAGCACCCCCTGCAAGATCCGCGCGTCGAGCTGACCAAGGTCGACGTACTCCCACTGTCCCCGGTCCAACGTGCCGCCGTCCTCGGGGGGAACGCCCGGCGCCTTCTCCAGGAGGAAACCCGATGAGCTTCGACCTCGATGCCGCGCTGCCCCAGCTCGGCGACTGGGACGACCAGGCCCAGCTGACCAAGATCCAGCACAACCAACTCGAGCTCACCCTGGACTGGGCTGCAGAGTCGCCGTTCTACCGGGCCCGCGGTCTCGTCGGTCCGGGCCCCGATTCGGCCGACACCCTCGCCGCCCTCGCGCCCACGACGAAGAGCGATCTGCGGACGGCGTACCCGTTCGGGATGCTGGCGGTGCCGCGAGCCGACCTCGCGACGTACCACGAGTCGAGCGGCACGGCCGGACAGCCGACGCCGTCGTACTACACCGAACGGGACTGGATCGACCTCACCGAGCGCTACTCCCGCAAGTGGGTGCCGATCACCGCCGAGGACACTTTCCTGGTGCGGACGCCGTACGCCCTGATGATCACCGGCCACCTGGCCCAGGCCGCAGCTCGGTCGAAGGGCGCCACCGTCGTGCCGGGCGACAACCGATCGATGGCGATGCCCTACTCCCGGGTGCTGCGCGTGCTGCACGACCTCGAGGTCAGCCTCACGTGGTCGATGGCGACCGAGACGCTGATGTGGGCCGCGGCGGCTCGGGAAGCAGGGCTCGATCCTGCCGTGGACTTCCCCGCGCTGCGGGCGCTGTACGTCGGGGGGGACGCGTTGAGCGCCCGCCGACGGAGCCGGATCAGCGAGACCTGGGGCGTGCCGGTGGTCGAGGAGTACGGCTCTACCGAGACCGGCAGTCTGGCCGGCGCCTGTCCGGTCGGCGCGCTGCACCTGTGGGCCGACCGAGTGCTCTTCGAAGTCCTGAACCCGCAGACCGGAGCGCTCTCCCGGGAGGGCACCGGTCAGCTGGTCGTCACTCCGCTGTTCCGACGCGCGATGCCCCTACTGCGCTACAACCTCGAGGACGACGTCACGATCTCGTCCGCCCCATGCCCGTGTGGCTGGGAGCTGCCGACCGTGAAGGTCTTCGGTCGGTCGGCCTTCGTGCACCGCGTCGACGGGGTGCCCGTGACCCAGGACCTCCTCGACGACGCGGTCTTCGCCCTCCCCATCACCGACGGGGTCTCGTTCTGGCGGGGCCGGGCGCTGCCCGACGCACTCGAGATGGAGATCGAGGTCGATGGAGCGGCCGGCGCTGAGGCAGCCGATCGCCTGACCGAGCTGGTCAGGGCGACGACCTCGCTGACGCCGCGCGTGACCCCGCGGCCCCGTGGATCGCTGGTGCCCCGCGAGGCACTGACCGCGACCGCCGACGTCGTCAAGCCCCGCGCCCTGTTCGGACCCGACGAGCCCTGGGACAAGGCGCTCACCTACTACTGAAAGAGCATGCGATGCCGATCATGCACGGAACTACCGCCGAAGGTGCCGGTGTCCTCGATGACGTCGTGATCGTCGGAGCCGGGATCGCCGGCCTCACCCTCGCCCGGGCCCTGGCCCGGCGCGGGGTGCAGTGCCGAGTCGTGGAGCAGGCCGACGCGTTCGGCGAGGTGGGTGCTGGCCTGCAGCTCTCGCCCAACGCGACCCGCATCCTGCGCCGGCTCGGTCTCGGTGACCAGCTCGCCGAGGCTGCCGTTCGCCTCGAGGCGCTCATCGTCCACGACGAGGCCGGTCGCGTCGTCCACAAGATGGAGCTGGGGGCGGCCTGCGAGGAGATCTACGGGGCGCCGTACGTCGCGATCCAGCGCCCCCGGCTCCATGCGCTGCTGGCCCAGAACCTCCCCGAGGTCGAGCTCTCCCTGGGTGATCTCGTCACGGGGGTGTCGCAGCGATCCGGTGGAGCCCGGATCACCCTCGCCTCGGGGGCCGGCTCGACGCACCGACTCGTGATCGGGGCCGATGGAGTGCGCTCCCAGGTGCGCAGCCTAGTCGCCCACGACACCCCGACGTACTCCGGGCAGTCGATGTTTCGTGCTCTGGTCCCGGCCGAGGCCACCCCCTGGTCGACCACGCCGGCGTGCGTGCGCGTCTTCGCCGGCCCCGGCCAGCACTGCGTCTCGTACCCGGTCGGGGACGGACTGGTCAACGTCGTCGCCACCGCCCCGATGAGGGACTGGGTCGCGGAGTCCTGGCACCACTCCGAACCGCCCGAGGCAATCCGCACGGCGTACACCGACTGGCCCGAGCCGGTGGTCGAGCTGCTCGCCTCCATCACCCAGACCCAGAGATGGGCGGTCTTCGAACGCCCGCCACTGCTTCACTGGTCGACGGCGAGCACGACCCTGGTCGGGGACGCCGCACACCCGATGCTGCCGTTCATGGCCCAGGGCGCCAACCAGGCCATCGAGGACGCGATCAGCCTGGCCGCCTGCCTGTGGAGCGTGCCGGCCACGCCACTCGAGACGGCGCTGACCAGCTACGAGACGGCTCGGATCGCTCGCACCACCCAGATCGTGGAGCGGTCCCGCACCAACGTTGCCCGGGCTCGCGCCGCCGTCGAGGCACCGAACCCGCGTGCGGCACTCATGGCCCAGGAGTGGCTGTTCGGCCACGACGCTGAGCTCACGGCGTGCCTGCAGCCCGATGTCGCCGGACGGCAGCCGGCATGACTGGGACGGCCATCGTCACCGGTGCGGCCGGCGACATCGCGAGGGCAGTCGTCACTCGCCTGCAAGCCAGCGGGCACGCAGTCTGCGCTGTGGACCGGGACCCGGTGTCCGCCGGCCCCGCCGCGTGGTCGCGACAGGTCGACATCACCGATGCGGATCTGGTCGAGAGCCTGGTCGCCGAGGTCGAGGCGGAGCTCGGCCCGGTCGACGTCCTGGTCAACGGCGCCGGTGTGCTGCGGTCGGCCCCCGCCCTCGAGCTGACCGGCCAGGACTGGTCGGACATGGTCGGGGTGAACCTGCTCGGGACGATGCAGCTCTCCACCGCCGTGGCGCGCCGGATGGTGCCGAGAGGAAGTGGCGCGATCGTCACCATCGGGTCCAACGCAGGATCCGTGCCCAGGATGGGGATGGCGGGCTACTGCGCCTCCAAGTCGGCGGCCGCCATGTTCACGCGCTGCCTGGGGCTCGAGCTCGCCGCCTCCGGGGTCCGCTGCAACATCGTGGCCCCCGGCTCGACCGAGACCGCCATGCTGCGCAGCCTATGGACCGACGAGACCGGCCCCGAGACGACCCTGCGCGGCTCGCTCGACCACCACCGGCTCGGCATCCCCCTCGGCCGGATCGCGACGCCCGACGACGTGGCCGAGGCAGTGGCCTACCTCGCCTCGCCAGCAGCTCGACAGATCACCATGCACACGCTCACCGTCGATGGTGGCGCAACTCTCGGAGCCTGACATGACGACAACAACCTCGGTCCGCGGATCGATCCCGGCCTACGACCTGCCCACGCCGAGCGACTTTCCCGCCAACATCGCGGGCTGGCGGCCGGACCCCGGCCGCGGATTGCTGCTGGTCCATGACATGCAGCGCTACTTCCTCGACTTCTACGACTCCCCCGTGCTGCGCGACCAGCTCGTGGCCAGGGTCGCCGCGCTGGTCGGGGCGGCCCGTCGCCTCGGCATCCCCATCGCCTACACCGCACAGCCGGGGAGCATGACCCCGCGCGAACGTGGCCTGATCGTCGACTTCTGGGGCACCGGCATGCGGGCCACCGAGGCAGACCGCAGCGTGGTCCCCGCCTGCGCGCCGGCAGTCGACGACATCGTGGTGACCAAGTGGCGCTACAGCGCCTTCCACGGCAACGACCTCGCCGAGCAGGTGGCGGCCACCGGCCGCGACCAGATCATCGTCTGCGGAGTCTTCGCCAGCATCGGCTGTCTGATGAGCGCCTGCGATGCCTTCAGCCGGGACCTGGAGACCTTCTACGTCGGCGATGCGATGGCCGACTTCACCCTCGAGGACCACCTGCGCGGCATCGACTACGCCGCCCGACGGTGCGCCGTGGTGATCGGTCATGAAGGCGTGCTCTCGGGCTGGGAGCCTGCGGGATGCGACCAGGATGACGTATTCACGTGATGTCGCGGACCCGCCCTCCGGACCAGAGTCGTCCTGGCAGCGCAGTCGATCCGAGGAGCAGTGCGTGACGAGCGTGGACGTGGATGTGTTGATCGTCGGGGCCGGCCCCGCTGGCACTGCCCTGGCCCTCGAGCTGGCTCGCGGCGGGGTTGCCTCGACCCTCGTCGAGCGCTCCTCGGCACCGCCGTTGCATCCGAAGATGGACTTCCTCAACGCCCGCACGATGGAGCACTACGCTCGGCTCGGCCTGGAGTCCGACATCCGGCAGCACGGCGTCCCCGAGGACCGCGAGTTCCGGTTCGTGTGGCGTCGCCACCTCGACGGTCCTAGCCTCAGCGACTGGCGCGCCTCGTCGGTCGCCGACCAACGCGTCGACATCGCCCGCGCGAGCGACGGCACCATGCCCTCGCGCGCCTACCAACGGGTGCTCGGCTCGACGCTCGAGCGCCTCTCCCGTGACCGCTGTCGGAGCGCTGACCTGATCGACCTGCGCGAGGGCATCGCTGCGTCCGACGTCGAGATCGGCACCGACCACGCCCGCGTCACGATGACTGACGGCACCGAGCTGACGTCCCGGTGGCTCATCGCCTGCGACGGCGCCCGCAGCCTCGTCCGCGAGGCAGCCGGCATCGGCCTCGACGAGCAGGGTCCCGCGGTCACCCACACCGATGTCTACCTGCGCAGCACCGACCCGCGCCTGACGCGAGACGGCATGCCCTTCCTGATCATCTGCGGCAACGGCATGACCCTAGTCTCGCGCGACGGCGACAGTGCCTGGACCGCGACGTACCCCCACCTGAGCCCGGCAGACGCCGCAGCCGACCCGCTCGCGGTCGTGCGCACCAAGGCCGGCGGAGATCTGGTCATCGACGAGGTGATGCACATCGCCCAGTGGGAGGGCCGGTTGGCGGTGGCGGACCGCTATCGCCAGGGGCCGGTCTTCCTGGTCGGGGATGCGGCCCACACCTTCTTCCCGACCGGCGGCCACGGCGCCAACACCGGAATCGGCGACGCCGTCAACCTGGGCTGGAAGCTCGCGGCCGTGCTGCGTGGCGAGGCGGGCGAAGGTCTGCTCGACAGCTACGCGGTCGAGCGGCGTCCGGTCGCGCTCTTCGCCCGTGAGATGTGCGCCAACCTCCTCGAAGTGTGGCGGCGGTTCCCGGCGCTGACCCAGATCGGGGCTCCCGATGCCGCCCTCGCCTCGTACCTGGACCACGAGCGTCACCAGATCAACAATCTCGGCATCCACTTCGCCGCGAACTACACCGGCTCACCGGTCATCGCGGGACGGACGACATCCGAGGACCGCCCCTGGTCCTGGCACGCCATCGAGCCCGGCATCGCCGCGGGCGGACGCCTTCCCCACGTCCCGCTCGAGGATGGTGTCTCGAGCCACGACCTGCTCGGCCCCGCCTGGACCCTGATCGGCCCCCGCGGCCGGGGGGAAGGGCTCGTGGCCGCGGCCGAGGCCCGCGGGCTGCCGCTCGTGAGCCGGCACTTCACCGACGTCGCCGCACGCAAGGTGTACGGCGACGACCTGATCCTGGTGCGTCCGGATCAGCACATTGCCTGGTCGGACGGCGCGGTCCCGTCCGATCCGAATCTGCTCCTCGACCGCGTTCTCGGGCTTGGCGACGACGCTCTCCTGCCCTCCCAATGGAAGGAACTGACATGACCACCCTCTCTGCCGAGTCCCAGGCGACCCAACTGGACGGCGAGGCGCTCGACCAGCTGTTCCGCGATGCCAGGACGGCCAACACCTTCACCGACGAAGCGGTCACCGACGAGGACATCCACGAGATCTACGAGCTCATCAAGTGGGGTCCGACGGCGTTCAACCAGCAGCCCCTGCGCGGCGTCGTCGTCCGCTCCGAGGAGGCGCGGGCGCGGCTGGTTCCGCTGATGGGCGGCACCAACCAGGCGAAGGTCGCGGCTGCCCCCGCCGTGGTCATCCTGGCCAGTGACAACGACTTCCACGAGCAGTTGCCCGAGCAGTTCCCGGTCTTCCCCGAGGCCAAGGACGTGTTCTTCTCCGAGCGAGACGCGCGTCAGGGAAGCGCCGTCGTCAACGCCTCGCTGCAGATCGGCTACCTGATCCTCGGGATCCGGGCGCTCGGCTTCGCGGCCGGTCCGATGAACGGCTTCGACGCCGAAGCCGTCACCCTGGAGTTCTTCCCGGACAGGGACGCCCAGGCCCTGGTCGTCGTCAACATCGGCAAGCCCGGCCCCGACGCCTGGTTCCCGAGGTTGCCGCGGCTGGCCTTTGACGAGGTCTTCGACGTCGTCTGACCCGTACCGCGTGGCACCCGGGTCGGGCCCGGGTGCCACGCGGTCACCCAACCTTCTCGGGGGAAACATGCATCGTGACCTGCTCGCCAGGATCCTCGCCGGTGATGACGCGGCGGCCTCGTTCGCCCTGCTGCGCCGTGCCGATCTCGGTGCCGACGAGTGCGAGGTCTGTATCGGCGACGTGGTGCTCGCGAACGACGTCAGCGAGCTCGAGCCGAAACCGGGCACTCGACAGCTGGTGCTCCTCCCCTACCGACAGCTGCTCGCCCGCGGGTACGACGCCGTCGACGACGGCGCCCCCCTGCACGCGTTGCGCATCGTCGAGTCGCAGGTGATGAGGGTGGCCGAGGTGGCCGCCCGGGTGCGACACCTGCCCCAGATCCCCTTCGGCGACTTCGACCTCTCCGACGAGGCCTTCGCCGAGCTGGTGCGACGGGTCCAGGTCGAGGACATCGGCGCCGGACGTGGCGCGAACTTCGTGATGAGCCGGACGTTGCAGGGCCGGATTCCCGACTACCGACCGGCGGACGTCCTGACCCTGGCGCTGCGCCTGATCGCCTGTGAGCAGGGCGCGCACTGGACCTTCGCGATCCACACCCCGCACACCACCTTGGTCGGCGCCACCCCTGAGCTGCACCTGAAGGTCGAGGCCGGCATCGTCTCGATGAACCCGATCAGCGGCACTCTCCCGCTCCCCGCCGCTGGGCTCGACACCGAGGCGCTCCTGGCCTTCTTGGCGGACCGCAAGGAGATCGATGAGCTCTCGATGGTGCTCGACGAAGAGCTGAAGATGATGTCGGGCATCTGTTCGGGTCCTGTCGGCGTCACCGGCCCGTCGTTGCGCGTGATGTCGCGAGTGGTGCACACCGAATACCTCATCGCCGGTCGTGCCGCCGGCTCCCTCACCAGGGCCCTGGGCCGGTCCGTCTTCGCCCCCACCGTCACCGGCAGCCCCCTGCGCAGCGCCTGCAGCGTGATCGCGCGGCGCGAGCCGCAAGGTCGCCGCTACTACGCCGGCGTGATCGCCCTGCTCGATGGGGGCTCCACCGACCTCGTCCCCAGCCTGGACTCGTCGATCCTGATCCGTACGGCAGAGATCAGCCGCACGGGCGAGATCTCGATCCGGGTCGGGAGCACGGTGGTCCGCCACTCCGATCCCTACGGTGAGGCCCGCGAGACCCGCGCCAAGGCCGAGGGGCTGCTCCGGGCGCTGGCCAGCGACGTGGCCGTCGCCGCCACGGCGAGGCCACCGGCCCCTGCCTCCGTGTCCGACGGGGAGGTGCAGCGGGCGCTGATGGCACGCAACGAGGGGCTGTCTCGTTCCTGGTTCGGGGACACTGTCACCGGAGACGGGCTGGCCACGGGTCCGCGGTGCCTGCTGCTGGACTGCGAGGACTCGTTCACGGCCATGATCGCGGTGCTCCTCGAGGGCGCCGGACTGACCGCGACGATGCGGTCGATCGATGAGGCATTTGACCCGTACGGCTTCGACCTCGTGGTGCTCGGCCCCGGCCCCGGCAACCCCTTGGACACCACGGTCCCCAGAATCGCTGCGATGGACCGGGTCGTTGCCCGATGCCTGGATGACGGGATCCCCCTGCTGGCGGTGTGCCTGGGCCATCAGGTGCTCGCCGCCCATCTCGGACTGCAGGTCAGCCGGCGGGAGATGCCGAACCAGGGCAACCAGCGTCGCGTCGACCTCTTCGGCAGCAGCCAGCTCTGCGGCTTCTACAACTCGTTCGCGGCCGGAGCGCCCGCCGACGAAATGCTCCTGGCGCGGGCCCGGGGCCGGGTTGAGCTCGCCCGAGAGCGCGACACCGGTGAGGTCTATGCCATGCGGGGCGCGCGCTTCGCCTCGCTCCAGTTCCACCCCGAATCGATCCTGACCCAGCACGGCCACGACATCTTGGCCGACGCCTGCAACCACGCCCTGGGCCATCGTGCCCCGCAGAAGGAAGAGATCGCCGTATGAACCACGATCTGTTCAACCCGAGCCCCGACGTCGTGACCGTCTGGTCCGACCTCGGCTGTCCGTGGGGGACCTTGGCGCTGGTGTCACTGCGCCGGGCGATCGAGGAGGCCGAGGCGCCGGTACAGATCGACCACCGGGTCTTCCCACTGGAGCTCTTCAACAAGATCCCGACGCCCAAGAACATCATCGACTCCGAGATCGTCGCGATCTCGGGGCTGCTCCCCGAACTCGGCTGGACCCGGTGGAATGCCCCGGACTCGTCGTACCCGGTCACGATGCTTCCGGCGATGGGGGCCGTCCAGGCGGCCAAGGCCGACGCGGTCGGTGGCCTGCGCGCCAGCGACCAGCTCGATGCGGCGTTGCGGCGTGCCTACTACACCGAGAGTCGCTGCATCTCCATCCCGAGCGTCATCCTCGAGGTGGCCGAGACCTGCCCTGCTCTCGACATCGCTGCGCTGGCCCGCGAGATCGCCGCAGGACGTGGCCTCGCCGAGATCTACGCCCAGTTCGAGACGGCCCAGGGTGACCGCGTCCAGGGCAGCCCGCAGCTACTGACGGCCGGTGGCTACGACGCGCACAACCCGGGCGCGTCGTACTCCTGGACCGGGCCGCCTCCCGGCGGCTTCCCCCGGGTCGAGGGGTACGACGCCGGCTGGGCCGATCAGCTGGTGGCCGATCTGGTCGCGGCGAGAGCGGACCTGCGGCTCGCCGCTGTCCCGAGCTGACGGCCGGGCGCCCGATGCGACACCGCGATCTGCTGGCCAGCCTGCTGCTCGCCCTCGCCCGCGTGGCCACCTCACGCACCGAGACCCGGGTGCGGCAGGGCGCCTGGCGGCTCTGCACGAACCACGGGTGGTGGATCGCCGCCGGCCGGACTGAACGCGGCGCCGGCCACGACCGGAGGCGGACCCCGTGATCAGAGCCCGAGATCCCGGGAAACAAAGGCTGATAGAGCGTTTTCACTAGGAAGGTGGGGGTAGGTTTCCCGAGGTCAATTCTCGGGACGCGTTCGACTGCGGGCGTGGGCTAGGTGTGAACATGCGTGAACAGCCGCGTCAACAACTGAACGACCTGGTGCAGCAGTGCGCCGGTGGTGCCGGGGGCGTCGCCGTCGTCCGGGGCGTCGGCGGGATGGGCAAGTCGACCATCCTGCGTGAGGCTCTCGCCCGAGCCGAGTCGCTCGGACTCGCGACGTTCAAGAGCGCCGTGCGCCACCAGGACATCTACGCGCCGCTGGCGCCTCTGTTCCGGGCATTCGACGATCCGAGACTGCTCGACAGATCCGCGACACCGGACACGTCGGCGTCGCTCGAGCAGGCGATGAGTCGGCTCGAGCGGCTGGCGATCACCACCCCGGTGGTGATCGCTGTCGACGACATCCAGTGGATGGACCACCCGATGTCGGTGGCCCTGACCAGCGCGGTCGACGAGCTGACTGCCGCTCCCGTGCTGTGGCTGTTCGCGAGCCGACCCGTCGCCGGAGGCACTCCCGCGAGCTCGCTGCTCTCCTGGCTGGCGAGGCGCTCCGACGCTGATCTGGACCTGCGCCCGCTCGACGAGCCCGAGGTCCACCGGCTGATGGGCTCGATCCTCCAGGCGACCGCGGGCGGGGACCTCAGGGAGATCGGCGCACGTTGCGGCGGCAACCCCTACTTGATCACCCAGTTCCTGCGGGCGATGCTGCAGCAGGACAAGATCGAGGTTGTCGACGGCGTCGCCACCGCGCGCGGGGACCTGATCACTCCGAGCCAGCTCGGACTGATGTCCCTCGGGCTCGACCAGATCTCACCGACCGCGCATCGTCTGGTGAGTGCCGCGTCGGTGTTCGGTCGACCGTTCACCCTCCACGAAGCCAGCGCACTCTCGGGCCTGACCGTTGCCCAGGCGATTTCGGGTGGGGACGAGGCGATGCGCGCCGGTGCCCTGAGGCCGTACAACGACGCGAAGCTGACCTTCAGCCACGAGGTCACCCGGGAGCACCTCTACCAGTCGCTCGCCAAGCCGGTTCGCAACGCCTTGCACCTGGAGGCAACCCGGCTGCCCAGCAGCAATCTGCAGGAGTCGGCCAGCCATCTCGACAAGCTTGCTGCCGAGGGCCAGACGATCGCCCACGGCATCCTGCTCGAGACGTCGGCCAACCTGGAGAACAGCTCGCCTTCGGTCGCAGCCGACCTGCTCATCCGCACGCTCGGGATCATGTCGCGCGAGAGCCCCGATCGGCCGGGTCTGGTCGTTCGTGCCATCCGGCTCCTCGTCTCCAGTGGCCGCCTCGACGAAGCCGAGGCGATGGAGCTCGAGCAGGTCGATCAGGACTTCTCCGCCGAGCACCGGGCCCGTGCCCTGCTCGGCATCGCGGAGTCGCTCAAGCACCGCGGCCAGGACCGGGAGGTCGTGGCGATCACGGGCCGAGCGCTCGAGCTCCCCGAGCTCTCGGCGTACGACCGTGCCGACCTGCTGGCTCTGCGCGCCCATGCGGTGCTGAACGATGCGCGCCTCGAGACCGAGGCGCGCGAGGCCGCGCAGGAGGCCCTGACCGTGGCCGAATCCAGCGGTAACACACCCGCCCTGGTCTTCGCCCTGATCGCCAGCAGCGTGCTGGCCCACCAGACGGGTCACCTCAGCCAGGCCCTCCAGGACGCCGAGTCTGCCGTGGAGCACTCCCGGCACGATCCGTCCACGCGTCGCCTGCACCCCGAGCGCTGGCTTGCGCGTGCCCAGCTGGTCACCGATGACCACGCCGCGAGCGCCCTCACCCTCAACGAGGGCCAACGTGCCGCCACCGCCCTCGGCACGGCGTGGACGCAGCCGATGTGGCACTACGACCGTGCCGAACTCTGCCTCGCACGCGGCCAGGTCACGGACGCCCTGGTCGAGGCCGAGACCGGCCTGCGCATCGCGGACGTGTTGTCAGCGCACGCCCTTGCGGTCCCGCTCCTGACGGTGCAGATGTGGTGCCTGGCTTTGATGGGCGACCTCGATGCGGCCGAGGCCTGCCTGGCCCGGGCTGACACGCGACTGCAGTCCGGAGTGGTCGCGGACCCAGGCTTCCTGCACTGGACCCGGGTCGACCTGGCGCTGGCTCGTGGCGAGCGCGACCGGCTGCCCGGTCTGATTGCTCGAGCCACGCCGCGGTTGCCGGACCGTCGCTCGCCCGTCGTGGCCAACGGCGCGCTCGGGATCCACGCCCTCAGGGCCCTGCTCGTCGCCGACGAGCTCAAGCTCGCCGCTCACGTGGCTCGGTTGCATGCAGAGGTTGCGGCAGCCAACCCAGGCGTCGCCTCCCGACAGGGGTGGGCTCTGCACGCCGCTGGCCTCGTGGAACACGACGCCGGCAGGCTCAAGGCTGCCCGCTCGGCGTACAAGAAGGCTGGACGCAAGGGGATGCTCGGGTGGCTGGCTCTGGACCTGGGTGACCTCCACGCGGCACAGGGCCGTGCCGAGGACTCCGCCGAGGCCCACCGCCTCGCGGCCCGGATTTTCGTCGACCAGAGCGCCACCGGTGCCGCTCGCAGCGCGAACGCGAGGCTCGAGGGCAGCTCCCCGGCAGCTGCGCCGGCCGTGACAGCCGACCCATGGCTCACGCTGACCAAGTCCGAGCTGCGCGTGATGAAGCTGATCGTGGGCGGAATGACCAACCGGGAGGCGGCCGACGAGCTCTTCCTCTCGCCCCACACGGTCGACACGCACCTGCGCCACGTCTTCGAGAAGGTCGGGGTGAACAGCCGGGTCCGGCTTTCCTCGCTCTACTTCTCTCGCTTCGCCGGCACCGACCGCGCGGTCTCCTGACCCGGCAGCACGCCGGAAGATCCCTCGAACGCGTGATGTTGCCACGCCTCCTCCGACGGCAGATTGCAGGTGTGCCCTCGTCGTCGAGGACGAGGAACGAGGAATGAGGTCTGAGGCATGCGACAGGTTCCTGTGGTCGTCGTCGGAGGCGGACCCGTCGGAATGATGGCGGCCCTCGAGCTGGCCCATCACGGCGTCGACGTTCTGCTCGCGGAGCAGAACGCGGGCCCCACCACTCACCCCAAGATGGAGTTCACGAACCCGCGGACGATGGAGCACCACGCCCGGCTCGGACTCGCCGCCGACATCCGCCGGGCGGGCGTGGGAGCCGAGTACCCCTTTGACGTCGTCTGGTCGACGGGCCTGGTCGGCGATCGCCTGGCGGTGTGGCACCAGTCGTCGGTCGCCGAGCAGTGGCGTGAGATGCGCGAGAGCAACGACGGCAGCCAACCGAGCCAGCCCTACCAGCGGATCTCCCAGGCTCATCTGGAGCCGGTCCTGCTCGAGGGGTGCCGACGCCATCCATTGATCACGGTCCACCACAACTGGCGGTTCACGGGACTCGAGCACGACGCCGACGGGGTGACGAGCACCTTCGAGGACCTCGCGGACGGGCGTCGCCACCACGTGAGATCCCTGTACCTCGCCGGGTGCGACGGCGCCGCCAGCGCCGTACGACGATCGGTCGACGTCGCGCTCGGCGGAGGCGGGATCGCGGACGGGCCCGACGGTGACATCCATGCCCTGCCGGCGGTGTTCTCGGTGACCTTCCGCAGCTCCGCGTCCGACGAGCTCTTCCGGCACGGCTACTTCTGGCACCAGTTCACCCACCGGTACGCCTTGATCTCGCTGGACGAGGCCGGGACCTGGTCGATCCACTCCCTCGACCCGACCGACTTCGAGCCGCCTCCCGAGGACCCGGCCGCCTGGATCCGTTCCCTTCTCGGCGTCGACCTGGTCATCGAGGAGGTGCTCATGACGTCGCGCTGGACGCCGCGCTACGTCATCGCCGATCGCTACCGCGTCGGACGGGTGCTGCTGGCCGGCGACGCCGTGCACCAGATGTTCCCGGCGGGGAGTCACGGGATGAACACCGGCGCCGGGGATGCCGTCGACCTCGGGTGGAAGCTCGCGGCCGTCATCAATGGGTACGGCGGCGCGCATCTGCTGGAGAGCTACGAGGCAGAGCGGCGTCCCGTGGGCCTGCGCAACATGGCCATGTCCCGCCAGCACCTCGAGGTGCACCTGCAGCACATGCGTCTGAGCGAAGCTGGGGCGACGCCGATTGACCTCGGAGAGTTCCTCGCCAGCAAGCCCGGCGAGAACACCTACCGCGGCGTCTACCTCGACTACCGCTACAGCAGCTCGCCGGTGATCTGTTACGACGAGACCGATGCTCCCCCCTCCGACCCGTTGCGCTACGTCCCCAGCACCCGACCCGGCTCGCGGCCGCCGAGCCTCTACCTGAACGACGGCAGCCAGCTCTTCGACCGCCTCGGCGGTGGTTTCACCCTGCTCGACACGGCGGGCGACGGCAGGGCAGCACCCCTGCTCGCCGCCGCAGCGGAGCGCGGGCTGCCGCTGCGCCATGTCGTGGTGAAGGAGCGCAAGGTCCGCCGCCTGTGGGAGCGCGATCTCGTGCTCGTGCGTCCCGACCAGCACGTCGCCTGGCGCGGGCAGGAGAGCCCGGACGACCCGCACGCCGTCATCGACCGCATCCGGGGTGCCTGTGGCGTCGAGGCGTCGTCACCGGGCCGGCCACCCGTCCGGTCACCGGATCAGCAACCCCCAGACACGACCCATCCGTTCCCTCTCATCAGGAGTCATTCGTGACCACGCAATCCGAAAGCGTCAACCCGACCCAGACCGAGGCGAGAACCATCCCGCTCGGGATGATTCTCTTCCTGGTCTGTGCCTGCCAGTTCATGGTGATTCTGGACTCGTCCATCGTGAACGTCGCCCTGCCCTCCGTCCACCGGGACCTGCCCTTCACCAGCACCGGACTCGCCTGGGTGGTCAACGGATACCTCCTGACCTTCGCCGGCTTCATGCTCATCGGTGGTCGCGCAGCCGACCTGTTCGGGCAACGACGGATCCTGGTCTCCGGGCTCGTACTGTTCTCCGCGTCCAGCCTGGTGGCGGGGCTGGCCACGACCCCGGAGGTGCTGGTGGGGGCCCGAATCGTGCAGGGGCTCGGAGCAGCAATGTTGGCGCCGTCCACCCTGGCCGTGATCAACACGTACTTCCCCGTCGGAGTCGTGCGCGCCAAGGCATTCGGCGCGTGGTCGGCCGCAGGGGGCGTCGGCGGACTCGCCGGCGCCATCGTCGGTGGGGCCATCACGACCGGCCTGTCATGGCGCTGGGTCTTCCTGATCAACCTGCCGATCGGCGTGGTCCTGGTCTCCGTCGCGCTGCTCTCCCTGGGCGCGGCACCCGGCAGGAAGCGCGAGTCGCTCGACCTCATGGGCGCCTTCACCGGTACCGCTGCCCTGGCCGGTGTGATCTACGGGGTCATGCAGAGCACCAACTCCGGGTGGAGCTCCGCCCACGTCGTCTTCCCGGTGGTCGGCGGCCTGGTCCTGCTGGCTGTGTTCCTGACCCTGGAGGCACGCGTCGCACAACCCCCGATGCTCCCCCTGCGCCTGTTCCGCATCCGCAGCGTGGCCGTGGCCAGCGGCATGCTCCTGCTCTTCGGTGGGATCGCCATCTCCATGTGGTACTTCACGTCGCTGTTCATGCAGGACGCGCTCGGCTACAGCGCCTTCGAGGCAGGCTTGGGCCAGACTCCGGCAGCCGTGCTCTTTGTCGTGGTGGCTCGGTTCGCCGCCGGGCTGCTGCCACGACTCGGTGCTCGCGCCCTGCTCCTGGCCGGTTCCGGCTGCTTCATCCTGGGCTTTGGCTGGCTCGCCCAGGCCGGGGCCGACAGCACCTACCTCGTCAGTCTCCTCGGACCGACCGTGCTCATCGCTTTCGGCATTGGGATGACGTTCCCCACCCTGATGGCCGTCGCCACGGTCGGTGCCCCCGCCGGCGAAGCGGGGATCGTGGGCGGCATCGCCACCACCGCGAGCCAGGTGGGCGCATCGATCGGGCTGGCGATCCTCGCCACTGCCGCCAGTGCACGCGCGACGACCGAGGCGTCTGCGGTGGCCGGCCACCCCCTCGAGCTCGGGTACGACGTCGTCTTCTGGGGGGCGGTCGGCCTCGCCGTGGCAATCGGGCTGCTCACCACGCTCCTCCCGGCGAAGGACGACAACTGAGGGTTCGACCGGGACCTGAACACCACAACTCAAGGCTGGACGTCGTCCGGCATCCCCACGGCAAGGAGTCGTCATGACTGATGGATTCACGTTGGAGCCGGGCGTCGGAAGGCGGATCGGCACCCAGGTCAGCCTGAAGGTCGGGGAGGCCCAAACCCCGAACCTGTTGGCCGTCGAGTGCACGTTCCCCCCTGGGTTCGATGTCGGGGCGCACATCCACAGCACCCACGAAGAGATCTTCTACGTGCTGGAGGGTGAGGTGGAGATGTTCGCGTTCGAGCCGAAGGTGCGCACGCTGGAGCCCGGCTCCTGGGCCGACTGGGAGTCGCACGAGGGTGCGCGGGCGATGCGGGGGCAGCCCGGCGGAGTGATGTACGTGCCTCGAGGAACGCCGCACGGGTTCCGGAATCCCGGCAAGGTGCCCATGCGGTTCCTCATGGTCGCGACTCCCGCTGGCCACGAAAACTACCAGCAGGCGATCGCCGACCTCATGGCCGATCCGCCGCAGGACGAAGAGGGCCTGCGCCAGGCCGTCGAGAAGATCCGTCAGCACCACCACACCGAGCAGCTGACGCCGGTGGTTCCGGTGATGGACGACCTGTGAGCTAGCAACGCGCGCGGGACACCTCGACGTCCAGGAAGGTGCAGACGTCCGACGAGTCCCGCGACGTGGACCCTGGATCGAGGGTCCTCCTCAGGAGGCGGACCCCTGACGCCGAGCAGGGCCCTGGCCCCACCCTTGGCGCAGGTCCGTGGTCGCCCGGGTCAGGAGCGCTGCTGCGGCAGCGTTCCGTAACTGTTGGCGTACACCTTGCCGGGCTTCGGATGGGTGAAGCGAAGTCCGGTCCAGGTGTCGTCGATCCGCAGGCAGGTGCTCTCGACGAGGCCGCAGTCGTAGCCGATCTCGATCACGGTGGGCAGGGAGAGGTCGGAACCCAACTTGCGACCCTTGGGCCACGAGAGCCACAACTTCCCGCCGCCGCCAGGTGCGGAACGAGCGTCGGAAACCTGTGCCGCATCTCGTCCTGCGTCCGCACGAACAGGTGCACGTAGTCGAACTCGCCGTCCAGCTCGGACTCGACGTCGAGGTCGGGCAGGCCGAGGGAGTCCATCACCCCCTCGGGAGCGCCGACCACATAGGCACGCCATCCCGGTTTGACACCCATCTTCTGGGCAACGGTTCGACGGGGTACGTCCTCACGCTCCAGGGCCACGGTGCCCATGGTGCGCCACGAAACCGGATCTGGCGAGGGTCGACGAAGCCCCTCCCCGCCCGGTGACAGCTCCGCGCTGGCCCACAGGGCCGATCCGGTCAGGCGGGCGTGGCGACGGCGGGCGTCAAGGTGTCCCTCAGCCGGATCAGCCCGTCTCGGATGCGGGTCTTGGCGGTGCCCAGAGGGATCCCCAACACGCGCGAGACGTCGGCGTAGGTGAGTCCACCGAAGTAGGCGAGCTCCAGGGCCTGGCGCTGATGCGGCGAGAGCGTGGCGAGCGCCGCTCGGAGCGTCAGCGCTTCGAGCGATGCGTGGGCTGCTTCAGCGGTCTCGTCGACGGGTGTCCGGAGGCCGCGCTCGGCATCGGTCAGGTCCCGGCGGCGGCTGGACTCGGTGGCACGCACGCGGTCCACGGCTCGCCGGTGCGCCATGGTCATGATCCACGACAGGGCGGAACCGCGAGAGGGATCGAAGCGGGCTGAGGTCTGCCAGAGCTGGAGAAACACCTCTTGGGTGACCTCTTCCGACTGGTGGACATCGCGCACCACGCGCAGGACGAGGCCGTACACGCGAGGGGCCACGATCTCGTACAGCTCGGCGAACGCAGCCTCGTCGCCACGGCTGGAGGCGAGCAGACATCTGCGGAGGGTGTCGATCGGCGCGTCGCCGGAATCATCGCGAGCGGTAGCGGTGATACGGCCGGTGGCCGGAGCTGCGGATGTCATGGATGGCCCCTCCCCCTGCGGCCCAGTGCAGAGAGACGAAGCCGCTCTGCTTTCGACCACCGTAGGGGCAACACGCCGAAATGTCCAAGGTTTGTCGAATGCTTTCGCACCCGATATCTTGTACAAACCATGTACACCATCAAGCAGGCCGCTCGACTGAGCGGCGTCACCGAGGCCTCCTTGCGGGGGTGGGAGCGTCGCTACGGCGTCGTCGTACCGCAACGCAACGACGCCGGCTACCGCGTCTACAGCCGTGAGGACCTCGCCGCGGTCTCGGCCATGCGCCGGCTGGTGGACGACGGCTGGTCGCCGGCGCAGGCCGCCCAGGCCGTTCTCAGTGGGACGGTCCCGACGGTCGCGGAGCCCGTGGCTTCCCCCGAGACCTCGAGTAGGACCGAGGAGACGCAGTCCGCCACCTTCACCCAGCAGTTCCTGACCTGCGCGGCCCAGCTGGACGTCGCGGGCATCGAGGCCAGTCTGGACGGAGGATTCTCGCTGGGCTCCTTCGAGCACGTGGCCGACACCTGGCTCTTCCCCACCCTCGTGGCGCTCGGGGACGGCTGGGCGACCGGCCAGGTCGACGTGGCCGGCGAACACATGGCCAGCCACGCCGTGCATCGGCGCCTCTCGGCCGCGTTCGAGGCTGCGGGCAGCAGGTCGCGGGGCCCCTCCGTCGTCGTCGGGCTGCCCCCGGGCAGCCACCACCACCTCGGCGCGCTGGCCTTCGCCACCGCCATTCGACGACGCGGGCTGGACGTCCTCTACCTCGGCGCCGACGTCCCCGTCAGCAGCTGGACGACGGCCGTGCGTGGTCGGTCCGCCCGAGCCGCGGTCCTGTCCGTCGTCACTCCCGAGGACCGATCACCTGCACTCGAGGTGGCCGAGCAGTTGCTCGCCGCGGACGTGGTCCCCCTCGTCTGCGCCGGCGGCGCGTCGGGAGCGGACGTCGCTGCAGGCGTCCACAGCCTGGCCATGAGCTTGGGAGCCGCAGCCCAGGAGCTCGACGAGCTCCTGCACCGCGTCCCTGCCGAGTAGGGATAGCTGTACGAGCCAACCGCGAGGCAGCGCGGACGGCGCCACACCAGGCGGACCGCCGCCCCGAGGCCGCAGGCCGGGACCGGCACCATCCATGGCGCCTTCGCGCGAGGACCCCGAGATGCACCACCGGAACTGGCGTGTAACCACACGGTGGTGAGCGTCGTTGTTTGCCCGTGCACCTACCCCGCCTGCTCCCACCCCTCGTCGTCCTCGCGTTGGCCCTCACCACGGTCCCCTCCGCGCTCGGCAGCCCCTCGGACAACTACCTCGGCCCGCACTTCGGCAACGGCCGACTGCCGGCCGGGTGCGTCACGGACCGAGACCCGATCAACCCCGACAACCAGTGCTACCACCTGAAGGTGGGCTTGAACGCCCTCGATTCGCCCAAGGTGGACGTGGACGTGTTGATCCCGGTCTCGCCGGCAGCCGAGCGCGACCTGCGCGTGGCGACCCAGGCCGTGCAGATGTGGGACGACGGACTGCACTACCTCGCCGACCAGATGGGCCTCGACTGGCTCGCCGAGGGCTTCGAGATGGACGTACGCACCCGACTGGTGCCCGTCGACGAGAACGGCGCCCCGGTCAGCCCCATCGACCTGATCGACCCCGAGATCGTCGTGATCGTCTCCAACCCCGTCGGTGGGATCGGGATCGGGATCGACCCGACGGCCTTCGGTGGCGAGATCGGACTCTACGACGACCAGGGCGTCCCCTGCGCTCCGATCTCCAACCCGTTCAGCATGACCCAGTGGCAGCAACGGGCCGGCTTCGAACAGCACAGCGGCGAGCCCGGCGGAATCTACGTCGAGGACTGCGGCGGTGTCGGCGGGAACGTCTGCTTCGCAGTGAACGGCGCGGTCGACCCGGTCCCGGGCCTGAGTGACTTCTTCCCGCTCTATGAGCTGGTCAGCCACGAGTTCGGCCACTGCCTCACCCTGGGCCACGTCGGCGATGGCGCCGACGGCCCGTGGGGCCCGACGGCGACCAACGACATCATGGCCTACAGCACCGACCCGCCCCTGGTGAACAAGTGCGTCTCGACGCTCAACGTCGAGGGCTTCGCTCTGCGGATGAGCAACTACCTCGACGTCAACGGTGACCGCAAGGTCAGCGCGCGCGACCGACTGAGGCCCAACGACGTCGAGGGCGACGGCCGCACCTCCTTCCAGGTGCAGAACCCGGCCGACCACCACTACGCGTCGTCCACCGGGGACCCCGGTGACTGCCCGCAGCCCGATGTGTCGCCCGTCCCGGGTTCCGAGGCTGACTTCATGCCGACGGCCGTGAGCACCACGCGACCGCGCCTGAAGCTCACCAAGCTGACCACGAAGAACGGCCGTCTCGTCATGCGCGGCTCGGCCGCACAGGTCTCGCGGGTCAAGCCGCCGAAGGCCACCTCGCGCAAGAAGAGCGACAGCTCTGGTGACTCGGTCTCGCCCATCACCGACATCACCGACGTCCGGGTCTCGGTCTCCAAGAGGTACGTCGACGCCACCTTGACGGTCGGGCAGCTGTGGCCGGTCATGTACGGCACCTCGCTGGTGGCCTACAGCGTGACCATCGACGGACGTCGTCTCGACTCGTTCATCCCGACCGGGGGCGCCGATGGCACGCCGGTGGTGCTCGACAACGGCACCGGCTACTTCCTCCCGGCCGGCACGGCGACGTGGGACACCACCGACAACACGGTGACCTTCCACGTCCGGCGTGACTACCTGGCCGACCAGCAGATCCGGGCGCCGTACAACGTCTACGCGGTGACGGGCTACCACTCACGGAGCAACGACTGGATCGCCAACGACGATCTGGCGCCCGACGCGCGGAACCTCGACGTCGCCGGGCCCAAGATGGGCCGCGAGACGCGCGACGCCCCTGTTGCCACGAAGGTGACGTCCACGACGTTCCCGGCGGGCAGCGGGACGTTCGTGCCCAGCGACTCCACGTTGGGGGTGGGCCTGATCAGCGCCGTCGACAGTCGTGACTACGTCACCGTGCCGATCGACCTCCAGTCGTCGGTGCTGGTGACGCTGACGGGTGACGGCAACTCCTTCCTGGGTCTGACCGTCGGCGGCGGATCCTCGCAGCAGGTCATCAAGAGCGATGACCCCAACGTGGTGAAGGTTCTCGTGCCCTGGGCCCGACGTGACCTCACCATCACCGTGGACCCGCAAGAGGTCTTTGCCCCGTCGAACTACACGCTCACGGTCAAGCGCACCTCCGTGATCGCCGACACCGACAAGGACGGCGTTCCGAACGTCGCCGACAACTGCCGCAAGGCCCCGGGTCCCAGCGCCGGAGCGGGCTGCCCGGACACCGATGGCGACGGTTTCTTCGACGCCGACGACCGCTGCCGCAAGGTCGCCGGGATCGGCGCCAACGGCTGCCCGACTCCCGACGGGGAGCGGATCGTCGCCTACCTCGACAACCAGGTGGTCGACACCTTCAGCATCCTCACTCGGCACGGTGCGGACCGCTTCAGGCTGTCGTCGCGAGATTGGTCCCGGTCGGCACAACCTGAGGATCGAGTGGTTCGACGGGGACCGCATGGTCAAGAAGCTCACGCGCGTCCTTCGCTGAGCCGTCGCGCCCCCCAACCTGTTGCCTGCCGGGGGGCGCGCGGCGCCGCTGCCCGACGCGCGGTGGGCCACCTCATCCGTTGCCCCCGTCGGGCGGGCCACCCGCTGCTTCCTCGGACTGCGCGGTCTGCCCGACCAGGCAGGTGATCACCTGGTTCTCGGCTGCCGGGTTGGCGTGATAGTGGTAGCCGGCGTCCTCGGTGGTGTGTCCGTTGCACGCGTCCAGGTCGTCGGGGGCGGTGCCCTCCTCGAACGGGCTGTGGACCGCGTAACCGTCGAGTGCGTAGCCGAACTGTGCGGTGTCGTTGTCGGCAGCCTCGCCGACCTCGGAGCAGCCGACTGCCCCGTGCATGTGGTAGCCCTCGAACGGGTTGAAGTGGCCGCCGCAGTCGTCAAATGCTGCGATCGTGTAGGCGGAGAGGATCGCGTCAACCGGCGCGGAGGCATCGATGCGCACACCGTCGAGGGTGACGCCCAGGATCGCGCGCGGGGTCGAGGACTGCTCGGCCGCCACCGGCGTGGTGGGGATGAGCACGGTGCTCTGGATGGGCTCCCCGTTCTCGAGCCACTCCAACTTGCCCTCGACACAGTGGTTCTGCAGGTCGGGGTCGACGTCTGGACGTGCTGCGGCTTCGAACTCCGCCTGGGTCTCGGTGACGTAGACGTTGCCGTCCTCGTCGTACATCTGCCAGGTGTCGTCGCCGTAGATCTCCGCGAGGCGCTCGATGAACGCGCCGTCGAGGTCGTAGAGGTTCTCGCCGTCGAGCCAGATGCCGCCGTCCTCGGCGCTGGAGGTGATCGTGTCGGGGCAGAACGGGCCGACCTCGTGATCGACCGGGTACCCGGAGACCGTGATGCTGTAACAGGTCGACTCGGTGCCGTCGCTGAGCGTGCAGTCCTCGGTCGTGGGCTCATCGGCCAGGGCGCCGTCCAGGAAGAGGGCGGTGTCGAGGCCGGCCGTTGTTGCGGACGTCGAAGCCGGAGACGTGGTCGAGACGCCCGATCCGGACTCGGAGTTGCCGCAGGAAGCGAGCAGTAGCACTGCTGCCATCGGCACTGCCAGCAGTGGGGATCTACGGAGCAACCGAACTGCTCCCGAGTCGCGATGAGTTTGGTAGTCCATGGTCGAAGTATGGAACGCATCGCTGTGAGCGAACTGTGAACCGCTCACGGCCTCCACAGTCTCCACGTCCTGGATGGCCACGACGCCCCCTGTCACACGCCAGAGGCCCTCCCCGGATCGCTCCGGAAAGGGCCTCTGACCTGCAATTTTACTTGGTAGCGGGGGCAGGATTTGAACCTGCGACCTCTGGGTTATGAGCCCAGCGAGCTACCGAACTGCTCCACCCCGCGTCGCTGAACAGAACCTTACGGGAACGGCTCCTGCGGGCCAAATCCGGGTCCTTCGGGGCCGGGCGACTGTCGCTGTGCGACCTGCTCGACCCCGAAGGTCCGGTGGGGATCAGTTCTTCGGTGACGCCTTCTCCGGCTGCTGGGCAGCCAGCGCGAGCGCCTGGTTGACGAAGCGCTGGGCCTTCTCGATCTCCTCGCCGTACGTCGCGAAGTCCTTCTTGGCAAGCGCCGCGTCGGCCGCAGCGAAGGCTGCGTCGGCCTTGGCGAGCGCAGCCCGGATCTGCTCCGAGACCGTGCCGGTCGGCTCCTCGCCCTTGCCGTCGCCCTTGCCGTCGCCGTTGCCCTCGTCGGGATCGGGCTCCGGGGTCTCGTCCGGGTCGACGCCCAGGACGTTCGCGAGCGCCTCGCCGAGGGTCCGGCCGATGCCGACCTCGCCGCCGTACGACACCAGGACGTACTGCAGGATCGGGTAGCTCGACGACGATCCGGCACGCACCGCGTAGACCGGCTCGACGTAGATCAGGCCGTCCTTCACCGGGAGCGTCAGCAGGTTGCCCAGGATCGTGGTGCCGCCCGAGCGGTTGAACTGCGCGAGCTCGTTGGCGATCACGCTGTTCGAGGTGAACTCGTTCGCGATCAGGCCCGGCCCGGGCGTCTGCTGGTCGGGCAGCTGGAGCACGCTCATCTTGCCGTAGTTCGGGTCGGACGCATCGGAGTTGACCGAGACGAAGGCCGCCAGGTTGTTCTTGTTGTACGGCGTGAAGACCGACGTCAACGAGAAGACGTTCTGGTCGCCACCGGAGCTCTCCGGCTCGTCGACGAAGAGGCGGTACGGCGGCTGCAGGTGCCCGGCCACGTTGGGATCCTCGGGGACGGCCCACCGGTTGTTGCCCTGGTAGAAGTCACCCTCGTCGGTCACGTGGTAGCGAGCGAACTGGTAGCGCTGCACCTTGAAGAGGTCCTCGGGGTAGCGCAGGTGGTCGATCAGCCCGTCGGGGATCAGCTCCTTGTCGAGCACGGTCCCGGGGAAGGCCCCCTCCCACGCCTGGAGGATCGGGTCGGTCTCGTCCCAGGCATAGAGCCGCACGGTGCCGTCGTAGGCATCCACGGTCGCCTTGACGGTGTTGCGCATGTAGTTGATCTCGTCGGTCGGCAACGCGCGCAGGCCCACGGTGTCCTGGAGCGAGTCGTCGGTCATGGTGCGGAACGACTCCCGCTCCGAGGAGGGGTACCGGTCGGTGGTCGTGTAGCCGTCGATGACCCAGAGGATCTCGCCGTCCACGACGGCCGGGTAGGGGTCGCCGTCCACGGTCAGCCAGGGCGCGACCTTCTCGACCCGCTCGCGCGGGGTCCGGTTGTAGAGCACCGTGCTGTTGGAGTTGACCCGGCCCGAGAGCAGGAAGTTCGGCTCGCTGAACTTCACGGCGTACATCAGCTGGTTGAAGAACCCGCCGATGTCGACGCCACCCAACCCGTCGTACGTCGTGGTCTTGTCCTGGACGTCACTGCCGCCACCGGTGTTGCGACCGAGGTCCAGCTCGACGGCCGGGCTTCCATCCTCGCGACCGACCACGGAGTAGTCCGGGCTCTGCTCACCGAAGTAGACGCGGCTCTCGTAGTCACCCAACGCGTCCTGGCCCTGCTCCTGACCCTCGGCCCACTGGATGTCGACCGACTCGTTGGTGTTGCTCTTGGGACGCTGGTTGGCGTAGGCGGCGATGATGCCGTTGCCGTGGGTGTAGACGGTGTGCAGGTTGGACCAGTTCTGGTCGCCGGCGTTGATGCCGCTCTGGTCGAGCTCACGCACGCCGAGCACGAGGGCGCGGTCCACGCCGTCGATCTCGTAGCGGTCCACGTCGAGCACGGGCGCGACGGAGTAGTAGGCCCGCACCTGCTGGTTCTGCTCGAAGGTCTGGCGCACCAGCTGGGGGTCGACCAGCGGGGTGGAGGAGGTCTGGCCGTCGAGCTCACGCAGCTGGCCGGTGGAGACCGACGTGTTGCTGCCGTACGGCGTGACGTCCACCTCGTCGACGTCGTAGGCCATCCGCGTGGCCTCGATGTTCTTCTTGATGTACGGCGCCTCGCGGTCGGCCTCGGAGGGCTTGACCTGGAACTGCTGCACGATCCCGGGCCAGATCAGGCCGAGCAGGATGGCCGAGACGGCCAGCAGCGCGAGCCCGACCGACGGGAGCATCCAGGTGCGGCGCCAGACGTTGACGAAGAAGAGCACCGCACAGATCACGGCGATGCCCATCAGGATGTTCTTGGCCGGGAGCACCGCGTGGTCGTCGGTGTAGGTCATGCCGGTGATCAGGCGCCCGGTCTGGTTGACCAGGTCGAAGCGGTCCAGCCAGTAGTCCCCGGCCTTGATCAGCACGAAGATCCCGAGCAGGAACGACAGCTGTGCCTGGGCGGCACCGGAGAGTCGGTCCCGCGTGGCCTGCAACCGGACGCCGCCGTACAGGTAGTGCACGACGCCGGCCGCGAGCAGCGCCACGACCGTGACGGCCATCGCGTAGTCGAGCAGGAAGTGGTACCACGGCAGGTCGAAGACGTAGAAGCCGATGTCCTTGTTGAAGTACGCGTCCTCGGAGCCGAACGGCACGCCGTTGCGCCACAGGAGGTACTGGCGCCACTGGCCCACCGCGGAGCTGCCGGCGAAGAGGCCGAGCAGGACCGCGACGCCCACCAGCAGCCAGGTCCGGATCGGGGTGACCGCGTCGCGGTAACGGTCGAGGTTCGTCTGCTCCGGCGAGTTGGGCCGGAAGAGCGGGCGGGTCCGGTAGGCGAGGTACATGTTGCCCGCGACGACCAGGGCCATCAGGGCACCGAAGATCAGGAAGAGGCCAGTCTTGGTCAAGAAGAGGGTCGTGAAGACATCGCCGTATCCGCCGGCGCGGAACCAGAGCCGGTCGGTGTAGATCGACGAGAACGTCGTCAGCCCGAAGAAGCCGAGCACGACCACGAGCGCGGTGATGCCGAGCGCTCGGGAACGTTTCTGTTCGGGGGGCGCCGGCGGGGTGTCCCGCGGGTCGTCGGCAAAAAGGTCACTCATGACTACTCCTCTTCCAGGGTTGCACCGAGCAGCGCAAGCAGCCCGGGCACCAGATCCCCGCCGCCGACCACGGACTGGTCGTCGTCGTGGGCGCGCAGGCGCAGCGCACAGTACGTCGATCCGGCGCGGGTCGCTCCTGCCACGATCCGCACCTCCTGCCGCAGCGGGTGCTCACGGGCAAACTCTTCGGCGCTGGTCCGGTCGTCCGGGATCTGCGCATCGGCATCGGGCGGCAGCACGAGGCGCTCCACGACCGCGGCACAGCCGGCGACGTCGGCGGGCCACACGATCGACTCGAGCACCGACTCCAGGGGCCGGTCGGGGCTGAGCTGGTCCTGCTCGATGGGGGTCAGCGAGCCCTCGGCCGACGCGGCGTCGAGCCCCATCGCGGCGGCCAGCGCGGGCTCGCGCTCGACCAGCTCGGCGGTGCGCACGAGGGCGTAGAGGCGGGCCGGCTGGTCCCAGCCGCCGGCGGCGATGTGCGACTCGATCTCGAGGACCGCGGCCGCGAGGGCGGGGTCCACGTCGAGGGCGGCCACGAGGTCCGGGTTCAGCTCGATCTCCGGATCAGTCACGAGTTCCCCTTGCAGGTGGGCAGGTCGGCGTCCGGGTCGTCGACCCAGGCCTTGATCGAGGTGACGGCGCTGTGCATCGTGGCGACCCGCACCAGGCGCATGTCGCCGTGGGGAGCGCCCAACGAGTCGGCGCAGTTGTCGGCCGGCACGAGGAAGAGCTCGGCTCCGGCGTCGCGGGCGCCCACGATCTTCTGCTGGATGCCCCCGATCGGGCCAACCCTGCCGGTGGCGTCGATGGTGCCGGTGCCGGCCACGATCGCGCCGTCGGTGAGGGAGCCCGGGGTCAGCGTGTCGTAGATGCCGAGGGAGAAGAGCAGCCCGGCGCTCGGCCCGCCGATGTTCGCGTCGATGTTGACCGAGACCCGGAAGGGGAAGACGAAGCCGGTCCCGAGCCGGATGCCCACCACCTTCGTGTCGCCCTTCGGCTCGGGAGCCATCCGCACCGTGACGGGCTCGCCGTCGCGCAGGACCAGGAAGGTGACCTGGCCGCCCGCAGGAGTGGACTCGACCGCGTCGATGACGTCCTGGCTCTCGGTGATCGGGCTGCCGTTGGCCTCACGGAAGATGTCGCGCACCTCCAGCTGCCCCTCGGCCGGGGACCCCTTCGAGACAGCCAACACCTCGAGCGCCGGCTCGACGTCGTACCCGAGCTCGTTGAGGGCCACTGCGATCGCGGCGTCCTGGGACGAGACCATCTCGACGGCGCCGTCCTGCCGGCTCTGCTCGGTCGTCTCGTCGGGACGGTAGACCGCTTTGTAGGGGTAGACCGAGGCCTCGTCGCTGATCCAGTCAGCCATCACCTCGAAGAGGTTGACCTTCGCGTCGGGCTGCGAGACGTAGACCGTGGTCATCCGCAGCTCGCCGTTGTCGCGGTAGGTCTTGCGCCCCTGCACCTGGACGATCTCCTTGCCGTCGTTCTCCCCGAGCACGTCGACGGTCAGGCCGGGCTCATAGGTGACGTACGGCAGGGGCTGGGTGACGGCCACGACCCAGAGGGCAACGAGCAGCGGCACAGCCAGAAGGCCCGCGAGGGTGCGCTGCGTCATGGCGCCCAGCCTCTCACCCAGCGGCAACTAGCCTGCGCGCCGGGTGCTCGGCGGCTGCCCCGGAGCGACCCCGGCGGCCCGGGAACGACGCACGGCGATCCCGGTGCTGCGATCGCGCTCAGGAGTGCGCAGCGTCGCGCTCGTGGATCGACGGGCCCGCGGCTCGCGCTGCAAGGCCTCGGCGAGACGGCGTACGGCGACGTCACGGTCCACCTCACCGCGACCCTCGCGGCCCAGCCAGCTCACCCAGACCATCGCCACACACGTGACGACGACGGGCGGCACCAGCCACAGAAGGATCTCCACACCGGAAGGCTAGACACCCGAGCGCCCCCCGGTCGGCAGAAACGCTCAGGGCGAGCCCACCCACTCGTCGGACCCGTCGCCGAAGCGCTGGTGCTTCCAGATCGGCACCTCGGACTTCAAGGTGTCGATCAGCGCCCGGGAGGCCTCGAACGCCTCGCCGCGGTGGGCGGCCGTCGTGGCCACCACGACCGCGATGTCACCGATCGCCAGACTCCCGGTGCGGTGCACGGCGGCGACGCCCTGGACGTCGTACTGCTCGGCGACGCGGGTGCAGACCTCGGTCAACTTCTCGAGGGCACTCGGGTGCGCGGAGTAGTCGAGGCCGTCCACACCGCGCCCGCCGTCGTGGTCGCGGACCCGACCCACGAAGAGCGTCAGGCCACCCGAGGCGTCGTCGTCGAGGGCAGCCACGACCTCGGAGATGTCCAGCGGAGTCTCACGCAGGGCGACCAGGCGAAGGGCGGAATGGCTCACGGTGCGACCTTAGCCACTCCGCGGGCAGGGCCCCTCCCACGCTGCCCGATCTTGCCGCGGACGCGTACCGTGGGGGCATGACTGACACACCCGACGACACCCCCGAGAACCCCTTCGAGGGCACGCCGTTCGAGCAGTTCTTCGCCGGCGGCCTCGGTGGCGCGCTCGGCGGGCTGGGCGGCGGGCCGGGCGGCGCGGCCGGTGGGGGCATCCCCGACCTGAGCCAGCTGTTCGGCCAGATCCAGTCGATGATGCAGCCGCACGACGGTGCCCTCAACTGGGACTTCGCGCTCGACATCGCCCGCAAGGCCGTGGCCCAGGCACCCGACCCCTCCCCCACCCAGAAGCAGAAGGACGCCGTCTCCGACGCCGTCCGGCTCGCCGACCACTGGCTCGACGAGACCACCAGCCTGCCCTCCGGGGTCACCTCGACCACCGCTTGGAGCCGCGCCGAGTGGGTCGTCGGCACCACCGACGTGTGGAAGGTGCTGGTCGAGCCCATCGCCGAGCAGTCCGTGCAGGCGCTCGGCGGCATGCTCCCCGAGGAGGCCCGGGCGATCTCCGGACCGATGCTCGGCATGCTCGGCAAGGCCGTCGGCGTGATGGTGGCCTCCCAGGTCGGCTCCGGCCTCGGGGCGCTGGCCACCGAGGTGCTCAGCGTCTCCGACATCGGCCTGCCGCTCGCGCCCGCCGGCAAGGTCGCGCTCGTCCCCGCCAACGTCGCCGCCTTCGCCGAGGGCCTCGACGTCACCGAGGAGGACGTCCTGCTCTACCTCGCCCTGCGCGAGGCCGCCCACCAGCGGCTCTTCTGCCACGTGCCGTGGTTGAGCGAGCACCTGATCGGGGCCGTGACGGCCTACGCCCGCGGCATCGAGATCAACGCCGAGAGCCTGCAGAGCCGCATCGAGGAGCAGATGCGCGGCGTCGACCCCAGCAACCCCGAGTCGATGCAGGCGCTGCTGGAGGGCGGGATGTTCGACCTGCCCCAGTCCCCTGCCCAGGCCGAGGCCCTCGAACGCCTCGAGGTGACGCTCGCCCTGGTCGAGGGATGGGTCGACGAGGTCGTCGACCAGGCCACCGCGGAGCGGATGCCGTCGGCAGCCAAGCTGCGCGAAGCCGTACGCCGCCGCCGTGCCGCCGGTGGCCCCGCCGAGCAGACCTTCGCCTCCCTGGTCGGTCTGGAGCTGCGACCCCGGCGACTGCGCGACGCCTCGACCCTGTGGGGCTCGCTGCGCACCCGTCAGGGTCCGGAGGCCCGCGACGGCGTCTGGACCCACCCCGACCTGCTGCCCACCGGCACCGACCTCGACGACCCCCTGGGCTTCCGCGAGGACGCCGCAGCCCCCGACAGCCTCAGCGACGACGACTTCGACGCCCAGCTGCGCGACCTGCTCGACGGCCCGGCGCCCGAGGCCGGACCCGACACCGAGTGAGCCTGCACGGCGACGCCCTGGCCACCCTGGAGTCCTGGCCGGCCCCCGACTCCGGTCAGGAGTCGTTGCGGATCCGGTTCATCGAGCACCTGCGCGATCAGCCCGGGGGCATGGTGCGCGCCAACTACCCCGACCACCTGACTGCCGGGGTGCTCGTCGTCGACGACTCCCTGGAGCGGGTGCTGCTGAACCTCCACCGCAAGGCTCGGCGCTGGTTCGCCTTCGGCGGGCACTGCGAGGGTGGCGACGAGACCCTCGCGGGGGTGGCGCTGCGTGAGGGGGTGGAGGAGTCCGGGATCCCCGAGCTGCGCTTCGATCCCGTCCCGGCCCAGCTCGACGAGCACCCGGTGCCGTTCTGCGACCCGCGCGGGCTGGTGCACCACCTCGACGTTCGCTATGTCGCGCAGGCGCCCGCGGACTCCCGGCCGGCGCCGAGCGAGGAGTCCCTCGACGTGCGCTGGTGGCCGCTCGACGACCTGCCCGAGCTGGAGCCCCGGATGCTGGAGCTGATCGCCGTGGCCCGGCAGCGGTTCCGCTGAGCCGAGCGCCTCGGTCGACGCCTCAGTCGACCTCGTCCTCGAGGTCCTCGAGCTCGTCGCGATGGCCCGCGGGTAGTTCCAGTCGTGCCGCCGAGGACCAGCCCAGGAGGTAGCCCTTCGCCTTCTCGGCGTGGGGGTAGCGGTCCACCCAGGCCCAGAACTTCGGGTCGTGGCCGGACTCGAGCAGGTGCGCCAGCTCGTGGACCAGGACGTAGTCGATCACCCACGACGGCATCCCCTGCAAGCGCACCGACAACCGGATCGCACGATCACCCGGAGTGCAGGAGCCCCACCGAGACTTCTGGTTCTCCACCCAGCGCACGGAGTCCGCCGCGGCCAGCCCACCGAGATAGCGGTCGTTGAGCGCGTTGGCCCGCTGCAGGAGGTCGCCGTCGGAGGGCTTGCTCCGGCGCTCGGACTTCTCCAGCCGGGCCACCATGGTGGCCACCCACTCCACCTCCTCCGCGCGGCTCAGCGAGGCCGGGATCATCACGATGATCCGGTCCCCGTCGCGGTACGCCGACACCGTGCGGCGGCGCCGCTTCGAGCGGCGTACCTCCACCTCGGGCGGGGGCGACGGGGCACGGGACATGGGGCCAAACTATCGGTTGGCCCAGGCCAGGAGACGCTCCTGCGGCCAGGTGTTGACGATGCGTTCGGGCTCGATGCCGGCCAGCTCGGCCCGTTCACAGCCGTAGACCAGGAAGTCCAGTTGGCCGGGCGCGTGCGCGTCGCTGTCGATCGAGAACAGGCACCCCAGGTCGCGCGCCAGCTCCAGCAGCTTGGTGGGCGGGTCTCGGCGTTCGGGTCGGGCGTTGATCTCGACCGCGACGTCGTGCTCGACACAGGCCCGGAAGACCGCCTCGGCGTCGAACTGCGAGGACGGCCGCTGGCCGCGGTTGCCGGTCACCAGCCGGCCCGTGCAGTGGCCCAGGACGTTGGTGCGGGGGTTGCGGACGGCGCCGATCATCCGGGCAGTCATCGCGGCGGCATCCATCTTCAGCTTGGAGTGGACGCTGGCCACCCGCAGATCGAGCCGGGCCAGCAGCTCGTCGGTCTGGTCGAGGCTGCCGTCATCGAGGATGTCGACCTCGATCCCCTTGAGCAGCGTGAAGCCCGAGCCGGCAAGGTGCTCGTTGACCGCGTCGACGACGCCGAGCTGGCGGGCCAGCCGCTCCGCGCTCAGCCCGTGCGCCACGGTGAGCCGCGGCGAGTGGTCGGTCAGGACGAGGTAGTCGTGGCCGAGCTCGATCGCGGTGAAGGCCATCTCCTCGATCGGCGACCCGCCGTCGGACCAGTCGGAGTGCGAGTGCAGGTCACCGCGCAGGGCGGCGCGCAGGTCGTGCCCCCCGCTGGTGAGGGGGCCACCCGACTCGCGTTCGAGCGTGGCTAGCCGCTCGGGCACGAGGCCGTGCACGGCGTCCACGATGACCTTCGCCGAGCTGGCGCCGATCCCGGGCAGGTCGGTCAGGGTGCCGTCGGCCACCGCCTGCGCCACGTCCGCGGTCGGCATCGGCAAGATGACCGCGGCCGCTCCCGGAAGGCCTTGACCTTGTAGGTGTCCGCGCGGGCCCGCTCGAGCAGGAACGCGATCCGGCGCAGGGCCGCGACCGGACCCTGGTCATAGGCGGCCTCGGCGTTCGGGTCACCGGTCTGGTCGTCCGACACGCGAGTCCTTCCACTTTCTTCTGTCCACAGCCGCGCTGGGCGCGTTGTGGCTGGTCAGAGGGCGGTTCGATGGTTCCGCGGCAGAAGTTCTCCACAGGCCTCTCCCGCCAGAACGCCGGTTCTCCACCATCGTGCCCCGTTGATCCACAGGTTGACCACAGGCTTGTCCACAGGCAAGGTCCGCCGCTCATTGACCGCGGCCGCGCCTGCCTCCTAGCGTTGGTCCCGATGGGGCCCCCGGCCCCACCGACCGACACTGGCAAGGGGAAGGCACGTGTCGCGAGGGCGGGTCGGGGGCCTTCTCCGTCCCCTCAGATGCCGGTGAAGACCGGGGTCCGCTTGGCGTGGGCCGCCCGGATCCCCTCCTGCAGGTCCTCGGTGGCCAGGGTGATCGGCTGCGCCATCGCCTCCCACTGCACGCAGGCCTCGAAGTCCGCATGCCCCTCCCCGGCCAGGGCGACCTTGGTCAGCTTGCTCGCGATCGGCGCGGTGGCGGCGACGCCGCGGGCGGTGGCGAGCACGTCCTCGTCGAAGGTCGCGGGGTCCAGCACCCGCGAGACCAGCCCGAGGCGCAGCGCCTCGTCGGCCTCCACGACCCGCCCGGTGAGCAGCAGGTCCCGGGCATGCGCAGGTCCCACGACGTTCGGCAACAGGTAGGTGCCGGCCATGCCGGCGTGCATGCCGAGCTTCACGAACGGCACGCCCATCTTGGCCCCGGCGGCGGCGTACCGGATGTCGCAGGCGAGGGCCAGGCACAGGCCGGCGCCGATGGCGGGGCCGTTGATCGCCGCGATCGTGGGCACCTCGAGCTTCCGGATCGAGAGCCAGGCCCGGTAGAAGGCCATCATCCGGGTGCGCAGGTAGTCGACCGAGGCCTCGGGCTCGCTGGCGATCCACGAGGTGTTGCCGCCGCTGCAGAACGCGGAGCCCTCACCGGTGACGACCACGACCCGCACCGAGCGGTCGGCCGCGAGCTCGTCGATCGCGGCAACCCAGGCGGCTGTCATCTCGTCGGACATCGCATTGCGCTGGTCGGGGTTGTCGAGGACGAGGCGGACGACGCCGTCCGAGGGGCGTTCGATGCGCAGGTGCTGGGGACCGTCAGTGGGTCCCGACAAGGGTTCGGACATGGGCACACCGTACTGATCCGACGCGCGACGCGCCGTGACCGGATTCACGCGAATCGGTGTGCCTCCTACGACTCCGGGCCGGAGTGTCGTAGGGTCAAGGCGGCTCGGCGACAACCGTTGCCGGGCTTCCGACGGGCTTCCTCTACATCCCCGTCGCGACGACCGGAATTAACCTAGGCAAGGAGGCCGTCATGGCGGAGACCTGGAGCGGCGAGTTCTACTGCGTGAAGTGCAAGGAGAAGCGCGAGGCTGAAGGCGAGGTGCGCGTGAACGACAAGGGCACGCGCATGGCCAAGGCTGTGTGCCCCGTGTGCACGACCAACCTCAACCGCATCCTCGGCAAGGCGTAATCGCCCCCACGAGCTGATGAACGGCGTCGACCGGTCCCCGGACCGGTCGGCGTCGTTTTCGGTATTTCGGGGAGACCCCTGCCTGTGGAGGAGCCCACCCCGCGCCGGGCGGCCCGTGTCAGGGTTCCGGCATGGACCGGTCCGCTCCCCTGCCGCCTGCTCCCCAGCGCCCCGCGCTGCGGCCCGGGGTGCGCGTCGTCCGTCGTGACGACCGGCACCTGCAGATCGGGATCGACCCACCGCACCGCCTCGTCGTCGAGGACCAGCCCGACGTACGCCGCCTGCTCGACGACATCCGCGCCGGTCGATCGCCCGCTCCCGAGACTCCCCTGGGCCGGGAGGTCGTGGCGCAACTGGTCGCCCGGCAGCTGATCGTCGACGGCACCCAACTGCACGCCGCCCTCGCCGGCGCTGTCGACCGAGGTGCTGCGGCAGCCGCCTTCGCGCAGTTCGGGGCCCAGGCGCCCGACCGGCTCGCGGCCCGGGCCGCGGCGCGCGTCGTCATCGAGGCGGCACCGGACCTCCACGACCAGGCCGCTCGCCTGCTGCGCGCCCAGGGCGCGGCTGCCACCGACGGGGGCACACCGACCGTGGTGCTCGTCGTCGACACCGGCGAGCTGCGGCGCGACCGGATCGACCCGTGGGTGCGTGGAGGCCATCCCCACCTGGTGGTGGTGGGCGGCCCCGCCGGGCTCACGCTCGGCCCCTTCGTCGTCCCCGGCCTGACGGCCTGCCTGCGCTGCGTGGACGCTCATCTCGGCCACGACGACCCCCGTCGGGCCACGGTGGTCGAACAAGCCGCGCACGAGCCCGAGCCGACGGCCGCGGCGCCGCGGGACCCAGCCCTGGTGTCCTTGGCGCTGGCCTGGGCGGTGCGCGACATCGTCAGCTACCTCGACGGCGACCTGCCCGCCACCTGGTCGACGACCGTCCGCCTGCGACCGGACCTCACCCTCGAGCGGCGGACGTGGACCCGGCACCCCCACTGCGGGTGCTCATGGGGCGAGGCGCGCTGAGGCCGGGCTCACCAGTACTCACTGTCGAGCTTGCCCTCCATCGAGCGCACGTGCTGGCGCGAGCAGGCGTCGCAGTAGGTCCGCTTGCGTCGGTTCTCCACCGAGATCGTCCAGGTCATCAGGACGGTCTGGCTTCCCGGGCCGTCCGGCACCTCGAGTCCGCAGAAGTCACAGGTGGTCATGGACCGAGGCTACGCGCGAAGAGCCGGGTACGACCCGTGATGGGTCGTACCCGGCTCTCGATTCCCTACAGCGCCCGGGCCAGGGCGAGGCGTGCCTGCTGCGCGGTCGCTTCAGCCTTGCGGCTGAGTCGACGTGCACGGGCCAGGTGGTGGCCACGCCGCAACTGCTGCGCCTCTCCCAGGCGCGCGGACATCTGCGCTCGGGCCAGGTCTTCTTGCATGAGACTCATGGTGTTGCTCCAGTTTCTGTTCATGAACATGGGTGAGGTTTTCCTTCGGTTGAGGGAGTCGAACGACTACGCGGCGGCTTCGTCCTTGCGGGGTCGGCCACGCGGGCGCTTGCGGGGGATCACCGCTCCTTGCAGGAACAGCTCACCGCCCCAGACTCCCCAGGGCTCGCGTCTGCCGAGTGCTCCGGCCAGGCAGAGTGCCCGGACCGGACAGGCCTGGCAGAGCGCCTTGGCGAACTCCACGTCGGAGGGCGACTCGGCGAACCACAGCTCCGGGTTGTTGACCCGGCACGGCAGCAGTTCGACGTCCACCCGGCCGGCTTGGTCGTGGAGGGTGCCCAGACTCGGCTCTGTGGTCGAGACGTCTCCCTCGATGCGGTCGAGAACGCTGATGGTCATGTGTGTCACCTCCTTCTGCTGACCTCTAGGTGGGGGTGGTGCTGACGACGGGTGGAAATACAGAAAGGCCGCGGATCCCGGTGAGGGTTCCGCGGCCTGGAGGTTGCCGATGCTGTCTATCTCAACAGTTCGGTGGTCTCCAGGCAGAGGTCCCCGGGAAGTAGCCCTGGGTGCGGCCCAGATCGGCTCCCTTGACGCCGACGAGGTCGCGCACGACGAGCGTGGCGAAACCGGTGGCGCAGGCGTGACCTGAAATGGGCATGCCGGAGGGAGACGGGATCTGGGCCGTCATCGGGTTCAAGATGTTGATCACTGCGTCCACCTCCTCTGTGCTTCGTGCGCCGACCTTGTCAGGGCCGTGATGCGCTGGCGTGTGTGTGGGAGAAAAACTATCGCGTGGCTCGGGTAATGGGCAAACGATTTAATGACTATTTCTTGGCAAAAGAATTCTGGGGTCTCAGCCGACCAGGCCGAGGACGTCCTCGCCGTAGCGTTCGACCTTCGCGGGACCGATGCCGTTGATGCTCAGCAACGCCTCCGGGGTGCTCGGCTTGTGCTCGGCAATCAGCTGCAGGGTCGCGTCGGTGAAGACGACGAACGCCGGCACGCTCTCCTCGCCGGCTCGGTCCTTGCGCCACTCGCGCAACCGCTCGAACAGCGCCTCGTCGTAGGAGGCGGGGCAGTCGGCGCAACGCCCGCGCTTCTTCTCGGCACCCGTGGCCAACGGCTTGCCGCACTCGCGGCAGTTGGCGACCTTGCGGTTGCGGACCGCTGCGGCCTCGACCCGATGGTCGGTCGGCACCAGCTTGTCGAGGAAACGTGACGGCTTGCGCGAGGCGCGGCCGCCGGGGTTGCGCGCCAAGGACCACGACAGCGAGAGGTCGATGCGGGCCCGGGTCATGCCGACGTAGAGCAGCCGACGCTCCTCCTCGACCGCCGCGGGGGTGTCGGCGTACGTGATCGGCAGGGTGCCGTCCTGGAGGCCACAGAGGAAGACCGAGTCCCACTCGAGGCCCTTGGCGGCATGGAAGGTCGCCAGCGTGACGCCGTCGGCCACCGGGGCGTGCTGCTCGGCGGCACGCCGGTCGAGGTCGTCGACGAAGGCGGACAGGTCGTTGCCGGGGGTGCGGGCGAACTCGCTCGCCTGGTCGACCAGCGCCATCCACGACTCCCAGCGGTCCCGGGTCTGACCGCGGGCCGTGGGCGCCTCGGGCGTCCAGCCCATGCCGGACAGGGTGCCGCGCACCGTCTCGAGGAACTCCTCACCCTCACCGGAGCGCGCCGCCCCCCGCAGCCGGGTCACGGCCTCGCGCACCTCGGGCCGGTCGAAGAACCGGGCCGCGCCGCGGATGACGTAGGGGATGCCGCGCCCGGAGAGGGCGTCCTCGTAGGCCTCGGACTGGGCATTGATGCGGAAGAGCACCGCGACCTCGCCGAGCGAGCGACCGGACTCCCTGAGCTGCGCGATCCTGCTCGCGACCGCCTCGGCCTCGGCCACCTCGTCGGACTGGGGCGAGAAGGTCACCGCCGGGCCGGAGGGGCGTTGGGCGCGCAACTCGACGCCACGGCTGGTGGACCCGGCGAGCAGGGTGTTGGCGGCGATCACGATCTCGGGGCTGGAGCGGTAGTTGCGGACCAGGTCGATGGAGGTCGTGTCCTTGAACTTCGCCGGGAAGTCGCGCAGGTAGGCGGCATCAGCACCGGCGAAGGAGTAGACGGTCTGGGCCGGGTCGCCCACGACACAGATCTCGTCGCGACCGCCCAGCCACAGGTCGAGCAGGGCCGACTGGATCGGGGAGACGTCCTGGAACTCGTCGACGACGAACCATTTGTACTGGCGGCGCACCTGCGCGGCCACCCGCTCGTCGTCGGCGAGGATGCCGGCGGTCAGCAGCAGGACATCCTCCATGTCCATCCGGCCCTGGCCGCGCTTGACCTCCTCGTAGTTGCTGAAGACGTGGGCCACGGTGTCGGAGTCCTGGCCGGTGACCGAACGGCCCCGGGCATCGGCGACCTTGGCGTAGTCGTCGGGGTGGACGTTGCTCACCTTGGCCCACTCGATCTCGGAGGCGAGGTCGCGCAGCAGCGCCTGGTCGGTGTTGAGGCGCTGGCGGCGAGCTGCGGTGGCGAGCAGGCCGATCTTGGACTCGATCAGGGTGGGCAACTCGGTGCCGTGGACGTGCGGCCAGAAGAAGCGCAGCTGCCGCAGGGCAGCAGAGTGGAACGTGCGGGCCTGGACCCCACCGGCTCCGAGGACCCGGAGCCGGCCGCGCATCTCACCGGCGGCTCGGGTCGTGAACGTCACCGCGAGCACCTCGGTCGGGGCATAGACGCCGGTCGCGACCCCGTGGGCGATCCGGTGCGTGATGGCCCGGGTCTTGCCGGTCCCGGCACCGGCCAGCACCCGGACCGGGCCGCGCAGCGTCTCGGCCACGCGCCGCTGCTCGGGGTCGAGAGCGGCGAGCAGGTCGTCGGGTCGCACTGACTGACCGCTGGACATGCGGGAACAACTCCTTGTGAACGATGGTTGACCTCGTGTAACCACGAACCCTAGACGGCGGAGGCGACAGTCCCAGATGACTGCCCAGACCCAGACTCAGAGCACCGGCACGTTCACGATGTACAGCACCCCGTGGTGCGGCTACTGCCACCGGCTCAAGAGCCAGCTCGACCGTGAAGGCATCACGTTCGACGTCGTCGACATCGAGCAGTTCCCCGAGGCCGCGGCCATCGTGGAGCGCGCCAACAACGGCAACCAGACCGTCCCCACGCTGGTCTACTCCGACGGCAGCGCGCAGAGCAACCCGTCACTGATCCAGGTCAAGCAGAAGCTGGCCGAGCTCGCGTTCTGACCCACCCTGCGTTGACGGCGACGCCCTTCCGGTGCGAGCTCACCACTCGCCGGGGAGGGCGTCGCCGTACCAGTGCTCGACCAGCGATCGCGAGATCGAGACCCCGCCCGGCAGCCCCAGGGTCCCGGCCTGGGCCTCGGCCAGCATCTGGGCGCGGGTGAACCACCGCGCATCCTCGATCTCGTCCCGGTCGACCCGGATCTCGGTCGTCTCGGCGCGACCGAAGAAGCCCAGCATCAGGCTGGCCGGCAACGGCCAGGGCTGGTTGCCGAAGTACTCCACCTCGCCGACCCGCACGCCGACCTCCTCGGCGACCTCGCGGCGTACGGCGTCCTCGAGCGTCTCGCCCGGCTCGCAGAAACCGGCCAGCGTGGAGTAGCGGCCCTCGGGCCACATCGCCTGGCGGCCCAGGAGGCACCGCTCCTCGGGCGAGCCCGGCTCCCCCTCGGTCACCAGCATGATCACGGCCGGGTCGGTGCGGGGGAACTGCGACGTGCCGCACTGGCGGCAGACCAGCTCGTGACCGGCCGCCTTCGCCTCCAGCCCGCCGCCACAGCGGGGGCAGAAGCGCGTCACGTAGAGCCACTCGGCCAGGCCGAGCGCATGGAAGACCCGCGGAGCCTCGGTGAGCCCGTCGGCAGCCAGGTGCGGCAGCAACCCGCGCAGCGGGAACCACTCGGACTTCTCCCCCGGCACCCGGCCCGGCTCCACCACGACCGCGAACCACGCCACCGCGTCCTGCTCGCCCAGCAGCACACGTAGTCCCTCGGGAGCCTCGCTCGGAGAGATCCACTCGATCCGCCCCTCGACCGGCCGGACGCGGGTCCCGGAGACCACGAGCACGCGGCTCGCGGGATCGGCCCAGCGCGCATCCAGCCAGGCCTGGTCGCCGCGGCGTACGCCGGTGCGATCGTGGGGGTTCGCGGCCAGCTGCAGGTGCGGGAAGGTCACGTCTCCGAGGCTAGTCGGCTTGACCAGGGAGCGCGGCAGGCACCTAGGGTGACCGCCGTGAGCACCCACATCGGCGCCGAGTCCGGCGCCATCGCCCCCGTCGTCCTGATGCCCGGTGACCCGCTGCGCGCGAAGTGGATCGCGGAGACCTTCCTGGAGGATGCGCGCTGCTACAGCGAGGTCCGAGGCATGCTCGGCTACACCGGCACGTGGCGCGGTTCCCCGGTCTCGGTCCAGGGATCCGGCATGGGCCAGCCCTCACTCGCGATCTACGCCAACGAGCTCTTCTCCGAGTACGACGTGGCCTCGATCGTCCGGGTCGGCTCGTGCGGTGCGCTGAGCGAGAAGCTCGCGATCCGCGACATCGTCATCGCGTCCGGAGCCTGCACCGACTCCTCGATGAACCGGATCCGCTTCGAGGGACTCGACTACGCGCCGGTCGCCGACTTCGGCCTGCTGCGCGCGGCGTACGACGCAGCCCTGGCGTCGGCGGACCGGCCCCGCATCCACGTCGGGCTGATCTTCAGCGGTGACTCCTTCTACGGCCCGCGCCCCGAGCTCACCGCCCGGATGGTGGAGTACGGCGTGCTGGCGGTCGAGATGGAGGCGAGCGCGCTCTACACGCTCGCCGCGAAGTACGACCGACGGGCGCTGGCGATCTGCACCGTCTCGGACCACATCGTCACCGGCGAGGAGACCAGCTCCCGGGAGCGGGAGCAGACCTTCGGCGCGATGGTGGAGATCGCGCTGACGGCGGCGCTCAGCCAGGAGTGAGCGGCGGCCCCTCGGCCAGCAGCTGCACGAGCTCATCGCGGGTGGCGAGGCCGGTGGGCTCCACCAGCTCACCGGTGCGGACGTAGAAGAACGCCGCCCGCACCTGCTCGACGGGCACACCCGCCAGCTCGGCCCAGGCGAGGCGGTAGATCGCCAGCTGGAGCGGATCGGCCGTGGCCCGGCGGTTGGTCTTCCAGTCGACGATGAGGAACGCGCCGTCGGGCTCGGCGTAGACGGCGTCGATCCGGCCCCGGACCACCTGGCCGGCCAGCACCAGCGCGAACGGCGCCTCGACGGCGTGGGGCACCCGGTCGGCGAACGGACCGGCCTCGAACGTCGCGATCAGCTCGGCAAGGTCGCTCTCGCTGTCGATGCCCCGGTCCCCCTGGCCCGGCAGCTCCTCGGGGTCGAAGAGGTCCTGCTGACCGAAGCGTGCCTCGACCCAGGCGTGGAAACGGGTGCCGAACCGGGCGCTGGGTGAGGGCTGGCGCGGCATCGGACGGGCCAGGTCGCGGGCGAACGCCGTGGCGTCATCGCGCAGCCGGCCCACGGCCGTGGCCGAGAGGCTGGTGGGCAGCGCCACCTCGACGTGGCCGGAGCGGTCGCGTCGGGCCTCGACGAGGAGCCGGTCGAGCTCGGCGTCCCACTCGGCGACGACCGCGGACTCCACCATGTCGAGCTCGGGCTCCTCGAGCGATCCCGCGGCGAGGTCGGCCATCGCGTCGCGCACGACCTCGGCTGCGTCGATCCTGCGCAACGCCTCGGCGGTGTGCTCGGTGACCGGCCAGGCCGCGGTGGTCGGGCCGAGCTGGAGGGGGTTGGGGGTGCCCTTCTCGGGCTTGTCCTCCCACCGGTCGGGTGCCAGGCCCCAGTCGACCAGGGACTCGGCGACCGCGCGTTGGTAGGGAGAGGGACCGAGCGGCGTCTTGCGGGACTCGTTCCAGAGGTAGGACGAGACGACCAGCAGGTGGCGGGCCCGGGTGAAGGCGACGTAACCGAGGCGGAGCTCCTCCTGGGCCTCATGGGCGCGGGAGTCGATCTTGAGCCGGTCGAGGTCGGCCTTCTCGTGCCCGCGCAGCTGGGGCAGGTCGGCGGCGTCACCGCGCAGGGGGGCGGGCAGCACGGCCGGGCCATTGGGCCACAGCGTCCGGGTGCGGGTGGTGGGGAACTTCTCCTCGCACACCCCCACGCAGAAGACGGCGTCCCACTCCAGGCCCTTGGCGCGGTGGACGGTCAGCAGCTTCACCGAGTCGGCCTCGGTGGGGGTGGCGATGTCGAGGCCGGTGCCCATCTCGTCCTCGGCGGTGAGGTAGGCCAGCAGGGCGGCCAGGCTGACGCTGCCGTCGACCGCCTGGAACTCGGCGACCGCCTTGACGAAGAGGTCGAGGTTGTCGCGCCGGGCCCGGGCTGCAGGACTGACCGAGGAGGCCAGCTCGACGTCGATGCCCGTGGTGTCGATGATCTTGCGGACCAGGTCGAGGAGTGGCTCGCCGGCGTGGGTGCGCAGCATCCGCAGCTCGGAGGAGAGCAGGGCGAAGCGCTCGCGTGCGGCCGCGGAGTAGCCGGCCTCACCCGGGTCGTCGAGTGCGTCACACAGCGAGCTGACCTCGGTCGGGTCGGCGCCCTCGACCGCGGCGGCGAGCTGCTCGGCGATGGCCTGCTCCCCCGGCTTGTCGACGTCGAGCGCGAGGGTGCGGGCCCGGCGGCCCAGCAGCGCGAGGTCACGCGGGCCGATCGCCCAGCGCGGGCCGGTGAGCAGGGTCAGCAGGGCGGCGTTGGCGGTGAGGTCGTGCAGCAGGGTCAGCGTGGCGACCACCTCGGCCACCTCGGGGAGTCGCAACAACCCCTGCAGCCCGACGATCTCCACGGGGATGTCGGCGGCGGTGAGGCTGTCGAAGACGTCGGCGGCGTGGGCGTTGTCGCGCGTGAGCACACCGATCTCGCGCCAGCTCGGCTCGGGCATCGCGCCATGGGTCGCCGCGACCTCCTCGGCCAGCCACGCCAGCTCACCGGCGTACGTCTCGTGGACGATCGTGCGCACCGCGCCCTCGGCTGCGGTGTCGGCCGCCTCCAGCTCACGGACCTGCGGGAACTGGGCGTAGAGCGGGGCGGCGAGCCGGTTGGCGACCTCGAGGATGCGCCGGTCCGAGCGGCGGTTGACGGTGAGGGGGTAGGTCGGGACGTCGACCTCGCCGTCGGCGGAGGGAAAGTCGTGGCCGAAGCCGAGGATGTTGGAGACCGAGGCGCCGCGCCAGCCGTAGATGGCCTGGTTGGGGTCGCCGACCGCGGTCACGGCGTGCCCGCGGCCCGACTCGCCGTCGGCACCGGAGAAGAGCCGGCGCAGCATCCGGGCCTGGGCGACCGAGGTGTCTTGGTACTCGTCGAGCAGGACGATGCGGAACTTCTCCCGCTCGAGCCGACCGACGTCGACGTGCGCCTCGGCGAGCCGGGCGGCCAGGGCGATCTGGTCGGAGAAGTCCATCAGGCCCAGGTCGGCCTTGAGCCGGCGGTAGGTGCGGACGAGGTCGAGCAGCTCGCCGCGGCGGACCAGGGTGTTGAGGGCCTTGACGAGGTCCACCCTGGCCTTCGAGGTCTCGAGGGCGGCCTCGAAGGCGAGGGCCTCGCGGCGCTGGAAGTCGCGCACGGTGGCCTCGTCGACGAGGTGCTCGCTCATCGCCCCCTCGAGGCCGAGGAGGTAGTTGACGACGGTCTCGGGATGGTCGCTGAGCTCGTCGACCCGCCCGGTGTGCCGCGAGATCGCCCGGACGGCCAGCTGGTAGCGCGAGGCGTCGGCCATCACCCGGGTGTCCGGCTCGTGCCCGATCCGCAGGCCGTGCTCGGTGAGCAGGGCGGCGGCGTAGGCGTTGTAGGTCGCGACCGTCGGCTCGAGCACCTCGTCGTCCTGGTCGGGGTCGGCGACCCGACCGCTCGGCACGGCTCCCCGGCCGTGGCCCGCGGCGGCGAGGCTGTCGCGAATGCGTCGGCCGAGCTCGCTGGCGGCCTTGGTGGTGAAGGTCAGACCGAGGACCTGGTCGGCGGCCACCTGTCCGGTGACGACGAGGTAGACCACGCGGGCCGCCATCAGGGCGGTCTTGCCCGAGCCGGCCCCGGCGATGACGACGGCCGGCTCGAGCGGCGCGGAGATCGCCGCCCACTGCTGCGGGCTGACCTGGAAGTCGGTGCCCATCACGCGCTGGAGGTCAGCCGGGCCGGCGATCGTGACGCGGGGCTGCTCGGTGGTCGTCATGACAGCACCGTCCCGGCGCCCTTGACCGGGCAGATCGCCACGAAGTCGCAGGTGTCGCAGTGGTTGCCGGAGCGAGCCGGGAAGCGCTCGGTGCGGATCGCCTCGGCCGCCGCCATCAGCTGGACCTCCACGAGCGTCGAGCCGTCGGTGCCGGGCTCCTGCGGAGGCTGGGCCTGGGACTTCACCGACCCCCTCGTCTCCTTGCGCAGGTGGACCAGCTCGGCGCCCCCGGCGCGGGCCGGCTCCCCGAGCAGGTCGTCGACGGCGCCGTGGGTGACGGCGTACTGGTAGAGGCCGAGCTGGGGGTGCTCGGTGACCTCGTCGTTGGTCGGGGGGTACTTGCCGGTCTTCAGGTCCACGACCACCACCCGGCCGTCGTCGTCGATCTCGAGGCGGTCGGCGAAGCCGTGGACCGCGATCTGCTGACCGTCGGGGAGCCTCACCTCGGCGCGCAGCTCGCGCTCGGTGGCGAGCAGGGTGCGGGCTCCTGGCCGGCGCTGCCAGGCCACGAAGCGGGCCAGCGCGGCCCGGACCTCGGCGCGCTCGCGGCTGCGGGACCACGGGGTGCGGAAGGTGATCTGGCCCCAGACGCTGTCGACGTGCTCCATCAGCGCGTCGACGTGGGCCGGATCGTCGCTGAGCTCGCCGTTGGCGACCCGCTCCGCGATCGCGTGGACGACCAGGCCGAACCCTTGGGCGGAGGTCGAGGCGGAGGAGCCCCCGGCCTCGCGCTCGAGGAACCAGCGCGCCGGGCAGGTGAGCACCGAGGTCAGCGCGCTGGCCGAGAGGGTCAGCGGCTGGTCGACCGGGCGCAACGGGGAGTCGGCGGCCGTGGGGGCACGGGTCCCCCACCAGCTGGCGGGGTGGGCCTGCGGGACGATCGCCCGTCCACCGATCTCCTCGGCGGCCAGCCGGGCGAGCCGGTGGGCGGCGGCGGTGCGCAGCGGCTCGGGCTGCGCGGGGTCCGAGAGGGTACGCCGCAGCTCGGCCACCACCCCGGCCATCGAGAGCGGGCGAACGGGGCGGCCCTGGAGGTGGCGGTCGTTGACCCCGAGCTCGGCCAGGAACCTGGACGGCTGCTCACCGTCGTCGTCCTGGGAGGCGACGGCGGTCACGACCAGGCGCTGCCGGGCGCGGGTGCAGGCGACGTAGAAGAGTCGGCGCTCCTCCATCAGTGCCTCGCGCAAGGAGAGCGGCGGCTGCAGGCCGTCGGCGCCGATCCGGTCGGCCTGGAGCAACGAGCCCCGCCGACGCAGGTCGGGCCAGCCGTCCTCCTGCACGTGGGCCACCACGACCAGTCGCCACTCGAGTCCCTTGGCGCGGTGGGCGGTCAGCAGGCGGACCGCGCCGCTGCGCACCCCGCGGTCGGCCAGCGTGTCGGCGGGGATCTGCTGGGCGGCCAGCGTGTCCAGGAAGTTGGCGACCGAGGTGTGCCCGCGCTGGTCCTCGGTGCGGGCCGCGGTCTCGAAGAGCGCGCAGATCGCGTCGAGGTCGCGGTGGGCCAGCCGGGCACCGGGTCCGCCGGCCTCGACCGAGCCCCGCAGCCGTGCGGGCCAGGAGGTGCCGGCCCACAGCTCCCACAAGACCTCCTCGGGGGTGGCCCCTGCGTCGAGCCGGGCGCGGGCCCGGGCCAGCAGCTTGGCCAGCGCCACGACCCTGGCCGCCACCGGACCCGCCGCGCCGGCGAGGAGGGAGGGGTCGACGACCACGTCGCGCAGCAGCTCGGGCGAGGATCGGGGGGAAACCCCAGCCTCGACGGCACGCTCCTTGTCGGCCGCCCGCAGCATCCGCGACAGGCCACGGACGTCGGTGGCGTCGAGGCCCACCAGGGGTGAGACCAGCAGCGTGTGGGCGCGGACCGGGTCGAGGAAGTCGGCGTGCTCGGGATCGAGGTTGTCGAGGTTGACGACGGCACGCAGGGCCTCGACGAGCGGCTGGAGGGCCGGCTCCTGCACCAGCGGGGTGTCGTCGGCCGCCACCTCCACCGGCACCCCCGCCCCGACCAGCGAACGCCGCAGCGCGGGGATGCTGGCGCGCCCGGAGCGGACGAGCACGGCCATGTCGGACCAGGGCAGGCCGTCCTCGAGGTGCGCCCGGCGCAGGAGGTCCGCGAGGTGCTCGGCCTCGGCACGCTCGGTGTCGAAGGTGAGCACCTCGACCCGACCCTCACCGAGCTCGTGGGGGGCGGCGACCGGGTCGAGAAAGGCGCGGCGGGCCTCCGGGTCGATCGACCCGGTCAGGCTCAGCCGCGTGGCCACCCGCTGCGAGGCCAGCAGCAGTCGCGGCCCGAAGCGCCGGGTGGTCCGCAACGCCACGACCTCGGCGGGCGAGCCGTCGCGCTGGGGGAAGGCGGTCGGGAACTCGAGGATCCCGCGCACCTCGGCCCCCCGGAACCCGTAGATCGACTGGTGCGGGTCGCCGACGACCGTGAGGTTGCCGCCGTCGCCGGCCAGCGCCCGCAGCAGCGCCACCTGGCCGGGGTCGGTGTCTTGGTACTCGTCGACGAAGACGTGGGAGAAGCGCGCCCGCAGCTCGACGCGGTGGGCCTCGGCCTCGATCACCGCACGCCGGATCAGGTCGGCGTAGTCGACCGCGCTCTGGGCGTCGAGGACGTCGAGATACTGGTCGAGGAAGAGTCCGGCCGCGACGTACTCCGGCAGGTCGCCCTCGATGCCGAGCTTCTGCAGGGCCGGGCCGTCGAGCCCCTTCTCGCGGGCCCGGGCCAGCACCGACTGGACCTCACGCGCGAACCCACGGGTGCCGACCGCCGCACGCAGGGAGTCGGGCCAGTGCACCGACTCGGGGTTGTCGGTCAGCAGCCCCTGGAGGACGACGTCCTGCTCCGGCGCGCTCAGCAGGCGCAGGGGGGCGGCGTAGAGGTCGGCTGGGGAGTACTGCCGGATCAGGCCGTAGGCGAAGGAGTGGAAGGTCGAGCTCAGCTGGGTCGAGGTGGTCCGACCGAGCCGAGCGGTCACCCGGTCCCGCAGCTGCTCGGCCGCCTTGCGCGAGAAGGTCAGCGCCAGCACCCGGTCGGGCTCGGCTCCGCGCTGCTCGATCCGGTCGACGATCGCCTCGACCAGCGTGGTGGTCTTGCCGGTGCCCGGCCCGGCCAGCACGAGCAGGGGCCCGGCCGGGTGGTCCACGACCCGCTGCTGGTGCTCGTCGAGGGTGGGCGCGAGGGCTGTGGCGGAGGCCGACGGGCGCACCAGGTGGTAGGTCGTCGGCGAGCTCATGGCACCAGCCAACCATCACGGACCGACAAGGTGAGCCAGGTGTCTTGGCAAGGCGTGCCATTCCTCAGGTGGGTGCCGGGTGGTTGAGTGCCGTCATGACCTCATCGGTGTCCGACGGCCCGCTCCGTGACCTGCTCGTCCTCGACCTCACCCGCGCGCTGGCCGGTCCGCACGCCGCGATGATGCTGGGCGACATGGGGGCCCGGGTGATCAAGGTGGAGTCCCCCGCTGGCGATGACACCCGGTCCTGGGGCCCTCCGTTCATCGGCAGCGGCGATGAGCGCGAGTCGACGTACTTCCTCTCGGCGAACCGCAACAAGGAGTCGCTGGTCCTCGACCTCAAGTCGTCCGAGGACCAGGCGGTCCTGGCCCGGCTGGTCGAGCGGGCCGACGTGCTGATGGAGAACTTCCGGGTCGGGGTGCTCGACCGGCTGGGCTTCTCGGTCGAGCGGTTGCACGAGCTCAACCCCGGCCTGGTCGTCCTGTCGATCACCGGCTTCGGCCACGACGGCCCGGAGGCCAACCGTGCGGGCTACGACCAGATCGCCCAGGGCGAGGGCGGGTTGATGTCGCTGACCGGCAGCGACCAACCCACCAAGGTCGGGGTCCCCATCGCCGACCTGGTCGCCGGGATGAACGGCGCCTTCGGCGTCCTCGCCGCCCTGCACGAGCGCTCGACCACGGGTCGGGGGCGGGTCGTGCGTACCTCCCTGCTGGCCGGCATGGTCGGCGTACACGCCTTCCAGGGCACCCGGTGGACCGTCGCCGGGGAGGTCCCCGGACTCGCCGGCTCGCACCACCCCGCGATCGCGCCCTACGGCCTCTTCGAGACCGGGACCGCGCCGATCCAGATCGCCTGTGGCTCCGAGGGCCAGTGGCGCAAGCTCTGTGCCGCCCTCGAGCTCGACGCCGAGGACGCGAGGTTCGCCACCAACGAGCTCCGCGTCGAGCACCGCGCTGCGCTGGTGGCGCTGCTGGAGGCGCACTTCGCGACCGACCCCGCCGAGCACTGGCTGGCCCTGCTCGACCAGGCCGGCATCCCTTCGGGCAAGGTTCGCACCCTCGACGACGTCTACGGCTGGGAGCAGACCGTCTCGCAGGGCCTCCTGCTGGGCGTCGAGCACTCGACCCAGGGATCGCTCACGCTGCCCGGCTCCCCCCTGCGTCTCGATGACAACGCCCACTCCGGGGGCCGTTCGGTCCACCTGGCACCCCCCACCCTGGGCCAGCACAACGCCGCGATCCGGGCCTGGCTGGACGCTCCCGAGTGAGGGACCGCGTCAGACCCAGCTGGCCGACTGCAGTGACGTGAGGGTCGCTGCGTACCCCAGGGACCGGTAGGCCTCGAACTCCAGGTCCCCGAACTTCTGCCGAGCCGTCGAGGAGCGCGGGAAGTCCTTGTTCACCAGCTGGAAGGACTGCACGTTCGGCGGGAGCTGGTCGGACCAGTCCAGGTCGTTCGAGTCGGCGCCCGGAAGCTCGGTGCGGACCGCCTTGACGACGACGACGTCCAGGCCGGCCCCGGTGTACCTCCTCATCCAGGGCGGCTCGGGCGGGTTCCACACCCGACGCAGATCCACCTCCAGGTCCGCGCGGACCACACTGATCGCGTCGCCGACGGCCGACCACGTGTCGACCGGGTCGTTGCTCGCGTCCAGGACGACGATCCGACCCGCCGTCCCCTCGATGACGCAGTGCCGCACGCACTCGACCAGCCCGGTGTTGTCCAGGTGCCCACCGTCGCTGAGGTAGATCCACCGCCGGTTCGCCGACGAGTTGCCGAACGCCTCCAGGGCGACCTGGGCCAGGCCGGGCTTGCGGGTCATCCACAGGATCTTGCCGATCCCCGAGCCCTCCAGGGTGTTGTCCCCCACGTGCATCGGGTTGCGCACCCAGGTGCCGACGCGGAGGTTGAAGAGCGTCAGGAGCAGGCGGTACGGCGCCATCTGCGCGCCGTACCTGCCCATCAGCGGCGAGATGGCGGCACCACTCGTGGCGACCGTCGCCATGATCGAGACCCGGCCGGCACCGGCGAACTGCTCGTAGGCCCGGGTCGAGACGCACAGCCGTTGACGAGCCTCGCGGTGCATCTCGACCCGGTCGGGGCCGAAGACCATCGGGAAGCCACCCCGCATCGTCGGTGCCTCATTGGCCGCCAGTGAGTTCACCGTGGTCACGATGCGCAGCGGCAGGGAACGCGCAGGGACCGGCGGCTCGGCGGGCTCACCGTCGGCAGCCGGACGTCCCGAGAAGATCGAGCCCTTGGCCAGCTGCGAGAACCGGTAGACCACGGGGGGCGGCAACTCCTCGGCCACCCGGGTCGCGTCGTCCACACCGACCGCGAAGGCATCCGAGAGCCGAGCCCGATAGAAGCCGTGCATCGAGGTTGCGTTGGCGTCGATGAGGTACGCCACGGCACAGGCGGCGACGGTGACCGCGGCGTTGGTCACCAGGGTGGTCTCGTCGAGGGCGGTGAGAAAGCGGTGGTTCGCCACCAACATCAAGTAGGTCGCCAGCGAGCCCACGATCGCCAACGGCAGCCACATCAGCAGGGCCCGTCGCGCGCGCGAGACCAGTCCCGTGGCAGCGCTGGTCTCGGGCGAGGGTCCGTGGCGCAGCAGGCTGACGACCACCAGCAACAGCCCGCCGATCCCGGCGATCTGACCAGGCAACCGCTTGACCCCGACCAGTTCACGAGCGGCCTCGACCTCTGCGTCACTCAGCACGGTGCTCCCGCTCGCCTCAGCGACCCCCGGCACGTAGGTCCGGGAGATCGTGGTCTCGAACCCACATGCCCCGGTCGTCACCTCGTGCGGCACCCCCGGGCTGAGTCGGGCTGCCGCCGAGGTCTCCACCACCGCCTGCTGCAACTGACTGATCATGGCTTCCTCGCACAGGGTCTGGTTGCCGAACCCGACCTTGTCCAGCCAGGTCGCGACACCGGCGGTCGGTTCGTTGTGGGCCATCAACGACACGACTCCGACCACCCCCGCCGGCAGCACCAGGACCACGATCAGCCACCCGGCACCGATGCCGAGAAGGGCGGGGCGCAGTTGCGCACTCTTCTCGCGGACGTACTCGGCGGCCCGCCGCCGATGGGGCCGGGGATTGACGTTGTCGAAGGTCGAGGTCACCAACCAGCTCAACCCGGTCAGCACCACCATCGCGGCCAGGCAGAGGGCGGGGATGGTCAGGAAGAGTGCCCACTCGCGGCCACCCCACGCGTCGGCGAGGGCGATGCCGATCAGCTTGTCGTCCTGGTGGCGTACCGACACCAACCCCACGGTCATGGCGATCTGACCGCTGACCCAGGTCAGGAGCCGCAGGGCGACCACGACGAGCGCGAGGTTGACCACAGCCCCCATCAGCAGGGAGACCGCACCGTCGCGCATCCGCCCGGCCGGCTCGAAGAGGTAGCGCGTGTGGCGCCGCAGCCGTTCCAGCTCGGGTGAGTCCATGTCGTACGCCTCGGACCAGGAACTGGGCACCTCGCGCGGCTGCCCGTGCGGCGTGAAGGCACGCCGCAGGGCGAGCGCCGCACCGATGTAGCTGCCACCGCTCACGGCGAAGACCGGTGGCTCGCACTCCGGTGCGTCGACCTTGAGTGGTTCGGCCAGATCCTGGAGGGCTTGGTGGCCGCCGAGCACGAAGGCTGCCGCGCGGATCCCTCCGCCCGACGCGCCGATCGCGAGCAGACGGCCCTCGCTGTCGTCAGGCAGTGACACCGGGGCGGTGCCGGCCCGGGGGTGCTCCCGCTCGTGTCCGGCCACCATCCGCGAGGGCCCGGAATGCTCGTAGTTGCTCCCGACCCAGCTGTAGACCAGCCGCCACGACAGGAACAGGATCAGCAGCGCCCCGCCCTCGATCGCCGCCGCCAGTCGCCCGACCTCGGGCCAGGTGTCCCACCTCCCGTACTTGCCGACGAGGATGGCGCTGGCCACGACCGCCAACACGATCAGGCGCATCACCGCGATCAGCACGAGGGCGATCCACCGCTGCGGCCGGGACGCGTCGTACGTCAGGTGCTCGAGCGCGAGCAGCGTCGAGACGAGCTGGAGCGCCACCATCAGGAGCACGAGCGCCAGGAGGCTGCGCGGCCAGGGACCGGGCCCGAGAGTTCCCTCGTCCTGAGCGTGGGCATACCAGCCCGCAGCGGCCGTGAACGCCAGCGCGATCAGCGTTGCGGTCGGGACCGCCGCCACCGCACCGACCCGCAGCGCGCTGCTGGCGTCGTCGTACGCCGCCCGCTGGGCGCGCTGGACGGAGTGATCCGCGGCCCAGTCCTCCCGCGGAGGTTGTGGCTGCTCGGGGCCCATGCCCGGGGTGCTGGGGCGCCCCAACTCGAACGGTTCCGTCATGCCAGTCCCTCGGCCGCAGACGTGTCACGCCCAAGCAGTCGAGGCCCCATCTCACGACGACCCGAGCGTCACCTTCCTGCCAATGTGCCGCTCGGGGCGGACCGGGGGCAATAGCACCTCCGGGCCATCGGGCCTCTCCCGCAGACCTGCGCACGGGATTATCGTGGGGCTGGGTGCGGACCCCCGCACCACGAGGAGGAGAGCCATGACGGAGCAGATCGACGCCGTTGTCCTACTCTCTCGGGCCCTCGACCAGACCGGCGACGTCCTGGCCAGGATCCGTGAGGAACAGCTGAACCAACCCACTCCGTGCCGCGACTGGGACGTCGGCCGGCTGATCACCCATGTGGTCGCGGCCCCCGGCGCCTTTCTCGAGATGGGACGGGGCAACCAGCCCGACTGGTCCGCAGAGCCGCCGGCAATCACCAGCGGGTGGACCACCGCCTTCCGCTCGGCCGCCGACGACCTGATCCACTCCTGGCACCTGGCCGGAGCGGACGCCGATCCCGACAAGGTCGACTGGCAGACCACCGAGTTCTCGATCCACGCCTGGGACCTCACCCATGCCACCGGACAGGAGTTCAGCGTGGACGACGAGGTCGCCGAGCAGGCACTGGGCTTCCTCACCACGACCCTGACACCGGAGCGTCGGGGGCAGGCGTTCGCGGCGGAGGCGCCGGCCCCGGCCGACGCCTCGATCCAGGATCAGCTCGCGGCGTACGCCGGCCGCCTCCTGCGCTGACCCGTCACTTGTGGCCGCTCACAGGGGCCCGACCTGTCACATATGGCCGGCGAGGGCGGCCACAAGTGGCAGGTCGGCGGGTCCTTGGCGGCCATCAGTGGCAGGTCAGCTCAGGTCGACGATGGCGGCCACGGGGCCGCCGCCGTCGGGGCCCTGGTGGGCGGCCGAGACGCTCACGAAGACGGCCGGGTCACCGGTGACCGCGGCGGTGACGCCACCGACGGCGGCCTTGATCTGGCGGTGCCAGTGGACGTCGGAGTCGTCCAACATCGCGTTGCGGCGACCGCGAACCTGGCCGTCCTGGGAGACCTCGCACTTGAGGAAGACGTTGACGAGCTTCCCGTCGAGGTCGGCGGTGCGAGGACGCTCGGGCAGGTCGAGCCCGGCGGAGCGGATCGCCTCCCAGATGCCATCGGCGTCGAGCGCGTCCTTCATCACCGAGTGGCCGACCCTGTAGCGCCCACCCACGCCCCGGGCATTGCCGACCACCACGATCTGGGCGACGTCGAGCTCGACACCCGACGAGCAGGACGCGACCGCCGAGAAGAGCGAACGATCGTGCATGACGTCGGCGTCGGTCGGCATCTCGATCTCACCGAGCGCGACGGCGATGCCGAGGGCCGTACAGCCGTTGGAGAGGTCCATCGACTCGTGGGTGTGCTCGGTCCAGACCGTCTTCCCGCGGGACTTCGCGTCGCGGATGGTGTGCACGGTCAACAACGGGGTCTTGGTCTGCACGTAGTGGACGTCGGCGACGTCGGTGATGCCGGCCTTCTCCATCGCGACCTGCACCGCGGCGGCGACCTTCGAGACCATCGCCACCCGCCCGATCTCCTCGGGCAGGAGCTGCTCGCTCATCGCGAAGCCGACCGTCAGCCGCGGCTCATCGGTGTGTACGACGTCCTGCGCCGGCACGGTGGCGAAGATCGTCGCGTGGGGGCTGATCACGCCGTCGGTGCCACCGGACCACACGATCGGGATCTGCTTGACCTGCTCGGCCGGAGCACCCTTGGCGATCAGCACCTCGCGGAAGGCGCGGTCGGAGATGATCCGGGTGTAGTCGTTGACCCCGCCGTTCCCCTCGGTCTTGCCGATGATCGCGATCACCCGCTCGGGCGCCATCACGCCGTCGTCGATCAGCTTCGCGAGCTCGGAGGCGTCGGCGACGGAGTGGATCGGGACCTTGCGTACTTCGATGGCGTCGGGCATGAGGTGCTCTCCTGGTCGGTGAGTGGCTGGATCAGTCGGAGGGTCAGTCGGGGACGACGACGGTGCCGGCGCGGCCGGCGACCGCGTCGACGATCTGGTCGAGGTTGGTGATGACGGCGCGAGTCCCGCCCTGCTCCACGAACCGGCAGGCCGCATCGACCTTGGGCCCCATGGAACCGCTGGCGAAGTGCCCCTCGTCGGCGTAGGCGCGCAGCTGCGCGACCGTGGTCGTGCCGAGGGGCTCGGCCTCGGGGGTGCCGAAGCGCAGCACGGCCTGGGGGACGTCGGTGGCGATGACCAGGACGTCCGCCGAGACCGTCCTGGCCAGCAGTGCCGCACCGAGGTCCTTGTCGATCACGGCCTCGACCCCGCGCAGGCTGCCACCGGCGCCCCGTACGACGGGGATCCCTCCGCCGCCGTTCGCGACGACGACGAACCCCGCCTCCACGAGGGCGTGTACGGCGGCCGCGTCGAGGATCTCGAGGGGAGCCGGTGAGGCGACGACCCGGCGCCACCCCTTGGCGCCGCGGTCCTCCCAGGTCTCGCCGTGCTTGATCAGCACCGCAGCCTCGTCACCGGGCAGGAAGCGCCCGATCGGCTTGGTCGGGTGGGCGAAGCCGGGGTCCGCCGCGTCGACGAGGGTGCGGGTCACGACGGTCGCCGAGGGCCGGTCGATGCCGGCGCGGGCCAGGGCGTCGTCGAGCGCGTTCATCAGGACGAACCCGAGGGTCGCCTGCGTCTGGGCACCGCACCAGTCGAGCGGCACCGGGGGTACGACGCTCGCGGCCACCTCGTTCTTCACCAGCAGGTTGCCGACCTGGGGGCCGTTGCCGTGGGTGAGCACGACGTCGACGTCCTGGGCGATCAGGGCGACCACGGCGGTCATCGCGACCCGGGCGGCCTCCACCTGGTCCTCGACCCGGGCTCGCCCGTCGGCGTTCGTCATGGCGTTGCCACCCAGCGCGAGCAGGACCCTCATGGCGTCGAACCTAGTGACGACCGGTGCCGCGCACACCAGCAACTAGGACCAACGCGGCGCCCATTCGCTGGCAGGTGTTGCCAAGGGGTCGCTCACTCCGAGAAGCGCGGGTCGGCCAGGAGGTACTGCTTGAAGCGCCCCGGGTCCTGCGGGGGAGGACGGACCGGCGCGGGCACCATCCGGCCCTCGACGGTGTCCCAGAAGGAGTCCACGGCGTGCTCGACGCGGCGGGCCGCCCGGCCGGCGACCCCCGTGTGCGGCAGCCACGGGTGCGGCCGCGTGGGGGCGGTGAGCTCGGCGGCGTGCAACCGGTCGGCGAGCCGGACCAGGGCGTCCTCGTCGAGCTGGGCGGCCAGCCGTTCGACCATCGCGAACTCCGCGCCGCGCTGCGTGGCGAGGGCGCCCAGGACGTCGTCCCACACCGCCGGCCAGGACCGACCCATCTCGAAGACCGAGCCGTAGCCGCGGGCCTTGGTATGCGACAGCGCGAGCTCGAGAGTCCTGGCCCGGGCGAGGTAGTCGTGCACGACCCGGCCACCCTCCGGCACCCGCTTGCGTACGGCGGGGAGCAGCACCGCGTCGACGGCATTGAGGTGCTTGCTGGCGATCGACAGGAAGGTGTCGAACTCCTCGTAGGCCTTGCGGGGCTGATCGGGTGGGTGCACCATCTCGCGCACGCGATCCAGGCGCGCGGCGAGCTCCTCGTGCGTGTAGAGCACCGAGCTGCGGAAGACATCCAGCGTGTCCACGGGCCTCACCTCCCCGACGGGCCCTGCTTCCAGCATGCGTCGCCGGGTAAAACCGGACAAGGGTCCGAAGCCCCTGGTCAGCGCTGCCGGGCCGCCTCGTGGCGCGCGATCAGGGACTCCACGGGCGTCATCGCGATCAGCTCACCGATGACGTCGAGGGGCAGGTCGTCGAGCCGCTTGAACCGCAGGCAGGCCTTGCCCATGTCCAGGCGCAGCCCGCGCTCGGCGTACTGCTGCTGGAGCCAGGGGAGCTCGGGACCGTCGGAGTAGAGCGCCATCAGGTAGAGCGCCAGGTGGTTCTTCTGTGAGGCCAGCGAGACGTAGGCCAGCGGTTTGCCGTTGTAGGTCTCCGGGTGGCGGCTCAGCGGCACGACCCAGCTGAGCATCCCCCACTCCATCGTCTCGACGTAGCCGTCGGGCAGGTGGGCGTTGACGACGTCGCGCACCGTCGCGATCGCCTCACGCCGGTCGTCGGGGAGACCGGCCAGGTAGTCCTCGGGAGTCCGTGCGTCGCTCTGCATCCGACGATCCTCGCAGGCCCAGCAGGCCGGGGTCAGACCCAGTCGACGTCCGCCGACGCCGAGCCACCCGAGAGCTGGGCGTAGCCCGGGCCCCGGTCGAAGAACGCCTCGGACGCAGCCGGACGGCCCGCTCGCTCGGCAGCCGTGGCCGACTCGTCGTACCCGAGGGAATCGTCGTCGAGCGACCCGGTCAGCACCACGCCGTACGACGCGAGCGCAGCCGCGGGCGACACCTTGCGCCAGACGACGTCCCGGACCACCAGGGCCGGCTCACGCTCGAGCGGACTGCCCCAGCCGCCACCACCGGTGGTGCGGATCCGGATCACCTCACCGGCCTTGACCGGCTCGGCGTCGGCCAGCGCATCGACCTCACGCTCGTGGGGACCACCCGGGTCGATGACGACCTCGAACGGCTTGCCCGCGAGGCCGCCCTTGACGCCCCAGCAGGCCAGGATCGAGCGGTCCGCGATCGACATGAAGTGAGCGTCCTTGAGCATCCGGACGTGCTTCTCGTAGCCGAGGCCGCCACGGAACTTCCCGGCGCCGCCGGAGTCCATCGCGAGGCCGAGGCTCTCCACCCGGAACGGGAAGCGCGCCTCGGTGAACTCGCTCGGGAGGTTCCGCGAGTCGGGGACGACGTGGATGGTGTCCTCGCCGTCGGCGTAGTAGCGGCCGCCCGAGCCGCCGCCCAGCACCTCCCGCATGAGGTAGGGCCGACCGTCGAGGTCGTCGCCGTAGACCCCGGTGTACCGGATCGTCTCCTGGTCGGCGGGCATCCGGCCGTCGACGGCCTTGGCGACCACCCCTGCCAGCACGCCGAGCAGTCGCAGGATCACGAAGGTGCGGGCGTTCGTGGGCGCCGGGAAGACCGGGGTGAGCAGGGTCCCGGGGGGCGGGAAGCGCATCTCGATCAAGGGCACGATGCCTTCGTTGACGTCGAGCTCGGCCATCCGCTCGGGATCGGCCGCGAGGTTGCGCAGGATCGGTGCGAGCCACTTCTTGAGGAAGACACCGTCGCTGTAGTCGCCACAGTGGTTGATCGGCCCCTTGGCCTGCGGGCCGGTGCCGTCGAAGTCGAGGATCAACCGCTCACCGTCGGGGTCGTCGGCGGCGGTGCGGGTCATCGTGATCCGCTGGGTGTGCAGCCGGGGCTCGTCGACACCGTCGTGCTCGGCGTAGTCCTCCCACACCCACTCCCCCACCGGGATCTGCGACAGGATCTCGCGGCGGTAGGTCGTGGTGGTCCGGTCGATGATCGCGTCGAAGCAGGACTCGACGGTCTCGGTGCCGTAGCGGTCGAAGAGCTCGCCGAGCCGGCGCGCGCCCATCAGGCAGGCCGAGCACTCGGCGTCCAGGTCGGCCGCGAGCGACTCGGGCATCCGGGAGTTGCGGGTCATGATCGACAGCGCCGCCCGGTTGGGTACGCCGGCATCCCAGAGCCGGATCGGCGGGACCATCAGCCCTTCCTCGAAGACACTCGTGGCGTTCGAGGGCATCGAGCCCGGGACCGCACCGCCGATGTCGTCGTGGTGGCCGAAGGCCTGGACGAAGGCGACCACGATGCGGGCCTCGGGCGGGCCGGAGAAGACCGGGACCGTCACGCAGAGGTCGGGCAGGTGGCCGATGCCGCCCTCGGAGCGGTAGACGTCGTTGTGGAAGAAGACGTCACCCTCGCGCATCTCCTCGATCGGGAAGTCCCGGGCGATCGGGTGGACGAGCGCGGAGTACGAGCGCCCGGTGAGCTTGCGCAGCAGGCGGTCGTGGATGCCGGCGCGGAAGTCGTGGGCATCGCGGATCATCGGGCTGCGTGAGGTGCGGCCGATGGCGGTCTCGACCTCCATCTCGACGCTGGCCAGCGAGCCCTGGACGATCTCGACGAGCACCGGGTCGGCGCTGGCGCCGGCGTCGGCCGTGAGCATCCCGAACGGGAACTGGGTCGGTGCCCTGCGGCTGTCGCTCACTGGTCGTTCTCCCTGGTCACGATGATGTTGAGGAAGTCGTCGATCCGGGCGACGAATCCCGGGTGCAACGGCACGGTCGAGCCGAACTCCTCGATGATGGCCGGGCCGCTCACCGTGGTGCCCGGCGAGAGATCGGTACGCCACAGCACCGGGGTGTCGAGGTACCCCTCGAGCGGGTCGAAGCAGACGGACCGGCGGCCGGTCGGGCGCACCTCATGCGCCTCGCCGCTGGGCGCCCGCTTGATCTCGGGCCGCTGGATCGGGCCGATGCCGGAGACCCGCAGGTTGACCCACTCGACCTGCTGGGTGGCGTCGCCGGCGAAGTCGTAGCCGTAGAGCGCGCGGTGCTCGGCATGGAAGCGGGCCGCGACGGCATCGAGCACCCCGGCGTCCACCTCGCCGCCGGGGACGGGCACCCGGACCTCGAAGGCCTGCCCGAAGTAGCGCAGGTCCGCGGTGCGGGCGTACTGGTGCTGCTCGGGCGCGAAGCCCTCCTTGACCAGTGCAGCGTGGGCCTGGTCGCTCAGCGTCGCGAAGATGCCGGTGACCACCGCGGGGTCGAGACCGTCGGCGAGCGAGACGTGGGTGCGCACGTAGTCGTTCTTGACGTCGACGGTCAGCAGACCGAACGCCGAGACGTTGCCGGGGTTGGGCGGCACCAGGACTGCGCGCAGGCCGAGCACGTCGACCAGACGGCAGAGCAGCAACGAGCCCGACCCGCCGAACGTGGTCAGGGTGAAGTCGCGGACGTCGAGGCCACGCTTGACGGTGACCTGGCGCAGCGCGTTGGCCTGGTTCCAGGCGGAGATCTCGAGGACACCGGCCGCGCAGGCTTCCGGGGTCATGCCGAGCCGGTCGGCGAGCGCCTCGATCCCGGCGCGGGCCGCATCGACGTCGAGCGGGATCTCGCCACCGAGCAGGTGCGGGGGGATCCGGCCGAGGAAGACGTGCGCGTCGGTGATGGTCACCTCGGTCCCGCCCTTGCCGTAACAGATCGGCCCCGGGTCGGCGCCGGCCGACTGCGGGCCGACCTTGAGGGTGCCCTCGGGTGAGAGCCAGGCGATCGAGCCGCCACCCGCGCCGACGGTGACCACGTCGATCATCGGGATCTTCGAGGGGAAGGCGCCCACGCTGCCCTCGGTGGTGAGGGTGGGCTCGCCGTCGATCACGACCGAGACGTCGGTGGAGGTCCCGCCGCCGTCGCTGGTCAGCACCTTGTCGAAGCCTGCGACCTTGGCGATGAGGGCGGCACCGAGGGCACCGGCGGCCGGCCCGGAGAGCACGGTGGTGATCGGTTGGTGGACGACCTCGTCGGCGCTGAGCACGCCGCCGTTCGACTTCATCACGTAGAAGGGGACCTTGCGCTCCCCGGCGTACGCCGCGAGCCGGCTCTTGATGTTGGTGACGTACGCCGAGAGGCGCGGCTTGACGGCTGCGTCGACGAGCGTGGTCATGGCGCGTTCGTACTCGCGGTACTCCGGGAGCACCTCGCTGCTGACCGAGACCACGGCCTCGGGGTGCTCCTCGGCGAGCACGGCCCGCATCTGTTCCTCGTGGTCGGGGTTCGCGTAGGCGTGGAGGAAGCAGACCGCCAGGGTGTTCACGCCCTGGTCCCGGAACCACCGCGCGGCGGCGCGGGCGGACTCCTCGTCGAAGGGGCGGACCTCGGCGCCGGTGAAGTCGAGGCGGCCCCCCACGCCCTTGACCAGGTCGCGCGGCACGATCCGGGAGGGCTTCACCCAGAAGTAGGAGTTGCCGTAGCCGTCCGGCACCGACTGACGGGCGATCTCGAGCATCGCCTCGTAGCCCTCGGTGGTGATGAAGCCGAGCCGGTCCACCTTGCCCTCGAGCAGCTGGTTGGTGGCCACCGTCGTGCCGTGGCTGACCGCGGTGATCGCTCGACCGTCGCCCTCGGGGAGGCCGAGCAGCCCGAGCACCTTCTCGATGCCGGCCATGAAGCCGTCGGCCGGATTGCTCGGGGTGGAGGGGGTCTTGGTGGTGACCACCTCGCCGGACTCCTCGTCGAAGGCGACGACGTCGGTGAAGGTGCCACCGGTGTCGATCCCGATCCGGATCCGGCGTGGCTCAGGGGCTGGCATGGGGTCGATTCAATCGGTCCCCGGGCGCGGCAGCCACGGCACATTGTGCCGACGAACGCGCGGTTCGTTGGCAGCCTGTGCCAGCCCCCGGTCCCGTCAGCCCGGCTGGTGCGTCTCCCCGGCGCGGTGCCCCACCAGGCCGACGCTCACCAGCCCGATCGTCAGCGCGAGCAGCAACGAGAACGTCGACCCGCTGCCGTCCAGCCAGTTGGTCGAGCGCCCCAGCTGGACGAGCTGGAGCAGGGCCGCGAGCCCGCAGCCGACCCCGGCACCGAGCACGACCCTGGGGCTGCTGAGGTAGCCGCCCGCCAGGGCGACGAGACCGAGCACGACGAGGACCACGAGGCCGCCGTTGCGCACGGTCACGAAGTTGTTGTTGGAGCTGGTGCTGAGCGCGAAGACCGGGCTGAGCACCGCCAGGGCGCCCAGGAGCAGCGCGGCACGGTCGAGCGGGTTCTGGGTCATGACAACCTCACCAGGATCGGGGCCAGACGACTGCTCGACTGCTGCCAGATCGGACGCAGCAGGGAGTCGAGACCGACGCTGCGGCCGGCGGCCGTGGCGAACAGGGCCAGGTGGGCCAGGAACATCAGGTAGTAGGCCCACTCCCACTCGTGGGGTGCGTTGAGCACCGACAACGTGATGGCGACCGTCTGCACGATCCCGATCAGTGCCCAGAAGCGGGTCAGGAGGCCCACCAGCAGGAAGGCACCGAGCGAGGCCTCCATCAGCACGGTCATCCAGCCGAAGAAGGTCATGTTCGGCAGCACCAGGTGCTCGACGAGCCAACTCCAGGGAGCCAGCACCGGGTAGTCGACGGCGTACGTCGTGAACTTCTCCAGCGACCCGAAGTCGGGTGGCCGCTTCCACTGGACGTTCTCGATCCAGAGCAGGGCGACGCCGGCACGGAACACCGCCAGCAGCCAGGGACTGATCCGGACCTCGTCCGGACCGGGTTTCGTCAGGTGCATGTGCAGACCTGCCTTCCGTCTGGGTGTCGGGGTGCCTGCCGATCCTCGCGCGGTTCAGACCTCGGGAACGCGTTCGTTGTAGGTGCCCGCCTCGGGCTGACCCGAGAGTCGCTGGATCGCTGCCATGATCTCGTCGGTCGCCTCCCGGCGAGCCCGCCCGCCGGGGACGCCGTCGTACCGACCGGTGAAGTCGATCGGCTCACCGAACGAGACGCGGACCGGCACGATTCTGGGGCGGTTCGACCCGACGGGCTGGAGCTCCTCGGTCCCCTCGAGTCCGACCGGGACAACGGGGACTCCGGCCGTCAGCGCGAGGTGGGCGACGCCGGTGCGGCCGCGGTAGAGCCGGCCGTCGCGAGAGCGGGTGCCCTCGGGGTAGATGCCGAAGGCCTCGCCGCGGGCCAGCACCTCGAGCGCGGTGTCGAGGCTGGCCAGGGCCGCCTTGTGGTCGTCGCGGTCGACGGGCAGCATCCCCATCGCCTCGAACCAGCCCCGGGTCAGGGCGCCCTTCACGCCGGTGCCGGTGAAGTAGTCGGACTTCGCGAGGAAGACGACGCGGCGCGGCACGACGCACGGGATCACCACGGAGTCGGCGAAGCTCAGGTGGTTGCTGGCCAGGATCACCCCGCCGGTGCGCGGGACGTTGCTCAGGCCCGTGACGGTGGGCCGCCAGATCGTCTTGACGACGGGCGGGATCACACGTTGGGCGACGGCGGAGATCACAGGGACAGTCTGACCGACCTGCTCGGGGAATGGCGGCAGTGCCCGACTCGTGGGCGGGTGGAGCGGAAATAGGCGAAGGGCCCTTGAGAGTATGAGTCGCAAGGGCCCTTCAGGGTGATCGGTACCGGTGACGCTTCCGATCGATCGCTCTTCGACTCCGGCTCCAGCAGCTTCGTCACCCTGCTGCTGCGGCGAGTTGCCCCGCCGTGTGAACCTTTGTTTCCGAGCCATCCCGCATTCCCCGGAAGGTCTGCGTAAGAGAAGTTCTATGCCCCCCGGACACCCCCGCGCAAGGGTTATCCGGAACATTCCCGTGGTTCCACCGAAAGTGGTGCTGTCGTCCACAAAAGGGGCTCTCTCCTCCACAGATTTGGGCCGCTTCTCAACAGGGCAGCGGCTTCCCTGTGGATATCCGTGGGCGCGGTGTGGCGTAGCCAGCACCGTCAGACGTCGACTCGGGGGGCGTACATGATGACGGCGACACCGACCAGGCAGATGAGCGCTCCGGTGATGTCGTAGCGGTCGGGCCGGAACCCGTCAGCGACCATCCCCCACGCGAGTGACCCGGCGACGAAGACCCCGCCGTAGGCGGCCAGGATGCGACCAAAGTTCGCATCGGGTTGCAAGGTGGCGACGAAGCCGTACAGGCCGAGGGCGATGACGCCTGCGCCGATCCAGATCCAACCCTTGTGTTCGCGCACGCCCTGCCACACCAGCCAGGCGCCGCCGATCTCGGCGACCGCAGCGAGGGCGAACAGCAGCAGGGACTTGGCGATCAGCATGCGGCCAGTGTGCAGGGTCAGGATTGGTCGGGGTCAGCAGTAGGGGCTTGCCACAGCGGACGTGCGCATGCTGAGGGCGCACGGACCTCAGCAGCAGCCCCGGACGCCTCTGCGCGAACGGGACGAGGCGTCATGCCCGGGTGTGGACGTGCCACTGGCCCCGCTCGGTGGTCGCTGCGGGGTGTGGGGCGGTCAGGCTCTTCGGTCGTGGCTGACGTCGAGGGTGCCGGACTCATCGCGCAGGTAGGTGTAGCCGTGGGGGCTGGTCCAGAGATAGGCACCGGGCTCGAGTGATCGGTAGGTCCAGCCACCGTGGGTCTTGAGCCGGTGGTGTCGTCTGCAGAGCGGCGCGATGTTGTCGGACGAGGTTGATCCGCCCGCGTCGTAGGGCTGGATGTGGTCGCTGTCGCATCGTCGGGCTGATCGGGTGCACCACGGGAACACACACGTCGGGTTGATGAGGGCGGATTGCTCACGGATCCGGTCGGGGACCTCGTAGGCATTCACGTGGTGGTGGTCATTGAGGTCGATCACCGGCTTCACGACCACCTGGGCGTCCGGGTTCCCGCACCAGTCGCGGATCTGCTCCGCGGTGATCGGGCTCCGGGTGTTCTCGAACCTCCCCAGCCCACCGGCCTCACCACGGATCGCGGCCTCGGAGAGATGCACGTGCAGGATCACCTGCCGCGGCTTCCGCGCGGGTGTGGGTGTCTTCGTCGTCGGTGCCGCTGAGGTCGAACGCCAGCTGACGGCGGGCGATCGCACCGAGGGCCTGGGCTCGGCGGACGTCCAACGACTCCGTCGACCCCAACGACTTCAACGCCTCGGCACCCTCGGCCACGGCCGCGTCGAGGTCGAGGGCATCGGCCACATCGAGGGTGCCCCACACCTCGGCGTTCCCATCGAGACCTGTGCGGGACTTCCCGACGTTGAACGACCGACCATCCGCGGCGGTCTTGCGGCGGCGCTCGGCCTCCTCGGGCATGAACTGGGCGATCGCGCGTCTCGACCAACCGGTCGAGCTCACTGACGCGCAACCGGTGCGCAAACGCCGCGACCCGGGCATCCACAAACGCCGCTGCTTCCATCGAGAGCGACAAGGTCGCCTTGGCGATCCACCTCGCCTTCCACGCCACCAGATCCCCGGCCGCGACCCGCTTCCAGACCCGCGGGAGTCGGTAGCGCAGCTCGACCGCCTCACCCAGGTAGGCCTTCCCCGCCTCGGTGGAGAGCCCGACCGCGACCGCGAACTCAGTGATCGAGAACTCCGCGATCAACGGCGCCCCCGGCCCCGCGATCGGCAGCGACTCCTCCAGGAAACACCGGTCGGTGATCGTCGCCGCATCGCCCATCGACTTCGGTCGAGTGCATCACCGCCCACGCCACCGCAGCCTGCAAGAGAGTGGCCTCGGCGGTGTCGGCCGCAGTCCGCTGTGCGCGTGCCAACTCGAGCACCGCAGCAGCGGTGTCGACATCGGCGGGCGTCTCGGTCATGGATCAAGTCAAGCCGTGACCACCGACATTTCGACCCCGAAACCCGGCCGATCTTCCGGCATGTGGACAAGAGTTTCTCGGAGGCCACACCCTCGTGCGGCTGGGCAGGACCCCGCGATGCGCGGATGGCCGTCGTGGCTACTTGGTGGCGACGTGAATGGCGCCCAGGATGCTCGACAGACTGGTCGGGTGGGCCATCGTCAGATCGGCGAGTTCGCTTGCCCGGAACCAGCGAAGGTCGTCGTGCTCCTCGGGGCGGTCATGAGCGGGACGGTAGTTGACGAGTCCGACACGTCCGCACAGCGAACCCGCAGCGGAGGCACGGCGCCCACGCACAGCGGCGCGGAGTCACCGGGATCCCGTCTCGATCCGTGACGCCAGCATGCGATTCTGGTCGCGTGTCCGAACCCTTCGCCCAGTTGCTCGAGGGCGGCCACCCCAACTCCCTTGGCCGGACCCCGGAGGTCGTCGCCCTCGTGCTCGCCGACCGGGCTCGCCTGGACGAGCTGTTCGAGACCGTGTCCAGCCCCGACGAGGTCGTCCGCCTGCGCGTGGGAGACGCGCTCGAGAAGATCTGTCGTGAGCAGCCCGAGTGGTTCGTACGACACATCGACCGCCTGATCAGCGACCTCGGGCTGATCGAGCAACCGTCGGTCCAGTGGCATGTCGCCCAGATGCTCCAGCATCTGAGGAACGACCTCACCGACGAGCAGTCGCACCGCGCCGCCGAACTGCTCCAGCACAACCTGACCAGCTCGACCGACTGGATCGTCCTCAACGTCACCATGGACGTCCTGACCCACTGGGCCGATGGTGACCCGCACCTGACCAGTTGGCTCGTGCCCGAGCTCGAGCGCCTCGGCCAGGATGGGCGGAAATCGGTCGCCACGCGCGCAGCGAAGCGCCTGGCCGAGCTGACCGGCTGAGGCGGCGGCGCAGTCCTACTGGTCGCGCGCCGAGAGCACGCAGAACTCGTTGCCCTCCGGATCGGCGAGGACCGTCCAGGACACCTCGCGCGACTGTCCGACGTCGGCGAGCGAGGCGCCCCGGGCCTGCAGTCGCGCGATCATCGCGTCGCGGTCGTCGGACGTGTGGGGAGCCAGATCGAGGTGGAGGCGGTTCTTGATCGTCTTCCCCTCCGACACCGGCACGAAGACCAGTCCGGGACCCACCTGCTCCCAGGGCGTCGAAGCGAGCACCTCGGGCGTGACGTGCGCCGGGATGATCGCCAGCTCGTCGTCGTCCTCGTAGACGATCTGCCAGCCGAGGGTCTCGGCCCACCAGCGGCCGAGAGCCGCATGGTCATGGGAGTCGATGACGGTGGAGTACCAGCGAAGGGCCATGCGCCCTTTGTAGCAAAGGCCTCAGACGGTTGCGGCCTCGAAGGCAGCCGCGACCTCGAGCAGCATCCGCTCCGCTCCGTGCCGCGCGACGATCTGGATCCCCACCGGCAGCCCCGTCGTCGTCCGGCCGGCCGGCACCGAGATGGCCGGGCATCCCGTCACCGAGATGAAGTACGCCGAGCGCATCCAGTCGAGGTAGGAGCCCATCGGCTGCCCGTTGATCTCGGTCGGGAACTCCTGGTCGGCCGGGAACGGCGGCACCTGCGAGACCGGCAGCACCAGCACGTCGTACGACTCGAAGAAGAGGCGCATCTGCTCGGAGAGCGAGGTGCGCTGGGTGTAGGCGCGAGCGACGTCGACCCCGGTGAGCGACTCCCCCAGCCGGATGTTGTCGGCCAGCGACTGCTTGAAGGAGTCAGGGTTCGCGGCCAGCAGGGCGGCGAACTTCGCGTGGAGGTGCCAGGCCCGCAGCGTGCGGAACGTGTCGTCGGCGAGGGCAAGGTCGGGGTGCGCCATCGTGACGTGGGCGCCGCTCGCGGCGAACGTCATCGACGAGGCCTCCACGACCCAGGCGACCTCGCTGTCCACCTCGAAGGCACCGCCGAGGTCGGTCGACAGCGCGACCCGCAGCCCCGCGAGAACGCCCGAGGTCACCCCCGCGAGCGGGGGTGCGAACGTCGAGCCCGGGTCGCCGAGCGCGTGGGGCGCCCGCGGGATCCGGGCCGGCCTGCACCGAGAGCAGCAGGGCCAGGTCGCCGACGTTGCGCGCCAGCGGACCACCGACCGACGTCGTCTCCCACTGGTTGTAGAGCGGCCACTCGGGCACCCGTCCGAGCGAGGGCCGCAGCCCGACCACGCCACAGAACGACGCCGGGTTGCGCAACGAGCCACCCATGTCGGACCCGTCGGCCAGCGGGACCATGCCGGCGGCCAGCGCACAGGCGGCTCCCCCACTCGAACCACCCGCGGACTTCGTCGGGTCGACCGGGTTGAGCGTGGTGCCGAAGACGGTGTTGAACGTGTGCGAGCCAGCCGCGAACTCCGGCACGTTGGTCTTGCCGAGCACCACGACGCCCGCGCGGCGTACGCGCTCGACGAGCAGCTCGTCCACGGCGGGCACGTGGTCGGCGTAGAGCGGCGAGCCGTACGTCGTGCGCCAGCCCCCGACCGCGTGGGTGTCCTTGAACGCGAACGGCAGGCCGTGCAGCGGCCCCACCTCGCGACCCGAGGCCAGGAAGTCGTCCGCCAGGGCGGCACCCTCGCGAGCCCGCTCCTCGTCCAGCGAGACGATCGCGTTGAGCTCGGGGTTGCGCTCGGCGATCCGCGCGAGGTGCAGCTCGAGCAGCTCGCGCGCCGAGATCTCCCGGGAGCGTACGGCGGCTGCCTGGGCGCGGGCGGTGGAGTCGACCGAGATGTCCGTCATGCCCCGATCATCGCCTGCTCATCGACGGCGGCCGAACACCGATCCGGCAATGACCCCGAGCAGGACCAGCCCGGCGCCGACGACGATGCCCTTGACGAAGTCGTCCTGCGAGCCGATCCGTCCTGCCTTCGCCGGGGCAGTGAAGACGTCGGGCGAAGCCCCCGCAGCGGCCTCGACCGCGTCGCGGGCCTCCCCGGTCGACGCACTCCCGCCGGGCGACGCCATCGCGTTGCCGACGTTGCCGAAGAACTCGCTCGCCATCCGCTTCGAGACCGAGGTCAGCATCCGCTGCCCGACGCCGCCGACCATGCCCCCGACGACCGCGTCAGCACTCCAGGAGATCCGGGTCTCGACCCCGAGGTCCTCGAAGGTGACGTCGACGGTTGCGTCGATCGTCCCGGGCGCGCCGGCACCCTGGAGCCGCATCACCAGCGACTCCGCCGCCGTGAGGTCGGAGAGCGTGCAGGAGCCGGCGTAGGTGCCCTTGATCGCGGCGACACCGGCCGTGACGGTCATCGCGTAGGTGTTCTCGCCGGTGGTCTCCAGCCGCTCACATCCGGGGATCGTGGCGACCAGGACCCGGGGGTCGAGGATCGCGTCCCAGACCTGGGCGACGGGGAAGGGCAACGTGTTGGCGCCTGCGAGCTTCATGGCTTCTCCTTGGAGTGCTGCCGACGCAGCTCGAACAGGTCGGACGGCGAGATGGGCATCGCCGTGATGGGAAATCCTTCGGCATCCTCGATCGCCGCCGCGAAGACGGCTGCCGACGGGATCACGCCGGCCTCGCCCGCGCCCTTGATGCCGAGCGGGTTGAGCGGTGAGGGCGTCTCGAGGTGGTCGATGTCGATGACGTCGGGGACCTCGCTGACGTACGGCATCAGGAAGTCCATGAAGGAGGCGTTCTGGAGCTGGCCGTTCTCGTCGTAGGCCATCCGCTCGTAGAGCGCTCCGCCCACGCCCTGCGCGACACCTCCGTGGATCTGGCCCTCGACGATCATCGGGTTGATCAGGTGCCCGCAGTCGTGGACCACGGCGTACTTCAGGATCGTGATCTCCGCGGTCAGCGGATCGGTCTCGACGATCACGGCATGCATGCCGGACGCGAAGGTCGCCCGCTCGGGCGAGTAGAAGTCGCGCCCCTCGAGGCCGGGCTCCTCCCCCTCGGGGACCGGCGGCTTGCCGGGATCCCCCACCGAGAACTGGGTCGCGGCCTTGGACGCCTCGTCGAAGGCGTAGCGCAGCGGGTTCGAGAGGACCGAGACCGTCCCGAGGTCGATCGAGGAGCCGGGCGAGCCCTTGACCGAGACCACGCCGTCGACGATCTGGAGGTCGGCCGGGTCGGCCTCCAGCGCGTCGGCGGCGATCTTGAGCACCTTCTCCTTGGCCCGCTTGGTGGCCAGGTGGATCGCCGAGCCGCTCATCACCGCAGCCCGCGAGGCGAAGGTGCCGACGGCGTACGGCATCCGGCGGGTGTCGCCGGTGACCACCTCGACGTCCTCGAAGCGGCAGCCGAGCTCGTCGGCGACCAGCTGCGCGAAGACGGTGGCGTGACCCTGGCCCTGGGTGGTGAGGCCGGTGGCCACCTTGACCTTGCCGGTCGTCTCGATGTGCACGTGCGCGCCTTCGTAGGGACCGACGCCGGTGCCCTCGACGTAGCAGGCCAGCCCGATCCCCACGGTGCGTCCCAGGGCCGCCATCTCCGCGCGGAAGGCAGGGAACTCGTCCCAGCCGACCAGCGCCTTGATCTTCTCCATCGAGGCCGGGTAGTCACCGGAGTCGTACTCCAGCTCGCGGCCGTCCTGGAAGATCATCCCCTGGTCGTAGGGGAACTCGTCGGGCTGGATGAAGTTCACCGAGCGGACCTCGGTGCGGTCCTTGCCGAGGTACGCCGCGATGGCGTCCATGGTGCGCTCCATCGTGTAGCAACCCTGCGGGCGCCCGGCGCCGCGGTAGGGCGTCACCATCACGGTGTTGGTGTAGAGCGACTCGAAGACGACCCGGTAGTTCTGCGGCTTGTAGGGCCCCAACAGCTGGGTCGAGGTGATGATCGGCACGATCAGGCCATAGGGGATGTAGGCACCGTGGTCGTGCCAGAACTCCACGTCGAGCCCGAGCAACCGACCATCGTCGTCGAAGCCCACCTCGACGTGGTGGACCTGACCGCGCTCGTGGGCCGAGGAGATGAAGTGCTCGCGCCGGTCCTCGGTGAACTTCACCATCTTGCCCAGCGCGCGCGCCGCCAGCGGCACCAGGAGCTCCTCGGGCCAGGGGTGGTTGATCTTCACCCCGAAGCCGCCACCGACGTCGGGCGTGATCACATCCACCTGACCGAGGTCGAGCCCGAGCTTCACCGCGACCGCAGCCCGGACCCCGGTCGAGGTCTGGGTCGAGGTCCAGACCTGGAGCCGGTTGATGTCGGCGTCCCAGCGCGCCACGGTGCCGCGCCCCTCCATCGGCATGCAGGCGCTGCGCTCGATGGTCAGGTCGAGCGAGAGCCGGTGGGGTGCGGCAGCAATGGCGGCGGGTGCGTCGCCGACGTTCTGCTCGAGGCGGGCACCGATGTTGCCCGGCACGTCGTCGTGGACCAGCAACCGCGCCTCACGGGCGGCGTCGATCCCGACAACCGGCGGCAGGAACTCGTAGGTGACCTTGATCCGGTCGACGGCGTCCTCGGCGAGGTAGCGGTCGTCGGCGACCACGAACGCGATCGCCTCCCCCACGTGGTTGACCTCGTCCTTGGCCAGGGCGTACTGGGTGCGGCCGTGGGTCAGCGCGGGGTGCGGAATGAGCAGCGGCAGCGGCTCGGCCATCGGACCCGTCAGGTCGTCGTAGGTCCAGACCGCGTGCACGCCCTCGAGGTCGAGGACCTCGTCGACGTCGATGTCGAGGATGCGGGCATGCGCGTGCGGCGAGCGCAGCACGGCCGCATGGAGCATCGAGCTCCCGGACGTGAGGTCACCCGCGACGCCGACGTCGTCGACGTACTTGCCCAGACCGCGCAGGAAACGCTGGTCCTCGGTGCGCTGGACCCGGGTGCCGAAGAGCTTGGTGGTCACGTGGTCGCCTGCTCGCCCGCGAGCTCGTCCACCAGTTCGGCGGCGCGCTCGACGGCCTTGACGATGTTCTGGTAGCCGGTGCAGCGGCAGAGGTTGCCGCCGATCATCTCCTTGGCCTCCTCGCGGGTGGGCTGGGGATTCTCGCGCAGCCCGGCAGTGATCGTGGTGAGGAACCCCGGCGTGCAGAAGCCGCACTGGAGGCCGTGGCACTCGGCGAAGGCCTGCTGAACCGGACCCAGCGAGCCGTCCTCGTTGGTCAGCCCCTCGACCGTGGTGATCTCGGTGTCGACCGCCGAGACCGCCAGCAGCAGGCAGGAGCGCATCGGTCGGCCGTCGACCAGGACCGTGCAGGCGCCACAGACGCCGTGCTCGCACCCGACGTGGGTGCCGGTCAGGGCCAGGTCGTGGCGCAGGGCGTCGGAGAGCAGGCGGCGCCCCGGCACCCGGACCGCGCGCTCGACGCCGTTGACCTTCAGGCGTACGTCGTGGAGCTCCTCGCTCATCGGACCCTCCCCAGGGCATCGTCGTACGCCGCGCGCAGGACGCGGCCGGTCAGCACCCGCACCAGCTGGGCACGGTAGTCGGCGGTGGCGTGGATGTCGGCGGCCGGCTCCAGCTCGGTCAGGGCCGCCTCGGCAGCCGCAGCCAGGGAGGCCTCGTCCACCCCACCGGCCAGCACGTCGCTCAGGTCGACGACCACCGGGACGTCGTTCACCGAGAGGTAGCCGGCGCGGGCCTCGACGACCCGGCCCTCCTCGAGGCGGACCAGGGCCGCCACCCCCACGAGGGCATAGTCGCCGTGGCGGCGGGCGATCTCGTCGAAGGCAACCCCGGCCCCCGGCGCCAGGGCGGGGAAGAACGCCTCCACGGCGATCTCATCGGGTCGTAGTGCTGACTCGAGCGGTCCGACGAAGAGGTCGGCCGCCTCGATGGTGCGGGTGCCGGTGGACGACACCGCCTGGACCGAACCGCCGAGCAGCCGGAGCACGACCGGCATCTCGGCGGCGGCGTCGGCGTGCACGATCGAGCCGACGGTGGTTCCGCGGTTGCGGATCGTGGGGTGCGCGACGTGGCGCAGCGCCAGCGCGAGCAGGGGCTGGACGCGCCCTGCCTCGGCGTGGGCGAGGACGTCGGCATGCCGGGCGAGGGCACCCACCCGGACTCCGGCCGTATCGACGTGAACGGTGGCCAGGCCCGGGAGCCCGTTGATGTCGAGGACCACGGCGGGGGATGCCAGCCTCATCGACAGCAACGGGACCAGGCTCTGGCCACCGGCGAGCACCTTGGCGTTCGACTCTCGGGCCAGGGCCGCCAGCGCTTCGGCGAGCGTCCCCGGCCTGAGGTAGACGAAAGGTGCAGGTTTCACTCCCGGGAGTCCCGGTGCTTGTTCGTCGGCGGGTCGGGCTGCTCGTGGACGCCGGTCTTGCCCACGGCCAGCACCGTTCCGTCGCTCTCGGCCGGGGCGATCAGGCGGGCGAGGTGGTAGCCCAGGACCGCGACGATCGTGCCGAGGGCGATACCGGTGAGGATGAAGTCGTCGGTGAACTTCAGCTCGGCGTTGCCGATCGCGAGGATGATGCCGGCCGAGATCGGAACGAGGTTGACGGGTCGGGCGAAGTCCACCCCGTTCTCCTTCCAGATCTTGGCGCCGAGCAGACCGATCATCCCGTAGAGCACCAGGGTGATCCCGCCCAGCACGGCCGGCGGCGTGACCGCGACGAGGGCACCGAACTTCGGCACCAGACCCAGCAGGATCGCCACGAGTGCGGCGACGTAGTAGGCGGCCGTCGAGTAGACGCGGGTCGCGGCCATGACGCCGATGTTCTCGGCGTACGTCGTGGTCGGTGAGCCACCCACGGCGGTCGCGATGACGGTGCCGACACCGTCGGCTGCCACCGCCCGGCCCATGATCGGGTCGAGGTCGGTCTTGGTCATCTCGGCGACTGCCTTGACGTGGCCGACGTTCTCGGCGACGAGGGCGATCACGGCCGGCAGCACCAGCAGCGCGAACGTGATGGAGAAGTTGGGGGTGTGCCAGCCGACCGCGCCGAGGTTGTTGGCCGCGGTCTGGTTGCCGACCAGGCCGTCAGCGGTGTGGGTCGGGAAGCCGAACCAGTCGGCGCCCTTGACGCTGGTCCAGTCGACGCGCCAGTGCTCGCCCGGCTCGGCGTTGCCGGGGATCGGCAGGGACGTCTTGCCGAAGACCAGGTCGAAGATCCAGGAGAGGACGTAGCCGAAGACGAGGCCCAGGAAGATCGCGATCCGGCCGAGGAAGCCGCGGAAGCCGACGGCCATGAGGATCACGGCGGTCATCGTGATGATGGCCATCCACGGGTCGGCGGGCATGTACACACCGGTGGCGACCGGGGCGAGGTTGAAGCCGATCAGCATGACCACCGCGCCGGTCACGACGGGCGGCAGCACGGCGTTGACCACGCCGGCTCCGAAGACCTGGATCACGACACCGACCAGCGCCAGCACCACACCGGCGACCAGGATCGCGCCGGTCACGTCGGCGGGCCCACCGGGCCCACCCGCGCCCTGGTAGGCGTAGATCGCGGTCGCACCGCCGACGAAGGAGGCGGAGGTGCCGAGGTAGCTGGGCACCTTGCCCTTGACGATCAGCAGGAAGCAGATCGTCGCGATGCCGCTCATCATGATCGCGAGGTTGGGGCTGAGCCCCATGACGATCGGGAAGACGAAGGTCGCCCCGAACATCGCCACGACGTGCTGGGCGCCCAGGCCCACGGTCTTGCCCCACGCCAGTCGCTCGTGCGGGGCAACGGCCACGCCCGGCGCCGGATCGACTACGTCCCACTTGAACATCGACATGTCAGGTCCTCTCGTGTGCGGTCGGGCCCGAGACTCCACAAACTAGTGATCCTCATGACACACCCACGACGGCGAGAAATGCCGAAGGAACGCCGTCGGGGCTGGCACCTGTTGTGGCGAGCCCGGTCGAGGGATCCAGCCCCTCGCGGCCTCGCTCGCGGACCTAACCGGCGATCTCGAGCACCCGCAGGGCGACCGCGACGTCGAGCCGCAGCTGCGAGTCGGCCGCCAGTGGACCGAGCAGCCGCTCGAGCTTGCTGACGCGGTAGCGCATCGTGTTGTAGTGGAAGAACTGCAGCCGCGCGGCCTCCGCCACGTTGAAGTTGGTGTCGAGCAGCACCTGCAGCGTGGTGCGCAGGTCGGCGGCCTCGGTCGTCGTGTTCGCCAGGGGACCCAGTACGTCCCGGGCGAAGGAGCGCAGCTCCTCGGTGTCCGGGATCAGGGCGATCAACCGGTGCAGCCCCATCTGGTCGAAGAACGTGGTCGATCCCCCGCCCTTGAACCGACGACCCACCTCGACCGCGCGCCGGGCCTGCGCGTAGGCGTCCGGCAACTCGTCCAGCGAGCACGCCACCCGACTCACCCCCACCGAGAAGGGGCGCCGGCCGCCGCCCTTGTCGCCGGCGACGGCCAGCACCGCGCGGCGTACGACGTCGTGGCCGGCCACGGGATCGATGTCGCTGTCGGCGACGGGCAGCAGCGTGACCACCTCGGAGGAGAAGTCCACGCTGGGGATCTGGGCGTCGAGGTTGCGGCTGACCTGGCGCCAGGCCGCACTGAAGCGCTCCTGCCACTGGCGGCTCTGCACCCGGGAGGGCAGCTCCTCGTCCGATCCGGGCGGGTCGATCTCGGCCGCCACCACGACGACCGGTCGGCGCAGGTCCCAGCCGAAGGTGTCGGCGTGCTCGGCGACGTACTCCGGGTCGTTCGAGTGGCCTCCCGCGCGGCGCAGGAAGAGATCACGCAGGAAGTCGCCCTGGTACTTGTTCTCGACGGCCGTCACGGCCTCCTCGCGCGTGATCAGCAGCGCGGCCACGGCGGCCGCCCGCTCGAGCGCGTGCACGTCGTCCCCCGAGATCGGTCCTCCGGAGCGCACACAGACCAGCCGGGCCAGGTCGGTGCCACCCGCGGCCACCCGCAGGCTGCGCACCTCTCCCCCGCCGACCGGGATCGCCGACGACCCGATCCGCTCGACCCGGAGGCGACCGGTGGGATCGACCAGGTCATGGGTCACCAACAGTTCGCGATGCTGCGCCGGCACCGACGCCGCGCGCTCGCGGCCGTCGGAGGAGGTCACGACCACGCCGACGTCCAGCACCCGCGCCACCTCCGCGGCGATGCCGTGCAGGTTGCCGCCCTCGAGAACGATCTGGGTCAGCCCGGTGTGCAGGGCATCGACGCGGGCCAGCGCGGCGATGGCGTCCTTGTCGCTTATCAAGACTTGTCCCTCATTTTGGCGATCGTTGGCACAACCTCACATGGGCTCACCCTAATCGGGCCCGGTAGCGTCGGGAACCGTGATCCCCGTCTGCGCACCCGCCCGGGTCGCCGAGCGCGTGCGCAGCGCTGCGGACGCCGAGATCGCGATCCTCCACCGCGGACGCGACGCGCTCTATTTCGCTGTCGACGGCTGGTGCGTCGGACTGGTCAGCGCCGGGGCCGTCGCGGTGCCCTGCGCCCTGACGACGAGGCTGCGCGATCTGAGTGCGATGCGGGCCGATTCGGCGTACCTTCGAGAGGGGGTTCTCCACCTCGACGGTACGCCGCTGGTGGTGGGTCGGATCGTGGACGTGGGCGTCCACAGACTCGACCCGGAGGGAATCGCCCGCAGTACGGCGGACTCGGCCACCTCGTTGGTCGTGCCCCCGATCACGGTGACCGAGTTCGTCGTCCCCCTGGCGCTCCCCCCACGGCTGGGGCCGGATCATGTCCGGCTCCTCGTCGGTCGTGGCGAGGGGCTGACCCCGCTGGGCGACGACCTCCTGTGCGGCTGGCTCGCCACCCATCGTGCGGCGGGAGTCGCCACCCCGCTGGTCGATGCCGCGGTCCGCGCCCACCTCTCCCGCACCACCCTGCTCTCGGCCACCCTGCTCGAGGCCGCGCTGCACGGCGAGGCGCTGCCCGAGTTCAACGCCCACCTCGCCGCGCTCGGCACCCGCGCCGAGGCCGCGGCCACCTCAGCCCTGTGCTCGGTGGGGCACACCTCCGGCGGCGGCCTGCTCGTCGGCTCACGTCTCGCCCTGACCGCCCTCAGCCAACCGATCGGATGCGCTGCATGAACCCCACCACCCAGACCCACGACGTGACCCACGTCGAGCTCCGACCGGGTGCCTACGCCGACTCCGTGACCCTGCTGCAGGTCAGCCGGGCCGTGCAGTCGCTCGACGGCGTCCTGGCCGCCCAGGTGGCGATGGCGACCGAGCTCAACCTCGAGGTGTTGGCGGAGATGGGGTTCGAGGTGCCGGCCGAGGCGACCACCAACGATCTCGTCGTGGCACTCCGGCTCGATGACGCGGCAGCCCTCGCCCCCGCCCTGGAAGGGGTGGCCCGCGCACTGCTGGACGCCAACCGGCGCGAGCCGGGCGACACCACGCTCGCGCCGCCGCGGACCACCGCGACCGCGCTGCGCCGGGCCCCCGAGGGGCTGGTGCTGGTGTCGGTCCCGGGCGCGAGCGCCTTCGTCGAGGCCATGGACGCCCTCGACGCCGACCGTGACGTGATGATCTTCAGCGACAACGTGCCGGTCGAGCAGGAGCGCACCCTCAAGCGCACGGCCGCTGGACGCGGTCTGCTGGTGATGGGTCCCGACTGCGGAACTGCCGTCGTCGGCGGCCTCGGCCTCGGCTTCGCCAACACCGTGGCTCCCGGTCCGGTCGGGATCGTCGCCGCCTCCGGCACCGGCTGCCAGCAGCTCCTCGCCCTCCTCGACCATGCCGGGGTCGGGGTCACCTCCGCGCTCGGGGTCGGCGGCCGCGACCTCTCGGCCGACATCGGCGGCCTCTCGACGCGCGAGGCGATGCGACGCCTCGATGCCGACCCTCGCGTCGAGCTCATCGTGCTCGTCTCCAAGCCCCCCGCCGCCGACGTGGCCGCCGCGATCCAGACGTACGCCGCCGAGCTGGCCACCCCGGTCGAGCTCGCCCTGCTCGGCACCGGACGACCCGACCTGACCGCGGCTGCCGAGTCGGTGCTGGCCCGACTGGGTCGCCCCGTCCCCACCTGGCCGGTCGAGGGCCATGCCGAGCCGCCCACCAACGGTGCGGCGCTGCGCGGGCTCTTCGTCGGCGGCACGCTGTGCGACGAGGCGATGCTGATCGCCGGCGAGCTGCTCGGCCCGGTGCGCAGCAACATTCCACTCTCCCCTGACCTGGCGCTCGGTCCCGACCTCACCGATGCCTCGCACACGATGGTCGACTTCGGCGACGACGCGCTGACCTCCGGGCGCGCGCACCCGATGATCGACCCGAGCCTGCGGCTGACCCACCTGGCCCGGGCCGCCGAGGACGACCGCACCGCCGTGCTCCTCCTCGACGTGGTCCTGGGCCACGGCGCCGAGGACGATCCCGTCGCGGCGCTGGCTCCCGCCATCGCGCGGGTCCGCCAGCCGGTCGTCGTCACCGTCGTCGGGACCGCCGCCGACCTGCAGGACCGCGGCCGGCAGGTCCGCGCGCTGGTCGATGCCGGCGCCGAGGTCCACCTCTCCAACGCCGGTGCCACCCGACGGGCGATCGCCCTCCTCACCGAACGAGGTCCTCGATGAGCACCACTCCGATCACCAGCCCGGGCCACGTCGTCTCGGTGGGGGCCGACCTCTTCGCCGACGCGATCAGCGCCCAGGCCACCGATGTCACCCGGGTCGACTGGCGTCCACCCATGCCCGGCACGGAGACCGACCTCGCGGTGGTTGCCGGCGACCCACTGCGTCGTACCGCCAACGAGCGCGCGCTCGCCGCCCTGCTCGGCGTCTCCGCCCGGCTGGTCGACGTCGCCCCCGCCAGCGAGGTGCTCGGCCTGGCGCCCGGGCAGTTCCTGCACGCAGGTCCGCCCCTGACCTGGGACCGCGCGTCGGGTCCGATGCGCGGCGCCCTGATGGGTGGTGCCGCGCTCGAGGGTCTGGTCGACGACCCCGAGGACGCTGTCGCGCTCTTCGAGTCCGGCACCGGTGTCGAGCTGGCGCCCTGCCACAGCCGTCGGACCGTCGGCCCGATGGCGGGGGTGGTCACCCCCAGCATGTGGATGTTCGTGCTCGAGGACCCGGCGACCGGTCGGCGTACCCACTGCTCGCTCAACGAAGGTCTCGGCAAGGTCCTGCGCTACGGCGCCTACGGGCCCGAGGTGCTCACCCGGCTGCGTTGGATGCGCGACGTGCTGGGCCCGTTGCTCCAGACCGCCGTCCGCTCGGTGTGCGAGGCGGACGCCGCGGTCGACGTCACCGGCATCCTGACCCAGATGCTGCAGATGGGCGACGAGGCCCACAACCGCAACCGGGCCGGCACCCTGATGCTGCTGCGCGACCTCGCGCCCGCCCTCGTGTCGAGCGGGGCGGACAGCGCCGACGTCTCCGAGGTGCTGCGCTTCGTCGGCAGCAACGACCACTTCTTCCTCAACCTCGCGATGCCCGCCTGCAAGCTGGCACTCGACGCGGCGCGCGACATCGACGGCTCGACGATGGTCGTGGCGATGGCCCGCAACGGCACCGACTTCGGGATCCAGGTCTCCGGCTGCGGCGACGAGTGGTTCACCGGGCCGGCCCAGGTGGCCGACGGTCTCTACCTCGGCGACTACGGTCCCGACGACGCCAACCCCGACATCGGTGACTCCGCGATCACCGAGACCGCCGGCATCGGCGGCTTCGCGATGGCCACCGCCCCCGCCATTGTGCGACTCGTCGGCGGCAGCGTCCCGGACGCGCTCGCGACCACTCGTCGGATGCACGAGATCACGCTCGGCGAGAACCCCCGCTGGACCATCCCCGTGCTGGAGTTCCAGGGAGTCCCGACCGGGATCGACGTCACGCGGGTCTGCCGGACCAGCATCCTGCCCCAGATCAACACCGGGATGGCCGGCAACCGGGCCGGCGTCGGTCAGGTCGGGGCCGGGTTGGTGACGCCCCCCGGCGAGATCTTCCCGCTCGCGCTGGCCCGTCTGGCCGAGCTCACGGCCTCCAGAAGGCCTGCCTGAGGTCGATCCGGCCGGACACCCGCAGCGGGGTGCCCTCCTCGAGGTAGGCCTGGCGTGCCTCACCCTCGTGGCAGGCCGGGAGCGAACCGTCGGCCCGCACCACGCGCCACCACGGCACCGCGCCGCCGTGCGAGGCCAGCACCGACCCCACCTGGCGCGGGCCACCACCACCGAGCTCCGCGCCGACCACCTCCGCGATGGCGCCGTACGTCGTGACGCGGCCGCGCGGGATCCGTTCGACGCAGGCGAGGACGAGCTCGACGTACTCCTCCGGATCGATCCGGCTCACGACGGGCTCCGGTGCGCCACGAAGGCGGTGCTCGCAACGGCAGCGGCCACGATCGCGACCCCCAGCCCGCTGATCCAGATCCCGGCGGGGTCCGGACGGCCACGAACCATGCTCGCCATCGCCCAGACCAGGGGTGAGGCGAGGAACACCAGGGTCGCCCGCACCGCCCACAGCCGCAGCACCCGGCCACCGCTCGGCATCGTGGCCGGACCCAGCGAGGCGAGAAGTGCTGCGACGTGGGCGAGGAGCAGGCCGGCGGCGGCCAGCAGCGCCTCCGGGTGCAGCCCGTCGCGCAGGGAGATGCCCCACCACGCCAGGACGAGCACCATGGCAGCGGTGCCGAGCACCGATTCGGGGGCGACGGCACACCCGATCGAGAGACCGGCCACCAGCACGACCAGCCACCAGGCCGGGGTCACCCCGACCAGCGCGGTCGAGAAGAGCGCGCCGAGGATGCCCACGGGGACCAGCACGCGCAGTACGGCGTTGTCCGGGCTCCAGCGGCCGAAGAGCTGGCCCGTCATCGGATCCGCACCCGCGGCAGCTGGGCCCGACGGGCCAGGCGGTGCAGCACGTCGTCGAGGGTCCCGGGACCACGCCAGGCCACGACCGGGCAGCCCAGCGTCGCGAGCCGCGCCAGGACCTGGTCGCGCTCGATGGCCCGCATCCGCCAGGCCAGCCGCGCGAGGGCCGGGTCGGTCCCGGCCGGCGCGGCCGGCTCGACCGCAGGCGGGAGCGTGTCAACGACCAGGACCTGGAGCCCGCGCCGGACCAGGGCGGCCGTCGCGGCCCCGATCTGCTCCGACAGCATCGGCGACAGGACGATCACGACTGTCCCTCCGGTGGCGCCCACGTGGAGCGAGTCGGCGTCGACTCCGTGCGGCTCCCCCACCTTCAGCTCCCCGAGGGTGCCCAGGAGCACCCGGAGGTGGCGCAGCCCGGTGCCGTAGGGGACGCGCTCATGGCCGCGACCGACCACCCGGAGGGAGACCCGGTCACCGTGGCGCACGTGGTGCTCGGCGATGGCGGCCGCGGCCCGGACCGTGAGGTCCAGGCTGCTCGCGGCTCCGTCCAAGCCTCCGGAGCGACCGTGGTCGGCCAGCGCGTCGACCAGCAGCAGCACCGCGGTGTCCTCCTCGGCGCGCGCGGTCTGCACGTGCAGGGCATCGGTGCGCAGCGAGACCCGCCAGTTGATCCGGCGCAGGCGGTCCCCCGCCTGGAAGGGACGGATGCCGGCGAACTCCACACCCCCGCCGGTACGACGGGACCGGTGCCCGCCCACCAACCCCTCGGGCTGGGGTGCCTGGGCCCGCGAGTCGAACGGCGTGGCGACGGGGAGCACGCGCAGCTCGGACCCGCCGATGGTGACCGGCCCCCAGCGGTAGCCCGCCCAGCCGGTGTGCAGGCCGACCTTCTCCTGGCCGAGCTGGTGGCGCCCCCAACGCCGGGGGCCGACCTCGACCTCGGGCCAGCCGTCGGCCGCGAGCCGGGCCACCGCGCCTGCTGCCGGGTGCAGCGCGACGTACGGCGCGGCCGCGACCACGCGGGTGACGTGCTCGGCGTCCGTGGCGTGGTCGAGCCGGAGCCGGGAGACCGTGCCCTGCCCTTCGTGCAGCAGCATGTGGTCGAGCCTGGCGCCCACCTGCGGCTCCTCGCGCGGGCGGTGCAGGAGGCCGAGCGCGGCCAGCAGCAGGAACGGTGCGGCGAGCACCATCAGCACCGGCTCGCCGGCCACGACCGCGCCACCGACCCCGACCGTGCCCACCACGATCGCCCGGCTCAGGGCGGCGGTCGCCCGCCAGTGGGTCATCGCCGGACCGGGGCCTCGAGCGTGGCCGGGGACGGGACCCGACCCAGGACGTCGTCGACGATCCGCCGCCCGCTCGCCTGGGTCATCCAGAGCTCCGGCTTCACCGTGACGCGATGGGACAGGACCGCCCGCGCGACCGCCTTGACGTCCTCGGGGATGACGTAGTCCCGACCGCGGATCAACGCGAACGCCCGCGCGGCCAGCACCAGACCCAGCGACCCTCGCGGCGAGGCGCCGGTCAGGACATCGGAGTGCTCCCGGGTCGCGGTCACGAGGGCCACGCAGTAGCGGGCCACGCTCTCGTCGACGCTGACCCGCTCGACCGTCTCCTGCAGGGACCGGAGCCCGGTGGCATCGGTCACCGGGTCGAGCAGCACCTCCTCGCGACCGCGCTCCATGCGGCGGGTGAGGACGGCGTACTCCTCGTCGGCGGAGGGGTAGCCGAAGCTGACCCGGAGCAGGAACCGGTCGAGCTGGGCCTCGGGCAGCGGATAGGTGCCTTCGTACTCGATCGGGTTCGCTGTCGCGAGGACGTGGAAGGGCACCGGCAGCGCGAAGGTCTGGCCCTCGACGGTCACCTGCCCCTCCTGCATCGCCTCGAGCAGCGCGGACTGCGTCTTGGGTGGGGTCCGGTTGATCTCGTCGGCCAGCAGCAGCCCGGTGAAGAGCGGCCCGTGGCGGAAGTCGAACTCGCCGCGCTTCTGGTCGTAGAGGAAGGAGCCGGTGAGGTCCGCCGGGAGCAGGTCGGGGGTGAACTGCGCCCGCGCGAAGTCGAGGCCCAGGGCCCGGGCGAAGGACCGGGCGGCCAGCGTCTTGCCGAGGCCCGGAAGGTCCTCGAGCAGCACGTGGCCCTTGGCCAGCACGGCGGCCAGCACCAGGGTCAGCGCCTGGCGCTTGCCCACGACCGCCTTCTCGACCTCGTCGAGGATCCGGCCGGTCAGGGCGGTGGCCTCGGCCACGGGCAGGGCGGGGGGGCCAACGGGGGTCACGGCACTCATAGTTCCTCGATCGTGGTCAGGTGGTGGTCGATCTCGGCCCCGCTCAACCGCCGGGGTGGTGCGTCGAGCAGGCGGACAAGATCGGCGCCCAGGAGGGGTGGGGCGGCCGGGTCACCGCGTTGGAGCCCGTGGCGCTGCAGCAGGACCAGGTCGACCATCGTCGCGAACCGGTCCCGCAGGGCGGCATCGGGAGTTCGCGAGGTGGCGTGCGCCTCCAGCAGGCTGAGGTAGCGAGCCGTACGAGGGTCCTGCCCCTGGGCGCCCGACGTCCGCACCGGCACCACGTCCCACGACGGTCCGGAGTCGCCGAGGGAGTCCAGGAGCAGCCCGAGGGTCGTCATGACCAGGGCGACCAGGAGTCCCAGCCGGACCGGATCGGGCTCGAACCGGACGAGGGTGAAGACGGTCTGGAGCACGCCGAACGACAGGGCCCCGGCTGCCAGCCGCCACCACCAGCGCCGCGCCATCAGGACCGGCTCCGGGCGTACGTCGAGAGCACCGTGTCGTGGATGACCGCCAGCGCCTCCACTGCCTCGGCGCGGAGGGACTCGGGCATCTCGTGCTCGGAGAAGCGCGCCTCGCGGTAGAGCGCCGCCAACCGGGACACCGCCACCGTGTCCGCCTCCACCAGGCCCAGGATGCGCAGGGTGAACTCCGAGGACGTCTCGGCGGCCTCGCGCGCGAGCCCGCTGCGCGCCGCCTGGTCCTCGAACCGGCCCCAGCACTCGACGATCCCGTTGCGCGGCGTGCCGGTCTGCAGCGCGGCCCGCTGCTCCCCGGCGTCACGCAGCAGCTCGTCGGCCACGCCCGCGGAGTCGGTGAGCACGTCGAAGTCGATGGTCTCGACGGGTGGCCCCCGACGCGGGCGCGCGTCGTACAGCTGGCGCAGCCAGCGTGCGACCCGGTGGAGCAGCAGGAGGATCACCACGACTCCGGCGGCCTCGAGCAGGTAGGCCAGCGCCCGGAGGTACCACGGCGCCCCGTCCGGCTGCCTCTCCATCAGACGCTCGACATTGGTCTGCTCGCTCGGCGCGATCGACTCGGGGGTCGCACTCTCGGAGAGGGAGATCCGCACCGGGGCGATCCCGTCTCCGCGCAGGACCCCGCTGGGCCCGATCGACGCCGCCCAGGTCACCAGGAGGGCGAGGAGCAGCACTCCACCCACGACTCCGGTCACGGCCAGAACCGTCACCGACGCCCGCCGAGACTCCATGGCGTGAACCTACCGGGCTCGAGGACCGAGGTGGATCACGCCGCGGTCTCGATCAGGGCAGCGGTGCGAAGGCCTCGGTGCCGCGCACCAGCCGCAGGCGAGGGATCTTCGAGTGCGACCGGGCGAACGCGAGCTCGGTGCGCAGGTCACCCACCCCGTTGGCGCCGGGCGGGATCCCCTCCAACGTCGAGAGCACGCCGAGGGCAGCGCCATCGGCATCGAGGAAGCCACTGCCCGAGTCACCGGGGACCCCGGGCGAGACCGTGTAGATGAGCCAACTCCAGCCGCCACCGGCACCTCCGAGGGAGAGTCCCTCCCGCGGCGAGAGAACAGTGGTCGGTCGCAGGCTCGACTGCCCCCACGAGTAGACCCTGCTGCCCGACGGGGCCCCCGACTTCGACAGTCGCGTGGGGCCACCCCAGAAGGGAACCGACGGGTTGACCTTGGCGACGTCGCGCTTCAGGACCCGGACCAGGGCGAAGTCGTTGTACGCACACGCGAGGTCATGGGTGGTGCCTGCACGCTGCATCGCCTCCCACGAGCTGTAGGCCAACCGGCCCTTGCCGAGCGTGGTGCCGTCGGAGAAGAGGTTGCCACCGCTGGCGAAGGTGACCGGCGTCCCGAGCGGCAGGGAGCCGGTGGTGCAGCCGTCGGTGTCGGTCGAGGAGCCGAGACCGGCGCAGTGGGCGGCGTACCCGAGGTAGACCCGCTTGCGCTTGTCGGTGAAGACGAAGTTGGCCGTGCACTGGGCGCCCTCGGTGTACATCTGGACCCCCGGGGTGATGGTCGCGGTGGCCGCATCGGCCCATCGCCCCGAGCTGACCTGGGCGCTCTGTCCGGCCGCCGGCACCGTCACCGCGGACGCACCGAGGCCGATCACGGCCAGGAGTGCCGCGAACAGGGAGAACGACCTCAGGCGACGTTGCATGACCCTTCAACGACCGATGGCCCCCTCCGGCTACGCGGAGAAGGCCATCGATCGTGGAGCCACCCGGAACCTCCTCCGGATGTTGCTCCCCCCTGCGGGAGAAGTGATCAGAGAATCGGCGAGAACGGCTCCGTGCCCTTGACCAGGGTCAGGCCCGCGATGCCGGAGTGCGCCTGCGCGAACGCCAGCTCCTTGGCCAGGTCACCGATGTTGTTGGAGCCCGGAAGCGGCAGCAGACCGAGCGTGGACAGCGTGCCGATCGCCAAGCCGTCCTCGCTGAGGAACGCCGAGCCCGAGTCTCCGGGGACACCCGGCGTCACGGTGTAGAGCGGGTGCGACCAGCCAGCGTCGGACGGGTCGTCGCCGAGGCTGACGCCCTGGTGGGGGGAGAGAGCCGAGACGCCGGCGCGCAGGCTGGAGTTGCCGTACGTGTAGACGTCGTCACCGGCCTGGGTGCCGTTGGTGTCGATGCCGGTCGGGCCGCCCCAGAAGGGAATCGAGGGGTTGACCTTGGCGACGTCACCCGCAGCGACCTTCACCAGCGCGAAGTCGTTGTAGGCGCAGATGTTGGGGTCGGTCGTGCCGATCTGCTTCTCGGTGAGCCACGAGGAGTAGGCCAGGGTCCCGGAGCCGACCTTGGTGCCGCCGCTGACCAGGCTCCCGCCCTGACGGAACTCCACCGGGGTGCCCAGCGGCAACGAGCCCGCCTTGCAGCCGTCGGTGTCGGTCGCTGCGCCGAGGCCGGCGCAGTGCGCTGCGTAGCCGACGTAGGTGTTGGCGGCCGCGTCGGTGAAGACGAAGTTGGCGGTGCACTGGGCGCCGTCGGTGTACATCATCGTGCCGGGGGTGATGGTGGCCGTGGCGGCAGGCGCCCAGGTGCGCACCGCGGTGCCGCGCTTGGCGGTGGCGGGTGCGGCGGAGAAGAGAGCGGTGACGAGCGCAGCAACGACGAGCACCGCGAAGGCGCTCGCGGAACGACGAGCAGGCGTCGAGAGTGAGACCGGGTGGGCAAACGGCATACGGGGAAATACCTCCGAGTTAGGCCGCGTCTGGATCGACGCAGGGGTTCACATGGCCCAACGAGGCTACCCACTTCGCGTTACGGGTAGTCCTTTCGAACCAGGCGAACCATTTCCTCCTCCGGACCGACGTCGCCCCGGTCGGTCAGTACGTCGGCTGGCTCGGGTCGATCTGGTTGACCCAGGCCACCACGCCGCCGCCCACGTGCACCGCGTCGGCGTACCCGGCACCCTTGAGCACCGCGAGGGCCTCGGCCGAGCGGACCCCGCTCTTGCAGTGCAGCACCACCGGCTTGTCCTGCGACAGCTCGCCGAGCGCGTTGCCGTTGAGGAACTCGCCCTTGGGGATCAGCACCGAGCCGGGGATCCGGTTGATCTCGAACTCGTTCTCCTCGCGCACGTCCACCAGCACGAAGTCGCGGGTGCCCTCTTCGCGCTCCGTGAGCATCTGCTCGAGCTGGACCACGGAGATCGTGGAGCCGGCCGCGGCGTCGGCGGCCTCGGTGGAGATGGCGCCGCAGAACGCGTCGTAGTCGATCAGCCCGGTGACGGTCGGGTTCTCCCCGCACAGCGCACAGTTGGGGTCCTTGCGGACCCGGAGCTTGCGGTACTCCATCTCGAGGGCGTCGTAGATCATCAGCTTGCCGACGAGCGGGTCACCGATGCCGGTCAGCAGCTTGATCGCCTCGTTGACCTGGATCGAGCCGATGCTGGCGCAGAGCACGCCCAGCACGCCACCCTCGGCGCAGGACGGGACCATCCCGGGCGGCGGCGGCTCGGGGTAGAGGCAGCGGTAGCAGGGCGCCTCGGCGCTCTCACCGGACGCGAGCTCGGCGTGCGGCCAGAAGACCGACGCCTGCCCGTCGAAACGGTAGATCGAGCCCCACACGTAGGGGATCTTCAAGAAGTACGCCGCGTCGTTGACCATGTAGCGCGTGGCGAAGTTGTCGGTGCCGTCGACGATCAGGTCATAGCCCTCGAAGACCTGCAGCACGTTGTCGTTGTCGAGACGCTCCGGGTGCAGGACGACCTCGACGAGCGGGTTGGCCTCGCGGATCGAGTCGCGGGCCGAGTCGGCCTTGGGCCGACCGATGTCGGACTGCCCGTGGATGATCTGGCGCTGGAGGTTGGACTCGTCCACCTCGTCGAACTCCGCGATGCCGATGGTGCCCACTCCGGCCGCGGCGAGGTAGAGCAGCGCCGGGCTGCCCAGGCCACCCGCACCGATCACGAGGACCCGCGCATTCTTCAGTCGCTTCTGCCCGCTCATGCCGACGTCCGGGATGATCAGGTGGCGGCTGTAGCGGCGTACTTCGTCGACAGTCAGCTCGGAAGCGGGAGCCACGAGAGGGGGAAAGGACACGGATGCTCCTCGATCGGTTCGTCGGTGGTCCCCGGGTCAACAACGCGGACCCCACCAGATGTTCCACCCATCGTCGCCGCAGCCGACCCGTCCGTCCGGGCGCGTCCCGTCATCCGGACGCACCCGGAAGCCGGGTAGGCTGCGATTGCTCGGGACGTCCGGTCCCGACCGCCCGATCCCGGCAGCCCGACTCGGACTCGAGGAGCATGCGTTGAGCGCTGGCCAGCACGAAGCAGCCGAGGCACGTCCACGCGGTGGACGGATGCCCCGCAACGAACGTCGCACCCAGCTGCTCTCCTCCGCCCTCGAGGTCTTCGTCGCGCAGGGGTACCACGCGGCAGCCATGGACGACATTGCCGAGCGAGCCGGGGTCTCCAAGCCGGTGCTCTACCAGCACTTCCCGGGCAAGCTCGAGCTCTACCTCGCCCTGCTCGACGCCTCGTGCGACACGATCATCGACAACTGCCGCGAGGCCTTGGCCTCGACCCACGACAACAAGCTGCGCGTGGCCGCGACCATGCAGGCCTTCTTCGAGTACGTCGCGGGCGACACCGGCGCGTTCCGGCTGGTCTTCGAGTCCGACCTGACCAGCGAGCCGGCCGTGCGCGAGCAGGTCGACCGGGTCACCACCGAGTGCGCATCGATGATCGCCCATGTGATCCACGACGACACCGGCCTGCCTGACACCCCCTCGAACCTGCTGGCCGTCTCGCTCGTGGGAATGGCACAGGTCAGTGCCCGGTTCTGGCTCACCGAGGCCGGCGGCATCAGCAAGTCCGACGCAGCGTCCCTGGTCGCAGGGCTCGCCTGGCGCGGCATCCGGGGTTACCCCCTCACCGACGAACACTGACCCACCCGCTCGAGCCAACCGCAACAGCACGGCTTTCCGGACGACGAGTCCCCCGTGCAGCACCCCGATTCCAAGGAGGACCTGTGGAGGTCAAGATCGGCGTCCAGCACGCCGCACGTGAACTGCTCGTCGAGACCGACGAGACCCTGGCGGCCGTCGAGAAGATGGTCAGCGAAGCCGTCGGCTCGGACGGCGTCATCGCCCTGACCGACAACAAGGGCCGCCGCATCCTGGTGCCGGCCGCCAAGCTCGCCTACATCGAGATCGGTGGCGGCGTCGCCGGGCACGTGGGCTTCCGGTCCTGACCGAAGTCTGACTCGGTCCGACCAGCTCCGACCACGCGTGAGCAGGGCCCGCACCGGATGCCGGTGCGGGCCCTGCTGCGTGCGGTGGCTGCGTGCTCCGCGCAGGCCTAGGAATCCAGGCCGAGCTCGGCCATCCGGGCGGCGTGGCGCTCGGTGATCCGCGCGAACATCCGGCCGATCGCAGCCAGGTCGAGACCGGGTCGGTCCACGCCCCCGGCCAGCAGCGCGGTGAGCGCGTCGCGCTCGGCCGCCACCCGCTGGGCCTGGGTCAGCGCCTCCCCCATCAGCCGCCGGCCCCACAGGGCCAGCCTGCCCCCGAGCCGATGGTCGGCGACGATGGCTGCCCGCACCCGCTCGACGACGAACCTCGCGTGTCCGGTCTCCTCGAGGGACGACACGATCAGGTCGCGGGTGTCGACGTCGAGGTAGGCCGCGATCTCGCGGTAGAAGTCGTTGGCGAGCCCGTCCCCGACATAGGCCTTGATCAGCCCCTCGAACCAGTCGGCGGGGGCGGTGTGGGCGTGGAAGAGGTCGATGGCGGCGCTGAACGGCGCCATCGCGGCGTACGGATCGGCGCCGAGCGCGGTGAGCCGGTCGAGCAGGAGCGGCACGTGGGCGAACTCGGCGGCGGCCATCGTCGAGATCGCCACCTTGTCCTCGATCGTGGGGGCGAGCTTGGCGTCCTCGGCCAGCCGCTCGAACGCCGAGATCTCGCCGTAGGCGATGACACCGAGCAGATCGACCACGGCCTCGCGGTACTCCGGGTCCTCGAAGGCGACCGGGCCGTCGTCGTACCCCGCGGTGGGCCCGGGGCTGGGCGCGCCAGCGGTCGATTCAGTCATGCGCGCACCCTACCGATAGACTGGAGGGGATCGAGTGTCGCGCCCGCGCCTGCGGGAGGTGGCTTCGACCGGCGAGACGGCCCCACTCCACGAGCGGCGGCGCCCCGTCTGCATGTGCGCGGCTGACGCCGTCGAGTCTTCCCTGTCACTGGCAGGAGCGATGGGTCGCCGCACTTCCGGCTGACCTCACGAAAGCGAAAAGACTCTGACCACGTTCCGAGAGCTCGGGGTCCACCCCGAGATTTGCGACGCGCTCGAGCGCGCGAGCATCACCACGCCCTTCGCCATCCAGGAGATGACCCTGTCGGTCGCCCTGGTCGGCACCGACCTGATCGGTCAGGCCCGCACGGGCACCGGCAAGACCCTCGCGTTCGGCATCCCGGTGCTCCAGCGCAGTGTCTCCCCGAAGGACCCCGACTACACCGAGCTGCCGCAGGGCAAGCCGCAGGCCCTGATCGTGGCCCCGACCCGCGAGCTCGCGCTCCAGGTCTCCAACGACCTCCACCTCGCCAGCAAGGACCGCGGCCTGCGCGTCCTCACGGTGTACGGCGGCGTCGGCTACGACACCCAGCTCGACGCCCTCAAGGAGGGTGTCGACATCGTCGTCGGCACGCCCGGTCGCCTCATCGACCTGTGCAACCGCAAGGCCCTCGACATCTCCCACGTCCACGCGCTGGTCCTCGACGAGGCCGACGAGATGCTCGACCTGGGCTTCCTGCCCGACGTCGAGCGACTGCTCTCGATGACTCCCGAGACCCGCCAGACGATGCTCTTCTCCGCGACGATGCCCGCCGCGATCGTCTCGCTGGCCCGCACCCACATGCGGCACCCGATGAACATCCGCGCCGAGTCGTCGTACGACACCCAGCTCGTGCCGGCCACCGCGCAGTTCATCTTCCAGGCCCACGACCTCGACAAGCCGGAGATCATCGGCCGGATCCTGCAGGCCGAGGACTCCGACAAGATCATCGTCTTCACCCGCACCAAGCGTCAGTCGCAGCGGGTGGCCGACGACCTGGCCGAGCGCGGCTTCTCCGCCAGCCCGCTGCACGGTGACATGCAGCAGTCCGCCCGCGAGAAGGCGCTGACCAAGTTCCGTGGCGACACCCTGCGCGTCCTGGTCGCCACCGACGTCGCCGCCCGCGGCATCGACGTCGCCGGTGTCTCGCACGTCATCAACTACACCTGCCCCGAGGACGAGAAGACCTACGTCCACCGGATCGGTCGCACCGGCCGCGCCGGCGCGACGGGCATCGCCGTCACCTTCGTCGACTGGGCGGACCTGCACCGCTGGAAGATGATCAACAAGGCGCTGGACCTGCCCTTCGACGAGCCGCAGGAGACCTACTCGACGTCTCCGCACCTCTACCACGACCTCGGCATCCCGCCGGGCACCAAGGGCCGCATCGTCGACGCCGCACCGCTGCCGCCGAAGGCGCCCCGCAACGATCGGAACGACCGTTCCGGTGGTGGCGACCGCCCTCCGCGCAACCGCGATCGCGACCGCAGCCGCACCCGCACCCGCGGCGACTCAGCTGCCGCCCCGGCCGCTGCGGTCGAGAAGCCGGCCGCTGCCGCGGTGGGCGAGGAGTCGGGCGAGGCCCGCCCCAGCCGCAACCGCAACCGTCGTCGCCGTCGCCCCTCGGGCAGCGGAGCCGACCAGGCCTGAGCAAGACCCCAGCACTGACCCGTCCGGTTCTCCGGGCGGGTCAGTGCGCATTTCGCTGCCGGGTGCGGGCTTGGCGCCCGGCTCAGGTGGTGACGACGACGGTGCTGCCCAGCGGGGCGAAGTCCCACAAGGCGATCGCGTCGGCGCGCAGCTGGCGGATGCAGCCGTGCGAGAGCGGGGTCCCGAGCTCGTCGACCCCTTGCACGAGCCGGCCGTCCTGCACCGGGATGTCATGGAAGCCGATGGCGGCACGGGGGCCCCGGGCGAACCTCACGAAGTACTTCATCGTGCCGGAGTCGTCGATGCCCCACGCCTGCTCGGAGCGGGAGAAGACCTCGTAGGTGCCGGGGTCGAGGTTGTCGTAGACGCTCCCCGAGACCAGGTAGGTCCGCACCACGCGCTGGCCGCCCGCGACCAGCCACACCCGTTGGCGGCCCTCGCTGAAGACCACGCGGCGACCGCTGCCCGACCCGGCCGGCAGAGCGACGTCACGGGTCGGGTCGAGTCGGGCCTCCGAGGTGTCCGGGGCGCCGCCGCTGCGCGAGATCGCCGAGACGCGGGTTGGGGCGAGGAGTTCCTGGGAGGTCGGGGCGGCCGCTGCCTGGGCCGGCACCACCGGGGCGGCTCGGGAGTCCGAGGCGGCCGACGAGAGCCCGCCGGTCCCGCCGAGCACCGCGATGAGCGTGACCGCAGCCGACGAGAGGACCGTGACGATCCGCCCGTAGCGGGGGCGGACCGGCGCGTCGCGGTGTCGGCTCATCGGCTCAGTCTCGGCCGGGCTTCTTCGACGACGATGCCGTCGCGCGCGGACGCTGGGCCCGGGCGACGAGGTTGACCGCCACCTCGCGGTAGGCCTTGGCGCCCTTGTTCGACTTCGCCGCGGTGGACAGGATCGAACGGCCGGCCGCGGGTGCCTCGGCAAACCTGATCGTCTTGGGGATCGGCGGCTCCACGACCTCGAGGTCGTAGGTCGCCGAGATCGTCTCGAGGACGGTGCGCGCGTGGTTGGTGCGGCCGTCGTACAGCGTCGGGAGCACTCCCCAGACCTCGAGCTTGCGGTTGGTGAAGCGGCGTACGTCGTGGACGGTGTCGAGGAGCTGTCCCACGCCCCGGTGGGACAGGGTCTCGCACTGCAGGGGGATCAGGACGCCGTCGGCCGCCGTCAGCGCCGCCACGGTCAGCACCCCGAGCGAGGGAGGGCAGTCCAGGAGCACCCAGTCGTAGCCGTCGTCGCCGAGGTCCTCGTCGATCGACTCGAGCGCGGACTTGATCACGTGCTCACGACCGGTGCGGGTCAGCAGGTCAGCCTCGGCCCGGGCGAGCTCGATCGTGGCGGGCAGCAGGTCGACGCCGTCCTCGGTCTCGAGGATCACCTCGAAGGGGTCGAGCCCCTTGGTCAGGACGTGGTGCACCGACAACTCGAGGTCCTCGGGGTCGATGCCGAGCGAGAAGGTCAGGCAGGCCTGCGGGTCGAGATCGACGAGCAGGACCTTGTGGCCCAGCTCGGCGAGGGCCGCTCCGAGGGAGGCGACCGTGGTCGTCTTGGCGACGCCACCCTTCTGGTTGGCGATCGCGAGTGTGGTGGTCATCGGAGCACATCATGCCGGACCGGGTTGCCGACTGCGGGGAGGCACCTGTTTGCTTGCGTCATGTCGCCCACGCGGAACAACGCCGGAACTGCCCTGATCACCGGCCCCACGGCCGGGATCGGGCACGAGTTCGCCGTCCAGCTGGCCCGGCGCGGGCACGACCTGGTGCTCGTCGCGAGGGACCGGACCCGACTCGACACCGTGGCGGCCGAGCTGCGGGCGTCGTACGACGTGCACGTGGAGGTGCTGCCCGCCGACCTCGTCGACCGCGCCTCCCTCCTCACCGTCGAGGCACGCCTGGCCGACCCCGAGCGCCCGGTCGACCTGCTGGTCAACAACGCCGGCTTCGGGATGAAGCAGCGCTTCCTCGCCAACTCGGTCGATGCCGAGAACGCCATGCTCGACGTGCTGGTGACCGCGGTCCTGCGGCTCAGCCACGCCGCCCTGGGCGCGATGACCGAGCGCGGTCACGGCGGGATCATCAACGTCTCGAGCGTCGCGGCCTTCCTCCCCCGCGGCAGCTACAGCGCCAGCAAGGCCTGGGTGAACAGCTTCACCGAGTGGGCCGCCAACGAGTACCGCCCCCAGGGCGTGACCGTGATGTCGCTGTGCCCCGGCTTCACCAGGACCGAGTTCCACGAGCGGATGGACGTCTCGCGGGACTCCTCGCCGGCGTACCTGTGGCTGGAGGCCGACCACCTGGTGGCGATCGCCCTCGAGGACTTCGACAAGGGCCGCACCTACTCGATCCCGAGCGCCCGGTACAAGGCGATCACCACGATGGCCCGGGTCGTCCCGAACCGGGTGCTGCAGCGCTTCCAGTCCCTCGGCCGCAAGTAGGCCCGTCCGCGGACCCTCGTCCGAGGCATGGAGTCGGGCATGAACTCGGGCCGCACTGGGCAAGTTCCTCCTGACCCGACCAGCACGAAGGAACCCCCGCATGCGTCCTCTCGCACCACTCCGGGCACTCCGACGCCTCCTGTCCCCCGTCGGCCTGCTGTTGCTGTGTCTCGCCCTCCTGGCCCCTGCTGCTGGACTGGCGAGCGCCGGTGGGACCAGCGGAGTCCCCGCGGTCCCCATCCCCCAGGACCACGGCGCCGACAGCGTGCAGGCCTTCCTCGGTGAGGCACGAGAGGCCCGCCCGCTGCGCGGTGGACCCTTCGCTCCGCGCCATCCGTTCATGGCCCGCAACAACCGCAGCAACCTCCACGACGACGCCTACCAGTCCGATGCGGGTCGAGCCCCCGGACCGCTGGGCTTCTCCCCCGAGGTCGTCTCCACGATGTACGCCCAGGAGTGCGCGTCGCTGACCTTCGACTCGCGCGGCCGGTTGCTCACCGTCTGCGTCGGCCTCGCCACCGTCGACCTGCGCCTGCTCGACCCCGACACCCTCGACCTGCTGGCCGAGTTCCCCCTCCCGCCGCGGTCGGCGTCCTCGGCCTCGAACCCCTTCACCGCTTTCGGCGGAGGCGGCTACTTCTACCTCGACCACCACGACCGGGTCGTGGTCCCCACCTCCGACGGCCGCATCCTGGTGATCGCCGAGACCGGCGACCCCGACGCGCCCGCCCTCACCCTCCAGCGGGCGTACGACGTGTCCGCCGAGGTCGGCGACTCGGTGATCCTCTCGGCGCTCCCGGACTGGTCGGGGCGGATCTGGTTCGTCACCGGCTCAGGAGTCGTCGGGGTCGTGGATCCACGCACCGGAGCGACCCGCGCGCACCAGCTGCCCGGCGGTGAGCAGATCGGGAACTCCGTCGCCGTGGACGAGACCGGCGGGGTCTTCGTGGTCTCCGACCACGCGCTCTACCGCTTCGACTCGACCCGGAAGGGCGCGCCCACGGTCAGCTGGCGCCAGCCCTACGACGCCGGCGCCCGGCAGAAGCCCGGCCAGAGCCAGTTCGGATCGGGCACCACCCCCACGATCATCCGCCGCGGCGGCCACCACTTCGTCGCGATCACCGACAACGCCGACCCCCGGATGAATCTCCTGGTCTTCCGCGCCGACCGGGAGCGGCGTGCGCCGCACCGGATCTGCCGGATCCCGGTGTTCCGGCGTGGTCACGGCTCCACGGACAACTCCCTGATCGCCTTCGGACGCTCGATCGTCGTGGAGAACAACTACGGCTACACCGGCCCCGTGGAGCGACCCCCGTCGGGCAACCCGTTCCGCAAGACCCCGACCACAGCCCCGGGCGTCACGCGGGTCGACGTGGACTACGCCCGAGGAGGGTGCTCTCGCGCGTGGACCAACCGCAAGGTCCGGGTGCCCTCGAGCGTGAGCAAGGCGTCGATGGCCACCGGTCTCGTCTACGTCTACGAGCACCCTGCCGCCCGGGACGTGCGCTATCTCGACGGCGAGCCGGAGACCGGTCCCGAGGACCCGTGGTACCTCACGGCCCTCGATGCCCGCACCGGCCGTCGGGTCTGGTCGGTCTTCACCGGGGTCGGGCTCGGCTACAACAACAACTACGCCCCGATCACCCTCGGCCCCGATGGCACGGCGTACGTCGGGGTCCTGGGCGGGCTGATCGCGGTCCGGGACGGGAGAGACGCCGACCGGCCCTCGGGCTGACCCGAAGCACGCTCCTCACGACCGCGCTCCCGGGTCCACCACCTGGGGGACGGGGCGGCCCGAGCGGGTTGCCGCCTGGGCCGCGAGGGCGAGGAGCCGGTGGTACTCCTCGGGCGCGGTGGTGTTGCAGCCCAGCTCGTGGTCGACCTTGCCGGTGCCGTGGTGGTCGCTCGATCCGGTGACCACGAGGTGGAGGTTCTCGGCGATCGCGCGCAGCCGGGCCCTGGCGCCGGCGTCGTGGTCCTGGTGGTCGACCTCGAGGCCCACCAGCCCGCGTGCGGCCAGGTCGGCCAGCGTCTCCTCGTCGGGTTGCTCGTGGGCGTGTCGCCCCCACGGGTGCGCCAGCACGCTGACCCCGCCCGCCGCGTCGATCAGCTCGATCATCGAGGTCAGGGAGGCTGCGTGCCGGTCGGCGTAGGCCGGGCGGCCCGGGTTGAGGTAGCGGGCGAACGCATCGTCCCGGTTGCGGACCACCCCCAGGGCGACCAGGGCGTCAGCCACGTGCGGGCGCCCGGTGGCCGCGGCGCCGGCGGCGCGGCGTACGTCGTCGGCGTGCAGGTCGACCCCGAGCTCACGCAAGCGGGCGACCATGGCTGGCAGCCGGGCGTTGCGGCCGTCCACGATCAGGTCCAGCTCGGCGACCAGCGGGGCGTAGGCCGGGTCGGGCAGGTAGGCGAGCAGATGAGCGCCCCGGCCCTGGTGGCGGGTGCTGATCTCCATGCCCCGGACCAGCCCGATGCCGATCTCGAGCGCCGCCGCCTCGGCCTCGGCCCAGCCGTCGGCCGTGTCGTGGTCGGTGATCGCCAGCACGTCGAGTCCCGCCGCTGCCGCGGCACGGACGAGCTCCGTGGGGGTCTGGGTTCCATCACTCGCGCGGGAGTGGGCATGGAGGTCGATGCGCACTGGTGAAGCCTAGTGGCGTCGGGGCTCACCACTCGGGGGTCGGACCACCGAACGGGAGCTCCAGCAGGGGGGCACCCAGGCCGGAGATGTCGCGCAGGCTCCAGTCGTCCTGCAGGAGGAGCAGGGCTGCGGCCGGTCGCAGGACGATCCAGAGCCAGCGTCCGCCGGCCTCCCCGACCACCACCGAGCGGTCGAACTCGCGATTCGAGGAACTCGTCGAGGCGATCCACAGCGGGACGCTCCGGCCGTCGACGAAGACGCGCACGGCGGGAGGCCCCGCGCCCACCTCGGTGCCGGGACCGTCCCCGACCAGGCCGGCGCACCGAGCGCCCAGCCCGGTCCCCGGCTCCTCGGCGACGACGAGGACATCGATCGGCCCGTCGGGGTCGCTGGTGCCCGAGGCACAGGCCATGGTGGCCACCGGTCGGTCGACGCTCGCTCCGACCACGCCGAAGTCAGTGACCGACCAGCCGGGGCTCAACGGCCAGGGCAGGTAGGTCGGGAACTCCCGCGAGGCGCCCAGGTGCTCGGTGAACGAGTCGTACGACGCCTCGCCCGGTCGCCAGAGCGGACGGACCTGACCATGGTCCGGACACGTCCAGACAGCATCGGACTCCGGGGTCGACCTGGCAACCGGGATCGGGCAACGCGGGCAGCCAGCCGCAAGGGACATGAACCCACGGTGGAGGGGCGGCCCTGCTGCGTCAAGCGTCGTGTCCGACTCGCGGTTCAGTCGTCGGCCAGCACCACCACCCGGTCCCCCTCTGCCACCAGGAAGGTCGCGGACTTGGCTGGGTTGACCTGCACCCCGGAGTCGCCGTCGGCGCGGCCACCAACGGGGGCGGCGCTCCGGTAGCCGAGCGCGGTCTCGTTGCGCCGCCGGGCCCCCGCGATGATCGTGGCGAAGGTGACCTCGTGGCCGGGCTGGACGTACCACGTTGCGGGGCGCAGGTAGATCTCACTGCCCTCGTTGCCCAGCAGCTCCCCGAAGACCGCCTCGAGCCGCTGGTCCTCGGAGAGCTGGGTGACCAGGAGGCTGACGATCTCCCCGCTCACGACCACGTCGTCGACGTGCGCCACTTGGGCCAGGACCCGGTTGCGGTCGTCGAGCATCTCGCTGACGACAGGAATGCCGCGGTCGAAGCCGGTGAGGATGTCTCGCACGTGGAGCAGCGTGACCAGCGTGCGCGCGTCGGCGGCCTGCACGCCCAGGTCCTGGGAGTAGCAGAGCACGATCACCTGGTCCAGATCCGCCGAGACGTGGGTGTCGAGCGTGGCCCGGTCAGTCGTCGGACCGAGCACCACGCTCACGTCCAGGTTGGTGAGTGCCGGAATCTCGGGGTCTCCGAACGTCGTCAGCAGCACGAGTGACGAGCCGGGCGGTGCGTAGTGGTCGAGCTCGCGCAGGATGATCGAGGCACGCTCGTTCCAGCCGATGAGCAGGGCCCGGGTGGGGCTGGCCTCGCCCGCATGCTCGACACCGAGCAGGTCCAGGTCAGGCTGGCACTGCGCCAGCGACTGTCCGGCGAGGGCGGAGTCGTCCTCGGCGACCACGATCAGCGACGCTCCCCCGATCACCGTGCCCGGCGGTGGGTTCAGCTTGGTCGTGCCGTCGCCGACCAGCCCGATCACGGCCGCATGCTCGAAGGCAAGCAGGGCCTCGCCGTACGTCGACGAGGCAAGGTCGTGCTCCTCGAGGAAGTAGATCTCGTCCCCGTCGTAGTCGAAGAGCTCGGTGTAGACCGCCGCGGCGCCGGACTGGCGCGAGGTCTGGACCACGAGCTTCGCCACCGTCTCGCGGATGTCGAGCAGGACGGCACGGCCGGCGCCGACCAGCCGAGCGGTCTCGAGGTTCGAGGGGTTACGGATCTCGGCCACGATCCTGGGGCCGTCCGGGCCAGCGTGCGTCAACGCCAGCAGGGTCTTGATCACCTCGGAGTCGGGATCCTCGGAGTCCGGTGCCAACAGGATGACCGAGCGGGCGGAGCCGTGACTGCTCAGCCGCAGGTCGTCGATGTCCATCGGCGACCCGGACCGGCAGATGATCCGGGTGCCGCGAGTGTCGGGCACCTTCGCCTTGATCTCGTCCTCCATCTCGACCTTGTCGCGGTCGGCGAGGATCACCACGACAGGTCGGCGCCTGCTCTCGTTGGCGATGGTCAGTTCAGAGAGGATCGTGAAGATCGACTCCGACCAGCCGAGAACCACCGTGTGGTCCTTCTCCAGGACCACCGACCGGCCCCGACGCAGATCAGCGAGCTTGGCGTCGATGCCGGTGGCGATGACTCCGATCAGGGCGCTGACGATGAAGAGCCCTGCGATCGTGAGGGCCAGCATCGTGAGCAGGAAGCGCCACGAACCGCTGTCGCCGCCGATCGTGCCGGGGTCGAGGGCGTGCAGGAGGTTCGCGAAGAGCTGGTCGAGGAAGTCGCCCCAGCTGGACACCGAGGCCAGCTGGAGCACCGTGACCAGGACAGCAAAGACCAGGACCAGCACCGCGGTTCCGAGGGTCAGCCAGGCGATGAGGGCGGCCGTCCCGCCCGCCATCGAGTTGTCGAAGGAGTAGCGCAGCCGGTCGCCGAAGCGAGGTGCCGCGGTGCCCTTCCGAGCCACCGGCGGTGACATCGAGCCGCCCGCCGCCATCGACTCCTTCGTACGCCGCCGCAGCTCCTGGCCCGTGCGCGCCATGCCCCCACCTATCGTCCGGATCTCCGAGACGGTCGAGGCATCGTTCCGCACCCTGGCCGGCTCCGCACGACAAATGGCCGGATCCGGCAGCGGCAGCGGCTGGCGGCTCCCGTCCGACGAGGCTCCCGGTCAGGCGGTGCTGGCCCCCGGCCAGTTCTTGTCCGGCTGCGGCACCGGGCGGCCGGGCTGCTCGCCGCCGCGGGCCTCGAGGTAGCTGTTCTTGGGCACCATCACCTTGCGGCGGAAGATGCAGACGATCTTGCCGTCCTGGTTGTAGCCGATCGTCTCGACGTAGACGACGCCCCGGTCGTCCTTGCTCTTGCTCTCGGTCTTGTCGAGAACGGTGGTCTCGCCGTAGAGGGTGTCCCCGTGGAAGGTCGGTGCCACGTGGCGCAGCGACTCGACCTCGAGGTTGGCGATCGCCTTCCCCGAGATGTCGGCGACGCTCATCCCGAGCAGGATCGAGTAGACGTAGTTGCCCACCACGACGTTCTTGCCGAACTGCGTGGTCTCACCCGCGTAGTTGACGTCGAGGTGGAGCGGGTGATGGTTCATCGTGAGCAGGCAGAACAGGTGGTCGTCGTACTCGGTGACCGTCTTGCCGGGCCAGTGCTTGTAGGTCGCGCCGACCTCGAACTCTTCGTAACTGCGACCGAACTGCACGGCATGCTCCTCTGCTGGTCCATCGCCCGGTTCTGGGCGGGTCCCATCGTGTCGAACTCAGGACCCCGAGGGGGCATCGTCTCGCGTGGTGTTGGTCACGACGCCCTCGACCAGACCGGACCCCGGTCAGGACCCTCCGCCACCCGCCTTGCGGCGGTGCATCTTCGGCGCCCCGCCGATCACCTCGGAGCCGTGGGCCTTCTCCTTCGCGGGGGCATCCTTGTGCACCCCCTTCTCGTCGGAGTTCTTGCGCTCGAGCGCTTCGCGCATCTTGGCCTTGAGATCGTCGTTCGAGCCGGTCGAATCAGGCATGGGTCCTCCAGATGGGCGAATGCGGGGTGATGCCCCCACCCTGACATCCCGAGCCGAGATGCGTCGAGCGATATCACCCGCGTCGGGCACCGGTGTGTTGGACTGACGACGTGCAACCGATCGCGTCGGCTCCCCGTCCAACCTGCATGAGACCTCTGCGGATCATCGGAGTCGTCGGCGTCGTACTGCTCGCCGGGTGCGGCGGCGGGAGCACCGTGGCCGATCCGGCGGCCGAGACCTCGGGCAGCGTCTCGCCCTCCGTGAGCCCGAGTCAGGGCCCGTCCCCCACCGTGGGCACCTACCCGGCCTACGACCCGACCGACTACACCTACACGCTCAGCGTGAGCTGCTTCTGCCTCGACTCGGGGGTGCCCATCCGGATCACCGTGGAGGACGGCGAGGTGACCGCCGCGGTGTACGCCGGCGACGGCCGCGGGGTCGAGAAGGGCCAACCGGCGGACACGTTCCGCTGGATCACCATCAACGACGTGATCGACGCCGCCAACGACACCGAGGCCGAGGTGGTCACCGTGCGGTGGCCCGAGGGTCAGGACTTCCCCGACTCGGTCTCGGTCGACAAGAGCAGGCAGATGATGGACGAGGAGATCGGCTACGCCCTCTCACGCGTCGTCGTCACGGGCTGAGCGCGCCGCAGCCAGGGCGGCGAGCGTCGTCCGCGAGAGCAGCCACATCGTCGCCTGCCGGATCTCCTCGGCGCCCACCTCGTCAGGATCCACGCCGGGCACGGCCACCGGCTCCAGTTCGTCGAGATCCCCCACGACCCGCAGCTGCAGCGCGTCGAGCTTGGCGGCGATCTCCTGCGACCGCTCGAGGACCCACGACGAGGGGTGGTACCCGATCGCATCTTCCTCGCCGCGCCGCTCCGGCAGGAGCTTCTTGGCCATCCCCATCTTCACGACGCGGTTGTAGTCCATCCAGTGCGGACCCTCGGCGCCGTCGCCCCCGGACAGGGCTTCGTTCAGCTCGCGCAGGACGAGCGACGAGGCAGCGCCCAGGGACTCGTTGGCCGGCTCGATCGGCGTGAAGTCCGCGCCGTCGATGCCGGCGGCCGTGCAGAAGCGATCCCAGAGCAGTCCGGGAGCAGCACCTGGAGGCGGAACGGTCACGATCGTGAGGTGGTCCTGGCCGACGGCCTTGGCCCAGTTGCGCACGATCCGGACCGCACCCTGCTGGCGCCAGAAGGCCTTGGCATGCGGCGCGTCACCGCCTTCGAGGCCCGAGACGTAGGTCGCCCACGGCACGTGGCCGCCGTTCTTGAGGCTCTCCTGCCACATGGCGGGGACGCCGCGGCCCAGGTCGCGCAGGGTCAGCACGACCTCGACGTCGGTGCCGCTCGCCGCGCCCAGGGAGTCGACGACACGAGCGATCCGGTCCGGCTTGGCCGGACCGAAGAACTCCATGCTGAGCAGGCCGGTGCCGTCGTGCTCCGCGAACTTCCTGGCCAGTTCGTCCCACGTGCCGGCCACCTGGCCGCTGAAGGTCCGCTTGCGGCCCAGGACCTCGCTGACCGCGAGGACCTGGGACCGCCAGGGCGTGGGGAACAGGAACCCCTGCTGACGCAGGGCCTTGCGGTTCGCCTGGAGCCGTCGCTGGAGGTACGACGTTCCCGTCTTCATCAGTCCTGCGTGCAGGACCACCCGCTCAGCCATGGCGCGGAGTCTAGTCAGCCTAGGAGAGCTTGTAGTCCTTGAGCAGGGAGCGGCCGATGATCATCTTCTGGATGTCGCTGGTGCCCTCGCCGATCAGCATGAACGCGGCCTCACGGTAGAGCCGCTCGATCTCGTACTCCTTGGAGTACCCGTAGCCGCCGTGGATGCGGAACGAGTCCTGGACGACCTCGTTGCAGTACTCGGCCGCGACCATCTTGGCCATCCCGGCCTCGACGTCGTTGCGCTCGCCGCGATCCTTGAGCCGGGCGGCGCGGACCATCATGGAGTGCGAGGTCTCGACCTTCGTCGCCATCTCGGCGAGGCGGAACAAGATGGCCTGGTGCTCGGCGATCTTCTTGCCGAAGGTCTCGCGCTGCTGGGCGTAGGCGATGCCGAGCTCGAAGGCCCGGTTCGCGATGCCGCAGGCCCGGGCCGCGACGTTGACCCGGCCGACCTCGACGCCGTCCATCATCTGGTAGAAGCCCTTGCCCGGCTCGCCACCCAGGATCTGGTCGGCGCCGATCTTGTGCCCCTCGAAGATGGCCTCGGTGGTGTCGACGCCCTTGTAGCCCATCTTGTCGATCTTGCCGGGGATCGTGACGCCCTGGGCGGTCTCGCCGAAGCCGGCTTCCTTCTCCACCAGGAAGGTCGTCATGTTCTTGTAGACCGAGTCGGCACCCTCGTCGGTCTTGACCAGGACGGCGACCAGGTTGGACGAGCCGCCGTTGGTCAGCCACATCTTCTGGCCGGTGATCTCGTAGCCCTCGTCGGTCTTGGTGGCCTTGGTCTTGATCGCCGAGACGTCGGAGCCGAGCCCCGGCTCGGACATCGAGAACGACCCCCGGACCTCGCCGGTCGCCATCCTCGGCAGGTACTTCTGCTTCTGCTCCTCGGTGCCGTGCTGCATCAGCATGTAGGCCACGATGAAGTGGGTGTTGATGACACCGGAGACGCTCATCCAGCCGCGCGCGATCTCCTCGACGCACAAGGCGTAGGTGAGCAGCGACTCCCCGAGGCCGTCGTACTCCTCGGGGATCATCAGCCCGAAGATGCCGAGTTCCTTGAGTCCCTCGACGATCTCGGTGGGGTACTCGTCCTGGTGCTCGAGCTCGGTGGCGACCGGGAGGATCTTCTCCTCGACGAACGTCCGGACCGCCTTCAAGATCTCGCTCTGGTCTTCGGTGAGTCCGTCGGTCTCGCAGAGGCGACCCATGGTCTGTCTCCTTCAGGCTGGGTGCGGGTGGTGGGGGTTATGTTACCGATCAGTAGCCACGTCGCCATGACGTGGACCACAGCATGGAACTCAGGGTTCCTCGAGCAGTCGGAGTCGAGCCTCCAACGGGCCGACGAGCAGCCGCTCGAGCTCCTCGACCCGGCCGGTCAACGCCAGGGCCAGGGCGGTGTTCTCGGCGACGGACTCGGTGAGGACGTCGACTCGGCGTCCCAGGTGCACGATCTCGTCGAGACCGGTGCCGACAGCCACCCGACGAGCCAGCTCGCGCGGCACACCCCTGCCCGGCGCCCTCACAACGACTCGCTGCGATAGGCGTTCAACGCCTTGGCCGTGAGCCGGCCGTCGGTGCTGCGGGGAGGGAGCAGCAGCTCGGTGACCACGTCGGTCAGCTCGGCGACCCTGAGATGGAGAGCCCTGCCCTCGGCCACCTTGGCCTCCAGCTCGGCGACCTGCGCCCGCAGCTCCTCGGTCCGCCGATCGATGCGGCCAGCGGTCACCTTGCGCACCACGCCCTTGCCGAGTGCTGCAATCCGCGATCCCTCGTCGGCCAGCACCGTGGCGCCCGGTTGCCTCGCGTCCCGCTCGTGTGTCCGCTCGCGCACGAGCACCAGCAGCCGGACGATCGTCTCGAGTGCGACGTCGAGCAGCTCCCGATCGGTGGCGTCGCCCGGCAACCGTGCGTCCGGACGGGTGGCGGCCAGGTCCTCGAGATCGCCGTGGACGGCGTACCCCGCCTCGACCAGGCTGGCGGTCGCCTCGCTCGCCCGCTTGGAGGCATCGGCGAGCTGCGCGTCGGTGATCCCGATGGGCTCGCGGTCGAGGTCGACCAGGATGCCGTGGGCCAGGGTGTCGCGCAGCCAGAGCGCCTGCTCACGATTGCCGGTGATGGGCTCGCGCACCAGCTCGTTGACCCGGCGCAGGAGCTCGGCGGAGACGAGGCCCAACGACTCGTTGGCGCGGTCGACGGCGGGGTCGACCGCGGGAACGTCGATGGCGCAGGCCGCCGCGAAGCGGCGCCAGAGCTCCTGCCCGTCACCCGCCTCGCGGGGAACGGTCACGACGTGGACGCGCGCGGCGGGCAGCGTGCTCCCCCACCGGGCCGCAACGCCCGCCGGATCCATGGTGCGCCACCCCCACTCGGTGCGGCTGCCGGCCTTCTCGGGTCGCGGCTTCCACCGCTCGAGCGGGGTGGTGAGCGCGAACTTCAGGCGCTCCTGCCAGGCCGAGGCGACCGAGCGGCCCAGGTCGCGAGCGGTGATCACGAGGTGGACCTCGAGCCCCTCGAGATCGGCGAGCGCGGCGGCGGCCTGGTCGGCCGACGCCCCGGCGAACAGCTCGTAGCTGAGAATGGCGGAGTCTCCACGCCAGCCGCGGATCTCCGAGACGAGTCGCTGCCACGCGGCGGAAGCCCGGTCGGGCAGTGACTCCAGGCGCGGGTCCTCCCGCACGGCCATCGCCGCATGGATCCGGTCGAGGTGTCGCTCGCCCACGACGAGGATGCCCGCGTCGGCGAGGACGGCTCGGTTGCTCTCGAGCACCCGCTGCAGGTAGGTGGTGCCGGACTTCGGCGCCCCGACGTGCAGGTAGACACGTTCGGTCATCGCGGACTCATCGGGTGGGTCACCGGGATTCTTCCTCGGGGGTAGGCCATTGGACGATCATTCTCCACCCCGCGGGTGCGCCGCCAGCGGCCGCTGCCCCGGCGGCCAGGAATCCCTCGCGGTGCGTGACGCGGCCACCTGCTCGAGTGGCCACCCCTTCGACCACGCGGGGGTCGACGGAGTGCAGCTTGCCGCCGCCGTGCTCGGCACGCCACTCGGCCGCGTCGTCGCCGGAGAGCGACAGGCCCTCCAGGTAGGCCCGGCCGCCGCCGCGCAGGACCATGCCGGCCAGACGCCAGAAGTTGTCGGCGCCGTCCGGGTCGAGGGTCTCCAGCAGGTTGCGGGCAACGATCACCGGAACGTGGGCCCGGTCCCGGCTGATCAGCGCGCCCCGCGTCAGCACGTCGCGCAGGTCGTAGAGGTTGAGCGAGGTGAAGGAGGCCGGCACCTCCAGGCGCTTGGCCTTGCGGGTCGCCGGCCGGATGGCCTGGCGCGCGTAGTCCAGCCCCAGCACGGGTACGCCGCTCGCGGCCAGGTGGAGTGCGTCCTCGCCCGTGCCGGCGCCCACCTCGATCACCCGGGCGTTCTCGGGGAGCTGGTCGCGGACCCAGCCGGCGAACGGCGAGGGACCGTGGTCGTCGTCCTGGGCGAGGTCGGCCAGGTGCCGCTCCCAGTCGCGCCGGTTGCGCATGAGCGAGGAGAACCAGCCGTCGAACCGGCTGGTGATCTCCGGGCCCGGCTCGTGCCGGAAGGAGGGGTCGGGCACCTTCCAGCGCGGGCCGTAGGAGACCGCCAGCATCGCGTCGGGATCGGCCGGCGCCGGGAGCATCCGCCCCTCGAACTCGAGCTCGATCAGCGGCAGGATCGCGGACCGCGGGACCACCTCACGCACGGTGGCGGTCTCGTGCAGGCGGTCCCCGACGTAGAAGCAGGTGTAGATGTCGATGCTCGCCATCCCCTTGTCGGGGGAGGTGAAGACGACCGTGATGAAGGCGCCCGACTTGGTGAGCACCTTGAGGCCCGACCGGCGCAGCGCCCGAGCGATCCGAAACAGCTCGACGGCCATCTCGGCCGGCGTCTCGAGCTCGCTGAGGTAGGCCAGGTCGATGTCCGAGTCGTGCCCGATCACCTTGCCCTCGCGGGCCGCGCCGAGCAGCGTGCCGAAGGCCATCCAGGCGCGCACCCCGCACTCGGTGGCCATCACCTCCAGGATCTGGTCGGTCACCTCGACCATCTGCTCGACCACGCTCGAGTCGCGCGCCGAGAAGGGGCGCTGCAGCAGACCCCACTTGTCGATCATCACCGGGATGCCGTGCTTGTCCAGGAACTCGACGCGTCCCTCGCCGCTGCCGAAGGAGACCTCGGCACCGAAGAGCTCGTCGTCCCCGCTCAGCACCCGCACGTGGGAGCCACCCTCGAGCCAGCGCCCCATCTGGGCCGGCCAGGGGACGAAGACGGCCGCGGCGTCTCGCGCGACCCGGTGCTTGGGCTCGGCACTGAAGGACCAGGCGCAGTGCCCGTCGAAGAAGACATCGGCGGAGCCCTGGAACCCGTCGGGGAAGTGCAGGCCGGCGTCGTCGACCCTGATGTTCCTGTCAGCCACGACAGGGCAGGCTACGGCACCGACACGGTGCTGGTCAGCACGGCGTGGTCGGTGATCCGGCGTACCTGGGGGCTGGTGTCCATCCGGAACGAGCTGAACGCGGCGTCCGGTGAACCGAAGATCCAGTCCACCCGCATCGCCTGCGGGGGCCGGCAACCCCCGGAGTTCGAGCCGCCCTGCGCCGCAAGCAGGTCGGTCCGCGACGTCATCGTGCAGAAGATCTCCGCGTGCTCGTTGAAGTCACCGATGATGAAGACCGGGATGCCGTCCTTGCGCAGCTCGTTGACGGCTGCCACCTCGATCTGGGTGGCCCGGTCGCGTTCGTCCTCGCGACCCTGACGGTCTCGCGGCGAGTTGTGCACGTTGATCACGTAGATCTCGCGACCGGTCCCGGTGTGCTGGAGCCGCACGATGGGTTGCGGGCGGGTGCTGCCCATGAAGGGAATCGTCAGGGAGCCCTGATAGGTGGGGGTCCACACCGAGGTTCGCCACATGAGGCTCTGCGGGATCCCACGTCCGCCCATCGCGGTGCCCGGCCAGAAGCCGAACCGGCCGCCGGTCGCGCGCGCCAGCGTCGCGAGCTGGTCGGCCTGGATCTCCTGGAAGCCGACGATGTCCGAGCCGTAGGCCTCCACGAGGTCGGCGGCCCACTCGGTGCGGATCCGGCCCGGCGCGAACCTCTGCGCCGGCCCACCGGGGGCGCTGTGCTGGCTGCCGAGGATGTTGAAGGTGGTGAGCGTGAACGAATAGGGCTGGCCGGCGGCCGCCTTCTCGGCGGCCCGGGCCAGCGAGGCGGCGCCGTCCGGGACCTGCTGCTGCGGAGCGATCGGCCCGCGGTCCTTGAGCGCGTCACCGGCGATCTCGGCGGGATCCATGGTCGCCAGCTCTGCGGCGCGCGTCCGGTCCGCACCGGGGCCGGACGCCGCGGCGGGGGTCGCGGCCGGGGTGTCGCCCCCGAGTCGGCCGAGCAGGTTCGCGGCGACGACGACGAGCACGATGGCCACCACGCCACCCACCGTGGCGAGGGCGCTCAGGCGCTCCGGAGTGAGTCGCGAGGGTTGCTCGCGACCCGGCTCGTCGTCCGGTGTGCCCGTCACTTGACCTCCTTCGGCAGCGGCTTGTCAGCCGTACTGCCGTTGCCCACCTGTCCGGCTTCGTTGTTGCCCCAGCACTGCCTGATCCCGGACTCGAGCCCACCACACACATGGAACCAACCTGCGTCCAACCAGAGCCATCGTCCCTCGGACCTCACCATCACCGGGGCACGCTGGTCTCGAAGACTTCCGTCGCCGAGCTGCCCGTAGCGGTTGCTGCCCCAGCAGTACGCCGCACCGGTGTTGTCGACGCCGCAACTTGAAGCGTCGCCCGTGGAAAGGCTAGTCCAGATGCGGTCACCGCTCACGGCTTCGGGCGAACGCCGTGGCCGGCGCGACCCGTCCCCCAGCTGGCCGCTGCCGTTGAGACCCCAGCAGCTCGCCCTGCCCTGGCTGGTCAGGCCGCAGGTGTGTGCCCACCCGGCACTGACCTGGACCCAGTCGCCGGCAACGCCCACCTGGGTGGGGTTCACCCGGAGCACGGGGTCGTCGTTCCCGAGCTGCCCGAAGACGTTCTGCCCCCAGCACCAGGCCGTTCCGTCGCCGCGGGTTCCGCAGGTGTGCCACCCGCCGGCGCTCACCGTCAGCCAGTCGCGTGCCTCGCCGACCTGCGTGGGTCGTCCGCGGAGCTCCAGGGTGCCGTCACCCAGCTGCCCGCGGTCGTTGAGACCCCAGCACCACAGTGTCGCGTCGGTCCGGGTGGCGCAGGTGTGGAACCAGTTCGTGCTGACCGATGCCCAGTTCGTGGCCGTGCCCACGCGGACCGGGGTCGATCGGGGCTTGCCCCGACCGATGCCGAGCTGCCCGAAGTTGTCCAGGCCCCAGCACCACAGGGTGCGGTCGGTGCGGATGCCACAGGTGGTCGAGCCGCCCGTGCTGACCGAGTCCCAGTCCGCGTCGGCACCGACCTGCACCGGAGTCGTGCGGTTGACGAGGGTGCCGTCGCCCAGCTGCCCGAAGTTGTTGCGGCCCCAGCAGCGCAGTGTGTGATCGCCACTGACCTCACACGAAGCCTGTCCCCCGGTACTCACCATGACCGAGGTCGGCCGGGCCGTGAGCACGACGACCCCCGTCACGCCGGACGTGGGAGGAGCGGTGTTGCTCACGACGTAGGTGAGATTCCAGGTTCCGGCCTCGGTGGGCGTGCCTGAGAGCAGCCCGCGCTCGTCGAGCAGCAGGCCGGGCGGGAGCTGCTGGGGGTCGCTCCACACGACGCTGCCGGCCGACTCCGGTGCGACGTCCACCACGAGCTGGACGCTCAGCGGCTGGTCGGTCGGCCGGGTCAGCACCTGGACGCGAGGCTGGGGAACCGGAACGAGCCTGGCCAGCTGCCAGAGCGCGACAGCCGCCTCGCGGACGAGGTCGGCGCCCCCGGGGCTGCGATAGCTGCGGCTCGCCCTGAGCGCCGCCTCGACGGTGGTCCGCCGCGGGTTGCACACCAGATCGGACCGGGTGCAGAGGCTCCAGATCTGGAGGGTGGCCGTGTCGGGAGGCACATCGGCAGCCGCACGCCCCACGAGCGCCAGGACGCCCGACGAGTCGACCGGGGCGGAGGGGACTCCCAGGAGATGACCGGCGACGCTGTTCCGGCGGCGCTCGGGGTCCGAGACGAGGGCGGCGCCGACCACCCGGGCCAGGCCCTCGGGCCGTTCCTGGAGCTGCAGCAGCACTCGGTGGAGGACCGAGGCACCCTGGGCATGGCCGACCAGCGCAAGCTGCTGGTCGGGACAGGCGAGGCCCGCCTCGTCGAGCGTGGCAACGGCCCGACGGACGCCCTCGGGTACACCCGATCGCCAGGCCCTCGCCCGGGCGCGGGTGACCGCCGAGCGGGCCGGCTCGCTGGTGGTCGGTGAGTCCACCAGCGCTCGGGCGCTGGGGGCGGTGATGGCCACGCGGCGTACGTCGACGGTCCGCACCCCGGCAGCCGCCTGGGCCAGGACCTGCTCGACGAAGGGCCGCAGCGTGCGACCGAAGCTCGCCGGCGAGGGGTCGGGTGGCGAGTTCCGGGCGGACGACTCACCGCCGCCGTCGACCCCCAGCAGCAGGAGGTCGGCGCACTGGTCGGCGGTGGCTGCGGTTGCCGCGCCGAGCACGGCGCGCTCCCGGTCAGGTCCGGCCTCGTCCACGGCGCCGAGGTTCAAGAAAGCGGCGATCAAGGTCGCCGACAGCAACGCAGCAACAACCAGCGTGAGCACCTGGACTCCGCGTCGTCTCACGCGGTCAGACTAGGAGGCCGGAACGCACGAACCGGGGAAGCGCGACGGCGCTTCCCCGGGTTCCTGGTGCGTTGCTCGAGCGCCGTTGAGCGCCGTTCAGGGCCGTACCGGACCCGGACGCTCAGTCGAGCTCCATCTGCGAGTAGGGGTCGACGCCGTTCGCGAGGGCCGTGCGCATCGCGTTCTCGGTGGCCACGGCATCGCGGGCGGGGACGCGCGGCGGGTTCGCGTAGAGGTGGTCAACCCAGCTGCTGTACTGCCGACGCAGCTCCGGGTCGAAGATCCGCATCACGACTTCGTCACTGGCCAGCGCGACCGAGGTCCAGTTGGCCGAGCCGTTCCAGGTGACCTCGGCGGAGGTGTCTCCGTCGTACACACCGCTGACCGACATGTTCTTCATGTGCAGGTAGCGGTCGTAGATGCCGTCGGCGGTGAAGTCCTGGGCGATCTGCTGGTGCGGGACGGGGCCGCGGTTGGTGCGACGCAGGATGCTGAGCACTTCGTTCCCGAAGACCGCGTAGACGATCTTGATGTCGCAGCCGCGTTGCCACATCTGACGCAGCCGGCCGGCGATGGCCTTGCCGCGCTCACCGTGCATCGAGGTCTGCGCGATCCGGATCTTGGTCTTGCCGTTGGTGCCGCTGCGGCCGGTGGCGCCGGCGCACGTCATCCTGCTGAGCTCCTGCAGCAGCGGGTCCTTCGCGGTGCCCTCCCCCTTGTAGGGGTAGAAGTACGACGAGAACTTGCCGTGGGTGCTGGTCAGGTAGGGCTGCTTGACCTTCTTGTCGCGGCGCATCTCGTCGAAGACCTGGTCGAACTCGGCGTAGATCGCGGAGCGGTCGCGCACGGTGAAGACGTCGTTCCACTGCGAGTGCGAGGCCAGGTCGGTGGCGTTGAACGAACCATTGACCACGATGTCGGTCGCCTTGCCGGCCTTGCTGAACAGGAAGAACTTGGAGTGAGCGATGCCCGAGCCGTAGCGACAGGCGCTCACGCAGCGGCGCGTGAAGCTGCGCATGTCCGGCCGACGCTTCTTGTCGCCCTTGAAGGCCTTGGTCATCCGGTTGAAGGTGTCGTTGCGGTTGTCTTCGTTGGCGTTCAACCGGTCCACCACGACCCGGACGGAGACGCCGCGGCGGTGCGCAGCGATCAGTGCATCGGCCAGCTCGTCGCTGCGGAAGTTCCAGCTGGCGATGCGGATCTTCTCCTTGCCCGGGACGCTCTTCACCGTCTTGAGCAGGTGAGTGATGATCCGTCGTCGGTCGGCCGTGCTGCCCAGCGGGTTGTTGAACTTCACTCCCCCGCGGGGGGTGTAGTTCATCGGCGCGGGCTTCGGCTTGGCCAGGGTCCGGCTCGCCGCAGCACTCACGCTCGAGGTCGGGGTCGGGTCGGCAGCAGCCGAGGAGGTCGGGTTCGCGGCAACCAGGCCGGCCACGAGGACCAGGCCGGTGGCGAGCACCGTGGCGGCGTTGTATCGGCGCACGCTGAAGTCACACTCCCATTCGTTGGAACAGTGGGTGGCGGTCACTGAGGGATCCCTGGCCCACCCCTCGCCGATTCCCCCGGAGAACGGTAACAGGAGGGACTCGTGTTTCACCCAGGATCGCGGGTGATGCCAACCACGTCGCCCGCGGGCCGAGGGGCCTCGGCCCTGGCTCGACCCCCGGTGGACTCAGGTCAGCCGCTGCACTTGCTGAGCGCGTCCTGGTAGCCGGCGTCCTGCGCGAACGGCTCCGATGCTTCGGCGATCCGGCCCTGGCGGACTGCGTAGAAGCGGTCGGCGTAGGTGTAGAGCTTCTTGCCGAACTCGCAGTAGCGGCCATCCGCGCGGACCTTCACGTCGTCCTCGAAGCAGCCTTGGTAGCTCCCGGGCAGGGTCTCACCGGCCTGCCAGATCGTGATGCACTGGGGATCGAGTTCTTCGAGCAACCCGGAGGGCTCGATGCTGGAGACGGGTGGCGTGCTCGGCGCCGGTTCCTGGGCGAGGTTGCCCACGTCGTCACCACACGCGGTGACGAGCGCCAGCGGAGCGATCAGGGCAACGATGAATCCTCGTGTGCTCATGGGCCGAGTCTACGCACCGATGGGCCCTTCGCCCCGGTAGCGTCAGGGCACGTGAGCACCGCGCCGTCCCGAGTCTATGTAGCCCGTCTGGTCGGGCTGCCTATTTTCGACCCGCAGGGCGACCAGGTGGGCAAGGTCCGCGACCTCGTCGTGACGCTGCGCTCGGGCACCAGCCAGCCCCGCGTGCTGGGCATGGTCGCCGAGGTCTTCGGCCGGCGCCGGATCTTCGTCCCGATGACCCGGGTGACCAACATCGACAGCGGGCAGGTCTACACCACCGGGCTGCTCAACATGCGCCGCTTCGAGCAGCGGGCGACCGAGACCCTGGTGATCGGCCAGATGCTCGACCGCAAGGTCACGACCACCTCCACCGGCATCTCCGGCACGGTCTTCGACGTCGCCATGGAACAGGCCCGCAACCGCGACTGGGTGCTGAGTCGGGTCGCCATCCAGGAACCCGCCAAGGGCTTTCGTCGACGCGGCCAGACCCACGTGGTCGAGTGGCGCGACGTCGACGGCCTCGCGCAGCGCCAGGAGGCGCAGGGCGCCACCCACCTGATTGCCGCGCTGCACGAGATGCGCCCCGCCGATGCCGCCAACATGATCCGAGACCTCCCGCCCGAGCGTCGGATGGCCGTCGTGGCAGCCCTCGACGACGAGCGCCTCGCCGACGTCCTCGAGGAACTGCCCGAGGAGGACCAGGTCGAGATCTTGGGCCAGCTCGACTCCGAGCGCGCGGCCGACGTCCTCGAGGAGATGTCGGCCGACGACGCCGCCGACCTGATGAAGGACCTGCCCCCTGAGACGGCGGCCGCACTCCTGGACCTGATGGAGCCCGAGGAGGCCGAGGACGTCCGCCGGCTGATGTCGTACGCCGAGCACACCGCCGGCGCGATGATGACCCCGGAACCGGTGATCCTCGGGCCCGACGCCACCATCGCCGATGCCCTCGCGCACGTGCGCAACCCCGAGCTCTCCACCGCCCTGGCCGCACTCGTCTACGTCTGCCGCCAGCCCCTCGAGCCGCCGACGGGTCGGTTCCTCGGAGTCGCCCACATCCAGCGACTGCTGCGCGAGCCCCCGTCGACCCTGGTGGCCGGCGTGCTCGACAGCTCGATGGACCCGCTGCGGCCCCAGGCGAGCATCGACCAGGTCGCGGCCCACCTCGCGACGTACAACCTCGTGGCCGCACCGGTCGTGGACGACAACGGTCGCCTCCTCGGCGCGGTCACCGTCGACGACCTGCTCGACCACATGCTTCCCGAGAACTGGCGCGACCAGGCCATCCGGTCCGGCCGGGCCGGTGACGCACAGCACGGGGTGACCAGTGGCTGACTCGCGTACGCCGCGTACGCGGCTCGACACGCCCAAGGAGACCCGGAGGACCTTCGTCCGGCGCCCGTCGTACGACTCCGACGCGTTCGGGGTCTTCGCCGAGCAGTTCGCCCGGTACATGGGCACCGCCCGGTTCCTCGTCTTCATGACGCTCTTCGTCGTGTTCTGGTTCATCTGGAACCTCGCCGTCCCCGGCGACCTGCGCTTCGACACCTACCCCTTCATCTTCCTGACCTTGATGCTCAGCCTGCAGGCGTCGTACGCCGCGCCGCTGATCCTGCTGGCGCAGAACCGCCAGGAGAAGCGGGACAAGGTGATCGCCGAGCAGGACCGGCAGGCCAACGCCCGGGCCCACGCGGACATGGAGTTCCTCGCCCGCGAGGTCGCCTCGCTGCGGATGGCCGTGGGCGAGGTGGCCACGCGCGACTACCTGCGCTCGGAGCTGCGCACCCTCCTCTCCGACCTCGACGAGCGGGCGCGGGCCGGGGACGACGCCGGCTCGGCCGGCGCCTGAGTCCAGCGTCACTCCGCCCGCGGGCGGATCATGGGGTGGCACCAACTAGGCTGGCGCATCATGAGCACCCCCACTCTCGAGCAGCTCAACGCCGCGCTGGCGACCGTCAACGACCCCGAGATCAAGCGGCCCATCACCGAGCTCGGCATGGTCGACACGGTCGAGATCGACGAGGCCGGTGCGGTTCGCCTCACGGTGCTGCTGACGGTCTCCGGCTGCCCGCTCAAGGACACCATCACCCGCGACGTCACGACCGCCCTCGAGCAGGTCCCCGGAGTCACCGGCGTCGACCTCACGCTCGGCGTGATGACCGCCGAGCAGCGCTCCGGCCTCCAGGACGTCCTGCGCGGCGACAAGGCGCAGCGCGAGATCCCGTTCGCGCAGCCCGGGTCGCTCACCAAGGTGTTCGCGATCGCCAGCGGCAAGGGCGGCGTGGGCAAGTCCTCGGTCACGGTGAACCTCGCCCTGGCGATGGCCAAGCAGGGACTGCGCGTGGGCGTCGTCGACGCCGACATCTACGGCCACTCGGTTCCTGCGATGCTCGGCGTCGCCGACGTCAGGCCGACCCAGGTCGAGGACCTGATCATGCCGGTGCCCACGCCGAGCGGGGTCTCGGTCATCTCGATCGGCATGCTCAAGCCCCGTCGCGACCAGGTGGTGGCGTGGCGTGGCCCGATGCTGGACCGCGCCCTGGTCCAGATGCTCGCGGACGTCTACTGGGGCGACCTCGACGTCCTGCTCCTCGACCTGCCGCCGGGCACCGGTGACGTGGCGATCTCGCTCGGCCAGCACCTGCCGGGCGCCGAAGTCGTCGTCGTGACCACTCCCCAGGAGGCCGCCGCAGAAGTGGCCGAGCGTGCGGGAACGATGGCCTCGATGCTGCACCAGCGCGTCGTCGGCGTCGTCGAGAACATGAGTTTCCTGCCGTGCCCGCACTGCGCCGAGACCGGCACCGAGCACCGCCTCGAGATCTTCGGCAGCGGCGGTGGCGACCGAGTCGCGGCGACGCTCTCCGAGCGCTTCGGGTACGACGTGCCGATCCTGGGCCGGATCCCGATCGACGTCTCACTGCGTGAGGGTGGCGACGCCGGCAAGCCGATCGTCGACAGCAACCCGACCTCACCGGGTGCGCTCGAGCTGACCACGATCGCCGAGCGCCTGTCGGGTCGAGGCCGCGGGCTCGCCGGTATGCAGCTCGGCCTGACCCCGTCCAGTAAGTTCTGAGCCATGTTCGGCGTCGGGTTGCCCGAGATGGCCTTGATCGCCTTCGTGGCGGTCCTGGTCTTCGGACCCGACCGACTTCCTGAGCTCGCCAAGCAGGCCGCGCAGATGCTCCGCAAGGCCCGGACGCTGGCCCACTCGGCCCGCGACGAGCTGCGCACCGAGCTCGGGCCGGCCTACGCCGACCTCGAGCTGCGCGACCTGGACCCTCGCACCATCGTCCGCAAGCACATCGCCGAGGCGATGGAGGATGCCGAGCGTGAGGTGGAGAAGCCCAAGCGCCGCGGCCTGCGCCCCCTCGACGAGGGTGAGATCCCGCCGTACGACTCCGACGCGACCTGAGCCCGCGGGACCCAGTCGGGCTCAGTCGGGCTCAGGCTCGGCTCTGCACCGCTGCCAGCGCCTCGAACGCGACCAGCACCGGGAGCCCCCGCGCTGCCCTCGCCTCCACGAAGTCGGCGCCCACGCGCAGGATGACCACCTCGTGGGTGCTGCCGTCGCGGCGGTGCAGGACGCATCGCTGGCCGGCGTCGGCGAGCCGGCGCAGGGCTGAACCCAGGCCCAGCCGGGCCAGCGGCGACCAGGCAACCTCCGGAACCGATCGGTCCGAGGCCAGGTGGACCGCCGCGATCGCATGGTGCGGGACCATCCAGTCCTGGGCGGGACCGCGGACCAGGCACCAGCCCTCGCCCACGCGGTCGAGGGACCCCGCGACGGGCCCGACCCCGGAGAGCTCCAGCACCACCTCCTGACCGACTCCGGCCATCAGTCGGCTGGCCAGGGTGACGTGGTGGTACTCGGCGCGGCTGCGGTCGGACAGCTCGATTTCCCGCTCGGCGTCATAGAGGTCCTCGGCCTGGTGCTCGAGGTCGTCGAGGAAGGCGAAGAGTTCCGGCTCCCAGCTCATCGCGCCCTCCTGCACCGACTGCTTCCCGACCGCATGGCGCGACCCTGCCACGGCCACGGGTCCACCCGCCAGCCTGTGGAAGATCTCTTGACGCGCGACGTAAAACTTCCTTGACTGATGCAAACGCACGCAAACGCAAGGATCTCGGATGAACACCTCCTGCGTCAGCCGCACCCGTTGCCTGGCCGTCTGGCTGGCCTCCGGGGCACTCCTGACCGCCCTCGCCGCCTGGGTCGCTCCCCTGCTGGGTGCAGTTACGTCGACGGCGATCGGCGCGCAGTTCGACCAGCTCCTCCTGGCGGGCTGCGCAGTCGGGGCGCTGCTCGCCGCCGGATGGCTGTGGCTCGGCGTCAGCGTCGTGACCGCCCGCGCGTGGCGGGGTCGGCCGAGCGCGACCTTCCCGGGCATCCCCGAGGGGCTGCTCCGGTTGGTGCTGGCCGGCTGCGGGGTCGCGCTCACCGGTGGGCTCGCCCTGCCGGGGGCTGCGGTCTCGGCGCCCGCCCTCGTCCCAACGACCCAGGACCGGCAGCAGGATCTGCTCCACGGACTGCCGCTGCCCGATCGGGCGGCGGGTCGCCCGGCACCCCACCTCCCTCGCCCGAGCGTGGTCGAGGTCCGACCGGGCGACACCCTCTGGGGCCTGGCTGCCCACCAAGTGCCGAGCTCAGCAGACCCGGCCGCGACGAGCGAGCAGTGGCACCGCATCTACGCCGCGAACCGATCGGTGATCGGCAGCGATCCCGACCTGATCCTCCCCGGCCAACAGCTGCGGCTACCCCCGACCAGACCCGACATCGACCAGTAGTCCGAGAGGAGCCAGCATGTCGCCGTACCACGAGAAGGTCGTCCCGCTCAGGGTGTCGATGCCGATCGCGAGTGTCCAGGGGACGCTCGCACTGGATCTGCAGCCGCAGCACGACCCGCCGCCCCTCGAGGCCCCCACCGGCTCCCCGGGTGCCGATGTGGTGCCGGTCGACCTCCGGGTCCGTCGCCACGTCGAGCAGTGGGCCCGGCGCTACGCGCAGGCAGCGGTGGAGATCGTGGGTGGCGACCGCCCGGTCTCCCAGCTGGTGCGCTGGTCGACCCGCGAGGTCCACGCGGACCTCGAGCGGCGCGCCCAGCTGGTGGCGCGGGCAGGCAACCACCAGCCGGGTCAGGGCCGGGTCCAGCCGGTCCGCCCGGTGGTGCTCAGCGCCCGGGTCTGCTTCGTCTCCCCCACGATCGCCGAGGTCGCCGTCCACGTGCGCTACGGGCGGCGATCGCGCGCGATCGCCGCCCGTTTCGAACTACGCACCGACCGGTGGCAGTGCAGTGCCCTGAACTTCGCCTGAGGCGATCGGTCAGCCGTTGACGCGCGTGGTCAGCCCGGTCGGGCCGCCCGGTGCGCCGTGGCACTTCTTGTACTTCTTGCCAGATCCGCACGGGCAGTCGGCGTTGCGGCCGACTCCGACGTAGGGGTCTTCCTCGGCCGTCGGCGTCGAGGCCTTGACCTCGGCCTCACCGTCCTCCGAGGGCGCGGAGTACGACAGGTTCTGCGGACGCTTGGGCGCCTCCAGCCCCTTGGCCCGGATCTGCGGAGCGTCACGGCGGGCGACCTCCTCGGCCTCGAGCTCGGCCTCGTCGTCCCCCTCCTCCTCGACCTGGACGTCGAGGTTGAACAGGAAGCCGACCGACTCCTCCTTGATGCCGTCCATGATGGCGGCGAACATGTCGAAGCCCTCGCGTTGGTACTCGACGAGCGGGTCGCGCTGGGAGTAGGCCCGCAGGTAGATGCCCTCGCGGAGGTAGTCCATCTCGTAGAGGTGCTCGCGCCACTTGCGGTCCAGCACGGAGAGGACCACGCGGCGCTCGAGCTCACGCATCACCTCGTCGCCCACCTCGGCCTCACGACGGTCGTAGGCCGCGTGGGCGTCCTTCTTGAGCGTCTCGATCAGCTCGTCGCGGTCGAGGTTGGCCCGGCCACCGGCTTCCTTCTCCAGGACGGTCAGGTCGAGGGAGACCGGGAAGATCTGGCCCAGCGCGGTCCACAGCGCCTCGAGGTCCCACTGCTCGGCGAACTCCTGGGTGCTGCCGTTGACGTAGCCGGTGACGACGTCATCGATGAAGGTCCGGATCTGCGCCTCGAGGTCGGCGCCCTCGAGCACCTTGCGACGCTCGCCGTAGATGACCTCGCGCTGGCGGTTCATCACGTCGTCGTACTTGAGGACGTTCTTGCGCGACTCGAAGTTCTGCGACTCCACCTGACCCTGGGCGTTGGCGATCGCCCCGGTCACGCGCTTGTTCTCGATCGGGACGTCGTCGGGGATCTTGAGGACCTGGAGCACGCGATCGACCCAGTCGGACTTGAACAGACGCATGAGTTCGTCCTCGAGCGAGAGGTAGAACCGCGACTCGCCCGGGTCGCCCTGCCGGCCGGAACGACCGCGGAGCTGGTTGTCGATGCGGCGGGACTCGTGGCGCTCGGTGCCGACGACGTAGAGGCCACCGACCTCGCGCACCTCGTCGTGCTCGTTGGCGACCTGGGCCCGGACCCGCTCGAGGGCACGCGGCCACTCGGCTTCGTACTCCTCGGAGTGCTCGACGGGGTCGAGCCCCTTCTTGCGCAGCTCGGCGTCGGCCAGGAAGTCGACCGACCCCCCGAGCATGATGTCGGTGCCTCGACCGGCCATGTTCGTGGCGACCGTGACCGAGCCCTTGTGCCCGGCCATCGCCACGATCTTGGCTTCGTCGGCGTGGACCTTGGCGTTCAGGACGCTGTGCGGGATGCCGAGGCCGCGGAGCTTGTGCGACAGGTGCTCGGACTTCTCGACCGAGACCGTGCCGACCAGGACCGGCTGTCCCTTGTGGTGCCGCTCGGCGATGTCGGCCACGACGGCGTCGTACTTGGCTTCTTCGGTGCGGTAGACCAGGTCCGCCTGGTCGAGGCGCAGCATCGGCTTGTTGGTGGGGATCGGCACGACACCGAGGCTGTAGATCTTGTCGAACTCGGAGGCCTCGGTCATGGCCGTTCCGGTCATGCCGGAGAGCTTGTCGTAGAGCCGGAAGAAGTTCTGCAGGGTCACGGTGGCGAGGGTTTGGTACTCCTCGCGGACCGTCACGCCTTCCTTGGCCTCGATCGCCTGGTGCAGCCCGTCGTTGTAGCGACGGCCCGACAGCATCCGACCGGTGTGCTCATCGACGATCAGCACCTCGCCGTCCATGACGACGTACTCCTTGTCGTTGCGGAACAGCTCCTTGGCCTTGATGGAGTTGTTCAGGAACGAGATGAGCGGGGTGTTGGCCGACTCGTAGAGGTTCTCGATGCCGAGGTGGTCCTCGACCTTGGTGATGCCCGGCTCGAGCACCGAGATCGTGCGCTTCTTCTCGTCGACCTCGTAGTCCTCGTCCTTGACGAGCTTGCGCGAGAGCCGAGCGAACTCGGCGTACCAGCGGACCTCGTCCTGGGTCGGGCCGCTGATGATCAGCGGGGTCCGCGCCTCGTCGATCAGGATGGAGTCGACCTCGTCGACCACCGCGAAGTTGTGGCCGCGCTGGACGCACTCGTCGAGGGAGCTGGCCATGTTGTCGCGCAGGTAGTCGAAGCCCAGCTCGTTGTTCGTGGCGTAGGTGATGTCGCAGTTGTAGGCCACCCGACGCTCGTCGGGGCGCATGTCCGGGAGGATCACGCCGACCTCGAGCCCGAGGAAGTGGTGGATCCGCCCCATCATCTCGGACTGGTACTGGGCGAGGTAGTCGTTGACCGTGACGACGTGGACGCCCTTGCCCGTCAGCGCGTTGAGGTACGACGGGAGCGTGGCGACGAGGGTCTTGCCCTCACCGGTCTTCATCTCGGCGATGTTGCCCAGGTGCAGCGCAGCGGCGCCCATCACCTGGACGTCGAAGGGGCGCATGCCGGTGACGCGCCGGGCGGCCTCGCGCACGGTGGCGAACGCCTCGGGCATCAGGTCGTCGAGGCTCTCGCCGTTGGCGAGGCGCTCGCGGAACTCCCCGGTCATGGCCTGGAGCTCGGTGTCGCTCATCGCGACGAAGTCGTCCTCGATGGCGTTGACCGCCTTGGCGATCACCTCGAGCTGACGCAGGATCTTGCCTTCGCCGATGCGGAGGAGCTTGTCGAGAATGGCAGGCACGGCGGCGTTACTCCCTGAGTCGATTGAGTGCTGCGCCACTGTACCCAGCGACCGAAGCGTGCCCTAAACCACCGGGCCCCTCACGGACGTAGCGCCGGGGCGAGGTCCCCACGGTTCTCGACCGAGATGTCCGGCAGGCCCAGCCAGTCGGCGAGGCGAACCAGCTCTGCGCTCAGCTCCTCGGCCGTCTCCTGCGGGGCACCCGGCTCGGCGTAGGCGGCCTTCACGAGGAGGCGCCCGGCCTTCCGGTCGGCCTTCAGATCGACCCGAGCGACGATCCGGTCCCCCAGCAGGAACGGCAGGACGTAGTAGCCGTGCACCCGCTGGTCGGCCGGGACGTAGATCTCGATCCGGTAGCGGAAGTCGAAGAGCTGCTCGGTCCGTTCGCGCTCCCACACCACCGGGTCGAAGGGGCTCAGCACCGAGCGGGCCGCAACGCGGCGAGGGACCCGGGCGTCGCGGTGGAGGTACGCCGGGCGCTTCCACCCGTCGATCGTCACCGGGAGCAGCTCACCGTCCTCCACGAGATCGGCGATGGCGGTCCTCGCTGCGCTCACTCCTGCGGCCGGCTGCAGCCGCATCCGGTAGTAGTCGGCCAGGCACCGGGCGGTGCCGATGCCGTGTGACCTGGCCGCCCGCCGGACCAGCTCACGATCGGCCTCCGCCCTGGTGGGCGTGGGCGCCTCGAGGAACCTGCGTGGGATCACACGCTCGGGCAGGTCGTAGCGGATCTCGAACTGGCTGTTGCGCCCGGCAATCGCGACGTCTCCGACCATGTAGAGGTAGTCGAGCGCCCGTCGGGTCGCCGACCAGTTCCAGCCCCAGTGCTCCTTCGACGGCGGCAACCCGTCGTCGAGGTCACGTGCGGTCGAGGCACCTCGGTCGGCGATCTCGCGGAGCAGGCTGGCGGTCAGCTCCGAGGTGACCGTGGTCCCCCACCACTTGTGCTGCTGGTTGCGGTAGGAGTCCATCCGGTGCTGCATCACCGGCCACAGGTCGACCGGCATGAACGCCTGGACGTGGGCCCAGTACTCGACCATCCGGCGCGGCCGGTCCTGCGCCGCGCGCGTGAGCAGGGAAACGTCGTAGGCGCCCATCCGGGAGTAGAGCGGCATGTAGTGCGCGCGCTGGAGCACATTGACCGAGTCGACCTGGAGCACCCCGGTGCGATCCAGCGTCCGCTGGAAGGTGCGCATCGTGGGGGTGGCGTGCGGCCGGTCGAGGAAACCCTGCGCGGCCAGGGCGATCCGGCGCGCCTGGGCCTTGCTGAACGTCGGGTCGGTCATGGCGGCGTGAGGGCGAGCGACACGTGAGGTCTGAACCTCACGGCAGGTCGAGCAGCTTCTCCTTGACGGCGTACATGACCGCCTCCATGCGCGAGTGCAGCTGCAGCTTCTCGAGGATGTTGCGCACGTGGTTCTTGACGGTGTTCTCGCTGATGAAGAGCTGGCGCGCGATCTCGCGGTTGTTCATGCCACGCGCGACGAGCCGCAGCACCTCGAGCTCGCGCTCGGTCAGCCGCAGCCCGGGGACGTGCTCGCGCTCGGGACGCGACATCTGCTTGAACTCGTCGATCAGCTTGACGGCCATCGACGGCGAGATGAGCGACTGGCCCTCGGCCACGACGCGCACCGCCTGGGCCACCTCCTCGATCGAGGAGTCCTTGAGGAGGTAGCCGGACGCGCCGCTCTTGACGGCTTCGTAGAGGTCGGCCTCCTCGTCGGAGACGGTCAGCATGATGATCTTGGCCGACGGGACGGCCTCCTTGATGGCCAGGCAGGCCTCGATCCCGGAGCGCTTGGGCATCCGGATGTCGAGGAGGACGACGTCGGGCGCCGCGCTCGTCGCCATGGTGGTTCCCTCGATGCCGTCACCGGCCTCGCCGACGACCTCGATGCCGGCCTCGACCGCAAGCAGCATCGTGAGCCCTCGGCGGAAGAGCTCCTGGTCATCGACGACGAGAACTCGGATGGGCTCGGGGCCTACGCCGTTCGTCTGTTCGGACACTGACGCATCATGACACGTTCGGGCGGTGGATGGAGTCCGCCTGGGGGGTGCGGACGCACACAGGGGTGACCCGAACGGGCCACCCCTGTGCGCGCGGGAGGGTCAGGCCGCTCCGAGATCCAGCGAGATCACGCCGTAGTCGTAACCGCGGCGGCGATAGACGACCGCCGGTCGCTCGCTCTCCTTGTCGACGAACAGATAGAAGTCGTGGCCCACGAGCTCCATCTCGTAGAGAGCCTGGTCGAGGGTCATCGGGGTGGCGCCGTGGGTCTTCTCGCGCACCACCAGCGGTCCGTCACCGGTGACGGTGATGGGGCCGACCTGACGTTCGGTGACGACCTCGTCGTCCTCGGCGCTCGCGGCCGCAGGCTCTCCTCCGGCGAGCGCCTGGCTCACCGAGACCGGAGTGTGGCGGCCGTGGTGCACCCGGCGACGGTCGGCCGCGCGGCGCATCTGGGAGGCCATCTTGTCCAGCGCGAGGTCCAGCGCCGCCATCTTGTCGGCGGCTGCAGCCTCGGCGCGGATCACGGGACCCTTGGAGAAGGCGGTGAGCTCGACCTTGATGGCACGGTCGTGCTGGCGCGGGTTGCGTTCAGCCTCGACCTCCACCGAGACCCGGATGATGCGGTGGTCATGCTTCTCGAGCCGGGCCAACTTCTCCTCGACGTGACTCCGGAACCGATCGGACAATTCGCAGTGTCGACCTGTGACCACAACTTCCATGTGAACCTCCCGTTGAACCGTTGGTTTCCTGGGTGTCAGCTCCCGAGCACTCCTCAGCGCGACAGGCTGGGGAAGGATGGAGCCCGTCCGGCCGACCTGGTCTTCGACCCCACAATCGCCTGCAGAGGGGTTCGCAGCTTCTCCGCCACTACTACCCTTCTCCCGTCGTACGTCGCATCTGACGACGAGGACGAGGCAGGACTTACGTCTAAGCCGCACCGTGATCGGCTGGTTCCGGGGCGTGAACCCCGGTCAGCCTTACGTGGACCGTTTCGCCTGCGACTGGCATCGGCTTGCCACGTCGACGTCCGGCTCTCACCAATCGTCTCCCTGACGCAACCACGGACCCGGACGGACTCCATGCCATGACGCTAATGCGTCGGAGGGCTGGGCGAAAGCCGTGCGCCTGAAGAAAGGCTGTGAGCACCAGCACTCGACCCCCTCCGGGCATCGTCGTCGTGCCCGGGCCGCCTCTTGCGGGTCGCGGCGACGACGGCAACGGCGGCAACCTGGAGCCCGACGGCCTCCAGGGCCCGCTGGGCCTCCCTGGCCGTGGAACCGGTCGTCAGGACGTCGTCGCAGACGACGAAGCGGGCGTGGGGGCGCGCTGAGGCGAGCCTCCGCAACCCCGACGCGGGGCACCACAGCGAGCCGGCGAGGTTCGCGGCGCGGTCGCCTGCGCTGAGCCCGGCCTGGTCGACCAGACCCGCTCGGGGACGCAGAAGTCGGTGTGCCCCGAGGTCCCACCCCTCGAGACGGAGCCGGGCCGAGGCGCGGACGACGAGGGTCCACATGGGGTCGTGGCCGCGGGCACGGACACTGGCCGGCCGGGACGGGACAGGCACCAGCACCACCGGACCTGCCGGTGCCGACCGCACAGCTGCCCGCACGGCGTCGGCGAGCAGGCCGGCCAACGGCGCGGCCAGGGCCAGGAGTCGACGCTCCTTGTGGCCGACCACCAGCTCACGCACCACCCCGTCGTACGGCGCACCCGCGAACGGTGGGGCCAGACCCTCGGGCGTGGGCTGCGGCCAAGCCGCGCGAGCCCCGCGGGGCAGCTGCTCGGCGCACCTGCGGCACAGCAACCGTCCGGGGGTGGCACACCCCACGCAGTGGGCACCGAGCAGCAGGTCCAGGGCGGCGTCGACGAGACCGGGGGACACCGGGCCGATCCGACCAGCAACCGTCCGGTCGCTCAACCAGCCTCGGAGCCGCTGTGGAGAACGACTCAGCCGACGTAGGTGAGTTTGCGGATCGCCGGGTCGAGCGTGGTGTTGCCGCGATCGGCGTTGGAGAGGTCGAGCAGGCTGGTGCGCGTGACGGCGTAGAGGCTCTCGTCCTCGACCGGCGAGCCGGCCAGCGAGAGCACCCGCCCGCGCAGCGTGGTCGAGAGACTGCTCACCCCGGGCGGCGAACCGTCGACCGAGATGGTCCGCACCTGGGAGAGCTCGTCGGTGAGGACGTGCAGGACGGCAACCGTGGTCGGGGTCCGCCACCCGATGTCTCGGATGTTGAGCCGCCCGCCGCCCTCCCACGAGATCCGGCGGCCGGGTCCGGCGCGCAGGATCCGACCCTGGTCGTCGTGGTGGAGTCGGGTCACCACCAACCGATCCGACCCACCTGCGCGCACCACCGAGACGAGCCGGGACCCGTCTCGGGAGACGAGGAAGCTGCGGACGTTGCGTCCGGTGACCTGGGGCACCTGCAGGGGCCGCAGCTTGCCGTTCTCGATGAACGAGACCCGCGCTCCCCCGGATGCGCGGTCGACCAGCCACAACCGGTCCGCGAAGTCCCAGGCAGGACTGAGCAGGTCGGTCGCCCCGCTGATCACCTCGCGGACCTCGACGCCGCCGCGCACCGGGGCCAGCAGGACCGACTGCCCGTCCCCGGCCACCGCCGCCACCTGGGTCGCGGTCAGGTTGACTGCCACCGCCGAGACGCCGTACGCCGTGGCGCCCAGGGGTCCGTCGACAGGATTGAGGTTGTCGGCCTCTCCTGCCACGAGTTTGCCGTCCTTGAGGCCGTAGAGCAGGAAGCTCGCCTGGAATCCCGCTGGGTCGTAGGGGGCTCCCTCGGCCACGCTGATCTCGGTGGCCCCGCCGCGCAACTGGATCGCCTGTCCGCCGATGGTCAGGCGCATCGCCCGGATCGCTGGCTCCTGGCGCAGGGTCCAGCTGAACTGCGCCAACATCAGCTCGATCGCCTGGGGCGTCTGCTGGCCGGCGTCGCCGCGCAGCGAGATGTCCGCCACGCCGTCGGCCGAGACCGGCACGGAGAGCCCGAAGGTCAGCCCCGCCGGGATGAAGCTGCGCGAGACCCGGTTCAGGGATGACCCCGGCCCCCGGAGCAGTCCCTTGATCAGGGTCGTGGCCAGCTGCTCGCCGCGGGGCACGAAGACGGGTTCGGGGACGAGGATCTGGGCGGTCGGGTCGAAGAAGTAGAGCGAGACCTGGCGAAAGCGCTGCTCGAACCAGGACTCGGGCACGATCAGGGCATCGGGAGCATCGTTGATGCGCAGCTCGCCGTCCTCGACCACCATCGGGAAGGAGAGCACCTCCTCGCCCTTCGGGACCGGACCCATCCAGCCGCCACGGGCGTCGAGATGGCCGGCCCCGGTCAGGGTGACCGACACGCGGTACCCACCCCTGGGCGGTGACGCGTCGGCGTACGTGACGGTGGAGAGCTCGGGGTTCCACGAGGCCTGGGCGTCCTTGGTCAGGAACTGCTTGGCCGCGTTGGTCTGGATCGGGGTGGCGGTCATCGCGTCCAGGAAGCCCTTGACGATGTCGGGCGCTGAGTCGCCCGGCTGGGGCGGCTTGGGGTCGATGTAGATCCCGGGCTCGTCGTCGAGGTTGCCGTCGGACCGGGTCTCGACGACGGGTCCGCTCTCGGGCAGCCGGACGCAGCCGGCCGCGAACAACAACCCGACGACGACGAGAAGTGCCGTGGCCAGTCGACGGGCCCGGGCTCCAGAAACGGGATGCGTGCTCACGACGTCGGCTCCTCGAAGTCAGTGGGGACCAGGGGAAGAGGGCTCTGGCGCAGGGCTCCGCCGGCTCGGCGCGGGAGGGTCAGCCGGAACTGGGCCCCCAGTCCGGTGCGACCCCAGGCCTGGAGCCATCCGCCGTGCAGGTGAGTGTCCTCCAGCGAGATGGAGAGCCCCAGGCCCGTCCCACCGCTGGTGCGCGCGCGGGCCGGATCGGCTCGCCAGAATCGGTTGAAGACCAACGCCGAGTCCCCCGGCGCCAGCCCGACGCCGTAGTCGCGCACCGCAATCGCCGCGGCGTGCGTGTCGCCTGCCACGTGGATCACGATGCCGGCACCGCTCCCGCCGCTCGCGGCGTGGTCGATCGCGTTGGTGACGAGGTTGCGCACGATCCGCTCCACCCGGCGTACGTCAGCCTCGGCCAGGCACGGGCCCTGGGGTGCCCGGACGACCACGCGCACGTCGCGCTGGTCGGCCAGGGCTCGGGTCAGGTCGACGACGCGGTGCGCCACATCGACGAGGTTCACGTCCTCGACGTCGAGGACCGCGGCCCCGGCGTCGAAGCGACTGATCTCCAGGAGGTCGACCAGCAGCGTCTCGAAGCGGTCGAGCTCGGTCTGCAGCAGCTCGGCGGCCCGCGCCGTGTGGGGGTCGAAGTCGGCCCGCGCGTCGTGGAGCACGTCCCCCGCCATCCGCACGGTGGTCAGGGGGGTCCTGAGCTCGTGGGACACGTCGGAGACGAAGCGTCTCTGGACCCGGCTGAGCTCCTCGAGCTGCCGGATCTGACGCTGCAGGCTGCTCGCCATCTGGTTGAAGGAGGTCGCCAGCCGGGCCAGGTCGTCCTCGCCCGAGACCCGGAGCCGTTCCTGGAGGTGGCCCGAGGCCAGGCGCTCCGCGACCCGACGAGCCAGCCGGATCGGCGTCACCACCTGACGGGCCACCAGCCAGGTGAGCCCCGCGACGAGCACGAGCAGCAGGCCGCCGGCCGTGAGCAACGCGCGGGAGACGAGGGCCAGGGTCTGGCTCTCCTCCTCGAGCGGGAAGAGGTAGTAGAGCGTGTAGGTCTCGCCGTTGGACGGCAGCTCCACCTGGGAGCCCACCACGATGCCGGGCTGGTCCACCATCTCCCCGGTGGCCGCAGGGTCCTCGCTCCTGATGACCGTGTAGGTCCAGGCGGTGGGCGCCAAGGTGTCGAAGTGGCCTTCGAGGGAGGACGGCACGCTGGACTTGTCCAGGCCGGCGGTGAACTTGGCGCCACCGTCCTCGATCCGACCGCCGCTGCTGCCGACCGGGCCGGCGAGCACCACGCTGAACCCGCGCGTCTCGCCGCGCTGGATGATCGGCTCGACCAGGTCGCGTTGCTGCGAGGAGGAGTCGATGTCGGTCCCCGGCGCCGCGGCGAGCCGGAACCGGGCCTCGGTCGTCTCGTTGTTGGCCTCGGCCACGACCGCTTCGACCCGGTTGTCGAGCAGCCCGTCGCGCGTCTGCTGGAGCAGGAACCAGCCCACGATGCTGACCACGGCGGCGGAGAGCACGACCGTGCTGACCACGACCCGCGCCTGGATCGAGCGCCGCCAGAAGGTCAGGCCGCGACGGAGGGCGACCGGGAGACTGCGCGAGGGCACGAGGACCTAGAGGTTTCCGGCTTTGTACCCCACGCCGCGCACGGTGACCACGATCTCGGGGCTCTCCGGATCGTGCTCGACCTTGGACCGCAGTCGCTGGACGTGCACGTTGACCAGGCGGGTGTCGGCAGCGTGGCGGTAACCCCAGACCTGCTCGAGCAACACCTCGCGGGTGAAGACCTGCCAGGGCTTGCGCGCCAGGCAGACCAGCAGGTCGAACTCGAGCGGGGTCAAGGAGATCGTCGCGCCGGCGCGGGTCACGGAGTGGCCGGCCACGTCGATGGCGACGTCCTTGATCGCCAGGGACTCCTGCTCGGGGGTGTCCAGCCGACGGACCCGGGCCCGGATCCGGGCCACGAGCTCCTTGGGCTTGAACGGCTTGACCACGTAGTCGTCGGCGCCGGACTCGAGTCCGACGACGACGTCGACGGTGTCGCTCTTCGCCGTGAGCATGACGATCGGGACACCGGACTCGGCGCGGATCTCCTTGCAGACGTCGATGCCGTCCTTGCCCGGCAGCATCAGGTCGAGCAGGACGAGATCCGGGCGGTAGTCACGGAACTCAGCGAGGGCGAGGTCACCTCGGGTGCACATCCGACTGTCGAAGCCCTCCTGGCGCAGGACGATCGTCAGCATCTCCGCCAGGGAGGCGTCGTCGTCGACGACGAGGATGCGTCCCTTGGCGGAAGCGTCGGCTGGTGGGCCAGCGGGGTGGCTCATGGTCTCAATCTTGCCAGCCGGCAGTCTGGAATGTGGACACGGGCGACGCGTCGTGCGTCGCCCGTGTCCACAGCCCGATGACTGGACAGCTCAGTAGCGGTACTGATCGGACTTGTACGGGCCCTGGACGTCGACACCGAGGTACGCCGCCTGGGCGTCGCTCAGGGTCGTGAGCTTCACGCCGAGGGAGTCGAGGTGCAGGCGCGCGACCTCCTCGTCGAGGTGCTTGGGCAGCACGTAGACGCCGACGGGGTACTCCTCGGGCTTGGTGAAGATCTCGATCTGGGCCAGCACCTGGTTGGTGAAGGAGTTCGACATGACGAACGACGGGTGGCCGGTCGCGTTGCCGAGGTTCATCAGGCGTCCCTCGGAGAGCACGATGATCGTGTGCGCGTCGCGACCCTCGGCGGCGGGGAAGGCCCACACGTCGACCTGCGGCTTGACGTTCTTGCGGACGACGCCTTCGTAGTTCTCGAGGCCGGCGATGTCGATCTCGTTGTCGAAGTGGCCGATGTTGCCCAGGATCGCCTGGTGCTTCATCCGGGCCATCTGGTCGACGGTGACGACGTCCTTGTTGCCGGTGGCGGTGATGATGATGTCCGCGGTGGGCAGCATGTCGTCAAGGGTGGAGACCTGGTAGCCGTCCATCGCGGCCTGCAGGGCGCAGATCGGGTCGATCTCGGTGACCACGACGCGGGCACCCTGGCCGCGCAGCGACTCCGCGCAGCCCTTGCCGACGTCGCCGTAGCCGCAGACGACCGCGACCTTGCCGCCGATGAGGACGTCGGTGGCGCGGTTGATGCCGTCGATGAGCGAGTGGCGGCAGCCGTACTTGTTGTCGAACTTCGACTTGGTGACCGAGTCGTTGACGTTGATGGCGGGGAAGAGGAGCGAGCCTTCCTTCATCATGTCGTAGAGACGCAGGACGCCGGTGGTGGTCTCTTCGGTGACGCCCTTGATCTCACCGGCGATGCCGGTCCAGCGGTCCTTGCTCTCGGCGAGCGAGGCGTTCAGGACGTCGAAGATGACCTTCTGCTCGTGACTCTGGGCGGTGGCCGGGTCCGGCGCCACGCCCGTCTTCTCGGCCTCGAGGCCGAGGTGGACCAGCAAGGTGGCGTCGCCACCGTCGTCGAGGATCATGTTGGCGTGGCCCTGCGGCCAGATCAGGATCTGCTGGGTGCACCACCAGTACTCCTCCAGCGTCTCGCCCTTCCAGGCGAAGACCGGAACGCCCTGGGGGTTCTCGACGGTGCCGGTGCGCCCGACGGCGACCGCCGCGGCCGCGTGGTCCTGGGTGGAGAAGATGTTGCAGGAGGCCCAACGGACTTCGGCGCCGAGGTCGACCAGCGTCTCGATGAGGACCGCAGTCTGGATCGTCATGTGCAGCGAGCCGGCGATCCGAGCCCCGGCCAGCGGCTTGGAGTCGCCGTAGCGCGCGCGCATCGCCATCAGGCCGGGCATCTCGTGCTCGGCGAGCTCGATCTCGGTGCGGCCGTAGTCGGCCAGGCTGAGGTCAGCAACCTTGTAGTCCATGAAATGCCCCCTGGTGGCGCGTCGGCTGATGTCTGTGCTCACGAGATTAGAACGCGACGCGAAAGAACACAGAATCCTCGCGGACCCCCCAGCGACCCCTCAGTGACCAGCGGGGGCCGGTGGCGCGGGGCGCTCGGACGGCACGTGGTCGGTGCGGTAGATGTCCGGCTCGAGATAGATCACCTGGGCCGTCGGCTCGGCCGCACGGACCGCCTGCTCGGCCGCGTCGATGCACCGCGCGACGTCCTCGGCGCTGCTGGTGGCCACGACCGCGATCTTGGCGGCGACGAGGAGCTCGTCGGGACCCAGGTGCAAGGTCTTGAGGTGGATGACGCGCTCGACGCCGTCCGCGCCGGTCAGCGCCGCGACGATCCGCTGCTGCGCGTCCAGCCCGGCCGACTCCCCCAGCAGCAGGCTCTTGGTCTCCACACCGAGCACGGCCGCGACCACGACCAGCAGGACACCGATCATCGCGGTGCCGGCGACGTCGTAGTAGAGGTTCTCGGTGATGAGCGAGAGCACCACCGCCACGAGCGCGAACACGAGCCCGCACAGGGCGGCGAGGTCCTCGAGCAGGATCACCGGCAGCTCGGGCTTCTTCGCCCGCCGGACGAACTGGGCGTACGACGCGCTGCCCCGGACCTTGTCGGTCTCGACGATGGCGGTCCGGAACGAGAAGCCCTCGAGCACGATCGCGACGACCAGCACCAGAGGCGGCACCCACCACCAGCGGCTGTCCAGGATCGAGTCGGCAGGGGCTCCGTTGGCCTCATGTATCTCGTGGTACTTGTGGTACGCCTCGTACAGCGCGAAGAGGCCACCGACGCTGAAGAGCACGATCGCGACGAGGAAGCTGTAGACGTAGCGCTCGCGCCCGTAGCCGAAGGGGTGCTCAGGGGTGGCTTCCTTCTTGGCCTTCTTGCCGCCGAGCAGCAGGAGCGCCTGGTTCCCGGCGTCGGCCACCGAGTGGATGGCCTCGGCGAGCATCGAGCTCACGCCGGTCAGGAAGAATGCGATGAACTTGGTGACCGCGATGCCGGAGTTCGCCAGCAGCGCGGCCACGACAGCCTTGGTCCCACCGTCTGTTGCCATGCGCGGAAGGGTAGCGGTCGCCTCGCCGCCGGCGCCCACCCGCGTCGGGCGGTGTCCAGTCGGCCCTCAGGGGACCCGGAGGTCGTCCGAGGCCCTCGCCGCACGACGGGCCCTCCCCCGCTCGATGGCCCCGACGGGGTCAACCAGGCGACGCAGCCGTCGTGCGACCGGCGGACTGGCCAGCAGCAGCGCCAGCAGGACCCCACCCAGGGTCGTCAGGGGCAGTGAGAGCCACGGGTGGTTCTCGGCCCAGTCGACGAACGGGGAGTACTGCAGGCCCTTCACCACGAAGCCGTGGAAGAGGTAGACCACGAGCGAGGACGACCCCATCGTGGAGAACCAGCCACCGAGGCGGGGCAGGAGGACCAGGAACGCCAGGGCCCCCAGCGCGCCGATGGCGAGGATCGCCGAGCGCACGACCACGGCCCGGGCATCGGTGGGCTCGAGCTCGGCGTAGAGAGCGCGGTAGTAGAGCCACTCGGTGCTCGCCCACGTGTCGGTCCAGACGGTGAGGACCGCAAGGGCGACCAGGACGCCGGCCGCAGCCACCTTCAGGTCGGGGTCTGCCGCGCAGCAGCGCCATCCGTTCGGGTGTGGCCTTGAGCCCGAGCACGAAGAACGGCAGCAGGCCGAGCACCCGAGCCATGTCCAGGGTGTCCCCCGCCCACAGCCCGGCGGCCAGGCTGATCGCGACGGCCACCACCACACCACCCCACAGGGGCCGGAAGATCGGGGTGAGCAGCCGCCAGAAGAACAGCGCCGCGAGGTACCACATCGGCCAGTGCGGGTCCTTGAACAGATCCTCGAGGCGCTCCCCGCCGACGTAGAAGCGGAAGAGCGCCAGGGCCGCCTCGAAGACGAAGTACGGCACCACCACGGTCTTGACCAGGGCGTAGAGCCGGGCCGGCTCCCAGGTGAACCGACGCGAGAGGAAGCCGGTGACGAACACGAACGCCGGCACGTGCCAGGCGTAGAGGAAGTCGTAGAGGTGGTTGTTGAGGGCGGTGTCGGGCAGCAGCGTCCAGGCATGACCGACGACCACGAGGGTGACCAGGGCCATCTTGGCGTTGTCGAACCAGGGGTCCCGGGGGGAAGGTGTGGGAGGTGGCACCCGATCACGCTATCGCCGCGGTGCGGCCCAGCCGAATCAGTCGTCGACCAGCCCGAGCCGGAAGTACTCGGCTGCGTAGGTGCCGCTCAGCAGGAGGGAGGCGTACCTCGCGACCTCGGTGGGAGCCTCGGTGCTGAGGGTCTCCACCCGCACCGCCCGCTCGGCCGCAGCGGCGAGCAGCCGGCCTCGCTGCTCGCGCACGACGGCCTCCTCGGAGCCGTCGTCGAGGATCACCAACATCGGGCGGAGGTCGGAGGCACCCTCGGCGATCGGGTCGTCGAAGACGTTGCGCTGGCGAGCGGCCTCGATGACCGGGAGCAGGTGCTCGGCATCTCCGGCCAGGGCCGTGCGGCCACTGGCCCGACGGATCGATTCCGCCACCCGGCGCGCAGCCCGAGCGGCCAGGACCGACCCACCCCACACGAGCGGCGTGCTGTCGGCCAGCGAGATCGCCAGCACCTTGGCCGGGTTGACCGCGATGTCGCGCAGCGGGGAGCAGGCCATGGCGACCTGGTCGAGCGCCTCGGCGACGCGCTCGGCGTCGGCTCGGGGACCCAGCGACACGCGGTCGAGGTAGTCGAGCATGACCACGGCCGTCGCCAGCTGGTCACGCGTCACCGTCGGGAGGACGGTGCTCCAGCGACCCTGGGCATGGTCGGCCACGAGCGACCCGGGCGGGCACGCGACCACGACCTGGCAGCCGCGGCGTACCGCCTCGGCGACCGCCGAGGCGGTACCGACGTCGGAGCCGTCCGGGGCGAGGACGACCACGAGGTCGAGGCTCCCGGCCCACCCCGGCAGGGCCGGCGAGGGCCAGGCCACGAACGGCACGGGGCAGGACGGCTCGAGCACCGCGCGCAGCAGGCGTGAGTCGGGGCCGGCGGCGATCACCGCCCTCGGGCGGCCGGCGTCCTGGCTGCGGGCGACCGCCTCGGCGGCCGCCTCGGCTGCGTCGTTCGCCTCGCGCCTGACCCGGGCACCGGACTCGGCCAGGGTGCGCAGGACGAGGTCGGCCTGCGCCAGGGCAGCCTCGTCGTCGAGACGGGACTCGTCGAACCAGGAAGCCATGGCGTTCCGTCCTCAGCTCGGCTTGCGGGCCTCGTCGACCAGCAGGACCGGGATGTCGTCGCGGACCGGGTAGGCCAGCCCGCATCCGGTGCAGACCAACTCGTCGCCGGTCGGCTCCAGCGAAGCATGGCACTGCGGGCAGACGATGATCGCCAGCAGCGCCGGGTCGAGGGTGAAGTTCGAGCTCATCGCTCACTCCTGATGATCGAGAGGACGGCGTCGCGTACGTCGACCATGGTGGCCTCGTCGCGACCTTCGGCATTGAGTCGCAGCAGCGGCTCGGTGTTGGACGGGCGGACGTTGAACCACCAGTCGGCATGGGTGAAGGTGAGCCCGTCGAGACGGTCGACGACGACGTCGGTCCGGGCCCCCCAGGCGCGCTCGACCTCGTCGGTCGTGGCTGCCTGGTCGGTGACGGTGGAGTTGATCTCACCGCTGACGACGTAGCGCTCGTAGTCGGCGAGCAGCTCCGAGAGGGGGCGGTCGGTCTCGGCCAGGGCCGCGAGCGCGTGCAGCGCCGCGAGCATCCCCGAGTCGGCTCGCCAGAAGTCCCGGAAGTAGAAGTGGCCGCTGTGTTCGCCGCCGAAGACCGCGTCGGTCTCGGCCATCGTGGCCTTGATGTAGGAGTGTCCGACCCTGGTGCGCACCGGCTTCCCGCCGAGCTCGCTGATCAGCTCGGGAACCGCGCGGCTCGTGATCAGGTTGTGGATCACGGTCGCGCCCGGCTCCTTGGCCAGCTCACGTGCCGCGATGAGTGCAGTGAGGGTGGACGGCGACACCGCGCGACCGTTCTCGTCGACGAGGAAGCAGCGGTCGGCGTCGCCGTCGAAGGCCAGCCCGATGTCGGCCTTCTCGGCCAGGACTCGCTTCTGCAGGTCGACGAGGTTGGCCGGGTCGATCGGGTTCGCCTCGTGGTTCGGGAAGTTCCCGTCGAGCTCGAAGTACATCGAGACGAGGTCGACCCGCTCCTCGCCGAGGCGCCCGAACACGGCGGGTGCGGTGTAGCCGGCCATCCCGTTGCCGGCGTCCACGACGACCTTGAGCCGTCGACCCTCGACGGGTGCCAGCGAGATCAGGTGGGCGGCGTACGCCTCGAGGACGTCGTGGTTGGTGATCGAGCCCTGTCGGTGGGCGACCGGGGTGTCCCCGGCGGCCACCTTGTCCCGGATCTCGGCGAGGCCGGTCTCCATCCCGATCGGCTGGGCTCCGGCGCGGCACATCTTGATGCCGTTGTACTGCGCAGGGTTGTGGCTCGCGGTGAACATCACGCCGGGGTGGTCCAGGTGACCGGAGGCGAAGTAGAGCTGGTCGGTCGAGGCCAGTCCGATGAGGACCACGTCGGCGCCCGCCTCGGTGGCACCGTCGGCGAAGGCTCCGGCCATACCCGGCGAGCTGGCGCGCATGTCATGTCCGACGACCACGGTCGTGGCGCCGACGACCTGGACGTAGGCCCGGCCGGTCGCCCGCGCCACCTCGTCGTCGAGCTGCTCGGGAACCAGTCCGCGCACGTCGTACGCCTTGAAGATCGACCCGAGGTTCCCGGGGTCCAACGTGTCAGCCATGCCGCGACCCTATCCGTCCAGAACGCCGCTCCCACGAGCGGACCCGGGATGCTCAGTCGCTCGTGAGCATCCGCAAGTGGCCGCGTCGGCCGACTTCCCGGCCGGTCTCGTCAGCGGGTGCCGTACGGGGGGTCGGCGCGGGGCGAGCGGCCTCACGCACGGCGTCGGCCAGTGCCAGGAGGTCGTCTCCCGACGGCCCGTGGGCGGTCGGGTCGGGAGCCAGCCGCAGCACCTCCCAACCGCGTGGAGCCGAGAGTCGTTCGCTGTGTGAGACGCAGAGGTCGTAGGCGTGCGGCTCGGCGTACGTCGCCAGAGGACCCAGCACCGCCGTCGAGTCGGCGTAGACGTAGGTCAGGGTGTTGACCGCCGCGTGACCGCAGGCGGTGCGGGAACAACGACGGACAGGGCTCACGGGCCAGACGGTACCCGCCACACTGCTCCCACCCGATTAGGCTCGCGGCGTGGATGACCCGACCTCGCTCCCGACGACGACCCCAGGCCCGGCGCCGAGCCCGGCCGCGGCGCCGACGGGGGGCACGAGCAAGGCCACGACCGGCCCCCGCAAGCGTGACCGTCGCGGCCGCGGGATGCGAGGACCCGCCGTGCTCCCCCTCGTCCCGGGGACCCCGGCCCTGCGCACGTCTCGGGAGAAGTTCGACGAGCTGGCGCTCGGGATCGTCACCGACATCGACGCCCGCTGGCAGGACCGCCTCGGGCTCGTCGAGTACGCCGTCGAGGATGCCCCCCAGATCCCGGACGACTGGGACTCCGGCACTGTCCCGCTCTCCTCGCTGATCCGCGGCACCGGCGCGACCCCGACTCGGCTCGTGCTGTTCCGTCGGCCGATCGAGCACCGCTGCGAGACGCGCACCGACCTCGAGGCCCTGGTGCTGACCGTGGTGGTGGAGCAGGTCGCCGAGCTGCTGGGCATCGATGCCGACCAGGTGGACCCCCGGTACGACGGCGAGCGTTGAGGCCCGTCCGCGGGTGACGGGACCGCCTACGGAAGCCCGGCCCGGACTGCCGGGACCAACCCGTTGCGGACCTGTTCGACCAGAGGCACGACGACAGCTCCCCTGCCGGTGACCACCACCGACGCGGTGGCGACGGCCCCCCGAACCGTGACCGAGACCAGCACCGCGCCGCGGGGCAGGTCCAGCGCGGTCCCCCGGCCGGGCTGGAGCTCGACGCGAGTCCGCGCCAGCCGCTGACCGGAGACGCCTCGCGCCACCACGGTGGCCACCCCGACCGTGTCAGCCCCGGCCAGCACCAGTCGCTTGGTGCCCTCCGGCACCACCGCAGCGGCTCCCTCCACGAGTGGAGCACCTCCGACGGTGTGCGACAGGTCGCCTCCGGCCACGGTCCGCAGGGTGGCCGTCAGCGGGCTGGTCGACGAGATCGCGAGTCCCAGCGCGCCGTCGAGCACGGCCTCGAGCACGGGACCGGACAGCTTGAGTCGCTTGACGCCCGTCGGCGGCACGATGATCTCCTGACCTCCCTCGGGCGCGAAGACCGACTCCTCGCTGACGATCCGGATCGTGGCCCGCGCCTCGTCGTCCCCGCCGTTGGTGAGCATCAGCATCCGCTGGCCGGGACCGGGCGCCAGCCCGAGCAGGAGGTTCTCGGTGGTCGGCTCGGTCTGGGGCGGCAACCACTCCTGGCTGTTCGGACCGGCACCGAGCACGTCGTAGCTGTCGAGCACCGAGGCCGCCAGCCTGCCTCGTGAGGTGAGGACGTGCAGGGCGAGCTCGCCGCGGCGGGGCACGATGGTGGCCAGCTCCAGGCGCACGCTGCTTCGTCCGGGCACCGAGACCCCCCGCAGCCGGGGCACGTCGATCTGGCCGGCACCGCCGTACATCGTCACGTCGGCGACCGCAGGCCCCGCGTCGGGGTTGACCAGCTCGAGCACCGAGGAGTGCCTGGCTCCGGCTCCTACCCCGGTGAACCACTGGTCGGGTGCCGGCGCGCGACACGAGGCCTGGGCGAGGAGCTTCGCTCCGAAGCGAGCGCCGACCACGGCGGGTGCCAGCTCGCCCTGCGCGAGCACGGTCAGGGGACCCAGCCCGCGCTCGACGGAGGCCACCCGGTCCGCTGAGAGCCGCACGGTCGAGGGCTCGTCCCCGGCCACCAGTCCCACGGACCCATCGGCTCCCGCCACCGTGCTCGCGAGGTACGCCGCGGGGGCGCCCGGCAACGCCGTGGGGCAGACGATGGCCGCCCGGGACAGGGCGGTGCGGGTCGGGTCCTGGGTCACCAGGGCCGGCGAGTGAGGGCGGACGAGCAGCAGGGCCGAGACGGTGACGACGGGCAGGAGCAGGGCCAGGACCGTGGTGGTGTCCAGCGCGAGGCGGCGGCGCGAGGAACGGCCACCGGGCAGGGTCGTGCTCATGTGCGCGACCTCCGGTTGGTGGTCGGCGCACACAGGACCGCGACGACGAGGACGCCGAGGCCCTGGACCCCGAGCAGCAGGATCCGCAGCCAGGAGCGCGGGCCGGCGACCGCCTCCGGATCGAGGGGGGCGCTGACCTGCCACGCACGGGTGGAGCGGTCCTCGGCGCTGGCCTGGATCAACCCGCCGGTGGCATCGAGTTCGGCGGCCACGTCGCCGTCGGCCGGGGTAGGAAGCAGGACGTACTCGATGCCGCGTCCCGCCAGCGCGCTGACCAGCTCGGGCGTCGGTCGGGACACGAGCGTGCGCACGGCTCGAGTGAAGCCGGGGTCCTCGCGGGTCAGCTGGAGCACCTCGTCCTCCCCGAGGGTGACCCCGTCGCCGCGACGCACGGTGTAGGTGAGGCCACGGTCCACGTCGCCGCGGATGACGAGGATGCCGTGCTCGTCGCCGAGCATCGAGCTCTGCACCATGTACTCCGGGATGCCGGTGTCCGAGTCGTCCTCGAGCTGGCCCTGGTTGCCCGACACGAACCAGGCCAGACCGCCGAGGGGGACGGCCACCGCGACCGCGCTGACGAGTACGGCGACGGAGCGGACCCACCACGGCGGGATCCGGGCGCCCCGGGCTGCCACTGCCTGGGCACCGATCAGGGCGGCCACCAGGAAGGCGCCCTGGAGGACCACGAGCAGGAACCCGAGCCCGGGCGACGCGGTGGTGGCCGAGAGCTGGAGCGTGAGGCCACCAAGAGCTGCCGCGAGCACGGCGGCCACCGAGGCGACGATCCAGCAGACCAGGACGGGAATCCTGGTCAGCCGCGGCACGAGCGCCAGGACGGCCAGGACCACCGGCACCACACCGAACCACCAGGGCGCGCCCAGATCGGGCAGCCGCCCGGCCAGCAGGCCGAGCGTTCCGGGAGTGGGGGCGGGCAGGCTCCCGCCGTCGAGCAGGAGACCGCCGCCGGCGCGCTCGACCAGCAGCGGCACCCACCACGGCGAGAGGAGTACCGGGACCGTGCCGAGGGCTGCGGCCGGTGGGCCCCACACGGAGGAGTCGCGTACGGCCCCGGGAACGATCGCGAAGGCAGCGGCCAGCACCACGAGGCCGATCGCGGCCGCGAAGAGCCACGCCACAGGAGCGAACGAAGCCACCAGCGCGAGGAGGAGGCCGGTGCGCCACGCGGAGCGCCAGCGCCGGTCGGGCGCCGGGTCGGCGAAACCGAGGGCGGCGTGGGCCAGCCACGGCAGGAGCGCGGCGACGACCACCGTGGCGAAGCGTCCGTCGCTCCACGCCCCACTCACGGCCGGCACCAGCGCATAGCTGGTCGCGCCCCAGAGGAGCAGCCAGCGTGGGGCGCCGACCGGGGAGACCAGTCGTCCCACGACGCGCAGGAAGCGCCACGCTCCCCACAGGGCGAACGGCACGGCGGCGAGGAAGATCAGGCTGATCGCTGCCGCCGGGCTGCCGCCCAGGACGGTGGCGAGCAGGGCCAGGGGCAGGACGTACGCCGGGGCGGGCACCGCGGTGCCGCCTCCCAGCGCGTGCCAGGACTCCGCGTGCAGTCGCCACCAGTCCCCGACACCGGACGGCAAGGGGGAGAGCCCGCCTCCGCTCACGCTGCCGATCGCGGTCCTGGCTCCGATCAGCGCGAGCACCACGAACAGGGCGAGGGCGAGGGCGACCGGGCTGGTCACGAAGCGCGCGACCACACCGGTGTCGGCCAGCATCTCGTCGTCGTCGCGTGCCGTCGGACGGCTGGGGGTCGAGGTGGTCGGCCCTTCCGCGGCCGCTGCTGCGCGCCGGCGCTCGGCCACGTCCTGGGCCTGGTTGGTGGCGGCCGCGACCAGGTCTCCGACGAAGTCGAGGCCGTGCCGGTACGGCAGCCAGACCGGCGCCAGCAGGCTGCGTACGTCGGCGGGGTCGCCCACCTGCCGGTCCTGGCGGCGCCGGCGGGCCGCCAGGATCTCGCGGGGGTGCGAGTAGAGCGAGACCAGGGCGGCGAGCTCGTCGAGGGCCTCCCCCACGGACCGGACGAGCAGGAAGCCGATCATCCGGAGCAGCGTGCCGAACCCGAGGCGGACCAGCTGCCACGGGAGCGCCCGGGCCGGGGAGTTGACGAGCAGCGTGTAGAGGGCGGCCCGACGCTCCTGGTAGTGCGTGTGGCGACCCGTGAGGGACGTGCGCCGCACCCCGCGGTGCGCAGCCTCGGCGTGGAAGACGACAGCCTCGGGGACGACCACGGTCTTGTACCCGGCCGCGGCGGCCCGCCACCCGAAGTCGATGTCGTTGCCGAAGATGGGCAGCTGGGGGTCGAAGCCGTCCAGCTCCTCCAGCACCCGGCGGCGGACCAGCATGCCGGCGGTGTTGACCGCGAGGGTGGTGCGAACCTCGTCGTGCTGGCCCTGGTCGTACTCGCCGGCCTCGAGGCCGGTCTCGCGCCGGCCGGTGCCGGAGATCGTGACACCGAGCTCGAGCAGTCGACGCAGCGAGGGCCACTCGCGGAGCTTGGGACCGAGGATGTCGGCGTAGGGGTCCTCGGCCGCGGCGGCGAGCAGCGCTTCGAGCGCACCGGGGTCGGGGTTGGCGTCATCGTGCAGGATCCAGATCCACTCGGGATCCAGCCCGGACCGGGCCACGAGGTCCAGACCAGTGGCGATCGCCGCGGGGAAGCTGGTCAGTCCCGGGAGCCGGGTCACGGGACCGAAGGCAGCCTCGAGGAGGGCTGCGCTGTCGTCCTTGCTGCCGGTGTCGACCGCGACCAGGAGGTTGACCGGGACCCGCTGCGCACGGAGTCCCTCGATCACGGACGGGAGCCAACGCTCTCCGTCATGGCTGACCAGCAGCGCGGCGACCGAACGATTCACGATCCCGAACCCTAACGGGCCGCGGGTCGAAGGGAGCTTTCGCGTCGTCCGAGGACAGCGCGCGTGCGCCCCGCCATTGCGGCGGGGCGCCCTCGCTCAGACTGCGCGCTTCTTCAGCTTGCGGCGCTCTCGCTCGGAGAGACCACCCCAGATGCCGAAACGCTCGTCGTTCATCAAGGCGGATTCGAGACAGTCGTCTCGCACCTCGCATGTCAGGCAGACCTTCTTGGCCTCCCTGGTCGAACCTCCCTTTTCGGGGAAGAACGCCTCGGGGTCGGTCTGTGCGCACAACGCGCGATCCTGCCAACCCGCTTCTTCGGCGTCCCCGTCGAGGAGAAAGAGTTCTCTCACGGCACTCGCCCTTTCGACCCTGTCGTGCATTCGTCCCACCTGAGGCCCCTCACCACCGGTGCCCCCGCTGGAAGAAGCGGGGCGATGGTGAAGAACACTGTGGGAATTACATGCCTGTCGTACCCCTGAAGTCAAGCGGGTGTCTGCTATGGAAGGCAACCACCCGTTCGTGCTATTGCGGGGCGGCGTTCGGTCAGTGCGGCAGGATGTGCGCATGCAGAACATCACGGTCCTCTCCGGCGGAATGGGTGGGGCCCGCTTCCTCCAAGGACTCCTCCACGGCATCAGGACCGAGACCCTCCCCGGCATCAGCAGCGGGGCCCAGGTCACCGTGATCGCCAACACCGCCGACGACCTGTGGGTCCATGGCCTCAAGGTCTGCCCGGATCTCGACACCGTGATGTACACCCTGGGCGACGGCATCGACCTCGAGCGCGGCTGGGGCCGCCGGGACGAGACCTGGAGCGTCAAGGCGGAGCTCGCCGCCTACGGCGTGGAGCCGACCTGGTTCGGCCTCGGCGACCGGGACGTGGCCACCCACCTGGTGCGGACCCAGATGCTGGATGCCGGCTACCCGCTCTCCGAGGTCACCACCGCCCTGTGTCGACGCTGGCAGCCCGGAGTCCGGCTGCTCCCCATGACCGACGACCGGGTCGAGACCCACGTGGCGATCGCCGACCCCGAGACCCCGAGCGGGCGCCGGGTCGTCCACTTCCAGGAGTACTGGGTCCGGCTGCGGGCCGAGGTGCCGGCCGAGACCGTGCTCTTCGTGGGCCTCGAGGACTCCTCCCCGGCGCCCGGCGTCATCGACGCGATCACCGACGCCGACCTCGTGATCCTGCCGCCGTCCAACCCCGTGGTCTCCGTGGGCACGATCCTCGGCGTCCCCCGGGTCCGCGAAGCGCTCGTCGCGACCCGGGCCCGGGTCGTCGGCCTCTCCCCGATCATCGGTGGTGCCCACGTCCGCGGCATGGCCGAGCAGATGCTGACCTCGCTCGGGATCGAGGTCAGCGCCGCCGGGGTCGGCCTCCACTACGGCTCCCGCTCGCAGGGCGGCGTGCTCGACGGATGGTTGGTCGACGAGCAGGACCTGGCCGACGTCGCCCGGCTCACCGAGGCCGACCTGCCCGCGCGCGCCGTACCCCTGCTGATGAGCGACCCGGCAGCGACCGCCGCGATGGCTGCTGCGGCGATCGCGCTCGTCAGCCCATGAGCGACGGCGAACGGCGCCTCAGCGTCCTGGCCCCGGCCGGCGTGGGCGAGGTCCGCCCCGGTGACGACCTCGCCGTCCTGCTGCTGCCGTGGGTCCAGCTGCTCGACGGTGACGTTGTCGTGGTGACCAGCAAGGTGGTCAGCAAGGCCGAGGGCCGGCTGCGCACCAGTACTCGCGAGGAGGCGCTGGTGGGCGAGACCGCCCGGGTGGTCGCCCGCCGTGGCCCCACGACGATCGTGCGCACCCGACACGGTCTGACGATGGCCGCAGCCGGCATCGACGCCTCCAACGTGGCCGCCGGGACGATCGTGCTCCTGCCCCTCGACCCGGACGCGTCGGCTCGACGCCTCCGGTCCTCGCTGTTCGAGCAGACGGGTCGCAACGTCGGTGTCGTGGTGACCGACACCGCGGGTCGCGCCTGGCGCGAGGGGCAGACCGACATTGCCATCGGCGCTGCCGGGATCGAGGTCGTCGAGTCGTTCGAGGGGCGCGAGGACACCCACGGCAACACCTTGGCTGTGACCGCCCCCGCCGTGGCCGACGAGATCGCGGGGATGGCGGAGCTGGCCCAGGGCAAGCTGGGCGGCCGGCCGTTCGCCGTCGTACGCGGGCGTGCGGACCTCGTCCTGGCACCCGGTGTGGACGGACCCGGCGCCCGAGCGCTCGTGCGGCCCGAGGGCGCGGACCTCTTCGGGTTCGGCGCACGTGAGGCGGTCGTCCGCGCCCTGGTCGGAGATCCGGACGACGCCACGGTGTTCGGGACCCCGGCCAGCGCGGCCGAGCTCACGGAGGTCCTCACCGGTCCGCTCGGCCATCTCGTCGTCGACGTCCACGAGGAGCACGGGAGCCTGCGCGTGCGACCGCAGCCCGGCGCCACGGCCGCCCTCACGGCGCTCGCCTTTGCGCACGGATGGCAGCCGGACCACACCGCCGCGTCGGTGGATTCCGCCGCCGGAGTCCGATTCCGCCCGGGCCCTACGTAGACTCTCTCCCTGACACGCTGCAGCACACCTTCCACTCCCCGAGGAACGCACCCGTGGCCAAGAAGCCCGCCAAGTCCGAGCGCCAAGCCGTCATCGACCAGATCCGCAAGGGCAAGAAGGGCGACGACCGCAAGCGCGGCTTCATGATCGTCGGCGTGTCCGTGCTGGTCGCCGCCCTGATCCTCGCCTTCCCGGTGTACAGCGTCGTCAAGGACAAGCTCGACCAGCGACAGTTCAACGACACCGACCTCAGTGACATCGGTGCCGCCGCTTCGGTGTGCGGGGAGATCGTGACCGAGCCGGCCACCGGGAACCAGGAGCACGTCGCGCTCGGCACTCCCCTGGACTACACCGAGGCGCCCCCGGCCACCGGCAGGCACTACGACGCCCCGGACTCGATCGAGCGCAAGTTCTACGCCGCTGGCGACCGTCCGGACCTCGGCACCCTCGTGCACAACCTGGAGCACGGCTACACGATCCTCTGGTACGACGACACGGTCGCCGACGACGACGAGCAGCTGTCGATGATCCGTGGCATCGCGAGCAAGTTCTCGGGCTCCACCAACCTCCGCAACAAGTTCAAGGCGGTCCCGTGGACCGAGGACGACGAGAACGGCGCGGAGTTCCCCGAGGGCCAGCACATCGCCTTCACCCACTGGTCGGCGGGCGGCTCGGGCGAGACCGACACCAGCAAGCAGGCGGGCGTGCGGCAGTACTGCTCCGAGCCGAGCGGTGCGGCGCTCAAGGAGTTCATGGCGGAGTACCCCTACACCGACTCCCCCGAGCCCGGAGCGATGTAGCCCCGACCGAGCGCGGGAGTCAGGTCAGGTCCGCGCGGCCCGACTCCTGCAGCCCGGTCACCACCTGCTTGACCTGTTGGGCCAGGGCCCGGGTGGTCACCAGCACCGCGTCGGGGGTGTCCACGACGACGATGTCGTCGAGCCCGACCACCGCGACGGTGCGCCCGGACCCCGGGACCACCAGCCCGGTGCTGTCGATGCTGCGCACCAGGGCTGGGTCCCCCAGCACCAGGGTGCCCGACTGGCCCCGGGACAACAGCGTGGCGAGCGAGTCGAAGTCACCGATGTCGTCCCAGTCGAAGGATGCGGGCACGACGGCCACCCGACCGCTGCGGGCAGCGGGCTCGGCGATCGCATGGTCCAGGGCGATCCGCGGCAGCGTCGGCCAGATCTCGTCCATCCGGGCAAGGTCGGCGGCGAGCAGTCGCAGGGCGGCGGCGAAGTCGGGGTGCCACTCGGCCAGCAGGTCGAGGAGCACGCCCGGGCGGACCACGAACATTCCGGCGTTCCACCGGTAGCGGCCCGTCGCGAGGTACTCGCGGGCGGTCTCGCTCGACGGCTTCTCGACGAACTCGCTGACCGCGCGGACTCCGGCGAGCCCGGGCAGTTCCTCGCCCAGGTGGATGTACCCGAACGCCGACGACGGACCGGTCGGCTCGATGCCCAGGGTCACCAGCCAGTCCTGTCGGGCCGCCTCGACCGCCAGCTCGACACTCGCCGCGAACGACGCGTGGTCGGCGATCACGTGGTCAGCCGCGAACGAGCCCAGCACCGCCTCCGGGTCGGCACGCTCGATCAGCGCGGCCGCGAGCCCGATGGCCGCCATCGAGTCGCGGGGCGACGGCTCGGCCAGGACCGCGTCGGCCGGGAGCTCGGGCAGCTGCGCCGAAACCGCGTCGTGGTGCGCCTGACCGGTCACCACGAGGAAGCGGTCGCCGGCGAGCGGGACCAGCCGGTCGACCGTCTCCTGGAGCAGGGTGCGCCCACTGCCCGTGAGGTCGTGCAGGAACTTGGGGGCCGAGGACCGCGAGAGCGGCCAGAGCCGGGTCCCGGCACCGCCGGCGGGGATGACGGCCCAGAAGTGGTCGATTCCATGCATGTCGCTCACCCTAGGGCGCCCCGACGAGCTCCCTGCCCACCCTCCCTAGGCTGGCGTGGTGACAACCTTCTCCGCCGTACTGGCCGCCCTGGTGCGAGCCGATCCCGGCCGCCCGCTGATCACCTTCTACGACCACGAGAGCGGTGAGCGCGTCGAGCTCTCCCGGGTGACCTACGCCAACTGGGTCGCGAAGACCGCCTCGCTGCTCGTGGAGGAGCACGATCTCGAACGCGGGCAGCGCCTCCACGTCGAGCTGCCGACCCACTGGCTGGGCCCGGTCTTCCTGGGCGCGGCCTGGACGATCGGGCTCGAGGTCGGCGGGCCGGACGACGCGGATGCCGTGGTGTGTGGGCCGGACGGCCTGGACACCTGGGCGCCCCGGGCCGAGGAGCTGCCGGTGCTGGCCTGCTCCTTGCTGCCGATGGGCGTCCGCTTCGCGACACCGCTTCCGCCGGGCGTGCACGACGTCGGCGTAGACGTGTGGTCACAGCCCGACGCGTTCACCGCCTGGGATCCGCCCGGCGAGGACGACCTCGCCGTCACCGGAACCACGCAGGGCGAGCTGTGGAGAACGGCCGCCGCGGGGAGTCTCCTCTCCGACGGCGGCCGTCTCCTCACGGAGGCGAACCCGGCTTCCCCACCGGGGATCGCCTCGTTCGTGGAGCCGCTCGCACGGGGCGGCTCGCTGGTCCTGGTCTCCCACGCCGACCCGGGACGGCTCGAGGCGACGTACGCCGCCGAGCACGCCACGGCTCTCTTCCCTTGAGCGTGGAGGGCCAGGACCCCTGACCGGTCAGCCGGCCAAGTCATATTCCTTCATTCCGGACGCCATGAAACGACGCTTGGAGAACCCGTCAGCCGTGGCCCGGATCAGCCACAGGTTGCCGCTGGCGCGTTCGCGCACCAGGAGGTCGGGGTGACCGGTGAGGTTGACGTCGCTGACGCCCACGACCCAGTCGTACCGCGCGAGCTTGAGCCCGAGCTTCTGCGGGTTGGTGAGCCCTCCCGGACCGTTGCCCGGGAAGAGGGTCAGCGCGTCGCCCTTGCGGAACAGGCTGTCCGGGGAGCCGTCACCGTCCCAGCGACCGATCCCGATCTGCGTGCCCGCATCGATCTCGCCGTGTGCGACGAAGCTGTACTTGAGCCCGTCGGTGCCTCGGCCGGGGTAGATCCGCATCGCGCCCCCGGCGGGCTGGCCCATCAGGTCGGGCCACCCGTCGCCGGTCATGTCGCCGACGGCGGCCAGCAGGCTGACCTTGCCGAAGCCCTTCGCGATCCGGACGGGCTTGCCGAAGCGGCCCGCACCATCGCCGGGGCGCAGGTAGAGCGCTCCCTTGCGGGTGCGCGTCATGATGTCGCCGTAGCCGTCGCGGTTCCAGTCCCCCACGTTGAGCAGCAGGTTGGCATTGCGCACCCGGATGCCGGTGTCGATGCGCGCGCCCGTCTCGAAGGTTCCGGCGCTGGGGTACACGACCAGCTGGTCGCCGCGACGAGCCACGAGATCCGCGGCCGCGTTACCGGTGAGGTCACCACCGATCACGTTCGAGGCACCCCGCACGCGGGCGACCGGGCCCAGCCGGTGTCCGAAGGTGCCGTCACCGTTGGCGGGCAGCAGGAAGCCCGCCCGGTTGCCCTTGCGGACGAACAGGTCGCGTCGTCCGTCCCGGTCGAAGTCACCGAAGCCGGAGATCGTGCTGTAGGCGCCGTAGCTGCCGGGCACCTGGACGGGCTCGGCGAGCTTGCGCGAGCCGGTGCCGGCGAAGAGCCAGAGTGCGCCAGCACCGTCGCGAGCGAGCAGGTCGTCGTGGCGGTCGCCGTTGACGTCACCGGTCGCCGCGAGCAGGTTGTAGGAGCTCCAGTCACCGGCCACGAGCTTGCGGGCGAAGCCGCCCTGGCCACCACCGATGAACAGCGCGAGCCGACCGGTCTCGACCTGGCGACCGACGAGGTCGGCCTTGCCGTCGCCGGTCAGGTCGCCGACTGCGGTCAGCAGGTCGTGGCCGGCGAGGCGCGAACTCTTCTTGATCGGCTCACCGAGACCACCGGCACCGTCGCCGGGGTAGACCTGTGCCGAACCGTTGGCCGCTTGCACCACGAAGTCACTGTGGCCGTCACCGGTCAGGTCGGGTGAGAGGACGACCGTGTCCGAGGCGCTCCAGGGGGCCCTCAGGGTGGTCCCGGCCTTGAACTCGGTCAGGCCACCGGTGGGAATGATGAAGGCGCGACCGTCGCTGGCCCGGCGCACGATCAGGTCGGGGTGCGGCGTGGCGGCGAGGTTCGACTGGAGCTCGCGGCCGGCCCAGCCGCGCTGGGTGGCACCGGCCAGGCGCCGGATCTTGCCCAGCTTCGCGTAGAGGTAGCGCCCCGGGCAGGCGGTGGAGCCGGCGTCGCGGTGGCCGTTGATCGCCGGGAACCTCTTGGGTCCGACCTGCTGGCTGGTCGCGGAGGCGTCGACTCCGTGCAGCGAGAGCTTCCACGCAAGGAGGGCGCCGTACGCCTGGACCACTGCGGAGGAAGGCTTCTTGACGTCATAGTTGCCGATGGCCGACATGGCGAAGGCGTAGTCGTTGTAGCCGAGTGTGTGCGCTCCGACGACCGCCCGGTCGACACCGCCGTAGCGGCCTTCCCAGATCCGTCCGAAGCGGTCGACGAGGTAGTTGTAGCCGACGTCGCTCCACCCCTTGGACTGGGTGTGGTAGGCGTAGATGCTGCGCAGGATGCCGGGCACCTCGTCGCGCGAGTAGTTGTTCGAGTTCACCGTGTGGTGGACGAAGCCCGCGTGCACCTCGAAGTAGCGCAGCGAGCTCTTGTCGCGCATCCGCTCGTCTGCGCCCCACTGGGACCGTGAGTAGATCACCGGCTTGGGGGTGTAGCTCGAGGCCTGGAGGTCGACCTCGTCGGTGCCGTCGGTGGAGTCGGTGGGGTCCGTGGGGTCGGTGGGCTCCTCGGGCGTGGGGACGGGGTCTCCGGCGCCCTGGGCCATCGACGAAGGTGCCGCAGCACGCGAGTTGATGACGTTGGTGTCGAGCTCAGGTGCCTCGACGGCGGTTCCCTCGGCCTCCCCGGGCGCGATGACCGCGAGCTTCATGTCGGCCGGAACGACACCCTCGACGGAGACCGCCTGCACCTGGACCTCGTCGACCTCGCCGACGAGGAGCTCCGCGGTGCCGGGACGAGCGTGCTGGCCCTCCAGGCTGTCGGGGTCGGGGCCGTGGTCGTCGTGGTACTCCAGCTCCCTCCACTCAGACCAGGTGTCGTCGGTGAGGGTCCGGGCCCGGAAGCTGATCTCGTCGTCGGAGACCGCCTCACCCTGCTGCCAGGTGACGCCGATGGCGCCGTACCCGGTGACGGGCTGGGGCAGGCTGGTGACCTGGGTGCTCCCGGAGAGCGCACCGGGCTTGGCGCGGGCCAGGAGGTCGCTGGAGGCCCTCTTGGCACCCGCGGGCGGGGTGAGGGAGTACTCCGTCACGACGGGGTCCACGACCTCGGTCGGGACGAGCGACTTCCGGCTCGACGCGCGGGTGTACGCCGCGAGGTCACCGGCGGCCTCGCCCGAGCCGCGAACGGCCGAGCCGGGCTGCTGGTGGATGACGTCGAGGGAGACGACACTGGCCGCCGGCGTGAGGGCAGCGAGGACCACGGCCAGGGCCAGCAGTTGCTGGCAGGCCGTGACGAAACGAGTCTTGCTGGGGGGCATTTGGGTCACTCCAGTGCGGGGGAAGAATCACACGTTGCGCAACTTTCACATACGCACCACTGGTCACGGAAGCGAAAGTGAGTAACTACAATCGTGTAATTTCCACTCGACACGCCGATGACTTCGTGAAAAGTCAAGTCGTCTGACGGCCAGAAATGGCGAACGGCCCCCAGGCAGTTCGCCTGGGGGCCGTTCGGGTGCAGCGCGTGGGTACGCGGTCAGATGTCCGCGCCGAGCTCGTCGTCGTCCTTGTCCTCGTCGTCGGAGTCGTACTTGACGTACTTGATGCCCTCGTCGACGTCGCCGTCGAAGCCGAGTCGGCCCTCCTCGAGGACCAGGACGCGGTTGCACATCCGGCGCACCGAGCCGGCGGCGTGGCTGACGTAGAAGACGGTCGCCCCGGAGTCGCGGACCTGCTCCATCTTCTCCAGGCACTTGCGCTTGAAGGGCTTGTCCCCCACGGCGAGCGCCTCGTCGGCCAGGAAGATGTCGCAGTCGACGTTGATGGCCACCGCGAAACCCAGCCGGGCGAACATGCCCGAGGAGTAGTTGCCGACCGCCGAGTCGAGGTGCTTGCCAATGCTGGCGAAGTCGATGATCTCGTCGAGCTTGCGGTTGGTCTCCCGCTCGGACATGCCGAAGACTGCGGCGTTGAGGTAGATGTTCTCGCGCCCGGTGAGCTGGGGGTGGAAGCCGGCACCGGTGGCGATCAGCCCGGCGATCCGGCCGCGGGTCAGCACCCGACCGGAGTCGGGCTTCATGATCCCGTTGACGAGCTTGAGCAGGGTCGACTTGCCCGAGCCGTTGAGGCCCATCAGCCCGATCGACTCCCCCTGCTCGACGGTGAACGAGACGTCGTCGAGCGCCTTGAAGGTGTCGCTGGTCTCCTGGCCCCGCAGCTTGGCCACGCTGACCTGTTTGAACGTGCGGTGGTAGCGCAGTGTGAACGACTTCGTGGCGTTCTCCACCACGATGGACGTCGAGGGTGAGTAGCTCAATTCAACCGCTCCGGAATCTTGTCCTCCAGCGCCCGGAAGACGACTTGGGCGATCACCAGGATGACCCCCGAGACCGCCACCATGACCAGGCCGCGGGTGAAGAGGTGGTCGGGCAGGTCGGTGGCCGCCGTGGCCGCCGGGTTGTCGGTCGTGCCCACCCAGAAGGCGCGCTGCATCAGCAGCACCGCCTCGGCGAGGGGGTTGTAGAGGTAGTACTGCGCGAACGACCCGAACCGTTCCTGGACCACGGTGTAGGGGTAGATCATCGGCACGCCGAAGCGGACCAGGTTGGTCAGGATGCTGACGGCGCTCGCGAAGTCGCGGAAGAAGACGTTGGCGACGCTGAACATCAGGGCCAGGGCGGTGCCCAGCAGCATGATGATGCCCAGCGCGAGCACGAGGGCCAGCATCCCCATCGGGTCGGGGCTCCACCCCAGGGGCACGCAGACGGCCATCATGATCACCATCTGGGGCGCCACGTGGTAGAGCGAGACCAGCATCGACGCGACCGGGAACATCTCCTTGGGCAGCGACATCTTCCGGATCAGTGCCTTGTTGCGCACGATCGAGCGGGTCCCGGCGTTGAAGGTCTCGGTGAAGAAGTGCACGACAACCAGGCCGGTGAAGATGTGGATGGCGAAGTTCTCGGTCCGGTTGCGGTCCAGGAGCAGGGTGAAGATGAAGACGTAGATCAGGAACTGGCTCAGCGGGTTGATGTAGGACCAGATCACCCCGAGGAAGGAGCCGGAGTAGCGCGCGTTGATCTCCCGCTTGACCAGCAGCCTGAGCAGGTAGCGGTGCCGGAAGACCTCGAGCAGCCCCTGGGTGGCGGCCGGCGATGCCAGGGGGGCGTCGACGACGTGTCCCACCGGAAGCAGCCCTTCGCCGGCGACGTCCTCGTCGCGGGGCGACTCAGCCATCCAGGTCCGCCCGGTCCTCGGTCCAGGGGCGGAAGGTCTCGTCCCAGGCCTCGGGCGAGGTGATCTCGCCGAGCTTGGCGCGGTAGAGCTCGGCCAGGCGCGGCCACTCACGGCGGTAGCGCTCGTGGATCTCGAGCGTGCGCTTCATCAGGTCGCGGAACTTCTCGTGGTCGCGCTGGTAGAGCGCGGCCGAGGTGCCGTCGTTCATCGAGACGATCGCCGAGTCGTAGCTGGCCAGGCGGTACCACTTGGCGTCCATCGCGCGCACCTCTGCCTCGGGGTGCTCGCGCGAGAGCTCACGCGGGGCCTTGAGCTGGCGCAGCGGCGCGAGCCCCGCGATGACCAGCTGGGAGATCCGGCTCGGCACCTCGACTGCGCTGCGACCCTTGCGGGGCGGCTTCTTGCGCTGAATGGAGGGGAAGGCGTCGGGGTCGACCTGGAGCTGGGCATCGGTGAACTGCTTGCGGAACGCATTGACCTCACCCAACCGGCCGGCGAGCATGCCGTGCAGCCCCTCGGGCCCGGCGAGCACGTCCTCCATCGCCTGGAGCCGCAGCTCGGCAGTGGAGTACTGCATCGAGACCAGGTGGGCGATCTGGTGGTTGAGGCTCTCGCGGATCATCCGCCCGCCCTTGGGGTACGGCGAGTGCAGCAGCGCGGCCACGAAGCGGTTGCGGTGGTGGAAGTAGGCCTGCCAGTCGAGCGCGTCGTTCTTGTCGGTCCACGGCACGTGCCACACGGCCGAGCCCGGGAAGGTGACGGTCGGGAAGCCGGCCGCCTTGGCCCGCAGGCCGAACTCGGAGTCGTCCCACTTGATGAACAGCGGCAGCGAGAGCCCGATCTCCTCCAGGACCACGCGCGGGACCAGGCAGCTGAACCAGCCGTTGAAGTCGACATCGACCCGCTTGTGCAGCCAGCGGCTCGAGCGGAGGTTGCGCGAGGCGAAGTCCCAGTCGCTGAACGTGTCCAGCGGAGACATCCACCAGAAACGCCACGGCTGGATGATCTCGCCGAAGCTGTGCAGCCGCGAGCGGCTGAACAGGCTGAACATGTGGCCACCGACGATCGTGGGCCGACGGGCGAGGTCGCCGAAGGTGATCGCCCGGATGACGCCCTCGGGCTCGCAGACGACGTCGTCGTCCATCATCATCGTGTAGGTCGCGGTGGCCTTGCGGACCGACTCGAGCTGGCCGCGGGCGTAGCCGCCCGAGCCGCCGAGGTTGCCCTGCACGATCACGCGCAGGCGCTCGCCCAGGGCGCCCTGCGCCTTGGCGAAGAACGGCGAGTCGGTGACCAGCTGGGTGCCCTGCTCCATCACCAGCACGGTGTCGAGGTACGGCGCGAGGTCCTCGTCGTCGCCGAGCTGGGAGAGCAGCTTGGCGCAGAAGTCCGGGCGGTTCATCGTGGTGATCGCGATGTCGACCGTGCCGTGGGCGGCCCGGTCCTCGGGCACCTCGGCGGTCCACTCGGCAGAGACGACCACGTCGTCGTCACCGGCGACCACGTCGTACCAGTACCAGCCGCCGTCGACGAAGGGCTTGAGGGAGAGGTCGAAGACGAACGTGCCGCGGCCCTCGGCGCCGGTGGTGGCCGAGTCGACGCGCTGCGAGCGACCGTTGGCCATCGACTTGTAGACGATGACGCTGGCCCCGGCACCGACGACCTCGACGGTCAGGGTCACGTCGGTGACGATCGTCCAACGGCGCCAGTAGCTGGCCGGGAAGGCGTTGAAGTAGGTGCCGAACGAGAGTCGCTCGCCGGACTTCACGCGCAGCGCGGTCCGCGACTCGATCTGGTCGGGGTGGATCTGCTGGCCCGTGGAGGTCGACTGCCGGATCGCGGCGTTGTTGAGGTCCTTGGCGGCCCGGTTGCCTCCGATCTCGTACTTGTCGGCGTCGAGTCGGGCGTCCTCCGGGTCGACGTACAACGCGAGCACGTCGAAGTCCCGGTCCAGCGGCAGGATCTGTCGCTGCAAGAGTCTGGTGGTCATTCGTCCACTCCTCCGCTCTGCAGGGCCGCGCCTTCGGAGAAGTGCGGCCGGAGCTTGTTCTCGAACATCGTCAGCGCCGAACCGATGGCCATGTGCATGTCGAGGTACTTGTAGGTGCCGAGGCGGCCGCCGAAGAGCACCATCGGCTCCTTCTTCGCCAGCTCGCGGTACTTGAGCAGCTTCTCGCGGTCCTCGGCGGTGTTGATCGGGTAGTACGGCTCGTCGTCCTCGGTCGCCGCCCGGGAGTACTCGTGGACGATCACCGTCTTGCCCGAGATGTAGGTCCGCTCGGGGTGGAAGTGCTTGAACTCGTGGATCCGGGTCCAGGGCACCTCCTGGTCGTTGTAGTTCATCACCGCGCAGCCCTGGAAGTCGTCGACGTGCTTGACCTCGGCCTCGAGGTCGACCGTGCGCCAGGAGAGCCGGCCCTCGGAGTTGTGGAAGTACTCGTCGACGGGGCCGGTGTAGACGATCGGCACCTGACCCTTGAACTTCTCGAGCCAGCCGTTGGCGGGGTCGAGGAAGTCGGTCTCCAGGCGGATCTCGATGTTGGGGTGGTCGGCCATCTTGGTCAGCCAGGCGGTGTACCCGTCGACCGGCAGGCCTTCGTACTTGTCGTTGAACCAGCGGTTGTCGAAGTTGTAGCGCACCGGGAGTCGGGTGATGATCTCCGCGCTCAGCTTGGTGGGGTCGGTCTGCCACTGCTTGGCGGTGTAGCCCTTGATGAACGCCTCGTAGAGGGGGCGCCCGATCAGGGAGATCGCCTTCTCCTCGAAGTTGCTCGCCTCAGCGGTGTCGAACTCACTGGCCTGCTCGGCGATCAGCGCACGCGCCTCGTCGGGCGTGTGGGACTTGCCGAAGAAGGAGTTGATCAGTGCGAGGTTCATCGGCAGGGAGTAGACCTGCCCGTCGTACTGGCCGAAGACGCGGTGCTGGTAGTTCGTGAAGGCCGTGAAGCGGTTGACGTACTCCCACACCTTTTCGTTCGAGGTGTGGAAGAGGTGCGCTCCGTAGACGTGCATCTCGATGCCGGTCTCGGGGTCGGCCTCGCTGTAGGCGTTGCCGCCGAGGTGGTGGCGACGCTCCAGGACCAGGACCTTGAGCCCGAGCTCGTTGGCGCACCGCTCGGCAATGGTCAGGCCGAAGAAGCCGGAACCGACGACGACGAGATCGGGCGTGCCGGAAACGGACTCGGACTCGGACACAGACAAGGAGGACTCCTGACAGGGTGGGCGCGGCGGCAAGTCTAGCGACGCGATGGCTTTGCCTCGGGCACCCGACGCATCGAACCCGCCGAGCGGATGGCCCGGATCACGTTGCGCGCCTCGGCGCGCCCCCCACGGACCGGGCTGAGCAGTACGACGGCAAGCGCGATCAGGTAGGGCTTGAGCCGGACCGGGAGGTTCTCGCCGTAGCGGAAGTGGACCACGAAGAGGTTGCGGAACATGTAGAACCCCTTCCAGTTGTCCAGCGAGTGCTGCTGGTCGAAGTCGAGCTGGCGCACGAGCACGGCGTCCCGGATGCCCCAGATGACGAAGCCGGCACGTCGCGCGCGCAGGGCGAAGTCCACGTCGTCGTAGAAGATGAAGAACGACGCGTCGGGCAGCCCGATGGTGTCCACCACGATGCGCCGCATCATGAACCCCTCGAACGCCACGTTGTGCAGCTCGACCCGCGGCGGCATGCTCGCTCGGTCGGCGTACGCCGCGTCGACCATGGCCCGCTTGGGGTGGATCGCGAGCGGGTTGCGCAGGTCGAAGTCGAGGGCGGCCTTCTCGACCAGGCGTCCGGAGACGTCCTCGCGGACGGCTGCCAGGCAGTCCTCGTCCTGCGCCATCAGCGTCGCGAGGCAGTCGGGCTCGGGCACCACGTCGTCGTCCATCAGCCAGATCCGGTCGAATCCGGCCTCGTGGGCCAGGCGGACCCCGAGGTGGAAGCCGCCGGCTCCGCCGAGGTTCTCCTCGAGGTGGGTCACGACGAGCGGGAGGTCCTGGCGCCCGAGCATCCGCTCGGTGTGGTCGGCGCTGGCGTTGTCGATCACGTAGACCGCGTCCGGCTGGTGGGTCTGCGCGGCCAGACCATCGAGCATCCGGCCGAGCAGGTCGGCACGGTTGAAGGTCACGATCACGACCGCCACGGACTCCGACGCGCTCATCGCAGGAACCTCTCGTGGCCGGAGAAGTCGCCGCGCAGGGCGGCCCACATGGCACCCGCACTGAGTCGCAGCCGCCGCATCGAGGGCCGGGTGAAGGTGTAGAACCAGACGGTCTTGGCCACGAACATCAGCGCGTGCGGCCAGCCCCGGTAGTCGCGGAGGTTGAGCAGGTTGTTGCGCGCCATGCAGTAGTGCTTGAGATCGCTGGGGCTGTGGTTGTACGTCGTCTTGCCGAGCATCATCGGCGTACCGAGATCGCCCACGCTGGGGTGGCGCACCTGCGCGCCCACCACCGTGGCGACGCGGCCGCCATCGCGCTCGGCACGCAGGCGGTACTCGTGGTCGTCGCCCCAGATGAAGAACTCCTCGCGCGGCAGGCCGATCCGGCCCACCAGCTCGCGGGTCACCAGCACGCCGTTGAACGGGATCACCACGTCGCGGATCAGCCCGTCAGGAGCAGCCGCTCTCACGTCGGCCATGGCGTGTACGACCCGGGTGCCCCCCGGGAGCCGGATCGGGAAGACCAACCGGTCCGGATCGGCCTCGTCGACCACGACCGGTCCCCAGAAGTCGAACTCGCCCCGGCGCTCCAGCAACAGGCGCAGGCAGTCGGCCTCGGGCAGTCCGTCGTCGTCCATCAGCCAGGCCAGGTCGGCGCCGCGCTCCATCGCCCAGGCGAGCCCGTCGTGGAAACCACCAGCGCCGCCGCGGTTGGTCGTCAGGGTGCGCGACTCGACCGGAGCGGTGGCCAACCAGGCGCCGGTGCCGTCGGTCGAGGCATTGTCGATGACGAGGATCTCGGAGAGCTCGGGGACCTCGCGCAACCGGTCCACCAGGCCTCGCAGCAGCTCGAGCCGGTTGAAGGTGACCACGACGGCCGCGATGCGCGGCTTGGCTCCGTCCTCGATCACGGCCCTCACCCTACGGGTGCGGGGTGAGCTGTCGGACGGGCGACCCGCCGAGGGCGCCCGCCCCCCGGGGCGTCCCTCACGGCAGACAGGTCGAGGGCGCGCGACCGCTGTCCTGCATCTCGGTCAGCCGACCCACGACGAGACCGAAGTCGGGCGGGAGCGGGAGTCGGTCGGGGCGAGCCGGGCGTCCCCCGAGCGTGAGCTGCCAGCACTGGGAGAGGAAGCGCATGCGGGTCGTCGTCATCGCCAGTGGCGTGTCGGTGAAGCGACCGTCGAGGTTCTCCTCGACCCAGCGGCGCACCGCCGGCGCGGCCCGGTCGAGCGTCCGCCAGGTGCGCCGTGGCACCTCGAGGGCCCCGTTGTACTCCCGCGGCTCCTCGGTCAGACCGGTCTCACGCATCGACTGGCGCATCCCGTCGGACGTGTGCAGCCGCAGGTGGAGTGCGGTCCCCGGGCCGACCTGGACCTCGACCCGAGCCGGCGAGCACTCCGGGTTGAAGTCCCGCACGACGCTCGGCCGGTCGCCGAGGGAGCCGGCGAAGCGCCGGTCGTCGGGCCGCCCGTCACGGCCGGGCCGGGCCAGCGGCAGGCGCCGCCCGCGCGGCGGCTCACCGGTCCTGACGAACCGCCACCGCCGCGCGGTGAGCTGCTTGTGCCACACCCCGGTACGGCCGGCCCGGTCGAGACCTGCGACCCGCAGCTCGCGATCAGCGGCATCGGTGCCGGTCTTGGCGATGCTGAGCCGGTCGGTGATGGTGCCCCGGGGTGTGGGCTGACGCACCCAGCGCGGGCCGGGCAGCTGCCACCGCAGGTCGCTCGAGGGACGAGGACGCTGCCAGGAGAAGTCCCCGAACACCGTGTTGGCGCCCGAGACGTCGAAGTCGTAGAGGCGGGTGAAGAGTCGTCCGGTCTCGGTGCTGACGAAGAGGGTCGAGCCGCTGGCGTCGAGGGCGGCCAGTCGGGCTGTGCCGCGCCGCGGCCCGCACACCTCACGACTCTCGTCCTGGGGCAGCCACGGGTCGAGGTAGGTGATCCGCCGGCGATCCCCCCGCAGCAGGTAGACGGTGGCGACCCCGATCGGGTGGTGGCTCCGCCCCGAGGTGTCGGTGAAGGTCTCGTCCGACGTGAACTCCGAGGTGGCGAATCGGCGTACGTCGTCGAACATGGTCAGGCCCGAACCGGTCCAGAAGTACGGTCCCCACCGCCAGGTCCAGCGCTCGGACGACAGATCGCCGCCCGGCATGTCGTGGGTGTAGACCTGCCGGTCGGATCCCAGCACGACGAGCAGCCGATGGTCGGCCGAGATCGCGGACACCGAGCCGTCCAGGCACGAGGGCACCGTCAGCACGTGCCACACCGTGTCCCGCTCCCCCACGCCGACGCGCGCGGAGCGCACGTAGAGGCGGCCAGCGCGTACGGCGAAGGCGTACTCGTTGCTGAAGGTCTCACGGTTGGTCTTGAGCACGATCCGGTCCGGGAGCGTGGCGGCGACGTGCGCAGGGGCGACGGCTCCGAACCCACCCGGGGTGCCCTGGAGCTGGTCCGGGGTCGGCACCTGGCCGCCGACGACCAGCACCCCGGTGGTCCCGGCGCCCAGGGGGAGGCAGTCCGCGCGCGTGGGCGGGTCAGCCCGCGCACTCACCCCGGGCAGGAGCAGCACGCCGGTGAGCGCAACGACGGACAGATAGGTGGAGACGCGGCGGCAGGACACGAGCGACCAACGGTCCGGCGACCGAAGTGTTATGCCCGACCCTTCAGCAGGCCGACCCCAGGTCCTCGGACTGGTTCGCGGCGTACCCGCCGCTGAGCGAGCCCACCGAACCACCGGTGACCGGCTGGTTGGAGCGCTTCTTCGCCTTGCCGGGAGCCGGCGCCTGGCCCTCTGCCCGGGCGATGGCTCCGTCCACCAGGCTGTGCACCTTGTCGATGTCGGGGTTGCCGGTGTTGACCATGGGCGGCACGAGGGAGAGGGAGGAGACCTTCTGGCCCTTCGCCTTGAGCGCGAGCTGCATGAACCGGTCGACCTCACCGGCGGGCACGTTGGTGGAGATCATCTCCGAGCTCGCCTGCGCGATCTTCTCGAAGTTGCGCAGTGCCACCTGGGGACTGACCTGGTTCAGCATCGCGTTCATGACGCACTTCTGCCGGGCCATCCGCGAGTAGTCGTCGGAGCCTTCACGGGCCCGGGCGTACCAGAGGGTGTCGTGGCCGTTGAGCTTGCGAACACCGGGCTGGATGTAGCCGGTGACGTTGGATCCGAGCCCACCGACCGGGATCGGCGAGCGGACGTTGAGGGTCACGCCACCGACCGCGTTGACCAGCCCCTTGAACCCCTCGAGGTTGACCATGGCCCAGTAGTTGATCTCGAGGCCGGTGATGCCTTCGATCCCCATGATCGTGGCGTCCAGGCCGGGAGTCCGGCTATCGGGGAAGAGCTCGGTGTTGTCGCCTGCCCAGGTGCTGACACCGTTGAGGTAGCAGCCCTCGCAGTTGAAGCCGTCGGGGAACTGCTCCTCCATCACCGAGCCCGGGGCGAAGGGGAAGTTCGCCAGGTTGCGGGGAAGACCGATCAGCACGGTACGACCGGTCACCGCGTCGACGCTGGCGACAGTCATCGAGTCGGGACGCAGACCCCACCGACCGGCACCGGAGTCGCCGCCGACCAGGAGGACGTTGAAGCGGCCGTCGTTCGCGCCGCTGACCTTGCTGTCCCCGAACATGGTGAGCACCAGGTCGCGCTGGACGCCGACGAGGTGGGCGCCGAAGAGCAGGCTGCCGGCGACCGAGAAACACAGGAAACCGTTGACGCCGACGACGGCCCGCCGGTGCGGCTGCGCGAGCGAGAGTGGCTGACCGATCCGCCAGGCATCCATGAAGAGGAAGGCCCAGCCGATCGCGGCGAGCATCAAGGTGAGCCGGATCAGGCCCAGCGCGGCGGTGTCGAAGACCACCCAGAAGACGAAACCCCGGGAGAAGAGTGCGACCACGACGGCCAGGACGACGACAGCGCCGAGCCCCAGCCAGATCCGCAGAGCGACGCGTCCGACCCGGCGGTTGCCGGCGACGAGCTGGGCAGAGCCCGGCATCAGCAGGGTCATCACCATCAGGGCCATGGCACGGCGAAAGCGCACGCGAGCAGCCCGGTCGTCCGCGCTGTGGCGGACGGACTCGTGGCGGTCGTGCAACCCGGGGGAAGAAACGGGTGGCATCGAGATGCCTCTCTGCTGTGGGGAAGTACTGCTCGCCAGTATCACCAGTCACAGGGGCCACAAGGGGTTGCGACGCGCCGAGGGGCTCCGACCGGGTCGAAGCCGCGCAGTTCACCGTTCAGCCGGAGTTGCGGCCCCGTTCGATCTCCTCGCGCCGCGCCAGGCGGTGCGCGCGGCGGATCTCGGCCTCGCGCATGCGGCGTAGCTCGTCGGGGGTCTCGGGCAGCAGGGGCGGGACCGCACGGGCCCTCCCGTCGGCGTCCACCGCCACGAAGACGAAGTACGCCGACGCGACGTGCAGCGAGTGCTCCGAGGGCACGTTCCACGGCTGGGTCTCGACGCGGACGCCGATCTCCATGGAGGAACGCCCAGCCCAGTTCACCTGGGCGATGGTGCGCACGATGTCGCCGACGTGGACCGGCTCGAGGAAGGCCATCTCGTCCATCGCCGCGGTCACCGCCGGCCCCCCGCTGTGGCGCTGGGCCACCGCCCCCGCGGTGGAGTCGGCGAGCTTCATCACCTCACCGCCGTGGATGTTGCCCAGCAGGTTGGCCTCGCGACCCGACGTCATCAGCGCCAGCGACACGCGCGCATAGGACGGAGTGCGGGGATCCAGATCGTCGACCATGCCCGCACGGTAGCGTCTGCGCATGGCTGAACGTCCCCCGGGAAATGGCGGTCCCGCAGAAGGGACGCCCGAGTACAACTGGCTCTACGGCAAGTCGGGCTCCGACAAGCCCGCGGGATCGGGCGCCGACGGCGATCCCGACGCCACGCGCGTCGTCCCTCGCAAGCCACGCGCCGACGAGACGCGGGTGATGCCCACCGTGCCTCGCAGCGGTCCGCCGGACCCGAGACCCCGGACGCCGTCCGCCGCAGCCTCACGCCCGGCCTCCGGTCGCCAGGCTCCCCCGCCCCCGGCGCCGCCGGTCTCGAGCGGCTCGCGGCGGCCACGCTTCCGCAAGTCCTACGTCCTGGCGCTGCTGCTGCTCTGGGTCGTCTACCTCGTGGCCGTTCCGCTCTTCGCCTGGACCAAGGTCGAGAAGGTCAACTTCGAGCCCCAGGGCAAGCGTCCCGGCGACCAGCCCGGCACGACGTACCTCCTGGTCGGGAGCGACTCGCGCGCCGGACTCTCGCAGAAGGAGCGCCGCGAGCTCGGCACCGGCAACGCCTCCGGCAACCGCACCGACACCATCATGTTGCTGCACACCGGGAGCGGGCCCAACCTCCTGATGTCGATCCCTCGCGACTCGATCGTCGAGATCCCCGGCCGCGGGACCTCCAAGATCAACGCCGCCTTCGCGTACGGCGGCGCCAAGCTGCTCGTGCGCACCATCGAGGAGAACACCGGGATCCGCGTCGACGACTACGTCGAGATCGGCCTCGGCGGGGTCGTCCGGATCGTCGACGCCGTCGGCGGGATCGAGATCTGCCCCACCGTCGACATGGAGGACAAGCTCGCCAACCTCGACATCAAGAAGGGGTGCCAGCAGGCCGACGGCAAGACCGCGCTCGGCTTCGCGCGCTCACGCAAGACCGACCCGCAGTACGGCGACATCACCCGCGCCAAGCACCAGCGCGAGGTCGTCTCGGCCGTGGGCCGCAAGGTCGTGTCTCCCTGGTCGGTCCTGAACCCGGTCCGCTACTGGAACATCAACCTCTCCGCGCCCGATGCCTTCGCCTTCGGCAAGGGCGCCAGCCCGGTGCGTGCTGCCATGTGGGCCTCGGCCATGACCCGCGTGAACGGCGAGAACGGACTGACCTGCGGCGTCCCCATCTCGGACCTCTCGGTCCGCTGGGACTCCGAGCGGGCTCCGGTGATGTTCAAGGCGATCATCAACGACAACACCGAGGGCATCGCGAAGGGCCTGTGCACCCCCAACGGCCTGCCGAAGTGATCGTGACCTGATGGCCTACGACACCCTCGACTGGACCGTCGACGCCGACGGCGTGGCGACCCTCACCCTCAACCGGCCCGACTCCCTCAACGCCTTCGACCTCACGATGGCGCGCGAGCTGGAGCAGGTCTTCCTCACCGATGCCCGCGACGACGCGGTCCGGGCGGTGGTGGTGACCGGAGCCGGACGTGCGTTCTGTGCCGGGATGGATCTCTCGGCCGAGGGCAACGTCTTCGGGCTCGACGAGTCGGTCCGGCCCACCCCCGAGGAGCTGCGCGAGCACCTCACCGAGACGCCGTACCACGACGGCATCCGCGACACCGGCGGCCGCGTCACGCTGGCCATCCACGCCCTGCCCAAGCCCGTCATTGCGGCCATCAACGGTGCCGCGGTCGGCATCGGCGCCACGATGACGCTCGGCATGGACATCCGGATGGTCTCGACCACGGCGAAGATCGGGTTCGTCTTCGGCCGACTCGGGATCGTGCCCGAGGCGGCATCGAGCTGGTTCCTCCCACGGCTGGTCGGCCTCCAGCAGGCGCTCGAATGGGTCTACTCCGCCGAAATCCTCAGCGCCGACCAGGCCCTGGCCGGGCGGCTCGTGCGCTCGGTCCACGAGCCCGACGACCTGTTGCCGGCCGCCCTCGAGCTCGCCCGGTCCTTCGTGGTCGGCCGGTCCCCGGTCGCGCTCGGGCTGGCCAAGCAGCTGCTCTACCGCAATGGCGCCGCGGGCGACCCGCTCGACGCCCACCTGTCCGACTCGCTGGCGATGTTCTACACCTCGATCGGCGACGGCAAGGAGGGAGTGGCGGCCTTCCGGGAGAAGCGTGCGCCCGCGTTCACCGGCCTCGCCTCCGACCTGCCGCGGGTCTTCCCGGCCTGATCGGCGTCGGGCACCGGCCCGGTCACTCCCAGAAGCTGCCGCCGATCTCCTTCGAGGTCCCGACGAAGGTGGCGACCACGACGTCGCCGACGGTGACCGTGACGTCGTACGTGCCGTCGCGGCCCGCGCGGGACCGCTCGCGAGCCGAGGCCACGAGCTCCTCCCCGAGCCGGGTGGGCGCCAGGAAGCGGATCTCGGCGCCGGCGGCGACCGTGCGCCGGTTGTAGGAGTTGCAGGCGAAGGCGAACGCCGAGTCGGCCAGCGCGAAGGTGAACCCGCCGTGGCCGAGGTCGTGACCGTTGACCATGTCCTCGCGGACCTGCATCCGGAGCGTGGCTCGCCCGGGGCCGACCTCGTCGATCCGGATGCCGAGAGCCTGACTGGCGCGGTCCCCTGCCCACATCGCGTCGGCGCTGGCGCGGGCGACCTCCTCGGGACTCACCCGGTCAGGCTAGCGACCCCCGACGAGGTCAGGCTGCCTCGTCGAGCCGCTTGCGCAGCCGCGCGAGGATCTGGGTGAGCAGGCGGGAGACCTGCATCTGGGTCACCCCGACCGCGGCACCGATCTCGGCCTGGGTGCAGCCACCCACGAAGCGCATCTCCAGGATCTGGCGTTCGCGGGGGGTCAGGCCAGCGAGCAGCGGGCGCAGGGCGACCCGGGCCTCCGCGCTGCCGAAGGCGGGGTCCCAGCCGCCCAACCGGTCACCGGGACCACTCTCACCCTCGACGGGTGGGGTGTCCAGCGAGACCGGGGAGAAGCATCCATTGGCGGCCAGCGCGTCCACGACGAGGTCGAGCTCGACCCCGAGGTGCTCGGCAAGCTCCGAGGGACGCGGCGATCGACCCAGCGACTGGTAGAGCACCCCCTCCGCGGCCGTCAGCTTGGCCTGGATCTCCTGGATCGACCGCGGCGGGCGGATCGTCCAGCCGTGGTCGCGGAAGTACCGTCGGATCTCGCCACGCATCGTGGGCACCGCGAAGCTCAGGAAGTCCGACCCGTGCTCGGGATCGAAGCCCCGCACCGCCTTGACCAGACCGAGGTAGGCGACCTGGTCGAGGTCGTCACCCGCAATGCCGCGGCCGTGGTAGCGGCGCGCGATCTCGCCGGCGACGCCCATGTTGAGTCGGATGACCTGGTGCTCGAGCTCTGCGCGCTCCTCGCCATCAGCGGCCTTGATCGCCCACAGCAGCCGCGCGGTCTCGGCGCGACGGTGGGAGCGTGCGCGACCGGCCGCGTCGTCGGACGACGGGGGCTCGGGCGGGGCGGGCTGGGGTGCGGGCCTCGACGCCTGCACGACGCCGGGTGGGGCGCTTCGCTGATCGGGTGCTGCTGTCGTCAACAGGCTCATCTCGATGCACCTCCCGAACGATGGACTTGCGGACACCATTGCTGCACAACAACAAACGAGCCTGACAGGCCGCGCTGCCGCCCGACCACACCCTGCCGGGTGAGCGGCTCAGCTCCTGGTGAGCGCATCGGCGAGCTCTGCCTTGGTCATGGACGAGCGACCCTTGACGTTCTTCGCGCGCGCCTCGGCGTACAACTGGTCGCGGGTGCGGCCCTGCGCCCCGGAGTGGGACCGGAGACCGCCGCGCCGGCTCGAGGAGAGGTCCTCGGTTGAGGTGCGGCTCGCCTGCTCCGACTCGCCAGCCCGGGCGCGTTCCTTGTTGACCGTACGAGCGGCGATCTCCGCGGCCGTGTCATCGTCTCGGCCGCGGTCGGTGAGGCCGTCCTTGATGTGGTCGTACTGCCGCTCGCGCTTCCTGCTCCATGCCTGCTGGGGCACTGCAGCCTCCCTCGGACGACGATGTCGACCGAGTTTTTACCCACCCGAACCCAAGCTATGCCGGCGCTGAGCGGTGAATTTTGGGGCGCCTGGACCACGTTGGCCGGGCCCGGGAATCGAGGCCGATCACTGGTGGATCGACCGACCTTGTTCCGGGCCCGTGGCAGCGTCGTACCCGACGGAGCGCCTCGTCATGCGCGCGACTGCCAGCGCTCGGATCCGCAGGTCAGAGCTCGGACTGGATCCCGGCGAGGAGCTGGCGTGCCATCACGATGCGCTGCACCTGGTTGGTGCCTTCGTAGATTTGGGTGATCTTGGCGTCGCGCATCATCCGCTCGACGGGGTACTCGCGGGTGTAGCCGTAGCCACCGAGCACCTGGACGGCGTTGGTGGTGACCTCCATCGCGACGTCCGAGGCGAAGCACTTGGCGGCCGCACCGAAGAAGGTGAGGTCCTTGTCGCCGCGCTCGGAGCGACCGGCGGCGGCGTACGTCATCTGACGGGCGGCCTCGACCTTCATGCCCATGTCGGCGAGCATGAACTGCAGGCCCTGGAACTCCGCGATCGCCTTGCCGAACTGCTGGCGCTCCTTGGCGTAGGCGAGCGCGTAGTCGAGGGCACCCTGGGCCACGCCGACGGCCTGGGCAGCGATCGTGACGCGGGTGTGGTCGAGGGTCTTCATCGCGGTCTCGAAGCCGGTGCCTTCGGCGCCGATGATCCGGTCACCGGGGATCCGCACGTTGTCGAAGTAGACCTCGCGAGTCGGGCTGCCCTTGATCCCGAGCTTCTTCTCGGGCGCACCGAACGAGACGCCTTCGTCGGACTTCTCGACCACGAAGGCCGAGATGCCGCGGGTGCGCTTGTCGGGGTCGGTCACGGCGAGCACGGTGTAGTACTCCGAGACACCGGCGTTGGTGATCCAACGCTTCACGCCGTTGAGGATCCAGTCGTCGCCGTCCCGCACGGCCTTGGTCTTCATGCCGCCTGCGTCGGAGCCGGCGTCGGGCTCGGAGAGGCAGTAGGAGAAGCCGCCCTCGCCGGCGGCGAGCTTGGAGAGGTACTTCTTCTTCAGCTCCTCGGAGCCGGAGATCTGCACCGGCAGCGAGCCGAGCTTGTTGACCGCGGGGATCAGTGAGGAGCTCACGCAGGCGCGGGCCACCTCCTCGATGACGATCACGGTGGCGAGCGCATCGGCGCCGGCGCCGCCGTACTCCTCGGGCACGTGGGGCGCGTGGAAGTCAGAGGCCAGCAGGGCATCGGCGGCCTCCTGCGGGTAGCGCGCCTCCTCGTCCACCTCGGTGGCGTACGGCGCGACCTTGGCGTCGCAGACGGCGCGCACCGCCTCGCGGATGGCCTGGTGTTCCTCCGAGAGGGCGTACATCGGGAAGTCAGAGCTCATGGGTGAATCCTACGGGCGGGTAACCACGCCGCTCGACCGGGCCTTCGCTGGCGAACCAGCGACCAAAGCTGGCAGGTCGGCACCGATCCAGCGGCCAAAGTTGGCAGGTCGGCACTGTTGGGGCGGCCAAAGTTGGCAGGTCGGCGGGGGGCTCTAGATTGGGGGGCATGGCTGACTGGCAGGACCCCGAGGCGATCCGGTTCATGCTCGACGAGTGCGAGACCTGGGCCGTGGTGGGCCTGTCCGGCGACCCGAGCCGCACGGCCTACGAGATCGCGGCGCTGCTGCAGTCGCGCGGCAAGAAGATCATCCCGATCCACCCCGCGGCGCCGGTCGTGCTCGGGGAGCAGGGCTACGCCACCCTCGCCGACGTGCCGGTCCCCATCGACGTGGTCGACGTCTTCCGCCGCTCGGACGCCGCCGGGGAGTTCGCCGACCAGGCCGTGGCCGTGGGGGCGCGAGCGGTCTGGCTCCAGCTGGGCGTGATCGACGAGGAAGCGTTCCTGCGCACGACCGAGGCCGGAGTACCGATCGTGATGGACACCTGCCCGGCCATCGAGTGGCGCCGGCGCCGATGACACCGCGGTGAGCAAGCCGTGAGCGGCCCCGGGGACGAGCTCCTCGTCCCGTCGGGGCCCGGGATCCCGGACGGTGTGGTGATCCCGGCTGCCGAGCTCCTCGAGCGGTTCTCCCGCTCCCCCGGCCCCGGCGGGCAGTCGGTCAACACCAGCGACACCCGGGTCGAGCTGGTCTTCGACGTGGTTGCCTCGGGCGCCCTGACCGACACCCAGCGCGCCCGCGCCCTGAGCGCCCTGGCCGGCCAGCTGGTCGGCGACACCGTGGTGGTCGTCGCTTCCGAGCACCGCTCCCAGCACCGCAACCGCTCGGCTGCTCGTGACCGGCTGGCCGAGCTCCTGCGCACCGCCCTGGCTCCCCCCGCGCCACCGCGGCGGGCCACGCGTCCGACCCGTGGATCGCAGCGCCGCAGACTCGAGGCCAAGAAGCAGCGCGGCGCGACCAAGGCGATGCGGGGCCGGGTCCAGGACGACTGAGCGCCTCGTCCTGCGGGACAGGTTTCCGGTACCTCGGGTGGAGGCGCCGCACCCCCGGTGGCTCCTAGCGTTTCCGGCATGACAACCCTCGAGCGCGAAGACGCGACGAACCCCAGGTCCGGCATGGTTCCATTGCCGCACCACTCACCCACCCACTCGGTTGGAGACCCGCTCATCACCGCACCCAGGCCCCTGGCTCAGCAGCTCCAGCCGTGGTTGCCCGAGATCGGTCTCGGCGCTGCGGTGGCCTTCATCGGCCTCTTCGAGGCCTCGACGATGCTCGTCTACGGCGACGAGAGCCGGGTGCCCTTCGTCCTGATTGCCCTGGCGATGGCGGTCGCGGCAGCCTGCTTCAGGAAGGCACCGGGCGCCTCGCTCGGACTTCTCTGGGTGGTCGCCCTGCTCCAGGTCTCGGCGAACCCGCAGATCATGCTGGTCGAGGTCGTGGTGGTGCCCCTGGTCGCTTTCGGGACGGCTCGTTGGGGACGCGCCGCAACCATCTGGCTCAGCGCCCTGTCGATCCCCTTCGCGGCCCTCGTCGTGGTGCTCTTCTTCGGGGCTGACGTCCCCAACCTCCTGGCCGACCGCATCTCGTATGGCTCGCTCCTCGGAGCGGGGTACCCGCTCGGGCTCCGCGTGCGGCTCGTGGCTGCTCTGCTCGGCATGACGCTCCTCGGTCTGCCCTGGCTCGCCGGCCTCGCCGTGCGGTACGGCGCCCGGGCCAGGGCCTCGGAGGTCTCCCAGGTCGCAGCGCAGGAGGACGCCTCCCGCGCGGTCCGCGAGTCCGAACAGGCCCGCGAGATCGCGCAGCTGCGCGAGCAGCAGGCCCGGATGGCGCGCGACGTGCACGACGCGGTCGGCCACTCACTGGCGGTGATCCTGGCGCAGGCGGAGTCGGCGCAGTACCGCGACGCCGACGACACCGAGGCGATGAAGCAGACCATGGCAACGATCGCGACCGCGGCCCGCAGCTCGCTGCAGGAGGTTCGAGACGTGCTCGCCTCCACGGGCGGCCAGCCCGCCGTACCCCGGCCCGGAGGGCTGGACAGGTTGGTCGACGGAGTCCGGGCCAGCGGGCACCGGATCGACTCGGTCGAGATCGGGGTGCCGCAGGTGCTGCCTCCCGAGCTGGACGAGGTGGCCTTCCGCGTGCTCCAGGAGATGCTCACGAACGCCATCCGGCACGGCCGCCGCGACGAGCCGGTCCAGCTCGAGCGGCACTGGGAGGGTGAGCTCCGGCTGGAGGTCCGCAACGTCGTGGGTGACGCCACCCCCGATCCCGGTCAGGGCCTGGCGGGCATGCGGCGCCGGCTCGAGTCGGTCGGCGGCCGCCTCGACGTACGCCGGCGCGACGAGGCGGCCGGACCCACGTTCACCGTCACCGCGTGGATCCCCCTGGTGGCGCGCGAGTGATCCGGGTGCTGCTCGTCGACGACCAGGACCTCTTCCGCGAAGGGGTGACCGTGATCGTCGACGCCCAGGACGGGATGGAGGTCGTGGGCGCCGCCGGCAACGGCGTCGACGCGGTCCGTCTGGTCGACGAGCTCGAGCCCGACGTCGTCCTGATGGACATCCGGATGCCGCTGATGGACGGCGTCGAGGCGACCCGGCAGATCTTCGCTCCCGACCGCGCCGCCCGGCGTACCCGACCGGTGCGGGTGATCGTGCTGACCACGTTCAACCTCGACGACCGCGCGGCGACCGCGATCAGGTACGGCGCCAGCGGCTTCCTGCTCAAGGACACCACGCCCGCCCTGCTGCGCGACGCGATCCGCACCGTGCACACCGGCAACGCGGTGCTGGCTCCGCAGGACCTCTCGGCCCTGCTCGAGGGAGAGTTCCGCAGCCGACGCGAGGTGCCGGCCGGGTTCGCGACCCTCACCGACCGGGAGCGCGAGGTCTTCGGAGAGGTCGCGCGCGGCCGGTCCAACACCGAGATCGCGAGCCTCGTCCACGCCAGCGAGTCGACGGTCAAGACCCACGTGGGCGCGATCCTGCGCAAGCTCGGGCTGCGTGACCGGGTGCAGATCGTGGTCTTCGCCCACGAGCACGGCCTCGCGGCCGGCTGAGCAGGAGTCAGAAGCCGAGTCGACGCGTGCCCGGGGTGTCGTTGCGGACGGTGGCGCCCTTCTCCTGGGCGGACTTCGTGAGCCCGGCCTGGAAGTCGACCATCCTCTGCTGCAGCTCGGGGTCGGAGGCCGCGAGGATCCGGGCCGCGAGCAGCCCGGCGTTGCGGGCGTTGCCGATCCCGACGGTGGCCACGGGGACTCCGCCCGGCATCTGCACGATCGAGAGCAACGAGTCCATGCCGTCGAGGTGCTTGAGCGGCACGGGCACGCCGATCACGGGCAGCGGCGTGACCGCAGCCAGCATCCCCGGCAGGTGCGCGGCGCCACCGGCGCCGGCGATGATCACCTGCAGCCCGCGTCCGGCCGCCTCCTGACCGTAGGCCAGCATCTCGGCGGGCATCCGGTGCGCCGAGACGACGTCCGCCTCGAACGCGATGTCGAATTCGGCCAGTGCCTCAGCCGCAGCCTTCATCACCGGCCAGTCGGAGTCCGACCCCATCACGACACCCACGCGCACTTGGCTCATCTGGCTCACTCACTCTCGTTGCCGAGGTCGCCCCGGAACCAGGCGGCGGCATGCCGCGCCCGCTCCAGGCACTCCTCGAGATCGTCGCCGTAGGCGTTGACGTGGCCGACCTTGCGGCCGGGGCGGAGCTCCTTGCCGTACAGGTGCACGCGCAGGTGCGGGTCGCGCGCCATGGCGTGCGGGTAGCCGTCGTACAGCCGACCGGCCTCGGTCGGTCCGCCGAGGATGTTGACCATCACGGTCCACCGGGCACGAGGAGCGGGCGAGCCGAGCGGCAGGTCCATCACCGCGCGCAGGTGGTTCTCGAACTGCGAGGTGACCGCGCCGTCCTGGGTCCAGTGGCCGGTGTTGTGCGGGCGCATCGCGAGCTCGTTGACGAGCACCCGGCCATCGGTGGTCTCGAAGAGCTCGACGGCGAGGATCCCCGTGACGTCGAGGGCGCCGGCGATCCGCAGGGCGATCTCGGTCGCCTCACCGGCCAGCTCCGCGGAGAGGTCGGGTGCGGGGGCGATCACCTCGTGGCAGATGCCGTCGCGCTGGGTCGAGGCCACGACGGGGTACGCCGCGGCCTGGCCACTCGGAGCCCGCGCCACGAGCGCGGACAGCTCGCGGCGGAAGTCCACGAGCTCCTCGGCGAGCAGCTCGACCCCGGTCTCGGCGGCGACCCGGAAGGCCTCGGCGCACTCCTCAGCGGAGGCAACGAACCAGACTCCCTTGCCGTCATAGCCTCCGCGGGTGGTCTTCAGCACGCAGGGGAACCCGAAGTCCGCGACCTCCGACACCTCGCTCACCAGGCGGTTGCGCGGGCAGGGGACACCGAGCTCGGCCAGCCGGGCGCGCATCACCCCCTTGTCCTGGGCGTGCACGAGTGCCTCGGGGCCCGGCCGGACCGCCACACCGTCGTCCTGCAGCGCGTGGAGGTGCTCGGTCGGCACGTGCTCGTGGTCGAAGGTGACGACCGTGCAGCCTGCGGTGACCTTGCGGAGCGTGGCGAGGTCGCGGTGGTCACCGACGAGCTGGTCCACGATCACCTGGGCCGCCGAGACACCCTCGGCCTCGGCGAGCAACCGCAGCGGAAGTCCGAGCGCGATGGCCGGCTGCGCCATCATCCGGGCAAGCTGACCGCCACCGATGACAGCGAGGGTCGGGGCAGGCTCAGGCACGGGGCAAGACTAGTGACTGTCCCGACGCCGGGGATCCTCGGTCTCGAAGCGCAGGCCGTGCCCGCGGATGGTCGTGATCAACCGGGGACTGCGACTGTCGTCGCCGAGCTTGCGGCGGACCCAGCCCAGGTGGACGTCGATGGTCTTCGACGACGTCCAGAACGTCGTCTTCCAGACGTCGCGCATCAGCTCGTCGCGGGTGACCACTTCGCCCGCCCGCGCGATGAGGGCATGGACCAGGTCGAACTCCTTGCGGGAGAGCACGATCTCGCCAGCGCCCCGCCACGCGCGGCGAGCGATGGGGTCCAACCGGACGTCCTGTACCTCGATCACCTGTCCAAGGTAGGAACGTGGCCCCCGCCCGGAGGGGAAATCCCCAAATTGGTTCAACTTGGTTGGACACGTGGTCCAGTCCGGGCTCCGCGGCGCTCAGTGGCGGCGTACGGCGACCGGCTCGACGATCCCGAACCCACGCACCGGTCGACCCGGGAGCAGGCGGGTCTCGAACTGGTCGTCGGGCAGCAGCTCGGAGGTGGCCGCGTCGATGATCACGCGGTTGCGTCGCGCGACCGCGGTCAGGCGCGAGGCGAGGTTCACCGGGGGCCCGAAGACGTCGCCGAGCCGCATCACCACCGACCCGGTGGCCAGGCCGACGCGCACGTCGGGCATCCGGGCGTCGCGCCCGATCACCTGGATGATCCCCTCGGCGGTGTCGTAGGCCCGGATGGGATCGTCGTTCACGAAGAGGACGGAGTCGCCGATGCTCTTGATGACCCGGCCGCGCTGGCCGGCGACGACGTCGGCACACCGCGACTCGAACACCTCGACGAGGTCTCCGATCTTGTCCTCGGCAATCTCGTTGGAGAGCGCCGTGAAGCTCACGATGTCGGCGAAGCCGACGGTGAGGTCGGTCGTGTGCAGGTCCTCCTCGTTGGCGCCGAGCGCCTCGATCCTCGCCACCGCGGCAGCGAGGTGCCTGCGCCAGGCATAGACCAGCAACCCCTCGAAGGGCTCGTGCAGCTCCTCGACCAGGCGTCGCGCCGAACCCGTCAGGCTGCCGGTGGCCTGGTCGCCCTGCTCGAGCTGCTCGACGCGGTGCGCGAGGGTGCCGACCTCCCAGCCCGCCAACCTGGCCATGGTCTGGCCCAGGGCGCGGGTGAGGTTCACGGCGATGTCGAAGTCGATGACGCCGGAGGCGACCAGGTCGTTGAGCGTCGACACCGCGGCGACGTCGGCTCGGGTGAAGGCGGCCTGGGTGCCGTGCTCGGGGAAGCCCAGCGCGCGCCAGAGCCGCCGCGCCTCGGCGATCGTGACGCCGGCCTCGCTCGCGACTTCGTTGGCACTGAAGATGAAGTCCTCGCCGAGGATCGCCCGTTCGAGCGCCTCCTCCGCCTCGTCGGGGTGCTCAGCCGCCGTCATGGCCCGCCACACGGTCACCGTCGTCGTGCAGGAGCTGGTTGAGGCGGCGCTGGGTCTCCTCGACCCGAGGGATGTCCGGCAGCAGGACCCGGCCGTAGGTGCTGGCGTCGCTGATGATCAGCGTGCCGCAGCCCAGCATCCGGTCGACGAGACCGAGCTCGTAGGCCACGTCGCTGATCCGGGAGAGCGGGATGTCGTGCCCCCGGCGGGTGAGGACACCGCTGCGCGTGATCAGGCGCCGGTCGGTGATGGTGTACGACGCGGTCAGCCAGACCAGCGCCGGGCGCACGACGTACCCGGCGATCAGCAGCAGGGCGATCCCCCAGACGACGTACCCGGCGATGGAGTTGTCGACGTAGTGGTCCGCGACCACTGCTCCCGCCAGGACCAGCACCAGCACGAAGACCGGAGCCAGCAGCGCCTTGGGGTGGGTGCGGGTGCTGATGACGACGGACTCGCCGTCGTTCAGGACCTTCTGCGAAATGGCCACCCGGGGATCATGTCACTGATCGGCGCGTTCCTCAGCGATCTCCGACCGCGCGGACATGCACCACGTCACCGGCTCCGACGACCACTTCGCGACCTTCGGAGCGCACCCGGAGCCGCCCTCCGGCGTCGACACCCACGGCAGTCCCGCTGAGCATCTCGCCGCCCGGCAGGTCCACCCGCACCGCGCGCCCGACGGTCACACAGGCACGTTGGTACGCCGAGCGCAGCTCCTCGGCGTCGCCCGTCTGCCAGGCGTCGTACTCCTCGCGCAGGACGCGCAGGATGCCCAGCAGCAGATCGGTGCGGTCGGGGTGCTGGCCGGTCTCGAGCAGCAGCGAGGTCGCGGAGGGCACCGGCAGCTCCTCGGCCCGGGTGCTGACGTTGAGGCCGATGCCCACGACGGCGGCCGGGCCCGCCGGGGTCTCGATCCGCTCGACGAGGATCCCCGCGACCTTGCGTTCCCCGATCAGGACGTCGTTGGGCCACTTCAGGTCCGCCGCGATGCCGCCCTCGCGCAGCGCCCGGCCCAGCGCCTGCCCGGTCAGCAGGGACAGCCACGGCCACTGTGCGGCGGGTGCACTCGGACGCACCAGGACCGAGAAGGTCAGTGCGGCGCGGGCCGGGGTCTCCCAGCTCCGGTCCAGGCGCCCCCGCCCCCGGGTCTGGTGTTCGGTCACGATCACCAGCCAGCCCGGCTCACCACCCCTGGCCCGCTCGGCCACGAGCGCGTTGGTGGAGTCGGCCCGGTCGAGCACCTCGATCCGGGCGACATCGGAAGCCGTGAGCCGGGAGACGTCGAGGGGTGGGCGTGCGCTGAGGTCGTCGGTCACGGGCACTACATTGGCCCACGAACCCCTGAGGAGGCCAGAATCGTGAGTGCACAGGCAAGCCCGGGCGTGGGCGAGGGCACCGACGTCCCCCGGGACATCGACATCCACACCACCGCCGGCAAGCTCGCAGACCTCGAGCGACGACTCGACGAGGCCGTGCACGCGGGCTCGGCGAAGGCGGTCGAGAAGCAGCACGCCAAGGGCCGCAAGACCGCCCGCGAGCGCATCGAGCTGCTCTTCGACGAGGGCTCGTTCATCGAGCTCGACGAGCTGGCCCGACACCGTTCGGTGGCCTTCGGGCTCGAGAAGAACCGCCCCTACGGCGACGGCGTCATCACCGGCTACGGCACCATCGACGGCCGCCAGGTCTGCGTCTTCTCCCAGGACTTCACCGTCTTCGGTGGCTCGCTCGGCGAGGTGTACGGCGAGAAGATCTGCAAGGTCATGGACCTCGCGATCAAGACCGGCTGCCCGATCATCGGCATCAACGAAGGCGCCGGCGCCCGGATCCAGGAGGGTGTGGTCTCGCTCGGCCTCTACGGCGAGATCTTCCGCCGCAACGTCCACGCCAGCGGGGTGATCCCCCAGATCTCGCTGATCATGGGCTCCTGTGCCGGCGGACACGTCTACTCCCCCGCGGTCACCGACTTCACGATCATGGTCGACGGCACCTCCAACATGTTCATCACCGGCCCCGACGTGATCAAGACCGTCACCGGCGAGGACGTGTCGATGGAGGACCTCGGCGGCGCGCGCACCCACAACACCAAGTCGGGCAACGCCCACTACATGGGCGCCGACGAAGCAGATGCGCTCGACTACACCAAGGCGCTGCTCTCCTACCTCCCGCAGAACAACCTCGACGAGGCGGTCATCTACGACGAGGTCGCCGACCTCGAGACCACCGATCTCGACCGCAGCCTGGACACCCTGATCCCGGACTCCCCGAACCAGCCCTATGACATGCACGACGTCATCACGGCCGTCATGGACGACGAGGAGTTCCTCGAGGTCATGCCGATGTTCGCCCCGAACATCCTGATCGGCTACGGCCGGGTCGAGGGCCGCCCGGTCGGCATCGTCGCCAACCAGCCGATGCAGTTCGCCGGCACCCTCGACATCGACGCCTCCGAGAAGGCCGCCCGCTTCGTGCGGACCTGCGACGCCTTCAACATCCCGGTGCTCACCTTCGTCGACGTCCCGGGCTTCCTGCCGGGCACCGACCAGGAGTGGAACGGCATCATCCGGCGCGGCGCGAAGCTCATCTACGCCTACGCCGAGGCCACCGTTCCGCTGGTCACCGTGATCACCCGCAAGGCCTACGGCGGCGCCTACGACGTCATGGGGTCCAAGCACCTCGGCGCCGACATGAACGTCGCCTGGCCGACCGCCCAGATCGCCGTGATGGGCGCCCAGGGCGCCGCCAACATCGTGCACCGCAAGGAGCTCAAGAAGATCAAGGACGACGGTGGCTCGGCCGACGAGGTGGAGGCCCGCCGCGCCGAGCTGGTCGACGAGTACGACACCACCCTGGCCAACCCCTACATCGCGGCCGAGCGGGGCTACATCGACGCGGTGATCATGCCGCACGAGACCCGGATCGAGATCGTCCGCGCGCTGCGACTGTTGCGCTCCAAGCGGGAGATCCTGCCCGCGAAGAAGCACGGGAACATCCCGCTCTGATGTCCGATCAGCCGCTGCTCAGGGTCGTCGGGTCGGACGCCACCTCGGAGGAGATCGCCGCACTGGTGGCGGTCTTCGCCTCGCTGGGCTCTGCCCAGGCGGCTCCGCGCCGCCGCGCGCCGGAGTGGCAGGCGCACCACCGCAAGGTGCGGGCCAGCCTCCCGCACGGCCCGGGTGGTTGGCGCTCCAGCGCCCTGCCGCGGTGAGCGTCCTCGTCCTCGCTTCGGCGTCACCGGCCCGGTTGGCGACCCTGCGCAGCGCCGGGATCGAGCCGGTCGTCATCGTGTCCGGGGTCGACGAGAGCCAGCTGGTCGATCTGCCGCCGGCCGAGCTGGCCCTGCAGCTGGCCGAGCTCAAGTGCGCGGCCGTGGCCGCCCGTGACGATCTCCCGGCGCAGGCGCTGGTCCTGGGCTGCGACTCGGTCCTCGAGCTCGACGGCGCAGCGCTCGGCAAGCCCGCTGACGCCGAGGAGGCCGTCCGACGCTGGCAGGCGATGCGCGGACGCTCCGGTGTGCTGCACACCGGCCACTGCCTGCGGGAGGTCTCCGGTGGCCGGGTCGCCGCGGCCACCGCCTCGACCGTGGTCCACTTCGCCGACGTCAGTGACGACGAGATCGCGGCGTACGTCGCGACGGGTGAGCCGCTGCACGTGGCGGGCGCCTTCACCGTGGACGGTCTCGGCGGAGCCTTCGTCACCGGGATCGAGGGCGACCACCACAACGTGGTGGGCGTGAGTCTGCCGCTGGTCAGAGAACTGGTGGCGGAACTCGGTCGGGCATGGACCGATCTGTGGAGTCGCTGACCGGCCCCTCGTGATCGGTCGCCCCGGGGTGTGGCAGGTGCAGGTGCGGCAGGTGGATCGGACGGCGGAAGACCAGCGTCCGGTAGAGGTAGAACCGGGCGACCAGCCCGAGGAAGAGTCCGATCACGTTGGCCGAGACGTTGTCCGACCAGGGGTCGTCCAGACCGAGCAGGTTGCGGCTGATCCAGAGACAGCCGATGGGCAGCAGCATCGTCACCATGTTGATGGCCACGAAGGCGACGCGTCCCCCGTCGGCCTGGCGCGGCGGACGGTCCCGGAAGGCCCAGCTGCGGGTGCCGCGGTAGCTGATCGCCATCCCGACGGTGTTGGCGATGACATAGGCCAGGATCACGTGGTCGTGGAGCAACGCGGCACGGCCCATGTTGAGCCCGTGGACCAAGGTGTTGAACAAGATGAGCGCCACGAGCGTGGCCGCGCCACCCACCGCCACGAAGCGGCCAGCCTCGGTGAGCAAGCGCTGCCAGCGGACTCCCATGACCGCAAGGCTAGCCAACGAGGTCTGTCGGACCCGTCAGGCGGTCCAGACGCGCGCCCCGTCAGCCGCTGAAGAGCGTCGCCACCTTGCGCAGGGTCTCCACCAGTCCGTAGGCCAGGGGGACGCCGACCAGCGCCCAGGCCGCCACGATCCGCGTCCTCATGCCGCCTCCTCGAGGTCGTTGCCGGTCTGCGCCTCGTGGAAGCGCTCGGCCACCGGTCGTACGAGCAGGTTGGCCACGAAACCCACGACGAGCAGGCCCACCATCGTGAGCAGGGCGGGGCGGTAGTCGGCCGCGACCAGCTCACCGGGGGTCCCCCGCGCGTCGAGGAACGAGTTGACGATGAGCGGCCCCGCCACCCCCGCAGCCGACCAAGCGGTGAGCAGCCGGCCGTGGATGGCGCCGACCTGGAACGTGCCGAACAGGTCGCGGAGATAGGCCGGCACCGTGGCGAAACCGCCGCCGTAGAACGAAATGATGACCGCCGCGAGGAGCACGAAGACCACCGTGGAGCTGGTGCCGGCCAGCGCCAGCAGGAGATAGAGCGCGACCCCGCCGCCCAGGTAGACGAGGTACGTCGGCTTGCGACCGATGAGGTCGGAGGTGGTCGACCAGACGAAACGGCCTGACATGTTCGCGATCGACAGCAACCCGACGAAACCGCCGGCAGCCGCGGCGCTCACGCTCGAGGTACTGCCCGAGCGGAAGAAGTCCTGGATCATCGGGGCGGCCTGCTCGAGGATCCCGATCCCGGCCGTGACGTTGCAGAAGAGGACGACCCACAGCAGCCAGAACTGCGGGGTGCGGATGGAGTTCGCCGCCGAGACGCTCTCGGTGGTGACCAGGGACTTGGTCTCGACGCTGTGGGGGTCCCAACCGTCAGGGACCCAGCCCTCGTCGGGGACCCGGATGGTGAAGGCTCCGAACATCATGAAGGCCAGGTAGACCAGGCCGAGGGTCACGAAGAGCAGCATCACCGCGTGACCACTGGCCACCGAGCCCAGGTCGCTCGAGTCGTAGCCCGCGTCGTACAGGGCGAGCAGGCGCCCGCTCACCGGGCTGGCGACCAGCGCCCCGCCGCCGAAGCCCATGATCGCCATCCCGGTGGCCAGTCCGGGTCGGTCCGGGAACCACTTGATCAGGGTGGACACCGGCGAGATGTACCCGATCCCGAGTCCGATGCCGCCGAGTACGCCGTACCCGAGGTAGACCAGCCACAGCTGCCCGGTGCCGATGCCGAGCGCGCCGACCAGGAAGCCCGACGACCAGAAAATCGCGGCGACGAACATCGCGGCGCGGGGGCCGTTGGTGTCCACCCAGGTTCCGAACACCGCTGCGGAGATCCCGAGCATCACGATGGCGATCGAGAAGATCAGGCCCACCGACGTGAGGCTGGCGTCGAAGTGCTGCACCAGGGCGTTCTTGTACACGCTCGTGGCATACACCTGCCCGATGCACAGGTGGACGGCCAGGGCAGCGGGCGGAATCAGCCAGCGGCTGTAGTCCGGAGTTGCCACCGTCCGCTCACGGGCCAGGAATGCGGGAACCACCATGGGGTCGGACCTCCGATCGGGGGATGAACCGCCCCGTCCGTGCCCGGTCCCGCCCAGGTCAAACGGTGGATCACTCGACCGGCAGGCCGAGTCCTCGCGCGATCAGCATCCGCTGGACCTCGGAGGTGCCCTCGCCGATCTCGAGCACCTTCGCGTCGCGGTAGAACCGCGTCACGGGGTACTCCTCCATGAAGCCGTAGCCGCCGAAGACCTGGGTGGCGATCCGGGTGGCGGTCACGGCGGACTCGGTGGCGTAGAGCTTCGCCACCGAGGCAGCCTGGCGGAACTCCTTGGCCGGGGCCCCGGAGTCCTTCATCGAGGCTGCCCGGTAGGTCAGCAGGCGACTGGCGTGCAGCATCACCTCGAGGTCGGCGATCTGGAAGGCCACCCCCTGCTTGCGGCCGATCGGGCCACCGAACGTCTGCCGCTCACCGGCGTACTGGACGCTCATCTCGAGGCAGGCCTGGATGCAGCCGACCGCGAGGGCGGCGATCGCGACCCGGCCGTCGTCGAGGGTGGCGAGGAACTGGGAGTAGCCACGACCCCGGTCGCCCAGGAGGTTCGCCGCCGGGACGCGGACGTCCTGGAAGCTGAGCGGGTGCGTGTCGGAGGCGTGCCAGCCGAGCTTGTCGTAGGCCTTCTCGGCGACGAATCCGGGAGTGCCGGCCGGCAGCATGATCGTGCTGATCTCGGCCTTGCCGTCCTCGCGGGTGCCGGTGCGGGCGGTCACCGTCACGACGCTGGTGATCGAGGAGCCGGAGTTGGTGATGAACTGCTTGGAGCCGTTGACGACCCACTCGTCCTCGACCAGCTCGGCCTTGGTCCGGGTGGCACCGGCGTCGGAGCCGGCTCCCGGCTCGGTGAGCCCGAAGCCGGCGAGCGTGGCGCCGGAGACGAGGTCGGGCAGCCAGGTCGCCTTCTGCTCCTCGGTGCCGTAGGTCAGGATCGGGTTGATGCCGAGGCCGACGGCCGCCTCGAGGGTGATCCCCATCGACTGGTCGACGCGACCGATCTCCTCGATCGCGACGCAGAGGCTGGTGAAGTCGCCATCCTCGCCGGCGCCGCCGTACTCCTCCGGGGAGGTCAGGCCGAACAGCCCGAGGCTGCCCATCTTCTGGACCACGTCCACCGGGAAGTGGTGCTCGCGGTCCCACTGCGCCGCGTGGGGCGCGATCTCGGCCTCCGCGAACTCGCGAACGCTGCGGCGGAACTCTTCGTGCTCTCGGGTCAGCTCGAACGTCATGCCGGTCATGCTAGCCGCAATGGTTAGCGGTTGTTAACCTCGCGACGAGGTCGGGTGGGTGAGACCTGGGCGGGCACCCCGCCCGGCGAGCGATACCCTGCGACGCGGAGAACCGTCGTACAGACAGTCGTACAGACACAGGAGCGCGCGTGCCCGAGAACAAGCCACTGCAGAAGGTCCTCATCGCCAACCGTGGCGAGATCGCGGTGCGGGTGATCCGCGCCTGCAAGGACGCCGGCATCGGCAGCGTCGCGGTCTACGCCGACCCCGACCGGGACGCCATGTTCGTGCGGCTGGCCGACGAGGCGCACTCCCTCAACGGCTCCACGCCGGCCGAGTCCTACCTCGACATCGCCAAGATCATCGCGATCGCCGAGAAGACCGGCGCCGACTCGGTGCACCCCGGCTACGGCTTCCTCGCCGAGAACGCCGGCTTCGCCCAGGCCGTGCTCGACGCCGGGCTGATCTGGATCGGTCCCCCGCCGGCCGCCATCGAGGCGCTCGGCGACAAGGCCAAGGCCAAGCACATCGCGGAGCGCGCCAACGCGCCGCTCGCTCCGGGCACCAAGGACCCGGTCAAGGACGCCGACGAGGTCGTCGAGTTCGCCAAGGCCAACGGCCTCCCGGTCGCCATCAAGGCCGTCTTCGGTGGCGGTGGACGTGGCCTCAAGGTCGCCCGCACGCTCGAGGAGATCCCCGACGCCTACGAGTCCGCGGTGCGCGAGGCCATCGGCGCCTTCGGCCGCGGCGAGTGCTTGGTCGAGAAGTTCCTCGACCAGCCGCGTCACGTCGAGACCCAGTGCCTGGCCGACCAGCACGGCAACGTCGTGGTGGTCTCCACCCGCGACTGCTCCCTGCAGCGCCGCCACCAGAAGCTCGTCGAGGAAGCCCCCGCGCCGTTCCTCACCGAGGACCAGGTGTCGCGTCTCTACGAGTCCTCCAAGGCGATCCTGCGCGAGGCCGAGTACGTCGGCGCCGGGACCTGCGAGTTCCTCGTCGCCAAGGACGGCACGATCTCCTTCCTCGAGGTCAACACCCGCCTCCAGGTCGAGCACTGCGTCTCCGAGGAGGTCACCGGGATCGACCTGGTCCGCGAGATGTTCCGCATCGCCGCCGGCGAGGAGCTCGGCTACGACGACCCCGAGGTCCGCGGCCACTCGATCGAGTTCCGGATCAACGCCGAGGACGGCGGCCGCAACTTCATGCCGGCGCCCGGCACCCTCTCGGCCTGGAGCCCGCCGCAGGGCCCCGGTGTCCGGCTCGACGGCGGCTACGAGAACGGCGAGACGATCCCGGGTGCGTTCGACTCCCTGATCGCCAAGCTGATCGTGACCGGCCGGGACCGCACCCAGGCCCTGGAGCGCTCGCGTCGTGCCCTGGACGAGTTCGTCGTCGACGGCATGCCCACCGTGATCCCGTTCCACCGCGCGGTCGTCTCCGACCCGGCGTACGTCGGTGCCTCGACCCCGTCGGGTGAGGGCTCCTTCGAGGTCTACACGACCTGGATCGAGACCGACTTCGACAACCAGATCACCCCCTATGCCGGCGACTCGGCCGAGGCCGAGGAGGCCGGCGAGCGACAGACCGTGGTCGTCGAGGTCGGCGGCAAGCGGCTCGAGGTCGTCCTGCCGGCCGGCCTCGGTGGGCTCGCGACCGGTCCCGCGGCGGGTGCTGCGAAGTCGAAGCGGACCAAGGGCAAGAAGGCCGGCGCCGCGGCGAGTGGCGACGCGGTGACGAGCCCGATGCAGGGCACCATCGTCAAGATCTCGGTCGAGGAGGGCCAGCAGGTCGCCGAGGGTGACGTCATCGTCGTCCTCGAAGCGATGAAGATGGAGCAGCCCCTCAAGGCGCACAAGGCCGGCACCGTCACCGGCCTGCAGGCCGAGGTCGGTGTCACGGTCACCAATGGCGCCGTCATCTGCGAGCTCAAGGACTGATGTCCGGAGTCGGGCTCCGCGAGCCGAGCCAGCGGGTCAGCCCGCGGGCTCGGCTGCTCTGGCTGGTGGGCTCACTGACCCAGGCCGCGGGTGTGTTGGTCGCGCTCGTGGTGCTCGGGCCGATCACCCACCTTGCCGACCTGCCGTGGTGGCTCTTCCTGCTCGCCGCCGCCATCCTCGTGCCGTACGCCGTGGGGGTGCCGCAGTGGCGCTACCTCGTGCACCGCTGGGAGGTCACCGAGACCGCGGTCTACACCCAGACCGGCTGGTGGTCCCGGGAGCGTCGGATCGCGCCGATGTCTCGGATCCAGACCGTCGACTACGTCGAGGGCGCCCTGTCCCGGCTCTTCGGGCTGGCCTCGGTCACGGTGACGACCGCTTCGGCCGCGGGCGCGTTGGAGATCGCCGGCCTCGACCGGCACGTCGCCCGTCGTCTGGTCGACGACCTGACGGTCAAGGCCGACGCCGAGCCCGGCGACGCGACGTGAGCCGTCAGCCGTGAGCGAGCTCGCCCGCGACGACCACTGGCAGCGCCTCGACCCGCGGATGCTCCTGGTCCACCCGATCCGCGAGACCATCCGCTTCCTGCCCGTGCTCGCCGGCATCTTCATCGCCGGCAGCGCCTCGGGGCGCGAGGGGGCACCCTGGGAGGTGCTCGGCATCGCCATCCCCGTGGCCCTGGGACTCCTGCGCTACCTCACCACGAGCTTCCGGGTCGCCGGTGGTCGGATCGAGCTGCGCCGCGGCCTGCTCAACCGCCATGTGCTCTCGACGCCCCTGGACCGGGTCCGGACCGTCGACCTGACCGCCTCGCTCATCCAGCGGGTCCTCGGGCTGACCACCGTGCGGATCGGGACGGGGACCGCGTCCACGGATGACGACGACCTGATCGACCTCGACGGCCTGCCCGTGCTCCGCGCCCGACAACTGCGGGCAGACCTGTTGCACGCCACCGGATCGGCGCCCACCAACGGCTTCGATCCCGACGGTACGACGGCGCCCGGCACGGGGCGCGTCGTCCTGCGCTTCGACCCCTCCTGGATCCGCTTCGCCCCCCTCACGGGGGCCGGCGTCGTCATCGGGCTCGGTGTGCTCGGCGGTGGCGCCCAGGTGCTCAGCTCCCTGGGCTGGCTCGACCTCCTCCGGCCCGGCCGGATCGCGGACGACGCCGCGTCGGCGGCGCTGTGGGCCGCACTGGTCTTCGGTGCGCTGGCCGTGGTCGCCGTCGTCTCGGGGCTCGCCATCGCGGGCTACCTGGTCACGAACTGGGGCTTCACCGTCACGCACACCCGCTCCGACGACTCCTGGCACCTGCGCCGTGGTCTCCTCACCACCCGCGAGACCAGCCTCGACGCCTCCCGGCTGAGCGGCGCCAGCATCTCCGAGCCGATCGGGCTGCGGCTGGCCAGGGGCGGTCAGCTCTCCGCCATCGCGACCGGACTCGGGCGGGGTCAGCTCAGCGGCTCGCTCCTCGTGCCCCCCGCCCCGCGCGCGGTCGTCGCAGCGACGGCCCGCGAGGTGCTCGGCGTTGCCGGACCGGTCGACGTACCCCTGGCCGGGCACGGGCCGCGAGCCCGGACCCGCCGCTACACGCGAGCGCTCGCGCCTGCCCTCGTCCTGGCGGGCGCAGCAGTGCTCACGGTTGTGCTGACCGAGGCTCCCCGATCGCTGCTCGTGGTGGTGCTCCTGGCGCCGGTCGTCGCGGTGGCGTTGGCGCGCGACCGGTTCCGCTCCCTGGGCCACGCGCTGGTCGACGGCTTCGTGGTGGCCCGCTCGGGGAGCCTGGAGCGCCGCCGCGAGATGCTCGCCACCGCTGACGTGATCGGCTGGCACTTCCACGCCACGTGGTTCCAGCGTCGAGTCGGGCTGACCACGCTGGTCGCGACGACCGCCGGGGGCCGCCAATCGGTCGCCGTGCTCGACATCCCCGACGAGGCCGCCGTCAGCCTTGCGGGTGCCGCGGTGCCCGGCCTGGTCGAGCAGTTCCTGACCCCCGGAGCGCCTGCTCCCTGAGGCTCAGCAGCGACCCAGCTCCCCATTCAGGCACGTGTCCCGGCCCCCGTTGCCGTGGACCTCGTCGGTGCCGTCTCCGGCATCGAGGGTGTCGCCCCTCGGGGAGCCCAGGATCACGTCGTCACCGCCGTAGGTCCAGGCCTTCAACGGACCTCCTTGGATGGCCTCGACGCGGTCGGGGCCGTCGGTCCCGAAGAACCGCCAGCGCAGCTCTCCGACGAGGACGTAGGTCTCGAAACCGGCGATCGAACCCGACCCCGCGGGCGTGGTGTCGGTGGACGTGACGCCGCTGCGCAGGTCGACGGTGAGTCGGGTGCGGGGCGTCTGACCCTCGAGCAGCTCTCCGAGCAGCGCGAGCTGGTCGTGACCCGGCCCCCCGTCGGAGACCATGCCGGAGTCCACCGTGAGGCGCTGGGCGACCACATCGTTGCCGCTCCCGCCCAGCACCGTGCTCGCCTGGTCGCTGTGGGCCTCGAACCAGTCGCGTCCCCCACCGCCGCGGAGCGTGTCCTGCCCGCCCCTGCTGCCGATCACGTCGGAGCCCGGGCCGCCCCAGACCTGGTCGTTCCCTGAACCGCCGAAGCGGTTGTCGGGCACCAGGATGTCGTTGCCGCCGCGCCCCCGGATCGAGTCGTCGCCCGGCCCCCCGGTCAGCCGGTCGTCGCCGGCAGTGCCGGTGATCGTGTCGTCGTACGCCGAGCCCACGACGCCCATCGAGGCGCTGGTCACGATCGTGTCGACGCCGTCCCCCGTGGCGGTTGCGATGGTTCCCGACAGGTCGACGACGATCCCCGTCGGCGCGGCGGAGTAGTCAAGAGCATCAGGGCGGCGGTGGGCCACCGTGCGCGAGCGCGGGTCGTGGCCGACGTCGAGAAGGTCGTCCCCCGGGCCACCGAGGAGCGTGTCGCCCGTGAGGAACTCACCGCCCTGGTCGCCGCCGTGGGAGTCGCGACCGCCATGGAGGCGGTCGTCGCCGAGCCCACCCTCGATCCGGTCGGCCCCCGGCCCGCCACAGACCACGTCGTCCCCGCCGCGTGCGTCGATGCGGTCCTTGCCGGCGAGAGCGACGATCACGTCGGGGCCGTCGGTGCCCACGAGTCGATCCGGACCCGACGTCCCCACGATGGTCGCCGCCTGGCCATGACAGGTGAGGGGGGCGGCGAGAGCCGGTGCTGTCACGGCGAGTCCGCTGACTCCCACCAGGACGACGGCCGCTGCGCTGACGAGGTGCTGAGCCATGACGACTTCCTTTCGCCGGAATCGGAGCTCGATCCGGATCTAAGACGCGCAACCGACGCACAAAGTTGCACCTCGGCTCCGGATGTGGGCGCCAGCCGCCCGGCCGGTCCCACGCAGGCCCGCCCGTGTCTCGCATCCGGGCGGTCTCGACACGGGCGGGCCTGCCTGCTTATAGCGTGGGGCCATGTTCTCCAAGGTGCTCGTGGCCAACCGTGGCGAGATCGCGATCCGGGCTTTCCGTGCGGCGTACGAAGTCGGCGCCCGTACGGTAGCGGTCTTCCCCCACGAGGACCGGTGGTCCGAGCACCGGCTGAAGGCCGACGAGGCCTACGAGATCGGCGAGCGCGGCCACCCGGTCCGCTCCTACCTCGACCCCGACGCGATCGTCGCGGTTGCGTTGAAGGCGGGGGCCGACGCGGTCTACCCCGGCTACGGCTTTCTTTCGGAGAACCCCGCGCTCGCCGAGGCCTGTGCGAACGCCGGCATCACCTTCGTCGGACCCACCGCCGAGGTGCTGACCCTCACCGGCAACAAGGCCCGGGCCATCGCTGCGGCCAAGGCTGCGGGGGTGCCGACCCTGGCGTCCGTCGAGCCCGGCACCGACGTCGAGGTGCTGGCAGCCGCGTGCGAGGCACTGCCCTACCCGTTGTTCGTCAAGGCCGTGGCCGGAGGCGGCGGGCGCGGGATGCGCCGCGTCGACGAGCCCGGCGACCTGCGGGAGGCGATCGAGACCTGCATGCGCGAGGGCGAGGCCGCCTTCGGGGACCCCACGGTCTTCGTCGAGCAGGCCGTCGTGGACCCCCGCCACATCGAGGTCCAGATCCTCGCCGACGGTGAGGGCAACGTGATCCACCTCTACGAGCGCGACTGCTCGGTGCAGCGCCGACACCAGAAGGTCGTCGAGATCGCCCCGGCGCCCAACCTCGACCCGACCATCCGCGATCGGATGTGCGCGGACGCGGTCCGCTTCGCCACCGAGATCGGCTACCGCAACGCGGGCACCGTCGAGTTCCTGCTCGACCCTGACGGCAACTACGTCTTCATCGAGATGAACCCTCGGATCCAGGTCGAGCACACGGTCACCGAGGAGATCACCGACGTCGACCTCGTGCAGTCCCAGCTGCGGATCGCTGCCGGAGCCACCCTGGCGGATCTCGGCCTGTCCCAGGACGCGATCACCATCCGCGGCGCAGCCCTGCAGTGCCGGATCACGACCGAGGATCCCGCCAACGGCTTCCGTCCCGACACCGGCAAGATCACCACCTACCGCTCTCCTGGTGGCCCGGGCGTCCGGGTCGACGGCGGCACCACCTACACCGGCGCCGAGGTCTCGGCCCACTTCGACTCCCTGCTCGCCAAGCTCACCTGCCGGGGCCGGACCTTCGACCTGGCCGTCGAGAAGGCCCGTCGGGCCGTGGCGGAGTTCCGCATCCGTGGGGTCTCGACGAACATCGCCTTCCTCCAGGCCGTCCTCGACGAGCCCGACTTCGCGAACGGCTCGATCACCACGTCGTTCATCGAGACCCACCCCCACCTGATGGCCGCGCGCGGGCGCGGGGACCGGGGCAGCAAGCTCCTGACCTACCTGGCCGACGTCACGGTCAACCAGCCGCACGGATCGGCGCCGGTGAGCATCGACCCGGCCACGAAGCTGCCGCCCCTGGACCTGGCCGTCCCCGCCCCCGACGGGAGCCGACAGCTGCTGCTCGCGGTCGGACCCGAGGAGTTCGCCCGCCAGCTGCGCCAGCGGACCGACGTCGCGGTCACCGACACGACCTTCCGCGACGCGCACCAGTCCCTGCTGGCCACCCGCGTGCGCACCCGCGACCTGCTCACGGTCGCCGGCCACGTCGCGCGGACCACGCCCGAGCTGTGGTCGCTGGAGGCGTGGGGCGGTGCGACGTACGACGTGGCCCTGCGCTTCCTCTCCGAGGACCCGTGGGAGCGGCTGGCCTCGCTGCGCCAGGCGGTGCCCAACATCTGCCTGCAGATGCTGCTGCGCGGGCGCAACACGGTCGGCTACACGCCGTACCCCACCGAGGTGACGAACGCCTTCGTGGCCGAGGCGGCCGCGACCGGCATCGACGTCTTCCGGATCTTCGACGCGCTCAACGACGTCGAGCAGATGCGCCCGGCCATCGAGGCGGTCCGCGCCACCGGGACCACGGTGGCCGAGGTCGCCCTCTGCTACACCGGCGACCTGTCGAACCCGGACGAGAAGCTCTACACGCTCGACTACTACCTCGAGCTGGCCGGACGAATCGTCGACGCCGGCGCGCACGTGCTGGCGATCAAGGACATGGCCGGGCTGCTGCGAGCACCCGCGGCCCGGACCCTGGTGACGGCGCTGCGTGAGCGCTTCGACCTGCCCGTGCACCTGCACACCCACGACACCCCCGGCGGCCAGCTGGCCACCCTGCTCGCGGCGATCGATGCCGGGGTGGACGCCGTCGACGCCGCCACCGCGCCGATGGCGGGCACGACCTCCCAGCCGCCGCTCTCGGCGCTGGTCTCGGCGACCGACCACTCCGCCCGCGAGACCGGCCTGTCGCTGGCCGCGGTCTGCGCCCTGGAGCCCTACTGGGAGGCCACGCGACGGGTCTACGCGCCGTTCGAGTCGGGTCTGCCGTCGCCGACCGGCCGGGTCTACACCCACGAGATCCCCGGTGGACAGCTCTCGAACCTGCGCCAGCAGGCGATCGCGCTGGGGCTCGGCGAGAAGTTCGAGCAGATCGAGGACATGTACGCCGCGGCGAACGCCATCCTCGGCAACATCGTGAAGGTCACTCCGTCCTCGAAGGTGGTCGGCGACCTGGCCCTGCACCTGGTCGCCGCCGGGGCCGACGCGGCGGCGTTCGCCGAGGACCCCGCCTCCTTCGACATCCCCGACTCGGTGATCGGCTTCCTCAACGGTGAGCTGGGCGACCCGCCCGGTGGCTGGCCGGAGCCGTTCCGCACCAAGGCGCTCGAGGGCCGTTCCTGGCAGCCCGCGCACGCCGAGCTCACCGCAGAACAGTCCGAGGCGCTGCGCACGCACCCCCGTCGCACCCTCAACGAGCTGCTCTTCCCGGGGCCGACCAAGGAGTTCAACGAGTCCCGGGAGACCTACGGCGACGTGTCGGTCCTGCCCACGCTCGACTACCTCTACGGCCTCAACCAGGGCGACGAGCACGAGGTCGAGATCGCCGAGGGCAAGACGCTGATCCTGGGCCTGCAGGCGATCAGTGACGCCGACGAGCGTGGCTACCGCACCGTGATGGCCACGATCAACGGCCAGCTGCGGCCGATCAGCATCCGCGACCGCGGCGTGGCCGCCGACGTCAGCGCGGCCGAGAAGGCCGACACCGCCAAACCCGGGCAGGTCGCCGCGCCGTTCCAGGGCGTGGTGACGATCGTGGTCGAGGAGGGTGCGCAGGTATCGGCGGGCGAGACCGTCGCGACGATCGAGGCGATGAAGATGGAGGCCTCGATCACCGCCCCCGTCGACGGGGTGGTCGAGCGACTCGCGCTCTCCGGTCCGCAGGCCGTCGAGGGCGGCGACCTCGTCCTCGTGCTGGGCTGACCCACCTCTCGCCTGTAACGCGGGGTTACGGTCGCTGAACATGCTGCCGGGAGGCCCCTCAGCGTCGATAACACCGCGTTACAGGCGAGGGAGCGGCGCCGTAGGCTCGGGGGTGTGAGCGTCGTACCCCCACCGACCATGACCCTGGACCACCGCTTCGCGCGGGAGCTCGGGGAGTTGGCGGTGCCCTGGCAGGCCGAGGAAGCCCCGGATCCGCAGATCCTGGTGCTGAACGACGCGCTCGCCGCCGATCTCGGCCTCGAGGCCGACACCCTCCGGACCGCCGACGGCGCCCGGCTGCTGGTCGGCAACCTCGTCCCCGCCGGAGCAACGCCCGTCGCCCAGGCCTACGCCGGCCACCAGTTCGGCGGCTTCAACCCCCAGCTCGGCGACGGCCGCGCCCTCCTGCTCGGCGAGCTGGTCGACCCCGCCGGCCAGCTGCGCGATCTGCACCTCAAGGGCTCCGGGCGTACGCCGTTCGCACGCGGCGGCGACGGCCTCGCCGCCGTCGGTCCGATGCTGCGCGAGTACCTCGTCAGCGAGGCGATGCACGCCCTCGGCATCCCCACCACCCGCTCCCTGGCCGTCGTCGCGACCGGCCGGCCGGTTCGCCGCGAGACGATCCTGCCGGGCGCGGTGCTGGCCCGGGTGGCGAGCAGCCACCTGCGGGTCGGGACCTTCCAGTTCGCCGCGGCCAGCGGGGACGTCGAGCTGCTCGGTCGACTCACCGACCACGCGATCGCTCGCCACTTCCCGGCCGCCGCGGCTGCGCCGAACCCGGCGCTCGCCTTCTTCGAGGCGGTCGTGCACGGACAGGCCACGCTGGTGGCGCAGTGGATGCTGGTCGGCTTCGTCCACGGCGTCATGAACACCGACAACGTCACGATCTCGGGCGAAAGCATCGACTACGGCCCCTGCGCCTTCATGGAGGCGTTCGACCCGGGCACCGTGTTCAGCTCGATCGACGAGGGCGCGCGCTACGCCTACGGCAACCAACCGGTCGTGGCGCAGTGGAACCTCGCCCGGCTCGCGGAATGCCTCCTTCCCCTCCTCGATGAGGACCAGGAGCAGGCGATCGCGCTGGCCGTCGAGGCGCTGGGCGGTTTCGGCCGGGCCTACGACGCCACCTGGGCCGCCGGGATGCGGGCCAAGCTGGGGCTGTCCGCCGGACTTGCGCCCGAGGAGAGCTCAGCACTCGTCCAGGACCTGCTCGTCCTGCTGCACCAGAACCACGTGGACTTCACGTCGTTCTTCCGCGCCCTGGGTGCGGCAGCCCGCGGTGACGCGGAGCCAGCCCGGAGCCTCGTCCTCGACCTCGCGGCCTTCGACGACTGGACCCGGCGCTGGCTGGCCCTGGCCCCGGACGGTGACGCGATGGACCGGGTCAACCCCGTCTACATCGCGCGCAACCACCTGGTCGAGGAGGCGCTGGCGGCCGGGACCGACGGCGACCTGGCACCCCTCGAGCGGCTGCTCGACGCGGTGCGGTCGCCGTACGACGTGCGCCCCGGGCTGGAGCGCTATGCGGCGCCGGCGCCCGACGACTTCGGGAGCTACCGGACCTTCTGCGGCACCTGAGCGAACCGCTACTTGCGGGGGTCGACCTCGAACGTCAGGAACGTCGAGCGCAGTCCGAGCACCGAGCGGAAGGTGTCGCCGGAGACGACGACGCGTCCCTTGCTCCCGACGATCGTGAGGGAGGCCAGGCGACCGCCCCAGTCACCGTTGCCGTCGCGGCGGGTGACCACGAGCTTCTGGAGGTTGCCGACGGCCGGCCACGCGCTCTCGATGCGAGTGTCCGACAGCTTCACCGACCAGTCGTGGACCGGGTTGCCGGCGTGGTCGTCGTACGGGTCCTCGATGGCGGGCAGGTAGTTCACCGAGCCTGCGGAGGTCCAGCCCCCCGAGCTGGCCGCGAACTGGGTGAAGGCCGGCTTGCCGTCGGCCACCAGGGACTGGCGACGCGTTGCCTTGATGGCGGCGTTCGAGGCGGGATGCTCCGCGTCGTACCCGCCGTAGACCTGGCAGGACGTGGTGTCGCAGATCTGGTGGTGGGCGGCGCGCGGGTGGGCGCGTTCGTACGTCGCGTAGCTGCGCGCGGCGACGGCCTGGGCATTGACGGCCTCGGCGTTCCAGAGCGCGGGCATCTCGAGCGGCACGACGCCCTTGAGGTACTGCTCGAGGGAGAGCTCGTTGATCGTGTCGCGGGCCCGCGAGCCGGCGCTGGGGGCGGCCGACCGCAACCGACCGCGGTAGGAGCGGGTGCCGGAGGGCGTCACGAGGGTGATCGGCTGGCCCTGGGCGAAGAACTCTCCCTCGCCCTCGAGGACCGTCCAGCGGCGCCAGCGATCGGTGTGGAACGCGACCCGGTCACCGCCCTTCCTGCCGACCTTGATCCGCCAGCGGGTGGCGCCATTGTCGGGGAGCTCGGTGCGGCCGGGTGTGGCGGTGTCGCGGAGGGTGAGACCGGGGCGGGCCTGGACCTCGAGGTCGTCGCTGGTGTCGGAGGTGATCAGCACCGTCACGCGGCCCTTGGCGGTGGCCCACTCGGTGCCGGGGTAGTAGAAGTCGATGATGTCGCGGTAGCCGAGCCCCTCCCGGGCGGCGCCGAGCGCGCCGTACTGCGACATGCCGTGGCCGTGCCCGAAGCCGTGTCCCTTGATCGTCACCCACGCCTGGGCGGGCACCGACCACGTGTCGGCGCTGTCGCCCTTGGCCGCTTGGGCGGGGCCGACGGACAGCGTCAGGGTCGATGTCAGACCCGCCGCCAGGGTGGCCAGCAGGGCGGTCGCGCGCAGGGTTCGGCGGGGGGACAGAGACATGCGGGGGAACTCCGGGGGGTGGTCGAGTGACTGTTGTGACAGGTGTGAACACTGAATCGGACCACGCCCAGAGCAGCGCCGCAATCGAAGTCGGTGAACTACGAATCTGTAATTCGTTCGCCGCGGCTCCTCGGTTCCTCGACCATCGAACTTTTCTTCGAAAAGTGTCTCGCATGACGAGACCGACCCCCTCGATTGTCGGTGGCTGCGGGGAGGGTTGACCCATGTCCGCAGGCACCCGGTTCGAGACCCGGCGACACCCCGTCGCCGACGTCGTCGAGCGCCTGCACCGCGAGCTCGACGAGATCGCCGAGGCGTCCGTCTGGTCGATGAGTCCCGACGAGTTCGCCACCAGCCTGACCGAGCTGACCCGCTTGCAGGCGCGGGCGGCCGAGCTCACCCTCCGGGTGGCCGCGGACGCCGAGCGTCGCGAGCTCGGCTCCCACGTCGGCGCCACGAGCGCCGCCTCGTGGTGGGCGCACACCACCCGGCAGACTCGCGCCGCCGCCCACCGCCAGGTGCGGCTCGCGGCGGCGCTCGACACCGATCGCGAGCGCGTCCGAGAAGCCCTGGCTGCCGGCGACATCCTCCTCGACCAGGCCTCGGTGATCGTGGACGCGGTCGAGGCGCTGCCCACCGATCTGGTCGACCGCGAGCTGCTGGAGCAGGCCGAGCACGAGCTGGTCCGGCTCGCCGCCGAGCACGACGCTCAGGCCCTCAAGATCCTCGGCCGACGGATCCTCGACATCCTCGCGCCCGAGATCGGCGAGGCCCATGAGCAGCGCGAGCTCGAGCGCGACGAGAAGCGCGCAGCCCAGCGCACCCGCTTCACGATGTCCGACGACGGCCACGGCGCCTCGCACGGGAGGTTCACCCTCCCCACCGCCCAGGCCGAGATGCTGCGCAAACAGCTGATGGCGATCGCCTCTCCTCGCCGGCCCGGTCCGACCGATCACGAGGGCGCATCCGACCGACGACCGTTGCCCCAGCGGCTGGGCCAGGCCTTCGCCGAGTACGTCGAGCGCTACCCGGCCGCCGATCTGCCCACTGCGGGAGGCGTCAACGCCACCGTCGTCGTCACCATGAGCCTCGAGACCCTGCTCGGCGGGCTGCGGCCGGCCTCCCTGGACACCGGCGGCGTGATCACCGCCAGCCAGGCCCGCCGCCTTGCCTGTGAGGCGGGGATCGTGCCCGCTGTCCTCAACGGCGCCTCCCAGGTCCTCGACCTCGGTCGACGGACCCGCCTCCACACCAGCACCCAACGCACCGCCCTTGCCCTCCGCGACCGCGGGTGCACCGCCGAAGGGTGCGACTGGCCACCCGCGCTCTGCCACGCCCACCACGACGTCGCCTGGTCGAAGGGTGGCAGCACCAGCGTGGAGAACGGTCGTCTGCTCTGCCCGCGCCATCACGCCCGGGTGCACGATCCCGGCTACGCCACCGAGTCCCGACCGGGCGGGAAGATCGCGTTCAGCAGGCGGGTCTAGGCCGAACCACGCGCCTACTTCACCCGGCAAACAAGGCGTCGGGCACTACCAACCCCGCGAAGCCCTCCCCGCCACGCGGCTGGCTCGCTACATTGCTGGAGGGGCGTCGATGCCCACCTCGGGATCAGACGCCCGCGTCGAGATGCACACATCACGGGACCGGCGGGCCGCGGTGATGAGCGTCGTCTTCGGGTCGATCCGACATGGAGGTCCTCTGTTCGCGGTGCTCCACCGCCCGGGCATCTCGGCCACGACCCACCGGTCGCGGTCCCCTCCACTCTCGGAATGCGGTGACCAGTCATGTCCCAGATCGAAGTGAACAGACGAGCATTTCTCCAGTACGGCGGCACCTCACTGGCGGCAGGAGCTGTCGTGCTCGGGGGCAGGAGCGCAGCCGCCCGCGCCCCGTCGGGCAAAAAGAACGGCCCTGACAAGAAGAAGATGTCGTGCAATGTCGCCATCGTGGGCGGCGGTGCCGCCGGCCTCCACACTGCCTACCGCTTGGCACAGCTCCCGAAGACCAACCCGTACTCCGATGTCTGGCTGTTCGAGAAGGACGCCCGACTCGGTGGTCGCATCCACGACGTGGCACTCGACCCCGCACGTCCCGATCTGGTCTTCGGTACCGGCGCGCTCCGCGTGATGGAGACCCAGCAGTACGTCCTCGCTCTGGCCGAGGAACTCGGCATAGCACTGCAGGCCGCGCCCTGGCGCGATGACCTCCTCAGCGTCCGGGGCTTCACGGCACACGACTCGGACAGCATCAACCAGGAGGCCTATCCGCTGGTCACCGAGGAGCACATCGCGGGGAATGGATTCGACACCGAGGTCGCCTTCTACGACCAACTGAGGTTCGGCCCGGAGCGCGTCAACGCGGGCAACTACCCAGACTTCCGCTCCTACGCCCGTGCCGTGCTGGGCACGCAGGGCTACCACTTCCTGACCGACGTCTTCCGTTTCCGGGCCGACTTCACCGCCCCGATCGACGTTCGTGGCTACCTCGACTACCTCGACGAGGAGTGGGACGTGTGCTGCACGCCGTACTACCCGGTCGGCGGCATGTCCCGATTCATCCAGGAGTTGGCCACCAGGGCCATGGGTCGCGGCGCGCAGATCCGGCTCTCCGAGCCGACGATCTCGATCACGAGGCAGAAAGGCACCCATCCCTACCTCATCCGCACCTCAGCCCGGACGGTCTCGGCGCGGAAGTTGGTGATCGCCGCGGATGCGGGTGGACTCGCCCAGGTCTCCGGCGACGTCGCCGATGACCTCACGTCCCAGGCACAGTTCCAAGACCTCCTCGGCATCCCCGCGGTCACCGTGGCGCAGCAGTGGCCGTACGCGTGGTGGGCAGGAACCGCAGGCGGGGATCGGAGCGTGCACCGAGCCTGGACCACGGAGCATGCGCTCAACGCTCTCGAGATCCCCCTCGCCCCCTACGTCGCCGACCAGCTGGTGACGCGGACCGTCTATGACGACGACATTCGAACGGTGAGTTTCTGGGAGCAGACCGCGCGACGCGGCACTGCCGCGGTCGAGGCCGAGATCATGCGGGGACTGACCCAGCTCTTCCCGGGAGTGACGATCCCGGCTCCCCGCGCGACGGTCGTCCAGACCTGGCCGGCGGGTTGGTACTGGCTGCGCGGAGGGTCGCAGTTCACCAACGCTGACATAGCGAACTGGGCGGTCAGTCCCCTGGGCGCCGAGCCGGTCTCCCTGGTCGGGGAGTCGTACAACCCCCAGCGCTCGGGGTGGAGCGACGCGGCGTTCAAGTCGTCGATCAACACGTTGAACGCCCGCTTCGGCACCGACGTGGTGATTCCTGATCAGATCCCGTCGTCCGCGAAGGGGACCGCTCATCGGCGCCACGGGCGCGGCTGAGGCCGAACCACGCGCCTACTCCACCCGGAAGGTGAACCACGACGAGCGCAGCCCGAAGCGGAGCCGGAAGGTGTCCCCGGAGATCGTCACCTTGCCGTCCCCACCGACGAGCGTCATCTGCTCGACCCGTCCGTTCCATTCACCGTTGCCGTCGCGCTGGTTGACCCGGATCGAGGTGAGGTTCCCGATGCCCGGCCACTGCGCCTCGATCTCGTCGTCGGAGAGCGTGACGGTCCAGGAGTGGTGGGGGTTGCCCTTCCACGCGTCGTACGGGTCGCGCTTGGCGGGCAGGTACGAGAACGACCCCGCCGACGTCCAGCCACCGCTGCTCGCCGAGAACTGCGCGAAGGCCGCTCGTCCGCCCTTGGTCAGGATCCGCTTCCGGGTCGCCTTCACCGCAGCGTTCGACGCCGGGTGCTCGGCGGAGAAGCCGCCGTACACCTGGCAGTGTGAGGTGTCGCAGATCTGGTAGCGCCGGGTCAACGGGTGCGCCCGCTCGTACGCCGCGTACGTCCGCGCCGCGACGGCCTGGGCACGCACCGCGTGCGGGTGCCAGAGCGCCGGGACCTCGAGCGGGACGACACCACGCAGGTAGCTCTCCAGCGACACGATGTTGACGGTGTCCCGGTCACGGCCCGCAGCAGAGGCAGAGCGCAGCACCCCGCGGTACTTCACCCGGCCGCCCGGCCGCAGCAGCGTGATCGGTCGGCCACCGGCGGCGAACTGGGCATCACCCGACACGGTGCGCCACGCGTGCCACCGGTTCGTGCGGTAGGAGATCTGGCTTCGACCGCGTGCGGCCGGGGTGATCCGCCACCGCTTCGCCTTCGCCCGCACCCGGTCCAGGCGCCAGCTCCGCTTCGCGCCGACACTGCGCACGGTCAGGCCCGAGCGCGCCACGACCAGGACGTCTCGTGAGGTGTCAGCCGTGATCAGCACCTTGACCTTGCCGCCGGCCGTCCCCCAACGCGTGCCGGGATAGTAGAAGTTCACGATCTGGCGGTAGGTCCGGCCCTGCTTGGCGGCGCGCTGGGCGCCGTACTGCGAGAGCCCGTGGCCATGGCCGTAGCCGTGCCCCAGCACGCGGATCGTGGCGTCCGCAGCGACCTCCCACCGGTTGGCCGCGGAGGCGGGCACCCCCGGCAGCACCAGGAGCCCGACGAGCGAGGACGAGCGTGGACAGGACGCGCACGCAGGTGGCGCGTGAGACAGCGGACAAGGCAACTCCCGAGGCTGGACGAAGCCTCGATCCGAACACGTCAGGTCCGATCCCGCAAACCCCTCAGATCCGGTGCAGCCGCCGGGCAGCCTCGGCGACCGAGCCGCTCATCGACGGGTAGACCGTGAACGCCTGGGCCAGCTGGTCGGCGGTGAGCGACTCGGCCACCGCGATCGACACCGGGTGGATCAGCTCGCTGGCGCGCGGACCGACGACCACTCCCCCGACGACGATGCCGGTCCCGGGGCGGCAGAAGAGCTTCACGAAGCCGTCCCGGACGCCCTGCATCTTGGCGCGCGCGTTGCCCGAGAGCGGCAGCAGCACGACCTCGGCGTTCATCTCGCCGCTGTCGATCGACTCCTGCGACCAGCCGACCGTCGCGATCTCGGGGGCGGTGAAGACGTTCGACGAGACCTTCTTCAGGTCCAGCGGGTGCACGGTGTCACCGAGGAAGTGCCACATCGCGATCCGGCCCTGCATGGCCGCGACCGAGGCGAGCATCAGCACACCGGTGCAGTCGCCGGCCGCGTAGACCCCGCGAGCAGACGTCCGTGAGACCCGGTCGACGTTGACGAAACCGCCGTCCTTGAGGATCACGCCGGCCTCCTCGAGGCCGAGGTCTTGCGTCTTCGGCACCGAGCCGAGGGCCAGGATGCAGTGCGAGCCCTGCACGGTGCGCCCGTCGGTGAGCGTCACGGTGACGGTGTCGCCCTCGCGGGTCACCGACTCCATGCGCGACTTCGAGAGCAGCTTCATGCCACGCCGCGTCGAGACGTCCTCGAGTACGGCGGCCGCCTCGGCGTCCTCGCTGGGCAGGACCCGGTCGCGCGACGAGACGAGGGTGACGTCGATCCCGAGCGCGAGGTAGGCGCTGGCGAACTCCGCACCCGTCACCCCGGAGCCGACGACGATCAGCTTGGAGGGGACCTCGGTGAGGTCGTAGACCTGCTCCCAGGTGAGGATCCGCTCGCCGTCCGGCTGAGCGGTCGGCAGGGTGCGCGGAGCCGCTCCGGTCGCGATCAGGACGGCGTCGGCGGGCAGCGTCTGCTCGGTGCCGTCGGGCAGCGTGACGACCACCTGGTGGGGTCCGTCCAGACGCCCACGGCCGGTGACGACCTTGACGCCTTCGCGGTCCAGCCGGCGCGCGATGTCGGAGGACTGGTCGGCCGCCAGCTGCTTGACCCGGGCGTTGACCCGGGCGAGGTCGACCGAGAGCGAGGTGGCCGCGTCACCGGCCTGGTCGCGGAAGTTGACCCCGAGCTCGGCCGCACCGGCGACCTCGATCATCAGCTCGGCGGTGGCGATCAGGGTCTTGCTGGGCACGCAGTCGGTGAGGACGGCGGAGCCGCCGATCCCGTCGGAGTCGACGACGGTGACGTCGGCGCCGAGCTGGGCTGCCACCAGGGCCGACTCGTAGCCGCCGGGGCCGCCACCGATGATGACGACGCGCTCGCCGTTCGCGCTGGGTGCCGCCATCAGAAGTTGATCATGTGGCCGGCGATGCCGTGGACGGCTTCCTTGACGGCCTCGGACAGCGTCGGGTGGGCGAAGATGTTGCGCGCGACCTCGTCGGCGGTGAGGTCCCACTGCTGGGCCAGGGTGAGCACCGGCAGCAGCTCGGTGACCTCGGGCCCGATCATGTGGGCGCCGAGGATCTCGTTGTGCTCGGCGTCGGCCACGACCTTGACGAAGCCGACCGCGTCACCGAGGCCCTGGGCCTTGCCGTTGGCCGAGAACGGGAACGTCGCGGTCTTGACGTCGTACCCCTTCTCCTTGGCCTGCGCCTCGGAGTAGCCGAACGAGGCGATCTGGGGCTGGCAGAAGGTGGCCCGCGGGATCATGTCGAAGTCGATCTCCATGGTCTCGGCACCCGCGATGGTCTCGGCGGCGACGATGCCCATCGCCTCGGCGGCGTGGGCGAGCATCATCTTCGCGGTGACGTCGCCGATGGCGTAGATGCCCTCGACGTTGGTGCGGCCGCGCGCGTCGACGGCGATCGCGCCCCGGTCGGTCAGCTCGACGCCGGCCGCGTCCAGGCCGTAGCCCTCGACCCGCGGCGCGAAGCCGATCGCCTGGAGCACCTTGTCGGCCTCGAGGACTTCTTCCTTGCCGTCCTTGCTGACGGTGACCTTGACCTTGTCGCCGCTGTCGTCGATGCCCTCGACCTTGGTCGACAGGAGCACCTTCACGCCGAGCTTCTTGTAGTGCTTGAGCAGCTCCTTGGACACATCGGCGTCCTCGGTGGGGACCATCCGGTCCAGGAACTCCACGATCGTCACGTCGACGCCGAAGTTCTTCATCACGTAGGCGAACTCCACGCCGATCGCGCCGGACCCGGCGATGATGATCGAGCCGGGGAGCGTCTCGTCGAGGATCTGCTCCTCGTAGGTGACCACGCGCTCGCTGAGCGAGGTGCCGGGGATCAGACGGGTCTGGGCACCGGCGGCGATGATCAGGTTGTCGCAGGTGTGGGTCGTGGTGTTGCCGTCCTTGTCCTTCACCTCGACCGTCTGCTTGCCGTCCTGGGCACCGAGCAGGGTGCCCCAGCCGTCGATCTCGGCGATCTTGTTCTTCTTCATCAAGAAGTGGACGCCCTTGACGATGCCGGCCGAGACCTGGCGGCTGCGCTGGTGCGTCGGACCGTAGGACATCGTGGCGTCGCCCTCGATGCCGAACTTGTCCTTCTCATGGGTCAGCAGGTGCGCCAGCTCGGCATTGCGGAGCAGCGCCTTGGACGGGATGCACCCCACGTTGAGGCAGACACCGCCCCAGTACTTCTCCTCGATGACAGCCGCGGAGAGGCCCAGCTGGGCGGCACGAATCGCCGCCACATATCCGCCGGGGCCAGCACCAAGAACGAGAACGTTGTAGTGGGTCACGGCGCTCAGCCTATGAGTTGGACGCGTCGCTCACCAAGACAGGGACTAATCTGCAGCACGTGACGCTCTATGCCGCCTACGGGACGAATCTCGATCCCGCCCGGATGAGTGAGCGCTGTCCCCACTCCCCGCTGCGATCCACCGGCTGGCTCCTGGGCTGGCGGTTGACCTTCGGCGGCGAGGAACACGGCTGGGACGGCTCGCTGCCGACGATCGTCGAGGACCCGATCGACCAGGTGTTCGTCGCCGTGTACGACGTGACCCGTGAGGACGAGACCGAGCTGGACCGGTGGGAGCAGGCCGACTCGGGGCTCTACCGCAAGGCGAAGGTGCGGGTCTCCACGCTCAACGGCGAACTCGTGCCGTGGATCTACGTCCTCGACGCCTTCGAGGGCGGGCTCCCCTCGGCGATGTACCTCGGCGTCCTGGCCGATGCCGCAGAGGCTGCCGACGCTCCCGCCGACTACGTCGCCGCCCTGCGTCGCCGACCCTGCCGCTCGACCGGGCTCTAGCTCGTCAGTCGCCGGGCTGGGCGGTGTGGCAGACCGCCTCCACGTTGTTGCCGTCGGGGTCGCGGACGAAGGCGCCGTAGTAGGTGTCGTGGTACTCCGGGAAGAACCGCGGCGCGTGCAACACCTCGGCACCCAGGCCGACCGCCGCATCGAAGAATGCCCTCACCAGGCTCGCGTCGGCCGCATGGAAGGCAAGGTGCATCTCGCGGTTGGGTCCGGCCGTGGGACCCGTCTCGGACTGGGCGCCGATCCAGAAGTCCGGCCGGCCCGCGCCGTAGCCGATGGCCACCTCGTAGTCGAGGAGGCGGGAGTAGCCCAGGACACCCAGGACGGTGTCGTAGAACTTTGCGGAGGACTCGAGGTCTGCGCAGCTGATGCCGAAGTGATCGATCATGGACCGATCTTCGCCCCGTGCCGTCTCGTTGAAACGGTCGGTCGGCGACCGATCTCACCGCGCCGAGGTGCCAGCTCGGCCCGGCAGCGTGATTTCGGTCCGGATCCTGCGTGCGCACTAGAGTCCCTCCCTGTGACGGACCTCGAGCAGACCCCTGCCCAGAACGCCCAGCGTGCCGCCGAGAAGCTCGCGGAGCTGACCGGGGTCGAGCGCCACGACATCGCCCTGGTGCTGGGCTCGGGGTGGCTCCCCGCAGTCGACGCCCTGGGCGAGGCCACGGCCGAGATCGCCACCACCGACCTGCCGGGTTTCTCACCGGCTGCCGTCGCCGGACACTCGGGCAAGATCCGCTCGGTTCGTGCGGGCGACAAGAACCTGCTCGTCTTCCTGAGCCGCACCCACTTCTACGAGGGCAAGGGCGTCGCGGCCGTCGTCCACGGCGTTCGCACCGCTGCAGCCGCCGGCTGCCGCGCGATCGTCCTGACCAACGGCTGCGGCGGACTCAACGAGGCCTGGCAGCCCGGTACCCCGGTCCTGATCAAGGACCACATCAACCTGACGGCCACCAGCCCGATCGAGGGTGCCCACTTCGTCGACCTGACCGACCTCTACTCCAGCCGGCTGCGCACCCTCTGTCGCGAGATCGACCCCTCGCTCGATGAGGGTGTGTACGTACAGTTCCCCGGGCCGCACTACGAGACCCCGGCCGAGATCGGCATGGTCCGCGCCATCGGTGGCGACCTGGTCGGCATGAGCACCACGCTCGAGGCGATCGCCGCCCGCGAGGCCGGCATGGAGGTGCTCGGCATCAGCCTGGTCACCAACCTCGCGGCCGGGATCAGCGGCGAGCCGCTGAACCACGAGGAGGTCCTCGAGGCCGGCAAGGCCGCCGCCAGCCGGATGGGTGAGCTGCTCGGCCGGATCGTCCCGACGATCTGAGTGGTGGGGGCGGTAGCGTGCGCCCGGTGAAGATCCTTCTCACCGGCGCTGCCGGCAGCATCGGCCGGGTCCTCATCCCCGGTCTCACCGATCGCGGGCACGAGGTCGTCGCCCTGGACCGGGTCCCGCGGCCCGACGGCCACGAAGGTGTGTGGCACACCGCCGACTGCGCCGACCCCGATGCCGTGGCCGCGGTCTTCGCCGAGCAGGCCCTCGATGCGGTGGTGCACCTCGCAGGCCATCCCGGTGAGGCCAGCCTGACCGACTCGCTCACCTCGCACGTGGTCACGACGGCCGCGCTCCTCGACTCGATGGTGGACCACCAGGTCGGTCGCTTCGTCTACGCCGGCTCCAACCATGCCGTGGGCCGCACCCCGCGCTGCGAACTGCTCACCACCGACGTGCGCCCGCGACCCGACACCTTCTACGGCGTCGGCAAGGTCGCCGCCGAGGCCGTGCTCAGCCTGTACGCCGACCGCTACGGCATCGATGCTGTCTCGTGTCGGATCGGCTCCTTCCTCCCCGAGCCGGAGACGGTCCGCAACCTGTCGACCTGGCTCTCCCACGACGACTGCGTCCGGATGGTCGACGCCGCGCTCACCGCCGCCGCGCCCGGATACGCCGTGCTCTACGGCATCTCCGCCAACACCCGTGCCTGGTGGGATCTGGCACCGGGTCGGGCACTCGGCTACGAGCCCCGGGACGACGCCGAGGAGTTCGCCGCGCGCATCCTCGCCCGGGCCGGCGAGACCGCCGAGACCGATGCCACCGAGGCGAGGTACGTCGGGGGTCCGTTCGCGGGTGAGGCGTTCTACCGCCCGGCGCTGGACCGCTTCGGGGTGTGAACCCGCTCCGTGCGGGCACGGTGTCCTGAGAGTCAGACATCTCGGACATCTCGGACGCAAGGAGGTCACGGTGCACGACCACGACCGCGACGCAGACAGGACCAGGACACCCAGGGCAGCCAGAACACCCAGGGCCACAGCGACGGCGACGGCGACGACGGCAGCGGCGACATGGCACCCGGCTCGCGCAGCCAGGCCGGCCCCGCCGGCGCGATGAGCGCGATCTTCGCCGAGAAACCCTCGGACGAGGAGATCGAGGAGATCGAGGCCGAGCGCCAGCGCCGCCTCGCCCCCGAGAACCGTCCTCCGAACGCCGAGGTCGACAACACCGGCGAGAACATGCCGGACTTTGCCAAGCAGGAGCCCTCGGAGTGACCCCTGCACGCTGGACGGCCACTCTCGCCCTCCTGCTCACCGTCGCGACGGGCTGTTCCCGCGAGGAGATCCCCCCGCCCGACGCCGGGGCCGCCCCGAGCCCGGTCGACCCCGGCACGCCCGCGGCGAGCCCGTCCGGCGCCGGAACCTCAGACCCCCTCCGCTTCGACGCCGACGCCGGCGCAGGCCGGGCTGGCTGCGTGGAGCTCGACGGACGGTTGCTCAGCTACCAGCTGATCGGGGTGGACCGCCCGGTCACCATCGAGGCCGTCGACCTCCCCCGGGCCGTCGGCATCCAGGTCGGCGAGCCGTCCCTGGCTCCGCGACCGGACGACGCCGAGGCGAGGACCGGTGAGGCCCGAGGCGCGCAACCACCAGAGGATGCGCTCGACGCCACCAACTGGTCCGCGGCAACGCCGCTGGCCGACACCCAGCTCACCGTCGGCGACTGGTACCTCTTCGTGCCGATCGAGGCCAGGAGCCCGGCGCGCATCCGCGCGTGGGAGCTGACCTGGTACGACGACCTGAGCTCCGGGGTCAGCCGGTGGAAGCACCCCCAGGAGTTCCGTCGGTCGTGTCCTCGGGGCTAGGAGCGGTCTCCGCCAGCCGTCGCTCCAGTCCGGCGATGCACCCCACCATCATCCGGTGGTGGTTCCAGCGCAGCAGCGGCCGCGCGACGTACGACGCCAGCGCGAGCGCGCCGCTCACGTCCACCTCCTGCTCGAACTCCATCCGGGTGGACCCGACGGTCGGGGCCGAGAGTCGCCACCGGACCACGCCCCGCAGATCGCCGGAGACGCTCGTCTCGAGCACCGGAGGCTCGCGCCGCTCGGCGTGCAGGACGAGGTCCAGCGAGTAGGGCAGCACGGACCGGCAGATCACCCGGGCGTCGTCCGGCCCGAGGCGGGCCACGGCGACGACCTCGGGCCACCACGCGGGGTAGTGCTCGAGGTCCAGCAGCGTGTCGGCAACCTCCGCGATCGGGTGCGGGACGTGCCACGTTCCCTCGAAGCGGTAGCTGCGGGGCACAGGTCCTCCGGTTCGGGCCGGTCGGTCGGGTCGGTCGGGTCGGTCGGCCCATCATGGCGGGTTCCCTCCATCGGGTCGGCAGGGACTACCGTGCCCGCATGACGACTCCGGACGTGGCCAGCCTCCTCGAACGCGCCCGGACCTGGGCCGCCGAGGACCCGGACCAGCGCACCCGCACCGAGCTGGAGCAGATCATCGACGAGGTGACGGCCGGCGGCGACGCCACCGACCTCGCCGACCGGTTCGACGGCACCCTCGAGTTCGGCACCGCCGGGCTGCGCGGAGCACTCGGGGCCGGCCCGAACCGGATGAACCGGGTGGTGGTCCTGCGCGCGGCCGCCGGGCTCGCGGCGTACCTCCGGGAGAGCGGTGCCCCTCGGGAGAGCGCCGTCGTCATCGGGTACGACGCCCGGCACAACTCCGACGTCTTCACCCGGGACACCGCCGAGGTGATGACGGGCGCCGGGTTCACCGCCTACGTCCTGCCCAGGCCGCTGCCCACCCCGCTGCTCGCGTTCGCGATCCGGGAGCTCGGCTGCGTGGCGGGGGTGATGGTCACCGCCAGCCACAACCCTCCCGAGGACAACGGCTACAAGGTCTACCTCGGGGACGGCAGCCAGATCGTGACGCCGGCCGACGCCGGCATCGCCGCCCAGATCGACGCCGTCGGCTCCGTGGCCGCCATCCCCCGCGGCTCGTCCGGGACGCTGCTCGACGAGCACCTGATCGACCGCTACCTCGACATCGTCGCGGACCTCGCCGTCGACGGCCCTCGAGACCTCGACATCGTCTACACACCCCTGCACGGCGTGGGCGGGGCCTCGGTCGCGCAGGTGCTCGAGACGGCCGGTTTCGACGCCCCGCGGATCGTCGCCCAGCAGGAGCAGCCCGACCCCGACTTCCCGACCGTCTCCTTCCCCAACCCCGAGGAGCCCGGGGCGATGGACCTCGCGATGGCGCTCGCCGAGGAGGTCGGTGCCGACATCGTCGTGGCCAACGACCCCGACGCCGACCGGTGCGCGGCAGCACTGCCCAGCCCTCTCGGCTGGCGGATGCTGGGCGGCGACGAGGTGGGCGCACTGCTCGCCGACCACCTGCTCAAGGCCGGCAAGCAGGGCACCTACGCGACCTCGATCGTCTCGTCCTCGCTGCTCGGCAAGATGGCCGCCGCCGCGGGCCAGGAGTACGCCGAGACGCTCACCGGCTTCAAGTGGATCAGCCGGGTCGAGGGCCTGGCCTTCGGCTACGAGGAGGCGCTGGGCTACTGCGTCGACCCCGACCACGTGCGCGACAAGGACGGCGTCTCCGCCCTCCTGCTGCTCTGTGAGATCGCGGCCGTGGCCAAGGCCGAGGGCCGCACGCTCCACGACCTCCTCGACGACCTCGCCACCGAGCACGGTCTGCACGCCACCGACCAGGTGTCGGTCCGGGTGACCGATCTCGGCGAGATCGCCGCCGCCATGGCCCGGCTGCGCAGCACGCCCCCCACCAGCCTCGGTGGCCTGGCCGTCGAGCGGGTCGAGGACCTCGCGACCGGGTCGGCGCAGCTGCCCCCCACCGAGGGCCTGCGCTACCGGCTCGCCGGCGGCGCGCGGGTGATCGTGCGGCCGAGCGGGACCGAGCCCAAGCTCAAGTGCTACCTCGAGGTGGTCGTCCCCGTGAACCCCGAGGACGGGGTCGAGGCCGCGCGGATCGCCGCAGCCGGGCGGCTGGACGCGCTCGGCACCGACATCAGGACCGCCGCGGGCATCTGACTCCTCGCGACCACACGTCGAGTCAGCCGCTCGCTCACACGAGCAGGGAGACCACGAACCCGCCGGTGCTGACCACCAGCGCGACGATCTCGGGCCACGCCCGCTCCCGGCGTACGTCGCTGGCCAGCGCCTGCTGCTCGGTCGACATCAGGCGTACGCCGTGGCGCGCCCGGGCGTCCTCGGCGAACTGCGAGATGCGCGACTCGACGTAGTCGGCGTACTGCGAGCGACCGGAGGTCTCCTGGAGCTCCTGGCCGGTCCGACGTGCCGCGCTCGCCTTCGCGGTCTGCCGCCACGAGCGACCGACGGCCGGACAGAGGTAGCGCCCCTCGGCCGTGCCGACCGCGAGCACCTGGCCCACGATGACCTGTTCGACGGCAGCGAGCGGGACCGACACCGTCTCCAGCATGTTGCGCAGCACCAGCTCGTCGGCACCCACCACCACCTGCGGGCGCATCATCGACGCCCAGAGCAGCACCCCGACCACCAACGCGGCCCAGACCGCAGGCGTGGGTAGTCCGCTCGACCTGTCGAGGAGCCCGACCGCCACGACGACCGCGACGAGGAGCAGCCCGAGGGTGCCGAGCACCGGTCCACTGGTCGCTCGGAATCGCTCGGCGGGCCCTCGGGACATGGGTCACTCCTGGTGGTTGCGCGTGCTCGGCTGTGGGCGAAGGTGGTCGGAACGGGTTGTCCGCGACCGCACCAGCCTGCCAGAGTCGTCCCCGCAACCCAGCAACCGTCGGCGCCCCTCGCGCCCGTATCCGACGATGTGCGGTGCCGCGACCGGAATGGGATGATCAGGCCATGACCCAACTCACGGAACGGCTCGATGACGTCACCGCGTCGGAGTCCTCCCTTCGCAACTTCCTGCACGGTCTGCCCGGTGTCGACCAGGTCGGCGCCGAGGCTCGTGCAGCCTCCCTCGGCACGCGGTCCATCAAGACCACCGCCAAGGCGTTCGCCATCGACCTGGCGATCCGGATGGTCGACCTCACCACCCTCGAAGGTCAGGACACCCCCGGCAAGGTCCGCGCACTCGCTGCCAAGGCGATGCACCCCGACCCGTCCGACCCCACCTGCCCCAGCGCGGCCGCTGTCTGTGTCTACCCCGACATGGTCGCCGACGTGAAGCAGGTGCTGGGCTCCAGCGGCGTGAACATTGCCGCCGTGGCCACCGCCTTCCCCAGCGGCCGGGCCGCCCTCGACATCAAGCTGGCCGACACCCGCGACGCGGTCGAGGCCGGCGCCGACGAGATCGACATGGTCATCGACCGTGGCGCGTTCCTCTCGGGTCGCTACCTCCAGGTCTTCGAGGAGATCGTCGCGGTCCGCGAGGCGTGCGTCCGTCCCGACGGCAGCACCGCTCACCTCAAGGTCATCTTCGAGACCGGCGAGCTGCAGACCTACGACAACGTCCGCCGGGCCAGCTGGCTCGCGATGATGGCCGGCGGCCACTTCATCAAGACGTCGACCGGCAAGGTCCAGCCCGCGGCGACGCTGCCGGTCACCCTGGTGATGCTCGAGGCCGTCCGCGACTACCGCGAGCTCACCGGCCAGATGGTCGGCGTCAAGCCCGCCGGTGGCATCCGCACCACCAAGGACGCCATCAAGTACCTCGTCATGGTCAACGAGATCGCCGGGCAGGACTGGCTGGACCCCCACTGGTTCCGCTTCGGTGCCTCGACGCTCCTCAACGACCTGCTGATGCAGCGCACCAAGATGACGACCGGCCGTTACTCGGGCCCCGACTACTTCACCCTGGACTGATCGACATGGCAAAGGACACTGTGGCCACCACCAGCCCCTTCGACTACGCGCCGGCTCCCGAGTCGCGCAGCATCGTCGACATCAAGGCGTCGTACGGCCTGTTCATCAACGGCGAGTTCGTCGACGGCACCGGCACGTCGTTCAAGACGATCAGCCCCTCCACCGAGGAGGTCCTCGCGGAGGTCGCCGAGGCCAGCGACGCCGACGTCGACGCCGCGGTCCGGGCCGCCCGTCGCGCGCACACCAAGGTCTGGGGCAAGATGCCCGGCCGCGAGCGCGCGAAGTACCTCTACCGCATCGCCCGGATCATCCAGGAGCGCGGCCGCGAGCTCGCCGTGCTGGAGTCGATCGACAACGGCAAGCCGATCAAGGAGACCCGCGACGTCGACATCCCGACCGTTGCCGCGCACTTCTTCTACTACGCCGGCTGGGCCGACAAGCTCGAGCACTCGGGCTACGGCTCGACCCCGCTCGGAGTCGCCGGTCAGATCATCCCGTGGAACTTCCCGCTGCTCATGCTCGCGTGGAAGATCGCCCCGGCGCTCGCCTGCGGCAACACCGTCGTGCTCAAGCCGGCCGAGACCACGCCGCTGACGGCGCTGCTCTTCGCCGAGATCTGCCAGCAGGCCGACCTCCCGCCGGGCGTCGTCAACATCATCACCGGTGCCGGCGAGACCGGCCGCGCGCTGGTCTCGCACCCGGACGTCGACAAGGTGGCCTTCACCGGCTCCACCGACGTCGGTCGCGCGATCGCGAAGTCCGTGGCCGGATCGAACAAGAAGGTCACCCTCGAGCTCGGCGGCAAGGCCGCCAACATCGTCTTCGACGACGCCCCGCTCGACCAGGCCATCGAGGGCATCGTCAACGGCATCTTCTTCAACCAGGGCCACGTCTGCTGCGCCGGCTCGCGGCTGCTGGTCCAGGAGTCGATCGCCGACGACGTGCTCGCCCGGCTCAAGCGCCGGATGTCCACCCTGCGCGTCGGCGACCCGCTCGACAAGAACACCGACATCGGCGCGATCAACTCTGCCGAGCAGCTGGCCCGCATCCGCGCGCTCTCCGACATCGGCGAGGCCGAGGGCGCCGGCCGCTGGTCGCCCGCGTGCGACCTCCCGAAGCAGGGCTTCTGGTTCCCGCCCACGATCTTCACCGGCGTCACCCAGGCCCACCGGATCGCCCGCGAGGAGATCTTCGGTCCCGTCCTGTCGGTGCTGACCTTCCGCACGCCCTCCGAGGCGATCGAGAAGGCCAACAACACGCCGTACGGCCTCTCTGCCGGGGTGTGGACCGACAAGGGCTCGCTCATCCTGCACATGGCCAGCCAGCTGCGCGCCGGCGTCGTGTGGGCCAACACATTCAACAAGTTCGACCCGACCAGCCCCTTCGGCGGCTACCAGGAGTCGGGCTACGGTCGCGAAGGCGGCCGCCACGGTCTGGAGGCCTACCTGCGATGACCCCTTCCACCAGCAGCAGAGTCGACGTCCGCAAGACCTACAAGCTCTACATCGGTGGCGCCTTCCCGCGCTCCGAGTCGGGACACTCCTACGTCGTGAACGACTCCAAGGGCGCCTTCGTCGCCAACGCCGCCCTCGCCTCCCGCAAGGACGGCCGGGACGCCGTCGTCGCGGCCCGCAAGGCGTTCCCCGGCTGGTCCGCCCGGACCGCCTACAACCGCGCCCAGATCCTCTACCGCGTCGCGGAGGTCATGGAGGACCGCCGCCCACAGTTCGTGGAGGCCGTGCGCCAGTCCGAGGGGCTCACCGCCGCCCGCGCCGAGAAGACCGTGGACGAAGCCATCGACCGCCTCGTCTGGTACGCCGGTTGGGCCGACAAGATCACCCAGGTCGTCGGCAACGCCAACCCCGTCGCCGGACCGTTCTTCAACCTCTCGACGCCCGAGCCGACCGGTGTCGTGGCCGTCCTGGCCCCGCAGGAGTCCTCCCTGCTCGGCCTGATCAGTGTGGTCGCGCCCGTGATCGTCACCGGGAACACCGCGGTCGTCGTCACGTCGTTCGAGCGGCCGCTTCCGGCGGTGACCTTCTCCGAGGTGCTCGCGACCTCGGACCTCCCCGGCGGCGTCGTCAACATCCTCACCGGCTCGGCGGCCACCGTGGCGCCGTGGCTGGCCGCGCACATGGACGTCAACGCGATCGACCTGACCGGCGTCGCCGGTGACGTGGACCTGGCCATCTCGCTGGAGCAGGCGGGGGCCGAGAACCTCAAGCGGGTCCGGCGCGCGCCCGCAACGGAGCCCGACTGGTCCGAGGACCCGGGCACCGGCCGGATGACGCCGTTCCTCGAGACCAAGACCGTGTGGCACCCGATCGGCGTCTGAGCGTCCCTGTGAGAGCTCGGGTCATCGTCCTTGCCGGCCCCTCAGGGGCCGGCAAGTCCCGGCTCGCCGAACGCATCGGGCTGCCGGTCCTGCGCCTCGACGACTTCTACCGCAACGGCGATGACACCTCGCTCCCCCGGATCACCGAGGGCGCGAACGCCGGTCTCGTCGACTGGGACCACCCCGACAGCTGGCTGGTCGACGACGCGCTGGCGACGTTGGTGCACCTGTGCCGCGACGGCGTGGCCGAGGTACCGATCTACGACATCGCCCACGACGGGCGCCGTGGCACCCGCAGCTTCGACCTCGAGGGCGAGACCCTCTTCGTCGCCGAGGGGATCTTCGCCCAGGAGGTCGTCCCGTTCTGTCGCGAGGCCGGGCTCCTCGCTGCCGCCTACTGTGTGCGCCAGCACCCGGTGGTGACGTTCTGGCGTCGGCTCACCCGCGACCTGCGTGAGCACCGCAAGCCACCCCTCGTGCTCGTCCGTCGTGGCTTCGCCCTCCTGCGGGACCAGCAGGCTGTCGTCGCCCACGCCGTCGCCCTGGGGTGCGAACCCGTCGCCCCCGAAGAAGCCCTGAGCGCCGTCCGGGCGCTGCATGCTCTGGAGGTGCCCCGATGACCGAGGACCACCGCTCCGTGCCCGTCTTCGACGGGCAACTGCGTCAGCCCGACCAACGCTCCTGCGGCGCCGCCTCGCTGGTGGTGGCCCGCATGCTCCTCGACGACCACTACGCCGATCTCGTCGTCGGCGGTCGGCACCCCGTCACCGGTCACGAACTGACCGGTGGCGTCACCGACCGCTTTCGCCACGAGGTGCTCTCGATGCACCGCCGGGTCACCGGCCCGGTCGATGCTGCCGGTCATCTGCAGCTGCCCTGGCCCCGGGCCTTCGGGACGCCACCCTGGGCGGTCGCGCGGCAGCTCTCCGCCACCGCCTCGGACCACCTGCCCGAGGTCGGGCACACGGTGCGGGCGATCTTCCGCGACACTGCTGCGGTCTTCGACGAGGTGGCGCGGGTGAGTGGTGCCGGGCGGCCCGTCCCGGCGTACGTCGGCAGCCGCTGGCTGCCGCGCCACGTCGTGCTCTTCCTGGGCCCGGTCGGGTCGACCGGCGACCGCCTGCGCTGCTACGACCCGGCCACCGGTCGCGTCGTGGAGGTCGGGCGGGAGGCGTTCGTGGAGCATCGTCTGGGGCTCTCGGGGTGGGACCGGCCCTGGCTGGTCGTCCTTCCCCGGTAGGTCGTCGGGCTAGTCCCGGGAGCTGCGGACCTGCTGGTCGACGCTCTCGGCGAAGACCACGACGTTGGACTGGTAGCCGCCACGCGTGGCGTCGTACTCCCCACCGCACGTGACGAGATTCAGGGTGGCCCGCCCCGGGCTGCCTGCGTAGACCTGCTGGGCGGGGAACTCGTCGTTCTCGTACGTCGCCACCCGGGCGACCCGGAAGGTGGTCAGCGAGCCGTCGGAGAGTCGGACCTCGACGCGGTCTCCGGCGACGAGCTCCTTGAGCCGGTAGAACACCGCCGGCCCCGCCACCGAATCGACGTGTCCCAGGATGACCGCGGAACCGTCGTCTCCCGGGAGCGGGCCGAGGTCGTACCAGCCGGCGACCTCGGCGTCCTGCGGCACCTCGACCGTCTCGTCGGCGTTGAGGCCCAGGCCGACCAGGGTGGTGTCGACCCCGATCGAGGCGATCCGCAACGCGGCCGGACGCACGGCCTCCGGCCGGGCACTCAACCCCTCCCACACCAGGTGCCGCGCGGGCACCTGGTGCGTGACGGCGAGAGGTGGCGGGGCCGCGAGCGCAGCCACCGGCGGTGGCGAGCCCTGCAGCCCCTGGGCGACCAGGACGGCCGCCACCGCGATCAGGAAGGCCGCGACGCCCCACGCCCGACGCACCTGCCGGGTCACGCTGCGAGGTGGCGCGTCGGGATCCACTGGCGCGTCAGTGCTGGTGCGGAAAGTGCATCGCCCGGATGGAGGCGATGACGGCCCCGGCAGCCGCGAGGGCAGCGAGGAGCGAAGAGGATCAGCGGCCGACGGTCACCCGACGGCACGGGAGCAGCTCCGGTCTCGGGACGCCCGCTGGGGATCGTGGCGTCGGACGGTCCAGCGATCTCCGTGCCGGTGCTTGCGCCCGAACCGTCACCTGACCCACTGCCCGAACCGTTGCCCGAACCGTTGCCCGAACCGTTGCCCGAGCCACTGGACGAACCAGGGCCGGCCGGAGTGTCCGTGGGCGAGCTGCTGACCGAGCCGGTCGGCGAACCCGACACGGTGGCGGTGGGCGTACCCGTGGGCGAGCCGCTCGGCGTACCCGTGGGCGAACCGCTCGGCGTACCCGTCGGCGAGCCGCTCGGCGTACCCGTCGGCGAGCCGCTCGGCGTACCCGTCGGCGATGCCGCTCGGCGTACCCGTGGGCGAACCGCTCGGCGTCCCCGTGCGGCGTCGGCGGCGGCGGCGGGCGGCGGCGGGGGCGGCGGCGGGGCGGCGCAACTGGGTGCGGCGACGATGGTTGTTGTCGAGGGTGACCGCGCCGTTACGGGCGAGGATTCGACCCTCGACGGTCGACCCGGCGTCGAGGGTCGCCGAGGTGAGCGCCATGACCGTGCCGACGAAGGTCGTGCCCGTCCCGAGCGTCGCAGAGCTGCCGACCTGCCAGAAGACGTTGCACGCCGAGGCGCCGTTGATCAGTTCCACGCTGCTGTTGGAGGCAGTGATCAGGGTCGATCCCGCCTTGAAGATGAAGACCGCGGCCGGGTCGCCCTGTGCATCGAGGGTGACCGTTGCCGGTGAGCTGCATGCCGGAGTCGTGCGCGTAGACGCCGGAGGTCAGCAGCCATCGTCGCCGAGGTCCTGGCCGGTGACGTCCACCGTCGTGGGGCGTCCGGCGGCGTCGTTGTAGGCAGTGGTGAGGTCGCTCTGCGCCTGCAGGGCGACGCCGTCGTTGACGTGCTGGGTGCCGCCGATGATCGTCCCCGGGGGGAAACCCGTGACCGCGATCCCCGGGCTCACGCCCAGATCTCCGGTGATGACCGAGGGGCCGGTGTTGGTGACCGTGCTACCCGCCAGGACCGCGAACGACTTGGCCGTCCGGAGGTTGACGGTGGCCTGGGCGGCGTACGCCGGCGACGCTCCGCTCACGGCGATGCCGGCGACGAGGAGGGCAGCCGCGCTGAGCCCCAACATCGCGACCAGGCGCCCGGGTCGCGGACCCCGGCGAGGGTCGGAAGGGCATGGCGAGGAAGCGGACTCACGACGGGACATGGTGGGTGGCCTCCGAAGCCTCCGCGTGCTGGGGGGAGCGCGAGGCGCACACACGTGAGACTTGTGAGTATTACACCGATTCCCGAAATGCGGGCACCGAGAGACCAATCGCCCTCTGGACACCCGCGGTGTGCGTCACGGTCCGACCACCAGGGTCCGAGTCAGAGCGCGGCGTAGCCCGGCTTGATGACCTCGTCGATGATCGCCAGGCGCTCGTCGAAGGGCAGGAACGCCGACTTCATCGCGTTCAGCGTGAACCACCGCAGGTCGTCGAGGGTGTAGCCGAACGCCTCGACCAGCGACCACATCTCGGCAGTCATCGAGGTCTGGCTCATCAAGCGGTTGTCGGTGTTGATCGTGACCCGGAACCGGAGCTTGGTCAGCAGGCCGATCGGGTGCTCGGCGATCGAGGCGGCCGCACCGGTCTGGATGTTGGAGGCCGGGCACATCTCCAGCGGGATCCGCTTGTCGCGCACATAGGCAGCGAGCCGACCCAGCTCGACCGTGCCGTCGTCGGCCACCGTGATGTCGTCGATGATCCGGACCCCGTGGCCCAAACGGTCCGCCCCACACCATTGGATCGCCTGCCAGATCGAGGGCAGCCCGAACGCCTCACCGGCGTGGATGGTGAAGTGCGAGTTCTCCCGCTGGAGGTACTCGAAGGCATCGAGGTGCCGGGTGGGAGGGAAGCCCGCCTCGGCGCCGGCGATGTCGAAGCCGGCGACGCCGCGCCCGCGCCAGGCGACGGCCAGCTCGGCGATCTCCCGGGAGCGCGCCTGGTGGCGCATCGCGGTGAGCAGCTGGCGCACCACGATCCGGCCCTCCGCCGCCCGTGTCGCGGTGTCGAAGCCCTCCTGGACCGCCGCGACGACCTCGTCGAGCGTGAGCCCGCCCTCGACGTGCTGCTCGGGGGCGTAGCGGATCTCGGCGTACACGACGCCGTCGGCGAGGAGGTCCTCCACGCACTCACGCGCGACCCGGGTGATCGCCGGTCCGTTCTGCATCACCGCGACGGTGTGGTCGAAGGTCTCGAGGTACCTCTCCAGGGAGCCCGAGTCGGCGGCGTCGGCGAACCACTGGCCCAGCTCGGCGGCGTCGTACGACGGCAGCTCGTGCCCGGCGTCAGGGGCGAGGTCGATGATGGTCTGCGGACGCAGGCCTCCGTCGAGGTGGTCATGGAGCAGCACCTTGGGTGCCCGCAGAACCTGGTCGCGGGTGGGAGCGGTAGGTTCCGAGACGTTGGCAGTCATCCGGACATCCAACCACTGACCGGTGTCCCCATCCCGATCCGAGGGAGCTCCCCCATGCGCGTGTTCACCACCTTCGACGAAGTCACGGCGGCCATCGGCGAGGAGCTGGGCAGCAGCGAGTGGGTCACGATCGAGCAGGAGCGGGTCAACCAGTTCGCCGAGGCGACCGATGACCACCAGTGGATCCACGTCGACGTGGAGCGCGCCGCAAGCGGACCGTTCGGCGGCACCATCGCCCACGGCTACCTGACGGTCTCGCTCCTGCCGTGGCTCGGCAGCCAGATCTTCTCCCTCGAGACCCCGGGTGCGCGGCTCAACTACGGCCTGAACAAGGTCCGCTTCCCCAACCCGGTCAAGGTCGGCGCCCGGGTGCGCGCCAGCTGTAGCTTCACCGACGCCACCGAGCTGCCCGCCGGCCTGCAGCTGACGATGAAGTACGTCATCGAGATCGAGGACGAGGCCAAGCCGGCCTGCGTCGCCGAGATGCTGGTCCTGCTGCTCAGCTGACCGGCGCTGGCCCAGCAGGCATGCCGATGCCCCGCTGATCGTGGATCAGCGGGGTGTGGGGCGGTCAGGCTCTTCGCTCGGGTGGGTCAGTCGATGTCGGCCGGCTGTCGCGGCTGACGTCGAGGGTGCCGGACTCATCGCGGAGGTAGGTGTAGCCGTGGGGGCTGGTCCAGAGATAGGCACCGGGCTCGAGTGGTCGGTAGGTCCAGCCACCGTGGGTCTTGAGTCGGTGGTGTCGTCTGCAGAGCGGGGCGATGTTGTCGGATGAAGTTGTCCCGCCCGCGTCGTAGGGCTGGATGTGGTCGCTGTCGCAACGCCTGGCTGACCGGGTGCACCACGGGAACACACACGTCGGGTTGATCAGGGCTGCTTGCTCGCGGATCCGGTCGGGGACCTCGTAGGCATTCACGTGGTGGTGGTCATTGAGGTCGATGACCGGCTTCACGACCACCTGGGCGTCGGGGTTGCCGCACCAGTCCCGGATCTGCTCGGCGGTGATCGGGCCTCTCGTGTTCTCGAACCGCCCCAGCCCACCGGCCTCGCCACGGATCGCGGCCTCGGAGAGATGCACATGCAGGATCACCTGCCGCGGCTTCCGCGCGGGTGCAGAGTCGCTCTCGTCGTCGGTGCCGTTGAGGTCGAACGCCAGCTGCCGCCGGGCGATCGCACCGAGGGCCTGGGCCCGGCGGACGTCCAACGACTCGCGTCGACCCGAGTGTCTTCAACGCCTCGGCACCCTCGGCCACGGCGGCGTCGAGGTCGAGGGCATCGGCCACATCCAAAGTGCCCCAGACGTCGGCGTTCCCGTCGAGACCGGTGCGGGACTTCCCGACGTTGAACGACCGACCGTCCGCGGCGGCCTTGCGGCGGCGCTCGGCCTCGTCGGGCATGAACTGGGCGATCGCGGTCTCGACCAGCCGGTCGAGCTCACTGACGCGGAGCCGGTGCGCAAACGCCGCGACCCGGGCGTCCACGAACCGAGCGGCCTCCATCGAGAGCGACAAGGTGGCCTTGGCGATCCACCGCGCCTTCCACGCGACCAGGTCCCCACCAGCGACGCGCTTCCAGACCCGCGGGAGTCGGTAGCGCAGCTCGACCGCCTCACCCAGGTAGGCCTTCCCGGCCTCGGTCGACAGCCCGACCGCGACCGCGAACTCAGTGATCGAGAACTCCGCGATCAACGGGGCACCCGGACCCGCGATCGGCAGCGACTCCTCCAGGAAACACCGGTCGGTGATCGTCGCCGCATCGGCCAACGACTCGGTCGAGTGCATCACCGCCCACGCCACCGCCGCCTCCAACAGCTCCGCCTCAGCGCGGTCCGCAACGTCCCGTCGCGCCCGCGCGAAACCGAGCACCCCAGCAGGAGTGTCGACATCGGCGAGCGTCTCGGTCATGGCTCAATTCAAGCCGCGACCACCGACATTTCGAGCCCCAGGAAGCGGCCTCGCTCTCACCATTCGGACACCTACCGAAAGTAGGTGTGCCCGCCCTGCTCCGCGGGTGTCCAGTCGATGAGAGCACGTCTCCCCGACGATCGCTCAGCGAATCAGAACAGGCGTGAGGCGGCGGTCCCTGATGCCGCCGCGCTCGGTGCCGGTGTCGGTCACGCGGCAAGGGGACGAGGCCCACCGGCCCCGCTGCTGCCGCCAACCCCTCAAGCCGTCGCAGCCATCCACGCCACGGTCCGCCGAGCGATCTCGGGACCGACGTCCTCCTGCACGAAGTGCCCACCGTCGAGACGTGCGTGCGGCTGACCAGCGGCCCCCGGCACGTGCTCCTGCAACGGCTTGTCCGCGCGGCCCAGGATCGGGTCCTTGCGGCCGAAGAGGGTGAGGAACGGCTTCTCCCACTCCCCCAACTGCGCCCACGCGGCGCGGTTGGCCGGAACCGCCGGGTCGTCGACCGAGGTCGGCACCAGTGCGGGGAACGCCCGTGCGCCCGCCTTGTACTTCGCGCTCGGGAACGGCGCGTCGTACGCCGCCCGCTCGCCGCGGGTCAGCTTGCGCGCACTCCCGGTGTCGACGATCCGGCCGATCGGCAGCACGGGGGTGCGGAGGGCAAAGGTCCGCCAGAGCTTGAACGCCCGGTTCGCCGGGATGTCGGCCGTCGGCAGGAAACCGTTGGCCACCACGATCCGGGCGAAGCGGTCCGGGTGCTCGGCGGCCAGCCGCAGCCCGAGCAGCGAACCCCAGTCCTGGCAGACCAGCGTGATGTCGCGCAGGTCGAGCGCGAGCATCCATTCGGTGAGCCAGTCCATGTGCGCCTGGTAGGAGTAGTCCGCCACCGCGGTCGGCTTGTCGGACTTGCCGAAGCCGACCAGGTCCGGCGCCAACGCGCGATGACCCGCCTCGGTGAAGACCGGGATCATGTGCCGGTAGAGGTAGCTCCACGAGGGTTCGCCGTGCAACATCAGCACCGGCGCGCCGTCCCGCGGGCCCTCGTCGACGTAGTGCATCCGCAGCCCGGCACCGACCTCGAGGTGGTGAGGTGCGAAGTCGTAGTCGGGCAGGTCGCGGAAGCGGGCGTCGGGGGTGCGCAGGCTCTTCATGGCCTCACCGTTGCACACCCGGCGCGACCGCCTGACGCCGTACGCCGTCAGAGCCCGGTGTACCCCTGGTCCTTGAACGGGAACTCGGGGTCCCCCGCGTGCCCCTCGATCAGGTCAGCCTTCACCTCGTGCGGCTGGATGTCACCCGCCGCGATCTGCTCGACCCAGTGGCACGCGACCCGGTGGCCGGGCGTGACGCCGTCGATCTCGACGACCCGAAGCTGCGGCCGCTCCTCGTCGCAGCGGGTCTCCTGCCGCCACGGGCAGCGGGTGTGGAACCGACAGCCGGTCGGCGGGTTGGACGGCGAAGGCAGGTCACCGGTCAGCAGGATCTGCTCCCGCCTGTCCTCGATCACCGGGTCGGGCACGGGCACCGCCGACATCAGGGCACGCGTATAGGGGTGGAGCGGCTGCTCGTAGAGCTCGGCCGCCCCCGACTCCTCGACCAGGCCACCGAGGTACATGACCCCGATCCGGTCGCTGACGTGGCGAACCACGGCGAGGTCGTGGGCGATGACGAGGTAGGTGAGGCCGAACTCCTCCTGCAGGTCCACCAGCAGGTTGAGCACCTGGGCCTGCACCGACACGTCGAGCGCGCTCACGGGTTCGTCGGCCACGATCAGCTTGGGGTCGACGCAGAGCGCGCGGGCGATGCCGATCCGCTGCCGCTGGCCCCCGGAGAACTCGTGGGGGTACTTCGACAGGGCCGCGTGGGGCAGTCCGACGGCCTCGAGCAGCTCACGCAGCCGGGCCCGGGTCTTGTCCTTGTCGTCGGCCAGACCGTGGGCCTTCATGCCCTCGACGAGCAGCGACTCCACGGACTGGCGGGGGTCGAGGCTCGACATCGGGTCCTGGAAGACCATCTGCAGGTCCTGCCGCTTGCGGCGCAGCGTCTCGCCCCGCAGGTGGGCGATGTCGGTGCCGTCGAACAGCACACTGCCCTCGGTCGGCCGCTCCAGGTTGAGGATCGCCTTGCCGAGGGTGGACTTGCCGCAGCCGGACTCACCGACCAGGCCGTAGGTCTCGCCACGCTTGATCTGCAGGTCGACGCCGTCGACGGCGTAGACGTGGCCCACGGTGCGGTCGAAGATGATGCCGCTCTTGATCGGGAAGTGCACCTTCACGCCGCGTACGTCGACCAGCACGTCGTCGTCGTGACCGGTCTCGGGCTCGGACGTCAACATCTGCTCAGTCATGGCTCACCTCCGCCGGATTGTGGCACCGCAACCCCGTCGCGGGGTGCTCCTCCCACATCGGCGTCTCCTCACGGCACTGGGCCAGCTCGCGGGGGCACCGGGGGGCGAACGCGCACGCCGACTCCCACGGCAGGTTGTCGACCACCGAACCGGGGATCGCGGTGAGCTTCTCGCCGCGGACCGCGTCCAGCCGCGGGATCGAGCCGAGCAGCCCATTGGTGTAGGGGTGTGCCGCGTGGGCGAACAACGGGTGCCGGTCACCGCGCTCGACGATTCGGCCGCCGTAGAGGACGTTCACCTCGTCGCAGAGTCCCGCCACGACACCGAGGTCGTGGGTGATCATGATCAGCGCGGTTCCGGTGTCCTCGACGAGCTCCTTGAGCAGCGCCAGGATCTGGGCCTGGATGGTCACGTCGAGGGCCGTGGTCGGTTCGTCGGCGATCAGCAGCCGTGGCTCGCACGCCAGCGACATCGCGATCAGCGCTCGCTGCCGCATCCCGCCGCTGAGCTGGTGGGGGTAGTTCTTCAGGCGCGCCTTCGGGTCGGGGATCCCGACCCGCTCGAGCAGCTCCTGGGCCTTCGGCATCGCCTCCTTGCGGGACAGGTCGCGATGACGCTCCATCACCTCGGTGACCTGGATCCCGATCGGCACGACCGGGTTCAGCGACGAGAGCGGATCCTGGAAGATCATCGCGATGTCACGGCCGCGTCGGTCCCGCATCTGCGAGGGCGAGAGCTTCAGGAGGTCGGTGCCGTCGTACATGGCCGACCCCTCGACGCGATTGCCGCGCTGGGGCAGCAGGCCCATGATCGCCAGCGACGTCACCGACTTCCCACAGCCGGACTCGCCCACCAGGCCCAGCGTCCTGCCGGCGTGGACGTCGAACGAGACACCGTCGACGGCGTTGAAGGGCTCCTCGCCGCGCCGTTCGAAGGTGACGCTCAGGTCGCGTACGGACAGCAGTGGTTCGTTGCTCACCGGGGTCACCTCCGCGTCTTCGGATCGAGGGCTTCGCGCAGGGACTCACCCATCAACGTGAAGCCGAGCGCCACCACGATGATGCAGGCCGCCGGGTAGATGGCCAGGTGCGGGTAGGAGTTGATGAACTCCTGGGACTTGCCCAGCATCTGGCCCCATTCAGGACGGCGGTCATCGGGGTTGCCGAGGCCGAGGAACGACAGGGCGGCGGCATCGATGATCGCGACCGCCAGCACCAGCGTGGTCTGCACGATCACCGGCCCGAGGGCGTTGGGCAGCATGTGTCGGAAGATGATCGCGCCCGGCTTCACGCCCAGGGCGCGGGCGGCCAGCACGTGGTCGCTCACCCGCTGGGCCAGCATCGAGCCGCGGAGCATCCGAGCGAAGATCGGCACCTGGATGGTGGCGATCGCGACGATGAGTGTCCATTGGTTGGGCTTGGCGAACAGGGCCGCGATCGAGAAGGCCAGCAGCAGCGAGGGGATCGACAGCATCACGTCGACGATCCGCATCACGATGGAGTCGACCCAGCCGCCGAAGGCGCCGGCAAGGGTGCCCAGCGTGATCCCGCCCACGAGCCCGAACAGGGTGGCCATCACGCCGACGAGCAGCGTCTGCCGACTGCCGATCAACAGCCGTGACAGCAGGTCGCGGCCCCGATCGTCTGCCCCGAGCAGGTGGCCCGCCTCGGGCCCCGGGACCGGGTTGGACTGAGGGCGCACCTTGTCGATGAGCGGGTTGGCGGCCGGGTCCCACGGCGCCAGCCACGGGGAGATGATGGCCAGCACCACGAAGGTGATGGTGATACCTGCGCCGAGCAGGAAGACCGGGTTGCGTCGAAGCCTGCGCCACGCGCTGAGGAGCAGGGAGACGCCGGGGGTCTCGTCGACCGACGCGGCCGCCAGCTCATCGATGCGTTGCTTGCGGCGCTCGCCGTAGGACTGCCGCCCGGTCGAGGGTGCCGGGCTGTCGGTGCCGTCGTGTTCGGTCATGGGGTCACCTCGTCCGGACGCGTGGGTCGATGACTGCGTAGGAGATGTCGACGAGCAGGTTGACCAGCACGTAGATCGCTGCCGCCGCCATGATCAGCACCTGCAGCACGGCGTAGTCCTTGTCCTTGAACGCCTCGTAGAGCGCTTGTCCGATGCCGCCGAAGGCGAAGACCGTCTCGGTGAGCACTGCTCCGGCGAGCAACCCCCCGACCTGGAGGCCGATGATCGTGGTGACCGGAAGCATCGCGTTGCGCAGTACGTGGCGACTGCGGATCACGCTGGCCGTGAGGCCCTTGGCCTCGGCGGTGCGCACGTAGTCCTCGTCGAGCACGTCGAGGACCGAGGCCCGAGTGATCCGGAAGATCACCGCGAACGGGATCGTGGCGAGCGCCACCGACGGGAGGACCAGGTGGGTCATGGCGTCCCACGCGGCGTCCCACTCACGGGTGAGCAGGCCGTCCAGCACGAAGAAGCCGGTGACCCGGGTGGCATCGAGTCCGGGATCCTGCCGCCCGGACACGGGGAGCAGGTGCCACTCGACGGCGAAGTAGTACTTGAGCATGAAGGCGGTGAAGAACACCGGCACCGCGACCCCGACCAGCGACATGACGATCGAGGTGTTGTCCAGGATCGAACCGCGGCGGCGGGCCGCGAAGTAGCCCAGGGGGATGCCGAGCGACGTGGCGAGGACCAGGGCGAAGAAGGAGAGTTCGAGGGTCGCCGGCAGCCGCATGAAGAAGATCTCGAGCGCGTCGGTGCCGGGTAGGACCTTGGTCGAGACGCCGAAGTCGCCTCGGGCGGCGCGCTGCATGAACTTGAGATATTGGACCCAGACCGGTTGGTCGAGTCCGAGTGCGGCCTCGAGCGCCGCACGCCGAGACGCGGTCGCCCGCTCCCCGAGGATCGCCGAGACCGGGCCGCCCGGCAGCGACCGGAGCCAGAAGAACAGCAACAGCGACAGCACCAGCACCACGCCGACCATCGCGATCAGCCGGCGCACGATGAAGCGGATCATGGATCAAGCCTCCTCCGGAGTTACCCCCGGCACCCTAGTGCGAGCAGTGGCGAGGGGGGTCACCCGCGGCGGGCGCCCCCCTCGACCTCTGTGCTGTTGACCGGCTAGCGGATCGTCACCGACCGCCGACGCTGACGGTGCTGAACTCCTCGGCCGTCAGCGGGCTGGCGATCAGACCCTCGACCTCGGGACCGACCACGAGGGCCGGCGGCGAGTGGCTGATCGGCAGACCGGGGAGGTAGTCCTCCATGATCTGCTGGTTGATCAGCTCGAACGCAGCCGCGCGCTCCGCGTCGTCCACGACGGCGTCGGCGTCCTTCAGGGCCTGCGCGAGCTCCTGGCCCCACGGCATGACCTTGGTCCCGAAGTCGTTCTCCTTCAGGTTGCCGAAGAAGGTGCCGACGAAGTTGAACGCCGCGTCATAGTCACCGGTCCAGCCGAGCAGGTACGCGTCGTACTTGCCGGCCGTCACGTTGTCGAGGTAGCCGCCGTTCCAGGCAGCCGAGGTGACGTCAACCTTGATGCCGACGTCCTCGAGGTTCTTGCGCAGGGCGTCGTAGAGCTGCTGCGGGTCCGGCATGTAGGGCCGGCTGACGTCGGTCGGGAAGGCGAACTTCAGGGTCATGCCCTCCGCGCCCGCCTCCTTGAGCAGCTTCTTGGCCATCTCCGGGTCGTAGGCGTAGGGCTCGAGCGAGGAGTTGTACCCGCTCACGGTCGACGGCATGAACTGCGTGGCGACCTCGGCGCCCTCGGGCAGCTGGGTCTGGATCAGCTGCTCGCGGTTGAGCGCGTGGTAGAGCGCTTGACGGACCTTGAGGTCCTTCAGCTTCGGGTTCGCCTCGGGGTTCAGGCCCAGGTAGAAGATGTTGAAGGCAGGACGCACCTCGACCGAGTTGCCGCCGTCCTCCAGACCCGCCCAGTCGACGGGGTTGGGAAGGTCGTAGCCGTCGATGCTGCCGGCCTCGAGCTCCTGGCGACGAGTGCTCTCGTCGGCGATCACCTTGAAGACCAGCTTGCTCGACTTCGGGGCGTCGCCGTAGTAGTCGTCGTAGGCCTCGAGGGTGATGGTGGCGTTGGCCTCGTCGTACTCACCGAACTGGAACGGGCCGGTCCCGACCGGAGCCTGGGCGTAGGCCGGGAAGCTGAAGCCTTCACCCTGGGTGGCGATGCCGTTGGCGTCGCCCTCATCCATGGCGGTCGGCGACTGCATCGCGAGCGACGAGAGCGACAGCATGGTCGGGAAGCCCGACGTGGCGCGGGTGATGGTCACCTGGGCGGTGAACTCGTCGGTGGCCTCGCAGCTCTTGTAGAGCGAGCTCTCCGGGTCGTTCGCGAAGCCGCCCATGACGTAGCCCCAGTACTCGGCGGCCACCTGGCCGGCCTCGCCCTGGTCGAACATCCGCTCGAAGTTGGCGCAGACGGCGTCGGCGTTGAACGCCGTGCCGTCGTGGAAGGTCACGTCGTCGCGGAGGGTGAAGTCCCAGACCGTGCCTTCCTCGTTGGCCGTCCACTCGGTCGCCAGACCGGGCACGACCTCGGCACCACCGGGCTCGATGTCGAGGAGTCCCTCGAACATCTGACGGGTGACGCGGAAGGTCTCGCCGTCCGTGGCGTAGAGCGGGTCGAACATCTCCGGGGCGCCGGCGGCACCGAAGGTGAAGGTTCCGCCCTCGTCACCGTTGCCCGAGTCGGCCTCGCGGCCGGACTCGGCGCAGGACGTGATGCCCAGCGCGAGCGCAGCGGCGAGAGCCACCGGCGCTACTTTGCGGATGGTTCTCATCAATGCAACCTCACAGTCGATCGTCGTGGTCAGCCCTGTCGGCGGATTCCCGCGCCTGGTGACGTAGGTCACGTCCCGTCGGCACTTGGCGCACTCTAGCCCGAAGCGACGCTGTGTAAACAGGACGGGCGCGGTCGGATACCGGACCTGTTATCAGGTCGTGACCGCGCGCACCCGCAACCTCGCCATCCACGACTGATACGAGACGGTCAGCTGATCCGGTCGATCACCAGCGGACCGGGCGTGTACGCCGTCCCCGCCCCGGCGATGTCGTACCCGCCCTCGAGCGAGGCCAGGGCCCGGTCAAAGCGCTCGGGCTCGTCGGTGAGCAGCGTGAAGAGCGGCTGACCCTCGGTGACGTCGTCACCGGGACGCGCGTGCCACACGACGCCCGCGCCATCCTGGACCGCCGCACCCTGCTTGGCGCGGCCGGCGCCCAGGCGCCACGAGGCCAGCCCGACCGCCATCGCGTCGAGCCTGGTCAGCACACCCGAGACCGGCGCGGTGACGACGTGGGACTCGCGCGCCACCCGCATCGGGGCGTCCGGGTCGCCGTCCTGGGCGCGGATCATCTCCCGCCAGGCGTCCATCGCCGAGCCGTCGGCCAACTTCTCCGCCGGGTCGACGTCCGAGCGCCCGGCGCCGACGAGCATCTCGCGGGCCAGGGCCAGGGTCAGCTCAACGACGTCGGCCGGGCCGCCACCGGCCAGCACCTCCACGGACTCCGCGACCTCGATCGCGTTGCCGGCGGTGTAGCCGAGCGGCGTCGACATGTCGGTGAGCAGCGCGACGGTGTGCACGCCGGCGTCGGTGCCGAGCCCGACCATCGTCTCGGCGAGCTCGCGGGCCCGCTCGACGTCCTTCATGAACGCGCCCGTGCCGACCTTCACGTCGAGCACCAGCGAGCCGGTGCCCTCGGCGATCTTCTTGGACATGATCGAGGAGGCGATCAGCGGGATCGCCTCGACGGTGCCGGTGACATCGCGCAGGGCGTACAGCTTCTTGTCGGCCGGCGCGAGCCCGTCGCCCGCGGCACAGATCACCGCGCCGATCGACTCGAGCTGGGCGAACATCTCGGCGTTGGAGAGGTTGGCGCGCCAACCGGGAATCGCCTCGAGCTTGTCGAGGGTGCCGCCGGTGTGGCCCAGCCCGCGACCGGAGAGCTGCGGGACGGCCACGCCACAGGCGGCCACGAGCGGGGCCAACGGCAGGGTGATCTTGTCCCCCACGCCGCCCGTCGAGTGCTTGTCGGCGGTCGGGCGCGAAAGCGTGGAGAAGTCCATCCGCTCGCCCGACGCGATCATCGCAGCGGTCCAGCGGGCGATCTCGCGGCGGTTCATGCCGTTGAGCAGGATCGCCATCGCCAGCGCGGACATCTGCTCATCGGCGACGTCGCCGCGGGTGTAGGCGTCGATCACCCAGTCGATCTGGCTGTCGCTCAGCTCGCCGTGGTCGCGCTTGGCGAGGATGACCTCGATGGCGTCATGCATGTGAACCTCCCACGGGAACCTGACGGAACCCTCTCAGAACGAATGTTTCCCGACTCTGCGGCTCTCCCGCGAGCGCCAGGTCGGGGAGGGCCGCCCAGAGAGCAGCCACGGACTCCGCCAACTCCATCCGGGCCAGCGGTGCGCCCAGGCAGAAGTGCACGCCGACCCCGAAGGCCAGGTGCGGGTTGGGATCGCGGTCGACGTCGAAGACGTCAGGGGCGGCAAAAACTGCCGGGTCACGGTTGGCCGCGCCGAGCAGAGCGGCGATCTTCTGCCCGCGCTCCACGACCACGCCGCACACCTCGACGTCCTCGGTGGCGGTGCGCTCGAAGAGCTGGAGGGCCGAGTCGAAGCGCAGCATCTCCTCGACCGTGCAGGGCACGTCGGCGCCGGGTCGCAGACCGCGCTGCAGCATCGCGACCAGTCCGTTGCCGAAGACGTTGACCGACGCCTCGTGGCCGGCGTTGAGCAGCAGCACGACCGCCGCGACCACCTCGTCGTCGGTGAGCTCCGTCGCGACCAGGTCGGTGATCAGGTCGTCCGCAGGAGTACGTCGGCGCAGGTCGGCCAGTTCGCGGACCAGCGCGGCGAAGTCGGTCGCCGCCGAGACGGCTGCGTCGACGACCACAAGTGACGGGTCGACCTCGTACATCGCGACGATCGCCTGCGACCAGTCGCGCAGGTCCTGGAGGTGCGAGACCGGCACCCCCAGCAGCTCGGCGATGACCAGCACGGGCAGCGGCTCGGCGTACTGGCTGATGACGTCGAAGCCTGCCGGGTCGACCTCCGCCAGCAGCGCGGCGGCGAGGCTGCGCACCCGCGGCCGCAACCGCTCGATGTGACCGCGGCTGAACGCCTGGGCCACCGGCCGCCGCAGCCGGGTGTGCTCGGGCGGCTCGTTCTCCATCATCTGGTTGCGGTGGAGCAGGTTGAACGGCTCCAGCGCCGCCAACGGCTCGCGATCGCTCCAGATCCGGCCGAGCCTTCGCTCCCGCTGGACCCGACTGACCGCCTCGTGACTGAAGGTCAGGAACAGCTGTCGTCCTTCGTGCCAGGCCACCGGGTGGGCGGCCCGCTCGGCAGCGAAGAACGGGTACGGATCGGCGACCACCGCCGGTGAGGACAGGTCAAGCGAGGTCGTCGGGACCGAAGGCATCCGGGAGCACCTCATTCATCGTGCGGACGCCGGACACCGTCTGGAGCAGCAGCTCCGGACCGCCGTTCTCGAAGAGCAGCTGCCGACAGCGACCGCACGGCATGATCACCTCGCCGTCGCCGTTGACGCACACGAAGTGCGTCAACCGCCCGCCCCCCGTGATGTGCAGCTGGCTGACCAGCCCGCACTCCGCGCAGAGGGCGACGCCGTACGCGGCGTTCTCGACGTTGCAGCCGACCACGACGCGGCCGTCGTCGACCAGTGCCGCAGCACCCACCGAGAAGTGGGAGTAGGGCGCGTAGGCGTGGCGCATCGCGGCGGTCGCGTCGGCTTGCAACGCCGACCAGTCGAACTCGTCGGTCGACGAGGTCATCCGGCTGAGCCCTTGCGATAGATCTGTCCGTCGGCGGCTGGCATGCGTAGTCGTTGTGAGGCGAAGGCGAGCACCAGCAGCGTGATGACGTACGGCGTCATCCGGGTGAAGTCACCCGGCACCTCGTCGATCGCGGCGTAGAGCCCACCGAGCGCCACGGCCACGGAGCCGGAAATGATCGCGGCCCGGCGCAACCCCTGACGGGCCTGCCACACGCCGGCGGCCAGGGCCAGCACGGCGAGTGCCAGCAGCAGCGCGTGGACGGACGAGCCGCCCTGACGCAGGCCGAGCGTCTCGGTGTAGCCGAAGAGCCCGGAGCCGGCGAGCAACCCGGTGGGTCGCCAGTTGCCGAAGATCATCGCCGCGAGGCCGATGTACCCGCGACCACCGGTCTGGCCGTCGCGGTAGTTGCTCGAGGCGACCATCGCCAGGAACCCACCACCGAGACCCGCCATGCCGCCGGAGATCAGCACCGCCACGAACTTGTAACGCATCACCTTGATGCCGAGGGACTCAGCCGCAGCGGGGCTCTCACCGCACGAGCGCAGGCGCAGGCCGAACGACGTCCGCCACAGAACGACGTAGCTCAGCACCAGCGCCAGCAGCGCGATCAGGAGCAGCGAGGAGAGGTTCGTGACCATCGCCCGCAGCAGCGCTGCGAGCTCCGAGACGACGAAGAGGTCCTTCTTCTCGACGGTGAACAGCGCATCGCTCAGCGGCTCGATCGTGAGCGAGGGGACGTTCGGGATCTTCGGAGACTGCGTCGACCCACCGCCGGGCAGGCCGACAAAGGTCAGCGAGGCGAGGTACTGCACGGCACCGAGCGCGATGATGTTGATCGCGACGCCAGAGATGATGTGGTCGATCCCGAACACGACGGTGGCGATGGCGTGCACGAGCCCGCCGATCATCCCCATCATGATCGCGCCGACGACACCCGCCCAGGCGCCGTAGTGGTAGCCGAAGTAGCCGGCGCCGTACGTGCCGAGAATCATCATGCCCTCGAGGCCGATGTTCACGATGCCCGCTCGCTCGGACCACAGACCCCCGAGGGCCGCAAGCATGATCGGCGCGGTGGCGATCAACGTCGCCGCGACCGTGCCGGACGACGTCAGGTCGCCGGCACCGGTGATGCTCTCGAGCACCGACATCGCGGCGAGCCCGACCACCACGAGGATCAGGACGAGGTAGCGCCGCGGGAAGCGGCGGTCGGTCGCGTCGCCGACGGATCTGGCTGCGGTACGCGTGCTCATGCCGGGACCTCCTCAGCCTGGCCGGGGGTAGGCCCCGACGGCGGTGTGACAGGTGGCTCGTGCAGTGCCCGCGCCACCTCCTGCTGCTCGATGCGCTGCCCGACCCGGCGGACGACCTCGTAGCTGATCACGACGGTGAGCACGATCGTGCCCTGGGTGATCGCGACGATGTCGGGTGAGACACCGACCAGGATCTGGAGCGGGTTGGACTGCTCGTTGAGGTAGGCGAAGAGGAGCGCTCCGACCGCGATCCCGATCGGGTTGTTGCGCCCGAGCAGGGCGATCGCGATGCCGGCGAAGCCCAGACCCGACTGGAACGTCGAGCCATAGTTGAACGCGCTGCCGAAGAGGATCGGCAGACCAACCAAACCGGCGACCGCGCCCGAGATCAGCATGGCGGCGATGGTCATCCGGCGGACGTTGATGCCGCTGGCAACCGCTGCGGTGCTGGACTGACCCGTCGCGCGCAGGTCGAACCCGAAGCGGGTCTTGTTCAGCAGGAACCAGTAGGCGAAGCCCACGACCGCGGCGATGACGATGAAGCCGTAGAGGTCCTGACCCGCGCCATCCCCGATCGAGATGCTGGGGATCCGGCTGCTCTCGGGGATCTCCTTGGTGCCCAGGCTGTTGCTGCCCGGCTCACGCACCGCGACCTGGCGCAGGAAGTAGGCGACCAGACCGGTGGCGATGAAGTTCAGCATGATCGTCGAGATGACCTCGCTGACCCCACGGGTCGCGCGCAGCAGGCCGGCGATCCCGGCCCAGGCAGCACCGGCGAGCATCGCGGCGGCGATCGCCAGCACGGTGTTGAGGTGGCCCGGGAGCCAGGCCTCGCCCGCCACCACGGCGGCGATGAAGGCGGCCACGCGGTACTGGCCGTCGACACCGATGTTGAAGAGGTTCATCCTGAAGCCGACGGCCACGGCGACGCCGGAGAGGTAGAGAACGCTGGCGTTGTTGACGATGTTGGCGAAGTTGCGGGTCGCCGGCACCGACAAGATCGTGCTCCACACCTCACCGACGGGGTCACCGGCGGCGATCAGCACCAGGCTGGTGATCGCGAACGCGGCGACCAGGGCCAGCAGCGGAGCGCTGATGGCCAGACCGAGACGGATCGCACGAGCCCGGCTCATGCGCCTGCCCCCGCTCCGGTCATCGCCGAACCGAGCTGCTGCGGGGTCACGTCGGACGGGTCGAACGCACCCACGAGCTTGCCCCGCAGGATCACCTCGATCCGGTCGGACAGGCCGATCAGTTCGTCGAGGTCGGCCGAGATCAGCAAGACGGCGAGTCCCTTCCTGCGGGCTTCCTTGATGTGGGTCCAGATCGCGGCCTGGGCGCCGACGTCGACGCCCCGCGTGGGGTGGGCTGCGATGAGCAGGATCGGCTCGCTGCTCATCTCACGACCGACGATCAGCTTCTGCTGGTTGCCTCCGGAGAGCGCCCGGGCGAGCACGTCCGGGCCGGGCGTGCGGACGTCGTACTCCTCGATGATCCGCTGGGTGTCGCGACGCGCAGCGGCCTTGTCGATCAGGCCGTGGTGCGAGCTGGGCGGGCGGCCCTGGTGGCCGAGCACGCGGTTCTCCCACAGGGGTGAGTCCAGCAGCAGGCCGTGGCGATGACGGTCTTCGGGAATGTAGCCGACGCCGCTCTCGCGACGCTCCCGCGTGGAGAGGACGGACAGATCGGCATCGCCGAGCCGGACCACGCCGGTTGCTTGCTCGCGCATGCCCATGATGGCCTCGACCAGCTCGGCCTGACCGTTGCCCTCGACCCCGGCGATGCCGAGCACCTCACCTCGGTGGATGGTCAGCGAGATGTCGTCAAGGAGCGGTCGCCCCTCCTTGCTCGGGAGGTTGAGGTGTTCGATGTGGAGCAGCACCTCGTCGGTCACCGTCGAGCTCTCGGTGCTGGGCGAGGGGAGCTCCGAGCCGACCATCAGCTCGGCCAGGTCGCGGGCGCTCACGCTGCTGGGGTCCTCGACGGTGGTCACTGTGGTGCCGCGACGGATCACCGTGATCTCGTCGGCAACCGACAGCACCTCGTCGAGCTTGTGCGAGATGAAGATGACGCTGAGGCCCTCGCTCTTGAGCTCGCGCAGGTTGCCGAACAGCTCGTCGACCTCCTGGGGCACCAGGACCGCGGTCGGCTCGTCGAGGATCACGACCCGGGCGCCGCGGTAGAGCACCTTGAGGATCTCGATGCGCTGACGCGCACCGACCCCGAGCTCCTCGACCAGCTTGTCGGGCTCGACCTCGAGGCTGTAGGCATCCGAGATGCGCACGATCTCGGCACGGGCTGCCGCCCCGATGCCATGGAGCTTCTCCGCGCCGAGCACGACGTTCTCGAGCACGGTGAGGTTGTCGGCGAGCATGAAGTGCTGGAAGACCATGCCGACACCGGCGCGGATCGCGTCGGCCGGCGACGCGAGAGCCACCTTGCTTCCATCGATCTCGATGGTCCCCGAGTCAGGTGCCTGAACGCCGTAGAGGATCTTCATCAGCGTCGACTTGCCGGCACCGTTCTCGCCGACGATGGCGTGGATGGTGCCGCGGCGGACATCGATGTTGACGTCGTCGTTGGCGATGACGCCCGGGAACCGTTTGCCGATCCCGCGCAGGCTGACAGCGATGTCGTTCGAGGTCGCCGGCTCGGCGACGGGTGCAGTTGTGGACACGACGTTGTGACCCCCTTGTTCAGTCGGGCGAAGGCTACTCGCCCGGGGCTCCGGACGGACAACCTGCCTCCCACGTGCGACGGGGCCGCAGGCCCGCAACCAGTGCGAACCTGCGACCCCGCCGAATGGTGCGGATCGCTCAGGTGTCGAGCATCATCACGGAGTGGTCGGGACCTTGATCTCGCCGTCGATGATCTGCTGCTTGAACTCGTCGAGCTGGTCGGCGATGTCGTCGACCTGACCGCCGGTCGTGGAGTAGCCCACGCCGTCGACCTCGAGGTCGTAGCGAGTCACGCCGGACGGGAAGGTGCCGTCGTTGACGCTGGCGAGGTACTCGTAGACCGCAACGTTCACGTTCTTGAGCATCGACGTCATGATGACGTCGCGGACCGACGAGTCGGCCGTCTCGTACTGGTCGGAGTCGACACCGATCGCGCGGGCCTTGCTCTCGGTAGCGGCCTCGAAGACACCACCACCGGAACCACCAGCAGCGTGGTAGACGATGTCGGCGCCGGCGTCGTACATGCCCTGCGCAGCGGTCTTGCCCTTGGCCGGGTCACCGAAACCGGAGAAGTCGGGGACCTGGGTCAGGTAGGTGCTATCGATCTTGATCTTCGGGTTCACCGCACGAGCACCGGCGATGTAGCCAGCCTCGAACTTCTGGATGAGGGGCGTCTCGACGCCACCGATGAAGCCGATGTGGTCGCTCTCGGTCTTGAGCGCCGCAGCGGCGCCGACCAGGAACGAACCCTGCTCCTCGGAGAAGACCAGGTCGGCGACGTTGTCGGCGATGACCGACTCGTCGTCGATGATCGCGAAGTGCACGTCGGGGTACTCGGCGGAGACCTTGGCGATCGCGCCGCCGTAGGCGAAGCCCACGGCGATGATCGGGTCGAAGCCGGCGTCGGCGAAGGTGCGCAGGCGCTCCTCGCGAGCGGACTCGGCCTCACCGTCGGTCGCTTCGGACTCCTGCGAGGTCATCCCGAACTCCTCGACCGCTTGGTCGAGACCAGCGGCAGCGGAGTCGTTGAACGACTGGTCGCCACGGCCGCCGACGTCGTAGGCCATGCCGATCTTGACGTCAGAGGTGGGGCCCTCGCCGTTCGAGCCGGTGTCAGTCTTGGTGTCGTCGCTCCCGCAACCGGTGGCGGCCAGGGACAGGATCCCGGCGGTGACCAGTGCGGCGAACTTAGTGCTGCGTCGCAAGACGCCTCCTTGGGGTGCTGTGCGCCCCCAGTCGGGCGCGAACTCGAACGACACTAGGGCTTCGGGGTCACACAAGCGACCACGTGGCGAAGTTGTTACCGACTCGACACGGGACAGCCGTAACGTTTTCGGCCTTCCGACGTCAGGGAGCGTGGATCGCCTGCAGGGCGACCTCGGCCAACAACCGGGCACCGATGGCCGTCGCGCGGTCGTCCACCCGAAGATCGCCCTGGTGCAGGTCGTACGTCGGGCCGCCCGGTGTGCGGGTGCCGAGCCGCCCCATCGCGCCGGGCACCCGGTCTAGATACCAGCCGAAGTCCTCGCCGCCCAGGCTCTGCTGGGTGACGACGTGGCCGGCACGACCGAGCACACGCTCGGCAGCGCTCCCCAGGAGCTGAGTGCTCCTCGGGTCGTTCACCACGGGAGGCACGCCCTTGCGGTACTCGACGGCCGCATGCACGCCGTACGGTGCGACGATCTGCTCGATCAGCTCCGGAACCAGCTTCTCGGCACGATCCCAGGAGTGGGCATCGAGCATCCGCACGGTGCCACCGAGCTGACCGGTCCTCGGGATGATGTTGACGGCCGAGCCGGCCCGGACGATGCCCCAGACGACGCTCACCCCGGCGCGGGGATCGAGACGGCGCGACAGGATGCCCGGCAGCTCGGTCACGACCTTCGCCAGGGCAAAGGTGAGGTCCTCGGTCAGGTGCGGACGCGACGTATGACCGCCCGAGCCCGACAACGTGACGTCGAGGTGGTCGGCGGCGCCGGTGATCGGCCCCTCGCGCAGCCCGACGAGACCGACGTCGAGACTCGGGTCGCAGTGCACGCCGAAGAGCCGGTCCACGCCGTCGAGCGCACCGACCGCAAGCAGGCTGAGCGCACCTCCCGGCATGACCTCCTCGGCCGGCTGGAACAACAGCCGGACCCGACCGGGCAGCAGCCCGGCCGCGTGCACCTCGGCCAGCGCCAGCGCGGCCCCGACGAGCGCGGCGGTGTGCAGGTCGTGGCCGCAGGCGTGGGCGGTGCCGGCGACGGTGCTGGCCCACGGATCCCCGGTGGTGTCATGCACGGGCAGGGCGTCGAGGTCGGCGCGCAGGGCCACGAGTGGTCCCGCGGCGCCCAGGTCGGCGACCAGGCCGCTGTCGGCCAGCCGGGTGACTCGCCAGCCGCGCGGCTCGATCTTCGCGATGACGGCCTCGGTGGTGCGCAACTCGGCCCACGAGAGCTCGGGGTGGGCGTGCAGGTCGCGCCGGAGCTCGACGAGCTCGCTCTCGCAGCGGGCAACGACGGAGTCGATGAGCGCGGCGGCGCGCGCCACGTCTCCCTGCGCAGGGTCGGCAGCGGAGCGGGAGGTGGGCTCGGTCGGAATCTCGGGTGGCATCACCTCGAGGTTACTCACTCGTCGTACGCCTCGAGGAGCTTGTCGGCAGCGACCGTGGCGGGCAGCTCTCCGGCCAGCACCGCGCGCTGCACCTCAGTACGCACCCGCGCCACCCCCGGCGAGCGGCGCAGCCGCTCGGCGAGCTCGTCTCGCACCAGCGCCCAGGTGAAGTCCAGCTGCTGGGCGGCTCGCTTGCCGGCCAGGCCCTCCTCGCCGAGGTGCGCACGATGGTCCAGCACGCGTTGCCACAGGTCGTCGACCCCGACGTCGGTGAGGCCGGAGCAGGTCACCACGGGGGGCGCCCACTCCCCCTTGCCGTGCACGAGTCGCAGCGCCCCGGCGAGCTCGCGGGCCGCAGAACGGGCTTCCTGCTCGCGGTCCCCGTCGGCCTTGTTGACCGCGATCACGTCGGCGATCTCGAGGATGCCCTTCTTGATCCCCTGCAGTTGGTCACCGGTGCGGGCCAGGGTGAGGAAGAGGAACGTGTCGACCATCCCGGCCACCGTCACCTCCGACTGACCGACCCCGACGGTCTCGACGAGCACCACGTCGTACGACGCGGCCTCGAGGACGCTCATCGCCTGGAACGTCGCGCGGGCGACACCGCCCAGCGTGCCCGCAGACGGGGAGGGCCGGATGTAGGCCGCGGGGTCCGTCGAGAGGCGTGCCATCCGGGTCTTGTCGCCGAGCACCGACCCCCCGGTGCGGATCGAGGAAGGATCGACGGCGAGGACGCCGACGCGGTGACCGGCCGCGGTCAGGCGGGTGCCGAGGGCCTCGATGAAGGTCGACTTGCCGACGCCGGGCACCCCCGAGATGCCGACCCGGACCGCCAGGGGTCCCTCGATACTGGCCAGCTCGCCGAGCAGCTCACGCGCGGCGGCGCGGTGCTCGGGCTTCGACGACTCGACCAGGGTGATCGCGCGCGAGACGGTGGCCCGTCGCCCGGCACGGACCCCGTCGACCAACTCGGCGACGTCGATCATCCGTGGCCGAGCTGCTCCCGCAGCTTCCCCAGCAGGTCCAGCGCGGACTCCGCGATCACGGTGCCCGGCAGGAAGACCGCCGCGGCCCCCATCTCGCGCAGGGTCTCCACGTCGTCGGGCGGGATCACCCCACCGATCACGATCATGATGTCCGGGCGGCCCTGCTCGGCCAGCGCGGTCCTGAGGGCAGGCAGCAGCGCGAGGTGACCGGCGGCCAACGACGAGACCCCGACGATGTGCACATCGGCGTCGACCGCCTGGAGTGCCACCTCCTCGGGGGTCGAGAAGAGCGGACCCACGTCGACGTCGAAGCCCATGTCGGCGAAGGCACTCACGACGACCTTCTGGCCGCGGTCGTGGCCGTCCTGACCCATCTTGGCGACCAGGATGCGGGGTCGGCGTCCCTCGGCCTCCTCGAAGGCGTCGGTCGCGGCGAGCACCTGCTGCACCAGCTGGCCACCCGATGAGTTGGACTCGTCCCTGAACACGCCGCTGATCGTACGGATCACGGCCTGGTGGCGTCCGTAGACCTTCTCCAGCGCCTCGGAGATTTCGCCCACGGTCGCCTTGGCGCGGGCCGCGTCGACGGCCAGCTTGAGCAGGTTTCCGTCGAGGGAGGAGCCGCCGTCCGCACCGCGCTCGGCGGAGTTGGTGAGCGCCTCGAGCGAGCGGCGTACGTCGTCGTCGTTGCGCTCGGCGCGCAGCCGCTCCAGCTTGGCGATCTGCTGGCGGTAGACGTCGTCGTTGTCGACCCGGAGCACGTCGAGCTTGTCCTCGGTGGCCAGCCGGTAGGTGTTGACGCCGATCACCTTCTGGGCACCGGAGTCGATGCGCGCCTGGGTGCGGGCGGCCGCCTCCTCGATGCGCATCTTGGGGATGCCCTGCTCGATCGCCTTGGCCATCCCGCCGGCCCGCTCGGCCTCCTGGATGTGGGCCCAGGCCCGCTCGGCCAGGTCGTGGGTGAGCCGCTCGACGTAGTAGGAGCCGGCCCACGGGTCGATGCTGTGGGTGGTCCCGGACTCCTGCTGGAGCAGGAGCTGGGTGTTGCGCGCGATCCGGGCGGAGAAGTCGGTCGGCAGCGCGATCGCTTCGTCGAGGGCGTTGGTGTGCAGGCTCTGGGTGTGGCCCTGGGTCGCGGCCATCGCCTCGATGCAGGTGCGCTGCACGTTGTTGAAGACGTCCTGGGCGGTCAGCGACCAGCCGCTGGTCTGGCTGTGCGTGCGCAGGCTGAGCGACTTGGGGTTCTGCGGCTCGAACTCGCGCACCAGCCGGGCCCAGAGTGCGCGGCCGGCCCGCATCTTGGCGACCTCCATGAAGAAGTTCATCCCGATCGCCCAGAAGAACGACAGCCGTGGGGCGAACTGGTCGATCGTCATGCCGGTGCCGAGGCCCGCGCGGATGTACTCCACGCCGTCGGCCAGCGTGTAGGCGAGCTCCAGATCGGCCGTGGCTCCGGCCTCCTGGATGTGGTAGCCGGAGATCGAGATCGAGTTGAAGCGGGGCATCTTCTGGGCGGTGTAGCTGAAGATGTCGGAGATGATCCGCATGCTCGGGGCCGGCGGGTAGATGTAGGTGTTGCGGACCATGAACTCCTTGAGGATGTCGTTCTGGATCGTCCCCATGAGCTGCTCGGGCTGCACCCCCTGCTCCTCGGCCGCGGCGATGTAGAGCGCGAGCACCGGAAGGACCGCGCCGTTCATCGTCATCGAGACCGACATCTCGTCGAGCGGAATGCCGTCGAAGAGGGTCCGGGTGTCGTAGATCGAGTCGATCGCGACGCCCGCCATCCCGACGTCGCCGCGCACCCGCGGGTGGTCGGAGTCGTAGCCGCGGTGGGTCGCCAGGTCGAAGGCGACGCTCAGCCCCTTCTGACCGGCCGCGAGGTTGCGGCGGTAGAACGCGTTGGACTCCTCGGCGGTCGAGAAGCCGGCGTACTGCCGGACCGTCCAGGGCTGGGTGGTGTACATCGTCGGATACGGCCCCCGCAGGAAGGGGCTCAGGCCCGGCATCGTGTCCAGCGCGTCGAGGCCCTCGAGGTGCTCGGGGCCGTAGATCGGGAGGATGCCGATGCCTTCTGGGCTGGGCCAGGGGTTGCGGTTTGGTCCCCAACCGACGGAATCAGCACCAGAAACAGGGGGTTCGTGACCAATCGACGCCTGATCCGACGCCTGATCCGACGCCGCGACCGACCCATCAGCCGACGGCTCGGTCAGCGGCAGGCCGGCAAAGCTCTGGGGAATCGTCATGCGAGCTGCTCCCGGGTGTTGGTGAGGAAGGTGAGGGCATCGACGCCCATGGCGCAGGAGTCGTCGACCCCCAGGTCGCCCGGCTTGCCGGCCACGATGACCCAACGGGCGCCCGCGTCGCGCAGCGCTGCGACGAGGCCGGCGCCCCATTCGGCGTACGTCGCGTCGGGGCCGGCGAGGCAGGCCACGCTCTGGCCGGCGTAGGCAGCGAGCACCTCCTCGGTGTCGGACGTCGCACCCGCGACGTCGGTGGCGATGCCCCCGGCGGCGAAGAGGTTGGCGGCGAAGGTGGCCCGCGCGGTGTGGGCCGCGACGCTCCCCATCGTCGCCAGGAAGACCGGCGCCGCGGCCGGCTCGTCGCGCAACGCCTCGAAGCTGGCGCCGTAGCGGCGCACCGCGTCCGGCCCGGTCGTGGAGGCCGGGGAGACGGGCTCGCGCTCAGGCAGCGTCTCGGCGAGGTTCGGGAACTCGGTGACCCCGGTCAGGGGGCGCTTGCGGCGCGCGACCTCGGCCTCACGGTGCGCGGCCACCTCGGCCACCCGCTCCAGCAGCGAGCCGTCGCGCAGGGCGGCCTCGATGCCGGACACCTCATCGACCTCGGCCGCCTCGATCCGGCCGAACTCCTCCCAGGCGACCCGAGCGAGGTCGTCGGTGAGCTTCTCGACGGCGTACGAACCACCGGCCGGGTCCGCGACCTTGGCGAGGTGCGACTCGGAGATGAGCAGCGAGGAGGTGTTGCGGGCGATCCGACGACCGAAGGCGTCGGGTTCACCCAGCACGCTGTCGAACGGCAGCACGGTGACCGAATCGGCCCCGCCGACACCGGCAGCGAACGCCGCGACGGTGGTGCGGAGCATGTTGACCCAGGGGTCGTACTTGCTCATCATCGGCCGACTCGTCACGACGTGCTGACGCTGGCCGCGCGCCTCAGGCCCGACGCTGCTGAGCTCGGCCACCCGCGCCCACAGGCGGCGGGCCGCCCGGAGCTTGGCGATCGTGGGGAACTGCTCGTCGGTCGCGGCGTAGCGGAACTCGATGAGTCCGAGCGCCTCCTCGACACCGAGGCCGGCCGCCGTGAGCGCCCGGAGGTACGCCGCACCGACAGCCAGGCTGTAACCGAGCTCCTGGGCGTCCGAGGCGCCGAGGTCGTGCACAGCCGTCGCGTCGACGACGACGCCGAGCACACCGACCTCGCGGGCGAGGTTCGCCACCTCGACCAGACCGTCGATGACCGTCCCCCCCTCGGTCCCGCGCGTCGAACTCCGGAGCATCGCCCCGATCGGGTCGGCACCCAGGTTCGTGCCCGGGGCAGGCGTGACCCCACGCTCGCGCAGGACGGCGACAAGCGCCTCGGCAGCACGGATCGGGTCAGCAGGAGAGTCGAGGACCACAGGCGCCAGGTCGAGGAGTACGCCGGCCAGCAGACCATCGAGGTCGGCCGGAGCGAAGGCGCCGCCCACCTCGAGCCACAACGAGGTGGCGCCGTTCTGCAGGTCGACCAGGAGCGCTTCGTTGCCGGTCTTCACGTCCGGACCTGACAGGTGGGCGCGGATGTCCCAGTCGTCCAGCCGCTCGGGACGGCCGGCCGTGGCCAGTTCCTCGACCGAGGCACGGGTGCCCAGCGGCGTCACCGGGATGCCGTCCAGCGTGGTGCGGGTCAGCTTCTCCCAGACCAGCGATGCGGGATCGTCGTCCGACATGCGCCGCGCCTTGCGCAGCACGGCCGCGGTTTCGCGCTCCCAGTCGGCGAGCGAGGGTGCATCGTCGGGTCCCGCGAGGTCGAGCGATCCCTGCTCGGGCTCGAGCTCGGTCGGCTCGGCGAGGCCGCCTTCCACGTCTGTCATGGTGCGAACCCTAGGAGGGTGGGCACCGCAGGTGCCACCGAGTGTGACTTTTCCCTAGCGGAATGGACCCTTCGGATCCTCGGACGCGACCAGTCAGCACACCAACGAACAGGACCCCGGTCAGCGGACCGGGGAGAAACCCAGACCGTCCAGCGCGCCCGACTGCTCGAACCGAGCCCAGATCTTGCCCCGGAGCCGGGTGGTGATCTTCGTGGTGAGGTGGTTGAAGTCACGCCACACCACCCGTCCCGCCAGGATCGGGCGGCACAACGGCGCGTCGGGGCAGATCACGGGATTGAAGTCGACACTGAACACGTCGTCCCGGGCGACCGCCTCGCTGACGACGATGCTGTCGGTGACGCTCGTCCCGATCGGGACCGGGACCAGGCACTCGGCCACGAACGTGGCCCGGGCCAGGCAGTCGAGCGGGTCACCGTCGACCCGGATCGTGTCGCGGACCACGACCGTGCGGACGCCGAGCCGGCTGAGCTGGTCGAGGGTCTCCGCGGTGGTGTTCGCCACCAGCTCCTCGACGGTCTCGTCGGAGCCACCGATCCGGGTCAGGGTGTCGCGGTACTTGAGATCGAGGTCGTAGCTCTGCGAGACCAGGATGACCAGGTCGGGGTCGATCACCTCGATCGCCTCGTCGTACCACTCGCCGCGTAGGTCGTTGCAGAGTTCGCGAGCGTCCGGCGGGCGGGTCCCGTTGGAGAGGCCTGCCTGCCACGGACATCCACGCAGGATGTTGGCGGCGAGAGTGAAGCCTCGCTGGTTGGCCAGCTTGCGCATCATCGGAGCCAACATCTTCGCGTGGCTGTCCCCGACCAGGAGCACCGTCGGACCGTCGTTCTCGACGAGGTAGCAGTTCTCGAGGTCTGTGCACGCCCGGCCCCGGCCGATGTCCTGCGCGATGGACTTGTAGTCGAGGTCGTCGGGCACCCGCTCGCGATCCGCGCCGGAGGCGACGAACCCTCCGCCCTGCGCGGCCAGGGCGGGCTGTCGCGGGCTTTCCAGCAGCGGCGTCATCACGGCGACGGCGACGAGCGCGCTGGCCAGCACGCCCGAGAGGGCCACCGGCCACTGGAGGGACGGGGCGCCGACCCAGCGGCGAATCGGCAGCTCGAGCACCTCCGCCGAGAGGGCCGCCAGGGCCGTCGCCAACACGCCCGCGAGGACCGCGAGCACCAGGGGGCGGACCTCCAGGAACTCCAGCAGGACCAGCAGCACCGGCCAGTGCCACAGGTAGGTGCCGTAGGAGATCTTGCCGAGGTAGACGGGAACCGGCAGCTCGAAGAGCCGGACCACGGCGCCACGGGTTGCGAGCAGGCCGCTGATCAGCAGCACCGAGGCCAGGGTTGCCAGCAACCCCCGCCACGACGTGTTCAGGGTCAACCAACCGCTCGCGACGACCAGCAACAGCACCAGTCCGGCGGCACCCGACGCCACCGGACGCGGGCTGGACCAACCGGCGCGGATGGCAACCGCGAGCAGTGCCCCCGCCAGCAGCTGGTAGAGGCGGGCGTCGGTGCCGTAGTAGGCGTGGGCCGGGTCGGCCGACATCCAGTACAGCTGACTGCCGACCGACAGGACGAACAGCAGCCCGAGGCCCGCACCCAGGATCCACTTGCGGCGTCTGCTCGCGAAGACGAGGCCGACCAGCAGCAGGGGGAACGCCACGTAGAACTGCTCCTCGATCGCCAGCGACCAGAAGTGCAGGAACGGGCTCTTCTCCACGTCCGTCGCGAAGTAGTCCTCGGACCGGGCCAGGAAGTTCCAGTTGGCGTAGTAGAGCAAGGCGCTCTGCGCGTCACCGACCAGGCTCAGTCGGCGTACGACGCTGGTGAGGAGTACGAACGTGGCCCCGGTGGCGACCACGACAACCACCGCAGCGGGCAGCAGCCGACGCACCCGACGGGCGTAGAAGTTGCCGAGCCGGAGCCGGCCGCTCCGGTCGATCTCGGCCAGGATGACACCCGAGACCAGAAAGCCCGACAGCACGAAGAAGAGGTCGACCCCGACGTAGCCACCGGCCACCACCTGCATGCCGGCGTGGAACAGCAGCACCAGATAGACGGCGAGTGCTCGGAGCCCGTCGAGGGCGGGCAGGTGGGTCCGAGACATGGCAGGGAGGCTAACCCGCTGCCGGAGCGGAGCCCCCATTGCCGCGGGCTCCACCACGGCGCCGCTCAGAGCTCGGTCCGACCCTCGTCATCCTTGTTGCGGATGCCGATCTTGTTGCCCAACCAGACCAGCGGATCGAACTTGCGGTCGGCCACCCGCTCCTTCATCGGGATGATGGCGTTGTCGGTGATCTTGATCCCCTCGGGACAGACCTCGGTGCAGCACTTGGTGATGTTGCACATCCCGATCCCCGCCGCGCCCTGGGCCAGCTCGCGCCGGTCATGGGTGTCGAGGGGGTGCATGTCGAGCTCGGCGTACCGCAGGAAGAAGCGGGGACCCGCAAAGGCCGGCTTGTTCTCCTCGTGGTCGCGCACGACGTGGCAGGTGTTCTGGCACAGGAAGCACTCGATGCACTTGCGGAACTCCTGGCCCCGCTCGACGTCGACCTGCATCATCCGGCGCTTGTTGTCGGCGTCGCGCGGCGGCGGCGAGAACGCCGGCAGCTCCTTGGCCTTCTCATAGTTGTACGACACGTCGGTCACCAGGTCACGGATGACCGGGAAGGACCGCATCGGTGTCACGGTGATCGTCTCGGACTCGTCGAAGTCGGAGAGCCGGGTCATGCACAGCAACCGCGGCTTGCCGTTGATCTCGGCGCTGCAGGACCCGCACTTGCCGGCCTTGCAGTTCCACCGCACAGCGAGGTCCCCGGCCTGGGTGGCCTGGAGCCGGTGCAGCGCGTCGAGGACGACCTCGCCGGCCTCGACCGAGACGGTGTAGTCGCCGAGCTCGCCACCGTCCTGGTCGCCCCGCCACACGCGCATCGTCAGGTCGTAGCTCATCTCGGGCTCCTCACTTGCTCTCGAAGAAGGTCTGGAGCTCGGCGGGCATCTCCGGGATCGGCTGATGGGTCAGCTCGACTCCGGTGCCGGCCGCGTCGAGCCGGACGACGAGGTTCTTGGTCCCCCACTCCTCGCGCGGGCCGGGGAAGTCGTCCCGGGTGTGCCCGCCACGCGACTCCTGCCGCTCGAGCGCGGCCTTCGCGATCGACTCGGAGACCACGAGCATGTTGCGCAGGTCGAGCGCGAGGTGCCAGCCCGGGTTGTACTGCCGGTGCCCCTCGACGACGAGGTGCTGGGCGCGCTCCTTGAGCCGCTCGATCTCGGCCAGGGACTGCTCCAGCTCGTCGCCGGTCCGGATGATGCCGACCAGGTCATTCATCGCCTGCTGGAGGTCCTGCTGGATGGTGTAGGGGTTCTCGCTGCCACCCTCGTGCTCGAACGGCGCCACCGCACTGGCCTGCGCGGCCTTCACGTCGGCGGGGTCGACCGGGGGTCGCTCGCTGCCGACCTCGACGGCGTACGCCGCGGCGCTCTCGCCGGCCCGACGACCGAAGACGAGCAGGTCGGAGAGCGAGTTGCCGCCCAGCCGGTTCGAGCCGTGCATGCCGCCGGAGCACTCGCCCACGGCGTAGAGCCCGGTCACCCCGCTCAGCTCGGTGTCCGCGTCCACCTCGACGCCGCCCATGACGTAGTGGCAGGTCGGCCCGATCTCCATCGGCTCGGCGGTGATGTCGACGTCGGCCAGCTCCTTGAACTGGTGGTACATCGAGGGCAGTCGCCGCCGGATGAACTCGGGGGTACGCCGCGACGCGATGTCGAGGTAGATCCCACCGTGAGGTGTCCCCCGGCCGGCCTTGATCTCGGAGTTGATCGCCCGGGCGACCTCGTCGCGCGGAAGCAGCTCAGGTGGGCGCCGGTTGTTCTTCTTGTCGTCGTACCACCGGTCCGCCTCCTCGATCGTGTCCGCGGTCTCGGCCTTGAAGAAGTCCGGGATGTAGTCGAACATGAACCGCTTGCCCTCGGAGTTCTTGAGGACACCACCGTCCCCGCGCACCGACTCGGTGACGAGCAGCCCCTTCACCGAGGGCGGCCAGACCATGCCGGTGGGGTGGAACTGCACGAATTCCATGTTGATCAGCGAGGCACCCGCTCGCAGCGCGAGCGCGTGGCCGTCACCGGTGTACTCCCACGAGTTGCTGGTGACCTTGAACGACTTGCCGATCCCGCCGGTCGCCAGGATCACGCTCGGCGCCTCGAAGGTCACGAAGCGCCCGGTCTCGCGCCAGTACCCGAAGGCACCCGACACCCGGGGCTCCGCTGCTCCCTTGTCCATCAGCAACTCGGTGATCGTGCACTCCATGAAGACGTCGATACCGAGCTGCACGGCGCGCTGCTGGAGGGTCCGGATCATCTCCAGCCCGGTGCGGTCGCCGACGTGGGCCAGTCGGGCGTACTTGTGGCCGCCGAAGTCGCGCTGGGAGATCAGGCCGTCCTCGGTGCGGTCGAACAGAGCGCCCCAGTCCTCGAGCTCCATCACCCGCTCGGGCGCCTCCTGGGCGTGCAGCTGGGCCATCCGCCAGTTGTTGAGCATCTTTCCGCCACGCATGGTGTCGCGGAAGTGCACCTTCCAGTTGTCGTCGGGGTAGACGTTGCCCATCGAGGCTGCGATCCCGCCCTCGGCCATCACCGTGTGCGCCTTGCCGAGCAGGGACTTGCACACGATCGCGGTCCGCGCGCCGGCGTCGTGGGCAGCAATGGCCGCCCGCAGCCCGGCGCCGCCGGCACCGATCACGACGACGTCATAGCTGTGGTGCTCCAGGCCGCCGCGCTCGTCCCCGGACATCTCGTTGCCGGTCATCGGGTGCCTGGTCTGGTTGCCGTCACTCATGTCAGAAGAACCTCGGGTCGTCGAAGACGTTGGTCGCGAGCAGGTAGATGTAGAGGTCCACGAGCGCGACGGAGAACAGGGAGTACCAGGCGTAGTTGGCGTGGCGGGCGTTCAGCTTCGACACGAAGGTCCAGGCCTTGTAACGGACCGGGTGCTTGGAGAAGTGCCGCAGCCGCCCGCCGGTGATGTGGCGACACGAGTGGCACGACAGCGTGTAGAGCCAGATCAGCACCACGTTGATGACCATCAGCACGGTGCCGAGGCCCATGTGCCCCCACTCGCCCTGCTCGTTGCGGAAGGCGAGGATGGCGTCCCAGCTCAGGATCAGGCCGACCACGACCGCGGCGTACCAGAAGTAGCGGTGGACGTTCTGGAGGATGAGCGGGAGCCTGGTCTCGCCGGAGTACGCCGTGTGCGGCTCGGCCACCGCGCAGGCGGGCGGTGAGAGCCAGAACGCCCGGTAGTACGCCTTGCGGTAGTAGTAGCAGGTCATCCGAAAGCCCAGCGGGAAGATCAGGATGATCAACGCCGGCGAGAGCCGCCACCAGCTGAACGGCGTACCGAAGTCAGCGGCGCCGATGCTGGCGCAGTAGTCGGTCAGGCACGGCGAGTAGAACGGCGAGAGATAGGGCTTCGCGTAGAAGTTCGCCCCTTCGAAGGCGCGCCAGGTCGCATAGAGGACGAAGGACGAGAACACCACGAACGTCGCCAGCGGGGCGAGCCACCACCGGTCCTCGCGCAGTGTCTTGACGTTGATCCGGGCCCGAGTGGGACCGTTCACTCCTGCTGCCGTGCGCGCGTCTGTCGACGCCATGGAGACCTCCGCAGTAGGGGGGCGGGCGGTGCATGGGTGAGTCTGCACACAGAACGCCCGATGCGGAAGGGGCCACACCGCCAGACTTCACCACACGGTCGCCCGACAGCCGCTGACCGGTCGTCCCGGGAGCCGTCCGGCTGGCGTTCGCGGCCCCACGGGGTCAATGTCACACTCCCCGCCGCACACGAGGAGCGAATCGGGCGGTAGCGTGGCATCTCGTGGCAACCACGACCCTGGTCAAGGGAGCGCGCTCGACGCGCTCGACCATCGCACTCAAGCTCCTGATGGCCGCCAGTGGCGTCATCTTCATCGGCTTCGTCCTCCTGCACATGTACGGCAACCTCAAGGCCTTCAGTGGCCACGATGCCTACAACGAGTACGCCGAGCACCTGCGCATCATCGGTGAGCCGATGCTGCCGCGCGAAGGCCTCCTGTGGCTGATCCGCGTCGTGCTCCTCGCGTCGCTCGCCGTGCACGTCTACGCCGCGGTCGCGCTCTGGCGCCGGGCCGCGAAGGCGCGGACGACGAAGTACGTCGTGAAGCAGAACGTCGGCTCGTCGTTCTCCTCGCGGATGATGCGCTGGGGCGGGGTGACCATCCTGCTCTTCATCGTCTGGCACCTGCTGAACTTCACCATCGGCAAGGTCAACGTCTCGGGCGGCCCCACCAACGACCCGTACAACCTGCTCGTGGACACCTTCGACGTGTGGTGGCTGACGCTCATCTACCTCGTGGCCATGGCCGCCCTGGGTCTGCACCTGCACCACGGCGTGTGGAGCTCCGCGCAGACCCTCGGCCTGACCAACAACGCCAAGGCTCGCCGCAACGCGAAGGTCCTCGGGGGAATCGTCGCCGTGGTCATCGCGGGCGGCTACTCCCTCGTCCCGATCTTCGTGCTCGCCGGCGTCATCACCAAGTAACGGCCAAGGAAGCGACATGACTGACACCATCACGGGCCCCGAGTCCGCCTCCGAGCGCGAGCCCAACGACGCCGAGGGCTACTTCGTCGAGGGCGACGCGCTCTTCGACAAGAAGGCCCCCACCGGCCCGATCTCCGAGCGCTGGGACAGCCGCAAGTTCAACGCCCGGCTCGCCGCCCCCGCCAACCGTCGCAACCTCTCGGTGATCATCGTCGGCACCGGCCTCGCCGGTGCCTCGGCGGCGGCCACCCTCGGTGAGGCGGGCTACGTCGTGAAGTCCTTCTGCTACCAGGACTCACCGCGCCGCGCGCACTCGATCGCCGCCCAGGGCGGGATCAACGCCGCCAAGAACTACAAGGGCGACGGCGACTCGGTGCACCGTCTCTTCTACGACACCGTCAAGGGCGGCGACTACCGCTCGCGCGAGTCGAACGTCTACCGCCTGGCCGAGATCAGCCGCAACATCATCGACCAGTGCGTCGCCCAGGGCGTCCCCTTCGCCCGCGAGTACGGCGGCCTGCTCGACAACCGATCCTTCGGCGGCGTCCAGGTCTCGCGGACCTTCTACGCCCGCGGCCAGACCGGCCAGCAGCTGCTGATCGGCGCCTACCAGGCGCTCGAGCGTCAGGTGGCCGCCGGCTCCGTGGAGACCTTCACCCGCCACGAGATGCTCGAGGTCGTCGTCGTCGACGGCAAGGCCCGCGGCATCATCGCCCGCGACATGGTCACCGGCGAGATCGAGACCCACCTCGCCGACGTCGTGGTCCTGGCCAGCGGTGGCTACGGCAACGTCTACTACCTCTCCACCAACGCGATGGGCTGCAACGTCACCGCGACGTGGCGTGCGCACCGCAAGGGCGCCTACTTCGCCAACCCCTGCTACACGCAGATCCACCCCACCTGCATCCCGGTCGCCGGCGAGCACCAGTCGAAGCTGACCTTGATGTCGGAGTCGCTGCGCAACGACGGCCGGATCTGGGTGCCGAAGAACCGCGAGGACTGCGACAAGGACCCCCGCGACATCCCCGAGGCGGACCGCGACTACTACCTCGAGCGGATCTACCCGGCGTTCGGCAACCTGGTCCCCCGCGACATCGCCTCCCGCCAGGCCAAGAACGTCTGCGACGAGGGTCGCGGCGTCGGCCCGCTCGTGGGCGACTTTCGCCGTGGTGTCTACCTCGACTTCGCCGAGGCCGTCGAGCGGATGGGCAAGGCCGCGGTCGAGGAGAAGTACGGCAACCTCTTCGACATGTACGCCCAGATCACCGGCGAGGACCCCTACGCCGTCCCGATGCGGATCTACCCGGCCGTGCACTACGTCATGGGCGGCCTGTGGGTCGACTACGACCTCCAGTCCACGATCCCCGGTCTCTTCATCACCGGCGAGGCGAACTTCTCCGACCACGGCGCCAACCGCCTCGGCGCCTCGGCGCTGATGCAGGGCCTGGGCGACGGCTACTTCGTCCTCCCGAACACCGTGCGCGACTACCTCGCCGACGGACCGTTCGAGAAGATCGACGAGGACCACCCCGCCGTCGTCGAAGCGCGGACGTCGGTCGAGAAGCGGATCCACACGCTCCTCACCATCAACGGCGACCGCTCGGTCGACTCCTTCCACAAGGAGCTCGGCCACATCATGTGGGAGTACTGCGGCATGGAGCGCACGGCCGAGGGCCTGCGCAAGGGCATCGACCTGATCCGCTCGCTGCGCGAGGAGTTCTGGCGCAACGTCAAGGTGCTGGGCACCAACGAGAGCCTCAACCAGACCCTCGAGAAGGCCGGCCGCGTGGCCGACTTCCTCGAGCTCGGTGAGCTCATGTGCATCGACGCCCTGCACCGTCGCGAGTCCTGTGGCGGCCACTTCCGTGCCGAGTCCCAGACCGAGGACGGCGAGGCCCTGCGCGACGACGACGAGTACTCCTACGTCGGCGCCTGGGAGTTCAACGGCGACACCCCCGTCCTGCACAAGGAACACCTCGTCTACACGGCGATCGAGATGAAGCAGCGGAGCTACAAGTGAGCGATCAACTGATGAGCCTGACCCTGAAGATCTGGCGTCAGGTCGACGCCGATTCTCCCGGGGCCATGCACGGCTACCGGGTCGACGACGTCTCCCCCGACATGTCGTTCCTGGAGATGCTCGATGTCCTCAACGAGTCCCTGAACGCCGCCGGCGAGGAGCCCATCGCGTTCGACTCCGACTGTCGCGAGGGCATCTGCGGCATGTGCGGCCTGATGATCAACGGTCAGGCCCACGGCCCCGAGGTCACCACGACCTGCCAGCTGCACATGCGGTCCTTCAAGGACGGCGACGAGATCGTGATCGAGCCCTGGCGCTCGGACGCCTTCCCGGTCGTGCGCGACCTCTGCGTCGACCGCTCGTCGTTCGACCGGGTCATCCAGGCCGGTGGCTTCATCTCGGTGAACACCGGTGCTGCTCCCGACGCGCACGCCGTACCCGTCCCGAAGGGGAAGGCGGACCGCGCCTTCGACGCCGCCACCTGCATCGGCTGTGGCGCCTGCGTCGCGGCCTGCCCGAACGGCTCCGCGTCACTCTTCGTCGGCGCCAAGATCACCCACCTCGGCGAGCTGCCGCAGGGCCAGGCCGAGCGCGACCTGCGCGTGGTCAACATGGTCGGCCAGCACGACCACGAGGGCTTCGGTGGCTGCACCAACATCGGCGAGTGCACCTCCGCGTGCCCCAAGGAGATCCCGCTCGACGTGATCTCCCGCCTCAACTGGGACCTGCACGCCGCGATGCGTCACGGTCTCTGAGCGACGGCGCTGCGGCGCTCAGGCCCGCGTCGTACGCCGCAGGGCCCTGAGGCCGAGGAGGCCGAGGACGACCCCGATGGCGAGGTCGACCACGATCAGGACCGAGTGGGCCACCCAGTAGCCGGTCGCGCGCTCCTCGCCCGAGGAGTGGGCGGCCGCGAGGTTCTTGGCGAAGGTCGACCAGATCACGAAGTTCCAGATCGCGACCCCGATCAGGAGCCAGCCGTGCTTGCGTTCGAACTTCATGAGTCTCCCCGGTTTCGTTTGAGCAGGGCCACCAGGCCCAGGGCGGTGGCTCCGCCGGCTGCAAAGGGGGTCGCCCAGGCCGCGCGGCGACCGCTCGTCCCTGCCGTCCGGCTCTCAGCGGGCTGCGGCGCGACCAACGAGGGCGTACGTGGCCCCTGGACCGGCGGCTCGACCGGCACGTCCTCGCGAAGCGCACGGGCCGAGGGCGCCGTGTGGGCCCACGCGGCGGCGTAGATGACGATGCGGGAGAAGTAGTTGATCCAGACCACGAGGACCAGCGCGATGCCGAAGGCCTGGAAGGCGGGTGACTCCTTGGTCGAGGCGAGCAGCAGGAACGCCGCCGCCTTGAGCAGCTCGAAGCCGAGACCGCCGAGCAGGGCGCCCTTCCACAGCGCCTTGGTCGTGGACTTCGGCTGCACCAGCAGCCGGAAGATCGCGTAGAACAGCACGACGTTGGCGCCCAGGCCCACGAGGCGGGCCAGCCACTCGACCAGGGGCGAGAGCGCGTCGTCGAGCCGCAGCCAGCCCAGCACGACGTCGGAGAAGCCGGTCACGAAGCCAGCCACCGCCACGCTCAGGATCAGCACGAGCCCGATCGCAGCCAGCGAGACGAGGTCGCGCAGCTTGCCGATGACGAAGTTGGGCTGGAGCTTCTTGGGCAGCTCGAAGACCTCTTCGAGGGAGTTGCGCAGGGCCGACATCCAGCCCAGACCGGTGTAGAGCACACCGGCCAGCCCGATCAGTCCCGCCCAGCCCGAGAAGCTCTGCACCTGGTCGAGGGAGAGCTCCCCCGGGCCGTTGCCCACGATCCCGGGCAGAACCGAGTCGATGGCGGAGACCAGGTTGTTCTCGACTCCTTCGTACACCTTGGCCACCCAGCCCACGACGAAGAAGGCCAGCGCCAGGATCGGGAAGAACGAGAGGAAGCCGAAGTAGGTGACCGCGCCGGCCTGGAGGCTGCCGTTCACCTTGCCGAAGTGCTGGACCATCCGTACGGCGTGATCCAGGAACGGCGAGCGTGCCCGCAGCGCGCCGATCCGGTCCGAGAGAGCCACGATCCTCAGGCTACCTTCGAGGAGGTCAGGGGGAAGTCATGCGTGGGCTGCCAGCCGGCGGCCTCGTCGTGGACGTAGAGGTGGAAGTCGCCCACGTCGAAGCTGCACTCGAAGTCGGCCAGATCGGCGACGGCCCGGTCGAGGACGTCGTCGGAGAGGTCATGGGCGATGGTGACGTGGGGGTGGTACGGGAAGGCCAGGTCGAGCTCGAGCGGGCCCCGACGGACCGCACGGGCCAGCCGGCCACACTCGGAGATGCCCTGCTCCAGCGTCACGAAGACGACCGGCGAGATCGGGCGGAAGGTACCGGTGCCGCGCAACTGCACGGTGAACGACCCGAAGCCGGCCGCGACCTCGCTCAGGTGTCCCTCCACCGCGGTCAGTCGCGAGGCCTCGACCTCGACGGGCGGCACGAGCGTGATGTGCGTGGGGATCATCGTGGCGCTCGTGTCACCGATCGCCGTGCGGTAGTCCTGAAGCTGCGTGGCCCAGGGCTCCGGGATGGACAGAGCGACACCGATCGTGGGCACGACGCAGAGCCTACTGCGCGCCGGCAACGAAGCCGACGCGCTGGTAGACGTCACGCAGGGTCGTCTGGGCGACCTCGCGGGCCTGGTCGGCACCCTGCTTGAGCACCGCCGAGAGGTAGGCCTGGTCGTCGAGGAGCTCGAGCGCCCGCTCGCGGAACGGGGTCACGAAGTCGACCACCACGTCGGCGAGGTCCTTCTTGAGGTCGCCGTAGCCGCGGCCGGCGTACTGCTCCTCCAGGGTGGGGATGGCGGTGCCGGTGAGGGCGGCGTAGATCGTGAGGAGGTTGCTGATGCCGGGTTTCTCGTCGGCGTCGTAGGTCACCTCGGACCCCGAGTCGGTCACGGCCGAGCGGATCTTCTTGGCGCTGGCGCGGGGGTCGTCGAGCATCTCCACGATCCCGGCCGGCGAGGAGGCGGACTTCGACATCTTCGCCGAGGGGTTCTGCAGGTCGCCGATCTTGGCCGTCGCCTTGAGGATGTACGGCTCCGGGAGACGGAAGGTCTTCTTGTAGCGGTGGTTGAAGCGCTGGGCGAGGTCTCGGGTCAGCTCGAGGTGCTGGCGCTGGTCCTCGCCGACCGGCACGAAGTGCGGGCGGTAGAGCAGGATGTCGGCGGCCTGGAGCACGGGGTAGGTGAAGAGCCCGACTGACGCGGCGCCCTCGCCTCCCTTGGCCGACTTGTCCTTGAACTGGGTCATCCGGCGGGCCTCACCGAAGCCCGTCAGGCACTGCAGCACCCAGCCCGAGCTGGGCGTGCTCGGGCACCTGGCTCTGCACGAAGATCGCGGACTTCTCGGGCTCGATGCCCATCGCCAGCAGCTGGGCGGCCGCCCGCAGGGTCCGCTCACGCAGCACCTTGGGGTCCTGCTCGACCGTGATGGCGTGGAGGTCGGCGATGAAGAAGAAGGGCTGGTGATCGTGCTGGAGGTCCACCCACTGCCGCAGCGCCCCGAGGTAGTTCCCGAAGTGGAACGAGTCCGCAGTGGGCTGGATCCCGGAGAGCACCCGCGGCCGGGCCGTCCCGGACGCCGCAGCCGAGGCCGAGGTCTCGACCGCGAGGTCTGGTGTGGTGGTGGACATGACGGCCATTCTTCCCGATTGCCGGGCTGCGGGGTCACCCGGCCTCGGGGCCGGACCCGAAGCGGGTGGGCAGGAATGCATTTGCCGGGGAGCCGATCACTTGGGAGGGTTCGGCCATGACTTCGGCTCCCACTCTGACCGACGGCGTCGTGACCCTCCGGGCGCACCGGCCCGCCGACGCCCCCGGCGTACTCGAGCAGAGCCAGGACCCCGACTCGATCCGGTGGACCCAGGTGCCCGTGCCGTACTCGCTCGAGGAGGCCGAGAAGTACGTCGGCGAGTTCGTGCCTGGAGGCTGGGCGGACAACTCCGAGTGGGGCTTCGCGGTGGAGGTGGACGGGCGGTACGCCGCGAGCGTCTCGCTGCGCAACGAGGGCAAGCAGCGCGCCGAGATCGCCTACGGCTCTCACCCGGCAACCCGCGGCACCGGCACCATGGAGCGCGCGCTGCGGCTGCTGCTCGACTGGGGCTTCGCCGAGCAGCACCTGGAGACGGTCCTCTGGCACGCGAACCGCGGCAACTGGCCCTCGCGCCGGCTGGCCTGGCGTCTGGGCTTCTCCTTCGACGGGACGCTGCGTCAGTGGCTGCCGCACCGCGGCGAGTTGCGCGACGGCTGGTCGGGGACGTTGCTGCGCGACGAGCCTCGCTCGCCTCGGTCGACCTGGCTGGACTGCCCGGTGATCGAGGCCGAGGGACTGCGACTGCGCCCCGTCGAGGCCCGCGATGCCGAGCGGATCGCCGAGGGCTAGCGCCGACGAGCGCAGCCAGCGCTGGCTCGGGCACCTGCCCACGCCGTACACGCTGGCCGACGCGCACGACTACATCGAGGCACGCTCGGAGATGCGGGCCACCGGCTCGGGAGTCGACCTGGGCCGTCGTCGACCCGGTCGACGACGTGCTCCTGGCGACCGTCCTCTACTTCGGACACCGGCCCGGGATCGACTGCGAGCTCGGCTACTGGACCCACCCCGAGGCGCGCGGGCGCGGGCTGATGACGCGCGCGTTCGCGATCGTGCTGCGCCATGCCTTCGAGGAGCTCAAGGTGCAGCGGGTGAAGGCCTTCGTCGCTGTCGACAACGCCGCCTCACGCCACCTGGTCGAGGCCAACGGCCTGCGCCTCTACGGCGTCGAACGGCTTGGCGCCAACACCGGCGCCGGTCCTGCCGACATGGCGCTCTACGACGTGATGGTCGAGGATTTCAACGCCTGAGCGGCGTCCGTGCGGCGCTGGGCCAGCGCAGCGATCACGAGCACGACCACGCCGGCCACGGCGAGGGCCGCCCCGACAAGAGCGGGCGAGCGAAAGCCGTACCCGGCTGCGATGACGAGTCCACCGAGCCAGGCGCCCAGGGCGTTGGCGACGTTGAGCGAGGCGTGGTTCATTGCGGCCCCCAGGGTCTGGGCCTCGCCCGCGACATCCATCAGGCGCAGCTGGAGGTTCACGACGAGCACCGAGCCGAGGACGGTGATCGTGAAGACCACCGGCAACGCCCACCAGCCGTGGGGGGCGGCGACGAAGAAGACGAGCAGCACGAGGACCGAGCCGACACCGGAGCCGAGCAGTGACCCGAAGACCGACCAGTCGGCCAGCTCGCCGGCCAGCCAGGTCCCGGCGACCATGCCGAGCCCGAAGGCGAGCAGGAAGATCGGCACGACCGACTCCGCGAGACCACCGACCTCGGTGATCGTCGGCGCGATGTAGGAGTAGACGGCGAAGAGCCCACCGAAGCCGATCGCACCCGCGGCGAGGGTCAGCCAGACCTGCGGCTTGCGCAGGGCCGCGAGCTCGCGGCGACCCGTCGCCTGGGGATCGCCGGGACTGGTGGGGACGAAGGCGATGATCATCGCGATGGTGGCAAGCGCGATCAACGCACAGGCGAGGTACGCCGCGCGCCACCCGACCTGCTGCCCGAGCCAGGTCGCCGCCGGGACGCCGACCACGTTGGCCACCGAGAGACCCAGCATCACGCTGGCCACCGCGCGGCCCTTGCGCCCCTCGGGTGCCAGGCTGGCCGCGACCAGTGAGGCGACGCCGAAGTAGCCGCCGTGCGGCAGCCCGTCGAAGAACCGCGCGACCACGAGGCTGCCGAAGCCGGGCGCCAGCGCGCTGAGCGCATTGAAGAGCGCGTAGGCGGCCATCAGCGCGAGCAGCAGACCACGCCGCGGCCAGCGGGCGCCGAAGAAGGCCAGGAGTGGCGCACCCACGACCACGCCGACGGCGTACGCCGAGATGACGTGGCCGCCCGCAGGGATCGACACGTCGAGACCGCGGGTGATCTGCGGCAGCAGGCCCATCGTCACGAACTCGGTCGTGCCGATCGCGAAGCCGCCCATCGCCAACGCGAAGACGGCCATCCCGACGTGGACGGGAGGCCGGGCACCGGTCGTCCCGGCGTCCGGCGCCGAGTCGGTGGCGGCGGAGGTGGCGGTGGTGGCGGAGGCGGAGGTGGAGGCGGAGGCGGAGGCGGAGGCGGAGGCGGAGGTGGAGGCGGAGGCGGAGGCGGAGGCGGAGGCGGAGGCGGAGGCGGTGCTCGTCATGAGGGGAGAGCTCTCATCGATCAAGGAACGGGAGGACAGAGCCCTCGGCATCGACCGGTTCGGCCGAGCACTCCCATGGTCCAACGCCCCGCCCCGAAGCGCCATTCCACGCCGACCTGCCATCTTTGGCCGCTCCCAGCCCGCCGACCTGCCATCTTTGGTCGCTCCCAGCCCGCCGACCTGCCCTTTGTGGTCAGTCGTGACTCGTCACCACGAGGGCGGAGCCGGGCGCGAGCTCCACGTGGACCTCGCCGAACTCGTCGACGGACACCTCGAAGAACTCCCTCCCGACCCGGAGGCCGCGCAGGCGGAAGGCGCCCAGGGAGGTCACGGTGCGTGCGGGGTGACTCAGGATGCCGCGCGCCGCGTCCACCCGGATTCCGGTCACGGCCACGAGCGCAGCCAACGGGGCGGCTGCCGACCACGCCTGTGGCCGGCACGCAGCCGGGTAGGCCGTGGGTGCGTCGACGTCGGTCGCACTGTCGCCGCCGTACAGCTCCGGGAGACGGTGACCGAAGCCCTCCGCAGCCCGGATCAGTCCCGCCGACAGAGCCCCGGCGGCCGCCAGGTGACCCTCTGCTGCGAGCCCCCGGATCACGATGGCGGTGTCGTGGGGCCAGACCGAGCCCCCGTGGTACGACGATCGGGAGAAGCGGGGCGCATCGGCCGAGAGTGTGCGCAGGCCGAAGCCGGAGTCGAGAAGCGGGCCCCCGAGGAGTTCGGCCACGCGGGCGGCTCGTGCCGGGTCGAGGAGACCGGTGCCGAGCACATGTCCCATGTTGGAGGTCACCGAGTCGACGCGGGAGCCTTCCCGATCGAGGGCAATCGCGAGGTGACCGCCCTCCTCGGCGTCGACCCAGAACTCCTCGAAGCGCTGCTTCACCCCCGCGGCCCAGGCCACCAGACCGGGGACCTCCGGCTCACCGAAGTCGGCGAGGAGTGCGGCACCCCGGACCGCAGCGTCGTACGCGTAGGCCTGCACCTCGCACAGGGCGATCGGGGCTGCGGCCAGTCGACCGTCGGCGAACTGGACAGAGTCGTGGCTGTCCTTCCAGCCCTGGTTGGACAAGCCCTGCCCGGTCTGGTCGACATAGCGCAACCAGCCCGACCCAGCGGACTGCTCGAGCACCCACTCCAGGCAGCGCCGGGCCGCGGGCAGGAGGGCCGCCACCTCGTCACGGTCGGCTCCCCAGGCATAGGCGTCCGCCAGGGTGCAGACGAACAGCGGTGTGGCATCGACGCTGCCGAAGTAGACCGGCGGCAGGACCTGCTCGCCCAGGTCGAGCGCCGCCGGGCGCACCTCGTGCAGGATCTTGCCCGGCTGCTCCTCGGTCGTCTGGTCGTCACACGCGCCCTGGCGCCGAGCCAGCACGCGCAGGGTGGACAGGGCGAGTCCGGCGTCGAAGGGCACCAGCATCCGCGCGGCCCACAGCGAGTCCCGACCGAAGAGCGTGAGGAACCACGGACTACCGGCCGCCAGGAAGGTGTCGTCGTGGTCGCGCAGGAGCAGGCCCGCGAGATCGGCCAAGCTCTGGCCGGCAGTACGACGCACGCGCAGGTCGGCGGAGTCCACCCCGGCCTCGGCGGCCCACGGCGCTGGGCGTCCCCCCGCGAAGAGCGAAGCTGACTCCGTGGTCGCGCGCAGCTCGACCACGAAGGTGTCGCCACGACCGAGCATCGCCGACCAGACCAGGCGGCCCGGCACCTCGCGGCCGGAAGCCTCGGGCGCGGGGACGGCGACGAGCTCGGCGCTCGACTCCCCCTCGGACCACCGCAACCCACGAGCCAGCGGCTCCGGGGTGACCAGCGGTGCGACGTCGCCCCTCTTGACGACGTCCATCGTGGTCAGGTCGCTCGCAGCGTCGACCCAGAGCTTGAAGGCGACCGGATCCTGCGCCACGGAGGTCACGACGATCCGCTCGACCAGACCTCGGTCGGTCAACTCCCGGACCCGGTCGAGGCTCACCGTGGGATCGGCGATCCGGTCCCCCAGACTCCGCGCCACGTAGGCGAACTCGTGGCGAGCCGTGCCGGTGACGGAGGCCCGCACGAGCTCGAGGTCCGACCCCTCGACCCCGACCTCGAGCCGGTCGAGCAGACGGACGTCACCGACGTACCAACCGCTCACCCCGCCGGATCTGAGCTGGCCGTCCGGCCCGGACAGCACCAGGGCCGGCGCGGCCACGAGCGAGGCCAGGTCGTGCAGCAAGGGCTGGAGGGAGGGGGTTGACGGGGCCGAAGCGTGCTGGGTAACTTGCGTCACGAGAGCAGATTTTAACGCTAAACACCCGTCTCCCCGCAAGCCCCGAAGGGCAGCCCGATGTCTGACCAGCCGCCTCGCGCCGACACCGCGCGCGGACCCGCCTCCCACGGCCACGTGACGCTGAGCGACGTCGCACGGCATGTGGGAGTCTCGGCCCAGTCGGTTTCCAACGCCCTGAACAGCCCCTCCCGCGTCGCGCCCGAGACCCGCGAGCGCATCCTGGCCGCCGTCCGCGAGCTCGACTACCGCCCCAACCGTTCGGCTCGCGCCCTGCGCAACCAGCGCTCCCGCCTGATCGCGGTGAAGGTGGAGCGGTCCCGCGACGACCGGGCCGCGATGTTGCTCGACCAGTTCCTCCACGCCCTGGCGGAGTCCGCGGCCGACGCCGGGTGCCACCTCATCCTGTGCCGGGCCGACGATCCCGCCGAGGAGATCGATGTCTACCGCGACCTGCTCCGTACCACCTCCGTCGATGCCTTCATCCTCAGCAGCACCACGCGCGACGACGGTCGAATCGACGCCCTGCGCGAGCTGGGCGTCCCCTTCGCCACGTTCGGTCGATCCTGGGACGGCGACGAGGAACTCGCCTGGGTCGACGTCGACGGACGCCACGGCATCGCCGCTGCCACCCAACACGTCGCCGAGCAGGGCCACCGACGCATCGGGTACGTCGGGTGGCCGCCCTCCGAGGTGGGCACCGACCGACGCGCCGGCTGGCTCGAGACCTGCGCCCGGCTCCGCCTGGACCACAGCCAGCAGATCGAGGTGACCGACGACTTCGACGAGGGCCAGCGCGCGGCTCACGAGCTGCTCGACGCGGCCGACCCCGTCACGGCGTTGGTCTGCGCATCCGACACCCTGGCGCTCGGCGTCCTGCGCACCCTGGACGAGCGCGGCCTGCGGGCCGGGCGCGACATCGCCGTGACCGGCTTCGACAACTCACCAGCGGCGGCCCTCACGACCCCCGGTCTCACGAGCCTGCGTCAGCCGCTCGACCGGGTCGCGCACGAGCTGGTCACCGCCGTCGACGCCCAGCTCGCCGGCACCCCCCTGAATCGCCACACCCTGCTCACCCCCGAGCTCGTCGTACGCCAGTCGAGCCTGCGCACCACACCCCCACCCGCACCGGACGATCTCGAGGAGTCACCATGAAGTCCCGCACCCATTTCTACGCCTCGGCCTGTGCCCTGGCCGTCGCCTCCCTGACCCTGACCGCGTGCGGCTCCGGCTTCGGCGGCGACTCCGCGCCCACGAGCGACGGCAAGTTGACCGTGCTGATCGGCTCCTCCGGAGACGCCGAGACGACCGCGGTGAAGTCCGCGGTCGCCAACTGGTCGGACAGCTCCGGGAACGACGCGAGCGTCTCGGTCGCCTCCGACCTCAACCAACAGCTCAGTCAGGGCTTCGCCGCCAACAACCCGCCCGACGTCTTCTACGTCTCCACCGACCAGCTGGCCGGGTACGCCGCCAACGGCTCCCTCCACGCGTACGGCGACCAGCTCGCCAACGCCGACGACTTCTATCCGAGCCTGCGCGAAGCCTTCACGGTCGACGGGGAGCTCTACTGCGCGCCGAAGGACTTCTCGACCCTCGGGCTCGTGATCAACGAGAAGCTCTGGAGCGATGCCGGTCTGGGCGACGATGACGTCCCCACCACCTGGGACGAGCTGCAGACCGTCGCGACGAAGCTCACCAAGGGCGACACGGTCGGCCTCACCTTCAGCCCGGAATACGCCCGGGTCGGCGCCTTCTTCCCGCAGGCCGGCGGCTCGATGACCAGTGAGGACGGCACCGAGGCCACCGTGGACAGCCCGGAGAACCGTGAGGCGTTGAGCTTCGTGAAGTCGTTGCTGGACGACGGCGTCGCGTCGTACTCCTCCGACCTCGGGGCCGGTTGGGGCGGCGAGGCCTTCGGCAAGGAGCTCGCCGCGATGACGATCGAGGGCAACTGGATCAGTGGCGCCCTGAGCGCTGACTTCCCCGACGTCGACTACACCGTGGCCGAGCTCCCGGCAGGCCCGGCCGGGCCCGGCACCCTCGCGTTCACGAACTGCTGGGGGATCGCCGAGGACAGCGCCGACAAGGAGGCCGCGATCGACCTGGTGGAAGCGCTGACCGCTCCCGAGGCCCAGCTCGACTTCGCGAAGGCGTTCGGAGTGATTCCCTCGGTCCAGAGCGCAGCCGAGCAGTGGAAGGCCGACAACCCGGCGTACGCACCCTTCATCAACGGCGCGGAGTACGCCCAGAACCCGCCCTCCCAGCAGGGCGCGAGTGACGTCATCAGCGACTTCAACGCCCAGCTGGAGACGCTGAAGTCCTCCGACCCGGAGAAGATCCTCGCCTCGGTGCACGACGAGCTCCAGGCCGTGCTCACCTCGGCGAGATGAGCCGTACGACGAGCCGGGGCCGCACCCGCGACGGCTGGCTCTTCGTCGGGCCCGCAGTAGCCGTGCTCGGCCTCTTCCTGCTGCTGCCTGTGGTGATGGCTGCCTGGGTGAGCGTCTCGGACTGGAGCGGGAACGGCAGTCCGTTCTCGTCGGAGGTGGCGTTCATCGGGCTGGACAACTACCGGGCGATCCTGTCGGGAGGTGGCCTGGCCGAACGTGACTTCGGCACCTCGCTGCGCAACAACGCCTACTACGTGCTGCTCGTCGTCCCGCTCCAGACCGTCCTCGCCCTGGCACTCGCGATGCTGGTCAACGCCCGGCTGCTGCGCGGGCGCGGCGCCTTCCGCACGGCGTTCTACTTCCCGTCGGTGACCAGCTCGGTGGCGATCACGGTGCTGTGGCTCTTCCTGTTCAGCACCTCGGGAGCGGTCAACGAGGCGCTGGGCTGGCTCGGCCTGAACGGCCCCAACTGGTTCCAGGACCCCCGTGGCGTGCTGCACCTGGTCCTCAGCGGAGTGGGCGTGGGTGAGGCGCCGGCAGCGCTCGCCGACCACGGGCTGCTGGGCATCACCTGGTGGGACTGGCTGGCCGGGCCATCGGTCGCGATGTCGGCCTTCATCCTGATGGCGATCTTCACGACCTCGGGGACCTTCATGCTGCTCTTCATTGCGGCGCTGCGGAACATCAGCGAGGAGATCGACGAGGCCGGACTCGTCGACGGGGCCTCGACGTGGCAGCGATTCCGACACCTCACGCTGCCGATGCTGCGCCCCACGCTCTTCACCGTCCTCACCCTCGGACTGATCGGCACCTGGCAGGTCTTCGACCAGATCTACACCGGCACCCAGGGTGGCCCCGCCAAGACCACCCTGACCCCGGCCTACCTCTCCTTCCAGTCGGCCTTCACCAACCAGCGCTGGGGTCAGGGCGCCGCCATCGCCTTCATCCTGTTCGCGATCATCGTCGTGCTCACCCTGCTCCAGCGGCGAGTGCTCGGGGGTTCCCCCGACGACCCGGTGCGCAAGCGCCGGCGCCGGCACGTCGTACGACCGGAGGTGAAGGCGTGAGTGCCCGCAGCCGCAGGCGTGGGGCGAGCCCACTGCTCTACCTCGTCATCATCGCGCTGGCCGGGCTCTACATCCTGCCGTTCCTCATCGACGTCGCCACGTCATTCAAAACCGAGCCGGAAGCGGCGTCCGATCCGCTCGCGCTGCTGCCGAAAACCGTCACCGTCGAGGCCTACCGGACCCTCTTCCTGAACTCCGACTTCCCGCGATGGTTCTCGAACTCCGCCATCGTCACCGTGCTGGTCACTGCCGGGCGCGTGCTCTTCGACTCGATGGCCGGCTACGCCCTGGCCCGGATCCCCTTCCGCGGTCGCACAACGCTCTACGCCCTGCTGATCGGGGTGATGGCGGTTCCCGGCGTCGTCCTGCTGATCCCGAAGTTCCTCGTGATCAACCAACTCGGGATGTACGACTCCTACAGCGGGATGGTGATCCCGCTCCTGGCCGATGCCGCCGGCGTCTTCATCATGAAGAACTTCTTCGAGTCGATCCCGGTCAGCGTGGAGGAGCAGGCCCGGATCGACGGCGCCGGGTCGTTCCGGATCTTCTGGTCGATCGTGCTGCCGATGGCCCGTCCGGCTGTGATGACGATCGTGATCTTGTCGTTCCAGGGCTCGTGGAACGAGCTCAACCACTTCATCGTCGCGAGCAACAGCCCCGAACTCTTCACCCTCACCAAGGGCGTGGCGCAGCTCGCCTCCGGCGCCCTGAGCCAGGGCACGCAGTACCCCGTGAAGCTCGCCGCCGCAGCGGTCATGACGATCCCGGTCGCCGTGGTCTTCTTCGTCTTCCAGAAGCGGATCATGAATGTCAGCGCCGGCGCCGTCAAAGAGTGACCTGCCATCTTTGGCCGCTCCCAGCCCGCCGACCTGCCATCTTTGGTCGCTTGAATGGCACTGACCCGTCACTCCAGCGGACAGAAGTGACGGGTCAGCGGTCGTACGCCGGCCAAAAGTGGCAGGTCAGCGGTCGTACGCCGGCCAAAAGTGGCAGGTCAGCCCAGGGAGGCGAGTGCTTCGTTCAGCGTCTTCGAGGGGCGCATCACGGCATCGACCTTGGCGAAGTCGGGACGGTAGTAGCCCCCGATGTCGACCGGCGAGCCCTGGACGGCGATCAGCTCGCCGGTGATGGCTTCCTCGTCGCCGGCGAGCTTCTCGGCGAGTGCGGTGAAGTCGGCGGCCAGCTCGGCGTCGTCGCTCTGCCGGGCCAGCTCCTGGGCCCAGTAGAGCGCCAGGTAGAAGTGCGAGCCCCGGTTGTCGATCGAGCCGACCCGGCGAGCGGGCGACTTGTTCTCGTCGAGGAACGTGCCGGTCGCCCGGTCGAGGGTGTCGGCCAGGACCTGCGCGCGCGCGTTGTCGGTCGTCTGCGCGAGGTGCTCGAAGCTGACCGCGAGGGCGAGGAACTCACCCAGGCTGTCCCAGCGCAGGTAGTTCTCCTTGACCAGCTGCTGCACGTGCTTGGGAGCCGAGCCACCCGCACCGGTCTCGAAGAGGCCGCCGCCATTGATGAGCGGGACCACCGAGAGCATCTTGGCGCTCGTGCCGAGCTCCAGGATCGGGAACAGGTCGGTCAGGTAGTCGCGCAGCACGTTGCCGGTGACCGAGACGGTGTCCTCACCCCTGCGGATCCGCTCCAGCGAGAAGGCGGTGGCCTCCTCCGGGGTCATGATCTGGATGTCGAGGCCCTCGGTGTCGTGCTCGGGCAGGTAGGCGTCGACCTTCGCGATCAGGTTGGCGTCGTGGGCGCGGTTCGCGTCCAGCCAGAAGATCGTCGGGACACCGGTCGCGCGCGCCCGGGTGACGGCGAGCTTGACCCAGTCGCGGATCGGGACGTCCTTGGTCTGGCACATCCGGAAGATGTCGCCCTCCGAGACGACGTGCTCGAGCAGGACAGTGCCGGCCGGGTCGACGACGCGGACGGTGCCGGTGGTCGGGATCTCGAAGGTCTTGTCGTGGGAGCCGTACTCCTCGGCCGCCTGCGCCATCAGGCCGACGTTGGACACCGAGCCCATGGTGGAGGGGTCGTAGGCCCCGTGGGCACGGCAGTCGTCGATGGTGACCTGGAAGACGCCGGCGTAGCTGCTGTCCGGGATGACGGCCAGGGTGTCGGCCTCGTTGCCGTCGGGACCCCACATGTGGCCCGAGGTGCGGATCATGGCGGGCATCGAGGCGTCGACGATGACGTCGGACGGCACGTGCAGGTTGGTGATCCCCTTGTCGGAGTCGACCATCGCGAGAGCCGGGCCCTCGGCGATGCCCTTCTCGAACGCCGCCTTGATCGCGGCGCCGTCCTCGAGCTTGTCGAGGCCCGCGAGGATCCCGCCGAGCCCGTCGTTGGGGCTCAGGCCCGCGGCAGCGAGCTGCGCGCCGTACGTCGCGAAGACGTCGGGGAAGAAGGCCCGCACGACGTGGCCGAAGATGATCGGGTCCGAGACCTTCATCATCGTGGCCTTGAGGTGGACCGAGAAGAGAATGTCCTCGGCCTTGGCCCGGGCGATCTGGGCGGTGAAGAACTCCCGGAGTGCGGCGACCCGCATCACGGTGGAGTCGATGACCTCACCGGCGAGCACGGGGACCTCGCGCAGGACGCTGGTCGTGCCGTCGTCGCCGACCAGCTCGATGCGGACCGTGGTGTCGGCCTCGAGGACCGTGGACTGCTCGTTCGAGGCGAAGTCGTCGGCGCTCATGTGCGCGACGTTCGTCTTCGACTCCGGCGTCCAGGCACCCATCGAGTGCGGGTGCTTGCGGGCGTAGTTCTTCACCGACAGCGGCGCACGCCGGTCGGAGTTGCCCTCGCGGAGCACGGGGTTGACCGCACTGCCCTTGGTCTTGTCGTAGCTCGCCCGGACGGCCTTGTCCTCGTCGGACCGGGGGTCGTCGGGGTAGTCCGGCAGGTCGTAGCCCTGCGACTGGAGCTCCTTGATCGCCGCCTTGAGCTGCGGGATCGACGCCGAGACGTTGGGCAGCTTGATGATGTTGGCGCCCGGGGTCTTGGCGAGCTCCCCCAGCTCGGCGAGCGCGTCGTCGATGCGCTGCTCGGCGGTGAGCCGGTCGGGGAACTGCGCGATGATCCGGCCGGCCAGCGAGATGTCTCGCGTCTCGACGTCCACGCCGGCCTTGGCGGCGTAGGCCTGGATGATCGGCAGGAAGGAGTACGTCGCGAGGAGCGGCGCCTCGTCCGTGTGCGTGTAGATGATCTTGGCCATGGGTTCGGCGGCTCCTGAGCAGTGGGGAAAGTTCCTTGACGTCAAGATACCTGACGCGGGTTCCCGCTCAGCCTCGCATCCACCACCCGTGCGGGCAACGCCGTCGTCCAGCGTCGATCCTCAGGGTCGGACGACGTCGACCAGCGAGACGCGGTCGCCGACTCCGGCGATCGGCTCCTGGTGGACCAGACCCAGCCCCACCGCGTAGTAGGAGTGCTCGACCAGGCCGGTGGCCAACGGTGACTCCTCCTGGATCAGCAGCAGGTCCTCGAAGGTCCCGGCCTCGACCGTGCGCTGCTGGGTGAGGGAGAGGACGGTGACCTGGTCCTCGACGGTCCCGGGGAGATAGGCCTCCCGGTAGCCGTCACCCAGCCTCGGTGTGGCCGGCATCATCAGGCCCGCCTGCGCTCCGGCCACCCCTGCCTGCCAGTCCGCGTCCAGGGCGGCGGAGACCGGATCGGTCGACGAGGTCTCCTCGCCGAAGCGCCAGACGTTCCCGGAGGTGTCCTGGGCGAACCAGTCGCGCCCCTCCTCGACCACCCGTCCCGCGGTGTCCGTCTCGACCTCGTGGACCTCGATGGTCCGGACCCCGGCCAGGACCCGGGTCCGGTCGGTGACGGTGACGACCAACGTCGTCCCGGAGCCCCGCGCGCCCGTGGCGTAGGTCCAGACCGTCCCCGGCTCGAGCGGGAACCACGGGTTGTCGATGCGCTCCACGAAGTCCGACGGGTCCGGTGAAACCAGCGGAATCTGGAGTCCGTCCACCCCGGAGGGGTCGATGGTCGGCGGCTGCCCCACGCAACCCCCCAGCAGGAGGAGTCCGGGGAGCGCGAGCGCCAGCACCCGGATCGCAGTCATGCGCCCCATGATGACGCACCGCGAGCGGGAACCCTCGTTCAGCACCGGGCGTTCGCGCTGCTAGCGTCGCCTGCGGATCAATCCACTGTTTTTTGTCGACAAGGAGTCGTCGTGAGCCCTACTCCCCTCAAGGTGGCCGTCACCGGCGCAGCCGGTCAGATCGGCTACAGCCTCCTCTTCCGCCTCGCCAGCGGCGCGCTGTTCGGGCCCGACCGCCCCATCGAGCTGCGCCTGCTCGAGATCACCCCGGCGCTGAAGGCGCTCGAGGGCGTCGTCATGGAGCTCGACGACTGCGCGTTCTCGACCCTGGCCGGCGTCGAGATCGGCGATGACGCCACCACGATCTTCAACGGCGTCAACCTCGCCCTGCTCGTGGGCGCCCGCCCGCGCGGCCCGGGCATGGAGCGCGGCGACCTCCTCTCGGCCAACGGCGCGATCTTCACCGCGCAGGGCAAGGCGCTCAACGACGTCGCCGCGGACGACGTCCGCATCGGTGTCACCGGCAACCCCGCCAACACCAACGCGCTGATCGCGATGACCAACGCCCCCGACATCCCGCGCGAGCGGTTCTCGGCGCTGACCCGCCTCGACCACAACCGCGCGATCTCCCAGCTCGCGGCGAAGACCGGCGCCTCGGTGACCGAGATCAAGAAGATGACGATCTGGGGCAACCACTCCGCGACGCAGTACCCCGACCTGTTCCACGCCGAGATCGGCGGCCGCAACGCCGCCGAGGTCGTCGACGACCAGGCCTGGATCGAGAACAACTTCATCCCGACCGTCGCCAAGCGTGGTGCCGCGATCATCGAGGCGCGTGGCTCCTCGTCGGCTGCTTCGGCCGCCTCCGCGACCGTCGACGCTGCCCGCGACTGGCTGACCGGCTCCGCCGAGGGCGACTGGGTCTCGATGGCCGTCGTCTCCGACGGCTCGTACGGCGTCCCCGAGGGCCTGATCTCGTCGTTCCCCGTCACCACCAAGGACGGCGAGTGGGAGATCGTCCAGGGTCTCGACATCGACGACTTCTCTCGCGCGCGCATCGACGCCTCCACGGCCGAGCTGGCCGAGGAGCGCGACGCGGTCACCGAGCTCGGCCTGATCTGAGCCCACGGCGGCCCGTTCCCCTGCCGCTGACGTCAGCACCGCTGGCTCGCCCGATCCGTCGGGCGGGCCAGTGCTGATTTCAGGGCTGGATCAAGGTCTGGATCAGAGTCGCTGGTTGGGGATCGTGCCGGCCAGGAAGATGATCGCGATCCCGACCCCTCCGATCAGGAGCGCGTCGGTCACGCGGTGGCGTACTGCCAACATCCCCGCATCCCGGTGCGGCAGCACCAGTCGGACCGCCGCGGCCGCGACCAGCGACCCGCCGATCCAGCGCACGCCGGTGCGCCAGTCCCCCCACGTGACGATGGCGATGCCGATCGCCGTCCCGACCAGCACGAGCAGGTAGAAGAGGCCCCCCAACGTGGAGGGGTAACGGCGGCCGTCGAGCTCCACGCCGACCTCGACCAACGGCTCCTCGGGGTCGACCGGCGGCTCCACGGCGGGGTCGTTCACGTGGTCAGCCCAGCGCCTTCTCGGACATCGACACGATGTTGCTGAGCAGCATCGCGCGCGTCATCGGCCCGACCCCACCGGGGTTCGGCGAGACCCAGCCGGCCACGTCCCACACGCCGTCGGCCACGTCGCCGGCGAGCTTGCCGTCGACGCGCGAGACGCCCACGTCGAGGACTGCCGCGCCGGGCTTGACCATGTCGGCGGTGATGATGCCGGGCACCCCGGCCGCGGCCACCACGATGTCGGCCTGACGCACGTGCGCAGCCAGATCACGGGTCCCGGTGTGGCACAACGTCACGGTGGCGTTCTCCGAGCGTCGGGTCAGCAGCAGCCCGAGGGGACGACCGACGGTGACGCCGCGCCCGACCACGACGACCTCGGCCCCGGCGATCTCCACGCCGTGGCGGCGCAGCAGCTCGACGATGCCGTACGGCGTGCACGGCAGCGGAGCTTCGTTCCCCAGGACCAGCCAGCCGAGGTTGGTCGGATGCAGGCCGTCGGCGTCCTTCGCGGGGTCGATCAGACCCAGGACGCGGTTCTCGTCGCGGCCCTTGGGCAGCGGGAGCTGCACGATGTAGCCGGTGCAGGCAGGGTCGGCGTTGAGTCCGGCGACCGCAGCCTCGATCTCCTCCTGCGTGGCGTCGGCGGGCAGGTCGACGCGGATCGACTCGATCCCGACCTCGGCGCAGTCCTTGTGCTTGCCGTTGACGTACCAGCGCGAACCCGGGTCGTCACCGACCAGCACCGTGCCGAGCCCGGGGACGACGCCGCGCTCCTTGAGCGCGGCCACCCGGGTGGTCAGCTCGTCCTTGATGGCCGCAGCGGTGGCGGATCCGTCCAGCTTCTGTGCGGTCATGGCGCTCATCCTGCCCGGTCGCGCTCAGTGCGCGAAGTGACGGGTGCCGGTGAAGTACATCGTGACCCCCGCCGCCTTCGCGGCCTCGATGGTCAGCTCGTCGCGCACCGACCCGCCGGGCTGCACGATGGCACTCACGCCGGCGTCGATGAGGATCTGCGGGCCGTCCTCGAAGGGGAAGAACGCGTCCGAGGCCGCGACCGAGCCGCGGGCCCGTTCGCCGGCCCGCTGGACGGCCAGCTTGCAGGAGTCGACCCGGTTGACCTGCCCCATGCCGACACCGACCGAGGCGCCGTCCTTGGCGAGCAGGATGGCGTTGGACTTCGCCGAGCGGCAGGCGGTCCAGGCGAAGGCGAGGTCCGCGAGCAGCTCGGGAGAGGCAGCCTCGCCGGTGGCGAGGGTCCAGTTGGCCGGGTCGTCGCCCTCGGCATCGACCAGGTCACGCTGCTGGAGCAGCAGGCCCCCGGAGATCGGCCGCATCTCGACGCCACCGCGGCCCAGCGGGGCGCACTCCAGCAGTCGGATGTTCTTCTTGGCGGTCAGGATCTCGACGGCCCCGTCCTCGTAGGAGGGGGCCACGACGACCTCGGTGAAGACCTCGGCGACCTGGCGGGCCATCTCGACCGAGACCGGCACGTTGGTGGCGATGACCCCACCGAACGCCGAGACCGGGTCGCACTCGTGGGCACGCCGATGGGCCTCGGCGACGTCGGTGCCGACCGCGATCCCGCACGGGTTCGCGTGCTTGATGATCGCGACCGTGGGCTGGTCGAAGTCGTAGGCCGCGCGCCGGGCAGCGTCGGCGTCGACGTAGTTGTTGTACGACATCTCCTTGCCGTGCAGCTGGGTCGCCTGGGCCAGGCCCGGCTCCGGCTGGAAGCCGTTGGTGTAGAGCGCCGCCGGCTGGTGGGGGTTCTCGCCGTAGCGCAGCCCGGCTGCCTTGTCCCAGGTGCCGCCGAGCCAGGCAGGAAAGCCCGTGCCGGCGGAGCTGTCGGTCAGCACGCTGCCCATCCACGAGGCCACGGCCACGTCGTACGTCGCGGTGTGGACGAAGGCCTCCGCGGCCAGCCCCCGCCGCTGGTCGAGGGTGAAGCCGCCGGCGGTGGCGGCGGCGAGCACGTCGGCGTACCGGTCCGGGGAGGTGACGATCGCGACCGAGGGGTGGTTCTTGGCGGCGGCGCGCACCATCGAGGGGCCGCCGATGTCGATCTGCTCGACACACTCGTCCGCGGACGCGCCGGACTGCACCGTCTGGGTGAAGGGGTAGAGGTTGGAGACGACGAGGTCGAAGGGCTCGACGCCCAGCTCGGCGAGCTGCGCGACGTGGGAGTCGAGTCTCCGGTCGGCGAGGATCCCCGCATGCACCTTCGGGTGCAGGGTCTTGACCCGGCCGTCGAGGCACTCGGGGAAGCCGGTCAGCTCCTCGACCCGGGTGACCGGGAGGCCGAGGCTCTCGATCAGGGCGGCCGAGCCACCGGTCGACACCAGGGTGACGCCGGCGTCGTGCAGACCGCGCACCAGCTCCTCGAGCCCGGACTTGTCGTAGACCGACACGAGCGCCCGCTTGATCGGGATACGCATCTCTGACTGCTGCGGGGTGCTCATAGTCCGAATCGGACCTTCCTGTCGGTGATCGTGAATCCCTCGCGGGCCATCCGGCCCACCGCCTCGACGAGCATCTGTCGCTCCGCGACCTTGATCCGCTCGTGCAGGGTCTCGACGGTGTCGTCGTCCTCGACCGGAACGACGCTCTGGGCCAGGATCGGCCCGGTGTCCACGCCGGCGTCGACGACGAAGAGCGTGGCACCAGCCACCTTCACCCCGTGGGCCAGCGCATCGCCGGCCCCGTTGGTCCCCGGGAAGGACGGCAGCAGGGCCGGGTGGGTGTTGACCAGGCGTCCGCCGAACCGCTCGAGGAACGCCTCCCCCACCAGCTTCATGAAGCCGGCCGAGATCACGAGGTCGGGCTCGAAGGCCGCCACGGCGTCGGCCAGCGCCCGGTCCCAGGCGTCGCGGGTCGCGAACTCCCCGACCTTCTTGACGAAGGTGGGGAGCTGGGCTCGTTCGGCCCGAGCCAGCCCTTCGATGGCGTCGCGGTCGGCGCCGACCGCCACCACCTGCGCGCCGTACGCCGGATCGGCGGTGGCGTCGAGGAGTGCCTGGAGATTGGTGCCCGAGCCCGAGACGAGCACGACGAGTCGCGCGGGAGTGGGGTGCGGCACGGGCCGAAGTCTAACGAGGATCAGCCCGACGGCCGACCCCGGCTGCCGGGCTGGTCAGTCGACGAGGGCGGCGCGCCGGCCCAGCCGCCGCTGCCACCAGGTCATCGCCACTCCGCCCAGCAGGCCACCGATGCCGAAGGCGGTGATCGCGTGGACCATGGCGTCGAACGCGAAGGGCCCCACGTCCTGCATCCGGCCCGGTCCGACGGCCCCGCCCGCGACGGCGGCGAGAATCCCGAACAGCACGCCCGCGACGACCCCGGCGACGCAGCCGCGAAGCGCTCCGATGTCCCAGCGCAGGGTCGGCATCCGCCGCTGCGCGCGGGCGGTGGCCACCGCCGCCACCAGCACCGGCACCGCCATCAGCGCGGCGGTCCAGGCCGGCGTCGGGCCGTTGTCGGGAAGTGCCGCCAGGAGCGGGAACATCGGCAGCGGCCCGATCACCACCGCGGTCGGCGAGACGATCGTCTGGGCACCGACCGCGAAGCCCGGACCGAGCAGGTAGGAGCCCGAGAAGAGCACCGCGTTGGGAACGATCGTGACGGTGAGCAGCACGAAGAGAGCCGCGTCGCCGACATCGGCGTGCAGGCGGGAGAGCACGGTGGCAGCTGCACCGAGATCGACGACCAGCGCCACCAGCAGCACGCCGGCGGAGACGAGCAGGTAGGTGGTCAGGATCCGCAGGCAGGTCTGGGCGGTCGCCCGGACGGTGGCCGGGACGACCGCGGCCCAGATCGCGGCCCGGCCGGAACCGATCGCGATCGCGGGCGCACCCACGAGTCCACAGAGCGCCAGCGACCAGGCGATGACCCGACCGGACGACGGCGCGGTGTCGGGGGTCGCCGCGAGCGTGGCCGTGACCACCGCCACGAGGACGTAGCCGACGGCGAAGAGGCCCGCGACCAGCGGCACGGTCCAGTCGCGCTCGCCGTCCCCGATCCGGTCGGCGTCGGGACCATGGCCGGAGACGGAGTCGCCCACGCCGTGACCGACCCGCCAGATTGCCCAGCCGGCCAGCAGCGTGAGCCCGAGGGGTACGGCGCCCAGCGCCACCCCGGCCACCCGGATGCCGGACCCGTGGGCCAGCAGCCAGCCCAGGGCACCGACGCGGAGCCCGTCGCGGGGCGTGCCGTGGGCGCCCGCATCGGTCAGGAACCAGCCGACGACCCCGATCGCCAGGCAGACCACCAGGGTCGCGAGGGCGGCCACCGCACCACCCGCGGTGGCCATGAGGACCAGCGGTCGGCGATGCGCGAGATCGGTGGCCCCGGCGGCGTTCGAACCGGTCCGAGCGGTGGCAGAGCGAGATTGCAGCGAGGTCATGGCCCGGCCATCATCACCCGGCCACCAGACGCCACAGCGGTCCCACGCCGGTGCCGCGAGATCCGTGCCGCTCGCGTACCGTGGAGCGGTCATGAGGAATCCCGACGAGTTCGACGCGTTCTACAAGGACGCCCGCGACGGCCTACTGCTGCAGGCCTACGCCCTGACCGGGGACCTCTCCGCCTCGCGCAACGCGGTGCGTGACACCTTCGTCGTCGCCTGGCACCACTGGCGCAAGATCTCCGGCCTCGACGACCCCGAGACCTGGGCCCGGCCCCACGCGTGGCAGCACGCGCAGCGTCGGCACTCGGCCCGGCTGTGGCACCGGGACAAGCACCTCGACCCGGACGCGCTGGCCACCCTCGACGCCCTCGCCAAGCTCACCGTCCCCCAGCGCAAGACCCTGCTGCTGACCCAGCTGACCCCGATCTCGATGGTCGACATGGCCCGCGAGGTGGGCCTCCCCCTGGCCGATGCCGAGCGCGAGCTCCAGACCGCCACCGCCCAGTTCGCCGTGCATCGCGAGGTCCCCACGACGAGCATCCGCACGCTCTTCGAGCCGCTGCGCCAGCAGGCCGAGACCGTGCGCTGGCCCCGCGCGACGATCATCCGCCGCTCGGGGGCAGCCCGCCGCCGTACCCACACCGCGGTCGGGGTGGTCGCCACCGTGGCCGCCCTGGTCCTGACCGGCTCGCTGGTCACCGATGCGGCCGGCCTGCGCCCCAGCCTGGCCGGGCGTCCGGCGACCGCCCCCGACACCCCCGCCGCGTCGACGACCCCGGTCGACCCGCTCCCGGACGACGTCGCCGAGGGTGCTCTGCTGACGGCAGCCCAGGTGGCCGAGGAGGTCCCCGGTCGGGGCTGGACCGTGACCGGCACCGACAACAACAGCTCCGGCGACGGCCTGGTGCTGCCCTGCCAGCAGGCGCGGTACGCCGACGGCCAGGGGGTCGGTGCACTGATCCGCAGCTTCGAGACCCGGGCTCCGGAGGGCCGACCCCGGCCCCTGGCCACGCACGCCACCGAGGTGTCGGGGAGCCCCCGGGCCGCGCGGAAGGCCTACGCCACGACGTTGGGCTGGTACGCCGGCTGCCAGGACCCGCGCGTCCAGCTGCTCTCCACCCGTCGGGTGGAGCAGGTCGGCGATGCCGCCATGCTCCTGGTGCTGCGTGACTGGGACCGTCCGGTGACGACGCTGGTCGTCGGGATCGCCCGCACCGGCCTGCTCACCACGACCACACTCACGCAGGTCCCCGGCACCGGCATCCCGAATTTCGGGGGCGCGGCCCGGCTGCTCGCCACCGCGGTCGACGGACTCTGCACCCTGCCGGACGCCGGCGCCTGCGCCGGCAAGCCCGAGCTCACGGTGGTGCGCCCGCTGCCGGTCGGCCAGGTCCCCGGGATGCTCGCCGAGGTCGACCTGCCGCCCGTCACCGGGGTGGACCGGCCCTGGGTCGGCACCGAGCCACGCAAGGCGGTCGTCAACGTCGCGGCCACCCGCTGCGACGAGGCCGACTTCAGCGGCAAGGCGATGACCAACAACATCACCCGCTCGTTCCTGATCCCCAAGGCGAAGCTGCCCGTGCAGTTCGGGCTGACCCAGACCGTCGGATCGCTGCCCGCCGGCCAGGCCCGGGCCTTCGTCGACCGGATCCGGTCCAAGATGGCCTCCTGCTCCGATCGCGACCTCGGCACCGAGGTCCGCCGGGTGCTGCAGTCCTCCACCCAGCAGCGCGATCTCACGGTCTGGCACGTGACGATCGAGATCAGCGACCGCTACTCGGTCATCTACCTGATGGGGATCGTGCGGACCGGCACCTCCCTGGCCCAGATCGGCTTCGTCCCCGACCGTGGCGTCGCGATGCCGCGGGGGGCCTTCAGCCACCTCGCCGAGCGGGCGCTCGACCGGCTCGAGAAGCTCCCGCCTCCCCGCAAGCGCTGACGGGCGCCATCCACCTGGCGGGACCACCCCTTGACGCGGCCGCACGCCATTCATACATTCATACACCTCATGGATGAATGTATGAACAGGAGTGCACGATGACGCTGGGTAGAACTGCGGTCGTTCTCGGAGGAAGTGTGGCCGGTCTCTGCGCCGCAGGCGCGTTGGCCGACCACTTCGAGCACGTGACCATTCTCGAACGCGACGTGCTTCCCGCGGATGCCGAGCACCGGCGCGGGGTGCCGCAGAGCAAGCACCCGCACTTCCTGCTGAACGCAGGTCGTCGCTCCATCGGCACCCTGTTCCCCGGGTTCGAGGAGGAGCTGATCGCGGCCGGTGGCATGCCACTGATGCCCTCGCTCGACGCGGCGTACCTCGAGGAGACCGGCTGGGCTCCCCGCAAGAAGTCCACGATGACGATGATCTACAGCTCGCGCATCCTGATCGAGCGGGTGCTGCGTGACCGGGTCCGCGCGCTCTCGAACGTCACGATTCGTGAGGGCGTCACCGTCCAGGGCCTCGAGTACGCCGACGCGGGACGGCCCGAGGGTGGTGTCACCGGCGTGCGCTTCCAGGCCGGCGACTCCGAGCCGGAGGCGCTCCCCAGCGACCTCGTCGTCGACGCGCTGGGACGTGGCTCCTCGGTGGCCGACTGGATCGAGGCCGCCGGCTGGTCGCCGGTGCCGGTGAAGACGCTCGACGCGAAGGTCACCTACATCTCGCGCTGGTACGACCTTCCGCCCGAGGGGACGCGCCCGGACTCGTGGTGGTGGCGCCACCTCATCGTGATGCCGACCCAGGACAGCGACGGCGGCCGGCCCCCGGAGCACTCCTACCTCTCGAACTTCTTCCCGCTCGAGAACGGCCGTGCGATCGCCTGCATGGGCTCGTGGGGGCTGGAGATGCCGCGCACGGTCGAGGACTTCATCAGCTCCGCCGAGCGGCTGCGCACCCCGGTGTTCGCGGATGCGATGAAGGTGTCGACCCCCACCTCCGAGGTGCACCTGACCCGCTCGACGGGCAACAAGTGGCGCCGCTACGACCAGCTCGCCACGTCACCGGGCGGACTGGTCTTCGTCGGCGACTCGATCTGCGCGTTCAACCCGTTCTACGGGCAGGGGATGAGCTCGGCCGCACGCTCCGCCGTCCACCTCCAGGGCGCCCTCCAGAAGGCGACGGCAACCGACGGCACCCTCGACCGTGCGTTCGCCCGCGACTTCCTCCTCGAGCAGGTCGCCACCCTGGACGTCCCCTGGAAGCTCGCGATGGCCAGGGACCAAGGCTTCGAGTGCGCCACCGGCACCGAGATGCTCCCCCCCTGGCGACGACGCCTCGTGGCCGCGATGACCTGGCCGGTCTTCAACGTCATCACCGGTGCCGCGCGCGAGGACCAGGTGATCGACGAGCACTTCGCGAACGTCTTCAACCTCGACGAGACCCTGGGTGAGATGTTCCGGAGCCCGCGCGTGCTGTTCGGCCTGGCCCGGCACCAGCTGAAGGCAGCCCTGGGCAGGACCACCGTGCCCTACGGCTTCGATCCGTTGCTCGACCCGCCCGACACCGACTACTCCGACCACACCGCGGCCGAGAAGGTCGAGGCCCACTCATGAGCGTCACCTGCGACGAGGCAGCCGAGGCACTCACCCGCGACCTCGGCTTCAGCTGCCACGACGTCAACCCGGTCATCTCCTTCAACAACCCCGCGGACCTCGCCAGCTGGACGATGCCCGTGCTGGAGCTGCTGATCATCGGTGGCGCCGTGTTCGCGCTGGTGCACGCCGTACGCCGCCTGCGCCGGGAGGGCGACCCGACCAACCTCGGCCTGTGGTTCGCGTCCCTGGTCTACCTGGTCGTCACCGAGCCGCCGTTGTACTTCCCCGAGTGGTTCGGCCTCGACAAGATCTACGGCTTCATCTTCGCCCACAACGAGTTCACCGTGCAGTTCATGTACGACCGGCTGCCGCTCTACATCGTGGCGTTCTACCCGGCGATCAGCGCCCTGGCCTACGAGGTCGTGCGCAGCCTCGGCATCTTCGCGAGGCGCGGCGCGCTCGTCGGCGCCGTCTGCGTGGCCTTCGTCGCCCAGCTCTTCTACGAGATCTTCGACCACCTCGGTCCGCAGCTGAAGTGGTGGGCCTGGAACCCCGACAACATCCAGGTCAACCAGCCCGCGCTGGCCTCGGTGCCGTTGAACAGCATGGTGCTCTTCGCCTCGGTCTCGATCGGTTTCCTGACCTATCTCGTGGTCCGCTGGGTCGGCCCGAGCGAGGAGGGCACGGCGAGCGACTCACCGCGATCCGGCCTGTCGCTCACCGGCCGCATCGTCGCCGCCGGGGCGCTCACGCCGCTCGGAATGCTCGTCGCCGGGGTCCCGTCGAGCCTGTTCGGCGGGGACTCCCCCAACCTCACCGCCCAGAGCTGGGTGCTCGGGATCGAGCTGGGTCTGGTGTGGCTGGCCGGATCCTGGATCCTGCTGCGCGAGTGGCGCTCGCCCGGCCCGGACGAGCCGGCACCACTCAATGCGTTCGTCGCGGTCTTCCCGGTCAGCTTCCTGGTCGTGCACAGCGTGCTGTGGCTGACGGCGCTGCCGGCGTACCTCGCCGCGGAGAACGGGATCACCGAAGCCGGCACCCCGATCGGCAGCGGTCTCTACGTGATCGCCTGCTTCCTGGCCGCTGACCTCGTGCTCGCCCTGCTCTACCGGCGACGACGGACCGCTCTGGTGGGGGCCTGAGCCATGGGGCACCACGGCTGGCAGGGTGACCCGCCCCGCACCGAGGAGCTCGCCCGCGAGCGCATCATCGCCGGCGCGACGCGCTGCATCGAGCGGATGGGGGTGCCCGGCACCACGCTGTCGCGCGTCGCCGAGGAGGTGGGGATCACCCGACAGACGGTCTACCGGTACTTCCCCAGTCTCGCCGACCTCCTCTCCGCGGTGGCCGAGACGGGAGCGGCGGACTTCATCGCGCGGATGCAGGCCCACCTCGCGACGGTGTCGACCCCGGTCGATGCGGTGATCGAGTCGATCGTCTTCGCCCTGCAGGAGATTCCCCGCGACCCGCGGATCGGCCTTCTGCTCGAGGCCGACGACAAGGACCTGGTCGGGCGTGGGGTCACCACCTCGACGGCGTTCGACCTGGGGTCGCGGGTGCTGCGCGGCGTCCCTGTCGACTGGGAGGCAATCGGGGTCCACGAGGAGGACTTCGAGGGCCTGGCCGAGCTGACGATGCGCCTGATGGTGTCGTTCCTGCAGCACCCCTCGGTGCCGCCCCGCTCCCCCGACGAGCTGCGCCGCTTCGTACGCCGGTGGCTGCAGCCAGCGCTCGCGGCGCGACCGCGCCCGACCGGGACCTGATCTTCGGACGTTCTCGCGCAACCGAGTCGCCACCCCGAGCGTCTCCCCTGTGACAGGCCTTCGGAGGCGATCGTCATGGCGGGAACGAGGTGGGGTTGATGGACAAGCGAAAGGTCGACGACTCCACGCCGCTTCGTTCCCACCTGCTCGCCACGGCGGCTGGTGCGGCCGTCGTCCTGGCCGTCGTGGTGCCGCTCGCCGTGGCGTCGGGCGGAGGAGACCGCGCGGCCCCCGTCCCCGCGACTGAGACGCCGACCTCCTGGCTCCAGACGATCCCGGAGGACTTCCCGCTCGCCGACGGGCTTCCGGCCACCAACGGCAACGACGGGTCTCCCGTCACGACGACCGACACCCCCGGCCTCGACGGCGTCCGGCTCTGCGGGCGCACCGGCTGGTCGGTCGCCGAGCCGGTGGAGTCCGTCGACGTCGCCGGTGCGACGTACACCGGCGAGGCCGAGGACTTCCGCGGACGAACACTCGGGCTGTACCCAGATGACGAGGCCGCCGCCCGGGCCCTCGACGCGCTGCGCGCTGCGGTGTCTGCGTGTCCCGAGGAGTCCGTCGGCGGCACCGACCAGGTGTACGCCGAGGTCCCGGGCCCGGCATTCGGCGACGAGTCGTTCGTGCTCACCCACCGCTACCGCGACCAGGGATTCTTCGGTGTCGGCCTGGAGGTGGTCGCCGCGGTGCGGGTCGGCAACGCGGTCCTGCTCACCTCCCACGCCGGGGAGGGCGGCGGCTCCCCGGCGACGATCGAGGCATCTATCGCGGACGTCGGGTCAGCGGCCGGGGGCGTCGTCGAGCAGATGTGCCTCTTCGCGGCCGGCGGATGTGGCCGTCCCTGAGCCCGGTACGACGAAGGAGGGTCCCCGGCACCAGGTGCCGGGGACCCTCCTTCGTCAGTCGAGTCCGGGAGGACTCAGAGGTTCTTCAGGATCTCCCGCATCAGCGAGGCAGTCTCGGACGGCGTCTTGCCGACCTTGACTCCGGCGGCCTCGAGGGCCTCCTTCTTCGCCTGGGCGGTGCCGGAGGAACCCGACACGATCGCGCCGGCGTGGCCCATCGTCTTGCCCTCGGGGGCGGTGAAGCCCGCGACGTAGCCGACGACCGGCTTGGTGACGTGGTCCTTGATGTAGGCCGCAGCCCGCTCCTCGGCGTCGCCACCGATCTCGCCGATCATCACGATCGCCTTGGTGTCGGGGTCCGCCTCGAACGCCGCGAGGGCGTCGATGTGGGTGGTGCCCACGATCGGGTCACCGCCGATGCCGATGGCGGTCGAGAAGCCGTAGTCGCGCAGCTCGAACATCATCTGGTAGGTCAAGGTGCCCGACTTGGAGACCAGGCCGACCGGACCCTTGCCCGCGATGCTGGCGGGCGTGATGCCGGCCAGCGCCTCGCCGGGCGTGATGATGCCCGGGCAGTTCGGCCCGATCATCCGGGTGGCGGTGCCCTGCAGGTGCGACCAGACCTCGGCCGTGTCCTGGACGGGCACACCCTCGGTGATCACGACGAGCAGGCCGATGCCGGCGTCGATGGCCTCGAAGCAGGCATCCTTGGTGAACGCCGGCGGCACGAAGGCCACCGAGACGTCGGCACCGGTCTCGGCCATCGCCTCCTTGACGGAGCCGAAGACGGGCAGCTCGACGCTGTTCCCGTCGGCGTCGGTGTGGGTCACGGTGGTGCCGGCCTTGCGGGCGTTGACGCCGCCGACGACCTGGGTACCGGCCTTGAGCATCAGCGCGGTGTGCTTGGTGCCCTCGCCGCCGGTGATGCCCTGGACGATGACCTTGGATTCTTTGTTCAGGTAGATAGACACAGTCTCGTCAGTCCTTTAAGTCAGTTCGCGGCGTTCGCGAGCTCGGCGGCCTTGTCGGCCGCTCCGTCCATGGTGTCGACCAGGGTCACGAGCGGGTGGTTGGCAGCGTTGAGGATGCGGCGACCCTCCTCGACGGCGTTGCCGTCGAGGCGGACGACCAGCGGCTTGCTGGCCTCGTCACCGAGGATCTCGAGGGCGCCGACGATGCCGTTGGCGACCGCGTCGCACGACGTGATGCCGCCGAAGACGTTCACGAAGACGCTCTTGACCTGCTCGTCGTTCAAGATCACGTCGAGGCCGTCGGCCATCACCTGGGCCGAGGCGCCGCCACCGATGTCGAGGAAGTTGGCGGGCTTGACCCCACCATGCGCCTCGCCGGCGTACGCGACGACGTCGAGGGTGCTCATGACGAGACCGGCGCCGTTGCCGATGATGCCGACGGCACCGTCGAGCTTGACGTAGTTGAGCCCCTTCGCCTTGGCCTTGGCCTCGAGCGGGTCGGCGGCGTCCTTGTCCTCGAACGCGGCGTGCTCGGGGTGGCGGAACTCGGCGTTCTCGTCGAGCGAGACCTTGCCGTCGAGCGCCTCGAGCTTGTCACCGGCCAAGCGGGCCAGCGGGTTGACCTCCACGAGCGTGGCGTCCTCCTCGATGAAGACCTTCCACAGGGCCAGGACGGTCTCCACGGCCTGCTCGGTCAGCACCTCGGGGAAACCGGCCTCGGCGACGATCGAACGGGCCTTGGCCTCGTCCACACCGGTGCCGGGGTCGATCGCGATCTGCTTGACGGCGTCGGGGTTGGTCTTCGCGACCTCTTCGATCTCGACACCACCCTCGACGCTGGCGATGCAGAGGTACTGCCGGTTGGCACGGTCGAGCAGGAAGGAGAAGTAGTACTCCTCCTCGATGCTCGCGGCGGGGGCGATGAGCACCCGGTGCACCGTGAGGCCCTTGATCTGCATCCCGAGGATCGCAGTGGCGTGGGCCTCGGCCTCGTCGGGAGTCTTGGCGAGCTTGACGCCGCCAGCCTTCCCGCGGCCGCCGGCCTGCACCTGAGCCTTGACGACACAGACACCCAGCTTCTCGGCCGCGGCGCGGGCCTCGGCCGGCGTCGTCGCGACGATGCCCAGGGCACCCGGTACGTCGTGCTTGGCGAAGAGTTCCTTCGCCTGGAATTCCATCAGATCCACAGATCCACCCAGTCCTCATCGAAGCTGTCGGTCGGGAAATCGACCATACGTATCTCTCCGGCACCCTAGACCCGAACGGCGCCCAACGACGAGACGAGAACGCCTGACGTGATGCACGGCATAGCGTCGAGTTGTCGTCCTTGACGTCTCCCGGCCGCTGGATACGGTCGAACGATGACCCGCGTCGTCTACTTCACCGCCACCACGCTCGACGGCTTCATCGCCGACGAGGACAACTCTCTCGACTGGCTCTTCGAGGTGGTTCGAGACCCCGACGACGGGTCGTGGGACCACTTCATCGCCGGCATCGGCGTGCTCGTCATGGGCGCGACGACGTATGAGTGGGTGCTGGCCCACGAGGACTTGGTGGCGCACCCCGAAAAGTGGCACGCCTTCTACGGCGACCGACCGTGCTGGGTCTTCACGCATCGCGAGTTGCCCGCCGTCGCCGGCGTCGACCTGCACTTCGTCCGCGGCGAGGTGGCGGCGGCGTACGACGAGATCGCGGCGGCCGCCGGGGAGCGGGACATCTGGGTGGTGGGCGGCGGGGACCTCGTCGGCCAGTTCGACGACGCCGGGCACCTCGACGAGATCCAGCTCGGACTCTGCCCGGTCTTCCTCGGGGCCGGAGCCCCCCTGCTGCCTCGGCGGATCACCTCGGGGCGACTGGAAGTGCGCGAGGTCCACCGGTCCGGCCAACAGACGCGGCTCGTGCTCGACGTACGCCGCCAGGCTCAGGCCTGAGCTCCGGCGACCTGCTCGTGGACCCACGCCACGAGAGCCGGCAGCTGCTCGTCAGGGCTGACCACGCGCACCGTCACGTCGTCGGCGCCGGACTCCTCCGCGGCGCAGCTGACCTCGTCGGCATAGCCGGGTACGGCGTCCTGCGAGCAGACGATCAGCAGGTCGACGTCCTCCTGGATCGCCGCCGCGACCAGCTGACGGGGCGCCTGGGCACCGGCCTGGATCACCTCGTGGCCCGCGTCGCGCAGGGCGCGGGCCAGCGCGGCCACACCGTCGCCCGGCGTCTGACCGGCGGGGTGCGCCAGCAGGATCCGCACGAGGACAGCGCTCATGGATGCAGGCTAGCGGGCTGTGAGGATGGCCACGTCCCGCGCTCAGGCGGGGCCAGTCGCGAGCGCGTACCCCCGATCGGCCGCATTCATGCACCATCTGGGGCACGATGGTCCAGTTGAGTTTCTTCGACCGTGACCTTTCCGTTACAGTCGTGGCTCACGTCTCGTCACCCCCCCGACTACGGAGACTTCTTACATGGGCAACCACCGAGCGGATCGTCGCGGCCATTCTCGCGGACCCTCGGTGACCCCTGTCGACTCTCCCGTCAGCTCGCCGGCCCCCGGCCGCCGCAGGGCCGACAAGCAGACCAGCGGGCTGGCGGCCAGACGCAGCTCGCGTCGCGGACCGCTGTTCCGTGGCCTTCCCTCGGCGCCGATCCTGCTCGGGGTTGCCGCGCTCGTCGCCTCAGGATTCGGTGCGGTCACCGCCACCGACACCGGCCTGGTCGGCGCGACCAACGTGCGCTTCCTCCAGGCAAGCGCCCTGACCGGGGCCAGCGACATCTCCCGGGTCAACCTCCTCGACTCCCGCAGCGCCACGGTCAGCCGCAGCTCCAGCCGTACCGCCGGGGCCGGCGACAAGCTCGTCGCCCAGGCCGAGAACCAAGCCAAGGCCCGCAACGCCACGCTCGCCAAGTTCGCGAAGCAGGCCGAGGCGCAGGCGGCCAAGATCGCCCGCAACCAGTGGGTCCTGCCCCTGGGCGGCTACCGCCTCACCGCCACGTTCGGCCAGTACGGCCTCTGGGCGTCGTCCCACACGGGGCTGGACTTTGCCGCTCCCAGCGGGACCCCGATCGTCGCGATGGCCAACGGCGTGATCAGCTCGGTCGGTTACGACGGTTCCTACGGCAACAAGACCGTGATCACGCTCGAGGACGGCACCGAGCTCTGGTACGCCCACCAGACGTCGTACATCGTCTCCGTGGGCCAGGAAGTCCGCGCCGGCGAGGTGGTCGGCTACGTCGGCTCGACCGGCAACAGCACCGGCTCGCACCTGCACCTCGAGGTCCGCCCCGGCGGCGGCGACCCGGTCGACCCCTACACCGCACTGGTCTACCGCGGCCTGACGCCGTAGTTCAGCGCCACCTGCGACGCTGCGGCTGCGGCGCACCCGCTCGTTTGGTCACTAACCGCGGGTTCTCGCGCCGATTTGTTGCGGTTTGGTCCCCAACCGCAACAGTTGCGGCCTCATCGGCCCGCGCGACGGTCAGGGGCCACCCATTGGTCACGAACCGCAGTTCCGGCGACTCAGTTGTTGCGGTTGGGGACCAAACCGCAACCTTTCGCAGGGAACTGGGGGTGGCGAGCCCTACAGCTTCTCGACCGGCGCGTAGCGCAGCAGCAACCGCTTGACGCCCTCGGAGCCGAAGTCGATCGAGGCGACCGACTTGTCGGCGACGCCTTCGAGAGAGACCACCGTGCCCATCCCGAACGAGTCGTGGACGACCCGGTCGCCCGGCTCCAGGGACGGGATCTCCCGGGCGGGCTTGGCCTTGGCGGCCGCATCGGCTCGGAGCGCCGCGGAGGAGAAGTTGCGACGACCGGCCGCGGTGGGCGCGCCCATGCCGCCGCCGGAGCCACCCCTGGAGAGGTCGGGGCGACCCCAGCTGGTCTGGGCGGCCTCGGTGCGGCGCCAGTCGACCAGGTCGATCGGGAGCTCGTCGAGGAAGCGTGATCCCGGGTTGTGGGAGGGAGCGCCCCACGCGGAGCGGACCACGGCTCGCGAGATGTAGAGCCGCTCGCGGGCGCGGGTCACGCCGACGTAGGCGAGCCGACGCTCCTCCTCGAGCTCGGTCTGGTCCCCCAACGACCGGGAGTGGGGGAAGACGCCGTCCTCGAGGCCGGTCAGGAAGACCACCGGGAACTCCAGCCCCTTCGCGGTGTGCAACGTCATCAGGGTGACCACGCCGGCGTCGTCGTCGGGGGCGTCGGGGATCTGGTCGGCGTCGGCCACCAGGGCCACGCGCTCGAGGAAGTCGCCCAGACCGGGGGCCACGATCCCGGCGTCCACGTCGGAGGGGTCGGCCGAGGGTCCGGCGACCGGGTCGTCGGAGAACTCCCGGGCCACCGCCACCAGCTCGGCGAGGTTCTCGACGCGGGTCTCGTCCTGCGGGTCGTCGGAGGCCTCGAGCTCGGCGAGGTAGCCGGAGCGGGACAGCACCGACTCGAGGATCACGTCGGCGCGCTCGTCGGCGGCCACCATTGACTGGAACTCCTCGACCATGGCCACGAAGCCACGGATCGCGGTGAGGCTGCGGGTGGCCAGCCCGGGCGCGTCCTCCGCCCGACGCAGCGCGTCCCAGAAGGTCAGCCGCTCCCGTTCGGACAGCGCCTGCACACAGGCGACCGCGCGGTCCCCGATGCCACGCTTGGGGGTGTTCAGGATCCGGCGCAGCGAGACCTGGTCGGCAGGGTTGGCGAGCATCCGCAGGTAGGCGAGGGCGTCGCGCACCTCGCGCCGCTCGTAGAAGCGCACCCCACCGACGACCTTGTAGGGCATGCCGACGCGGATGAACACCTCCTCGAAGACACGCGACTGGGCGTTGGTCCGGTAGAAGACGGCGACGTCGGCCGGGCGCAGGCTGCCGGCGTCGGTCAGCTTGTCGATCTCCTCGGAGACGAACCTGGCTTCGTCCCGCTCGTCGTCGGCGACGTAGCCGACGATCCGCTCCCCCTCGCCGGCGTCGGACCAGAGCCGCTTGGCCTTGCGACCGACGTTGTGCCCGATCACGGCGTTCGCGGCGTTCAGGATCGTCTGGGTGGAGCGGTAGTTCTGCTCGAGCAGGATTGAGGTGGCGTCCGGGAAGTCCTGCTCGAAGTCGAGGATGTTGCGGATGTTGGCCCCGCGGAAGGCGTAGATGGACTGGTCGGCGTCACCGACCACCATCAGCTCCGCCGGCGGGACCCGCTCGGCGGGTTGCTCGGGGCCGACCGGCTCCTCGAAGGTGTCCGCGCAGAGCTGCTGGATCAGGGCGTACTGCGCGTGGTTGGTGTCTTGGTACTCGTCGACCAGGACGTGCCGGAAGCGCCGGCGGTAGGTCTCGCGGACCTCCGGGAAGGCCTGGAGCAGGTGCACCGTCTTCATGATCAGGTCGTCGAAGTCGAGGGCGTTTGCCTCGCGCAACCGTCGCTCGTAGAGGGAGTACGCCGCGGAGTAGCTCTCCTCGAGCGAGTTGTGGGTGTCCTTGGCGGCCTCGTCGGCGTCGCGGAGCTCGTTCTTGTGGTTGCTCACCCAGTGCAGGACGGCGTTGGGCTGGAAGCGCTTGGGGTCGAGGTCGAGGTCCTTGCAGACCAGGGCCATCAGCCGCTTCTGGTCGGCGGCGTCGTAGATCGAGAAGTTCGACTTGTAGCCGAACTTGTCGATCTCCTTGCGCAGGATGCGCACGCAGGCCGAGTGGAAGGTCGAGACCCACATGATCCGGGCCCGCTTGCCGACCAGCTCCTCGACGCGCTCCTTCATCTCGGCCGCGGCCTTGTTGGTGAAGGTGATCGCGAGGATCGAGCCGGGGTGCGCGCGACGCTCCTGGATCAGCCAGGAGATCCGGCGAGTCAGCACCCGGGTCTTGCCCGAGCCGGCGCCCGCGACCACGAGCAGCGGTGCACCTTCGTGGACGACCGCGGCGCGTTGGGGCTCGTTGAGCCCCTCGAGCAGCTCTTCTCGGGAGGGGCCGCGACGGGCGGTGCGGGGCTCGTCGGTGGCGGAGAGGTGCTCGAGGCCGGGGATCGGGAAAGGGGTGCTCATTTCCCGGCCCAGCCTACGGGCCACCACCCCCCGGCGCCGCGGCACGCCACCGGGGTCTGCCGCCCGCGTGGCACAGGTCGCACGCGCGCGCCGAACGGCCGATACTGGACGCATGACCCACCATCTCGAGCTCCTGATCGTCGGCGACGGCCCGGTCGCCGAGGCCGTGCGGTCCATCGCTGCCACCCTCGACTGGGGCGTCACCACGGCGCTGACGTCGAAGGAGTGCACCGCCGCGCTCGCGTCAGCGGACGCGGTCGTCGTGGTGAGCCACCACGAGGGGATCGACGCACCGGCGATCCGCGACGCCCTCCGGGCGGACTCGACGTACGTCGGGGCGATGGGCTCGCGCAAGACCCAGGCGCGGCGCCGCGAGTGGCTGCTGGCCGACGGGGTCACCGACGAGGAGCTGGGCCGACTGCATGCTCCGATCGGGCTCGACATCGGCGCCGACGAGCCCGCGGAGATCGCCGTGGCGATCCTCGCCGAGATCATCGCCGTACGCCGCGGGGTCACCGCGAGCGAGGCCGGCCCCGGCTCGCTCAACGAGCGGAGTGGGCCGATCCATCCCGGACTGGAGCCCGGCGAGGCCCTCTGCCCGGGAGGCTGATCGGGCCGATCCGATCCGTCCGGGGCTCGGCTCCGAACCTCAGACGTGGACCGAGGACCAGAAGACGGCAACCGCCATGTTGGCGACGGTCAGGACGAGCAGCCCGGACCACAGCCCCGACGGGATCTGCTCCTTGCGGGCGTTGGCCATGACCAGCACCAGGATCACCAGCCCGATCGCGAACTTCACCGCCACCTTCGCGTGGTTCACGGGGTCAGAGCCTGCCTCGAGGACGCCGACCAGCAGCAGTCCGGCGAGGAAGGCGGCCCCGATCCCGTCGCGCATCGCGGCATTCACGGCCTTCTGTGCGGCCGGCGCCTGGACCACGAGCCCGCCGAAGAGCGCGGCGAAGCCGAGGATGTGGACGAACAGCAGCACGAGTCGCAAGGTCTCCATGTCCCGATCGTAGGGCCGCCGACTGTCACCTTGTTGCACATTGATTGCAATTGGGAACTGGCCGCGCCTAGGATGTTGGGGTGACTCCGACGACGATCGACCGCCCCGCTCGCCGGGCGCTGTCGACCGGGGAGAAGCAGAGCCTGTTCCGCACCCTGGGGTTCGTGCTCTTCCTGCACGTCCTGGGCTGGGGACTGCTCATCGGCGTGATCGCCCCGCACGACTACGAGGTCGGCGGCAAGGTGCTCGGCGTGGGGCTCGGCCTCACGGCGTACACCCTCGGCATGCGGCACGCCTTCGACATCGACCACATCGCCGCGATCGACAACGTCACCCGCAAACTGATGGCCGACGGCCAACGCCCGATGAGCGTGGGCTTCTGGTTCAGCCTCGGGCACTCCTCGGTCGTCTTCGTGATGGTGCTCGGCGTCGCTCTCGGGGTGCGTTTCCTGACCAACGGCATCTCCGACGAGGGCTCCAGCCTGCAAGCGGTCACCGGCGTCTGGGGCACTTCGATCAGCGGCATCTTCCTGATCCTGATCGGCCTGATCAACCTCGTCGCGCTGATCGGCATCCTCCAGGTCTTCCGCGAGATGCGCACCGGTCAGTACGACGAGACCGAGCTCGACCGCCAGCTCGACAACCGTGGCTTCCTCAACCGCATCCTCGGTCGAGTCACCCGGGCGGTCCGCAAGCCGTGGCACATGTTCCCGACCGGCTTCCTCTTCGGTCTCGGCTTCGACACCGTCTCCGAGATCGCGTTGTTGGTGATCGCCGGTGGCGCCGTCGCCGCCAGCCTGCCGTGGTGGGCGGTGCTCACGCTGCCGATCCTCTTCGCCGCCGGCATGTCCCTGCTCGACACCCTCGACGGGGCGTTCATGAACGTCGCCTACGGCTGGGCCTTCACCCGGCCGGTGCGCAAGATCTACTACAACATCACCATCACCGCGCTCTCGGTCGCGGTCGCGCTGCTGATCGGCGGGATCGAGCTGATCGGTCTGCTGGCCGACAAGACCGGTGTCACCACCGGTCCGCTGGGCGCGATCGCCGACATCGACCTGGCCTACATCGGCTACCTCGTCGTCGCGCTCTTCGTCTTCACCTGGGCGCTCTCGGTGACCATCTGGAAGGTCGGCCGGATCGACGAGCGCTGGAGCGCGCACCTCAGTCGCTGACCTCCTGAGCTGTGGCCGGGGAGCGACTTCTGAGGCGGACCCGGAGGCGGCATGTGCGCTCCCCGCGGCATCTGAGTGCGGTTGCCCTGAACCCGTGGGAGGCGATTCTTGCTCGAGGCAATCCGCTGGTCGCCGCGGGCCTTGCGCGGCTAGCCTCGGACAACGTCGGAGAGGAGCGGCAGATGCAGGTCCGGGTCGCCGTACCTGACGACGCTCCCGCCATGGGACGGGTGATGGTCGAGGCCTGGCTGGCGGCCCACCGCGGCCAGATGCCCAACGCTGCCTGGCACAAGCGCGTGAACGAGTGGACACCGGACGTCTCAGCACAAGCGTGGGCACGCACCCTTGACGAGCGAGCTCAGGGCCGTCACCCACGCGACGTTCTGCTGGTCGCTGCAGACGATGCAGACGATCTCATCGCGTTGGTGTTGGGGACCGAAGCCGACGACTACACCTCGGGCTCGGTCGCGGAGATCGGCGCGCTCTACGTGCGTCCGGATCGGCAGGGTCAAGGCATCGGTCGCTTGCTCCTGATGGAGGCCGGCCACGAGTTGGCCTCACTGGGTTTCACGAAGCTCCACATCGGCGTCCTGACCGCCAACCTCCCGGCTCGGGGCTTCTATGAGGCGATGGGCGGACGCGAGATCGCTCAGCGGACCTTCAACGAAGAGGGCTACCTGCTGCCCGGGACCGTCTACGAATGGACGGACATCGCTGCCATGACAAACAACCTCCGCGAGGCTTGGTGAGGCATCCAGTCGGGATGACCGCTCACGGCAATGACCGCGCGGATCGGGGCTGCTTGTTCCATCGACCGAGGACAGGTGCCTGGCGAGGCTCGGTCCACGCGCCCGGGTCGTCGCTCTCATAACGGCTGCCCACGCTGGTCGTGTGGCTCTCAATCCGACCCCTGAAACGGGCCATCCGTCCGCACTGTGGACACGATCTTTCGACCGCATCGGCGTCCCCCCGCTCGACCGTCGCTCCACCGCCCATCGGGTCAGAGGAGGCGTCGGTCCGAGGCCCAGCGGCTCAACTCGTGCCGTGAGGAGAGCTGGAGCTTGCGCAGCACGCTCGACATGTGGGTCTCGACGGTCTTGATCGAGATGAAGAGCTCCTTGGCGACCTCCTTGTAGGCGTAGCCCCGGGCGATCAGCCGCATCACCTCCCGCTCCCGCTCGGTCAGGCGGTCGAGGTCCTCGTCGACGGCAGCCACCTCGATCGACCCCGCGAAGGCGTCCAGCACGAAGCCGGCCAGCCGCGGAGAGAAGACGGCGTCGCCCTCGGCCACCCGGGTGATCGCGGAGACCAGCTCCTCGCCGGTGATCGTCTTGGTGACGTAGCCACGGGCTCCCCCGCGGATGGTGCCGATGACGTCCTCGGCCGCATCGCTGACCGACAGCGCCAGGTAGCGCGTCTGGGAAGAGCTGCCGGTGACCGCGCTGCGTCGCATCACCTCGACGCCCCCTCCACCGGGGAGGTGTACGTCGAGCAGCACCACGTCCGGCTGGTGCTCGGCGACGGCCGCGACCGCTTCGTCCACGTCGGCGGCCTCAGCGAGGACCAGGACCCGGTCCGGGGCGCCCGCCTCGAGCTCGCTGCGCACCCCACGACGGAACATGGCGTGGTCGTCCACGATGACCACCCTCACCGGGCTCACCGGGCGTGTCTCCTCAGCCACGAGGGGCCTCCTGTCCTGGGGTCCGGGGGGATCGGGGGGTGGGCAGGTGCAGGCGCACCTCGGTGCCGTCGCCCGGCGACGAGGTCACCTGGGCGGTGCCGCCGTGCCGTTCCATGCGGGCCACGATGCTGTCGCTGATCCCACGTCGGTCCGCAGGGGTCTCGGCGTCGTCGAAGCCGCGGCCGCGGTCTCGCACGAAGACGTCGACGGTCTCGGTGCCGACCTCGGCGTAGACGTCGACCCGATCGACCCCGGCATGCTTGGCGGCGTTCGTGACGGCCTCACCGGCTGCCGCGACGACCGCTCGGACCTGGTCGTCGAAGGGAAGGTCTCCGACACTGACCACGTCGACCGAGACCCCGTAGTGGTCCTCGATCCTGGCTGCGGTCCCCCGCAGCGCGCTGGCCAGGCTGCTCTCGTCGGTCGACTCGCCGGCGTAGAGCCAGGCGCGCAGGTCCCGCTCCTGCGCCCGCGCCAGCCGCGCGACCGTGGGCGCGTCGCCTGCGTTCTTCTGGATCAGCGCCAGGGTCTGCAGGACCGAGTCGTGGAGGTGCGCGGCGACGTCGGCGCGCTCCTGGGTGCGGACTCGTTCGGTGCGCTCGGCGGTCAGGTCCGAGGCCAGTCGGTAGACCCACGGGCCGACCACGATCGCAATCCCGACCACCCCGAGGAGAGCAGAGAGCGTGATGTCGCGCGCCAGCGTGATCGAGCCACCGCGCAGGGAGAACGCCACGAGGGCCAGCACGATCAGACCGACTCCGGCCACCAGCCGGGCGTACGACGCCCAGCCCCGCGAGCCGAGCACCACCCGCAGCGGGTCGATCCGGCCGGTGGTGTCGAGCCAGCGCTCCCGCTGGGCCTCATCGGCCTGGCGCCAGAGCAGGCCAACGCCGACGAGTCCGAGGAAGATCGGCCACAGGACCCCTCCGCTCCCGCTCCCCAGGACCGCCTGGACCACCAGGACGAGCCCGAAGCCCAGGACCGCCAGCGCGATCACCGGCCCCATGTCGCCCAGCCGACGGATCCGGCCCGGCCGTAGTCCGCGCCGGGTCGCGCTCTCGACGCCGGGTGCAGCCTCGACGAAGCGGGAGTCCGAGGGCAGCACGAGCCACAGGGCGGCGTACAGCACGACACCCAGGCCGCTCAGGAGCGCCGCGAGCACGAACCCGACCCTGACCCAGAGGACGGGCAGTCCGAGGTGGCGGGCGAGCCCCGCAGCGACGCCGCCGATGACGGGCTGCTGGGAGTCGCGCGTCGCGCGTCGGACCTCGGGGGGCGAGAGAGTGCTCATGGTTCGATCATCGTCACACAGCGCGACAGCGCGAACCATGAGGAAGAACCCCGGTCCGACCCTGGTCTCCACGCCGTCCGGGGGCCACTCAGGGTTCCCCCCGATGGTGCGCGAGCGTCCCGAGGGCCACGCTGGAGCCATGGACACCACACCCACCCGCCCCGAGGACGCCGCCTCCACAGGTAGCTCAACGGGCACAGCCACGAACAGCTCCGACAACGAGGGCCCCCGCGTCAGCGCCAGCGAGATGCGCGACCTGCGCCGGCTGCGCCGTTCGGTCGACAACCGCAAGGTGGCCGGCGTCGCCGGTGGTATCGCCCGGCACCTCGACATCGACCCGCTCGTGGTGCGGGTGACCCTGGTCGTCCTCGTCTTCTTCGGCGGCGCCGGGCTGATCCTGTACGCCGCGTGCTGGCTGCTCGTCCCCGAGGAGGGGTCGACCAAGGAGCCCTTCGGACTGGACGAGCGCAACCGCTCGATCGCCCTGGTGGTCGCCGGTGTGGTGGCCGTCCTCTCGCTCGCCGGCGACTCGTGGGGTGCGTACTGGTTCCCCTGGCCGCTGGCCCTCCTCGTCCTGGTCGTCTTCCTGCTCGTCCGCCGCGACCGGTCCTCCGCGTCGACGACCCGCTCCGGCGGTTCGTCGCGGCGGGCGGGGCCGCTCCTCTTCTGGATCACCCTGGCGCTGGCGGCCCTGGGGATCGGGCTCCTCGTCATCGTCGACCTCTCCGGCACCCCGGTCGCCGCCGCTGCCTACCCCGCCCTCACTCTGGCGACGATCGCCGTCATGCTGCTCGTGGGATCCGTCTACGGCCGCGCCGGTGGACTGATTCTGCTGGGCCTGGTCACCTCCATGGCGCTCCTCATCACCAGTGCCGCCGACGGCTGGGACGGCACCCAACAGACGCTCGCCCCCACGAGCGCCGTCGCGGTGGCCGACCGCTACTCGGTCGGCACCGGAGAGCTCGTCCTGGACCTCACCGACGTGCGTGACCTCGACGCCCTCGACGGCCGCACCATCGAGATCACTGGCAAGTTCGGCCACGTGGAGGTCATCGTCCCGGACGGCCTGGCCACCCGGGTCGAGGCGCGGGTGCACAACATCGGCCACATCGAGCTCTTCGACCGCGAGGCCGAGGGCTTCGACATCGGACTCAGTCGAGATGGCGTCGACGACCAGGACGTGGCCCGACTCGGGAGCGCGGGAGAAGGCACCCCCGACCTGCCCACCATCACCATCATCGCCACCCTCAACTTCGGAGAGATCGAGGTGCACTCATGAGTCACGAGACCGAGCCCCACCTGACCACCCGCAACCCCGGGCGACACCCGGTCAATGTGGCCCACCTGGTCGCGGGCCTGCTGTTCCTCGGGCTGCTCGGGGTGTGGGCACTCTTCGAGAGCGGCGCCGTGGCCGACAACGACCTCCGCTGGCTGCTGCCCGTGCCCTGGGTGCTGGCCGGGGTGGTCGGCCTCGTCGTCGCGACCGTCGTGTCGCGTCGCGACCGTGAGTTCCGCACCACCCCCACCGAGGAGATCCGATGAGCACCGTTCCCGACCAACCCGCCCAGCATCCAGCCGAGCAGCCCAAGCGACTCGTGCGTCGTACGGACGACAAGATGATCGCCGGCGTCTGCTCGGGCGTGGCTGCCTACTTCGGCATCGACGTCACGATGGTCCGGGTGATCACTGTTGTCGGCGCGATCCTGGGGCTCGGCACCGTCGTCGTGGCCTATGTCGTCGCGTGGCTGCTGATCCCTCGCGACTGACCGGTCGGCCCGCGCGGCCGGGCCTGCCCTTCCTGGGGCTGCGGCCGCGCGGCACGATGGGCCGGTGAGCCTTCCCCACCTCGGCACCCTGACGTCCCTGTCCGCGCTCGACCACCCCGAGCTCCTCGCGCCCGCCGTGGCGAGCGCCCTGGCTACCTGGGAGCACGCCGCGAGCGTGGCGGTCGTGGAGATCGATCCCGACCTCGCCGACACGGCCGCGATGACCGAGGCCTACGCGCTGCCGCTGACGGCGAGCGCCAACTGCGTGGTCGTCGCCGGCCGGCGCGACGGAGAGGAACGGATCGCGGCCTGCGTCGTCCGCGCCGACACCCGCGCCGACGTGAACAACCTCGTCAAGCGGACCCTCGACGTCCGCAAGGCGTCGTTCCTCTCCATGGAGCGCGCGGTCGAGGAATCAGCCATGGAGTACGGCGGGATCACGCCGGTCGGTCTCCCGGCCCCGTGGCGGCTGCTCGTCGACGCGCGCATCGCCGAGATCGAGGTCGCCCTCCTCGGCTCCGGCGTACGCCGCTCCAAGCTGCTGGTGCCCGGGCACCTGGTGGCCCGGCTCCCGGGCGCAGAAAGCATCGACGCCCTCGGCCTCTGAGGTTCACCATGAACCCATGGTGAAGCTGCGTCGAGCCGATGGTGCGCCCGCCGGTCGACGGGTCGCGGTCGTGCTCGCACTGCTCGTGCCGGGGCTGACCTCCTGCCACAGCCAGGCGTCGGCGCCGACACCAGCACCATCGCCGACGATCCGAACCCTGACCCCGGTCCCACTCCCGCCCCCCGGCCCGCCGAGCGGTCGGATCCTCGCGGACCTGCGCCAGTCCTCGCGCGACGCGGCGCTGGGCCGGGTGCAGGTGTGGATCGACAACGACACGACCCAGCCCCTGGACCCCGTCGAGATTCGCTACCTCGACCCGAGGTTCCGCCGACCGCTGCGCGGCGAGCGGCTCCGCCTCGACCCGGCCGGGTCCGAGCGTGGTTATCCGTTGACCCTGCCCGCGCGTCCGGTCTGTGCGGCGGCGTCCAATCGGGGGCCGGGTCGGCTCGTGCTCACCGACCGGAGCGACGACCGCCAGATCCGCCTGCAGGTGGGCGACGACAACGACCTGGTCTCGCGCTACGTCACGGCCCGGTGCCTCGAGCTCGACGTGGCCCGTGTCGCCCGGCTCTCCTTCTCCGACCACGTGCCGGTGCCGCAGGCGGCGCAGGGCAGCACCAGCGTGCTGACGCTCGTCGTACGCCCCACCGGCCGGTCGGGCCACCGCCTGCAGATCGACTCGGTCGGCGGCACCCCGCTGCTCGGCTCGGTGGGTGGTACGCCGTGGCAGCCCGACGCCCTCGTGCGTGGCGATGGCCCCGTCGTCCGCTTGCGACTGCCGGTGCGGCCCGCGCGCTGCGACGACCACGGCTTCATGGAGTCCGGGGGTGCGACGGCGTTCCTGGTCCGGCTCCACCTCGACGGCCGGCCGGGCCAGCTGGTGGTCCGGATGAGCCCCCGCGGGGCGGCCGGTGCCATCGCGTTCGCGCGGGCTTCCTGCGGTCGGTGACGAGGCGATAACCATTCGCTGAATCAGCCCTCGGCTCCGTAGTCTGGTGCGAGTGCGATCACTCCCTCTCGACCACCCCGGCACGGCCGATCACCGGTCTCCCGGACGCTTCTTGTGGTGGCTCGCGATGGGTCAGCGCCGCACCCTCCTCGGGGGCATGTGCTTCGGCATTCTCTGGATGAGCAGCCAGGCCGTGATCCCCATGGTGATCGGGCTCGCGATCGACCGGGGCATCGCCGGGCGCGACGGCGGCGAGCTGGTGAAGTGGTCCCTCGTCATGCTGCTGATCGGGCTCGTCCAGGCCGGGAGCGGGATCCTGCGGCACCGGTTCGCGGTCACCAACTGGCTGATCACCGCCTACCGCACGGTGCAGCTGGTCACCCGGCAGACCGTCCGGCTCGGCGGCAGCCTCCCCCGCAAGGTCTCGACCGGCGAGGTCGTCGCGATCGGCACCAGCGACCTGTCCCACCTGGGTCAGGTGATGGACGTCTCGGCCCGCTTCGCCGGCGCCGTCGTGTCGTTCGGACTCGTCTCGACGATCCTTCTGAACACCTCGGTCACGCTCGGCCTGGTCGTGCTGCTCGGCGTACCCCTGCTGATGCTGCTGGTCGGTCCGCTCCTCGCTCCCTTGCAGCGCCGCAGCACCGCCCAGCGTGCCCTGATGGGCGAGCTGTCCAACACCGCGAGCGACATCGTCGGCGGCCTGCGCGTGCTGCGCGGGATCGGCGGCGAGCAGGTCTTCCACGAGCGCTACCGCCTCCAGTCGCAGGCGACCAGACGCGCCGGGGTCGCGGTGGCCCGGCTGCAGTCCATGCTCGACGCCCTGCAGGTGTTCCTGCCCGGCCTCTTCGTCGTCCTGGTCGTCTGGCTGGGAGCCCGCTCAGCCGTGGCCGGCGAGATCTCGGCGGGGCAGCTGGTCGCCTTCTACGGCTACTCCGCCTTCTTGATGGTGCCGCTACGCACCGCCACCGAGTACGCCAACAAGCTGATCCGCGGACGCGTCTCGGCCAAGCGGGTCTGTCACGTGCTCTCGCTCGTCCCCGACGTGAACGACCCCGCCACCCCGGCCCCGTCGCCCGCCCCCGACTCCGACCTGTACGACGTCCGCACCGGGCTCCGCGTCCCCGCCGGCGTGATGCTCGCGATCGTGAGCGAGCAGCCCGACGAGTCGGCCGAGCTGGCCGACCGGCTCGGCCTCTGCGCACCGGTCGTGGACGACGACGTCCGGCTCGGCGAGGTCCCGCTGACGTCGTTGGCGTTGGCCGAGGTGCGCAGCCGGATCGTGGTCTCCGACACCGCGGCGGTGCTCTTCTCCGGACCGCTGGCCGACCGCCTCGACGTGGCGGCCGGCGAGGACCGCTTCACCCGGCTCGCACGCGCCCTCGACACCGCCTCGGCCGACGACATCCTCGACGCGCTGCCCGACGGGCTCGCGACCCACGTTGCCGAGCGCGGTCGCACCTTCTCGGGTGGTCAGCGCCAGCGACTGGTGCTCGTGCGCGCCCTCACCAGCGACCCCGAGATCCTGGTCCTGGTCGAGCCGACCTCCGCGGTCGACGCCCACACCGAAGCCCGGATCGCGTCGCGGCTGCGCCGGCACCGCGCCGGCCGGACCACGGTCGTCACCACCAGCAGCCCCCTGCTGCTGGACGCCGTCGACGAGGTGGCCTTCCTGCGCGGTGGCCGGATCGTGGCGACCGGTCGGCACTGCGACCTGCTGGCCGAGCACGCCGACTACCGCGCCGTCGTGACCCGCGAGGCCCGCGTGGAGGTGACCTCGTGAGCACCGCACCCTTCGGCAGCCTGCCGGTCGCCGACGGCCGCGCCGTACGCCGCTACGCCATGGCGATCGCCCGCCGCCACCCCCGCCTGCTCTGGGGCGCGCTGCTCCTGCACGGTCTCGCCGCCCTGACCGCCCTGGCCGCGCCCCGACTGCTCGGCGACCTGGTCGAGGCGGTCGAGACCGGGACGACCGTCGGGCACGTCGACCGGATCATCCTGATCCTGGCCGGCTTCCTCCTCGCCACCACGATCCTCACCCGCTACGCCCGCCTGGTCAGCCAGGTCCTGGGCGAGCTGGTCCTCGCGCAGCTGCGCGAGGACTTCGTGGAGAACACGCTGGCCCTCCCGGTCGGGGTGGTCGAGGCCGCCGGCTCCGGCGACCTGCTCACCCGCACCAGTCGTGACGTCGACCAGCTCGGGTGGTCGATCCGGTTCGCGATGCCCGAGTGGACGATCGCGGTGATCACCGCCGTGCTCACCTTTGCCGCCGCCCTCAGCGTCGGCTGGTGGGTCGCGCTGCCCTGCCTGCTCGGCGTCCCACCGCTGGTCGTCGGCCTGCGGTGGTATCTCGCTCGCGCCAAGGACGGCTACCTCCGCGAGTCGGCGTCGTACTCCGCGATCAACGCGACGCTCACCGAGACCGTCGAGGGCGCCCGCACGGTCGAGGCGCTCGGCCTCGGCGAGGAGCGCATCGCAGCGGTCGACTCCGACATCCGCGAGTCCTACCTGGCCGAGCGCTACACCCTCTTCCTGCGCACGGTCTTCTTCCCCAACATGGAGATCGCCTACCTCGTCCCCACGGTGTCCACCCTCCTCTTCGGCGGCTGGCTCTACCTCCAGGGCACCGTCTCGCTGGGCGAGGTGACCGCGGCGGTGCTCTACGTGCAGATGCTGATCGACCCGGTCGACCGGATCGTCTCGATCCTCGACGAGCTGCAGATGGGCGCGGCCTCGCTCGCGCGCCTGCTCGGTGTCGCCCAGGTGCCCGACGACCGCGAGGTCAGCGGTGCCGAGCCCGAGGGCGAGCAGCTGGAGGCCACCGACGTGCGCTTCTCGTACGTCGAGGGTCGCGACGTCCTGCACGGCATGGACCTCTCGGTCGGCGTCGGCGAACGGATCGCGATCGTCGGCCCCTCCGGTGCCGGCAAGTCCACGCTGGGCCGCCTCCTCGCCGGGATCCACCCGCCCCGGACCGGATCGGTGACCGTGGGTGGGGTGGGCCTGGTCGAGCTGCCGCTGGCCGACCTGCGCGGCCACGTCGCGCTGATCACCCAGGAGCACCACGTCTTCGCCGGGACCCTGCGCGAGAACCTCGCGCTCGCTGCCCCTCCGGGTGCCACCGACCCCGACATTCGCGATGCCCTGCACTCGGTCGACGCCCTGGTCTGGGTCGACGCCCTGCCCGAGGGCATGGACACCGTCGTCGGTTCGGGCGGGCGCGCCGTCACGGCCGCCCAGGCCCAGCAGATCGCGCTCGCCCGACTGGTGCTGGCCGACCCCCACACCCTGGTGCTCGACGAGGCCACCTCACTCATCGACCCCCGGGCCGCCCGGCACCTGGAGCGCTCCCTGGCCGCCGTCCTGCACGGCCGCACCGTGATCGCGATCGCGCACCGGCTCTTCTCGGCCCACGACGCCGATCGGGTCGCGGTGGTCGAGGACGGCGTGATCTCGGAGTTCGGGTCGCACGACGAGCTGGTGGCCGCGGGTGGGTCCTACGCCGCGCTCTGGCACTCCTGGAACGGCACGAGCTGATCCGGGCTCAGGGCTGGTTCACAGCCCGGTGATGCGGATCCCGGAATGGGCCTTGTACTTCCGGTTGATCGAGATGAGGACCGCGGTGAACGGCTCCAGCTGGCGGGCCAGCCGCAGCTTGCCGGCGTCGATCCCGACCCGGCCGGTGACCGCGCTCGCGAGCTCCATCGCGACCTCCTTGGCCTCGACCACGTCGCCGACGACGAGCACGTCCTCGTCGAGGTAGTCGATCTCGTCCCAGAGCAGCACCGCCGAGACGTTGTGGAAGGCGCCGACCACGGTGGCGTCCGGAGCGAGCCGCTGGGCCGACTCCGCTGCCGACCCCTCCCCGGCGTCGACCACGCGGCCATGGGCGCCGCGCTTGTCGAAGGCCAGCGGGTTCACGCAGGAGATGACGGTCTTGCCCGCGAGCGGCAGCGTGGCGACCAGCTCGTCGTGACCGTCGTACGGCACGGCGAGTACGACGACGTCGGCCGCGGCGCACGCGTCGGCGTTGGTCGCTCCGCTCACCTCGCCAGCACCCGCCACACCGGCCAGCCGCTCACGGACCTCCGCGGCCACCTCGGTGGCCTTCTCGGCCGCGCGGGAGCCGAGGACGACGCTGTGCCCGTGTCGAGCGAAGCGGTAGCCGAGGCCCTTGCCCTGGGGGCCAGTGCCGCCGATGACGGCGATGCGGTGGGTGGTCACGCGTGCTCCTCAGTGCTGGTGGATACGACCTGGTGCTCAGGTGATGATGGCATCCGTCCGGCAGCCGGGACCGAGGCGTCCACCCTTGCCGTCGTGACAGCGGTGCTGTCACGATTCGGGGGAAGCGCACGATCCAACGCGACCCAGGGGACTCATGAAACTCTCGATGCAGCTCATCTACGCCGGGAACCCCCGCGACTCCGCCGACCAGGTCGCCGACCTGGAGAAGGCCGGGCTGGACACCGTCTGGGTGGCCGAGCCGTACGGTTTCGATGCCCCGACGCTGATGGGCTACCTCGCGGCGAAGACCGAGACCATCGAGATCGCTGCGGGCATCCTCAACATCTACTCCCGCACGCCCGGCGCCCTGCTGCAGACCGCGGCCGGCCTCGACAACGTCAGCGGCGGCCGGGCCGTGCTCGGCCTGGGCGCCTCCGGCCCGCAGGTGATCGAGGGCTTCCACGGCATCCCCTACGACAAGCCGCTGGCCCGCACCCGCGAGATCGTCGAGATCATCCGGATGGGGCTGCGCCGTGAGGCGCTGGTCAGCGACGGCCTCTACCAGCTCCCGCTCCCCGCCGGTCAGGGCACCGGGCTCGGCAAGCCGCTCAAGCTGCTGAACCGCCCGGAGCGGTCCTCGATCCCGATCTTCATCGCCGCCCTGGGCCAGAAGAGCGTGCAGGCCACCGCCGAGTACGCCGACGGCTGGCTGCCGTTCCTCTTCCACCCCGAGAAGGCGCACCAGGTCTGGGGCGATGCGCTCGCGGCCGGCCAGGCCAAGCGCCCAGCCGAGCTCGGACCTCTGGAGATCTCGGCCGGCGGCATGGTCGCCATCGGCGAGGACGTCAAGGGGCTGCTCGACTTCATGCGCCCGATGTACGCCCTCTACGTCGGCGGCATGGGCGCACGCGGCAAGAACTTCTACAACGACCTCGCCTGTCAGTACGGCTACGAGAAGGAGGCCAAGGAGATCCAGGACCTCTACCTCGACGGCCACAAGCGTGACGCCGAGGCGAAGGTGCCGCTCGAGTGGCTGGAGGCAGGCAACCTGGTCGGCCCCGCGTCGTACGTCCAGGAGCGGATCGCCGCCTTCCGCGAGGCCGGCGTCACCAACCTGCAGGTCTCGCCGGCGTCCGACGACCCGGCGGGCACGATCGCCCAGGTCAAGGAATGGGTGTCCTGAGCCGGGGGCTGCGCCACCCCCGCCGTCTCGACAACCTGCGCGAGATCAGGGCGCTCGATCCTGAGCGCGACACCGACCGGATCCTCTGGCTGACCAGCCGTCTCGACTTCCCGTGGGACTACACCCAGGGCACCGCGATTGCCTTCCTGCGCGACTACGGCGTCCCGTCGATCGCCGCGCTGCTCCACGCGACCGGTGAGTTCGAGGAGCACGGAGTCAAGCGGTACGACGACACGCTGCTCTTCGCCGAGGAGTCGACCGCCGAGGGCCTCGACTCACCGCGTGCCCACGCGGCGGTGCGTCGGCTCAACCGGATCCACGGTCACTACGACATCCCTCCCGACGAGTTCCGCTACGTCCTGGCCACGACGATCGTGGGACCGGTGCGCTGGATCGAGCAGTACGGCTGGCGTCGCCTTGACCCGGTGGAGCTCGCGGCCATCGCCATCTTCACCACCCGCTTCGGGCGACTGATGGGCATCCCCGGTCTGCCCACGACGTACGCCGGCTACCTCGAGCTGCTCACGTCCTACGAACGTGAGCGCTTCCGCTTCGAGCCGGCGAACCTCGAGGTCACCGAGTCGACCCTGCGAGCGGCCCGCGCTGCGGCGCCCCGGCCGCTGCGTCCGTTCGTCCGTGCGATCACGATCGCGCTGATGGACCGGCCGTTGCGCGAGGCCCTCGGTCTGGCTGCCCCGGCACCCTGGCTGGTGCGCCTGGTCCACCTCTCGTTGCGCACCCGGGCCCGGGTCCTGGGGTTCGCGCCGCCCCGCCGCACGCCGTACCGGCACCGAGCCTCGACGTACCCGCAGGGCTACTCGCTCGGCGACCTCGGCCCGGCCTCGATGATCGAGGAGCTCAATGCCCGCCCTGCTTGAAACGTGACAGTGTTACTGTCACAGTGACCCTCCATCCACCGTCACCACCACGCCGGGAGCCGTCATGCGCGACACCGCCTCATCGATCTACGAGCAGGAGCACGACGACTTCCGCCGTACCGCGCGCTCCTTCATGGAGAAGGAGGTCGCGCCCTTCCACGCCGAGTGGGAGAAGGACGGCCAGGTCTCCCGTGAGGTGTGGACCAAGGCCGGCGCCCAGGGCCTGCTCTGCTTCGACGTCGACGAGGAGTACGGCGGCGCCGGGGTCAAGGACTTCCGCTACAACATGGTGCTGGCCGAGGAGATCAGCCGGGTCGGTGCGAGCGGGCTCGGCTTCCCCGTGCACAGCGACATCATCGTCCCCTACATCAGCCAGCTCGGGACTCCCGAGCAGAAGGCCCGCTGGCTGCCCGGCCTGGTCAGCGGCGAGCTGATCTCGGCGATCGCGATGACCGAGCCCGGCGCGGGCAGCGACCTGCAGGGCATCCGGACCCATGCCGTCGACAAGGGCGACCACTACGTCCTCAACGGCTCCAAGACCTTCATCAGCAACGGCATCATGTCCGACCTCGTGATCGTGGTGGTGCGCACCAACCCCGAGGCCGGACACCAGGGCATCAGCCTGCTGGTCGTCGAGCGCGGGATGGCCGGCTTCGAGCGCGGCGCCAACCTCGAGAAGATGGGACTCAAGGCCCAGGACACCGCTGAGCTCTTCTTCGACAACGTCGCAGTGCCCAAGGAGAACCTCCTCGGCGAGGAGGGTTCCGGCTTCATCTCGCTGATGCAGAACCTTCCCCAGGAGCGGATCTCGATCGCGGCCATCGCGGTCGCGGCCTGCGAGCACGTGCTGGAGATCTGCCTGGCCTACGCCAAGGAGCGCCAGGCCTTCGGCCGTCCGATCGGCAGCTTCCAGCACAACCGCTTCCTGCTCGCCGAGATGGCCACCGAGATCCACATCGCCCGGGTCTTCGTCAACGACTGCGTGCTCCGGCTCAACCGCGGCGAGGTCGACACCGCCCTGGCCTCGATGGCCAAGTGGTGGACCACCGAGCTGCAGAAGAAGGTCGTCGACCAGGGCGTCCAGCTGCACGGCGGCTACGGCTACATGAGCGAGTACCCCATCGCCAAGGCGTACGTCGACAGCCGGATCCAGACCATCTACGGCGGCACGACCGAGATCCAGAAGGAGATCATCGGGCGCTCCCTGGGGATCTGACCGAAGCGGCTGCGTCGCGGTGTCCGTCAGGGGCATCCCTGATGCCGACGCAGTCGGATCCGTGGTGAGGTGGACTCATGCATCGTCAGATCGCCGGCAGGCTCACCTCGCCCGTGACCAAGTGGCTCACGCTCCTCGCGTGGATCGTGATCGCGATCCCGGGTGGCTATCTCGGCTCCCAGTTGGCCGACGTCCAGAACAACGAGGCCGCCTCCTGGCTGCCCGCGACGGCCGAGTCGACCCGCGTCATCGAGCGACTGGCCCCCTTCCAGGACCCCAATCTGATCCCGACGGTCGTGGTCTACGAGAAGGTCTCCGGGCTCGACCCCGACGACATGGCCGCCCTGCAGTCCCACGCCGAGCAGTTCCAGGCGATGGCCGGCGTGGACGGCCAGGTGCTCGGCCCGTTCCCCTCGGCGGACGGTCAGGCGGCCCAGACCGTGGTGTCGTTCAACTTCGGCGAGAACGGCTGGGAGGACATGCCCGACACCGCCGCCGAGCTGAGGTCGATCGCCGAGCTCGACGGCACGAGCGTCTACATCGCCGGAGCCGGCGGCCAGGCCGCGGACTCGTTCGAGGCCTTCGCCGGCATCGACAGCACCCTGCTCCTGGCGACGCTCAGCGTCGTCATCGTGATCTTGCTGCTTACCTACCGCAGCCCGGTGCTGTGGGTCCTGCCGATCATCTCGGTCGTCTTCAGCTTGATGACCAGCCTCGGACTGGTCTACCTGCTCGCGAAGTACTTCGGCCTCACCGTCAACGGACAAAGCCAGGCGATCCTCAGCATCCTGGTGATCGGCGCCGGCACCGACTACGCCCTGCTCCTGGTCGCCCGCTATCGCGAGGAGCTCGGCCGACACGAGGACCGGCACGAGGCGATGGCCTTCGCGCTGCACCGCGCCGCCCCCGCCATCCTGGCCAGCGCCGGGACGGTGGCCCTCGGGATGCTCTGCCTGCTCTTCGCCGAGATGAGCTCGACCGCCGGCCTCGGCCCCGTCGCCGCGATCGGGGTCGGCGTCACCTTCCTCGTGATGGTCACCCTCCTGCCCGCCCTGCTGGTGATCTTCGGCCGGTGGATTTTCTGGCCCAAGCGCCCCGCCTACAGCGCCACCACGGCCGAGTCGACCGGCCTCTGGGCCCGGGTCGGCGCCTGGATCGCGCCGCGGAACCGGATGGTCTGGAGCGTGACCGGGGCTCTTCTCCTCGTCGCCTGCCTGGGCCTGGTCCGGCTCGACACCAACGGCCTGGCCCTCGATGAGCAGTACACCAAGGACTTCGGCTCCGTGCTCGGTCAGCAGGCGCTGATCGAGCACGACCTGACCGACGCCTCGCTCCCCCTGCTGGTCGTCGCGAACGCCGAGCAGGCACGGGACGTACGACAGGCCCTCGCGGGCGTCGAGGGGGTCGAGGACCCGTCCGAGCCGGCGACCAAGGACGGCGTCGCCTTCATCACGGCCGGTTTCCAGGGCGACCCTGCCTCGCAGGCGGCCTTCGACAAGGTCGAGGGTGCTCGCGGTGCGGTCGGTCAAGTCGAGGGCGCCGACGCGCTGGTCGGAGGCTTCTCGGCCGTCTACCTCGACACCAAGCTCGCCTCCACCCGCGACAACCTGGTGATCATCCCGATCGTGCTCGTCGTGGTCCTGCTGATCCTGGTGATGCTGCTGCGCTCGTTGATCTCACCGCTGATCCTGGTGGCAACGGTCGTGCTGTCGTTCGGGGCGGCACTCGGCATCTCCGTGCTGCTCTTCGAGTACGTCTTCGGCTTCGCGGGGGCCGATGCCGCCTTCCCGCTCTTCGCGTTCGTCTTCCTCGTCGCGCTCGGCATCGACTACAACATCTTCCTGATGACCCGGGTACGCGAGGAGACCGCAATGCACGGCACCCGTCGGGGCTCGCTGATCGCGCTCACGTCCACCGGTGGCGTGATCACGTCGGCGGGCGTCGTCCTGGCGGCAACCTTCCTGGTGCTCGGCTCGCTGCCGCTGGTCTTCCTCGCCGAGCTCGGCATGACCGTGGCGCTGGGGGTGCTGCTCGACACGATGATCGTGCGCTCGGTTCTGGTCACCGCGATCAACATGGACCTCGGCGGGAAGATCTGGTGGCCCAGCACCCTGGACCGCGGCGAGCACGAGGTCGCACCCGGTGCCGGCAGTGTCGCCGGGTCCGTGGGAGTGCGACAATAGAACGTGTTCCACTCACCGGTCCGGGAAGATCTCACGGGCCCTTCGCGGTTAGCCTGAGCGTGATGACCACCCCCGAGCCCACCCCCCAGCAGGTACGCCGGTCCCTGGCTCGCGCCGAGCGCGGAGTCACGCTCGACGTGGCCGAGGCGAGCGTGCTGCTGGCCGTCCGGGGCGACGACCTCGATCGCCTCTGTGACGTGGCCGCGCGCGTGCGGGACGCCGGGCTGGTGGCTGCCGGTCGGCCGGGGGTCGTGACCTACTCGCCCAAGGTCTTCATCCCCATCACCCGCCTGTGCCGCGACAAGTGCCACTACTGCACGTTCGTGACGGTCCCGGGCAAGCTCGCGGCGGAGGGGAAGGCGCCGTACCTCTCTCCCGACGAGATCCTCGCCATCGCCCACGAGGGGGCAGCGCTCGGGTGCCTCGAGGCGTTGTTCACCCTCGGCGATCGTCCCGAGGACCGCTGGCCCGAGGCCCGGGCCTGGCTGGACGCGGCCGGCTACGACTCCACGCTCGCCTACGTCCGGGCGATGGCGATCCGGGTGCTCGAGGAGACCGGGCTGCTCCCCCACCTCAACCCCGGCGTGATGTCGTGGGAGGAGATGAACCGGCTCAAGCCGGTCTCGCCGTCGATGGGGATGATGCTCGAGACCACCTCGCGGCGACTCTTCGAGGAGAAGGGTCAGGCGCACTACGGCTCGCCCGACAAGGACCCCGACGTCCGGCTGCGCGTCCTCGAGGACGCCGGGCGCCTCTCGATCCCGTTCACGACCGGTCTGCTGGTCGGCATCGGCGAGGACCTCACCGAGCGCGCCGAGACGATCTTCGCGCTGCGCGCCAACGCCCGCCGCTACGGCGCCGTCCAGGAAGTCATCGTCCAGAACTTCCGCGCCAAGCCCGACACCGCGATGCGGCACACCGACGACCTCGGCCTCGACGAGTTCCGCGCCGCGATCGCCGTCACCCGGATCGTGCTCGGCCCGAAGGCGCGCGTGCAGGCACCCCCGAACCTCGTGGACAGCTCCGAGGGATCCGCCGAGTGCGCGCTGCTCCTCGGGGCCGGTGTCGACGACTGGGGCGGCGTCTCGCCGCTGACCCCCGACCACGTGAACCCCGAGCGCCCCTGGCCCTCACTCGAGCGGTTGCGCGAGCTCACCGCCGCCAGTGGCTTCGAGCTGCGCGCGCGGCTCACCGTCCACCCCGAGTACGTCCGACAGGGCGAGCCCTGGCTCGACCCGCGCATCTCGGCCCACGTCGCGGCCCTGGCCGACGACGACGGGCTCGCCCGACCCGGCGTACGAGCCGTGGGGCGGCCGTGGCAGGAGCCCGACGGCGGCTACGCGCGGGCCGGCACCGGCCGCACCGACCTGCACACCGAGATCGACACGCTGGGACGCTCCACCGACCGACGCAGCGACTTCGACGACGTCTACGGCGACTGGTCCGAGCTGCGCGCCGGCGTCGTGACCCAGGCCAGTACGACGGGCGCCAACGACGGCGAGGGTTACGCCGCCCTGGCCGCCGCCGAGGCGGACCCCGCTGGGCTCACCGACGAGCAGGCGCTCACCTTGATGACCGCCGAGGGTGAGCTGCTGGAGCAGGTCTGTCGTCTGGCCGACGACCTGCGCCGCGACACCGTCGGCGACGACATCACCTACGTCGTCAACCGGAACATCAACTTCACCAACGTCTGTTACGTCGGCTGCCGCTTCTGTGCCTTCGCGCAGCGACGCACGGACGCCGATGCCTTCTCGCTCTCCCTGGAGCAGGTCGCCGACCGCGCCCAGGAGGCCTGGGAGCTCGGCGCGACCGAGGTCTGCATGCAGGGCGGGATCGACCCCGAGCTGCCCGGCACGGCGTACTTCGACCTGGTCTCCGCGGTGAAGACCCGCGTGCCCGGGATGCACGTGCATGCCTTCTCGCCGATGGAGATCGTCAACGGCGCCTCCCGCACCGGGCTGTCGATCGAGGACTTCCTGATCAAGGCCCGCGAGTCCGGCCTCGACACGATTCCCGGCACCGCCGCCGAGATCCTCGACGACGACGTGCGGTGGGTCCTGACCAAGGGCAAGCTCCCCACCCGCACGTGGATCGACGTCGTCTCGACCGCGCACCGGGTGGGGCTGCGCTCCAGCTCGACGATGATGTACGGCCACGTCGACAACCCTCGGCACTGGGTCCAGCACCTGCGCGTCCTTTCCCGGATCCAGGACGAGACCGGTGGGTTCACCGAGTTCGTGCCGTTGCCGTTCGTGCACACCTCGTCGCCGATCTACCTCGCCGGCGTCGCGCGCCCCGGTCCGACGCTGCGCGACAACCGAGCCGTGCACGCGATGGCGCGGATCATGCTGCACGGCCGGATCCCGAACATCCAGACCTCCTGGGTCAAGCTCGGCGTCGAGGGCACCCGCGCGATGCTGCGGGCCGGCGCCAACGACGTGGGCGGCACGCTCATGGAGGAGACGATCTCCCGGATGGCCGGCTCCGAGCACGGCTCGGCCAAGACGGTCGCCGAGCTGGTCGAGATCGGTGCCGGCATCGACCGGCCGGTCCGCGAGCGGACCACGACCTACGGCGTACCGGCCGCGCGCGTCTGAACGCAGCGAACCCGCACTCTGCCCGGCAGACGGCCCGGGCAGAGTGCGGGTTCACGCGTGGCTCAGTGAAGCTTCGCTAGCCACGTCCGCTACTGGAGCGAGCCCGGCGCGAGACCGAGTCGATGGCGACGGCCAGCAGGAGCACCGCACCGGTGACCATGAACCGCACCGACGAGTCGACGTTGACGAGGTTCAGCCCGCTGGTGATCGCCTGGAGCACCACGATGCCCAGCAGCGCGGAGTACGCCGAGCCCCGGCCACCGAAGAGGCTGGTGCCACCGATGACCGCCGCCGCAATCGCGGTCAGGTTGGTGTCGGTGGTGCCGCTCGCCTGCGAGACCGACGTCTGCAGACCGGCCGCGAGCAGACCACCGAGCGCGGCGAAGGTCGACGTCAGGGCGAAGACCGACACGTAGACCCGGTTCACCTTGATCCCGGACCGACGAGCGGCCTCGACGTTGCCACCGACGGCGAAGACATGGCGACCCCAGCGCGTCTTGCGCAGCGCCAGGTCCATCACCACGACCATGAGCACGAAGAAGAGCCACAGGTAGCTCCAGCCGCGGTCGATGTTGACGTAGTAGGTCAGGAAGCCCAGCCCGGCCGCGAACACCGCAGCCTTGACGACCGCGAGCTGCCAGGCCGGAGCGCCGAGTCCCGCGGCCCGGCGAGTACGCCGACCCCAGAGCTGCGAGCCGAGGTAGACGAGCACGATCAGCGCGACGAAGACGTACGACGCCCCGTCGCCCACGAACTTGGTCCGGGCGTACTCCGCCAGGAACGAGTCGCGCGGGATGTTGATCGTGCCGTTCTTGCCGAGCACGAAGAGCAACAGCCCCTGGAAGCCGAGCAGGCCAGCCAGCGAGAAGACGAACGACGGGACACCGATCCGCGTGTAGAGCACGGCGTAGAGGACACCCACGAGCAGCCCGACCGCGATCGCGGCCAGGATGCCCACGAGCATCGGGTAGCCCTGCTCCACGACGAGCACCGCCATCACGGCCGCGCCGAGGCCGCTGACCGAGCCAACCGACAGGTCAATCTCGCCCAGCAGCAGGACCAGCACGATCCCGAGCGCGATCATCCCGGTGGGAGCCGCGAACTGGCTGATCGAGACCAGGTTGCGCGAGGAGAGGAAGAGCGGCTCCGCGGCGTAGAACCCGATGCAGATGACCAGCAGACCGAGGACGACCGGCAGGCTGCCGATGTCACCGGACCGGAGCCGGGTCAGCATCAGCCGGCCCTGCCCCATCAGCCCGTGCGACTGGATGAGTCGTTCGTCGGCGAGGTCGGCGGCGACCGCCGACTCGACGACGTCCTGGTCAGCCATGCTGGTCCTCCTCCGGGGCGACCTCGGCGGTGTGGACGCCGGGCGCGCGTCGCTGGGCGCGCGACGCAACGACGTTGTCCGAGGCCCCGGTGATGGCAGCGACGAGCTGTTCGGTGCTGACGTCCTCGGTGCGGAACTCCGCGGCGTTGCGACCCAGGCGCATCACGACGATCCGGTCGGCCACTGCTTGTACGTCGGCCATGTTGTGGCTGATCAGGATCACGGCGAGACCGGTCTCGCGCAGGCGCTCGACGAGGTTGAGCACCTCCGCGGTCTGGGCGACCCCCAGCGCGGCGGTCGGCTCGTCGAGCATGACCACCTTCGGGGCGCCCACGAGACTGCGCGCGATCGCCACCGTCTGCCGCTGACCACCCGAGAGGGCAGCGATCGGGATCCGGACCGAAGGGATCTTGGCCGAGAGAGTGCGCAGCAGCCGCCATGCCTCCTTCTCCATCTCGACCTCGTCCAGGAACGGCCCGCTGAGGTGCTCCTGGCCCAGGAAGAGGTTCGCGACGACGTCGAGGTTGTCGCACAGCGCCAGGTCCTGGAAGACCGTGGCGATGCCGAGCGCCTGCGCCTGCGCAGGGCCACCGACGTGCACCTTGCGGCCGGCGAACGTGATGTCGCCGCCGTCGGGCTGGTAGACCCCCGAGATCACCTTGACCAGGGTCGACTTGCCGGCACCGTTGTCGCCGACGAGGGCGACGACCTCACCGGGAGCGACGGCCAGGTGGACGTCGGTGAGAGCCTGCACGGCCCCGAATCGCTTGTTGACCCCGGTCAGGGAGAGCACGCTCTCCCTGACCGGTGCCTCTGGGGTGAGAGTGGACATCAGCTGAGGCCGGCGTCCTTGCAGGCCTTGGCGTAGCTGCCGGTGCAGATCTCGTCGACGGTGTAGAAGCCGTCGGCGACGATCGTGTCGGCCACGTTGTCCTGGGTGACGGCGACCGGGTCGAAGATGAACGACGGCACACCCTGGAAGTCGACGGTCTCACCGACGTCGTCGCCGTTGACGAGCGCGACGGCCAGCTCGGCCGCCTTGTAGGCCTCGACCGGGATCGGCTTGTAGACCGTCACAGCCTGCTCCCCAGCGACGATGCGCTGGATCGCGGCGAGCTCGGCGTCCTGGCCGGTGATGGGCGGCAGCTTGTCGGCGTCGAAACCCCCGCCGGTCAGCGCGGCGACGACGCCACCGGCCTGGCCGTCGTTGGCGGCGTAGACGCCCTGGATCTCGGAGGGCTTGTACTTGCTCAGCTGGTCGGTGACGAACTGCTGAGCGTTCTCCGGGCTCCAGTCGGGGTTGTCGTACTCCGCGAGGATCTTCACGCCGCTGGCGTCGATGACGTTGTGCGCGCCCTTCTTGAACTGGGCTGCGTTCGGGTCGGTGGGTGAACCGTTGAGCATCAAGATGTTGCCCTTGTCGCCCATCGCGTCGACCAGGGCCTGGCCCTGCATCTCGCCGACGCGCTCGTTGTCGAAGGACATGTAGTAGTCGGCACCCTCGATGAAGCGGTCGTAGGCGATGACCGTGGCGCCGGAGTCCTGCACGCTGGACATGGCTCCCTGGACAGCCGCGCCATCCACCGGGTCGAGCACGATCACGTTGGCACCAGCGGTGATCGCGGTGTCGAGCTGCTGGCTCTGCTTGTCCTTGTCCTGGTCGGCGTTGTAGTAGAGCACCTCGCAGTCACTGCAGAGCTCGGCGACCTTCTCTTCGAAGAGCGGCTTGTCGAAGGCCTCGTAGCGCGACGTCTTCGACTCCGGCAGCAGCAGCGCGATCTTCTTGCCGCCGTCGGAGCCGGCGTCTTCGTTGGCGGCGCAGGCCGCGAGTCCGCTCGTGCCGAGCGCAACGGCGAGCCCGAGGGCTGCCAGGCGGTGCAGGGATGTGGTCACGTGTCTCTCCTCGAATGGGGGCCTCGACGGCCGGTGCTCTGCCTCAAAGTGTCAGCGGTAGGACCGTTGTCGTCAAGACTTGAACGCAAGAAACATCATTCCGGCGTCATTGGCTATTTAATAGACACCTCTTGACCACAGATACGTCGCCGGTGCAGAGTTCGCGCATGGCCCCTCCCCGCCCCGACCTGGCCCCCGGCTCGACGGCCACGCTGCGCACGGCCAACCTGCAGCGTGTCCTCGACGTCCTGCGCGGGCGGGCCATCGGCGCGACCGCACCCGACGAGGCGACCTTCACCCAGGCCGAGCTGGCGCGGGTCACCGGGCTGGCCCCCGCCACGGTCTCGAACATCGTCCGCGAGCTGGCAGCTGCCGACCTGGTCGAGACCGACCCCGGCAGCGGCCGGCGCGGATCGTCGGTCCGGCTGGCTCGCGGCATCGGCTTGGTCGGTGGCGTCGACTTCGGCCACAGCCACGTCGCGGTCGCGATCGGCGACCTCACCAGCCGGCTCCTGGCCGAGGAGCGTCGCCTCCTCGAGCCGGGGCACGCCCACCACGAGGCGCTCGCGCTGGCCGGCTCGATGCTCGAGGCCATGGCGCAGGAGCACGGGACGGTCCGCCACGTCGGACTCGGCCTCCCGGCGCCGGTGACCGACACCCTCGTCAGCTCGTCCTCGATCTTCCCGGGCTGGGAGGGCGTGAACACCCAGGAGGCAGCCCAGCACGCCTTCGGTGTGCCGGTCCATGTCGAGAACGACGCCAACCTCGGCGCCCTGGCCGAGCACCGGCAGGGGGTGGCCCGCGGCCACCGCAGCTCGGTGTTCGTGAAGATCTCGTCCGGCGTCGGAGCCGGGATCATCATCAACGACGAGCTCTTCCACGGTGCCGGCGGCACCGCCGGCGAGATCGGCCACCTCACCCTCGACGAGCAGGGGCCCCTGTGCCGCTGCGGCAGCAGGGGTTGCCTGGAGGCCTACACCTCGACCGGCACCTTGATGGCGATGCTCGAGACCCAGCTCCCCGGCCTGAGCCTGGACGACATCGTGGCGGCCGCCGAGGGCGGCAACATCGCTGCCCAGCGGGCCTTCGAGGACGCCGGGATGCACCTGGGCTGGGGCCTGGCCAGCATCGCGAACCTCCTCAACCCCGCCGTGCTCGTCGTGGGCGGCGACATGGCCCGCGCGGGAGACCTGCTGCTGGCGCCGGCTCGGATCGGGCTGCGTCGCCACGCCCTCGACTCGGTGGCGCTCACGCCGGTGCTGGCCAGCGAGCTCGGGGAGCGCGCCAGCCTGGTGGGCGCCGTACTCCTCGCCGCGGAGCGGACCGAGCTGGTCGTCGAGCCGGCCTGAGCCGAGCTCGGCGTCGGGACGACCTCGACCTCGAGACGCACGCACGCGCCATCGAGGCGGCGACAGGTCTCACCACGTGCTCGGCACATCAAGATCTCAGTACTTCTGAACAGCGGGCGAGCCTTCGCTACAGTCTGCTCCGTTCACACCAGGGTCTCGGGTCTCGTGGGTGCATCGTGCAGCGCCAAACAGAGGGGCCCGGGGTCTCACTGGTACCCCGTGAAACGCGCACTCCGCATGGGGAACTCCCCGGGTCAGAGGAACAACGAACCTCCTCGGGGTCCTGACGAGCGGTTGGGTGTCGGCGCCCTTCGCCCTGGTGAACATCGCCGGCGCCCTCGTCTGGGGCTACGGGGTGCGCAGATGGGGCCTGGGGCGGGACCTCCCCCGCTTCTTCCTCCTGAACGTCCTGGTGGCCGTCGTGTGCACCTTGGTGTCCGTCCCGCTCCTCATGGTGCTGTTCGAGGGCTCGGTGGGTGCAGGACAGGACACCATCACCCAGACCTTCTTCGACCTCGGTCACGTGCTGGTGGTGGCCGTCGGCTTCTCCAACATGCTGACCTCACTGGTCGACAAACTGATCAGCGGCTTTCTCGCGCTGGTGGTCATCTCGGCGTTGCCCGCCGCGATGCGGGTGGCGACGCGGCTGACCCTTGTCTCGTCCGCCGACCACGCCAGGGCTGAGTCCGGGCGGTAGTCAGCCGCGCCCGGGTCTCACGACGCGGGTCGCGCCCAGCCCCCGTTCCTGGCGTCAGCCCACCCGGCGATCAGTGCTTGACGAGGTCGCCGGCGACCCAGACGCGAGCGATGTCCGAGTCACTCCCGAGCGCGAAGATCTTCGCGAGCGCGACCTCGGCGGAGCCGGCGTGACGGAGGCCGGCGTCAAGGGGGTCACCCGCGGGCGGACGCACCCACACGGCGTCGAACTGCCGGCCCGCCGAGAGGTCGCCCACCTCGTCGCCCAGCCCCAGCGCGAGTGCACCGGCGCGGGTGGCGAGGTGGAGCAGGTGGGCCGGCGTGAGCTGGACGCCGTCGGGCCCCAGCAGGGCCTGCATGAACGACGCCTGGAGCCCTTCCTTGAACAGGCTGAAGCCAGTGCCCGCGCCCACGTCGGACCCGAGCGCGACCCGCACCGAGTGGTCGAGGTGTCGACGCAAGGGGAAGAGCCCGCTGCCGAGCGCTGAGTTGCTCGACGGGCAGTGCGCGACCGAGGCACCCCGTCCACCCAGCATCGCGAGCTCGTCGTCGGTCGGATGCACGTTGTGCGCGAGCACCGACGAGTCCCCGATCAGGCCGTGCTGGTCGTAGGTCCCGACGTAGTGCTCGGCGCCCGAGAAGAGGCGCGACACCTCGGTGACCTCGGCCGGGTTCTCGTTGACGTGAGAGGTGAACCACGATCCGGGGACCCGCTCGAGCACGGCCGCACAGGCGTCGAGGATCTCGTCGCTGGCGGAGTAGGAGAAGCGGGGGGTGACGGCGTACCGGACGCGGCCGACGCCGTGCCAGCGGTCCGCGAGCGCCACCGCCTCGGCGTAGGCGCGGTCGGGGTCCGTGAGCAAGGGCGCCGGCAGCCCCCGGTCCCCCACCACCAGCCCGGCGGTGACGCGCAGGCCCACCCGCGAGACCTCCTCGAACAAGACGTCGACGGCCGGGGCGAAGTGGGAGCCGAACGCCAGCGCGCTCGTGGTGCCCGAGCACGCCAGCCCGCTGACGAACTCGGCTGCCACCGCCCGGGCATAGGTCACCTCGCCCAGCCGGCACTCCTCGGGCAGCGCACACTGCTCCAGCCACTCGAGGAGCGGACGTCCGATGGCTCCGATGATGCGCACCTGCGGGTAGTGCACGTGGGTGTCGACCAGGCCGGGAAGCAGGACACCCTCCCGCAGGTCGACGACCTCCTCGTCGAGGTGACCCGCGCGCACCGTCACGAAGTCACCGCGCTCGACGATGGCACCATCGACGACGAGGAGCCCGGCGTCCTCGTCGCTGCGCAGCAGCCCTCCGGAGAAGGGGTCCTCGGGGGTGTCCAGCACCCGGGCGCGGTACAGCGTCACGACCGCGGCCCGCCCCAGAGGTCAGTCACGGAGGTCAGTCACCGACGACGACTTCGATCTCGAAGCCCTCGGAGTCCTCGAGGTAGAGAGCCGTGTGCTTCTCGCCACCGGCGTGCGGATAGCGGTCTGCAAACATCTCGTGCCAGCCGTGGGCCGAGGACTCGGCGCGGATCCGGTCGAGCAGCTCGCGCGACTCGCAGGTCAGGGCCAGATGGTTGATGCCCGGGCGGCGGCGATCGTAGGGCTCGTCGAGCTGGTCGCCGGAGCGCTCCATGAACAGGTACGTGCCGTCCGGGTGGACCCAGGTGCGGTCGCCGTCTGCCTCCCACCCGACCTCGCCGAGGAGCCAACCCCACTCGGCACAGGCCACAGCGGGGTCGCCGACCCAGAGGTCGATGTGGTGGAGGGCTCGGTCGCGGGACATGAGCGCACTCTACGCACGGGAGGCTCGGTCAGGACGTGGTCCGCACCGTGGCCCGGCGCACCGTGACCTTCACGTTCCTGCACTCCTGGGACTGCGCCACCAGCAACCGCTTCTCGGGCCGGTCGACGCTCAGCTGCCAGCGCAGCTTCACCGCCACCCAGTGGCGCAGGTAGCGGCACACGGCCAGCTCGGGCAGCCACTCGGCAGGATCGCGGTCCGCCTTCGAACGGTTGGCCGAGGCGCTGACCGCAATGAGGGAGCGCCGGTCGCGAAGATCGTTGGCGAAGCGGGTGCGGGTGCCCTTGGTCCATCGCTTGGCCCCCGAGTCCCAGGCCTCGGCCAGCGGCACCAGGTGGTCGATGTCGAACACCGAGGGGTCCTCGGTGGTCACGCCGTCGTACGCCGAGCGCCATTCGCCCTGCGTCACGTCGCAGCCGCCGGTGGCGACCAGCGACTCGGCGGCCAGGACCTCGTCGCGGGTGTCCTGGCAGTCGCCGTCGGCATCGACCCAGTGCCGGAAGCGATCGCGGTCGTAGCCCGCGCGCGTCTCGCCGGCAACGGGCAGCAGGCGGACGGCAGCGCGGAACTTCGCCGAGACCACCTCGGTGTCCGAGGCGGCGTACGACGCCGGGGCGAACGGGGTCAGCAGCAGGGCGACCAGCACCGCGCTGGCCAGGCGTCGTGCGGGGAGGGTCACTCCCACTCGATGGTGCCCGGCGGCTTGGAGGTGATGTCGACGGTGACCCGGTTGATCTCGGGGACCTCGTTGGTGATCCGGGTCGAGATCGTCTCGAGAACGTCGTAGGGCAGACGAGCCCAGTCGGCAGTCATCGCGTCCTCGGAGGTGACCGGACGCAGCACGACCGGGTGCCCGTAGGTGCGGCCATCGCCCTGGACGCCGACCGAGCGGACGTCGGCCAGCAGCACGACCGGCATCTGCCAGATGTCGCGGTCCAGCCCAGCCCGGGTCAGCTCCTCGCGGGCGATCGCGTCGGCCTCGCGCAGCAGGTCGAGGCGGGCGCGGGTGACCTCGCCGATGATCCGGATGCCGAGGCCGGGCCCCGGGAAGGGCTGGCGCCAGACGATCTCGGCCGGCAGACCGAGCTGCTCGCCGACCAGGCGGACCTCGTCCTTGAAGAGCGTGCGCAGCGGCTCGACGAGCTCGAACTCGAGGTCGTCGGGGAGGCCACCGACGTTGTGGTGCGACTTGATCGTGGAGGTGCCGTGACCGCCGCCGGACTCGACGACGTCGGGGTAGAGGGTGCCCTGGACCAGGAAGGCGACCTTGACGCCGTCCTCGGCTGCTGCACCGAGCACCTCGGCCTCGGCCGCCTCGAAGACCCGGATGAACTCGCGGCCGATCACCTTGCGCTTCTCCTCGGGGTCCGAGACCCCGGCGAGGGCGTCGAGGAACCGGTCGGAGCACTCGACGACGTGGAGCTTCACGCCGGTGGCGGCGACGAAGTCGCGCTCGACCTGCTCGGCCTCGCCCTTGCGCAGCAGCCCGTGGTCGACGAAGACACAGTCGAGGCGGTCCCCGATCGCGCGCTGCACCATCGCCGCTGCCACGGCGGAGTCGACCCCGCCGGAGAGGCCGCAGATGGCCCGGCCGGTCTCACCGATCTGGGTGCGGATCCGCTCGATCTGCTCCTCGACGATGTTGACCATGGTCCAGGTGGGCCGGCAGCCGGCGATCTGGTGCAGGAAGTGCTCGAGCACCTTTTGACCGTGCTCGGTGTGCATCACCTCGGGGTGCCACTGCACGCCGGCCAGGCCGCGGGCGACGTCCTCGAACGCCGCGACCGGCGTCACCGCCGTCGAGGCGAGCACCGTGAACCCCTCGGGAGCCGCGGTCACCGAGTCGCCGTGCGACATCCACACGGTGTGCGCGGCCGGGATCTCGGAGAGCAGCGTGCCGTGGTCGCTGATGCTCACCGGAGTGCGGCCGTACTCGCGGGCACCGGTGGGCGACACCTCGCCACCCATGCCGCGCGCCATCAGCTGGAAGCCGTAACACATGCCGAAGACCGGGACCCCAGCCGTGAAGAGGGCCGGATCGATCGACGGGGCACCCTCGGCGTACACCGAGGAGGGACCGCCGGACAGCACGATCGCCTTGGGCTTGCGCGCCAGCATCTGCTCGACGGGCATCGAGTGCGGCACGATCTCGGAGTAGACCCGAGCCTCGCGAACCCGGCGGGCGATCAACTGGGCGTACTGAGCGCCGAAGTCGACCACCAGCACCAGGTCGTGGTCGATCAGGTCGTGCTCAGACATGGGGGCGGGTGCCTTCCGACGGGGTACGGCGAGAGGGCCCAAGCCTAGCGACGCGGAACGCCGGGAAATGCATCAGGGCCCGGCCGGGGAGGGAGGTTGGCCGGGCCCTGATCGTCCATGCATCTGCAGGACAGCTGCTTGGACCTATGAACCCGGCCACTTGGGAGGGAGCATGACTGCCGGGTTCGAAGGGATCAACGAGGCCGGTCACCCGGGGTTACGCACTGGTCTGGACCAATTCCCGGACCGCTGGTTTCGACGCCTCAGCTGACGCCCACGATGGGCAACCGCAGAGCGCCCGGAGCACCGGCCGGGACAGCTGGGGAGGCGGGCTCCACCGCCTCGAGACGGCGGTAGGTCGCGCCCAGCTCGGGGCGGTCGTCGGGCTGGCCCTTGTTCGGCCAGAACGACATCGCCCGCTCCGCCTGGGCGGTGATCGTGAGCGACGGGTTGACCCCCAGGTTGGCGGTGATCGCCGACCCGTCCGCCACGTGCAGGCCCGGGTGGCCGTAGAGCCGCTGGTAGGGGTCGATGACACCGGTCTCCGGTGAGTCGCCGATCGCACAGCCGCCGATGAAGTGCGCGGTCAGCGGCCGGTTGAAGGGCTCCCCGATCGAGCCACCCGCGGTGCCGCCCATGATCCTGGCCATCGCGCGCACCGCGGTGTTGCCGGCCGGGATCCAGGTGGGGTTGGGGACGCCGTGGCCCTGCTCGGTGGTCATGTAGCGCTTGCCGGTGAACGGCATCTTCTTCGTGACGGTGGTGAGCGAGTTGTCCAGGCTCTGCATGACCAGGGCGATGACGGTCCGCTCGGACCAGTGCTTCATGTCGTACAGGTTCTTGACGTTGCTCCGCTCCTGCCACATCTCGCGCAGCCAGACCTGCCAGCGCGGCGCAGGTCCGTCGCCGTCGGTCAGCACGGTCTGCATCAGCGACATCAGGTTGCTGCCCTTGCCGTAGCGCACCGGCTCGATGTGGGTGTCGGAGTCGGGGTGGAAGCTGGAGGTGATCGCGATCCCCCGGCTGTAGTCGACCTTCGAGTCGGGCGCGATGGCGCCGAGGATCGACTCGGAGTTGGTCCGCGACAGGAAGCCGAGCCGCTGCGAGAGCCGGGGCAGGAACCCCTCGTCGCGCATCCGGTGCAGCAGCCGCTGGGTGCCCAGCGAGGAGGCCGCGAAGACGACCTGCTCGGCGGTGAGCACCCGACGCGCGGAGGGACGCTTGGTCTTGGCCTTGGTGAACTTCACGTCCACCTCGTAGCCGCCACCGGACAGCGGGGTCACCTGGGTCACCGTGGTGAGCGGGAGGACCTTCGCACCGTTCTGCTCGGCGAGGTAGAGGTAGTTCTTGACCAGGGTGTTCTTGGCATTGTGCCGGCAGCCCGTCATGCAGGAGCCGCAGCCGATGCAGGAGTTGCGCTCCGGACCAGCACCACCGAAGTACGGGTCGGCGGACTTCTGGCCGGCCGGGTCGCCCGGTCCGCCGAAGAAGACCCCGACCGGGGTCGGGTGGAAGGTGTCCCCGACGCCCATCTCGATGGCGACCTGCTCCATCACGTCGTCGGCAGCGGTGCGCAGCGGGTTCTCGACCACGCCCAGCATCCGCTTGGCCTGGTCGTAGTACGGCGCCAGCTCGGACTGCCAGTCGGTGATGTGGCTCCACTGGGGGTCGGCGTAGAACGCCGGGAGGGGTTCGTAGAGCGTGTTGGCGAAGACCAGCGAGCCACCGCCGACTCCGGCACCCGAGACGATCAGGCAGTCCTTGAGCGCGTCGATGCGCTGGATGCCGTAGCACCCGATCTCGGGCCGGAAGAGAAACTTCTGCGCGTCGAACGAGGTCTTGGCGAAGTCGTCGTCCTCGAAGCGGGCACCCGCCTCGAGCACCCCGACGCGGTAGCCCTTCTCGGTGAGCCGCAGCGCGGTGACCGAGCCACCGAAGCCCGAGCCGACGACGAGGACGTCGAAGTCGAACTCCTGCTCGTCGGCGGCCGGGTCAGTCGTGGTCGAGTCGGTCGAGCTCGTGTCGCTCATGCGCGTCCCAGCTTCTTCATCAGGCGGAGGTTGGCGGTCATCACCTTGGCGTAGGTCTCGTCGGACATCCCGAGCATCGGCGCGAAGCGGATCAGCCGCTGGGTCGCGACCGACTGCGACTCGGTGTAGCGCAGCACGCCCTCGCTGCCCTGGCGCCGGCCCATGCCGGACTGCCGCATCCCGCCCATCGGCGAGTCGATGCTGGCGAAGGTCGCACCGAAGGCCTCGTTGATGTTGACCGTGCCGCACTTGATCCGGCGGGCCAGCGCCCGCGCTCGGGCACCGTCCTGGCTGTAGATCGAGGCGTTCAGGCCGTACTCGCCGTCGTTGGCGCGGGCCACCGCGTCCGCCTCGTCGTGGAAGCGGTAGAGCGCGATCACGGGACCGAAGGTCTCGTGGCCGAAGCAGGTCATCTCGGGGGTCACGCCCTCGAGGATCGTGGGCTCGTAGAAGAACGGGCCGAGGTCGGGACGGGCCCGTCCACCGGTGAGCACCCGGGCGCCCTTGGCGACCGCGTCCTCGACGTGGGCGACGACCGTGTCGAGCTGGTCCTGGGAGATCAGGGAGCCCATGTCGTTGCCCCACTCGAGGCTCGCCCCCAGCGTCATCGCCTCGGTGCGCGCCACGAAGCGCTCGACGAAGCGGTCGTAGACCTGATCGGCGACGAACATCCGCTCCATCGAGACGCACAGCTGGCCGGCGTTGGAGAACGACGCCCGCACCGCGCCCTCGGCGGCCTTCTCGAGGTCGGCGTCGCGCAGCACCAGGAGCGGGTTCTTGCCGCCGAGCTCCAACGAGCACCCGATCAGCCGGTCGGCACAGCCCTGCGCGACCAGCTTGCCGGTCGCGGTGGAGCCGGTGAAGCAGATGTAGTCGGCCCGGTCGATGATCGAGGGACCGACCTGGGAGCCGGGCCCGGCCACGACCTGCCAGAGGTCACGCGGGAAGCCGGCCTCCTCGATCAGTTCGGCGCCGAGCAGCGCCGAGAGCATGGTCTGGGCGTCGGGCTTGGCCACGACGGCGTTACCGGCGAGCAGCGCGGGGATGCCGTCGCAGAGCGCCATCGTGAAGGGGTAGTTCCACGGCGAGATGATCCCGACGACACCCTTGGGCACCCGGTTGAGCTCGACTCGGGTCAGGCCCGGCACGACGCCGAGCTTGCGTCGGGTGTCGAGGTGCTGGTGGGCCGTGCGCGCGTAGTACCGCGCGGTGAGCGCGATGTGCAGCGGCTCGTCGAAGGCGTGCTTGCGGGCCTTGCCGGACTCCCACACGATCAGGTCGATGATCTCGTCCTGCCGGTCGAGCACCAGGTCGTGCAGCCGCAGCAGCATCGCCGAGCGCTCCTCCAGGGAGGTGCGCTCCCAGGCGGTCTGCGCCGTGCGGGCCCGGGCGAACGCCTCGGCGATGTCCGCGTCGGTCGACTGGGGGATGTGCGCGAGGGGCGCGCCGTTGATCGGCGAACGCACCTCCACGGTGTTCCCCGACGAGGCCAGGACCCGAGCGGTCAGCGACGCGACGTACTCCGGCTCGAGGGCGTAGGAGGCGGTCGGGTCGTGCTCCGGGTCGGCCGGCCCTTCGACGAGCGGGCCACCGGCGGGCGAAGGATTCTGGGCACTCATGTACCGAGGGTATGGGACGTCCGTCGCTGCGCCTACGGATCCGCCGCGATGTGGCCATTTACACACCGGGCACAATTGTCAACTGTGCCCGAGCGCCCCAGCCTCGGTCGAGATCGGCGTCAGATGATGTCGGGCGCCTTGACGCGCGCCTCATCGGCTTCCTGGTCGGTGAGCTGGGCCTGGCTGAGCCGCTCGGCCTCGACCCGGCGCAGGTAGTGGTCCACCTCGTCGTCGAGCCGGGCGCGGTCCCAGCCGAGCTCGTCGGCCATCAGGCGGGCCGCCCCCGGGGCCGCGGCGACGCCCCGGTCGAAGGTCTCGATGGAGATCCGGGTCCGTCGGGTCAGCACGTCGTCGAGGTGGCGGGCCGCCTCGTGGGTCACGGCGTACACGACCTCGGCAGCGAGGTAGTCCTCGGCACCCGGCAGGGGAAGCGCCAGCGACCGGCGCTCGGCGATCAGGGCGAGCACCTCGTCGACCATCCCGCCGTACCGGTTGAGCAGGTGGTCGATGCGGGCGACGTGCAGGCCCGAACGCCGCGCGAGCAGCACCCGCTGGTTGGAGCGGGTCTCGTAGCCGTCCGCGCCCATCAGCCGGACCCGGTCGGTGATCGAGTCGCGCAGCGAGAGGTTGACGGTGGTCTTGAGCGAGTGGGCGGCCGCGTCGATCGCGTCCTTGGCCATCACGCGGTACGTCGTGAGCTTGCCGCCGGCGATCATCACCAGGCCCGGGACCGGCGTGACCACCGTGTGCTCGCGCGAGATCTTGCTCGTCGGCTCGGACTCACCGGTCAGCAACGGGCGGAGCCCGGCGTAGACCCCCTCCACGTCCTCGTGGTCGAGCGGCTCGCGCAGGATCGTGTTGACCTGCTCGAGCACGTAGTCGATGTCGGCCCGGCTCGCGGCAGGATGCGCCTTGTCGAGGTCCCAGGGGGTGTCGGTGGTGCCGATGATCCAGTGCCGACCCCACGGGATCACGAAGAGCACCGACGACTCGGTGCGCGAGATGATCCCCGCCTCGGAACGGATCCGGTCGCGCGGCACGACCAGGTGGATGCCCTTGCTCGCCTGGACGTTCAGCGCGCCGCGGCCGCCGACCATCTCCTGGATCTCGTCGGTCCAGACGCCGGCCGCGTTGACCACGACCCGGGCCCGGATCTCGAAGTCGCGACCGGTCTCCAGGTCGGTGGCGCGCACGCCCACGACGCGCTCACCCTCGCGCAGGAAGCCGGTCATCTTGACCCGGGTCGCGACGTGGGCCCCGTGGTGGGCCGCCGTCCGGGCGACGGTGACGACCAGGCGGGCGTCGTCGACCTGGCAGTCGTAGTACTGGATGGCGCCGGCGATCTTGTCGGTCTTGAAGTCGGGCGCGATCCGGGCGACCTGGCGCCGGAACAGGTGCCGGTGGCGCGGCACCCCCATGTCGTACTTGCCGGCCATGGCCATGGCGTCGTACAGCGCGAGGCCGGCGCCGACGTAGGGGCGCTCCCAGCCGCGGCGGGTCAGCGGGTAGAGGAACGGCACCGGCTTGACCAGGTGCGGGGCGAGCCGGGTCAGCAGCAGGCCGCGCTCCTGGAGCGCCTCGCGGACCAGGCCGAAGTCCAGCATCTCGAGGTAGCGCAGGCCACCGTGGATCAGCTTGCTGCTGCGACTGCTGGTGCCGCTGGCCAGGTCACGCTGCTCGATCAGTCCGGTGTTGAGGCCGCGGGTGATCGCGTCGAGCGCCGTGCCGGCGCCGACCACTCCCCCACCGACGACGAGGACGTCGAGCTCACCCTCCTCCGACATGGCGATGATCGCGGAAGTACGGGCCTGGGGGCTGAGGGCGCTCGAGTCGCTCATCGGATCAGTGTGTCAGGCCCGCTCGGGCGGCCTCGACGGCCTCCTCGAGCCCCTGCGCTGCCAACCGGTCGGCACGCTCGTTGTCGACCTGGCCGGCGTGGCCCTTGACCCAGTGCCACTCGACCTCGTGCCGCTCGCAGGCCGCCACCAGCTGCTGCCAGAGGTCGACGTTCTTGACCGGCTGCTTGGCGCTGGTGCGCCACCCGTTGCTCGACCAGCCCGCCACCCACTTGGTGATGCCGTTGCGGACGTAGGTGCTGTCGGTGTGGATCTCGACCACCGAGGCTCGCTTGAGCAGCTCGAGGGCCTTGATCGGTGCCGTGAGCTCCATCCGGTTGTTCGTGGTCTCCCCGGCGTCGCCGCCGCACAGGTCGAGCTCGTGACTCCCCTGGCGCAGCACCGCGCCCCAGCCACCGGGGCCGGGGTTCGGGATGCAGGCGCCGTCGGTGTAGATGACGACGACGGGGTGCTCGAGCGGGCTGTCGAGGGCACTCACCCGACGACGACCTCGACCCGCTGGAACTCCTTGAGCTCGGTGTAGCCGGTCGTCGCCATCGAGCGGCGCAGGGCCCCGATCAGGTTCATCGTGCCGTCGGCGACGCGGGAGGGCCCGAAGAGGATCTCCTCGAGGGTGCCGACCGTGTCGAACTCGACCCGCTCGCCACGCGGGCAGCTCGGCGTGGTGCGCCTCGGTGCCCCAGTGGAAGCCGTGGCCGGGCGCATCGGTGGCGCGCGCGAACGGCGAGCCGACCATCACGGCGTCGGCGCCGCAGGCGATCGCCTTGGCGATGTCGCCGGAGCGGCCGATCGAGCCGTCGGCGATCACGTGGACGTAGCGCCCGCCCGACTCGTCGAGGTAGTCACGGCGAGCGGCAGCGACGTCGGCGACGGCCGAGGCCATCGGGACCGCGACGCCGAGGACGGTGCGGGTGGTGTGGGCCGCGCCGCCGCCGAAGCCGACCAGGACGCCGGCCGCGCCGGTGCGCATCAGGTGCAGCGAGGCCTGGTACGTCGCGCAGCCGCCCACGATCACCGGCACGTCGAGCTCGTAGATGAACTCCTTGAGGTTCAGCGGCTCGGACTGCGAGGAGACGTGCTCGGCCGAGACCGTGGTGCCGCGGATGACGAACATGTCGACCCCGGCGTCGACGACCGCCTTGGCGAACTCCTTGGTCCGCTGCGGCGAGAGCGATCCGGCGACCGTGACGCCGGCGGCCCGGATCTCCTCGAGCCGCGCGGTGATCAGCTCGGCCTTGATCGGCTCGGCGTACATCTCCTGCATCCGGCGGGTGGCCTCGATGCCCTCGAGTCCGGGCGACCTCGGCCAGCAGTCCGGACGGGTCGTCGTACCGGGTCCAGAGACCCTCGAGGTTGAGCACCCCGAGTCCGCCGTACTGCCCGAGGGCGATCGCGGTGGCGGGCGACATGACCGAGTCCATCGGCGCGGCGAGGACCGGCAGCTCGAAGCGGTAGGCGTCGATCTGCCAGGCGACGCTGACCTCCTCGGGGTCGCGGGTACGCCGCGACGGCACGATGGCGATGTCATCGAAGGAGTACGCACGCCGGGCGCGCTTGGCCCGGCCGATCTCGATCTCGGTCACGTCAGCGTCCTGTGTAGTTGGGGGCCTCGACGGTCATCTGGACACCGTGCGGGTGGCTCTCCTTGAGCGAGGCCGAGGTGATCCGCACGAAGCGCCCCGACTCCTGGAGCACGGGGATGGTGCGAGCCCCGGTGTAGAACATCGACTGGCTGAGCCCACCGACCAGCTGGTGGGTGACGGCCGAGAGCGGGCCGCGGTAGGCCACCTGGCCCTCGATGCCCTCGGGGACGATCTTGTCGTCGCTGGCGACCTCGGCCTGGAAGTAGCGGTCCTTGGAGTAGGACTTCTTGCCCCGGCTCGACATGGCCCCCAGCGAGCCCATGCCGCGGTAGGACTTGTACTGCTTGCCGTTGACGAAGACGAGGTCCCCGGGCGACTCGTCGCAGCCCGCGAGCAGGGAGCCGAGCATCACGCAGTCGGCACCCGCGACGATCGCCTTGGCGATCTCGCCGGAGTGCTTCATCCCGCCATCGGCGATCAGCGGGATACCGGCCGGCTTGGTGGCCAGCGACGCCTCGTAGATCGCGGTGACCTGGGGCACCCCGACGCCGGTGACGACCCGGGTGGTGCAGATCGAGCCGGGCCCGACGCCCACCTTGACCGCGTCGGCGCCGGCGTCCACGAACGCCTGGGCACCGTCCCGGGTCGCGACGTTGCCGCCGATGACCTGGACGTGACGGGTGGCGGGGTCGGACTTGAGCCGCTCGACCATGTCGAGGAGGAGCCGGACGTTGCCGTGGGCGGTGTCGGCGACCAGGACGTCGACCCCGGCCTCGATCAGGGTGGTGGCCCGCTCCCAGGCGTCACCGAAGTAGCCGATGGCCGCGCCGACCATGAGGCGGCCGGCCCCGTCGTTGGAGGCGTGGGGGAACTGCTCGGACTTCACGAAGTCCTTGACCGTGATCAGGCCGACCAGGCGGTCCTGGTCGTCGACGAGCGGCAGCCGCTCCCGCTTGTGCTTGCGCAGCAGGAGCGTGGCGTCGTCGCGGGAGATGCCCTCGTGGCCGGTGATCAACGGCATCGGCGTCATCACCTCGTCGACCTTGGTGGTGGCCCACTCCGCGAGCGGGGTGAAGCGCAGGTCGCGGTTGGTGATGATGCCGATCAGGCGGTTGTCGGGGTCGACGACCGGGAGCCCGGAGACGCGGTACTCGCCGCAGATGCGGTCGAGCTCCTCGAGCGTCGCGTCGGGCCCGATCGTGACGGGGTTGGAGATGATCCCGGTCTGGGTCCGCTTGACGAGGTCGACCTGGTAGGCCTGGTCCTCGATCGAGAGGTTGCGGTGCAGCACCCCGATGCCGCCCTCGCGGGCCATCGCGATCGCCATCCGGGACTCGGTGACGGTGTCCATGGCCGCGCTGATCAGCGGGACCTTGAGCGAGATCTCGCGCGTCAGGCGTGAGGTCGTGTCGATGTCGGAGGGCGCCAGGTCGGAGTGACCGGGCAGCAGCAGGACGTCGTCGTACGTCAGGCCAAGGGCAGCGAACTTTTCGGGGAGCTCCACCCGGCTCATTCTAGGGGTCCAGACTGGACCCACATCTCGGGGCGTCTCCCGGCGTCCGCGACCGAAGGAGACGCCCAGGCACACCTTGCGCAGATCTTGGCCGCCGCGGCGATCGCCACGCTCGCCCTCACCCTCGCGCCCACGCCACCTGGGCCGCGGTCCAGGTGATCCAGGACAGCGACCACGCGCGCTTCAAGGGCAAGGCCGTCCGGGTGCGCCTGCGGACCTCGATGGAGCACGAGGCCGCCGACTGGGCGCCCCGCCGCAGGCACTTCGGGGATGGGTCACGAGCGGCTGACCTCACACCCGCAGCGGCCGGAGCTCCCGCACGCTCATCCGCACGGTCAGGACGTCGGCGGCCAGCCGGATCCGGCCGCGCAGCCCGGCCGAGAGCACCATCGGCAGCACCGCCCGGTTGTCCGCGGTGGTCGTCAGCACGATCTCCACCGCGCCGAGGGCCTGGGCGATCCGGGCGGCGTCCACCAGGAGTCGACTGCCGACACCGCACCGCCGCCAGCTCGGCTCGACGCCCAGGGTCACGAGTCGCGCGTCGTCCTCGCCGTCCAGCGCCCCGACGCTCGCCTCCCCGACGGTCCGTCCACTCACCACGGCACGGACGCGGTCGCCGTCGACGACGTACTCCGGCGCCTCGCCGCTCGTGCGCTCCGGGACGGGGGCGGGCGTCGGCGATCGGTGATCGACGAGCACGTCGCTCACCAGCTCGGCCATCGCCCACCCCCGGGCGTGCTCGGTCGCGGTGAACGTCGCCGTACGCCGCACCTGGACCTGGACGCCCTGGACACTCATCTCCATCACGTCCTGCTGGTCCTCGCCGACGCGGGTGGTGGCGGGCTCGGCCTCGGCATCGAACAGCAGCGCCACCACCTCCGGGAAGGAAGCCGGCTCGGCCAGGATCGCGCGGGCCGCCTGCACGTAGCGGGTGGGCTGGTCGGCCAGCGCGGCCTCGGTGCAGCGGGCCGAACTCACCGCCAGCCCCCCGGACGAGCCGAGCAGTCCCGCGATCTGTTCGGCTCCCCACGTCGGCGGGGTCTGGAGGACCAGTTCGTCGGTCACCGCTCCGATTCCCGGGAAGATCTGGAACCCCAGGATGTTCACGCCCAGCTCGCCACAGCGCTGGGCAAGCACCGCCAAGGCCCCCGGACGGTCAGGCAGGGTCGTGCGAACTCGCCACAGCACAGCAGTCTCCTCGGTCGTGCGCCCCTCACTCATGCACGCAGCGTGCCGGAGCCACGTTGCCGCACCGGGTCGTCGATGTTTCGCGCACGCAACGGCTCGATTGGTCAGGAACCGGGCTTTCAGTGGCCCAGAAGTTGCGGTTGGGGACCAAACCACAGCTGCCACTGACATCTCGTGCAGACATCTGGCCGATTGGTCACCAACCGCACCTTCACCGACCCAGAAGTTGCGGTTGGGGACCAAACCGCAGCCTCGGCTGCCACCCTTGCCGCATGACAGTCGGGCTCACCAGATGGTTCCGCGTCCGGAGCGGGCGGGGCTGAATGGCGATTCCCGCTCGCCTCCACCGGTTCGCGAAGGGCATCTTCTCCCTGGTCGACTCCGGGCCCACGCCCTGGATCGCAGCCGCTGCCGCACTTGTCCTGCGGCTGCCCGGGATCGGAACGCCGTTGCGCTCGGACGAGACGGGCTTCCTCCTGGTGGCCCGGTCCTGGCATCCCCGTCCCGACAGCATGTTCGGTGAGTACTTCGTGGATCGGCCGCCGCTGCTGATCGCCGTCGTGAAGGGGTCCGACGCGATCGGGGGTCCGCACTTTTTACGCCTCCTCGGCGCGCTGGCCTGCGCCCTGCTCGTGCTGACCGCGGCCCAGGTGGCCCGGCACGTCGCCAACGATCTCGCCGCCCGGTGGACCGCCGTAGCGGTGGCGGCGTTCACGATCAACCCGATCATCGACGCCGAGGCGGTCAAGGGCGAGGTCCTCGCCCTGCCGCTCATCATGGGCAGCTTCTGGCTCACCCTGCTCGCCGCGCAGCGCACCTCCGCCCGCCTGGCGCTCGTGTCCGGGCTCCTCGCCGCGTCGGCGCTGGGCCTCAAGCAGAACCTCGTCGCCGGCCTCGTCTTCGGCGCCGTGGTCCTCATCGCCTCGCTCCTCACCGGGCGGCTTGACCGCCGCCAGTTCGTCCGCCTGGGCCTCGCCGCACTGGCCGGAGCGTCCGTCCCGATCCTGGCGACGATCGGCTGGGCGCTCGCGGCCGGCGTACGCCTCTCCACGCTGTGGTACGCCGTGTACGGCTTCCGCGCCGACGCAACCGGGGTGATCTCCGACGGCGCGGCCTCGGCGCCTCTCACGCGGGCGGTGGTCCTCGTCCTGATCGCGCTCGCGGCCGGCATCGTCTTCGTCATCGGGGGGTTCGTCGTCCACATCAGGGGCGAGTGGGCCAACGACCCCGTGATCACGTCGGCCACCCTGACCGTGCTGGTGGTCGACGTGGCGGCGCTGGTCGCGGGCGGCAGCTACTGGCGGGACTACCTCTTCCCCCTCGTGCCCGCGACCGCGCTCTGCGCCGCGTTGCTGGCCAGACGGTCCACCAGACGCGGGCGGGCGATGCGCACCATCATCGTCTCGGCCGCGGCCTCGTCCCTGCTGCTCTTCGTCGGCTGGGCCGCCCAGGGCGTGGCAGCCGAGGCGAGCCGGACCGGCGTCGAGGTGCAGGGGGGTCAGGCCATCCGGGAGGTCGCCGAGCCCGGCGACACCCTCACCGTCTTCGGCGGCCGAGCCGAGGTGCAGTACGCCTCGGGCCTGCCTTCGCCGTACCCCTATCTCTGGAGCCTGCCGATGCGCACGCTCGACCCGGACTACGCCGACCTGCGCGCCCTGCTCGCAAGCCCCCGGGCACCGACCTGGCTGGTGCTGGCCGTCGACTTCGACGCCTGGGACAACCCGGCCGGACCGGCGTTGGCCCACGACGTCGAGCAGCACTACGTCCGGCACGGGACCGGGTGCTTCGACCGGCCCATCTACCTCCTGCGTGGGGTCGAGCGCAGCCCCATCGCGGTCACCTGCCCCACCGACTGAGCCGAGCCGCCGATCTGATGTGCTGATCGCGTGCAACCGATCTCGGGCTCACCTCGTTCATGGGGCATGGATCGACGCAGGATTGATGCCGACTTCTCGGAATTCGCGGTCGCGTCACACAGTCGGCTGCGCAACACCGCCTACCTGCTCTGCGGCGACTGGGAGCGCGCGGCCGACCACGTGCAGGAAGGGCTGATCCGGGTGTACGTCGCCTGGCCGCGGCTCGTTCGGCGCGGCGGTGAGCTGGCCTACGCCCGCAAGGCGGTGGTCAGCGCGTTCCTCGACGCGAGCCGCAAACGCTCGAGCACCGAACGCCCGTCGGAGCCCGACCACCAGCACCCCTCCGACGAGGACGTGGCGACCCACGTGTCGGACCGCGCGGCGCTGATGGCCGCGCTCGCCCGGCTCCCGGGACGCCAACGTGCCTGCGTGGTGCTGCGCTACTTCGAGGACCTCGACGTGCGGCAGACCGCGGCGGTGCTGCACTGCAGCGAGGGCACGGTGAAGAGCCAGACCTCGCGGGCCCTCGCCTCGCTGCGATCCATGTTCGAGAGCGCGTCTCGCGACGAGCTCGCCGTGATCGGAGAAGGGAACCTGCCGTGGTGAACGACCTGAAGCACCTCCTGCGCGAGAACGTCGCCGACGCACCCGTCGACCACGTCGACGTCCACGCCCTCGTCGGCGCGGGCCGCCGCCGCGTCCGCGGTCGGCGTACGGCGATCGGCGGCGGCGCGGCGCTGGTCGTCGCCGGCGTCGTGGCCACCACCGCCCTGGCCGGGCCGTTCGGCGCCGATCGCGGCCTGCAGGTCACGGACGGCCCACCGGCACCGAACGCGCCCACCCTGCACCTGGCTGATGCCGAACGTGCCGTGGAGGGACGCGACTTCGAGGTGCTGGCGTCGCACACGAACGAGAACCTCGACCGCGACAACGGCCAGTACTTCGACGGGGTGACCGACGACGGCCTGCTCCTCTTCCGGGACGGCCCGCGCGCCGAGCAGCTCTACCCACGCTTCGCCTTGATGGACCCGGCGACCGGTGCGAAGGACTGGCTGCCCGACCCGGACCTCGGCCAGCAGCAGGTGTGGCCGATCGAGCTCGGCACCGACCGGCTGGTCCTGCTCAGCGCGGACGGCGGAATGAAGGTGGAGCTCGCCGCCCACGTCTTCGACCGGGGCACCCGGCAGTGGAGCGAGATGACGTGGCCGGCTCTCCCTGCGGTCGAACGTGTTCTCGGGGTCCTGGGCCCGGACGGTCGGCTGTACGTCTCCCTGCCGGCCACCACGGGCCAGGCTCCCGAGGGCGGCTGGCCGACCGGGCCGGACGGCGAGGCCGACGACGCGGATGCGGAGGGCGACACCTACCAGCTGTGGTCGGTCTCGCTCACCGACGGCTCGGACGTCCGTGACGAGGTGCTGAGCGTGGGGGAGGTCGTCTTCACCGAGAGCTCGATGGTGTGGACCGACGCCAGGAACGGCGCCGCCGGACTGGTGCACGTGCGCGACCTGGCGACGGGTCTGGAGCACTCCTTCGACCCCGATGCGGGCGAGCGGTGCAACCTGCTCGACTTCGGGGCCACCGACGATCGGGTGATGCTGAGCCAGTACTGCGGCACCTACGCGGAGGGGGGCCGCGACGACCGGGTGCAGATCCTCACCACGGACGGCGACCAGGTGGTCACCCTTCAGGGCAACGGGATCGACGGCTCCCTGGCTGGCCCCGGGGAGAACAACCTGGTCGCGGTGACCTCCTACGAGGAGAAGCGTTCCGGCACCTACGTCTACGACCTCGCGACGGACCGGTTCCTCCGGGTCAGCGACGCGGTCTCCTCGTGGGGGATGGGCGGCTCCGGCTCCCGGTGGTCGGTTCCTGTGGGACACCCCGACCAACCGGGGCCACGGCGCCACCCAGTGGCTGGGCCGCCTGCTCCCCTGACATGCACCGAGCCGGCGCCAGTTCCGAAGAACTGGCGCCGGCTCGGCGGGTGGAACGAGGGGGCGACGATCAGTGACCGTGGCCGTGCCCGTGTCCGCCGGCGGCGGGGGCTTCCTCTTCTTCGGGCTTCTCGACGATCAGCGTCTCGGTCGTGAGCAGCATCGCTGCGATCGAGGTGGCGTTGACCAGCGCGGAGCGGGTGACCTTGACCGGGTCCAGGACGCCCTGGGCGACCAGGTCGCCGTACGTCTCGGTCGCGGCGTTGTAGCCGTGGCCGGGGCCGCCTTCGCGAACCTTGGCGACGACGACGTAGCCCTCGACACCACCGTTCTCGGCGATCCAGCGCAGCGGCTCGTCGCAGGCCTTGCGCACGATGCGCACGCCGGCAGCCTCGTCACCGGTGAGACCGAGGTCCTGCTCCAGCACCGAGACGGCGTGGATCAGGGCGGAGCCACCGCCAGCGACGATGCCCTCCTCGATCGCGGCACGCGTCGCGGAGACGGCGTCCTCGATGCGGTGCTTCTTCTCCTTGAGCTCGACCTCGGTGGCCGCGCCGACCTTGATCACGCAGACACCGCCGGCGAGCTTCGCGAGGCGCTCCTGGAGCTTCTCGCGGTCCCAGTCGGAGTCGGTGTTCTCGATCTCGGCCTTGATCTGGTTGACGCGGCCCTCGACCTCGGCCTTGTCCCCGGCGCCGTCCACGATCGTGGTGTCGTCCTTGGTGATGACGACGCGACGGGCCTGGCCCAGCACCTCGAGACCGACCTGGTCGAGCTTGAGCCCGACCTCGGGGGCCACGATCTGGCCGCCGGTCAGGGTCGCGATGTCCTGCATCATGGACTTGCGACGGTCACCGAAGGCAGGAGCCTTGACGGCCACGGCGTTGAACGTGCCGCGGATCTTGTTCACGACCAGCGTGGACAGGGCCTCGCCGTCGACGTCCTCGGCGAGGATGAAGAGCGGCTTGCCGGCGGCGATGACCTTCTCGAGCAGGGGAAGCAGGTCGGCGATCGCCGAGATCTTGCCCTGGTGCAGCAGGATGTAGGGGTCGTCGAGGACGGCCTCCATCCGCTCGGGGTCGGTGACGAAGTACTGCGAGATGTAGCCCTTGTCGAACTGCATCCCCTCGGTGAACTCCAGCTCGGTGCCCATGGTGTTGGACTCCTCGACGGTGATCACGCCGTCCTTGCCGACCTTGTCGAACGCCTCGGCGAGCAGGTCGCCGATGAGCGAGTCGCGGCTCGAGATCGTGGCGACCGACGCCATGTCCTCGCGGGACTCGACCTCGCGGGCCGCCTCACGCAGGGCGTCGCCGACGGCCTCGGCCGCTGCGTCCATCCCACGCTTGATGCCCATCGGGTTGAAGCCCGCGGCCACGGCGCGCAGGCCCTCGTGGACCATCGCCTGGGCGAGCACGGTGGCGGTCGTGGTGCCGTCACCGGCGACGTCGTTCGTCTTGGTGGCAACTTCCTTGGTCAGCTGGGCACCCAGGTTCTCGAACGGGTCGTCCAGCTCGATCTCGCGAGCGACGGTCACCCCGTCGTTCGTGATGGTCGGGGCGCCCCACTTCTTGTCGAGGACGACGTAGCGGCCACGCGGGCCGAGCGTCACCTTGACGGCGTTGGCCAGGGCGTCGACGCCCCGCTCGAGGGCCTTGCGGGCCTTCTCGTCGAACTCAAGAATCTTCGGCATTGCTCTCCTCAAAGAGATCGAGCCGTGGCCCCGGGCGGACGCCGGGGCGCACGCTCAGGGACACGGCTCAGGAAAAATCAGGAAACGACGGCCAGCACGTCGCGGGCGGAAAGGATGAGGTACTCCTCGCCGGCGTACTTGACCTCGGTGCCGCCGTACTTGCTGTAGATGACCTTGTCGCCCACGGCGACGTCGAGCGGGACGCGGTTGCCGTTGTCGTCGATGCGACCCGGACCGATCGCCATGACCTCGCCCTCCTGGGGCTTCTCCTTGGCGGTGTCCGGGATGACCAGGCCAGAGGCCGTGGTCTGCTCGGCCTCGAGCGGCTTGACGACGAGGCGGTCCTCGAGGGGCTTGATGTTGACCGACACGATGTCGACCTCCACTTTCTCGACTTTGTCTGACTCGGATGGTGGCCCCGGTGAAGGGCCTCCGGAACGTTGGGGCCTGCTGGGAGGTACGCCGTCGCGGGGGTCGCACTTCGTCGCAAGCACTGGCACCCTCATGGTGAGAGTGCCAGATCAGACGTTAGCACTCGCCGCTGCGGAGTGCCAGAGGAGGTCCTCGCCGGGCCCGAGCCCGGGTGGGTCGCGCGATCAGCCCGCGTCGACGACGGCCGGGCGCCCCTCTCGGGGGATTGCCAGCCACTGCGCCCAGCTCAGGTCCCGACCGACGTAACGAGGCCGCTCGAGCGGCCAGTCCGAGGCGATCCACCGCGGCACGAGCTCGTCCAGCGCCTCCTCCAGGTCGGTGCCGACACACTCATCGACGACCCACCACGAGATGTCGGCGTCGGCGCCGGCCTTGTCGGTCGGGTCGATGTAGACGCAGCCGAGCAGCGCGGTCTCGTCGGCGTCGAAGAGCGCGTAGTTGAACGACTCGTGGGTCACCATCTCGTCGGCGTGGTGCTGCAGGTCCTCGCGGTCCTGCTCGTGGGTCATGGTCGCGGGAGGCCAGCCCCAGGCCTCGCCGTAGGTCTCCCAGAGCCGCTGCCGCGAGCCCATCACCGCGATCATGTCGAGATCGACATCATCCGCGCGGATCGGGCGGAGATGGTGCCCGAAGGCGACCGGGATTCGGGTGGGGTGGACGAAGTCGACGGGAAGCCAGGGACGCTCGGACATGCAACGGGCCTTTCGGTCGTGACCGACGGGTGCCGGCGGTGTCGGGGTGGCGGAGCGGTGCGGCCGCTGGCACAAGGCTCGACCCCGGCGCCGGAAACGCGCCACGCACAGCAGCAGGTGTACGAGTGGTGTACGAGTCAGTCGAGTGCAGGCTGCGCGACCCGCGCCACCACCTCGTCCGGCAGCATCCCCCGACCGCGATCGAGTGCGTCGTCGAACCGGTCCCCGCCCAGGTGTCGACGGGCTTCCTCGGCCGCGGCGATGATGGCGCCCGGGTCCGGTCGGTAGTAGCCGTACCCGCCAGAGCCCGTCGCCTCGCGGATGCCCTGCGCCGCGCCGAGCAGGATCGGCACCCGCGAATGGATCCCCTCCGCGGCCTCGAGCACCGCCAGCGCGTCCAGCAGGTACGCGAGGTTGGCCTGGTCACCCGTCTCGAGGGAGAGCCGCATGCCCTCGTCGAGATGGGCGCGCGCCTGGTCGCGCCGGCCCCGCCCGAGCTCGACCTGGGACAGGTTGTAGAGCGCGATGTACGCCGAGAGCCGGTCGGCGCGCTGTCGGGCCAGGTGCAACCCCTGGCCGATCTGGGCGACCGCTCCGTCCGGGTCGCCCTCGAGCAGCAGCACCGTGCCCAGCCAGATGTGGGACAGCCCGCGGGTCCAGTCACACTCCGCGCCGCCCGCCTCCGCGATCTCCAGCGCGCGCCGGAACTGCTGACCCGCCTCGGCCAGGTCGCCGACCGCGAGCGCACTCAGCCCCACGCCCGCCGTTGCGTTGCAGGCGGCCACCTGGTCCGACCCGGCGTGCTCCTCGGCCGCCTGCCACCACGCGCGACTGGCCGGGATGTCGTCCATCGCGAAGGACATCGTGGCCGCCGCGAGCTCGGCTCGTGGCCGGACATCGTCGGGCAGCACGCCGGCCAGCGAGGGCTCGACCAGCCGCCGCCCCAGCGCGTGGTGCCCGCGCAGCCACCAGTACATCCACAGGGCCCAACCGAACCGCCCGACACTGGTGTGGTCGCCGACCTCGGCGCGGCGTTCCATCGCGGCGGTCAGGTTGGGGTGCTCGGCGTCGGTCCGGGCCAGGGCCGCCACCTGTCCACCGTCGAGGTAGCGCGGGGCCGCCTCCTCGACCAGGGCCAGGAAGTGCCGGGCGTGCGCCTCGGCCACCCGGTCCCACTCGCCGGCCTCCTCCAGCCGGTGGCGGGCGTACTGGGCGACCGGCTCCAGCAGCCGATGCCGGTCACCGGAGCAGACGACCAACGACTGCTCGGCCAGGGTCTCCAGCAGGGGCAGCACTCGGTCCGCGGGGACGATGGCGGCGCTCGCGGCGACCGCCTCCACGTCGTCGATCCGGAAGCCGCCGACGAAGACCGAGAGCAACCGGAGCAGCGACTGCTCCTCCGCCGCCAGCAGGCCATAGCTCCAGTCGAGGGTGGCGCGCATGGTTCGCTGGCGCTCGGGGAGGTCGCGCGGGCCGGTCAGCGCGTCGTCGAGCCGGTCCAGCAGCGCCGGTGGCGTCAGCAGCCGGGACCGGGCGGCGGCGATCTCGAGGGCCAGCGGGATCCCGGCCAGCCGCACGCAGATCGCCTCGACCGCCGACCGCTCCTCGTCCGCACTCCCCCAACCGTGGTTGACCGCCCCGGCCCGGTCCAGCAGCAGCCGGACCGCGGGGGCGTCGTCGCCGGGTCGTTCCGGCAGCCGCAGCGGCTCGACGGCGACTTCGGTCTCACCGCGCAGCCGCAGGGCCGCGCGGCTGGTGGCGAGCACGGTCAGGCCAGCCGCGGCCTCGATCAGGTCGGCGATCGCAGGTGTCGCGGCGAGCAGGTGCTCGAGGTTGTCCAGGACCAGCAGCGTCGGCCGTTCACGCAGCCACTCGGCCACCGCCTCGGTGGGGTCCGCATCCGGGGTGGGGGGAGCATCGACGGCGGCGGCGATGGCCGGCAGCACCGCTCCGGGATCCAGCAGCGACGCCAGCTCGACGAAGGCGACCCCGTCGACGAAGTGACCGCTGACCCGCTCGGCCACCGCCAGGGCGAGCCGGGTCTTGCCCACACCACCGGGCCCGGTCAGGGTGACCAGTCTCTGCTCGCGGAGCAGGGCAGCGACCCGGTCGACGTCGTCGGCGCGGCCCACGAGCTCGCTCACCGGCACCGGCAACCCACGGCTGCGCCCGCTCGCCACGGCGCTCCCGGCAACGGCCGGCTCGGCAGGTCTGCGGGGCGGCACCGCGGCGATCAGCTGCGCACGCTGCTGGTCGTCGACCTGCAGGGCGTCTGCGAGGGCACGCAGCGTGTGCGGGTAGGGACGCGTGCGGGTCCCGCGTTCCAGGGCGCTGATGGCGTGGCTGCTCAGGCCGGCCCGCCCGGCCAGCTCCTCCTGCGACAGACCGGCCGCCTCGCGCAGCCTGCGCAGGTGGCCGCCGAGCGATTCCGGACGCACGTCCGCCACGTCCCACCTCCAGACTGTGCCAGATCGTATGCCTCCGGGGCCTGCCGTGCAGACGCTCTGACAGGATTGCGGGCGTGGACCTCGACGCCTTCCGCTGGCTGCTCACCGATGCCGGCCAGGCCCTCCTCGTGCTGGCCGACGAGGCACCCGAGGACCCGCTCCGCGCCCAGACCGCGCTGCGCCGCAGCCACGACCCCACCCATGTCGCGGCCGCCCTCACCCAGGTGGGCCTGCGCCGCAAGGCCGTCGCCAAGTTCGGTGACCTCGCCCGGTGGATGTACTTCACGCCCGACGGGCTCGAGCAGGCCACTCGGCTGAGCGTCGGCCAGCACCGGGCCGCCCGCCTGCGAGCTGCCTCGACGGGCAGCGTGATCGACCTCGGCTGCGGGATCGGCGGCGACCTGGTCGCACTCGCCGGCGCCGACATCACCTGCGTCGGGATCGACCTCGACCCGCTGCGCGTCGAGGTGGCCGGTGCGAACCTCCACGCGCTGGGCCTGGACGGAGCCGTCAGCGTCGCCGACGCCACCCGGGTCGACACCTCCCCCTTCGACGTCGCCTTCGCCGACCCCGCTCGTCGTACCGGCCGGGGGCGGACCTTCGACGTGGACGACTGGACCCCGCCGTGGCCCTTCGTCGAGGGCCTCTTCCAGCGCGACGCCTGCATCAAGGTCGCGCCGGGCATCCCACACGCGCTGGTCCCCGACGACGTCGAGGCCGAGTGGGTCAGCGACTCCGGCGAGGTCAAGGAGGCCGCCCTGTGGTCCGGGAGGCTCGCCACCACGCGACGTCGCGCCACCGTGATCGGGAGCGGCGGCCTGGCCACCCTCACCGAGGACGATGACCCCGGCGCCGGAGTCGTGCCGGTCGGCGCCTTCCTCTACGAGCCCGACGGTGCCGTGATCCGGGCCGGCCTCGTGACGGCGGTCGCCTCGATCGTCAGCGGCGGGCTCCTCGACGAGCACATCGCCTACGTCGGCAGCGACACCGAGGTGCGGACCCCCTTCGCCCGCGGCTACCGGGTGCTGACCCAGCTGCCCTACCGGGAGAAGCCGCTCAAGGCTGCCCTGCGTGAGCGCAACATCGGCTCACTCACGATCAAGAAGCGCGGCGTCGACATCGTCCCCGAGCAGCTGCGCAAGCGCCTCGACCTCGCCGGCGACGAGACGGCCACGATCGTGCTGACCCGCGTCGCCGGGCACGGGACCGTGCTGCTGGTCGAGCCGTTCTGATCCCCCGCGTCAACCTCAGCCGAGGTGGGCCCGCTCGGCACCGATCGTCGTGTCGTCCCCGTGGCCGGTGTGGACGACGGTCGCGTCCGGCAGGTCGAACAGGCGGGCCCGGATCGAGGCCTTGATCTGGTCCTCGTCACTGAACGAGCGGCCGGTCGCCCCGGGACCGCCCTGGAAGAGGGTGTCCCCGGTGAAGACGACACCGAGCTCGGGCGCATGGAAGCAGACCGCCCCGGGTGCGTGGCCCGGCGTGTGGAGCGCGCGCAGCGTCGTACCCCCGACGGAGATCTCGAAGCCGTCGGCCAGGTCGACGTCCCACAGGTGGTCGGTGTGGGTCAGCTCCCACAGCGGCCGGTCGTCGGGGTGCAGCAGGATCGGCGCCACCACCCGCTCCCGGAGCGCCGGAGCCACCCGCGCATGGTCGTCGTGGGCGTGGGTGAGCAGGATCGCGCGGACCGTGCGGTCCCCCACCAGCGCCATGATGTCGTCGACGCTGTGCGGTGCGTCGATGACCACGCACTCGTGGTCGTCGCCGACCACCCAGAGGTTGTTGTCGACCTGGTGGGTCTCACCGTCGAGGCTGAAGGTGCCGCTGGAGACGGCGTGGTCGATCCGGGCACTCACAGGATCACCACCGAGCGCAGCACGTCACCGGAGTGCATCCGGTCGAAGGCGGCCTCGACGTCCTCGATGCCGATCTCCTCGGTCACGAACGCGTCCAGATCGAGCCGACCCTGCTGGTAGAGGTCGACCAGCATCGGGAAGTCCCGCGACGGCAGGCAGTCGCCGTACCAGCTGGACTTCAGCGAGCCACCGCGACCGAAGACGTCGATCAGCGGGATCTCCGGGATCTTCATGTCCGGCGTCGGCACGCCGACGAGGACGACGGTCCCGGCGAGGTCGCGGGCGTAGAACGCCTGCTTCCACGTCTCGGGGCGACCGACCGCGTCGATCACGACGTCGGCGCCGAAGCCGCCGGTCAGCTCCTGGATCGCGACGACCGGGTCGGTGGTCGAGGAGTCGACGACGTGGGTCGCCCCCATCGCGGTGGCGGTCGTGAGCTTCTTCGCGTCGATGTCGACGGCGATGATCGTGCTGGCCCCGGCCAGCACCGAGCCAGCGATGGCGGCGGCACCGACGCCCCCACAGCCGATGACGGCGACGGACTTGCCACGGGTGACGTTGCCGGTGTTGATGGCGGCACCGAGCCCGGCCATCACGCCACAGCCGAGCAGGCCGACTGCTGCCGGGCGAGCCGCCGGATCGACCTTCGTGCACTGACCCGCAGCCACCAGGGTCTTCTCGGCAAAGGCACCGATCCCGAGCGCGGGCGAGAGCTCCGTGCCGGCCCCCTCACCGTCGGCGAGCGTCATCTTCTGCGTCGCGTTGTGGGTGTTGAAGCAGTACTGGGCCTCGCCGCGGTTGCAGGCCCGGCAGTCGCCACACACCGCACGCCAGTTGAGGATCACGAAGTCGCCGGGAGCCACGCTGGTGACGTCGTCTCCGACCGCCTCGACGATGCCGGCCGCCTCGTGGCCCAGGAGGAACGGGAAGTCGTCGTTGATCCCGCCCTCGCGGTAGTGCAGGTCGGTGTGGCAGACCCCGCACGCCTGGATCTTCACCACGGCCTCACCCGGGCCGGGGTCGGGCACGTTGATCGTGACGACCTCGACCGGTGCTCCCTTGGCGCGCGCGATGACGGCCTTGACCTGCTGCATGTGAATCCTCCGAGTTCAGGGGCGACGGGCGTGGCCACCCTACGCACGGCATGTCTGCGGACGGCGAGCGCTGATTCGGACACAATTGCAACCTGTTCGGAGCCGATCGCGTCTTGGTGGGGTGACGGACGGAGGAATGACCATGCAGCTCACGGCACCGACCGGGACTGGAGTCGCCATGCACGATCGAGCGGCAAGCCGCGACGAGGACTTCACGGCCTATCTGATGGCCCGCCAGCCCAGCCTGTTGCGCACGGCGTACCTCCTGACCGGGGACCGGCACGCGGCCGAGGACCTCGTCCAGACCGCGCTGGCCAAGCTCTACCTGTCGTGGGACAAGGTCCGCGACCGGGACTCGATCGACGGCTACGTCCGCCGGATCATGGTGAACGAGAACAACTCACTGTGGCGCCGGGCCTGGAAGCGCCGCGAGTTCGCCACCGACGAGATCCCCGAACGTGCCCCGACCTACGACGAGTACGACGAGGGCCGCAGCGCCGCCCTGTGGGAGCTGGTGCAGACCCTCCCCCGCAAGGCGCGGGCCGTGGTGGTGCTCCGGTACTACGAGGAGCTCACCGAAGCGGAGACCGCCGAGCTGCTCGACATCTCGGTCGGCACCGTCAAGTCCCAGACCAGCCGTGCCCTCGCCGCCCTGCGCGAGCGCACCCCGGCAGCACTGAGCCCTCGGGAGGAGGAGCGATGAGCAAGCACCCGAACGGAACCGACGACACCCGCCTCGGCGACGAGCTGGGCCACGAGCTCCACCAGCGGGCCACGGTGATGGACCGCTCCCACCTGAGCCTGGCCGAGGTCAAGGGCCGCGCGGGCTCGATCCGCCGGACCCGCCGGATCGTGACCGCCACGGCTTCGCTGGCCGCGGCTGCGGTCATCGTGCCGGTGGCGATCTTCGCGGGGCAGGGGCTCGACCGCGCCCAGACCATCGACCCGGCCAACCCGGGGACCAGCCAGTCACCCACCCCCACACCGGGCGTGCAACCCCAGCCCGGCCCGCACGCGCTCAACGTCGACGCGACCCAGGGCCCGCCCGCGGCATCGCCGTACCTCGATCGCACGACGCTGATCCGTCCCGACGGCAGCACCCTTGAGCTGCCGAAGCAGTACGACACCTTCCGGCTGGTCGGCGACGAGTTCGTCGGCTTCCGCTACTCCGACGGCGTCGTGGACGTGGTCGATGCCCGGGGCAAGATCACCCGCACCGTCCCCGGCGTCACCGGGCTGACCGGCAACGACGCACAGGCCGTGTGGTCGACCAGCGACGGAGATCTGGTCGGCTGGACCGACGGCACCGACTCCTTGCTGGCCACGCCCGGTGGTGAGATCCGGGTCAAGGCCGTGACCGGCGACCTGCGCCGGGCCGACTTCACGGTCTACTTCGATCGTGGCTTCGGCGAGGCCCCGATGAAGACCGTCAACGGCGAACCCGCTGAGCCGATCACGGCCCAGGACGCCGTCGTCGTCACCGACAACGATGAGTCCGGACGGACCGCCCTGCGGATCTCGACGAGCGACGCCGGCTCGTGCAGCGGTGTGCACGACGCGGCCACGGACGACTACCTGTGGGAGACCTGCGACTACGCCCTGTCCACGTTCTCCCCCGACGGTCGCTACGTGCTGGCGCCCCCGGCGTACGGCGACGGCCTGGGTGACGGCACCCTGGCCGTCCTCGATGCAGCAACCGGGGAGCTGGTCTCGGCGTTCGAGATCGACGGCGGCTTCATCTCGTTCTCGGCGTGGGAGGACGGCGACCACCCGCTGGTCGTCATCCACGACTCGCGCGGCTGGCGCGTGCTGCGGCTCGGGCTGGACGGCTCGATCGGGCTGGTCGCCGGCCCGGTGACCAGCGCCGACGAGATGGACAACCCCTTCCGGCTGCTCGGCACTCCCTGACCGGGAGTCAGCCGGCCAGCACGCTCGTGACCGGCAGCGAGGAGTCGGCCGGCAGGTCGAGTGGCGAGGGGGTCCGCCCCCTCGCCACCATCTCGGCGCCCAGGGCCGCCACCATCGCGCCGTTGTCGGTGCAGAGGCCGGGGCGCGGGACCCGCACGCGGATGCCGACCGCTGAGGCGCGTTCCTCGGCCATCACGCGCAGGCGGGAGTTGGCGGCGACTCCGCCCCCGATGAGGATGTCCTCGATCCCGTAGTGGCCGGCGGCGTCCAGCGCCTTGCGGACCAGTACGTCGCACACGGCCTCCTGGAAGCTCGCCGCCACGTCGTTGACGGGCACCGCCTCACCGGAGCGCTCGCGGGCCTCGACCCAGCGGGCCACCGAGGTCTTGAGGCCGGAGAACGAGAAGTCGAAGCGGTGCCGCTCCATGTCGCGCTTGGCGCTGAGCCCGCGCGGGAAGTCGATGTAGACCGAGCTGCCCGAGGCCGCGGCCCGGTCGATGAAGGGCCCGCCCGGGAAGGGCAGCCCGAGCAGGCGCGCGACCTTGTCGAAGGCCTCGCCGGCCGCGTCGTCGATGGTGGCGCCGAGCGGCTCGACCCCTTGGGTCACGTCGTCGACCCGGAGCAGGCTGGAGTGCCCGCCGCTGACCAGCATGGCCAGGCAGGGCTCCGGCAGCGGACCGTGCTCGAGCTGGTCGACGGCCACGTGCGAGGCGAGGTGGTTGACGCCGTAGATCGGCTTGCCGAGGCCGAGCGCCAGGGCCTTGGCCGCGGCGACGCCGACGAGCAGGGCGCCGGCCAGGCCGGGACCGTTGGTGACCGCGATCGCGTCGAGGTCGGAGAGCTTGATGCCGGCGGTCTCACAGGCCCGCTCGATGGTGGGGACCATGGCCTCGAGGTGGGCCCGGCTGGCCACCTCGGGGACAACGCCTCCGAAGCGGGCGTGCTCCTCGACGCTGCTCGCCACCGCATCGGCCAGCAGGGTGTGCCCGCGGACGATGCCCACACCCGTCTCGTCGCAGGAGGTCTCGATCCCGAGGACCAGCGGTTCGCTCATGGACGCATTGTGCCCGGCAGCGCCAGCCGCAGGACGATCGCGGTGCCGCCGTCGTTGAAGTAGCGCCGCCGCCGGTCGATCTCGTCGAAGCCCGCCGCGGCGTAGAACGCCAGCGCGCCGAGGTTGTCCTCGCGGACCTCGAGCAGCAACCGGTCGGCGCCCTCCTCGGTGGCCAGCCGGACGACCTCGGCCAGCAGCTCGCGAGCCAGGCCCTCGCGCCGGTGGAACGGAGTGACCGCGATGCGCTGCAGCTCGGCGATGTCGGCCACGATGCTCGCCGCAGCATGGCCGACGACCTCCCCGTCGACGTCCGCCACGAGGTAGTGCACGGTCGGCAGCTCGCCAGCCACGCCCGCCGCGATCAGTCCCTCGGACCAGGCGTCGCCTGCGAGGTTCTCGACCTCGAGATCGGCAATGGTGGCGATGTCGTCGGCGACCGCCGGACGGATCACGAGACCGGCTTGGGCTTGCCGGGTGCGATGGCGTCGGGGCGGCGCAGGTAGAGCGGCTCGGGGTCGAGCAGTTCGGCGCGCTCCTCGTGCACCACGCGAGCCAGCCAGCCGGCACTCGGGCGGGTGGGTCCGGCGGGGTTCGGGAAGTGGTCGGGGTAGAGCAGCGCGCCCTCACCGACGACCGTCTTCGTCGTGCTCAAGGTCTCCGGCTTCTCCACGACCGGCCCGTCGCGTCGTACGCCGTCGGCGTCGTACGACGCGTGGTAGACCTCCTTGCGTCGGGCATCGGTGGCCACGCTGAAGTCGTCGCTGACCGCGCCGGTGTCCACTGCCTCGATCGCGAGGACGTCGAGGCTGCAGACGCCGTACACCGGGATCTCGAGCACGAAGGCGAGCGTCCGCGCGGTCACGAGCCCGACCCGCAGGCCGGTGAACGGGCCCGGGGCCGACGCCCACCGCGATCGCAGTGAGGTCCTGGCGCACGATGCCAGCCTGCTCGAGGGCCTGTGCGATCAGCGGCGCCAGCTCCTCGCCGTGCTTCATCGGTCGGCTCGACGACAGCTCCACGATGACGTCTTCGCCATCGTGGAGGGCGACGCTGACGAGCGGGGTGGCGGTGTCGAAGGCGAGCAGCACGGGTCGAGGCTAGCGAACGACCGTGAGCGGGCCTTCGTCAGCAGTGGGCGGCTCGAAGTGGTCGAAGTACTCGGCCGCGAGCTCGTCGGTGAGCGCGTAGTCATCGCCATGGCTGCCACGCCTGGTCCGCATCCGGTTCAGCACCGTCTCGCGATCGGTGGCGAGGTAGATCGTCTCGGGCACGATCCCCGTGGGCTCCAGCAGGGCGCGGTAGTCCGCCCGCATGGTGCGCGACCAGAAGGAGAAGTCGAGGACCACATCGACGCCCGCGGCGACAAGGTCGAGCAGGCGAGCCCGGAGCTCGACCTCGATCTCGTCGCGAACGGGCGGTGGAAGCGGCACCGTCGAGATGCCGCGACGCCACATCTCCAGGTCGAAGGAGAGCCGGGTCATTCCCTCGGTCTCCAGGCGTCGGGCGTAGGTCGACTTCCCGGACCCCGACGGCCCGCACATGAAGATCACCCGGCTCACGAGCGGACCCTACGTCGGGCCGGGTCGGTGCCGGGGGAACCCAACCGGGTGGTCGAAAAGTCCTGTCCACATGTCGGAAGATCGGCGGGTTTTCGGGGCTGGAATGTCGGTGGTCCCGGCTTGACTTGATCCATGACCGAGACGCCCGCCGATGTCGACACCGCTGCTGCGGTGCTCGGTTTCGCGCGCGGTCGCCGGGCGTCTGCGGACCGAGCCGAGGCCGAGTTGTTGCAGGCGTGCGGTGGCGTGGGCGGTGATGCACTCGACCGACTCGTTGGACGATGCGGCGACGGTCACCGACCGGTGTTTCCTGGAGGAGTCGCTGCCGATCGCGGGTCCCGGCGCCCCGTTGATCGCGGAGTTCTCGATCACTGAGTTCGCGGTCGCGGTCGGGCTGTCCACCGAGGCCGGGCAAGGCGTATCTGGGTGAGGCGGTCGAGCTGCGCTACCGGCTCCCGCGGGTCTGGAAGCGCGTCGCCGGTGGTGACCTGGTCGCGTGGAAGGCGAGGTGGATCGCCAAGGCCACCCTGTCGCTCTCGATGGAGGCCGCTCGGTTCGTGGACGCCCGGGTCGCGGCGTTTGCGCACCGGCTCCGCGTCAGTGAGCTCGACCGACTGGTCGAGACCGCGATCGCCCAGTTCATGCCCGAGGAGGCCGAGCGCCGCCGCAAGGCCGCCGCGGACGGTCGGTCGTTCAACGTCGGGAAGTCCCGCACCGGTCTCGACGGGAACGCCGACGTCTGGGGCACCCTGGATGTGGCTGATGCCCTCGACCTCGACGCGGCCGTGGCCGAGGGTGCTGAGGCGTTGAAGACGTTGGGGTCGACCGAGTCGTTGGACGTACGCCGCGCCCAGGCGCTCGGTGCGATCGCCCGCCGGCAGCTGGCGTTCGACCTCAACGGCACCGACGACGAGACTGGCTCGACGACCCGCGCGGAAGCCGCGGCAGGTGGTCCTGCATGTCCATCTCTCCGAGGCCGCGATCCGTGGCGACGCCGGTCGGTCGGGCGGTTCGAGAACACCAGAGGCCCGATCACCGCCGAGCAGATCCGCGACTGGTGCGGCAACCCCGACGCCCAGGTGGTCGTGAAGCCGGTCATCGATCTGGCCGACCACCACCACGTGAATGCCTACGAGGTCCCCGACCGGATCCGTGAACAATCCGCCCTCATCAACCCGACCTGTGTCTTCCCGTGGTGCACCCGATCAGCCAGACGTTGCGACAGCGACCACATCCAGCCCTACGACGCGGGCGGAACAACGTCCAGCGACAACATCGCCCCGCTCTGCAGACGACACCACCGACTCAAGACCCACGGCGGCTGGACGCTACGCGACGCACTCGAGGCTGGTGTCCTACTCTGGACCAGTCCCCACGGCTACACCTTCCTCCGCAATGAGTCCGGCACCCTCGACGTCAGCCGCGACAAGCGGCCGTCGTCGACCGATCCACCCGACCGAAGAGCCTGACCGCCCCACACCCCGCTGATCCACGACCAGCGGGGCAGTGGCACGTCCGGTCTCGCGAACGACGCCCAAGCCGAGCTCGGAAGCAAGGCGCGACGTCGCGGAACGGCCCGGCACCTGCTCCAGTGCTCAGGCGTCAGCCTGAGCACTCTCGATACCCGTCCGGCCACCATCCGTCGGCGCGCTTCGTCACCTGGTAAGCGCGGAACACCGAGCCGTCGTCTCGCAAGCCGAACACGGTGGCGCCACCAGCGCTCTTCTGCTCAACCAAGGTGAGCGCCCCAGCAGCGACCGAGCCGGGGGCAGGCGCAGAACGGACGGGCAGGTTGGCGTCGCAGTGGACGCTGGTTGAACACGCCAGCTTGCGCTTCGACGACGTCCTCGCAGTCCGGCAGCGCACCGTCTGCGACCAGGCCGGCCGGGTTCGTACGACCCTGAGGTTCCATCGAGTCCGGTGCCCCCGGACTCGCGTCAGGCCGAGGGTTCCTCGACCGCCAGCTGGGCAAGGTGCGCATCGATCGGGGAGAGCCCGGGGAGGTCCGAGCTGAGGTCCCACAGCGCCCGGTCGTCGAACTCGTCGTTGGGCTCGAAGTCGAGCACGGCGGAGAGGACCGTGCGATAGACCGCGACGTACTCGATGCGGCGTTCGTGCCCGAGCTGCACGGTGCCGACACCGACGAACTCCACGTCGCCAGACGGCATCCCGGCCTCGTCGTGGAACTCGCGGACGGCGGTCACCCGCGCGCTGTCACCGTTCACGATCACCCCGCCCGGCAGCTCCCACTCCCGCCGCCAGACGTTGTGCACCATCACCACCCGCCCGGCGTGGACGGCCACCATCAGCGCCATCGGCATCGGGATGACGGGGTCCAGGTCGTCGAGGTCGGCCTCGTCGCAGCGCCAGAAGTCCAGCAGGAGGTTCTCGTTGAGCTTCTCGGCGAGCGGCGGGCGGTGCGTCGAGGGCACCTCCATCTCGTACCAGCGCGGTCCGATCGGCGTCATCAGCACCCGGCGCGGGTCGAACTCGGAGTCGTCCTCCTCGTCGGCGAGCGCCCGGATGATCCGCACCTCGAGCCGGGACTCCGCCAGCCCCTCGGCGACGCCTTCGCCCCACTCGACCACGGTCACCGCGTCGTCCAGCGACGCGTCCAGATCGAGGTCGTCGAGCTCACCGATCCCGCCGAGCCGGTAGGCATCGACGTGGACCAGCGACGGTCCGGCCTGCAAGGAGGGGTGCTCGCGCGCGATCACGAAGGTCGGCGAGGTCACGTCCCCGCGCACCCCGAGCCCGGTGCCGATGCCTTGCGTGAACGTCGTCTTGCCGGCTCCGAGCTCGCCACTGAGCACGATCAGATCCCCGGCCGTGAGCTGCTCGGCGAGGGACGAGCCCAGCTCGCGCATGGTCTCGGCGTCCGGGGCATCGAAGAGGAAGGTCCGCAACGGACGCCGCAGCTCCACGTTGGGCGACGAGCGCCGGATCTCCCGGAAGCCCTGTCGCTCCCAGAACCGTCGCGTCTTGGGCAGCTCCTCGCGCGCGACCACGGTCAGGTCGTCGAAGCCGTGGGCTGCGTCGACCGCCGCGTCGATCAGGACGCGAGCGATGCCGAGCCCCTGGGCCTTCGGGCTGACGCCGAAGCGACGCAGGTACATCGTGCTCTCGACCGGGTCGAGCACCAGCGCACCGACGTCCGAGCCGTCCAGGCTGACCAGCAGCCCGCCACCGGAGGTGAGCATCTTGGCCAGGCTCTCCTCGGTCTCCACGAGGGCCTCGGCGGGCGGGTCGAGGGGAGGCCGGGCCTCGAACGCAGCCCGCACGACGGCCAGTACCCGGGTCACGGACTCGGGGCCGACCCGGCGCACCTCGAGGGTCACCGGGTCTCCACCGCGGTCGCCGCCGCGATCAGCTGGTCGAGCTCGGCGTTCACCTGGTCGTGGCGTTCGATGATCGCCATGTGCCCGGCGTTCTCGCACTCGAGCAGCGTGGAGCCGGGGATCAAGGAGTGCAGCTTGCGACTGTGCCCGATGGAGGTGATCCGGTCACTCGTGCCGCAGATGACGGCTGTCGGCACGCTCCCGAGCGCTGCCACGACATGGAACTTGTCGAGCGAGCGGAAGCTCGGGAAGAACTCCGCCACCACCTCGAACGACGTCGCCGAGAGCATTCGGTCCACGAACTCGACGTACGACGCGGGCACGGCGTCGCCGAAGGCGAACAGGTCGGTCGTGACCAGGGCGATGCCCTTGCCCATCCGACGCAGCCCGTCGACGGCCCGGTGTCCGCGCGCCATCGTCGAGACCAGCCGGTTCGTGACCTGCCCCCCGAGCGAGAAGGGCACCATCGGGAACAGGATCTTGCTGGGGTTGAGGCCACCGGCCGTGGTCGAGATCAGGGCCGCGCCCACGACCCGCTCACCGAACTCCTCGGGGTAGTGCTCGGCGAACGCGACGATCGTCATCCCGCCCATCGAGTGCCCGACCAGCACGATCGGGCCGTCGGGGACGACCTCGTCGAGGATCCGCTTCAGGTCGTGGGCCAGCTGGTCGATCGTGGCGTGACCCAGGCTGGAGCGTCCCGAGCGACCGTGTGAACGCTGGTCGTAGTAGACCGCCCGCACCAGGCCGCGATAGCCCGCACGCTGGAAGTGCCAGCAGTCGAGGTTGAGGGCGTAGCCGTGGATGAAGACGACCGTCGGCGCCGAAGCAGCCCGGGCGCCCCGCCCGCCCTTGCGCCGGCGCTGACCTCCCGGCGGCTCTTGCGTGACCTCGTCGACCTCGACATGGAGCGGCACCCCGTCGTCCGCCACGACGGTGATGGGCGGCGAGTGCAGGGAGCCGAGCTTGATCTCGTCGCCGGCTCCGCGTCGCGCGATGACCTGCTGGCGTCGGTAGACCTCGACCGCGGCGCCGGCGGCGGCGACGCCCACCGCTCCGGCGGCCACGCCCAGGATGGTGCGAGCCCTGCTCATGGGTGACCCTCCCCCGTCTCGATGTCGGCGTCGACTTCGCTGTCGAGGTGGCGACGCGTCATCCGGCCCCCGATCCTGGTGACGATCTCGTAGGAAATGGTGCCGCAGGCCTCGGCCCAGTCCTGGGCGGTGGGCTCCCCATCGCGGCCGGGACCGAAGAGGACGACCTCGTCACCCGCCGCTGCCGGCTCGCCGGCCAGGTCGACCACGAACTGGTCCATGCAGACCCGGCCCAGGACCGGCCGGCGCTTGCCGTCCACCCAGGTCTCGGCGCTGTTGCTCGCATGCCGCGGCACGCCGTCGCCGTACCCGATCGGCACCAGCCCGACGGTGGTCTCGTGGTCGGCCACCCACGTGAGGCCGTAGGAGACGCCGGCACCTGGCCGCCACCGACTTGACCATGGCCAGCGCGCTACGCACCGTCATCGCCGGCACCAGGCCGAGGTCGGGGGTGTGGCCCGGCGCCGGGTCCAGGCCGTACGACGCCAGCCCGCACCGCACCAGGTCGAAGCGGGACGAGGGGCGCAGGATCGCGGCGGCGGAGTTCGCGAGGTGGCGCACCTCGGGGCGCAGTCCGGCCTCCTCGGCGACGACCAGCGCCTCGCGGAAGGCCTGCTCCTGGGTGTCGTTGGCGCGATGGTCCGGCTCGTCGCTGCAGGCGAAGTGCGACCAGATGCCGGTGACCTGCCACCGGCCGGCCTCCTCCCCCGCCCGGGCCGCCGCCACGAGCGCCGGCCAGTCGGCGAGCGCAGCGCCGCCGCGGTTCAGTCCGGTGTCGACCTTGAGCTGGAGCCGGGCCGGGCGGCCGGCGGTCCGCACCCCGACGTCGATCTCGTCGAGCTCGGCCAGGGAGTAGGCGGTGACGTCGATGCCCTCACGCACGAGCTCGGCGTACGCCTCACCCGGAACCCCGAGCCAGCACAGGAGCGGGCCCTCGTCACCCGCCGCGCGCAGCGCGAGCGCCTCGTCCGACGTGGCGACCCCCAGCCAGTCGGCACCGGCGAGCCGGGCGGCCGCAGCGCAGGGCACCAGGCCGTGCCCGTAGGCGTCGGCCTTCACGATCGTCATCAGCTGGGCCCCGTCGGCGGCCACGAGATCACGCAGGATCCGCACGTTGCGCCGGATCGCGGCCAGGTCGACCACGATCTCGGCGTGCGCCGCCGGAATGCTCATGCCGAGCGATTCTTCCATCCCGGGACCGCTGGCGGCTGGCCGCATGTCAGGCGTGGTCAGTCCGGGGGTGGTCGCCACGGAGCTGACGGACCACCTCGGGCAGCGCCCGAGCGACCTCACCGGCGACGATCGGGCCGCCGTTCGAGGCCAGGGTGGCGGCGGCACCGTGCAGCCAGGAGCCCACCGAGGCCGCGTCGTACGGCGCCAGCCCGGCCGCCAGCAGCGAGCCCACAACGCCCGCCAGGACGTCACCGGCACCGGCCGTGGCCAGCCAGGACGGGACGTCGGTGGTCACTCGCACCCGTCCGGAGGGGGCGACGACCAGGGTGTGGCGTCCCTTGAGCAGGACCACGGCGTCGTACCGAACCGCAGCGAGCCGCGCGTGCTCCAGCGGGGCGGCCTCGACCGCCTCGCGCTCGACGCCCAGCATCCGGGCCAGCTCGCCGGCGTGCGGGGTGAGGACCGCAGGGACGCCGAGGGGCCCGGACACCTGGGCGAGTGCGTCGGCGTCCACGACGACCGCGACACCGTCGGCGAGCGCCGCTTCCAGCGCGCCTGCTGCACCGTCGCTGCTCCCCGGTCCGACGACCCAGGCCTGGACCCGGCCCTCCCCGACGACCTCCGGGTGGGTCCCGCGCACCCGGTCGGCGACCGCGGGGTCGCCGACGAACCGGACCATCCCGCACAGGCCGGTGGCTGCACCGGAAACGGTCAGCAGCGCAGCACCGGGGTAGCGAGCAGAACCGGCCCGGATCCCGACCACCCCGCGGGTGTACTTGTGTGCGCCTCCGGAGGGAGTGCTGACGAAGGCCGCCACGTCCGCCGGCTGGAGCGCCTCGACGGGCGCCTGCGGCAGAGCCAGCCCGAGGTCGACGAGGTGGACGACCCCGCAGGCCGCGGCCGCCGGGTCGACGAGGTGGGCGACCTTGTGGGTGCCGAAGGTGATGGTGACGTCGGCGCTGACGTGCGCTCCGTCCAGCTCCCCGCTGTCGACGCCCACGCCGGACGGCACGTCCACGGCAACCATGGGGATCCCGCGCACCGCCTCGAGCGCGGCCACCGCATCGGGTCGCAGTCCCGGCGTGCCGCCGATCCCGACGATCCCGTCCACGACCACGTCCGCGGCCGGCCGGCGAGCACGCGGCGTACCGACCCGGCCGCCGGCCGCCTGCAGTGCGGCCAGCCCGGCCTCGTGGACCGAGCCGCCGAGCAGCCAGGCCTCGACCTGGCAGCCACGCTCGGCGAGCAGTGCCCCGGCGTACAGCGCGTCGCCACCGTTGTTCCCCGACCCCACGAGCAGCAGCACCCGCCGGCCGTACGCCGCTCCCAGCAGGTCGAGGACGGCGTAGCCGAGCCCGGCCGCGGCCCGCTGCATCAACGCCCCCTCGGGGAGTACGGCGAGCAGCTCGCCCTCGGCGGCCCGGACCTGCTCGACGGTGTGGGCCGCTCTCACGACTCGAGCACCACCACGGCCGAGGCGATCCCCGCGTCATGGGAGAGCGAGAGATGGACCGACGCGACGCCGAGCGCGTCGGCCTGGGCCCGGACCGAACCGCGGATGGTCAGCAACGGCCGACCCGAGGACTCCGACACCACCTCGGCGTCGTGCCAGTGCATGCCGTTCGGCGCCCCCAGGGCCTTGGCCATCGCCTCCTTCGCGGCGAACCGCGCAGCGAGTGACGCCAGCGGCCGGCTCGCCTCCGCGGGGGTGAAGAGCCGGTCGCGCAGCCCGGGCGTGCGCTCCAGGGACTCCCCGAAGCGCGCGACGTCCACCACGTCGATCCCGACGCCCACCACAGCCATCCGAACTCCTACCCGAGCCTGGTCGACATGACGAGGTTGCGCATGCCCGCCACCCTAGCGAGGGAGCCCGCTGCGGGTGTGCGTCCGGGACCTGGAGCGGCGGCTGCAACAATCACGACCATGTCTGCCAACGGCGGGGCCCCCCTCGGGGGTGCTGAAGACGCCGGGCGTGAGCCCTCGCCGTACATCGAGCTCGACCGCTCCGCCTGGGCGGCGCTCGCCGAGGAGACCACCAGCCCGCTGACCCCGGCCGAGATCGAACGCCTCCAGGGCCTGGGCGAGTCCCTCGATCTCGACGAGGTCCAGGAGGTCTACCTCCCGCTCTCGCGCCTGCTGAGCCTCTACGTCGAGGCCGCCAGCCGGCTGCACCTGCAGCAGGAGGAGTTCCTGCACCGACGCACCCCGCCGCGCACGCCGTTCGTGATCGGTCTCGCCGGCTCGGTCGCGGTCGGGAAGTCCACCACCGCCCGGGTGCTCCAGGAGATGCTGGCCCACTGGCCCGAGCACCCGAACGTCGCGCTGGTGACCACCGACGGCTTCCTCTACCCCAACGCCGAGCTCGAGCGCCGCGGCATCCTGCACCGCAAGGGCTTCCCGGAGTCCTACGACCGTCGGGCGCTGCTGCGCTTCGTCGTCGACATCAAGTCCGGCAAGGACGAGGTCGAGGCCCCGACCTACTCCCACCTCGTGTACGACGTGGTGCCCGACGAGAAGGTCGTCATCAAGCGGCCCGACATCGTGATCATCGAGGGGCTCAACGTCCTGCAGCCGGCGAGGGTCCGCGACGACGGCAAGACCGGCCTGACCCTGAGCGACTTCTTCGACTTCAGCGTCTTCGTCGACGCCGACACCCGGCACATCCGCGACTGGTACATCGAGCGCTTCTGGCGGCTGCGCGAGACCGCCTTCCTGGACCCCGCGTCGTACTTCCAGAAGTACGCCCATCTCTCCGCGGAGGAGGCCGAGATCGAGGCCGAGCGGATCTGGGACACGATCAACGGTCCCAACCTGCGCCAGAACGTGCTGCCGACCCGCTCCCGGGCCACGCTGGTGCTGCGCAAGGACCGCGACCACTCGGTGCGTTACGTGCGGCTGCGCAAGCTCTGAGGTGGCCGGTCAGGCGCGTGCGGTCGTCTGGACGCTGGGCACGGCCCAGCGCACCCGCGGGAAGCGGCGCCCGGCCCGGACCTTGCGAAACCCCTGCGTGAGGCGAGCGCGCTCGGCGTGACGGGCGCTCTCCTGCAGTCGCTGGCGAGCGATGGTCTCGACGTAGTACTCGTTCATGGTGAGCCCCTGGTGTCGTGGTGGGTGATGACCACGACTCTGCGACTAAGGCACCCCCGCGCACATCGGGAGAACTCCTCATCTCGGGCAGCGACCCCCTTAGGGGATCAGTAGGGGCTGGACCGGATCAGTCCGAGCGCTCGCTTCATGACGAAGGGCTGGTTCTGGCGGTACAACCACGGGCGGCCGAACCACAGGTAGGCGTCCACGTGCTCCGCGGCCCGCTTGTTGGTGCGCGCCGACAGGCCCCAGCGGTCGTCGGAGACCTCCGTGGTGGGGGGAATCCCCAGGCTGATGCAGGTCCTGGTGACGGGCTCGGAGCCGGTCCGGCACACGTCGGCGTTGTGGCTGTCGGAGCCGGTGTAGGTGCCGAAGGGGAACGGGTGGCCGTTCGAGGAGGTGTTGACGACGAAGTGCTTGCCGCTCACCCCGAGCCGGTCGAGGGCCTCGACGATCTCGGTCCCCCGCTCGACCTCACGCTCGGTCGACGAGTAGTGGGTGCTGTTGAGCGCGAACCCACGCGCGTCGGCCACTCCGGCGCGGACCAGCAGCTTCACGGCCGAGTCCACACCCCCGCCGCCACCGGGCGCCGGCCAGTCGGCGGATCCGGCGGCGATGTAGACGCTCGTGTTCGGGAGGGCGGCGTACACCCGCGTGGAGTAGGCAATCAGCCGCGAGAAGACCCGCGAGCCACCGGGAGCGCACAGTGCGAACGGGCCGTCCGGCTGCAGGATCAGGGCCGTGGGAGTGTCACCGACCGCGGCCGCGAAGCGCCTGGTCCATCGCCGGTACGACTTCTTCTCGGCCTTGGTGGGCAGCCGCTTGCAGGCCTCGTGCTCCCACGGCACCATCCGGAAGACCGCCAGTTGGACCAGGGCGTCGGCATTCCCGCCCTGGGCGTTGGTGATGTACTCGTCCACCTTCTGCCCGATGCTCCGGTCGGAGATCCAGGCGCCGAACCACTTGGCCTTCGGTGCCAACGCGATCGTGGCCAGGCGCTTCTTCCGCTTGCCCGTGGCCTTGACGTACGGTGCCCACGCCATCTCGGCAGGGCCCTGGTAGACGCCCCACGGGCGACCGGCCAGGGGGTTGTCGCTCGCCTCGCGCCGGCTGGCATCCGACGTGGCGGCGGAGGTGGAGGTCTCCTTCGTGGGAGTCGCCGGGGCAGCGCCGGAGACGACCAGCGAGAGCGCCGTGACCGCGAGCAGGCACGAGAGGAGCCGGGTCCGGTGGGCGGTGGAACGGCGCATGCGGAGGACTCCGGGGGGCAGTGGACTGGCTGGTCCCTTGTCCCATCGGTCGCCCATGGCCCGATCTGAAGTCCCGGTCGGGTGTTTCCTCCACCTGACGAGTCTCAGGTCGGCCCGCGGTCGAGCGGGCGGCTACGGCAACGAGAGCTGCGCGCGCACGACGTCGGCCAGGCGCTCGGCCACGGCCAGCGCCTCTTCGTGGGTCTCGGCCTCGACCATGACCCGGACCAACGGCTCGGTGCCGGAGGGGCGCAGGAGCACCCGGCCGCTGTCGCCCAGGGCAGCCTCCTCCTCGGCGAGGGCCGCCGCGAGGACGGCATCGTCGTCAGCGCGGGCCTTGTCGACGTCCGGCACGTTGAGCAGGACCTGCGGGAGCCGGTGGACCACCGAGGCCAACGTCTGGAGACTCTCCCCGGTGGCGGACATCCGCGCCAGGACGTGCAGGGCGGTCAGGATGCCGTCGCCGGTCGTTGCGAACTCACTCATGATCACGTGGCCGGACTGCTCACCGCCGAGGGAGTACCCCGAGACGCGCATGGCCTCGAGGACGTAGCGGTCGCCCACCTTGGTCTGGCGTACGCCGACCCCGGCCGCCTTCATCGCCTTCACGAAGCCGAGGTTGCTCATCACGGTGGCGACGACGGTGTTCTTGCTCAGGTGCCCCGACTCGGACATCGAGAGCGCCAGCACGGCCAGGAGCTGGTCGCCGTCGACGACGTTGCCCTCGTGGTCGACCGCCAGGCACCGGTCGGCGTCGCCGTCGAGGGCGAAGCCGACGTCGGCCCCGTGCACGCGCACGGCTTCCTGCAGAGGCCCGAGGTGGGTCGACCCGCAGCCGTCGTTGATGTTCAGCCCGTCGGGGCTGTCGTGGATCGCGATCACGGTGGCCCCGGCCTCGCGCAGCGCTCGGGGGCCGGCCTCGTGGGCGGCTCCCTCGGCGCAGTCGAGGACCACGGTGAGCCCCGCGAGGGAGCCGGTGATGGTCGAGTCGAGGTGGGCGGCGTACTCGTCGACGGCGCTGGGGTGCGCGCGCACGCGTCCGACGTCGCCACCGATCGGTCGTTCCCAGGGCTCGCCCAGGCGCTTCTCGATCTCCGCCTCGGCCGCGTCGGCCAACTTCACGCCGCCCCGGGCGAGAAACTTGATGCCGTTGTCGGGCATCGCGTTGTGGGACGCCGAGAGCATCACGCCGAGGTCAGCGCCGAGCGAGTCGGTGAGGAAGGCGACCCCGGGCGTCGGCAGCACGCCCAGGAGGACGACGTCCACGCCCGCGGAGGCGAGTCCGGCCACCACGGCCGCCTCGAGGAACTGTCCGGAGATGCGGGTGTCCCGGCCGACCACAGCGAACGGGCGATGCCCGTTGAACTCGCCATGCTCGGCCAGGACCCGTGCTGCGGCAACGGAAAGGTCCAGGGCCAGCTCTGCGGTCAACTGACCGTTTGCCAGGCCCCGGACCCCGTCCGTGCCAAAGTGTCGCTGCGCCATGCGAAGTGACGCTAGCGGATCAACGCTTGCTGAACTGCGGAGCCTTGCGGGCCTTCTTCAGTCCGGCCTTCTTGCGCTCGATCACGCGTGCGTCACGCGTGAGGAGTCCGGCCTTCTTGAGCGAAGGACGGTTGGTCTCCTCGTCGATCGAGTTCAGGCAGCGAGCCACGCCGAGGCGCAGGGCGCCGGCCTGGCCGGTGATGCCGCCGCCGTGGATCCGGGCGATGACGTCGAAGCGGCCCTCGAGCTGCAGGTTCGCGAACGGCTCGTTCACGACCTGCTGGTGCAGCTTGTTCGGGAAGTAGTTGTCCAGGGTGCGGCCGTTGACGGTCCACACTCCGGTGCCGGGGACGATGCGCACGCGGGCGACAGCTTCCTTGCGACGGCCGGTGGCCGCAGCGGGAAGAATCGTCGCGGGACGCAGGGGAGCGTCCGCGGACGGCTCGCTCTCCGAGCTGTAGGCAACGCCCTGCTCGTTCGTCTCGAAGGTCGCCTCAGCCTCGGTCGAGGTCTCGGTCGAAGTCTCGGTGCTCTCAGTGGTCTCAGCCACGGTATTCCTCACTCAGTCTTATCTGTGGATTACTGGGAGACCTGGACGATCTCGAAGGGAGTGGCCTGCTGGGCCGCGTGCGGGTGGGTCGGGCCGGAGTAGACCTTGAGCTTCTTGAGCACCTGGCGGCCGAGACGGTTCTTGGGGAGCATGCCCCAGACCGCGGTCTCGATCGCCTTGCGGGCGTCCTTCTCGAGGATCTCGCCGATCGGCGTGGCCGAGAGGCCGCCGGGGTAACCCGAGTGGCGGTAGGCCATCTTCGTGGTCTTCTTGGTGCCGGAGAGGGCGACCTTCTCCGCGTTGATGATGATGACGAAGTCACCGGTGTCAACGTGGGGGGCGAAGATCGACTTGTGCTTGCCACGCAGCAGATTGGCGGCCTGGACGGCGAGGCGTCCCAGGACGATGTCGGTGGCGTCGATGATGTGCCACTCACGCGTGATGTCACCGGGCTTGGGGCTGTACGTACGCACGGCTGAACTACCTTCTTCGTTCGTAGGGCCCACGAGGAACTGACCTTGCGGGGGATGGAGCGGCGCCTTCTGACGAACTCTGCCCGGCTTGCCACAAGAGTGGGTGTCCGAGTCTGCATCTCGACCTCTGTGAAGGGGTCAGGACGCGGCAGGAGGCGCGACCGACAAGACTACGCTGGAGCCCGAGGCTGGTCAAAACGAGACCGGATTCGCTCCGGTCGGGTGCTCCGACTAAGTTGGGGCGCGTGACTGATTCTCTCACCGTCCGTGACAACCGCACCGGACAGGAGTACGACGTCCCGATCGTCGACGGCACCATCAAGGCCGCTGACATGGGACGCATCAAGCTCGACGACGACCAGCCAGGCCTCGCTGTCTACGATCCGGGGTTCGTGAACACCGCCTCGTGTCGCAGCGCCGTGACCTACATCGACGGCGACAAGGGGATCCTCGAGTACCGCGGCTACCCCATCGAGCAGCTGGCCGAGAAGTCGAACTTCCTCGAGGTCGCCTACCTCCTGAACAAGGGCACCCTGCCGACCAAGGCGGAGTACGACTCGTGGGTTCACGAGATCACGTACCACACCTTCGTCCACGAGAACGTCAAGTCGTTCATGGAGGGCTTCCGCTACGACGCCCACCCCATGGGCATGCTGATGGCCTCGGTGGGTGCGCTCTCGACGTTCTACCCCGACGCCCGCAACATCGGTGACGCCGAGAACCGCCACATGCAGGTGGTCCGGATGATCGCGAAGATGCCGACCCTGGGTGCCTGGTCCTACCGCCACGCGCAGGGCAAGCCGTTCGTCTACCCCGACAACGACCTGGGCTACACCGCGAACTTCCTCTCGATGCTCTTCAAGATGAGCGAGAAGAAGTTCGAGGCCGACGAGCGCCTGGTCAAGGCCCTCGACGTGCTCTTCATCCTGCACGCCGACCACGAGCAGAACTGCTCGACCAACGCGGTGCGCTCGGTCGGCTCCTCACAGGTCGACCCCTACTCCGCGGTCTCCGCCGGCGTCGCTGCCCTCTACGGCCCGCTGCACGGTGGCGCCAACGAGGCCGTGCTGCGGATGCTGCGCCGGATCGGCGGCAAGGAGAACATCCCCGCCTTCATCGAGGGCGTGAAGAACGGCAACGAGAAGCTGATGGGCTTCGGGCACCGGGTCTACAAGAACCACGACCCGCGCGCCACGATCATCAAGAAGGCCTGTGACGACGTCTTCGAGGTCACCGGGGTCAACCCGCTGCTCGAGATCGCCCAGGAGCTCGAGAAGATCGCGCTCGAGGACGAGTACTTCGTCAAGCGCAAGCTCTACCCGAACGTCGACTTCTACTCCGGTCTGATCTACGAGGCCTTCCAGTTCCCGCCCGAGATGTTCACGGTCCTCTTCGCGATCGGCCGCACCCCCGGCTGGCTGGCGCAGTGGTCCGAGCTCGTCCAGGACGGCGAGCAGAAGATCGCTCGGCCCAAGCAGATCTACACCGGCGACCGCAGGCTGGACTTCGTTCCCGCCTCCGAGCGCTGGGCCTGAGCACCCCCGTTCCTCGTTCCATCCGTGAGACCCGTACTCCGTCCGGAGATTCCTCCGTGTTGAGTGCGGGTCTTTCGCGTCCCGCGGCCGTGGTCTTCGACCTCGGCAACGTGCTCATCGACTGGGCGCCGTACGCCGCCATCGCGGCGGGGGTGGGCCCGGTCGAGGCTGATCGGTTCCTGAGCGCCCCGGACTTCGACTTCATGGCGTGGAACCACGCCCAGGACTCCGGTCGCAGCTGGGACGACGGCGAGGCCGAGGTCGCCCGCACCCACCCGCACTGGATCGACCATGCCCGCGCCTACCGGGCCAACTTCTCGGCCTCGCTGCTCGGCGAGGTGCCGGGCTCGGTTGCCATCGTGCGTGAGCTGCACGCGGCCGGCGTGCCCATGGTGGGACTCACGAACTGGTCCGACGAGCTCTACCCGCACGCCCCTGCCCGCTTCGACTTCCTGTCCCTGCTCGACGATGTGGTCGTCTCCGGCGTCGAGCGGGTCGCCAAGCCCGATCCCCGGGTCTTCGCGATCACCGCCGATCGCGCTGGCTCCCCCCTGACGAGTCTGGCCTTCGTCGACGACCGGGCCGACAACTGCGCGGCCGCCGAAGCGCTCGGCATGGACGCCATCGTCTTCACCGATGCCGTCGCGCTGCGCGCCCAGCTGCGGCTGCGCGGCCTCCCGGTCTGAAACGCACCGAGCCCGGGTCCCCGAAGGGACCCGGGCCCGCCCGAGATGGCTGCCGGGGTCAGCGGTGCGCGCGTCCTCCCCTCTGCGGAGCGAAGTCCGCCGGCCCGAAGACCTGGAGCTCGGCGATCCGCACCTGGTCGTAGGGCGGGCTGAGCACCGCCCGGTCCGGCGAGGACTCGAGGCTGTCGCAGTCCGGGTTGCTGAACACCGGGTCGTTCGAGGGGTTCACGCCACCCTGGTAGTCAGGCCCACCCGTGCACTGGTTCGTGCGTACCCGGATCCGGATGTGGGTGGCCCGCACGTCACGCACGTCGAAGGGACGCAGCGTCAGGTCTGGTGCCGCCGGCCTGGGCCGGACTCCCGGGAAGGCGTCCGCAGCACTGCGGTAGACGATGGCGAACTCCGCCTCGTCGTCAGCGCAGGTGTTGCCGTCGACCGTGGCGTCGCAGGCCAGGATCTCGAAGGCCCGGAGCGCCGAGAACCGGCTCTGGCTGCCCGAGTCCTCGTTGGTCGCATCGGTCGGTCGCAGGGCAGCACTCACGTTGACGTTGCTGACCCGCACCGGGGTGTCGGACAGCTTGACCGTCACCTGGCGACCACGAACCTGGTGGCCTTCACCGCGGCCCTCACTCGCCGTCCCGTCGGACTCCAGCGAGGCCCAGTTCGTGCCCTCGGTGTCGTCGATCAGGCTCTCGAGATTGATGCCGTCCCCCGTCGCCGTGGCTCCGTTGTGCACCGAGGCAAGGTTCTGGCGCAGCGGCACCTCGACCACGACGTCCTGTCCCGGCTGGAAGGTCCGGGTGAGCCGGACCGCCCCGTAGCCGGGAGCCTGCGCCAGGAACCGGTAGGTCCCGGGCACGAAACTCACGGTGTCGGCCGTCGCGGTGTCAGGGTCGGTGTCGGCGGTGGGACTGGTCCGGGCTTCGTACATGCCCGTGTGGACGGTCATCTTCTCGGGGACTCCGGAGCCTGTGTCAGCGGCCACGAACTTCACCGAGGCCTCGTTCGAGGCCAGCGGCGAGTCCCAGCCGGGGACCGGGTCCCGGTCCTCGGCCCCCGTGGAGGACGCGCTCGCCCCCATGCCGCGGTGGGCGAAGCTCTCCCAGAGCTCGGCCTGGTTGGCGCCGCCGAAGCGGAGCAGGTCCGCGGCCAGCATCGCGTCGCGCGAGTCGAGCATCGTCGACCCGGACGGAGTGAGCAGCAGCCCGTCGAACATCAGCTGCGCCCAGCGCCGGTTGCCCGGGCACTGGTCAGCGGGCAGCTTGCCCTCGGCACAACGCAGTTGCAGGGCCTTGTCCGACGAGGGGAACGCCGCGTCGTACTTGGTGTTGAGGCGTTCGGCGAGGTCGTAGTTGACCGCGCTCCAGATCTCACTGTCGGCATGCGGCGAGGTGGTGCCGACGCCGTCGTACTCCAGGTCGGAGTAGTTGAGCGGGCTGTTGTTCATCGCGTAGTTCCGGATCCCCCGCTCCTTGTTCCCACTGACGTACGGCGCCAGCGCGAACGGGTTGGCACCGGGACCTGCACTGATGCCGTAACCGCGGAAGTACTCGGAGAAGATCAGGTCGGACCAGCTCTCGGTCTGACCCTGGGTGTTGCCGGTGCCGGTGTCCGGGCCGGCCACCATCCGGTTGCTGATGGCGTGGCCGTACTCGTGCGCCACCACCGCCATGTCGTAGGCGCCGTCGGTGCACGCCGCGTAGAACGCACCGGCCAGCGGCTGCCAGAGGTACTGGTTGGTGATCGGCGCAATGCCGTCCTGCAGGGTGAGCTGGTTGGCGTTGTCCCGACCGTTGAAGGTGCGCCGGCCGGCCTGGGCGCTGCCGACCTCGGGGTCGTTCTCGCGCCCCGGCCCGGTGCTGCCGAAGTTCGACACCTGCATGTTGGAGTTCCGTTCGGTGAACCCGAGGTAGTAGCTCCAGTCGTGCATCCGGTTGTGCATCACGAAGAGGTTCGCCGTCGAGGCGTCGTCGTCGTTGCCGGAGGGGCGGTCGAACGTGGTCGGGTCGCACTTGGAGTTGAACCAGGTGTTCTTCCACGGGTAGTCGTAGCGGCGGTCCAGGCTGTACGGCCGCTTGTGCACGGTGTCCGGAGCGCGGAAGTTGGCCTCGGAGATCGCGGTCGAGGCGTTGTTGCCCTGGGTCGTGAAGGTCGGCGATGCTCGGCGCGAGGACGTCCCACGGCAGCCGTGCCGCCAGGTTGTCCTGCTCGGCGTCGCAGCCCTCGCTGTCGTTGACCCAGCACCACAGCTGCCGGGTGTCGGCGTCGGGGTCGGCAGCATCGGTGAAGTTCGGGTTCGACGGGAAGACCCGCCAGCGGGGCAGCTGCACCTCGCCGCCGGTGGCGGGCCCGGCGCTGAACGTGCCGGCGTACCCGATGGTGCCCGCGCCGGGCGCGAACTCGCAGATCTCGACGAAGTAGTCGTCGGCCGGCACCCCGCCCGCGGGCGCCCAGGTCAGGGCCTCCGGGCTGGCGAGCAGGTCCTGTGCGGCCACCTGGCGGTCGCCCCGGTAGAGGTTGACGGTGATGTCGTCGTCGAGGCCGTTGGGCTTGGTGACCGCGGCCGTCACGGTGATCTGCTCCGCACCCGCCTCGACGGAGTAGGGCCCGTGCCGGGCGTCTCCTGGAGTGCAGGGACCCATGTCGGCCGTCTCCCCGGAGAAGGTGTCACCCGAGGGGGCCGCGAGGGCCGACAGCCCCTCGCCGAGGTGGTCCACGCGGTTGTCACGCAGCAGCACCGTGCCGGTCTCGGCGTCGACGAAGCTGATGAAGGCCTGTGGCTCACCCGAGCCGTCCTCGTCGGCATGGTCGGGCTGCAGCAGGGTGGTCTCCCACGCCAGGCGGACCCCGTCGTTCGGGGTGGGCACCGCCATCAGGCGGGCGCGCTGGACATCCCGGCTCCCGGCCGCCGCGAACGTCTGCCAGGGACCGGTGGTTTCGGTCGGCGTCAGGTCACCGAGGTCCAGGTCCACGTCGCGCGCCGCCGCTGCGATCGCGGCGGGTGCGTCGAGCCTGCGGGTCCCGGAGACCGTCTCGTCACCGGTCACCGACGAGGAGATCCAGCCGATCCGACCGTCCCGCGCGACGCCGACGCTCAGCAGCCCGTCGTGGCCTGCGGAAAGGTCTCCGAAGGTCTGGCGGAACGTGACGACGTGGGCGACGTCGCGGTTGCGCACCGGCTTGCCGTCCCGGGACCGGGTCAGGTCCGGGGAGTCGAAGAGAGGCGAGTCCCCGACGACCTCGAGGTCCGCGACCGCGCTCGGCGAGAAGCGGAACAGGTCGCGCTGCGCGAGGACGAAGGCCCTCGCCACCTCGACGGCAGGCCCCGATCGCGGAGCCGAGAGGTAGCCGCTCTGGTTGAAGAGCACGTGCGGGGTGCCGAAGCGGTTCCAACGCGCATCGTCGGCGCCGAGCGCGGTCGCGGCCTGGCGCTGGTGCCCTGTGGGTGCCAGGGCGCCCTCACGAGCATCCCTGCTCCCGGCGTTCTCCGAGCCCTCGCCCTGGAAGGCGAAGGTGAAGCCGTCAAGACGTGGGTCGAGCCCCGGAGCCTCGCCGGAGGCGGGCAGCCCGAGAGCCAGGAGACTGAGCGCGAGAGTGGTGGTGGCGAGCAGGGTGACCCCGCGACGCCGCGATGGTTTCCCGAGAGATGAGTACACGGAGCGTTCCTCCTTCGTGCCGACGATCAGCCGACAGCCGCTGGGGCGGTGGGTGCCGCCGGGGACGGTGCTGACGTGCGATCTCGAAGCAGGTGCGCCGAGCCGCACGAAATGCCCAACGAGGCGACGTGAGACAGGTCACGCCCACGGCTGCGCAAGCGGCCCCGAGGGCGCTGCGCACCCCAACTTCTTGACCGGCACCAAGGACGGTCTCAGCCTGCTCACAGCCGGGCGGGGCATCCTCGACGACATGGACCACCAGACTTCTCCGGACACCTCCCCCGAGTCCGCACCGGACCCCGCTCCCGACACCGCGCCCGACGAGAGCCACGACACCGCGGTGCTCCCGCCGTGGCAGCCGGTCGAGACGGCGCCCGTTCCGGGACCGGCCGCGAGCCGCTCGGGGCGCGGCAAGTTCGCCGTCACCGTGGTGACCGCTTCGCTGCTCCTCGGCGGGGCTGCGGGCGTGGGTGGAGCGGCCGCGTGGGACACGTGGAAGGCACCGGCGGCGACCAACCTGTCCTCGAACGCCGCCACGAACTCGACGCTCGCCGACAACGTCTCCGCCCCGGCCCCGGCCGGGTCGGTCCAGGAGGTCGCCCAGAAGGTGCTGCCGTCGGTCGCGAAGATCGACGTGCGCGGCTCGGGCGGGTCCGGCTCGGGCTCGGGAATCGTGCTGAGCGCTGACGGACAGATCCTCACGAACAACCACGTGGTGGAGCTGGCCGAGGAAGGCGGGTCGATCACCGTCTCGTTCTCGGACGGCAGCTCGGCCAACGCCACGGTGCTCGGCACCGACCCGCTCACGGACACCGCGGTGATCCAGGCCGAGGACGTCAGCGGGCTCACGCCCGCCTCCATCGGGAGGTCGGCAGACCTCGCGGTCGGTCAGGGGGTCGTGGCCATCGGCTCACCCTTCGGCCTGGACGCCACCGTCACCAGCGGCATCGTGAGCGCGCTGAACCGTCCGGTGTCGGTGGGCTCGGACGGCAACGGCAACACCACGACGTACCCCGCGATCCAGACGGACGCGGCGATCAACCCCGGCAACAGCGGAGGTCCGCTCACCGACATGGGCGGTCAGGTGATCGGGATCAACTCCTCGATCCGGACCGCCACCTCGAGTGCCGTGTCGAGCGAGGCCGGCTCGATCGGGCTCGGCTTCGCCATCCCCATCGACGAGGTGATGCCGATCGTCGAGCAGATGAGCAAGGGCGAGACCCCGACCCATGCCCGCCTGGGCATCTCGGTCTCGTCGGTCTCCCCGAACGCCCCCGCCGAGGCCAGGGCCGACCAGGCCGGGGCCCGGATCGAGAAGGTCTCACCCGGATCCACCGCCGACAGTGCGGGGCTCGCGACCGGTGACGTGATCGTCCGCGTCGACGACGAGCTGATCACCGGCTCCGACTCGCTCGTGGCCACGATCCGGTCCTACCGTCCGGGGGACACCGTCACCGTGAGCTTCGTGCGGGACGGGGAGACGCAGACCGCCCAGCTGGAGCTGGACTCGGACGCGGACAGCGACGACTCCTGAGGTCGATCAGAGCCGCTTCTGGAACTCCCCCAGCCGCTCGACCGGCTCGAAGCCGAGCTGCTCGTTGACCCGCACCATGTGCTCGTTGACCTCGGCGTTCCAGGTGACCACCTGGGTCAGGTCGGGGCGCTCGCGCTGGAGCAGGGCGACATTGGCCACCTTCACGGCCAGTCCCAGGCGATGGCCGCGATCGGCCGGGCGCACCAGCGTCCCCCACTGGTAGGCCTTGCCGGGCTCATGAGTGGTCGCGATGACCTCGGTGTAGGCGACCACGTCGCCGTCCGCGTCGAGCGCCACCGTGCTGTACGGCGTCCGTCCCTGCCGGACCAGCTGCGCCTCGGCCTCGCGGCGGACCGACACGTCCGCGACCTCGGCCTCCCACTCGAGCTCCCCCATCGGCGCCTCGGTCATCAGCGTCGACTCGAGAGCCACCCAGCCCCCCACGAGCTCCTCGGGGACGGGTCCGACCCAGGAGCGCAGCGTGTACGACGGGTGGCGCGGCGCCGCCTCGGCCGCGAGCGCGTCGAGCCGGCCCGCGGGCAGCGGCAACGTGAGCCAGCGCTGGATGTCGACCAGGGAGAGGCTGAACCCCTGCTCGATCAGGAAGGCGACATCAGGGTTTCCGGAGCCGTCCTGGCCGGAGTCGAAGCCCCACGCAGCCATCGTGGTGAGCACCGAGCGACCGCGACCACGAGCCACCTGTTCGAGGTGCGCGAGCATGGCCGTGCCGTGGCCCTGCCCTCGACGTTCGGGCTCGGTGTCGATCCGGATCTCGGCCAGCGACAGGTTGTCGAGCTCCGGGGTCTCGATGAACCCGCTGACGACCGGAGTGCCGTCGAGGGTGCCGACGTACCCGGCCTTCCACCGGGCGGGCGACGCGTGGAGCAGCTCGATCCGCAGCTCGGGCAGGGTGAAGATCATCGCCGTGGCCGGGTTGCGATGGCGCCGCGAGGCGGCGTAGACGGCGTGCCAGCCGGCGATCTGGTCCTCGTCGAGCGGGTCGACGAGGTCGATCCTCAGCGTGCTCATCGCTGGCGCTGCACCCGGCCCTCGTCCCAGACGGGACCGTCGGACTCGTAGACCTCACCGTCCGCGCCGTAGACCAGGAACCGGTCGAAGCCACGGGCGAACCACCGGTCGTGGGTGACGGCCACGACGGTGCCGTCGAACGCCTCCAGCCCTTCCTCGAGCGCCTCGGCCGACTGCACGTCGAGGTTGTCGGTCGGCTCGTCGAGCAGGAGCAAGGTGGCACCGCTCAGCTCGAGCATCAGGATCTGGAAGCGGGCCTGCTGACCACCGGAGAGCGACTCGAACTTCTGCTCCGAAGCATGGGCCAGCTCGTAGCGGTCCAGGACCCGAGCCGCCTGCTCGCGGCCCATCCCGGCGCGGTGGTCGTCGCCGCGGTGCAGGATCTCGAGCAGGGTGCGCCCGATCAGCTCGGGGTGGTCGTGGGTCTGCACGAACCACCCCGGCCGGACCCGGGCCCCGAGCTTCGCCTTGCCGGTGTGGTCGACCATCTTGACCGGCGCTTCGCCGACCGGCCGGTGCTCGACGTCGGGGTCGCTGCCGCCAGCGGCCAGCAGCCGCAGGAAGTGCGACTTGCCGGAGCCGTTGGAGCCCAGCACGGCCACGCGTTCGCCGTACCAGACCTCGAGGTCGAAGGGCTTCATCAGCCCCCGCAACTCGAGGTTCTCGCAGACGACCGCGCGCTTGCCGGTGCGGCCGCCCTTGAGCCGCATCGACACCTGCTGCTCGCGGGGCTGCTCGGTGGGCGGGCCGGCCTCCTCGAACTTGCGCAACCGGGTCTGGGCGGCGCGGTACTGCGAAGCCATGCCGTCGTTGAACTCCGCCTTGATCTTGTAGTGCAGCACCAGCTGCTTGAGCTTGGCGTGCTCCTCGTCCCAGCGGCGGCGCAGCTCCTCGAAGCGGGCGAAGCGGTCCGTGCGGGCCTGGTGGTACGACGAGAACCCGCCCGAGTGGGTCCACACGGTGTTGCCGGCGCCCGGCCCACCACTGGCGAGCTCGACGGTGACGACCCGGGTCGCGGTGTTGTCGAGCAGCTCACGGTCGTGGCTGATGAAGAGGATGGTCTTCTCGGACTCGCGGATCCGCTGCTCGAGCCAGATCTTGCCCGGCACGTCGAGGAAGTTGTCCGGCTCGTCGAGGAGCAGCACCTGGTCGGGGCCACGGAGCAGGAACTCCAGCACCAACCGCTTCTGCTCACCACCGGACAGCGTGGACAGCTCGCGGTACTTCACCTTGTCGTAGGGCATGGCCAGGCCGGCGATCGTGCAGACGTCCCAGGTGACCTCGACGTCGTACCCCCCGGCGTCGGCGAACTCCGAGAGCGCATGGGCGTAGGCCATCTGCGTCTTCTCGTCGTCGGTGTCCATGAGCGCCAGCTCCCACCGGTCGACGGCTGCGGTCGCCTCGCGGATCCGCGGCGGGGAGACCGAGAGCAGCAGGTCAGCGACGGTGGGTGCGACACCGAGCCCGGTCCCGACCATCTGCCGCATCACGCCGAGCCCACCGGTGCGGGTCACGGCCCCGGCGTGCGGGACCAGCTCACCGGTGATGATCCGCAACAGGGTGGTCTTGCCCGCACCGTTGGCCCCGACCAGCGCGACCTTGGCGCCCTCCCCCACCCGGAAGGACACGTCGTCGAGCAGCACCCGGCCGTCGGGCAGCTCGTAGCGGACACCGGCAACATCGACATGACCCACGTCGAGCGATTGTCCGCCATCGCGCCCCAGACCGCGAACCGATTACCGGTCGCGGCTCGCGCGGCGCAGGACTGGGCTAGGCTCGCAAGCGCAACCGGGAGGGCGGCGGCAAGCATGAAGGGCATCATCTGCAACGTGGTCGACGAGGCCATCTGCGCGCAGCACGGCGAGCACACCTGGGCCGCCCTGCTCGACGCGATCCGGGTCGGCTCCGCCGCCCGGCCCTCCGACCGGAGCGGTGCCAGTGCCACTCCCTGACCCCTCGACCGGCCCCGAAACCGACCGGAGCGCCGAGGACATCGGTGAGTCGGCCACGGGCGAGCACTGGCACACCCTCCAGCGGCTCGCGGCAGCCGAGGCCGAGCTGCACGCGAATGCCGAGCAGGTCGCCTTCCAGCACCGGCTCGCGCGCGAGCTGCGCCAGATCGCCGACCCCGCCGAGATCATGGACAAGGTCGTGAGCACGCTGGGGCCTGCCCTGGACGTCTCACGCTGCCTGGTCTACCTCGCCGACACCGACGGCGTGGCACCGTCGCTGGCGCAGTGGATGGCACCCGGACTCGACATGGTCTCGACCCAGTCCCGGACGTCCCCCGAGATGGCCGAGATGGGCGCGGAGTACGCCCGCCGGCACGAGAGCCTGTGGATCGAGGACGTCCACGACGATCCCCGCATCGAGCCTGACATCGCGATCGACATCGTCGACCGCCTCGGCTGCCAGGCCCATGGTGCGGTGTCGCTCGAGATGGGCGGGCGCCTGCTCGGCTGGTTGGTGCTGCAATCGACGCGGCCCCGTCGCTGGGCGGTGCGGGAGCGGGCCCTGCTCGAAGGCGTCGCAGCCGACCTCAGCGGCGCACTGACCCAGGCCCTGGCCCGGGTGCAGGCCGAGGAGACCGTGCGCACGCTGCGAGAGCTCGGCGCGGCCAAGGTGGAGCTGGTGGCCACGATCTCCCACGAGCTGCGCACCCCCCTGGCCAGCATCAGCGGCTATCTCGAGGTCTGCGCCGACGGCGACCTCGGGGAGCTCAACCCGGAACAGCAGAACGCCATCGAGGTCATGCTGCGCAACTGTGAGCGCCTGCAGCGACTGGTCGACAACCTGCTGACGCTCTCGCACATCGACGACGGTGAGCTCCTCGCGAAGCAGGCGCCGATCGACCTGGTCGCGATCGTCGAGGATGCCCACCGCTCGCTGGAGCCGGCCCTCGCGGCCGGCGACATCGCGTTCTCGTTCACCTCGGAGCGCGGTCTCGGCGATCTGGTCGGCAACGGCAACGAGATCCAGAGCGTCGTGCTCAACCTGCTCAGCAACGCCGTGAAGTTCACCCCCGAGGGCGGAAGCGTCGACGTCCACCTCGAGCGGGACGGCGAACACCTGCGCCTGGCCGTCCGGGACACCGGGCTCGGCATCGCCCACGCCGACCAGACCCACGTCTTCCGTCGCTTCTTCCGCACGACCGAGGCCGGGCAGCACGCGATCCCGGGCAGCGGTCTGGGTCTGGCGGTCGTGAAGTCGATCGTGGAGCAGCACGGAGGCAGCATCGACCTGGAGTCCGAGCTCGGTGCGGGCACCACCTTCACGGTGAACTTGCCGGTGGCGAGTCCCGGCGAGGGCTCCGACTCCTAGTCGCGGTCCTGGGTCTGCTTGGCCCAGAGGTTGACGCCGGCCTCGACGGCGTCGTCGTCGATCGCGGTCAGCTCCTCGTCGGTGAAGGCAGGACCGGCCAGCGCGTCGAGGTTGGTGTCGAGCTGCTCGACCGACGACGCGCCGATCACCGCCGAGGTCACCCGGGGGTCACGCACGGCCCACTGCAACGCCATCTGCGCGAGCTTCTGACCGCGGTCAGAGGCGATCTCGTTGAGCCGCCGCACGTGGCCCAGCGTCTTGTCGTCGAACGACGAGCCGGGGATCGTGGAGCCCTCCCGGGCCGCCCGCGAGTCCGCCGGCACCCCGTCGAGGTAGCGATCGGTCAGGAGCCCCTGGGCGAGCGCGGTGAAGACGATGCAGCCCATCCCCTGGGCCGCGAGCTCGTCGAGGAGGTCCTCCTCGATCCAGCGGTTCAGCAGGGAGTACGACGGCTGGTGGATGAGCAGCGGGGTGCCGAGCTCGCGCGCGATCGTGGCCGCCTCGCGGGTCTTCGAGGCGGAGTACGACGAGATGCCGGCGTACAGCGCCTTGCCCTGCCGGACCGCCTGGTCGAGCGCCATCATCGTCTCCTCGACCGGGGTGTCGGGGTCGAAGCGGTGGCTGTAGAAGATGTCGACGTAGTCGAGACCCATCCGCTCCAGCGACTGGTCGAGCGAGGCCAGGACGTACTTGCGCGAGCCACCACCCTGGCCGTAGGGGCCCGGCCACATGTCCCAGCCGGCCTTGGTGGAGATCACCAGCTCGTCGCGGTGCTGGGCGAAGTCGTCCTGGAGGTAGCGCCCGAAGTTCTCCTCGGCGCGACCGTACGGCGGGCCGTAGTTGTTGGCGAGGTCGAAGTGGGTGACCCCGCGGTCGAAGGCTCGGCGCAGGATGGCGCGCTGGTTCTCCTCGGAGCGGTCGTTGCCGAAGTTCTGCCACAGCCCCAGGGAGAGCACGGGGAGCTGGAGACCACTGCGTCCGGTGAAGCGGTACTGCATGCCGGTGGCCTGGGTGTCGTAGCGGTTCTCTGCGGCGTCGTAGCTCATGGCGCCATCCTGACAAACCGACCCCAACGCCGGCTCAGGCGGGCAGCAGCTCCCCGACCAGCCCCTCGATCCGCGCCCGGATCTCGTCGCGGATCGGGCGCACGGCCTCGATGCCCTGGCCGGCCGGGTCGTCGAGCTGCCAGTCCTCGTAGCGCTTCCCGGGGAAGTGCGGACAGACGTCGCCGCAGCCCATCGTGATCACCACGTCGGACTCCTGGACCGCCTCGGTGCTCAGCATCTGGGGCACCGCAGGCGTGATGTCGATCCCGACCTCCGCCATCGCCTGGACGGCGATCTGGTTGATCGTGTGGGCCGGCTGCGACCCGGCCGAGAGCACCTCGATCCGGTCGCCGCCGAGGTGGCGCAGGAAGCCGGCCGCCATCTGGGAGCGACCGGCGTTGTGGACGCAGACGAAGAGGACCGTGGGTCGGGTGGTGGTGGTGGTCATGCGTCGACCTTTCCGGGGTGGGGGTAGAGCACGTGGACCAGGCCGAGCGCGAGGACGCCGCCGACCACCTGCATGAGCACGAACATCGGCACCGAGGCGGGCGAGATGCCGGCGAAGGTGTCGGAGAGCATCCGCGCGATCGTGACCGCGGGGTTGGCGAAGCTGGTGGAGCTGGTGAACCAGTAGGCGGCGGTGATGTAGCCGCCCACGGCGTAGGCGATCGTGTCGATGCGGCCGGTCCGGATGCTGCCGAAGATGACCAGCACCAGACCGAGCGTGGCGACCACCTCGGCCAGCCAGATCCCGCCACCGCTGCGGTCGTGGGTGGAGAGGGTGACCGCGTCGAGGTCGAACATCAGGTTGGCGAGGACCGCCCCGAGCATGCCGCCGACGATCTGGGCCGGGATCAAGGTGAGCACGTCGCGCGTGGTGACCATGCCGAGCGCGCGCTCGACCAGGGTGACCACGGGGTTGAACGCCGCGGAGACCGGTTGCAGCGCGAGGATCAGCGCAACCAGAGCAGCCCCGGTGATGAGGGAGTTCTCGAGCAGCTGGAGGCCGACGTCGTTCGGGGAGAGCCGGCTGGCCGCGATGCCCGAGCCGATCACCGCGGTGACCAGGAACGCCGTACCGACCAGCTCTGCGGCGGCACGTCGGAGGAGTGGGGTCACCCGACGACCCCGCCCAGGAGGGTCCCGAGGTCGGCCAGCGCCGAGGCGTTGACCCGGTAGTAGACCCAGACCCCGCGCTTGTCGCGGTCGAGCAGACCGACCTCGTGGAGCACCTTGAGGTGGTGGCTGATCGTCGGCTGGGAGAGCTCGAAGGCGTCGTTGAGGTCGCAGACACAGGCCTCGCCGTCCGCATGGGAGGCGACGATCGAGAGCAGTCGGAGTCGGACCGGGTCTGCGAGCGCCTTGACCAGCGGGGCGATCCGCTCGGCCTGGTCGTTGCTGAGCGGATCCTTGGTGAGCGGCGCGCAGCACGCCACTGTCTGGACCGGCGTCAGCGTCAGAGACTTTGACATGCATCTATGTTGACAGCCATCGATATCTCGTGCAACATCAGACATCGACAGTTATCAATATCTACCGAAGAGGAACCCACCATGTCCCGTCTCCAGCTCGCTCTCAACGTCGACGACCTCGACACCTCGATCGCCTTCTACACCGCGCTCTTCGGCACGGCGCCGGTCAAGACCAAGCCCGGCTACGCCAACTTCGCCGTCGCCGAGCCGCCGCTGAAGCTGATCCTCATCGAGAACCCCGGCCACGGCGGCTCGCTCAACCACCTCGGCGTCGAGGTGGCCGACACCACCGCGGTCGACGCCGAGCAGACCAGGCTCGCGGAGGCCGGGCTCGCCTCCGTCGACGAGCGCGACTCCACGTGCTGCTACGCCAAGCAGGACAAGTTCTGGGTCGAGGGCTCGCCCCACGGCGAGCGGTGGGAGATCTACACCGTGCTCGAGGACTCCGAGACCTTCGCCGGCGCCCCCCAGGACATCGGCGCCACCTGTTGCACCTCGTCAGCCTGAGCGGCGGGTCTCCAGGATGCGGAAGCCCTTGTAGCTCGCCGCCCGCTCCGCCGGGAAGCCCTGCTCCCCCAGCCAGCGCTGGAGCGAGTCGGCCCCGAGGTTCTTGCCGACGACGAGCACGGCCCGCCCCTCGGGGGTCAGCCGTGGGAGCCAGGTGAGGAGGAGCTCGTGCAGCGCCTCCTTGCCGATCCGGATGGGCGGGTTCGACCAGATCTCGTCGTACGTCGCGTCGGCCGGGACCTGCTCGGGCGTGCACGCGGTGAAGCGGTCGGTCACCCCGAGCGCGGCGGCGTTCTCGTTGGCCAGCAGCACGGCGCGCTCGTTGACGTCGATCGCGGTGACGACCGCCTGCGGCACGACGACCGCGACGGCCAGGCCGATCAGGCCGTAGCCGCACCCGAGGTCCAGGATCCGGCCCGCGGCGGGGGGCTGGGTCTCCCGGAAGAGCGCCGAGGTGCCGACGTCGACCCGACCCTGGGCGAAGACGCCGGAGCCGCTGGTGACGGGGAGCTCGTGTCCCCACACCCGGGCCACCAACGGCGCCCGCTTGAACGGCACCGACGGGTCGGCCGTGAAGTAGTGCTCACTCATCGTCGACCTCATCGTCGTTGTCAGGGTCGTGGTCGGGGTCCTCGTCGGCCGCGGTGGACGCGGTGGAGAGACGCTTGGTCCGGGTCGACTCGGCCCGCTGGGCGAGCTCGTCGTCCGGCGGGTAGGCGACCTCCTCCAGGGTGAGGCCCCGGGCCCGCGCCACGTAGACCGCCGGGTGCCGGACCTGGTCGCGCAGCACCTCGCCGGCGAACTCGACCGGACGCCGACCGTCCCCGACGGCGAGCAGGCAGCCGACCAGGGCGCGCACCATGCTGTGGCAGAAGGCGTCGGCGCGCACCGTCCCCTCGAGGACGCCCTGCTCGTCGCGGTGCCACGACAGATCGTGCAGGGTGCGGATCGTGGTGGCTCCCTCCCGGCGCTTGCAGAAGGCCGCGAAGTCGTGTCGCCCGAGGAAGAGCTGCGAGGCGGCATTCATGTCGGCCAGGTCGAGCGGACGCGGCCAGGGCAGGACGTGGTGGCGCCGGAGCGGGTCGAAGCCCTCGGCGTCGTCGACGATCCGGTAGGCGTAGCGCCGCCACAGTGCCGAGAAACGGGCGTCGAAGCCGGGCGGGGCCTCGCCCACGCGGCGTACCCGGACATCGGGCGGGAGGATGCCGTTGAGCCGACGTCGCAACGCCTCGTGCGGGCTCTCCTGGGAACGGCCCACCGAGCTGACCACGACGCCGTCCTCGACGTCGACGTGGACGACCTGCCCGCGGGCATGGACCCCGGTGTCGGTGCGGCCGGCGCAGACCACCCGGCTGTGAGGGAGGCGCAGCGCGAGAGCGATCGCCTTCTCGAGCTCACCCTGCACCGTGCGAAGGCGGGGCTGGATGGCCCAGCCGGCGAAATCGGTCCCGTCGTAGGACAGGTCGATCCGGATGCGCACGATCCGCGATTCTGCCACTGCGGCCCCTGCCGGGGCTCATCCGCGACTCAGTGGGGTGCCGCGAGCTCGCGTCGGTACGGCGGGTCCGCGCCTGGCCGGGACACCGTCACCGCGGCCGCCCGAGCGGCGTACGTCAGGATCTCGGTGATCTCCGCGACCGTGAGGCCCTCCAGACGGGAGCGGTGCTGGGCACCGAGGTGGTCGCGCTCCCAGAGGGCGTCGATCAGGGCAGCGCCGAACGTGTCGCCGGCACCGATGGTGTCCGCGACCTGCACCGGGAGCGACGCGACCTCGACCACGTCGCTGTGCCCCACCCAGAGGGCACCGTCACCGCCCCGGGTGACGACAACCGCGGAGGGCCCCAGCGTGAGGAGCGCGCGTGCGGCCTCGACGTGTGAGCGACCGGGGTAGAGCGCGTCGAGATCCTCGTCGGAAGCCTTGACCAGGTCACTGATCGCCACCATCGCCTCGACCCGGGCGACCACGTCGTGGCCCGTGCCGGTGATCGCGGGCCGGGCGTTCACGTCGTAGGTGATCGTGGCGGTATCCCTCAGCTGCGTGAGGAGGGCCAGAACGTCGTCCGCACCGGGTTGGAGCACGGCACCCAGGGAGCAGGTGTGGACCACGAGGGGGTCCGGGCCCGCAGCGAGGGGGTTGAGGCGCCACTCGAGGTCGAACTCGTAGCTGGCCGATCCGTCGGAGGCGATGGTGGCTGCTGCGGTCGAGGTGTGCGCCACCGCAGCCGGGTCGCTCGCGAGGTCCACCCCCGCCGTCGTGAGGTGGTCGGCGACCAACCGACCGTGGTCGTCGTCGGCATAGCTCGTGGCGAGCCGCACCGAGCGCCCGAGCCGGGCCAGCGCCACGGCCACATTGGCGGCGCTGCCACCGGGGTGCTCCGTCGTACTCCCGGCCTCCCCCTTGACGATGTCGACCAGGGACTCCCCCACCACCAACACGTCACGATCCATGGGGACAGACCTACCACGTCCCTCGGACCACTAACCTCGGGGGATGGGCCGGTACTCCGTGGATCAGGGCGCTGACGACGCGCCGTACGAACAGCTGCGCAGGCAGATCGCCGGCCGGATCGCCTCGGGTGAACTCCCTCCCGGGACCCGACTGCCGACCGTTCGCTCGCTCGCCGCCGAGGTGGGACTGGCCGTCAACACCGTCGCCAAGACCTACCGCGCGCTCGAGACCGACGGGGTCGTCGTCACCGAAGGACGGCGCGGCACCTTCGTCCCCACGACTCCCGTCGCGGCCGGCAGCGAAGCGGGCCGCGCCGCTGCGTCGTACGCCACCGCCGCTCGGCGGCTCGGCCTGGGACTGACCGAGGCCACCCGGCTGCTGGAGGAGGCGTGGTGACTCCCACTGACGGTGACGCAGCCCTGGCCCGGACCCTGCGGATCGTCGGGCTCAGCGCCCTCGCTGATGTCGTGCTCGGCGCGGCGCTCTATCTCTACGCCCGCAGCCAGGACAGCACCGCGCTCGCGGTTGTCGGCATCATCCTTGCCGTCGTCGGGACCCTCGTCGGCGTCGCCGTCTACCTGCGGCGTGGCCGGCCGACGTTGCGCTGACCGGGGGGCACCGGGCACCTGGAAACTGCTTGTCCACATGTCGGTCGGAGGGCCGGTTTTCGGGTCGGAATGTCGGTGGTCGCGGCTTGAATTGACCCATGACCGAGACGCCCGCCGATGTCGACACCGCTGCTGCGGTGCTGGCCGCGGCGCGTTCTTCTCGGGCCGCCGCTGACGCTGAAGAGGCTCGGTTGCTGCACCTCGCGGTGGCGTGGGCTTCGATGCACTCGACCGACTCGCTGGACGATGCGGCGACGATCACCGACCGGTGTTTCCTGGAGGAGTCGCTGCCGATCGCCGGGCCGGGGGCGCCGTTGATCGCGGAGTTCTCCATCACTGAGTTCGCGGTCGCGGTCGGGCTCTCGACCGAGGCCGGGAAGGCGTATCTGGGTGAGGCGGTCGAGCTGCGCTACCGACTCCCGCGGGTCTGGAAGCGCGTCGCTGGTGGTGACCTGGTGGCGTGGAAGGCGCGGTGGATCGCCAAGGCCACCTTGTCGCTCTCGATGGAGGCCGCTCGGTTCGTGGACGCCCGGGTCGCGGCGTTCGCGCACCGGTTCCGCGTCAGTGAGCTCGACCGGCTGGTCGAGACCGCGATCGCCCAGTTCATGCCCGAGGAGGCCGAACGCCGCCGCAAGGCCGCCGCGGACGGTCGGTCGTTCAACGTCGGGAAGTCCCGCACCGGCCTCGATGGGAACGCCGATGTCTGGGGCACTTTGGATGTCGCGGATGCCCTCGACCTCGACGCGGCCGTGGCCGAGGGTGCTGAGGCGTTGAAGACGCTCGGGTCGACCGAGTCGTTGGACGTACGCCGCGCCCAGGCCCTCGGGTGCGATCGCCCGACGTCAGCTGGCGTTCGACCTCAACGGCACCGACGACGAGACCGATGACGGGGCGGGTCGGCCGAGTCCGCGGAAGCCGCGACAGGTGATCCTGCACGTCCATCTCTCCGAGGCCGCGATCCGTGGCGAAGACTCGATCGGGCGCTTCGAGAACACCCGCTCACCCATCACCGCCGAGCAGATCCGCGACTGGTGCGGCAACCCCGACGCCCACGTCGTCGTCAAGCCGGTGATCGACCTCAATGACCACCACCACGTGAACGCCTACGAGGTCCCCGACCGGATCCGTGAGCAAGCCGCCCTCATCACCCGACCTGTGTCTTCCCGTGGTGCACCCGGTCAGCCCGACGTTGCGACAGCGACCACATCCAGCCCTACGACTCCGGTGGACAACGTCCAGTCCGACAACATCGCCCCGCTCTGCAGACGACACCACCGACTCAAGACCCACGGCGGCTGGCGCTACGCGACGCCTCGAGCCCGGCAGCTACCTGTGGACCAGCCCGCATGGCTACACCTACCTGCGGGACGACACCGGCACCCTCGACGTCAGCCGCGAGCGAAGAGCCTGACCGCCCCACACCCCGCTGATCCAGGACCGGCGGGGGCAGTGGCATGCCCTGGGGTGGCTCGGCGCGTACCGCTTGCCCGTGCGTCGGTCATGTTCGTCGGGCAGGATGTCCTGGTGAGTCGTCCGCGCACCGACCTGGAAGTTGCCCTGGCTGCGGCGAAGGCCGGTGCCGACATTGTCCGGACCGCCTACCGCACAGAATCGATCCGCCATCCGAAGTCTGGTACCGACTTCGCCACCGAGGCAGACCTCGACGCGGAGCGCGCGATGCTCGCCGTCATCGAGTCGGCCCGACCGGAGGACACTCGAGTGGGCGAGGAATCTGGCAGATTCGGTGGCTCCAGCACGCGGCGCTGGCTCGTGGACCCCCTGTGCGGGACCCTCAACTTCGCGGCCCAGACACCGCTCGTGGCGGTGAACGTTGCTCTCCTCGACGAGGACGCGTTCACCATCGTCTGTGTGTCGGCGGACCCCCTTGCAGGCGAGTTCTTCTGGGCCGACACCAGCGGTGCGTTCCTGCGTCGCAATGGAGCCGACGAGCCACTCACGGCCTCGTCCCGCTCCCGCCTTGTCGACATCAACTGCGATGGCCCCACCGACAGACCCTTTCTCGGGCCCGAGTTGATCGCAGACCCTGCTTTCAGGTCAGCGTTCGGTCCTCGGGTGACGTCCACGACGTTGGCCGTCGCCTGGGTCGCCGCCGGGCGACGCGCTGGCTACGTCAGCGACGGGATCTTCGTCGAGAACGTTCACTACGCGGCAGGGACAGCCCTCTGTCGCCGCGCTGGCTGCCTGGTCACCGATCTTGCCGGGGAGCCGCTCGAGGGTGGGCGCGGCCTGATCATCGCTGCGGACACCGAGACCCATCGACGGCTGGTCGACCTCGTTCGTCCCCACCTCACGGACGTCCCCTCGCGTGACGGGGCGATCAGAGTGCAGGCAGCCGGGCCCTGAGCAGGCAGAACTCGTTGCCCTCGGGGTCGGCCAGGACGTGCCAGGACTCCTCGCCCGTCTGCCCGACGTCAGCGGGGCGAGCACCGAGCCCCAGAAGGCGCTCGAGCTCGGCGTCCTGATCGCGATCGGTGGCGTTCACGTCGATGTGCAGCCGCGGCTTCGCCTTCTCGGGCGCCTCGTTGGGGCTGAGGATGATCGTCGGCTGCGGCCCGCCGAAGCCGTCGCGCGATCCGATCTCCACTGAGCCGTCGTCGCGGTCGAGCACGACGAAGTCCAGCACGTCGCACCAGAACCGGGCGAGCGCCTCCGGGTCGCGGCACTCGAGCACGAGTTCACTGAGCCGGCATGCCATCGAAGAACCTCCTCTGGGCCGGGAGCAGCAGACGCGCCCAGCAGCGGAACCAACCCCGCGACGGTACCCGCCGAGAGGAGGCGGGAGAAGGTGGTGCCGAGCCGCTGCCCTACGCTCACCCGGGCGAGCGACCTCCCCTGTGGACAACGCCGCCTCAGCCCACCCCACTGTCCGTGCCCCCTGCGAGCGTTGCCCGCCTGACCCGAGGGAGGCCCCATGAACGACACCCACTCGATCCTGGCCAAGGTGCGCAAGCTGCTCGCCCTGGCCGAGGATCCCGCCGCGACCGAGCACGAGGCGGAGACCTACACGGCGAAGGCGACCCAGCTCATCGCCGACTACGGCATCGACCGAGCGCTGCTCGCGTGCGCCGATCCGGGCTCCGACCCGGTGGGCGACCGGGTCGTCACGCTGGATGCGCCGTACGCCGCCGACAAGGCGGACCTGCTGGCCACGGTGGCGACCCGGCTGCGGTGTCGCGTCGTGCGTCGCACCGACCGGACGAACGGCACCAAGGAGTTCTCGCTCCACCTGTTCGGCCACGCCGCCGACCTCGAGCGCGCCGAGCTTCTCTTCACCAGCCTGCTCCTGCAGTCCGCCACCGGCCTGGCCCGGACCCAGGTTCCGCGCCGCGAGCACAAGGCTGCCTTTCGGCGCTCCTGGCTGGCCGGCTTCCGGATGGCAATCGGGGCCCGGCTCGACCGGAGCGAGCGCGAGGCCGAGGCCCAGGCCTCCGAGCGCTATCGCGCCCGCGGCACCACGACTGCCCTGGTCCTCGCGGATCGGAGCAGCCAGGTCGTCGCCGCCCTGGAGTCGGCCTACCCGCGGCTCGGCACGGCTCGACCGCGCTCTCTCTCCGGGTCGGGCAGCGGACAGGGCTGGGCCGCCGGCCAGCGTGCCGACCTGGGCGGTGGGGCCAGGCTGGGCGGGGAGCCCGCGCGGCGGCGCCTGCGGTGAAATGAGATCGGCCCGCCACCCTCGCGGGTGACGGGCCGATGACAGCCAGACGGTGAGGTCAGGCCTTCTCGTCCGTGCTCTCGTCGCTGCTGTCCTCGACCGGCTCGGCCTCGGCGACGGCGCTCTCGGGCACGGTCTCCTCGGTCATCTCGGTCGGGGCGTCCTCGACAGCGGTCTCCTCGGCAGCGGTCTCCTCGACAGGGGCCTCGTCGACGGGGGCAGCCGGGGCGGCCTCGGTCGTCGTGGTCTTCTTCGAGGAAGCAGCCTTCGGGGCGTACGCCTCGGTCACGAGCTCGATCACGGCCATGGGGGCGTTGTCGCCCTTGCGCGGCCCGATCTTCGTGATCCGGGTGTAGCCACCGGGACGCTCCGCGAACGTGGGAGCAATCTCGACGAACAGGTGGTGCACGACCGACTTGTCGCGGATGGTCTTCATGACCTCGCGCCGGTTGTGCAGGTCACCCTTCTTCGCCTTGGTGATGAGCTTCTCGGCGTGCGGCCGCAGGACGCGGGCCTTCGCCTCGGTGGTCGTGATCCGACCGTGCTCGAACAACGCCGTCGCGAGGTTGGCGATGATGAGGCGCTGGTGCGCCGGGCTACCGCCGAGGCGGGCACCCTTCTTGGGAGTAGGCATTGCTTCTCTCGATTCTCTCGAGCCGTGTCAGGTACTCGAGTAGAGGCCGGGCCCGAGCCCGGTCAGTGGGGTTTTAGTACTGCTCGTCCTCGACGAAGGCGTCGTCGTCGTCATCGCCGTACGCCGCCAGGGCAGCAGCAGCGTCGAAGCCGGGCGCGCTGTCCTTGAGGGACAGGCCCATCTCGACCAGCTTCGCCTTGACCTCGTCGATCGACTTCGCACCGAAGTTGCGGATGTCGAGCAGGTCCTGCTCCGAGCGCGAGATGAGCTCACCCACGGTGTGGATGCCCTCGCGCTTGAGGCAGTTGTAGGAACGGACCGTCAGCTGCAGGTCCTCGACCGGAAGGGCGAGGTCGGCAGCCAGCTGCTCGTCGACGGGCGAGGGACCGATGTCGATGCCCTCGGCCTCGACGTTCAGCTCACGCGCGAGACCGAACAGCTCGACCAGGGTCTTACCGGCCGAAGCGATCGCGTCGCGGGGACGGATCGACGGCTTGGTCTCGACATCGATGACGAGCTTGTCGAAGTCGGTGCGCTGCTCGACACGGGTTGCCTCGACCTTGTAGGTCACCTTCAGCACGGGGCTGTAGATCGAGTCGACCGGCATCCGGCCGATCTCGTTGTCGGCACCCTTGTTCTGGACAGCCGAGACGTAGCCGCGGCCACGCTCGACGACCAGCTCCATCTCGAGCTTGCCCTTGTCGGACAGGGTCGCGATCTTGAGGTCGGGGTTGTGCACCTCGACACCGGCCGGAGGCGCGATGTCGGCGGCGGTCACAGGACCCGCACCGGACTTGCGGAGGTACATCGTGACGGGCTCGTCGTGCTCCGAGGAGACGACCAGACCCTTCAGGTTGAGGATGATCTCGGTGACATCTTCCTTGACGCCCTCGATGGTCGAGAACTCATGGAGGACCGTGTCGACCTTGATGCTGGTCACGGACGCACCGGGAATGGACGACAGCAGGGTACGGCGAAGCGAGTTCCCGAGCGTGTAGCCGAAGCCGGGCTCGAGGGGCTCGATGACGAACCTGGAGCGGAACTCGTCGACGGACTCTTCAGACAGCGTAGGACGCTGAGCGATAAGCACTGGTTTTTTCCTTTCCGGACCTACCCACTATTTGACGGGCCCGAACTGTGATGGAGAAAAGGAAGTGGAGGTGTTACTTCTTCGAGTAGTACTCGACGATGAGCTGCTCCTGGACCGGGAGATCAATCTGCGCCCGGACCGGAAGCTGGTGCACGAGGATGCGCATGCGCGACGGGATCGCCTCGAGCCACGCGGGAACGACGCGCTCGCCGTGGGTCTCGCGAGCCACGATGAACGGGGTCGTCTCGAGGGACTTCTCGCGCACGTCGATCACGTCGTAGGCGCTGACCTGGAAGGACGGGATGTCGACCTTCTTGCCGTTGACCTTGAAGTGACCGTGCACGACGAGCTGACGCGCGTGGCGACGCGTACGGGCGAAGCCGCCGCGGTAGACCACGTTGTCGAGACGGCACTCGAGCAACTGCAGCAGGTTGTCACCGGTCTTGCCGGTGCGCCTGGATGCCTCGACGTAGTAGTTGTGGAACTGGCGCTCGAGGATGCCGTACGAGATACGCGCCTTCTGCTTCTCACGAAGCTGGAGGAGGTACTCGCTCTCCTTGATGCGTCCGCGGCCGTGCTGGCCGGGCGGGTAGGGACGACGCTCAAATGCTGCGTCGCCACCAACGAGGTCGACACCGAGACGGCGCGACTTCTTGGTCATGGGGCCGGTGTAACGGGCCATAGCTCAAAGTCTCCTGTTCAGTCTCGGGTGATCAGACGCGACGGCGCTTGGGCGGCCGGCATCCGTTGTGGGGAGTGGGGGTGACGTCCTGGATGGTCCCGACCTCGAGGCCGATCGCACCCAGCGAACGAATCGCCGTCTCGCGGCCCGAACCGGGGCCCTTCACGAAGACGTCGATCTTCTTCATCCCGTGCTCCATCGCCCGACGACCAGCAGCCTCGGCGGCCATCTGCGCCGCGAAGGGGGTGGACTTGCGCGAGCCCTTGAAGCCGACGGTTCCGGCGGAGGCCCATGCGATCACCGCACCCGTGGGGTCGGTGATCGTGACGATCGTGTTGTTGAACGTGCTCTTGATGTGGGCTTCGCCCTGAGCGACGTTCTTCTTCTCCTTGCGACGCACCTTCTTGGCGCCAGCCGCTGTGCGGCTCTTGGGAGGCATTCAGTTTCTCCTGGGGTAGCTGGAAGCTGTGATTTCGAGTGGAAGAGGCGGTGCCATGTCCCTGGTCGGGAGCAAGGTCACTTGGCCTTCTTCTTGCCGGCAACCGTGCGCTTGGGACCCTTGCGGGTACGCGCGTTGGTCTTGGTGCGCTGGCCGCGGACCGGAAGGCCCATGCGGTGGCGGCGACCCTGGTAGCTGCCGATCTCGATCTTGCGACGGATGTCTGCCTGGACCTCGCGACGGAGGTCACCCTCGATCTTGAAGTTGCCTTCGATCGCGTCGCGGAGCTTGACCAGCTCTTCGTCACCCATCTGGTGCACGCGCATGTTCGGGTCGACCCCGGTGAGCGCGAGCAACTGCTGGGAGCGGGTACGGCCGATGCCGTAGATGTAGGTGAGTGCGATCTCGATGCGCTTGTCACGCGGGAGATCAACACCAACGAGGCGTGCCATGTGGTGGCGTTTCCCTTCGGTAGTTCACAGAGGTTTCTGGTCGTGTCGCGCCCCGCCCCTCGTCGGGTGGGCCCCGGCCTTCTGCTCCGGAGGTGGTTCGCTCGTCCGGGGACGAGCTAAGCGATCACGTTGAGGTGGTGATTCAGTTGTGGTGCGAGCTGGTGTTCAGCCCTGGCGCTGCTTGTGACGCGGGTTCTCGCAGATGACCATGACGCGACCGTGGCGACGAATCACCTTGCACTTGTCACACATGGGCTTGACGCTCGGGTTGACCTTCACGAGGAGGTCCTTTCAGTCCTGAAGTGGCTGCTTCACTTGTAGCGGTAGACGATCCGGCCCCGAGTCAGGTCGTACGGCGAAAGCTCCACCACTACGCGGTCCTCAGGGAGGATCCGGATGTAGTGCTGGCGCATCTTGCCGCTGATGTGGGCGAGAACCTTGTGACCATTGCTCAGCTCAACGCGGAACATGGCATTCGGCAGGGCCTCCGTAATGGTGCCCTCGAGCTCGATCACGCCTTCTTTCTTCGGCATGTCCTCCACAATCTGTCGGTTGAATGTCTACCGTTCGGTGCACCGGAGCCGGAGTGGTCCGACTACGGGTGGCCCGGGAACCTCCGACCCTCCGCAAGCGGGGAGCCGGTGGACCTCGACGAATCTCTCCGCAGAACCTCATTCCCGAAGGCATCACCGAGCCCTGTGGAAGCAGTTCGATGAGCGATCCGGGCAGCCGCGAGGCACCACGAAACAGACCCACGTTGGGCCGACACGCCAGTTTAGGTGAATTCCGCCCGCACCCCTAATCCGACCGACTACCCGGCCAGCAGGCGCAGGGTCTCCTCGCGAGCTGGGCTCGCGTCGGCGTCTGTCCCGGCCAACGCGCCCGCCACCGGGTGCACCATGACCTCGTCCACACCGAACTTCCTTGCCAGCTCCGCGATCTCCGCGCGCGCTCGCAGGGGGTCCCCGATCACCCAACGGGTCCGCATCGCGTCGACGAGTCGCTGGTGGGGCTCCTCCAGCTCGACCTGCTCAGCCTCCTCGACCAGGCGTTGGGCGGTGAGCGGGGCGCCGGTGTGCAGCGCGAGCATCGAGAGCAGCTGCGGAAGCGCCACCCGGTCGGCCTCCTCCTGCGTCGCGGCCACCGCGGCGTTGACGGTGAGGAAGGTGCGCGGCTCAGGGCACTCGGCGGAGGGGCGGAAGCTGGAGCGGTAGAGCTCCAGCGCCTCGGCCGTCCCCCGCCCGGAGAAGTGGTGGGCAAAGACGTAGGGCAGGCCCTGCTCGGCGGCCAGGCGCGCGGAGTAGTCCGACGAGCCGAGCAGCCACAGCACCGGCACCGAGCTGGCGACCGGGGTCGCGCGCAGGGGCTGGGTCCGCCCGTTCACGCTGAGCCCGACGCCCCCCGGGGCCAGCATGGCGACGATGTTCTCGACGTACTCCGGGAAGCGGCTGACGGCGTCCTCCTCCACTCCCCCGGCGCCGTGCCGCAACGCGAAGCTGGTGACCGGATCGCTTCCCGGCGCGCGACCCAGCCCGAGGTCGATCCGGTCGGGGTGCGCCGCCTCGAGCAGGGCGAACTGCTCGGCCACGACGAGCGGAGCATGGTTGGGCAGCATCACGCCCCCCGAACCCACCCGGATCCGCTGGGTGGCCGCCGCCACCATGGCGATGAGCAGCGGCGGGTTCGTCGCCGCCACCGCTGGCATGTTGTGGTGCTCGGCCAGCCAGTAGCGGCGGTAGCCCAGCTCGTCGGCCACCCGGGCCAGCGCCAGGGTCGCAGCCAGGGCACCGGACGTGGTCTGGTCGCTGCGGACCGGGACCAGGTCGAGGACGGAGAGGATCGGGGTCGGGCTCACCTGGGATGAACCCGACCCGACGCGCCGATGTTCCGCACCGACGCTCAGTCGTTCTCCCAGTCCCGGCGGGGGCCGGTGCGAGCCTCGGCCTCCCGCTTGGTCATCCGGCTCGACACGGTGAGGCTCACGATCGCCGTGATGGCCAGGGTGCCGATGATGACGGCCAGGGAGAGCCAGATCGGGATCTCCGGGGCCCACGAGACGTGCTCACCACCGTTGATGAAGGGGAGCTCGTTCTCGTGCATCGCGTGCAGGATCAGCTTCACGCCGATGAACCCGAGCAGGAACGACAGGCCGTACGACAGGTAGATGAGGCGCTGGAGCAGTCCACCGATGAGGAAGTACAGCTGGCGCAAGCCCATCAGGGCGAAGACGTTGGCGGTGAAGACCAGGTAGGGGTCGCGGGTGAGACCGTAGATCGCGGGGATCGAGTCCAGTGCGAACAGCAGGTCGGTCGTGCCCAGGGTGAGCACCACGAAGAACATCGGGGTGATCAGGCGCTTGCCGTTCTCCTTGGTGAACAGCTTGGTGCCGTGCCACTCCGTCGTGGCGGGGAGCCGCTTCTCGGCCCACTGGACCAGCTTGTTCTCCTCGTACTCGTCCTCGTCCTCGCCGCCCTCCTTGGCCAGCTTCCAGGCCGTCCAGAGCAGGAAGAGGCCGAAGATGTAGAAGACCCAGCTGAACTCGTTGATCGCGGCCGCACCGACGACGATGAAGATGGCGCGCATGATCAGGGCCAGGACGATGCCGATCATCAGGGCCGTCTGCTGGTACTGCCGGGGCACCGCGAACTTGTTCATGATGATGATGAAGATGAACAGGTTGTCGATGGACAGCGAGTACTCCGTCAGCCAGCCGGCGAAGAACTCGGGGCCCGGTGCCGGCGAGAGGCCGTGCGGCTCGGCGAACACCCACAGCACGACACCGAAGGCCACGGCCAGCGAGATGAAGAACGCCAGGTGACGACTCACCTCGGCCATGGTGGGTTCGTGCGGGCGGCGGGCAATGACGAGGAGGTCGACGAGCAGGACGCCGACCGTGACGACGAGGGTGACGATCCAGATGGTCGGCGACGCGACCGAATCACCGGTGAACATGTTCATGAGCGGGGGATCTCCTCCGGAGTCTGCGGGGGTGCGGACGCGTGTGCGCCCGACGAGGACTTTTCTCCGGAGGTCTCTTCCGCTCCCGCGCCCCGGCAGGACGCACGAACCGGTGTGCCGGGTCTGGGCCAGGCCCGGACCGTACTGACGACATCACCGCGACGGGAATACTCCCCTCCACGGCAGATCATCCCATGCCGGACCAGAGACGGGTGAACCGACGACGATCGGGGGCTGCGGCGGCGGGCCGCGTTGCTCAGCGGCCGCCGAAGGGGACGCCGAGCGCGGTCAGGGCCGCCTCGCCGCCGTCAATGGCGGTGAGCACCCAGGCACCTTGTGGGGTGAGGGTGAAGGTGTTCTCGTAGTGGGCAGCCCACGTGCCGTCGGACGTGATCACGGTCCAGTCGTCCTCGAGGACGACCGTCTCCTTGCTGCCGAGCGTGATCATCGGCTCGACTGCGAGGGCCAGACCTTCGACGAGCTTGGGGCCCTTGCCGGGGCGACCGAAGTTGGGGACGTTGGGCGGCTGGTGCATCGCCGAGCCGATCCCGTGGCCGACGTAGTCCTCGAGGATGCCGTAGTCACCCTGGCTGCGGACGTGGGACTCGACGGCGTGGGAGATGTCGGTGACCCGTCCGCCGAGGCGGGCTGCAGCGATCCCGCGCCACATGGCTTCCTCGGTGACCCGCATCAGCTCGAGCACCTCGGGCGGGACCACGCCCACCGCGATGGTGGTCGCAGCATCGCCGTGCCAGCCGTCCACGATGGCTCCGCAGTCGATCGAGATGACGTCGCCCTCGGCGAGGACGCGACTCCCGGGGATGCCGTGGACGACCTCGTCGTTGACGGAGGTGCAGATCGAGCCGGGGAACCCGTGGTAGCCCTTGAAGGAGGGAGTCGCACCCGAGGTGCGGATGTTGTCCTCGGCAATCGCGTCCAGCTCGGCGGTGCTGATGCCGACCCGCACGCTCGAGCGCAGGAGCTCGAGGGTCTCCCCCACCACCAGGCCGGCGCGACGCATGGTCGCGATCTGCTCGGGGGTCTTGATCTCGATGCCACGATCCAGGAACGACACGGAACCGCTCAGCTCTGGGCGATGACGTCGAGGGCGTCGAAGATGCGCTGGGTGACGTCGGAGACCTCGCCCATGCCGTCGACCTCGATCAGGATGCCCCGGGCACGGTAGACCTCGATGAGCGGCTCGGTCTGCTCGGTGTAGACCTCCTGGCGCCGTCGGATGACGTCCTCGGTGTCGTCGGCGCGGCCCTCGCTGGCCGCCCGCTGGACGAGCCGTTGGACGATCTCGTCGGGGTCGACGGTGAGGACGACCACGGCATCGAGGCTGTGGCCGGTGAACTTGATCATGCCGTCGAGCTCTTCGACCTGGGCGAGCGTCCGCGGGTAACCGTCGAGCAGGAAGCCGGGCTCGGCGTCCTGCTCGTCGATGCGGTTGCGCACCATCAGGTTCGTGACCTCGTCGGGGACGTACTCGCCGGAGTCCATGAACTTCTTCGCCTCGACACCGAGGGGCGTGCCCTGGGTGACGTTGGCGCGGAAGATGTCACCGGTCGAGATCGCGGGGATGCCGAAGTGCTCCGCGACGAACTTCGCCTGCGTGCCCTTCCCGGCGCCCGGAGGGCCCATCATGATCAGTCGCATCAGCGCAGGAATCCTTCATAGTTGCGCTGCTGGAGCTGGCTCTCGATCTGCTTCACCGTGTCCAGGGCGACCCCGACCATGATCAGGATGGAGGTACCGCCGAACGGGAAGTTCTGGTTCGCGTTGATGAAGACGAACGCGATGAGCGGGATCAGGGCGACCAGACCGAGGTACAGCGCTCCCGGCAGCGTGATGCGGGACAAGACGTAGGACAGGTAGTCCTCGGTCGGCTTGCCCGCCCGGATCCCGGGGATGAAGCCGCCGTACTTCTTCATGTTGTCCGCGACCTCTTCAGGGTTGAAGGTGATCGAGACGTAGAAGTAGGTGAAGAAGATGATCAGCAGGAAGTAGAAGAGCATGTAGAGCGGGTGGCTGCCCTGCACGAGGTAGTCGTTGAGGAACTTGATCACGACCGAGTTGCTCTCCGGGTTGAACTGCGCCGCCATCGCCGGGAGGTAGAGCAGCGACGAGGCGAAGATGACCGGGATGACGCCGGCCTGGTTCACCTTGAGCGGGATGTAGGTCGAGCTGCCGCCGAACATCTTGCGCCCCACCATGCGGCGGGCGTACTGCACCGGAATCCGGCGCTGCGCCTGCTCGATGAAGATGACGGCCGCGATGATGACCAGACCGATCACGACGACGATGCCGAAGACCCACCAGCCCTTCTGCTTGCCGACCGACCACAGCGAGGAGGGGAAGCCACTGACGACCTGGGTGAAGATCAGCAGCGACATGCCGTTGCCGACACCGCGCTCGGTGATCAGCTCGCCGAGCCACATGATGACGGCGGTACCGGCGGTCATCGTGATGACCATGACCAGGAAGGTCTGGGTGCCGTTGTCGTGCAGCAGCGGGTCGGTGCAGCCCTGGAGCAGGTTGCCCGAGCGGGCCAGGGCCACGATCCCGGTCGCCTGCAGCAGCGCGAGGCCCAGGGTGAGGTAGCGGGTGTACTGGGTGATCTTGGTCTGCCCGGCCTGGCCTTCCTTCTTCAGCGCTTCGAGTCGCGGGATGACCACGACGAGCAGCTGCAGAATGATGCTGGCGGTGATGTAGGGCATGATCCCGAGCGCAAAGACGGTGAGCTGGAGCAGCGCACCACCGGAGAACAGGTTGATCAGGCTGTAGATCCCCGTGTCACCCAGGTCGCTGATGCAGCCCTGGACGTTGGCGACGTTCACGCCAGGGGTCGGAATCTGGGAACCCAGCCGGAAGACCGCAAGGATCATCAGGACGAACAGCAGCTTGCGCCGCAGGTCGGGGGTTCGGAAAGCGTTGGCGAACGCGCCTAGCACAACATCCTCTTTCTCCAAGCGGGGTGCGGCCCTCGCACAACACCCGCGAGAACCCGGGGAAGCCTAACAGGCCCCTCACAGGTGCTGATCGTGCCCAGATGGTGAGCGTGGGGCGCGGCCGGCTCTCGCCAACCGCGCCCCACGTTCGATGTCACTGGAGACAGCTCAGGACATTCACAGCACCGTGGTGCTGCCGCCTGCTGCCTCGATCTTAACCTTGGCCGACGAGGAGAACGCGTTGGCGCTCACCTGCACGGCCACGGTGAGTTCGCCCTGTCCGAGGACCTTGACGGGGTGCGAGTCGCGAACGGCGCCCTTGGCAACCAGTTCCTCGACACCCACGACGCCGCCCTCGGGGAAGAGCTCGTTGATGCGGTCCAGATTGACCACCTGGAACTCCACCTTGAAGGGGTTCTTGAACCCCTTCAGCTTGGGGAGCCGCATGTGGATCGGCATCTGGCCACCTTCGAAGGCGGCCGGAATCTGGTAGCGAGCCTTCTGGCCCTTGGTACCGCGACCAGCGGTCTTGCCCTTGGAGGCCTCACCACGACCCACGCGGGTCTTGGCGGTCTTGGCTCCGGGAGCCGGGCGCAAGTGATGCAGTTTGAGCGTCATGTCAGTCGACCTCCTCGAACGTCACCAGGTGACGAACGGTGTGGACCATGCCCCGGATCTCCGGACGGTCCTCCTTGACGACAACGTCACCAATTCGCTTGAGCCCGAGCGTACGCACGGTCTCGCGCTGGTTGGCCTTGCAGCCGATCGTGGACTTCAACTGCTCGATCTTGAGGCGCGCCATCACTGACCCACCCCCGGAGCAACCTCGGCGCGCGCACGCAGGAGCGCTGCCGGGGCCACGGCCTCGACAGGAAGGCCACGACGGGCCGCCACTGCTTCGGGCTCTTCGAGCATCTTGAGTGCCTCGACCGTCGCGTGGACGATGTTGATCTGGTTGGACGAACCGAGCGACTTGCTCAGGACGTCGTGGATGCCGGCGCACTCGAGAACGGCACGCACCGGGCCACCGGCAATGACACCGGTACCGGGGGATGCCGGACGAAGCAGGACGACACCGGCAGCCTTCTCACCCTGGACCGGGTGAGGGATGGTGCCCTGGACGCGAGGAACGCGGAAGAAGTTCTTCTTCGCCTCCTCGACGCCCTTGGCGATGGCCGCGGGAACTTCCTTGGCCTTGCCGTAGCCGACGCCAACCATGCCTTCGCCGTCGCCGACGATCACGAGGGCGGTGAAGCTGAAGCGACGACCACCCTTGACGACCTTGGCGACGCGGTTGATGGCAACGACGCGCTCGATGTAGGCGGTCTTCTCAGCACCCTGTCCGCCGCGACCTCCGTCGCGACCTCCACGGCGCTCGCCGCCCGCACGCTGTCCGCGCTGGGCTCCGCTCATGAGTGGTTCCTCATTTCTCTACAGTTCTCTCTCTCGCGTGCTGCCATCAGAACGTCAACCCACCCTCGCGGGCGCCGTCAGCAAGTGCGGCGATGCGGCCGTGGTACTTGTTGCCGGCGCGGTCGAAGACCACACCGTCAACCCCGACCGCCTTGGCGCGCTCTGCGACGATCTCGCCGACACGCTTGGCCTTGGCTGTCTTGTCGGCCGTAGTGCCGCGCAGGTCCGACTCCATGGTGGAGGCGTACGCGAGCGTCTTGCCGGCCAGGTCGTCGACCACCTGCACGGTGATGTGCTTGGCGGAACGGGTGACGACCAGGCGGGGACGCTCGGGCGTGCCGGAGATCTTCTTCCGGCCACGCACCTGGCGACGCAGTCGCGAACGAACGCGAGCAGCCATGTGCTTGTTGTTCTTCAGTGAGATCGCCATGTCACTTACCGGCCTTTCCGACCTTGCGGCGGACGTGCTCGCCGGCGTAACGAACGCCCTTGCCCTTGTAGGGCTCGGGCTTGCGCAGCTTGCGGATCTTGGCCGCGGTCTCGCCGACCAGCTGCTTGTCGATCCCCTGGACGCCGAGCTTGGTCGGCGTTTCCACGGTGAACGTGATGCCCTCAGGCGCGTTGAACGTGATCGAGTGGGAGTAACCGAGCTGGAACTCCAGCTGGGTCGGCCCCTTCGACAGGACGCGGTAACCCACGCCCACGATCTCGAGCTTCTTCTCGTAGCCGTCGGTCACACCGACGACCATGTTGCTGATGAGCGTGCGGGTCAGTCCGTGCAACGAGCGGCTTTCGCGCTCGTCGTCGGGACGCTTGACCTCAAGTGCGCCCTCGCCCTGCTCGACCGTGATCGGCGAGGCGACGGTGTGCGACAGGGTGCCCTTGGGGCCCTTGACGGTTACCAGGCGCTCAGCGATCGCGACGTCGACACCGGACGGGACCGCAATGGGGAGCTTGCCAATTCGCGACATGCTTCAGATCTCCTGTTCGGTCTCGTCGTTACCAGACGTAGGCGAGAACTTCCCCACCTACGCCCTTCTGGTTTGCCTGGCGGTCCGTCAGCAGGCCCTGGCTCGTCGAGATGATCGCGACGCCCAAGCCGCCGAGCACCTTCGGGAGACCCGTGTGCTTGGCGTAGACCCGGAGACCGGGCTTGCTGATCCGGCGCACGCCCGCAATGGAGCGCTCCCGGGTACGGCCGTACTTGAGGGTGATGGTCAGCGTCTTGCCGACCTCGCCCTCGGCGGGCTCGGTCACGTCGTACGACGCGATGTAGCCCTCCTGCTTCAGGATGTCGGCGACACCCTGCTTGAGCTTGCTGTACGGCATGGAAACCGCATCGTGGTACGCCTGATTGGCGTTGCGCAGACGAGTGAGCATGTCTGCGATCGGGTCAGTCATCGTCATGGCCGCGAGGCCCTTTCTCCACCGTGGTTTCGTACCTGCACCTCAGGTACGACCTGCAGCGATCGTTTGGTGTAGAAGTTGGTGGGGGTCACCAGGAGGACTTGGTCACGCCGGGCAGCTCGCCCCGGTGAGCCATCTCCCGCAGGCAGATACGGCACAGGCCGAACTTGCGGTAGACGGCCTTGGGACGGCCACAGCGCTGGCAGCGGGTGTAACCGCGCACCGCGAACTTGGGCTTGCGAGCGGCCTTGACCCTGAGTGCAGTCTTCGCCATGTCAGTTCTCCTTGAACGGGAAGCCGAGCTGCTTGAGCAGCGCCCGGCCCTCGTCGTCGTTGGTGGCGGTGGTGACGACCGTGATGTCCATACCGCGCGAGCGGTCGATCCGGTCCTGGTCGATCTCGTGGAACATGACCTGCTCGGTCAGACCGAAGGTGTAGTTGCCACGACCGTCGAACTGCGCCGGCGAGAGCCCGCGGAAGTCACGGATACGGGGCAGCGCGAGCGACAGCAGCCGGTCGAGGAACTCCCACATCCGGTCGCCACGCAGCGTGGTGTGCGCGCCGATCGGCATGCCCTCACGCAGCTTGAACTGGGCGATCGACTTGCGAGCCTTGGTCACCAGCGGCTTCTGGCCGGTGATCGCGGTGAGGTCCTTGATGGCGCCCTCGATCAGCTTCGAGTCGCGAGCCGCCTCGCCGACACCCATGTTGACCACAATCTTGGTCAGGCCGGGCACCTGCATGACGTTCTTGATCTCGAACTCAGCCTGCAGCGCGGGGAGAATCTCCTCGCGGTAGCGGGTCTTGAGACGCGGAATGATCGTCTCGGTCTGGGTCTCGTCCGTCTGAGTTTCGCTCATCAGATTTCCTTGCCGGTCTTGCGCGAGATGCGCACGCTGCGCGTCGACGAGTACGTCGAGCCGTCGGGGCGACGCTTGGTGACCTCGTCACGGCGGAAGCCGATCCGGGTCACGCCGTCGTCCTCGACCAGCATCACGTTGGAGACGTGGATCGGTGCCTCCGCGGTGATGATGCCGCCGGTCGTGCCGGCGCGGCCACCCTGGTTCACGACCTTGGTGTGACGCTTGATGCGGTTGACGCCTTCGACGATCACCCGCTGGTCCTCGCGGAGCACCTGGATGACCTTGCCTTCGGCGCCCTTGTCCTTGCCTGCGATCACCTTGACGGTGTCGCCCTTCTTGATGTTCAGGCTCTTACCCATGAGTCAGAGCACCTCCGGCGCGAGCGAGATGATCTTCATGAACTTCTTCTCGCGCAGCTCGCGGCCCACAGGGCCGAAAATGCGGGTGCCTCGAGGCTCGCCGTCACTCTTGAGAATGACGGCGGCGTTCTCGTCGAAGCGGATGTATGAACCGTCGGCTCGGCGGCGCTCCTTGACGGTGCGCACGATGACAGCCTTGACGACGTCACCCTTCTTCACGTTGCCACCGGGGATCGCGTCCTTCACGGTGGCGACGATGACGTCGCCGATACCGGCGTAGCGCCGACCCGAGCCGCCGAGAACACGGATGCAAAGGATCTCCTTGGCACCGGTGTTGTCAGCGACCTTGAGTCGCGACTCCTGCTGGATCATTGTTTCTCCTGGTTGTCGAGCTGGTTCTCGGGGCCTGCTGCGCTGAGCGTTGAGGCCGCGAGCCTTGCCGAACTAGTGATGGTCTTTACTTGGCCTTCTCGAGGATCTGCACGATGCGCCAGCGCTTCGTTGCCGACAGCGGGCGGGTCTCCATGATCAGGACCCGGTCACCGATGCCACATTCGTTCTGCTCGTCGTGCGCCTTGAGCTTGCTCGTGCGGCGCAGGACCTTGCCGTAGAGGGCGTGCTTGACACGGTCCTCGACGGACACGACGACGGTCTTGTCCATCTTGTCGCTGACCACCAGACCCTCACGGGTCTTGCGAGCGTTGCGCTCGGTTGCCTGCTCGGTCATGCGGCACCATCCTCGTTGTCACTGGAGCCCGGGGCCGTCCGGATGCCGAGCTCGCGCTCACGCACCACGGTGTAGATCCGGGCGATGTCCTTCTTGACCGTGCGCAGCCGGCCGTGGCTCTCCAGCTGGCCGGTGGCCGCCTGGAAGCGGAGGTTGAAGAGCTCCTCCTTGGCCTCGCGCAGCTTGGCCTCGATGTCGACGTCAGTCATCTCGTCGAGCTCGTGAGCGGTTGTTGCTGCCATCAGAATTCACCCGCCTCTCGCGAGATGAACCGGCACTTCAACGGGAGCTTGTGCATCGCCAGGCGCATGGCCTCGCGAGCGGTCTCTTCGTCGACGCCGGAGATTTCGAACATGACACGGCCGGGCTTGACGTTCGCGATCCACCACTCGGGCGAGCCCTTACCGGAACCCATGCGGGTCTCGGCAGGCTTCTTCGTCAGCGGGCGGTCGGGGTAGATGTTGATCCACACCTTGCCGCCACGCTTCATGTGACGAGTCATCGCGATACGTGCCGACTCGATCTGGCGGTTGGTGACGTAGGCAGGACCCATGGCCTGGAGGCCGAAGTCGCCGAACGCGAGCTTCGTGCCGCCCTTGGCCGCACCGGTGCGGTTGGGGTGGTGCTGCTTGCGGTGCTTGACGCGACGGGGCATCAACATGGTGTTCAGGCCTCCTTACCGGCGTCAGCAGCGGGAGCAGCGGCCTCGGCCGGAGCGTCCGCAGCGGGAGCAGTGGTCTCGGCGGGACGGTCCGAGCGGGTCGGACGCGAGCCACGCGAGGGACGCTCGGCGCCACGAGCCGGCGGACGGGTCGAACCGCCGCGGCCGGGGACACCGGCGCGGGCAGCAGCCTGGGCCTGACGCTCGGCGCGGGTACCCGCAACCTCGCCCTTGTAGATCCAGACCTTCACGCCGATGCGACCGAAGGTCGTCTTGGCCTCGTAGAAGCCGTAGTCGATGTCGGCACGCAGCGTGTGCAGCGGGACGCGGCCCTCGCGGTAGAACTCGGTACGCGACATTTCCGCGCCGTTGAGTCGACCCGAGCACTGGATCCGGATGCCCTTGGCACCCGAGCGCATCGTGGTCTGCATGGCCTTCTTCATCGCGCGACGGAACTGGACGCGACCGGTGAGCTGCTCGGCAACACCCTGGGCAACCAGCTGGGCATCCATCTCGGGGTTCTTGACCTCGAGGATGTTCAGCTGGACCTGCTTGCCGGTGAGCTTCTCGAGCTCGCCACGGATGCGGTCGGCCTCGGCGCCGCGGCGACCGATGACGATGCCGGGACGCGCGGTGTGGATGTCGACACGAACCCGCTCGCGGGTCCGCTCGATCTCCACGCGGGCGATGCCGGCGCGCTCCATGCCCTTCGACAGGAGCTTGCGGATCGCGACGTCTTCACCGACGTAGGCCTTGTAGAGCTTGTCGGCGTACCAACGGCTCTTGTGGTCGGTCGAGATTCCGAGGCGGAAGCCGTTCGGGTTGATTTTCTGGCCCATCAGGCCTTCCGTCCCTTCTTCTGTGCCACGGCCGGGGTCGGCTGGACCACCAACGTGATGTGGCTGGTGCGCTTGTTGATCCGGGTCGCGCGCCCTTGGGCACGCGGACGCCAGCGCTTCATGGTCGGACCCTCGTCCACGCGGGCAACCGAGACGACCAGGTCGCTGGCGTCGAGTCCCTCAGTGGACTCGGCGTTGGCGATGGCGCTCTCGAGAACCTTGTAGACCGTCTCGGACGCAGCCTGCGGCGCGAACTGCAGCAGCGAGAGAGCGTCACCGACAGCCATGCCGCGGACCATGTCGACGACACGGCGGGCCTTCATCGGGGTGATCCGCACGTAACGGGCGGTCGCGTAGGAGCCGGGCTCGTCGCCGAGCAGCGACTCGCGACGGGCGCTGGTGCGCACGCGGTCAGTTGCACTCATCGACGACGTCCCTTCCGGTCTTCCTTCACGTGCCCGCGGTAGGTGCGGGTGGGGGCAAACTCGCCGAGCTTGTGGCCGACCATCGAGTCGGTCACGAACACGGGAACGTGCTTACGGCCGTCGTGCACCGCGATGGTGTGGCCGATCATGTCGGGCACGATCATCGAGCGGCGCGACCAGGTCTTGATCACGTTGTGGCTGCCCTTCTCGTTCTCGGCGTCCACCTTCTTGATCAGGTGGCCGTCGACGAAGGGGCCCTTCTTCAGACTGCGAGGCATCTCGTTTACTTCCTACCCTTGCCGGACTTGCGGCGACGGATGATCTGGGAGTCGCTGGCCTTGCGCTTGCGCGTACGACCCTCGGCCTTGCCCCAGGGGGACACGGGGTGACGACCACCGGAGGTCTTGCCCTCGCCACCACCGTGCGGGTGGTCGACGGGGTTCATGACGACACCGCGGACGGTCGGGCGCTTGCCCTTCCAGCGCATGCGGCCGGCCTTGCCCCAGTTGATGTTGGACTGCTCGGCGTTGCCGACCTCGCCGATGGTGGCGCGGCAGCGCACGTCGACGAAGCGCATTTCGCCGGAGGGCAGACGCAACGTGGCGCGCGAGCCTTCCTTGGCGACCAGCTGGGCGCTGTTGCCAGCGGACCGAGCCATCTTGGCGCCGCCGCCGGGACGAAGCTCCACACAGTGGATGGTCGTACCGACCGGGATGTTGCGCAGCGGCAGGTTGTTGCCGGGCTTGATGTCGGACCCGGGACCGGACTCGACGGCCGTGCCCTGCGTCAGGTCCTTCGGCGCGATGATGTAGCGCTTCTCGCCGTCGGCGTAGTGCAGGAGCGCGATGCGCGCGGTGCGGTTGGGGTCGTACTCGATCTCGGCGACCTTGGCCGGAACACCGTCCTTGTCGTAGCGACGGAAGTCGATGATGCGGTAGGCGCGCTTGTGACCGCCACCCTGGTGACGGGTGGTGATCCGGCCCTGGTTGTTGCGGCCGCCCTTCTTGGGAAGCGGACGCGTCAGCGACTTCTCCGGAGTGGTCCGGGTGATCTCGACGAAGTCGGCCACCGAGGAGCCACGACGGCCCGGGGTAGTCGGCTTGTACTTACGAATAGCCATGATTTATGAATCCCTCGCTCTGTCTTCTCCGGCGCCGTCAGGCGACCGGACCACCGAAGATGTCGATGCGGTGACCCTCGGCGAGGCTGACGATGGCGCGCTTGGTGTCGGCCCGCTTGCCCAGGCCGTTCTTGGTGCGACGCGTCTTGCCCTTGCGGTTGATCGTGTTGACCGACGTCACCTTGACGTTGAAGATCTTCTCGACCGCGATCTTGATCTCGGTCTTGTTGGTGTCCGTACGCACGATGAAGGTGTACTTGTTGGCGTCGAGAAGGCTGTAGCTCTTCTCCGACACCACCGGTGCGATCAGGATGTCGCGGTGGTCCTTGTGCAGGGTGCTCACGCGGAGACCTCCTCGTCCGTGGTGGCGTCGGCCTTCTTGGCCGGAGCCTTCTTCGCAGCCGCCTTCTTGGCCGGAGCCTTCTTGGCCGCAGCCTTCTTCGCGGGGGCCTTCTTGGCGGGCTCAGCGTCGGCGGCCGGGGCCTCGACGATGGTGGCCTTGCGCTCGGAGGCCGATGCGTTGCCGCTCACGAACGCGTCGTAGGCGCCGCGCGTGAAGACCACGTCGTCGGACGACAAGACGTCGTAGGTGTTGAGCTGGTCGACCGCCACGATGTGGACGTCGGGCGCGTTGCGCAGCGACAACCAGGTGACGGAGTCGGGCCGCTCGAGCACCACGAGGAAGCGGTGACGCTCCGAGATCGCAGCGAGCGAGACGAGCGCTGCCTTGGTCGACGGCGCGTCGCCGGCAACCAGGGAGTCGACCACGTGGATGCGGTCGTTGCGCGCCCGGTCGGAGAGGGCACCGCGCAGGGCGGCGGCCTTCATCTTCTTGGGGGTGCGCTGGTCGTAGTCACGCGGCTTGGGGCCGTGCACGACGCCACCACCGGTCCACTGCGGCGCGCGGGTCGAGCCCGCACGGGCGCGGCCGGTGCCCTTCTGCTTGTGCGGCTTGCGCCCACCACCGCGGACCTCGCCGCGACGCTTGGTGGAGTGCGTGCCCTGACGAGCGGCAGCCTGCTGGGCGACGACGACCTGGTGGATCAACGGAATGTTGACCTGGACGTCGAAGATCTCGGCGGGCAGCTTCACGTTGGCGCTCACTTCGCGGCCTCCTTCTTGGCGGCCGAGCGCAGGACGATGAGTCCGCCCTTGGGGCCGGGAACGGCACCCTTGAGGAGGATCAGGCCCCGCTCGGTGTCGACGGCGTGCACAGTGACGTTCTGGGTGGTGACGGTGTCACTACCCATCCGGCCGGACATGCGCATGCCCTTGAAGACGCGACCCGGAGTGGCGCAGGCGCCGATGGAGCCGGGCTTGCGGTGGTTCTTGTGGGCACCGTGCGAGGACGAGACGCCGTGGAACCCGTGGCGCTTCATGACACCCGCGAAGCCCTTGCCCTTGCTGGTGCCCGTGACGTCGATCTCGTCGCCAGCGGCGAAGGTGTCGACGCTGAGCTCCTGGCCCACCGTGTAGGTGGAGGCGTCAGCGGTGCGGATCTCGACCAGGTGGCGACGCGGGGTCACCCCGGCCTTGGCGTAGTGACCGGCCTTCGGCTTGGTGACCTTGCGGCCATCAATCTCGCCGAACCCGACCTGAATGGCGTTGTAGCCATCGGTCTCGGGCGCACGGACCTGGGTGATCACGTTGGTGGTCGCAGCGATCACGGTTACGGGGACGACGCGGTTGTGCTCGTCCCACAGCTGGGTCATGCCGAGCTTGGTGCCCAGCAGCCCCTTCACGTTTCGTTCGAAAGTCATGTCCCTGACCTCAGAGCTTGATCTCGATGTCGACACCCGCGGGGAGGTCGAGTCGCATGAGCGAGTCGACCGTCTTCGGCGTGGGGTCAATGATGTCAATGAGGCGCTTGTGCGTGCGCATCTCAAAGTGCTCGCGGGAGTCCTTGTACTTGTGCGGCGAGCGAATCACGCAGTACACGTTCTTCTCGGTCGGCAACGGCACAGGGCCGGCGACCTTCGCACCCGTACGGGTGACGGTGTCCACGATCTTGCGAGCCGAGGTGTCGATCACCTCGTGGTCATAGGCCTTGAGCCTGATGCGGATCTTCTGTCCCGCCATAGGTCTCTCTCGTCCTTAAGTCTGTACCGGCTGCGAACCGGCACCGCGTGCCTTTTCTCTCTCGACCAGACCCCGGGTGAGGTCCTGCCGCCCGTCTCTCCGCCACCTGAAGCTCGCCTTTCGGCCGACCCCCGCGGTCGGGCGTGTCGCGCAGTTTGCACACAACACAGACCGGGATCTTGCTTCGTTCATTGGTGGTGCTCGACGGGTTCGTCGAGCTGGTCGGGTCTCCTGGTGCGGTGCTGCCACAGGCAAAGAGCACCGATTCGAGTCAGGAAACGCGATTCAGTAGTCAACCTGTGGAGCACCCCGGCAACCCGCCGGAGCAACCTGACTATCTTGGCAGACATCCCGTGCTGCGCCAAATCGAATCGGATGGTGCCCACGAGCCCCCCGTGGGGGCCCGCTCCGCGGGGCCGACCTGACAGGATGACGCCGTCGTCCTGGGACTGGTTGCGCACTGCGGAGGGAACACACATGTCGGGAGACCAAGGCTATCCACCGCCCGGCAGGCCCGACCCGTCGCACGCGTGGTCCCCGGCGCCGGGACCCTTCACCGGGGCACCCGAGGCGAGTGGCCAACCCGTCGCGCCGCCCCCCTGGTCCCCCGCCCCCGGCATGCTCGGCGCCGCCCACAAGCCCGGCGCGGTCCCGCTGCGCCCGCTCACCATCGGGGACATGTACGACGCAGCGTTCCGGATCATCCGCTTCAACCCGAAGGCCACCGTCGGCTCGGCCGTGCTGGTCGCGTCCGTTGCCATGGCGCTCCCGATCCTGGTGACCGGCGTGATGTCCTGGACGGTCGGGGTCACCCTCGACCAGACGGGAGGCACCGCCTCCACCGCCGAGCTGGTCGGGTTGGTCTCGTCCTTCGGTGCGCTCGGGGTCGGCTCCGTGCTCCAGGGCATCGGACTGATCCTGGTCACCGGGATGATCGCCCACGTCACGGCTGCTGCGGCGCTGGGTCGCCGACTCAGTCTCGGGGAGGCCTGGCGCGCCACGCACGGCAAGCGCTGGAAGCTGATCGGCCTCGCGGCGCTCCTCGCCGCGTGCATGATCGCCATCATCGGCGTCTACGCCCTCGCCTGGCTGGTGGTCTTCCAGATCGGGGAGGTCGTGACCCTGGTCATCTTCGGCCTGATCACCGGACCACTGTTCCTCGGCTTCCTCTGCTGGTTCTGGGTCCGGGTCTACTACCTCCCGGTGCCCGCCCTCATGCTGGAGCCGATCGGAGTCTTCGAGGCCGTGGGCCGAGGCTTCCGGCTGACCCGCCGCCAGTTCTGGCGGACCTTCGGCATCGCCCTCCTGACCGTGATCATCGCCCAGGTCGCCGGGAGCATTCTCTCGATGCCGATCACCCTGGTGAGCCAGCTCTTCCTGGTCGGCGGTGGTGGCGCGGGCATGGCCGTCTTCGCCCTCGTCGTCGCCAATGCACTCGCCTCGGTCATCGCTGCTGCCTTCGTGGCGCCCTTCACGACCGCGGTCGCGTCACTGCAGTACCTCGACCAGCGGATGCGCAAGGAGGCCTACGACGTCGAGCTGATGACCCGGGCGGGACTCACTCCCCCGTGATATCAGCTGTGTCGTGGGCGCTTGCCGGCCTGCTGGGGGGCCCCGGCCTGCGTGTGGATCCGCCGCTCGGCCCGTCGGGCGACGAGGCCCGGTCCCTGCTGCGCCGCGAACTGCTGCACCCGGAGTACCACCAACAGAACATCGTGGAGCGGATCCTCGTCTGGCTGGGCCGTCTGCTCGATCGCGGCATCAACGCTGCCTCGGGCCTGCCGCCGCTCTCGACGTTCGCGGGCATGGTCGTGCTGCTGGCGTTGCTGCTCGCCCTGGGCTGGCTGGTGTCACGGGCCCGGCGTACGGCACGGGCGGTGGCCCCCGGCTCCGTGGTGCTGACCGGCGAGCGCATCACGGCCGCCCAGCTACGGTCCCGGGCCGAGGAGGCCCTGGCCCGAGGTCGCCACGCGGATGCGCTGGTGGACGGGTTCCGGGCCCTGACCGTGCGCCAGGTCGAGCACGGACGGCTCGACGAGCGTCCCGGCGCCACGGCCCACGAGGTCGCCGACGCCCTCGCCTCGGCGTACCCGCTGCAGAGCGCGTGGGTCGACGAGAGTGCCCGCCTCTTCGATCTGGTGCTGTACGGCGAACGCCCGGCCACGCTCGACCAGGCCACCGAGGTGCTGCGCCTCGACGACGCACTGGCGAGCCTGCGATGACCGCGGCTGCCCGTGCCCGTGGCTGGGTGCACCGTCGGCGCTCGACCCTGCTGATCGCGGGCGGGCTGGTCGCGGCGGTGCTCGTGCTGGTCGTGCTCGGTGCCGCGGGGGTGCAGACCTCGGATCCTCACGACCCCGACAACCCCGGGCCCGACGGTGGGCAGGCGCTCGCCCGGGTGCTGGCCGACGAGGGCGTCGAGGTCCGGGTTGCCCGCTCGGCGCCGGCCCTCGAGGAGCTGGACACCGGTCCGGGCACCACGGTGCTGGTCACGAGCACCGACCGGCTCGGCGCGAGCACCATCGACCGGCTGCTCGCCGTCGCCGCAGGCGCCACGCTGGTGCTGGCCGAGCCCGGACCGGGCACGACCGAGGCGTTGGGCCTGACCACCGAGGCCTCCGGCGTCAGGCTGCAGGAGGCGAGGCGGGCGGAGTGCGACGACGCCCGCTTCGACGGGCTCACCCTCCGAGTCGACCGCGCGGTCGAGTACGCCGGCGGCCCCGGCTGCTGGCCCGGTGACGCCGGCGTCCTGCTGCTGGAAGCGGACGCCGGGATCTTCCTGCTCGGGGCCGCCGACGCCCTGACCAACGACCAGGTCCTACGAGCCGACAACGCTGCGGTCCTGCTGCGGCTCCTGGGAGAGGACGACCGCCTGGTCTGGTACGTCCCCTCGCTCGACGACCTGGTCGCCGATGATGGCGTCAGCCTGCAGACCCTCCTGCCGCCGTGGATCCGACCGGGCCTGTGGCTCGTGGCGATCGCCATGCTCGCCCTGATCGGCTGGCGCGGGCGCCGGCTGGGTCCGCTCGCGACCGAACCGCTGCCCGTGGTGGTCAAGGCGATCGAGACGACCCGGAGCCGCGGACGGCTCTACCGCAAGACCGGGGACCGTGCCCACGCCGCAAGCGCTCTGCGACGGGCCGCGCGTTCTCGCCTCGCCGAGCACCTGCGGACCGGCTCCTCGGCCCGCGACCCGGAGGCGGTGATCGAGGACGTCGCCCGCCACCTCGATCGTCCGGTCACCGAGATCCGGGCACTCCTCGACACCACCGCACCGATCCCCACCTCCGACCACGACCTGATCACCCTGGCCGGCCAGCTGGCCGAACTCGACCGAGAGGTACGCCGCCCATGAGCGAGCCCGACTCCACCCCCCTCCACCGCCCCGAGGCGATGGCCACCACCGACCGGGAGGCCAGCGAAGCCGCCCGCGAGCGGCTGGTCGCCGTACGCCGTGAGGTCGCCAAGGTGGTCGTCGGCCAGGACGCTGCGGTGTCCGGCCTGCTGGTCGCCCTGCTCTGCGGTGGTCACGTCCTGATGGAAGGGGTGCCCGGCGTCGCCAAGACCTTGCTGGTGCGCACCCTCGCTGCGGCGCTGGCGGTCGACACCCGCCGGGTCCAGTTCACCCCCGACCTGATGCCCGGGGACATCACCGGCTCGATGGTGATCGACACCAAGCTCGGCGAGCTGAGCTTCCGCGAGGGTCCGCTGTTCACCAACCTCCTGCTCGCCGACGAGATCAACCGGACGCCTCCCAAGACGCAGTCGGCCCTGCTCGAGGCGATGGAGGAGGGCCAGGTCTCGGTCGACGGGGTCTCGCGTGCCCTGCCGCGTCCCTTCCTCGTCGCCGCCACCCAGAACCCCGTCGAGTACGAAGGCACCTACCCGCTGCCCGAGGCTCAGCTCGACCGCTTCCTGCTCAAGGTGGTGCTCCCGGTGCCGGAGCGGGACGACGAGCTGGAGATCCTGCGCCGCCACGCCACCGGCTTCGACCCCCGAGATGTCGGCGCCGCCGGGGTCCGTCCCGCGGCCGGGGCCGCCGACATCCTCGCGGGCCGAGCCGCCGTACGCCGCGTCCAGGTCTCCCCGGAGGTGGCCGGCTACATCGTCGACATCGCCCGGGCCACCCGACAGTCGCCCTCGTTGAGCCTGGGGGTCAGCCCCCGCGGCGCCACCGCGCTCATGCACTCGGCGCGCGCCTGGGCCTGGCTGACCGGCCGCGACTTCGTCACTCCCGACGACGTGAAGGCGTTGGCCCACGCGGCCCTGGCCCACCGGCTGGGTCTCCGCCCCGAGGCCGAGCTCGAGGGCGTCGACGTCGCCCGCGTGCTCTCGAGCGCCGTCGGCTCGGTGCCGGTCCCCCGCTGATGTCCCTCACCGGCCGCGTCCCCCTGCTGCTGCTCCTCGGCCTGGTGCCCGTGGTGCTGCGCCCCGCCCTGGGGACGATGTGGCTCTGGGTGCTCGCGGTCGCTCTCGTGGTCCTGCTCGACTGGTGGCTGGCGCCACCGCCCGCAGCGCTGCTCGTCGAACGCCGCCCCGTCGGCGTGGTCCGCCAGGGTCAACCGACCGAGACCACGTTGGTCGTGACCAACTCGTCGGGCCGCGGGGTGCGCGCGCTGATCCGCGACGCCTGGCAGCCCTCGGCCGGAGCGGAGACGAATCGCCATCGCGTACAGCTCGACGCCGGTGCGCGGACCTCGCTGCGGACCCCGCTCCTCCCCCGCCGCCGGGGCGACCTCCGCGCGCTGGGCGTGACCGTTCGGACGTCGGGGCCGCTGGGACTCGCCGCCCGACAGCGGACCCGCACCCTCGAGGGCACCGTGCGTTCGCTGCCGCCCTTCGACTCGCGCAAGCACCTGCCCAGCAGACTGGCCCGGCTGCGTGACCTCGAGGGCCTGGCCGCGGTCCGGGTGCGGGGCCAGGGGACGGAGTTCGACTCACTGCGCGAGTACGTCCGCGGCGACGACGTCCGCTCCATCGACTGGCGGGCCAGTGCCCGCAACCGCAACGTCGTGGTCCGCACCTGGCAGCCCGAGCGGGATCGCCGCGTCGTCCTCGTGCTCGACACCTCGCGGACCTCGGCGGGCCGGGTCGACGACGTCCCGCGGCTGGACTCCGCGATGGACGCCGCGCTGCTGCTGGGGGCGCTGGCTGCTCGAGCCGGTGACCGGATCGACTTCGTGGCCGGCGACCGGCGCGTGCGCAGCCGGGTCCGCGCGGCCCGGGCCCGCAACGTCGCCGGCACCCTGCAGGAGGCGATGGCCGACCTCGAGCCCGTGATCGCCGAGGCCGACTGGACCTCGCTGGCCGGTGCGGTGGCCGGCCTGGGCCGTCAGCGAGCGCTGGTCGTCCTGTTGACGCCGCTCGAACCCTCCGCCGTCGAGGAGGGGCTCCTGCCGGTCCTGCCCACCCTGACCCGGCACCATCGGGTGGTCCTGGCCTCGGTGAAGGACCCCGCGCTCGAGCGACTGGCCGCCACGCGCGGCACCCTCGACGAGGTGTACGACGCCGCCGCCGCCGAGCAGGTCCTGGCCCGACGACGAGGCACGGCCGACCTGCTCCGGGCACTGGGCGTCGAGGTGGTCGACGCGGACGCCGAGCGGCTCGCTCCGGCGCTGGCCGACCACTACCTCATGCTGAAGGCCCGCGGACTGCTCTGAGCCCTCAGGCCTGCTCGACCTCGCGCAAGCGGGCGCAGAGCTGGAGCAGCAGCGAGCGGGCGAAGTCGGGCTCGTCGCGCACGAGGCGTTCGAAGACGACGTGAGGGACGACCAGGGTCGTCATCGCCGTGGTCACCGAGACGGTCGCCGAACGCTTCTTGCCGTCGATCATGCTGATCTCGCCGAAGTAGTCGTCCTCCTTCAGCTCGCGCACCGACTTGCCGTGGATGCTCACCTGAGCCGTGCCGGAGAGGATGAGGTGCAGCCCGAGGGCTCCCTCGCCCTCGACCGCGACCTCGCGGCCGACCTGGTGGTCCACCGTCTTGGCGCCGTCGAGCAGCTTCTTGAGGTGTCGCCTCGCAAGACCCGAGAAGATCGGGACAGCCGCGAGCCTGTCGACGAGATCGTGCGTGCGTTCGCTCATGGGAAACCCTCCGTTGGCAGGGGCTGATGGTATCCGTCCGAGCGCCGATGTCGAGGGCTGACCGGGCGCGCGTCGACCACGCATTGTCGGGCGACTCAGGCCTGCGCGTCGAGCCGGTCCTCGAGAAGCGTGGCGTCGATGTCACCGGTCTCGCCGCGGCGCACGGCCGCTCGACCCAGCACGAACACGTAGGCGAAGAAGACCGCCTCGGCGAGCAGGCCGATGCCGACGCGGGCCCAGGTGGGCAGGCCCGAAGGGGTCACGAACGCCTCGATCAACCCGCTGACGAGCAGGACCGCCACCAGCCCCAGCGCCACGGTGCCGGCGGTGCGGCCCTCGCGTGCCAGCGACTGGGACCGCGGAAGCGAGCCCGGCTCTATCCAGGACCAGAACAGCTTCAACCCGACTCCTCCCGCCACGAACACCGCGGTGAGCTCGAGGAGTCCGTGCGGCAGGATCAGCCCCCAGAAGTGACCGCCGTGCCCGTGCCGGGTCATGATCGAGCCGATCACCGCCAGGTTCGCCATGTTGTTGAAGAGCAGGAGCACGACGGGCAGGCCGAGCACGCCGAGCGCCAGGCAGAGCGCCGAGACCCAGGCGTTGTTGACCCAGACCTGGGCGGCGAAGTGCCCGGCGGCGTACTCGCTGTAGTAGTTCTCGAAGTCCTGGTTGACCAGCTGGTCCACCTCGGCCGGCGACAGCATGCTCTGCTCCACCACCGGGTGCGCCAGCAGCCAGATCATCATCACCGCGGTGACGAGAGCGTTCGCGGCGAAGGTGCCCAGCCACCACCAGCGCAGCCGGTGGAGTGCCGCGGGAAAGCGATCGACGAAGAAGGTGCGCACGCCCCGCCAGGTGCCGACGCGGGTGCCGGCGGCGCGGTTGCGGGCCCGGGCGAGCAGCGAGGACAGGTGGGCGACCAGGGTGGCGTCCGGCGCGGAGGTGCGCACCACCGAGAGGTGGGTGGCGATCTGTTGGTAGCGCTCGACGAACTCGTCGCTCTCGTCGCCGGAGAGCCGGCGCTGCCCGATGAGCTCCTCGAGCCGCTGCCACTCCCGGCCGTGCGCGAGCACGTACGCGTCGAGGTCCACGCGGCAACCCTATGCTGGGCCGCGATGTCGACTCCGGAGTACGCCACCCTCACCGACGACGACCTCGTCACCGGCGAGGCCGTGGCCCTGGACCTGCCCCCCGCCAGCCTGGGCTCGCGGATCGCGTCGGGCCTGATCGACGTCTCGGTCAGCATCATCCTGGTGGTGGTGCTGCTGCTGCTCTTCACCGTCGCCGCCCTCCAGACCGACGACGCCTTGCTCTCCGTCGCGGTGCTGGGTGCCGTGATCGTCGTCTTCCTCGTCTTCCCCACGACGGTCGAGACCCTGACCCGGGGCAAGTCGATCGGGAAGTACGCCCTCGGACTCCGGACGGTGCGCGACGACGCCGGCCCGATCTCCTTCCAGCACGCCTTCGTCCGGTCCCTGGTCGGGATCGTGGAGATCTACGCCTTCAGCGGCACCCCCGCCTTCTTCTCGGCCCTGCTGAGCTCCCGAGGGAAGCGCTTGGGTGACTACGCAGCCGGCACCTATGTAGTCCGCGAGCGCGTCGGCCTGCGCCTCGCCGCACCTGCGCTGATGCCGCCGGCCCTGGCCAGCTGGGCGGCCGACGCGGACATCGCCTCGCTGCCGACCGGACTCGCCCTGGGGGTGCGACAGTTCCTCGGTCGGCTGCCGCAGATCGACCCCGTCTCGAGGAGCACGCTCGGGCAGCGACTCGCCGACCAGGTCAGTGCGTACGTCGCTCCGCCCCCGCCCCCGGGGACGCCCCCCGAGGTCTTCCTCGCTGCCGTCATCGCGACGCGACGGGAGCGCGACACGGTCCGCCTGACCCGCGAGGCAGACCTGCGTCGCAGGTTGACCCAGCGCCGCTGATCCGGTGCAGAATGCCGCCATGACCGATCCGACCTCCCTGTGGGACTTCGCCGACCCCGCTGGGTCCGAGCAGCGGTTCCGTCTGGCAGCCGAGGACGCCGAGGGCCGTGACCGCCTGGTGCTGCTGACCCAGGTGGCCCGGGCCCTGGGCCTGCAGGAGCGGTACGACGACGCCCATGCCCTGCTCGACGACCTCGCGGCCGGCGACGACGAGGTGGCGACCCGGATCGTGCTGGAGCGCGGTCGGCTGCTGCGTTCCGCGGGATCCCCCCAGGAGGCTCGGCCGCAGTTCGAGGCCGCTGAGCAGAGCGCGGCCGGCGCCGGGCTCGAGGTGCTCAGGATCGACGCGCTGCACATGCTCGCGCTCGTGGCCGAGGGCGGGGAACAGCTCGCCCTGACGCAGCAGGCACTCGCGCTGGCGCGCGCCTCCCGAGACCCCCTGGCCCGCGACTGGGACGCCTCCCTGCTCAACAATCTCGCGATGACGCACGCCGATGCCGGCGACTTCGACGCCGCGCTCACCGGCTTCGAGGAGGCACTCTCCTGCTGCGAACGCATCGGCGACGCCGGCCGCATCCGGGTGGCGCGCTGGATGGTCGGTTGGGCGCTGCGCAATCTCGGCCGGACCGACGAGGCACGGACCGTCCAGCGGGCCCTCAAGGCCGAGCTCGAGGCGGCCGGTCTCGAGGACCCCTACGTCGACGAGGAGCTGGCCCTCCTCGAGGGCTGAGCTGGATCAGACCCGGCGGTAGGCCAGATCGGTGCTGCCCCGGCCCGCGTTGGCACCCTTGCGCTCGAACTTGGTGATCGGCCGGTCGGCCCACCGCTCGACCACGCCGCCGTCGAGCAGCGGTTCGGCGTCGAGCACCTCGAGCATGTGCTCGGCGTACGCCGACCAGTCGGTCGCCAGCCGCCAGACGCCACCGGGCACCAGCCGCGAGGCCGCGAGCGACGCGAAGCTCGGTCGGACCAGGCGTCGCTTGTGGTGCTTCACCTTGTGCCAGGGATCGGGGAAGAAGGTCCAGAGCTCGGCCAGGCTCGCCGGCGCGATGAGGTGCTCCAGCGACCAGACGGCGTCGACCTCACACAGCCGGACGTTGGTGGTGCCGGCGAGCTCGAGGCGCTCCAGGGTCTCGGCGACTCCGGGCCGCCAGACCTCGAAGGCCAGCACGTTGCACTCCGGACGCGCGGCGGCGAGCGAAGCGGTCGCTTCCCCCACCCCCGACCCGATTTCGACGATCAGGGGGGCGTCGCGCCCGAAGTAGGTCGCGAGGTCGAAGTCGGGATCGTCGACCGCGTCCTCGGGGATCACCCAGGACTCGTGGTGCGCCGACCAGGACGCCTCCTGGGCCGCGCTGAACCGGCTCCCCCGCCGCGCATAGCTCAGCACCTCACGCACCCGACGACCCTCGTCGGTCATCCGGTGGTGCGGGCGGGCGGGGCGGACGCCGTCATCCATGGGACGAGCCTTTCAGGGTGCGCGCGATCGCGCGTCGACGAAGTGATGCAGAAACGGCCCCGGACCGAGGTCCGGGGCCGTTCCGATGGATCAGCTGGTCAGTGACCAGCGGGGATCACTTGGTGATCTTGGTGACCCGGCCGGCGCCGACGGTGCGGCCACCTTCACGGATCGCGAAACGCAGGCCCTCTTCCATGGCGATGGGCTGGATCAGCTCAACGCTCATTTCCGTGTTGTCACCAGGCATGACCATCTCGGTGCCCTCGGGGAGGGTCACGACGCCGGTCACGTCCGTGGTGCGGAAGTAGAACTGCGGGCGGTAGTTGTCGAAGAACGGCGTGTGACGGCCGCCTTCTTCCTTCGAGAGGATGTAGACCGAGGCCTCGAAGTTGGTGTGCGGGGTCGTGGTGCCCGGCTTGATGACGACCATGCCGCGCTCGATGTCCTCGCGCTTGGTGCCACGAAGCAGGAGACCGACGTTCTCGCCAGCCTGGCCCTCGTCGAGCAGCTTGCGGAACATCTCGACGCCGGTGACGGTCGACTTCTGCGACTTCTCGCGGATGCCGATGATCTCGACCTCCTCGTTGACCTTCACGATGCCCCGCTCGATACGGCCGGTGATGACCGTGCCGCGACCGGTGATCGTGAAGACGTCCTCGACGGGCATGAGGAACGGCTTCTCGGTCTCACGGACCGGAGTCGGGATCGACTCGTCGACAGCGTTCATCAGCTCAACGATCGACTCGCCCCACTTCGCGTCGCCCTGGAGCGCCGGGAAGGCAGCAACGCGGACGACGGGGATGTCGTCGCCGTCGAACTCGTACTCGGAGAGGAGCTCGCGCACCTCCATCTCGACGAGCTCGATGAGCTCCTCGTCGTCGACCATGTCGCACTTGTTGAGCGCCACGACCAGGGCGGGCACGCCGACCTGGCGGGCGAGCAGCACGTGCTCACGCGTCTGCGGCATGGGACCGTCGGTGGCGGCAACCACGAGGATCGCGCCGTCCATCTGGGCCGCACCGGTGATCATGTTCTTGATGTAGTCAGCGTGACCGGGGCAGTCGACGTGGGCGTAGTGACGCGCCTCGGTCTGGTACTCGACGTGGGCGATCGAGATGGTGATGCCGCGCTGACGCTCCTCGGGAGCCTTGTCGATCTCGTCGAACGCCGATGCGGCGTTGAGAGTCGGGTACTTGTCGTGCAGCACCTTGGTGATTGCTGCGGTCAACGTCGTCTTTCCATGGTCGATGTGACCGATGGTTCCGATGTTGACGTGCGGCTTGGTCCGCTCGAACTTCGCCTTAGCCACGGGGGCTCCTCCTGGGTGTGTTGGTACTTGACTCGTACTTGCAAAGGGATTCTGCCGAAAGGGTCTTGCCGAACAAGCGGTGCTTACTCGCCGCGAACCTTCTTGATGATCTCGTCGGCGATGTTCGAAGGAACCTCGGCGTACGAGTCGAACTCCATCGAGTACGAAGCCTGGCCTGAGGTCTTGGACCGCAGGTCGCCAACGTACCCGAACATCTCTGAGAGCGGCACAAGGGCGTTGATGACCATGTCACCGTGCCGCTCTTCCTGGGCCTGGATCTGGCCGCGCCGGCTGTTGATGTCGCCGATGACCGTACCGAGGAACGATTCCGGCGTGGTCACCTCGACCCGGAACATCGGCTCGAGCAGGACCGGCTTTGCCATCCGGGCGGCCTCCTTGAAGGCCTGGTTCCCGGCGATCTTGAACGCGAGCTCCGAGGAGTCGACGTCGTGGTAGGCGCCGTCCTCGAGGGAGAACGTGACGTCGACCATGGGGTAGCCGGCGAGCACGCCGAACTCCATGGCGTCCTGGCCACCGGCGTCGACCGAAGGGATGTACTCCTTCGGGATGCGACCACCGGAGACGTTGTTCTGGAACAGGTAGCCGCCACCGACACCGGTCTCGGGGTCGATGTTCGGCCCGAGCGAGATGACGACCTTGGCGAACTGACCCGAACCACCGGTCTGCTTCTTGTGGGTGTAGCTGTGCTTGCTGACCACCTTGCGAAGGGTCTCGCGGTAGGCAACCTGCGGCTTGCCGACAGTCGCCTCGACGCGGAACTCGCGCTTCATCCGGTCGACGAGGATCTCCAGGTGGAGCTCGCCCATACCGGCGATGATCGTCTGGCCGGTCTCTTCGTCGGCCTTGACCGTGAAGGTCGGGTCCTCGTCGGAGAGGCGCTGGATCGCGGTGCCGAGCTTCTCCTGGTCACTCTTGGTCTTCGGCTCGATCGCGACCTCGATCACCGGGGCCGGGAACGTCATCGACTCGAGGATCACCTGGTGGCCGGGGTCGCACAGCGTGTGACCGGTCTTGGTGTCCTTGAGGCCCATGACGGCCACGATCTGGCCGGCGCCGACCGACGCGATCTCCTCACGCTTGTTCGCGTGCATCTGGTAGACCTTGCCGATCCGCTCCTTGCGGCCGTTGACCGAGTTGACCACGGTCGTACCGGCGGTGAGCTTGCCGGAGTAGACGCGGACGTAGATCAGCTTGCCGAGGTGCGGGTCGGTGGCGATCTTGTAGGCGAGACCGGAGAACGGCTCGTCGTCCGAGGGCAGCCGGCGGATCTCTTCGTTCTCGTCCTTGACCGAGTGACCGATGATCGCGTCGACGTCGAGGGGCGAGGGGAGGTACTTGACGACCGCGTCGAGCAGGGGCTGGACGCCCTTGTTCTTGAACGCCGTGCCGCACAGGACCGGGTTGATCTTGTCGGCCAGCGTGGCGCGACGGATCGCGTCCTCGAGCTCTTCGACACCGAACTCGCCCTCGTCGAGGAACTTCTCCATGATGACGTCGTCAACCTCGGAGAGGGTCTCGAGCAGCTTCTCGCGGTACTCGGCGGCCTGCTCGGCGAGATCGGCGGGGATCTCCTCGATGTCGTAGTCCTCGCCCATCGTGGTCTCGCCACGCCAGGTGAGGGCCCGCATGCCGACCAGGTCGATGACACCGAGGAAGTCGCCCTCGGCACCGATCGGGAGCTGGAGGACCAGCGGGGTGGAGTTGAGGCGCTCGACCATCATGTCGACGCAGCGGAAGAAGTCGGCTCCGGTGCGGTCGAGCTTGTTGACGAAGCACATCCGCGGGACGGAGTACTTGTTCGCCTGACGCCACACGGTCATCGTCTGGGGCTCGACACCGGCCACACCGTCGAAGACGGCGACGGCGCCGTCGAGGACGCGCAGCGAGCGCTCGACCTCGGCGGTGAAGTCGACGTGCCCGGGGGTGTCGATGATGTTGATCTGGTGGTCCTTCCACCAGCAGGTGGTCGCGGCGGACGTGATCGTGATGCCGCGCTCCTGCTCCTGCTCCATCCAGTCCATGACGGCAGCGCCGTCGTGGACCTCACCGATCTTGTAGGAGATACCGGTGTAGAACAGGATCCGCTCGGTGGTGGTGGTCTTGCCGGCGTCGATGTGCGCCATGATGCCGATGTTGCGGACCTTGTTGAGGTCAGTGGTGATGTCGACTGCCACGTTTGTCAGCGTCCCTTGAAAGAAGTTGGAAAAGTGCGGTGGGGCGGGAGCGGCACCAGGCCGCCCCCGCTCGAGATCACCAGCGGTAGTGCGCGAAGGCCTTGTTGGACTCGGCCATCTTGTGGGTGTCCTCGCGCTTCTTCACAGCGGCACCGAGGCCGTTGGAGGCGTCGAGGATCTCGTTCATGAGCCGGTCGGCCATCGTCTTCTCACGACGGTCCTGGGCGTACCCGACGAGCCAGCGCAGCGCCAGCGTGGTGCCGCGGGTGCCCTTGACCTCGATCGGGACCTGGTAGGTGGCGCCACCGACACGGCGGGACTTGACCTCCAGGGCAGGCTTCACGTTGTCGAGCGCGCGCTTGAGCGTGATGACGGGGTCGCCGCCGGTCTTCTCGCGGCAGCCCTCGAGCGCGGTGTAGACGATGCGCTGAGCAACCTGCTTCTTGCCGTCCATCAGGACCTTGGAAACGAGCTGGGAGACCAACTGCGACCCGTAGACGGGGTCGATGTCGATCGGCCGCTTGGGAGCGGGACCCTTACGCGGCATTAGCTCTTCTCCTTCTTCGCGCCGTACAGGCTGCGGGCCTGCTTGCGGTTCTTGACACCCTGGGTGTCGAGCGTGCCGCGAATGATCTTGTAACGGACACCGGGAAGGTCCTTCACCCGGCCGCCGCGCACGAGCACGATGGAGTGCTCCTGGAGGTTGTGACCGACACCCGGGATGTAGGCAGTGACCTCGACGCCGCTGGACAGGCGCACGCGGGCAACCTTGCGCAGGGCGGAGTTCGGCTTCTTCGGGGTGGTCGTGTAGACGCGGGTGCAGACACCGCGTCGCTGGGGCGAACCCTTGAGGGCAGGTGTCTTGCTCTTGGACACCTTGTCCTGGCGGCCCTTGCGGACCAGCTGGTTAATCGTGGGCACCTGGTGGTTCCCCTTCGTTTCTACTAGTCAGAACCCAGCGCTTTGCCGGGCACGATGATGCTGCTCAATGTGTGCCTGTTGGTGTGTGTGCCCGGTCCCGCTCACCGACCCTGAGGAGCGTCGGGTTATTCGGAAACCTTCTGGGCACGCGCAACGGTCTGGTTGTCCCAGACACGAGGAACGAGATTACTAGGTCCCCCAGCGGGGGTCAAAACGCGCCGATGCCTCAGATAGAGCGCGCTGGCGAGCATGGTGCCGAGGATCGTCAACGCGCCCCCGACCAGGAGGGTCCAGCGGGCGCCGTACGCCTCCCCCACCCAGCCGATGAAGGGCGCTCCGAAGGGGGTCCCGCCGATGAAGATCATCATGTAGAGCGCCATCACCCGGCCCCGCATCCCGGGGTCGGTGTGCAGCTGGACGAAGGCGTTCGCGCTGGTGATCATCGTGAGCGCAGCCAGGCCCAGGAGAGGGCAGATCAGGGCGAAGAGCGTGTAGGTCGGCAGCACCGCCGCCACCATCTCGAGCGCGCCGAAGGCGATCGCGGCGCCGACAACCATCCGGTGCCGGACCCGCGCCCGGCGCGCGGCCACCAGGGAGCCGGCCAGTGAGCCGACCGCCATGAAGGTGCCGAGCAGGCCGTACTGGGCCGGGCCCTTGTCGAAGACCTGGGTGGCCATCAGCGCCGAGGTCATCTGGAAGTTGAGGCCGAAGGTGCCGGTGAAGAAGACGATGCCGAGGATCAGCATCAGGTCAGGACGGCCTCGGACGTAGGCCACCCCGGCCCGGATCTGGCCGGGCTGGCGCTTGACGACCGGCGGTGAGTCCAGGAGGGCACCGTCCAGGGAGCGCAGGGTGAGGATCGGGGCGGCGTAGCTGACTGCGTTGAGCAGGATCACCCACCCGGTGGCGACCACCCCGCCCCCGAGGACCGCGATCAGGACCCCGGCGATGGCCGGCCCGATGACCCGGGCGGCGTTGAAGCTGGCCGAGTTGAGGCCGACGGCGTTGGTGAGGTCGTCGGCGTCCACGATCTCGGAGACGAACGACTGGCGCGCCGGCGCGTCGAAGGCGGCGGCCGTGCCGAGCACCAGGGCCAGGACGTAGACGTGCCAGGTCTGGACGGTGCCCGTGACGGCGAGCAGCCCGAGCACGAACGCGGGTGCGGCCATGCCGAAGTTGGTCAGCTGCAGGAGGCGGCGCTTGGGGATGCGGTCGGCGATGACGCCGGCGAAGGGCGAGAGCAGGAGGAAGGGCAGGAACTGCAACCCAGTGGTGATCCCGATTGCGGTGCCGCTGTTGGCGGTGAGCTGGAGGACCAGCCAGTCCTGGGCGACCCGCTGCATCCAGGTGCCGACGTTCGACACCAAGCCGCCGGCGGCGTACCGGCGGTAGTTGGCGTTGGCCAGGGAGCGGAAGGTGGGGCTCACGGGGTCTGCAACTTCACGGGGGCGCTCAGTCCTCCTGGGAGAGTCGGTCGAGGATGGGCGCGGCGAGGCGAAGGACCTGACGCTCCTCGGGGGTCAGGTTGCGCAGGTGCTGGGCCAACCACGCGTCGCGGCGCTCGCGGTCGGCGAGGAGAGTGCGTCGGCCGGACTCGGTGACCTGCACCAGGACCTGGCGGCCGTCGGTCTCGTGGGCGCGACGGGTGACGAAGCCTGCCTCCTCGAGGCAGTTGACCGTGCGGGTCATGCTCGGCGGGCGGACACCTTCGTAGGCGGCGAGCTCGCCGACCGTCTGCTCGCCGTTGCGGTGCAGGGCACCGAGGACGGTCATCGTGCTCAGCGACAGCTCGTTGTCCGGGTGGCGCTCGACGGCCAGGCGCCGGCGCAGGCGCATCACGGAGACACGGAGCTCGGCGGCCAGTCCCGCATCAGTGCGGATGGCCTTCTCGACGGTGGGCATGTCGTTAGTCTAGGTCATTACCCTTGCTAACGAAAGTGCTGGGCGCCCCCGCCCTCGGGCAGGGGCGCCGCAGCAGATCAGGCGAGGAGCGCGGTGACCGGGGAGATCGCGAAGTAGACGAGGAAGAGCGCCGCGATCAGCCACATCAGCGGGTGGACGGCGCTGAACTTGCCGCGCACCACCTTGATCAGGACGAAGGCCAGGAAGCCGGCGCCGATCCCGGCCGAGATCGAGTAGGTGAACGGCATCAGCACGATCGTCAGGAAGGCCGGGATGGCGATCTCCAGGTCGTCCCAGTCGATCCCCTTGACCTGCTGCATCATCAAGAAGCCCACCAGCACGAGCGCCGGAACGGCTGCCTCGTTGGGGATGATGGCGACCACCGGCGAGAACAGCGTCGCGACCAGGAACAGCAGCCCCGTCACCACGCTGGACAGGCCAGTGCGCGCGCCCTCGGCCACACCGGACGCGGACTCGATGTAGGAGGTGTTGCTCGAGACACCCGCAGCGCCGCCCGCAGCAGCCGCGATCGAGTCGACGATCAGGATCCGCTTGGTGTTCGGCGGGTTGCCCTCCTCGTCGAGGAGTCCGGCTTCGGCGCCGATCGCGGTCATCGTGCCCATCGTGTCGAAGAAGTCGGCCAGCAGCAGGGTGAAGATGAAGAGCGACACGGTCACGACCCCGGCGTTCTCCCAGGAGCCGAGCAGGCTGAACTCACCCAGCAGCCCGAAGTCGGGCTTCTGGACGATGTCACTGGGCCAGGCAGGCACCGTGAGGCTCCAGCCCTTGGGGTTCACCCCGGCGGAGCTGAAGGCCGGACCGACCTTGGCCAGCTTCTCCACCAGGATCGCCAGCAGCGTGGTGACCACGATCGAGATCAAGATGGCGCCGCGGACACCCTTGACGTACAGCGCGATCATCAGAGCCAGACCGATCACGAAGACCAGCACTGGCCAGCCCTGGAGATTGCCACCGATCCCCAGCTCGACCGGAACTGGACCTGCGCCTGAGCGACGGACGAAGCCTGCGTCGACCAACCCGATCAGTGCGATGAAGAGCCCGATGCCGACCGAGATGGCGACCTTGAGTTGCGCGGGCACCGCGTGGAAGACCGCCTCCCGGAAGCCGGTGAGGACCAGCGCCAGGATGATCAGACCCTCGAGCACGACCAGGCCCATGGCGTCCGCCCAGGTCATCTGGCTGGCGATCGAGAAGGTGACGAAGGCATTCAGGCCCAGGCCGGTGGCGAGCGCGAGGGGGAAGTTCGCCACCACTCCCATCAGGATCGTCAGGACTCCGGCCGCGAGCGCCGTCGCGGCGGCGATGGCCGCAAAATTCCCGTCGGCCAGGAAGTCGCCGTTCATGTCCTGGCCCTGGAGCAGGATGATCGGGTTCAGGACGAGGATGTAGGCCATCGTCAGGAACGTCACGATCCCGCCGCGTACCTCACGACCCATCGTCGAGCCGCGTTGGGAGATCTTGAAGTAGCCATCGATGCCACGGGCTCGAGTGGAGGTGCCGGCCGTCGCGCCGGTCTTGCTCTGGTTGGTCACGGCGGGATTCTGGCAGAGCCGGGGCCGGTCGCGGGCGACCTCCCCCGCTTTTCCCGGACTCGACTAGCGTGGTGGCTGTGGAACTCCGCGACGACCAGCCGATGCAGCACGAGATCGGCAACCGCACCTACATGGTGGCCGACGTCGACCCCCTCGATGTGGACGGCATTCGCACCGTCGAGGTGGGGGTCGGGCTGTGGCTGCTCGGCTTCATCGCCCTGCTGCCGTTCTACGGCCGCCTCCAGGACGAGGGAAACGCCTGGTGGCTCTGGACCTGCCTGGCCGGCTTCGGCCTGGGCCTCTTCGGGCTGGAGTACTGCCGCCGACGCCGCAAGGTGCGCGCGGATCGGCGCGCGGGCGGCGCGGCCGACGAGGCCTCCTAGAAGGTCTCGAGCTCTTCGATCGAGATCGTGTCGATGACCGGCTCGGGCAGCGGCACCGGCTCGTGCTTCTTGGCCAGCCGCACCTCTGAGTGCGCACCACAACCGTGGTCGAAGCTCACCACGCGCCCGTCGTCGTTGGCGTCGCCGTTCGCGCAGACACCGAAGGTGTCCGAGAGCGAACCCGCGATCCGCACGAGGAAGCCGCACGTGGAGCAGTTGTCGGGAGCCGACTGGGCGATCGGAGCCTCGGGGCCCGAGACGCCGTCGTACCACCGCTGCGCGGCGAGCTCACGACCATCGAGCGAGAGGGTGCGGACGCGGCCCAGGCCGAGATCCTCGGCGACTGCGCGCACCTGCGCCCGGTCGTCGGCGGTGAGGTCGTCCTCGCCGAAGAGGTAGGTCGGGACCAGCCGCGGGTCGTCGTCCTCGACCGGGAGCAGGTCACCGGGCGAGAGATCGCCGGGCTTGATCCGCTCGCGGTAGGGAACCCACGGGGGTGCGACGATCGCCTCGTCGCCGGGAATGAGCACGAGCTCGTCCACGGTGACGGTCTTCTGGCGCGATGCACGGGCAACGGTGACCGACCAGCGCCAGCCGACGTAGCCGGGGCGGCGGCAGGCGAACAGGTGGGTCACCAGGCGCTCGCCCTCGACCACGTGACCGAGGTGCTCGCCCACGTCCTGGGCGTCCACCTCTTCGAGCAGGGCGGCGTGCGCGAGGTCCACGGCCGCGACAGCGACGGAGTCGGGCTTGAGGCGCACGGAGGTCATCACGCTCGAAATCATGGCCCATCGACCCCACCGCTGTCAGGTCGGGTCTCGCCGAGCACCGCCCGAGCCGTGTCCCGGCACCCGTGGTTCGGTGGCACCCGGCAGGATGAGCCCATGCCCGATCCGACTCCAGGTTCTCCCACAGCGGACCCCCGCCCGGAGGAGTCCACCCGGGCCCGCGCCGTCGGACGCGGGATCGGTGCGGGTGCCCGGGCAGTCGGACGCACCGCCCGGGGGGCAGCCCGGATCACCGGACGCGCCGGGCGCTATGCGGTGACCCAGGCCCGGCGCGCGTCGCGGGCCGAGGGAGCCGGCGCCTCGGGGCTCTCGCGCCTGATCGAGATGCATGCCTTCAACACCGCGGGCGACGCGGCCGTGGCGATCTCGCTGGCCGGCACGCTCTTCTTCCAGGTCCCGACCGGCGAGGCGCGCGGGCAGGTTGCCCTCTTCCTCGGCCTGACGATGCTCCCCTTCGCGATCGTGGCGCCGCTGATCGGCCCCTTCCTCGACCGGTTCAGTCACGGGCGGCGCTGGGCGATCGGCGCGACCATGGCCACCCGGGCGTTCCTGTGCTGGGTGCTCGGCTCGGCCGTGATCACCGGCTCCACTGCGCTCTTCCCTGCGGCCCTCGGTGTCCTGGTCGCATCCAAGGCGTACGGCGTGACCCGTGCGGCCGCCGTTCCACGACTGGTGCCGCCCGACTTCACCCTGGTCAAGGCCAACGCCCGGATCTCGCTGGCCGGCATCGTCGGCGCCAGCATCTCGGCGCCGCTGGCCATCGCGGCCTCGACCTTCGGCTCCGAGTGGTCGCTGCGGTACGCGTTCGTCCTCTTCGTGGTCGCGACGGTCCTGGCGATCCTGCTACCCGGCAAGGTCGACGTCAGCCAGGGCGAGGTGGCCCTCGCGCTGGGACCGGGGCCGAGCGCCACGAAGTCGATGCCGATGGGCGAGGGACCTCCCGGCGGCCCGATGGGTCGGCCGGTGCGCGCCACCGTGCCGCCTGCCGTGGCGTTCGCCCTGCGCGCCAACTGTGGGCCGCGGTGGCTCTCGGGCTTCCTCATCATGTTCCTGGCGTTCCTGTTCCGCGAGAACCCCATCGGCGACTGGCGCACCGAGGTGCTCCTCGGCATCGTGATCGGTGGCGCCGGAGTCGGCAACGCCATCGGCATCGCCCTGGGCTCGATGAAGCATCGCCTCAGCCCGCCCAAGCTCGTGGTGCTCGCGTTGGCCGGCGACACCGTGGCCGTCCTGGTCGCGGCGTCGTTCTACAGCGTCGCCGCGCTGGCCCTGCTCGGGGTCACCGCCGGGCTGGCCCAGTCGGTGGCCAAGCTGGCCCTCGACTCGACCATCCAGAGCGATGTGCCCGAGCGGGTCCAGTCCAGCGCTTTCGCGCGCTCCGACACGACCCTCCAGCTCGCCTGGGTGGTCGGCGGCTTCATCGGGATCGCCATCCCGCTGATGCCGAGGCTCGGGTTGAGCGTGGCGGCAGCGGCGCTGGGGGCGTGGTTCATCTTCGTGATGACCACGCGACCCCGCACCGTGCAGGCCTGACTCGGCGCCTGCTGGGCGAGCTCGGGCTAGAGCTCGAGCTCGTCGGCCAGCGCGCGCAGCAGCTTCGCCGTGGGCTTGGCCGTCTTCGCGTCGGGGTGGCGCCCGTGGCGGTAGCCCTCGCCAGCCCTCTCGAGGAGACCGATGAGGTCCTCCACGATGGGGGCCATCTCGTCGGGCGTCTTGCGCTTGGCGTGCGACTGGTTGCGGGCCACCGAAGGCGGGGCGTCGAGGATCCGCACCTGGAGGGCCTGGTCGCCGCGTCGGCCCTGGGCGATGCCGAACTCGACCCGGGTGCCGGCCTTGATGGTGCTGACGCCCTCGGGGAGCGCCTCGGCGCGCACGTGCACGTCGGGCCCCTCCTCCTGGGACAGGAACCCGAAGCCCTTGTCGGCGTCGTACCACTTCACCTTGCCAGTGGGCACGGTCAGACCTCTTGTGTGCTCAGGTCGCGGCCCGGTGCCGCGGCGACGGCGCCACCCTATGTGGCCGGTGGCCCAGGTTGGCAACGGGTTGGCTCAGGCAGGCACGGCCCCGTCGCTCCCGGCCGCCGAACGCACGTGGTCGTCGAGCCAGGCGGGGAAGTCGTGCAGGCCGTCGAGCACCACATGGGTGCCGGCATCGAGCAGCTCCTCACGGGTGCAGCCCCCGGTCAGCACCGAGACGCTGAGCACCCCGGCCGCGAGCGCCCCCTCGACGTCGTGGACGTGGTCGCCGACGTAGATCGAGGCTCCCTCGCGGCGCAGGACCGCGGCCTTGCCGATCCCCCAGACCCAGCCCTCGAGGTGGTCCACCACCAGCGAGAGGTGGTCCAGGTGCAGGCGGGCGTTGGCGGGGTACTTGCCGGTGACGACCAGGAGGCGGCCCCCGTGGCGTCGTACGGCGGCCAGCGCGGCCTCGGCGCCCGGCAGCGTGGGCACGCAGGCGATGGCGTGCTCGGGGTAGAGCGCGCGGAAGCGATCCCCCGCCGCCGCGACGGCCTCCTCGGCCAGGTGTCCGGCGAGGAGCGCCTCCAACGGAGGGCCCAGGCGCGAGGTCAGCTCGGCCACAGGGAAGTCCACGCCGAGCTCGGCGCCCAACGCCAGCAGGGTCCTGGAGAAGCCGGGAACCGTGTCGATCAGCGTCATGTCGAGGTCGAACCCGACCACGAGCGGCCCCACGGCACCGAGGTCGGACGTCGGGGCAGCCATGGGGCCAGCCTAGGCAGCGGCTGGGCTTGTGACCCAATCTCGTGTCAGGCTCGTGTCCTGTGGGTCAGACTTGACCCTTTCGACCCCCCACCGGACAGGTACCGCACCGATGAGCCAGGCGACCGCCCGCTCCGCCGCAGGACGCGTCGTACGACGCGTGGCGATCGGTGCCGCCCTGACGCTCTCGCTGGCCACCGGCGTCCTGCCTGCTTCCGCGACCGCGGCGGCCGGCTCCGCCCCGGAGGCCGAGTCGATCTACCTCGTCACCCTCGACGGACCCGGGCTCTCGGGGTACCGCGGGATCCTGCCGCGCGACCTCCAGCAGCTCAGCATGCAGCGCGAGCAGGACCTCTCGCTCGGCTCCGTGGGCGCTGCCTCACCGCTCTACCGGTGGACCAGCGCGCTCAACGGGTACGCCGCCCGCCTGACCCGCGACCAGGCCGACGCCCTCGCCTCACAGCCCGGCGTGGCCTTGGTCGAGAAGAACTCCGTACGTCGCCTCGCCGGCACCTCGGCCCCCGGACGCGGGGCGGTCGGCCCCGTCGGCAACCGCCAGCGCGGCGGAGCCGGCACGGTCATCGGCATCGTCGATTCCGGCATCTGGCCCGAGAGCCCGCTCTTCTCGGCCGTGCCCGGGCTCGGCCGGGCCCCGCGTGGTTTCCGCGGCACCTGCGAGACCGGTCCCGGCTGGGGCAACGGCGCCTGCAACCGCAAGCTCGTGGCGGCGCGCTGGTTCGTCGAGGGCTTCGGCCAGGACCGCGTGCGCTCGTTCTCCTCGCTCTCGCCGCGCGACGACGACGGCCACGGAACGCAGATGGCCTCGATCGCGGCCGGCAACGCCGACGTCTCGGTCCGGGTGAGCGGCCGGCGGCTGGGCACCTACTCCGGTGCCGCACCCCAGGCCCGCCTCGCGGTCTACAAGGCCTGCTGGACTGCCCCCGACCCGGCCGACGACGGCTGCGCGACCGCCGACCTCGTCACCGCGATCGACCGGGCGACCCGCGACGGTGTCGACGTCCTGAACCTCTCCGTCGGCGGGCCCGGAGGCATCGACACGGTCGAGCGCGCGCTGCTGGGCGCGGCCGAGGCCGACATCGTGGTCGTCGCCGCCGCAGGCAACAGCGGCGACCGGGCCTTCGCGGCCCACGCCACCCCCTGGGTCACCACCGTCGGCGGCACCACGGGAGTCACCCGTCGAGGTCGCGTCGAGCTCGACTCGGGACCTGCTCTCGTCGGGTCGATGTCGTCGACCCGCTTCGTGGGGCCTGCCCCGCTGGTGCTCGGCTCCGAGGTGGCGGCCGCAGGCTGGACCTCCGACCAGGCGCGCCTCTGCCTGCCCGGCAGCCTCGACGCCGCCCAGGTGTCCGGTGCCATCGTGTTCTGCGAGCGCGGCAAGATCGGACGGGTCGACAAGTCCGCCGCCGTACAGCGAGCCGACGGCGTCGCGATGGTCCTGGCCAACGTCGCACCGGGCGCGACCGCCGCCGACTTCCACAGCGTCCCGACCGTGCATCTCACCCGGGCGCGCGCCGAGTCCGTGCGCCAGTGGCTCGCACGTCACCCCGACGGCCGGATCTCGCTGCGCTCGCTCGGCGCCGAACGAGCTCGTCCGCGCGTCCTGTCGTCCTCCTCCGGCGGGGACCCGACCGCGCCGGTGCTCAAGCCGGACCTGGTCGCGCCCGCCCAGGCGGTGCTGGGCGCCGTACCCCCGTCGATCGGGTCGACCCGGTGGGACTTCGCCTCGGGCACCTCGGCCGCGACGGCGTACGTCAGCGGCGTCGCCGCCGTCCTCGTACGCCGCAGCGGCTGGTCGGCGAGCGCCGTCCGGTCCGCCCTCGCCACCAGTGCGACCTCGGTCGGGAGCCGCTCCCTGCTCCAGGCCGGCGCCGGCCGGGTCCGTGCGGGTGCGGCCCAACGTCCGGGGCTGGTCTACGCCCTCACGGCCGCCAAGGACTACCGCGGCTGGCTGGAAGGCTCCCGCCCGGCCCTCAACACCCCGTCGATCCTGATGACCGGCAAGCGGTCGTCGAGTGCCACCCGCACGATCACCAACGTCGGGCGCCGTGCGATGTACTTCTCGTCCTCGGCCACCGGGTTCACCCGGCACCAGGTCGAGGTCACTCCCGCCGCAGTCCGGCTGGCCCCGGGCGAGAGCGCGACCTACACCGTGACCCTGAACCGCGGCCGGTCCGGCGCGCAGCCCCTCGACGACGGCTGGGTGACCTGGCTCGGCGCCAACGGCACCCGCACCCGCATCCCCGTCGTCATCACGCGCTGAGCCGCCGACGGCGGACGACCAGCACCGCGAGGCCGCCCAGGAGGGCGAGCCCGCCCAGCGTGCCGAGGCCGACCTCGCGCCAGTGCCACGAGAGCCAGGTACGCCCGAAGAGGCGCTCCCCCACGCTCTCGTGCCGCTCACCTGCGAGGGCGTCCGCTGCCACCGCCAGGCAGTAGTGCTCGAAGCGCTGGTCCACGCTCACCAGGACGCGTCCGTCTGTCGTCGACAAGGTCCCGTCGAACTGGAAGAGGGTCGGCTCGTCGTCGACCCAGGAAGTCACGCAGCCGAAGCCGCCGGTCCACACGTTCTCCTCACTGATGACGGATCCGTCCAGGGCCGACAAGGTCACCAGGGTTCCGGCCGCGTTCGACACCTCCAGCGCAAGCCGCAGCCCGTCCGGCGAGAGGTCGGCCGACCACTGACTGATCCGCGTGAGCGCCCCGGTCGGGAGCTCGAGGGGGACCCGGCTCACGACCTGACCGGTCACTCCGGTGCCCACCAGCATTGCCTTCCGGGAGGCTCCCTTGCCGGTGACCTCGAGCCAGCCCAGGGTGTCCGCATCGAGCCAGCCCGCGAACTGGCCATGGTCGGAGCCGACGAGCTCGATCGAGCCGTCCCGCCCGAGGACCAGACCCGAACCCACACTGTCCTGCTCCCCCTGCCAGCGCCATCCCCTGACCAACACCCGTGATCGGTCGGGAGACCAGAACGCCGGGGCCTGTCCCGCCAGTCCGTACGTCTGGTCCCCGTGCACCGTCCGGTTGTCGCCGATCTCGGGAAAGCTGGTCGTCTCGCCGGACACCAGGTCACGGATCTCGTACCCGGACGGGCTGCTGAGGTAGCCGATCAGGCGGCCGTCGCCGGAGAGCGCAGGCGGATAGTCGTCGCTGAGGTCGTCGGCAGTGAGGCGCCAGATCCGGCCGTCAGCGGCGACGGCGTGCCACGCGCCGGCCTCGCCCAACAGGGCGGCGACGGGCCCGGGCCGCTCGGGAAGCGTCCGTTCGAACCACGGCTTCTCGACCTGCGACGGGTAGCCGTCGACGGGTCCAGACTCGCTCCCGCCGGCCGGCTGCAGCGGGACTGCCTGCGGCACGGTCCGGACGAAGCCGCCGACCAGCACGACCAGGGCAGCAACGGCCACGGCCCCGCCCACGCGTCGGCGGGTCCGCCGCCGTCGGCCCGCGGCCCAGGCCACCGACGCGTCGGCCACGACGTACGACGGGACGTCGGCGACGAGGTCCTCGAGAGGGTCGTGCAGATCAGTCATCGGATCGTTCATCGGATCGGCTCCTCGACGAGGGCGGTCAGCAGGTCGGGCGCGAGGACACGGAGTCGCTCGAGGGCCTGCCGGGTCTGGGACTTCACGGTGTTCGGCGAGCAGCCCAGGACGTGTGCGGTCTGGACCTCGGTGAGGTCGTCGTAGAAACGCAGCGAGAGCACCGCTCGCTGCTTGGGGGTCAGCCGGAGCAGGGCGTCACGCAGCACGAGGCGGCGTTCGACGTCCGGCCCGGGCTCGCCCAGCTCGGGGTGTGCGTCACCCATCACCTCGGCGGGCCGCACACTGCGGCGGCGCCAGGTGTCGATCGCGCGGTGGTGCATCACCCGGCGGGCGTAGGCGTCGGGGTCCCCACGTCGGGAGATCCGCGGCCAGTGGTCCGCGACCCGGGCAAGCGTGTCCTGGACCAGGTCCTCGGCCAGGTGGACGTCTCCGGTGAGCAGGTAGGCCGAGCGCGCCAAGCCGCGTGAGCGCGCCTGCACCCACTCCTCGAAGTCCTTCACACCTGTACTCACGCACGGCGAGGCTAGTTCGGGTGGGGGCCGAAGGAAGCGGCGCCACCCCCCGTCGAGTTATGCGGCGGCGACGACCAGGGAGGCGAAGTACTCCGCGATCTGCTCCTCGGACCAGTCGCGCCCCTCACGCAGCCCGATCGCGAGCGTGGCGAGGTAGCGCTCCGACGGGGCCGTGTGCTCGATGCTCGGCGCCCCATGTGGCGCGGTGAACAGCAGCAGCGGGAGGCCGTCGTGGCGGCCGACCTCGACCAGCGTCTCGTAGTGCCCGGGCCCGGCGGTGTGCCGGCCGTTGGCCAGCGGGTCCAGCACGATCTCCTCGACCGGGTCACCGATCTGGGGGACGCGATTCATCTCCTGGGCCGCAATGTCGGCGAACTGACCGGCGGTCACCAGGAAGCCCCGAGCCGCGGTGAACCCCGGGGTGTCGTGGTCGTAGAACGCGACCCCGCCGCCCCACTGGGCCGACTCCCCCGCGAAGTACGTCGTCCCGGTCAGGTCAACGGCGATGTCCCGTGTCGGAGCGCTGCTGTCGCGGGCCCCGGGGTTGGTCCGACTGCCCCCGGACGGGCGTCCGCCCTCGAGATAGCAGGAGAGCCGGTCCCCGGACATGTTCGAGCCGTAGCTGACGTACCAGACGTGGGACATGGACCTCCACGGTAACCGACGCCGGCGTCAGACCTTCTCGAGCACGCGGTCGTGCCGCAGCGAGGACGCGCGGGTCTCCTGCGCGAAGAAGACCGCCACGATCGTGATGATCGATGCGATCGCGACGTAGATGCCCACCGCGGTCGTGTTGCCGTCGTCGATGTCCCCGAGCAGCTTGAGCGCGATGATCGGCGCCATCGCGCCAGCGAAGATCGAGGCGAGCTGGTAGCCGATCGAGGCCCCGGTGTAGCGGACCGAGGTGCCGAACAGCTCGGAGAAGAACGCCGCCTGCGGGGCGTACATCAGCGAGTGCAGGACCAGCCCGACCACGACCGCGAACAGGATCTTCGACGGCTCCTTCGTGTCGAGCAGGTTGAAGAAGACGAAGGTCCAGATCCCGACGCCGATGGCACCGGTGAGGTAGAGCGGGCGACGTCCGACCCGGTCGGAGAGCGCACCGATCGCCGGGACCACGAAGAACTGGATCGCGGCACCGATCAGCAGCGCCTTGAGGATCACCGGCTGGGCGACGTCGAGGTACGTCGTGACGTAGGTGATCGAGACGACGGTGAAGATGTAGAAACTGATGTTCTCGGCCATCCGCATGCCCATGGCGATGAAGACCTCACGCGGGTACTCCTTGATCACCTCGAAGATCGGCATGCCCCGATCCGTGGCCTCCATCTCGGCCTGGGCCTCCTGGAAGACCGGCGACTCCTCGATGCTGAGCCGGACCCACAGGCCGACCGCGACGAGCACCGCGCTGAGCAGGAACGGGATCCGCCAGCCCCAGGCCAGGAAGTCCGCCTCGGACTGGACAGCGGCAAGCACCCAGAGGACACCGGTGGCCAGCAGGCTGCCCAGGGCCACACCGGCCTGCGGGAAGGAGGTCCACAGGCCGCGGCGGTCGTCGCTGCCGTGCTCGGCCGCCATCAGGACGGCGCCGCCCCACTCGCCGCCGACCGCGAAGCCCTGGAGCAGGCGGCAGAAGACGAGCAGGAGCGGTGCCGCGATCCCGATCGAGGCGTAGGTCGGCAGCAGCCCGATGGCAAAGGTGCCGACCCCCATCAGGAGCAGCGAGGCGACCAGCATCTTCTTGCGGCCGACCTTGTCGCCGAAGTGTCCGAAGACGATGCCGCCGAGCGGGCGGGCGGCGAAGCCGAGGGCGTAGGTCATGAAGGCGTAGAGCGTCCCGTTGGTGCCGCCGATCTCGCCGAAGAACACCTCCCCGAAGACCAGGGCGGCGGCCGAGCCGAAGAGGAAGAAGTCGTACCACTCAGTGGCGGTGCCGATCAGGCTGGCGAAGACGACCTTGCCGATCGAGCGCCGACCGGGATCGGCTCCCGGGGTCGTGGGGGGAGTCGCGTGGGTGGTCATGGCTGGTCCTTTCGATCCTGTGTGGCTCCGAGTAGTCGCACAGGGGGCCCACCTGTCGTCCAGCAGCGGGTCCCGTGCCCGGTGCCGACGGTAGATCGAGGTTCGCCGGGCAAAAAATCCCGGCGATCACCACCAGTTCAGCCGTTCATGTGTGTCAGATCGACATGAGAGCCTGCTCCAGGTCCGCCCACACGTCCTCGACGCCTTCGAGCCCGATGGACAGGCGCAGCAGGGCGTCGCTCGGCTTGGCGTGCGCCGCAACCGGCCGGTGGGTCAGTCCGGCGGGGTGCTGGATCAACGTGTCCACACCGCCCAGCGAGACCGCGTGGGTGATCAGCCGGCACCGCTGCGCGACCTCGGCTGCGCGGGCGTAGCCGCCGCGCAGCTCGATGGCGAGCAGGCTCCCCGGGCCGTGCATCTGGGTGCCGACCAGTCCGGCCGGGTCGCACTCCTTGAGGCCGGGGTAGAGCACCCGCGCCACCGAGGCGTGCTCGGTGAGGCGTACGGCGAGGGTGGCCGCGGACTCCTGCTGGGCCCGGACCCGCAGCGGGAGGGTCTGCAGGCCGCGGTGCAGCTCGTAGGCCGCCAGCGGGTGCAGCACGCCTCCGGTCACGGCCCGCACCTGGCGCAGGCGGTTGGCCCACTCCTCGGTGGTGGCCACGACCCCACCCATCACGTCGCCGTGACCGCCGAAGAACTTGGTGGCCGAGTGCATGACCAGCGCCGCACCCTGGTGGACCGGCTGCTGGAGCACGGGGGTCGCGAAGGTGTTGTCGACCAGGACCGGCACGTCCCCGGCCTGGGCGACGACCGAGGCGATGTCGACGAGGTCGACGCTGGGGTTGGCCGGCGTCTCCATGACGACCAGGCCGGTGTCGGGGCGGATGAACTCGTGCACCCGGTCGGGGGTCGCCCAGTCGACGGTGGTGCCGAGCAGGCCCGACGCGAGCACGTGGTCGCTGCCGCCGTACAGCGGGCGCACGGCCACGACGTGGGGGCGGCCGGCGGCCACGGACGCGAGCAGCACCGCGGTGAGGGCAGCCATTCCGGAGCCGAACGCGACCGAGGCCGCACACCCCTCGAGCTGGGCGACCGACCGCTCGAAGCGGTCGACGTTGGGGTTCCAGAGCCGCTGGTAGACCAGCGAGTCCCCGGCCTGCGGGCGGTGCCCGGTGGCGAGGTTCTCGTAGGACTCTCCGCCCGCGGCCAGCGAGTCCAGCGGGTAGGTGGTGGAGAGGTCGATCGGCGGGACGTGCACCCCGAGCGCGGCGAGGTCCTCGCGACCGGCGTGGACGGCTGTCGTGTCGAAGTGCGTCATGGGAGAACCATGCGTTTCGGGCCGGACAACGGCAATGGTTCCGCAGGATCTTCGGCTCATTCGCTGACAACCGCAGGATCAGCCGGATCGGGGCGGTAGGCTCCCGTCATGCCGAAGAACGTTCCCGCCCGGCCGCCGACCCGTACTCCCGGTCCCGCGCCGCGCGCCCGCCCGGTGCTCGACGAGATCGACCGGCGCATCGTCGCCCAGCTGCTGCGCGACGGCCGGACCCCCAACGTCGTGCTGGCCCGCGATGCGGGGATCGCCGAGTCGACCTGCCTGGCGCGGGTGCGGTCGTTGCGCGAGCGGGGGCTGGTCACGGGCGTGATCGCCGAGGTCGATCTTGCCCGGCTGGGCCTGCCGGTCCAGGCGATGGTGGCGATCCGCTTCTCGGGTCACCTGCGCGCCGACGTCGATGCCTTCGCCGACGAGGTGACCGCGCTGCCCGGCGTCGTCGCGACCTACAACATCAGCGGGGCCAACGACTTCCTGGTGCACGTCGCGGCGGCCACGCCCGAGGAGCTGCGCGACTTCGTGCTCGACAACCTGACCGGTCGCCGCGGTGTGGTCCACGCCGAGACCAGCCTGGTCTTCCACGCCAACCGCGGCAGGAACGTGCTCTCGATCTGAGCAGACGCTCGCGTCGGGGTCAGGGACTGCTGACCTTGATGGTCAGCCCGTCGCCGAGGTCGAGCACCGCGCCCGGGTGGAGGAGCACCGGCGTCCCGGTCGGAAGCGCCTCGCTCGAGCGGCCGGGCTGGACGACCTGGGTGCCGTTCGTCGAGCCGAGGTCGACCGCGACCGCGGAGCCGTGGTCGTCACCGGCCCCGGGCCGGATCTCCAGATGAGTTCCCGAGATCTCCTGCTGCGGGCTGGGCACGCGGACCACGTGCTGCTCGTCGTTCGAGGTCGCCCGCTGGGCGTCGGGTGAGCGCCCGACCAGGACGACCCGGTCGACGTCGACGACCTCGCCACTGGAGAAGCTCAGTCGAGCCACGGGTGCCGTCCGGTGGGCCGGCGTGCTCATCGCCTCGGTTTCGGGCAGCACGAGCAACTCGCCGGAAGCCTCGCCAGCGGGGCCTGCCTGCGGCAGGACGACCTCCTCGGTCTCGGTGGTGCCGGTCCGGGGCGAGGCGTAGGCCGGCTGGTCGAAGCGGGAGAGCCGGACCAGGCCGTCCTCGATCGGCCGGTCGACCAGGTCGTCGGACTCGGCCACGCGGACCACCATCTGCGTCACGCCGCGCAGGGAGCGCTCCACCCAGGTCGTCTCGGTGGACCCCTCGAGCCGTACGACGTTGCCGTTGGCGGTGAAGGTGACCCGAGCCTCGCCGCGCAGCACCACCTTGGTCTCGTCGTCCACCTGGCTGACGAGGAGGAAGCCGGGCAGGTCTCGCAACCCCTTCGAGATCAGCGCGTCGAGCGCCTCGTCGAAGCCGACGCCGTCGTCGAGCAGCTCCCACAACGCGGCCACCCGACGCTTCTGGCTCGGTGGGAGCACCACCGTCGCGTTGGCGCCGAAGATGCCGAACCAGTCGCCGGACCGGTAGGAACGTGTCCTTGGTGCGCGCTCATCACTCACAACAGAGCCCCATGTCCTGTCGAGGTTTCGACCGGCTGAGCACGAGCCCGAGCGAGCACTGAGCCAGTTCCGGTTGTACCGGAGTGTAGGACCTCACGGCCTGTGCCGCCGAGGCATCGGAGGGACGGGTAGCGTAGGCGGGATGTCTGGATCGTCCGCCCGAGGTGACGGGTACCGCACCCTCGCCGATCAGCTGCGCAGCTGGCCCGACGAGCGGTTGACCCGGCTGCTGGCCGATCGACCCGACCTGGCGACACCCACGCCCCACGACTTCGCCCAGCTGGCCTCCCGGGCCGCGACCCGGGCCTCCCTGCTGCGGGCCCTCGACCAGCTCACTCGGCTCGAGCTCTTCGTCCTGGACGCCCTGGTGGTCTCGGGCCTGGCCACCCCCGACTCGCTCGCCGCCACGGTCCGCGCCTCGCCGGCCGCCGTCGAGCCGGCCCTCGAGCGGCTGCTCGACCTCGCCCTGGCCTGGGAGTCCCCGCAGGGGCTCCGAGCGCTCAGCGGGGTGGCCGACGGACTGACCGGGTCCGCGCTGACCGGCGTGAGCGGCCTGCGCCCGGTCTCGGCCGACCCCTACGACCTCACCGAGGTCGAGTCGCGCCTCGCCGAGCTCTCCGAGCCGGCCCGGGCGATGCTCACCCACGTGGCCGACCACGGCGGTGAAGCCACCACCGGCACCGCCCGGCACACCGTGCTGCCAGCCGATGCCCGCACCCCGGCCGAGGAGCTGCTCGCTCGCAAGCTCTTGGTGCCGCGCGGCGGCGGGACCGTCGTGCTGCCCGGTGAGGTGGGGATCGCCCTGCGGGGCGGCCGGACGACCCTGGAGCCGGTCGACGACGAGCCCGAGGTGGCCACCTCGGCGCGCGAGCAGAGCAGCATCGACCGGGCCGCGGCCGGCGCCGCCTTCGAGGCCGTACGCCGCGTCGAGCTGCTGCTCGACCACTGGGGGACCCAGCCGCCCAGCTCGCTGCGCAGCGGCGGACTCGCGGTCCGCGACCTCAAGGCGACCGCGCTCCACCTGCACGTCGAGGAGTCCGTGGCCGCCCTGATCATCGAGGTGGCCTCGGCCGCCGGACTGCTCGCCACCGCGGCCGACTCCACGGGCCAACCGGCCTGGATCCCCACCGACGCCTTCGACGTGTGGACCGCCGGCTCGGTCGAGGTGCGCTGGATCGCGCTGATCCGCGCCTGGCTGGAGAGCCCGCGGATGCCGGGCCTGGTCGGCTCCAAGGACAGCGCCGGCAAGACCTGGAACGCCCTCTCCCCCGAGCTCGCGAGCGCCGGCCAGACGGAGAGCCGACGGATGGCTCTCACCGCCCTGGCCGAGCTCCCCGCAGGACAGGTCCTGGCGACCGGCACCGGCCTGCCCTCGCTCGCGGCCCGGATCAGCTGGCTGCGCCCGCGTCGCCCACGCACCCGAGCCGAGCAGGTGGCCTGGGCTGTCACCGAGGCTGCCGCCCTGGGCGTGACCGGCCTCGGCGCCATGGCGTCGTTCTCCCGCTCGCTGCTGGCCGACGACGAGGCGACTGCCCGCGACACCCTCGCCTCGCTGCTCCCCCGGGCCGTCGACCACCTCCTGATCCAGGCCGACCTCACCGCGGTCGCGCCCGGCCCCCTGGAGTCCACCCTCGCCCGGACCCTGCTGCTGCTCGCGGACGTCGAGTCGCGCGGCGGCGCCACCGTCTACCGGTTCAGCCCCGGCTCGGTCCGCCGGGCGCTCGACTCCGGCTGGTCGACGCTCGAGATCCACGACTTCCTGGCCGAGGTGTCGCGCACTCCGGTGCCCCAGCCGCTGACCTACCTCGTCGACGACACCGCCCGCACCTTCGGCACGATCCGCGTCGGCCACGCCGAGGCGTTCCTGCGCGCCGACGACGAGGCTTCGCTGACCGAGCTGCTGCACCACCCCAAGGCGGCAAGTCTCGGCCTGCGCCGGATCGCCCCGACGGTGCTGATCAGCACCACGCCGGTCGACGTACTCCTGCCGCGCCTGCGCGACCTCGGTGCCGCGCCGGTGGTCGAGGCTGCCGACGGGACGGTCCGGATCGCGCGCCCCGACCGCCTGCGCGCCCGCAGCCCCCGCGAGCGGCGGGCACCGGCGCTCAAGTCCGCCCGGGCCAGTGCCCTCAACGCCCAGGTCCTGACCGCGATCCGGGCCGGGGACCGGGTCTCGGAGAGCCGGCCGACGGTCCCCACCGCGGCCCTCTCCCCCCAAGGCTCGCTCGTCGCGCTGCGCGAGGCCGTCGAGGCCGGGGAGCCGGTCCTGATCGGGTACGTCGACAACCACGGCTCCACCTCGGAGCGGATCGTCGATCCCCTGCGCGTCGAGGGCGGCTGGCTCACCGCCCACGACCACCGCAGCGACGACACCCGCACTTTCGCGGTCCACCGGATCACCGCCGTGAAGCCGGTCGGGCCCGCGGGCGAAATCACCTAGACCGGCCAACCTAGACTGGTCCCGTGGACTTCATCAGGTACGCCGACGCCTCGGCCGCTCTCCTCAACACGGAGATCGCCGACGTCGACGACCTGGTCGGCCACCTCGCGGGGCGCGACTGGCTCCACGAGCAGGTGACCGATCGCGACTGCATGCTGCTGCGCAAGTTCCAGCGCGAGCTGCGGCCGATCTTCGAGGCCTCCGACGTCGACGACGACCGCGGGGTGATCGACGGGCTCAACGAGCTGATGGTCCGCCACCCGATCACGCCTCGGATAGCCGACCACGACGGTGCCGACCTCCACCTGCACGTGGCCACCAAGACCGCGAGCGTCGCCGAGCTGCTGATCGGCGAGTCCCTGCTCGGCCTGGCCACCCTGATCTGTGACCTGGGCACCTCCCGGCTCGGGGTCTGCGCGGCGGTCAACTGCGGCTGTGCCTTCGTCGACACCTCGCCCAACCAGTCGCGCCGCTACTGCTCGGACCGCTGCTCCTCGCGGGCCAACGTCGCGGCGTACCGCGCCCGGCAGAAGGCCGGGACCAGCGCCGCCTCGGCCTGACCCGGAGCCGTCCGTAGACTCGACAGGTGAATGACGGCCCCCTGATCGTCCAGTCCGACAAGACCCTTCTGCTCGAGATCGACCACGAGCGCGCCCAGGACTGCCGCAAGGCCATCGCGCCGTTCGCCGAGCTCGAGCGGTCCCCGGAGCACATCCACACCTATCGCCTGACCCCGCTGGGCCTCTGGAATGCCCGCGCCGCCGGCCACGACGCCGAGCAGGTCGTCGACACGCTGCTCGAGTTCAGCCGGTACGCCGTCCCGCACGCGTTGCTGGTCGACGTCGCCGAGACGATGGCGCGCTACGGCCGCCTGCGGCTGGAGAAGCACCCGGTGCACGGGCTGGTCCTGGCCTCCAACGACCGACCCGTCCTCGAGGAGGTGCTGCGCGCCAAGAAGATCGCGGGCATGCTCGGCGAGCGGATCGACGACGACACCGTCGTCGCCCACGGCTCCGAGCGCGGCAACCTCAAGCAGGCGCTGCTCAAACTGGGCTGGCCGGCCGAGGACTTCGCCGGGTACGTCGACGGCGAGGCCCACCCGATCGCGCTCGACGAGTCCGAGTGGCAGCTGCGCGACTACCAGCGCGATGCGGCCGACTCGTTCTGGCACGGCGGCTCGGGGGTCGTGGTGCTCCCCTGTGGCGCCGGCAAGACGCTCGTTGGTGCCGCCGCCATGGCCCATGCCCAGGCCACCACGTTGATCCTCGTGACCAACACCGTCTCGGCCCGGCAGTGGAAGGACGAGCTGATGCGTCGTACCTCCCTGACCGAAGAGGAGATCGGCGAGTACTCCGGTGCCGTCAAGGAGGTCCGTCCGGTCACGATCGCGACGTACCAAGTGATGACGACACGCCGCAAGGGCGTCTACTCCCACCTCGAGCTGCTCGACGCCCGCGACTGGGGGCTGATCATCTACGACGAGGTGCACCTGCTCCCGGCCCCGATCTTCCGGATGACCGCCAATCTCCAGGCGCGGCGGCGGATCGGGCTGACCGCGACGCTGGTGCGCGAGGACGGCCGCGAGGGTGACGTCTTCTCGCTGATCGGCCCCAAGCGGTACGACGCCCCCTGGAAGGACATCGAGGCGCAGGGCTGGATCGCGCCCGCCGAGTGCATCGAGGTCCGGGTCACGCTGCCGACCAACGAACGGCTCGCCTACGCGACTGCCGAGCCCGAGGAGCGCTACCGCCTCGCCTCCTGCACCCACCACAAGATCGACGTGGTGCGCGACATCGTGGCCCACCACCCCGGCCAGCCCACGCTGGTGATCGGTCAGTACATCGACCAGATCGACGAGCTCGCCGCGGTCCTCGACGCGCCCCTCATCAAGGGCGAGACCCCGGTCAAGGAGCGGCAGCGGCTCTTCGAGGCGTTCCGCACCGGCGAGATCGAGCTGCTCGTCGTCTCCAAGGTCGCGAACTTCTCCATCGACCTGCCCTCGGCGGAGGTGGCCATCCAGGTGTCCGGCTCGTTCGGCTCGCGGCAGGAAGAAGCCCAGCGGCTCGGCCGGCTGCTGCGACCCAAGGACGAAGGCAAGACCGCGCACTTCTACACAGTCGTCTCCCGCGACACCGTCGACGCGGAGTTCGCCCAGAACCGCCAGCGGTTCCTCGCCGAGCAGGGGTACGCCTACAAGATCGTGGATGCGGAGGATTTGCCCGCCTGAGGATCGCGTCGAGGTCCGCGACCTGGCTTGGGCTACGGGGCCAGCCGGATCTCGGGAGACTTCATCCGATGGTGGGGTCTCGCGGCCTGCTCCAAGGACGCCACCACACGGAATCTTGGCTACCGGCTGGGGAAACCGCTGACGCCGGAGCGTCCTGCGTGGTCGAAAAGTTCTGTCCACATGTCGGAAGATCGCCCTCTTTTCGGGGCCGGAATGTCGGTGGTCCCGGCTTGAATTGAGTCATGACCGAGACGCTCGCCGATGTCGACACCGCTGCTGGGGTGCTCGGTTTCGTGCGTGGTCGGCGGGAGTCTGCGGACCGGGCTGAGGCCGAGTTGTTGCAGGGTGCGGTGGCGTGGGCGGGCATGCACTCGACCGAGTCGCTGGCCGATGCGGCGACGATCACCGACCGGTGTTTCCTGGAGGAGTCGCTGCCGATCGCGGGTCCCGGTGCCCCGCTGATCGCGGAGTTCTCGATCACTGAGTTCGCGGTCGCGGTCGGGCTCTCGACCGAGGCGGGGAAGAGCGTACCTGGGTGAGGCGGTCGAGCTGCGCTACCGACTCCCGCGGGTCTGGAAGCGGGTCGCTGCCGGGGATCTGGTGGCGTGGAAGGCGCGGTGGATCGCCAAGGCCACCCTGTCGCTCTCGATGGAGGCCGCTCGGTTTGTGGACGCCCGGGTCGCGGCGTTTGCGCACCGGCTCCGCGTCAGTGAGCTCGACCGGCTGGTCGAGACCGCGATCGCCCAGTTCATGCCTGAGGAGGCCGAGCGCCGCCGCAAGGCCGCCGCGGATGGCCGGTCGTTCAACGTCGGGAAGTCCCGCACCGGTCTCGACGGGAACGCCGACGTCTGGGGCACTTTGGATGTGGCCGATGCCCTCGACCTCGACGCCGCCGTGGCCGAGGGTGCTGAGGCGTTGAAGACCCTCGGGTCGACCGAGTCCCTGGACGTACGCCGCGCGCAGGCGCTCGGGGCGATCGCCCGACGTCAGTTGGCGTTCGACCTCAACGGCACCGACGACGAGACCAGCCCGCACGCCGCGCGGAAGCCGCGACAGGTGGTCCTGCATGTCCATCTCTCCGAGGCCGCGATCCGTGGCGAGGCCGGTGGGCTGGGGCGGTTCGAGAACACCCGGACCCCGATCACCGCCGAGCAGATCCGCGACTGGTGCGGCAACCCCGACGCCCACGTGATCGTGAAGCCGGTCATCGACCTCAACGATCACCACCACGTGAATGCCTACGAGGTCCCCGACCGGATCCGTGAACAATCCGCCCTGCATCACCCGACCTGTGTCTTCCCGTGGTGCACCCGATCAGCCAGGCGTTGCGACAGCGACCACATCGAGCCCTACGACTCCGGTGGAACAACGTCCTCAGACAACATTGCGCCACTCTGCCGACGACACCACCGACTCAAGACCCACGGCGGCTGGCGCTACGCACGCATCGAAGCCGGGTCCTACGTGTGGACCAGCCCGCACGGCTACACCTACCTCCGCGACAGTCCGGCACCCTCGACGTCACCCGCGACCAACGGCCACCACCGACTGAACCACCCGACCGAAGAGCCTGACCGCCCCACACCCCGCTGGACCAACCTTCAGCGGGGCACCGGCATGCCGTCAGGACGAACGCGCGCGGCCTGCCCCGGTCCAGGCCTCGTCCTCGCTCACGTCGCGCACGACGTCGAGCCAGTCGGGCACCAGATCGGAGGGGTCGTCGCGATCATCGATCTCTGCGACCAGCGTGCCGTCCTCGTGCTCGTCGATCGCCACCTGCCACCCGCCCCTCAGGACCAGGTGCCGCTTCTTGCGGAGGGTGCGAGCGGGCAACGTCGCCAGGACCGCCCACTCCTCCTCATCCAGGTAGAAGTTCGTGCAGGCCACCTCGCCCGGCCCCTCGGTGAGGCGCACCTTGTGCCCGAGCTTGCGGACCACTGTGCCGTCGTCCGCGCGGACCTCACGCAGACGCAGGCGGGTGCCCGTCACGTAGCGGTCCACGATCTCCCTGGTGCTGGTCACGCCCGCAGGCAGCCTCGTGAGGAGGTAGCGACGTTCCCGCTCCACCACGGCGTACTTCAAGGAGATCGACACCGGTCGAGGGTAGTCCGCCGGCGGCACCTGCCGCACGCAGCATGCGGCACGCGAAGACCCCCGCCCCGTCCACGGGACGTCGGCAAATCGGCCGCCGGAGCGTTCCCTTCTAGGCTGAGCCCCGTGAAGGCCCTGCTGCTCGAGAACATCCATGCGTCCGCCGTCGAACGACTCGAGAAGGCGGGCATCTCGGTCGACCTGCGGCACGCCTCGATGTCCGAGGACGAGCTGCTCGCCGCACTGCCGGGCGTGGACCTGCTCGGCATCCGGTCCAACACCACGATCACCCCGCGCGTCCTGGCGTCCGCGCCGGACCTGATGGCGATCGGGTGCTTCTGCATCGGCACCAACCAGGTCGACCTCGAGGAGGCGGCACGACGTACCGTCGCGGTCTTCAACGCGCCGTACTCCAACACCCGCAGCGTGGTCGAGCTCGTCATCGGCGAGATCATCGTGCTCGCCCGCCGCCTGGTCGAGAAGACGCTGAAGATGCACGACGGGGTGTGGGACAAGTCCGCCGCCGGCAGCCACGAGATCCGCGGGCGCACGCTCGGGATCGTCGGCTACGGCAACATCGGCTCCCAGCTCTCCGTGGTCGCCGAGGCCGTCGGACTCCGGGTGATCTTCTACGACGTCACCGACCGGCTCGCGCACGGCAACGCCCGCCGGATGAACTCCCTCGAAGAGCTCCTCGCCGAGGCCGACGTCGTCTCCCTGCACGTCGACGGCCGCCCCGGGAACGCCGGCTTCTTCGGCCCCGAGCACTTCGCGCTGATGAAGCCCCGCTCGCTCTTCATCAACGCCGCCCGCGGCATGGTGGTCGACACCGAGTCCCTGCGCGACCACATCCTCTCCGGGCACATCGCGGGCGCCGCCCTCGACGTCTTCCCGATCGAGCCCAAGGCCCAGGGCGACACCTTCGAGTCCCCGCTGCGCGGCCTCGACAACGTCATCCTCACCCCCCACGTCGGGGGCTCCACCCAGGAGGCGCAGGAGGAGATCGGCCACTTCGTCGCCGGCAAGCTGATCTCCTACGTCCACGAAGGCAGCACCGCACTCTCGGTCAACCTCCCGGCCGTCCAGGCGCCGCCGTCCGCCGGCGTGGTCCGGCTCGCCCACCTGCACGAGAACGTCCCCGGCGTGCTCGCCGAGATCAACCGGGTGCTGGCCGAGCTGCAGGCGAACGTGCTCGCGCAGTCACTGGCCACCCGCGGGGACCAGGGGTACGTCGTCACCGACGTCTCCGCCCCGCTCGACCAGGCCGCCGTCGAACGACTGCGGTCGATGCCGCACACCCTGCGGATGCGGCACCTGCACGGCTGACCCCGCTCGCCTTGGCGGGTCTCCGTAGCCTCGAGGCATGACGGGGATCCGCGCACGGATGGGTGAGGCGCTCTTCCTGCGCGTCGCCGGCCCCGACGGTGCCGTGCACCGCCACCGCATCCACGGCACCCCCGGCCCGCGATGGTTCGAGCCGGACAGCGCGATCGGTCGCGTGCACGGCGATGCCTCCATGTTCGTCGGCGGCATCCGGGCCCTCCTGCTGCAGACCCTGCACCCGGCGGCGATGAAGGCCGTGTCCGACCACTCCGGCTTCCGCGGAGACATGTGGGGTCGGCTCGCGCGCACCAGCCGCTTCCTGGCCGTGACGACGTTCGGGACGGCCAGTGACGCGCAGCAGGCGGTCGACGTGGTCCGCTCGATCCACGACCGGATCACCGGGACGATGGGCGACGGCACGCCGTACGCCGCCTCGGACCCGCACCTGCTGGCGTGGGTGCACGTGGCCCAGGTCGACAGCTTCCTGCTCGCACACCAGGTCTACGGCGCACGCCCCCTCGACCAGGCCGGGCGCGACGAGTACGTCGCCCAGGCCGCCGAGGTCGCCCGCCGGCTGGGCGTGGTGTCGACCCCCGACCAGTGAGGCTGAGCTGGCTGCCGCGCTGGCGTCGTACGCCCCCGAGCTGCGGGGCACTGCCGAGGCACGCGAAGCCGTGGCCTACCTGCTGTTCCGCCCGCCGCTGCCGCTGGCCGCGCGGGCGCCGTACGCCGTGCTGGTGGCGGCTGCGGTCGGCCTGCTGCCGCGCTGGACCCGCCGGGACCTGCGCCTGCCCTCGCTCCCGATCACCGAACGCACCGTCGTGCGGGTCCTCGGTGGGGTCGCGACCCGGACGATCCGCTGGGCGATGACGCCGGGACGCGACACCACCCGCGAACTGCGGGTCAGCGAGCCCAGCTCGGCAGCGCCTGCACGATCGCGTACGTCACGCCGCTGACCGACATGGCCAAGATGGTGCCCCAGGCCATGTCGATCGGCACGATCGAGGCCGGGAAGTCCTTCAGCACCGAGAGGTTGGTCAGGTCCCACGTCGCGTAGGTGACGAAGCCGAAGAAGGCACCGGCCAGTAGCGCCTTGGCAACCGATCCCTCGGAGACCGCCGGGTGGATCACGAAGTAGACCAAACCGGCCACGAAGATCGTGTAGAAGATCACTGCCGCCCCGATGTTCGGCTTGTCCGCCAGCAGGTGGCCCATCCGGTCGTCGTACAACTTCTTGCCGACGAAGCCCAGCCAGACGAAGTCGATCAGGCAGAAGATCGCGGCGGCGACGACGAACTGGGACACCCACGAGGAGAGGTTCATGGGTCGAGTATGCCCACGACCGGCCCGGGTTCTGGGGACCTTAGGCTTGCGCCATGGACCTCAACCTGGCGTGGCCTCTCCCCCACGGCGACGAGGTTCGCGACCGGCTCCTCTCGGCGTACGCCGACCCCACGCGTGGCTACCACGACCTGCGCCACCTCAGCGAGGTCTGCGCCCGGCTCGACGAGCTGGCCGCGGCAGGGACGGAGTTCGACCGGGTCGCGGTCGGGCTCGCGGCGTGGTTCCACGACGCGGTGTACGACGCCCTGCCGGGCGCCGAGGAACGCTCCGCCGCCTGGGCCGAGCACGAGCTGGGGGCTCTGGGTCTGGACCCGGCCATCGTCGAGGAGGTCGCCCGGCTCGTCCGGCTCACCGAGACCCACCGACCCGCGGACGTCCGACGCCAACGGCTGCGCCCTCTCCGATGCCGACCTGGCGATCCTGGCCGCGGACCCCGAGCGGTACGCGACCTACCTCGCGGACGTCCGCGCGGAGTACGCCCACCTGTCCGACGACGACTTCCGGGCCGGGCGCGACGCGATCCTGGCCGACCTCCTCGCCGCCCCCTCGCTCTTCCACACGGCCCACGCGCGCGCCCACTGGGAAGCAGCAGCCCGGCACAACCTCGCCACCGAGCGCTGACCTGCCACTTATGGCCGCTCAAACCGGGTCGACCTGCCACTTGTGGCCGCTGTACAGCGGCCATAAGTGGCAGGTCAGCGGGTTTTGAGCGGCCATAAGTGGCAGGTCACGGGGTGCGCTTGCCGAAGAAGCGCTCGAGCACGAAGAGCAGCCCGCCCAGGGCCAGCAGGGCCGCGCACCAGATCAGGGACGCCGGGTCGTCGATCACGACATAGGCCAGGAGTACGGCGTTGCCCACGATGCCGACGAGCAGCAGGGCCGTGGAGGCGATGAAGGTGTCCTCGCTCTCGTCATGCCCGCGCAGCTTCAAGGCCGAGATGATCACCAGCGCGTAGATGAACAGCGTGAAGACCACGGTCACGGTGGCAAGACGCTCGATGACGTTCACGTCTGCCTCGGTGAAGTGCCCGACCGCCCAGCCCGCCACCAGGAGCCCGCAGACCACGACGGCCGCGAAGATCAGCGCGAACCACGGGCTGCGCCGGGCGGTGTGGAGCCTGCCGAAGATTCCGGGGACGACGTCCTCGTTGGACATGCCGTAGAGGATCCGCGACTGGGTCACCACCGCCACGAGCGTGGTGTTGGTGATCGCGACCATCGCGATCACCGCGAAGAGGATCGCCATCACCCCGACCGGCACCGGCAGGATCCCGGCCTTGACCACCTCGAGGAGGGCGGCGTCGGAGTCGGCAAGGGTGCCGAGCGGGACGGTCAGGGCAGCCGTCATCGCGACCAGCACGTAGATGATCCCGGCCGCGACCATGCCGCCGACCAGCGCCCGGGGGAAGTTCTTCGCCGGCCGGATCGTCTCCTCGGCGACATTGGCGGCGTTCTCGAACCCGGTCATCGCGAAGAACGCGAGGGCGACACCGGCGACGATCGCGAAGATCGGGCTGCCCTCGGACCGGAACTCCACCAGGGTGCCGAAGTCGGCCTTGCCCTGGGCGACGTAGAGCACGCCGATCACCATGATGATGATCAACCCCGCGACCTCCACCAGGGTCATCACCATGTTGCCCACGACCGACTCGGTGATCCCGATGAAGTTGACGATCGCCAGGACGGCAATGAACAAGGTGCCGATCAGCAGGGCGGGCGGGAGTGACCAGACCTCGTTGAAGTACGCCGAGAAGCCGGTCGCCAGCGACCCCGCCGCCGCGAAGCTCGCGGAGAGCATGCAGACGGTGATCAAAAAGGTGAGCGGGCGGCTCTTGAACGCCTTGTTGACGTAGAGCGCGGCCCCGGCAGCCTGGGGGTACTTGGTGACCAGCTCGGCGTAGGCAAGCCCCGTGATCGTCGCGACCGTGACCCCGACGGCGAAGGCCAGCCAGAAGGCTCCACCCACGGCACCGGCGACCAGGCCGATGAGCACGTAGATGCCGGAGCCGAGCACGTCACCGAGGACGTAGAAGAAGAGGAGCTTGCCGGTGATGGAGCGCTTCAGGTCCCCCTCCTCAGGGGAGGTGGTGGCGTCCTGGGCGTCGACAACTGAGCTGGCCATGGCATCCGCCTTCGGCTCGGAGGGTTGTCGGCGTCGTACCCGACGCCCTCACCCCGAAACCCCCGGCCCTTCCGTCTTGCGCCGCCGCAGGCCACCCGTCACCAGGCGCAGCACCAGCTCGCGTGAGGTCACCGGCTCGGCGCCCGCGGCGAGGACGGCGTCGTACCACTCCGACGGGACGTCGTAGTGGTCCCGGTCGAAGCCGCGCTCCGGGATCCCGAGCGTGCGCGCGAACGCGTGCAGCTCGTCGTACGACGTGTCGCTGGCCAGGTGGGACCACAGGCGACCGTGCCCCGCGGCGTTCGGGGGGTCGATCAGGATCGTCATCCGGCGTCGGCAGACCCGAAGCCGGCGTGCGCGGCCGTGCTGTCGAGCAGCAGACGCCAGGACCGCACCAGGGCGGCATCGACGTAGGACTTGTACGACGCCCCCGGCCGCACCTGCCGCCCCACGTGGAACTGCCGGACACCGGCGCGGACGAACCACGGGACGTGCTCGGCGAGCAGCCCCCCACCCGGCATCATCAGCGCCGCGAAGCGCGGGTCGGACTCAGCCGTCGCGAGCAGGTCTTCGTAGCCCACCTCGAGCCCTTGCGGTGAGCCGGCCGACCGCACGGCCACCAGCCCGGGCAGCCCGAGCAGGTCGCGCCAGGAGCGCCGCGGGTCCAACGTGGCGTCCACGGCCCGGTGACAGGTCCACGGCACGCCGGGCAGGCTCTGGGCCAGGTGGGCGCAGACCTCGGTGTCGATCTCGAGGTCGCCGTCGAGGAAGCCGAAGGAGACGCCGGTGGCCCCGCAGTTGAGGTAGGTCTCGCCCAGCCCGACCAGCCGGGCCAGCTCACCGCCGGTGGAGGTCCACGAGTCGTTGAGCCGCAGCAGCACGAAGACCGGCAGGTCGCTCTCGCGGGAGACGCCTGAGACCAGGGCCGGCTCCGGGGAGTGCGCGGGAGCACCGTCCCCGACCAGGTGCAGCCGATCGGCACCGCCTTCGTGCGCGCCGGGAACGTCGCGCACGTGGAGCACGGTCACCTCGAGGAGCGGTTCGCCCATGGGTCGACTCTAGGACGTCAAGCGTCCCGATCGGCGCACGCGAGCGCGTCGGAGCGCGCGATTGCGCGGCGATTCCTCCGCGCGCCCGGCCTTCCCTTGCCCGCCGCGCACAATGGGGGTGTGAACGACTCCCTGCTCTTCGACGCCCGCGCCCGCGTGCTCGCAGACCTGCAGGCCCGCCAGCACGCGACCGCGGCCGCGGTGTCGGTGCTGGAGACCGCGGTCTCGGACCGACAGTGGTGGGCCGAGCAGTGGCCGGCTGGCGAGATCTACGTCGCGGGGCTCGTCGCCCAGGACGTCCAGGACGCCCTCTTCGAGACCACGGGTCGGTGGCCGCTGTGCCTGGACTGCCCGGACGCACCCGTGCACTCGCTCTACATCCAGCCGGACCTGGGTGGACCGGATCCGGTGTGGGTCTGCGAGGAGAGCGGTCAGGCAGTGGCGGAGCTGGGGAGGCTCAGCACTCCTGGCCGAGCTGGACCCACAGGGTGAAGCGGTCGGCCCGGTAGACCGAGCGGGACACCTCGATCACCCGCTCACCGGCCAACGCACGACGTGAGTGGCGCAGCACCGGAGTGCCGGGCTGAATCTCGAGGAGGGTCGCCTCGTCGGCGGTCGCCGCATCAGCCGTGATGGAGTCCTCGGCCCAGGACGGCCGCAGCTCACGGTCGGCGAGGGCGTCGTACAGGCTGGTCGGCATGCCGGCCTGCAGGAAACCGGGGAGGAGGACCTCGTTGAGGTAGGCGTCCTCGATGCACATCGGGATCCGGTCGGCGCGACGCAGCCGGCGCCAGTGGATCACCGCGTCGCCCTCGAAGACGCCGAGCGCCTTGGCCACTCCGGGACCGGCCTGCTCGCGGCGCGCCACCAGGGTCTGGGACTCGGCGAGGAGGCCACGGCGGGTCATGTCCTCGGTGAAGCTGGTCAGGCTGCTGGCCGAACGGCGCGGCCTGGCCACGAAGGTGCCACGACCCGGAATCCGCTCCAGGAGGCCCTCCACGACGAGCGCGTCCATGGCCTGACGCACGGTCATCCGCGCCACGCCGAAGCGGTGGACGAGCTCACGCTCAGAGGGTGCCGGCGAGCCGGGAGAGGCGCCAGCGACGAGGGAGCGGACATACTCGCGTACCTGGACGTGCTTGAGCGCGCGCCCGTCGGATACCAAGAGATCGTCCACAACCGGCACTCTAGGGGTCAGACCGATCCCGCGTCCCGACTTTCGACAGGAGTCTGTGCGTGGCCGCGGTCTCACCCGCCTCGCCCCATGCCGTCTCCTCACCCCTCCGGGCGAAGGGTCGAACACCCGTTCGATTGCGTGCTACCGTGCTCCACGTGGAGTTCCAGGGATCCCTCTTCGAGGCCACCCGCATCGAGGTGGACTGGACCAGCGCCCTGGTGCGTCGGCCGCTCAGCGAGGGCGCGTGGATCGACGTCCGCCGGTCCTGGTTGCCCGACCCCGACGCGGTCCTGGCCGCACTCCTCTCGGCGGTGCCGTGGCGCGCCGAGCGCCGCCAGATGTATGACCGCGTGGTCGACGTCCCCCGACTGGTGCACACCTACCGATCCGGCGAGCCGCTGCCCCACCCGGTCCTCGAGGAGGCGCGGGAGAGCTTGTCGAACCACTACCTCCCCGAGCTCGGGGAGCCCTTCGTGACCGCCGGCTGCTGCTACTACCGCGACGGACGCGACAGCGTGGCCTGGCACGGCGACACCCTGGGCAGGGGCCGCCACACCGACACCCTGGTGGCCATCGTCTCGGTGGGCGACCCCCGCCGTCTCGCGTTGCGACCGCGCGGAGGTGGCGCCTCGTTGTCGATCGAGATGGCTCACGGAGATCTCGTGGTGATGGGCGGATCGTGCCAACGCACCTGGGAGCACGCGGTCCCCAAGACGGCCCACGCCGGTCCGCGCTGCTCGGTGCAGTTCCGCCCGGCCAACGTGTTCTGAGAGTTTCGGAGCCTGGCGCTCGGGCAGGCCAGGGGTCAGAAGCTGACCGAGGGGGCGGTCTCCTGGCCGTCGGGCGCGTCGTAGAACGCCCGCTGGTGCACGTTGGCGATCCCCGTCAGGAACATCCACGGGATCGTCTGGGTCAGCTTGTTCAACGTCGCGACCGCGTCGTTGTAGTACTGGCGGGCGAACGAGATCTGGTTCTCGGTCTCCGCGAGCTGCTTCTGCAGCTCGAGGAAGTTCGTGTTCGCCTTGAGGTCGGGGTAGGCCTCGGCCACGGCGTTGAGCTTGATCAGCGCACTCTGCAGCGCTGCGTCCGCGGCGGCCTTGGCCGGGACGTCGTCGCCCTGGGCGGCAGCCTGGACGCCAGCCCGGGCCCGGGTGACCTCCTCGAAGACGCCCTTCTCGTGCGCGGCGTACCCCTTGACGGTCTCGACCAGGTTGGGGATCAGGTCGGCGCGGCGGGTCAGCTGGACGTCGATCCCGCCGAGCGCCTCCTGGGCGCCGATGTCGGTGGTGCGCAGCTTGTTGAAGCCGATGATGACGAAGCCCACCAGGGCGACGATCACGGCGAGCACGATGACGATGGTGACCATCAGTTGATCCTCAATTCGTGTGACAGGGGTGACAGGGAGGGACGCAATGTTCAGGACCGGGGAGGTGGAGCCTCGCAGGCGACTGCCGGGCGGTCACCAGGAGCCACCGCCACCACCACCGCCACCGCCGCCGCCGGAGAAGCCGCCGCCCCCCCGCCGCTCGACGACGAGGTCTGGGTGGCCTGGTAGGACGAGACCGCGCTGTCCACGGTGCTGGAGAAGTCGTCGACCATCGAGGTGACGCTGCCGGCGGTTCCGCCGAGGTAGCCGGCTGCGAAGTAGGTCGGGACCGGCGGCTCGACCCCCATCTCGGTGCGGTACTTCGACGCCCACTCCTGGGCGCAGCCGAGCGCCACCGCCCACGGGATGTAGGCGGTGTAGAGCTCCTGGCGGCCGGAGAAGTCGAAGCGCTCCTTGCCCGAGTCGGTGGACAGCACCCGGTGGAAGCCACCCACGCGTGACCACAGCTCGCGGCCGGCCAGGGTCCGCCGCGTGCCGGACCCGGATGCGAGCAGGGGCGCCGCGAAGAGGGCGAAGCCGCCGGGGACCAGGGCGAGGACCGTCATGTTGAAGGGGTTGAACACCGCCGTCGCCAACGCCAGCAGGAGTGCGCCGATGACGACGACACCTCCGGCGGAGCCGAGACCACTGCGCACCAGCAGCCCGGACTTGCGGGCCCACCGCTGCGTCGACGCCTCGAAGCTGTCGATCTCAGACTTGAGACGCTTGCCCGCCGCCGCGTCCTTGCGGGACGCGGTGAACGTCGAGCCGGGGCCGCCCAGCAGGTGCGCCACCCCCGAGGTCACCGGGTCGAGCCCGGCCCAGCCCTCGGCGCCGGCCTTGTCGGTGATCTGCCAGGTGTCGTCGGTGCGATCGAGATCGATCGCACCCTGTTGGGCGGCGTACATCAAGGTGGCGACGTACGCCGTGCGGTCGATCCGCTCGGTGAAGATGTACGCCGCCAGCGCGGGGCCAACCCCGTCGGGAGGTGCGTACATGAGCGGGTACTGCGGCTTCGGCTCACGCGAGAGCATCCCGGCGACCAGCCCGAGCCCGGCGGCACCGAAGGCGATCAGCAACACGATGATGAGCAGGACCAGGCTCGGCCCGAGGACCGGGTCGAAGCGGGCAGTCCAGACGCGCTCGTCCCCGGGCGGCGGGGTGGGGAGGTCCAGCCCGGTCTTGAGCGTGACCGGTGTGCGCGGGCGCAGCACTCCCGTCGAGATCTGCAGCGAGGGCGTCCCGGCACCCGTCACGGTGCAGGGGCCATGGTTGTCGATTCCGACGGCACACTGCACGTCTTGCGCAGGCGCCGGCAGGTGGACGGTCAGGACCGACTTCTTGATCACCTGCGCCCAGCCCGAAGGGATGAGGTTCCAGTAGAACTGCGTCGGCTGATCCCCCGTTCCGGGCTCCAGGACACCGGCGATGGAGTACTGGATGACGTACACGTGCGGACCGGGCGTGACCGTACTCGTCGGCGAGCCGATCCTCGCGACGTCGATCGTGCCACCGGCCTCCTTCGACATCTCGACCTGCACGGGGTCGCCGTCCAGGGTGATCCGGATGTTGCGAGGAATCCGCCGGGCGGTCGGAGCCGTGGGGTCCGAGCGGTCCCAGAACCGGAAGATGCCGTGCTTGCCGGGGTAGGGAAAGTTGACGGTCAGGGTCTCGGTGGCCGTCAGGTCGCCGTTGTCCGAGATGTCGAAGACGGCGTCGTAGCGCTGGATCCAGGTCTCCTCGTCGGCGCCGTCACCGTCACCCGCGCCGGTCACGAGCGCCGGAGCGAGCACAGCGAGGACCAGGACGACGAGGCCCACCAGGAACCCCACGACACGCTTCATGGGCCGGAGCCTAGGGGGACTCGCAGCCCGCCCGGGGGCCAACGCCGAAACTCCGCTCGGGTGGACAGGACCTCTGCGACTCAGCGTCGGCGCACCAGCCACCAGATCGCGGCGGGCGGGCGGTCAGGGCGCTTCCGGGTCGCGGTGGATCCGGCCGTCGGTGGCGGCGAGTGGCTCCCCGGTGCCGCCCCAACGGCCGGCGATGATCTCCGCGGCAATGCTGATCGCGGTCTCCTCGGGGGTGCGGGCCCCGAGGTCCAGGCCGATCGGCGAGGAGAGGCGCGCGATCTCCACTGTGGTCAGACCGGCCTGCTCCAGGCGGGTCAGGCGGTCATCGTGGGTCCGCCGCGAACCCATCGCCCCGACATAGGCGATCTCGGGCAGCCGCAGCGCGACCTCGAGCAGGGGGACGTCGAACTTCGGGTCATGGGTGAGGACGGTGATGACCGTACGGCGGTCGATCCGACCGGCCGCCCGCTCGGACTCGAGGTAGCGGTGCGGCCAGTCCACGACGACCTCGTCGGCCTCGGGAAAACGCGAGACGGTGGCAAAGACGGGACGGGCGTCGCAGACGGTCACGTGGTAGCCGAGGAAGCTGCCGACCCGCGCCACCGCTGCCGCGAAGTCGATCGCCCCGAAGACGAGCATCCGCGGCTTGGGGGCGAAGGCCCAGACGAAGACCCGCATGCCCTCGCCGCGGCGTTCGCCGTCGGGACCGTAGGTCAGCGTGGCGTGGTGGCCCACCGCCAGGAGGCCGAGGGCGTCGTCGTGGACCGCGTCATCGGCCCGAGCACTGCCGAGCGACGCCGGCGGCCCACCGGCGTGGGCCTGCTGGCCGCCGGGGCGTACGACGAGGCGTCGGCCCAGCCAGGCCGGATCGGGGTGCTCGATCACGGTCGCCACGGCGATCGGCCGGCCCGCCTCGAGCTCGGTGGCGATCTCCTCCAGCTCGGGGAAGGTCTCGCGGCTGACCTTCTCGACGTACACGTCGAGGATCCCGCCGCAGGTGAGCCCGACCGCGAAGGCGTCGTCGTCGGAGACGCCGTACCGCTCGAGCACGGGAGTGCCGTCGGCCACGACCCGCTCGGCGAGCTCGAAGACGGCGCCCTCGACACAGCCGCCGGACACCGAGCCGACCGCCGTACCGTCCGGGCCGACCAGCATCGAGGCCCCGGGCGGTCGGGGGGCGGACTGGAAGGTCGCCACCACGGTGCCGACGCCGACCGTCTCGCCCGCGCGCCACCACTCCAACAGCTCGGAGAGCACCTCACGCACGGGCAACCACGTCCATCAGCTCGGCGTACGTCGCGAGCGAGTGGCCCGCGACGAAGTGGTCGATGTGGGGCAGCGCGGCCAGGACGCCCTGCTGGACGGGCTCGTAGCCGACCTTGCCGCGGTGCGGGTTGACCCACACCACCCGGTGCGCGACCCGATGCAGGCGCGCCATCTGCTCGGCGAGCAGGGTCGGGTCGCCGCGCTCCCAGCCGTCGCTGAAGAGCACGACCACGGCCCCCCGCGCCATGCCGCGCTGACCCCAGCGGTCCAGGAAGAACTGCAGCGTCTCCCCGAGCCGGGTGCCACCGGACCAGTCGGGGACGGTCTCGCCGGCGGCCACCAGCGCACGCTCGGGGTCGCGGACCCGCATCGCCCGCGTCAGGTGGGTCAGCCGGGTGCCGATCGTGAAGGTCTCCACCACGCCTCGGCGTTCGCGGGCCACCCGGCTGAAGCGGTGGGCCAGGCGCAGCAACGAGTCGGCGTACCCGCTCATCGAGCCGGAGACGTCGACGAGCAGCACCACCCGGCGCGGACGCACCCCGCGCCGGCGCCACGCGATCTCGGCAGGCTCCCCGACGTGGCGCAGGCTCGCACGCAGGGTCCGGGAGGCGTCGACCCTGCCCCGGCGCCACGGCTCGTGCCGGGCGGTACGCCGCAGCGGCGAGCGCGGGCGCAGGGTCACGAACATCGCGTCGAGCCGCTGCTTCTCCGCCGGGGACAGGCTGGCGACATCGCGGTGCCGCAGCACCTCGGCAGCGCTGGCCATCGCCCGGACGATCTCGTCGGCGTCGCGCTCCCCCTCCCCCGTGGCGTCGGTCTCGGGCAGCTCGGAGAGCACCGGCCGGGCAGCCGCCGCCGGCCGGGACCGGGGCAGCCCGTCGCGGGAGTTGAACCAGGCTTCGAAGACCTGGTCGTAACGCTCGAGGTCGTCGGGGCTCCCGCAGAGGGTGGCCCGCCCGGCGAGGTACGTCGCGCGCTGGTGGTCGAGCCCCAGCAGCGCGACGGCGGCAAGAAAGCCCTGCGATCGGTCCTGGGTGACCGGGACACCGGCGGCCCGCAGGGCGCGGGTGAAGCCGAGCAGGATCTCGTCGGCATCGCGGACCGGGCTCGTCTGGCTCATGCGCGCAACATCTGGTCGAGTGCCTGCCTGACCCGCTCGGAGTCCTCGCGGTACTTCACCAGGGCGCCCAGGGTGGCTGCCGCCGACGCGAGGTCGAGCTCGACGGCACCGAGGTGGTGCAGCGCGCGGGCCCAGTCGAGCGTCTCGGCGACACCGGGCGGCTTCTGGAGGTCCGAGCGGGTGCGCAGCTGCTGCACCAGCGTGACGACCTGGCGGCCCAGCGCCGCGGAGACCTCGGGTGCGCGCGAGCGCACGATCTCGACCTCACGCTCCAGGCCGGGGTGGTCGATCCAGTGGTAGAGGCAGCGGCGCTTGAGGGCGTCGTGCAGCTCGCGGGTGCGGTTGGAGGTGAGGACGACGATCGGCGGGGTCGCGGCCTTGACCGTGCCGAGCTCGGGGATGGTGACCTGGTAGGTCGAGAGCACCTCGAGCAGGAACGCCTCGAACTCGTCGTCGGCCCGGTCGACCTCGTCGATGAGCAGCACCGCCGGGCTCTGCTGCAGCGCGGCCAGCACGGGGCGTGCGAGCAGGAAGCGGGCGTCGTACAGGCTCTTCTCGGCCTCCTCGACGTCGGCGCCGCCGGCGGCCTCGAGCGCGCGCAGGTGCAGGATCTGGCGGGGGAAGTCCCAGTCGTAGAGCGCCTGGGTGGCGTCGATGCCCTCGTAGCACTGGAGGCGCACCAGCGGGAGGTCGAGGCTCTCGGCCAGCGCCTCGGCGAGCGCGGTCTTGCCGGTGCCCGGCTCCCCCTCGAGCAGCAGCGGTCGCTGCATCCTGATCGCGAGGAAGGCCACCGTGGCGAGCGACTCGTCGCAGAGGTATCCGGTCGCGCCGAGGGCGGCGGCCACCTCGGCCGCGGTCTGCGGGACCGCACTCCCCCCAGCCTCGCTCTCACGCCCGGGGGCAGCCTCAGGGATAGCGCCGGTCTCCATGCGAGCAGGCTACGGGTCCGTGCGTTGACCGTTGGCCCGCCGACCTGCCAACTTTGGCCGCCGTACGCCCGCCGACCTGCCACTTGTGGCCGCCGTACCCGGCCATAAGTGGCAGGTCGACGTTAAAAGGTGGGACACAAGTGACGGGTCAGGGGGTGTCTTGGTCGCGGCCGGTGGCGAGGTCGCTGCACTCGACGAGCTCGACCGCGTGGGTCGCCAGGTAGTCGCGGGCGCCGCGGTCACCGCCGGAGGTGTCGAGCACCCCCACCCAGTGGTCGCGGCCGATCAGGACCGGGTGCCCCGGCTCTCCGTCGTACGACGCGCGGCGCAGCGTGGCGCGCCCGGCACCGCCCTGCAGCACCCGGCCGATCACCGCTGCGCTCACGTCGGGCAGATCCACGAGGGTGACCAGGGCCGCGTCCGCCGCCGCATCGAGCGAGGCCAGCCCAGCCCGCAACGAGGCGGACAGGCCCGTGGCCCAGTCCTCGGCCTCCACCACACCGACCGATCGCCCGCTGAGGAGCTCACGCGCTTCGGCAGCGGACGCGCCCAGCACCACCGTCACCGCCGAACAGCCGCCGAGCTCGAGCGCCTCGACGGCCCGGACCAGCCAGGAGCTGCCGTCGTCGTCCACGACCACCGCCTTGGGCATCCCCATCCGGGTGCCGGCGCCGGCGGCCAGCACGATGCCGTGGACCCTCACCCGCTGAGGCCGGGGAACGCTTCGTCGTACAGCGCGGAGAGCTCGGTGGTGGCCGGCCCGCTGAAGCCGCAGACCGTGACCCAGCCGTCGTTCGCGGCCACGAGGTAGTCCTGACCGACCTCGAAGTCGACGAACCCGGCCAGCGCCACCAGGTCCGAGGCGGCCGCCTGCACGCGTACGACGTCGGTGGGCTCACCGGTGTAGAACTCGGTGGCCTCGAGCTCGACGACCTCGTCGGAGACGTCGGTGACGGTCCCCGCGAAGGCGAGCGACTGGCCGCGCAGGACGTCGGCCGACGGCACCATGCACTTGCCGCTGGCGCCAGCCGCGGGTGCGGCGAGCTCGGTCACCGACGCCTCGGCGATGGCGTCGGCGGGTCCGTCGTCCTCCCCGGTGAGGGTGAGTACGCCGACGACGCCGGCGCCGCCGATCAGCACCACCGTGGCGGCCGCCACGATCCAGGTCAGCGCGCTGCGCCCGTGGGTGTGGTCGGCCCGCGACTCGTCGTGAGCAGGTTCTTCGTGAGTCATGGCGTCCTCCAGGAGTCGAGCGGCCGACGCGGTGTCGACCGGCAGCAGGGAGGCCGCCGGGTCCAGGGCATGCAGTCGGGCTCGCAGCTCGTCGTCATCGACACTCACGGCGTCCTCCTCTCTCGTGTCTCCTCATGTCCGGCAGCCTGTCCGATCTTTCGCAGCTCCTCACCCAGTCGCTCGCGGGCGCGGTGCAGCCGGATGCTGGCGGCGTTCGGGGTGATGTCGAGAACGGCCGCGATCTCGCCGGGGGCCAGCTGCTCCCACGCCCACAGGCGCAGCAGCTCGGCCTGCGCCGGCGGCAGGGCCGCGAGTGCCGTGGTCAGGTCGTCGTGCTGGTCGGACTCGGGTGCGACGACCTCGACCGGCGGGTCGACCGACGCGATCTTCGCGGCCACCCGGGACTGCCGCCGCGCACCGCGCTCGGCGTTGGCCAGGCAGTGGCGCGCCACGCCGTAGGCCCACGGCAGCGGCTCGGCCGGGAGGTCGTCGAGGCGGCGCCAGCAGACCAGCAGCGTGTCGGCCAGGACGTCGTCCGCCGTCGCGGGGTCGGTACGACGCGCGAGGAACCGCCGCAGCGGCTCGATCAGCTCGGGTGCGACCGCCTCGAAGCGAGCCCGGCGCTCCTCACCCAGTCCGGTCTCCACGGCACCAGCCTCACACACCGGGAACGGCCGAAGCGTGCGCGACGCGACCGGCGCGAGCAGCGCTCCGAAATGACACCGACCCGCCCGGTTGCCCGGGCGGGTCGGTGGTGGTGCTGAGGAACTACGGACTCAGAAGTCCATGCCGCCCATGCCACCCGAGGGGTCGCCACCCATGGGGGCGGCCTTCTCGGGCTTGTCGGCGATGACGACCTCGGTGGTGAGGAAGAGCGCTGCGATGGAGGCAGCGTTCTGGAGCGCCGAGCGCGTCACCTTGGCGGGGTCGATGATGCCGGCGGCGATCATGTCGACGTACTCGCCGGTGGCCGCGTTCAGGCCGTGACCGGGGGTCAGGTTGCGCACCTTCTCCGCCACGACGCCGCCCTCGAGGCCGGCGTTGATCGCGATCTGCTTGAGCGGGGCGTCGGTCGCGAAGCGCACGATGTTGGCACCGGTCGCCTCGTCACCTTCGAGCTCGAGCTTGGTGAACGCGACGTCAGCAGCCTGCACGAGCGCCACGCCGCCACCGGCGACGATGCCCTCTTCGACGGCAGCCTTCGCGTTGCGAACGGCGTCCTCGATGCGGTGCTTGCGCTCCTTGAGCTCGACCTCGGTGGCCGCGCCGACCTTGATGACCGCAACGCCGCCGGCCAGCTTGGCCAGGCGCTCCTGCAGCTTCTCGCGGTCGTAGTCGGAGTCCGACTTCTCGATCTCGGCACGGATCTGGTTGACCCGACCGGCGATCTGGTCGGCGTCGCCGGCACCTTCGACGATGGTGGTCTCGTCCTTGGTGATGACGACCTTGCGGGCCTGGCCGAGCAGCTCGATACCGGCCGACTCGAGCTTGAGGCCGACCTCTTCGCTGATGACCTGACCACCGGTCAGGATCGCGATGTCCTGCAGCATGGCCTTGCGGCGGTCACCGAAGCCCGGCGCCTTGACGGCGACGGACTTGAAGGTGCCCCGGATCTTGTTGACGACCAGGGTCGAGAGCGCCTCACCGTCGACGTCCTCGGAGAGGATGACGAGCGGCTTGCCGGACTGCATGACCTTCTCGAGCAGCGGCAGGAGGTCCTTGACGCTGGAGATCTTGGAGTTGGCGATGAGGATGTAGGGGTCCTCGAGGACCGTCTCCATCCGCTCGGGGTCGGTGACGAAGTACGCCGAGATGTAGCCCTTGTCGAAGCGCATGCCTTCGGTGAGCTCGAGGTCGAGCCCGAAGGTGTTCGACTCCTCGACGGTGATGACGCCTTCCTTGCCGACCTTGTCCATCGCCTCGGCGATGATCTCGCCGACGGTGGCGTCAGCGGCCGAGATCGAGGCGGTAGCAGCAATCTGCTCCTTGGTCTCGATGTCGATGGCCATGTTGGAGAGCTGCTCGGACACGGCGGCCACAGCGGCCTCGATGCCGCGCTTGAGGCCCATCGGGTTCGCACCCGCGGCCACGTTGCGCAGACCCTCGCGGACCATCGCCTGGGCGAGGACCGTGGCGGTCGTGGTGCCGTCGCCGGCCACGTCGTCGGTCTTCTTGGCAACTTCCTTGACGAGCTCGGCCCCGATCTTCTCGTACGGGTCCTCGAGCTCGATCTCCTTGGCGATGCTCACACCATCGTTGGTGATGGTGGGCGCGCCCCACTTCTTCTCGAGCACGACGTTGCGGCCCTTGGGACCGAGGGTGACCTTGACGGCGTCGGCGAGCGTGTTCATGCCACGCTCGAGACCGCGCCGGGCCTCTTCGTTGAATGCAATCAGCTTTGGCATAACTCCTGCGATCCTTCGCAATCCAGAGTTTGTGGACGACCCGGCTCGTTGCCCGCGACGGACGACCAGGCTGCCCGGCAGACCCTTCCCGCCGGCGCTTCTGACCTCAACTCCCCGGATCGGGGGGTGGAACTGTCACTCTCCTGTCGAGAGTGCCAGCCTCATGTTTAGCACTCGACCATCGAGAGTGCAAGAAATTGAGCGCCCGCCCGACCCCTCTCCGGCACGCTCGCGGGAAGCGTCAGGCGCGCGCCGCGAGCCGACTCACCACGAGGTCGGCGAACGGCTGCGCGGTCCGGGGGTGCACGTCGAGGTAGAGCCCGGGCTCGATCAGCTCCAGCTCACCGACGACCAGCCGGCCGTCGTACTCCATGAGGTCGACGCGGCCGTAGTCCAGCCGGGTCCCGAGGAGCTCGCCTGCCTGCGCCATCGCGGCCTCCGCCACCACCGCCACGTCGGCATCGAGCGCCACCGGGCGGGAGGCGCCGCCGTACTGCTCGTGCACCCGGATCTCGCCGGAGGCGGGGAGCTTGTCGACCTGGGAGACCGCGCGGCCGTCGAGCACGAACACCGAGGTCTCGCCCCGCGTGCGCACCGACTCGACCAGCGGCTGCACCGCCCAGGGACCAGCGGTCAGACCTTCGAGTCCGCCCATCCCGGCCACGGCGTCGAGGCCGGCCAGCGCCTCGTCGTCGGAGTGCTGGACGGCGACCACTCCGACCCCGCCGGCGCCGGTGCGCGGTTTGATCACCACCGTGCCGAATCTGGCCACCGCGGCCTGCAGACCGGCCACGAGGTCCGAGTCGTCGACCAGCGCGGTCGGCACGACCGGGACCCGCTCGCCCAGCGCGACGAGGTAGGACTTGTCGGCGTTCCAGGCGAAGACGTCCGCGCCGTTGAGCAGCGTCGTCTGCCGCTCCACCGACCGAGCCCAGTCGAGGAAGTCCGGGCAGCGACGGTGGTAGTCCCACGTGGCACGCACCGCCACCAGGTCCGCGCCCGCCCAGTCGACGGTCGGGTCGTCCCAGCTCACCCAGCAGGCATCGACGTCGCGCTCCGCGAGGGCGGCCAGGAGGTGCTCCCCACCGAACTCGCCCTCGGGGAGCAGGGGGAAGGTCACGAGCAGCACGGTGGTCACGCGGGCGAGGCTAACGCGCCGGTGGCGGAGCTCGCATCGGAGATCTCATCGCGACCGGTGTCGATTTCGCCCTGCCTCGCCCGTCATCTCGGTGTCAGACTCACCAGAGCATCCACGAGAGGATTCCCCATGACCGAGTACGTCGTTCTCATCCCCGGTGACGAGAGCCGTTGGGCCAGCGCCAGCGAGCAGGAGAAGTCCGAGATGTACGCCAAGCACGGCGAGTTCGCCCGACTCCTGGCCGAGCGCGGGCACAAGGTGACGGGCGGCAACGAGCTGAGCCACTCCGGCACCGCCAAGGTCGTCCGCAACGGCGCGGACGGCATCGTCATCACCGACGGGCCGTACGCCGAGACCGTCGAGCAGCTCACCGGCTACTACATCGTCGACACCGACGACCTCGACGACCTGCTCCAGGTGGTCGGTGTCCTCGCCGGCGCCGAGGGCGCCATCGAGGTGCGCGGCACCGTGGACCACTCGGGCGACATGTGAGCCCGACCCCCGCGGACGACCGCCGCTGATGCCACCCGGCGATCCGCGGGACGCTGCTCGCCGACGCGCTGCGCGACGAGTGGGGACGACTGCTGTCCCTGCTCGTCGCGCAGTTCCGTCGCCTCGACCTGGCCGAAGAAGGCCTGGCGGACGCCTTCGAGGCCGCAGCCCGCACCTGGCCGCAGACCGGCGCCCCGGACAACGCACCGGCCTGGCTCCTGACCGCGGCCCGCCGCCGGATCGTCGATCGGCTGCGCACCGAGGCCGTCGTGATCCGCAAGCTCCCACTGCTCGCGGTGGACGCCGAGCTGACCGCGTCGGCGAGCCGCACGATGGCCGACGCCGGCGACACGGTCGTCGACGAACGACTGCGGCTGGTGCTGCTGTGTGCGCACCCCTCGCTCCCCCGCGAGACCGCGGCCGCCCTGACCCTGCGGCTGGTCCTCGGCGTCTCCACCGACGACATCGCCCGGCTCTTCCTGCTGAGCACGCCCACGATGGCCGCCCGGCTCACCCGGGCCCGGCGCCGCCTGTCCTCGGCGACGTTCGCGGTCCCCGACGGCCCTGAGCTCGAGCAGCGGGTGATGGTCGTGGCGGACATCGCCTACCTGACCTTCACCGCCGGCTACGCCCCCGGCTCCGGCGCCGACGCGGTCCGCAGCGACCTCGCCGGCGAGGCGATCCGGTTGGTCCGGGTGCTGCGCGACGTGCTGCCCGAGGAGTTCGCCGGGCGGACCGAGCTCGACGCCCTGCTGGCGCTGATGCTCATCCAGCACGCCCGCCGCGATGCCCGGGTGCGCGATGGCCGGATCGTGCTGCTGACCGAGCAGGACCGCAGCCGGTGGCGCTCCGACGAGTCCTCGGAGGGGATCGGCCTGCTGCTCCCGCTCACCCACGCCCCGGGTGCGCCGTACCTCCTCCAGGCGCTGATCGCGGTCGAGCACGCGATCGCGCCGACCGCGGCGGACACCAACTGGGTGCGGATCGCCCAGCGCTACCGCGAGCTGGAGGAGCTCACCGGCTCCCCGGTGGTCCGCCTCAACCGCGCGGTGGCCGTCGCCGAGGCCGAGGGCCCGGCTGCCGGTCTGGCCCTGCTGGACGGGTTGACGCTGCCGACCCACCGACTCGCAGCCACCCGGGCCGAGCTCCTGGTGCGGGCGGGGCGCACCGCCGACGCGCGGGCGGCGTACGACGAGGCGATCGGGCGGTGCGCGAACGCCGCCGAGCGCGAGCACCTGATCGAGCGGCGCTCCCTGGTCCCCTAGGTTCAGACACGCCCCCGGATTGAGTCTTGGTACCCATGCGGCCGAGCCCTGCACGCGCCAGACTCGGGCCATGAACGAACCGACGAACGCCGTCACCCCCAAACAGCTCGCCTGGCTGGGTGGCGAGGTACGCCGCTGGCAGGCCGACGGCCTGGTCGACGAGCGCCAGGGCACCGCCATCCTCGAGCAGTACGCCGCAGTACGCCGCGCCGGGCTGGCCCGGCTGATGCTCTACCTCGGCGGCGCCTTCGTCGGCTTCGGCCTGATCTGGCTGGTCGCGGCCAACCTCGACCAGTTCTCCCCCCTCGGGCGCTTCGTCGTGGTCACCGCGATCTGGCTGGGGATCACCGCCGGTGCCGAGGTCCTGGCAACCCGCCGCAGCCACGCCGACGACGCGAGCGCTGCCTCGCCGGTCGTCGGCGCTGCCCGGGGCCTCGCCGCCCTCGCCTTCGGTGCGGTCCTCTTCCAGACCGCCCAGAATCTCCAGGTTCCGGCCTACGAACCGGCCCTGGTCGGCTGGTGGGCCCTCGGCGCCCTCGTCTACGCCTACGCCGTGCGTGGCATCGCCCCGCTCGTGGTCGCCCTGGCCGCCGGCCTGGTCTGGCTGCCCTGGCATCTCGCCGAGGTCGGCGGCAGCGTCTTCGGGGTCACCCTGGCCCTGGTCGGAGCTGCTGCCGTCGCCAGCGGCGTCGCCGTGCTCCACGACCGCGTGGAGCCGCGCGGCTTCGGAGCGCCGTGGCGCGAGGTCGGCGCCGCGGTCGGGCTCGCTGGCCTCTTCATGGCCGCGGTCCCCGACGTCAACACCGACCAGTTCGACCTCGCCTGGAGCGGCTGGCTCCTGCTCGCGGCAGCGATCGCCATCGCCCTGGGCGCGGTGCTGGTCGCCCCGGGAGCGGCTCGACTGGAGCCGCTCGCCGCCCTGGGTGTGATGGCCGCAGCGACCACCCTGGTTGTGTGGGATCCGCAGGTGAGCGTGAGCGACGTGAGCGCGCTCGGGTGGCTGCACGCCGGGGTCAGCATCGCCCTCTACGTCGGCGCCGCGACCTGGGTCGCGGTCCTCGGTCTGCGGCGGGGCAGCGATCGGTTGACCTACCTTGCGCTGGCCGCCCTCGTCGCCTTCACCACCTTCCAGAGCTTCGCGGTCTTCGCGCAGATCATCCAGGGGGCGTGGCTCTTCCTCGCCCTCGGCCTGGTCTTCGTCGGGACCGGCTTCCTGTTCGACCGGGCCCGCCGGGAACTCGCTGACGTCATCGAAGGAGCCTCCGCATGAGCACCCTGACCTCTCGACCGGTGCGCGTGGCCGGCGCCGTCCTCGTGATGCTGCTGCTGGTCGGCGTCGCCGTGGCCGGTCAGCTCTCGGCCCGCCTGACCGGCGACGAGTACATCTTCGCGGTGGCCCCGGTGGACCCGATCGACCCGTTCCGGGGAGCGTACGTCGAGCTCTCCTACCCCGGCCTCCAGGAGCCCGACGGCGCCGACATGGACGAGTTCGAGAGCGACCGCGGCGAGCTCTTCGTGACGCTGCGCGAGTCAGACGGCGTCTGGGTGGCTTCCGGGCTCAGCCGCGAGCGCCCCGCCAGCGGGCCCTACCTCGCCTGCGACGACAGCGACTGGCGGATCCGCTGCGGCATCGAGAGCTGGTTCCTCCCGCAGGATCGAGCGCTCGAGGTCCAGGACGCAGTGAATGCCGGCAAGTCCCGCGCGATCGTCCGCATCGACAGCCGGGGCAACGCCGCCCTGATCCGGGTCGAGACCCCGTGAGCGCCTCTGAGGTCCCTGAGGTCCCTGCCGTGCCGGCCCCGATCGCGGCCTGGCACCGCCTGGCCGAGTCACGCGACCCTGCCGGCCTCGACGCGCTCCTCGCCGACGACTGCGTGTTCCGGTCGCCGGCGGTGCACACCCCACAGCCGGGCAAGGCCCTGACCACGGCCTATCTCGCCGCCGCGCTGGTCGTTCTCGGCCCGAGCCTGCGCTATGTGGAGGAGTGGTACTCCCCGTCCAGCGCGGTGCTGGAGTTCGAGGCCGAGGTCGACGGGCTGAGCGTGCACGGCGTGGACATGATCCGCTGGGACGACACAGGCCGGATCACGTCGTTCACGGTGCTGGTCCGCCCGCACAAGGGGCTCGAGGCGTTGATGGGCGCGATGCTGATCGAGCTCACCCGGAGCTAGCCGCCCGCGACCGCCGGGATGATCGAGAGCTGGGCGCCGTCCGGGGTGGGCGTCTGGAGGTTCTCCAGGAAGCGCACGTCGTCGTTGCCGACGTAGACGTTGACGAAGCGGCGCAGCGAACCGGCCTCGTCGAGGACCCGCCCCTTGATGCCCGAGAAGCGGGCATCGAGGTCGTCGAGGACCTCCGCCAGCGTGGCGCCCTCGGCGGCGACCTCGGAGTCACCCCCGGTGTAGGTGCGCAGGATCGTCGGGATCCGGACGGAAACGCTCATGCTTGCTGCTCCTCGAGAGTTGGTGACGACTCAGGCCAGGCCGGTGGCGCTGAACGCGGCGTACGACGGGTCGATCGTGGCGGCGGGTCCGACCTGGTCGGAGATGGCGTCGAGGGTCTTGAGGCCCATGCCGGTGTTGATGATGACGGTCTCCAGGGTCGGGTCGAGCTGACCGGTGTCGACCAGCTTCTTCAGCACGCCCACGGTAGTCCCGCCGGCCGTCTCGGTGAAGATGCCCTCGTTGCGCGCGAGGAGCAGGATGCCGGCGCGCACCTCGTCGTCGGTGATGTCCTCGACCGCCCCGCCGGTACGCCGACAGACGTCCAGCACGTAGATCCCGTCGGCCGGGTTGCCGATCGCCAGGCTCTTGGCGATGGTGTCCGGCTTGACCGGGCGGATCGCGTCGACGCCACCCTTGAAGGCAACCGAGACCGGGGAGCAGCCGGTGGCCTGGGCGCCGAAGACCTGGTAGGGCTTGTCCTCGACGAGGCCGAGCTTGATCAGCTCCTGGAACGCCTTGTCGACCTTGGTGAGCTGGGAGCCGGAGGCGACCGGGATGACGATCTGGTCGGGGAGGCGCCAGCCGAGCTGCTCGGCGATCTCGTAGCCCAGCGTCTTGGACCCCTCGGCGTAGTAGGGGCGGACGTTGACGTTGACGAACGCCCAGCCGTCCTCCTCGCCGGCGATCTCGGAGGCGAGCCGATTCACGTCGTCGTAGTTGCCGTTCACCGCGACCAACGAGTCGGTGTAGACCGCCGAGTTGACCTGCTTGGGCTGCTCGAGGTCGGACGGGATGAAGACGACCGTCTTGATCCCGGCGCGGGCACCGGCGGCGGCCACGGCGTTGGCGAGGTTGCCGGTCGAGGGGCAGGCGAAGACCTTGCTGTGGAACTCGGTCGCGGCGCTCAGCGCGCAGGCGACGACGCGGTCCTTGAAGGAGTTCGTGGGGTTGGTGGAGTCGTCCTTGACCCAGAGGTTGTCGATCCCGAGCTCGCGGCCGAGGTTGTGGGCCTTCAGGAGGCGGGTGTAGCCGGGCTCCATGTTGGGGCTCTGCTCGATGTCGTCGGGCACCGGCAGGAGCGCCTTGTAGCGCCAGATGTTCGCGGGGCCGGCCTCGATCTGCTCGCGGGTGATCACCGGGAAGTCGTAGGCGACCTCGAGCGGACCGAAGCACTCCGGACACGCGTAGTGCGGGCCGAGCTCGACCTGGTGGCCGCACTCGCGACAGGCCAGGCCGGTCGCGTGGCCGAAGGCACCGGCGCGCAGCGGCGGGGTGCCGGACGTGGTGGTCGCGTCGGGAGTGGTGGTCGCCGGGGCGTCCGGGGCAATGACGGTGCTCATGTGTCCTCCTTCTCATCTTCCCCGGGGCGTACTTCGCACCAGGCCGGAATTAGCACCGTTTCCGCGACTGTCTCCTGCAGGCAGGAGACAGGGGGCACGCGGCGGTTGCCGGGACTTCACAGGGCCGTTCCCTCAGTCCCTCTCGATGAGCTGTGCCCCAGAGTAGGCGAGCCGTCTCAGCATGTGCACATCGTGTCCGCATGCTGGGCAGGCGCGGGGGTGGCTCAGGCGCGCCGCGAGCGGGCGTCGGCGGTGAGCTCGCGGAGCAGTTCGAGGACACCCTCGGGCCCGTCCACGACCACGTCCGCGAGGCTGAGCAGGGCGCTCTCCTCCGCGGAGGCCGAGCAGACCAGCAGCGTGGTCAGGCCCTGCTCGCGCAGCGCCGCCACCGCCTGGAAGGCCTCGAGGTCCCCGAGGTCGTCGCCGGCGAAGAGGAATCCCCGCACCTCGAGCTCGGCGGCGAGGGTCTCGACCGCGAGCCCCTTGTGCATGCCGCGCGAGCGGACCTCGATCACGCTGCGGCCCGGCTCGACGATGAGCCCGTGCCGCGCGGCCAGCTCCCGCAGTACGGGCAGCAGGGCCTCGAAGGCACCCTCGGGATCACTGAGTCGGCGGGTGTGGACCGCCGCCGCCAGCCCCTTGTCCTCGACGTAGGCCCCCTGCGCCCCGGCGGCGCGCAGGGCGCGCGGGAGGTCGCCGAGGAAGCTGGCCAGACCGTGCGGCGGACGTGGCGAGAGCACCCGCCGGTTGGTCGAGCTCCAGCGCTCATTGCCGTACTGGCCGAAGACGTGGAGTTCCTTGCCCTCCTCGCCGATGGCGGTGCCGACCTCCTCGAGCCCACCCAGGTCCAGGGCCTGCCGGGCCGGCCGGCCGGTGATCACCGCGACCGCGGCCACCTCGGTCGCGAGGTCGAGCAGCACCTTGGCCGCATCGGGGTGGATGTGGGCGGCCCGGGGGTCGTCGACGATCGGCGCCAGGGTGCCGTCGAAGTCCAGCCCCACCACGCTGCGGGAGGCCACGCGGACGAGAGCGGCGTAGCGCTGCTCCCCCAGGCTCGACGTGAACTCCATGCAACCACCCAACCACGACCGGTCCCGGTGCGCGGCAGGTCCCCGAGGCGGCTCGCCTCGGGCCGGAACGCCTTGACATATGCAGGCATTCGCCTGCATATTGCAGGTGTGACCCCACCACCCGCTCTGGACCTCGTCTTCAAGGCGCTGGCCCACCCGTTGCGACGGCGGCTCCTGGACGCCCTGCGGGAGGAGAACGGCCAGACGCTCCACGACCTGTGCGACGGCATCGCCATGGCTCGCCAGTCCGTGACGCAGCACCTCGACCTCCTGGTCGACGCCAACCTGGTCGTGGTGGTCCGGCGCGGGCGGGAACGGCGCCACTTCCTCAACCCGGGGCCGATCCACGAGATCGAGCGCCGGTGGGTCCGCGAGTTCGACCGCCCACACCTCGACGTCCTCGACGTCGTCAAGCAACGAGCAGAGGAGAAGACAGTGAGCTCAACCGAGACGTTCCCCGACTACGTCTACGTCACCTACATCCGAGCTACCCCGCAGGCCGTCTGGGAAGCACTCACCGACGCCGACATCACCGCGATCTACTGGAACCAGATGGCCAACGTCTCGGACTGGGAGGTCGGCTCGACCTGGACGCACCGGGTGGGTGGCCGAGCCGAGCCGTACGACATCTGGGGCAAGGTCCTCGAGTCCGAGGCTCCCCGCCGACTCGTGCTCACCTTCCAGCCCGCAGCCCAGGACCTGGCCGATCCAGGATCGATCGTCACCTACGAGATCGAGTCGGCAGACGAGGTCGTCCGACTCACCGTGACCCACCACAACGTCCCGGACCGCGCCACGCTGGACGGTCTCTCGCGGGGCTGGCCGACCGTGCTGGCGAGCCTCAAGTCCTACCTGGAGACCGGCGACGCCCTCCCCCAGGACAGCTGGCAGCTGATGCAGGCCTGAACCCCCACCCACCGGCACCCCCTCTCGAGACAAGGAAGCTCCCATGACCGACACCGACTACACCTGCACCGTCGACGCCCCCGTCGACCCGATCACGGCCTTCACCGCAGCAGCGGACCCGCGGGCCTGGTGGAACGAGATGATCGAGGGCACCGCCGACGAGGTGGGCGACACCTTCGACTTCGACGTACCCGGCCTGCACCACTCGAGGTTCCAGGTCACCGAAGCGCGCGTCGGCGAGCGACTGGCGTGGCGGGTGGTCGCCTCCGGGGACCCGACCGAGCTGGAGGAATGGCTGGACACCGTGGTCGTCTTCGACTTCGAGCCGAGCCCGCGGGGGACCCGCATCACCCTCACCCATGTCGGGCTGCAACCCGACCTCGCCTGCCACCCGGTCTGTTCGACCGCGTGGGCTCACCACCTGCAAGCCGGGCTGCAGGCGCTGTTGAGCGATGGTCGCCCCGCTCCGATCACGGCCGCCACGGTCGACCAGGTGGCGGCGACGGTCGGCGCGCGCTCGCGGCTCTGAGTCAGGCGGCGTCGGCGGTGAGGACGATCGTGAGCCGATCGAGCCGCATCGGGTCGACGGCGGGCGACAACCGGCTGATACCCAGGTCGAGCGCGAGCAGCTTGGCCGCGGCCTTGAGTCGCTGGGGGTAGTAGACCGTCGAGGTCGGGATCGTGCCGTACCAGTTGTCCGAGCCGACGACCTGCCAGCCGGCGTCGGTGGCCCGCCCGGCGATGCGGCCGGCGAGGCCGGTGATGCCGGAGTTGTTGTAGACCTCGACGTAGATCGAGCCACGCTTCACCGCAGGCTTGATCGGCTTGGGCTTCGAGGTCGGCAGGGCGGGGCTCGGGCTCGGGGTCGCCTTGAGGTCCGCCCGGGAGACCGTGGTGACCTCGCGCTCGGTGGGCTCCTGGCCACGGGTCGCCACGAAGGCGACGCCGGCCATCGCGACCGCGATGATGCTGAGCATCACGACCGGCGAGGGGAAGACCACGCCGCGCTGGTTGCGGGCGTGCCGACCGCGGGCCCGCCGAGAGGTGGACATGTTCAGACCTCGAAGCCGAGGCGGCGGGCCGAGCGCTGACGCTGGCGAGCGGCCCGCAGACGACGCAGGCGACGCACGAGGAGCGGGTCGGCCTCGAGGGCCTCGGGGCGGTCGATCAGGGCGTTGAGGACCTGGTAGTAACGGGTCGAGGACATGTCGAACTTGTCGCGGACAGCGGTCTCCTTGGCGCCGGCGTACTTCCACCACTGGCGCTCGAACTCGAGGATCTCGCGGTCGCGGTCGCTGAGCTCCGCGACGTCGGCGACGTCCGGGCGGTGGAGTGCTTTCGCGGCATCCATGCGCTGTCTCCCCGGGGGTGGTGATTGCTGGTCGACTCCCACTCTAGGCGACGAACCACACCGATGTCATTCGATACCGGCGAGTCGCCGAGACTCGCCGGACTAGGGTCGGTGGTCATGACAGAGACGATCGGCTGGGGGATCCTCGCCACGGGCCGGATCGCCCGCGACTTCGCCCGCGACCTGCGGGAGGTTCCCGGCGCCCGGGTCGCCGCGGTGGGCTCCCGCTCGGCGGCCAGCGCGGTCGCCTTCGCACGCGAGTACGGCGACGAGCAGACCCACGCCCACGCGCCGTACGCCGACCTGGTCCGCGACCCGGCCGTCGACATCGTCTACATCGCCTCACCGCACGCGCTGCACCTCGAGCACGCCCGACTGGCCCTCGAGGCGGGCAAGCACGTGCTCTGCGAGAAGCCCCTGACCCTCAACCTCGCCGAGGCCGAGGAAATGGTCGCGCTGGCCGCCGAGCACGACCGCTTCCTGATGGAGGCGATGTGGATGGCCTGCCACCCGGTGATCCGGGCCCTGCAGGACCCCGAGCGGTTCGGGACGCCCCGCCAGGTGCACGCCCAGATCGGCTTCCGCGTCGAGCGGCCGCCCACCGACCGGCTCCTCGACCCGGTGCTGGGAGCCGGGGCACTGCTGGACATGGGGGTCTACCCGCTCACGCTGGCCCACCTGCTCCTCGGCGAGGCCCTCGACCTGCGCGCCGTGGCCGACGTCAACGAGCGCGGGGTCGACGTCGACCTGGCGATCGCCGGTCGCTACCCCGGGGGTGCGGTCGCGACCCTGTCGGCGTCGATGACCTCGGCCTCGGCCGGGATCGCCACCATCGCCACCGACCGCGGCACGCTCGTCCTGCCCCGCCCCTTCCACCACCCGCCGTACGCCGAGTGGACGCCGATCGGCGGCACCCCCGAGCGCTTCACCGGCGTCGAGCCCGTGCTCGGCAGCGGCCTGGGCAACGAAGCGGCCGAGGCGATGAGATGCCTGCGCGCGGGGCTGCGGGAGAGCCCCCTGGTCCCCCACGCCCAGACCCTCACGCTGCTGCGCCAGACCGACGAGCTGCGCGCGCAGATCGGCGTCCGGTACGCCGCGGACGACGGCATGCCGCCCCCGTCAGGGTGACCACCTAGGGTTGGCCGCGTGTCCTCCACAGGCTCGGCCGACCTCGTCATCGTCGCCAACCGGCTGCCCGTCGACCGGGTGACCCTCAGCGACGGCTCACCCGGCTGGCGCACGTCGCCGGGCGGTCTCGTGACGGCCCTCGAGCCGGTGCTCCGGGCCAACGACGGCATCTGGATCGGCTGGCCGGGCGGCACCGAGCAGGACCTCGAGCCCTTCGAGTTCGAGGGCCTCTCCCTGGTCCCGGTCGCGATGAGCGCCGAGGACGTCGAGAACTTCTACGAGGGCTTCTCCAACGGCACCGTGTGGCCGCTCTACCACGACCTCGTGGCGAAGCCCGAGTTCCACCGCGAGTGGTGGGACTCCTACGTCACGGTCAACCAGCGCTTCGCCGACCGGGCCGCGGAGGTCGCCTCCGAGGGGGCGACCGTGTGGATCCACGACTACCAGCTCCAGCTGGTGCCGCAGATGCTGCGCGACCTGCGTCCCGACCTGCGGATCGGCTTCTACCTGCACATCCCCTTCCCTCCCGGCGAGCTCTTCCAGCAGCTCCCCTGGCGGCGCCAGCTCCTCGAGGGGCTGCTCGGAGCCGACCTGGTCGGCTTCCAGCTGAGCGGCGGCTCGCAGAACTTCGTCCGCGTGGTCCGCCAGCGCGTGGGCCACAAGACCCACCGCGACCTGGTCTACCTGTCCGACGGACGCACCGTGCGGGCCAGCGCGTTCCCGATCTCGATCGACGCCGGCGGCTTCGAGGAGCTGGCCCGCTCGGAGTCGGTCCAGGAGCGCGCCGCCGAGATCCGTCAGGCCCTCGGCAACCCCACCAAGATCTTCCTGGGCATCGACCGCCTCGACTACACCAAGGGCATCTACCCCCGACTGCGCGCCTTCAGCGAGCTGATCATCGAGGGCCACATCGACGTCGAGGACGCCGTCTTCGTGCAGGTCGCGACGCCCTCGCGCGAACGCGTCGAGCAGTACCGCATCCTGCGTGACGACATCGACCGTCTGGTCGGCCACATCAACGGCGACCTCGGCAAGATCGGCAAGCCGGCGATCTCCTACCTCCACTCCAGCTACCCGCGCGAGGAGATGGCGGCGCTCTACCGGGCCGCCGACATCATGGTCGTGACGCCGTTCCGCGACGGGATGAACCTCGTCGCCAAGGAGTACGTCGCGTGCCGCTACGACGACGACGGCGCCCTGGTGCTCTCGGAGTTCGCGGGCGCGGCGGACGAGCTGCGTCAGGCCTACCTGGTCAACCCCTACGACATCAACGGCATGAAGTCCGCGCTGCTCGAGGCCTTCCGGGCCGACGACCGCGAGCGCACCCGGCGGATGCGACCGATGCGCCGCACGATCATCCAGCACGACGTCGCGGCCTGGGCCGACAGCTTCCTGGCCGAGCTTGCCGCCGTCCGCCCCTCGCACGGCAAGACGGTCCGTCCGGCGCGGGGCTCCTGAGCGGACCGTCGCCGCGCGCGGGCGGCAGGTGGGCTATTTTGCGCAGCATGGATCTGATCCCGAAGCCCGATCAGATCGTCTCAGCAGCCAGCAACGTCGCACACAAGATGTTGTACGGCGGTTTGGCCGATCTTCGCCCGATGCCTCGCACCCTCATCGACGAGGGCACCCTGCGCGAGCTCTACCACTACCGCCCGGTGGCGAAGGTGGTCCAGCAGGGCGACCCGGTGCTGCTGGTGACGCCGCTGGCCGCGCCCGCGATCTGCTTCGACCTGCGTCGGGGCTGCTCGCTGATCGAGCACTTCGTCGGCGCCGGCCGCCCGACGTACCTCGTCGAGTACGGCGAGGTGTCGTTCAAGGACCGTGCCCTGGGCATGGAGCACTGGATCGACGAGGTGATCCCGGCGGCGATCCGTGAAGCCTCCGCCCACGCCGGTGGTCGTCCCGTGCACGTCATCGGCTGGAGCCTCGGCGGCATCTTCGCCCTGCTCACCGCTGCCGACAGCCCGGACCTGCCGATCGCCTCGGTGAGCGTGGTCGGGTCGCCGTTCGACGTGAAGCTGGTGCCGCTGGTGGCGCCGCTGCGTCCGCTGCTGAACTTCACCGAGGGCCGCGGTGCCATCACCCGCGCCTACCAGGTGATGGGCGGTGCCCCGAAGCCGCTGGTCAAGTGGGCCTTCCAGCTCTCGTCGTTCCAGAAGCTGGTGACCAAGCCGCTGGCCGTCGCCACCCACCTCGACGACAAGGACTTCCTGGCCCAGATGGAGGCAGTGGACCGCTTCACCGCGAACATGATCGCCTACCCGGGCCGCACCTTCGGGCAGCTCTACCACCGCTTCGTGAAGGGCAACGCCCTCGTCACCGGCTCGATCGACTTCGGCGACCGGACCATCAGTGTCGCGAACATCAAGGCACCCGTGCTGGTCTTCGGCGGCGCCACCGACGGGATCGCACCGATCGCCGCCGTCAAGGCGGTCGTCCCGCTGCTGACCGGTGCCGCCGAGGTCCGCTTCGAGATCGTTCCCGGTGGCCACCTCGGGATGCTGACCGGTCGTTCGGCACGCCGGACCACCTGGCGGGTGCTGGACGAGTGGATCACCCGTTGGTCCTCCGACGCTGTCCCGACGAAGGTGACGAAGCCAGCCCCGAAGAAGGCCGTGACGAAGACAGCGGCCAAGAAGCCCCTGACCAAGAAGGCCGCTTCCGCCAGGACCGCTGCCAAGAAGTCCCCCGCCAAGCCGGCCACCCAGCGCCCGGCAGCCAAGAAGGCGGCCGCGACCCCGGAGTCGATCGGGGCCAACCCGACCCGACGCTACGGCTCCGCAGGATCGCGCGCGCTCAACCGCTGAGCCGGGTTCACGCGGCACGGACGGATGTCAGGCGCGGTGGACAGGTGTGAGGTAATGGACGAGGAAAACTGACACACGTTCTCGTTTGGAGCCGACATGGACGCGCCCGCACTCTCCCGCCGCACTCTGCTGGGAGGCGCCGGAGCCGGCGGCCTGGCCTTCGGGGCCGGCTCGCTCGCCGACGAGCAGGCGGCAGCCGCGGCCGGTTCCCGGCAGGGCTCCCTGCCCCGCAAGGTCGACGTGGTCGTCGTGGGGGCCGGTCTCTCCGGACTCGTGGCGGCGCGCAAGGTCGCCCGCAAGGGCCACAGCGTGCTGCTCGTCGAGGCCCGCGACCGGGTGGGCGGTCGGATCCTCAACCACCGTCTCGACGGCGGCCAGGTCATCGAGTCGGGCGGCGCCTTCATCGGGCCCACCCAGAACCATCTCGCCCGGCTCGCCAAGCAGCTCAAGGTCAAGACGTTCCCGGAGTACAACACCGGGAACTCCGTCTACGTCTCGCAGACCACCGGCCGCGTCGAGTACCAAGGCACCATCCCCCCCGACCCGACGATCCTCCCCGACGCCGGGAACCTCCTGACCCAGATCGACATGTACGCCGCGGAGATCCCGGTCGACGCCCCCTGGACGCACCCGCGCGCGGCCGAGTGGGATGCGATGACGCTCGGTGAGTTCATCCGCCGCAACGCGGTGAACGCCGATGGCGTCGAGAACCTCATCCGCAGCTGGACCCAGCCCGGCTTCGGCGCCGACCCGCACGAGCTGTCGTTCCTCTACACGCTCTGGTACGTCGCGTGCTCCGGCAACGAGCGCAACGTCGGCACCTTCTCGCGCAACGCCGACACCGAGAACGGCGCCCAGGAGCGCCGCTTCATCGGCGGCTCGCAGCTGATCCCGCTCCGCCTGGCACGCCAGCTCGGCGACATCGTGGCGCTCGATGCGCCGGTGCACAAGATCGTGCAGCGTGACCACCGCGCCATCGTGCACACCGCCCGCGGTCGGGTCATCGCCCAGCGGGTGATCGTGGCCGCTCCCCCGCCGATGGTGCTCGACATCGACTGGTTCCCCCGGCTGCCCGTGCGTCGGGCGCAGCTGCTGCGCCACCTCGACATGGGCCAGCTGATGAAGTGCGACGCGATCTACGACAAGCCCTTCTGGCGCGAGGCCGGCCTGAACGGCTTCGGCATCACCGACTCCGGCGCCGTCCGGGTGGCCTTCGACAACTCGCCCAAGTCCGGCGAGCCGGGCGTCCTGCTCGCCTTCGTCGGCGGCGAGACCTGGCGCGAGTACGGCGTCCAGGGTCGGCGCCAGCGCAAGAAGGCGGTGCTGGCCGGCTTCGCCGAGATGTTCGGCGAGCAGGCGCTGCACCCCATCGACTACGTCGAGCACGACTGGAACCACGAGAAGTGGACCGGTGGCGGCCCGGTCGCCAACTACGCCCCCGGCACGATGCTGCAGTTCGGCTCCGCGATCCGGCGCCCCTTCGGGCGCGTGCACTGGGCCGGCACCGAGACGTCGACCTACTGGACCGGGTACATGGACGGCGCCGTCCGCGCCGGCAAGCGCTCGGCCATCGAAGTGCTGGAGAAGCTGTGAAGCGACTGATCGCCCTCCTGGCCGTGGTGGGACTGCTCCTGCCGCTCGCGCCGGCCTCCGCCGCGCCACGTGAGCGGTGGGACACCCGGGTCTTCTCCACGGTGCCCAAGCCCGGCTTCCCGGCGTACGTCTTCGTGCACCCCAACGGCCGGGTCTACGCCGGGACCTACACCAACCCCCAGGGTGACAAGATCCGCTCCCGGGTCTTCGAGTGGACCGCCGGCGGCACCCTGCTGCGGTCCTGGCGGCTGCCCCAGCAGGACCTCTCCTCGCCCCACGGGGTGCAGGTCGCCAACGCCGATGCCAAGGGCCGGCTGGTCCTGCTGGAGAAGTCGACCTCGAGGGTGCTGACCCTCAACATCCGCACCGGCAAGTTCCGCAGGTGGGCCACGCTGCCGGACCTGCCGTTGTGCACCCCCGGCTCCACGGGACCGAGCTGCTCGCCCAACGTGAACGACAAGCCGGCCATCCCCAACTACGCCACCTGGGGACCGCACGGCGCGCTCTACGTCACCGACTATGGCCAGGCCGTGATCTGGCGGATCCCGCGCCGGAGCGTGAAGCCGAAGGTCTGGCTCTCCTCGCCGAAGCTCGACGGGTCGGAGTTCGGCACCACCGGCATCGTCTTCCGGCGTGGCACCCGCGACCTGCTCATCGGCCAGGGTTCGACCACCGCAGACCCGAGCGTGCCGGCCAACGGCAAGCTCTACCGCGTGGCCATCCGCAAGCAGGGTGGCCCCGGCCCGATCGAGACGCTCTGGACCTCGCGCCCGGCCGACGTGCCCGACGGCTTCGGCATCGCCCGCTCCGGCCGGATCTACCTCGGCAACGCCGGCCTCTCGGCCCAGCTCGTGGTCCTCTCGGCCACCGGCGAGGAACTCGAGCGCTTCCCCGAGGTGCCGGGCTCCGGCGAGAACGGCTCACCCATCCCGTTCGACACCCCCTCCAACGCGACCTTCCGGGGCCGACGGGTGCTGGTGGCCAACCAGTCGTTCGCCGGCGAGAGCGCCCACCACGCGATCCTCGATGTCGCGGTCGGCGAGCGGGGCCGCAAGCCCCACCTGCCGAAGAAGGCCTTCTGGCGCTGACCGCAGCCGCCGTACCCACGTGGCCGCCGCACCTCCCAGCTGTAACGCGGTGTCCATGACGCTGAGCACCGCCCCGGCAGGCCACTCAGCGACAGGAACACCGCGTTACAGCGGGAGAGAGGCGGCGGGGGAGGGCGCGGCGGGAGGGCGGGGCGGTGGCGGGCCCGCTCGGTACGGTCGTGCCCATGAGCGCACTCGCCGGACTCGTCGACCGCGGGCTGATGGCGCCGGACTGGGCCGAGGCCCTGGCCCCGGTCGACGACCAGCTCGTCGAGCTCGGCCACTTCCTGCGGGCCGAGCTGGCCGCGGGTCGCCCCTACCTCCCCGAGGGTGACCGGGTGCTGCGGGTCTTCGAGCGACCGCTGGCCGACGTCCGCGTGCTGGTCGTGGGGCAGGACCCCTACCCCACCCCGGGCCACCCGATCGGCCTGAGCTTCGCGGTCGAGGCCGACGTACGACCGTTGCCGCGCAGCCTGGCCAACATCTACCGCGAGCTGTACGACGACCTCGGCATCGCGCCGGCTGCCCACGGCGACCTGACCGCCTGGGCCGACCAGGGGGTGATGCTGCTCAACCGGGTCCTGACCGTGCGTCCCGGCGAGCCCGCCTCGCACCGCAAGCAGGGCTGGGAGCAGGTCACCGAGTGCGCCATCGGCGCCCTGGTCGAACGCGGCGGACCGTTGGTCGCGATCCTGTGGGGCCGCCACGCCCAGAGCCTGGCGCCGATGCTCGGCGAGGTCGCGCGAGTCGAGTCGGCCCACCCCTCACCGCTCTCGGCGAGCCGGGGCTTCTTCGGGTCACGCCCGTTCGGCGCCGTCAACCGCCTGCTGGTCGCGCAGGGCGGGACCGAGGTCGACTGGTCGCTTCCCTCCTGACCTCTCACGGGATATGATTGAATCTCAAACTACTTGAGGTGACCGTGAACATCCCCCAGCCTGCCCTCTACCTCGGCCACGGCGCTCCACCGCTGCTCGACGACCCGCTGTGGTCCGGCCAGCTCGCCACCCTCGCGCGAGCCCTGCCCACCCCGACGGCGATCCTCATCGTCAGCGCCCACTGGGAATCCGCCCCGGTGACCCTCAGCGCCAGCCGCGTGCCCCTGGTCTACGACTTCGGAGGCTTCGACGCGAAGTACTACCGGATGACCTACCCCTCGCCGGACGCCGGCGCGCTCGCGGCCCGCGTCGCCGGCCTGATGCCCGACACCGAGCCGGTCCACCAGCACACCAGCCGCGGCCTCGACCACGGCGCCTGGGTGCCGCTGCGGATCATGTACCCGGCCGCCGACATCCCCGTCCTGCAGATGTCGCTGCCCACCGACGACCCCGCCCGGCTGATGCGGCTCGGCGAGCGGCTCCGGCCGCTGCGGGACGAGGGGGTCCTGATCATCGGCTCGGGGTTCCTGACCCACGGGCTACGGTTCCTCACCGACCACCGGCTCGACCAGCCGGCTCCCGGATGGTCGAGCGACTTCGACGCCTGGGCGAGCGAGGCGCTGGCGCGAGGAGACCTCGACGAGCTGGCGGCGTACCGCTCGAAGGCGCCGGGCATGCCCTACGCACACCCGACCGTCGAGCACTTCCTGCCGCTCTTCGTCACGCTCGGTGCCGCGACCACCCCGGGCGAGCCCGGCGCCCAGGTGATCGACGGCTTCTGGATGGGGCTGTCCAAGCGCAGCCTCCAGGTGGCCTGACCCTCAGCGGATCCCGGTCTTGCGCATCATCTTCAGGCCGCCGAGCATGCTCTTCACGTGGTCTTCGTACTTCTGACCCGGGCGCGCGCCGAGCACCTGCTTCTTGAGCACGGCGAGGTTCTGCACGTCGGTGTACTTCAGCAGGCCCTGGTCGCCGTGGCGGGCGCCGACGCCTGACTGCTTGACCCCACCCGACGGCGTCCCCTTCGAGGCGTACGCCGTGGCGAGGGTGTCGTTGATGTTGACGTTGCCCGACTCGATGCGCCGACCCACGTCGGCTGCGGCCTTGAGGTCACCGCCCCACACGGAGGCGTTGAGTCCGTAGTCGGTGTCGTTGGCCAGCGCGACCGCCTCGTCGACGCTCGAGTAGCGGTGCAGCGCCACGACCGGGCCGAAGGTCTCGCACGTGCCGGCGAGCATCTCCTTGGTGACGCCCTCGAGGATCGTCGGCTCGAAGAACGCCGGGCCGATGTCCGGTCGCGCCTTCCCGCCGGTCACCAGGGTCGCGCCCCTGGCGATCGCGTCGTCGACGTGGGACTGGACCCGGTCCTTGTGGTCGACCGAGATCAGCGAGCCGAGCTCGGGCCCGAAGTCGTACGCCGCCCCGATCGTCAGCGCTTCCGCCGCGGCCTTGAACTTGGTCTTGAACTCGTCGTACTTCGAGTGCGGCAGGTAGATCCGCTCGATGTGCATGCAGATCTGGCCGGTGTTCCCGAAGACCCCGAAGAGGGCGCCCTCGACGACCTCGTCGATGTCGGCGTCCTCGAGGACGATCATCGGGTTCTTCCCGCCGAGCTCGAGGCAGCAGCCGATGAGGTTGCGTCCGGCGCGCTCACCGATGGTGCGCCCGGTGGCTGTCGAGCCGGTGAACATCACGTAGTTGGAGTTGTCGATCAGGGTCGGGCCGACGTCCGGCCCCTCACCGCAGACGACCTGGAACAGGCCCGGGGGCAGACCCGCTTCCTCCAGCATCGAGATGCCGAAGAGCGGCGAGAGAGCGGTCTTGTTGTCGGGCTTGAGGACCACCGCGTTGCCGGCCATCAGCGCGGTGACCGCGTCGGAGATGCCGGTCGCGAAGGGGAAGTTCCACGGGGAGATGACCCCGACGACGCCCTTGGGCTGGCGGATCTCGGTCGACGACGAGAGGAACGGCACCGGGCCGCCGCGCTTGGTCGGCGCGAGCAGCCTGGCCGCACGCTTGATGTAGTGGCTCATCACCATCGGCGGGTCGCAGGACTCCTCGATCGCCATCCGCCGGTTCTTGCCACTCTCGGCCTGGATCAGGTCGGCGGTGGTCTCGGCGTTGTCGACGAAGAGCGTGTGGGCCCGCTTGAAGACGTTGAGCTTCTCCTCGATCGACCACGTCGTCCAGATGTGCTGCGCGGCGCGCGCGTCGGCGAACGCCTGCTCGATGTCGGCGGGCGTCGACTGCGGGAGCTCGACGAGCAGGTCACCGGTGTAGACCTCGGTCAGGGACCACGTGTCGCCGCCGGTGGAGCGTACGCGCGAAACGAGCTTCGCGAGGAAGGCCTCGGTCAGCGAGGCCGGCCGGGTGGGCTTGTTCTGGGTGAGGGTCATCCGAGCACCAGTTCCGCTGCCTTGTCGCCGATCATGATCGACGGTGCGTTGGTGTTTCCACCCGTGATGGACGGCATGATCGATGCGTCCGCGACCCGGAGGCCTTCGATCCCGCGGACCTTGAGGTCCGGCCCGACGACGGCACGCTCGTCGACGCCCATCCGGCAGGAACCGACGCCGTGGTAGACGGTCGTGGCCCGGTTGCGGATCTCGTCGCGCAGCCCGGCACCGGCGAAGTTGGTGCCCATGTGGATCTCCGACTTCACCGCGCCGCCGAAGGCGGCCGCCGCCATGATCTCGCGGATCATCTCGACGCCCTCGGCGAGCACCTCGACGTCCGACTGCTCGGCGAGGTACTGGAAGTCGATGAGCGGAGCCGCGAGCGGATCACCGCTGGCCAGCCGCAGCGTGCCGCGGCTCTTGGGGTAGATCAACGTCGACATCACCGTCAGGCAGGCGCGGGGGTCCACCTTGTGGCGTACCGGCGCGTCCTGGTTGGGCGAGGGGTAGGCCCACGGAAGGACGTGCAGCTGCAGGTCGGGGACGTCGGTGGCCTGGGAGGTCCGCACGAACGCCACCGACTCGAAGACCGAGTTGGCCAGGAACGTGTTGCCCGTGGTCACCTCGGCGACCAGGCCGCGAGCGAAGTGCCCGGCGTTGCCGCGGTGCTTGGCGGTGGGCACGGCAAAGGTCACTGGCACGAAGAGGTGGTCGTGCAGGTTGTCGCCGACCGGCAGGTCCACGACCGGCGCGATGCCGTGCTTGCGGAGCTCCTCGGGGTGGCCGATGCCGGAGAGCATCAGGATCTGGGGCGAGCCGAAGACGCCGGCGCAGAGCAGGACCTCCTTGCCCGCGCGGATCGTACGGCGCGAGCCGTCCTTGTCGACCACCTCGACGCCGGTGGCCCGGTGGTTCTGGATCACGATCCGGGTCACGTGGACCTCGGTCTGGACGTCGAGGGAGGGGACGTCCTGGTGGTGGATGTAGCCGCGCGAGGCGCTGTAGCGCAGGCCGCCGGAGGCGTTCTGCTGCATCAGGCTGACGCCCTCCTGCGACGCAGCGTTGTAGTCGTCGAGCACCTTGACCCCGAGGGTGTCGGCGGTGGCCTGGACGAACTGGATCGAGGGCTCGACCGGCACCGAGTGCCGGGTGACCTTGATCGGCCCGCCCGCCCCGCGGTAGTCGTTCTCGCCGTCGACGAAGTCCTCCATCCGCTTGTAGACGGTGTTGACCTCGTCGGCGGACCAGCCGTCGTTGCCCTCGGCGGCCCAGGAGTCGAAGTTGGCGCGGTTGCCGCGCACGTAGACCATGCCGTTGACCGAGCTGGAGCCACCGACGACCTTGCCGCGCGTCTGCGGGATCTTGCGGTTGAGCGCGTGCTCCTGCGGGGTGGTCTTGTAGCCCCAGTCGAAGTTCTTCTTGATCTGCGGCACCGAGTGCATCGGCCCGATCATGCCGGGCTTCTTCACCATGAACTGCTCGTCGCTCTTGCCGGCCTCGAGCAGGATCACGCTCTTGCCCGCCTGGGCCAGGCGGGCGGCCAACGCACTGCCGGCGCTGCCAGACCCCACGACGACGTAGTCGGCCTCGTTCTTCGGCTGGTCCTTCTGGGCCATCTTCAACCTCGCTCGATCGACGCGCTCGTCACGTGTGGTCGTCCCCACACCGAACGTAACTGTAACGCGTTCTAGTTTCGGCGTACAGCGATCCGACCCTCGGACGTCGACCCCGGGGCACCGGTCCACACCGGTCCACCCCGGGGCCGCACAATGGAGCCCGTGAAGATCCTGTCCGTGCAGTCCTCCGTCGCCTACGGGTACGTCGGCAACTCCGCCGCTGTCTTCCCGCTCCAGCGCCTCGGCCACGAGGTGTGGCCGGTCCTGACCGTGCACTTCTCCAACCACACCGGGTACGGCGCGTGGCGCGGCCCGCTCCTCGCAGCCGAGGACGTCGCGGCGGTGATCGAGGGGATCGACGACCGGGGGGTGCTCGGCACTGCCGACGCGATCCTCTCGGGCTACCAGGGCGACTCGGCGGTGGGTGCGGTCATCCTCGACGCCGTCGCACTCGTGAAGGCGAAGAACCCCGCTGCCGTCTACTGCTGCGACCCGGTGATGGGCGACGTCGGGCGGGGCATGTTCGTGCGCCCGGGCATCCCGGAGTTCATGCGCGACACCGTGGTGCCGATGGCCGACATCGTGACGCCGAACCACTTCGAGCTCGACTTCCTCGCCGGCGTGACGACCACGACGCTGGCCCAGGTGCTGGACGCGGTCGACGCTGTCCGGGCGCGGGGACCACGCGACGTACTCGTCACCAGCGTGCTGCACGACGAGGTGCCCGACGGCAGCCTCGACGTCATCGCAGTGTCCGACGCCGGCGCCTGGGCCGTCACCACCCCGCTGCTGCCGATCACGCCCAACGGCTGCGGAGACCTCACCGCCGCGCTCTACCTCGCCCACCTGCACGCGACCGGCTCCCCCGAGCTCGCGCTGGGCGCCACCACCTCGTCGGTCTTCGCCGTCCTCGAGGCGACGCTCGCCGCCGGCACCCGCGAGATCGCGCTCGTGGCGGCCCAGGAGTCCATCGCCCACCCCGCCGCTACGTTTGCCGTGCGACAGCTTCGCTGACCGCCGACCCATCACCCGGAGGAAGTCCATGCGCACCACCCGTCACCTCGTCGCCGCGCTGGCGGCCGCCGTACTCCTGCTGAGCTCCTGCAGCGGGAGCGACGAGCCACGCGCCTCGATCCCGGAGTCGGAGGTGTTCAACGACGCCGACGTCGCCTTCGCGACCGACATGATCCCGCACCACGCCCAGGCGCTGGTGATGGTCGACATGACCCGCGGCCGCGACCTGTCACCGGAGTTCGAGCAGCTCACCCAGCAGATCCTCGACGCCCAGGGGCCCGAGATCGAGCAGATGTCGGGCTGGCTCAAGGAGTGGGACCAGCCGGTGCCGGAGACCTCGCGCGACCACGTGAACTCCCACGACATGGAGGGCATGGACATGGGCGACATGCCCGGCATGATGAGCGAGGCCGAGCTCGACGACGTCGAGAGCATGCAGGGCTCGGGCTTCGAGCAGATGTGGATGACGATGATGATCCGCCACCACGAGGGCGCCATCGAGATGGCCGAGATCGAGCAGGAGGACGGCGAGTTCCCCGACGCCATCACGCTGGCCGACAACATCGTGGCGTCCCAGCAGGCCGAGATCGAGCAGATGCAGGCGATGCTCGACCGCTGACCTCGTGGGGCCGGTGACAGGAGTCGAACCCGCGACATCCTCTGTCGACTCGCCGGTACCCGCAGGCAAGGATCAGCATGGGACCAGCGGAGCTGTCTCATGCTCCCAACCAGAGGTTTTTCAGACCACGCTCACGCGCATTCCAAGCGGCACGATCGCCGTCCGGGTGGTCAGCTCGGTCATCGATCGCAGGCCTGCGGGACCGCCGGGTGACGGCATTACCACCACCACGCCTTTCGGCGACGTGGGTCGAGTTGGTAGCTGAGCCCAGTCGGCCGCTTCCCTATGACCTTGGCAGGGACCCCGCCGACCAAGGTGTAGGGCTCGACATCCTGGGCGACGACGGCTCCGGCCGCCACGACGGCACCTTCCCCGATCGTCACTCCGGGGAGGATCGTCACCCGGGTACTGAGCCATGCGTGATCGCCCACGAATACTGGCGCAGAGACGTACCCGAAGTCCTCAGCCTGCCAATCATGCTGCCCTGTCCAGATGTTCACCCCTGAGGAAAGGTTGACGTCCACCCCCAGAGTGATGCCGCCGCGCGCGTCGAGCACGGCGTCGTTGCCGATCTTGGACCTTGCTCCCACCGACAGGTTGCGGGCACGCCTCACCTCGAAGCCGTGGTAGACAACCACGTCTTCGGCGATCTGGGCACCAAACGCGCGGAGAACCAGAAGGCGGACAGCGTGGACCGGGAATCGGCTCACCGCATGCACCAGGACCATCTCGAGGTCCATGAGTCGACGGCGGATAAAGAACTTCACGGCGGGCAGCCTACCGACCCATGGCCTTCTCCGAGCTGCCGTGCCGCACCCGTCGTTAGCCTCGGTGCCGGCGCACGTGCTTGTGCGAATCGGACGAGGGCGGAGGAGTGGCCACGTGACCACTCTCCCGATCTCGACTCAGGGGGCCGGTGACAGGAGTCGAACCCGCGACATCCTCTTTACAAGAGAGGCGCTCTACCTACTGAGCTACACCGGCACGACCGCCGACCATGCGGTCGACGGCGCGGCCACATGGTAGTTCGTCGCCGCTCCACACCGGGCATCAGGCGGCCACCGACAGGAACCCGTCGAGCGCTGCCCGCACCCCCACAGCGTCGAGCCCGTGGGCGGCGACGTGCTCGTCAGCCGAGCCGTAGTGGCGCAGCTCGCGTCGGCCGACCCCGAGCGAGAGCAGCCGGTGCGGCACATCTCGCAGCGCCTCCGCCACGACGTGGGAGGAGGTGCCGGCCAGCCACGGCTCCACGAGGACGACCTCCGGTGCGCCGAGCGCTTCACGCAGCCCCCGACCATCGAAGGGGCGCACCGTGTTCGCGTAGAGGACCGTCACGTCGCGCCCCTCGGTCGCCGCGAGCACAGCGTCGAGCACCGGACCGAGCGCGATGACCGTGGCCCCGGCCCCGCGTCGTACGACGTGGAAGCGGCCGGGCAGGTGGGCGAAGGACTCCGCATTGGTCTGGCCGACCACGCGGACGTAGTGCACCCCGGACCCGGCGGTGGCCGAGCGCAGAGCCGCGTCGACCTCGATGCTGGTGCCGGGAGCGTGGATCGAGATGCCGGGCAGGGTGTCGAGCAGGGCCACATCACCGGGCGACTGGTGCGTGCGACCACCCGACGCGATGTCGAAGGAGCCACCGGACCCCACCAGCACGCCCCCGACGTCCTGGTGGCCGAAGCCGAGCTTGATCTGTTCGAAGGCGCGCTCGACGAGGAACGACCCGAAGGTGTGCACGATCGGGCGCAAGCCCGTCAGCGCCATCCCGGCCCCGACGTTGACCAGCAGCTGCTCGCGGATGCCGACATTGATGACCCGCTCGGGATGACGCCGTTCGACCTCGCCGAAGAACCGACCCGAGATCTCGGCGTAGACCAGGGCGACGGAGTCGTCGCTCTCGACGAGGTCGCCGGCGGTGTGGGCGAACTGCATGCGGGGGTCCATCACTGCTCCTCCACTCGGGCGACGACCACGTTCGGTCGATCGAACTCACGGTGCGACAGCGCCTTCTCAAGCGCGTCCTGGTCACGGCCGTCCACCGTCGCCGCGTGCCAGCCCTCGACGGCGAAGCGCTCGGCGATCCGCCCGGGTACGGCGTAGCTGGACGACCGATTGTCGATCACCACCACCGTGAGAGCGTCCAGCCCGAGCGCCGCGGCGAGCTCCAGCGCTTCGTGGTTGCTGCCCTCGTCGAGCTCGGCGTCACCGACGAGCACCACGATCCGCGAGTGGATGCCCTGGGCACGCAGCCCGAGCGCGGTGCCGACCGCGAGCGGGAGGCCATGCCCCAGCGAGCCCGAGGAGATCTCGACGCCGGGCACCAGGTTGCGGTCGGGGTGGAAGCCGAGCGGGGAGTCGAACGACCCCCATCCGGGCAGCCACTCCTCCGGGAAATACCCCTGGTCGACGAGGACGGCGTAGTAGGCCATCGGCCCGTGTCCCTTGGAGAGGTAGAAGCGGTCCCGGCGCTCGTCACCCACCCGCTCGGGCGAGACGTCGAGGACGCGTTCGTAGAGGACCTGGATCACGTCCAGGGTCGACGTGGCGGCGGCCGAGTGCTTCTCGTCGCCGGTCATCAGGCTCAGCAGTCGTGGGATCTGGTTCATGACCCCATGGTTCAACTTGAAGTTCACTTCAAGTCAAGCAGCTGGACCAGACGTCAGCTCATGCCACCGTCGAAGGCGAGGACCGATCCGGTGATCATCCGCGCCTCGGGCGAGGAGAGGTAGCGGATGGCGCCACCGATCTCGGCGGCGGAGATGGCCGGACCCGGCAGGTTCATCATCAGGCGGTCGACCAGGCGCGGGTCGAGATCCTCGGGGAAGATCGTGGCGACATGCGCCACCATCGGGGTGTCGATCGTGCCGGGGCAGATCGCGTTGACCCGGATGCCGGCCGGCGAGAGCTCGAGGGCCAGCGCCTGGGTGAGGGTCGTGAGCCCACCCTTCGCGGCGGCGTACGCCGTGGCGTAGGGCTGCGGCACGCGCCCAGCCACCGAGGAGACGTTGACGATGTTGCCGCCGCACGCCTTCAGGTGCGGCAGCGCCGCCTGCATCATCATGAACGGACCCTTGAGGTCGACCGCCTGGACCCGGTCGAACTCCTCATCGGTGATCAGCTCGAAGCGGCCGAACTGCACCAGGCCGGCGACGTTCGCCAGCACGTCGATGCGGCCGTGCTGGGCGCAGGTCTCGATCGCGGCGTCGACGGAGGCGCGCGAGGCGACGTTGCACTCGACGTAGGTCACGCCGTCAGGAACGGTCGGGTTGATGTCCAGACCGAAGACGATGTCACCCGCGTCGCGGAACAGCTCGGCCGTCGCGAAGCCGACACCCGAGGCGGCCCCGGTGATGACGATGACGCGAGGTTCGTTGGTGGCACTCATGCGGGGTCTCCGATGTCGAGGGAATGGCGGAAGCCTACCAACGAACTAGAACGCGTTCTAGTATCCCGAGGTCGTACTCCTTGAAGTTCACCTGAAGTCGAAGGATCCTGTCGGGATGACCGAGCTGACCATCGGAGCCCTTGCCGAGCGGGCGGGCGTCGCCACGTCCGCCATCAGGTTCTACGAGTCGCGCGGCCTGATCCACTCCACCCGCACGTCCGGGAACCAGCGCCGCTACGAGCAGGCGACCCTGCGCCGGATCGCCTTCATCCGCACTGCCCAGCGAATCGGCCTCAGCCTCGACGAGATCGCCGAGGCCCTCAGCAGCCTGCCCGCCAACCGCACCCCCACCAAGGCGGACTGGTCGCGACTGAGCCGCTCGTGGCGCAGCCGGCTCGACGCGCAGATCGAGCGGATCGAGCGCCTGCGCGACAAGCTCGACGGCTGCATCGGGTGCGGCTGCCTGAGCCTGAAGGTCTGCACCCTGAACAACCCGTCCGACGAGGTGGCGCCCCGCGGGCCGGGAGCCGTCTTCCTCGAGCCGACCGGACAGCGACCATGAAGGCCGCCTAGGCTGGCGGCCATGGCACTGCGAGTGGTCGCGAGCCGGCCCGACCCAGCCGTGATGACGCTGCCGTGGACACTCCCGCTCGAGGAGTGGACGGCCGAACACGTCGTCCCCCTCCCCCGCGGGCTCTCGCGCCACATCGTCCGGATCGTGCGCCTGCGGGAGCGCACCTACGCGGTCAAGGAGACGGTCGAGGAGATCGCCTTCCGGGAGTACCGCCTGCTGCGTGACCTCCAGCGGCTCGGCCTGCCCGCCGTCGTTCCGCAGGGGGTCGTCGCGGGCCGGGTCGACGAGCACGGGGACGAGCTGCCCGCCGCCCTCCTGACCGAGCACCTGGCCTTCTCGTTGCCCTACCGGAGCCTCTTCGCCCACGGATTTTCGGCCGAGGACCTGCCCTCGCTGGTCGATGCGTTGGTCGTCCTGCTGGTCCGACTGCACCTGGCCGACTTCTTCTGGGGTGATGTGTCGCTGTCCAACGTGCTGTTCCGCCGCAACGCCGGTGGCTTCGCGGCGTACCTCGTGGACGCGGAGACCGGGGAGCTCAAGCTCACCTTGTCGCAGGGGATGCGTGAGCACGACCTCACCATCGCCCGCGAGAACGTCTTCGCCGAGCTGCTCGACCTCCAGGCCAGCGACACGCTCGAGTCGGAGGTCGAGGCGATCGCCGTCGTCGACCTCCTCCAGGAGAGGTACGACGCCCTCTGGGCCGAGCTCACCCGCGAGGAGGAGTTCACGGTGGCCGAGATGTGGCGGATCGAGAAGCGGATCGAACGTCTCAACGACCTCGGCTTCGACGTCGACGAGCTCGACATCGTGACCGACTTCGACGGCGACCAGGTGCGGATCCAGCCCAAGGTCGTCGAGCTGGGACACCACCGTCGCGAGCTCCAGGGGCTGACCGGCCTCAGCGTCGAGGAGGCCCAGGCCCGACGCATGCTCAACGACCTGGCGGCCTTCACCGCCCACTTCGACCTGGGCCGGGAGAACAGGTCACTGGTGGCCAACCGCTGGCTGACCGAGGTCTACGAGCCGGTCATGGCCCTGGTCCCCCCCGAGGCGCGGGGCAAGCTGGAGCCGGCCGAGATCTTCCACGAGGTCCTGGTGCACCGGTGGTACCTCTCCGAGCGGGCCGGTTGCGAGGTCGACATCCTGGAGACCGCGCGGGACTACATGGAGCACCAGCTCGCGACCCGACCCGACGAAGCGGTCACCACAGACTGACCTGCCACTTGTGGCCGCCACAAACCCGCCGACCTGCCACTTGTGGCCGCCCCAGGTTTGTAGGGGCGGCCATATGTGGCAGGTCGGCGGGTCGTGAGCGGCCACAAGTGGCAGGTCAGCGTCAGGGGCGGCAGACCCGGCAGGCGGTGAGGTGGGCGTTCTGCTCGCCGACCGGCTTGAGGTCCTCGCGGTGCGCGATCAGGGTGCAGTCGCGCCGGTGCATGGTGGTGCCGTCCCCGGCCGTGACCGGCATCGCGGAGACGTCCAGCCCGGTGCTGCTGGTCGCGGCGGCCCGCGAGGTGACGTCGGCCAGCACCAGGAGGGTGTCGGCGAGCCGCTTGGAGGCCTCCCGACCGTCCGAGGCGATCCGCGCCAGCCAGGCTCCGAAGTAGAGGAACCCACCGACGAAGGTCAGTCCGAGCCCGAGCAGGCCTCCGGAGACGAGGTAGGACAGCTGGTCGTACTGGTACGGCGTGTTCGCGGCGCCGTACCAACCCAGCACGATGACCACGAGGCCCATCGGCAGCAGGACGGCTCCGCCCCAGAACAACACCACCTGGAGCAGCTGGTAGTGGTTGTCCTTGAGCGGTGCGGCACCCGACGACGAGCGTCCAGCGGCGCGGGGCAGGGAAGTGGTGGTCATGGGTCAGGCCTTTCGGAGATCGGGCAGGCCGCTGTCGAGGCCGTGGGCGCAGGAACCGGTGCCACCGAGAGCGAGCAGGCCCACGCGGCGCAGCCACGATCCGGCCAGGGCAGCGAGGGCAAGGCCGCCGAAGAGCAGCGCGCCGGGGATGGAGAAGAGCGGCGGGAGGCCGGCCGCGACCGGGGTCACCCCACCGAGGTCACCGTCGACGATGCCGCCGCCGCTGCCGGCGACGGGGGTACCGCCACCGCCGGTCGAGGCACTGCCGGTGCTGCCACCCGAGGCACCACCACTCGTGCTGCCGCCGGAGCCACCCTTGCTGCCGTCGGTGCCGCCCGTGTCGGTGTCGGTGTCAGGGAAGTCGAGCCCCTGCACGGTGTCGACCGTGCTGGAGGCGTCACCGAGGACGATGACGAACTTCGGCGACAGGAAGGTCGCGGCCTGAATGGTCTTCTTCAGGTCGCCGGTCTCGTCGGGGATCCCCGCCACGATGTCCCCGAAGGGGATGACGTTCAGTTGGTTGCGCAGCATCGTGGTGTCGATCTCGATGCGCAACGCCTCCACCGAACTGGTGGCCTTGTCGCCCTCGACGGTGTACTCCGGCTCCGGCAGGAGGAACGTGATGCCGAGCTGGGCCAGGGCCTTGGCCGGGTCGTCCGGCAGACCGTCGATCTTGTGGGTCTCACCCTGGGCCTCGACCCCGTCGGGGCCGATGCGGAACTTGTTGCCGGCGATCGCGAGCCCCTGGTAGCCAGCCTTGCCACCCGCGACACCCGTCTTGCCGTCACCGGTGACCGTCGCGCGGCCGAAGACGCTCTCGATCGTGACCACTCCGCCGAGCAGGGCGATGTCGTTCGCCGAAGCGCGCGAGACCGTGCTGATCAGGTCGGGCGCAGACGTCGTGCTGCTGTTCGAGGTGATGCTGCCGACGTCGACGAGCGCCGCGAGCTCAGGCGGCAGACCCGGGTTGTCGGGCTCGTCCTCGGCGACGCTCATCTGGCGCTTGCTGGCAGCCGGCGTGGCATCGAACGACGATCCGAGCACCGCGCCGAACAGGCCGACAGGACACGGCAACGGCGCGATGGGGCAGGGAGCTGCGCCATCGCCATCGCCATCGCCGTCGCCATCGCCACCATCGTCACCGGAGCCGTTCGGATCCTGGACATCGTTGTCGGGCGAGACACCGACCTTGGCGAACGTGATGGTCTCGGACGCGCTCGAACGCATCACCATCCCCGGGAAGGGCTCGAGGGACTCCTTCGGAGGACCACTCGGACTCTTCGCGTTCGTCTGGAAGGGGTAGCCCTGCTCACCGATCTGGGGCGGCAGGTTGAGCGTCTCGGCGAAGGTCTTGGCGCCCTCGCCGATCGGGCCACCGGGCCACAGGTAGGTCGAGCGGGCGTGCGAACTGCTGGAGTCCGCCTCCACCCGGGTGTAGCCGACCTCGACCTCGAGCTGAGGAATGCTCGGGATCGGGATCACCGACTCGTAGATCTCCAGGCGCAGGGGCGAAGCGATACCGACGGTGCTGAAACCGCTGAAGGTGGGAGCGACCTCGGCCTGCGACGCGGACATCGGCAGGACGGCACCGACGAGACCCGCCGCGACCAGTGGCACCATCCGCGCGAGCGGACGCGTGCGACGCGTCGACGTGGTGGGCGTGCGAGTGGACTGGGCTGACCGCTTCATGCGGCACCTCCGAGGATCACGTCGGACATGGTCTCCATAATTTCTGCGGGCTCACCCGTGGCCACGATACGGCCACCGGTCATCACCGCCGCGTAGTCGGACACCCGGAGGGCGGTACGAGCGAACTGTTCGATGCAGAGGATCGAGACCCCGCTCGCGGCGATCTGGGCGACGGTGTCGTAGAGCTCGTCCACGATGAGCGGGGCGAGCCCCATCGAGAGCTCGTCGAGCAGGAGCAGGGCCGGGTCCGACGCCAGCGCCCGCGACATGGCGAGCATCTGCTGCTCGCCACCGGACATGGTCCCGGCCAGCTGGCCACGACGCTCGAGCAGCCGCGGGAAGTACGAGAAGGCGGTCTCGAGGACCGCCTCGGCCGAGACCCCGGCGTACGACATCAGGGTGAGGTTCTCCTCGACGGTGAGGTTCGGGAAGACCGAACGACCCTCGGGCACCGTGCACAGTCCCAGTCGCGCCAGCTCGTCGGGACCGGCGTCGCGGACGTTGACCCCACCGAGGTGGACGTCGCCTCCAGTGGGCTTCTTCTGGCCGCTGATCACCTTGACCAGCGTGCTCTTGCCGGCGCCGTTCGGGCCGAGCAGCGCAACCACCGCGCCCTTGGGCACGGCCAGGTCGACGCCACGGAGCACCTCGATCCGGCCGTACGCCGCGCGGAGGTCGCAGACCTCGAGGATCGGGACACTCATCGCAGGCTTCCTTCGGCGGGGACGACGGGGATCTGCGTGGTCATCTCGACCGCCGGCAGGTCGGTGCGGGTCTCGGTCACCGCGTCCTCGGCTTCGTCGGAGTAGCCGAGGTAGGCCTTCTGCACGCGCGGGTTGGCCCGGACGTCGGTCGGCATGCCGGAGGCGATGACCTCACCGAAGTCGAGGACGTGGATGACGTCGCAGACCGACATCACCAGGTCCATGTCGTGCTCGACCATCAAGATGCCCATGCCGTCGGCGGCGAGCTTGATCAGCAGCTCGCCGAAGGCGTCGGTCTCGGACTCGTCCAGGCCCGAGGAGGGCTCGTCGAGCAGCAGCAGCTTCGGCGCCCCCGCGAGGCAGCGGGCCAGCTCCAGCAGTCGGGCGGTGCCGGTGGGGATCGAGTCGGCGCGCTCGTCGGCGTACGACGAGATTCCGACGGTCTCGAGCAGGTGGTCGACGTCGGCCCGGGACGGCCGGATGATGCCCTTGACCCCCATGTGGATGTCGTGGGCTACGCGCACGTTGTCGCGGACGCTGAGCGAGCCGAACGCCTCGAGCCGCTGGAAGGTGCGTCCCATCCCGCGCTTGGAGCGGCGGTGCACCGCCTGCCCGGTGACGTCCTTGTCGTCGAAACGGACCTTGCCCTTGGTGGGCTTCTGGAGTCCGCTGATGACGTTGAAGCAGGTGGTCTTCCCGGCTCCGTTGGGACCGATCAGCCCGGTGATGCGACCGGCGTCTGCCACGAAGTTGGCGTGGTTGACAGCGGTCACTCCGCCGAACTGGACGACGACGTCGTCGACCTCAAGTAGCGACATGGGCAGGCACCTCCTCTTGCTCTTCACCGAGATCAACTGGTTCGGGCTCCGAGGAGTTACGAGACATCATGGGCAGGTTCTTCGGGATGCGGTGGCCGAACCGCCGATCCAGCCGGTGTCCGAGCCCGAAGAGAAGGTTCGCGAGACCGTTCGGATCGCGCCCCAGCGCCACCGCCCCGAAGCCGAGGACGGCGAAGATCAGGCCCGCAACCTCGGGGCGTGAGCTCTGGAAGACCGGGAGCAGCATCAGCCCGATCCCGCCGAGGGTCGCTCCGGTGACCGAGGTGACGCCGAAGACCACGGCCAGCAGCAGCAGCGGCAGGCTGTTGAAGAACTGGAAGTCGTTGGCGCCGATCGTGCCGCGCAGCCCGGCGAAGAGCGCGCCGGCGAGACCGGCCATCCCGGCCGAGAGACCGAAGAGGCCTACCCGGAACCAGCGCATGTTCAGCCCCAGGGTGGTGCAGGCGGCCGGGCTGTCCCGCATCGCGATCAGCAGCCGGCCGATCGTGCCGCGGCGCAGCAGGAGCAGGCCCCACGCCATCAGCACCAGGAAGACCACCATCACCAGCACGTAGGCGCCGGTGGAGTCGATCGCCTTGCCGAAGACCGAGAGCCGACTGGCCTCCAGGGTGCCGTTGAAGCCGAAGGCGTAGTCGGCCTGGAAGATCATCTTGTCCATCAGCACGCCGAAGGCGAGCGTGGACAGGGCCAGGTAGAGCCCCGTCAGCCGGAGCACCGGCAGCGCAACCAGGGCACCGACGCCGGCGGCGATCAGCGCGGCCACGAGCAGCCCGAAGAGGGTGGGGCTGTCGAGCTTGGCGTAGGCGAGTGCACCGACCCCGGCGAAGGTGAACTGGGCCAGCGAGACATGGCCGCCGTACCCGGTGAGCAGGACGAGCGAGAGCATCACCATCGCGTACGTCGCAGCGGTGCCGACCAGCAGCAGGTTCACCGTGGAGAGCGAGGTGGTCATCACGGCGACCATCAGCAGCAGCGCGACCCCCCAGCCGACGGCCTGGCGGGTCGAGGGCTGCGGGGCGGAGACGATGCCCTTGACCTGTCCGATCCGCAGTTGGGCCTGCGGCATCAGCACGATCACCGCGAAGAGGAAGAGCGCCGGGACCACCGCGCGGATCCCGGAGAGCGGGCCGTCCGAGGGCAGGTAGGCGACCGCGAAGGACTGGAGGATGCCCAGGCCCATGGCGCCGACGAAGGTGAGCGGGAGGCTCTTGAGCTTGCCGAGCATGGCGGCGGCGTAGGCGTTGATGACCAACAACGTGAGGTCGTAGTAGTTCAGGCCGATGTACGGCGTGAGCAGGATGCCGGCGAGAGCGGCCAGCGAGATGCCGATCGCCCAGGAGAGGGCCGCGACCCGGTCGGGGCGGCCGCCGAAGAGCTTGAGGAGCTCGGGGTTGTCCACCGAGGCGCGCATCGCGGTCCCGATGCGGGTCCGGTTCAGCAGCAGGTAGAGCAGCCCGGCCACGACCACGGAGAGCAGGATCGTGATGATCTGGTGCGCGGTGACGTAGGTGCCGGCGATCGTGACGCCACGGTCGGCCATGAACTGCGGCACCGTCCGCGCGGCGGGGGGCCAGATCTGCTGGGCGACCCCGATGCAGCCCACGAAGAGTCCCACCGTGACCACCAACGCCACACTGACCGGACCCTCACCGAGCCCCTTGGTCACGAACCGCTGGATGAACCAGCCGATCGCCGGAGCCACCACCCCGAGCACCAGGAAGAGCGAGAGCCACACGGGCATGCCCTGGCGCTGGCTGAAGTCCCAGAAGGTGAAGGCCATGACCATGCCGAAGGCACCGTGGGCGATGTTGAAGACCCGCGTCGTGGTGTAGGTCAGGACCAGGCCGCTGGCAGCGATGGCGTACGCCGCGCCAGTGAACAGGCCAATGATGGTGAACGAGAGCAGTGAGCTCACGGGGTCATCCTCCGATGCCGGTGTTGGTCATGCCGCCGCAGATGTAGTCCCCGGGAGACACCTGTGACCATCGACCCTTGTTGAGCTGGATGATCTTGATGCAGTTGCCGGTGGCCTTGCTGCCCACCGGCTGCCCTGTGTGCAGGCCGTTGCTGGTCCAGTCCTTGACCTGCTTGAGGCGGGCGATCAGGGAGGCTCGGGTGAGGTCTCCCCCGAGCGCCAGCGCCTGCTCGACGAAGAGCCTGGTCGCGGACCAGGCGTAGAGACCGTAGTAGTTGGGGATCGCGCCGGGCTTGATCTGCTGCAACCAGGACCGGTAGAGCGCCATCTCGGGAACCTTGAGGTTGTCGAAGAGCTCCACGGTCGAGTAGACGTACGAGCCGTCCCCGTCGCTCCCGGCTTCGTCGACGTAGCGCTGGTCGTAGATCGTGGGGTCCTGCAGGAAGACGTCCGGGTCGAAGTTCTGCTGGGTCATCGCCTGCTGCAGCCGGACGGTGAACTGGTAGGGCCCGAGGTAGACGACGAACCGGATCCCCTTGTCGCGCATCTGCTGGACGTACGGCGCGTAGTTGAACTCGGCGGTGTCGATGCCCTCGAAGTAGTCGACCTTCCAGCCGTTGCTCGACCAGCCGGACTTGAAGCTCTGGGCGTTGACCGCTGCGGCCCCGATGTTCACGTAGAGGATCGCCACGTGCTGGGTGGCCTCGGGGAACTTCTTGACGAAGTACTGCGGCATCACGTTGGGCACGAGGTTGGGGCTCAGCGCGTAGGCGCTGAAACAGGTGGCACAGTGCAGGCGCTCGGGCGTGACCGAGAGCGCGCGCATGTCGGGGATCCCGCACTTCTCGGCGGTCGCGGCACCGCCGGAGTCGAAGGCCGACATCGAGCCGACCGCGGCGAACGCCTCGTCACAGGCCCGGGTGAACTGCTGCTGGTCGGCGCTGCCGTCCGCGCGGCTGTCGAGCGGCTGGATCTCGAGCTTGCGCCCGCAGATCGTGCTCGTCGAGTTGAAGTACGCCGCGAAGGCACGTGAGCCCTGCTGGGCCGACTCGAAGATGCCGGGCACCGGACCGGAGATGTCCGCGATGTTGGCGACCTTGATCGTGTCGTCGGTGATCCCCACCTGGTTCGTGAAGCCGTCGCAGGAGGCCGCCTTGGCCCCCCCGCCGGAAGAACCCTGAGGGCCACCGCCACCAGCACCGCCGCCACCACCCGAGGTCGAGGGGCCAGCGCCCGAGCCTGAGCCGCTGCTGGTCGTCGTACCGCCGCCGGAGGAGCCGGACGGGTCCACCCCGTCGGCCTCGCCGCCGGAGCCGTCGACCTCGCCGCCGGACGCCTCCCCCGGGACCGCGGCACCGGCCTGCTGGGCCGAGAGTCCGTTGACCCGCGCCATCGTCACCGGGTCCACCTGCGATCCGCAGGCGGCTACGAGCATCACACCGAGTGCGCCGAGCGCGACGAGACCGCGGGTGCGGTGCCGTCGTACGCCGGAGCCTCCGGGCATGTCGTTCCTCCAGAACTAGAACACGTACTAGTTTTCACCGCGATGGTGCCACAGAACCGCTCCCGACGCGCGGCAAAAGGAGACTCAGGGCAGCGTGGTGCCGTTGCAGGTGTACTTGGTGCCGCCGATCGGCACCCACTTGCTGCTCTTGACCGTGATGAAGCGCCAGCAGTCACCCGAGCGCTTGGCTCCGACGTTCTGCGGCGAGTGCAGGTCGTTCGCGGTCCACTTCTGCACACCCTTGAAGGACGCGAGGAGCGAGGCTCGCGTGAGCTTGCCACCCAGGGCCGTGGCCCGCTCCGCGAAGAGCCGGGCAGCCGACCAGGAGAAGACCCCGAAGAACGACGGGTCGGCGCCGGGCTTCACCTGGTTGACCCAGTTCATGTAGAGCTGGGTCTCCGCGTTGCGGCTGGCCTCCTCGAAGGGCACGAAGTTGGTGAAGACCACCGCGTTCTCGACCGAAGCGCCGCCGGTCTCGATGAACTCGGGGGTGTAGTGCGTCGGGTCGAGGATGTAGATGCTCGGCTTGAAGCTCTGCTGCTCCATGGCCTGGGCCAGCCGCACCGACTGCTGGTAGGCACCGATCAGCTGCACCGACTTGATGCCCTTGTCCTTCATCTGCTGGACGAAGGGTGCGTAGTTGAACTCGGCGACGTCGACGCCCTGGACGTAGTCGAAGTTCATCCCGCGCTTGGTCATCGCGGCCACTTGCGACTTGCCGTTCTCCGAGGCGGCGCCGGCGTTGATGTAGAGCATGGCCGCGTGCTTGCCCGCGTCGCCGTAGTTCTTGAGGATGAAGTCGGGAACGGCGTTCTCGAACTCCGCGTTGGTGGACTGGGCCCCGAAACAGGTCGTGCACTTGGCCCGGTCCGCGGTCACGGCGGCCGAGCGCATGTCGGGGAGGCCACACTTCTCGGCCGTGGCGGCGCCGCCGGAGTCGAAGGCAGACATCGACCCGATCATCGCGAAGACCTCGTCGCAGGCCCGGGTGTAGGCCTGCTGGTCGGCGGCGGCGTCGGTCCGGCTGTCGTAGGAGCGCAGCTCGAGGGAGCGGCCGCAGATCTTCGCGCCCGAGGCGTTGAAGTAGGCGACGTACGCCTTGGTGCCGAGCTGGGCCGACTCGAAGAGGCCGGGGACCGGACCGGAGATGTCGGAGGCGTTGCCGATGATGATCTTGTCGTCGGTGACGCCGGTCTGGTTCTTGAACCCGTCGCACGACGCGGCCTTGGCGCCGCCGTCGGGCGCGGACTTGCCGCCGCCACCACCGGACGTCGTGCCCCCACCCGAGGTCGTGCCACCACCACCCGAGGTCGTGCCACCACCACCCGAGGTCGTGCCGCCACCGTCCGTGGTGCCGCCACCGTCAACCGTGCCGCCACCGTCCGTGGTGCCACCGGAGGTGTCGCCGGGGACCGTCCCGCCCTGGGCGCCATTCCCGGCGCCGTTCACCTGGGCGACGGTGTTCGGGTCCAGCTGCGAGCCGCACGCGGCGAGCGTGAGCGAGAGCAGCACGGCGGCCACCCCGAGGGATGCCCCGCCGGACGGCAGCGAAGTGGAGCGGAAAAGACGAAGCCGGCGCACGGGCCCTCCAAAACTAGAACAGGTAACAACTCCTAACGAGCCAACCATCCCAAAGGTGACGAAGTCCATGGGATGGGTCCGCGGAGTGGTCCAGTCCTGGAATCAGCGCAGCAGATCGCGCCCGATCACCATCCGCTGGATCTGATTGGTCCCCTCGAAGATCTGGGTGACCTTGGCATCGCGGAAGAGCCGCTCGACGGGGTACTCGCGGGTGTAGCCGTTGCCGCCGAGCACCTGCACCGCATCGGTGGTGACGCGCATGGCAGCGTCGCTCGCCGTCAGCTTGGCGATCGAGGCCTGCCGGGAGAACGGCTTGCCGGCGTCCTTGAGCCGCGCCGCGTGGAGGTACGTCGCGCGCGCCCGCTCGACGTCCACCGCCATGTCGGCCAGCAGGAACTGCATCCCCTGGAAGGCGCCCACGGGCTTGCCGAACTGCTCGCGCTCACCGGCGTAGGCGACCGCGTGGGCCAGGGCAGCCTGGGCGATGCCCGTGGCCACCGCGGCGATCCCGAGCCGCCCGGAGTCGAGGGCCGAGAGCGCCACGCGCATCCCCTCGCCCTCCTCGCCGATCCGCTGCGCGGCCGGGATCCTGGCGTTCTCGAAGATCACCTGGGTCGTGACGTCGCAGGCCAGGCCCATCTTCTTCTCGGGAGCCCCGAAGCTCATGCCCTCGGTGTCGGCCGGAACGATGAAGGCCGAGAGCCCGCGCTTGGCGTCCTCGGACGTCCGCGCGAAGAGGATGTAGTAGTCGGCGCACGAGCCGTTGCTGATCCACTGCTTGGTGCCGGTGACGAGGTAGTCCTCGCCGTCGCGGACCGCCTTGGTGCGGATCCCGGAAACGTCCGAGCCGGCCTGCGGCTCGGAGAGGCAGTAGGCGCCGAGCCACTCCCCCGAGAGCATCCGCGGCAGCCAGTGCGCGCACTGCTCCGCGGTGGCGTTGCCCGCCACGACGGAGGCGGTCAGCGAGTGGACGCTGGTCCCGACCCCGACGCTGGGCCAGGCCGCGGCGATCTCCTCGACCACCTGGAGGTAGACCTCGTAGGGCTGCGCGCCACCGCCGTACTCCTCGGCGAAGGGGAGGCTGAGCAGTCCCGAGGCGCCCAGGACGCGGTAGGCGTCGGCCGGGAACGCAGCCTGCTCCTCGAGCTCGGCGACGTGCGGGGTGAGCTCCTTGGCCGCGATCTCGCGGGTCAGCTGGAGCAGCGCCTCGGCCTCGTCGGTGGGCAGGAGTCGGTCAACGGTCGTGGCCATGCCGCGATCCTAGTTGCGGTCGACCCCGGCCCTTCCCGCACCCGCGGCGGGCGGGAAGAAGAGCGGGATGTAGTCCTTCACCGAGAAGACCCCGTTGGTCTGGAGCATGACCGGCTGGATCCCGATCGGGCGTCCGTCGCGGTAGGTGATCAGGCTGACCTGGGCCTCGCGCCGCGGCTTGCTGCCCACTGCGATGGCGTACGCCGCACCGCCGGTCGTGCCGGTCGTGTAGGTGTACCCGATCGAACCGTCCTCGCCCGAGACCCGGGTCGGACCGACCTGGACGTGGAGGTGACCGGCCAGCACCAGGTCGACACAACCGCGCTCGAGCGCGGGCGTGGCCTGGTCGGAGTCGTGCACCAGGATGGTCGAGATCCGCTCGGACGCAGCACAGGCGACGTCCCCCAGGCGGTCGGCGACCTCGTCGAAGCTCAGCCCGGTCTCGTCGCGCCAGCTGCCGAGCCCGCTCGAGCGCGGGTCGGGGGCGCCCAGCAGGGTCGTGTCGCCGGGACCATCGACGACCTCGCCGTCGAGCATGGTCCAGCCGAGGTCCTGGAGGTACTGCTGCATGAACGGGCCGTGGTCGTGGTTGCCGGCCACCCCGAAGCGGTCGACGTCATCGAAGGCGGCATCGACCGAGTCGAGCGAGAACGCCTCCCAGCTCTTGCCGGAGGAGGTGTCGTCACCGGCGTTGAAGATGGCGGTCGCACCGGCTGCGTCCCCCACCGCGCGGGCGACCGCGTCCATGCCGATGTTGTCGTGGCGGTCGGAGACCAGGAGCACGACCGTGTCCTCGGGATCGGGCACGCGCAGCTCGAGGTCGGCCGCGGCCTCGGTGGCCTTGCGGTAGAACGCCTGGGACTTGTCGTAGGTCGCGATCGCGCTGTCGATGAGGCGCTGGCTCTGCCGGGTGGTCACGTCGCCGCGGACCTCGACACCGTCGAGCTCGGCGGGGAGGACGACGTCGGAGCCGAGCAGCTCGCCCAGCGGAATCCAGTCGCGCTCGGCGATCACGAGCTGTTGGGGCCGGTCCCAGGGCTGCCACAGCGCCAGGACGAGCGCGGCCGCCAGGAGCACCGCCAGACCGCCCCGGCGCCCGAGCGAGCGCCGGAAGAGCTCACGGCGGCGTTCGCCACCGAGGATCCACCACACCAGGATCGGGAGCAGGCCGATGACCGCCCCGCGCAAGGCGGAGTCGAAGGCCATGTCGATCATGGCCTGCTCGACCTTGGCGATCTGGCCCTCGGGCTGGCTGGCGATGTAGCCGTAGCGCTTGAAGAGCTCCGCGGTCGACTCGGCCTCGGTCTTGCCCAGGGCGATGTCCACCCCGAGGCGCTGGCCGGAGCTGAGGCGCAGGTCAGGAAGGATCGGCCCGGTCGAGACCAGGATCTGGCCCTGGAGGTTCGGTCGTACGACGGCGTCGTGGCTGGCCAGGACGACGGTCCGGCTGCTCACCAGGAAGAGGACGACGCCCGCGACCACGGCCACCCCGGCCCAGATCCCGACATAGGCCAGGACCCGGGACAGCCGCAGCGTGTGCAGCAGCGCCCAGTGGCGCTCGGACGTGGGTTCCCCGGAGGGCGACATGCTCAGGCTCGGGCTTGGGCGATGGCGTACAGGGCGACCGAGGCGGCGACGCCGGCGTTGAGTGACTCCAGCTGGTTGGCCATCGGGATGGAGAGCAGCTGGTCGCAGGTCTCGGAGACCAGGCGCGAGAGGCCCTTGCCCTCCGAACCCACCACGAGCACGAGGGGACCGTCACCGAGCTCGAAGCTCGGCAGCGCCACATCGCCGTCCGACGACAGTCCGACCACCATGCAGCCCGCAGCCTGGTAGGCCTTGAGCTGGCGCACGAGGTTGACCGTCTGGGCCACCGGGATCCGGGCGGCGGCGCCCGCGCTGGTCTTCCAGGCGGAAGCCGTCATCCCGGCCGCGCGACGCTCGGGGATCAGCACGCCGTGCGCACCGAAACCGGAGGCGCTGCGGATCACGGCGCCGAGGTTGCGGGGGTCGGTGACGGAGTCGAGGGCCACGATCAGCGGCTTCTCGCCCTGAGCGATCGCAACGCCGAGCAGGTCGTCGGCGTGGGAGTACTCGTAGGGGGGGATCCGGGCCGCGAGGCCCTGGTGGACCGCTCCGCTGGTCATCCGGTCCATCTCGCCGCGCGTGACCTCGAGGAGGTTCAGGCCCTGGTCGGCGGCGAGCTGGAACGCCTCGCGCAGCCGGGCGTCGCGCTCGGTGCCCTCGGCGACGTAGACGGCCGTGACGGGGATCTTGGCGCGCAGGACCTCGACGACGGAGTTGCGACCGGCCACCCACTCGGCGTCGGTCGTGCCGGTGCTGCGGCGCTTGGGGCGCGCGGCCGCGGACTTGTCGACCTTGTTCGCCGACTTGTAGGTCTTGTGGTACGGGCGGTCGGCGGCCTTGGGGGTCGGCCCGCGACCCTCCAGACCGCGACGGACGCGGCCACCGGAGCCGGCGGTGGGGTTGCCCTTGCCGGTCTTCTTGATGGAGCCCTTGCGCTGCGAATTGCCTGCCATGTCAGTACTTCTCTGTTCCTAGTGACCACCGTGGTCCGGTGGGGGTGTCTTCGATCTCGATGCCGGCAGCCTTGATCTGGTCGCGGATCACATCTGCGGCAGCGAAGTCCTTCGCCGCCCGCGCCCGGGCGCGCTGGTCGAGCAGGCTGTGGACGAGGACGTCCACCGCCTCGGTGAGTCGGGCATCCGTGTCGGAGGCGCCCGTGGTGAAGGCCGAGTCGTGGGGGTGGAGGCCGAGGACGTCGAGCATCGCCAGGACCGAGGCGGCATTGCCGCGCAGGGCCGGGGTGTCCCCGCCGGCGAGAAGCTTGTTGCCCTCGCGGACGACGTCGTGGATCGCGGCCACGGCGGCCGGGGTACCGAGATCGTCGTCCATCGCGGCGATGAAGTCGGCGCAGGCCATGCCGGTGGCGGGCAGCTCCCCGACCAGCTCGGCGGCGCGCTGGAGGAAGCCCTCGATCCGGCGGAAGCCGACCGCCGACTCCTCGAGTGCCTCGAAGCTGAACTCGACGTGGCTGCGGTAGTGGGCGGACACGAGGTAGTAGCGCAGCTCGATGCCGCGGAACCGCTCGAGCACGGCCGGGATCATCAGCGAGTTGCCGAGCGACTTGCTCATCTTCTCGCCGGAGGTGGTGATCCACGCGTTGTGCAGCCAGTACGACGCGAACGGGTGACCGGCCGCGCGGGACTGGGCCTGCTCGTTCTCGTGGTGGGGGAAGCGCAGGTCGACGCCGCCGCCGTGGATGTCGAAGGCGGTGCCGAGGTACTTGCCGGCCATGGCCGAGCACTCGATGTGCCAGCCGGGACGTCCCGGACCCCACGGCGAGGACCAGGCGGCGGTCTCGGGCTCGGAGTCCTTCTTCCAGCCCTTCCACAGCGCGAAGTCACGCGGGTCGCGCTTCCGGGCGACCGACAGCGGGTCGGCGGCCACCTCGGCGGCTTCCATGTCATCGAGCTTCTGGCGGGTCAGCTCGCCGTACGACGGCCACGAGCGGACGTCGAAGTAGACGTCACCCGACCCGTCCGTGGCGGCGTAGGCGTGGCCCTTGGCGATCAGGTCGGTGATCAGCTCGATCATCTCGGGGATGTGCGCGGTCGCGGCCGGCTCGTACGTCGGCGGGGCGACGTTGAGGGCGGCGTAGGCCTTGTCGAGCTCGCGGTACATCGCGTAGGCGAGGGCGTACCAGGGGCGGCCCTGCTCGGCGGCCTTGACCAGGATCTTGTCGTCGATGTCGGTGATGTTGCGGATGAAGGTGACCTCGAGGCCGCCGAAGCTCAGCCAACGGCGCAGGACGTCGAAGTTGACGGCCGAGCGCACGTGACCGACGTGCGGCTCGGACTGGACGGTCAGACCGCAGACGTAGATGCTCGCCTGCCCCTCCTGGAGGGGGACGAAATCACGCGCTTCGCGCGTCGCGGTGTCATGGAGCCTGAGGGTCACCCGCCCCAGTCTAGGGGCGGGTCAGTGACTCCCGCGCATCGTCGGATCGTGTGACTCCCGGGACGGATGGGGTCTGGACCGGTACCGTCGCAGGGGTGCGCAAACCCCCCTACGTGCTCAAGCCGGTCCTGCTCGTCCCCGCCTTCGTCGCCGTCCTCCTCGCCGCGTTGCTGCCGGTGTCCGGCACCCCGGTCTCGGCCGGTGTCGCAGCCGCGGCAGACCCGCCCCGCCAGATCACCTACACCCAGTGGTCGACCGGCGCAGAGCTCCGGACCGGCACGCTCTCCGGAGTCCGGGTCAGCAAGGGCCGGGTCGTGCTCTCCTCGCCGACCCGGCAGCGGACCTACGGCCAGCACCGCTACGACGTGGGCCAGTGGCGCTCGCCCTGGGTCGCGTCGTCGTACGACTTCACCCAGCTCGTCGCCTCGTGGGCCGCCCGCACCCCCCGCAACAGCTGGGTCGAGGTCCAGGTCCGGGGCAGGGCCGCCGACGGCGCCCGCGCCAGCTGGGACACGCTCGCCCGGTGGGCTGCCGGCGACAGGTTCGTGCGGCGTACGACGATCTCGGGGCAGTCCGACGACCTGGCCGAGGTCGACGTCGACACCTGGCAGACCGCGGGACTTCGCTCGTGGCAGCTGCGGGTCCGCCTGATGCGCAAGGCCGGGGCGTCCTCGACGTCACCCCGCCTCGACGCGATCGGGGCGATGACCTCGCGGCTCCCCCAGACCACCAGCGTCACCACCTCGACGCCCGGCCGCGGCCGCCGGGGTGGTGCTCGACGTGCCGAGCTACTCACAGATGGTCCACGAGGGCCACTACCCGCAGTGGGGCAACGGCGGCGAGGCCTGGTGCGCCCCGACGTCCACGTCGATGGTGCTGGGCTACTACGACGCGCTGCCGAAGGCCAAGGCGTACTCCTTCGTCCCGGACGGCCACGTGGACCCGTGGGTCGACCTCGCCGCCCGTGCGACGTACGACGCGGACTACGAGGGCACCGGCAACTGGCCGTTCAACACGGCCTACGCCGCGACCCGGACCGGGCAGGCGTTCGTGACCCGGCTGCGCTCGTTGCGGGAGGCCGAGAAGTTCGTGCTCGCCGGCATCCCCGTGATCGCGTCGATCTCGTTCGGCTCGGGCCAGCTGTCGAACGCGCCCATCTCGGCCAGCAACGGCCACCTGCTGGTCATCGTCGGCTTCGCCGAGAACGGCGACGTCGTCGTCAACGACCCCGCAGCCAGCCGACGCGAGGGCGTGCGGCGTACCTATGACCGCGGGCAGTTCGAGAACGCGTGGCTGCCGAAGTCCGGTGGGCTGGCCTTCATCGTCACCGACCAGGCACACCCGCTGCCGGAAGGCACTCACTCCAACTGGTGAGGGCTCAGCGGCGCTGGGCGCTAGGTCGGGTCGCCGTAGGGCACTCGTCGAACCCGGCCTGGGAGCGCGGCGACGAGACCCTGGAGCGCCTCATGGGAGCACCCCACGGTGAACTCGATCTCCTCGTCGACCTCACAGGCCAGGCACCACGCTTGATCCGCCGGCCAGACGAGATGCGGTTCCTGAAGGACTCCCGTCGCCGAGCCGTACCAAGCCAGTGCGGGTGCATCCCTGAGTGATGCCACCGGCCCGGCGAAGAGCAGCATGGTGCGGTGGGGGATCTCGACGCGCGGTGCTGCAGGTGACGGGTCCCCACCCACCCAGCCCTCCCAGACCGCGGCAAAGCCGTTGGCCGGCGTGGTCGTGTGTGCCGCGAGAGTTGCCAGCGCCGTACGCACGGGGTCGCTTGCTTCACCGGCCGTGTCGTCGCTGTCCGACTCAGACTCCTGGGGACAGGCAATGCGGACGTACGCGTCGAAGCCAGGTGGCCCGAATCGCACGAGATCCCACCAGTCCACCCCCGAACGCAGCAACCAGCGCGCTGCCTCGGCGTCTCCAGCGGGGCGGATCAGGGTCACGCTCGTCAGTCTCGTCCATCGCGGGGGCCGAACGCCTGCACTCGGACATGCCACTTCCCCGCTGATCGTGGACCAGCGGGGTGGGGGGCGGTCAGGCTCTTCGGTCGCGGCTGACGTCGAGGGTGCCGGACTCGTCGCGGAGGTAGGTGTAGCCGTGGGGGCTGGTCCAGAGATAGCTGCCGGGCTCGAGTGGTCGGTAGGTCCAGCCGCCGTGGGTCTTGAGTCGGTGGTGTCGTCGGCAGAGCGGGGCGATGTTGTCGCTGGACGTCGATCCACCCGCGTCGTAGGGCTCGATGTGGTCGCTGTCGCAACGTCGAGCGTTGCGGGTGCACCACGGGAAGACACAGGTCTGGTTGATCAGAGCGGATTGCTCACGGATCCGGTCGGGGACCTCGTAGGCATTCACGTGGTGGTGGTCGTTGAGGTCGATGACCGGCTTCACGACGACGTGGGCGTCGGGGTTGCCGCACCAGTCGCGGATCTGCTCGGCGGTGATCGGGCGTCCGGGTGTTCTCGAACCGCCCGAGCCCGCCGGCCTCGCCACGGATCGCGGCCTCGGAGAGATGGACGTGGAGGACGACCTGCCGCGGCTTCCGCGCGGGTGCAGCTGCTCTCGTCGTCGGTGCCGTTGAGGTCGAACGCCAGCTGCCGTCGGGCGATCGCCCCGAGGGCCTGGGCGCGGCGTACGTCCAGCGACTCGGTCGACCCGAGTGTCTTCAACGCCTCGGCACCCTCGGCGACGGCCGCGTCGAGGTCGAGGGCATCGGCCACATCCAGAGTGCCCCAGACGTCGGCGTTCCCGTCGAGACCTGTGCGGGACTTCCCGACGTTGAACGACCGACCGTCCGCGGCGGCCTTGCGGCGGCGCTCGGCCTCCTCGGGCATGAACTGGGCGATCGCGGTCTCGACCAGCCGGTCGAGCTCACTGACGCGGAGCCGGTGCGCGAACGCCGCGACCCGGGCATCCACGAACCGCGCGGCCTCCATCGAGAGCGACAAGGTGGCCTTGGCGATCCACCGCGCCTTCCACGCCACCAGGTCCCCGGCCGCGACGCGCTTCCAGACCCGCGGGAGCCGGTAGCGCAGCTCGACCGCCTCACCCAGATACGCCTTCCCGGCCTCGGTGGAGAGCCCGACCGCGACCGCGAACTCAGTGATCGAGAACTCCGCGATCAACGGGGCACCCGGCCCCGCGATCGGCAGCGACTCCTCCAGGAAACACCGGTCGGTGATCGTCGCCGCATCGTCCAGCGAGTCGGTCGAGTGCATCGACCGCCCACGCCACCGCGAGCTCCAACAACTCGGCCTCGGCCTGGTCCGCGGAAGCACGACGACCGCGTGCCGCAGCCGAGCACCGCAGCAGCGGTGTCGACATCGGCGAGCGTCTCGGTCATGGATCAAGTCAAGCCGGGACCACCGACATTCCAGCCCCGAAAACAGGCCGATCTTCCGGCATGTGGACAAGAGATTTCGACCAGCCCCAGAGGACCGCCACTCAGACCCCGTAGCCACCGTCGACGTCGAGCTTCTGCCCCGAGATGAAGCCGGCGCGGTCCGAGGCGAGGAAGCAGACCGCCTCGGCAACGTCGGTGGCGGTCCCGAAGCGGCGCAGCGGGATGTTGCGCCGGGTGATGGCCAGGGCCTCCTCGGAGAGCTCGCCGGACGAGATCAGGCGGGCCGCCATACCGTCGGTCAGCATGCCCGGACCCACGGCGTTGACGCGGACGCCGTAGCGGCCTTCCTCGGCGGCGAGCGCGCGGACCAGCGACTCAACGGCAGCCTTGGGGGCGGACGAGAGCCCATCACGCACGGGGTAGCGGGCGGTGGCCGCCGTGGTCACCGCCACGACCGACCCCTCGGCGGTGCGCAGGTGCGGCAGGGCGGGGTGCACGACGTTGAAGAAGCCAGCCGCGTCGGCCGCGAGCTGGGCGGCCATGGCGCCCGGCTCCACCGACGAGAGGTGGACCATCGGCACCGGAGGCCCGGCGGCGTAGATGAGCGTGTGCAAGCCGGAGTACTCCTCGACGACCGCCGAGACGACGGCCGCGGCCTCGTCGGCCGAGGTGAGGTCGAGGTGGTGGGCCGAGGCCTGGACGCCCCAGCCGCGCGCGGCCTCCACGGCAGCCTCCCCGCCCTCGGGATTGCTGCGGAAGGTCACGGCAACGTGCGAGCCGCGACTGGCCAGCATCCGGGCGATCGAGAGGCCCAGGCCACCGCTTCCGCCGACGACGAGGGCAGCACCGGTTCGGCTGGCGAACTCCTGAGGCATGGCTGGCTCACGCTTCCCGAGCGCTGAAGTCGCTGGCATGCCAGCCGGTCGCGCCATTCGGCAGGACGTCGCGCTCGACCCCAGTCTGGACCTGGCCGGTCTTGTCGGTGGCGCGCACCCGGACGATGTGGTCTCCCGGAGCTGCCTGGACCGTCGCAGCCCACTGCACCCAGGTGTCGTCGCTCGGTACGCCGGCCAGCTCGGCCGGCTGCCAGGCGCCACCGTCCAGGGCGATCTCGACGGCCTGGATACCGGTCTGCTGGGACCAGGCCACCCCGCCGACGCGGACATCGCCCGCAACAACCTCGGCACCCGAGCGGGGTACGTCGACCCGCGAGGACATCTTCACCGGACCCTGCTCGGACCACCCGCGAGCGGTCCAGTAGGCCTCGATCTGGTCGAAGCGAGTGACCTCGAAGTCCACCACCCACTTGCAGGCCGAGACGTAGCCGTAGAGGCCGGGCACGATCGTGCGCGCGGGGAAACCGTGGTCGATCGGGAGCGGCTCGCCGTTCATCGCAACGGCCAACATCGCGTCCCGGCTGTCGGTGAGCGCCACGAGGGGGGTGCCGCAGGTCCAGCCGTCGTCGGAGGTCTGCAGGACCGCGTCGGCGTCGGGGTGCACCCCGGCCTCGGCCAGCAGGTCGGCGATGCGGACCCCGCTCCACCAGGCGTTGCCGATCAGGTTGCCGCCAACGGGGTTCGAGACGCAGTTGAGGGTGATCCAGCTCTCGGTGGGCGCACGCTCGACGAGCTGGGCATAGGTGACGACGACCTCGCGATCGACCATGCCGTGGATCCGCAACTGCCAGTCGGTGGGCTCGATGGTGGGGACCACGATCGCGGTGTGGATCCGGTAGAACTCGTCCAGCGGGGTCATCCACGGGGAGACCCCCTCCAGCCCGATCCTCGCGGCGGCGGGGACCTGCGGCGGCGTCGTCCGCCTCAGGCGCAGCAGCCGCCGGGTCTCCTCGACGTGGCGGCGCCCGCGACCGACCACCTGTCCCAGCACGCCGAGACCGACCGCGGCCACCGAGATGACAGCGCTGCGCACCAGCACCGAACGACGGGTCGGGTGCGTCGAGTCGACCGGCGCCCCGTCCTCAGCGGCCCGCCGCAGCGGATCGGTGAGCAACGAGAGGCTGACCAGCCAGGTGACGTAGCCGACCGCGACCGGCAGCAGGTCCACCGAGCCGGCGCCCCGCTGGGCAGCCACCGCCGCCCCTGCCACCAGGGCCAGCACCGTGTAGACGATCGCGGGCGCCCACCAGGCCCGCACGGCGAGGCGACCGGCGTACGCGAAGAGCAGGAGGGTGAGGACGAGGATCACGCCGACGAGGACCGGCTTGTCCTGGTGGCCCAGCACCTGGATCGCGCGCTCGGCCAGCGAACCGGGCGTCAGCCGGATCACCAGTTCGGCGATCGCCACGACCGGCGACTCACGAATGGTCAGGGCCATGGCGGCGAAATAGCTGGTCGCGAGACCGGCGATTCCGGCCACGAGACCGGCGAGCGACCAGACGAGAGAATGGGCGCCACGGGATGTCTTCACCCCCTGATTGTTACTCGGGCATGATCACGGGTGTGCAGCGAACCTCTGGCCTCCCCCTGATCGGCATCGGCACCGACGTCCACCGACTGGTCGAGGGAGCCCCGCTCCACCTCGCCGGGCTGCACTGGCCCGACGAGCCCCAGGGCCTCGAGGGGCACTCCGACGCCGACGTCGCGGCGCACGCCGCGTGCGACGCGCTCTTCTCGGCGGCCGGCCTCGGTGACCTCGGCTCGAACTTCGGCACGTCCGAGCCCGAGTGGACCGGCGCGTCCGGCACCACCCTGCTCGCCGAGGCCGCGCGCCGGCTGCGCGCGGCGGGGTTCGAGATCGGCAACGTGGCTGTCCAGGTGATCGGGAACCGGCCCCGGCTGGGGCCGCGCCGGGCCGAGGCCCAGGCCGCCCTCTCCGCGGCCGTCGGCGCCCCGGTCTCGGTCTCGGCGACGACCACGGACGGACTGGGGCTCACCGGGCGTGGCGAGGGGATCGCCGCGATCGCCACCGCTCTGGTGGTCGCCGCCGACTGAGGCCCGCCGGCCCCTCAACTTGCCTGGGGCCTGCGGAGGCCCACCACCACCACGCCGTCCTCGACGCGCACGTCGTACGACGGGACCGAGACGTGGCTGTCGTCGAGGCAGCGCCCGGTCCGGAGATCGAAGGCGTGCCGGTGCTCGGCGGATGCCACGAAGGGAACCCCAGCGCGCACGCCCACGATGCCCCTGGCCAGCACCGACGCCTTGGCGAAGGGGTCGTGATTCCCCAACGCGTACACGCTGTCGTCGCGGGTGCGGAAGATCGCCATCGCCTGGCCGTGCACCAGAGCGGTGACGCCGCGCTCGACCTCGAGGTCGGCCAGCGGGCAGACCGGTTGCCAGTCGGCGACCATGTGAGGTGTCCTTCCGTGGGCCTCGAGATTCGCACGGCTGTGTTGAGGTGCTGTTTCGTCACGTAACGGTCGTGAAAACAACGCCGGGAGCCGACCTGGCTCCGGCCGGCACGATGGACCTGCTCGCGCGGCCGATAGCCTCCGCCCCATGCCTGCCGCAGTCGTGATCCTCGCCGCCGGATCGGGCTCCCGGGTGGGCGCCGGCATCAACAAGGTGCTGCTCCCCCTGGGGGACATCCCCGTCCTGGCCTGGTCGTTGCGCACCGCGCTCGCGCTCCCCGACGTACGACGCGTGGTGGTCGTGGTCCGTCCCGAGGAGCAGGCGGAGGTGAGCGCCGCACTGCTCCCCCAGCTCGGCGACCGGGAGGTCACCCTGGTCGACGGCGGCGCCACGAGGCACGCCTCGGAGTGGGCGGCGATCCGCACCCTCGCCGACGACATCGACTCCGGCGAGGTCGACGTCGTGGCGATCCACGACGGCGCCCGGCCGCTGGCCGACCTCGAGCTGTGGGCCACCACGATCCGCACGGCAGGCGAGCGCGGCGGGGCGATTCCCGTCGTACCCCTCACCCAGGTGCTGACCCGCGACGGAAGCCCAGCCGCAGCCCAGCTGGGCGGGGTCCAGACCCCCCAGGCATTCCGCGCCCCGGCGCTGCTGGCCGCCTACCGCCAGGCCGACGCGGAGCAGTTCGAGGGGACCGACACCGCGGCCTGTCTCGAACGCCATGCCGACGTCGAGATCGCGGCGGTCGCGAGCAGCGCCCGCAACCTCAAGATCACCTTCCCCGAGGACGTCGCGCTCGCGGAGGCGCTGAGCGGTCGCTGAGCGACCTCACCGGCTCACCGCGGGTCGGTGAGCGCCTCCAGCACCCGGACGTCCTCCTCGGAGGCGACCCGGCGAGCCTCGGCGGGCGCCTCGACGAACTGGACCGGGAAGCGGGTCCGGAGGTCGGCGACGAGCGTCGCGAAGTCGAGGCTCGGGAGTCCTTCCAGCGCAGCGACCACCGGGCCGGGCAGCACCACCGGCGATGCGACGACCATCAGGCCCTCCCGGTCGACGGTCGCCCCGACGACAGCGTCGGCGATCTCCTTGACGGTGTCGGTGACCGGCCGGACCCCGACCACGATGGTGTTGCCCTCGACGGCGCTCACGACGCAGGCGGCGATGAAGTCGGCCGGGGTCATCGGACACAACGGATCGTGGAGCACGAACGGCTCCCCCGAGTCGATCAGGCCGGCCCACTCGGTCCCGAGGTCGACCGGCATCACCCCCGAGTCGCCCAGCGCCCACGAGGCACAGGCGACCAGCGCCTCGCCATGGATCAGCACGAAGGGCAGCGACCCTCGACCCTCCTCGACCACGGCACCCAGGGCGGCGGCGCGGCATCGTCGTCGAACGGGTCGTCACTCATGGCGCCAACGTACGTCGATCAGTCGGGCAGAGCGACCGCGAGGCCCCCCGGACGGATCCGGGGGGCCTCGCGGGACGAACAGGTGGAGCTCTGTGCAGGGCTCAGGAAGCGAGGACCTCGTCGAGGATGGCCTCGGCCTTGTCCTCGTTGGTGTGCTCGGCCAGGGCCAGCTCCGAGACGAGGATCTGGCGGGCCTTGGCCAGCATCCGCTTCTCGCCGGCCGAGAGGCCACGGTCACGCTCGCGGCGCCACAGGTCGCGGACGACCTCGGACACCTTCATCACGTCACCGCTGTGCAGCTTCTCGAGATTGGCCTTGTAGCGACGCGACCAGTTCGTCGGCTCCTCGACGTGTGCGGCACGCAGCACGTCGAAGACTCGGTCGAGTCCCTCCTTGTCGACAACGTCACGCACGCCGACCAGGTCGAGATTGCAGGACGGGACGCGAACGACCAGGTCCTGCTGAGCGACAATCCGGAGTACGAGGTACTGCCGGTCCTCTCCCTTGATCTGCCGCATCTCGATGTCTTCGATGACAGCGGCTCCGTGATTCGGGTAAACAACCGTTTCGCCGACGGTGAAAGTCATATGTGAGGTACCCCTTCCTAGGTGACCATTCTAACACGCGTCAGAACCGGCCTCTTTCACGTTTGTGCAGGTCAGAGCCGCAATGCCGGCTTGACAGAACCCCGCCTCGTATGGTGGCGGGGTCGGTCGCCCCGGGTTCACGCGGCCGGGCCGCGCCGAATGCTGCCCCGATCGGGTCGGCGTGGTCGATACTGCGAGACATGGGCATCACCAAGCGCGCACGCGCCAAGAAGGCCGCTCCAGACGTCGAGCAGTCCTCGTCGGCCGGCGCTCTCGACCGTCACCACGAGAGCGCCGTCGTGCCCCCTCCGCGGTCGGCACGGACCGGGACGAGGCTCGGGGAGCTGGGGCCGGTACTCCTGTGGCGGGCAGCCCACCCGCGCCAGTCCCTGCTGATCGCCGTCGGCGTCACCATCGCGGCCACCCTCACCGGACGCAGCCTGGGCGAGCTGGGTCTGGTCTTCGCGACCGTGCTCGTGGGACAGGCGATCCTCGGTTGGCACAACGACCTCGTCGACCGCCGGGTCGACACCGCCCGCCAGCCGGAGACCAAGCCGCTGGCGCAGGGTCTCCTCGACCCGGGCACGGTCTGGTTCGCCATGACCTGCGCCGTGCTGCTGCTCATCCCGCTCTCGATCAGCAACGGCGTCACCGCCGGCAGCGCCTACCTGTTGTCCGTGGCGGTGGGGCTCCTGGCCAACATCGTGCTGCGCAACGGCCTGTTCTCCTGGCTCCCGTGGGCCGCGTCGTTCGCCCTGCTGCCGGCGTTCCTGTCGTACGGCGGACTGGGCGACTCGGCGACGGGCAATCCCCCGACCCTCACGATGACCCTGCTCGCCGCTCTCCTCGGCGTCGGAGTCCACCTCCTGGTCGCGCTCCCCGGTCTGGTGGCCGACAACGCCGAAGGCGTGCGCCACCTCCCGTTGCGCCTGGCCCTGAAGCTCGGCGCGACCCGGCTGCTGCTCCTCGCGTCGACCTACACCGGTGCGGTCGTGATCGCGATGCTGCTCGTGGGCCGCTCCGCCGGGCTCTCCCAGTGAGTCCCCGGGCTGCCCGCTAGGCTGTGAGGCGCCCCGATGCTCCGCACCATGCCGCACCCGGCGCCGCCGCCCAGGACCCTTGGGTGGCCGCCGACGACCTGCGAAGGCCTTGACCATGTTCATCCGTCGTAACACAGCGCTCGCCCTGAGTGCCCTCCTCCTCGCTGCTCCCGCGTTGTCGTCGTGCGGCTTCAACTACGCGACCGACATCGACTACACCCCGGCGGTCGGCGTCCACAACCGGGACGCGTCGGTCGACGTCCTCGGTGCCGTGATCGTGTCGGGCCAGCCGGACTCCGGCACCCTCATCGCGTCGTTCGTCAACAACAACCAGACGGAGACTGCGACGTTCGACTTCCTGGCTGGAGCGCGTGGCAACAGCATCCAGCCCCAGGACTTCGCGCCGCTCGACATCGAGCCCGCGTCGCTGGTCAACCTCGCCACCGACGGCGGCATCGTCATCACCGGAACCTTCCAGGCGGGCGAGTTCGTGCCGCTGACGATCGGTCTCACCAACGGTGAGCGGATCACCATCAAGGTCCCCGTCGTCGAGGAGAGCGGCGACTTCGCCGGTCTCGACGACTCGGAACCCACCACCACACCCTCGGAGTGACCATGGCGCACACCCTCATCCTGCTCCGCCACGGCGAGAGCGACTGGAACGCCAAGAACCTCTTCACCGGCTGGGTCGACGTGCCCCTCACCGAGAAGGGCGAGCGTGAGGCCGTTCGTGGCGGCGAGCAGCTGCTCGAGGCCGGCCTGCTGCCCGACGTCGTCCACACCTCGCTCCAGCGCCGGGCGATCAACACCGCCGCCCTGGCCCTCGACGCAGCCGACCGGCACTGGATCCCGGTCCGTCGCTCGTGGCGCCTCAACGAGCGCCACTACGGCGCCCTGCAGGGCAAGGACAAGAAGCAGACCCTCGAGGAGTACGGCGAGGAGCAGTTCATGCTCTGGCGTCGCTCGTTCGACGTACCCCCGCCGCCGCTGGCCGACGACGACGAGTTCAGCCAGGCCGGGGACCCGCGCTACGCCGACCTGGGCGACGAGCTGCCGCGCAGCGAGTGCCTCAAGGACGTCATCACCCGGATGCTGCCCTACTGGGACTCCGCGATCACCGCGGACCTGCGCGCCGGATCAACGGTGCTGGTCGCAGCGCACGGCAACAGCCTGCGCGGGATCGTCAAGCACCTCGACCAGATCAGCGACGAGGCGATCTCGGGGCTGAACATCCCGACCGGGATGCCGCTGGTCTACCGCCTCGACGACGAACTCCGGCCGACCGTCGCCGGAGGCGAGTACCTCGATCCCGAGGCGGCGGCTGCCGCAGCGGCCGCCGTGGCCAGCCAGGGCCGCTGAGCCGGGACCCGGTCGGTCAGACCCCGCCGCGGGCCGGGTTGTGGCCGGTGACGACGAAGACGACGCGGTTGGCGACCGACACGGCGTGGTCGGCGATGCGCTCGTAGTAGCGACCCAGCAGCGCGATGTCGACCGCGGCCTCGACGCCGTGGTTCCAGTCCTCGGAGAGCAGCTCGGTGAAGCTCTTGCGGCGCAGCTGGTCCATCACCTCGTCGTCGCGGCCCAGCGCAATGGCGGCCTCGACGTCGCGGTTGCTGATGATCTGGGAGACCCGGGACACCATGTCCTCGGCGACCTCGGCCATCCGGGTCATCGTCGGCTGCACCTCGACCGGCACCGCGACGTTGGGCACTCGCAGTCGGGCGATCTTGGCGACGTGGACCGAGAGGTCACCCATCCGCTCCAGCTCGCTGACCATCCGCAGGGCGGAGATGATCGTGCGCAGGTCGCCGGCGACCGGCTGCTGCAGGGAGAGCAGCGAGAACGCCTTCTCCTCGACCTTCTCGCGCGCCCGGTCGATCTCGGCATCGCCGCTGATCACCCGCTCGGCGATGTCGGCGTCACCGGTCAGTAGTGCCTCGGTGGCGAGTCGGACGGCGGCCTCGACCTTCCCGCAGATCCCTGCGAGGTCGGCGAAGACGGTGTCGAGCTGTTCATGGAAGGCCTCACGCATGGACACAGACTAGGGGGTCGGGGTGGCCGTACGGGGTCAGGCAGTGAACGCGGGGTGAACATCGAACCCCCAGGGCCTGTGCGGCGCAGGTGCCCGGATCCTCTGCGTACGATCACGGCGTGGACCCAACGACGCAGGCGCTTCTCGCCGCGCTCATCGGAGCCGTCGTGGCCGGCGGTGCGGTGCTGGCGTGGCACGTCAGCGAACGCCAGCAGCGAGTGGTCGACCGGGTGGAGGAGCCGATCGTCCCCGCCGGTGTCGCCACCGTGCTCTCGGTCCTGCGCAGCAGTGCGGTCGTGGTCGACGACCGAGACGTCGTCGTCAAGGCCTCCGCGCCGGCGTACGCGATGGGGCTGGTGCGGGGCGCCGACCTGCTCTCCCGCGACCTGGCCGACCTGGTCCAGCAGGTGCGCCGGGACGGCCAGATCCGCGAGATCGAGATCCTGATGTCGCGCCCGGGCATGCCCGCGCGGCACGTCACGGCCCGGGTGGCTCCCCTCGGCTCCCGCCTGGTCCTGGCGCTCGTCGAGGACCGCACCCGCGAACGTCGGGTCGAGGCCGTCCGCCGGGACTTCGTCGCCAACGTCAGCCACGAGCTCAAGACCCCGGTCGGAGCGATCCGACTGCTGGCCGAGGCGGTCCACGACGCCTCCGACGACCCGACAGCCGTCGAGCGGTTCGCGGGTCGGATGCTCACCGAGAGCGACCGGCTCTCCCGTCTCGTGCAACAGGTCATCGAGCTCTCCCGCCTGCAGGGCGACGATCCCCTGGACACCCCGATGGTGGTCAGCATCGACGAGGTCATCGCCGCAGCCGTCGACACCAGCGCCATCGACGCCGACTCCCGCCGCATCTCGATCCTCACCGGTGGCACCGAGGACCTCGAGGTCTTCGGCAACGCCGAGCAGATCGCCGCAGCCGTGGTCAACCTCGTCGCGAACGCCGTGTCCTACTCCGAGCCCGAGTCGACCGTGCTGGTGACGACGAAGTCGGATGCGACCACCGTGGAGATCTCGGTCGTGGACCAGGGCATCGGCATCCCGACCGGCGAGATCGACCGGATCTTCGAACGCTTCTACCGGGTCGACCCGGCGCGGCACCGCTCCACCGGCGGCACCGGGCTCGGGCTGTCCATCGTCAAGCACGTCGCCGCCACCCATGGCGGGGACGTCCGGGTGTGGTCGGTGGAAGGACAAGGGTCTACCTTCACGTTGTCCCTTCCCCGCAGGAACCAGGAGGCAGACCGGTGACCCGGGTACTCGTTGTCGAGGACGAAGAGAGCTACAGCGACGCACTCGCGTACATGCTCCGCAAGGAAGGGTTCGAGGTGGCGATCGCCGCGACCGGTCCCGACGCCCTCACGGAGTTCGATCGCAACGGCGCTGACATCGTGCTGCTCGACCTGATGCTGCCGGGTCTGCCCGGCACCGAGGTCTGCCGCCAGATCCGGCAGACGTCGAACGTTCCGGTGATCATGGTGAGCGCCAAGGACAGCGAGGTCGACAAGGTGGTCGGGCTCGAGCTCGGTGCGGACGACTACGTCACCAAGCCCTACTCCCCTCGCGAGCTCGTGGCGCGCATTCGCGCCGTACTCCGTCGCGGGGCGGAGCCCGACCTGGAGCCCGCCACCCTCGAGGCCGGACCGGTGCGGATGGATGTGGAACGCCATGTCGTGACCGTCGATGGTCACGAGCAGCGGTTGCCGCTCAAGGAGTTCGAGCTGCTCGAGATGTTCCTGCGCAACCCCGGCCGCGTGCTCACGCGTGGTCAGCTCATCGACCGGGTCTGGGGCTCCGACTACGTCGGCGACACCAAGACGCTGGACGTCCACGTGAAGCGGCTGCGGGCCAAGCTCGAGCCCGACCCGAGCGAGCCGAAGATCCTCGTCACGGTCCGTGGGCTGGGCTACAAGCTCGACCTCTGAGGCGGGGCTGGAGCCGGTTGGCGTGATGTCACGCAACGACGGCCGATACCCGCGTGCTGGTGAGCGTCCGCGTCCCTAGGCTGTCCCGGTGAGCAACACCGAGACCTCCCCCGCCGCGGCATCCCCCACCCGCACCTGGCTTCCGTTGGCAGCGGTCGCCACGACGTTGCTCCTCTGGGCCTCAGCCTTCGTGGCGATCCGGCACCTCGGGCACGACTACTCCCCCGGGGCGCTGTCGCTCGGTCGGCTCCTGATCGGTGCGCTCTGCCTGGCTGCGGTCGCGCTGCCGCGCGGGCTGCCTCGCCCCTCGTCCCGCGACCTGATGACGATCGTGGGGATCGGCGTGCTGTGGTTCGGCATCTACAACATCGCCCTCAACGCCGGCGAGCGTCGCGTCGACGCCGGCACGGCCGCCATGCTGATCCAGATCTCCCCGGTGCTGATCGCGGTCCTGGCGGCGATCTTCCTCCGCGAGCGATTCACCCTGAACCTCACGCTGGGGCTCGCGCTCGCCTTCGGCGGCGTCGTCCTGATCGGGCTCTCGGTGTCCTCGGAGTCGGACCGTGACGTGTGGGGCGTCCTGCTCTGCGTGCTGGCCGCGGTGGTCTACGCCATCAGCCTGATCCTGCAGAAGCCGCTGATGCAGCGGATGGCCGCGGTGCACGTCACCTGGCTCGCCTGCACGGTCGGCGCCATCGTCTGCCTGCCCTTCGCCGGCGACCTGGTCCGGCAGACGGCGGCTGCTCCGGCGTCGTCGATCGCGTGGGTGGTCTACCTCGGGATCTTCCCGACGGCGATCGCGTTCACGACGTACGCCTTTGCGTTGAAGACGATGACCGCCAGCAGCCTGGGCGTCACGACCTACCTCGTGCCGCCGATCACCATCGTGCTGGGACTGGTCTTCCTCGGCGAGGCACCGCCCACCATGGCCTACGCCGGGGGCGCGCTCGCGCTGGTCGGCGTCGCGGTGGCCCGCCGCAAGGGACGTCGGAGTCGGTCCGAGGCTGCGGCCCAACCGGTCCCGGCCTGAGCCGCGACCTGCCATGCTGCGCGCGTGACCATCCTCGCGAACATCCTGATCGGCCTCGTGGCCGTGCTGCACGCTTTCTTCCTGGTCCTGGAGATGTTCCTCTGGACCAAGCCCACCGGGCGCCAGGTCTTCGGGCTCGACCGGGACTTCGCCCAGGCCAGCAAGGGACTCGCTGCGAATCAGGGCCTGTACAACGGCTTTCTCTCCGCAGGGCTGGTCTGGGCGCTGTGCAGCGGCCGCGAGGACGTGACCTACTTCTTCCTCGGCTGCGTGGTCGTCGCAGGCGCGTTCGGCGCCGCCACGATCAACAAGCGGATCCTGATGGTGCAGGCTCTTCCCGCAGTGCTGGCGATCGTGGTCTTCGCCCTCGCCTGACCGGAACGGCCCCCGGTGTCTAGACCGCGAGGGCCGTGGACAGCAGCTGCTGGAGGGACCGGGTGGCGCGGCTGCGGAGCTGGCAGACCCGGGACTCGGTGACGCCGAGGACCAGGCCGATCTCGCCGAGCGTGAGCCCCTCGAAGAAGTACATCGCGATGATGATCTTGTCGCGCTCGGGGAGCTGGTGGACCGCTGCCATCATCAGGGCGCGGGTCTCCTCGTCCTCGAGTGCCTCGGTGAAGCCGGGCTCGACATCCGTGATCGCCTCGAGGTCATCGACGTCGTCCTCGCCGAGGAAGTTCGCGCGTTCACAGATCTCGCGCAGCGCGGCGATGGTCATCTGGAGCTCGGCCGCGAGCTCCTCCTCCGTGGGCGTCCGCGAGAGGCGCTGCTCCAGGTCGGTCCGGGCGAGGTCCACGGCGCGGAGCTGGCGGCGTACCGACCGGGGGACCCAGTCGACGGCACGGATCCCGTCGATGATGGCGCCCCGGATGCGCGGCACGGCGTAGGTCTGGAACTGCAGGCCCCGCTCGGGCTCGAACTTTTCGATGGCGTCCATCAGGCCCAGGACACCGTCGGAGACCAGGTCGGCCGGGTCGACGCTGCGAGGCAGCCCGGAGCGGACCCGCCCGGCGACGTACTTCACGAGGGGGGAGTACTGCAGGACCAAACGGTTGCGAATCTCGAGGTCACCGGTGAACTTGTATTCGTTCCACAGGTCGCCGATGTCGGCGAACGCCGCCTCTTCCACGCGTCTCGGTTCCACGGCTCACTTTTCCGGTCGACGGCCCCCGAGCGCGGGAACCTTAGCGCGCTGCGGGTGTGTGAATCCGTTCGAACCGCCGTCGGACGAGTGGCGTGTTTCTGCGACCTCAGCCGTCGAGGAACGACAGGTCGTCCATCATGTCGCGGACTCGCTGGCGATCGTCGGGCACGGCCGGCGGGATCGGAGCCAGCGGCGGCACTGCCGGCGGCACCGCCGCGGCCCAGGCGTTCGACTCGTCGGGCGCCGGCTCGGGCGCCGGCGAGTGTCCGCTGGTGTGAGGCGCTGACGTCGCGGCGTCCACTGCGGGAGACAGTCGGCGGCGACGAGCGGCGCGGTACGACAGTCGGCTGCCCAGGCGTCTGTTGCGCGGTGCGGACCGGAGGCGCGGCACGGTGCAGTCGGGGCGCTTGCGGCGGGCGATCGACGGCATGCTGAGGCCGAGGTTGGTGGCCCGCGCCGGCTTGGACTCTGGCGGGCTCTGGCGCTGACGGAGGGTGCCGGGCTGCTCAGGGGTGCGACCTCGACGGGTGGCGACACCTTCGAGGGAGGGACCGCGGCCTCGGCGCCCGGCGCGAGGCCGAGCAGGACCCGGGTCAGGGCGGCCAGGTCGCTGCCGAGCCCGGTCGAGGGCGTGGCGGCGCGGACGGGAGGAGGCGGCGAGGGCTCGGCCGACGGCGGAGCCGTCGCCTGGAGCGGCTGGGTCGTCTGCCAGTTCTCGCTGGTCATGTGTTCCTCCTCGCTGATGCGTGAGGCTGAGGCAGGGATGGTGCGCCGCGCGTCATCGGCGCGCCATCCGCTCGACCGATCGATGTGTCAGGCTCAGCGGAGCGACTGTCCGCCGGCGACTCAGGGCAATCACGACGAGGTGTAGGCCGTTGCCGCGCGCAGGCCGGTCGCGGCGGCGTGCTGCAGCCCACCATCGTCCGGGGAGTAGAAGTAGTAGCCCGTGGCCCGCAGCGGCGCCGTCCTTGGTGCCGCCCGGGTTCGTAGCCACGCAGGCAGTAGCCGGTCGTGTCGCCGAGCAGGCGGACCTCGATGCACGTTGCCCGTGGTCGGTGACCAGCCCTGGTCGCTTCAGCGCGGTGGTCGTCGGCGGTGTAGCTTGGCCGCGTCGACGTAGTAGGTCTCCTCGATCGTGGCCAGGGCCTTGAGGTCGGACTTGATGCCGGCGTCGACGCCCTTCTTGCGCTGCGAGAGGAAGAGCGGGATCGCGATGCCGGCGAGGATGCCGATGATCACGATGACGACGAGGAGCTCGACGAGGGTGAAGCCCTTGTCTCGGTTCTTCATGGACTTCTGCAGACGAGCGATCATGAGTGGTTTCTCCTTGTTCCGGGGGGATGTGCGCGCCGCCCCCGAAGCAGGTGCAGCGCCGTTCAGGGAAAGGTCTCGGCCCCACCTGACAGGGACTTGACCCTTCGGAGGAATCTTTTTTTCGCCCTCAAGTCAGTGCTACGAAAGGCCGAGACCCCAAGGGGAATGCCGTCCGGCGCTCCCCTTGCGTCCCTGTGGGAGGGAGTCCGGTCGTGTCCCTGCGTCGACGCTTCCCACGATCCTCGTCCGACGCGGGATTCACGATGATCGAGCTCCTGGTGACGATCTCGCTGCTGGTCGGTCTGATGGCGATCGCCGTGACCGGCTGGGCGAGCTGGGCGCGAGCCAGTGCCCAGCAGGGGACCGCCCAGGAGATCCAGTCGGTGCTCCGCCAGGCCCAGCAGCAGGCGGTCACCGAGGCCAGTTCGCTCTGCGTTCTCTTCGACACCACGGCCGGGACCTGGCGGCTCTACCGCGGCCGTTGCGAGTCGGCCACGAAAACCCTCCTGCCCGGCACGTGGGCCACGAACGACAAGCGGGTCCACCTGACCGCAGCCGAGTTCATCGCGATCACCGGCGCGCCCCTGCCCGGGGTCACCTTCACCTCGCGGGGAACCGCCTCCCCCGGCTCGATCAAGGTGACCCGCGACGGCACCAGCAGCGTGCACGTCGTGAAGGTGGAGGGGCTGACCGGTCGTGTCTCGACCCACTGACCCCGCCGAGGCCGGGGATGCCGGTTTCTCGATGATCGAGGTCATCGTCGCCATCGGCATCCTCGCGATCCTCGTCGTCGCGTCCCTCCCCCAGCTCGTTGCAGGCATCAAGGCCAACGACTCGGCGCGTCGCAACACGCAGGAGAAGACGATCGCCACCGCCGAGATGGAGCGGATGCGCAACCTTCCGTTCCACGTGGCTCCCAGCGCCGGCAACTACATCGACGTCTTCGACCGGTACTACCGCAACCTCGTGGCCCCCAGCACCGAGCCGATCTGCACGAACGCCCAGGGGCAGTTCATCGCCCCGATCGAGCTGTCCTCCGGCTTCGTGGCGGAAGGTGCGAAGCGGTGCGCCTGGGAGCCGACCACATCGTTCTACCGCACCGTCCGCTGGGGGACCATCAACAGTGACATCGTCGGCTTCGCGGTGGTCGTCGACACCCAGATGCTGAGCGACGTCACCCCGCCCGTCGTCGTCGTCCCGACCACGGGCTACGACACTCAGCTCGTCGGCAAGGACACGCCGCCGGCCCAGCAGGTCGGGGTGACGGTCACCGTGCTCCCGCTCGACCGGGGCATCCGGCTCCCACTGACGTCGTACACCCAGATCAGCAAGCACACGAAGAACACCACCCGGGCCAGCGCCACGGTGGACGTGTCCGCCATCGATGTGGGCACCACCGCGCTCAACGATGTCCCGCTCTCGTTGGCCGGCGGGATCCTGCAGCTGGCCGGGTCGCTGACCTACGCGAGCACCGTGGACGCCGTCCTCTCGGCGGCCGCTGCGAGCACCGGCCTGGGGCTGCAGGCATCAGGGGCAGCCGCGAGCACCAGCGCGCCGCCGCTCACCACCGGGCCCGCGGTCGAGGCCGGCAACGGCCAGCTCGACGCCAGCGGCTGCGAGCTCGCCTGCTGGGGCGGCAACTACCTGAGCGCGGTCACCGTCGATGCCACCGGCGGTCTGCCGAACGCCGGCTCACCGACCGCTCCGCTCGAGGCCGGGGTCCGGCAGCCGAGCGCGTCGGGCAGTGCTTTCGCCCTGGCAGCCGGCACCGGGGCGCCGTATCGCCCGACCCTCAGCCTGACGCCGCCGCTGATGTACCTCAAGAAGCAGAGCGACCTGGACGGAGGGGTCGGCTCCGCCACCAGCACCGCCTGCACGGTGCAGACCTCGGGCAGCAACATCCGGGTGGGCGCCAGCGGCTGGCTGCGCTCCACGGCTGCGACCAACACCGCCGATCCGAGCCTGGTCGAGGCCTGCGGCACCGCCCGCACGGCCACCATCGCCGTCCTGCCCACCTCGTTCGCCGGCGGCGGGGTGATCCGGATCCAGCTCACCCGCGCCTCCGTGCGTTGCGCGGTCAGCGGCCTCGCCCATGCTCCGAGCGCGACCTACGACTACTCGGCCGTCGTCGAGCGCTGGGTCGGGCCGAACCAGTCGGACTACACCCCCGTCGCCACGGTCACCCCCGCCTCCACCGTCGATGACCTGGCCGCCCTCGACCTGGACACCACCCAGGTGGGGATCTTCGGGCCGCTGTCGCAGTGGATCGAGTCCTGGTCGGCCGTGACCCCCGACAAGGTGCTCAGGACCACGAAGACGGGTACCGCCACCCTGGCCATCCCGGGTGTGGTCAACGTGGTGACCGCGCCGCTGCGGCGGCAGAGCGACGCCTCCGGCGGTCTGGTCCTCGATGGCGAGGGAAACCCGCTGATCGACCCGGGGTCCACCATGTCCGTCACGGTCGGGGCGCTGGCCTGCACGGCAGAGGACGCCCGGTGACCCGGGCCGAGTCCACGGCGGACGGCGAGGACCAGACGGTCGGGCGCCGCGACGCCGGGCTCAGCCTGATCGAGGTGCTGGTCACGATGGGCCTGGTCGGCCTGCTCTCCACCCTGCTGCTGGGCTTCGCGGTGTCGACCTCGCGAGTCACCCAGAACGTCCGCGCCTCGGCCAACGTCACCGAGGAGTCGCGCCTCGCGGTCGAGCGGATGGGCCGCGAGCTCCGCCAGGCCCGGGAGGTGGACGCCGTCCAGTTCGCAGTGGGCAGCACCGGCTCCACCGCGCTGACGATCTGGACCGACTTCGACCGCAACGGCGTGCGCGCGACGGGCGCGGCAGACCCCGAGGTGCTGACCTACCGCTGGACCCCCTCGACCGGCCAGCTCACGCTCACCGCCAACGACACCGCGGGCACCGAGGTGACCAAGCCCGTGCTGGCCGAGGTGGTCAGCGCCTTCGACCTGCGGCTGCGCAGCAGCCTGTGGGAGTACGACGCCGATGCCGACGGCGTGACCACCTGGCAGGAGCTCGACATGTCGGTGGTCGGGAACGACAACACCGTGCCCGATGTCGAGCTCAAGAAGATCGACCTGATCTCGATCCGGCTGACCGTCACCGAGGGCAAGGCTGCCCGCACGTTCTACATGCAAGTCGACCTGCGCAACCGGGCCCAGAACTAGGAGATGGCGATGGCATCCCCGATCACCTCCAGACAGCGCGCCGATCGTGGCTCCGCCATGATCATCACCCTGATGGTGATGGCGCTCGTGGGAGTGCTCACCACCACGGTGCTCAGCGTGTCGATCAACAACCTGGGCTCGGCCCGGCGTTCGCAGGACGCGGCAGCGGCTCTCGACGCCGCCGACGCGGGCGTCGCCCAGGCGCTCGCCTACCTGCGCCGGTCCGGCGTCAAGGGAGTGTCGTGCTCACCGACCTGCCCGGCCAACGCCTGGGGCAACCAGGCTTCCCCGTTGGAGGTCCAGGTCCCGGGCACGACAGGCAGGTCCTATCACGTGTGGATCGAGCCGATCGCGCCCTTCCCGACGAACAACCCGGGCAAGTACCGGGTGCACTCCCTGGGCATCGCGGGCAACGGCGTGCGAGCGGTCGAGGTCGATGTCGCGCTGGGCACCGGCACCTCGTCCGTCCTCGGGGTCTTCGCCCGCTCCGTCGACGGCGGTGGCAGCGCGAGCGTCTCGAGGCAGAGCATCTTCACCTCGGGGTGCGTCTACAACCGGAGCCACATCGAGATGACCGGCATCGACGCGGCCTACAACATCCCGGTCGGCGTCCACTCCGCGCAGTACATCTCCACGTCCAACGGCAACAACCAGAACTGTGCGGTCAGCAACGGAGCGATCCACAAGAACGGCGTCTGCAACACCTCCTACCCTCACGACCAGGACGTCCAGGGCGGCTCCCTGCTCAGTACCACCTGCTCGGGTACCCAGACCGGCTACCCGACGTACTACGCCCCGCGTGACCTCGACGGCAACACCACCATCGACGTCAACGGCTCCTGGATCCGCGACGACGCGTCGCTGCGCCGTCTCTTCGGGATCTCGGCCCAACCCTTCACCACCGCCCAGCTCGACGACCTCCGGGCCACGGCACGACGCCAGGGGACCTACTACACGAGCGCGTCCGGTTGGGCGAGCCCGAATCCGGCGACCAATCCGCACGCCGTTCTCTACTTCGACCTGGCTGCCGCGAACCTCGGCGGCACCGTCGACCTCAACGGCATCAGCAACAGCTGGGGGCGACCGGTCAACCTCGAGGCCACCAGCGCCAGCTGCCCCGACCAGTCCCTGATCATCGTGATCACCGGGGGCAACGCCAAGGTCAACTCGAACACGTCCCTGGCCGCCACCCTGGTGCTCACCTCGGGTGCGCCCTACGGCCAGGTGGTCAAGGCAAACGGCACCGCGACGTTCATCGGCACGATCTACGCCGACACGGTCAACCTGGTCGGCAACTTCGACGTCTCGCTCGACAAGTGCTTCCTGGCCTCGATCGGGCCGAGCCTGCTCACCTCGACGGTGCTCCGAGTACGCCGAGATCGACCGCTGAGGCTTCTACTCGATGAGGTCGAAAACCGAGAAGATCGGCAGGTAGAGCGCGACGATCATCCCGCCGACCACGAGGCCGAGGCCGGCGATCATCAGGGGCTCGATCAGCGAGGTCAACGCCTCCGTGGTGGCTTCGACCTCGTCGTCGTAGAAGACGGCGATCCGCCCCAACATCTGGTCAATGGCGCCGGTCTCCTCCCCCGAGGCGATCATCTGCACGACCATCGGGGGAAAGATCGGGTGCTGCGCCAGCGGACCGGCGATCGACTCACCCTGCGCCACCGAGCGCTGCACCTCGTGCAGAGCGCGAGCGATCACGATGGACCCCGTGGTGTCGGCGACGATCTCGAGGGACTCAATGATCGGGACGCCCGAGCCCAGCAGCGTGCCGAGGTTGCGGGAGAAGCGGGCCAGCGCGATCTTCGCGAAGAGCGGGCCGAAGACCGGCACCTTGAGTTTGAGGGGGTCGACGAACGCCCGGACCTTCTCGTCGGCGTGGTGCTTGCGCCACCAGGTCAGGAAGACCATCCCGAGCACCGCACCGATCGGCACGAAGTACTTCATCGACCCCGACAACACGACGAGGAACTGGGTCGGGAGCGGCAGCTCGCTGCCGAGGCCGGCGAACATCTCTTCGAAGATCGGGACGATGAAGATCAGCATCCCCATGCACATGAAGATCGCGAGTGCGAAGACGACGACCGGATAGGTCATGGCCGCCTTGACCTTGCCGCGCAGCCGCACGTCGGCCTCGAAGGTCTCGGCGATCTGCCGCATCGCGCGGTCGAGGAAACCACCCGACTCGCCGGCCCGCGCCATGTTGATCATCAGCGCGCGGGTAGATCAGGGGCTGGGCCGCGAAGGCCGACGAGAGGCTGTTCCCCGCCTCTACTGACAGCTTCACCTCGACGAGCGACTGCCGCAGCGTCGGGTTGTCCATCTGCTCACTCAGGATGACCAGGGCGCGCAACAACGACAGCCCCGAGTCGATCATCGTGGCGAACTGCCGGGCGAAGATCGAGAGGTCCTTGAGCTTGACCCGCTTCTTGCGCCCGAGCGTGATCTCGCGCTTCATCCCCGTGCCGGATGGTTTCACCTCCAGCGGCGAGTAGCCCATGTCCCGGAGCCTGGTGACGACCGCGTTCTCCGAGGCGGCCTTGACCTGGCCCTCGCGGAAGCGGCCCGTGCTGTCGCGCACCTTGTAGCTGTAGGTCTTGACCGCCATCAGACGCCGCCGACGTACGCCGAGCGCTGGTCCTCGGCGAACCAGTTCCCGCCGCCGACGGAGCTGGGCCCCCCGGTGCTGACGAGCGTCAGGAAGTCATCGCGGTTGGAGCAGTACTCGAGCCCCGTCTCACGGGTGATCGTGCCGTCGCGCACGTGCTGGGCCAGGTGGCTGTTCATCGTCTGCATGCCGTCGCGGCTGCCGGTCTGGAGTGCGCCCGGGATCTGCTGGAGCTTCCCGTCGCGGATCATCGACCGGATCCCCGAGGTGCAGACCATCACCTCCACCGCGGCCACCCGGCCGAGGCCGTCGGTCGTCGGGACGAGTGCCTGGCAGACCACTGCCTGGAGCGTCGCGGCCATCTGGGCCTTCACCTGCGCCTGCTGCTCGGCGGGGAAGACGTCGACGACGCGGCTCACCGTGTCCTGGGCGGACTGGGTGTGCAGCGTGGCCAGCACCAGGTGGCCGGTCTCGGCCGCGGTCAGCGCGACCGAGATCGTGTCCAGGTCGCGGAGCTCGCCGACCAGGATGACGTCGGGGTCCTGACGGAGCACGTGCTTGAGGGCCGTGCGGAAACCGTGGGTGTCGTCCCCGACTTCACGCTGGTTCACCAGGCAGCCGCGGTGCTCGTGCAGGAACTCGATCGGGTCCTCGATGGTCATGATGTGGCCACGCCGGGTGCGGTTGATCTGGTCGATGACCGCGGCCAGCGTCGTCGACTTGCCCGACCCGGTCGGGCCGGTGACCAGCACCAGTCCGTGCTTCAACGCGGCGAAGGTCTCGATGACGGGCGGCATGTTCAGATCACCGAGGGTCTTGATCTCCCACGGGATGAGCCGCATCACGGCCCCGAGGGACTCGCGCTGCCAGAAGACGTTGACGCGGAAGCGTGCCTGGCCAGGCACGGAGTAGGCGAAGTCGAGCTCGCGGGTCTCCTCGAGCACCTTGCGTTGGTGCTGGGTCATCACCGCGTAGAGCGCTTCCTGCAGCTGGCGTGGCTCCAGGGCGGCGTACCCGGGGATCGGCTGCATCTCCCCGCGGACCCGGATGCACGGCGGCGCATTCCTCGTCAGGTGCAGGTCCGAGCCGCCACTGCCCACGACGTGCATGAGCAGCTCGTCGAGCGACAGTGCTGGCTCCGAGACCTGGGTGCCGGGCCCTCCCGACGGCGCCTCAGCCCACGACACGCAGGACCTCCTCGATCGCCGTCTTGCCGGCCAGGACCTTCAGCCAACCGTCCTCGCGGAGCGTGCGCATGCCTTCCTTGCGGGCCATCTTGCTGATCTCCTCGGTCGCGCAGCGCTGGACGGCCATCCGCTCGATCTCCTCCGAGATCGGCATCACTTCGTGCAGCGCCATCCGGCCGCGGTAGCCGGTGTTCACGCAGGCCGAGCAGCCCACCGGGCGGTAGAGCTTGCGTGGCCCGTCCTCGGGGAGCTCGATCCCGAGCACGGCGAGCTCCTGGGGATCCGGATCGTAGGACTCCTTGCAGCGTGGGCACAGGGCCCGGCAGAGCCGCTGGGCGACGATGCAGTCCAGCGCCGAGCCGACGAGGAACGGTTCGATCCCCATCTCGATCAATCGGGTCACGGCGGAGGGCGCGTCGTTGGTGTGCAGCGTCGACAGGACGAGGTGACCGGTGAGCGCGGCCTCCACAGCGATGTTGGCCGTCTCGTGGTCGCGGATCTCGCCGATCAGCACGATGTCGGGGTCCGAGCGCAGGATCGAGCGCAGCGCAGAGGCGAAGGTCAGCCCGGCCTTGGGATTCGTCTGGACCTGGTTGATCCCGACGAGGCGGTACTCCACCGGGTCCTCGACCGTGATCACGTTGACGTCCGGCTGATTGAGGATGTTCAGCGTCGCGTAGAGCGTGGTCGACTTGCCCGACCCGGTCGGCCCGGTGACCAGAATCATCCCGTAGGGCTTGTTGTACGACTCCGCGAAGCGAGCGCGGTTCGCCTCGCTGAAGCCGAGGTCGTCGAGCCCGAGTCGGGTGTTGCTGTTGTCGAGCACTCGGGCGACGATCTTCTCGCCCCACACGGTGGGCAGGGTGGCCACCCGAAGGTCCATCGGCTGACCCTGGTGCATCACCGTGAGGCGGCCGTCCTGAGGGATCCGGCGCTCGGCAATGTTCATCCCGGCCATGATCTTGAAGCGGGACGACCACGCCGTTGACGATGCTCCGGGGCGCGCGGTGGGCATCCTGGAGCACGCCGTCGATGCGGTAGCGCACCCGCAGGTCGTGCTCGGTCGCCTCGAGGTGGATGTCGGAGGCACGGTCGGTGATCGCCTGCGAGATGAGCAGGTTGACGAAACGCACCACGGGGGCGTCATCGGAGACCTCGACGAACGACTCGAGCTGGGTGTCCTCGGTGGTGGCCAGCCCGGAGGAGAGGTCGGAGAGCTCGGTCTCGACCCGGTACTCCTGGTTGATCCGGTTCCGGATCTCGGTCCGTCCGGCCAGGACGAACCGGACGGGCCTGGAAGCCAGCCGGCTGATGTCGTCCTTGAGATCGAGGTCGTTGATCCGTTTCAGCGGAACGGCCACCTGGAGCTCGTCGCCGACCCAGCCGAACGGGATCACGCTGGCCCGCTTGGCGAAGTCCGCCGGGAGGACCTTCGCAGCGGTGGGGTCGACGCGCTGCTCGGTGAGGTCGACGAACTCGACGCCGGCCATCTCGGCGGCGATCCTCAGCAGGTCCTGACGCTCGATCGTGCCGTTCTCCACCAGCGCCTCGAGGACGGAGATGTTCCGGGTGCTCGCCGTGGACGAGGCCCGGGCGACGTCCGCCGGCGCGACCTTCCCCGACTCGAGCAGCACGTCGAGCGTGGTGGCGCGCGACCGTCTCGCGAGCATGGCGACCTCCTAGACATCGAACGCCCCGATGACGTCGACATCGGAAGTCTCGGCAGCGGGGCGACCCCACTTGAGGGGGTCAGCCCTGCGGTTCTCCCACCGGTACGACGGCGTCACCCTGCCACCCGGCACGCCTGAGCATCACGGTGAAGTCATGGGGGTTGGAGGCGGCCAGTTGTGCCACGGCGCCGGACACCGAGCCGTCCAGGGTGAGCCGCAGCAGGTGCTGGTCGAAGCTCTGCATGCCTGAGTAGTGCCCCTCGGCGATGATGTCCGGGATCGAGTCGGTCTTCTCGGCGTCACCCACGGCCTCGGCGAGCCGGGCATCGCGGACCGCGATCTCCATCACGCAGACCCGGCCCGAGCCGTCCGCGCGCGGAATCAGCCGCTGGCACACGATGCCCTCCAGCGACGCCGACAGCGACGCGCGCACCCGACGCTGCTCGTGCGGCGGGAAGAAGTCGACGACCCGGTGGATCGTCTCCAGCGCATCGGTGGTGTGCAGGGTGGAGAAGACCATGTGTCCGGTCTCGGCTGCCGAGAGCGCTGCTCGTACCGTGTCGGCGTCCCGCATCTCCCCGATCAGGATCACGTCCGGGTCCTGTCTCATCGCCGCCCGCAGGGCGGCCGGCCAGTCGAGCGAGTCGCTGCCCAGCTCCCGCTGGGTCACGATCGCCTGCTTGCTGCGGTGGATGACCTCGATCGGGTCCTCCAGCGTGAGCACGTGCACCGATCGTTCCTCGTTGACCGTGTCCACCATCGCCGCGAGCGTCGTACTCTTCCCCGACCCGGTGGGACCGGTCACCAGGACCAGGCCGCGCGGTCGCAGCGCCAAGGTGCGCACCGCGTCCGGCATGCCCAGCGACGCCAGCGGCATCGGGCTTGTCACCCACCAGCCGCAGCACGGCACCGTCGGTCCCGCGGGTGCGGAAGGCGTTGACCCGGAAGCGGGCGAGGCCCGGCACGGCCAGGGCGTAGTCGGCCTCGCAGGTGGCCAGGTAATTCGTGTGCACGTCGTCGGGCATGGTGGCGCGGATCATCGCGGTCACCTCGTCGCCGCTCAGCACGACATCGCCGATCGCGATCAGGGCGTCGGAGAGCCGGACCTTCGGCACCGAGTCCGCCCGCAGGTGCAGGTCGGACGCCTGGCGGTGCACGACGACCTCCAGCAGCGGCAGCAGTCCGGCCAAGTGCGAGTCCACGGATTCTCCACGTTCGTCTGGGTGCGGTCCTCCTGTGTCTCGGCACCTCTGGGGTCCGACTGAAGGGCTCCCTGCCAGGGGTCAAGTCCCCCACCGGGGATCCCGATGGTCTCCCCGGAAGGCGTGCCACCTGGCTCTGCCGCCACCGTCTCGTGGAGGAAGGATCGCCATGCCGCGCAGTGTCGTCGGCCTCGACATCGGCAGTGCCGCCGTGCGTGCCATCGAGGTCCGCCTCGGCTCCGGACCTCGCACGGGGAACGTGCACCGCTCCGGAACCGTGGCCCTGCCACCTGGAGCGGTGGAGGGTGGCCTCGTCCGTGACCCCACCGCCGTCTCCCAGGCGCTGCGCCAACTGTGGTCCGAGGCCAAGTTCACCACCAGATCCGTGCGGCTCGGCGTGGGCAGCGCCTCGGTGCTGGTGCGCCAGCTCGATCTCGACTGGATGCCCGAGGCTGACCTGCGGCGCTCGCTGCGCTACCAGGTGGGCGACCTGCTCCCCGTTCCGGTCGACGACGCGAACCTCGACCATGTCCTGCTCGGCGAGCGCACCGAACCCGGCGAAGGCGGGCAGGAGCGGCGGATCGCCCGCATCCTGCTCGTGGCCACGGCCAGGACTGCCGTCGACGACCTGACCCAGTGCGTCCATGCCGCCAAGCTGCAACCGGTCGCGGCCGACCTGGCGTCGTTCGCCCTGATCCGGCTCGCGCGCCGCACCACACCCGACGACACCCTCGCCGGGGCCGAGGCTGTCATCGACATCGGCCTGGACAAGGTGTCGGTCGCTGTCCACGACGCCGGCCAGCCGCACTTCGTGCGCGTGGTGCCGGGCATCGGCGGCGGACTGCTGACGCGAGTCCTGGCCGAGCAGACCGAGCGTACCTACGAGGCCGCCGAACGGTACAAGCTCGCCGTGGGGACCATCACTCCCCCTGACCGAGAGCCGGTCGACCCGGACGAGACGATTCTGGTCAACGCGGTCCAGCGCCTCCTCGGAGAAGTCCGGGCCACGCTGGACTTCCACGCCCAGAGCGACCCCGCGACGGCTCCCGTCCGCGCCGTCCTCACCGGCGAGGGCAGCCTGCTCCCCGGCCTGGTCGAGTACGGCGAGGCGTCGTTCGGGATCCCGGTCCGCCGGCTCGACACCGGCTCCTTCCTCGCCGATCCAGCACGGACGAAGGCCGGTGGCCCGGTCGCCCCACTCGGTGCCGGCATGAACGTCGCGCTCGGCCTCTGCGTGGGGTTGGCCGGCCGATGAAGCGTCGCAGGAACACCGCCGAGGACGCAGCCGAGGCCAACGTCAACCTGCTCTCGGGCTGGGTCCGGGAGCGCCTCCGGACCCATCACCTGCGCCAGCGCTTCGGGGTCGGACTCCTGGCGCTGCTCGTCCTCCTGGCGGTCGCCTGGGGAGCCCAGCACCTGCGCCTCTACGAAGCGCGTCAGGACCTTCGTGGCGACCGAGCCGTCGAGGCCGGCCTCGCCCGACAGATCGACGCCCTCACCCCGGTCAGCACCTACGTTGCCGCCGGTCGAGACGAAGGCGACGACCGTCCGGCGGGCCATGTACAACGAGATCGCCTTCTCGGAGGTCCTGACCGCGCTGCGTACGGCGACACCGGAGGGCGCCACCGTCGAGACGGTCTCGGTGACCATCCCGAGTCCCGCCGCGGGCCCCGGAGGCGCAGCGGCGGCCCCCGATGAGGAGGACCCGAGCCACGGCATCGTCGCCCCCTGTCCCGGACCGGATCCCTTCGAGGTGAAACCGATCGTGGGCTGCGTCAACCTCGTCGGCACCGCCCGTGACCGGGAGACCGTCGGCCGTTTCGTCATCGCCCTGAGCCGGGCCGGGCTCTTCGTCGAGCCCTTCGTGACCACCACGACGACCGGCGGCGACCAGCCGGTCGCCTTCTCGGGCTCCGTGGGGCTCTCCCCGAAGGTCTTCACCGGACGGTACGACGATCTCACCCAGCTTCTCGACGACCTGGACAAGCCATGAGCCTGAGGACACCGACCGCCACCATCGTCATCGGGGTGCTGTCCCTCCTGGTGACCGCCGGGCTCGGCTGGCTGCTGATCGTCGGGCCCGTCACCGGCACACTGGCGGACGTCCGGGCGGAGGCAACGGCAGTGCAGCGAACCCAGCAGACCATGCAGATCGAGCTCGACGCTCTCGAGCGCCGGCGCGACGATCTGCCCCAGATCCGCGAGGTGGCCGACCAGCTGGCGCGGATGTTCCCGAGCACTGCCGACCAGCCTGAGTTCTTCCGACTGGTCACCGCTGCCGCCGCTCGGGCCGGCATCGGTCCGAAGGCCATCACGAGCCTCAGCCCGACGGCTCCGGTGGCGCAGACCACCGGGAGCTCTGCCACACCCGAGGAGCGTGCCGCCAGCCTGGCCGCCGCCGACCTTGCCGTGCAGACCGTCACGATCACGATCTCGGCCTCCTATCCACAGGCGCGGGACCTGCTCAACAACCTCGAGCGGATGGACCGGGCCTTCCTGCTCGAGACCGTGAGCCTCGGAGGCGCGGGCGATGCCCTCGTGGTGTCGATCACGGGCAAGACCTTTGTCGCCCCGCCGCTGACGGAGCCCGACCTCGACCAGCGCACCGACGCGGCGAGCAACTGAGATGGACGCGGCCGGAGTCGGGCGCTTGGACGTCGTCGGGCCCGCCCTGGGTGCGCTCGTCCTGCTGGTGGGGATGGACACCATCCACCGGCTGCGCGACAGGCGTCGACGGGCCGCGCTCAGTGATGTGGACCCGATCAGCGGATTGACGACCCGGCGTTCCCTGCCGGCGGCCGGTGCCGAACTGCTGGACCGAGCCGTACGAGACAGCCGCCTGGCGGTCTGCACGGTCATCGATCTCGACGACTTCAAGCGCATCAACGACTCCCTGGGCCACCAGGCCGGGGACCAGGTGCTCCAGGAGACCGCGCGGCGACTGCGGTCCGTGTTGGGACCCGACGACGTCGCGGTGCGCCTCGGTGGGGACGAGTTCGTCGTCCTCTCCCTGTGCGCGGATCCGCCGGCCGCCGAACTGTTCAGCTCGGCTCTGGCCGAAGCACTGGCGCCGATGTTCCGGGTGGACGATCTCGACATCTCGGTGCGCGCCTCGGTCGGGGTCGCACTCCTGGGGCACGCCGGTGACACCCTCGAAGAGCTCGTCCGAGCCGCCGACCAGGCGATGTACCAGGCCAAGTCCCAGGCCCCGGGGTACTGGCGTCCGGAGGCGACCGGCCATGTCAGCGCGCCCACCCGAGACGGCGATTCGGCCGACGAGCTCCGCCAGGGACTGGAGGCGGGACAGTTCCAGCTGAACTACCAGCCGCAGGTCGACAGCACGACGGGTGCGGTCGTCGGCTTCGAGACGATGCTGCGCTGGCGGCACCCCGTGCGCGGACTCTTGCCGGCGATCGAGTTCGTCCCGGTGGCCGAGCAGTGCGGGCTCACCGGTCGGATCAACACCTTCGTCCTCGCCCAGGTGCTCAGCGACCACCGCCGGCTCGTCGCCCTGGCGCCCGGAGCCACCATCGCCATCAACATGTCGGCCCGCAGCCTCCTCGCCATCGACTTCCTCGAGGATCTGCGCACCCGACTCGTGGCCGCCAGCGTCCCCCCGCGCGACCTCGTCCTGGAGCTGATCGAGTCCTCCACCAACCACGGCGCACAAGCACTCGCCCTCTTCGCGGGACTGCGCGAGCTCGGCTGCACGGTGAGCATGCAGGAGTTCGGCACTGCCGAAGCCTCGCTCACGTCCCTGTGGCAGAACCCGGCCGTGAAGTCGATCAAGATCAACCCCTCCATCGTGCGGGCGGTCGAGGGCGATGAACAGGCGACCCGGCTCGTCCGGGCACTGGTCAGCGCCGCCCATGAGCTCGGTATCCGCGTGGTCGCCGCGGGCATCGAGACCGATGCCGAGGCCGAGCTGCTCAGCCGGCTGGGCTGTGACGTGCTCCAGGGGCACTGGATCTGTACTCCCCTCACCCTGACCGAGCTCGAGGCCTGGTCCTTCCACCGGCTGGTCACCCGGCCCCTTGCTCGCTGCTGGCCCCTCGTCGTCGAGGCTGAGCCACCCACGAGCCCCGACTCGGCGACCCTTCAGCGGGACCCGGCCGCGGCCGATACCCCAGTTGACTGACCGCCCGCACCGAGGAGTAGCCCCATGCCCGCCCTGCCTGTGACAGCCCTGGTCAACCTGCACCTGACCAGCCCGGTCGCGTTTGCCGGCCTCGCGGTGGCCGGCGTGGCGGTTGCTCTGCTTGCCGGGTGGCTGCTGGTGCGGAGGAGCTCCGCGCATCCTCGACCGGCCAGGGTCGCGGCGACGTCCACCCCCGAGTCGGCCCCGGCGACCACCAGCGACTCGGCCGGGCCGCCGTCGAAGCCTGTCTGCCTCGCGAGCATCCCCGGCCCGGTGGACCTGCCTCCGATTGCCTCACCGCCCGGGCGTCGCGTTCCGAAGCCGATCGCCCAGCCCCGCCTGGTCGTGGACCGCCACTCCCCGGCGTCGACCCTCCCCGAGGAGCAGCCGGGCCGACGCCGCCGTCCGGTGCATCGGGGATCGGCCGCCCCGGGCCTCGGCTACGCCGAGCTCTCCCGTTCGTACGCCGCCCTGGGTCGCACCGAGGCGGCGGCACTGGCGCAGTGGGCAGCCGACCTGCGTCTGGTCCACCCCCTGATGGGTGGGCACGGTCACGCCCACGCGCTGCCCGATCGGCTCCTCCACCTGGGTGAGGGCTCCCCGCGCGAGACGGTCATCCGGGCGCGCGACGAAGTGCTGACCCTCGTCGCGGAATCGGAGTCCGAATGGCTGGCGCCTCCGATGTTCCCCTCAGCGACGCACGTTCCCGACCTGTCCGGATCGGCCACGTGCACCACCCTGGCTCCCGTGACGACCCCGCACGAGCTCCGGGCGCGTGCCGCCCAGCTGATGGAGCGCGCCGGCGCGAGGTCCTCGACCGACGCACAGCTGGCCCGGCACGATGCCCGGCGCGCGGACCTGGCGGCGTTCGACGCCGTGCTCCTGGACTCTGCTGACCGCTACGGCGACGTCGCGCTGGTCTCGGTGGAGCTGCGCCAGCAGTTCGCCGCCGCCGAGCTGCACCACCGCGACCTGATGCCCGACGAGCTCTCCCTGGACGAGGAGATCCAGCGCACCCGCGGGGTCCTGCGAACCGTGCTGGAGCCGCACGAACTGGACAGGTTCGAGGAGGCTCTCGCCGAGGCGCCGCCGCTTGCGGCGCACGCGTGATCACCGCACTGCCCACCCCGCTGCTGCTCGCCCTGGTGGCCGCCCTCGGCCTGGCCGTGGGCTCCTTCCTCAACGTGGTGGTGCACCGGGTTCCGGCCGGGCTCTCGATCATCCGCCCCGGTTCGGCGTGCCCGGTGTGCGCCCACCCGGTGCGCGAGCGCGACAACATCCCCGTGCTCTCGTGGTTGGTCCTGCGCGGACGCTGCCGGGACTGCACGGCCCCGATCTCTGTTCGCTACCCCGCCGTGGAGTCGGGGACCGCGCTCCTCTTCGTGCTGGTCGCGCTGCGGCTTCCGGTCGAGCCGATCTTGCTGGTCTTCCTCATTGTCAGCGGGGCCGGCCTTGCCCTCGCCCTGATCGACCTGGAACACCAGCGACTCCCGTTCTCCGTGACCACCGTGACCGGTGTGCTCGCCTTGCTGGTCCTGGGCGCGCAGTGGCTGCGGCTCGGGATCGTCACGGACGTGGACCCGGTCGCGACGGTGTGGTCGACGGCGTGGCCGGCCCTCGCGGGCGCCGGGCTCTGGCTCGCCGTGTACGGCGCCATCTGGCTGGCCACCACCGGGCGCGGCATGGGGCTCGGTGATGTCGCGCTCGCGCCGGTCCTGGGCCTGACGCTGGGGGCGATCGGGCTGGGCTCTGCCCTCGTCGGGCTGATGGCGGGCTTCGTCATCGGTGCCGCCGTCGGACTCACGCTGATGGCCAGCGGCCGGGCCCAACGCCGATCTCGGATCCCGCACGGACCGTTCATGCTCGTGGGAGCGGCGGTCGGGCTCTTCGCCGGCGCCCCACTCGCCTCGGCGTACCTCCGCCTGGTCGGGCTCGCCTGAGACCTGCGCCGGATCAGGCAGTCAGGGCCGAGAGCGCCCCGGTGGGATCGATGCGATAGCGACTGATCAGTTCGCCGGTGGCCTCGTCGATCCGCGCGTGCAGGGCCCGCCGGTACTCGGTCAACCGAACCTCGGTCTGGGCCAGGTGGTCCAGCGCCTCCGCGATCTCGTCATCGCCCTCGGGGACCAGCCACACCTCGGCGAGCGTCGGCAGGTCGGGCAGCGGCTCCGCCGCGCGCACGTTGATCAAGGACGTCCGAGTCTGCCCCGAGCCGGTGTCACCGAGCACCCGGACCACGTCGGCCAGGCTCAACGAACCCTGGGCAGCGCTCCCGGCCTTCAATAGATCGATGCGCGCGTGCACGAGTCGACGCCAGTAGGAGATCTTCTCCTCCTCGTCGCGCAGTTGTTGCCGGTAGGCGCGCAACCCAGGCAGCTCGAGGTCGACCAGGTGGGGAGAGGTCGACGCAGCGGTCACCGTGCGTCGATGACCACTGGCGGGGAGGCGGCGCTCGCCCTCGATCTCCACGCGCCCCATCAGGTCCTGGGTTTCATCGGTCATCACCCGCACAGGATGGCGCACGCCACTCTCGAATCGTCGCTGGCACACCCCCGCTCGCGTGTCGCCCACTGGTCTGGACCAGCACCCATTCCCAACCACAGGAGCCCCAGCAGCCCTAGAGTCAGCGGTGATGGTGGGGGCCTCGTCGAGAATGGATGTCCTCATGACCCGCATCGAGTCGCCCGCCCGGGGGCGAGACTCTGCGCGGCAGGTGGAACCGGCATCACTGATGCCCGTGTCCGAACGCAACGTCGCCTTCCTCCACGAGAGCCACACCGCCGGACTCGCGGTTGCCCTGGTGGCCACCTCGGTCGACAACGCCAACGAGGTCGCCGAGCTGTGGGACCCGCGCGCCCTGGACCTCCTCTGCCGTCAGCAGAAGCTGCAGGTCTACTGCCTGGCCAGCCATGCCCGGCTCGTGCACGCGACAGCTGCCGGCGGCCTGCTCGTCGCCGTGGTCGCAGACGACGAGGCCGCGCTCGTCACCCGAGTGGCCGAGCTCGCCGCTCGCCTGCGCAGTCCCGTCGAGATCGACCAGCAGCAGGTGTGGCCACTGATCACCCTGGGTGCGCGTGTCTGCCGTCCGGGCGAGTCGCTCGACACCTGCTCCCGGCTGACCCGGGCAACCCTGTCCGAGGCCCGCACGATGGGCACCGGCAACCTGCTCTGGCACCAGCCCGGCGGCGCGGACGACGCACCCTCGCAGCTGACCGTGATCAACGACCTGGTCGTGGCCCTCAACGACGATCGCCAGTTCCGGCTGCACTACCAGCCCCTGCGCGACCTGCGCACCGGCCAGCTGGTCGGTGCCGAATCACTGTTGCGCTGGCACCACCCGGTCCGGGGCAGCCAACCCGCCTCGAGTGCCATCGGCACGGCCGAGCGCTGCGGCCTGATCCGCCAGTTGGGCCAGCGCGTCCTGGACATCTCGCTCAAGCAGCTGTCCACGTGGCTCCCGCTCGTCCCCTCAAGTTTCCGGTTGCACGTGAACGCCTCGCCGATCGAGCTGTCGACGCCCGGCTACGCCGAGGGAGTCGCACACCTGCTGCACCGGCACGGCATCCCGGGCTCGATGCTCCTGCTCGAGATCACCGAGACGACCGCCATGTCCGGCCAGACCGATGCGGTGGCCACACTGCACCAGCTCGCCGAGCTCGGGGTCGGCCTGGGCATCGACGACTTCGGCACCGGCTACTCCTCGATCGCCTACCTGCGCGACCTCCCGATCGACACCGTCAAGGTCGACCGTTCACTGATCTCCGGGGTGGCCTCCTCCATGCGCGAGTACGAGATGGCGGCGGCCATCGCGCGGCTCCTCTCGGTGATGCCGGTGCGGGTGCTCGCCGAAGGCATCGAGAGTGCCGAGCAGCAGGCACTCCTGCTCGCCGTGGGCTACCACTACGGGCAGGGCTACCACCTCGGCGCACCCGCGCCGCGCGACGTACTGACCCTCGAGCTGCGTGAGGGCCGGAGCAACCAGGTCACCGGTTTCGACCGGGCCGAGGACGAGTACCAGCGCCGGATCGCGACCCGCACCGCCTGAGCGCAGTGGGCCTCACCCCTCAGCGGGTGAGGGCTCCTCGCCGGACTCCAGCCAACCCCGGAACGCCTCGAGGTTGTGGGTGGGCTCACCGCGCAGCTTGCGCCACTCCCACTCCTTGCGGATCGAGGAGGCGAAACCCAGCTCCAGGATCGCGTTGAAGGAGTCGTCGGCCGAGGAGAGCACCGAGCCGAGCAACCGGTCCAGCTCGTCGCTCGTGAGCACGGCGAGCGGCAATCGGGCGTCGAGGTAGATGTCGCCGAGCCGGTCCACCGCGAAGGAGATCGCGTAGGTCTTGAGGTTGCGCTCCAGGAGCCAGCGATAGACGCGCTCGTGGTTCTCGTCGGGCTTGCGGCAGACGAAGGCATGGACGCCCACCGCGTGCGGGCCCACGTCGAGGCGTACGGCGGTCTGCAGCTTCTTCTCGCCCGGCAGCGAGAAGGAGAAGACGCCCTCGGGACGCTCGTCGAACTCGATGTCGTTCTCGGCGAGGTGGTCTCGGACCACCTGTGCGTTGTCGGCGCTCACGACACCGACTCTCGCATGCCGGCACGGGCCTGCTCGTAGACCTCCAGCGTGCGGGTGGCCGTGCGCTCCCAGGCGAACTGCCGAGCCTGGGCCAGCGCCCCGGCCTCGAGGCGGATCCGGAAATCCTCGTCTGCGATGACCCGACGCAGGGCGGCCGACCAGTCGGCAGGGTCGTGACCCTCGATCAGGAGTCCGCTGCGTTCGTGGCGTACGACGGTCGTCAGCCCACCGACGGCGGCCGCCAGGACGGGGGTGCCGGTGGCCTGCGCCTCGGCGGCGACCAGGCCGAACGACTCGTTGTACGACGGTACGGCGACCAGGGTGGCGGCGGCACACCACCGCGCCAGCTCGGACTGGGCGACCGGGGGCACGAAGCGGACGACATCGGCGATCCCCAGCTCGGCGGCCAGCTGAGCCAGGGACTCCGGGTGCTCCAGCCCGGTCCCCGAGGGCCCACCGACGATCGGGACGACGACCTGCGAACGCAGCTCGGGCGACTGACCGAGCAGGTGGGCCACCGCGCGCAGCAGCACGTCCGGCGCCTTGAGCGGCTGGATGCGGCCGGCGAAGAGCAGGACATGGGCGTCGGCAGGCAGCCCCAAACCGGCCCGGGCGGTGGCCCGGTCCAGCGGACGGAAGACCGTCAGGTCGACACCGGGGTGGACGACCTCGACACGGGACGGCTCGGCGTCGTACAGGTCGATCAGCTGCTCGGCCTCGAGGTCGGTGTTGGCGATCAGCATGTCAGCGGCCTCCACGACCTGCTGCTCGCCGATGATCCGCGCGGCGGGCTCGGGGGTGTCCCCGTCGGCCAGCGCGTCGTTCTTGACCCGGGCCATCGTGTGCATCGTGTGCACCAGCGGCACTCCCCAGCGGTCCCGTGCCAGCGCGCCCACCTGCCCCGACAGCCAGTAGTGGGAGTGGACGGCGTCGTAGTGCCCGACCGGTTCGCCGGCCTCGGCCCGCAGCACCTCGCGCGCGAAGACGCAGAGCTGGCCGGGCAGCTCGCCCTTGGTGAGGCCCTCGAAGGGGCCGGCGTGGATGTGGCGCACGTGCACGCCGTCGGTCACCTGGACCACGGGAGGCAGGGCCGAGCTCGTGGCCCGGGTGAAGATGTCGACCTCGATGCCCTGCAGGGCCAGGCGCTTGGACAGCTCGAGGACGTAGACGTTCATGCCGCCGGCGTCACCGATCCCCGGCTGGTCGAGGGGGGAGGTGTGCAGGCTGATCATCGCCAGGCGTCTGATGCGCTCCACAAGGTCCCTTCCGTCGACAAGTCCGCGTCATGAAGAACCCCGGTCACCTCCCCGGGATTCCCTGATCCTCAAACCCATCTGCGCGGACCGCGCGTCGGATGCCGCGCCGGACCGGCCGAGAGGTCAGCGGGCGTGGCTCCCGGTCGCCCGGCCGCGCGCCGCCCGGGCTGCGCGAGATGGGCGTGGGGTACCGGGAGCGTCCTTGCGGGGGCGACGGCGCAGCAGGCTCCCCAGGGCCGCCAGCACGACGATCGCGCCGAGCACGCCATCGAAGGCGAGGGCATCGCCGACCGGGCGCACCACCTCGACGACCGACCAGACCAGGAGGGGGACGGCCACGGCGACGACGATCCGGAGCCAGGTGGCGCTCTTGCTCACCAGTCCTGCTCCGACGGCGGCCAGCGCCACGGCGAGCAGGACGAGACCCGACCAGTGGAGGGCGTCGAGCTCGGACGAGAGCCCGGCTCGATCCAGCACGACTCGAACGATCCAGAGCAGGCCTCCGAGGAGGCCCGCGACGCGGGCGGTGGTGGGCAGGTTCATGAAGCTCCAGACTCGGTGACCGGGGGGTGCCACCTCCCCAGTGTGCCACCGGATCGGCCCCTCCACCTCGCTCCGGGCAGAATCGGGACATGACCACCCCACGCACCGCAGTCGTGACCGGCGCCAGCAGCGGGATCGGGGCGGCGACCGCCCGAGCCCTGGCCGACGAGGGTTTCCGGGTGATCTGCGCCGCCCGACGTCGCGACCGGGTCGAGGCCCTCGCCGAGGAGATCGGTGGCGTCGCCGTCGCCTGCGACGTCACCTCTCCCGACTCGGTCCGCGCGCTCGCCCACGCCGCTGGAGCCGAGCTGCACGTCCTGGTGAACAACGCCGGCGGCGCCTTCGGCTCGGACCCGATCGAGACGGCCGACCCCGAGCAGTGGCGCGCGATGTACGACGTCAACGTCCTGGGCGTCCTGCACGTCACCCAGGCGCTGCTGCCCGCACTGCGGGCGAGCGGGGACGGCCTCATCGTCAATGTCGGATCGACGGCCGGTCGGATCGCCTACGAAGGCGGCGGCGGCTACACGGTGGCCAAGCACGGCACCCAGGTCGTCACCGAGACGCTGCGTCTGGAGCTCTGCGGCGAACCGATCCGCGTCTCCGAGGTGGCCCCCGGCATGGTGCGCACCGACGAGTTCTCCCGGGTGCGCTTCGGCGGCGACCAGGCCAGGGCCGACGCGGTGTACGACGGGGTTCTCGACCCTCTCGTCGCCGAGGACGTCGCTGCGGCGATCGCCTGGATCGCGACCCGGCCCAGCCACGTCAACATCGACGAGCTCGTGATCCGGCCGCGAGCCCAGGCCGCCCAGCACAAGGTGCACCGGGTCACCTGAGCCCCCGCGACCGGCGGCAGGGTGGCAGACTGCCGCCATGCAGACCATCGGACTCATTGGCGGGATGAGCTGGGAGAGCAGCGCCGTCTACTACCAGGGCCTCAACACCGGGGTCGAGCAACGCCTCGGCGGGCTCTCCTCGGCCAAGTCGGTCATGACCTCGGTCGACTTCGCCCAGGTGACCGCCCTCCAGCAGGAGGAGCGCTGGGACGACGTCGCCGAGATCCTCGCGACCGCCGCCCGCGGCGTCGAGAGTGCCGGCGCCGACTTCCTGATGCTGTGCACCACGACGTTCCACCGGGTGGCCGAACAGGTCGAGGCCGCGGTCGACATCCCGTTGCTGCACCTGGCCGACGTGGTCGCCCGGGCGTGCGTCGAGCAGCAGCTGGGCTCGGTCGCCTTCCTCGGCACCACCTTCGCGATGTCCCGCACCTTCTTCACCGACCGGATCGCGGGCCACGGGCTCGAGGTGCTGGTGCCCGACGAGAAGCACCACGAGCTGCTCAACCGGGTCATCTACGACGAGCTCGTCCACGGCAAGGTGCTCGACACCTCCCGTCGCAGCGTCGTCGAGCTGATCGAGGAGCTGTGGGACGCCGGCGCCGGCGGGGTGATCCTGGGCTGCACCGAGCTCGAGCTGCTCGTCCACCAGGCCGACTCCGAGCTCCCCGTCTTCCCGGCCACCCAGCTGCACGTCTCGGCAGCGTTGGACCGCGCCCTCGCCTGAGCGCGGCATACTCCCCCCATGAGCCGTCGCAAGCATCCCTCGAAGATCGCCACCGGAGTGAGCTCGTCCAGCTTGACCGGGCTGCGGCGCTGGAACCTCGGCCTCGGCATCCTGCACGGGGTGCAGGCGCTGCTCGTCCTGGCGCTCGCCACCGGCTTCAGCATCTCGGTGACCTCGACGTTCCCGGCCGGGCCGCCCGGCTCTGCGGCACCGGCCCCGGAGGCTCTCTTCGACGTGCGGATCGGGTGGGCCGTCGCGCTCTTCCTCGTCCTGGCCTCGGTGGACCACCTGCTCACGGCCACCGTGCGTCGCGCGCGCTACGAGGCCGACCTGCGCGCCGGGGTGAACCGCTACCGGTGGCTGGAGTACTCCCTCAGCGCAACGATCATGATCGTCCTGATCGCCTTCTACACCGGGATCACCGACATCACGGCGGTCGTGGCGATCATCGGCGCCAACGTCGCGATGATTCTCTTCGGCTGGCTCCAGGAGGTGATGAACCCGCCCCAGCGCGACCGCACCACGATGCTGCCGTTCTGGTTCGGGACGATCGCGGGAGCGGCTCCCTGGGTGGCGATCGCGATCAACACCCTCGGCTCGGAGACCGTCCCCGGCTTCGTCTACGCGATCATCGTCTCGCTGTTCGTGTTCTTCATGAGCTTCGGGGTCAACCAGTGGCTGCAGTACCGCCAGCTCGGGCGTTGGAGCAGCTACGCCCACGGCGAGAAGGCCTACCTGGTGCTCAGCCTGGCCGCCAAGACCGCTCTGGCCTGGCAGATCTTCGCCGGGTCTCTCGCGGGCTGACCCCGGCGTACGCCGCTCGGGGCGGCAGAAGTGGCGGGGCGGCGTGGCTGGGCTCACGCCCCGAGCCCGCTCGCGGATGACGTACGCCGCCACCGGGCGGACTAGACTCATCGAGGCCCATTGGGCCCTCATGCAACCCACCGAGAGGGAGCCCCGCTCCGCCATGTCTGGAAATACTGAACGCGCCGACCTGCGCAACGTCGCCATCGTGGCGCACGTCGACCACGGCAAGACCACCCTCGTGGACGCCATGCTCCGGCAGGCAGGTGCCTTCACCGAGCACCAGGCCGAGAGCGTCGCCGAGCGAGTCATGGACTCCGGTGACCTCGAACGCGAGAAGGGCATCACGATCCTCGCGAAGAACACCGCGGTGCACTACGAGGGACCCGCCGGTGGCGGCAAGCCGATGGTCATCAACATCATCGACACCCCCGGTCACGCGGACTTCGGCGGTGAGGTCGAGCGCGGCCTCTCGATGGTGGACGGCATCGTCCTCCTCGTCGACGCCTCCGAGGGCCCCCTCCCCCAGACCCGCTTCGTGCTGCGCAAGGCGCTCAACGCCGACATGCCGGTGATCCTCGTCGTCAACAAGACCGACCGTGGCGACGCCCGCATCGCCGAGGTCGTCGACGAGACCTACGAGCTCTTCATGGACCTGCTCGACGAGAGCCACAGCCAGGACGCGCTGGACTTCCCGGTCGTCTACGCCTCGGGCCGCGCCGGCATCGCCAGCCTCGAGCGCCCCGAGAACGGCACGATGCCCGAGGGCAGCGACCTCGAGCCGCTCTTCAAGACGATCCTCGACACCATCCCGGCGCCGCGGTACAACGAGGGCGCGCCGCTGCAGGCGCACGTCACCAACCTCGACGCCTCGCCGTTCCTCGGCCGCCTCGCGCTGCTCCGGATCCACCAGGGCACCCTGCGCAAGGGCCAGCAGGTCGCCTGGATGCGTCGCGACGGCTCGGTCAAGAACGTCAAGGTCACCGAGCTCCTCGTCACCGAGGGCCTCGAGCGCAAGCCCGGCGAGTCCGCCGGCCCCGGCGACATCGTCGCCGTCGCCGGCATCCCGGAGATCACCATCGGTGAGACCCTCGCCGACCCGGAGAACCCCGTTGCCCTGCCGCTGATCCACGTCGACGAGCCCGCCATCTCGATGACGATCGGCACCAACACCTCGCCGCTCGTCGGTCGCACCAAGGGCGGCAAGGTCACCGGCCGTCTGGTCAAGGACCGTCTCGACCAGGAGCTGGTCGGCAACGTCTCGCTCCGGATCCTCCCGACCGAGCGTCCCGACGCCTGGGAGGTGCAGGGCCGCGGCGAGCTGGCGCTGGCCATCCTCGTGGAGCAGATGCGTCGCGAGGGCTTCGAGCTCACCGTCGGCAAGCCGCAGGTGGTCACCAAGGAGGTCAACGGCAAGGTCCACGAGCCGTTCGAGCGCCTGACCATCGACGCCCCCGAGGAGTACCTCGGCGCCATCACCGAGCTGCTCGCCACCCGCAAGGGCCGCATGGAGGTCATGGTCAACCACGGCACCGGCTGGGTCCGCATGGAGTTCATGGTCCCGGCGCGTGGCCTGATCGGCTTCCGCACCGAGTTCCTCACCGACACCCGCGGCACCGGCATCGCGCACGGCATCTCCGAGGGCTACGAGCCCTGGGCCGGCGAGATCCGCTCGCGGGTCAACGGCTCGCTCGTCGCCGACCGCAAGGGTGCGGCCACGGCGTACGCCATGACCAACCTGCAGGAGCGGGGGATCATGTTCGTCGATCCCACCACCGAGGTCTACGAGGGCATGATCATCGGCGAGAACTCCCGCGCCGACGACATGGACGTCAACATCACCAAGGAGAAGCAGCAGACCAACATCCGGTCCGCCACCTCCGACAACTTCGAGAAGTTGATCCCGCCGCGCCACCTCTCGCTCGAGCAGTGCCTGGAGTTCTGCCGCGACGACGAGTGCGTCGAGGTCACCCCGGAGAAGGTCCGCATTCGCAAGGTCGTCCTCGACGCCAACGAGCGCGCGAAGACCGCCTCGAAGGCGCGCAAGTCGAAGTAGTCACCTGCCCGTCAGCACTGGCCCGTCCGAGCACTCGGGGCGGGCCAGTGGTGCGTCCGGGCGAGGTCGCAGGCGACCGGGCTACCCGGGTCAGGGCTTGAAGAGGCGTACCCGGTAGGTGTGGGAGGCAGACGCGGTGTTCCGGATCCCACGGATCTTGACCGTGTAGGTCCCCTTCGCCTTGAGCCCCGCGACCTCGAAGACGATGGTCGGCTGGCCGAAGCCGTCAGCGACCGGATGGGTCTTGACCTTCAACCGCGTGGACCCGCGGCGCACACTGGCCTTCGCGCGGGAGAAGTCGGCATCGTCGTCCCCCGAGCTCAACGACCAACGACCACCCGGCTCCAGCGGCGCGGGGAACCACCCAGCGCTGGGCCAGGCGACCCAGGCCGGGTCGCTGAACGTCTCGTCGACGGGGCCGATGACGTAGAGCGCATTGCTCGTCCTGCGTCAGGCCGCTGCCGAAGACGTCCGCCGCGGGGTTGAGAATCCAACGCCGGTGCCCAGCCGCGGTGTTCGTGGCCCCCGGGTCGGCCAGGTAGAGGCCGACGGCTCCGCCGGCGGTCAGGGTGCCGGAGCTGAGCGCCAGGTTGGAGCGGCCGGCCGCGCTGGCCCCAGCCTTGGTCCAGCACTTCCAGTCACGCTGCGGGGAGTGGCTCAGCGCCTTGTTCGCGGCCATGATCAGCGCGGCCTTCTGCGCCACCCGCGACAGCTTGGCATCGAGCTCGACCGGGTCGAGACCGGTCATCGCACGCGCGAAGTTGATCGATTCCAGGGTCGCGGCTCGAGCCTTCGGCGAGCTCTTCCCCGCCTTGCACCCGCGCACCGAGCCGGTCCAGCCCGACCTCGTCGTGAGGTTCGGCTGCCAGCGGGTCCGCCAGGCCCTCGCCACGGTCTTCTTGTCGGAGGTGTCGATGGCATGGCTGGCCGCCCGGTCGATGGTGAGCGCAACCGGGTCACCAGCACTCGACGCCACGGAGGGGGCGCCTCCGGCCAGGGCGAGCAGGGTTGCGGCCAGGAGGAAGGCCGGGCCCCGCCCAGAAACGATCATGCGGTCACGCTACGGCGCTGGGCGCCCGGGGGTCCGGGGTTTCGGACGGGCTTAACCTGCCCCGCCCCGGGAGGCAGTCTGCCTGACCAGACCATGGCCACCGTGCACATGGCCTACGCTCCGGCCATGAGCAGCGACCTTGCCTCCTACCTCCAGCTTCTCCTCGCGCTGGTGCGGACGGCGGCCTTCGCGGCGCTCGCGGTCTACTGCCTTGCCCGTGCCGCGCGCGGTCCGTGGACTCGCCTCGGAGTGCTGGGCGGAGGCTGCGCAGCCACGGTGTCAGCCCTGTATGCCGCGGGCCTGCTGGAGGTGATCGTCTTCGAGCGGTTCTCCTTGCTGCAGCTCCTGAGCCACCAGAGCCTGTCGATGGTGCTCGACCTCGTGATGACCGTCAGCCTGCTGATCCTGCTCACGGCGGTGGTCGCCGATCGAGCCGTCCCCGCACTGGGTCGGCTGTCCGGCGCTTCACACGAGCACTGAGCCGGAGTGCTCCTCGACATCCAGCTCGACGCCCGCCCGGACCTGGCTGGCGCGCGGGCGCGTGAACTGACGTCCACCGGAGTCGAGGGGCTCTTCACGTTCGAGGGACCGCACGACGTCTTCCTGCCCCTGGCCGGCGCCGCCTCCGCGGTCGAGACCGACCTGATGACCAACGTGGCCATCGCGCTGCCGCGCAGCCCGCTCCACCTCGCGCACGCGGCGTACGACCTGCAGCTGCTGAGCGGTGGCCGCTTCCGGCTCGGACTCGGCTCGCAGATCCGCCCGCACATCGAGAACCGGTACGGCACCGCGTGGAGCCGGCCGGCAGCCCGGATGCGGGAGTCGGTGCTCGCCGTCCAGGCGATCCTGGGCGCCTGGCAGGAGGGCAGCAGGCTCGACTTCCGGGGCGAGTTCACCCGGCACACGCTGATGCCCCCGACGTTCTCGCCCGGGCCGAACCCGTACGGCGTACCGCCCGTCCTGATGGGCGCCCTGGGGCCGGTGATGACCCGCACCGCGGCCGAGGTCGCGGACGGCCTGCTGGTGATGCCGTTCCACAGTCATCGACACTTCCGGGAGCGGACCCTGCCGGCCGTGGCCGAGGGGCTGGCGCGCTCGGGGCGCAGCGAGGCGGCGTTCGCGATCGTGCCGCAGGTGATCGTGGCGCTGGGTCGGACTCCCGAGCAGCTCGCGGCCGCCTCGGCCGGCGTCCGGGTGCTGCTGGCGTTCTACGCCTCGACCCCCGCCTACCGCCCGGTGCTGGACGTGGAGGGCTGGGGCGAGCTGCAGCCCCGGCTGAACGCCCTGTCGAAGGTCGCCGACGTCGCGGCCATGGCCTCCCTGGTCGACGACGCGATGCTCACCACCCTCGCCGTCCGGGGCACGCCCGAGGAGTGCGCCGCCGAGATCCGGCGCCGCTTCGGGGACGTCGCCGAGCGGGTCTGCGCCTACTTCCCGGGGTACGACGTCGCGCTGGACGACGTGCGCGACCTGGTCACTGCTCTGCGTTGAACGCGGGGCTCCGCCTCAGTTGGGGCGCGAGAGCCACGAGACCGAGCAGCGGCAGCACCGCGAGACCGGCCAGGCTGAGGTCGATCCCGAGCACGTCGCCGAAGCCGCCGACGACGGCCGATCCGACGCTGCCGCCGACCAGGAAGAGCAGGGTCGCGACTCCGAGCGCGACTCCGCGGACGTCGACCTCGACGGCCTCCCCCACGGCAGCGCTGAGCGCGGGCTGTCCCAGGCCGAAGGCGACGGTGACCAGCACGACCGCCAGCACGAGGACCGGGGCGGAGACGAAGGCCGCTCCGACCGCGGCGATCAGCAGGGCGACCGAGGCGGTGATCCCGGAGATCGCGAGCGAGGCCGGGGCACCGATCCGCACCAGCAGGGGTCCGGTGAACCGGGGCACGAAGAGGGCGACCACGGCGCTCGGCACCAGCGAGAGGCCGACCTGCCAGGGCTCCCAGCCGTCGCGGACCAGGACCGCCGGGACCGCGATCAGCAGCGCGAACCAGGCCGCGGGGACCGCCGCCGCAGCCAGTGCGCTGCGCACCACGGCGGGGTTGCGGATCACGGCCAGCGGCAGGAAACCGTGGGGGTTGCGACGGACCCGGGCCGCGACCAGGGGTGCGCCGAGGCCCAGCATCAGCAGTCCCGCCAGGGCGACGAGGAGGCCGGTCGAGGGCGACTGCACGAGCAGCACCAGCCCGGCCGCGGTGCCGGCCACCAGGACCGCGCCGAGGATGTCGAGACGGGCGCCGGTGCCCTCGGCGGTCAGCGCCTTCCAGAGGAACGGCAGGACGGCGACTCCGAGGATCGGCAGCGCCATCACGGCACGCCACCCGAAGGCGTGCTCGACCAGTCCGCCGGCCAGCGGACCCAGGCAGCTGATCGCGGCCGCGGTTCCGGCCAGTCGGCCGAAGGCCAGCCCGCGCACCGCTCCGTCGTACCGCGCGCTGAGCACGGCGACGCCAAGGGTCGGGATGGCGGCCGCGCCCGCGCCCTGGAAGAGGCGAGCCACGAGCAGCACGCCGTACGTCGGGGCGAGGGCGGCGACGAGCGCGCCGCCGGTCATCAGCCCGATACCGACCATGAGCGGCAGCCGGACGCCCACCAGGTCGGAGATCCGGCCGTAGACGGCGGTGGTGACGGCGAGCATGAGCGCGTAGAGGCTGATCGTCCAGGCAGCCACCCCGACACTGACACCGAGGTCTGCCCCCATCAGCGGGAGTGCGATCGCGGCGGACGACGAGCCCATGCCCGCGAGGCCGAAGAGGAGGCCGAGGAGCAGGGAGACACGACCGGAGTCGTCGGCGACGTCCGCAGCGCCGTTCGTGGCGTCCGGCGCCGAGTGGGCATGGCTCATGGCAGACCCAACCTCGGTGGGGCGCGGGACATTCCGCGCAGTGGCAGACTGGTAGGACGTCCACGGAGTTCCGTGGCTGGACCAGAGGAGCCACGTGAGCACCAAGGACCGCGACCCGATCGCGGAGGCGCACCACCAGTGGGTCCGGCACGGCTGGGCCGAGGCGGCCGACGGGATGGCCTTCGTCACCTCGATCACCCGCGTCCAGCAGCTGCTGATGGAGCGGATCGATGCCGTACTACGCCCGCTCGACCTCACCTTCGCCCGCTACGAAGTCCTGATGCTGCTGTCCTTCTCGTCGGCCGGTGCGATGCCGATGACCCGGATCGGCTCGCTGCTCCAGGTGCACCCGACCAGCGTCACCAGCGCCGTCGACCGCCTCGAGAAGCAGGGCTTCGTCCAGCGCAGCCGCGACGAGTCCGACCGGCGGCTGGTGCTCGCCGGGATCACCGACCTGGGCCGCTCGGTCATCGACCGCGCCACCGAGGGACTCAACGCCGAGGTCTTCGCCAAGCCGGGCATCGACGACCTCGAGATGGGTCGACTCACCGATCTGCTGCGGACCTTCCGCGCCAACGCGGGCGACTTCGTCGGCTAGGCGCAGCTGTCCCTGCTTCACCACGGGATGCAGTCGAAGTGGTGCTTCCCATGCCCTACTCGCCATGGGAAGCAGTACTCGACCTGCATCCCGTGGTGAAGCAGGGGCCCACGCCCAGCACCAGTTTCCAATCCCAGCCCCACCACCTATCATCGGGTTAGTAGGACGTCCAACAATCTTTGCGAAGGTCTCCCATGACGGAACTGCACAAGCCCGCGCACCCGGTTCGACTCGTCACCGCCTCGAGCCTCTTCGACGGCCACGACGCCTCGATCAACATCATGCGACGGATCCTGCAGAGCCAGGGCGCCGAGGTGATCCACCTCGGGCACAACCGGTCGGTCCAGGAGGTCGTGGACGCCGCGCTCGAGGAGGACGTCCAGGGCGTGGCGGTGTCGTCGTACCAAGGCGGCCACATCGAGTACTTCGAGTACCTCGTCGAGTCGCTGCGCGCGCAGGGCGCCGACCACATCAAGGTCGTCGGCGGTGGCGGCGGCGTGATCGTCCAGGACGAGATCACCCGGCTGCGCGAGAGCGGCGTGACGATCTTCTCCCCCGAGGACGGCCAGCGGATGGGGCTGGTCGGCATGATCAACTCCGTCGTCCGAGACTGCGACTTCGATCTCTGGGAGCGCAAGCAGGTCACGGCCGAGGACGTCCTCAGCGGCGACCGCTTCGCCATCGCCCGGGCGATCACCGGCGCCGAGCAGGGCCGGCTCCCGGCCGAGCTGCTCGAACAGCTCCGGACCGCCGGCGCAGCCCACACCGTCCCTGTCCTCGGCATCACCGGCACCGGCGGCTCCGGCAAGTCCTCCCTCACCGACGAGCTGGTCCGCCGGATCCGCGTCGACCAGCAGGACAAGCTCCGCGTCGCCGTCATCGCGGTCGACCCGACCCGGCGTCGCGGCGGCGGTGCGCTCCTCGGCGACCGGATCCGGATGAACTCCCTCGACGGCGACCGCGCGTTCTTCCGCAGCCTCGCCACCCGAGGCGCCCACGAGCTCCCCGATCACCTCCCCGCCGTGATCGACATCGTGAAGGCCGCCGGCTTCGACCTCGTGATCGTGGAGACCCCGGGCATCGGCCAGGGCGACGCGGCGATCGTCCCGTTCGTCGACACGAGCATGTACGTCATGACGCCGGAGTTCGGCGCTGCCTCGCAGCTCGAGAAGATCGACATGCTCGACTTCGCCGACGTCGTCGCCATCAACAAGTTCGAGCGCCGCGGCGCCAAGGACGCCCTGCGCGACGTCGGTCGCCAGCTGGTCCGCAACCGCGAGGCGTTCGGCAAGCAGCCCCACGAGATGCCCGTCTTCGGCACCTCCGCGGCCACCTTCAACGACGACGGCGTGACCGCCCTCTACCAACACCTGCGCGGGCTGCTGGCCGAGCAGGGCCTCCCCGTCGACGAGGGCGTCCTGCCCCAGGTCGACGTCCGCCACTCCTCCGGCATCCGCCAGGTCGTCCCCACCGACCGGGTCCGCTACCTCGCCGAGATCACCGACACCGTCCGCGGCTACCACGCGCGCACCGACGAGCTCGCCGAGGCCGCCCGCCGCGTCCAGCGCCTCGACATCGTCCAGGGCGAGCTGGTCGAGGCCGGCTCGGACCCCGCCGGCGTCGCCGCCCTGCTCGACGGCGCCCGTCAGGCCCTGCCCGGTGAGGTCGCCGAGCAGATCGAGGGGTGGCCCGCGGTCGTCGAGTCGTACTCCGGCGACGAGCAGGTGGTCGTCGTCCGCGACAAGGAGATCCACACCCAGCTGACCCGCGAGTCGCTCAGCGGCAACAAGATCCCGCGCGTCTCGCTCCCCCGGTACGCCGACCACGGCGAGCTGGTCCGCTTCTGGCGCCGCGAGAACCTCCCCGGGTTCTTCCCCTACACCTCCGGCGTCTTCGTCTTCAAGCGCGACGGCGAGGACCCGGCCCGGATGTTCGCCGGCGAGGGCGACCCGTTCCGCACCAACCGCCGTTTCAAGCTGCTCTCCGCCGACGGCGACGCCACCCGCCTCTCGACCGCCTTCGACTCGGTCACGCTCTACGGTCGCGACCCCGACCCGCGCCCCGACGTCTACGGCAAGGTCGGCACCTCCGGCGTCTCGGTCGCCACCCTCGACGACATGCGGGCGCTCTACGACGGCTTCGACCTGGTCTCGCCCTCCACGAGCGTCTCGATGACGATCAACGGCCCGGCCCCGACCGTGCTGGCGTTCTTCCTCAACACCGTCATCGACCAGCAGGTCGACAAGTTCCGCGCCGAGCACGACCGCGAGCCCGACGAGGCCGAGCACGCCGAGCTCGAGTCGTACGCCCTTGCGAACGTCCGCGGCACCGTCCAGGCCGACATCCTCAAGGAGGACCAGGGCCAGAACACCTGCCTGTTCTCCACGGAGTTCTCGTTGCGGATGATGGCCGACATCCAGGAGTGGTTCATCGAGAAGCAGGTCCGCAACTTCTACTCGGTCTCGATCTCCGGCTATCACATCGCCGAGGCCGGAGCGAACCCCATCAGCCAGCTCGCGTTCACGCTGGCCAACGGCTTCACCTACGTCGAGGCCTACCTCGCGCGCGGCATGGACATCGACGACTTCGCGCCCAACCTGTCGTTCTTCTTCTCCAACGGCATGGACCCCGAGTACTCCGTGCTCGGCCGGGTCGCCCGCCGGATCTGGGCGATCGCCCTGCGCGACAAGTACGGCGCCAACGAACGCTCGCAGAAGCTGAAGTACCACGTGCAGACCTCGGGTCGCTCCCTGCACGCGCAGGAGATGGACTTCAACGACATCCGCACCACCCTGCAGGCGCTGATCGCGATCTACGACAACGCCAACTCGCTGCACACCAACGCCTACGACGAAGCGGTCACCACCCCCGGCGAGGAGTCGGTACGCCGCGCGCTCGCCATCCAGATGATCATCAACCGCGAGTGGGGGCTGGCGATGAACGAGAACCCCCTCCAGGGGTCGTTCATCATCGACGAGCTCACCGACCTGGTGGAGTCGGCGGTCCTGGCGGAGTTCGACGCGATCAACGAGCGCGGCGGGGTGCTGGGCGCGATGGAGACCGGCTACCAGCGTGGCCGCATCCAGGACGAGTCGATGCTCTACGAGCACCGCAAGCACGACGGCTCGCTGCCGATCATCGGCGTCAACACCTTCCGCAAGCCCGAGACCGAGGGCGGCACCCCCGCGCACGTCGAGCTGGCTCGCGCGACCGAGTCGGAGAAGGAGTCGCAGCTCTCGCGGGTGCGCGCCTTCCAGGAGAGCCACTCCGACGAAGCCGCCGCGGCGCTCGCCCGGCTCAAGGAGGCGGCGATCACCGGCGAGAACGTCTTCGCGGTGCTGGTCGACGCGGCCCGGGTGTGCACGCTCGGCCAGGTCACCGAGGCCTTCTTCGAGGTCGGCGGCCAATACCGCCGGAACGTGTGAGCTGCGACGATCTCGGACACTTCCTCAGCCCGGCGGGGCCGGCCCAACGGGTCGTCTCGCTGGTGCCCTCGATCACCGAGGCGCTGGCGAGCGCACGACCTGGCTCTCTCGTCGGGGCGACCGACTGGTGCACGCATCCGGCCGACCTCGACGTGACCCGGGTGCGGGGCACCAAGAACCCCGACCTGGCAGCGATCATCGACCTCGCCCCGGACCTCGTGGTGGTCAATCAGGAGGAGAACCGCAAGCTCGACGTGCACCGGCTGCGCAGAGCGCGGGTCCCGGTGTGGGTCACCGCGATCGAGACCGTCCCGCAGGCGATCAGCTCGCTGGAGCGTCTCTTCGACGAGGCACTGCAGTGGGAGCGGCCCGCATGGTTGGCCCAGGCCCGCGAGCTCTGGTGCGGCGTACTCCCCCCGGTCACCGGCCGGGTGTCGATCCCGATCTGGCGTGACCCGTGGATGGTGGTCGGCAGCTCGACCTTCACCGGCGATCTCGCGCGCCGCCTCGGCCTCGAGAACGTCCACGGCGACCATGCCGAGCGCTATCCGCACCTCGACGTCGAGGAGATCGACAGCGCCGGGGCGGACGTCGTACTCCTGCCCGACGAGCCGTACCTCTTCACCGCCGAGGACGGCCCCGAGGCCTTCACCCGGACCCCGACCGAGCTCGTGAGCGGCCGACTGCTCACGTGGTACGGCCCCTCCCTCATCGAGGCACACGCCACCCTCACCCGCTGACCTGCCACTTATGGCCCCCAAAAACCGGCCGACCTGTCACTTATGGCCGGGGTGGGCGGCCATATGTGACAGGTCGGCGGGTTGAGAGCGGCCAAAGATGGCAGGTCAGCTTTTGGTCAGCGGATCCGGAAGCCCTTGTCGTTGAGGTCGAAGAAGTAGTTGCCGACGGCCTCGATCTTGATCCGGGCGCGGCGGGTCTTCACGTTCGGCCACCGGACCTTCTTGACGCCGTCGTTGCGGGTCGACTTCGCCAGCACGCGCGACCAGGTCTTGCCACCGTTGGTCGAGAGGAGGATCCGGACCCGGTGGGCCAGCTTCTTGGTGCGGTTGACGTCCCAGGTGATCCGCTGCCGTTCGCCCCCGCGTACGGCGGTGCGGGTGCTGTGCGAGGTGACCAGGAACGGCCCGCGCTTCGAGGCGATCCGCAGCTTCACGTCGTCGTGCCCGACCCCGCCACCCAGGGGGCGGCTGTCGCGGGCGGTCAGGCGGAAGTTCATCGCGCGCTCGCCCGAGCCGGGCGTGCCGACGTACCCGCCCCGGGGCAGGAACTCCGAGAAGCAGTCGAGCGTGGGTTGACCGCCGCGATCCGAGCGCGACGTGGGGCACTTGCCGGTCTTGGCGTTGGTGTTGCCGGCAAGCACCTGCTTCAGGTCCGGGAACGTGCGCGAGGGGCTCCCGGTCGCATTGTTCTGCCCGGGCGAGGGCGACTGGTGCGACGCGGCGTTGCTCACGTCGGCGGCATCGCCGAAGATCCGGAAGAGGGGTCCGTTCTTCTTGCGGTTCGAGCGCAGGCGGATGCCCTTGCTGCCACCCCTGTCGTTCTGCTCCCACACGTAGGTCAGCTCGTCACCGTCCTGGTCAGTGCCCGACCCGGTCAGCGTGAACGGCGTCTGCCGCGGGATGGTCCGATTGGCCGGAGCCCGCACCACGGGTGCGTGGTTGACGGTGGTGAGGACGGTCGAGCCGCCGTTGTCGGGCACGCCGCCGCGGGTGGTCTCGCCCACGAAGCCGCTGACACCGGCGCTGGTGCTCGCGACACTCAGGGAACTCATGTCCTCGAAGTCGCTCGCGGTAGTGGCGGGGTCGGGGTCGCCGGCGAAGATCACCTGGAAGCCCGCATCGTCGGGGGTGTCGCGCTCGAGTGCGTCGTCCGTGTCGAAGCCCCAGCCGCGGACGGTGACAGTCTTGCCCGTCAGGCCCTCCACCGCCGCCCTGATGCCCGCTCTGGTGTAGTCGGTGCCGCGCGTCACGGTGACGGAGGTGGCTCCGGGGTAGCCGAGCGTGATCGACTCACCATCGGCGTCGAAGCCCCTGAGCGAGACGGTCTGCACCTCGACGATCGGCGCCTGGACCGTGCCGACGAACGTACGCACCTCGTCGATGGTCCGCTGGGAGAAGTACGGATCGGTGTGGGGCTGCAGGTCGTCCTGGCCGCAGATCCCGGCGTAGGCCATCACCGACGATCCCGAACCCGGCTCGACCGAGGTTCGGGTCTGGCGCTGAAAGTAGGAGCCGCAGAAGGCCAGCTCCCCGGAGAAGGTGTGCTGGGCGTTGAACTGGTGGCCGAGCTCGTGCGACACGTAGTCGACAGCGAAGACGTCACCCGTCGGCTGCGGGATGCCCGTGCAACCGGCGCTCTTGCTCTCGCCGCCGATCACGCCGAGGGCTGCGACGCCGCCGCCGTCGATCCCGAGGATCAGGTGGCCGACGTCGTAGCTCGACGCCCCGACCAGCTGGCCGAGCACCGTGCGCATCCGACCCAGCGCGGGCCCGCAGTAGTTCAGCTGCCCCGGTTCGAAGCAGGGGTTGGAGCCACAGGATCCGTTGGACCCGCTGGCTTTCTCCTCGGTGTCGAAGTTGAGCTCGTCGGTCTGCTCGACCAGGCGCAACTCGATGGCCAGGTCGTCGTTGTAGATCTGGTTGACCCGGTTGATCAGCGTGACCTTCTGGGCCAGGACGTTCTCGGTGCCGAAGTAGTCGGCGTACGTCGGGTCGGAGACGAGTGCGAGGCGGTAGATCCGCTGCTCGACCAGCCCGCTACCCCGCTGGGCTGCGTCGGTGTCGGAGCGGGTGGCGGCTCGACGTTCGATCTCGGGCGCGACCCGCTCGACGAGGTCACGCTCGGCCTGCGGCACGGAGCCGCCGTAGTAGCTGAGGTGCTCGGTGGTGCCGCGCTGGTCGCGGACGGGGTCGACGTACCAGGCCGCCTGCCCCTCAGGGCTGAGCACCGAGGCATGGAAGCCCATCGGCGTGATGTCGAGGGCGATCGTGGTGCCGGGGTGGTCGAGGGAGCGACCGGCGTACGTGGAGATCTCCGGGTGGGCGGCGGCGAGCTTCGGCTGCATCCGCTGGGTCCGCTGGACCTCGAAGCGCTCGCTCCCACCGTCCGGGGTGGGCACGCGGAACTCCATCGTCGCCGTGCTGCGCCGGGCCCCCGGCGCAGCGGCCAGGGCCTGTCGAACCGACGCAAGGTCAACGCGGACGGCGGAGTACTCCTCCGGCAGGACGCGCACCTTGCCACCGCCGGGCTGGAAACTCGGATCAGGTGTGAAGAGCTCGTCGGCGGTGGCGGCACCGGCGCTGGACCCGGCCAGCGGGGTCAACGCACCCGCGGCGAGCACCATGGCGGCACCGATCGCAATCCTGCGGATTGAACGTGACATCAGCAACTCCCTCGGTGCCCGCGGCTGTGGGCCCCGAGCTCCCACCACCCTATGCGCGGGACCCGGGGGTCACACAAGCCATCGGCCCAGCAGGGTCCCGTCGTGCTCCAGCAGCATCGTCAGCTCGAGGGGTACGTCGACCGGGGCCCCGTCGGTGATGCGGGCGAGGCCCCGTCGCGCTGACCTGCCACATATGGCCCTCGACTAGGCCATCGACCTGCCCCTTGTGGCCGGTTCCAGCGGCCACAAGTGGCAGGTCAGCGCGATTTGAGCGGCCACAAGTGGCAGGTCAGGGGGTCAGACGAGCCATCGGCCCAGCAGGGTCCCGTCGTGCTCCAGCAGCATCGTCAGCTCGAGGGGTACGTCGACCGGGGCCCCGTCGGTGATCCGCGGGTGCGTCCCGCCGACCAGCTGCGGCACGATCGTCGCGGTGAGCTCGTCGACGGCATCCTGGGCGACGAGGTCACGCAGCAGGTGCGGGCCACCCTCGGAGAGCAGCCGCTGCCACCCTCGCGCGACGAGAGCCGCCTTGAGTGCAGCGAGGTCGACCCGGTGCGAGCCGAGCACGAGGACGTGCTCGGCGCCGAGGAGCTCACGGGCCTCCTCGAGGTGCTCGGCCGCTGCGACCGTGGCGAGCAGCACCGACCCGGGCGCGGCACCCCGCAGCTTCTCGGGCACGTTGGCGCTGCGGCTGACGACCACCAGGGGGCGATCGGTCGGGGCGTAGCCCTCGGCGCGGGCAGTCCCGGCGCCCACGATGATCGCGTCGGCCAGGCCACGCAGGACCTGGAAGACCCGCTGGTCGGCAGCGTTGTTGATCGAGCCACTGCGCTCGGAGTCACCGGTGGCGGACCCGTCCAGGGTGCTGACCATGTTGGCGCGCAGCCACGGGGATTCGGGAGGAGCGTAGAGGTTGGCCAGGTCGGTGTCGGACAGCTCGTGCCCGTTCTTCGACGCAGGTTCGTCCAGCTTGTTCATCAAGACACGCATGTCCACCTCATCACCCAGTACTGCACCCCGAATGGGTCGTCGCCATAGTTCATCACCGCCGCGTCCGCGCTCGTGAGGCGGGCACCCAGTGCGCGCAGCCCGGGGGCGTTCCCGACGAGGAGCTCGCCGGCGATCTGGGCGTCAATCCCTTGCAGGGCAGCAGGATCAGGCGTGTGCAGCGCGGACGCGAGAGCGGTGTCGAACGCGACCGCTCGGTCGTCGAGGTGACCGGGCGCCTTCTCACTGCGTCGCGCACTGCCGTTGGCGACGACGAGCAGGTCACCGCTGCCGGCGTCGGCGGCTGACCCGATTGCGCCCCCGAAACCGGCCTCGGCCAGCAGATGACCGGCCACCCGACCACCCTGCTCGTCGGCCAGCACGGTGATCGAGGTCGACCCTGCCTCGACCAGCCAGGCGACGGCCTCTCGGCAGGCGGCCCGGAGGTCGGCCACGGGGTCGACCAGGCCGGCGTACTCCGGGAGCAGGGCGAGTACGCCGGGCACGAGCACGATGCGGCTCACATCAACCCCCGGATCGCGCGGGCCGGGGGGCGACGCCCGGCGATGGTCCACACCATGTCGACGACCTGGCGGGTCTCGACCACCTCGTGCACGCGGTAGATCCGGGCGCCGGCGAGGGCGCAGACGGCGGTGGCCGCGAGGGTGCCGGTGAGGCGCTCGCCGACCGGGAGGTCGAGGGTCTCGCCGACGAAGTCCTTGTTGGAGAGCGAGACCAGCACCGGCCAGCCGGTGTCCACCATCTCTCCGAGCCGCCGGGTCAGCTCGAGGGAGTGGAAGGTGTTCTTGCCGAAGTCGTGGGCCGGGTCGATGATCACGCTGCGCCGGTCGACCCCGGCAGCGATCGCCCGCTCCGCGTAGGTGACCGTGTCGGCGATCGCGGCGGCGACCACGTCGTCGTACTCGATCCGGTAGGGGCGGGTGCGGGGCGTCACGCCACCGGTGTGGGTGCAGACCAGGGCGACGTCGTACTGCGCCGCCACGTCGACCAGCTCGGGGTCGGCGCCACCCCACGCGTCGTTGAGGAGGTCGGCGCCGGCCTCGCAGACGGCCGCCCCGACCTCGGCGCGCCAGGTGTCGACCGAGATCACCAGGCGGGGTACGCCGCCCGCACGCGGGCCACGAAGTCGACCACCCGTGACTTCTCCTCGGCGGCGTCGATCTCGACGCCGGGTGCTGCCTTGATCCCGCCGATGTCGACGATCTCGGCACCCTCGGCGACCACCTGGGCGACGCGGTCGAAGGCCTTGTCCTCGGCCCAGGTCGCGCCCTGGTCGTAGAAGGAGTCGGGGGTGCGGTTGACGATCGCCATCATCAACGTCGCGTCGTCGGCGAACTCGTGTCGCCCGAGCTTGAGCGTCACACCGACACCGCCGGCGGTCGCTCGGAGACGGCGACCGTGCGGTCGGCGGCGTGGTCCGGCCGGAGACCGGGCGGTACTGCCGCAGCGTCACCGGCTCGGGCACCGGCTCGGCCCTGGCGCGAGCGCATCGCGGCCAGGAGCTGGGTGGCCATCGCGCCGAGGTCGAGGAGGTCCTGGTGGGTGTGCGCGCGCCGACCCAGATCCACCTGGGCGATCGCGTCGAGGCCACGCAGCGCAGCCGTGTCGACCAGGGCGGCCAGCTCGACGGCGTACCCGCTCGGGACGCAGAGCTGCTCGAAGAGCGACGCGACGGATCGCCCACTCCCCCGCCAGCGGCTGGACGAGGCCGGCGAGCTCGGGGTGGTCGATCGCGATGAGCGGGCGCGCGACGAGCTCGGTGACCCGGCCGCCGTCCAGCGACCCGGCTTCGGCGCCCTCGAGCATCGGCCGCTCGTAGAAGCCCTTGACCAGCTCGACAGCCGGGTCGGTCAGCAGGGGGCCGAGCAGGCCGGGGACGAAGTGGGTGTCCCAGTCGACGAGGTCGGCGTCCATGAAGACCAGGACGTCGCCGGTGGTGACGAAGAGCGACTTCCACATCGCCTCGCCCTTGCCCGGCACCGACCCGAGGTCGGGACGGATCTCGGCCGAGCGGTGCACGACCGCCCCGGCATCGGTGGCCACGCCGTAGGTGTCGTCGGTGGAGTCGGAGTCGATCACCACGATCTCGTCGAGCAGCGCCACGGTGTCCATCAGCGCGTCGCGGACCCGGGTGACGACGTCGCCGACGGTGGCCGCCTCGTTGCGTGCGGGTACGACGAGGCTCACCCGGGTCTCCCCCTTGGCCGCCATCAGCGCGTCGAGCGACCAGTCGTCCCAGTGGTGGGTGCTGCGCTCGAACCAACCGGTCGCGTCGTGGAGCTCAGGGCTCATCCGAGGTGGCCGCGCACCGACACGTGCCCCGAGAGCAGGTTGCGGGCGATGGTGCGGCGCTGGATCTCGTCGGTGCCTTCGTAGATGCGCAGCACGCGCAGCTCGCGGTACCACCGCTCGATCGGCAGCTCCCGGGTGTAGCCCATGCCGCCATGCATCTGGAGCACCCGGTCGACGATCTCGTTGGCCTTGACGCCGCCGTACAGCTTGGCCATCGACTGCGACTGGCGCGAGTCGATGCCGTTGTCGACCTGCCAGGCGGCGGTCAGCACGAGCCAGCGCAACGCCTCGATCTCGACCGCCGAGTCGGCGATCATCCACTGGATCGCCTGCCGGTCGGCGATGGGCGCCCCGAAGGTGACCCGGTTGCGGGCGTGGTCCATCCCCATCTCGACCAGCCGCTCACACGCCCCCAGCGCGCGGGCGGGGAGGAGGTAGCGGCCCTTGCCGATCCAGCGCATCGCGAGCTCGAAGCCGCGCCCCTCCTCGCCGAGGATCGCGGAGTGCGGCACCCGGACGTTGTCGAAGGCGAGCGAGGCGGGACCCCACTGGCCCATCGTCGGGATCTCCGCGGAGGTCCAGCCGGCCTCGCGGTCCACGAGGAAGCAGGTGACGCCACCGTTGGCGCCGAGCTCCTTGTTGGTGACCGCGAAGACGAGGCAGAAGTCGGCGACGTCGCCGCCGGTGATGAAGGTCTTCTCGCCGTTGATGACCCACTCGTCCCCGTCGCGGACCGCGGAGGTGCGGATGTTGCGGGCGTCCGAGCCGGCGCCGGGCTCGGTGATGGCGAAGCAGCTGTGCCGGGCGCCGCTGATCGTGGGCTCGAGGTAGGTCCGCTGCTGCTCGTCGTTGGCCTCGAAGAGGATGTTGTCGACGTCGCCGCCGAACTTGAACTGCACGAACGAGCGGCCCAGCTCGACCTCGACGAGCGCGGCCATCAGCGCGCCGAGCCCCATCCCGCCGTACTCCTCGGGGGTCTGGATGCCGAAGAACCCGGACGCCTTCGCCTTGTCCTGCAGGGCGGTCAGCTCGTCGAGGGTCAGGCCGCGCTCGTTGCGCCGCTCGCGGTCGAGGATCTCGCCCTCCAGTGGCATCACCTCGCGGGTGACGAAGGTGCGCACCCAGTCGCGGATCTCGCGCTCGTCGTCAGTGAGGTTCAGGTCCATGGGTGGTCCTCTCGGTCGGCTCGCGATCGAGACTAGCGCCGGGTCAGGACAGTACGGCGGCGGGTTCAACCGGGAGCCGGCGCAGGTCTCGCACCGACCGGGAGAACAGCGTCAGGAAGGCGATGACGGCGTAGGCGATCCCGCTCACCACGAGCAGGTCGCGGTTGCCGAAGACCACTGCCAGGGAGCCGAACGCCAACTGCCCCACGGGTACGGCGGCCATCGACCCGAAGGCGTCGTAGGAGAAGGCGCGCGCGAGCATCCGTTCGTCGATGTGCTCCTGCATGGCCAGGGTCCAGCCGAGGTTGAACAGCTCGATGCCCGCGCCCGCGATCAGCGCCGCCACCAGCAGCGGAACGAGCTGCGGGTCGGCGCCGAGCAGCACCAGTGGGAGCCCGACCGTGGAGATGCTGATCATGCCGAGGAGCAGCGGTCGCTCGAGACGTCGCCGGAGCATGATCGCGGTCATCAGCAGCAGCCCGATCGACTCCGCCGACAGCACGTAACCCCAGCCCCGCTCGCCGATGGTCCCCTTGGCGATCACCGGGCCGAGCGTCAGCCAGGCACCGGCGTGGATGCCGTTCATCAGCGAGAACGCCGCCACCACGACCCAGAGCCAGGTGGTGGTGCGGAAGAAGGTCCAGCCCTCGCGGAGCTCGTTCCACGTCGAGGGGGCCTCTCCGCTGGGCTCGCGGGCCGGCACGGTGACCTTGAGCATCAGCACCCCCGCCAGCAGCCAGGTGAGCGCATCGATCGCGAGCGCCCAGCCGGGGCCGAAGCCCACCACCAGGAGCGCCGCGATCGTCGGGCCGATGATCCGCAGTCCGCCGCGGACCGCGGACTGGAGGACGTTCGCCTGCTGGAGCAGCTCGCGGGGCACCAGCTGTGGCACGAGGGCGGCGAAGGCCGGCCAGGTCAGGGCCAGCACGGTGCCGTTGAGGGCCTCGAGGACGACCAGCATCCAGAGCTCGGCCGTGCCGGTGATCACCAACGCGGCAGCGGCCCCTTGCGTGAGCGCAAGGACCACGGAGCCCACCCACAGCACCAGGACTCGCGGCAGCCGGTCGGAGATCACCCCGCCGAAGAGCAGGAAGAGCACCAACGGGATCGAGTTGGCGGCCAGCACGATACCCAACGCCCGGGCGGAGTTCGACACCTCCAGCACGGCGAAGGCCAGTGCGACCGGCGCCATCGTCGTACCGACCCAGTTGATGCCGGCGGCGATGAAGTACCAGCGGAAGTTGGGCAACCGAAGCGGTGCCGTGGCGAGCCCGCGTTCCATGGGGGTCACCGTAGGGGCTAGGGGCGACCCGCTGCCACCCGGTTCAGTCGTGCAGGAGAGCGCGCGTCCGGGCGACGAGGTCGTCGACGGCGGCGGCCGCGGCCGTGCTGAACGGCCCCATGTCCACGAAGCCGTGGATCATCCCGTCGTAGCGAACCTGTTCGACGAGCGCGCCGCCCTCGGCGAGCTTCGCGGCGTACGCCTCGCCTTCGTCGCGCAACGGATCGAACTCCGCGGTGACCACCAGCGCCGGGGCATGGCCGGCGAGGTCGGCGTGGAACGGCGAGAGCCGGGTGTCGCCGTCGAGGGGGTCGGTCACGTCGGTGAGGTAGTGACCGAAGAACCACTCCATCGTGGCCTGCTCGAGGAAGTAGCCCTCGGCGTTCTCGGTGCGGGAGGCGTAGTCACCGAACGGGTCGACGGCCGGGTAGATCAGCACTTGGGCCGACACCAGGTCGGGGAGCTCCTGGGCGCAGATGGTGGCCAGGCTGGCACCGGCGCTGTCACCGCCGACGGCCACCTGCTCGACACCGAGGTGCTCGACGGCCCAGATCACTGCGGCCAGGGCATCGACGACACCGGCCGGGTAGGGATGCTCGGGAGCCAGCCGGTAGTCGACGGACAGGACGGTGACCTCGGCATCCCGGCACAGGCGGCGACAGACCTGGTCGTGGGTGTCGAGGTCGCCGATCACGAAGCCGCCACCGTGGAAGTAGACGAGCACGGGCACGTCCGTGCGGCGCCCGGGGCGGTAGAGGCGGGCCGGGCGGTCGCCGGCGGTGAGCTCCTCCACCGAGCCGACGAGAACGACGTCCTCGGGCTTCACCAGGTCGACGCTGATGCCGCGGTAGCCGGCCCGAGCCGTGGCCGGAGTCCCCTCGTGTGTGGGCGGGTGCCCGGTGGCCTCGATGAACTCGAGCATGGCGGCGAGCTGCGGGTCGAGGGGCATGGCGTCAACCTAGCGGGGAGGTCAGACCCTTCACGACGGCGTTCAGCGGGACCGTGATCTCGATCGGCCCGACGGGGATTGGCTGCGGATCCACCTTGACCTTGACCCCGCCGTCCCTCGCCTCGACCACGATCGGCGGGGAGACGGACGTGGGTGGATTGACCGGTGGCGCCGGCGGCCCGTCCCCACCCTCAGGCGGAGTGCCGAGCGAGTCGATGCTCTGTGGGCGACTCGCCGCTCGGAGCGGCGGACGGGCCGGCGGGTGCACCGCTCGTCACCGGGGTGCCGGTCGTGCCTGTCGTGCGGGGGCGGTCGGACCGCGAGAACTCGGTGAACGCCGTGCCGCCGAGCACCTGGGAGGCCACGGGGCTGTTGGGCGCGGGTGAGGGTGCCGGGACGTTGACCAGGTTCAGGGCGACCAGGGTGACTGCTGCTGCCCCCACGAGCGCGGCGGACACGGCGCCCACCACGGTGCGGGTCTGGGGCATCTCGATCACCGCGCCGGTCCTGAGCGGGACCAGGAGGGGAGGTGGCACGGGTCGCTCGGCGAGATAGCCCTCGGCGGAGTCGCCGAGGACGACGCGCACCAGGACCTCCCGCAGATCACTCTCGAGGTGGATCAGGTCGTGGATCAGCAGCGCGCACCCGGTGCACGCGCTCTGGTGCTTCTCGAGGGCCCGGACGTGCTCCGGGCTGAGGACGGCCGGCGGGTCGAACCTGACCGCCTCGTGGAACTCGCGGCACTCGAAGTCCGCCCCACCCGGATGGGTGGCCGCCAGCCCGCGTCGCAGCGCCCGATAGGCGGCGGCCAGGGCTGCGGTGGTCTCGTCCTCCGTCAGGGCCAGGAACGGGGCGAACTCGCCAACGGCCTGACCCTCGACGTTCCGGTGCCAGATGGCGATGCGCCACGTGGAGGGCAGCGCGCAGTAGGCACCCCACAACGGGTGGGAGGAACTCTGCGCGGTGGGGATCGACCCGTGGGCATGCTGGGCGAGCAGGGCGAGGCGGAAGGAGAGCTCGGACCTGGGATGCACCTGAGCCCATTCGAAGACGGCCTCTGCGGAATCCTCGTGGCTCACGCCCGGACGACCGGGCACGTCGATGAGGGCCTCGACGTGCCGGTCGATCAGCTCCTGCATCGAGGGCCCGTCGGGCGTTCGGGCCTGGCTCAACAGCTCAGGATCACTCGAGAGCTCCCGAGGGGTCATCTCCCGCATGAAAGTCTCCTGGTGGGACGGCCTGCGGGAGTGCCCGCCGAGGGCAGCCGCTGCCGAACTACCGAGGTCCATGCCTAGTCAACCGCGCCCGACCGATTTGGTTACCCACCCGATCGGACAATTCGCCTAGTCCCTTTGGAAGGGCCCCTCAGCAGACCGAGGGCACCTGGCTGGCGACGCCGGATCCGGCGACGATGCTGGGTGTCATCCAGAGCTCTGCCGGACCCGTCTGCCCCGCTCCGCTCGCCAGGAGCCACTCGACGTCGACGGGCTTGCCGGACAGGTGGACCGCGAAGGTCGCCACCGGTCGGCCCTCCAGCTCGACCACGTTGAGGAACTCCAGGACGTCCTTCCCGTTCACCTCCGCCCGCTTGAAGGTGCCGCCGTACGGTCCGTAGACGCGCACGAGCACGAGCTGGGTGCCGATGTCGGCGCCGTACCGCCCGCTCCCGGCGACGTACGGCGAGAGCCCGGCCGCCTCGCTTGCTGGAGATCGTCTGGTCGAGAGTCATCGTGCCGACGAGCGACTGCACGCCGTCCGTGCAGCCCGTGGACCGGATGGATCCGTCGTAGCGCAGGTAGTAGGACATCTTCGCGCCGGTGGCGTCATTGAGCGCGACGTCCACGTGCGGAGTTGCTCCGTCGTCACCGCTGAGCTCACCGGCGACGTGCGTGCCGGCCAGCTCGGCAGCCACCTCGGGGTCGAAGGAGGCGATCCGGAAGCGTCCCTCGCTCGCCGCGCGACCGAGCCCCCGCACGAACTTCGGGACGGACTGCAGTTCGCCCTTCGTGGCCTCGAAGACCGCCTTGGCTGCGCGCTGGAAGGCCGCGTCCTGCTCGTCGACCTCCACCTTCGCGTAGATGCCACTGAGGAGCGCCGGGACCGCATTCGCGGCGGTGAGGGTGAACCCGTCGACGTCCACGTCGCCGATGCCCTCGAGCAGGTAGGAGAGCGTGACCGTGTCGACGGCGATGACGCCGTCCAGCCGTGTCTCGGGACGCTCCTCTTCCCATCGGGCCGCCATCAGCTCGGCCGCGCGGGGGAAGTCCGGGGTGAAGTTCGCGTCGAGGAAGTAGGTGCCGAGCTGAGCTCCGTAGGTCTCCCGCTCGCCGCTGCTCAGCGGGAGCATCGGCGAGCTGCGCTCTCCGAAGCCGTTCCCGACTCCCTGCTCGCGCATGGTCAGCAGACCGTCGTCGGCGTGGACGCGCGCCCACGACCCGGGAAGGCCGCCGGTCGCCCGGATCTCGGCGTTGTTCTGGAAGACCAAGAGGTAGTCCCGCGGCCCGTTCGCACCCACCATCGACGGGGACGATCTCGAGCGCAGTCTGAGCCGACGCCAGTGCCCGCTCGCCGCCCACGACCGCTCCGACGTAGGCGTCGAATTCTGACCTGACCAGCTCGAGGTAGCCGGAGGTGTCGAGCTCCGAGACGAGGGAGGCGGCCTCGACGAAAGCGCCGTGAGCGCGCGGGACCTCGGGCTCCAGCCGCTGCGAGCAGGTCCAGGTCAACTCGCCCGTTCACGGTCAGGTGATCCATCTCCTCTCGGGGCTGCTCACCGCAGGAATCGACGTGCGGCGCGCGCCAGCGCCTGCGCGTACGTCGCACGGCCGGAGACCGAGGTCATCCGGCGCGCGTCCTTCGGGTTGCGCATGTTGCCGAGCTCGACCACGACCGTGGGGACGTCCGACAGGTTGAGCGTCGCGAGATCGGCCCGGAAGTCGAGCCCGTCGCCCCCGGCGGTGTAGTTCGCGACGGGGATGTCCTGCCGCCGCAGTGCCGCCTTGATGGTGCGGGCCAGGCGCTTGGAGGAGCGGTGGATGTCGTGGGTCCACGGCTTGCGGTCGGTGGGCGCGATGACGTGGAAGCCACGCGCCCCGGCGGTCGTCGAGCCGTCGGCGTGGATGCTCAGCTTGAGGTCGGCCTCAAGGCGGTTGCCGGCGCGCCCACGCTTGTTGACGCACGGCCCCCAGCGGTCCTGACGGTTGCTGTGCCGGGTCATCCGCACCCGCGCCCCCTGCCTGAGGAGTCGCTTCTTCAGCTGCTTGGCCACCCGCCACACGAAGGTCGCCTCGGCGTAGCCGCGGTTGGTGGCCGTCCCGGTGGTGTTGCAGTCCTTGCGGAACCCCCCGGCGGGCACCTGCCGACGGATCTTGCGAGGGAAGTTGTGATTGCCGAGCTGGTGTCCGGGATCGATGACGACGGTCCGGCCCGCCAGCGGCGCCGAGCGGGCCAGACGCTCCGGGCCGGCGTACGCCGGGGTGGGGAGCGCGACGACGGCCCCGGCTGACCCCAGCGCCAGGAGCAGTCCGAGGAGGACGAGCGTCGCGCGTCGGATCATTCGTAGCCCAGGATCTCCTGGCGCTTCTCGCCCCAGGCGAGGGCGGAGGCGATGGCCTCGTCGAGGGTGGACTCGGTGCGCCAGTCCAGCAGCTCGGCCGAGCGGTCGACGTTCGCGAAGGCACCGACGGCGTCACCGGGACGCGGCGGCGCCTCGGTCGACCGGCACCTCCTGGCCGAAGACCTTCTCGAACGACGAGACGAGCTCGCGCACGGTCACTCCGTCACCGGTGCCGACGTTGATGATCGCGCTGGGCGCGTCGACGGTGGCCAGGACCTCGTCGAACTTCTCGATCGCCCGCACGTGGGCCTTGGCGAGGTCCCACACGTGGATGTAGTCGCGAATGCCGGTGCCATCCCGGGTGGGGTGCTCGATGCCGGTGATCGTGAAGGAGTCCTTGAGCCCGCGCGCGGCCATGACCAGCTGGCCCAGGACGTGCGAGGGCTCTTTGGCGTAGATGCCGGACTCGAGGTCCGGGTCGGAGCCGATCGGGTTGAAGTAGCGCAGGATGATCGCGCGCAACTCAGTGGCCGCGGCCATGTCCTGGAGGACCTGCTCCATCATGTGCTTGGTCCGGGCGTACGGCGAGCCGGGCGCCAGCGGGTCCTGCTCGGTCACCTCGAAGTCGTCCTTCGTGGCGTAGAGCGAGGCCGAGGACGAGAAGAGCACGCGCGGCTTGCCGAGCGCGACCAGCTCGTCGAAGAGCTCGAGCGACTTGGCGACGTTGTCGCGGTAGTACTCGTAGGGCTTCTCGACCGACTCCGGCACCACGATCCGGGCGGCCATGTGGATCGTCGCCTCGATGTCCGGGTGTTCGGCGACCACGCGACGTACGAGCTCGCGGTCGGCGATGTCGCCCTGGTAGAAGATGCGCTCCTTGACGAAGACGAGCGGCCCGCTCAGCAACGAGTCGAGGATGACCGGGACGTGGCCTGCCTCCTCGAGAGCCTTGGCCGTGATCGAACCGATGTACCCGGCGCCGCCGGTGACGAGAACCTTCATGGCCCGCAGCCTACAAGTGCGCGACCGGAGCTCGACGATGCGGTCGACATCAGGTCGTCCACTGATTGCAATCGAAGTAGATGATCGAGCATTCCGCATGGCTCGTCGGGTCCCGAATCAGGTGTGAAGGCTCGCCGTGTGGGTACACCGTCTCGAGCGCTCCGTACGGGACATTGATGATGGCGAAAGGGTGAACTCATGACGATCAACGGTCGCACCAGCACCTCGCGAAAGCACGCCTCGGTTTCTCGGATCCGTCGGGACTGCTCCGCACGGATCTTCGCGGAAGCAACGCCTCGCCGTCCGCCCCTGCGACGTCGTCAGTGGGAACCGCTCCCGCCCGACGTTGCCGAGTGGATGGGGATGGACCACTCAGCTGGCCGATGGCACGCCCACTGGACGTACCGACCCGGCGATCTGCCCGACCGCACCGTCGCGGCACTGAGCCGTGCTGGCAGCACCCGCCGCAGCCCTGAACCCGCAGCGGGGTCGCAGCGCGACTGACGTCGCTACGTCCTCAGCCAGGGTCGCCCAGCCGTCCCCATGTCACGAACCGCCCCGTCGCTGAGTCGGAGAACTCAACTGCCTCGACGACACCCGCACCGTTCACGTAACTGCTCGCGCACTCGGAGCCCACGGGATCCGGGCCCGTCGACAGGTCAACGTCACGCGTCACCCTCAGCGCAGAGGTGTCTCGGTGTTGCGACAGGAGGTCCGGGTCCGGTGAGCATTCTTCCGCTCAAGCGGCAACGCATCGCGGCCCCACCGAGTCGCGCGCTCTCGTACCTCCCGGCGACAACTCTGGCGCTGGATGCGTGCCTGATCATCATCGCGGCGGGCGTCGCCGGTGCCGCTCGATCGCGAGTCTCGATCTTCGACCCGACGCAGGCGAACGTCGCCAACACCCTCGGCATGGCCGGACCTCTGCTCGTGCTCGCGTGGGTGGTGGCTCTCGTCGCGTTCGGGGCCTACCAGCAGTCGATCTTCGCCGTCGGGACCGACGAGTACCGACGGGTGGTCAACGCCAGTCTCGCCACGGCAGGGCTCGTCGGCATCGGGTGCTACCTGGCCAAGTTCGATCTCTCCCGCGGATTCTTCCTGCTGTTCTTCGCCATCGGCATCCCCGCCCTCGTCGTCGGTCGCTACAGCCTGCGACGCGCCCTGCACAGAGCCCACCGCCGCGGCGCTCTCTGCAGCGGGTCCTCATCGTCGGGACACCCGCCCAGGTCGACGAGATCTCGGTCGTGCTGCGCCGCGAGTCCTGGCTCGGCTACCAGGTCGTCGGAGCCCTGACGCCCGGGCGTCACACCGAGGAGGAGACCGACGCGGGCATCCCTGTCCTCGGCAACGCCGACGACGCCACCACCCTCGCCTCCGACCTCGGGCGCCGACATCATCTTCTTCGCCGCGCGGCGCCCTGACTCAGCCGAGCAGATGCGCCGCGTGGTCTGGGAGCTCGAGGACAAGCACATCCAGGTCGTGGTGGCGCCGAGCGTCGCCGACATCTCGCAGCGAGCGCATCAAGATCCGGCCGGTCGGCGGCATGCCGCTGGTCCACATCGAGAAGCCGAAGGGCGCCCGGGCCAACCGACGGACCAAGCGGCTCTTCGACGTCGTCGGCTCCCTCTCGCTTGCTCATGGCCTTCGGACCGATCCTGCTGGTCGCGGTCGCGCGATCAAGCTGCACGACCGGGGGCCGGTCACGTTCTCCCAGACCCGCATCGGACGCAAGGGCCGCGAGTTCAGCGTCCTGAAGCTCCGGACCATGGTGCCGGACGCCGAGCAGAAGCTGGCCGCCCTGCAGCGCGAGATCGGCCACGAGGACGGCCTGTTCAAGATGGCCGACGACCCCCGCGTCACCAAGCCCGGCCGCTGGTTGCGGCGCTACTCGCTGGACGAGCTCCCGCAGCTCTTCAACGTCCTGCGCGGCGACATGAGTCTGGTCGGGCCACGGCCGCCGCTGCCGCTCGAGGTGTCTCGCTACAACGGCGACGCCGAACGCCGCCTCCGGGTCCGTCCCGGGATGAGCGGGCTGTGGCAGGTGTCCGGGCGGTCGGACCTCTCCTGGTGCGAAGCCATCCGACTCGACCTCTACTACGTCGACAACTGGTCGATGCTGAGGGACCTGTCGATCCTGTTGCGCACCGTCGGTGCCGTCTTCAGCTCTCGCGGCGCCTACTGAGGCGGCCGGTCGGGCCCGCCGCAGGCTCGGGCACAATTCACCCCATGCCCACCGCACTCATCACCGGGATCACCGGCCAGGACGGTCTGTACCTCGCCGAGCTCCTCATCGCCAAGGGCTACGACGTCCACGGGCTGATCCGTGGTCAGAACAACCCCAAGCGCGAGCTGGTCCGGCGACTGGTGCCGGAGGTGCGGCTGCACAACGGCGACCTCACCGACATGTCCAGCCTGATCCGGGCACTGCGCGACTCCGACCCCGACGAGGTCTACAACCTCGGCGCGGTCTCGTTCGTGGCCTACTCCTGGGAGAACGCCCAGCTGACCACCGACGTGACCGCCAAGGGCGTGCTCAACATGCTCGAGGCGCTGCGCCTGCACACGTGCGACCGACCCGAGCACATCCGGTTCTACCAGGCCTCGAGCTCGGAGATGTTCGGCAAGGTGCAGGAGACCCCGCAGCACGAGCGCACCCTGCTGTGGCCGCGCTCGCCGTACGGCGTGAGCAAGGTCTTCGGTCACCACATGACGATCAACTACCGCGAGTCCTACGGCCTGCACGCCTCGTCGGGGATCCTCTTCAACCACGAGTCACCGCGGCGCGGGCCGGAGTTCGTGACCCGCAAGGTCAGCCAGGCCGTCGCCCGCATCCACCTCGGGCTCCAGGACGAGCTGGTGCATGGGCAACCTCGACGCCGAGCGCGACTGGGGCTTCGCTGGCGACTACGTCGAGGCGATGTGGCTGATGCTGCAGCAGCCCGCGGGCGACGACTACGTGATCGCGACCGGCGAGACCCACTCGATCCGCGACCTCCTCGACGTCGCCTTCAGCCAGGTCGGCATCGAGGACTGGGGCGCTACGTCCGCCAGGACGAGCGCTTCATGCGCCCGGCCGAGGTCGACCACCTGATCGGTGACGCGTGCAAGGCTCGCGACGTCCTCGGCTGGAAGCCCCGGGTCGGCTTCGAGGAGCTCGTCCGATGATGGTCGAGGCGGACCTCGCCGAGCAGCGCCCGCCCGCGTGGCTCATGACCCGCGCCTTCATCACCGGCATCAGCGGCCAGGACGGCACCTACCTCGCCGAGCAGCTCCTCGCCGAGGGCGTCGAAGTGCACGCCCTGGCCCACGTCGAGGAGCCGCTGCCGGACCTGCCGGGGGTCGAGCTGCATCTCGGCGACCTCACCCGAGCGGACGACGTGCGCGGGCTCCTGCTCGACCTGGCGCCGGACGAGATCTACAACCTGGCCGCGATCAGCTCGGTCGCTCGGTCGTGGGCGGAGCCGGATCTCACGGCTCGGGTCAACGGTGTCGCTGCCGTGGCGCTGCTCGAGTCCGCCTGGCAGGTCCAGGAGCGCCACGGCCGGAGAGTCGCCTTCGTGCAGGCCTCGAGCGCCGAGATCTTCGGCGAGCCCTCGATGAGCCCCCAGACGGAGGACACCCCGATCCGTCCGATCAACCCGTACGGCGCCGCCAAGGCCTACGCCCACCACGCGGTGGAGGTCTACCGCCGACGCGACCTGCACGCGGTCAGCGCGATCCTCTACAACCACGAGTCCCCACGACGCCCGGTCCAGTTCGTGACCCGCAAGATCACCTCGACGGTGGCCGCCATCGCCCGTGGAGAGGCCGACCGCCTGACGCTGGGCAATCTCGACGCCCGCCGCGACTGGGGCTGGGCCCCCGACTACGTCGACGCCCTGGTTCGGGCCGCACGCCACGAGACCGCCCGCGACTACGTCATCGCGACCGGAGTCGGCCACTCGGTGCGCGACTTCGTCGCGGCAGCCTTCGAGCGCGCGGGGATCAGCGACTGGGAGCCGCTTGGTCGCGTCGATCCGAAGTTCGTCCGGCCCGCGGACCCGTCCGACCTGACCGGAGACCCGGCGGCTGCGCGCGAGCTCCTGGGCTGGACGCCCACGGTCGAGTTCGACGAGACTCGTCGGCCGGATGGTCGACGCCGACCTCGAGGGCTGATTGACGCTCAGTCTTGCTCGAGCAGATCCTGCAGGTAGATGCCGTACCCACTCTTCATCAGGGCACCTGCACGCTCGGCGAGCTCCTCATCCGTGAGATAGCCCATCCGCCAGGCCACCTCCTCGGGAGCGCCGATCTTGGTTCCCTGCCGGTGCTCGATGGTGCGGACGAAGTTGCTGGCGTCGTTCATGTCGTCGAAGGTGCCGGTGTCCAGCCAGGCCGACCCGCGTGGCAGCACTTCGACCTGCAGACGGCCCTCTTCCAGGTAGAGCCGGTTGAGATCGGTGATCTCGAGCTCGTCGCGAGCAGAGGGCTGCAACGTCTTGGCCCGATCGCACCACATCGTTGCCGTAGAAGTAGAGGCCCGGGACCGCGAACTCGACTCCTCGGCGCGCCGGGCTTCTCCTCGAGCGATAGAGCTCGGAGGTTCTCGTCGAACTCCACCACGCCGTACGCCGAGGGGTCGGCCACCCGGTAGCCGAAAACCGCCGCGCCGTCGAGCTCGTGGAAGCGGCCGAGCTGCGCACCGAGACCCGCCCCGTAGAAGATGTTGTCTCCGAGGATCGAGCGCAACCCGGTCCTCGCCGACGTGCTTCTCGCCGATGACGAAGGCCTGCGCGAGTCCGTCCGGGCTTGGCTGTACGGCGTAGGTGAGGTTGATGCCGAAGCGCGAGCCGTCCCCGAGCAGACGCTCGAACCGGTCGGCCTCGTGGGGGGTCGTGATCACGAGGATGTCGCGAATCCCGGCCAGCATCAGCGTGGACAGCGGGTAGTAGATCATCGGCTTGTCGTAGACCGGCACCAGTTGCTTGCTGATTCCGAGGGTGATCGGGTGGAGACGTGAGCCGGTTCCACCGGCCAGGATGATCCCGCGCATGGGCGCATGCTAGTGGCACCTAGGGTGTCGACATGGATCGACTACTCGTCACGGGCGGCGCCGGCTTCATCGGCTCCAACTTCGTGCACCATCTGATGGAGCACACCGACGCCTCCATCACCGTGCTGGACAAACTGACCTACGCGGCCAGTCGCGAGTCCCTCGCCGGCCTGCCGAAGGACCGGGTCCGGCTCGTGGTCGGGCGACATCGTCGACCCGTCGGTCGTCGAGCCGCTCGTCGCGGAGCACGACGCGGTGGTCCACTTCGCCGCCGAGTCGCACAACGACAACTCCCTGTCCGACCCGAGTCCCTTCATCCGCACGAACCTCGTGGGCACGTTCACCATCCTCGAGGCGGTGCGCAAGGCCGGGAGTCGACTGCACCACGTGTCGACCGACGAGGTCTACGGCGATCTCGTGCTCGACGACCCGAGCGCTTCACCGAATCCACGCCGTACAACCCCAGCAGTCCGTACTCCGCCTCCAAGGCCGGCTCGGACCACCTGGTGCGGGCCTGGGTCCGTAGTTTCGGGTCCACGCCACGATCTCGAACTGCTCGAACAACTACGGGCCGTGGCAGCACATCGAGAAATTCATCCCTCGGCAGATCACCAACGTCATCGACGGCGGCCGCCCGAAGCTGTACGGCGCCGGACTGAACGTCCGCGACTGGATCCACGCCGACGACCACTCCTCTGCCGTGTGGACCATCCTCAACGAAGGTCGCGCCGGGGAGACCTATCTCGTGGGGGCCGACGGCGAGCAGAGCAACCTCAACGTGGTCCAGATGATCCTGCGCCACTTCGGGCGCTCGGACGATGACTTCGAGCAGGTCACCGACCGCGCCGGGCACGACCTGCGCTATGCCATTGATGCGAGCAAGTTGCGACGGGAACTGGGCTGGGCTCCCACCCACGGCGACTTCGAGACCGGGCTGGCCGACACCATCGAGTGGTACCGCGACCACCATGACTGGTGGCGGCCGCACAAGCAGAACACCGAGGCGTCGTACGCCGCGAAGGGACAGTAGCGATGCCCACCATCGAGACCACTTCGATCCCGGGCCTGCTGGTCGTGCGGCTCGATGTTCACGCGGACTCGCGCGGATGGTTCAAGGAGAACTGGCAGCGCGAAAAGATGGTGGCCCTGGGGCTGCCTGACTTCGGCCCGGTGCAGAACAACATGTCGTTCAACGCCACTCGGGGAGCTACGCGAGGGATCCACGCCGAGCCGTGGGACAAGTTCGTCTCCGTAGCCAACGGCCGCGTCTTCGCGGCCTGGGTGGACCTCCGCGACGGGAGAATCCTTCGGCTCGACCCATCACGTCGAGATCGACCCCGGCATCGCCGTGTTCGTTCCGCGCGGGGTCGGCAACGCCTATCAAGCGCTGGAGGATGGCACCACCTACAGTTACCTGGTCAACGCCCACTGGCGAGCCGGTGAACGCTACCCGGCGGTTCATCTTGGCGATCCCGACGCAGCGATCCCATGGCCGATCCCGCTGGCCAGCGCCGATGTTTCCGACAAGGACCTGACCAACCCCGCCCTGCGCGACGTCGAGCCGATGGCAGGCGTTGAAGACCCTGATCATCGGGTCCCGCGGGCAGCTTGGGCAGGGCCCTGGCCGATGCCTTCCCGCACGCCGACCAGGTCGACCTCGACGAGCTCGATGTCACCGACCCGGTCGCGGTCGCCGCGTGGCCATGGCACGCGTACGACACCGTGCTCAACGCCGCCGCGTACACCGCCGTCGACGCGGCGGAGACGCCGAACGGTCGCGTCGCGGCCTGGGCGGCAAACGCCCACGCACCTGCGACCCTCGCGCGTCTCGCCCGCGAGCACCAGTTCACCGCTGGTGCACTACTCGTCGGACTACGTCTTCGACGGCACCCGGGACCCTCACGTGGAAGACGAACCGTTTGCGCCGCTGGGCGTCTACGGCCAGAGCAAGGCAGCCGGGGATCTGGCGATCGCTGGCGCCCCCCGGCACTACGTGCTGCGAACGTCGTGGGTCGTGGGCGAGGGCAACAACTTCGTCCGTACCATGCAGTCCTTGGCAACCAAGGGCGTGTCGCCGTCCGTCGTGAACGACCAGGTCGGTCGATTGACCTTCACCACGGAGCTGGCCCGGGCGACGCGACACCTACTCGACACCCAGGCAGCCCCCGGCACCTACAACCTCAGCAACAGCGGGGATGTGACCTCATGGGCCGATCTGGCGCGCCGCGTCTTCGAACTGAGCGGGCGCAACCCGACCGACGTCACCGCCATCAGCACCGAGAAGTTCTCACACGGTAAGCACGTGTCGCCGCGGCCGGCGAGGAGCACGCTGGACCTCACCAAGATCCAGGCGACCGGGTTCGATCCCGAGGATGCGCTCGTGGCCCTGGTGCGCTACTGCGCGGCGTCGCGGCCATAGTCGTCCTCGAGTCGACAGATGTCGTCCTCTCCGGTGTAGTCGCCTCGCTGGATCTCGACAATGACGAGCAGTTCGTCCTCGGCGTTCACGATCCGGTGCGCTTGCCCGATGGCGACGTCGACACACTGCCCCGGCCCCGCAGCAGTTGTCTGCCCATCGATCACGCAGGTGGCCTTGCCGGAGACGATCACCCAGTGCTCGGCCCGGTGGGCGTGCGTCTGGTAGGACAGCCGTGAGTGCGGATTGACCTCGATCCGCTTCACCTTGTAGCCATCACCCTCGGCGAGCACGTGCCACGAACCCCAAGGCCGCTCCTCGGACAGTCCCGGCATCAACGCTTCCTCACCTCGACGGATGTGAAGGTCGATCGTACGGGCAGACCGCCGGTGCGGTTGACTCGCCCAACCGCTGGTCTGCGGGGAGTCAGTTCTTCGGTACGAGGGAGCCGGCCAACTCGATGTCGAGGTCGAAGGACGCCGTCGTCACGCACAGGTCGGCCATGGCAGCCCGGACGCGCGCGTGCTCACCGGAGAGAGGTAGGCCGGCCACCTCGCGGTCAGAGACGGGCGGCACCGGTACGTGTGAGACCAGAGGGTGCGCCCGTCGCACCTCCTGGGGCTCGTCGTCGCCGAAGAGCTCCTCGTGCAACTTCTCGCCGTCGCGCAGACCGGTGAAGACGATCTTCACGGGGGTCCCCGACTGCTCGATCAGCTGCGTGAGCCACGTCATGGATCTTGATCGGCTGGCCCATGTCGAGCACGAGCGCCTCACCCGGGCCACCGATGGCTGCCGCCTGGATGACCAGCTGGCAGGCCTCCTCGATCGTCATGAAGTAGCGGGTGACGTCGGGGTGCGTGACGGTGAGCGGACCACCGTGGGCGATCTGGTTGGCGAACGACGTCAATACCGAACCCCGGCTGCCGAGCACGTTGCCGAAGCGCACCGAGAGGTAGGCACCCTCGGCGCCGCGCGCGCGATCCGCCGTGATCCGCTCGGCGATCCGCTTGGAGTAGCCCAGGACGCTGGACGGGTTTGCGGCCTTGTCGGTGGAGATGTTGACGAATCGGCCCACGGCGACCAGGTCGGCGGCGTCGAGGACGTTGCGGGTGCCGAGGATGTTGGTCTTGACGGCCTCGGCCGGGTACTGCTCGAGCATCGGCAGGTGCTTGAGCGCAGCAGCGTGGAAGACCACGTCGGGACGCCGTTGGGCGAAGACGGTGCGGACGGCGTCCAGGTCACGGATGTCGCAGAGGATGACGTCGTCGGAGTCGAGCAGCGCGCGCCCGTGGATCGAGAGCTGGACCGAGTGCAGCGCCGACTCGTCACGGTCCAGCATCATCAGCTCAGCAGGCTCGAAGCGGTGGATCTGACGGCAGAGCTCGGAGCCGATCGAGCCACCGGCGCCGGTGACCAGCACTCGGCGACCGGTGAGGTACTCGGCGATCGAGTCGATGTCGGTGTCGAGCTGGTTGCGGCCGAGCACGTCGGTGAGGTTGATGTCGCGCAGGTCGCGGATGCCGACGAGTCCGTGAGGAGCTGGGTGGTGGACGGCAGCACCTTGACGGAAACATCGGCAGCCAGCGCAGCGAGTCGGATCCGGTTGATCGTCTCCGAGCCGAAGCGCTCGGGATCGCGATCACGACGCTGTCCGCGCCGGTGCTGCGGACGTGCTCGCCGAGTGACGACACCGGACCGAGGACCGGGATGTGCCGGATGCGGCGGTGCCGCTTGCCGGGATCGTCGTCGAGCAGCCCGACCGGGCGCCACTGGCGCAGCGGGTCACGGAGCATCGAGCTGATCAGCTCGCGGCCGGCCTCGCCGGCGCCGACGACGATCACGCGGGAGGCGCCTTCGCTCTCCAGCCCCTCGTCGTCGATCTCGCGGAGCCGACGCCAGAGCGCCCGGCCCCACGCGAACGCCACGAGCGCAGCCACGGTGGCTCCCGCGGGGACGCTGCGCGGCAGCCACTGGGTGAAGAGGTTGACGAACGAGACCACGAAGCCGACCCCGAGGGTCACCGCACCGAGGAGAACCATCTCCTCCAGGCTGGCGGTGTTCGCCCGGCCCTGGTGCATCCGGAGGGTCGCGGCGACCAGGACGTAGAGGAGCGCAGTCGCCGCACCGACGATGCCCACCTCGAGCCACGGGCACCTTGGTCGTCACCGTGTCGAAGCGCAACCACGCGAAGACGAGGTACGCCGCCACCCACACGAGCGCGTCGTAGGCGATGATGACCGGAGCGCGATGCCTGCCGAGATACGGCACAAGTTCCATCACGATCTCTGACCCCCGATTGTCGAGCGACCCTGCCCCAAGCAGCATCGTGCACCTGTCCAGGGCTTGCGTCGACCCAGATTGTCAACCTTTACCGTGTTACCGGCAACCCCCCCGTAGCAGATGGCCGATGCCGGTGCGCTACGTCTAGACCACTTTTCGACGCCCCCACGCGACGTGCGGGTTGGCTACAGTGGCGCCGATGCCGGGCGAACACGGGACCGCGCGGCCGGAACGACGGAGTGCACGTGGAACTCAAGGACTACTGGAACACCATCCGCCACCGGTGGAAGGTGATCCTGCTCTGTCTCTTCGTCTCCGTGGGGCTGGCTGGGTTCCTCACCTGGCAGGCCACCCCTCAGTACGCCTCGTCGGCGCGGATCTTCATCGCCACCACGGACGCCGGCGCCGAGACCGGAGGCGCCTACCAGAGTGGACTCTTCGCCACCCAGCGCGCCTCGTCGTACGCAGATCTGGTCGGCAACCGTCAACTGGCCGAGCGGGTGAACGAGGCCCTGGGCGGAGCCCTCGACCCCGACGCCCTGGCCGACCGCGTCTCCGCCAGGGTCGTGCCCGACACCGTGATCCTCCAGATCACCGCCACCGACCCGGACCCGGCCCGGGCGCGCGACATCGCCCAGGCCTACGCCAACGGGCTCAGCAGCCTCGTCACCGAGCTCGAGACGCCGTCGGGGAAGACCAATGCGCTCGATCAAGGCGTCGATCGTCGACAACGCCCGCATCTCGATCGACCCCGGTCTCGCCCCAGCCCGTGCGCAACCTCGGCCTGGCCTTCGTGCTGGGCCTGCTCCTCGGCCTCGGTCTCGCAGTGCTCCGCGAGCTCATGGACACCTCCGTCTCGTCCGCCGAGGACGTCGCCCAGGTGACCCCCGCCCCATCCTCGGCCACATCAACACCGACCCCGCGGCCGTGCAAGCTCGCCCCCGGCGAGGCGCTGCGCAAGGCCACGCCCTGGGCCGAGGCCTTCCGGGTGCTCCGCACCAACATGCAGTACGTCGAGGTCGACCACGACCAGAAGGTCTTCGTCGTCACCAGTTCGCTGCCCTCCGAGGGCAAGTCCACGACCGCGGTCAACCTCGCGATCACTCTCGCCATGTCGAAGCAGCGGGTCGCGCTGATCGAGTGCGACCTGCGTCGCCCGCTGATCGCGGCGCGCCTCGGTCTCGACGGCGGCGTCGGCACCACCAGCGTGCTGATCGGCAAGGTCGCCCTGAAGGACGCCCTCCAACCGCACGGTGACACGGGGCTCCAGGTGCTCTCCAGCGGGCCGATCCCGCCCAACCCGTCCGAGCTGCTCCAGTCGAACGCGATGGAGAAGATGCTCGGCGATCTCCGGGACAATTTCGACGTGGTCATCATCGACGCGCCACCCCTGCTCCCAGTCACCGATGCGGCCCTGCTGGCAGCCCAGGCTGACGGCGCCCTGATCGTGGTCCGGCACGGCAGGACGACCCGCGACCAGCTGCGCCACGCGATCGAGCGGATCGAGTCCGTGGGCGCCAAGGCAGTCGGCGTGGTCATCAACCTGGCGCCGACCAAGCGGATCGGGCGCGCCTACGGGTACGGCTACGGGTACGGCTACAGCTACAGCTACAGCTACCTGCCGCGCACCGCCGGCGTCACCGACGCTTCAGTGACGCGAGCGCCGGCCGCACGTCGGCGAGGTAGACGAAAGCCGCGATCGTGAACACCAGGTTGAGCAGGTTGATCGGCGAGGACTGCACGAACAGGATGTGCAGCACGAGTCCGAGCCCCAGGATCGCCCCCCAGGCCGGCTTGGTCAGTTTGTTCGCCGCCGGGTAGGACTCGCTCGACCAGATCAGGCAGTTGACGAAGGCGAAGAGCTTCACGCCGAGCAGGGCGACCGCCACGGCGAGCGAGACGAGGTTCTCCACCTCGAAGACATTCAGCACGTGAGCAACCCTACGGCGGCCCCGCGTGAGACGACGAAGCCCCCGGACCTCATACGTCCGGGGGCTTCGTGCACGTCAGAACAGCGTCAGCTGCTCATCGGGTTCTGTCCTTCAGTTGCCGACCTTCTCGGCGGCGTCGGCGACGGCCGACGTGGCGCTCGAGGCGGTCTTCGCGGCAGCGGTGGTGGTCGCCTTCGCGCTGGCCGGAGCCGACGACTTCTTGGCCGTGGTGGTGGCCTTCTTCGCGGTCGACTTCGCGCCGGTGGCGGTGGTCTTCGCAGCCGACTTGGCGGTCTTGGTCGCCTGGGTCTTGGTGGTCTTCGCCTTGGCCGTGGTGGTCTTGGCGGACTTCACGGTGGCCTTGGTGGCCTCCTGCTTGCGGATGCGGCCCACGAGGACCTCACCGCGCTTCGCGAGGTCGGTGTAGGCGTCGTTGACGGTCGCGACGTTCTCGGTCACGAGGGTCTGGACCTTCGCGGGGAGCACCTTGGCCTCGGCCTGGAGCTCGGCCACGCGGGCCTCGATGGCCGTACGACGGGCCTTGGCGTCCTTGGTGAGGGCGTCGACGCGGGTGTTCACGACGGTGACGGCCTGGGTGCGCAGGGCCTGCGGGTCCACGGTCGTGACGGTCTTCTGGACACCGGCGAACGTCTTCTGGACGTCGGCGACGTAGCCGCGGACGGCCTCGACGGCGAGGTCGGTGACGCCGACGCCGGCGTACAGCGGGCGGGTGGCTTCGGTCTTGATGTCGAACTTGGCCTTGGCCATGTCGAGCTCCTTCGGTTGGTCGACCCGGCACTTCACCGGATCAGGGGATTCAGCTGGGGTTCGAGCTCTCGTCGGGTCCCACTGGGGTCTGGGCCCCGTTGAGAGCCAGGAACGACGAGTAGACGTCCAGCAGCGACTGCTTCTGGCGTTCGGTCAGCCCGGTGTCGTTGAGCACGGCCAACTCGACCGACCCTCCGACGCCGTCCTCCGGGCTGACGATGCCCGCCCGGATGTAGAGCTGCTCCGCGGAGATCCGCAGCGCCTTGGCGATCTGCTGCAGGACATCTGCCGAGGGCTTGCGCAGACCGCGTTCGATCTGGCTGAGGTACGGGTTCGACACACCGGCCTGCTCGGCGAGCTGCCGAAGGGAGAGGCGCGAAGAGACGCGCTGCTCCTTCAGATACTCACCGAGTGACTCGACGGTCTTGCCGACTTTTCCCTTGGACATGCCCCCACTGTGCTAACTCCAGTTAGCAAATGCAAACTCAGGAGGGGTGTTCCGGCTCACAGTGAGCCTGAAACACCTTATTTCACAAGGGAATCAGGCTCAGCCGCAGCGCTAGCTGCGCTTGCGCCACAACAGCAAAGCCTGCCAACTGGCGACGACGAAGGCAGCCAGCCCGGCGAAGTCGGCCGCCGTGATGCCGCGATCGGGCGTGAAGGACACGACGGTGCCGCCCTCCATGGGGCTGTTCACGGCCAGCCAGAAGACCGAGAGCAGGGCCAACCCCACCGTGCCCGGCCAGCCGAGGTAGCGGCTGAAGCCGGCCCCGAGCACGAGTCCGACGAGAACGAGACCCGACACGATCAGAAGCATGCGCGGATCTCACCCACGGGCAAGCCGCCCCCGAGCAGCTCGAGCACTCCCGTGCGTCGTACGGCGTCGGCGTCCACGCCGGGGGTCTCGAGGACCCCGCTCCGCCGGAGAGCCTCGGCCATCAGGACCGGGACGCACCCGCGGGGCGCCGTCGTCGGTCTTGAGTGCGAACGAGCGTCCGTCGGGCAGGGCCACCGCGTAGCAGGACTCGGCTCCCGCCTTGCCGATCGCGCCGGGGATCGCGGTGAGCAGGGCGAGCTCGTCCCGCGTGGTCCCCGAGACGTACGCCGGGTGCATGCGGATGGCGTCAGCGACCCGCAGCTCCGGGCCCTCGGTGGCAACCGCGAGGGTGCGGAAGGCCCGGGCCAGGCCGGTGAGCGAGCAGGAGAGCAGCGGCGCGCCGCAGCCGTCGACGGCGACCGTGGTCACCGGTTCACCGGTGAGCTCGGCGAAGGTGGCCGCAATGGCCTGCTGGAGCGGGTGCTGCGGGTCGCGGTAGGTCGCGGTGTCCCAGCCGTTGAGGACGCAGGTGGCGAGCATCGCGGCGTGCTTGCCCGAGCAGTTCATCAGGATCGAGGACTTGATGCCTCCCGCCCGGATGACCCGCTCCCGGGTGGCGTCGTCGACGGGGTAGTCCACCGGCGTCTGCAGCGCGCTCTCGTCGAGGCCGGCACCGGCCAGGATCTTGCGCGCGCCCTCGACGTGGAACTCCTCCCCCGAGTGCGAGGCGCACGCGAGCGCCAGGAGCTCCGGGGGCAGGTCGAGGCCGAGTCGGACCATCGCCAGCGCCTGGATCGGCTTGTTGCAGGAGCGCGCCAGGATCGGTTCGTCGACCGACCCGACCGACCACTCGACGGAGCCGTCGGCAGCGAGCGCGACGACCGACCCGTAGTGGTGGCCCTCCACGAATCCGGAGCGCACGATCTCGGCCACGACGACAGGGGATGACATGCCCGCAGGCTATCTGGCCGCGAGTGGCAGGATGACGCCCGTGTCGACCCCACCCGTGCCCCAGCACTGCCCCAGCCCGCGCGAGCTGGACGACCTCGAGCTGCTGACCGTTGGCGCCCTGATTCCGATCCGTGCGTTCAACGAGCCGGCGAGCCCGATCACGCTGACCCTGCCTGACGACGTGCAGGAGCAGGCCACGGCGGCCGGTGCGGTCGAGCTGGTCGATCCCGAGGGGCTTGCCGCTCGCGCGCGTCGCCGTCCCGGGCGGGACCGTCACCTCCCTCACGCACGCCCAGTACGGCCCCTTCCGTCGCTACTACCTCACCCCGGCGCAGAGCCAGGAGCGCTACGCGGGTCGCACCTTCGTGCCCGTCGTGGACGCCCTGACCGAGGGACAGCTGTCCCGGCTCGCCGAGACCGGGCCCGTCGTACTCCTCGCCCTGGTCGGCACCGGCACGCCCGACCTCTCCCCCGTCGCCCTCATCCGCGCGACGCTCGCCGCCGCCGACCGGCTGCCCGACGCCGCGGTGGTCGCCGTACCCCTCGCCTCGCACGGCGACGCCGAGGTCGACCACGAGCTCGGGCTCGCGGTCACCGAGACCTACGCCGGCACCAACCCGGTCCTGGGCCTGGCCGACAGCGAGAGCGACGGCGCCGAACTCCCGGACGACATCGCTGCCATCGTCGACGCGGACCAGCCGGCTCCCGACCGAGCGCGGCCTGGTGCTCTTCTTCACCGGCCTCTCCGGCAGCGGCAAGTCGACGCTCGCCCGCGCCCTGATGGACCGAGATCCTCGAGCAGGGCCTGCGCACGGTCACCAGCCTCGACGGCGACGTCGTGCGCCGGAACCTCTCGGCCGGCCTCACCTTCTCCGCCGCCGACCGGGAGACGAACATCCGCCGGATCGGCTGGGTCGCGGCCGAGATCTCCCGCCACGGCGGGCTGGCCGTGGTCAGCCCGATCGCGCCCTTCGACCGGACCCGCCAGCAGGTGCGCGCGATGGTCGACGAGGCGGGCGGGGCGTTCTTCCTCGTCCACGTGGCCACGCCGCTCGAGGAGTGCGAGCGCCGCGACCGCAAGGGGCTCTACGCCAAGGCTCGTCGCGGGGAGATCCCGGAGTTCACCGGCATCTCCTCGCCGTACGACGAGCCCGTCGACGCCGACGTCCGCGTCGACACCACCGGCCGGACGATCGAGGACGCCCTCGACGACGTCATCGTCGCGCTGCGTGAGCAGGGCTACCTCGACCTCACCGACCCCGACGAGGCCGCCGCCCCGATCGCACCCACCCGCGGCGCCGACGGCCCGCTCAAGGTCCTCTTCGTGTGCACGGCCAACATCTGCCGCTCGCCCTTCATGGAGCTGGTCGCCCGACACCTGGCCGGGCCCGACACCGAGGTCGAGTTCTCCAGCGCCGGCACCCACGGGTTCCGCGACCACCCGATGGACGACGTGATGGCCGAGGCCCTGTCTGCCCACGGCGTGGAGGGCTCCGGCTCGTTCACGAGCCGACCGCTGACCAGCGAGCTCCTCGCCGAGGCCGACCTGGTGCTCACCGCCGAGGCCTCGCACCGCAGCTTCATCCTCGACGACCACCCGGGCGAGTTCCGCAAGGTGTTCACGCTGGGCCAGTTCACCGAAGCGGTCCGGGCCGGCGACCAGGCCTCGACCGGCCGCGAGCTGCTGACCGCGATCGGCCAGCGACGCGGTTCCGCGGACGCGAAGCTCGACATCGTCGACCCCTACCGCCAAGGCCCTGCGGCAGCGGCCACCACCGCGAACCTCATCGCCGACCTGCTGCGCGTCGCCGTCCCCGCTCTCACCGGCTCCAGGAAGATCACCCCATGACCGACTTGATCACCGCCGCCTTCTTCTCGATCCTCGCGGCCGGCTTCATCGTCGGCATCGTGGTCGGGCTGACCGGCATGGGTGGCGGCGCCCTGATGACCCCCGCGCTGATCTTCCTCGGCGTCGGCGACGCCGCGACCGTGGTCACCGCGGACCTCACCGCCGCCGCCGTCTACAAGACCGGCGGCGCGATCGTGCACCAGCGCCAGGGCTCCCCCAACCTGGGGCTGGCCAAGTGGCTGGTCCTCGGGTCGGTCCCGATGGCCCTGCTCGGGCCCTACCTCGTCTCCTGGTTCACCGACGCGGACAGCCTCGACAAGGTGCTCAAGCTCTGCATCGGCTTCGCGCTGCTGTTCGCGGCCGCGACGTACGCGATCCGCCTCTACGTCAACCTGATCCGGGTCCGCGGCGGCGGCCCCCCGGAGGACGAGAACCCCAAGATCCGGCCCATCCCCACTCTCCTCGTGGGCGCCCTGGGCGGGCTCCTGGTCGGCATCACCAGTGTCGGCTCGGGCTCGGTGATCATGATCGCGCTGCTGATGCTCTACCCGGGCCTCTCGGCGGTGAAGCTGGTCGGCACCGACCTGGTCCAGGCCGTCCCGCTGGTCCTGGCGGCCGCCATCTCCAACATCGCCCTGCACGGGCTCGACTGGAGCCTCACGATCCCGCTCATCATCGGCTCCGTGCCCGGCACCATCCTGGGCAGCAAGCTCGCGCCGAAGGTGCCGCAGTCGTTCATCCGGCGCGGCATCGTCGTGGTCCTGACCATGTCGGGGGTCGCCCTCCTCGACAAGGCCGGCTGGCCCCCGCTCGGCGCAGGCGAGGACGAGACGCACCCGATGCTGATCGCGATGATCGGCCTGGCGATGATCTTCATCGTTCCGCTCATCTGGGGCCTGCTCCGCAAGCGGCAGGGCCTCCCCTACTTCGGCGCCCCCACCGTGGCCGAGCTGGAGGAGAACAAGTACCCACCTCGACAGCAGTAGCCGATCCGCGGACGGGGCTCAGGGCCGACCGAGCGCGCGGTAGGTCCAGCCAGCTGCGCGCCAGAGCACCGGGTCCAGACAGTTGCGGCCGTCGATGATCCGGCGATCCTTGACCAGCTTCCCGACCGATTCGGGGTCGAGATCGACGTACTCGGGCCACTCAGTGAGCACGAGCACGACCTCTGCTCCGGCGACCGCCTCATCAACGGTTGACGCGAACGAGAGCTCGGGCCACTTCTTGCTGGCGTTGTCGATCGCCTGGGGATCCGTGACCACGACCGTGGCGCCCTGAAGCTGCATCTGGGCTGCCACGCTCAGCGCCGGGGAGTCACGGACATCGTCGCTGTCGGGCTTGAACGCTGCCCCCAGCACCGCGACCCGCGACCCGCGATGGAACCCCCGCACTCCTCGCGGGCGAGGTCGACCATTCGCACGCGTCGACGCATGTTGATGGAGTCGACCTCGCGCAGGAACGAGAGCGCCTGATCGACGCCCAGCTCCCCGGCGCGCGCCATGAACGCCCGGATGTCCTTCGGCAGGCAGCCCCCTCCGAACCCGACACCGGCGTTGAGGAACTTGCGTCCGATACGCGCATCGTGACCGATGGCATCGGCCAACAGCGTGACGTCGGCGCCCGTCGCTTCGCACAACTCAGCCATGGCGTTGATGAACGAGATCTTGGTGGCGAGGAAGGAGTTGGCTGCCACCTTGACCAGCTGCGCCGTCGCCAGATCTGCCTCGATCTTGGGCGTTCCCCCAGCGAGCGCAACTGCGTACACCTCGTCGAGCTTGGCCGACGCCGCGCGGGAGGCCTCCGTTCCCGACAACCCGTAGACGAATCGGTCCGGGTGGAGCGTGTCCGCGACGGCGAAGCCTTCACGGAGGAACTCGGGGTTCCACACGAGCTCTGCCTCCGGCTGGACCTCCGCGATCCGTTCGCCAGCACCTCGGCGGTCCCCACCGGCACCGTCGACTTGCCGACCACGACGTCTCCTGGCTTCAGCAGGGGCAAGCAGGTCATCCAGAGCCCCGTGCACGTACCTGAGATCAGCGGCGTTCTCTCCCCGCTTCTGGGGGGTGCCCACGCAGATGAAATGAACCGTCGCGCTGGCAGCACGCGAAGCGTCCGTGGTGAATTCCAACCGCCCCGACGCCAGGCTCTCCGCCAGCAGTTCCGGCAGGCCCGGTTCGAAGAACGGAGCCTCACCGCGAGCGAGTGCGGCCACGTGGTCGGGAATCACGTCGACCCCGACCACCTCGTGCCCCAGGCTTGTCATGCAGGCAGCATGCACGGCACCGAGATACCCACACCCAAAGACTGAAATTCGCATCCGCGGAGTCTAGGGCGCCATTCACGCCTCGCGCCGCTCATTCACGCGAAGGAGCCGCCGCGGTTGTCCCCCGAGGTCACGAGACGGATACGATGACGGCTGCCGTCCCGACGAGAGGTCCCTCCCCGACATGACCGAAACGCATGCCGACTACCGGCTGAGTCAACTCGACCAGCTGGAGGCGGAGTCGATCCACATCTTCCGTGAGGTCGCCGCCGAGTTCGAGAAGCCCGTCCTGATGTTCTCGGGCGGCAAGGACTCCATCGTCATGCTCCGGCTGGCGGAGAAGGCGTTCTACCCCGCGAAGATCCCGTTCCCCGTGCTCCAGGTGGACACCGGGCTGGACTTCCCCGAGGTGCTCGTCACCCGCGACAACTGGGTCAACCGCCTCGGCGTGAAGCTCGTCGTCGCCAGCATCGACGACGCGATCGCCAGCGGCGTGGTCGTCGACGACGGCAAGACCAGCCGCAACCGCATGCAGATCGGCACGCTGCTCCACGCGATCGAGGAGAACGGCTTCACCGCCGCCTTCGGTGGCGGTCGCCGCGACGAGGAGAAGGCCCGCGCCAAGGAGCGCGTCTACTCCCACCGCGACGAGTTCGGCCAGTGGGACCCGAAGATGCAGCGCCCCGAGCTGTGGAGCCTGTACAACGGCCGCATCCACGCCGGCGAGCACATGCGGATCTTCCCGATCTCGAACTGGACCGAGCTCGACGTCTGGGACTACATCGGTCGCGAGAACATCGAGATCCCGCCGATCTACTTCTCCCACCAGCGTCGCGTCTTCGAGCGCGACGGCATGCTGATGAGCGAGACCCCCCTCAACCCGCTGCGCTCCGGCGAGACCGTCGAGGAGCGCACCGTCCGCTTCCGCACCTGTGGCGACATCTCGCTCACCGGCTGCGTCGAGTCCACCGCGTCGACCATCGCCGAGATCATCGACGAGGTCGCGGTCGCCACGCTCACCGAGCGCGGCGCGACCCGCGGTGACGACCGCTTCTCCGAAGCAGCCATGGAAGACCGCAAGAAGGAAGGCTACTTCTGATGAGCACCCCCGCCGCCGAGTCCACCGTGACCAACATGGACCTCCTCCGCTTCGCCACGGCCGGCTCCGTCGACGACGGCAAGTCGACCCTCATCGGGCGCCTGCTCCTCGACTCCAAGTCGATCTTCGCCGACCAGATGGAGGCCGTCGAGGCCACCAGCGCTTCCAAGGGCTACGGCTACACCGACCTGGCGCTGCTGACCGACGGTCTGCGCTCCGAGCGCGAGCAGGGCATCACGATCGACGTGGCCTACCGCTACTTCGCGACGCCGGCCCGCAAGTTCATCATCGCCGACACCCCGGGCCACGTGCAGTACACCCGCAACATGGTCACCGGCGCCTCCACGGCCGACCTCGGGCTCGTGCTCGTCGACGCCCGCCAGGGCCTGACCGAGCAGTCCCGTCGCCACGCGGTGATCCTCTCGCTGCTGCGGGTCCCCCACCTCGTGCTCTGCGTGAACAAGATGGACCTCGTCGACTTCTCCGAGGAGGTCTACAACAAGATCCACAAGGAGTTCACGGCCTTCGCGACGAAGCTGAACATCCCGGACCTCGAGGTCATCCCGATCTCGGCGCTCAGCGGCGACAACGTCGTCAACCGCTCCGAGAACATGGACTGGTACTCCGGCCCCACGCTCATGCACCACCTCGAGCACGTGCACGTGGCCTCCGACCGCGACCTGGTCGACGTCCGCTTCCCCGTCCAGTACGTCATCCGTCCCAAGTCGGACGAGCACCACGACTACCGCGGGTACGGCGGCATGGTCGCCGGCGGCGTCCTCAAGAAGGGCGACGACGTCGTCGTCCTCCCGAGCGGCATGACCTCCAAGATCGCCGGCATCGACCTCCACGACAAGGAGATCGACGCGGCCTTCCCGCCGATGTCGGTGACGGTCCGCCTCGAGGACGACGTCGACGTGTCCCGCGGCGACATGATCGCCCGCCCGCAGAACGCTCCCAAGCCCTCGCAGGACATCGACGCGATGATCTGCTGGATGGCCGACGAGCCGCTGCAAGCCGCGCCAGAAGCTCGCCATCAAGCACACGACGCGCGTGGCGCGCGCCCTGGTGAAGGACATCCAGTACCGCCTGGACGTCAACAGCCTGCACCGCGACCAGGAGACCAAGGAGCTCGGCCGCAACGAGATCGGCCGCGTCCAGCTGCGCACCACGGTCCCGCTGCTGTGCGACCCGTACTCCAAGAACCGGACCACGGG
>CAWKMT010000003.1:0-286505 GCA_963850965.1 uncultured Actinomycetota bacterium | reverse complement strand
TTACACACACATCACCCCAACACCCTCACCGGTGTGGGCGATGATCGAAAGATACCCGCGCACACCGAGTGACTACACCGTATGACTCGCGTCCACTAGGCAGTTCCCAACCAACAAACCACCCCTCACACACTGTGAGCGGACACTGGTTTGGCCAGGTTGAGACAACTGAATAACGCACCACCCAAGCTTGGAAACACCCCCACAACAAACCCCACCGAAACGTGGCGTGGGCGCGTGTGTTTCCGCAAGAGTTACGGCGGCCATAGCGAAAGGGAAACACCCGGTCCCATCCCGAACCCGGAAGTTAAGCCTTTCAGCGCCGATGGTACTGCACCCGAGAGGTTGTGGGAGAGTAGGACGCCGCCGGACAACTTTTTGAAGTAGGGCCACCCTTTCGAGGGTGGCCCTACTTTGCATTTCGGGGTAGTGACCCTCATTCTCCGACCCCATTTCGATCCCCAACGCCGGTGGCCGACGCCGGTCTCCCCAGGCTCAGGTGGATCCGCCCGCACGGGAGCTTTCCGTTGGAAGGGTGGGGGCCGGAGGTGGTGGCGATGCCGAGAGCTGCGAGCCCATCAGGGGCTCGAGGAGCGGTGAGCGACGAGTCGACGAACGAGGTCAGGCTCATCGGTCGTATTTCACAGGAGCCCGTGGAGCGGATCCTGCCCAGTGGCGATCGAGTGTGGACGTTTCGCCTCGTGGTCCCGCGTGGCGAGGGCGCTCGTTCCCGGCAGAGCGTCGACTCCCTCGAGTGCGCGGTGTGGGCGGCGCGACCCCGACGCTCGGTGAGCAAGCGGGCGGTCGACGACGTGGTGGAGGTGACCGGCGCGATCCGGCGACGCTTCTTCCGCGCCGCGGGGTCGACCGCCTCACGCGTGGAGATCGAGGTCGCGGCCTGCCGACTCATTCGTCGAGCAGGGACCTCATGAAGACTCCGAGGCTTGGCTTGGGCTGGAAGGACGTGGCCTTCTCAGGGAGCAGCCGGCCGGTCGCGACGATTCGCAGCACCAGGTCGAAGTCCGGGGCGGGCAGCAGCGCCACCACACCAGCCGTCCGCGCCGCGCGCGCCAGAGCCCCGTCCACGCTGTGGTGGTAGCCGGTCCGAGTCGGTTGCCGCGGCAGGGCTGGCAGCAACTCCTCGTGCAAGATCTCGATGAGGGTCCGACCCGCGGGGATGTCCAGCCCGATGCTCGCCCAGTGCTCCCCGTCCGTGACGACCAGCGTGCGTGCATCCAGGGCCGCCACGGCCTGGTCATGGTCGAGGGTCCGGTAGGTCGCCTCGATCTTCTCCGCAGCGATCCGCACGTGCGCCAGGTTCGGCCCGGAGAAGAACCGATGGATGGCCCCGAGGAAGAGAGGGGAGTCGTCCTGGTCGACCAGCATGGCGAGCCCCCGGTCCGCAGCCGTCCCCGGACTGCGATGCTGGAGCTGGAGGTAGGCGGCGTAACGGTGGTGGCCGTCGGCGATCAGGGCCTGCGACCCAGCCAGGGCGTCATCGAGCAGCGCGAGCTCCTGGGGGTCGCGGATGGCCCAGATCCGGTGCTTCTGACCGGATCTGTCGGTGAAGGCCCGGTGCGGCTTGCGCGCAGCCGTGCGTGCCACCAGCTCCCGGGCCCGGGGCGAGCCGTGGTGGACCAGGAGGATGGGTGCCGGGTTGACCTGCATCTGCCCCATCCGGTCAGCGAGCTCGTCGGCCTGGGTCGGGTGGACACCCTCGTGGGGGAAGACGACCCGATCTCCCGGGGTCGACGCCAACCGCGAGACATCCAGGGCGCCGACGAGTCCGCGGACCACGATGCCCTCGGAGCTGTACTCATGGAGGTAGACCGCCGGGTCGTCGTCGCGGTGGGCGTGGCCACGCGCCACCCAGTTGTCGAGTCGGGCCAGGACATCGCGGTAGGGGCGGGCGAAGGCCCGCGCCGAGGCAGGATCGCCGATGCGACGCGGCGCCAGGCCAAGCGCACGGAACGGGTGTAGGTGGAGTGGTCCCGCGATGTGGGGGGCAGTCACCACTGCCGGCGAGTCCATCGAAGCATCGTAGGGTGCACTGTCGTTCGGTTCCCGAGGAGGTGGATGCATGCTCGGTCTGTGCGAGGAGCCGCTGGCCCGGTCCTATGACGTGGCCATGCTCGATCTCGACGGTGTCGTCTACGTCGGAGGCGCGGCGGTGCCCGGCGTGGCCGAGGACCTGTCCTGCGCACGTGAGAGCGGCATGCGGCTGGCCTTCGTCACCAACAACGCCTCGAGGACGCCCGAACAGGTCGCCGAGCACCTGCGCGACCTGGGGGTGGCCGCCGAGCCCACCGATGTCGTGACCTCGGCGCAGGCGGCGGCCCGGGTCCTGGTCGAGAGGTTCGGCGAGGGCGCCAAGGTTGCCCTGGTCGGGGCGTTCGGACTCGAGCAGGCCCTGCTCGCCCTCGGGCTCCAGCCGACTCGGGTCGACGACGACGGGGCCGAGGCGCTCGTGACGGGGTACGGCCCTGAGGTCGTGTGGCGCGACATCATGCACGCCGCCGTCCGGATCCGCGACGGCCTGCCCTGGGTCGCGAGCAACACCGATCTGAGCATCCCCACGCCCTACGGCGTGGCGCCGGGTCACGGGGTCCTCGTGGAGACGCTCCGCCGCTTCAGCGGGGTCGAGCCGGTCGTCGCCGGCAAGCCGGCGCGCCCCCTGCTCGACGAGACCGTACGACGAGTCGGCGCCGCCCACCCGCTGATGGTGGGGGACCGGCTCGACACCGACATCGAGGGCGCCCGGAACGCCGAGGTGGACTCGCTCCTGGTGCTCACCGGCGTGACCGGGCTGCCCGAACTGGTGGCGGCGCGGCCGGGGGAACGTCCGACGTACCTCGCCCCGACGTTGGCGGGACTCTTCGAGGCGCACGGACGGCCAACGGTCGGGCCCGACGGAGAGCGGAGCCTGGGCGGTTGGTGCGGTTCGCTCGAGCGAGGCACTCTGGTCGTCGCCGGGGCGGGGAGCCCGGGTGACTGGTGGCGCGTCGTGGCCGAAGTGGCCTGGGCCCATCTGGACTCCACGGGGGTCCCGGTGGAGCTCGGCTCGCTGACGCCGCCCTGCCCGCCCGAGAACACCTGAGCGCGATAGCCTCGGACCATGACTGACGAGCCGGACATCGACGGCTGGGACGACCCGGAAGACCACCTCGACGACGACGGGATGTCCCCGGAGCCCGTCCGCACCGGAGTTGGCGACGTGGACACCGTGATTGCGGCCGTCGAGGGACTCGAGGAGCGACCGCTCGAGGAGCACGTCGGCGTCTACGAGACCGCGCACGAGCAGCTCAGACGCGCCCTGGACACCCCCTCGCCCACTGAACCCTCCTGACCGGCTGTGCCCCCTCGTCGCCTACGGCTCGATGCCGAGCTGGTCCGTCGCGGGCTGGCCCGGTCACGCGAGCACGCCAGCGAGCTGATCGCCGCCGGTCGGGTGAAGGTCTCCGGTGCGGTGGCCAGCAAGTCGGCCACCGGGGTCACGACCGACCTGCCGATCGTCGTGGCCGAGGGCTCGACCGGTCCCGAGTACGTGTCGCGCGGGGGCCACAAGCTGGCCGGCGCACTGGCTGCCTTCCAGCCGGGCGGTCTGCTCGTCGAGGGCCGGCGCTGCCTCGACGCGGGCGCCTCGACCGGTGGCTTCACCGACGTCCTGCTCCGCCACGGTGCCCGCCAGGTGGTGGCGGTGGACGTGGGCTACGGCCAGCTGGCCTGGAAGGTCCGCCAGGACGAGCGGGTCGTGATCCACGACCGCACCAACGTCCGGGAGCTGACCCCGGAGTTGATCAGTGGCCCGGTCGACCTGGTGGTGGGTGACCTGTCGTTCATCTCGCTCCTGCTCGTGCTGGATGCGCTGATCGGGGTGACCCAGTCCGACGGCGACCTGGCCCTGATGGTCAAGCCGCAGTTCGAGGTGGGCAAGAGTCGCGTGGGCAAGGGCGGCGTCGTCCGAGACCTGGACCTGCGTGCCGAGGCGGTGACCACCGTGGCGGAGGCCGCCGCGCAGCGAGGGTGGGGCGCCCGGATGGTCACCACCAGCCCGTTGCCCGGTCCGTCGGGCAACGTCGAGTTCTTCCTGTGGCTGCGCAAGGGCGAGGCGAGGATCGGTGCCGAGCAGATCCACGACGTCGTACGGACCGCCGACCCGTTGGGGGCGGCGAGTGAGAGGGTGGACCCGTGAGCGAGCCGAGCAGGACCGACGCCCCCGCAGGTCCTCGCCGTGTGCTCATGCTCGCGCACACCGGACGCGAGGAGGCGCGGGCCGTGTCACGCGGCTTCTGCGCCTCGCTGACCGGCCACGGGATCATCGTGCGGCTGCTCAGCAAGGAGGCGGCTGACCTCGAGCTCGACCCCGAGCAGTACGACCCGCCGCTGGAGATCGTCGACGACGAGGCGAGTGCAGCCCTCGAGTGCGAGCTCGCGCTGGTCATCGGCGGCGACGGCACGATCCTGCGCACCGCCGAGATCACCCACACGAGCGGGACCCCGATCCTGGGGGTCAACCTCGGGCACGTCGGCTTCCTCGCGGAGGCGGAGTACGAAGACATCGAGTCCACGATCGAGGCGATCGTCGGACGCCGCTACTCCATCGAGGACCGGCTCACCATCGACGTGACCGTGCACCGCGACGGTGAGTTGGTCACCAGCACCTTTGCGCTCAACGAGGCGAGCGTCGAGAAGGCTGCGCGCGAGCGGATGCTCGAGGTCGTCGTCGAGATCGACGGCCGTCCGCTCTCCCGCTGGGGCTGTGACGGCGTGGTCTGTGCGACCCCGACCGGCTCCACTGCCTACAACTTCAGCGCCGGCGGCCCGATCGTCTGGCCCGGGGTCGAGGCGCTGCTGATGGTCCCGATCAGCGCCCACGCCCTCTTTGCCCGCCCCATGGTGGTGGCACCCACCTCGGTGCTCGCCGTGGAGGTCCTGGCCCGGACCGAAGGCGCCGGTGTGTTGTGGTGCGACGGCCGACGCACCGTCGACCTGCCACCCGGCGCGCGGATCGAGGTCCGGCGCGGTGCGCACCCCATCCGCCTGGTCCGGCTCCACGAGGCACCGTTCACCGACCGGCTGGTGGCCAAGTTCGACCTGCCGGTCGAGGGGTGGCGCGGTTCGAGCGAGCGACGTCGCCAGCTGGCCGAGGGGCACGATGCTTGAGGAGATCCGGATCGGGTCGCTGGGCGTCATCGACTCCTCGACCCTCGAGCTCGGCCCCGGCCTCACCGTCATCACCGGAGAGACCGGCGCCGGCAAGACCATGATCGTGACCGCCCTGGGCCTCCTGCTGGGTGGGCGCGCCGACAGCGGGGCGGTTCGCTCGGGGGCGCGAGCGGCACGCATCGAGGGAGTGGTCCGGGTCGGCGACCTCACCGACTTCGCCCGTGCGGTGGAGGAGGCCGGGGGAGAGATCGAGGACGACCGGGTCGTCCTGGCTCGCAACCTCTCGGCCGAGGGCCGCTCGCGTGCCTTCGTCGGAGGTGCCTCGGTGCCGGTCTCGGCGCTGTCGGCGATCGCTGAGCCCCTCGTCGCCGTGCACGGCCAGTCCGACCAGCATCGCCTGCTCCAGGCCAAGGCCCAGCGAGAGGCGCTCGACCGGTTCGGGGGCGAGGCCACCGCAGCCCTCGTCGCCTCGTACGTCGCGCTCTTCCGGCGCCTCGAGGACGTCGAGCGCGAGCTCGACGACGTGGTGGCCACCGCTCGGGACCGGGCGCGTGAGGCCGACCTGCTCCGCTTCGGGCTCGCCGAGATCGAAGCCGTGACCCCGGAGCCGGGAGAAGACCTCACCCTGGCCGGCGAGGAGTCCCGCCTCGGCTTCGCCGACACCCTGCGCACCGCGGCCGAGCAGGCGCGCGAGGCGCTCTCCAGCGAGCAGGGTGAGCCCGACGCCCTGGCGGCGACCTCCACGGCCCGGACCCTCCTGGACGGTGTTCGGAGCCACGACGCCGCAGCCGGCGAGTTGGCCGACCGGCTGGCCGAGCTCACCTACCTCCTCTCCGACCTCGCCGCCGACGTCGCCTCCTATGCCGCCCGGCTCGAGACCGACCCGGCACGGCTGGCGAACGTCTCGGAGCGCAGGGCCGCGCTGACCGCGCTCACCCGCAAGTACGGCGACACCATCGACGAGGTGCTCGCGTGGGCCGAGCAGTCGTCCACGAGGCTCCTGGACCTCGACCACACCGACGAGAAGATCCTCGAGCTGCGTGCCGAGCAGGAGCAGGTCCGGCTCGCCCTGGCCGAGGCCGCGACAAGCCTGTCGGCCGCCCGCACGGCGAGCGCAGCCAGCCTGGGTGCGGAGGTGACCGCAGAGCTCACGCTGCTGGCGATGCCGCACGCCCGTCTCGACATCGTGGTCACCCAGCGCGCGGCGGCCGCGCCGGAGCCCGGCACCCACGGGCCGCTGCGGATCGGCGAGCGCTGGGTCCGGCACACCGCCTCGGGCATCGACGATGTCGAGTTCCTCCTGGGCGCCAACACCGGCTCCGAGCCGCGACCGCTCAACAAGGGTGCGTCCGGGGGCGAGCTGTCCCGGGTGATGCTGGCTCTGGAGGTGGCGCTCGCCGGGACCAGCCCGGTGCCGACCTTCGTCTTCGACGAGGTGGACGCCGGCGTCGGTGGCGCAGCTGCGGTCGAGGTCGGCCGCCGGCTGGCGCAGCTCGCCCGCACCGCCCAGGTGCTGGTCGTGACCCACCTGCCCCAGGTCGCGGCGTACGCCGATCGGCACGTGGTGGTGGAGAAGTCCCACGACGGCACCGTGACCAGCTCCGGTCTCACCGTGCTCGACACCGAGCAGCGCGAGCGAGAGCTGTCCCGGATGCTGGCCGGCCTCTCGGACTCCGACACCGCGCTGGCCCACGCCCGGGAGCTGCTCGACGTGGCGCAGCCCGCCCGCGCGTTGGGCTGACCTCCCGCCCGCACCGACGCGCCGCATCCTGCCCCCTGCAGCGACGGGGTCGGCTCGGATGTCAGGATGGGCCGTCATGAAATTCTCGGCACGACGACCTCCTGCAGCCCTGCCCGGACTGGTGGGAATCGCACGCGTCGAACGCCGCACCCGCAGCCTCGTTCTCCGCCTGCGCTCCGGTGACCTCGCCGTGCTCGATCACCGCGACATGGACCGGGCCACGGCCCAGGCCCTGGTCGACGCCGGTGTCTCGGCGGTGCTCAATGCCGCACCGATGATCTCGGGCCGCTACGCCAACCTCGGCCCGGCAGTGCTGGCCGAGGCGGGCGTGAGGCTGGTCGACAATCTCGGCACCGACGGCTTCCAGGCGATCAGGGACGGCGCCACCATCCGCCTCCACGAGGGCGTCGTCCACGTCGACGACGAGGTGGTCGCGACGGGCAGGGAGGTCGACCTGGCGCTCGTGCGCGAAGAGATGGCCTTTGCCCGCACCGGGCTGGCCCTCCAGTTGGAGACCTTCACGCTCAATGCCGCCGAATTCCTCGCCGGCGAGCAGGACCTGCTCCTGCACGGGCGCGGCGTACCCCGCCCCATGACCCGGATCGCCGGCCGGCCGGTCGTGGTCGTCGTCCGTGGCCATGACCACCGCGCCGAGCTCGCGGCGATGCGTCCCTACCTGCGCGAGCAGCAGCCGGTCCTGATCGGCGTCGAGAGCGGTGCCGACGTGCTGCGGGACGCGGGCTACCGCCCGGACATCGTGGTCCTCGATGCGCGCGCCGATCCGTCCGAACGACCCTCGGCCAAGGCCCTGCGCGCTGCGCGGGACGTGGTCCTCCGGGTCGGCTACGAGGGCGATCGCAGCTCCGTGGAGCAGCTCGAGCGACTGGGGGCGCACCCCTTGGTGGTCGAGTCGGCCGCCACGTCCGAGGACGTCGCGCTGATCCTGGCCGATGCCGGCGACGCCTCGGTGATCGTCGGCGTCGGGATGCACGCCACCCTCGATGAGTTCCTCGACCGTCAGCGCGCCGGACTGGCCAGCACCTTCCTCACCCGGCTCAAGGTGGGGCCGCGCCTGGTGGACGCCTCGGCGCTGCCGCTGCTCTACTCCGGGCGGGTCCGTCCCCGCCATCTCCTGCTACTCATGCTCGCCGGCCTGATTGCCCTGGCCGCGGCGATCGCCGTGACCCCCGTCGGCCAGGAGTGGGCCGACGATGCCCTCGTCGCGCTGTCCGACGTCGTTGACTCCCTGAGGAATCTCCTGTGATCACCTATCGCCAGCACATCGTCTCGCTCGTGGCCGTCTTCCTGGCGTTGGCGGTCGGGGTGGTCCTCGGGGGAGGCCCCCTCAGCGACATCGGCCGGAAGGCGCCCACCGCGTCGGAGGTCCGCGCCGACAACCGCGACGCCGAGCAGAGTGCCGCGTTCGTCGACGAGTTCGCCACGGGCGCAGCCGAACGCCTCTACGGCAATCGGTTGGCCGACCGTGGTGTCTCCCTCGTCACGATGCCCGGCGCTGACGACGAGACCGTCAGTGCGTTGGCGAGAGAGGTCGAGAGCGCAGGCGGCTTCATCTCCACGACGTACGCCGTGCTGCCCGCGATGGTCCGGGTCTCCGGCAAGTCGTTGGTCGACACCCTGGGCAGCCAGCTCAGGCCCCAGCTGGACCCGGCAGCAGTGGACCGGGACGCCTCGACCTACGTGCGGGCCGGCCAGCTGCTCGGCCTGGTGGTGTCCTCGCCACGTTTGGCCGAGAAGGACTCCCTCGCCGTGGGCCAGAGCCTGGCCGGCGCCGACCTGATGGACGTCCCGGATCCCGCTTATCGTGCCCCGCTCGTCCTCGTGGTGCTCGGGGACGAGGTGGACGACGCGATCGTCACCGGCCTGCTGACCGGGCTCGCCGCCCGTTCCTTCGCCGTCGTCGCGGTGGGCGACACCGCCTCGGCCTCCGCAGGGGACCTGGCGGCCCTGCGCGGAGCACCGGAGGCCGAGACCGTCGCGACCGTCGACGGGGCTGATCGCCCCCTCGGCCGGGTGTCCGCGGTCCTGGCCCTGATCCGCTCGCTCAAGATTCGTGGAGGGGCCTTCGGTGCGGCGGGTGCGGACGGCCCGGTCCCACTGGGCTAGCATGAAGTCCCGTGAAGAACGCGACGCTGACCAAACACCTATTCGTGACCGGAGGTGTCGCTTCCTCACTCGGTAAGGGACTCACCGCCTCCAGTCTGGGCAGTCTGCTGAGGTCCCGCGGTCTGCGGGTCACCATGCAGAAGCTGGACCCCTACCTGAACGTCGATCCCGGGACGATGAACCCGTTCCAGCACGGCGAGGTCTTCGTGACCGACGATGGTGCGGAGACCGACCTCGACGTCGGCCACTACGAGCGGTTCCTCGACACCAACCTGTCGCAGATCGCCAACGTCACCACCGGGCAGGTCTACTCCAGCGTGATCGCCAAGGAGCGCCGAGGCGACTACCTCGGCGACACCGTGCAGGTCATCCCGCACATCACCAACGAGATCAAGGAACGCATTCTCGCCATGGGCGGGGACGACGTCGACATCGTGATCACCGAGGTGGGTGGCACCGTCGGTGACATCGAGTCGCTGCCGTTCCTCGAGGCCGCCCGCCAGGTGCGCCACGACATCGGTCGGGACAACTGCTTCTTCCTGCACGTCTCGCTGGTGCCCTACATCGGCCCCTCGCGTGAGCTGAAGACCAAGCCCACCCAGCACTCGGTGGCGGCGCTGCGCCAGGTCGGTATCCAGCCCGACGCCGTGGTCTGCCGCGCCGACCGTGAGCTGCCCGACTCGATCAAGCGGAAGATCTCGCTGATGTGCGACGTCGACGAGGAGGCCGTGGTCACGGCCGCCGACGCCCCGTCGATCTACGACATCCCCAAGGTGCTGCACCGCGAAGGCCTGGACGCCTACGTCGTCCGCCGCCTCGACCTGCCGTTCCGCGACGTCGACTGGACGCTGTGGGACGACCTGCTGCGCCGGGTCCACCACCCCAAGGAAGAGATCACGGTCGCCCTGGTCGGCAAGTACATCGACCTCCCGGACGCCTACCTCTCGGTCGGCGAGGCGCTGCGCGCCGGTGGCTTCGCCAACGAGGCCAAGGTCAACATCCGCTGGATCGCCTCCGACGAGTGCGACACCCCGGCCGGCGCCGCTCGCCAGCTCAGCGACGTCGACGCCATGTGTGTCCCCGGCGGCTTCGGCATCCGTGGCATCGAGGGCAAGCTCGGCGCCCTGACCTACGCGCGCACCCACGGCATCCCGACCCTCGGACTCTGCCTGGGTCTCCAGTGCATGGTCATCGAGTACGCCCGCAGCGTGGCCGGTCTCGAGAAGGCAGCCTCCACCGAGTTCGACCCCGAGTGCCCCGAGCCGGTCATCGCGACCATGCAGGAGCAGAAGGACTTCGTCGAGGGTGCTGGAGACCTGGGTGGCACCATGCGCCTGGGCTTGTACCCGGCCGCTCTCAAGGAGGGTTCGATCGTCCGCGAGACGTACGGCGAGGCGATGATCGAAGAGCGCCACCGACACCGCTACGAGGTCAACAACCACTACCGCGAGCAGCTGGAAGCCGCCGGTCTGGTCTTCTCCGGCACCTCCCCGGACAACAACCTGGTGGAGTTCGTCGAGCTGCCGCGCGACGTGCACCCGTACTACGTCTCCACCCAGGCCCACCCGGAGTACCGCTCGCGGCCGACGCGTCCGCACCCGCTCTTCGCGGGTCTGGTCGGTGCAGCGATCGAGCGCCAGCGCGAGCTGCGCTTCCCGATCGACGAGAGCCTGTTGCGCCGCAAGGACGAGGACGACGCCTGAGGGTGCTCAGCCGCTGGCCCGGAGCATCCGGGCCAGGGTGTCGACCCGGTCGAGCAGGGTCGCCCGCACGCTCGGGCTGACGCCGGCGGCCTGGGCCATCGTGGTGGCCCGGTCCAGGAAGGCCTGGTCGACGACCGTCGGCAAGGTCGCGCGGATCAGCACGGAGGTCGCGAGCATCCCCCCTTCGCCCAGGAGCTCCACCTCGTCGAGGTAGCGGTGCGCCCAGGGGAGCAACCGGTCGCGGTCCGTCGGGCGCCACAGGGACTCGGCGAGGTCGAAGAGTGAGGAGTCGAGGGGGACCGACCGCTTCTCGAAGATCGCTGCCCACACGTGGGCCGTGGCCTCGTCGTCGGGGCGCGCCGCCAGCACGCCGAGCGCTCGAACCTCCGCATCGGGGTCCGGGTCTCGCTCGAGAAGCGCCGCGACGCCCTGCGCGTCGTACGCCCCGACCGCGGAGCGGCGGGTGAGCACCCGCCAGGCGAGGTCGAGGTCCTGGGTCGCTGCTTCGTCCAGCACGGCGAACTGATCGGGCTCCGTGGCCGAGGCGGCCAGGGTGCGCAGCGCAGGTGTCCGGTGGTCGTCGACCAAGACGAGGTCCGACGCGACCGCAGCCACGCGAGCCAGCTGGGCAGGGATGGCGCCCGGGCGGGTCCAGTGCTCGGCGGCCTGCCGCGCGAGCCGGAGGAACGACTCGACGAGTCCGGGGCTCTCCTCCCGCGCGAGGACGGCGAGCAGGCAGGTGAGGACCTCGTCGGTCGCGAGCTCGCCCTTGAGCAGCATGTCCCAGACCGTCGACACGGCGACGGCTCGACTGAGTGGCTCGGGCAGCATCGGGGCGCTCTCCAGCAGGGTCCGGAGGCTGGCCTCGTCCGCGCGCACCGCCGCGAAGGTCAGGTCCTGGTCGTTGACCAGGTGGAGATCGGCCTCGGGGAGCTCGACGGGAGTGCGCGGACCGGTGGTGTCCACCGGGACCCGCCCGAGCGGCTCGAGCCGGTCCCCGTGGCGGCGGAAGGAGGCGATCGTGAGGTGATGGGGGCGGGGCCGATCCCCCTCGGGCCCCACGGCGCAGAGCTCCGGTCCCGAGAGGGTGAGGGTGTCGGTCCCGGCCCGGTCGAACCAGTCGGTCGCCCACGCCGAGAGGTCGCGGCCGGCCGCGGTGCCGACCGCCTGCATCAGATCTGCCAGGCGGGTGTTGCCCCACGCATGGTCAGCGAAGTAGGAGCGCAGGCCCTCGACGAAGGCCGGCTCGCCCACGTGGGCGACCAGCTGCTTGAGGACTCCCTGGCCCTTGAGGTAGGTGATGGCGTCGAAGTTGGCCATCGCCTGGGCCACGTCCGGGACCGCACCGCGGATCGGGTGGGAAGCCGGCCCCATGTCGACGCGGTAGCCCTCGATCTTCCTGCTCGCGAGGAAGGTGGCCCAGCCGTCGGTGTAGCGGGTGGCGTTCACCGAGGCCCACGTCGCCGCCCACGAGGCGAACGCCTCGTTGAGCCACAGGTCGTCCCACCAGCGCATGGTCACCAGGTCGCCGAACCACATGTGCGCCATCTCGTGCAGCAGCACGTTCGCGACGAGCGCGCGCTCGCCGTACGACGGGTCGCTGCGGTGCAGGAAGTGGTCCGACCACGTGACGCAGCCCCAGTTCTCCATGGCGCCGCCCATGTTCGGGACGAAGACCTGGTCGTACCTCTCCTGCGGGAAGGGCAGTGCGAACTGCTCGCCGAAGAACGCCAGGCCGGCGGACGTCAGCTCGAACAGCTCGTCGGCGTCGCGCTCGAGGTTGGCCCGCAGCGACTGGCGGCAGTGGAGCCCCAGGCTGTGGCCGCCGACTTCACGCCGCAGCTCGTGGAAGGGACCTGCGTTGACCACCACGACGTACGTCGACAGCGGCGGGGTGGCGGGGAAGGTCCAGCGTCGCCCGGCGCCGTCGGGCTCGTCCTCGACCGAGTGGGGCGCCTCGTTGCTGGTCACGGTCCAGCTCCCGGGTGCCAGGACGGTGAAGGCGTGCGGAGCCTTGAGGTCCGGCTGGTCGAAGCAGGCCCACAGCCGTCTCGCGTCGTCGGCCTCCAGGGAGGTCCAGACGTAGACCAGCCCGTCGGTCGGGTCGACGGTGCGCTGGATGCCGGCACCCGATCCGGTGTCACGCTGCGCGGACCTGACGACCAGTTCGTTGTCGGCAGCGAGATCGGGGAGCGTGAGCCGACCGGACTCGACCACCGACAGGTCGAGGGAGCGGCCGTTGAGGGTGGCCTCACGGACGTCGGCGAGACAGTCGACGAAGGTCTCGGCGCCGGGCCGGGAGCAGCGGAAGCGGATCGTGGACACTGCCTCGAACACCTCGCCCTCGAGCAGGCCCCTGAGATCGGCGGTGATGTCGTAGCGTTCAACTGCGAGCAGCTCGCTGCGCTGCTCGGCCTCCTCGCGCGTCAGGCTCCTGGTGGTGCTGACGGTCCTGGTCATCGGTGCTCCCGGTGCCGGTCGATCCCCGGTGATCGACGTCTGGAGACACGGTAACCTCGCGCGCATGACGCAGCCGCCAACCCGGACCGGGACCGATCCGGCAGGGAGCGACTCGCCCGATCGTCTCGTCGATGTGCCCGAGTCCTGGCCAGTGGTCAAGACCACCGACCTGCACCGCGACGACTGGGTGATGGCGTTGCGCTCCGACACGATCCGGGCCCCCGGGTCGGGCGAGGCGGAGACCTTCACGCGCCTGGTCCTGGAGCATCCGGGCGCCGCGATCGTGCTGGCGATCGACGACCAGGAGCGGGTCTTCTGCCTGCGGCAGTACCGCCACCCGGCCCAACAGCGCTTCGTCGAGCTGCCGGCCGGACTGTGTGACGTGGCAGGAGAAGACCCGCTCGAGGTGGCCAGACGCGAGTTGCGCGAAGAGGCGAGCCTGGAGGCGGGGGAGTGGACGCACCTGATCTCGACCTACTCCTCGCCGGGGATCTCGGCCGAGCTGATGCACTTCTACCTCGCCCGCGACGTGCGGTCCGTGGACCGTGGGGACTTCGTCCTGGAGCACGAGGAGGCCGAGATGGAGAGCTTCTGGGTGCCCTTCGCCGACCTGCATGCAGCGGTGCTCGACGGTCGTCTCACCGACGGTCCAGTTGCGCTGGGCGTGTTGATCGCGCAGGCCAAGGGGCTCGCGGGAGTACGTTGACCCGGTGATCGCTATCCACTGCGTGTCGGCACTGGTCCCCGGGTGAGGGTCACGTTCTGTGGCGTGCGCGGCTCGACGCCCGCCCCAGGCCCCGACTTCGTCCGGTACGGCGGTCACACGTCGTGCGTGGCGATCTCCCACGACGGGCGCATTCCTGAGCTCCTCCTCGACGCCGGCTCCGGGCTGACTGCCGTCACCAAGCTGCTGGACGGCCGGCCGTTCGACGGCTCGATCCTGCTCGGCCACCTGCACTGGGACCACACCCACGGCATCCCCTTCTTCAAGGGTGGCACCGAGAGTGGCAGCCGGGTGGACATCTACCTCCCCGAGCAGGGGGACTCCGCCGAGGCCGTTCTCGAGCGCTGCTTCTCGCCGCCCCACTTCCCGATCGTCCCCAGCCAGCTGGGTCCGGGGTGGTCCTTCAGCGGACTGCCCGAAGGAGAGCACGAGCTCGAGGGGTTCCAGGTCCTGGCGCGCGAGATCCCGCACAAGGGTGGCCGCGCCTTCGGCTTCCGGGTGACGCGTGGTGGGCGCTCGGTGGCGTACCTGTCCGACCACAGCCCGACCTCCGTCGGGCCCGGACCGGACGGCTTCGGCGAGCGTCACGAAGCAGTGCTGGCGCTCGCCCAGGGCGCCGATGTCCTGATCCACGACGCCCAGCACCTGGCTGAGCAGTTCCCCGGAGTGGACTTCCTCGGCCACGCCAGCGTCGAGTACGGCGTGGAGCTCGCGCGCGAGGCCGGCGTCAAGACGCTCATGCTCTATCACCACGAACCTCTGCGCACCGACGACGAGGTTGACATGATTGAGCAACACGCGCGGGCTCTGGCCCGCGGCGAGGTCGAAGTGCGAGCCGCGTACGAAGGATTGGTGCTCGATCTTGCGGAGGATGGCACGGCTGACGGGGGAGTCGTAGATGGCGCAGCACTGCGCAAACTGTAGCTCCGAGAATTCCGACACTGCCAAGTTCTGCCTGGAGTGCGGGAAGCCGCTGGCTCGCGCCTGTCCGGCGTGCGGAGTGCCCGCCGCGGCCGGCAAGTTCTGCGCCGAGTGCGGGTCGCCCCTGGCCGCCGCGCCGGGGTCCGCATCGCCCACGACCCCGGCGGTCAGCGGGGCGCGCGAGCCGGTCTCCGAGCGTCGTACGACGACGGTGCTGTTCGGGGACCTGGTCTCGTTCACGACGTTGTCGGCCTCGCGCGACCCTGAGGAGGTCCGCGAACTGCTGAGCGCCTACTTCGCAGTGGCGCGCACGGTGGTGGGTCGCTACGGCGGGACGATCGAGAAGTTCATCGGTGATGCAGTCATGGCTGTCTGGGGGGTTCCGCTCTCCCACGAGGACGACGCTGAGCGTGCCGTGCGGGCGGGCCTGGACCTGGTCAGCGAGGTGGCCGCTCTCGGCGAGGAGACCGGTGCACCGGGCCTCGCCATGCGGGTCGGGATCGTGACCGGTTCGGTGGCGGTGACCCTCGGCGCCACGAACGAAGGCATGGTCGCCGGCGACGCGGTCAACACCGCAGCGCGGGTGCAGACCGCTGCGGAGCCCGGCACGGTGTGGGTGGACGTCGAGACGCGTGGGCTGACCCAGGCCGCGGTGGCGTTCAGCGACATGGGCGAGCACACCCTCAAGGGCAAGGCCGAGCCGGCGCGCCTCTTCCGCGCCGACTCGATCGTGGCGTCGCGGGGCGGTGCCCACCGGGTCGACGGACTCCAGGCTCCCTTCACCGGGCGCGACGCGGAGCTGAGACGGGTCAAGGAGCTCGTCCATCTCACGCAGAGCGATGGCCGGGCCCGGTTGGTGATCCTCAGCGGAGTGGCGGGGATCGGGAAGAGCCGTCTCGTGTGGGAGCTCGAGAAGTACGCCGATGGCCTCACCGACGGCTTCTTCTGGCACCGCGGACGCTGCCTGTCGTACGGCGACGGGGTGGCGTTCTGGGCCTTCGCCGAGATGATCCGCCAGCGGCTCAGGATCCTCGAGGACGACGACCGGACGGTGGCCGACCAGAGGGTTCGCGCCGGAGTCGAGAAGGTCGCGGCGACGCCCGACGAGGCAGCGTGGCTGACCCCCCGGGTGGCGGCGCTGGTGAGCGGGGACCAGGGGGTGGTCTTCGATCGCATCGACCTGTTCTCCGCCTGGGCGACCTTCCTCGAGCGGGTCGGCGGCAGCAGCCCGGTGGTGCTGGTCTTCGACGACATGCAGCACGCCGACAGCGGCCTGCTCGACCTCGTCCAGCACCTGCTGCAGACGATCCGGTGCAAGCTCATGGTGGTGGTCCTGACCCGCCCCGAGCTGCTGGAGCGGTGCCCCTCGTTGCTCGCGGGCCGGGCGACGACGCGGATGGACCTCATGCCGCTGTCGGAGGACTCGATGCGGGTGCTCGTCGATGCGTTGGTCGCCGACCTGCCGGGGCGGGCTCGGGCCGCTCTCGTGCAGCGCGCCGAGGGCGTTCCGCTCTATGCCGTGGAGACGGTGCGCTCGTTGATCGACCAGGGTGCCGTGGTGGCGCAGGAGGGCCGTTATGCCTTCGTCGACCACGACCACAGCCGGGTGGATCTGCGTGGCCTGTCCGCACCGACCAGCCTGCAGACGCTGATCGCCGCCCGTCTGGACACCCTGGCGCCCCAGGAGCGACGCGTGGTCCAGGACGCCAGCGTCCTGGGCATGACCTTCCCCTACGCCACGCTGGCCGCGCTGGCGAGCACCAGCAGCCATGAGCTGGACCAGGCTCTGGAGGCGCTGCTCGCCAAGGACATCCTGGCGACCGAGGAAGGTCCCCGCACGCCGGAGCTCGGGCAGTTCCGGTTCCGCCAGGCGATGGTCCGGGAGATCGCGTACGGCACGCTCGCCCGCAGCGATCGGCGTACCCGACACCTGGCTGCGGCCGCGCACCTCACGCCCGCCGAGGACGACGTGCCCGATGCTCTCGCGGGCATCATCGCCCAGCACCTGCTCGATGCCCTGGCTGCCAGCAGCGATCGCGATCCCGACCGACCGGATCTCGCCACCAGGGCCCGCAAGCTGTTGACCCAGGCTGCCGTGCGGGCCGAGTCGCTCGGCTCCCCGGACGCGGCCCTGGCTCGGGTGCTCGCAGCGATTCCGCTGGACCCGGACCCCCTCGAGCTGGCGCAGCTGCAGGAGCGCGGGGCTCGCGTCGCCCGGCTCTCGGGTCAGTCGCAGCTGGGCGAGGAGCTGGCGGCCCAGGCCGTCGTCGGCTACGAGGCGCTGGGTCGCACCGCATCGGTCGTCGACGCGCTCTACCAACAGACGGCGGCCCTCTCCGAGCTGGGCCGAATGCAGGAGTCGCGCGACTGCGCCCTGCGCGGGTCGGCCCTGGCGCGGGAGTGCGATGGCGTGTCGGCCGAGGCGCACCTCGGCCTGCTCTCGGAGCTCGCCTGGAGCGACCGCTGGCGCGGGGACCGCGAGGCCCAGCTGGGTCACGCCCTCGAGCGGGTCAAGGTGGCCGAAGGGCTGAGGAATCCCGAAGGACTCCTGAGCGCGATGAGTGGCCTCAGCGTCGTCCTGGGTGACTGCGGTCTGGTGACCGCCAAGCGCGCGGTCCTCCAGCACTGCACGACGGCGGCCCGCGATGAGCACCGGCTCAACGCCCTGGCGCTGTCCCTGACCAACCTTCTGGAGGCGACCTACCCCGAGGAGCTGACCCAGTCCGGTGAGCTGGCCGACGAGTTGATCACGGTCAGGCAACATCTCGGCTCGCGCTACCGCGCCTCCGTCGCCCTGGCGAACGCCTGCTGGGCCTGGCAACTCTCCGGTGACTGGGATCGGCTCACGGCCGAGACCTCGGCCTTCCTGGAGGACGAGGAGTTCTCCTCGGTCGACACCGCCGTCTGGCTCCCGCGCGCGTTGGCCGTCGTGGCCCGCGGTGAGGCGGTGGAGTTGCAGGACTGGCCGTCCTCCGAGGACCCGAGCTTCCAGCACTTCGGGGAGCTGGCCCAGGCGCTGAGCCTCGCGCAGCAGGGCGACGCCGCGGCGGCTGCGGAGTGCGCGGCCGACTCGGCTCGTCGCGCGCACGCGGCGGAGGGCGTCGTGGAGGACCTGCACGCCGTGTGGACCATCCCGGTCGAGCTCCAGCTCGCTGCCGGTGACGTCGAGGCCGCCGAGGAACTCTTCCGGCTCGCGAGCCCGCTGGTCAGTGACCTCCCGCCCGCCCTGACGCGAGGCCAGTTGCCGCGGCTGCGCGGCATGGTGGCCGCGGCCCGGGGGGAGAACCCCGAGGCCGACCTGCGCGAGGCCGAGGCGGCCCTGGCGGCGTACGCCGCGCCGTACCTCGTGGCGCGCACGCGCCTGGAACTCGGCCGCTGGCTGCACGGGCAGGGACGACCTCAGGAGTCGACGCCGCTGCTGGCGCAGGCGAGGGAGACGTTTGTGGAACTGCGGGCGGCGCCGTCGATCGCCGAAGTGGATGACGTCCTGGTGGCTTCCGAGCCGACCCAGGTCTGAAAGGACTGACGATGCCCCAGACCTGCACCAGCTGCAGTAGCTCGAACGCCGACGGGATGAACTTCTGCGGCGAGTGCGGGTCGTCTCTCGCCCGGGTCTGTCCGGCCTGCGGGGTCGTGGGGTCCACCCGGTTCTGTGGTGAGTGCGGCGTGGCCATGGGGTCGCCGGCGGTTCCGACCTCGGGTTCCGCCACCAAGCAGCCGGTCTCCGAGCGTCGTACGACGACCGTGCTCTTCGGGGACCTCGTGGCGTTCACGACGTACTCGGAGTCGCGGGATCCCGAGGAGGTCCGCGAGTTGCTGAGCGCCTACTTCGCGGTGGCGCGCACGGTGGTGGGTCGGTACGGCGGGACGATCGAGAAGTTCATCGGTGATGCGGTGATGGCTGTCTGGGGGGTTCCGGTCACGCACGAGGACGACGCCGAGCGGGCAGTGCGCGCGGGGCTGGACCTGGTCACCGAGGTGGCCGCGCTGGGCGCGACCAACGGGGCGCCCGGGCTGTCGATGCGGGTGGGCATCGTGACGGGTTCGGTGGCGGTGACGTTGGGGGCGACCAACGAGGGCATGGTTGCTGGGGACGCCGTGAACACCGCGGCGCGCGTGCAGACGGCGGCAACCCCAGGGGCAGTGTGGGTGGACCAGGAGACCAGGAGCCTGACCGAGGCAGCGATCGCCTTCAGCGACATGGGCGAGCACGCGCTGAAGGGCAAGGCCGAGCCGGTCCGGCTGCACCAGGCGGACATGGTGGTCGCTGCGGTCGGTGGCGCGCAGCGGGTGGACGGGCTCCAGGCTCCGATGACCGGACGGGACGCCGAGCTCCGCCTGGTCAAGGAGCTGTTCCACGAAACCCAGCTCGATGGTCGAGCCAGGCTCGTCGTCATCAGTGGGATCGCAGGCGTCGGCAAGAGTCGGCTGGGTTGGGAGTTCGACAAGTACGCCGACGGGATCAACGTCCCCCTGTGCTGGCACCGGGGCCGCTGCCTGTCCTACGGGGACGGGGTGGCGTTCTGGGCGTTCGCGGAGATGGTCCGGTCCCGGCTCAAGATCGTCGAGAGCGACGACCGGGCCGAGGTGGAGGCCAAGGTCCGGGCCGGCGTCGCTGCGGCGGCGATCGACGAGGTCGAGGCAGCCTGGCTGGCCCCACGCCTGTCGGCACTCGTCAGCGGTGACCGCGAGGTGGTGTTCGAGCGCACCGATCTGTTCGCGGCCTGGACGACTTTCCTGGAGCGCGTAGGTGGGGGAGATCCGGTTGCCCTGCTGTTCGAGGACATGCAGCACGCCGACACCGGTCTGCTCGACTTCGTCGAACACCTTCTCCAGTCCAGCCGAGCCAAGCTGTTCGTGGTGATCTTCACCCGCCCGGAGCTGCTCGATCGTCGAGCCGGGCTGGCGGGCGGACGCGCGATCACTCACGTCGGGTTGGAGCCCCTCCCCGACGAGTCGATGGGCGAACTGATCGACGGTCTGGTGGGCGACCTGCCCGGGCGGGCCCGCGCCTCGCTCGTCGCGCGATCCGAGGGAGTGCCGCTGTACGCCGTCGAGACCGTTCGCTCGCTGATCGACCGGGATGCGGTCCAGGCCCGCGAGGGTCGCTACGTCTTCGTCGACCACCAGCACACGCTCGTGGACCTGGACCGGCTCGCGGCGCCCACCAGCCTGCAGACCCTGATCGCCGCCCGGCTGGACACACTCACGCCGACGGAGCGACGCACCGCCCAGGACGCCAGTGTCCTGGGGATGACGTTTCCGTACGCGAGCCTGCTGGCGCTCGTTGACCTGAGCAGCTACGAGCTGGATTCCGCGCTGTCCGCGTTGGTGAACCGAGGCGTACTCGAGACGCAGACAGATCCGCGATCACCCGAGCTGGGGCAGTTCCGCTTCCTCCAGTCGATGGTCCGCGAGGTCGCGTACAGCACCCTGGCGCGGGCCGACCGGAGGGCCCGGCACCTCGCGGTGGCGACCCACCTCGAGAAGGAGGACGCCGAGACCACCGACGCACTCTCCGGTGTCATCGCCCAGCACCTGCTCGACGCCCTCGAGGCAAGCTCCGAGCGCGACCCCGCACGACCGGCGCTCAGTGACCGCGCCCGGACCTTGCTGACCACGGCCGCCAGCCGGGCCGAGTCCATCGGTTCACCCGACGAGGCCCTGGGGCGCACCCTTGCGGCCTTGGTCCTCGACCCGGCGCCGTTGGAGCGGGCCCAGCTCGAGGAGCGCGCCGCGCGCGTCTCGATCGTCGTGGGTCAGCACGTGCAGGGCGCCGAGTTCGCCTCCTCGGCGGCGGCCCGTTATCGGGAACTGGACCGGCTGGGCGGGGTCGTGGCGGCGCTCAACCAGGAGTCCAAGGCGCTGTCCTCCCTGGGTCAGATCCACGAGGCCAAGCGGGCGAGCGACGCCGCCCTGGAGTTGATCGAGTCCGGGGTCGACGTGGCACCTCGAGAGGCGATCCGCACGACGCTGGATCTGGGCTACCTTGCCCGAGCCCTCGGGGACACCGCCGGCCAACGTCGCCATGTCCTGCGTGCCTTGCGCATGGCCGAGGACCTCCAGGACCCGGGCATCCTCGTCCGGGCGCTCTCTTACGTCGGGATCATGCTCTCCGACGCCGGCAGCTCCCACGGGTTCATCGCGATGCTCGAGCGGTGCCTGATGTTGGCGAGACGGGGGCATCTGATGGACGCGCAGGCGGGCTCGCTGACCAACCTGCTCTCCGAGCTCTACTCGCGAGACCTGCCGGCGGCGCTCGAGCTGGCGCCCGAGGCGGTCTCGGTCAGCAGGAAGCGGGGAGACAGGTACGCGAGCGAGATCGCCCTGGTCAATGCCTGTTTCACCTGGTGGCTCAGCGGTGACTGGGAGCGACTCCTGGACGTGACCGCGGAGTGGTTCGACGGGCGGGAGTGCTCCGACAACTGGGGTGAGCTGTGGATCACGATCGCGGCGGTGCGTGCCGCCCGGGGAGAGCCGGTCGACACCCCGCGCACCGTGCCCACGGAGGAGCCGGCGTACCGCGCGGCCAATGCGCTGGCGCAGGCACTGCACGCTGCCGACGTCGGTGACCTGCAGGCCCCCGCATCGGTAGCCGCCACCGCCGTTCGAGGTCTGTTCACCGCCTCGGACATGCTCGAGGACTTCGAGATGCTCTGGGGCCCTGCCGTCGAGCTGCAGCTGCGTGCCGGCGAGCTCGACACTGCGGACTCCCTGATGTGTCTGGCCGACCCGCTGCTCGGCGGCCTCGGGCGACCGCTCACGCGAGGCGTGGTGCCACGCATGCGCGGGCTGCTGACCCTGGCGCGCGGCGAGGACCCCGAGCTCGACCTCCGCGCGGCCGAGCAGGCGTTCGCAGCGTTCGGCGCGCCGTACCTGCTGGCGCGCACCCGGCTCGAGCTCGGGCGCTGGCTGCACGGGCAGGGACGGACCGAGGAGGCGCTCTCGCTCCTGGCACAGGCACGCCCGGTCTTCGAACAGCTCCGGGCGGCGCCGTCGATCGCGGAGCTCGACGCGCTGGATCTCACCCCGGTTCCGGCGGCCTCGGCGACACTGTCGGTATGAGCGGAAGGGGTGAAGATGCCGTTGCCATGCACCAGTTGTAGGTCGCTGAACCCCGACTCCGCGAAGTTCTGTGCCGAGTGCGGCAAGCCCCTGACCAACGCCTGCCCCTCGTGCGGAGCTCCGGCCGGTGGCGGCAAGTTCTGTGCCGAATGCGGCACCCCGCTGGCCGAGATCGCGCCGGCTCCGCAGCATCCACGACTGTCCGGGCCGGAGCCGGTCTCGGAGCGGCGTACGACGACGGTGCTGTTCGGGGATCTGGTGTCGTTCACGACGCTGTCGGAGTCGCGAGACCCCGAGGAGGTCCGCGAGCTGTTGAGTGCCTACTTCGCGGTGGCCCGGACGGTGGTGGGTCGTTATGGCGGGACGATCGAGAAGTTCATCGGCGATGCGGTGATGGCGGTGTGGGGGGTGCCGGTCTCCCACGAGGATGACGCCGAGCGCGCGGTGCGCGCCGGTCTTGACCTCGTGAGTGAGGTCGCGGCGCTGGGGGTGTCGGTGGGGGCGCCGGAGCTGTCAATGCGGGTCGGGATCGTGACGGGTTCGGTGGCAGTGACGCTGGGGGCGGTCAACGAGGGCATGGTCGCCGGCGATGCGGTGAACACCGCCGCCCGGGTGCAGACCGCCGCGGATCCGGGCACGGTGTGGGTCGACTCGTCAACTCGAGGTCTCACCGAGAGGGTCGTGGCCTTCACCGACATGGGCGAACACGTGCTGAAGGGCAAGGCCGAGCCCGCCAGGCTCCACCGGGCCGACATGGTCGTGGCCTCGATGGGGGGTGCCCAGCGAGTCGACGGGCTCCAGGCGCCGATGTGCGGACGCGACCCCGACCTGCTCATGGTCAAGGAGCTCTTCCACCGGACGCAGGTCGACGGACGGGCCCGGCTGGTCCTCGTCACCGGCATCGCCGGGATCGGCAAGAGCAGGCTGGGGTGGGAGTTCGAGAAGCACGTCGACGGACTGACCGACGGGCACTACTGGCACCGCGGACGCTGCCTGTCGTACGGCGACGGCGTGGCGTTCTGGGCCTTCGCCGACATGATCCGATCGCGGCTCGGGATCCTGGAAACCGCCGACCGTGCCGACATCGATGACAAGGTGCGCACCGGCGTCGAGGCGGTGGCCGCCACCCCGGACGAAGCCACCTGGCTGGTCCCGCGCGTCGCTGCGCTCGTCAGCGGCGACCAGACAGTGGTCTTCGAGCGCAACGACCTCTTCGCCGCGTGGACAACCTTCCTGGAGCGCGTTGGCGGTGACCGACCCGTCGCGCTGCTCTTCGAGGACGTGCAGCACGCCGACAGCGGCCTGCTCGACTTCATCGAGCATCTCCTCCAGACGACGCGAGCCAAGCTGTTCGTGGTGCTGTTCACCCGACCGGACCTGCTGATGGCCAGGCCGACGCTGCCGACGGGTCGCCATGCGACGGTCGTTGCCCTCGAGCCGCTGGCCGACGACGTCGTGGGGTCGCTGCTCGACGGCCTGGTGGCAGACCTGCCACCGCAGGCGAGGATGGCGTTGGTCTCGCGTGCCGAAGGGGTTCCGCTCTACGCCGTCGAGACGGTCCGCTCGCTCATCGACCACGACGCCGTGATCGCCCGCGACGGCCGCTACGTCTTCGTCGACCACGACCACAGTCGGGTCGATCTGCACAGCCTGTCGGCACCGACCAGCCTGCAGACCCTGATCGCGGCCCGTCTGGACACCCTCAAGCCCCTCGAGCGCCGGATCGTGCAGGACGCCAGCGTGCTCGGCCTGACCTTCCGCTACCCGACGCTGCTCGCCGTCGCGGAGGTCAGCAGCTACGAGCTGGACCTCGCCCTGGACGCCCTGGTGGAGAAGGGCATCCTCGACACCCAGAACGACCCTCGATCGCCGGAGCTGGGGCAGTTCCGCTTCCTCCAGGCGATGGTGCGCGAAGTGGCCTACTCCACCCTCGGCCGCAACGACCGCAAGGCCCGGCACGTCGCGGCCGCGCGACACCTGGAGCTCGAGGGCTCCGACAGCGTGGACGCGCTGTCGGGGATCATCGCCCAGCACCTGCTCGACGCCCTGTCCGCGACCTCCGAGCGGGACCCCGAGCGCGCTGCCATGACGGCCAGGGCTCGCACGCTGCTGACCACGTCGGCCGCCCGCGCGGAGGCGCTGGGCTCACCCGAGGAGTCCCTGCGCAGCGCCCTGGCGGCGCTCGACCTCAGCCCGGACCCGCTCGAACGGACCCAGCTCCAGGAGCGGGCCGGGCGGGCAGCGACCCTGGCCGGACAGCTCGCCCTGGGCGCCGAGCTGGCAGCCCAGGCGGTGGCGGGACACCGCACCCACCAGGACCCCGTGGGCGTCGCCCGGTCGCTGGCAGTCCAGGCCAAGGCCGCGATGAGTCTGGGTCGCATCGCCGAGGCCATCGAGCTGGCCACGGAGGGCGACGACCTGGCGACCAGGAGGGACGACATCCCGGCCCAGGTCCACCTGCGCCTGTTGTTCGTCCTGTCCCGGTGTGCGCGGGGGCTCGGCGACACGGGCGAGCAGCGGCGCCAGACCGTGCGGTTGGGGCGGATCGCGGAGCAGCTGCAGGACCCGGCGGCCACCATGCTGGGGCTCAACAACGTGGCCCTGATGCTCAACGACGCCGGCAGCCGCACCGCTGCCTCGGCCGTGGTCGAGCGGTGCATCGTGCTCGCCCGCGAGGGCCACGTGCTGGACCAGCTCTCGCGCTCTCTGTCGAACCTCTGCAGCGAGGCGTACCCGCGCGACCTGGCCCGCGCCGACGAGCTGGCCGTCGAGGCGGTTGAGGTCGCCCGCCAGGTGGGGGACACCTACCTCACCGACTTCGCCCTGGCCAACGCCTGCTCGACCTGGGTGCTCTCCGGTCACTGGGACCGCCTGATCGACCAGACCTCCGACTGGATCGAGGGGTCCGAGGAGGCCGTCATGGCGGGCCCGCAGTGGCTGGCCCGCGCCCAGGTCCAGCTCGCCCGCGGGCAGCAGGTCACCGCGCCGGAGATGCTCACGTCCGAGGACCCCTTCCAGCAGTACTGCGCCGACCTGCTGGAGGGACTCCGCCTGGTCGGGCGGGGCGAGGTTGCCGAGGGTGCGGCCCACGTCGCGCCCCGCGCGCTCGAGCAGTTCCGGCTCGACGGCGTCGAGGACTTCGAGGTGATGTGGGGGCCCACGGTCGACCTCCTGCTCCGGGCCGGAGACCTGGACATTGTCGGCGAGCTGGTCGATCTGGCCGTCCCACGGCTCACCGCCAACGCCTCACCGCTGACCAGGGGCGTGGTGCCGCGGTTCCGCGGACTGCTCGCCCTGGCCCGCGGTGAGGACCCCGAGTCGCACCTGCGCGAGGCGGAGGCTGCCCTCACGCCGTACGCTGCGCCGTACCTGCTGGCGCGCACCCGCCTCGAGCTCGGCCGGTGGCTGCACCAGCAGGGCCGCACCGATGAGGCCGCGCCCCTGCTCGCGCTGGCGCGACCGGTCTTCGAGCAGCTCGGTGCCGAGCCCTCGCTGGCCGAGCTCGACGACCTTGAGCCCGTCGCGACGCTCGCCGTGTTGTGACGCGGCCCACGGTCGGGCGGTAGTGTCGCGCCGTCGCACATCGACGTGTCGGCGCCACTATCGAGGAGTGTCACGGTGAAGGTCGGAGTCCCGAAGGAAGTCAAGAACCACGAGTACCGCGTGGCCATCACGCCGATCGGCGTGCATGAGCTGGTCGCGCACGGCCACCAGGTCGTCGTGCAGGCCGGTGCCGGGGTCGGCTCCTCGATCGAGGACTCCGAGTACGTCGCCGCGGGTGCCGAGATCCTGACGGACGTCGACGAGGTCTGGGGTGCCGCGGACATGGTGCTCAAGGTCAAGGAGCCCGTTGCCGAGGAGTACCACCGGATGCGGGAGGGCCTGACCCTCTTCACCTACCTCCACCTCGCGGCCGACAAGCCCCTCACCGAGGAGCTCCTCAAGCGCAAGGTCACCGCGATCGCCTACGAGACGGTCCAGCTGCCCTCCGGCGGTCTGCCGCTGCTCTACCCGATGTCGGAGGTCGCCGGCTGTCTGGCGCCCCAGGTCGGTGCCCACTCGCTGCTCAAGGCCGAGGGTGGCCGCGGCGTGTTGATGGGTGGCGTCGGTGGCGTCGCGAACGCCAAGGTCGTCATCATCGGGGCCGGCGTCTCCGGCCAGAACGCCGCGAACATCGCGCTCGGGATGGGCGCCGACGTCACGCTGCTCGACAACGACCTCGACAAGCTCCGGATGTCCTTCTGGCGCTACAACAACCGGGTGCACGGCCTGGCGTCGTCCAAGCTCGCGATCGAGCAGCAGGTGATGGAGGCCGACCTGGTGATCGGTGCGGTTCTCGTCGCCGGGGCCAAGGCGCCCAAGCTGGTCTCCAACGAGCTGGTCTCCCGGATGAAGCCCGGCTCCGTGCTGGTCGACATCGCGGTCGACCAGGGCGGTTGCTTCGAGGACACCCGGCCCACGACCCACGCCGACCCGACGTTCCCGGTCCACAACTCGATCTTCTACTGCGTGGCGAACATGCCCGGCGCGGTCCCCAACACCTCGACGTACGCCCTGACCAACGCGACCATGCCGTACGCCGTCGCGCTGGCCAACAAGGGCTGGGTCCAGGCCTGCAAGGACGACCACAGCCTGGCTCTGGGTCTGAACACCCATGCCGGGCTGCTCACCAACGCCCCCGTGGGTGAGGCGACCGGTCTCGCGTCTGTCACGCTGGACGGGGTTCTCGTCTGAGCACGACCGGAGAGCCACAGCGCGCCGTCCGCACCTATCTCGACCACCTCTCGGTCGAGCGCGGGCTGGCGGCGAACACGCTGTCGTCGTACCGCCGCGACCTGCGGCGCTACCTCCTGTTCCTGGGGCAGTCCGGGATCGAGGAGCTCTCCGGTGTGTCCGAGGCGACGGTCTCGGCGTTCTTGGTCCACCTGCGCGAGGGCGATGCCGAGCACCCGCCGCTGAGCGCCACCTCGGCCGCCCGCAGCGTGGTGGCCGTGCGTGGCTTCCACAAGTTCGCGGTCCGCGACGGCCTGGCCACCGCGGACCCGGCCAGCGGGGTCAAGCCGCCGGCGCCGGCCAAGCGACTGCCCAAGGCACTGCCGCTGGCCGACGTCGAGGCGATCCTGGAGGCTTCCGGGGCCCCGGGCACCACCCTGTCGCTGCGTGACCGCGCGCTGCTCGAGGTCCTCTACGGCACCGGCGCCCGGATCTCCGAGGCGGTCGGTCTCGACGTCGACGACCTCGACCAGGTCGATGGCACCGTCCTGCTGCGCGGCAAGGGCAGCAAGGAGCGGCTGGTCCCGGTCGGCTCCTACGCCCGCGAGGCCGTCTCGGCGTACCTCGTCCGGGCCCGCCCGGAGCTGGTGTCCGGAGGCACCGGCACCCCCGCGATGTTCCTCAACGCCCGCGGTGGCCGGCTCTCGCGGCAGTCCGCCTGGGCGGTGCTCGTGAAGGCTGCCGAGCGCGCCGGGGTGACCCGCGACGTGTCGCCGCACACGCTGCGCCACTCCTTCGCCACCCACCTGCTCGACGGCGGGGCCGACGTCCGCGTCGTCCAGGAGCTCCTCGGCCACGCCTCGGTGACCACCACGCAGGTCTACACGCTGGTGACCGTCGAGAACCTCCGTGAGGTCTTCGCCACGGCGCACCCGAGAGCGCGCGCATGACGGCGTCGACGGGGGAGAAGCCCGGAGCGTGGGTGCCAGCGACCGGCACGCCGGATGAGGTGTACGACGCGTTCACCGGCTGGGTGGACAGCCAGAACCTCTCGCTCTACCCGCACCAGGACGAAGCCATCTTCGAGCTGCTCGCCGGCAACAACGTCATCCTGGCCACGCCGACCGGCTCCGGGAAGTCGATGGTGGCTCTGGCGGCCCATGCCGCGGCGCTGGCCTCCGACCGGGTCAGCTTCTACACCGCACCCATCAAGGCATTGGTGAGTGAGAAGTTCTTCGCCCTGTGCGAGGTCTTCGGCGCCGAGAACGTCGGCATGCTGACCGGCGACGCGTCGGTCAACCCGGATGCCCCGATCATCTGCTGCACGGCCGAGGTGCTCGCCAACATCGCGCTGCGTGAGGGGGCGGGCGCCGACGTCGGCCTCGTGGTGATGGACGAGTTCCACTTCTACGCCGAGCCCGACCGGGGCTGGGCCTGGCAGGTCCCGCTGATCGAGCTGCCCCAGGCGCAGTTCCTGTTGATGTCGGCCACGCTCGGTGACGTCACCCGCTTCGTCGATGACTTGACCCGCCGCAACGGGCGAGAGACCTCGGTGGTCGACGATGCCGAGCGCCCGGTGCCGCTGGTCTTCTCCTACGCGATGACCCCGCTGTCCGAGACCCTCGACGATCTGGTCAGCACCGGCCAGTCCCCGGTCTACGTCGTGCACTTCACCCAGGCGGCGGCCATCGAGCATGCGACGTCACTGCTGAGCGTCACGAAGCTGTCCAAGGAGGCCAAGGAGGCGATCTCGGACAAGATCGGTGCCTTCCGCTTCGGCGCCGGCTTCGGCAAGACGCTGTCCAAGCTGGTGCGCAACGGGATCGGGGTGCACCACGCCGGGATGCTGCCCCGCTACCGACGGCTCGTCGAGCAGCTGGCCCAGCTCGGCCTGCTCCGGGTGATCTGCGGCACCGACACCCTCGGCGTGGGGATCAACGTGCCGATCCGCACGGTGCTCTTCACCGGCCTGGCCAAGTTCGACGGCAACCGCAGCCGGATCCTGCGCACCCGTGAGTTCCTCCAGATCGCCGGCCGGGCAGGTCGCCCGGGCTTCGACACGGTCGGGTACGTCGTCGTCCAGGCGCCCGAGCACACGATCGAGAACGAGAAGGCCAAGGCCAAGTCGGAGGCGAAGAACGCCACGATGAGCGCCGAGAAGCTGGCCAAGAAGAAGAGCAAGCCGCAGCTGCGCAAAGCGCCCGACGGTGCCGTGGTGTGGAGCGACCAGACCTTCGACAAGCTGGTGGCCGGTGAGCCCGAAGCGTTGGTCAGCCGGATGAAGGTCGACAACTCGATGCTGATCAACGTCCTCGCTCGCGAGGAGGATGCCTTCGCGGTGCTGCGCCGCCTGCTCACCGACAACCACGAGGACCGTCGCTCCCAGGTCAAGCTCGCCCGGCGGGCGCTCCGGCTCGCGCGCAGCCTGGTCAACTCCCAGACGCTGACCCGGCTCGATGACCTGGACGAGTTCGGGCGCCGCTACATCATGACCGTCGACCTGCCCCTGGACTTCGCACTCAACCAGCCGCTGGCGCACTTCGCCCTGGCCGCCCTCGACCTCCTGGACCCCGAGAGCGAGACCTACACCCTCGAGATCGTCTCGGTGATCGAGGCGGTCCTCGAGGGTCCCCGCCAGATCCTCTTCGCCCAGCAGAACGCCGCCAAGGGCGAGGCCGTGGCCGAGATGAAGGCCGACGGCCTCGAGTACGACGAGCGGATGGTGCTGCTCGACGCGATCACCTGGCCGCAGCCGCTCGCCGAGCTCCTCGGCGCGACGTACGAGATCTACCGGGAGACGCATCCCTGGCTGCCCGAGGACGCGCTCTCGCCCAAGTCGATCGTGCGGATGATGTACGAGCAGGGGATGAGCTTCACCGACTTCGTCAGCCGCTTCCAGCTGGCCCGCTCGGAGGGGCTGGTGCTGCGCTACCTCACCGACGCCTACCGCACCCTGCGCCAGACGGTCCCCGAGGCGCACCGCACCCCCGAGCTCGAGGACCTCGTCGAGTGGCTGGGGGAGACGGTGCGCCAGACCGACTCCTCCCTGCTCGACGAGTGGGAGGCGCTCACCGACCCGGAAACCGTGGCCCGGGTCGCTGCCGACTTCGCGGCCCACAAGCCGCCGACCCCGCCCCGACCGATCTCGAAGCAGGAGCGGCCCTTCCGGATCATGGTGCGCAACGCGATGTTCCGCCGTGTCGAGCTGATCGCCCGCGACGACCTCGACGGCCTGATGGCGCTGGAGCGCGCGGCAGCCGACCGGACCGACCCCCCGCGAGCGGTGACGATGACCCGCTCCACCTGGGACACCGCGATCGAGGAGTACTACGCCGAGCACGAGTCGGTCGGGACCGGCTCGAACGCCCACGGACCCTCCCTGCTCATGATCGAGCCGGCCGTCGGGGAGCCGGCCGGAGCGCCGGAGGAAACCGTCGCCCGGCTGTGGAAGGTGCGCCAGGTCATCGACGACCCGGCCGGCCACCACGACTGGGTCATCGATGCCGTCGCCGATCTGGACGCCTCCGACGAGGCGGGCGAACTGGTCCTCGCGACCACCCGGATGTTCCGGCTCTGAACGGGTCCGTATGCTCCCCGGCATGGCCCGAGTCGAGACCTACAAGGACACCCAGACCCAGCGCTACGAAGCGCGCATCGACGGGGAGCTCGCGGGCTTCTCCGAGTACGAGCCGTCCGGTGACGTCATCGTGTTCACGCACACCGAGGTGAACGACGCCTTCGAGGGTGCCGGCGTCGGGTCTGCGATCGCCCGGTTCGCGATGGACGACGTGCGTTCGGAGGGCCTCCAGGTGGTGGTCCAGTGCGACTTCATCCAGGGCTGGCTCGACAACCACCCGGAGTACGCCGACCTCATCGAGGACGACTCCTGACCCGGTTCTCTCTCCACAGGTGAGTGCACAGGCTAGACGTTGCCTGTGCACTCGGAGCGTGAGCGAGTGCACAACTCATCAACAGATTTCCCGGTGGGGCTGGGGGTTTCGGTCCTCGTCTTGTAGCGGTGGAGGGCCGGGTCTAGTGTCGCCCGCGAGCTCGGTCACAAGTCGCCGAGTCGACAAAGCAAGGAGCGGCAGATGAGTGGTGGCGGCACGTTCTCGGGTTTCCCCGGCCAGCACGGCAGCAACGCCCCCCAGATGCCTCCCTTGGGTCGACCTCCTGTTCCTCCTTCCACAGAAACGGCCACCGTGACCGAGCCCCTGCCCTTCGAACGCCCCACTCCCGAGGCGCCGACGCTCGTGTCCGAGGCAGCCCCCGATGCGGCGGCTGCCGAGGTGACCATCGGGGCCACCGGGCGACCGATGATCGAGATTCCCGAGCCGCGGATGCTCACCGAGCACGGCAACGCCCGGGTGATGTCGATGTGCAACCAGAAGGGCGGCGTCGGCAAGACCACGACGACGATCAACCTGGGGGCGGCACTCGCGGAGTACGGCCGTCGGGTCCTGCTCGTCGACTTCGACCCGCAGGGGTCGCTCTCGGTCGGTCTGGGGCTCAACCCCCACGAGATGGACCTCACCATCTACAACCTGCTGATGCAGCGTGACGTGGACATCCACGACGTCATCGTCCCCTCCGGCGTGCCCGGGATGGATCTCCTCCCGTCGAACATCGACCTCTCGGCAGCCGAGGTGCAGCTCGTCCACGAGGTGGCCCGCGAGCAGACCCTCCAGCGGGTGCTGGCGCCGGCCCTGGAGCACTACGACGTCATCCTGATCGACTGCCAGCCCTCGCTCGGCCTGCTGACCGTCAACGCCTTGACCGCCTCGGACGGCGTCGTGATCCCGCTCGAGTGCGAGTACTTCGCGCTGCGCGGCGTCGCGCTGCTCAAGACGACGATCGACAAGGTGCGCGAGCGCCTGAACCCCAAGCTCGAGATCGACGGCATCCTCGGCACGATGTTCGACGGGCGCACCCTGCACAGCCGCGAGGTGATGGACCGCCTCGTCCAGGCCTGGGGCGACAAGGTCTTCCACACCGTCATCCGACGCACCGTGAAGTTCTCCGACGCCACCGTCGCCGGCGAGCCGATCACCAGCTACGCCTCGGCCTCCAGCGGCGCCGACCACTACCGCCAGCTGGCCAAGGAGGTGCTGGCCCGGTGTCTCGACGGGTGAGCCTGCCGGCCGCCGACGACCTCTTTCGCCGTACCGCAGCCGATGACCCTGCCGTTGCCGGCGGGGACTCGGGTGGGGCCGAGGCGAGTGTCCGGGCGGTTCCGGACCCCCCGGTCACCGGTGGTCCCGACTCCGATGAGTCGACCAGCGAGGCCGCCGGTCGCCGCAAGCCCAGCGGTCGGGTGCGCCACGACGAGAAGATGACCGTCTACGTCACCTCCGACGAGCTGCTCGACCTCGAGCACGCCCGGTTGTCGTTGCGGCGCTCGCACGGGCTCGCCGTGGACCGCGGCCGGATGGTGCGCGAGGCCATCTCGCTGATCCTGGCCGACCTCGAGGCCAACGGTGACGACAGCGCCCTGGTCCGCCGGTTGACCCAGGGATGAGTCGACGTTCGACCCAGGTCGCCGACACCGCGATCGAGCCCGCCGCACCCGGCTTCGAGCTCCACCTGGACAACTTCGAGGGCCCCTTCGACCTCCTGCTGAGCCTGATCTCCAAGCACAAGCTCGACATCACCGAGGTCTCCCTCTCGCGGGTGACCGACGACTTCATCGCCTTCGTGAAGGTCGGCGGGAAGGCCTGGGACCTCGAGCAGACGACGTCGTTCCTCCTGGTCGCCTCGACGCTGCTCGACCTCAAGGCCGCTCGGCTGCTGCCCCAGGGCGATGTCGAGGACGAGGAGGACCTCGCCCTGCTCGAGGCGCGCGACCTGCTCTTCGCCCGCCTGATGCAGTACCGCGCCTTCAAGCTCGTCGCCGGCGTCCTGGATCGCCGCCTCGCCGAGGAGTCGAAGCGCCACGCCCGCGCGGTGGGGCTCGAGGAGCGGTTCGCGACCCTGCTGCCCGAGGTGCTGATCGGGATCGGGCTCGACCAGTTCGCCGCCCTGGCCGAGCGGGCGCTGGAGCCCAAGCCGATCCTCGAGGTCTCGCTCCAGCACATCCATGCCGCCCGGGTCAGCGTCCGTGAGCAGGGCGCGATCGTGATGGACCGCCTGCGCCGCGTCGGCACGATGACCTTCCGCGCGCTGTGCGGCGACTCTCCGGACACGCTGACCACGGTGGCGCGGTTCCTGTCGCTGCTCGAGCTCTTCCGTGAGGGTGCGGTCTCCTTCGACCAGGTCACACCGCTCGGTGAGCTGACCGTGCGCTGGACCGGGGGCGAGGACGCCGAGATCGAGATCACCGACGAGTTCGACGGTGCGCCTCCGGAGGAGGCCGGGCCCGAAGCTGGGTCAGAGCCCGACACCGAGCCGGACACCGACACCGACGTACACCCCCAGGGAGCAGACGCGTGAGCGAGCAGGACGCAACCGAGCCGACCGAGTCGACCGAGCCCGAGGCGACCGAGCCCGAGGCGGACGTCTCGGTGACCGAGGACTCCGGCGACCACCTGGCAGTGCCGGTCGCCGAGCTGCGGCCCTCGCTCGAGGCCGTACTCATGATCACCGACCAGCCACTCGACGCGGTGACGATGGCCTCCACCGTGGGCTACCCCGTCGACCAGGTGAACCACGCCCTGCACGAGCTCGCCGACGAGTACACCGCCCAGGGGCGGGGCTTCGAGCTGCGCAACGTCGCGGGCGGGTGGCGCTTCTACTCCCGCGAGGAGTACGCCCTGGTCGTCGAGGGGTTCGTCCTCGACGGGCAGCAGGCCCGGCTCACCCAGGCCGCCCTGGAGACCCTCGCGGTGGTGGCCTACAAGCAGCCCATCTCGCGTGCCCGGGTCTCCGCGGTCCGCGGCGTCAACGTCGACGGCGTGATGCGCACCCTCATCTCGCGCGGCCTGGTCGAGGAGGCCGGTCAGGACCACGAGACCGGCGCCAACCTCTTCCGGACCACCACCTACTTCCTCGAGCGGATCGGGGTCACCTCGCTCGACGAGCTCCCCGAGCTGGCGCCCTACCTCCCGGACATGGACGACATGGAGGGCGAGCTCGGCGAGATCGCCCGCACCGAGGTGCCGACGACTGACGCCGTGGAGCCGGTCGGGGATACGGTCACGGAGTGATCGCAACCGACGAAGACGGGCTCATCCGCCTGCAGAAGCTGCTGGCGATGTCCGGCGTGGCCTCCCGACGCAAGTGCGAGGAGCTGATGCTGGGCGGCTCCGTCGAGGTCGACGGCGAGATCATCACCCGGATGGGCACCAAGGTCGATCCCACGACCGCCGTGATCCGGGTCGACGGCAAGCGGCTCCCGCCGGTCTCCCCGAACGCCTACCTCGTGGTCAACAAGCCGCGCGGTGTCGTCTCGACCATGTCCGACCCCGAGGGCCGGCGCACGCTCAGCGACCTGGTCGCCGATCGTCCCGAGCGGCTCTTCCACGTCGGGCGGCTCGACACCGACACCTCCGGGCTGATCCTGATGACCAACGACGGTGAGTTCGCCCAGCGGATGGCGCACCCGTCGTACGAAGTGGACAAGACCTACGTCGCCGAGGTCGACGGCGAGCTGACCAAGGCGATCATCAAGCAACTCGTCGACGGGGTGACCCTCGAGGACGGCCCGGTCACCGTGACGAGAGCGAAGATCGTCAGCGTCTCCGGGCGAGGCGACGGTGCCAAGTCGATCGTCGAGCTGGTCATCCACGAGGGCCGCAACCGGATCGTGCGCCGCCTCCTCGACGAGGTCGGCCTCCCCGTACGCCGCCTGACCCGCACCGCGATCGGACCGGTCCAGCTCGACCGGCTCCCGCAGGGCGAGCTGCGCGAGCTCACGCTGCCCGAGCTCGGTGAGCTGCTCGACGCAGCCTCGCTCTGACAGCGTCGCCACCTCGCCACCTCGCCGCCGTGCGTCGCTGAGCGGGCCCGCGCAACAATTCCGCTCGCCTCGGCGTCTCAGTCCTACGTCTGAGCAAGCGGAACAGGAGGAGACAATGCGCGTTGTCCCGGGATTGGTGACCGCGGCGGTTCTGGTGGCCGGCGGACTGGCCAGTGCTCACCTGCTGGGGAACGACGAGGCGCGTGACGCCCGCTGGGTGACCGATCCGGTCACTGCGGAGAGCCAACCGCTGGACCTGTCCGGCTCCGGCGTGGGAGACCACGCCTTCGGCACCGACGCGGACGAGGTCCGGACGGCGCTGACCACGGCGTGGGGAGAGCCCGACCTGACGGTGGGGCCACAGCGCTACGTCCGGATCCCGGGTCACGAGGGCTGGTTCGAGGACGCGGGCGACCCGATCTCGCTGAGCTGGGAGTACCCAGTCGCCTCCGTCTCGTGCTGGCAGGTGCTGTGCGTGGTCATGGGTGGCCAGGACGAGAAGACCCTGCAGCTGCGTGGCTGGGAGCTGGCACAACAGCGCCGATGGTCGGACTTCGAGGAGCTGGCCGACCCGGGCTCGCCCGACGTACGCCTCGCCGAGACGGGCATCCGCCTCGGCGACAGCTGGACTCACCTCCACGAGGCCTACCCGGACACCGTGGTCCAGGGCGCCGAAGGGGCGTCCCTCGCGGTGGGGACGACTCCGTGGGTCGGGATCTCCGACGGTGCCGGGGTCTGGCGGCTCTCGGGCACGTGGGACCACACCCGACCGCACACAGCACCCGACGACGCCGTCGTGACCCGGCTCTCGGCGGGCGAAGGGCCGCAGCCCGGCTGCTGCTGACCGGCGTCGCCGCGGACACCTCACCTCGCGCCCCGGTCGGCTCGCTAGCCTTGCCCCGTCCGATACATCCGATGGAGGAGCAGACGTGGCAGTGCGAGCGGTCCGTGGGGCCACCCAGCTCGAGCACGACGTGCGCGACCACATGCTCGAGCGCGTCGCCGAGATGGTCACCGACGTCATGGAGTCCAACGGCCTCGAGGTCGACGACTTCATCTCGGTCATCTTCACCGCGACCTCCGACCTGGTCTCGGAGTTCCCCGCCTACGCCGCTCGCCGCCTGGGCTTCGGCGAGATCCCGCTGCTCTGCGCCAAGGAGCTCGAGATCGCCGGATCGATGCCGCGCGTCGTGCGGATGATGGCCCACATCGAGACCGACCTGCCCCGCGCCGACATCACCCACGTCTACCTCCACGGTGCCGCCGCCCTGCGCAAGGACCTGACCCGGGTGAAGTCGGTCCCGGACGATGAGTGAGCCCGCGCTCCTGACCGGTCCGGTCGAAATCGTCGGCGCCGGTCTGCTCGGGACCTCGATCGGTCTGGCCTGTCGCCGGGCGGGTCTCGAGGTGCTGCTGAGCGACACCTCCGCGGAGAACCTCCGCACCGCTTCCGGGCTGGGTGCCGGTCGCGCGCGGCTGGCGAGCGACCGACCCCAGCTCGTCGTGGTCGCCGTACCCCCCGACCACCTGGGGCCGGCCATCGCGCACGCCCTCACGACCTCCGACGCCGTCGTCACCGACGTGGGCAGCATCAAGACCGGCCCGCTGCGCGCCGTCCTCGACGAGCCCGGCCTCACCCGGTACGTCGGGGGGCACCCGATGGCGGGCAGCGAACGCTCCGGCCCCCTGGCCGCCAGTGCGGCCCTCTTCGACGGGCGACCCTGGGCGGTCGCCCCGCACGCGACGGCCCGGCCCGAGGCCGTCGCCCTGGTGGAGGAGCTCGCCCGCCTGTGCGGCGCCGTACCCGTCCGGCTCAGCCCGGAGGAGCACGACCTGGCCGTGGCCCGCACCTCCCACCTCCCACACCTGCTCGCCGTCCTCATGGCCGGGCGCCTTGCCGAGGCTCCCGTGGCCCATCTGGCGCTGTCGGGCCAGGGCGTTCGTGACGTCACCCGCGTCGCCGGGGGAGACCCGGCCCTGTGGGAGCAGATCGTGACCGGGAACGCCGAGGCGGTCATCGGCCTCCTGGACGAGGTCCGCGGCCAGCTCGACCTGCTGATCGGCGCGGTCACGTCCGGCTCCCGACCCGAGCTGGGCGCGCTGCTGGCCCGCGGTGTCGCGGGCACCCAGGCGATCCCCGGCAAGCACGGCGGGCCGGCCCGGCCGATGCGCTCGGTCTACGTCTCGGTCCCCGACCACGCCGGCGAGCTGGCGCGGCTCTTCGCCGACGCGGGGGAGATCGGGATCAACATCGAGGACGTCCACATCGACCACGACCCCGGGCGCCCGGTGGGACTGGTCGAGCTGGTCGTGGAGGAGTCCGGGGCCGAGCATCTGCTGGGCTCTCTGGAATCTCGTGGATGGGTGACCCACCGGTAGGCTGCGGGCTGGCAGAACGCGTCGTGACGCGGCCCCCGAGCAGAGAGCAGGACCGGTTCCGTGCCCAGCAGCGCCCCTTTGTCCGGCCAGTCCTCCCCAGGCCTGGTCGTCGCCATCGACGGTCCTTCCGGCTCCGGCAAGTCCAGCACCTCGCGCGGCGTCGCCACTCGGCTCGGCCTGAGCTACCTCGACACCGGCGCGATGTTCCGCGCGATGACCTGGTGGATGCTGCGTGAAGGTGTCGACGTGCACGACCGCACCGCGGTCGCCAGCCGGGTCCACGAGCCCGTCATCGTCTCCGGCACCGACCCGCTCGGACCCACGATCACCGTCGACGGCGTCGACGTCGCCGCCGCGATCCGCGGCGAGGACGTCACCGGCGCGGTCTCCCCGGTCAGCTCGGTCCCCGAGGTCCGGGCACGACTGCTCCAGCTCCAGCGCGACGCGATCGAGCAGGCGGGCGGCACCGCCGGCATCGTCGTCGAGGGCCGCGACATCGGCTCCGTCGTCGCCCCCGACGCCCCCGTCAAGGTCTACCTCTCGGCCGACCCCGAGGCCCGCGCCCGACGCCGCGCCGCCGAGGAGGGTGGCTCCGACATCGCCGCCACCCAGCAGTCACTGCTCGCCCGCGACACCATCGACTCCGGTCGGGCCACCGCTCCGCTCGTGATGGCCGATGGTGCGGTCCACATCGACACCACGCCGTACTCCCTCGTCGAGGTGATCGACCTCGTCGTCGCCCTGGTCGAGGCCGTCGAGGCACCCGCATGAGCGACTCGACCCACCTGGACCTGCCGAGGAGCGCGCACGTCCGGCACCCGCGCCGGGCGATGCTGCACGGCCTGCGCCCCTTCGCCCGATTCCTGATCCGGCGCCGTTTCGGCGTCGAGGTGCACGGTCACGACCAGGTGCCGGAGACGGGCCCGGTCATCTTCGCCTGCAACCACATCGGCATCGCCGACGGTCCGCTGCTGGCGGCCTTCGCGCCTCGTCCGGTCCACGCGCTGACCAAGCACGAGATGTTCGCCGGCAAGCTCGGCGGCTTCCTGCACGGCTCGGGTCAGATCCCGCTCAACCGCTTCGAGACCGACCCGGCCGCAGTCAAGAGCTGCCTGCGGGTGCTGCGCGACGGGGGAGCGGTCGGCATCTTCCCCGAGGGTCGACGCGGCACCGGCGACCTGGAGCGGTTCCACCGCGGCGCGGCGTACTTCGCGCTCGTCTCGGGAGCCCCCGTGGTGCCCGTGGCCATCTTCGGCAGCCGCGAGCCGGGTGGCCACACCAACTCGCTGCCCGCCCGCGGAGGTGACGTGCACCTCGTCTTCGGCGCTCCGCACACGCTGGGAGCGGCCCCCTGGCCGCGCACCCGGGAACAAGTCATGCAGTCGTCGATGTTGCTACGGGAGCACATGCTGGTCCACTTGGACCACGCGCGCGCGTTGACCGGCCGAGAACTGCCCGGTCCGCTGCCCGCCCATGAAGTCGAATCCGACCCCGCCACCGGGGTCACCGAGCAAGGAGCATCATGAGCGAGGGTCACCCCGAGCCCGACCCGACCACCCACGACGACGAGTTCGCCGTGGAGAACCTGGGCCCGGTCCCGATCCTGGCGGTCGTCGGCCGTCCGAACGTCGGCAAGTCCACCCTGGTCAACCGGATCATCGGCCGTCGTGCCGCCGTCGTCGAGGACGTCCCCGGCGTCACCCGTGACCGGGTGTCCTACGACGCCAACTGGAACGGTCGCGCCTTCACGGTGGTCGACACCGGCGGCTGGGACCCCGACGCCCGTGGCCTGGCCGAGCGGATCGCGGCCCAGGCCGAGGTCGCCATCAAGCTGGCCGACGCCGTCCTCTTCGTCGTCGACGCCACGATCGGGATCACCGACACCGACGCGGCCGTCGTCAAGATCCTCCGCGCCTCCAAGAAGCCGGTCGTCCTGGCCGCCAACAAGGTCGACGACCAGCGCTCCGAGGCCGAGGCCTTCGGTCTCTGGAACCTCGGCCTGGGCGAGCCGTTCCCGGTCTCGGCCCTGCACGGCCGTGGCTCGGGCGACATGCTCGACGCCATCCTGGCCGCGCTCCCCGAGCCGCCGCCCGAGCGGGACGCTGTCGTGGGTGGTCCTCGTCGGATCGCGATCGTCGGCAAGCCCAACGTCGGCAAGTCCTCGCTGCTCAACCAGCTCGCGGGGGAGGACCGCGTCGTCGTCGACAATGTCGCCGGCACCACGGTCGACCCGGTCGACGAGCTGATCAACCTCGGCGGCCGCGACTGGCGCTTCATCGACACCGCGGGCATCCGCAAGCGGGTCAACCAGGCCTCCGGCCACGAGTACTACGCCTCGCTGCGCACCAACAGCTCGATCGACCGGGCCGAGGTCTGTGTCCTGGTCATCGACGGTGGCGAGTCGATCTCCGAGCAGGACCTGCGGATCATCCAGTCGATCCGTGAGGCCGGCCGGGCGCTCGTCATCGCGTTCAACAAATGGGACCTCGTCGACGACGAGCGTCGCTACTACCTCGAGCGCGAGATCGAGCGTGACCTGGTGCAGGTGCCGTGGGCGCCGCGCATCAACGTGACCGCTCGCACCGGCTGGCACGTCGACCGGTTGGTCCCGGCGCTGGACAAGGCGCTCAAGGGCTGGGAGACGCGTATCCCCACCGGGATCCTGAACGCCTTCCTCGGTCGCCTCGTGGCCGAGCACCCGCACCCGGTGCGTGGCGGCAAGCAGTCGAAGATCCTCTTCGGGACCCAGGCGCAGACGGCGCCCCCGATGTTCGTGCTCTTCACCAGCGGCAAGCTCGATGCCGGCTATGAGCGGTACATTGAACGACGTCTCCGCGAGGAGTTCGGCTTCGCGGGTACCCCGATCACGCTGCAGGTGCGTCCTCGGGAGAAGCGCAAGAAGTAGTCCGTCTGGAGGTCCGGTGCGCTCGCTGGTCCTGGCTGTGGTGGCCGTCCTGGTGACGGCTGCCTGCTCGGACGCGAGCCCCGGGACCGACGAGCGGGCTGAGCTGGCCGGCGGCGCCTCGAGGGGCGCCGCGGCCGGCGCTCCGGCCTCCGCGAAACCGATTGCCGGGACGTCGTGCCAGGCGTTCCCCGCCGACAACTACTGGCGCGCCGACATTCGCGACCTCCCGGTCCACGAGCGCAGCAGCCAGTGGCTCTCGCACATGTCGACCGACTCCGACCTGCACCCGGACTTCGGTCCGTCGTACGGCGATGGGCCCGACTACGGCATCCCGATCACTGTCGTGAAGCACCGCCATCGTCGGGTGAAGGTCAGGTTCGCCTACGCCGCCGAGAGCGACCGGGTGCGTTACCCGCTGGGCAAGGACACCAGGATCGAGGGCGGCCGCGGCTCCTCCGGCGACAAGCACGCGATCGTCGTCGACCGGGGGCGCTGCAAGCTCTTCGAGACCTGGAACACCCGGGTCCGCCGCGGGAAGTGGCGGGCCGGCTCGGGGGCCGTCTGGTCGCTGAAGAGCAACGCCCTGCGCCCGGACGGCTGGACCTCCGCCGACGCTGCCGGGCTGCCGATCCTGCCCGGCCTGCTGCGCTGGAACGAAGTGCGCGACCGCAAGGTCGACCACGCGATCCGCTTCACCACCGACGTCACCAGTCGGCACCACCTCTGGCCGGCCCGCCACGACGCCGGCTCGCAGGACTCGTTGGCCCATCCGCCGATGGGCGCCCGCTTCCGCCTGAAGCCAGGCTTCTCCACCACCGGCTACTCGGGGGCGGCGAAGGCCGTGATCCGGGCCATGAAGACCTACGGCCTCGTCCTGGCCGACAACGGCTCGCCGTGGTTCTTCCAGGGCGAGCAGCACAAGCGTTGGCCCGAGCGGCTGATCGAGGACCTCAAGCGGATCCCTGCCTCGGAGTTCGTGGCCGTCGACACCTCCGGCCTGATGGTCGACGAGGACAGCGCCCAGGTGCGCTGAAAAAGATCGCGTCCCGGCGGAGCCGAACTGCCAGACTCACCGTCATGCTGGCACCACAGCCTGCTCCAGACGCGGACGGCGTACGCCGCTCGGAGGTTCTCGCTGCGCTGTCGATCGCGATCGACCTGGGCCTGGGCCTCCCCATGGAGCACGTCCTGCGGTCCTCCCTGATCGCCGAGATGCTGGCCGACGAGCTGGACCTCGACGACGAGACCAGGGTCAGCGTGTTCTACACGAACCTGATTCTGTGGATCGGCTGCCACGCGGACTCCCACGAGCTCAGCCGCTGGTTCGGCGACGACATCGCCATGCGCCGCTCGAGCTACGACCTGGACGCGGCCGGAGTGCGCTACCTGATGTTCCTCCTGCGGTCCGCCGGCCGCGATTCCTCCCTGCAGCAGCGCTCACGCCAGGTGCTGGCGTTGCTGATGATGCCGCGCGCACGGATGGGCGCGCTGATGCACTCCCACTGCCTGTCCGCGGGGGCGATGGCGGAGCAGATCGGCTTGGACCGCCAGGTGAGCGAGTCGCTCGCCCACGCCTTCGAGCGCTTCGACGGGAGCGGGCTTCCCGCCGGGCACAGGGGCGAGGCGATCCCGGTTGCCACGCGCGTGGTGCACCTGGCGGAGACCTTCGAGGTGCACCTGCGTGCCTACGGACTGTCGACGGCCCTCGCACGGGCGAGGGAGCGGAGCGGGACCCACTTCGACCCAGCTCTGGTCGCTGCGCTGGAGCGCTGTCGGCCGCGCTTGATCGAGCTGCCGGAGGAGGACGTCTGGGCTCGTGCCCTCGAGCTGGCCCCCGACCGCGACCTCATGCTCCACGGCGATGAGCTGGACTCGTTGCTGGCCGCCCTCGGTGACTTCGCCGACCTCAAGTGTCCCTTCACCCTCGGTCACTCGCGCGCGGTCGCCGAGCTGGCTTCGGCCGCCGCCGAGCGCGCTGGGCTCGCCGAGGTCGACGTACGACGGGTGCGCCGCGCGGGCTACGTCCACGACCTGGGCCGGATGGGGGTGCCGAACTCGGTGTGGGAGCGCTCCCAACCCCTGCGGGAGGCCGACCGGGAACGCATTCGGCTCTATCCCTACCTGACCGGGCGCATCCTGAGTCGGGTGCGCGGGCTCGAGGTCGAGGCGACGATCGCCGAGCAGCACCGGGAGCGACAGGACGGGTCGGGCTATCCGCTCGGTCTTCGAGCGGGTGCCTTGCCCATGACACAGCGGATCCTGGCGGCAGCGGACAGCTACCGCGGTTCACTCGAACACCGACCGCACCGAGCGGCCCTGGGGGCCGCCGACGCTGCGGTGCGGCTGCGCGGAGAGGTGGCGGCGGGTCGGCTCGACCACACGGCCGCGGAGGCGGTGCTCGCCGCAGCAGGCCATGCGACCCGTCGGCGGGTCACCGGCCCGGCGGGCCTGACGGCTCGTGAGCTCGAGGTGCTGGGCTGGGTGGCCAGGGGTTGTTCGAATGCCGACATCGCCGAGCGACTGACCATCTCGGGCAAGACCGTCCGCAACCACCTGGAGCACATCTACTTCAAGGCCGGGGTGTCGAACCGCGCCGGCGCGGCGCTCTTCGCCGTCCGGCACGGGGTGCTCGCCGAGCTCCAAGATGGGGCGCCTGCCCCATGACCGTCGGTCCTGCTTCGCGCCACGATCGGTGCGACGAAAGGACCACCGATGAAGACGAAGACAGTGATCAGCCTCAGCACCGGCCTCGAGGACGCGGAGAAGGTGACGATCGCCTTCCTGGTGGCGGTCGGCTCCGCGGAGAGCGATCGGCCGACCCTGATGTTCCTGACCAAGGAAGCCGTGCGCCTCGTGGTCGGGGAGGTCGCCCGCGGCACGGCGTGCGAGGGCTGCCCGCCGCTCGAGCAGCTGGTGCGCCGCTACGCCGAAGCCGGGGGCCGCTACCTGGTGTGCCCGATCTGCTTCGACGCCAAGCACCTCGCGAAGGAGGACTTGCTGGCCGAGGCGGAGCTCGGAGGCACCGTGGTGATGTGGGAGTGGATCGGAGATGAGGCCGCCAACACCTTCAGCTACTGAGCTGGCGGAGCTGAGCCTGGGGGAGCGGATGGCGTACGCCATCGCCGCACAGGATGCGGAGGCCCTCCGTCCACTCTTCGCCACCCCACTCGTGTTCCGGGCGGTCACGCCGCGACGGTTCTGGGACGCCGAGACTGCGGTCGAGGTCGCGGACGACATCGTGCTGGGCGCGTGGTTCCACGCCGGGGTGGTCGTGGAGCAGCTTTCGATCCTCGAGGTCGACACGGTCGGCGACGTGGCGAAGGTGAGCTTCCGGATGACGCTCGCGCTCGAGAGCGGGCCGGCGGTGGTCGAACAAGTCGCCTACTACACCCTGCGAGAAGGCCTGATCGCTGACATCAGGCTGGTGTGCAGTGGCTTCCGACCGACGCGTTGACCGGGCTCCACGAGGGCGATTCCTTGTCCCCGGTAGGGCTGCGATAGTGTTCACCCCGCCTTCGAATTGAAGGTGTTCGGGCTGTAGCGCAGCTTGGTAGCGCACTTGACTGGGGGTCAAGGGGTCGCAGGTTCAAATCCTGTCAGCCCGACCGTGATGTCTCAGGACATCGGCGACAACCGGACCTGCATTTGCAGGTCCGGTTGTTGTTATTTCGGGGTCCTGCGGGTGCGGGACATGGACTCACGGTAAGGCGTTTGATCGCCGCCCGACGTATGACACCGGGTCAGTCGCGGAGGAGTTGGCTGACCAGCGTGTTGCCCAGCCATGTCTCGTAGCGGAGATGGCTCCATCCCCGCTCGACGACGAGTAGGTGAAAGAGCTCGGGCAGGGTGAGCGCCAGGGTGAGGTCCAGGGCCGAGTCGATGGTGAGGTCCGAGCGGAGCCGCGGGGCGAGTGCATCGATGAGCTTGCGGATCTCGCGCTCGCGTACGGCCAGGACAGTGCGCAAGGTCTCCGCCATCTGCGGGTCCGATGCCGCCGCTTCCTGATAGATCGCGACGACGTCGGAGCCGACCTGCATCTGGCGCCGATTGAGCTCGGCGAGCATTCTCAGCTGGCGTGCGGGGTCGGGCTCGTGGAGGTACTCGGCGGCACGTGAACTCGTCTGGGCCTCGCTCATCCAGAGTTCGGTGATCTTGTCGAGGATCTTCGCCTTGGTGCCGAAGGCGGAGTAGATCGTCTGGACCGGGATGTCCGCCTCTTCAGAGATGGTGTTGATCGTGGTGGCGACGTAACCGTGTTCCGCGAAGAGCGCCCGGGCGACGCGTGCCACCTCCCGCTTGGTGGCCTCCGCCTGGCGCTGCCGGTGTCCAACGGATCTCTTGACAGTCACGGGATCACGGTAGCACTATGGTCGCCATAGTCGTGCTATGACGAATAAGGGTCGAGGTAGGCGCAATGTCCGAGCCGGTCGTGTACTTCAAGCCGGGATGTCCCTTCGGCATCAGGCTCAGGACTGCGCTGACCCTCCACCGGGTGCCCCATCGCTCCGTGCGTTTTCGCGACGATGAGGACGGTGCCGCCCGGGTTCGCGACGTGAACGGCGGCAACGAGATCTCGCCGACGGTCCGCATCGCCGACCGGTGGCTCACCAATCCCGGCTGGCGGCAAGTGCGGGACGCGACAGCGGCCGCGGGGCGCGAGCCGGCCGAGATGGACGCAGGGAGAGCGCAGGAGCGATGAGCACACCGTGGCCACGCCGAAGGCAGTTGCCTCACCACACGAAACGGAGATTGTCATGTCGAACACCGTGATCTACACGTCGTCAGTCGCGTGGGCCACCAGCCGCGCCTGGCGGTCCGCTGCAGTCGCCGGGGTCGCCGCCTCGTTGCTGCTCGTCGGCTGCGGCGCCGACGATGCCACGCCAGCGGCGCAGGCGCCCGACGCGCGTGCGAGCACCTCCGCCACCTCGGAGGCCCCCGCCACGTCCGAGGAACCGGCCGCCTCCCCGCTGGAAGGCACCTGGCGTACCAGGCCCATCTCACTGCGGGACGCCGAAGCCACCCTGCGTCGGCAGGGCTTCGGGGAATGGATCGAGAGGTTCCACAAGATCCCCCCGATCACGAAAGTCACCGTGCTCGACCTCAGCATCGAGGGCGGCCAGTGGAACCTGTACGGCGAGTCCGAGGGGGGTCGGGAGCCGATCGACTATGACGCGGAGTACGAGATCGACGGCGACACCGTCACCTTCCACCACTCTGACGGCTCGAACACCCACCGATGGATTGTCGACGGCGACACGCTGAGCCTCGAGTTCGTGAAGGGGACCATGCCTCCCTATGAAGGGGTGCCGGACGAAGTGTTCCAGCGCGCGCTGTACATGACCGAGGCATTCACGAGACAGGGCTGACGTCGCCCGCGCGGACAGGTCACCGCTCGTCGTGGGAACCTGCCGATACCGATGGACGATGACTCGCTTCGGTGTCCCGTGACCGACAGCCGTCCCGGCTCGTACGCCGCCAATCCGAAGGACCCTGACATGAGCAAGCAGACCACCCGCCTGATCGATGCTGTCGTCGTGATCACCGGCGCCGGGAGAGGGATCGGTTTGGCCACTGCGCACCAGTTCGCCGCCGCCGGTGCGATCGTCGTGATCGGTGACCTCGAGGCCGACATCGCTGCCGCAGCAGCCCGCGAGGTCGGAGGCCGGGCCGTCGGCTACACCGTCGACGTCGCCGACCGGGGGTCCTACGCGGCGTTCCTTGCGCTGGCCAGGGAGTACGGTCCGATCGACATCCTGGTCAACAACGCCGGCATCATGCTGCTCTCACCGATCGTCGATGAGGCGGACGATGTCACCGATCGCATCATCGACATCAATCTGCACGGCGTCATCACCGGGACCAAACTCGTCGCCCCGGACATGATCAAGCGCGGGTCGGGGCACATCATCAACGTTGCCTCCGCAGTGGGCCGGATCGCCATGGCCAATGGTGCGACCTACAGCGCGAGCAAGTTCGCCGTCGTCGGTTTCAGCGAGGCCATGCAGGCCGAGCTCCGCCCCTCCGGAGTCGACGTGTCGTGCATCCTGCCAACGGTGGTTGCGACCGAACTGGGCGCCGGGGTCACGGCGGCCAGAGGAATGCGGGCATGCAAGCCCGAAGAGGTCGCCACCGCGGTCCTCGCCGTCGCTTCCACGCCTGCCTTCGAGACCTGGGTTCCCGGCTATGCCAAGGGCATGTTCCATGCGGCCAACGCGCTTCCGCGACGCGCCAGGAAGCACATCGAGCGCGCGCTCGGAGCTGACACGGCGTTGAGCAAGGCCGACACCGCCGCACGCGTGGAGTACGAGCGTCGCGCCGCCGGATCACACTGACGTGCAGAGCACTCCGGGGACGGTGGCGAGCGCACCCGGGCAGCCCGGCCGAGCGCACCTAGCCGAAGGCTGAGATCAGCCCGACGAGCGTGGCCACCCCCAGCAGGCCGGCGGCGAGCAAGGACGACGAGCGACGCAGCGGGCCTGGTAGGCGGGCCACCGTGGCAGCGGTGGCAGCGAGCGCGGCCAGGAGAAGGCTCAGGGCCACCGCATCACTGGACGAGCCGGCACGCTCCGAGGCGACCTGAACTCGCTCCTGCTGGCTACGAATGCGCTCCCAGTCCGACGGCTCCGAGGCGAGCCACTCGACCGTGATGGCGTCCACGCCGTCTGCCGTTCCCGGGGCAGCCACCATGGCGTTGCTGAGCTCGCCCCATCGTTCACCGGCTCGTTGTTCGGCGATGCCGAGCAGCTCCTGGCCGCGCGAGCCGTCGAACGTGGCGGCGTACTGCCGTGCAAGGCCCCACGTCATGAGGTCGATGCCCCGCATCTGGAGGTCCGCCCCCGCGCCGTTGCGCACCTGGCTGACCGTGACGGCCCCCGAGAGCTGGGAGATGAGCAGGGACGAGTGCGCAGCCGAGCGCGCGGAGTCGGACGAGAGGGCCAGCTGCTCGGCGGTGAGCACCGGAAGGGCGAGCCAGGCGGTCAGGGCCAGCAGGGTCACGAGGCGACGCCGCCGCGGCTCCGCCCACGGGGTCGGGATCAGGCCGACATCTCGCCGGCTCGCATGCGCTCGGCGTCGACGGCGGCTGTGTGCCGCGGTCATGACGACATGTGCCGCTGCGACGGCCAAGGCGAGCAACGCCCATCCTCGGGCCCATCGAGCCCACCGGTCCCCAGCCCGCATGCTGGCCACACTCAGGTCGAGCGCGGTCACCTGGTCGGCAAGCAGCAGATCTCCGAGTCGACGCGGTACGTCGTAGCCTCCGTCGGGCGTGGTGTAGTCGTCGCTGTGGGCGAGTCCGTTGCTGCTCTGATCGGCGTTCATCTGCAACTGCGCCACCAGGCGGTCGGTGGTGGCCGCCTCGCCGGCCACCACCGGATCCCCTTCGACGCCGAGACTGCGAATGGCATCTCGTCGGACCCGCGCTTGTGCGATACCCACCGCGAGGGGCAGTTCGGACTGGTAGACGAATCGGACAATCTCGACGCGGGCCGCGGTGCTGCGTGCCTCTTCGCGGGTCGCTCGCTGCCAGTCGCCGGAAGCCTGGGAGCTCGACCAGGTGGCCGCGGCGAGAAGGAGGGCAAGCAGGACGGTGACCGCAACTTGGAGGCGGTTCGTGGTCACCCACTGTCGGATGCCTGGGCATCAGGTTGCCGGACGGAACTCGACGAGGCCGTACTCGCCGTCGAGCCACAGGGAACCGTCGGACACCGTCCAGCGGTAGACGTCCGGAGTGAGGTCGTCGAGCGGCCGGTCGGTGTAGTTGTCGCTGGGAGCGTCGGGATCGCTCATCGACTGCGTCCCCGAGGTCGGCACGAGACGCAGGGTCGGCCCCTCCACCTCGACGTGGCCCGTCGTCCCGATCGAGAAGCTGAACACACCGGTGGGTCGCTGCTGCATGAGGAGCATCGCGCGGAGGTAGGTGGCGTCGCCGTGGATCTCGATCACGTCCTCGGCCGAGCCCTGGTCGACGCTCTGCCAGGTGCCCACCAACTCGCTCGGGAGAGCCACCGTCTGGACCGACGGTGCGGGGGAGATGGGTTCCGAGGACTCGGCAGTGCTCGGCGAGACCGCGACGGTACGGGCCACCGGGTCCACGGTCTCGACAGCGGGGGAGCCACACGAGGTGACGAGGACTGCCAGTAGGGCGACGACCACGGCCGGCCCGTACCTGCCCACAGGAACCACCCGCTTCGCGTCACCAGTCACTAGAGAAGAGAGCTGCGGGACCCGCCCTGATACCCGGGGTCCCTCTGCTCCGAGTGGTGACGCGTCCGCGGACCAATGCTCGCGAGATCGGCCCGCGAGGGTGACGCGCACCACTAGGCTGCGCGGATGACCGACGCCGATCAGGAACGCCGGGCCGTCGAACTGGTGATGGCCACGACCCAGTACGCCGAGACCCTGGATGCCCTGGTGACCCGGACCGGGCGCACGGAGGCCGACCTGCGCGAGGACTCCGAGACCGCGCTGAACGAGATGTCGGCGCACGTCGACGAGTCGGCCTCGCGGGTGTGGGACCGGATGGGTCGCTGGTTGACGCGCTCCTACGAGGTCGACGTCGACACCAGCCGCCTGGCCGAGCTGGCCGAACTCGGGCGGAAGCACTCGTTGGTCTTCCTGCCCAACCACCGCTCCTACCTCGACCCGCTGGTCCTGCGGGCCGCCACGACCGGGCACGGCTTCCCCAGCAACTACACCCTCGGCGGGATCAACCTCGCGATGTGGCCGCTCTCCGAGTTGGGCAAGCGCAGCGGGCTGATCTTCATTCGCCGCTCGACGCGCGACGATCCGGTCTACCCCGCCATGCTGCGCCTCTACCTCGGCTTCCTGCTGCGCCAGCACGCCAACCTCGAGTGGTACTTCGAGGGCGGTCGCACCCGCACCGGCAAGCTTCGTCCGCCGCGGATGGGGGTCCTGCGCTACCTCGTCGATGCCTTCCGGGCCAACGGTGACGATTCCGACGATGCCTACCTCGTCCCGGTCTCGATCGTCTACGACCAGCAGCACGAGGTCTCGGCCCTCTCACGCGAGGAGGGCGGCGGAACCAAGGCGCCCGAGAGCCTGACCTGGCTCTACCGGTTCGCCCGCGCCCAGGGCCGACGCCGGGGGCGGGTGCACGTACGGTTCGGCCCGCCGCTGTCGCTGCGCGAGGCCCTGGCCGACGCCGGCTCCCGAGCCTCGACCGACGACCTGACCGCCGTGGTGCCCCGCGTTGCGTTCGAGGTCGCCCACCGGATCAACGCCGCGACCCCCATCACGCCGTCCGCTTTGGTGGCCTTCGGTCTGCTCGACAACGACGGCCGGGCGATGACGCTGGCCGAGACCCTCGCCGTCCTCGAACCCCTCGTCGCCTACGTCCGCCGGCGCCAGCTGCCGCTCACCGCGGACGTCGACCTCGGGCGTCCGGCCGGCCTGCGCAAGGCGTTGGGCACCCTGGTGCGCGAAGGCGTCGTCGTCGAGTACGCCGGTGGGCTCGAGCCGGTCTACGCCATCGCGCCCGACCGCCAGCACGAGGCGGCGTTCTACCGAAACACCGTGACCCACTACTTCATCGACCGGGCGATCCTGGAGGTCGCGCTGGTCCAGGCGGCCGCTGAGGAGCCGTCCGCGGACGTCGACCTCGTCGCCGCCACCTGGAAGCGGGCCCTGGCCCTGCGCGACCTGCTGAAGTACGAGTTCTTCTTCGCGACCAAGCGTGAGTTCGACACCCAGCTCCGTTACGAGACCGACCTGATGCTCCCCGGCTGGGCCGAGGCACAAGCCACCCCGAGCGACATCATCGACCAGCTCTCGAGCTCGCACCTGCTCCTCGCACACCGGGTGATCGGCCCGTTCCTGGAGGCCTACTCGGTGGTGGCTGACCGGTTGGTCACGCGGGAGCCGGCTGCTCCGCTGGACGGCGACGGGCTGGTGGCAGAGAGCCTCGGGGTCGCCCACCAGCGGTGGCTGCAGCAGGACCTCCACTCGCCGGAGTCGATCTCCAAGGACTTGATGGGCGGCACGCTCAAGCTCGCCGGGAACCGCGAGCTCCTGGGTCCGGGAGGCGACGAGCTGGTGCAGTCCCGGCAGCGGTTCGCCGACGAGCTGGGCGAAGCCGTCGCGGCCATCGGGGTCGTCCGCTCCCTGGCCCTGAAGGGCTGACCCATGGCCGACATCGACGATCTCCTCACCGCCGTGGCCGAGGGGCCCCAGGGCCCGGAGGTCGGCGCATTCTTCGACTTCGACGGCACCCTGATCCACGGCTACTCCGCGGCGCTCTACTTCCGGCAGCGATTGGCGAGTGGCGCGGTCAGCCCGGAGGAGCTCATCGGCACCCTCGTCGAGGTCTTCAACATGCAGCAGCGCGGGCACGACGTCACCCGCCTGGTCGGAGTCGGTCTCGGGGCCCTGCGCGGGACCGCGATGACCGACCTGGAGGAGATGGGTCAACAGCTCTTCCGGACCAGGATCTCGGGGGAGTTGTACCCCGACGCCCGCCGTCTCGTGCGGGCACACCTGCGCGCCGGGCACACCGTGGCGCTCGCCTCCTCGGCGACGAGGTTCCAGGCCCAGGCGGCTGCCGAGGATCTCGGGATCACGCACCTCCTCGTCACCGAGGTCGAGGCGCTCGAAGGCATCGCCACGGGAAAGGTCGACGGGCCGATCCTGTGGGGCCCGGGCAAGGCGACGGCTGTGCTGACCTTCGCCGAAGAACAAGGACTGGATCTTGCTGAGTCCTACGCCTACGGCAACGGGGGAGAGGACGTCTTCTACCTCGAGACCGTGGGCCGGCCCCGGCCCCTCAACGCCGACAGCACGCTGACCCAGGCAGCCCAGGACCGCGGCTGGCCGGTGCATCGGCTGCACCGCGAACGCCGCCTCACGCCGACCAACGTCATCCGCTCCGCCGCGTCCTTCGCGGGCCTGGCCGCCGGAGTGGGCGCGGGTCTGGCCATGGGACTGCTCAACGGGGACCGACGTACGGCGCTCACCGTCGCCGCCGCGATCAGTTCCGAGCTCGCCCTCGCCGGGGCAGGTGTCACGTTGGAGGTCGAGGGCCAGGAGAACCTCTGGCTCTCCCGCCCCGCGGTCTTCGTCTTCAACCATCAGAGCCAGCTCGACGTCGTCGTCCTCGCGGCCCTCCTGCGCCGCGACTTCACCGGAGTCGCCAAGAAGGAGCTGGCCAAGGACCCCACCTTCGCCGCCATGGGCTGGCTCGCCGACGTCGCCTACGTCGACCGCACCGACAGCGTCGCCGCCCGCGAGGCGCTCGCTCCGGCGCTCGAGAGCCTGGCGTCGGGCACGTCCCTGGTGATTGCCCCGGAGGGCACCCGGTCACCCACGCCGCGGCCGCTCCCGTTCAAGAAGGGGGCATTCCACCTGGCGATGCAGGCCGGGGTGCCGATGGTGCCGGTGGTGATCCGTAACGCGGGGCAACGGATGCCGGCCCACTCGATGATCCTCACGCCCGGCGCCGTGCAGGTCCGGGTGCTCGCGCCCATGTCGACCGCCGACTGGACCGTCGACAACCTCGCCGCGCAGGTCGCCCTCGTGGAGAAGATGTACGCCGACGCGCTCGACGACTGGGACGCCCCACCGACAAGCTGAGCGGTTGGCGTGGACGCCAACCAGCCGTGGATTCTGGTTCAGACAACGCTGCGTGATTGGTGATTCTTCGACAGCACTGGGGGACAGGCGACCAAGATCAGCGTCCTCACCCCCGAGAGGATCCCTCCATGCGAATCCACCGGGTACGACGTGCTGCACGGCGGCACCGGCGACGACACGATCTGGGCCGGCAGCGTGAACGCTCGGATGGAGATCTGGTGCGGACCCGGTCACGACGAGGTGCTGCTCTTCGTGTCCGCGCTCGGGCCCTACGGCCCGCCGCGCAAGCCGATCACCCACGACTGCGAGATCGTCCGGGAGGACCGTCAGCACTGACCCCCTGGGTTCGGGACCCGTTCGGGTCCCGAACTCTGCAGGGCACACCGGTCCAGTCCACTGCGCCGCTGCACCCCGTGATCGGACCGGATTCCTAGGCAAAGTCTTTACCGAGGCCTACGTTGCAGGAGCACCCCCCCGGTGCCGGACGGAAGGAAATCTCGTGGATCGTTTCGTTGCTCGCTCCGCTGCTCTCGGCCTCGTTTCGATCCTGGTGGCAGGGGCGCTGACCGGTCCGGGGGCTCCGGCGGGTGCGGTGGTCCCCGACCCCGCTGTCGAGAACGCCGCGGTCCCGTCGGCACCATGGGGGAGCGGCGACGCCCTGTGGACACCGAGCGCGACGCCGCTGACGGCGAGCCGTGGGGGATCCCCGCGCACCGTGGAGCCCTCCACCTTCCGGGCCTACACGCTCAACGCGGCGGGTCTGGCCGGAGCGCTGGCCGGGGCGCCGCTCGAGGGCACTCGTCGGGCAACCACGATGCCCGTCCAGCTCACCGTCCCGGCACCGACCGGTGAGCTCGTCACCTTCTCGCTGGTGGAGTCGCCCGTGCTCGAGGCCGGGATCCAGGCTCGGCACCCCGAGATCCGAACCTACGCCGGCACCGCGGTCGGTTTCGCCGACTCGATCCGGCTCGACGTCACCCCGGCCGGTCTCCACGCCGCAGTCCGCGGCCCCGGCCACGGGTCGTGGTACGTCGACCCCGCATTCCAGGTCGACACCGGCACCTACGTGTCCTACTTCGGCAGCGCCCTGCCTCCGGAAGAGCGCCGCCGCGTGGAGCCCCGCTTGAGCCCGGCTCAGCAGCAGAAGGTCATCCGTGGTGCCGAGTCGCAGCGGGCGGGCGAGGGGCCGGGGGCCGTGGTCGTGCAGCGCGTCTACCGCCTCGCCCTGCTCAGCGACCCGACGTACGCCGAGGCCCTCGCGCCCGGTCTCAACGACGGCACCCGCGACGCCGCGTCGAACAAGGCGGTGCTGGCCGCCAAGGTCACGTTGATCAACCGCGTCGTCCAGATCTACAGCGACGACCTCTCGATCAGGTTCGTGCTGATCGACGGCAGCGACCGGCTGAACCTCAACACGGCGGCGAAGGTCTCCGGCGGCAATGGACCGTGCGGCACGGTGTCCTGCTTCACCACCGCCCAGCTCGCCAGCGATGGCGCCGGGTGCACCGGAGAGCTGGTGAACCGGCAGCGCGAGGTGATCGGGCTCCTCGCCGGGGCCGAGAACTTCGATGTGGGTCACTTCGCTCTGGGCAAGAGCTTCGGCGGAATTGCTGGCGCTGGGGTCGGAACGAGTTACAAGGCGTTGGGGTGCACCGGCTGGGCGCCGCCCATCGGGGACCGGTTCGCCGTCGACTACCTCGCGCACGAGCTCGGCCACCAGTTCGCAGCCGGGCACACGTTCACCTCGCCCATCCAGTGCGGGTACCGGGCAGCCGAGAGCGCGGCCGAGCCGGGCAGCGGATCGTCGATCATGTCCTACGCGGGAGGGCTCTGCGGCAGCGACAACCTGCAAGGGCACTCTGATCCGTACCTCTCCCAGATGACCCATCGACAGGTCTACGACTACATCGACAGTGGCGAGGAGGACGTCACGGAGGTGCAGGCCGTCGCCCTGTCGGGCTTCGACGGAACCGAGTCGTTCACGCTCAGCTTCGGCGGCGACACCACGGCTCCGATCAAGAACGGCATCAACTACTCCATCGCGGGGATCCAGACCGCGGTCCAGGCGGCCACCGGAGCATCGGTCACGGTGAGCGGCCTGTTCGGCGCGAGCTTCAGCACGTCCGGCTTCGAGCTCACCTACGACGGAGTCGACAACGAGCCCGACCCGATCCTCAACGTCGGCAGCGGTCACACCGGCATTGCCAACACGATCGACGAGGGCGGGCTGACGGTGAAGGCCGGTCACACCCGGATCACCACCACCAACCACAATCCCGTCGTGAGTGGAGCCCCCAACAAGACCATTCCGATCCGGACGCCGTTCGCCCTGACCGGCTCGGCCACGGACGTTGACGGCGACGCGCTGTCCTACCTGTGGGAACAGAGCGACCTCGGTGGCGACACCGGCGTGGCGCTGATCGACAACAACAAGACCAGCGGAGCGTTGTTCCGGATGTTCGGCGTCCACGCCGAGGTCAGCCACGAGGACTCGCTGATCTACAACTCACCCGGCGAGAACGCCGCGGGCAGCAGCCCCACGCGGGTCTTCCCCGATCTGGCGCAGGTGCTGGCCGGGACCACCAACGCCGCCACGGGCTCCTGCCCGAAGGTGAGCGGAACGGACTCGCTGCCCCCTGGCGCCACGCTCGACTGCTACTCGGAGTTCCTGCCCACCAGCGCGTACGTGGGGTCGTCGATGGCGGGCAACGCCTCGCCGGCCCGCCTGAACTTCCGACTCACGGTGCGGGACCTGAAGGCCGTCGGCGGAGGTACGGCGTTCGGCGACACCACGCTCACCCTGTCCTCGGCCGGACCGTTCGCGGTCACCAGTCAGCCGAGCCGGGTCTCCTACGAGGGCGGAGCCGAGCAGACCGTGACGTGGGCGGTCAACGGCACGGACGCACCGGCACTGGCCCCGCTCGTCACGATCACGTTCTCGACCGATGGCGGCGCCACGTTCCCGACCGTGCTGGCTGACCGGATCCCCAACAACGGCTCGGCGATCGTGACGATTCCCGAGGTCAGCACGTCCAGGGGTCGCATCAAGATCTCGGCCGTCGACAACTACTTCTTCGACGTCAACGACGCGGCCATCACCGTGGGGGACGGGACCATCGACACCACGCCGCCGGAGACGACGATGGTCTCGGGACCGCGGCACCGGGCCATCGTCCTGACCGACTCGCTGACCTTCCGGGCCGCGTCCTCGGAAGAGGGGTCGACCTTCGCCTGCACCCTCGATGGTGCGTCACAGCCCTGTCCTGCGGGCGTCCTGAGCATGAGCGAGCTGGGGCAGCGATCGCACACGGTCTCGATCGTCGCGACCGACGCGGCCGGCAACTCGGACTCGTCGGCAGTGACCAGGAAGTTCACCGTCCCGGTCAACGACTCGGGGTTGAGGATCGGCAAGCGCGGCTTCAAGCGGAAGACGTCGTCGTCGGCCTACCTCGGCTCCTACTCCCAGGCGACGAAGCGGTCGGCATCGCTCACGCTGAAGGTCGTCCGGGCCCGCTCGCTCGCGCTGGTGGTGAGGAAATTGCCCACCGGTGGCTCGGTGACGGTCTACCTCGGCTCGAAGAAGCTCAAGACCGTCTCGCTCAGGGGGAGGGGGCAGCGTGTCCTGGCGATCAAGTCGTTCACCAGGCCGGTCTCCGGAACGCTCACACTGGTGTCGACCAGCAGGAAGCCGGTCCGGATCGAGGGCGTGGCGGTCGTCAGGCGGTAGTCAGCGACGCCGCCGACGACGGGCGATCCAGGTCAGCCCTTGACGACCCACTGGATCGGGCCATCGTCGACAACGGGGCGGTAGGAGCATTGAGAGCCGGTCTGGATCGACCGGTCGAGGTGGGCGGCGAGCAAGGGTGCAACCGCCTCGAGCTGCCGCAGGGCATCTCGAATCCGACCGGACACGGCCTTGCGGGCGCGCTCGGCAGGGCTGTTCGCGCTGGTTCGAAGGCGGCCTCCGAGGCCCGTGGTCCTGGAGACCTCGGCCAGCACCTGGTCGCGCTCGGCCTCGAGTGATTCGACGCGTGCGACGGAATGGTCGGCGGCCTGCTCGATCTCCTGGTCGAGCTCCTCGAGTCGCCGACGGTAGACCTTGAGCGTCTCGAGGTCGATCATTTCGTCGCCACTCGTCGAGTGCACCGAGGCACCCCCTACGAGTTGCAGCGCCGAGACGTCCCGCCCGCGATTGCGCACGAGCACGGCGACGTCGGTCAGGCCCTTGAGGTGGCGGAGACTCCCCGCCTCGCCACCCCAGGAGACCGTCCAGGTGTTGCCCGTGCGCGTCAGCACGGCAGGAGTGTCCGTCGGCGAGCGGTCCGGCTGCGATGCCTGGGCGCGCCCGAGCTCGACCCGACCTAGGGCAACCTCGCCCTGACGGACCCAGACCTCCGCCCCGAGCCGTCGGGCGGTGGCGATCGACTGGTGGAGCAGGTCGATGGCGTACTCCCAGTCCCCGAGCTCCGCGGCCAGGATGCCCGCCGCGTGGGCGAAGGGTCCGGCGAAGGCCACGACGGCGCCGTTGACTCCGCAGCTGTCGGTGAGGGATCCGATGTCGTCGAGGAGCAGGGCCGACAGCTCGGCATCGTGGAGGGCGGTTGCGGCCGCGGCGAGGTCCGCGACGAGGACCGAGCGCAGGTAGGAACCTTCGCTGCGCCAGCCACCGGCTCCCGCGAGCATGGCGACCTCGCGGGCGGCGGCGTCCAGATCTCCCGCGGCAGCATGGGCGCCCGCCGCCACTGCGTGCGCCAGCACCGGGGCTCCGGTCCACCACCGGACGGCGTCGCCGGCGAGCGCGGTGAGCTCGTCGGGATCGTTGCGGGCCCGGGCGAGCGCGACCCGCTGGGACATCAGCACGTTGCCCGTATCGGGCTCGTGGATCTTCTCGCCGAGCTCTGCTGCTTCGTGCATGAGGGCTTCGGCCTGCTCGGCGGCACCGTCGAGCAGCGCCAGGGCCGCCCGGCGGGTGAGGGTCAGGTAGCGGTCGCGTGGCTCGTTGCGAGCTTCCAGGAGGCCGAACCAGCGGTCGAGGACGGGCCGGAAACTCGGAGACCCCGACTCGAGCAGCCCGTTCGCCTCCAGGATCAAGCCCTCGGCCAGGCGGTCGGTTTCCCCCAGTCGCGCCCCTACGGCCGCGATCTCGCGACCGAGCCTGGCGCGTTCGGGGCCGGTCCCCGGCTCCCACAGGGCGTCGTGTCGGGCCAACAGACACGCGACGAGGGTCTCCTCGTCACCGGACTCGCGACCGAGTGTCAACGCCTGTTCGCTGAGCGGCCGCGCCCGGCGGCGGTCCTCGGAGACCGAGTGCTGGAGCTCGCGGGCCAGCGCGGCGGTCACCTGGGCCTCTCGCATCAGGTCGACGCCGGCGACCGATTCCAGCGCCGACTCGAGCTGGGCGATGATCTCGTTGCGAGGAGAGGTGAACTTCGCTCCCAGTCGCTGCACCGCAAGCGCCACGTCCGCCTCGTGGACGGGTCCGGGCGCGACCTTGGTCGCTTCGGCCAGGAGCCGTCGGGCCTGGTCCGGATCTCCTGATCGGGCCCGGTGATCGGCCTCCTCGATGAGGAGGCGGACCAGCAGCGCGGGTTCGATCCGGTGTCCCGCATCGTTGGCGGCCACCCGCACCCGCAGCAGATGTGCGGCCGCCTCGGTGAACGCAGCACGCCGCCGTTCCTCCACCGAAGCCTCTCGTGCCCAGTGGATCGCCCGGCCCGGATCGGCAACAGCCATGGCCCGAGTGAAGTGCCGGGCCAGGTCACCGGGGGCGACCGCGGCTCCGCGATCTGCGCGGGCTTCGAGCGCCGCGCCCACCTGGGCGTGGAGCTGGGCGCGCTCGGCACCGGTCAACCGGCTGTAGAGCGTCTCGCGGAACAGATCGTGGGTGAACCAGAAGTCGCCGCCGGGGCCGATCCGGATCAGCCCGGCTTCGACGGCTGCATGCAGGCGATCGACCACCTCGGCCGGTGACTGGCCGACCACGGCACCCAGCACGTCGGGGAGCAGTTGGTTCCCGAGCACGCTCGCGCTGCGCAGGATGAGCCGGCTCTCGGAGGGCAAGGTGTCCACTCGCCGGGCGACGGCTGCCGTCACCGCGTTCGGGAGCTGGCCGCCGGCGCCCAGCTCGGGGGACTTCGCGAGCTCGCTGACGAAGAGGGGGTGCCCACCGGTACGGCGGTGCAGCTCGGGCGCGATCGCCTGGGCGGTCTCGGGCCCGCAGATCGTCCCGAGAAGCTCCTCGACATGCTCGACCGAGAGCCCCGTGAGGTGGAGGTGTTCGGTGTGGGAGGTGAGGGTCGACAGTCGTGCCTGTCGGGCCTGATCGAGCTCGTCGTGGCGGTAGGCCCCGACCACCAGCAGCCGGACGCTCGACGGCGCGGCGACGACGTAGTCCAGCAGGTCGAGCGTCGAGTCATCGGCCCACTGCAGGTCGTCGAGCACGATCACCACGTGCCGATGGGTCGCCAGCGACTCCAGCCAGCGGACGGCTGCATCGAGCAGGAGTAGTCGACGCCGATCAGGGTCATCGGTCGGCTCGGACCCCTGGCCGAGGTCGCGGATGAGGACCGACAAGGTGGTGGCGTCCTGGCCGGCCGCTTCGAGGCTGGCGTCCAGCCCGACGAGGCGGCTCAGGTCGTCGAACGCCTGCATCCATGGCCAGAAGCCCGGCGCGCCCTCGCCGTGCCAACAGGTTCCCCAGCCGACCAGTGCCGAGTCGGCCGCGCCAGACGAGAGCGCGGCCTTGATGAGAGAGGTCTTGCCGATACCGGCCTCACCGCTCACCAGGACCGCCGAGCGGAGCCCCTTCGCCGACGCCAGGGCGGCGTGGTCGAGCTGCCGTCGCGGCTCGGTGCGGCCGACGACCACGGATCCGGCCGGCTGAGCCATGGCACCCCTTCTGGCGCATACGAGGGATCGCCAGATCGAATCTGGCGAAGTTCGCCGGTTTCTGGCGCCTCAAGGATGACACCTCAGCGCAACGGAAGGACGAACCGATGACATTCGACCCGATCCACTACAAGACCACCACCCGCCAGCAGTGGGAGGAGTACGCCGGAGGCTGGAGCGACTGGGAGCCCCTCCTGGAGTCCTGGCTCGGCGAGACGACCGAACGGATGCTCGATCTGGCCGGTGTGACCAGCGGGAGCCGGGTCCTCGACGTCGCCGCCGGAGCAGGCGGGCAAGGCCTCACCGCCGCCCGCCGGGTCGGCCCGAGCGGCAGCGTCCTGGCCACCGACCTGTCACCCACGATCCTGAAGTACGCCGCGGATGCGGCCCAGGCAGCAGGCCTCGAGAACTACTCCACCCTCGAGCTCGACGGCGAGCAGCTCCATGAGCTCCCGGCGGGCAGCCATGACGCGGCGATCTCACGCCTGGGGCTCATCTACTTCCCCCACCGCCACCAGGCGCTGACGGGGATCCACCAGGCCCTCCGCCCCGGGGGTCGGTTCGCTGCCATCACCTACTCCACCGCGGCGGCCAACGGGTTCTTCTCCGTGCCGGTCTCGATCATCAGGGAGCGGGCCGAGCTCCCTCCGCCGGCCCCCGGTCAGCCGGGACCGTTCAGCCTGGCCGACCCGGACCTGCTGGAGCGGGAGTTCACCGACGCGGGGTTCCGTGACGTCACGGTCGAGGTGATGGACGCGCCCGTGCGGCTCTCCTCTGCCGCTGAGTGCACCCGCTTCGAACGAGAGTCGTTCGGAGCGCTCCACCAGATGCTCAGTGCGATGGGTCGGGAGGACCAGGCCTCCGTCTGGGAGGAGATCGAGTCCGCTTTGAGTCAGTTCGACACCGATGACGGCTTCGTGGGCCCGTGCCAGCTGGTGGTCGTCGGGGCAACGCGATGAGCGGGCGAGGCGAGTTCCGCATCGTCGCGGCCCAGGCCACGCCGGTGTACCTCAACCGCGACGCGACCCTCGACGTCGTCTCGGACGTGGTCGCCAAGGCCGGCGCGGACGGTGCCGACCTCGTCGTCTTCCCGGAGTCCTTCGTGCCCGGCTACCCCGACTGGGTGTGGCGGCACAAGCCGTGGGGTGATGCCGAGTGGTATGCCCGGTTCCAGGACCAGGCGGTCGAGGTCCCCGGGCCGGCACTCGACCAGGTGCGCGCCGCAGCCGAGGCAGCCGGGATCTGGGTGGCGCTGGGGATCACCGAACGGACCTCGTCGGGGACGCTCTACAACGCCGTCGTCTACATCGACGACAGCGGGCAGATCGCTGGACTGCACCGCAAGCTCGTGCCCACCGGCGCCGAGCGGCTCGTGTGGGCCAACGGCCAGAGCCCGCTGCTCACCGTGCTCGACGTCGGTGGCGTGCGGGTGGGGTCCCTGCTCTGCTGGGAGATGTACATGCCGCTCGCCCGGGCGGCGATGTATCAGCAGGGGATCGATGTGCTGCTCGCCCCGACCTGGGACAACAGCGACGAGTGGATCTCCACCCTGCGGCACACGGCGAAGGAGGGCCAGGTGTTCGTGGTGGGAGTCACGGCCTGTCTCCGCGGTTCCGACGTGCCGCGGGACCTTCCCGGCGCCGACGTTCTCTACGGCGGTGACGACGACTACCTGTCGAAGGGCAACACCACGATCGTCGCCCCTGGCGGCGCGATCCTCGAGGGCCCACTCATCGGCGAGGCCGGCACGCTCGCGGCCACCCTCGACCTGGACCTGATCGCGGCGGGCCGACGGAAGTTCGACCCGTCGGGGCACTACGCGCGTCCCGATGTGCTTTCTCTGAACATCACACCCGAAAGGACACTCACATGAATGAATTCCCGGCTCTCCATCACGTGGCGGTGACGGTGAAGGACCTGGCTGTCAGCCGCCCCTGGTACCAACGCCTGATCGGGTCCGAGCCCGTGCTGGACGAGGCAACCGATGGCGGCTTCCACCACACGGTCTTCGCGATCAACGGCACCCTGCTCGGCCTCCACGAACACCCGTCAGCCGATTCCGACTCGGCATTCACGGAGTTCCGCACCGGACTCGACCACATCGCCTTCGGATGCGCCGACCGGGCCACCCTCGCGACCTGGCAGGGCCGTCTCGAGGAGCTCGGCATCTCCCACGGGGGCATCGTCGATGCGGGGTATGGCTCAGGACTCAGCTTCAGGGACCCCGACGGCATCGCCCTGGAGTTCTTCGCGCCGCCCGGCTGAGCACAGCGCAGGGCGTGGGCCGGTCAGGGGTGACCGGCCGGCGCCTGGCGCTCGGACAAGGCGCGCGCTAATGAGGTGCGGTTGGCGACCCCCAGCTTGCGATAGGCGTTGCCGAGGTGGAACTCGACCGTCTTGGGACTGAGGACCAGCGCGTCGGCGATCGCCTTGTTGGTCCGGCCCTCTGCAGCCAGGGTCGCGGTGCGCAGCTCGCTGGCGGTCAGCGCCTGGCCTTCCTCGCGGTGGCGGAGGGTCGCGCCGCTCGCCCGCAACTCATCCTCCAGACGGCTGACCCAGGGCACGGCCGAGACGCCCTGGAAGAACACCAGGGCCAGCCGCAGCTGGTCGCGTGCCTGCTGACGCCGGCCGGCTCGGCGAAGGCGCTCGCCGATGGCCACTCGTTCGAGGGCCTGGTCCAGCCCCGGGGGGCTCGACTCGACCAGCTCAAGAAGGCGATGGGCCCCGGCCAGTTCGTCCTCGTCGAGGAGGGCCTCCACCCGGACCCGCACCGCGTCGGACCACCGGCCGTCGTCCACGATCAGCTCCTCCACGCGGCTGCGCCCGTGGCATCGCAGGGCGGCGTCAACCGCCGGCGCAGCCGCGCCCCGGTCGGAGGACAGCACCCCGGCGAGGAGGGTCGCTGCCCGGTCCCACTCACCCACGGAGAGGAACGCGAGACCCTCCACCCAGTCGGCGGTTGCGGAGAGCCAGGGGACCTCCGCCTCCTGCAGGATGTCCTGTGCCTGTCGCAGGCGTGAGTCCGCAGCAGGTCGATCGCCGCGCAGGGCATCCACCTCGGCGAGCTGGAGCATCGCCTCAGCGAGCTGGGTGTGCTGGCCCGACACCCTCGACAGCAGCTCGCACTCCTCCATGAGTGCAAGGGCCTGCGGCCAGCGATGGGAGTCGGACTCCCGGCTCGCGGCCAGGTGCGTGACCCGAGGCAGCCAGGTGAGGTCGCCGGAGGTGCGCATCCGGTCGATGGCGTCCAGCAAGGGGCGGTCGAGGTGCGGATTCACTGGGTCGAAGAGTTCGAGGTTGACCGCCCACAGGGTGAGCGCGGGTTCCTGCTCGAGCAGGTCCGTCGAGAGCAGACGCCGGGCGTCGTCCATGGCGCGGTGGGCGTCCAGTGGTCGGTGGTTGAGCGCGTGGGCCGCCCCCGTGGCATGTGCGGCCAGGAACGCGTGCACCCGATCGAGGGGGTCTGCGTGCAGTCGCACCAGGGCGACCGTCCGCTCGACCTGGTCGAGGGCTCCGGCGTACATCGCGGCGTACAACGCTTCGGCAGTTGCCCACACCCGCAGGTCGCGGTCCTGCCCGAGATCGGCGGCCTGCAGGAAGAACTCCAGGGCGCGCCGAGGGCTGCCGAGGGTGTGCTGGATGCGCCCGCGCTGCCAGAGCAGTCGCGCCGCAGCCTCGGGGCCGGGCTGCGTCTGGAGGGCGGTGTCGATGAGGTCGGCGGCACGTCGAGTCAGCCCGGCCATCAGTGCCGCCCGCGCGGCATTCTCGACCAGGCGGGTGCGACTCCCCGGCGACCGGATCGAGGGCGGCGGCCCGTTGCCAGGCATCGGCGGCATCGGCGCTCGCCCCACGTTCCTCCGCGGACTGCGCCACGACCTGGAGCGCCTGACTCGCCTCCTCGGTCGTGTCCGTCGACCGACTCGGCCCGGTGCCAGGCGGACGCCGGCCCACTGCCGGTCCCGTAGGCCTCGGCGAGCCATCCATGCACCTGACGTAGCTCCGAGGTGCCACCTCGAGTGGCCGCGGCACGTGCGAGGGGGTGCCGCCAGGTGACCGACGCATCCACGCGGCACAGCCCGAGTGAGACCACGTCGTCCAGGTCGGAGAGAGCATCTCGCCGGCGTCGAGTGCCTGCTTCAGCACCTCCCGTGGTGCGGAGCCGGCCAGGGCTGCGACCCGGGCGGCGAGGCGGGGACGCGGCGCCAGGGTCGCCAGGCGGTTGCCGAAGACCTGCTCGGGCCGGGACGTGGGGAGCTGGGTGGGGAGCGGGACGGTGCCGTTGGCTTCGTCGGGGGTCAGCTCGGTCGCAATCTCCACCATGGCGAGCGGGTTGCCGTGGGTGGCCTCGAGCAGGGTGTCGACGACCCGGACGTGGACCGACGGCAGTAGGGCTCGGGCAGAGGCTCGGTCCAGGAGACCGTGGAGTCGCAGGGTCGGCAGTCCCGCGACGTCCGGTGCGACGGCGGCGTCATCGGGATCAGGGGGCCGCATCGTCAGCAGGATCGCGACCGACTCGGCTCGCAGCCGACGGGCCGCAAAGAGGAGGGCGTCCGTCGACGACCGGTCCAGCCACTGCAGGTCGTCGATCAGGAGGCAGAGCGGTCCGCCGGCGGCCACGACGCCCAGGACCGCGGCGCCGAGGGTGAGCCGTCCCGCTGGCGGCCCCACCTCCATCCCCAGTGCCGTGCACAGCGCCGTCCGCTGGTGCGCAGGCAGGCCGGCCAGCACCTCGGGAGTGAGGAGCGGGCCCAGCATCGCGTGCAGCCCCGCATGCGGTACGTCGCGCTCCGCGGGCACGCCGACCACCCGGACCTGCCGGAGCCGGTCGGAGGCCGTAGCCGCGGCGTCCAGCAGCGTCGACTTGCCCACCCCGGCCTCGCCCTGGATCACGAGGACACCCGCACAACCGGACGTCGCCTCCACCAGGAGGCCACGCACCTGCGCCATCTCGGCATCGCGCCCGATCACCCCCCGCAATCTGCCACACACCGGGCTGACCCCGGGGAACAAATGCCGGGGATTCACCCGGCGCGAGCCGGGGTGCCGTCGGCCGAGAGTGGGGGAGTCCGCAAGACCCCACGAAAGGAAAGTCCCATGAGGAACCACCTGAAGATCGCCAGCGTCGTCGCCGGAACTGCGCTGATCGCATCGTCAGCAGCCGTCGTGCAGGCCGGCGCCGTGACCGCCAGCATCGAGCCCGTCGCCAGCAAGGATGCCCGTGCCGACAGCGGTCACGCGCTGGCCGGGGTCTGGACCGCGACCGTCGACCCGCTCCCCAACCCGGCCGGTGACCAGCCGCCGTTCGAGTCGACGCTGGCCTATGGCCGGGCGCACGTGGTCAACGAGATCACCAGCAGGGCCACGTCGACCTCGGCCGGCCTCGGTGCCTGGGAGAAGGTGGGGGACTCGACCTACCGCACCAGCTGGGTGAAGTACCGGTTCGACGGTACGGGCGCCTACATCGGCAAGACCGTCGTCACCGAGCGCATCACCGTCCTGGGCAAGCGCACCTACCAGGGGCGGGCCACCACGCGGGTCATCGACAGCACGGGGGCGATGGTGGCGCAGTTCGAGTCCGAGGTTGCTGCTCAGCGTCTCGAGCCCTGACCTCCGGGTCCGTGGACCCGCTCGCCGGCACCGTGGCGAGCGGGTTCGCCGCGGGCAGCCTGCCCCGGTCGATGCGCCGCAGCGCGAGGGACTTGTCCACCGCGATGACGACAGAGATGACCGCCACCGCACCCAGGATGCGGCCCCACGCCTCGAGCTCGATGGGAGCCGTGTCGAAGATCCGGTTCATCGCCGGCAGATAGGTGAACGCCGCCTGGGCGACCAGCTGGACGAGCACACCACCGACGACCCACCGGTTGGTGAAGAGTCCCAGGCGCCAGGACGCGCCGGTCAGTGAACGGCAGCTGTAGAGGTAGGCGATCTCGACGCCCACGAACAGGTTGACCGCGGCAGTGCGAGCCTCGGCGAGGCCTGCTCCGCGCTCCTGCTCGGAGACGAAGACCCACCAGGCGCCGGCGACGAGCAGGCCGGACAGCAAGACGGTGCGCCAGATGAGCATCGGGGTCAGGAGCGGCCGGTTCGGGGTCCGTGGCGGCCGGGTCATCACGCCCGCCTCGCGGGGTTCGAAGGCCAGCATCAGACCCAGGACGACTGCCGTGGTCATGTTGATCCAGAGGATCTGGGTGGGCAGGATCGGCAAGGCGGAACCGAGCGCAATCGCGACGAGGATGACCATGCCCTCGCCCATGTTCGTGGGCAAGGTCCAGACGATGAACTTCGTGAGGTTGTCGAAGACCCCGCGCCCTTCCTCCACCGCCGCTTCGATGGTCGCGAAGTCATCGTCGACCAGGATCATGTCGGCCGCGTCCTTCGCGACATCCGTGCCGCCTCGACCCATGGCGATGCCGATGTCGGCCTTCCGCAGGGCAGGAGCATCGTTGACGCCGTCGCCGGTCATGGCTACGACGTGGCCGCGGGTCTGCAGCGACTCGACGAGTCGCAGCTTCTCCTCGGGTGAGACCCGGGCGAAGACGCTGGTGCCGGCCACCGCGTCGGCGTACTCGGCCCCGTCCATGGCGCTGAGGTCGGCGCCCGTGAGCACCCGGCGGTCGGCCACCGGTCTGGGGTCCAGTCCGAGTTCCTGCGCGATCGCAGCTGCCGTGACCGCATGGTCGCCGGTGATCATCTTGATCTCGATGCCAGCGGCCTGACAGGCGGCGATGGCCGAGGGTGCGGCGGGGCGCGGCGGGTCGAGCATCGCCTGCAGGCCGCAGAGCACGAGATGGCCCTCGAGCGCTTCGGACGTGAAGCCCCCAGGTGGTACCTGGGCGGCCACTGCCGTGGCCAGGACGCGGAGCCCGCGCGCAGCCAGGCCGACCACTGCCTCGGTGATGACGTCATGGTCCAGCGTCTCGACCGTGCCGTCTGCCCGCATCCAGCCGGAGCAGAGCGAGGCCACGCGCTCCGCTGCCCCCTTGACCAGGACGACCTGGTGTCCGTCCTGTGCATGTCGGTGCAGGGTGGCCATGTACTGACGACCCGAGTCGAAGGGGATGGTGTCGACCCGTGGATAGTCCTCGTCGACTCTCCCGAGGTCGGTCTTGAGGGCGACCACCTTCATCGCGGCCTCGGTCGGATCTCCGGAGATCGTCCAGTGCTCGCCGTTGTGGTTGACGCTCGCGTCGTTGCACGCCGAGCCCGTGGCCAGACACCAGCGCAGGGCGTCGTTCGCATCGAGGTCGGCCCGGACTCCCTCCTGCTGGACCTGACCGGCCGGGTCGTAGCCGCGTCCCGTCACCTCGTAGTCGCCATCGGGTGTCCAGATGTCACGCACGGTCATCTCGTTCGTGGTGAGCGTTCCGGTCTTGTCGGTGCAGATCACGGTGGTGCTGCCGAGCGTCTCGACCGCCGGTAGGTGTCGTACGACGGCACGACGCCTCACCATCCGCTTCACCCCGATGGCCAACGTGATCGTCACGGCGGCGGGCAGGCCTTCGGGGATGGCTCCGACTGCGAGCGCGACGACCGCGGTGAACATGGCGGGGGCGGCCTCACCACGCAGCACGCCCACCGCGAACGTCGCTGCCGCCAGGACCACGATGCCGGCCGAGAGCCGCGTGCTGAAGCGCGCCAGCTTGCTGGTCAGCGGGGTCGCGAGGACGGTGGCGCCGCTGACCAGGCGGTGAATTCCGCCGAGCTCGGTCCGGCCCGCCGTGGCGACGACGATGCCGCGGCCGGTCCCCGATCGGACCAGGGTGCCGGCGTACAACATGTTGTGCCGGTCGGCGACCCGCGTCGCAGCCGTCAGCACCGCCTCCGTCTTCAGCACGGTGACGGACTCGCCGGTGAGGCTGGACTCGTCGACCATCAGTTCGGTGGCATCGACCACCCGTAGGTCGGCCGGCACCTTCTCGCCAGGCTCCAGAGCGACCAGGTCTCCGCACACCAGTTCCTCGGAGGAGATGGTCCGACCGATGCCGTCGCGCACCACGCGGGCTCGGCCCTGGGCCATCGAGCGCAGGCTCTCCAGGGCAGCCAGGGCCTTCGACTCCTGGATGAAGCCGACCAGTGCATTGAGGAGGACCACGCCCATGATGACTGCGGAGTCGACGTACTCGTGGAGGAAGAACGTGATGGCGGATGACGCGAGCAGGACGTAGATCAGGGGGTTGTGGAACTGCAGCAGCACCCGGCGCACCAGCGAGTCCCCCTGCACCTGAGGAAGGAGGTTCGGTCCGTCGTGCTCCAGCCGGAGCAGAGCGACCGGCTCGTCGAGGCCACGTTGCGGATCGCTCCCGAGCACCGAGACGACATCGCCGACCGCGATCGCATGGTGATCGGCTGGGTGGTTGGGGCTCAGCGCGGTGGGCTCAGGCACGGGGGTCCGGACCGAGACGGGCATCGTCATTCATACCCTCAGCCTCGGCGACTCTGCCGCCCCGCATCAGTGGCGGAAGTCCCGTCGTGACGGGACGTAGGACCGGGCGCGCTCAGCCCGGGCGATCGACGACCAGGTGACGACTCGAGCCATGGGTGGGCGTCGGCTCGTCGTCGGACTCGAGCTGTGCCGCTATGGACACCGTGAGGCCGCCGAGCAGGAATCCGACCAAGGCCGCGGCGAGGGTGTTGGTGTTCATGAGGAGTCCTCCGACCAGCTGAGTGGGGGTGGGTGCCTGCGCCGTCATGCCCGGTCGCTCGTCTCATGTTCGTGCTGGCCGTGGTCCGCTCCTGCGTGCCCCTCGCCGTGCATGAACTGGTGGGTCAGGGCGTGGCCCTTGCCCTTGTCGATGAGGTGGCGGTTGACCGGAAACGCAGCGATGAAGGCAGCCGTGAGGGCGATCATCATGCCGATCCAGAAGACCGGGTTGACCAGCCCGGCGTCCATGGCGCCGGGAATGGCCGCCATGACCAGGTTGTCCACGATCTCCATGACGGCAATCGAGAGCGTGTCGGCCGCGAAGACCACACTGAGGGCCGCGAAGAAGCCGAGCCCGGCGCTGATCAGCGGGAGGGTGGAGAGCGCGTAGCCGAAGAGGAACGCCAGCCCGATGGCCAGCGCAATCGTGACGGTCGTGCTGAGTCCCAGGGCGGTGCCGATCATCAGGCCAGCAATCTCGCCGATCGCGCACCCGGTGAGGCAGTGGAGGGTTGCGTTGGCAGCCATGGAGTTGCGGGAGTTCATGGATGCTCCTCTCGTGGTGCCCGCGACGTTATCCATCGAGCCGCGTGTTGATCAACCTGGATCGGGCTGACGAAGCATGGTTGACGACGTTGCGGTGGCTCCGGCTCCTGTCGACTGCTGCCCCTGCTTCACCACGGGATGCAGTCGAAGTTGTGCTTCCCGTGCTGAGTTCGCCATGGGAAGCACCAGCTGATCTGCATCCCGTGGTGAAGCAGGGACCAGGGTGAGCATCAGCCGCGCGGATGTGAGGCACGCTGGTCCCAGCGGCTCGGGCAGTGAACCAGGAGTGACCGCAGGCTCACGTGAACCCACCGGGCCTCAGGCGCAGCGGAAGACCTCACGCCCCGTGGCCGCCGCGGCGTCCTGGACCGCGAGGGTGTCGCGGACCACGCCGAAGATCTCGGCAATCGGCAGCGGGTGGTCGGCGATCCGCATGTTCGGGTTGGTGACCGCGACCGGGTGCCACCAGGCGCCGTCGGCGGTGATGGTCGGCTCGGGCTCGAGGTTGTCGATCGAGACGTGCAGCCCGGTGTCCGCGAACCCCTCAGCGGCCACGGGTCGGATGACGCGGTCCTCGGGCGCAATGCCCTCGGCATCGAGGCGTTGGTGCAGGGCCGCGACACCGGCGGGGTCCTCGTCGTACATGGTGGCCGCGACGCGGACCCGGAAGTCGAGGGAGCGGGCCAGGGCGATGCCGTCGAGTGCCTTGGCCCACGAGCCCGCGCCACGCCACTTGTCGTGCAGGTCGGGGGTCGCGGAGTCGAGGCTCACCTGGAGCAGGACGGACCGGTCGAGACCCTCGAGGGTCTCGCGACGACGGCCGCGCTCGAAGATCATCGCGTTGGTGAGGATGGTGCGTTCGAGACCGGCCGCGGCCTCGACCAGGGCGCCGAGCTCGGGGTGCATGAACGGTTCGCCGCCGGTCAGGTAGACCTCGCGCCCGCCCATGGCGGCGAACTCCGCGAACGCCTCCCGGGCGACCTCGACCGGCAGCTGCCGGGCCGGCGCCTGGGGGGAGGACTCGGCGCAGCAGTAGTCGCAGGCGAGGTTGCAGCTGAAGTTCGTGTAGGCCCACAGTCGGTGCCCCACCGGCGTGCGGCGTGCCCTGGCTGAAGACGGTGGAGTCCTCGACCGGGACGCCCTTGCTGACCGAGAACCACCATGGGCCCGTCCGGCGTCTCGGCCACCTGGGCGGCGACCGTGTGGCCCACCAGGTCGGCCCAGACGGGCAGATCGACCACGACGCTGGGCTCGGCGCTGCGGATGGCGAGTCGCTGGCCGTCGTCCAGTCGCCGCATGGCGCGGGTGATCAGGAGCAGGAGTCCACTGCCGCAGTCCATGTCGCCCCCGTCGATCAGGGTGGTGACCTCGCCGAGAACGGCGGGGGTATTCGGCTGAGGGGTCTCGGGCGTGGTCACCTGCCCACCCTAGGCGCCGGACAAGGGGCCCAGCCCTGCAGCGAACACGGACTGGTTGCCTGTGACAGGACGCCCTACTAGCGTCGCCGACATGACGCAGACGTCCCCGCACCGGCCCGAAGACCACGATTCGCGCCAGTCCTTCTGGGAGGGCGTGCACGGCGACAAGGACGTCGACGGAGTCTCGTGGTGGCAGTCGGTCCCCGAGCTCTCCTTGAACCTGGTCGACGAGACCGGGCTCGCGGTGACCGAGCCGATCATCGACGTCGGTGCCGGCTGGTCAACCCTGGTCGACCACCTCGTCGAGCGCGGCTACCAGGACCTGATGGCGATCGACCTCTCGCAGACCGCACTGCAGACCGTGCGCGACCGGCTGGGGCCGGCCGGCGAGCACGTGGTGCTCACGGTTGCCGACGTGCTCGACTTCAAGCCCGGCCGGGAGTTCGCCCTGTGGCACGACCGGGCCGTCTTCCACTTCCTGACCGAGGAGGACGAGCGGGACGACTACCGCGTCTCGCTCGATCGTTGCCTGGAGCCGGGCGGGTACGCCGTGGTCGCCACGTTCGGTCCCGACGGGCCCCTGACCTGCAGCGGGCTGCCGATCGTCCGCTACACCCACGAGGAGCTCGCCGCGGAGTTCCCGGGCTACGAGCTGATCTCCACCAGCGGTGAGGACCACGAGACACCGTGGGGGAGCACCCAGCAGTTCACGGCGGTGCTCCTGCGCCGTTCTGCTCCGTGATGGTCAGCGGGTAGGGGGCGTGTCACGTCGAGGCAGCCCAGCCTCGGCGGCACCGGTGTCGGCGAGCTCGGAGCCGACGCCCTCATAGAGCTGGAATCCCGTGTCCGCGCCGAGCTCGCGCGCCTGGCGCAGGTCGTCGTCGTACTTCGCGACGACCGCGACCTTCCCGGTGAACTCGCTCTCGTGGAGGTTCCGGAGAGCATTGAGATTGCTGCTGTGGAAGGGCATCGCGAGCACCGCCAGCTGGACCTGACGCGGGCGGATCCGCGCCCAGAAGTCAGGATCGGTGGCGTCTCCCTCGACGACGTTGAAGCCTTCGTCCGCGAGCGTGGCCTGTCGGGCCGGCAGGGACTCGACGCCGATCACGCGGAGACCGTAGTTGCTCTCGAGACGTTCGTACGCCGCCCGGCCGACCCGGCCCATGCCCAGGACGACGGCCTGGGCGTCGCCCACGTCGATCGGGCGGTCGTCGGCGTGCATGCGCTCGGGTGGGCGGTCGGGCAGCCACCGACGTGCGATCTGCACGAAGGCGTCCGGGGTGCGGTTCACGATGGCCGACAGGACGAAGCTCGCGGCCACCGTGGTCGCGAGGACCACGGGCCACGGGTCACCCAGTCGTGCTCCGGCAGCGACGGCGACGATCAGCCCGAACTCCGAGTAGTTGCCGAGCGTGGTCGCCGTGCGGACCGCGGTCCGCGGGCGCAGGCCGTGCGCCCACAGGAGTACCGCGAAGCCGAGCGACTTGAGGGGGACCAGCAGGAGCAGGGCGCCGCCGATCAGCAGGTGCTCGGCCTCCGGCAGCCCCGTGAAGCCGATGGAGAGGAAGAACCCGACGAGCAGCAGCTCCTTGACGGAGAAGAGGCTCTTGCTGAGCTCGGCGGAGCCGGGGTGCGTGGCGAGCAGCACGCCGATGACGAGCGCACCGAGGTCACCCTTGAGACCCAGGGCGTCGAAGAGGACGTAGCCGGGGACCAGGGCGGCGACGAGACCGAAGAGGGGAGTCAGCTCGGCGTGGCCCAGGCGGCCCAGGATCGGCCGGACCAGGAAGGCCGCCGGGACGAGCAGGACCAGCGCGAGCGCCCACGGGCTGGGTACCTTCCCGGGCGCCACGGCCAGGAAGACCACGGCAGCGAGGTCCTGGACGACCAGGATTCCGATCGCGCAGCGAGCGCTGAGCGAGACGGTCCCGCCACGCTCCTCGAGCTGCTTGACGACGAAGACGGTGCTCGAGAAAGAGAGCGCGAAGCCCAGGATCACCAACGTCTGCAGGTCCTGGCCGGACAGGAGCCCCACGCCCAGGATGCCGAGCAGCGCCAGGAACCCGGCGGCCACGGCCGTGGTGGCGACCAGGTGGGTGGTTGCGGTCAACCAGACCTCGCGGCGGATCAGCACCCGCAGATCGAGCTTGAGACCGATCCCGAAGAGCAGCAACGTCACGCCGAGGTCGGCGACGATGCCGAGCGCGGCGGGTGCCTCGACCCCGAAGGCGTTCAGGGCGAACCCGGCGACGAGGAAGCCGACCAGCGGGGGAAGCCGGATCAGACTCGCCAGCAGACCGGCTGCCAGGGCCGCGGTCAGGATCGCAGCGATGTCTCCCATGCTGGGCGAGGCTACCGGTCACCCACCGGGCGCCTGCTATCCGAGGAAGATGCTGGTCAGCTTGCGTTCGGGGCGCTCGACGGAAAGCGCGGACTCCTCCGCGACGAACTCCCGCATCAGGTCGATGGCGGTCAGGATCTTCCGGCTGCTCAGTGAGTAGTAGACACTCGTCCCGACCCGGCGCGGCGTGACGATCCCGCGCTCCCGGAGCACGGCGAGGTGCTGGCTGGCGTTGGACTGGGTCACGCCGAGGGTCTCGGCAATGTCGCCGACGCTGAGCTCGCCATCGCGAAGGACGCTGATGATCATCAGCCGTTTGGGGTCGGCGATGGCCTTGCAGACACGGTCATGCAGGGCGCGCAGCTCTGCTTCCAGGGTCTCGTTCACGGCCACCTCCTCGGCTCAGCAGTCAAGTTTAGCCCTGCAGGAGCACCAGCCAGACCGACGCGACCGCCAGGAGGGACACCGTGCCGCTCAGCGCCAGCATCAGACCCTCGTGGACGGCGTACGCCGGGGCATCCGGCTCGGCCTCGGACCCGGCCCCGATCCGGGCGACGTCCTGCCCGTAGCGCCGCTCGCCGAGCACCAGCAGGACGATGGCCATGGCGAGACCGAACAGGCCGGGCAGGGCGTGCACCGGGCTGCCTCCGGTCTGGTGCAGCAGGAGCGCGGCGACGCCCCCGACGCCGAGGGCGGTGCGCTGCCAGGCCATCGCCGTGCGTTCCAGCTGGAGCCCGGCATCGTGCTGCGGCTCCTCGCGATCGCTGTGCGGTGGCCGGGGGCGAGGCATGGCGCTCAGTCGACCAGGTCGGCGATGACGAGGGTGAGGGCGACGAGGGCGGCAAGCACGAGGGCGGCGGACACGAGGCGGGGGACCGACGACTGGGGCAGCCGGCGCCCGAGCCGCATCGCACGCTGGTTGCGCTGCCAGTCCCGGTGGGCCAGCCAGGCGAGGAAGCCGCCCAGACCGATGAGCAGAACCCCCAGGCTGTGCCGCATCACCGTCAGGCCGGGCACGAAGCGGATCACGGCGACGCCCGCCGCCATCAGGGCCAGTGCGGTCCGGATCCAGGCCAGGAACGTGCGTTCGTTGGCCAGGGTGAAGCGATAGTCGGGGTCGACGCCCTCGTCCGGGACCGGCTGCGTGGTGCTCACGTCAGTGAGGTGGAAGCGGCACACTGGTTGCGGCCGATGTCGAGCACCAGCAGCTCGTCGTCCGGGGGGCTGAGCTGCCCCGCGTTGACCAGGCGGATCGTGTCGTACGCCGCGGGCGCCTCGGGGAGCGTGGAGACGATCTCCTCGACGAAGCGCTCGATGGCCCGCTCGTTCAGCAAGGTGGCCTGGAAGACCTGCGCGAGCGTGGTGGTCGACTGCCCCGGCTTCGTTGAACTCCTCGTGACTCGACCAGTGGGCGGGAGCGATCACGGTCTCCGGCTCGAGCGGCCGGAGCCGCTCGTGGACGCTGCGGAAGAGCGAGCGAGCGAGCTCCTCGGCCTGCCCGGTCAGGTCGGGTCGGCCCAGGCCACGCACGAAGATGGTGTCGCCGACGAGCAGCAGGCGCTCACTGACCAGCAGTGCGGTGGTCCCGGGCGTGTGGCCCGGCAGTCGCATCGTCAGCGCACGTACGACGCTGTCGCGGCCCAGGACGAGCTCCTCGCCGTCCTCGAGCGGACGGTTGGGGAACGGGATCTCCTCGGCGCTGTCCTCGGGGGGCAGGTGGTACTCGACGCCCAGGTGCTCGGCCAGGCCAGGGCCGCCGCTGATGTGGTCGGCGTGCACGTGGGTGTCGATGACGTGGGTGACCGTCATGTCATGGGTGGCGGCGAGGTCGAGGTAGGGGGAGTGGTGGCGGGCGGGGTCGACGACGATGCAGTTCTCGCCGGGGACTCCGATGACGTAGGACAGGCAGCCCTTCGCCGGTCGTTGCAGCTGCCAGGCCCGGGCGGGAAGCGGCAGGCCCTCGATCGCGACGGGCACCAGCAGCTGGGCCCACGCCTCCATGCCGCCCGCAAGCGATCGGGTCTCCTTGCCGAGGGCGTTGAACTCCTCCACCACGAGCGCCGACCCGTTGCCGTGCGCACAGATGATGATCGCGTCGTCGAGCGTGTCGCCGGCGAAACGCTCCGGCTCCTCCAGGACCTCATAGACCGGAGCGTGGCGGGTCGCCACCTCGCGGCGGGTCTCGAGCTTCTGCTCGGCGTACTCGTCGGAGTTCCGCACGTCGAGGATCTCGGAGATGCGGCCGCGCAGGATCTCCTCGTGGAGCTCCGCAGCTGAAATCGTCCAGGTTTCCATGGCCTGCTTCCTTTCGGCGTCCGCCTTCTCGCGGAGGGCACTCGGGCTGGCGTCGGCCCCAATGTCCGGACAACTCGCCCGACCCAGGGCCTTGTTGTATGCGCCATCACGAATGTAATGTGACGAGCAACACAGCGCAATCCCCTCGTAGCCAGCAGGAGGACCCGCCATGAGTGACGCGTCAGCAGAAGACGACACCCCCCAGAGCATGACGATCGTTGCGTGGAGCGGTGATCTCGACAAGATCTGGCCCACGTTGATCCTCGGGTCGACGGGGGCCGCCTACGGCATGAAGACGACGATCTTCTTCACGTTCTGGGGGCTCTTCCCGCTGGTGCGGGACGACGTCCGGATCACCGGCACCAACGCCATGACCAAGGCGCTGTCGGGGATGAACCCGCCCGGAGTCAGCAGCATGAAGCTCTCCAAGCTGAACATGGGCGGGGCCGGCTCGATGATGATGAAGAAGCTGGCCAAGGACAACAAGGTGGCCAGCCCCAAGGAGCTGCTCGACATGTGCATCGAGCTGGGCGTGAACCTCTGGCCCTGCGAGATGACGATGGAGCTGATGGGGCTGCGTCGCGACCAGCTCATCGAGGGCGCGGGCGATCCCGTCGGCGCCGCCACGGCCCTGTCCGAGATGGGTCGTTCCCAGATCAACCTGTTCATCTGACCATCCAGTCATCTGACATCCAGGCCGGCCGGGCCGCCAGCAACGGAGGAATCACCATGGACCAGCACGTCGACGCAACGGCAGACGCGAAGGGGCAGAAGTGCCCGATGCCGGTGCTGCTCGCCTCACGCCACATGAAGACCCTGACGTCCGGCCAGGTGCTCCTGGTCGAGGCCACGGACGGGGGCTCGCAGAGCGACATCCCCTCGTGGGCCAAGGACACGGGCCACGAGCTGTTGGACAGCTCGGTGGAGGGCGACGTCTTCCGTTACCTCATCCGGAAGAGCTGACCGGATGCAGCTCGGGTTCGCCATCGACCAACGCACCTGCATCGGGTGCCACGCCTGCACCGTGGCCTGCAAGACCGAGCACGACGTCCCCGTCGGACAGTTCCGCACCTGGGTGAAGTACGTCGACAGCGGTTCCTTCCCGGACACCACGCGCTCCTTCGGGGTGATGCGCTGCAACCACTGCACCGATGCGCCGTGCGTGAAGATCTGCCCGACCGAGTCGCTGTTCAAGCGCGAGGACGGCATCGTCGACTTCGACCAGGAGAAGTGCATCGGCTGCAAGAGCTGCATGCAGGCCTGCCCGTACGACGCGATCTACATCGACAAGGACACCAGCACCGCCGCCAAGTGCAACCTGTGCGCCCACCGGGTCGACGAGGACCTCGAGCCGGCGTGCGTGGTGGTCTGTCCGACCCACTCGATCTGGGTGGGCGACCTCGACGATCCGACCAGTGGCATCTCGCGTCTGGTCAAGGAGCAGTCGACGATGGTGCGTTCCCCGGAGCAGAACACCGGGCCCAACGTCTTCTACCTCGGGGCCGACCGAGCCGTCCTCGATCCACTCGCCGCTCCGGTCGAGGACACCTACATCTGGGCGAAGCCCGATGCGCAGCGCCTCGAGAACTCCGTGGACCTGCCGCGGGAGCCGGGCTCCGACGCCCGGACGACCCTGAACACCGCGCACCCCCGGCCGTGGGGCTGGAAGGTCACCACCTACCTGTGGACCAAGGGGGTCGGCGCCGGGGCCCTGGCTCTGGCCGGCCTGGCGCACATCCTCGGGATCGAGCTCGGCGGCGTGGGTGACTACGCAGCCCCGCTCCTCGGCCTGTTCGGTGCGGCCACCACGGGTGGGCTGCTGGTCTGGGACCTCAAGCGTCCCGAGCGCTTCCTCTACATCTTCCTGAAGTCGAACTGGACCTCCTGGCTGGTCCTGGGGGCCTACGTCCTCACGATCTTCTCCGGCGGTGCCGTCCTCTGGCTGCTGGCCGCCTTCCTCGACGCGGGCTGGGCGATGACCGTGCTGGCCTGGCTGGCGCTCCCGGCGAGCGCGATGATGGCGGGCTACACCGCCTTCCTCTTCGGGCAGGCCGAGGGGCGCGACCTGTGGCAGTCCCGCCTGCTCTTCTGGCACCTGCTGGTCCAGGCCGTGATGGTCGGCGCCGGTGCGCTGGCCGTGGTGGGCCTGTTCGCGGACCTGTCGGATGCTGCCTGGACCATGCTCGCGGCGTCGTTCGTGATCGGCGCGGTCCTCCACCTGGTGATGTTGGCCCTCGAGTACACCGGCAAGCACGCCACGCGGCACGCCTCGGTGGCGGCGGGAATCGTCTGGTCGGGCCGCTACTCGCGCACCTTCTGGGCGGCCGGAGTCCTGCCGGTCGTGGTGGCCGTAGTGCTCGGTGCCATCGCCTGGGCCGGGGCGCCCGTCGTCCTCCTGGCGCTCGGCGGACTGATCGTCCAGCCTGCGCTGCTCGCCTACGAGAGCGTCTTCGTCCGGGCGGGCCAGGACGTCCCCCTGTCGTGATCCGCCCCCTCGCAACCCCCTGTCACTCCACCCTGTCTCGAAGGGACCTGCCATGACCATTGAGTCGGAGCGCGAGATCACCCCCCTGAAGCTGCCGGGGGAGCGCACCCATGAGCGCCTGCGCAACTTCCCGCCGGTCGCCGACTGGGACCACCACGTCGAGTACGACGCCAAGGCGCACCCGCGCAAGGTGCCCCACGAGTACATGCTCGTCCCGACCACCTGCTTCAACTGCGAGTCGGCCTGCGGGCTGCTGGCCTACGTCGACAAGTCGGACATGTCGATCAAGAAGCTCGAGGGCAACCCCGCGCACCCGGGCTCGCGGGGCCGCAACTGCGCCAAGGGTCCGGCGACCATCAACCAGATCAACGACCCCGAGCGGATCCTGTATCCCCTGCGCCGCTCCGGCAAGCGCGGCGGGGGCGACTGGGAGCGGGTCAGCTGGGACGACGCCCTCGACGACATCGCCGGCAAGATCCGCGCCGCCATCGTCGAGGACCGCAAGGACGAGGTCGTCTACCACGTCGGTCGACCGGGGGAGGACGGCTTCGCGGAGCGCTTCTTGCTGGCCTGGGGGGTGGACGGCCACAACAGCCACACCAACATCTGCTCGGCCGGAGCCCGACTCGGCTACTCCCTCTGGGGAGGCTACGACCGCCCCTCACCCGACTACTCCAACGCCAAGGTCATCCTGCTGATCTCCAGCCACCTGGAGGCCGGGCACTACTTCAACCCCCACGCCCAGCGGATCATGGAGGGCAAGGTCGACGGGGGCGCCAAGCTCGTCGTGCTCGACCCACGCCTGTCCAACACCGCGTCCCAGGCCGATCTCTGGATGGCACCCTGGCCCGGCAGCGAGGCGGCCATCTTGTTGGCGGTGGCGTCCTACCTCTTGCGCACCGACCAGGTGGACCGCGAGTTCATCAAGCGGTGGGTCAACTGGTCGACCTACCTCGAGCACCTCCACCCCGAGATCGCGGCGGACGACTTCGACGCCTTCATGGAGGTGCTGACCCAGGACTACGCCCAGTACACCTTCGCCTACGCCGCCGAGCAGGCCCAGATGCCTGCAGCGCAGATCGAGGAGCTCGCGGGCATCGTCGCGACCGCCGGGAGCGCCCTGTCCGCCCACGTGTGGCGGGCTGCGACCGCGGGCAACCTCGGTGGCTGGCAGGTCTCCCGGGCGCTGTTCTTCCTCAACGTCCTCACCGGCAGCGTCGGCACCAAGGGCGGCACCAGCCCGAACGGCTGGGACAAGATCATCGCCCACGGACCGAACGTCCCGGGCGGCCACGAGCGCTGGAACGAGCTGCTCTGGCCGGCTGAGTTCCCGATGTCGACCAACGAGATGTCCATCCTGCTCCCGCACCTGCTCCAGGACGGCCGCGGCAAGCTCGCGATGTACTTCTCGCGCGTCTACAACCCGGTCTGGACGAACCCCGACGGCTTCAGCTGGCTCGAGGCGCTGACCGATGAGGCGCTGGTCGACTGTCACGTGGCGCTGACCCCGACCTGGTCGGAGACGGCCACCTTCGCCGACTACGTCCTGCCGATGGGCCACAGCACCGAGCGGCACGACACCCAGTCCTACGAGCAGTACGCCGGCAAGTGGCTCGGCTTCCGCCAGCCCGTGACCCGCGTGGCCATGGAGAAGATGGGCCGGATCGTCTCGGACTCGCGGGAGTCCAACCCGGGGGAGGTCTGGGAGGAGAACGAGTTCTGGTTCGAGCTCTCCTGGCGCATCGACCCGGATGGCTCGCTCGGCATCCGCAAGTACTTCGAGTCGCCCTACCGCCCCGGTGAGAAGGTCACCGTGGACGAGTACTACCGCTGGGTCTTCGAGAACAGCGTGCCCGGACTGCCCGAGGCCGCGGCCGAGCAGGGCCTCACCCCGCTCGCCTACATGCGCAAGTACGGCGCGTTCGAGGTCTCCAAGGATGCCTACCGGATCGACGAACGCCCGTTGACCGACGCCGAGATGGAGGGCTCCACGCCCGATGCCCGCGGTGTGCTGCGCAAGCCCGTGACCCTCGACTCGACGCCACCGCTGGTCGGGGAGGCAGGCTCGGTCGGCCTGGTCCACCAGGACGGCACCCGCACCCAGGGCTGGCTGACCCCTTCGCGCAAGCTCGAGCTGTTCAGCGACACCATGGTCGACTTCGGCTGGCCGGAGTACGCCGCGCCGGGCTACATCGAGTCGCACGTGAGTCACCGCTCGATCGACCCGGACAACAGCGAGATGGTGCTGGTGCCGACGTTCCGGCTGCCGACCCTGATCCACACCCGGACCGGCAACGCGAAGTACCTCAACGAGCTGAGCAACACCCACCCGATGTGGATGAACACCCACGACGCGGCCCGTTTCGGGTTCGCCACCGGGGACCTGGTGCGGGTCAACACCGAGATCGGCTACTTCGTCGCCCGGGCCTGGGCCACCGAGGCGATCCGCCCCGGCATCCTCGGGCTCTCCCACCACATGGGCCGCTGGCGCACCTCCGAGCACGCGGGGTCGCGCTGGGCGATGGGGCTGGTGGACCTGACCAAGAGCGACGACGGGGTCTGGAAGCTGCGCTACAAGGAGGGGATCAAGCCGTTCAAGAGCGAGGACCCCGACAGTGAGCGCATCGACTGGGACGACCCGGGCGTGCACCAGAACCTCGCCTTCGCCGTCCACCCCGACCCGCTGTCGGGGATGCACTGCTGGCACCAGAAGGTCCGCCTCGAGAAGGCGCGGCCCGAGGACCAGTACGGCGACGTCGTGGTGGACACCAAGCTGTCGCGGGAGATCTACCGCGCCTGGATGGCCACGACCCGACCCGGGCCCAGTGCGACCGGCCTGCGCAGACCGGAGTTCATGATGCGCCCGGTCAAGCCGACCCGACGGGCCTTCCGGGTCGACGGTGGACGTTCCGACGACGAGAGAGTTGAGGGATGAGCATCCTTTTCCGCAAACCCATCGGCCCCGCGGTCGAGGTCGACGACGTGCGTGCCGCGGTCGGGGGCGTCGAGGACCCCGAGCTCAAGATGTCGCTCGCCGAGGCCGGCATGCTCGGCAGCGTCGACGTGGGCCGCAACGGCTTGGTCCAGATCACGGTGCGCCTCACGACACCCACCTGTCCGATGAAGGAGCGCCTGGTCGCCGACGTCACGGCCGCGGTCAACGTGCTGCCCGGGGTACAGCGCGTGGAGGTCACCCTGGACGCCATGAGCGAGGGAGAACGCCTCCAGCTGGCCGGCAAGCTGCGTGGTGGCCGGGCACAGGGGACCCACCCCTTCGGCGACGGCTCGACCACGAACGTCTACGCCGTGGCCAGCGGCAAGGGTGGGGTCGGCAAGTCCTCGGTCACCGCCAACCTCGCCGTGGCGCTGGCCCAGCAGGGTCAGCGCGTCGGCGTCCTGGATGCCGACGTGTGGGGCTACTCCATCCCGCACCTGTTCGGCGTACGCCGCTCCCCGGTCGCGCTCAAGGGCGTGATGCTGCCGGTCGAGGCCCACGGGGTCTCGCTGATGTCGGTGGGGTTCTTCGTCGAGGAGGAGGAGCCGGTGGTGTGGCGAGGGCCGATGCTGCACAAGGCCCTCGAGCAGTTCCTGACCGACGTCCACTGGGGAGAGCTGGACACCCTGCTGCTCGACCTGCCGCCGGGCACGGGCGACGTCACGATGACGCTGCTCGACCTCATCCCCGACGCCCAGCTGCTCGCCGTCACCACCCCGCAGTTGGCGGCCCAGACCGTCGCGGCCCGAGTGGGCCGGATGGCGCGGGACGTCCGGATGCCGATTGCTGGCGTGGTCGAGAACATGTCGAGCCTGGTCTGCCCCTCGTGTGCCGAGCACACCCCACTCTTCGGGGAGGGCGGGGGAGCCCGTCTGGCCGAGGCCATCGATGCCCCGCTGCTCGGCCAGATCCCTCTGGACCTGCCCCTGCGCACTTCCGGAGACGTCGGGGTCCCGGCGATGGTGGGAGCCCCCACGGCCGCCTCGGTGATGGAGATCCGGCGGATCGCCAGCGAGCTGCCCGTCGTACGACGCAGCCTGGTGGGGCGGTCGCTGCCGCTGTCGGTGGTCTGACGCCCCGCTCGGGGCTCAGCCCTCGGGTGTGGTGGGCTGCTCGGCGGGCGGAATCTCAGCGTCGATGAACTCGCGCAGGACCCGCGCGAAGCGGTCCGGGTCGTCGAGGTGCGGGAAGTGACCCGCGCCCTCGAACAGCTCGACGCGGCAGTCGGGGATCGCCTGCTCCACGCTGAGCGCGTGCGAAGCCGGGATCATCCGGTCCTTGGTGCCCCACACGATCAGGGTCGGGAGGGGGAGCGAGCCCTCGAGGTGGTCGTGGGCGCTGATGCTCTGCCCGCCGATGTCGATCACGGCACGGGTGGTGGCCAGGAACGCGCGCCGGCTCTCCCGGTCGCCCAGGGAGCTGAAGCCTCGCCAGATCGCGCCGATGTCCGCGCCCGGTCGCCACCCGACCTTGGCTGCGCCGCGACCGAGGGCTTCGACCCGCGAGAGGACAGGTGCCGAGGCGAGCACGCTGAGCACCTGCGCGGCACCAGGGAGGGTCGCGGAGCGCAGGACGAGGTTCACCTCGCGCCCCAGGCCACCGCTGGCGACCAGGACGAGGCGCTCGACCCGCTCGGGGAAGAGGTAGAAGAACTGCATCGCGATGCCGCCGCCGAGCGAATGCCCGACAAGGGTGACGCGTTCGATCCCGAGGTGGTCGAGGAGGTCGCGCATGGCGGCGGCGTGCGCACTGAGGGAGTAGTCACCCAGCGGCTTGGCCGACTCACCGTGACCGAAGAGGTCGGGCACGAGCACCCGGTGGTCGTCGTCCATCATGTCGACCAGATGGGCCCACTGGCGCTGCGACCCGAGGATCCCGTGGATGAAGAGCACGACCGGGCCGGAGCCGCTGTCGACGTAGGACAGGTCGTGACCGTGGAGCGCGACCGTGTGCGGGGCCATGCGCGCCATGGTGGCCATCCTCGATGCGGTCGTCGAACCGGGCAGTCCCACCGTAGCCCTGCCCGGGTGCCGCGTCCGGGCCGTCAGGCGCTCAGGCGCTCAGTCGCAGTCGCGGCAGAGGTCGGCGCCCGGGGCGGAGCGTCGCGACACGTGCTGGACGAGGTAGCAGCCGGTGCAGGTGAACTCGTCGTCCTGCTTGGGCGTCACCTCGATGGAGAGGGTCTCGTGGGAGAGGTCGGCGCCGGGGAGCTCGTAGGACTCCGCCAGTTCGGTCTCGTCCTCGTCCACTCGTCCTGAGGTCTTGTCCTGCTCGCCCGAGGTCAGGCGACGGGCCTCGAGGCTTTCTTCCTTCTGCTCGTCTTCTGTCTTGCGGGATGCGTCGTAGTCGGTTGCCATGTAGCGGTTCCTCTCGGGGCGGAGCGCGAATGGTAGCCCCCGAACCCCTCGGGACCCTCAATCACGGTCGATTTGGCTGTCTCGGGGGGTGGAAGATGGCCGCCATGACCTCCTTCATCACGCATACAACCATGGACTGTACGAACGCCTACGAGCTGGCCTCCTGGTGGAAGCAGGTGCTCGGGTACGTCGACCTCGAGGACGACCCGAATCTCCCCGGCCACGAGGAGTGCCTGATCGTCTCACCGGACAGCGGCCACCGGCTGCTGTTGATCGAGGTGCCCGACGAGAAGCGTGGGAAGAACCGCCTCCACTTCGACATCCAGCCCCGCAGCGGCACCCGCGACGAGGAGGTGAGTCGCGTCGTGGCGCTCGGTGCGAAGGAGGTCGCCGACGAGCGCGATCACTACGGGCCCGGCATCGGCTGGGTCGTCCTCCAGGACCCGGAGGGCAACGAGTTCTGCATCCTGCGCAGCGACGAGGAGCGGGTCAGCTCGAGGACGTGAGCCCGAGCTCGACCGCCTGGTCGAAGTCGTCGTCGATCAGGACCACGTCGTGGCCCTCGCGGGCCAGCAGGCTGGCGCAGATCGCGGCCCGGTAGCCGCTGAGGCAGTGCACCCAGAGCGTCCCGGACGGCACCTCGTCGAGCCGGTCGAGCAGGTCATGGATCGGGATGTGGCTCGACCCCGGGATCGCGGCGTCGGCGCGCTCGTCGTCGCGGCGTACGTCGAGCACGGTGGGGGGCTCCTGTCCGTCGGCGCGCTCGTCGGGCTCCTTCCTGAGGTCCTCGAAGGTCACCACCGGGTAGTCGGCCAGCTCGTCCTCGGGGACCAACGAGCTCACCTCGCCCGACGCGGCTCCCGCGAGCCGGTCGATGCCGATGCGCACCAGCTCTCGCTGGGCGTCCGCGACCTGGTCGGCGGACTCCCCGATCAGCGTGACGTCGGTGCCCCACGGCATCAGCCAGCCCAGATAGGTGGCGAACTGTCCGCCGAGGTCGATGCCGATGCTCCCGCGCAGGTGCCCGGCGGGGAAGACCTTCCGGTCCCGCAGGTCCACGACCCACTCGCCGGCATCCACCCGGCGGCGCAGCTCCGCAGCGTCGACGCTCTCGGGCGGGCTCAGGTCGATCGGGCCCGGCCCCTGGGCGTTGAGCGCACCCATGTGGGCGTAGTAGCGCGGGTAGGCCGTGAGGTTCTCCACGAGACCGGCGACGAACGTGTCCTCGTCGTCCTCGGTGAGCGCGTCGTTGCGCCTGCTCTCCTCGCCGATCGTGGAGGAGTCACCCCCCGCCGCCGATCCGGACGAGCAGAAGCTGCCGAAGCCGTGGGTCGGGTAGACGCCGGTGTCCTCGGGCAGCAGGGAGACCAGCTTGCGGGCGGAGTGGAACTGCGCCCGGGTCAGCTCGTCGGTCTGGTCGTCCCCGAGCAGGTCGGTGCGTCCCACGCTGCCGAAGAGCAGCGAGCCGCCGGTGAACACCGCTCGGTCGTCGGGGCTCTCGAGGTCCGAGACGGCATAGGAGAGGTGCGTGTGGGTGTGACCGGGGGTGGCGACCACCCGGATCTCGAGCGCGCCGTAGGTGATCACGTCCCCGTCGGAGACCCCCCGACGATCGAAGGCCACGTCGTCGTCGGCACAGACGAGGTAGTCGGCGCCGGTCTGGCGGGCGAGCTCGAGGCCGCCGGTCAGGTAGTCGTTGTGGATGTGGGTCTCGGCCACGGCAGCCACGCTCAGCCCACGATCGGCAAGCACGGACTGGACGCGGTCGATGTCTCGCTGCGGGTCGATGACCACCGCTGTGCGTCCGTCGTGGACGACGTAGCTGCGATCTCCGAGCTCGCTGGTGTCAATGACCTCGACCTGCATGAGCAACCCCTCCCATATGACCGGACATTTCGGTCACCGTATGACGTTCGCGGGGGCCGGACAAGGCTTCGGCCCGGGTCATCGGTCCCGCGCGGCGAATGCCTGGACGCGTGACCCGTACGACGCGTGGGTGGCACACTCGGAGGGTGGCCTACCCAACTTCTCGCTTTGCTGGTCCTACGCAATCCGGTGTCCTGGGAACGGCCGGTCGCTATCCGGTCGACTCCCCACCGGTCCTGCCCCTGACGTTGGCCGGGCGACGCGTGATCACGCCGGGGCCGGTGCGGATCTACACCTGCGGGATCACGCCGTACGACGTCACGCACCTGGGGCACGCCTCCACCTTCGTCTGGGCCGATCTCATCGCCTCGCTCGCCCACGCCACCGGGGCGGAGGCGTTGAGCTGTCGGAACGTCACCGACGTGGACGACGTCCTGACCGCGGCGGCCAGGAGCCGCGGCCGGCACTACGACGACTTCGCGCTGACCCAGGAGTTCATGTTCGAGCGCGACATGCGGGCCCTCTCGGCAGCGCGGCCAGACCTGACCCCCCACGCGCGGGGTTACATCCGTCCGGTCCACCGCCTGGCTGCGGCCCTGCTGGACGCGGGTGCGGCCTATGAGAGTGACGGCCACGTCTACTTCCGAGGCGACCACCTCCCGGCTGCGGCCGGGCTGGACGAGGCGGCGGCGCTGTCGGCCTCGCGCGAGTTCGGGGACCAGGAGGACGCCCCCGGTCGGGAGTCACCCTTCGACGTCGCGGTCTGGCGCCCGTCCGGCGAGGAGCACCCGGCCTGGCCGAGCCCGTGGGGCTGGGGCCGCCCGGGCTGGCACGCGGAGTGCGCGGCGATGGCGATGGCCTGCCTCGGCAACTCCGTCGACGTCCTGGTCGGAGGAGCCGACCTCGCCTTCCCGCACCACGCCTATCAGTCGGCGATGGTCGAGGCGGCCACCGGCGTGGGTCCGTTCGCCCGGGCTGTGGTGCACGTGGGTGAGGTCCGCCTGGCGGGGGAGAAGATGGCCAAGTCGACCGGAAACCTCGTCCTGATCGGCGAGGTGCTCCAGGCCCACCGCGCCCCGGCCGTCCGGCTGGCCCTGCTGAACCGGGCGTGGGACCAGCCCTGGGAGTGCGCGGACGTCGAGTTCGAGAAGGCGGACGCGGTGCTCGAGGACCTGCACGTCGCGGCTGGCCGCCCGGGTGGGGAGACCGATGCGCGCGACGCGGTGTTGGGGTTGCTGGTCACCGAGCTCAACGTGCCGGACGCCGTCCAGCTGGCCCTGTCCGAGGGCGCCGGAACGGCCCGCTTCCTCATTGACGTGCTCAAGCTCCGGGACGCCCCGCCGTCGTGAGATCGGTCGATCGGGAGCTGGCCACACCCCTGTGGGAGCAGGTGCGCGCGGACCTGCTCCGTCGGGTCAGGGACGGCGAGTTCACCGACGGGTTCCCGGGCGAACTGGCGCTCGTCGACGAGTACGCCGTCAGCCGGCACACGGTCCGCGAGGCGCTGCGGGAGCTGCGCCAGGCGGGCATCGTCTCGGGGGAGCGCGGTCGTACCTCACGTCTGGCCGGGCCCGCCGAGATCGACCAGGAGATGGGGACGCTGTACAGCCTCTTCTCGGCGGTGGAGGCCGCCGGTCAGACCCAGCGCAGCATCGTCCGGCAGCGAGACATCCGGGCGGACGCCGTCGTGGCGGCGCGGCTCGAGCTCGAGGCGTCCACGCCGCTGTTCTACCTCGAGCGGGTGCGTCTGGCGAACGACCGGCCCCTGGCCCTGGACCGGGTCTGGATGCCGGCCGAGGTGGCGGCACCGCTGCTCGAGGGGGACTTCACCGAGACCGCCCTCTACGAACAGCTGCGGACGCGGTGCGGAATCACTCTCACGGGAGGGAGCGAGCACCTGCGTGCCGTCGTGCCGACCCCGGCCGAGCTCATCATGCTGGACATGCCGGAGAACGTCGCGGCCCTGGCCATCGAACGGCTCGGGTTCGACGGGGCGCGGGCGCTGGAGTGGCGACACACGCTGGTCCGGGGCGACCGTTTCGCGGTGAGCACCGACTTCTCACGCCGCGACCGCTGAGGCCGCGTGGCGCCGGCTGCCCTCAGCGGCTCTCGCCGTTGGGCAGGGCAATGTGGCACTGCGGAAAGATCCGGACCGTGCAGCTGCGGCAGATGTCGGAGTCGAGCTGCGGGTAGATCGCATCGACCGGGTGTGACTTGGTGGGGAAGATGTTCTCCTCGCCGATGGACTCCAGGTAGGGCCCGTGCTCGAGGAGCTCCCGCACTGCTGGCTGGACCCGGTAGAAGTACAGGCCGCCCCCCATCCGTCGGCGCCGTCGTGCCTCTTGGGCGAGCAGCTCGGCTCCGGCGATGTCGACGAAGTTCATGCCGCGCGCGGCGAGCAGGACGTGCCGCTGTTGTGGCGCGCGTTCATCGATCCGGTGCAGCTCACCCTGGACGTGGCTGACGGCTCCGAAGAAGAGGGAGCCGTGGACACGCAGCATCTTGTACTGCGGGCACTCGGCGCGATCCTCGGCGGGCACGAAGTAGAAGCTCTCGGGGTCGGGGTCGGGAACGACGGGCGCCAGCTCGGGTCGGGACGTACGCAACAGGTAGAGCATCAGCGAGAGCATCACGCCGAAGAAGATGCCCTTCTCGAGGTCGATCAGGGTGCCCGCGAAGGTCACGAGCAGGACGGCTGTCTCCGGCCTGCTCGTGTGCAGGATCGAGGTGATGTGGCGCAGGTCGATCAGTCCGTAGGCCACCAGGAAGAGCAGCCCCGCCATCGCCGCGGTCGGGAGGTAGGCGGCCAGCGGCGAGACGGCCGCCAGGATGATGAGCAGGAAGAGCGAGGCGTAGACCGCCGCCAGGGGAGTGCGAGCCCCCGCGGCGTGGTTCACGCCGCTGCGGTTGAACGACCCGCTCGTGGCGTAGCTGGAGAAGAAGCTGCCGACGAGGTTGGCCAGCCCCTGCCCGATGAACTCCTGGTTGCCGTCGATGCGCTGTTCGGTCTTCACTGCGATGGAGCGGGAGATCGACACGGCCTCGGTGAGTCCGAGCATGGTGACGACCAGGGCAGGGAAGACCACACTTCCGACGGCGTCCGGCGAGAAGTCGGGCAGGGTCAACGGCGGCAGGCCCGCCGACAGGGCACCCACGGTCGTGATCTGGGTGACGTCGTTGCCGCCGGCGAGACGGTCGAGGATGAGCGCGGTACCGCTGCCGACCAGCAGGGCAACGATCATGTGCGCCTTGGGCAGCAGCCCTCGCAGCGCGATGCCAGCCACCAGAGTGGCGCCACCGACCGCGACGACGTAGGGGTTGGCCTCGCCGAGCCGGGTCACCGCCTGGTGGACGATCTCGTGGAACGGCAGGCCCCGCTCGAGGTCCAGGCCCAGGAAGGCGGCCAGCTGGCTGGTGGCGATCAGCACGGCGGCACCGGCCGTGAAGCCGATCACGACGGTGTGGGAGATGAAGTTGACCAGGGCACCCAGCCTGGCCAGGCCCATCACCAGCTGGAAGAGACCGGTCAGGAAGGTCAGCGTGAGCACGAGCTTGATGAACTCCACCGACCCCGGCTCGGCCAGCGGAGCCACCGACGCGAAGACGACGATCGAGATCGCTGTGGTCGGACCTGTCACGAGGTGCCAGCTCGAGCCGAACAGCGCGGCGATGATCGCCGGCACCATGGCGGCGTAGAGCCCGTACTCCGGCGGCAGCCCGGCAATCGTGGCGAAGGCGACGCCCTGGGGAAGGACGATCAGCGCTCCCGTCAGGCCGGCCGTGAGGTCGGACCGGGTGCTGCTCCGGTCGACGCGGGACCGCCACCGGAGGAAGGGCAGGGCACGGGCCAGCCGGCTCCCGGTCGCGGTCATGGTCAAGGGGACCTCCAGGACTCCCGAATCCCGCCGTCGTGGGGTGCGACGGGGCGGAGGGCTGCCGGCCACATCCGGAGCCCAGCATATGCGTGCCGGTGAATCTATGCGCGAGTGCGGTGCTCGGCGAGTTCGGCGATGGATGCTGGACGACACCCTGGTCTCCGCTGTGGACTGGACCACCCTGCTCCTGGTGGTGGACACCATCTCGAGATCGCGCACGGAAGGGTGACGACGGAGGTAGCGTGCCCCCACTCAACGACCAAGGAGGCGAGCACGGTGACCGATGAATCGGCGCGTCTGGGAGCCGTCCAGCGGTACGACATTCTCGACACCCCGCCGGACGGGGCCTTCGACCGGGTGGCCGCGCTCGCGGCCCGCTGGTTCGGTACGCCGATCGCGACGGTGAGCATCGTCGATGCGGACCGGATCTGGTTCAAGGCCACCCACGGCCTGGACGGCGTCACCCAGATCGGGCGGGATCCGGGCCTGTGCGCCTCGGCGATCGGCCAGGACGGGCCCTACCTCGTCGACGACGCGCTCAACGACCCTCGCGTCGCCGACAACCCCTTGGTCCACGGCGAGCTGGGCATCCGGTTCTACGCCGCGGCACCGCTGGTGACGCCCGAGGGCCACCGGCTGGGCACGGTCAACGTCCTGGACACCGTGCCGCACGTCGTCACCGAGGACGATCTGCTGACCCTGAGCGACCTCGCGGCGATCGTGATGGACGAGCTCGAGCTGCGACTTTCGGCGCTCGGCACCCTGCGCGACGAGCGTGAGGAGCACCAGCAGATCGAGGAGTTCGCCTCCACCCTGCAACGCACCCTGCTCCCGCCGACGCTCCCGACCATCCCCGGCCTCGAGGTCGCCTGCCACTACCACGCAGCCTCCCGTGTCGGTGGTGACTTCTACGACGTGTTCTACGTCGGCCAGGACCGCTGGGCGTTCTTCCTGGGTGACGTGCAAGGACACGGAGTCGAGGCGGCGGTGGTCACCTCACACATCCGCTACGCCCTCAGGGCCGCCGCCCTCCATCATGAGGATCCTTCGGCGGCGCTGGCCGAGCTCAACTGGAGCCTGTTGCAGGAGCCGAGCGCGAACCGCTTCTGCACGGTCTCGTTCGGGATGCTCGCGCGCGAGCCGGGACGGGAGGGCTGGCAGGTCACGATCGCCACGGGCGGTCACCTGCCGGCGCTGTGGATCCGCCCTGGTGCCGGTCCTGTCGTGTCGGTCCAGCCCACCGAGGGGATGCTGGTCGGAGCAGTGGCCGAGGCGACGTTCGGTGAGTGCGAGATGCACCTGGGACTCGGCGAGACGTTGGTCTTCTACACCGACGGCCTGACCGAGAACCGGATCGCCGACGGTCGGTTGGGGGACCAGGGTCTGGTCGACCGCCTCGAGCAGGCCAGACCCTCGAGCGCCGAAGAGGCCGTCTCGATGGTCAGGTGCCTGATCGAGACGATGTCGCCCACCGACGACGTGGCCGTGCTCGCGTTCAGCCCCGTCGTGACCCCGCCGCGTTAGTCGGGGCGGTACTCGAAGGTCGGCGCTCCGAAGTACGGCGTCCCGGGCACCGCCGTCGCGACCAGCTTCTGCGCGGTCAGTTGCATCTCCACCATGGCGCTCAGCGCCGTCGAGAGCTGGTCGGGGGCACCGTTGAAGACCCGGTGCAGGCACCGCAGCAGGTTGGAGTACGCCGAGTTGAAGGTGTCGGCCAGGACCCGCACCGCCGAGTCGGACGGGTAGTCGCAGGCCTTGGCGTCCGACAGGAGGTTCCAGACCCCGGCCGGGTCGAGCGGGACCGGGTCACCGGCGTACGCCCAGCCGGGTGGCCGGCTCACCGCGATCAGGCGTCGGCCGTGCACGATCTCGGCGAAGCGGTAGAAGTGGGCCACCTCGCCGGAGGCGTCGATGGGGGAGGTGCTGGTGCCCTCGCCCTGGTCGACGATCACGTCGATCGCCCGGATCGCGTCCCTGAGATCGAGGATCGCGAAGAGCTGGTCCGCGGGGTACCACCGGGCGTCGGCCACCTGGCGTGCCGGATCTCCCACGATCACCGGCTGACCATCGTCGTGGAGCTCGTGCAGCTTGGCCTTGATCGCGGTGTAGAAGTCCCCGATCGTCGCGAACTGGGTGGTCGCGAGCGGGGACTCGCGTGACTCCAGCGGCTCACCGGTGGGGATCTCCATCGGGTGCTCGGGCTCCTCGATGGCCATGAAGACGTCGTGCACCTGCCGACGGGTCAGCTTCTCCAGGCCGACGGTCAGCGAGGCGTGCACGCCCATGGGCAGGGGGCCGGGGTAGGCAGGGATGAAGCTGGGATCGTCGATGGCCGGCTCGCCGCCGAGCGCGTTCATCAGGTTGCAGGCGATCGCCATGTGCAGCATCTCCTCGCCGAGCGACCGAGCCGATGATCTCGGCCGCTTCGACGTTGCTGCCCTGCTTGAGGGAGAACAGCGCGGTGAGGTAGGGCGGGATGGTCGAGTGCTCGAGCTCGATGGCGGCCTGGACGCTGCGGTGCAGGTGGCTGACCTCGGTCGCGGCGTGGACGGCTCGGACGGCGTCGGGGTGCAGGGTGAGCATGGCTGACTCCTCAGTCTTCCGAACGACGTGTGCGGCCGCCCGAGAGGAAGGTGGCGGCGAAACTGGTCTTGCTGTCCGCCGGGGGCGAATCCGGGTCCCGAGTGGGCGAGGGAGCCTGGGTCGCGGGTCGGCGTGGCCGGTGCCCCGGGACGGACGCCCCGGCCTCGCCACTCACCGACCTGAGCCACGTGAGCAGCATCCGGCGCTTGGCCTCGGACAGGTCGCGGGTCACCGGCATGTGGTTCGGATCGGTGATCGGCCGCTCGAAGGCCAACGCGAGGAGGTGGGAGTTTCGGCGCACCGCCTCCTCGTCGGTCAGGTCGATGAAGCCGACACTCATGATCGGGTAGAGGTGGGCGTACTGCGCGAGAACCGGCAGCACGTCGGCCTCCCACGTCGGCGACGTGGGTGACAGGTAGGCGCTGCGCACGTGCGTGGCGATGAAGTCGAACGGTGAGCGGGAGTTGTTGCTCTGCTTCGGGAGGCGGTAGTCGACCAGGTAGACCTGGCCGTCGAGGTAGTCCCGGGGGTTGCCCGGGTCCCGCGCGGTGAAGGTCACCGTGGTCGAGCCCCCTGGTCGGTCTTCGCCGTGGCGGGCAGCTCCAGGGCGGCCGTGGGCACCCCCATGTCGGGGATCGGGATCGGATCGACCTGGGGACTGTCCTCGCCGCCACCCTGGCCGGGCGACCTGCCGAGCTGGCGCAGGGAGACCTCGGCCCGGATCGGTGCGCCGAACTGGGCGGCATGGAGCCGCACCGCGGCCGACTGGCCGGGGTCGAGTCGCAGCACCATGGGCTCGGCCCCCACGAGGAAGCCCCCGGTGGTCTCCCGGATCGCGATCACCCCGCGGCCCTCGCCCTGGCTGTTGTCGCCGGGGCTGACGGGCGCGTCGTACGCCAGGGCCAGGGGATGGGACGCAGCGCGGTCGTACTGCCGCTTGGTGAGCGGCACGGCCACCACGCCGCCGGTCGTGGTCAGCCAGTCGGTGGACCGGTAGTCGATCTCCGCGAGGTGCATGAAGTTCTCCGCCGTGACCGGGGTGTTCTCGACGACGGTGTCGTCCTTGAGCACGCCGACCGACAGGGTGCCGAAGTCGATCGGGTGGCCCTTCCCGTTCGTCGTCTGGAGAGCGTTGGAGAGGTCGAGCAGCAGCGTCCGGGGCTTCTCGTGGAGCAGCGCCGGGAAGAACGTCACGTTCGCGCCGTACGACGTGAAGCCGGACGCGGGCGCGAAGCGTCGACCGAGGACGAACGACTCGGGCTCGGCGTCGAGGTAGGGCCCGATGGTGCCGATCAGGGTCCCGAGGGTGAAGGTCGGCGAGGTGGAGTCCGGGTCGTAGGCCGAGGTCGTGAGCCGGATCGAGAGCCGCTCGCCGGTCGTGCTCCTCGCCAGCTCACGCAGGGCCCGACTGCGCAGGGAGTCCGGCGCACCGAGCACGACGTCGGTGAGGACCGACTGGAAGGTCGAGGACGCGGCAGCATCGCCCTGCTGGTCGGGGTCGCGGCTGAACCACAGGTCACGGACCGGGTTGTTGGCGTACTCCCCGCGGATGACCTCGTCGGTCCCCACCAGCAACCGGATGCCGAGGCCCCAGGGCGTCGGGGCGAGCTGCCACTGCGGGTCGAGGTCCACCAGCTTGGCCGCCGTGCGGTCGCCTGCTCCGGCGACCGTCTGGCCGATGAGGGGCTCCTCGGCGGCATCGGTCGAGGTCGTCCCGTCGGCGTAGCCCACCGAGGTGACCCGACAGCCGACCAGCCGGAACGCACCGGTGCCGTCGGGGTTCCAGGACCCGTTCGGGTTGACCGGGGTCTCCAAGTCCTGGAAGTTGGACTGGAAGGCCGCGTCGTCGTAGTGGCGTACGTCGTTGTTGATCGTGGACGGATCTGCCTGGAACTGTCCGGCGAAGGTGATCCGGACGGGGTTCAGATAGGCCATGGGGGTCCTCTCACCCGTCGAGGTCGCTGCACGGACTTCGACTCTGGCGGCTCAAAGTAAAGGACCGCAATAGCGCGATCGGGTCATTGCGGCACACTGGTGGAGGTCGGGGAAGGCGGAGGTGATGAAGGTGGACGACCTGGATCTCCTGGGGTCGCGCCGCACGCTGCACGCCGTCGCCGAGTACCTCCTGGCCGGCCCGCAGTACGCCCTCAGCCGGACGATCCGGCTGCGGGTGAGCGCGGGCGGGTTCGAGACCGTTGCGCCACCCGAGCTCCGGATCGACGGGTGCGACCTGGTGACCCCGACCGGGCGACACTCGCTGGCCACGACCTGCGCCGAGCTGGCCGCGGCCGCCGGACTCGAGACGCGCGAGCTGCGCGACGTCTACGCCCAGGGTCCGGTCCTGGCCGTGGGCGACCCGCTCCACCTCGACCCGGACGCCGTGGGGGTCATCCTGACCGGCTTCGCGATGGGTGACACCGCGCTGCGCGCGTTCCGGCCGGACGTGGAACCGGTGCTGTGGCCCGAGCACTTCGATCTCGCGATCACCGCGGAGGAGGTCAACTACGGGGTCTCGGCGGGTGACGAGCACCTGCCCATTCCCTACGCGTACGTCGGGCCCTGGGCGGCCCGGGAGGGTCGGTTCTGGAACGTCTCCTTCGGTGCGGCCCGGCCGATGTCAGACCTGCCGGACGTGGCATCGCTGGTGGACTTCTTCCGGAACGGCGCCCAAGCTGCGGCGGACGACCCGCCGCGGGACCCCTGACCCGGACACTGTCGGCGATGTCTCAGCAGTCACGAATCAGCCCCGTGAGCGCGTCGACCCCCGTACCTTGACTCCATGTCGCGATTGAGCCCTGCCCGCATCCGTCCACGTGCTCGGGCAGTGGCCTTCCTCATCGGCCTCACGGTCCTGGTCCCACTGGCCCCGCCCGCCGGTGCCGTGGACCCTCGGCTGTCGGTGTCCCCGCTGTCCGCCGCGTCGGCGATCCGGACCGTGGCGGCGCCGCCCGCCGGCCGTTCCGACCGGGTCAAGAAGGTCCGCGGCCGCCACAGCTGGACCACGACCGAGCAGCTGGTGCCGGTGGTGGTGGGGCCGAACGACGACATCGCGATCGACCTCGACACCACGCTCTACCTGCCGAAGAATGCCCGTCGCGCGAATCCCCAGCCGGCCATCTTGATGACCCACGGCTTCGGGCTCACCAAGGATTCCGCCGAGATCATCTCGACCGCCCGGTTCTTCGCTGCGCACGGGTACGTCGTGCTCACCTACACCTCCGCCGGCTTCGGGAACAGCGGCGGCTGCGTGACGCTGCAGTCGGCCGACTACGACGTGAAGGGTGCCTCACAGCTGATCGACGCACTGCTGGAGCCACGTACGGACGTGCTGCACACCAAGCGGGGTGCTGTGGTCGGCACCATCGGCGGCTCCTACGGCGGCGGCATCCAGCTCCCGCTCGCCGCCCACGACAAGCGGATCCGGACCAGCATCGTCGGTCGGACCTGGAACAACCTGATCTACTCGCTCGACCCGAACAACCGGGTCGTGCCCGGCGACCGGACCGGCCTCGCCCATGAACTGAACGGCCAGGGCGTCTTCAAGCAGGAGTGGACCTCGCTGTTCTACGCGCTCGGCAACGCCCAGCCCGCGCAGGGCAACGGCAGCTGCCCGGAGACCAAGCAGGACTCCGGGGACCCCGAGGAGATCGCCGCCTCTGCCGCCTGCCCCGGCTACTACCTGGCCCTGTGCCGGACGGCGTCGATGCTGACCAGCACCGGCACCTATGACGCCGAGTCGCGCTCACTCATCGCGCGTGCGTCGGCCTTCCACTTCATGCGCAGGATCAACATCCCGGTGCTCCTCGTCCAGGGGCAGAGCGACACGTTGTTCAACGTCAATGACGCCAGTGCGACCTATCGCGCCCTCAAGCGTCGCCAGGTGCCGGTCGGCATGATCTGGAACTCCGGCGGCCACGGCGGCTACACCTCGCAGCCGGGGGAGTGCGAGGCCTACGACGGCGCCGACCGGTCGGTCAAGACGCTCGACGACTGCTACCTCAGCCTGCGCCAGCTCGGCTGGATGGCGCACTGGTTGCGGGGCAGGGACGGAGGGCGCGGCCCGGCGTTCACCTACTACCGCGACTGGAAGAAGTACGCCGGCACGGGTGCCAACGACGAGCAGTACGGCGCGTCGTCGCGCTTCCCGCTGCGTCGTCGATCGACCACCTTCACGTTGTCCGGGAGCAACGCCCTGGTGGCCCCCGGAGGCTCCGTCCAGGACGGCTCCGCGTCGTTCCTGAACCCGCAGGGCGGGCAGCCGGCGGCCTACACCGAGAAGTCACAGTTCACCGGACCCGATGCCTCGCCGAGCTCACAGGACGTACCGCCCAGGGAGATCGAGGGCCAGTTCGCTGCCTTCACCTCCGCGCCGTTCGCACGCGCGGTCACCTCGGTCGGCATCCCGTCGGCGCGGCTGGAGATCACCAACAGCAACAGCCAGGACATGGTCTTCTTCGCGCAAGGTCTACGACGTCGCGCCGGACGGCACGGCGACCCTGATCCACCGGCTCATCGCACCGGTCCGGGTGCCGTCGGGTGCGGTGGGCAAGCCGGTTCGTCTCAAGCTCGCCGGCTTCGCCCACCGCTTCCGCAAGGGTCACAGCGTCCGGTTGGTGCTCTGCTCGACCGACCAGACGTCGTACAACTCCAAGGTCGCGGACGTGCTCACGGTCGAGACGGGCGGGGGCTCGGTCTTCGTGCTCCCCGCCCGCGTGCGGGGAGCACGCTGAGTCGGCGACTACCCACGGGGTTTCCGCGGCGACTTCGGTGCGGGCGCCGTGCTGGCCTGGCGCAACGCACCGAGCTCGGTCTCCAGGGACTCCACCCGCGCCACCAGGGCCGCCAGTTGTACCGACTCCTCGTGGTTCACCACCACGCCGGCCTCTCCAGCGGCCGACGTGGGCTGCCGGACGATCTCGGTCGTCACGTCACGGCGGATCGTCGGATTGCGGAGCAGGTTGCTGAAGACAGTTTCGGCGGGACTGGCCTTCCTGGACGCGGAAGCGGTGGCGGCTGCGGCCGGTTGGTCGGGCGCCCGGGTCTTCGGGGCCGTCTCCTCCTGGTCTCCCCAGTCGCCTGAGTTCGCCCCCTTCAGGAAGCTCGGGAAGGACCCCCAGTCGAGGTTCTTCAGCTGGGTCATCGGATCCTCGCGCTGGGCCGATCTCGAGGAAGCTCAGCACCTGGGTCGCGTTGACCCGGTCCTTCGCGCCGTCGTGGTCCTGCGTCGAGTAGTCGCCGAACCGGTCGGGCAGGAGTGCGCAGCAGGCGCGACCGAGGAGGTCTCGCAGCGCCGGCAGCACGGGCACCAGCGAGAGCCAGTAGCCGACCGTCGGGAACGACTTCACATAGCGTCGACGCGAGAAGTTGCAGACCTTGTAGACCGATCCGCCCCGGATGCTCACCACCGCAAGATCGAGGTCCTTGTTCTCCGGTCGCGGCGGACAGTTCACCAGGAAGTGGTCGCAGATGCAGTCCTTGAGGTACTGCGCGAAGCGGCCGACGAGGTCGACGAACGCTTCGACGGCTGCTCGTCGGTACTCCACCAACGGGGTCAGGTCGAAGGAGTCACCCATCACCAGGTCTGCCTCGATGACCGACAACGAGTTGCTCACCAGGTTCAGTACGACGACGTGGCGCGGCTCGGTGTGGACGGCCGTGACCGAGGTGGGCGTCACCTGAACCGGAAGCAGCAGTGCCTCCACGAACTCCTGGCGTGAGGTGTCGAAGCACCCTGGCCAGCGAGGTGCTGGAGTCCGTGACGACGATTCGGTCATTCACCCCCTGCAGCGAGAGCTGCCCCTGGCCCCTGCCGAACGAGTCCATCTCCACGCGGGTCACCTGCTCACCGGTGGCCACCTCGTAGCCCATGAGCCGTGGGTTGTTCGAGCTGTTGACCAGCCACACGGTCGTCTGCTCGGAGTTCTTCGACCGCAGCACCAGGGTGAGGTCTCCATCGCTCGGCGGACCATCCAGTGCGATGTCGCTGAGCTGGGACGGGTTCGCGGAGGAGACCTTCATGGCGATCAGCCGCCGGTAGCGATCGGCGCTCTCTCCGGGGTCCCCGACGCTGAAGACCGCCTCACCGGTCGGCGAGATCACGAGCTGGCCGACCGTGTTGAGACTCTCGGTCCCCGCGATCGCGGTCAGGCCCTCGGGCACCTCTTTCGACGGGATCCGCCACAGACCGGCACCCGTGAAGTCACGCAGGCTGACCGCCTTGCCCTCGGTCGAGCGGCGGCGCACACCGATGGCGTAGACGTGGTCCGGGTCCGCCTCGGTGGTGGCCAGCGTGACGAGCTTGACCCCGCAGATCGTCGTGGCCGGACGCCACTTGACCTCCTTCGCACCGAGCTCACCGACCCGGAAGATCGTGTCGTTGCCGTCGCGGGTCGGCACCGTCACATAGATCAGTTTCCCGTCGGGGGAGAAGGCCACGTCGGTGACCGCGGCCACCGTGTCCGATCCCTTGTCCCCGGTCGCGAGGGTACGGCCGGCGAGAGGATCGATCCGTGCCATCAGGCGCCCCTCGGGCACCCGGTAGCGATTGATCATGGTCGTCGGTGTGAGCGGGTTGATCCCGCCACCGGTCGTCCAGACCTCCTTGCCGCTCGGATGCATCCGGACGCGGGAGTGCATGCCGGTCCCGGCAATCGTCCTGATCCCACGCAACGAGTCGGGGTACTCGGGGTAGGGCCGCGCGTCGTCGAACATGGCGCAGAAGGTCTTGCTGCGCAGCCTCTCCTTGAGTCCCTTGTAGAAGGTCAGCAGCGCTGTGTGCTCCGATCGATCCGACGAAGACGGTGCCTCCCGACTTCGGATTGGCGACGTAGGTGAGCAGGTTGGTGAGAGCCGTGCGCAGCAGGTAGCCGCGCTGGTCCTCGTCGTCAGCCTGGGGTGGGCGGAGCTGGGCCTTGATCCAGCTGAAGAGCTTGGCGAGGCAGTCCTGGTAGATGTCGTGGAGCAGGGTGTCGACGAGGAACGACCACTTCTCCTCGGGCTCATACTTCGTCGCTGCCGCCACGGGACCGCGATCGGGGTCGCTGCGCAGCACGAGGCACACCTCGCCATCGCCCTGCTTGTCCAGCACTCCGTCGCCCAGGGCCTCCACCTCAGCGAGAACATCGACCACGATCGGCTCCGGGACGTCGAGATCCACCCCGTCGACATCGATGGCCGCGCCGGGCTGGACCGTCACGAAGCGACGCTCGGCGGTGGCTCGGGCACCGTCGGCGTCATCGTCGTCGCCGGCGCGGAAGAGCTCTCGGCGGTCCGCAGTGGTGAAGCCGGACTTGATCCGTCGCTCCCGGGCTCTCTCGCGCTCGTCGGCCCTGTCGTTGTCCCTGTCGTCGCCGTCATCGTCCTCGTCATCGTTCCGGTCGTCGCCACAGTGCACCGCGAGCCCGCACACGATCCCGTGGCCGTGCAGCAGCCGGTTGTGTCGGCGCAGGTCGTTGGCCCGGCACAGCGCGTCGAGGGCGTCCTGAACCGTGTCGACCCCCGGGAGATCGCAGACGTCGTTGTCGACGCTCACGTCGTCGGCCGTCAGCGCGGTCAGGGCCGGGAAGAGGTCGCGGCAGTCCTGGAGCGCGAGGCCGGTGGCGGTGCGCGCCACGATGCCCAGCCGACCGATGTCGTGCCGGACCCCGGCCGGCGGTTGCGGACACGGCTCGCCGGCCGAGTCGCGCGGCCAGTCGACGTCGGCGGTCACCGAGCGAGCCGGCACCAACCAGTAGTCGTGCGGCCGGTAGGTCCCGCCGGTGAGGAACCGGACCTCGACGCCGTTCTCGAGCGCCAACCAGGTGCCGGGCACCGCAGTCACCGCTCCCGGGGAGTCCCACCGTCGGATCTGGGGGTGGTGCGGGAAGTCGGCGATGTCGGTCGAGCCACTTGCGGTGGCGGGATCGAGGGTGAGCTTGTCGTCCTTGGCATTGAGGAGCCGGACCAGGGTGCCCGGCCTGCGGTCCAGGACGCGGCTGTCGTCGTACAGCTCGACCCAGTCGCCGGGCTGAAAGCCGAGGACGGCGTCCCGTCCGATGTCGGCCACGCCCAGCACGTCGGAGGTGATCGAGCTGACCCACCGGGTCGCCACCGAGGCGTTCTCCCGGCTCCACAGGACGACCGGTTGGCCGGCGGCGACCTCGTGGACGTGGACCCGATAGAGCTGGTTCTCCAGACCCACGTAGCCGCCCGCGGGCGTCGGTCGGCAACGGTCCTCCGATCCCTCCGGAGGTTCGGCCCGGGCCGCCAGCAGCCCGGTCGGCGGGGCCAGCGCGGCCAGGGCCTCCGAGAGGTCGGTGCTGCAGTCGACCGGCTCGGCCACGTCCGCCAGGTCGAGGAGACGCAGCTGCCAGACCACCTTGCTCCGGGTCGCGGTGTCGACCCCGAGGGCCGGTTCGCTGATCGTGGGCTCGTCGAGCGCCGTGATCGCTCGCTCCCACACGTCGAGGTAGGCCAGGTAGCTGCCCTCTGGGAGGTCCAGCACGCGGGGATCGGTCGCCGAGGGCCTGATGGTGTGCTCCGGGACCGGCAGGTCCGGTTGGTCGGCGTACGACGCGCGACGGCGCAGCCGGATGGCCCCGGACAACGGCCCGATCGAGGTGGCGAGGGTCAGGGTGCGGGTGGCCACGTCGACCGCGCTGACCCGGCTGATGACCGACTCGTCCTTGTCGAGCACCTCCACCCACTGGTGGGCGGCGAGCTCCGCACCGTCGAGCACCAACGAGTCGACCGTGACTGACGTGGTCGACACCTCGTCGGCAGCGGTCGTGGTGGCGTCCACCTCGCAGAGCCGACCCTGCACCCAGGCTCGTCCGGGGGAGAGGAGCAGGTCGGTGCCGTCGGGGGAGATGCTCAGCTCGAAGCCGCCGTCGAGCTTGGGCACCCCGACGGGACCGATGACGTCGAGCGCCTCGGCGCGGTCGCGGTGTGCGGTCAGGTCGAGCTGCTCGTTCCAGTCGGCGTCGAGCTGGACTCGGCCCTGCTGCATCCTGACGCCCGCATAGTGGCGGTGCGCCCGGAAGGTCGATCGGGTCAGATCTCCACCGTTCATGGTCGGTACCCCTGTCGTTCGGTCCGTGCGAGGTCAGCTCTCATGGATGACACCTGCCTCCAGGCCGAGTCGGAGGTACTCCTCCAGCACGGCGGTGAGGTTGGCCAGGCGTTGTGGTTCCTGCAGCTCGGCGAAGGCACCCATGGCCGCACCGTTGGACGCCCCGGTCAGCAGCGCCGGGTCGGCCCGGTCGTCCAGTCGGCCGTACGCCGGGTCGCCGTACGTCGTGGAGGTGAAGGCCGGCGTCAGGCGGGCCCGGATCGCCGCGGCAACCGCCGCGTCGGTGACGTCGGTCAGGGCCAGGTCGGGCTGGCAGCGGTAGCGCCGTGGCGTGACTGCACCTTCCGGCACGTGGCTGAAGCGCAGGCAGCCACTCTGGTGCCGGGCGACGCTCACCGGACCGTCGAGCACGCAGTCGCTGGCGGAGAGCTGTTGAGCGGTGAGACTGCCCAGGAGGCTCACCTGGTCGAGGACCACCTCGGCCTCCGGAGCGGCCAGGCCGACCGCCCCCCGTCCGTCGACGATGCTGTGCGCGACGACCAGGTCCGGGCCGCGCTCGGGGATCGCCACCGCGCCGACGATGCTCCGGAAGACCTCCACCGTGAGGGCGGGGTTGTCGTCGGTCGCCGTGGTGGGGGCCGCCACGGCGACCTCGCCCACGCCGGGCACGACCGTGAGGTGGCGCAGGGCCAGCCGGGCGAGATGGCCGGGCTGCACGCTGACATCGCCCTCCACCAGCAGTCCGTCGAGGGTCAGCTCGCCCGGGGGTGCGTCGGCAACCCCGGCGGTGCCCGTGACCTCGACCGAGCCGAGCAGGTGCGGTCGTCGGTCCTGGGGCCGGGCGGCGGCCAGGTCCAGGACGGCGGTTGCGCTGCTGGCATCCTCGGCGTCCGGCCAGGCGGTGGCCACCACGATCAGCTCGCTGCCCGCGGGGACGCTGATGGCCAGGTCCTCGACATAGGTGCGGCTGTCCAGGATCGCGATCACGCCGACCGCCCCGGGCGGCTCGGCGCTCCAGTCCGCGAGGGCCTCGCCCATCGTGGACCGGACGAGGCCGGGCACGGGCACGGCCCGAGCCCCTACGGCTCGGAACCACGTGTGGCGTTCGACCAGGTCCGTGGTCTCGATGCAGCCGCGGTCGTGGGTGCCGGCGCCGACCCTGCCGGGTGTGGCATACGCGGAGGTCACCTCGACGTCGATCGGTGCCAGCCCGGCCCGGAACGAGAGCCGGCCGAGCACCGGGTCCACGGCGACCACCAGCGGTGCCGCGGGACGTGGCCACCCGGCGGCGAGCGGCACGGCTGGGTCGCTCAGGTCCGCGACCGTCACCTGCTCGAGGGGTACGACGACCGACCCGGCGCCCAGGTCGGCGAAGACCTCGATCACCGGGTCGTCGCCGAACCACCGCGGCTCCGAGACAGTGCCGACACGCAGTCCCTCGAGCTCGTCGTGGAGGGCGCGCCGCCTCAGGGCGCTCGGCACGTGCCGCTCGTCGGCCAGCGAGCCGATGCCGGGCTCGGCCGTGCCCGGGTTGAACAGGGGGACGGGCAGACCGACCGGGTCGACGTGGAAGCGTCCGTCCGGGGGGTCGCTGACCGGTCGAGCCGTGGCCCGGATGACGCGCTGGGGCAGGAGCCGCCAGGTGTGCAGCCCGATGGTGCCGATGCCGTAGCGCCCGGCAGGGACGCGGCGTACCTCTGCGGTGTGGGCGGACGCCCCGAACGGGCCGCCGAGCAGCTCGAGCTCGGCTGCCTGCCGCAGGTCGGGGGTGCGGAGGTTCCCCGGGCGCGGATGCGCCAGGTGCTGGGTCACGCCGAGGCGCTGGAAGTACTCGACCCCGGCGGTGGGCCAGCCGGTCACCTGGAAGGCCAGGTCCTCCAGTCCGGCCAGGGTGCCCTTGCGCCGCCGGTAGTCCAGCGTGTTGGCGACCAGGGCCCGTTGCCGGCCGGCGGCGGGTCCCAGGGCGTGCAGGAGTCGGACGCCCAGCAGGTCGCCGAGGTAGGGCACCACCCAGTCGGCGCACGTCTCGATGAACGCGTCGTCGTAGAGCTGGGCGAGGTCGGCCGCCACCACGTCGGCCTGCTCCCCGAGAACCTCGAGGAGGGCGGCCAGGGCGTGGCCCTGGGTCGGATCAGCGTCTCGCTGCTGGTGGACCAGGGGGAGCAGGGAGAAGAGCTCATCGCGCAACCGGGTCACGAGACCACCTCCGTGACCGTGAGGCCGTCGGCGGCCAGGACGACCAGTTGCGCCGGGACGGTGACGCCGCCCACCACGTGTGCTCCGGAGGACGGGACGTCGAGCACCGGGACCGTGACCTTGACCGCCACCACGCCCGGCACCGCGTGCGAGGCCACGATGATGTCGCCGTTGGTCAGCGGCTGGCCCAGGGCTCGGGCGTCGATGGTCAGTGCCGCCGTCACCGAAGCGATCACGGCGTCGAGGACGCTGGTGGGCTCGTACGCCGGGTCCACGACCACGCCGATGCCCACGTGCACCGTGACCACCTCTGCCTCGGCCACGGAGAGGGGCAGTCGAGGGTCCCCCGCAGAGCGCAAGGAGGTGGTCAGGTCGTCGATCGCGGTCGCGTCGATCGACTGGCCACCGGTGCCCACGACGCTGAGCTGGACGAAGCGACGCCGACCGTCCCAGAGCCAGGCGGCCCGGGCCTTGCCGATCCCGGGGACCGACTTCGCGAACTCCTCGACGTCGCGCAGGGAGACGACTCGCTCGAGGGTGAGTGCCGTGCGCGGGGCGTTCGCGCGGATCTCGGTGCCCGACTCGGGATCCGCGGCGAGCCCGGAGGCGATCGGGTTCGTGACCGAGCGCAGCCCCAGCGGCCGGGTCATCGGCAGGGTCAGGCGGTTCGCCTCGACGCGGCCATCCAGCCCGGTGCCGATGCGATAGGTGGCGCTCACGTTGCCGGTTCCGGTGGGCAGCCGGCTCCCGGTGCGGCCGTCGCCGAACTGGACCGTCAGGTGGCCTTCGTCGTCGGTCTGCGTGGTGAAGACCTCGTCGTGCGGTCCTGCTCCGAAGAGCCGGGGCACCTCCTTCCACGACCGGCCGTCGACCCGGACGACCAGCGTGGAGAGGACCGCGCCGCCGGACGAGGCCAGGACGTAGGTCAGGGGCACCTGGGCCAGCACGAAGCGCTGGAAGGGGACGGTCGCGTTGCCACCGCCCAGGACCTGACTCGTGGTCTCCCCGTGGGTCGCGGGTGCCACGTTGCCGAGGAGGCGTACGGCCGTGCGGTCGTAGACACCACTCAGGTCGGCGGCGAACCGCAGGCGGTCCACCTGCGGCTCGTCGGGGGTGGGACCGGCGATCACGGCCACCTCGCTGTGCACGGCAGCGTCCGGGTCGGCCGGAACCACCTCGAGGCTGTCGCGGGGGACGGTCACCGAGCCGTCGTCGGTCACCCAGGTCGTGGAGCCGTCCGAGTTGGCCGTGGCCGGCCCCGCGACCTCCAGCAGGTCGCCGGGATGGAGCTCGCGACTCGGTCCGTCGGCCCTGCTGAGCATCAGGTCGCGGACTCCTTCTCGCACCCGCATGACCGGGCGTGGTCCCGTCACGACGACCGTGCGTCCCGCGGCCAGGGTGGGGACGGAGTCCGCGAGCTCGACCTCGATGCCCTGCACGGGCAGCTCGACGGGAGCCTCCGCGAGCGGGACCAGCTCGGACCCGACCCAGGCGACCGTCTGCCGGACGTAGGAGCTGAAGAGGTTGGCCACCCAGGGGCCCTGCATGAACAGGCGGGTGACCTTGGCGTTGAGGGTGTAGTCCGTGCGTGACTCCTCGGTCACGGTCTCGATCCGGTAGCACGCCGTCACCGTGGGACGCGAGAGCACCACCCAGGAGCCGGGCACGGCGGAGGGGTACGTCGAGTCGAGGTCGACGGTGTTGGCCGGTCGTTCCGGCACCTGGACGCTCCAGTCCTGCCAGTCCGGTCCCTCGCCGGTCACGGGTCCGGTCGACCTCGTGCCCAGGCCAGTGCCTGGGGCCACACCGGTGGGGTCGGTCCTCCCGCCACCGACCGACGCACTGATCAGCCGCCAGTCGGGTGCCGTGGCGCCGAAGATCGCCGCCTTCTTCCGGAGCACGAAGACCCGGAGGTCGGGGTGGTGCGGGATCTTCTCGTCGCCCTCGCGACCGGACGCGACCGCCGGCTCACCCAGCGGCTCGACCCACCCGATCCGGGTGGCGTCGAGACCGGGCTCGGGTCGGACGGAGGCAAGCCGGCGGAACGCCCAGTACTGACTGGCTCCGGCGCCCTCACGCTCGCTGCCCACCACCAGGATCGCGTCGCCGACGGCCAGGTCGGTGCGGATCCCCACCACGTGGGCGTGCGTCGCGCCCCGGGTCAGGCGCTGGGGCACCCGGGACCGGGCTGGCATCGCATTCCAGGCGGGCCGTGCGTCGAGGTCGGCGCCGGTCTCGTAGTTCTGCGGGACCTCACCGGGGCCGGGCAGGCTGGCCACCTTGGTGCCGGTCGGGATCGGCACGAGGGGCGGGGAGCCGAGCGCGTCCTCGAGGGTGAACGCGAGCGACGTCGCCGAGGCACGGCCGCGACCCGGCAGGTAGCCGACGGTGTGGGCGAGCTCGGTCAGCGAGTCCAGCTCGAGGGCGGTGCGCAGGTAGGTCTCGTTGGTCAGGCGTTCGCTGTAGAACGTGAGGACGTCCAGCACGGCTGCCCACGCGTCGACCAGCGCCACCGTGGGGTCGTCCAGGCGCCGATCGGTGAACCGACGGAGGGCCTCGGCCTGCGTGAGCCCGGCCGACATCGCCGCGAAGAAGTCGCCCAGGGTCCCGACCCGGCGCTCCACCGCCGGGCGACCGGGCGTGTTCCAGACGGGGGTGGGCGTGGCGTCACCCGGCGCGAGGCAGCAGCCACATGTGTCGAGCGCGGGGTCGTGGGTCATCGGCCACCTCCCACCGAGACGGTGAGCACGCCGCGCTCGGGGACGTCGGGGTCGTTGGCGAGCTGGGCGATCTCGAGGTCGAGCACCCGGAGCACCATGGTGGCGAGCTCGCCGCGGTCCGGTTCGCCGTACCTGCGGAACTTCGTGGCCCGCACGGTGGCCACCCCCGGCACCGCCAGGACCGCGGCGTACACGCGGCTGAGGTGGACGGGGGTGCCGAAGGTGAAGTGGTCGGGGTGGAAGAGGCCTCGGACCCCCGACGGCAGCACCCGCGATGACAACGCGTCCAGCACGTCGCGTTCCACGTCGGTGGTGAAGCGGTTCGGGTGGGCACACACCGCCAGCTCGAGCTCCAGGGGCACGGGTCGCGGACGTGAGACCTCCACATCGACGCCCGCCATCCGGTAGGGCTCCAGGAAGCCACGAACCTGCTCGCGATGGGGCCGGTCGACCTCGCGACCGCCCAGCCGATCGACGCTCACGAACGCGGTGTACCAGCTGCCCGTCCACCGCATCCGGCCCGCAGCCCGCTGGATGCCCGGCGCGCGCTCGGTCAGGATCGTCGCGTAGTCGGACTCCGTGACCGCACGCTCCTGCACCCGGAACGCCTGCGGCGCGTCGAGGCGAACCCGCTCGGTCGGCTCGGGATCCACTCCACCCGCCGCCGCGAGCGGATTGGTGACGCTGACTCCCGACACCGGTGGGTGGAGCAGGGTGATCGCCTCGGGTCCCACGTTGCCGTGCGCACCGTGCCCACTCCGGTACGTCGCGAGGTGGTCGCTTGCGGCGAGCGGTTCGCGCCCGTAGGTGCCGTCCCCGAAGCGCAGGGTGGTGCTTCCGTCCTCCTCGACCTCCACCACGAAGTGGGCGTCCTCGGCGAACGAGCCGAGCAGGTCCGGCACCGGGTCGTAGTCGTTGCCGTCGGCGTCCTGGACGGCGACGCGAGCCCGTGCCTCGCGGGGATCGGGCGCGAGCTGGTCGCGTGCCGGGACCGTGGCATCGAAGGCGACTGCCCAGGTCGGACGCCCCTCCGGGAGCGGCGGGCGCCAGCGGTCGGCGACGTCGAGGGCCAGGCTGAGGGGCACGGGTGCGGGGACGCTCGCGCCGTGGTCGACGAGCACGATGTTGCCCCGGGCAACGCCGCACACCGATCTCCGCCGGAGGCCACCGGACTCGGTGACGGCGCTGATGCAGAACGGGAACGGCAGGGCGTCCGCTTCGGCCCAGGCGACCTCGACCACCGCTGTGGCGTCGAGCGGGTCCACCCCGGGAGACACGTCGGTCAGCCGGACGACGTGGCGGTGGGACCGGTCCTTGTCGGCCTCCTCACCGCTCGCGCTGCCCAGCACCTCCTCCAGCAGGAGGAAGTCACCGACGGCCAACGCCGGGGCAGGGTCGCCGGCGAGCGTGGCCCGGGTGGCACCTCGCGGCAGGCAGGTGTGCACGTCGGTCCAGGTGTGGAAGGCGATCTCGTTGCGCTCGGGTGCCGCGGTGAGCGGGTGCAGGGCCTCGAAGACGAGCGTCTCGGGGTCACCGGGTGGTCCGGTCAGGAACTGACGGTGCGCGGCGAAGGGCTGCAGGGCGTCGACGTGCACGTGCACGAAGGCCCGGGCCGCGCAGCCCTCGTGCATCCGGTAGCCGAGCAGTCGCGCATGCCGGCGCACCGACACTCGACTGCGGGCCGTCCCGAGGTAGGCCTCGGTGGCGATCGCGTCCTGCTCGTAGCTGAGCCGGTCCCCGACGTAGGCCAGGAGGTCGACCAGGGTGAATTGCAGGTCCGCCGGGTTCCGCTCGGTCCAGTCCGGGATCGTCGTGGCGAGGCGGTCCAGCATCAACTGCCGGAAGCTGTCGAAGTCCTTGGCGAGGTGGTCGCGGCCCTCCGGTGCCCTGGCCGGTGGGGGGCATTCGTCGCGGGGACGGCAGTCGAAGCGGATGGGGCAGCCGGCCTTGAAGGAGAAGTCGACTCCGCTCAGCTGGGGGTCGAACCCCAGCGGCACGCGGCCGGTGACCGGGTCCACCAGCCTCAGCCGGTACGTCGAGAAGTCGCCGGGCCCGGAGACCGCCACCGTCAGCACCCGATCGGCCGTCGACGAGCTCAGGGCACGAATGCCCCGGACCCGGTCACCGCCTTCGATCAGGACGTGCGCCTTGGTGAGGACGGTGCCGTCCGCAGGGACGCCGTCGGTCTGTCCGGGCAGCGGATGCAGGAAGCGGACGGCGAGCTTGCTCTGCCCCGGCAACACCTCGAGGAAGTCGATGCCATTGACCCTCGTGCCGTCGCGGACCGCCTCCATCCGCAGATCGGTGTCGGAATGGACGCTGGTCACAGCGAGCTCCGGAACTCGTCGAGGTGGGACTCCTGGGTCCTGCGGATGGTGTAGCCGACCGTCACCTGGAGGACCGAGTCCTCCGCCACGACCTGCACCTGGTCGACCGCGATCAGCTCGCCGAGCCACTGGTGGAGGGACCCCTGCACCGTCGCCTGGATGGCCAGCGCGAGCGGTTCGGAGTTCGGCTGGAAGACCAGGTGCAGCAGTCCGCACCCGAACGTCGGCCGATTGACCCGCTCGCCGGGGCTGGTGAACAGCACCTGCTCGACCAGGTCGCGGATGTGGTCGTGGTCGCCGGTGAGACCGGTCCGACCACGACCGTCGATGCGGAACGGGAAGTCGACGTGGGTCATGACGCCTGCACCCGAGCCTGTCCGGGGGAGGTCACCGTCAGCCCGGTCCCGTTGGGGACGCAGACCGCCGTACTGTCCTGGAGCACGAGGGGGATCCCGCCCGAAGTGACCCGCAGCGCGGCCGCGACCCAGGTGGCCGTGACGCAGGGCGAGGGGGCCCCGCCGGGCAGCACGAACGGGCACCCCGCCACCGTGTACGGCGCAGCCTGGCCGATCGCGGGAGCTCCGGAGAGCGTGACGCGGGGGAGCGGCGTGGTCGGCTGGGCCTGGCCGGCATGCACGCACATCACGGCGGCCGACTGGGTGAGGGCGAGGCCGGGCATCAGATCACGTCCAGTGCGCCGTTGTTGACCGACACCTGGGGGCCGGAGAGTTTGATGCTCGCGCCCATGCCGTTGGTGATCTCCAGGCCGGTGGAGCTCATCGACACCTTGGCGCCCTCGGCCGTCTCCAGCGTGATGCCGCCGACACCAGGGGTGTCGTCGAGCGTGATGCTGTGACCGGCGGGGGTCACCAGCAGCACCTTCTTGTACGGCGGGGCGAGGAGCACCGGAGGCACCTCGGCCACCGACCCCCACCAGGCCCCGACCCAGACGGGATGGTCCGGATCACCGTGCTCGAACTCGAGCCAGACCCCGGCCCCGACGGTCGGCAGCGCGAAGAAGCCGACCCCGTCACCGCCGAACGGCGCACAGGGCATCGCCCAGCCGCTGGCCTGGTCGCCGTACACGTCGGGGACCTTGGCCTTGATCCGCATGGTCATCAGCGGGTCGTTGATGTCGGTGACGACGCCGCGGTACTTCCCCCAGAACTTGTCCTCGCTCACGGGACCACCACCGGGGTCAGGGCACCGGTGCCCTCGCGGCTCAGGCCGAACCGCTGGGTGTAGCTGCCGCGGGCGATCGAGTGCGTGACGCTCGTGACGTAGTAGAAGCCGTCGTACTCCAGACCGGCACCGCGGACACCCACCAGGCCACGCGCCCGCAGCACCCCGCCGTACTTCGCGGTGTTGAGGGCGCCCTGTCCGGTGACGGCCTCGGGCGCCCGGGTCGCGGCGGCGGCCGAAGCCAGGGCGGTCTGGATCGGTCCGGCGTTACCGGTCGACCGGAGCCGGGTGGTGCGCCGGGCCGAGGCCGGGGAGGACGAGAGCGGCGGCAGTCGCAGGGACGGCAGCGCGGGGATCGGGACCTGCATCTTCGTGATCGGCTCCACGAAGGTGCCCGTGGCGCCCTCGGGCGCCAACGAGTCCTGCCCGAACGTCAGCTCGCGGCAGTTGCTGGCCGCGCCCATGCCCCGCGTGATCGCGCGTTGGGGCAGCCCCACGCGCAGCACCGGGCCCCAGTGCGCCCGGTTGACCCCGAAGGTGATGGGTTCGGTGTAGAAGACGAAGCCGTTGGCGTCAGCCAGCCGACGGATGAGGGCCAGGTCGGTCTCCCGCTGGTGCGGGATGCGCTGCAGTTCAATCGGTACGTCGGTCGTCGGCGTGACGCTCGGCACCAGGCCGAGCTCGGGGTACGACGCCAGGATCTTGGTCACGATCACGTAGTCCGGCTGGTTGGGGTGGGGTTCGTCCTTCTCCTCCAGTCCGAGCAACGAGGAGACCGTGGTGCCCGTGACGGTCAGGGTGCTCTCTCCGGGCTGGTCGCTGGGGCTGAGGTCGTGGCGCTCCACGACGCCGTCGATCAATGCCTCGGGGAGCACGCCGATCACGGCGCCGATCCAGATCCGGGTGCCGGGTGCGAGCGAGGCGACGACGTCGTACCTGCCGAAGGTGTCCTTGGTCAGCGCGAAGGTCAGCTGGAATCCGTCGCCGGACGCCACGTCGTTGCGGACCTCGACGCTGCGCAACGGCCCGAGCAGGCTCGGGCTCGGTGTCGGGACCGGGTTCCCGGTCCACAGCAGGAGCCTGACGCCGAGCACGCTCTCGAGCACGCGCCCTCACCCGCCCGGCTTCAGGGGCATCGCGATCGGCAGCCGTTGCCCGGTCTTCTCGAGGTCGGCGGGTCGGATCACGTCGGTGGCGTCGCAGATGCGCCAGAACTGGGTGGGGTCCCCGAGGTAGCGCGCGGCAAGGTGATCGAGGCGCTCGCCCGGCGCGAGCGTGTGCTCGGTGAGCAGCGTGTGCTCGTCGACCCGGGGGAGGAGTCGACGCTTGACGTAGGTCACCTCCCGGCTCGTGCCGTCGGTGCCCGGCAACGTGAACGTGGCGGTGGCGAGACCGGCGTACCGGCTGGTGGGGGAGAACACCTCAGCCGCCCGCGCCCACGTTGGTCGTCGCGGAGAACGACTGGGCGCTCCCGAGGTTCGCCATGACCTCCTTGGCGATCTGGTGAACCATGAAGAGTCCACCGCCCACGGAGAGCAGACCCAGGTCGTCGTAGTTCAGCACCCGCATGCCGACGGTGACCTTGGCCTGGATCGGGTTCAGGCGCGGGTCGTAGGCCTCCTCGGCGATGCTGATCGTGGTGATCCGCACCGGCAGCACCCGCGAGGTGCTCCAGACCAGGAGAGCGAGCGGCGCCTCGGGCGGCACCACCTCGATCAGGCCGGCCAGGGCCAGCGCCTGGTTGGCCATGACGAGCCCGGAGGCCGGGTAGAACATCATCTCGAGCGCCGCCAACTGCGGCGCGATGCCCATCGAGCCGGCGACCGCGTCACCCGCAGCGAGCTGGTCGGTGGCGTCGATCTCGATCTCGAGGCTGAAGGTCTCCTCCGGTGGCCCGGTGATCCGCAGCGCCTCACCCTCGGCACCGTCCTCGCCGCTGGTCTTCGGCTGGAGCGTGCGGGTGACCTTTTCGGGGTTGTACTGGAAGACGACGACGCTCGCCAGAGGCTTGAGCGCGTCCAGACCGATGAGCGCGCCCTTGCTGAGCTTCGGAGAGCCGGTGAACCCCGTCACCCGCTCAGGGTCACCGCATCGGCGTCACCGCCCCGTCACGCAGGGCCGATCAGCAGGAGACGCCCGGGGCCCCTCGGGTCTCCCACCGAGGGATGGTGAGTCCCACGACGTTCGCCGGGTCGGTGCTGCCCGGTGAGACCGCGCGCATGTGGGACCTGATGGTTCCCACGCCACGTTCGGCCTGCTGTGCCACCTGTTCGGCGGCGTACTCACCGAACCACTTGCCGGTCACGTAGCAGTAGGCGCTGCCGCCGGCGGCCGCGGCCCCTGCCTGGCTGGCCAACGAGTTGCCCATGAACGCGGTGGAGTTCGCGTGGTGCTGCGACTGCCAGACATGGGCGAGCTCGTGGATCAGCAGCCCGGTGCTGACGGGGGGTGGGGCGGCGCTGCCCATGTTCATGGCGATGAGACCGAGGGGGAGCACCGTGGTGAACGGTCGTCCACCGCCACCCGTGGCGTCGGTGATGATCACCGAGGTGAAGTCGATGCTGGCGCCGTAGACGCCGCTCGCCGTGGCACGTTCCCCCGTTGTCAGGAACCGGGCACCACTGGGGAGGGAAATGCCGAAGGGCAGCCGGCTGACCCCCGCCGGAGCCCCGCCGTCGGTGACGCTCGTGGCTGGTCTGCTGCTGGTCGCGACGGCCTGCGCCTCGTGCTCGGCAGGGTCCTGCGGCGTCGAGACTCGCAGCGAGGCGTCCGGGGCCGCCGACGTCGAGCCACGTTGTTGGATCGTGTGGACCAGCTCGTGCGCCAGTGTCTGCTGGCCGCGCTCCCCGGTCGGGTCGAACTCGCCCCGGCCGAAGACCACGTGCTGTCCGACGGTGAAGGCGTGGGCCGAGACCGCTCGGGCAGACTCCCCGGCCCGCTGATCGGTGTGGATCCGGACATCGGCGAAGCTGTGCCCGAGTCTGGCCTCCATGTCCCGGCGTACCGGAGCGGGCAGCGGGCTGCCGCCGGTGCGCAGCACCTCGTGCACGCTGGGCGGAGCGGTCTCGGGTCCGTGGCCGGAGGACAGTCGGGTGAGCGACTCGTGGTCGTCGTCACAGGTGCGAGACGCGCCGGGTCCACCGCACCGCCACACAGTCGGGGTGCTGCTGTCGATCGACTTGCCCGATCGGGTGCGCATCACGTCGCTCCTCCGCATTGTTCAGTGTGTGCTCCACAAGATCCGGTGCGCAAGGTCAACGCCTCACGGATAGCTCAACGACAGGGCTGGCGAGGCGGGCGCCGGGAAGTCGACGGTGAACGGCACGTCCCCGGAGATGCCGGTCGCCTCGAACTGCGACAACGGGACCGTGGCAATCTGCTCGAGCGCAGTGCCGCAGTCGCCGGGGCACAGGTCGATGGTGTCGCGCACGCGGTAGGTGATGAGCGGCCGCGCCTCGACGGTGCTCGCTGAGATCCGGGTGAGCTCGACCGTCCCGGACGCGATCCGCTCGTCGTTGAACGGTGAGGGCTGCGCGCCCGAAGGACACGCCGTCTGGTTGTCACCGATGCCTCCCGCCAGGTTGCCCGCGACGTCACGCGGAAAGCTGAAGTTCATCTCGTGTCGCCCACCGGCGGTGTTGAGGGCGGCGAGCGAGGTCGGGATGAGGGAGGCCAGCGTCACCGAACTGGTCGTGGTCACCGGCGGTCGGGTGGCGGCGAGACGCGTCCGCAGTTCCCCGACGAGGAAGGCGGTCGCCCGGGCCGTCGACGGGGAGGCAGTGAAGTCAGCGCCGAAGGTCGGAGTCAGATCCCTCGGGGGCGACCCGCCGTTCAGGTAGTCCCGCCACAACGGGACGACCCGGCTGTTGACGGCCGCCGAGATGCCAGCCATGATCCACCCGCCGTTCTTCGCCCGGTAGTACTCGGCCAGCTGTTGGCTGCGGTACGGCGAGCAGAAGCCGGCCGGGCAGTGCGAGGGCCGACCACACGTCTGGGCACGCGGCGCGCCGCTCCCGCCGTACTCCCGCTCAGCTGCGGCGTCGGCGTCGGAGCCGAACTCACGATGGAGGTCAGCCGCTCCGGTCTCGGCGACCCGACTCGCCGTCGTGCCCGGCGACCGCAGCGCCGCGGTCCGCGCTCGCTGCTCGCCGGGGTCGTGCGGCCTGCTGATGCGCAGGTCGTCACGCGGAACTGGCGCTCCGGCACCGTTGTCGGCCGCGTGGCTGAGCTCGTGTCTGAGCAGTCGCTGGCCGGCCGGGCTGCCGGGGTCGTAGCCACGCTCACCGAAGACGATGTGGCGCCCCACGGTGTACGCGAGCGCGTTCACGGCGACCGCAGACCGACCGGCCTGCTCGCCGACGTGGATCCGGACGTCGGCAAAGTCGTGACCGAGATCCTCTTCCATCCCCCCGCGGATCGTCGGGGGTAGCGGCGCGCCCGAGGTCCGCAGCACGTCGTGCACGATCTCGGGAGCGTAGTCAGGCCCGGGTCCCGACGCATGGCGGTGCAGTTCGCCCTCCTCGTGCTCGCACTCGCCGGCGCCGCAGTCGCGGCCACCGCAGCGCCACAGCGTGTTCGTGGGCGGGTCCACCTGGGGAACGGCGCTCGTCCTCACGACTGGTGCGCCTCCCCGACGGCGCGGGCCACCGAGGAACGGATCGCTTCCGACGAGGTCGCCCCCGAGGCCGTGGCCCGGCCGACGGCCTGCTCGATGGCCGCCAGCACGGCGGCCCGGTCGACGTCACCGTCGACCGTCACGTCGTGCAACCGGACTTCCTGCTCGTTCATCCCTTCACCTCCCGTTTCAACGACGGCATCGGCAGGCCGAGCTTCCCGGCCTCGATGCGCGCCGCCTGGAGCACCAGCTCCATCGTGACCGGCCCCCCGACCTCGGCGGCGAGGAAGGCAGCGTTGACCGCCACGTTCCGGATCGTCCCTCCTGCCAGGTCGAGCCTCGCCAACGCTGCGGTGTCCAGGTCCGACGTGGGGGTCGACGACGCAAAGGCCCGCTCCCACAGCTCCACGCGCATCGACTCGTCGGGAAAGGGGAAGTTCACCAGGAACCGGATCCGGCGCAGGAACGCCGTGTCGATCGCCTCGGTCATGTTCGTGGTCAGGATCGCCAGCCCGCGGTAGGACTCCATCCGCTGGAGCAGGTAGGAGACCTCGACGTTGGCGTAGCGGTCGTGACTGTCCTTGACCTCGGTGCGCTTGCCGAACAGCGCGTCGGCCTCGTCGAAGAGCAGGACCGCGGCACCATGCTCGGCCGCGTCGAAGACCCGGCGCAGGTTCTTCTCGGTCTCGCCGATGTACTTGCTGACCACCGCACTGAGGTCCACCCGGTAGAGGTCGAGGTTGAGCTCGTTGGCGATCACCTCGGCAGCCAGGGTCTTGCCGGTCCCGCTCGGGCCGCCGAAGACGGCCGTACTGCCCAGGCCGGTGGTCCGGCCCATCCGCATGCCCCACTCCTCATAGACCGTGACCCGGTGGCGGGCATGGGCCGTGAGCAGGGCGAGCGCCTGGCGTTGCTGCGGCGGTACGACGAGGTCGCCCCAGGTCGCCTCGGACTCGATGCGCTGCGCGTGGCTGCTCAGGTCGGGTCGGTCGATGGCCCGGCACGCAGCCCACAGGGAGCCGGAGTCGCCGGCCGAGGCCGTGGTGGCCGTCCGGATCGAGGAGCAGCTCAGGTCGAAGGCCGCGACCAGCTCGTCGACCGGCGCGTGAGCACCGTTGAGCGAGGTCCAGAGCGCGCGCTGCTCTGCGGCCGAGGGCCGAGGCACATCGACGATGAGCGTCTCGCGGCGCTGGAGGGCGACCGGGTCGTGGGCCGAGACCACCAGGGGGGCAGCGGTGGCAGCGAGGAGCGCGTCGACGGCGGCAGCGGTGGTGGCCTCGCAGTCCACCACAAAGGTGTGCCCGGACAGGACGCTCTCGCGTTCGAGGAGCCGGGCCAGCTCCGCGTGATGGCCCGGATCGGTCGGCAGCACCTTCGCGTTCACGAGCAAGATCCCCATCCCGAGATCGAGAGCGGCATGAGCTGCGACCGCCAGTCGGCTGTCGCGGTCAGCTCCGGTCAACACGGCCACTGGACCGTCCGCCGCCCGCCAGAGGCCGGACACGCGGTGTGCGGCGTCGGTCTGACCCGGTGTGGTGGTCGCCTGGGTGGGCACCTCCGTCACCAGTCCGGTCAGCTTCGGATCCGATCCCGGTGCGCCGGCCAGGAAGTGCAGCACGTGCTCGTCGATGCGCAGCGCGGCATTCACCAGCGGACCACTGCCCGGCAGTTCCACCAGTCGCCAGCGCCGCAGCGGTGCGTCGGGGGTCAGCGCCGACCAGTGCGCGTCGGCCAGCGCCGCCAGAGCCAGTCCGAACGTCGGGCCGCTCCCGCAGAGGGTCGCCACGCGCGTGTCGAGCTCGACGCCCGCACACAGCACGAGGACCGAACGCTCGAAGGAGGAGAGACCGAAGGCCTCGGCCACCCGGTCGAGCGCTGGTGGCGGCGAGAGCCCACGCGGCTGCTGGGGGGCGCGCCGAGTCGGCGACTCGACGCCGAGATGACGCTCGAGCGCGTCCGCCACCTCAGCGACGGCCGCGACCAGGTGTCGCTGGTTGGCCTCGGCCCAGCCGACCTCCGGGGCCGCGGTGTCACGGGCGCGAGCGGTGGTGGTCACGACACGGTCACCAGAGGTGAGGTGATGGTCCCGCCCGAGTTGCGATTGACCGGGCTCTGCGCCCCGTCAACGGTGAGCGAGACGCCGTACTGTCCGGCGGGGAGCTCCGTCGAGGCTGCCGGCCGGGTCACCGAGATCGCCGTCGTGTCCTCGGTCCGCTCCGGTACGTCGATCGCGCGCGCGGTGCCACCTGTCGTCCGCTCCAGCAGCAGGACGGACACCTCTTGTCGACGACCGACGGACAGGTCGCTGGTGATGTTCATCTGGCCGGCGGCCACGGCGAGAGTGATCTTCGGGGCGACCAGGACTCCGACCGCGTTGCTCGTCTCACCCCCACGGGGCAGGGCAGGATCACCGACCAGCCAGTCGTGCGCCACGAGCACCGGCTGCAGCCCCGCGCGCAACTGGGTTGCCCCGGACAGGGGCACCCGCAGCGACGTGGCGTGGGTGTCGGCGTCGGTGGGGGTGAGCACGCTCGCCCCGATCCGCACGACCGTCTGCTCGCCCCTGAGCCCGCTTCCCGAGATGTCCAGCACCGAGTCGGAGACGAGTGGTGCCCGCGGATCCGCCAGGTTGCGCGCACTGAGGATGGTCGGCTGGAGCAGTCCCCGCACGGTCAGCTGGGGAAGGGTGACGGGCGGTGCGGGCTGAGGCGTCTCGAGGGTCTCCTCGAGGAGGACAGCGGAGGCAAGGTAGGTCGCCGAGAGCTGGTAGGCGGTCTGGAAGAAGACCGACCACAGCTTGGAGAGGTCGTCCAGACTCATCGGATCGGGCGAGATCCGGACGAGCTGGGCGGCGTCGATCAGGTCGTTGAAGACGAGGTACTGATGCATGCCATTGGCATCCGCGGCCTCGGTGTTCACGTCCTCGATGAGCGTGGGCGTGATGACCGGGCGGGTGTGCAGGGCCGCCAGGACTGCGCCCATCAATCGCTGGGGCACGAGCTCGTCGTCCTTGCCGTGGAAGGTCAGCAGGTAGTGCAGGCTCGCCGCCAGCTGCGGGCGGACCATCAGGGAGCCGTCGTCACGTCGCGCTGGCAGCTCGTCGTTGCGCCGAACGGCGTCGATCGACGAGCGGTAGAGGTAGATGTTGACCCCCGACTTGGTCCGTTTCACGTCTGAGCGATCCACCCAGACCACGGCTCCGGGGACGGCCGAGCTCACGGTCGGGCTGAGCAGCCGTTGCAGGGCTGCCGATACCGTCCCCACCGCCAGGAAGTTGCTCATGAGCGCCCCCGGCTGCGCAGGTAGTCGGCCAGGTCCGGCGCCCCCGTCGTACGCCGCGTGGTCGCCCGCGGCGGTGGCGCGGGTGTGGGAGCAGCCGCGGGAGGGAGCACCTCGATCCGGCCGATCGTGACGGTGACGCTTGAGCCGGCGTCGGGGGCGGGCTCGGCCGGGGGCTGCAGGCGGGGGAGTGGCACCACCATCGGGGTGCTGGGCGCAGGCGAGGGCGGCCACTCGGTCCTGCCCATCGGGGTGGCTGGTGCGGTGGCAGCGGGTGATGTGGGGAGGTGACCGGGGAGGCGGACGGAAGGATCGGCACCGAGATCGCGGTCCCGGTCACGGTCCCGGTCGATTCTGGAGTCGCGGGAGTCGATGGAGTCCGGAGCCAGCGGAGGAGCGAGTTGCTGCGGCTCGGGCTCGGCCATCGAGGTCTGGTCATGAGCAGCCACGGCTCGCTGGAGCTTGGCCGACGTGACGGGAGCGGGTGAGGGGCCCCCGGGTGCTGCGGAGGGGGCGCGCCGAGACGACGCACGGAGCGTGGGCGCTTGTGCTGCGACGGGTCGGTCCGTCTCGGCATGGAGGCGCACGGGGGCAGCCCCCGGCGAACCGACTCGCCGGTGGCGCGCGGTTCGACCCAGCCGGATGTGTCCTCGGGCAGGGCAGCTGCGGGCGATTCGGATGGCGGCCGGGCGTGCTCGGGTCGGCCCTCGCTCGCGAGGTCCGGTGGTGCGGGCCCGGGCCGCCCGTCATCGGGAGGGATGCGCTCCTCCTCGTGGGACATGGCATCCGGCCGCTGCTCGAAGAGCCCCGGGGGACGTGGACGCAACCCGGTTGTCGGGCTCGTCGCCCGTAGCGCCAGCCGGGCCAGATGCCCGCTCACGGTTCGACCGCTGACAGGTAGAGGTGGCGTCGGAAGGGGCTGAGTCCGAGGACTTCACCCTCGCTCCAGCCATAGGCCCGGGCGAGCAGGTGCACGTCGGTCGCCAGGCGCCGAGCCGTCGTCTCGACGGCCTGCCAGGCGAAGCCGACCGGGTCCAGCGTCTCCGACCAGGCGTTGCCACAGTCCTGACAGGTCAGCGGGACGCGGATGTCCGCGGCCGGGTCCGCGTCGTCCAGTGCCTCCTCGAGCGCAGTGACGACCGACGCGGGGAGCTCTCGAGCCTCGACCTCCACGCCGTCGCGCTGCGCCGAGACGAGGCATCGCTCGAGCAGGCGTAGGGCCAGTTCCTGGACGTCGACCCCCGGACGGAGGGCAGCGAGGTCACCCGCGGTGGGAGGGCGGGCGCTCACCTCGTAGCCGTCCATCTCAAGGGTGACCGTCCGTGCCGAGCGCGCTGACCTCCCCGATCGGGTCGAACGAGATCTCGAGCGTGCTGCCACACCCGGGGCAGTCGACCACGGCTTCCCGCGCCCAGGGAGCCGCGCAGTAGCGCTCCAGGAGCACCTCGTCCCGACGCCCGACCGTCCAGTCACTCACGTCGTCCTCCCCGGTCGCCGAGAGCAGCAGCGTGGCCCGGGAGGTCGGTGTCATCGACAACCCCGCCTCCCACAGGTCCAGGACCGTGGCCGAGGTCAGGATGCTCACGTGAGCGCAGGCTCCGAGGGCTCGGCCACCTCGACGTCGCGCTCCCAACCTTCGTTCTCGAGCTTGATCGTCTGGATGGCGACGGCGTTGGCGTTGGCATCCAGCTCGGGCAGGGCCTGGAACTCCGAGACCCAGCAGCGGAACACCTTGTAGGCGAGGACGACCTGCCCGGCTTCGTTGTAGACCTCGATGATCAGGTCCTTGCGGAAGTCCTTCAGCGAAGCCTCCGACCCGAGACCGGCCCCGAATCGCCACACCTTGTTGGCCCACGCCTCGAACTCCGGGTCATGGGTGACACCGCGCTCGAGCGTGATCGCCTCGTACTCGCTGCGTCCGGGCGACTTGCGAGACGTGCTCGGATCGCCTCCCTCGCGGTGCGTGACGGGATCCGTCGTGCGTTTCAGGGCGCCGACCTTGCTGACGCCGGCGACGTACCTGCCGTCCCACTTCACCCGGAACTTGAAGTTCTTGTAGGGATCGAAGCGGGTCGCGTTGACCGTGAACTGAGCCATGGGACGGCACCTCTCACACGGTGGCCTGGCCGGCCATCTGTTGGATCTGGATGACGACGAACTCGGCCGGCTTCAGTGGCGCGAAGCCGACCAGGATGTTCACGATGCCCTTGTCGATGTCGCTCTGGGTGGTCGTGTTCTTGTCGCAACGGACGAAGTAGGCATCGCGTGGGGTGGTGCCCTGGAAGGCACTCTTGCGGAACAGGTCCTGCATGAAGGACCCGACGTTGAGCCGGATCTGGGACCAGAGCGGTTCGTCGTTCGGTTCGAAGACGACCCACTTGAGTCCCGCGTTGAGGCTCTGCTCGATGAAGAGCGCGGTGCGCCGCACCGGGATGTACTTCCACTCGCTCGCGCGGGTGTCGGCCCCGAAGAGCGTCCGGGCACCCCACACGACGTTCCCGATGACGGGCAGGGTCCGCAGGGCGTTGATGCCGAGCGGGTTCAAGGCGGCACTGTCGGACTCGGCCACCGGCACCGCCAGGCTGACCCCGCCCACCACCGCATCGATGCCGGCCGGCGCCTTCCAGACCCCGCGGGTGGCATCCGTGCGTGCGCAGACGCCGGCCACGACCCCGCTCGGTCCGACGTTGCGGGGACGGTCGCCGTTGAGCGGGTCGGGCATCAGCAGCCGGGGGTAGTAGAGCGCCGCGCTCTTGCTCGGCGGGGTCGCCGTGGCCAGGAGGGCCTGGGCTGCCGCCGCGTTGGTGGTGGCAGCCGGAGGATCGACCAGCAGGAACGCGCGCTGCGCGGAGCAGAACGTCGACGCCGCCGTCACCAGGTTGCCCTGGCTGGCAGGCGTGAGGAGCGCCATCGCGGGGATGCAGAGCAGGTTGAAGACGAACGGCTCAATGGTCGTGAGGGTGTTCATCGCGGCGATCAGCTTGTCCGAGAGGCCCGTCGCCGACAGGGCGACGTCGGCCCCGCCGGTCAAGGGCATGTACGCCGCGTCGGGTGCATCACCGGTGGCGGTCCCGGCAACGGAGGTCGGATTGCCGGCCCCCGACTCGGGCGTACCGAGGGTGATCAGCCGGGACTGGGCCTTGACCACCGCGACAGCGCTGACCGGGTCGACGAGGTTGCGGATCACCTCGGAGTCGACGACCCTGCCGTCGCGGGTCTCGCGAAGGAAGAGGCTGAAGCCCGTGCCGGCCGTGATCACCGCCACGGACACCGAGCGGCCCCACGTGCCCGGGTTGGCCGCGGCGATCACCAAGGCGTTCTTCGCGCTGCCGCCGGCGCCGTCCTTCACCGTCAGGGTGGCAGCGGTGTCACCGGCATCGGTGATCCGCACGATCCAGGCGACCCCGCCTCCGTGGCGGAAGTACTGGAGCACCGCGTAGCTCGCCTCGCTCTGGACGTGCAGCCCACCGAAGACCCGCACGAACTCGTCGAAACTGGACACCCGGGTGGGCGTGGCCACCGGTCCCCGCGGGAACCAGTCGACGAACGCGGTGTCCGACGTGCTGACCCCGGCGATGGGGTGCACGCCACTGGGCAGCTCCTCGATGTAGATGCCGGGAGCGTTGAGTGTGGAGGGCATGGCGTTCTCCCCTTCTCCGGAATACCTGCCGATTGATGGATACGCCCGGCGCCGTCACCGCGACGTCACCAGCTCGTCGAGCCAGGTCCCGACCAGGTGCAGGACCTCCGGGGTGCTGCAGGCGTACGACGTGGTCCGTCCGGCTCCGAGACCCGTCGTCCGGGTGACGCGCACCCGCGTCTGTCCGCCGCTCTCGGTCCACACCCTGAGCAGCATCAGACCGGTCGCTTCCTCAGCCGGTTGGCTCACCGGCGTGATCCTGCCCCGCCAACGTCACGCAGGCGTCAACGCGAAGTGCGCTCGGGCAGCATCCGACCCAGCGCCGGTGACGGGTCGAGGTCGAGCTCACGTCGGAGCAGCTCGCGGAACACGTCGTACTGGTGCAGGGCGTCGGAGACGTTGCCTTCGGCGAGGTAGACATCGATGAGGACCGCGTTGGCGGTCTCGCGCAGCGGCTCGGTGCGTACCGCCTCGAGGGCCAACTGCAGAGCGCTGTCGAGGTGTCCGCACCCGGTCAGGACCGAGGCCGCCTGCTCCAGCGCATGCAGCCGCAGCTGGATCAGCCGCTCGCGCTCGAAGACGACCCAGTCGTCGTACCAGCCGGGCAACAGCTCGCCTCGCCAGAGGTGGTCGATCCCGGCGAGGATCCACTCCTCGTCCCGCACCCGACCACGCAGCAGCCGCAGAGCGAACTGCTCCTGGTCGCGGCTGTCGAGCGACAGCCCGGTCGGCACGGAAAGTCGCACTCCCTCGGTGAGGATCAGCCCGGGCAACACGCGGTTCAGCCGCCAGATGCTGGTGCGCAGACTCGCCAGCGCGTGGGCCTCCGCAACCTCCGGCCAGAGCGTCCCCGCCACCACGCACCGATGCGTGGGACCGCTGAGCGACAGGAAGGCAACCAGTCGCTGGATACCCACAGGCAGTTGGCGAGGCTTCCCCTGATGGTGGAGGGCGAACTCCTCCAGCAGCTGCAGTCGTGTCCCTGTTCCGGCCATCCCGAGCCCCTCCGCTTGCCCCACCGAGCGCCTGTCCCGCTCTCCGCTTCGTCCCCTCCTGCCAAGTTAAGGGAGGTCTGCCGGGGACACATGACCCAGATGGGTCATTGGTGTGAGATGTGTCGCAGCGGGTTTGAGGGGGCCGCCCAGGAGGGTAGATCGCGCCGCATGGAACTCCAGCCGCTCTACGACGCTGTCGTCAAGGAACTCAAGATCGACCCCGAGCTGCCTGCCGAGGACGCACCCGTCGTCGAGGCGGCAGCAAGCTCGAGCCAGCGTGGGCGGACACCCCGCAAGCCCCGCTGACCTGCCATCTTTGGCCGCCCTGAACCCGCCGACCTGCCATCTTTGGCCGCCCTGCACCCCCTGACCCGTCACTGAGGCGGCCATAAGTGGCAGGTCGACTGCTCTGCGCTAGAATGAATGAACATTCAGTCAGAGGAGAGCACCATGGCATGGACTCAGGCAGACATTCCCCAGCAGACCGGCCGTACGGCCGTCGTCACCGGCGCGAACGGCGGCCTGGGGCTCGAGACGGCCAAGGCGCTCGCCGGCGCCGGCGCCCACGTGGTCATGGCGGTGCGCAATCAGGAGAAGGCCGCCGACGCGGTGCGCGAGATCACCGCAGCCCACCCGGACGCCTCGCTCGAGTTGGTCCCGTTGGACCTCGGAGACCTGTCGTCGGTCGCGGCAGCCGCCGAGCAGATCAATGCCCGGCACCCCAGCATTGACCTCTTGGTCAACAACGCCGGGCTGATGGCGATGCCCGAGCGCCGTACCGTCGACGGCTTCGAGATGCAGCTGGGCGTCGACCACCTCGGACACTGGGCCCTGACGTCACACCTGCTGCGCGGCCTCCTCGCAGCCGACGCTGCCCGGGTCGTCACGGTCACGAGCACGGCACGATTCGTCGGCGGCCCGGTCAACCCCGCCCTGCCCCACCTGGACGGCAACTACGGGGCCTGGAAGGCCTATGCGCAGGCCAAGATGGCCAACTACCACTTCGGACTGGGCCTGCAGCGCCAGTTCGCGGACGCCGGCGTCGCCGCGCAGAGCCTGATCGCGCATCCGGGGCTCTCCAACACCGACCTGCAGGCGCACACCGTGGCCGAGGGTGGCGGGGGATGGGCGGGTTCGCTCGCCCACAAGCTGACGACCAGGGCCGGGATGGCACCGCCGGTCGGGGTGCGTCCGCAGCTGCGGGCGGCCACCGACCCGCAGGCCCGCGGCGGCGAGCTCTACGCGCCCCGGTTCGCCAGCAACGGCCCGGCGGTACGACGCCCGATCGTCCGCCGCTTCGACCTCACCAAGCGGATCAACGAGCTGTGGGAGATGTCCGAGCGCGAGACGGGCATTGCGCTCGAGGTCCCGGCCCGCTCCGGTCAGTGACCCGGCCGTGCCCCCGATGACGGTCGACCGCGCCGCCGCCGTACGCACGGCGCTGGTGCGGCTGGTGGCCGCCCGCGGGTTCCACGGCGCCTCCATGGCCGCCGTGGCCCAGGAAGCAGGCGTCGCGACCGGCACTGCCTACGTCCACTATCCCTCCAAGGCCGCGCTGGTCCAGGCGACGCATCTCGAGGTCAAGCGCGACCTCCTGGCCGCTGCGGTCTCGCGGGTGACACCCGACCTGCCGGCTCGGGCGCGCTTCGAGCAGCTGTGGGACGGCGCGCTCGACCACCTCTCCCAGGAGCCGGATCGAGCGCGCTTCCTGCTGCAGTACGAGGCATCTCCGTTCGCGAAGGAGTCCGCCCGAGCCACACCGGTCGACGTCGACGAGTCCTGGTTGGCGCCCACGGCTCTGGCGGACCTGGTGGCTCTCTTCGTCGCGCTTCCGCTGCCTGTGCTCTTCGACCTCGCCGTCGGTCCGCTGATTCACATCGTTGCCACCGAGGGCTCGGTGGACCCGCAGATCCGGGACACCCTGGTGGAGGCCTGCTGGCGAGCAGTGACCGCCTGACCTCGACCGGGTCAGCCGGCAGCCGCGAGCGTACGACGCAACGTCAGCGTCGCGCGGGTGTGCAGCTGGCTGATCCGGGACTCGCTCACCTGGAGAACCTGCCCGATCTCGGCGAGGGTGAAGTGCTCCCAGTAGTAGAGCGCCACGACGATCTGGTCCCGCTCCGGCAGGCCGCGAACGGCAGGCAGGAACCCGTCGGGCAGGCCGTCGTCGAAGTCGGCCGGCCCCACGGTCGACTGCGCGTGGGAGCCCTCGTCCAGCTCCAGGGCATCTGAGCTGACGACCCGGGTGTAGGACACCTCGGTGTACATGCGGCGCAGCTCCGGGACGGTGATCTCGAGCTCGACGGCGACTTCGTCGTCGGTCGGGGGTCGACCCAGCCCGTGCTCCAGGGCGGCCTGGGCCAGGTCGATCGCGCGGATCTTCTCGCGCACGGCGCGAGGCACCCAGTCGGCCGAGCGCATGCCGTCGACGACGGCACCGCGAATGCGCTGCGTCGCATAGGTCTGGAACTGGAGCCCCCGCGTGAGCTCGAACTTCTCGATGGCGTCCATCAGGCCCATGACGCCGTCGGAGAGCAGGTCGTTCTGGTCGACGTGCGCTGGCATCCCCGAGCGCAGGCGACCCACGACGTACTTGACGAGGGGCGTGTAGTGCAGCACCAGGCGTGCCCGCGCCTCCTGGTCGTTGTGGGACTTGAAATCGGCCCACCACTGCGCGACGGCATCGGTCGAGCCGTTGGTCTCCACGTCAGCCTTCCGACGGGATCACGGCGAGGGCTGCGGTCGGCTCGGCGCGGTAGCGCGAGATCAGCTCCTGCGTGGCCAGGTCGAGTCGTTCGTGCACCGAGCGCCGGTGCTCGGTGAGGGTGCGTTCGGCTGCCCGCAAGGTCTCGAGTGCGCTCGCGACCTGTTCGGGGTCGTCCCGGTCCGGGTCGGTGCCGAGAACATCGGCCAGGTCCGGGATCGACGACAACGTCTCGGTGGGGATCCGGACCAGTGCCCGGCGACCCGACCCACCCGCCCCGGAGTCCCGCAGCACCCGAACGAGGTCCTGGGGACTGAACTTGCTCGCCGGACTGAGGCCGGACTCGAGCAGGTCGATCTGGGCGTGGATGAGCCGCCGACGGTACGAGACGCGGTCTTCCTCGGTCTCGAGATCATGACGGTGGTCCCGCAGCGCGTCCCGGTCCAAGGAGGCCAGCTCGAGGCTCACGTAGTGGTCCTCCGAGTTGGTCATGGAATGAGCCTAACCCGCAATTTTCTGGTTGCCCTCAAGATTGCCCGACCGACAACCGAAGGAATACCCAAGCGGTCGATGGAAGCTCATCGCACCGGGGTTCACGTCAACACCGGAGGTTGTCATGGTCGTCGAGATCGTATTGCTGGGAATGGTCTGCTCCTTCGTCGTCATTCTCCTGTCGGCCAAGCCGGCCGTCGAGGGCGTCGAGCAGTGGGACCGCACCCTGGGTTTCGGCAACGGACGCCGCCGCCGTGTGAGCGCTGTCGACGTCGAGCGACTGCTGGTCCGTGAGATCTCCTTCGACGTGGCCGCCTACGTCTCCACCACGGCGAACAGCCGCGGGCTGACCCCGTCGACCATGTCCAGCTTCGCTCAACGCTTCGGCCCCGAGAGCCTGGCCATCGCGGTCTCTGCCGAGCTCACCGAGCGCGAGGTGCTCGGCTGTGTCGCGAGCGACGAGATCGCCCACCGCCAGGCCGCTGACCTCGTCGCGTTCCTCAACGGAGCTCCGTCGAGCCTGCACGCAGCCTGAGGGCCGACGGCACGACCCGCCGAACTTCCCCCGGCCGATCTCCTGACTCAGGAGGTCGGCCGCAGGAATGTCTCGATGAACTCAGCCTCCGGGATGCCCTTCCCGATCTGGTAGCCCTGCGCGAAGTCGACGCCCTCGGCCCGGATCACGTCGAGGATCGCGGGGTCGCAGACGAACTCCGCAATGGTCCGCTTGCCGAGGCCATGGGCGATGCCCACGATGGCGTGCACGATGGCGCGGTCGGTCGGACTCAAGTGGCAGGTGCTGACGAACTCGCCGTCAATCTTGACGTAGTCGAAGAGCAGGTGCTTGAGGTAGTAGAACGACCCGAAGCCGGCGCCGAAGTCATCGAGCGCGAAGCGACAGCCGATGGCCGTGACGCGTTGCGCGAAGGCTCGCGCGGCGGCAATGTCCGCCACCGCAGCCGTCTCGGTGATCTCCAGGACCAGGCCGGTGGGGTCCACGTCATGGTGGTTCAAGGCCGAGATCAGCGTCTTCTCGAGGCTCGATCCGCCGATCGACTTGCCGGAGACGTTCACCTCGAGGTGGAAGCTCGGCTCGAGACCTTGCAGCCGCTTCAGGATCTCGACGGACCGGTTGAGGACCCACTCGTCGACCTTCGTGATCAGTCCGGTGTGCTCGGCCACGTAGAGGAACCGGCTGGGGTAGACGAGCTCGGGGCCATCGGCCAGACGCAGGAGGGCTTCGGCGCCGGTGACCTTCTCGAGCTTCATGTCCCAGATCGGCTGCAGGTGGAGCTCGAAGTCGTCGTTCTCGAGCGCACGCTCGATCCGTGAGTTCCACGCCATCCGAGCCCCCGTCCTCGGGGAGTCGAACAGTTCGTAGTCGAGGACGGCCCACTGGTCCCGGCCGGCATCCTTGGCGTCGTACATCGTCATGTCGGCGGCGGAGAGCAGGTCGTCTGCTGAGGCAGTCCGCTCGTCGATCATGACGAGGCCGACGCTGGCGGTGATGTTCCGGTGAATGCCGTCGTGGGACTGGGCGAACTGTCGGACCCGCGTCACGATCGACTCCGCCACGAGTTCCGCTCCGGCGCGGTCGGTCTCCTGGAGCAGGACGCCGAACTCGTCGCCCCCGAGGCGGCAGACGGTGTCGGTGCCCCGGACGGTGCCGCGGAGTACGCCGGAGAGCGACACGATGAGCTCGTCGCCGGTGTTGTGGCCGAGCGTGTCGTTGACCTCCTTGAAGTGGTCCAGGTCGATCAGCAGCAGCGCCCCGCGAAAGCCGTAGCGCCGGCAGAACTCCAGGTGGCTGCTCAGCTCCACCGCGAAGCGCTTCCGGTTCACCAGGCCGGTCAGCGGGTCGTGCTCGGAGAGATGGACCATCTGCTCCTCGAGGCGGTGACGATCCGAGATGTTCGTGACGTTCATCAGGATCTGGTCGGGCTCGCCGTCCCGTCCGGGCAGCAGGGTGCTGGACAGCGCAACCTCGATGATCGCTGTGTCGGGGGCTACGATCCGCCACTCCGCCTTCGACCGGCCGCTGTGGTTGGACGTGAGGTCCTTGAGGTGTTTGGACAGGGCCTTGTCCTCGGGGCTGCCCAACTGGCGCAGATCGCTCCCCACGAGCGTCGTCGCGTCTCGGCCGATCATCGCTGCGAACGCCGGGTTGACCACGGTCACGACACCCTCGCTGCTCAGCACCACGATGCCCTGCGGGGCGTCCACGAAGAGCCGTTCCGCTCCGTCGCGAGCCCGGGTCAGCTCCCGTTCGCGAGTCCGTTGTTCACTGATGTCCCGGGCAAGGATGACGGCCTCGGAGCCGGAGCCGAGGGTGGACGGGAGCGGACTGACCCAGATGTCGTGCTCGTGACCGGTGCGGGTGGCGCTGAGCTCGGCCCGGCCCTCGGCACCTCGAAGTGCCTGACCGACGAGAGGTCCGATCACTGCGATGTTCTCGGACTTCATGAACTGCGTGAGGTTCTGGCCGGTGGCGTCACCGAGACCTTGCCTCATGGCCCCGGCACCCGCTGTCAGCTGAACCTGGAGCTCCTCATCGACGACGATGACCGTCGCATCCGGCAGGTGGTCCATCACGACTCGCCATCGTGCTTCTGACTCGTCGAGGGCCCGCCGGGCGCGCACTTCGTCGGTGCAGTCGGTGGCCACCGCGAGGTAGCCGGTCGTGGTTCCGTCATCGGCCGTGAGCCGGGTGACGACCAGGCGCACGAAAATCCTCGCGCCGGTGCGGGTCCAGTAGGTCCAGGTGCGGGCCGGCGCTCGCCGATCGGCCAGGAGCTGGGCCACCGGAAGGCCCGTCACGACACCGAGCTCCGCGGCCACCGCGGCCACCTCATCGGCGTCGTGGAGGAGAGCCGAGCTGCGACCGATGATCTCGTCCGAGGTGTAGCCGAGCATCAGCTCGGCCCCGCGGCTGAAGCTGGTGATCACCCCCCGGGCGTCGGTCGAGATCAACGCGGTCAGGGAAGCGCCATCCATGATGCCGCCCAGCTGCTGGGTGAGTTCCCTGGCGCGTTGCTCGCTGCCGCGGATGGTCCTCACGACGCTGTGGACCAAGGGCGCAACAACCACGGCCAGCGCCATCAGGAGGACGGCAACGCGCACGTCCGCAAAGGTGATGACCGACGGATCGGCAATCCAGAGGGGGAGACCCAGTGCCGTCAGGGTCAGGAGGACTCCCACGACCAGGTCGGGGCGGGTTCCGTACATCGCCAGCCAGATGAGAGGCAGCATCACCAGGACGCCCAGGCCGATGTTGGACCCGTCGCTGGCAATCAGGAGCAGGAGCACGCCGAGGAAGTAGACCCACGACCCCACCGGCTCGAGCCAGGTCCGGCGGTCCCGGCGCATCGCGACGATCTGCACGAGCACGGCGAGGGCGAAGACGCCCAGCGCCAGGATCGATTCGGGTTCCCGCCACAGGCGTGCCGGAGCCGCGATGACCGCCAGCGACACGACCATCAGCGCGATGAAGGGCACGATCGCGCGGAGCGTGGGCCGGTCAGGACCGAGACCGAGACCGAGACGATCGGTTGTCATGGGTGCACCCCGCTGCTTCAGGACGTAGGTCGTCCTGCTCGCCACCCTAGACCTGCGGGTCACTGTCAGCCCGAGATCTGTCCAGCCCTCGCCCTCTTCGCTTCCGCACGCGAGGCGCCCTCGGACCAGTAGGGTTCGAGATCGAGCAAGCCGCTCGAAGATGGTCAGCCCTCAGTCACCCGGCGTTGCCGAGGTGGGAAGAGTCTATGAACGCCTGGATCAGGGTCGCCTCCGTGGCATTCCTCGGAATCGTCTATCTGGTGATCCTGCGTATCTCGCCGGGTGACGACAATGCGGCTTCACCCCTGCGGGGCGGCATCCTGCTGCTGGCCGGGGTGGGCGCGGCTCTCCTCTGCACCCAGGCCGCCAGGCGGATCTCGGGTCCGCTGGGCAGGGTCTGGATGTGGTTCGCCGTGGCGGCGTCGTCCTGGGCGATCGCCCAGGCGCTCTGGCTGTACGCCGAGGTGGGCGCCACCGGGTCGCTGCCCCTGACCGAGGTGGCCCTGATCGGCTTTCTCGGCTTCCACGCGGCCGCCGCCATCGCGCTCGTGATCTGGCTCGGGGTCCTTCCGCGCCACCTGGCAGCCCCCGGCCGAGACCTGCTTGACGGCCTCATCATCGGCGCGTCGCTGGCCACCATCTCGTGGGTCACGACGTTGTCCACCGTCATGTCGAGCGACTTCAGGGACACCGCGACGTTTGCCATCTCCCTGGTCTACCCGCTGGCAGACCTGACCGTCGTCACGCTCGTGCTCATCGCGTTCACCCGCGAGAAGCCGACCGACCGAACGACCCTCGCGGTTCTCGCTCTCGCCCTGGTGGTGCTGGGAGCTTCCAACAGCGCCTACGTCTACTTCTCGGGAGTGGAGACGAACCGGGCCGGAGACCTGGTCAGCGTGGGCGGGTTCCTGGGCTTCCTCCTGGTCGCGGTCTCGGCCTCCACGGCCTCGTCGACCGCGGCCGACGTGCCCCAGCGGTGGCGGCTCGGCCGCCAGCTGCACGACCAGCGTCCTTCGCCGCTGCGTCTCCTGTTGCCCTACATCCCCTTCCTGGCCGCGATGGTCTCGCTCGTCATCAAGCTCTCCCAGGCCACGAGCTCCCCGCTCGACGAGCTGGTGCTCGGCTCGGTGCTCCTCTCCCTCGTCCTGCTGCGTCAGTTCCTCGCGGTCTCGGACAACGAGCGCCTCCTCGCGGAGGTGCTCGAGACGCGGGACCTGCTCAAGCACCAAGCCCTGCACGACGGGCTGACGGGCCTGGCCAACCGGATTCTCTACGGCGACCGGCTCGATCGCGCCCTGATGCAGCCCTCCACCCAGGTGACGGTGATGTTCTGCGATCTCGACGACTTCAAGGGCGTCAACGACGAGCTGGGCCACGAGGCAGGGGACCTGCTCCTCCGGGCCGTCGCCGATCGACTGCTGGAGTGTGTGCGGGCGACCGACACCGTCGCCCGGCTCGGCGGGGACGAGTTCGCCGTTCTCATCGAGGGAGAGACTGACGCCGGTCGCATCGCACACCGGATCGTCACCACCGTGCAGCAGCCCTTCCAGGTGGCGGGCGTCGAGATTCGTCCCTCGGTGAGTGTGGGCGTGGCCCGACACCTGGGCTGGGTCGAGATCGAGATCGACCGGAGGGGCGCTCGTGCCCCGCGCCCCCGCCCGGCCGTCCCGACCAACAGCCTGGTGCTGTCCGACGTGTACGCCCGGGAGACGACCTCGCGGCTGCTCCTGCGCCGGGCCGACGCGGCGATGTACATCGCGAAGGCACAGGGCAAGGGCTGCTTCGTGCTCGCCGACGACCTGACGTGAGTCAGATGCCCTGCATGACCCCGACGTTCTCGCGGACCAGCCCGGGGAAGACCGCACTGGTCGAGGCCCCGAACCGCGACTGGACCACTTCTGCCAACACACTGCGGTAGTCCGTCGTGACGAGCAGGTCGGAGTCCAGTTGGTTGCTGAGGCCGGGCCAGTTGCCGTAGTACTGCCCGCCCTTGACGCCCGCGCCGGCGAGGAACATGACGTTGCCGTAGCCGTGATCGACACCGTAGTTGGCGTTCTCGACGACGCGACGGCCGAATTCGCTGACCGTCACCAAGGTCACCTTGTCGGCCAGGTCGCCAAGATCGGCGAAGAACGCCGCCACCGCAGTGGCGAACTCCTCGGTGTTGCGCTGCATCCGGCCCCACTCGACCGGGCCGAGGTCACTGTGCATGTCCCAGTCACCCTGGTCCACGGTGAGCACCTCGACTCCGACGTCTCCGCGGATGACCCGAGCAGCCGCCGCCATGGCCCGGCCCAGGTCGCCGGACGGGTATGACGCACCGTTGCGGGGGGACTCGGGCGAGTCGCGGACGGGTCCGAAGTCGTCGACAGCGCTGAACGTCGACCTCATTGCGCGCCCGAGTGAGGACCCGTTCTTGTCCCACAACGTCTTCAGGGACCGACGCCGACCGCCCTCGTCCCACTTGTCCTCGCCGGGGATGGCCATCCGGTTGAGGTTGCCTCCGGACATCACCGGCTCGGCGCCGTACAGCGAGGTGGGGATCGCCCCACCCGCCATGTTGAACCCCTGGAGCGGTGAGTCGCTCGCGTCGGTGCCGATCAGTCGGTTCAACCATCCCTCACGTTTGGCCGAGCCGGGAGCAGCATCCTCGATCTCCTCCATGGCCGCGAAGTGGGAGCGGTTCGGTGCCGCCAGACCGGTCGCGTGCACCGCGGCGACCTTGCCGGCCTGCCACATCGGTACGAGCGGCGCGAGCTTGGGGTGCAGGCCGAACTGGCCGTCCTTCACGAGCAGCCGGTCTGCGGCGATCGAGATCTTGGGGCGAGCCTGGTAGTACACCGGGTCGGCGTGGGGCACGACGAGCGACAGTCCGTCGGCCGCTCCCCGCATCGAGAGGACGACCAGGACCGAGGGCGCGGGCACGGGACCGGCGGCCGAAGCCTGCACCACGGCGGAGCCCAACAGTGTGGTGGTGCCGGCGAGCGCCAGCGCCCCGGACATCAGGCCGCGCCGGGAGACGGCCGCAAATTCTGCGCAGCAGGGTCGCGTCGTGGGGTCGGTCAGCAGCTCGGTCATTCACATCACCTGGACAGGAAGTAGGGGGAGTCGAGGAAGGTCGTGAGGAGTCGTGGCATGAGGTACTTCACAACCTTGTGGTCCACCGTGATGCGCTCGCGTGGACGTACGTCGACCGCCTCACAGCAGGCGCGCAGCAGTGCCCTGTTGGAAGGGGTGTGCAGCAGCTGCTGGGCCAGATGGTCGACCAGCTTGTGAAAGGTGATCCGCCTGCGTGGCAGCCACGACCTGTGCGCCCGGTAGTCAGCGCCCTGCTTGGGCCACCACGTGCCGGACAGTGCGTAGTGGGTCTCCATCGAGCCCAGCAGGCGCGAGGGCGAGGACCAGGACTCGTTGTCGATGGGCTGCCCGTCGGGACGAGCCCAGTCGAAGGGCTTGATCCCGATGTTCTCGACCTGCCAGAGCATCTGGTTGGCCGCGTCCTGGCTGGACGACGGACGCACGAGTTGTACCCCGAGTGCGCGGTAGGTCGCCACCAGGTCCTCGCCGGGGTCTCGCACCTTGGCGCCCCTGCTGCCGGCGAACTCCGGCGATGCGATCAGTGCGCGCAGGACCGGGACGATGGCGGTGTCGCTCGCGAGATAGACCTTGGCCAACCTGTCCACGAGTGCCTGCGGCGGGTCGTCGCGCACGAACTTGGTGGCGAGGCGCCGGGCGATGCGCTGGGCCGTGGCGGGGTGGTGCGCCAGGTAGTCGAGATAGCGGCGGGTCAGGTCCCGACCGTCGGAGCCGACGTTCGGGTCGGCGAAGCCCATCACCTTCACCGGACCCGTCCAGTGGATGCTCGAGGAGTAGCGCGGTGCCCAGGTGTTGCGCAGGTCGACGGTCCACCCCGTGAGGATCCGGGCACTGCTCTTGACGTCGTCCTCGCCGTAGTTGCCCCGCCCGACGGTGTGCAGCTCGAGCAGTTCGCGCCCGAGGTTCTCGTTCGGGTGCCGGTCGGTCGAGACCGCGTTGTCGAGGTAGATGAGCATGGCCGGGTGGGTCGCGGTGGTGAGCAACAGGTCACTGAACTTGCCGAGCGCCTGAGCGCGGATGTCAGCGCCGTACGCCACGCGGTGCACGAAGTGGTCGTTGCCCAGGGCAGGAACGTTGAAGTGGTTCTCCCAGAACTCCGTCATCACCTCGAGGAGCTGGCGCTGGGTCCGCATCCGGCGGGCCAGGATCCAACGTTCGTAGTCCAGCATGACCTGCCACCCGCGGGCGCCACCGTTGCGGGAGCGGTTCCAGAGCTCCTCGGGACCATAGGTCAGTGAGGGCCACCAGGTGTCGATCTCGGTGACGTCCGGGTCCGGGACCGTCTCGGGCCTGAGCTGCTGCTCGAACCACTCGGCCCAACCGCCTTGCTGCTGGACCTGCCGGGCCAGCGACGGGGTGATGCCGTACGAGAACCGACCCACCACCAGCCGTCCCTGCGCGGGGAGCAAACGCTTGCGGCGGAAGCGGCCGGGCTTGTAGTTGGCCGCCTGCGCGGCCCCGGGCAGCGCGACGACGGCGGCTGCACTTCCCACGCCAACGGCAGCGGCCTGCCCGAGGAAGGCTCGTCGGGTGGGGGAGGCTGTCGTGCTGGTGGAGGTGACAGGCATCGAAGAAGGCTCCAGACGCTGGCGAGCAGCGAGCCGTGGGGGGAGTCTGACCGGGGGGAGTGCGGCTTCCAGAGTACGAACTGGAACCCGAGTACGCCGCCCCCTTGCGGGCCGTCCCGAACCACCCAGAAGGGCCATGGGGTGGGGCCGAACGCCCCGACCGGTAGAGTTGCACTCCTCACCGATCGCCAGCGTAAGGATCCCAGCCACCCCGATGGACGGCCCTCAAAGTCGCCCGCTCTCCCGACCCCCTGGCGGAGAGCGCCCATGACCGCCTGGCTCCTGCTGGTCGCAGCCCTGCTGCTGATCGCGGCTTGCGGCGTCTTCGTTGCCGCGGAGTTCTCCTTCGTGACCGTCGACCGCGGCAAGGTCGACCGGGCAGCGGCGGCGGGCGACGTCTCCGCCCAGGGGGTGCAGAAGGCCCTGCGGAGCCTGTCCACGCAGCTCTCGGGCGCCCAGGTCGGCATCACGATCACCAACCTCGCCATCGGGTTCCTGGCCGAGCCGGCCATTGCCGACCTCATCGACGGCCCCCTGGAAGCGCTCGGCACGCCGGAGGCCGCCCTCCGGCCCGTCGCCGTCGGGATGGGGCTCACGGTCGGCACCATCCTCACCATGGTCTTCGGTGAGCTCGTCCCGAAGAACCTCGCCCTGGCCCGGCCCATGCAGACGGCTCGAGCGACCCAGCGGTTCCAGCGGGCCTTCACGGCCATCAACCTCGTTCCGATCAGGGCCCTGAACGGATCGGCCAACGCCTTCGTCCGTCGCCTCGGCATCGAGCCCCAGGAGGAGCTCCGCTCCGCTCGAAGCTCCACCGAGTTGGCGTCGCTGATCGCTCGCTCCGCGGACCAGGGCACCCTCGACGAGAACACCGCCGAACTGATGGGGCGCTCGGTGGAGTTCGGCTCGCGGACCGCCGGCGAGATCATGACACCCCGCGTCCGGACGGTGAGCGTGGAGGCGAACGACCGGGCCAGCACCGTCATCGACCTCGCCCGCCAGACGGGTCACTCCCGCTTCCCCGTCCTCGACTCCGAGGAGACGGTGGTCGGCACCGTCCACGTGAAGCACGCGGTCGCGCTTCCGGTCGGCGAGCGCTCGACGACCCGGATCAAGCACTTGATGGCCAAGCCGATCGTCGTACCTGACTCCTTGCGTCTGGACCCCCTGTTGACGCTGCTGCGCACCGACGGCTTCCAGCTCGCCGTGGTCCTCGACGAGTACGGCGGTCACGCCGGCATCGTCACGCTGGAGGACGTGATCGAGGAGATCGTCGGTGACATCTCCGACGAGCACGACCGGCTCGGTTCCCGGGCCCGGGAAGGACGCGACGGATCGTGGTCGCTGTCCGGGTTGCTGCGACCCGACGAGGTCGAGGACCTCACCGAGATCGCACTGCCGGACCACGAGGACTACGACACGATCGCCGGGCTCGTCCTGCAGGTGCTGGGCCGCATCCCCGAACCGGGTGACATGGCCGAGGTGCCGGTCCCGGACGCGTCCGACCCCGACGAGCCGCGCGAGAAGCTCGCCGTGCTCACCGTCGAGCGGATGGACGGACTGCGCATCGACCGGGTGGGCCTGCGCCTGCTCGACGGCGACCCCGACGATTCGGCAGGACAGCGATGAACGCCGCAACAGCCCTGGTGCTGGCCTTCCTGCTGCTCCTGGGCAACGCCTTCTTCGTGGCAGCCGAGTTCGCCCTGGTCTCCGCGCGCCGTACCCAGATCGAGCCGAAGGCCGAAGCCGGCTCGCGGATGGCGCGCACCACGCTCAAGGCGATGGAGAACATCTTCCCGGTGATCGGCGTGGCCCAGCTCGGGATCACGGTCTGCTCGCTGGTGCTCGGCGCGGTGGGGGAGCCGGCCGTGGCGCATCTGATCGAGCCCGTGCTCCACCTGGTCCACGTGCCGGACGCCTTCTTGCACCCGGTTGCCTTCGCGCTGGGCCTGTCGGTTGTCGTCTACCTGCACGTGGTCATGGGGGAGATGATCCCCAAGAACATCGCGCTCGCCGGTCCGGACCGCGTGGCGATGCTGCTCGGGCCGATGATCTGGGGCATCTACCGCGTCGTGCGCCCGTTCGCCAGCCTGCTCAATGCCACGGCCTCCGCGATCCTGCGCATCTTCGGGGTGCAGCTGATGAGCGAGGTCAGCTCGACCTACACCCGCGAGGAGGTCGCTGCCCTGGTCGAGGAGTCGCGGGGCGAGGGCCTCCTCGAGGCCGACGAGTACGACCGACTTGCCGGCGCGCTCGGCTTCACCGAGAAGACGGTTGCTTCGGTGCTCATGCCGGTGTCGACCTTGGCGACCGTACGCCGCGGCTCCAGCGGTGCCGACGTCGAAGCCCTGTGCGCATCGACGGGGTTCAGCCGCTTCCCCGTGGTCTCCGAGAGCCAGGAACTGATGGGCTACCTCCACATCAAGGACGTCCTGGAGCCCGATGAGCGTCGCCGCGAGCTGCCCCTCGACGACAAGTGGATCCGCCCCTTCGCGCCGGTCTCGGCCGACGACTCACTGCACGACACCCTCGAGACGCTGCAGCGTCGGGGCGCCCACATGGCGCGCGTCGTGGACGCTGACGGGGTCACCGTCGGTCTGGCCACGCTCGAGGACGTGATCGAAGAGCTGGTCGGCGAGATCCGGGACGCCGCTCACCTCGAGGAGTCGCTCTGAAGCCCTCGCGCGCGCGTCGCCGAGGAGGAGCGTCCGTGCCGGATAGGGTGACCTCGGCACAGACCAGGACGAGCGAAATGCAGGGACTCGTGGCGGACGATTCGGCACACACCCGGGTGTGGACACTGCCCAACCTGCTCAGCGCGATCCGCCTGGCGGGCGTGCCGCTCTTCCTGTGGCTCGTCCTGGGTCCCGAGGCCGACGGCTGGGCGCTGGGCCTCCTGGTCGTCTCGGGGATCACCGACTTCCTCGACGGCTGGCTCGCTCGCCGCTACAACCAGGTCTCGCTGCTGGGCCAGATCCTCGACCCCGTCGCGGACCGTCTCTACATCCTCGCGGTCGTGATCGGCCTGGCGCTGCGCGACGTGATCCCGTGGTGGGTGGCGATCTCGCTGCCGCTGCGCGACGCCCTGATGTGGGGTCTGGTGCCGCTGTTGCGGACCCGTGGCTACAGCGCGCTCCCGGTGCACTTCCTCGGGAAGGCTGCCACCTTCAACCTGCTCTACGCCTTCCCGCTGCTGCTCCTCGGCGACGGCGAGGGTGCCGTCGCGACTCTCGCGACCGTCCTCGGCTGGGCCTTCGCCGCCTGGGGGATCGGGCTCTACTGGTGGGCCGGAATCCTCTACGCCTGGCAGGTACGTCGGCTCCTGGCCACCACCCCGCCACGTCGCAAGGTCGTCCCCGATGGCTGAGCGGGACTCCACGGGCGCGCTGCCCGAGCGGGTGACCCTCCCCCTGCTCACGCTGATCACCCAGCAGTCGCTGGACGAGGACTATCGCCACGTCGCTGAGCGGCGTGCTGCCGGCGCCCCGGGTCCGCCGCCCGGACGCCCGCACCGCACCGCCGCTGTCGTGGTCGTGGTCTTCGGGATCATGGTGACCACGGCCGCGGTCCAGACCTCGCGCAACGCCAGCGTCAGCGACGCGGGCCGGGCGACGCTGGTCCAGCAGATCGTGGACCAGCGCGCCGACGTGGCCTCCATGCAGAACCGCACCGTCAAGCTCCGCCAGGACAACGTCGGCCTCGAGGAGGCGCTCGGCGTGGTCACCCGCACCGAACAGGCGGCCGTGACCCGGATGCGTCGCCTCGAAACCCGCACCGGCTTCGTTCCGGTGACGGGGGAGGGGGTGCGCATCGTGGTCAACGACGCACCCGACGGCGACGCCACCCAGGCGGTACGCGATGAAGACCTCGCCCTCCTGGTCGACGGCCTGTGGAACGCCGGGGCGGAGGCGATCTCGATCAACGAGCACCGCCTCACGGCCCTCAGCGCCATCCGCAACGTCGGCGTCGCGATCCACGTCAACGGCCGCCCCCTGACGCCGCCCTATTCCCTGTTGGCGGTGGGGAACACCCAGACCCTCCAGGCTCGGCTGCTGGACAGCACCCACGGCCAGGTCTGGTTCAGCCTGGTCAACCAGCTGGGCTTTGCCTTCGAGATGCAGAATGAGGACTCGCTCGACCTTCCCGCCGCGCCGGACAAGATGCTGCGCCTGCGACAGGTGGCCGTAGGGTCGGGCAACCAGACAGGTGACAGGAACAAGATCGAGGGGACCAAGCCGTGATTGCCGCGCTGGGGTTGTTGCTGGGGATCGTGCTGGGGCTGCTCTTCCAGCCCGACGTCCCCCTGGGCCTGGAGCCCTACCTGCCGATCGCTGTGGTCGCGGCTCTCGATGCCGTCTTCGGCGGCCTGCGCGCCTACCTCGACGGCATCTTCGACGACAAGGTTTTTGTCGTCTCGTTCTTCAGCAACGTCGTGATCGCGGCCTCGATCGTCTACCTCGGCGACAAGCTCGGGGTCGGCGGCCAGCTCTCGACCGGTGTCATCGTCGTCCTGGGCATCCGGATCTTCTCCAACGTCGCGGCGATCCGTAGGCACCTGTTCCATGCCTGAGTCGACGCCCGAGGAGCAGCCGGCCACCGGCCGCCAACGACTGCGGCTGGCGCTGACCACCGCTTCGCGCGGCCAGTTGGTGGTGGCACTCCTGCTCGTCGTGGTCGGGTTCGCGGGGGTGACCCAGGTCCGCTCCAACGACATCGACGACACCTACGCCAGCTATCGCGAGCAAGACCTCATCGATGTGCTCAACGGGCTCGCCGGCACCACCCAGCGAGCCGAGGCGGAGATCGCCCGGCTGGAGAGCACCCGCCGTGACCTCCAGTCGAGCACCGATGCACGCCGGGCTGCCCTGGCCCAGGCCCAGGAGCGCTCGGACACGCTCTCCATCCTCGCCGGGCTGGTGCCGGTCACCGGACCCGGCATCCGGGTCACGATCGAGGAGGTCACCGGCCCGGTCGACATCGACACGCTCCTGGACACCCTCCAGGAGCTGCGTGCCGCCGGCGCCGAGGCGATGCAGCTCAACGGCAAGGTGCGGATCATTGCCCAGAGCGCCCTGGAGGATGGCGTCGGTGGCATCTACATCGACGGCACCCTGCTCTCGGCGCCCTACGTCCTCGACGTCATCGGGGAGCCGCACACGCTCGCGGGGGCGATCACCTTCCTGCAGGGACCACGCTCGCAGTTCCAGGAGGACGGCCAAAGTGTCGACATCGACGAGCTGTCCTCACTCGACATCGAGAGCGTTCGCGAGGCCGAGCAGCCTGTCGTCGCCCAGCCCGACCCCGGGCAGTAGCCTGCCCCCATCGCTGCCGCACCCGTTGTCCAGCGCCCGCTCACCGGAGGAGAGACCTTGTACCCCGACGACCTGAAGTACACCACCGAGCACGAGTGGCTGCGGACCCCCGGGGACCAGCCGGGCTCGGTCCGGATCGGCATCACCCACTACGCGCAGGACGCGCTCGGGGACATCGTCTACGTCTCCCTGCCCGAGGTGGGGGAGTCGCTCGCCGCCGGCAGCACCTGCGGTGAGCTGGAGTCGACCAAGTCGGTCAGCGATGTCTATGCCCCCATCAGCGGTGAGGTCGTGGCCCGCAACGACGCCCTCGACGCGACGCCGGAGCTCGTCAACAACGACCCGTACGGCGGCGGCTGGCTCTTCGAGGTCGTGCCGAGTGACGCCTCGGAGAACGACAGCCTGCTCGACTCCGCGGCCTACGTGGCGACGCTCCAGGGCTGAGCCCGGTCGTTCGGCTTGAACCCTCGGCTGAGCCTGATAGATTCCCAGCAACTGTCACCCTCAGGCCAGCCTTGAGGGTTGGGCCCTCGATCGGGACCCGATGGCGGTGTGAACTCGACGCGGAGGATGAGCGATGCCGTTCTGCACATCATGTGGCAAGCAGAACCCCGACGACGCGCGATTCTGTGCGCAGTGCGGCACCCGGTTGGTGAGTGCGGACACCCCGGCGCCGGCGGGCACCGAGCCGTCCGGCGAGACCACGGCCACGATCGCCGTGGGCGGCGAGAAGCCTGAGAAGTCCGAGACGTCCGACCGGCAGTTGAGCGCCGTCGACGCCGCTGCCGTTGATGCCCTGCCGCGCGGCCACGCCCTCCTGGTCGTCCAGCGCGGCCCGGGTGCCGGGAGCAGGTTCCTCCTCAACGCCGATCTCGTGGACGCCGGGCGTCACCCCGACAGCGAGATCTTCCTCGACGACGTCACCGTCTCGCGTCGCCACGCGGAGTTCCACCGGTCCGAGGGCACCTTCTCGGTGAGCGACGCCGGCAGCCTCAACGGCACCTACGTGAACCGCGACCGCATCGACCGGGTCCGGCTCAAGGACGGTGACGAAGTCCAGATCGGCAAGTACCGTCTCGTCTTCTTCTCCGGGCACGAGAGCAGCTGAGATGTCTCCGACTGCCGCGACTTCGGGTTCCTCCCGGTCGCGGATGAACATCGGCGAGGTCCTGGATCGGCTTCGCCCGGACTTCCCGGGGATCACGATCCCCAAGATCCGTTTCCTCGAGGACAAGGGGCTGATCAAGCCCGAGCGGACTCCCGCCGGCTACCGCAAGTTCTCCGGCCAGGATGTCGAGCGGCTGCGCTACATCCTGCTGATGCAGCGCGACCACTACTTGCCCTTGAAGGTGATCGGGGAGCACCTCGATGCCATCGACCGGGGCCTGGAGCCGCCGCCGATCGACGCGGTCGTGCCGACGGTGCCCAGTGTGGCCCTGGCCGCCGACGGGCTGCCGAGCCCCGCGTCGTTCACCCGCCGCGACAACGTGCGGCTCTCGCGTCGCGAGCTGATCAAGATCGCCGAGATCTCCGAGGAGCTCCTCGACCAGCTCGAGCAGTACGCCCTGATCAAGCCGCGGCCCGGCACCGGCCACTACGACACCGACGCCCTGGTCGTGGCGAAGACGGCCCGCGAGCTGGCCGACTTCGGGTTCGAGCCGCGCCACCTGCGTGCCTTCAAGACCTCCGCAGACCGCGAGGTGGGGCTCGTCGAGCAGATCGTCGCTCCCCACAAGCGGAGCCGCGACGCGGCTGCCCAGGGGCGCGCCGACGAAGTCGTGAGCGAGATCGCCGCCCTCTCGGTCCGCCTGCACGCGACACTGGTCAAGATCGGTCTGCGCAGCTCCTGATCACTGCCAAGTCGTTGGCCCGACGGGAGTAGGGTGAACAGCGTGCGCGAAGTCGATGTCATGGGAGTCCGGGTCGAGATGCCCTCGAACCAACCAATCGTGCTGCTGCGCGAGGTGTCAGGGGAGCGCTACCTCCCCATCTGGATCGGTGCGGTGGAGGCGACCGCGATCGCTTTCGCCCAACAGGGCGTGATCCCGCCGCGACCACTGACCCACGACCTGATGAAGAACGTCCTCGAAGCGACCGGCAACGAGCTCTCGGAGGTCCGGATCACCGAGGTGAAGGACGGGGTCTTCTTTGCCCTCCTGGTCTTCAGCTCGGGGGCGGAGGTGAGTGCGCGCCCGTCGGACTCGATCGCTCTGGCGCTGCGGACCGGTGCCAGGATCGTCTGCGCCGACGAGGTGCTGGACGAGGCCGGCCTCGCCGTCCCTGCCGAGCAGGAGGACGAGGTCGAGAAGTTCCGCGAGTTCCTGGACCAGGTCACCCCCGAGGACTTCGACGCTCACTGACGTCCAGAAGTCTCACCCTCAAGTTGAGGATGAGGGTTAAGACACGCGGGCTTTGTCGTTGACCACCCTGCGGTGGAGGCTTACCTTGAACTGTCTCCGTTGTAACTCCACTGTTGTGGTTGTCCGAAGCCGGGCCTCGCAACTTCCCCCGCGAGTTACGTTCCACGGAGTAGACGCCCGGAGGACCGAGTGAACGAGAACGAGCTTCAGCAGGGCCCGACCGCCGAGGCGGCCCACGCTGCCGAGATGGCTGAGGAGCAGGGCCTGCTCTTCGCCGACGACGTCTCGCCGCTCCCGAGCGACACCGGCTACCGCGGGCCCACGGCCTGCAGCGCGGCCGGCATCACCTACCGCCAGCTCGACTACTGGGCCCGCACCGGACTGGTCGAGCCGACCGTCCGCGGCGCCAAGGGATCGGGCTCGCAGCGCCTCTACTCCTTCCGCGACATCCTGATCCTCAAGATCGTCAAGCGGCTCCTCGACGCCGGTATCTCGCTGCAGCAGATCCGTACGGCGGTCCAGCACCTGCGCGAGCGTGGCACCGACGACCTGACCCGCGTGACCTTGATGAGCGACGGCGCCTCGGTCTACGAGTGCACCAGCAACGACGAGATCATCGACCTGCTCCAGGGCGGCCAGGGCGTCTTCGGTATCGCGATCGGCGGTGTCTGGCAGGAGATCGAGGGCACCCTCGCGGCGCTCCCGAGCGAGCGCACCTCCGATGACGAGGCCTCCTCCACCGAGGGTGACGAGCTCGCCGCTCGACGGGCAGCGCGCCAGACCGGCTGATCCTCCAGCCTCCAGATCGTGCACCGGCCCGACGCCTTGATGGCGCCGGGCCGGTGGCATGTTCGGCGGTGGTAGATTCGTGCCCGCTGACAATCCCGCACGGGAGAGTCTTCGCCCGCGCACCCCAGGTGTGCCGGGTGGAGCGCCGAAGGGGCAATTCCTCCCCGGAACTCTCAGGCGCCAGGACCGTGCGGATCAGGCAACTCTGGAGCGTCGCACCGGTGAGGATCGGGGCCGTGACAGAGGGGGAGGCGACCCGATCGCCCGATCCGAGGAGCCCCCGTGTCCCAGCAAGAGTCCCTGTCCCTGTCCGACCTCGACGGGGCGATGCCGTTCGCCGAGCGTCACATCGGCCTCCGCCCGGCCGACGTGGCGACGATGCTCGAGCGTCTCGGCTTCTCCTCCCTCGATGAGCTGATGCAGGCCGCAGTGCCCGGCGGGATCCGCAACACCGCCGAGCTGGACCTGCCCGCGCCGCTGACCGAGGAGGCCACCGCGCGCGAGCTGCGGGCCCTCGCCGGCGCCAACCGACCCGCGGAGCCGATGATCGGCCTGGGCTACCACGCGACGCTCACCCCGCCCGTCATCCGGCGCAACGTGCTCGAGGACCCGAGCTGGTACACCGCCTACACGCCGTACCAGCCGGAGATCTCCCAGGGCAGGCTCGAGGCCCTGATCAACTTCCAGACCGTGATCGGTGACCTCACCGGGCTGCCGACGGCGAACGCCTCCCTCCTCGACGAGGCCACCGCGGTGGCCGAGGCGATGACGCTCGTGCGCCGTGGCAACCGCACGGCAGCCGGCCCGTTCGTCGTGGACGCTGACGCCTTGCCCCAGACCATCGATGTGGTGCGCACCCGGGCCGAGGCGATGGGCATCGAGATCCTCGTGGCCGACCTGACCGACGGACTGCCCGACGGCGAGCTCTGCGGGGTGCTGGTCCAGTACCCCGGCGCCTCCGGCCGGATCCTCGACCCCCGTCGCGTGATCGAGGCGGCTCACGGGCGCAACGCCCTGGCCGTGGTCGCCGCCGACCTGCTGGCGCTCACGGTCCTCGAGGCACCGGGCACGCTGGGGGCCGACGTCGTGGTCGGTTCCTCCCAGCGCTTCGGTGTGCCGCTCTTCTACGGCGGTCCGCACGCCGGCTACATGTCGGTCGCGCCCGGCCTGGAGCGCCACCTGCCCGGCCGTCTGGTCGGCGTCTCGGTCGACGCCGAGGGCCGCCCGGCCTACCGCCTCGCCCTGCAGACGCGCGAGCAGCACATCCGCCGCGACAAGGCGACGTCCAACATCTGCACCGCCCAGGTGCTGCTCGCCGTGGTCGCCTCGATGTACGCCGTCTTCCACGGGCCCGACGGGCTCCGGACCATCGCCACCCGCACCCACCGCTACGCCGCGGTCCTCGCCCAGGCCCTGCGCCAGGCCGGGATCACGGTCGAGCACCCCGACTTCTTCGACACCCTGTCCGTCGTCGTGCCCGGGCGGGCGGCCGAGGTCGTGGCCTCGGCGCGCGGCTTCGGCATCCAGGTGCGCCTGGTCGACGAGGACCGGGTCGGCATCTCCACCTCCGAGACCACCTCCCGCTCGACCCTCACCAGCCTGCTCAAGGCGTTCGGGGTCGACACCGGTGCCGACGCCGTCGACGTGCCCGCGGTCGATGCCGCCACTCCCGACGCGCTGCCCGCAGGGCTGGTGCGGACGACGCCGTACCTCACCCACGAGGTCTTCTCCAGTCACCACAGCGAGACCGCGATGCTGCGGTACCTGCGTCGCCTCTCGGCGCGCGACTACGCCCTGGACCGCGGAATGATCCCGCTCGGCTCCTGCACGATGAAGCTCAACGCCACCACCGAGATGGAGCCGGTCTCCCTGCCCGGCTTCGCCGACCTGCATCCCTTCGCGCCGGCCGAGGACGCCCTGGGCTACCGGCAGCTGGTCGACCAGCTGGAGGGGTGGCTGGCCGAGGTGACCGGCTACGACCGGGTCTCGATCCAGCCCAACGCCGGCTCCCAGGGGGAGCTCGCCGGCCTGCTCGCGATCCGCGCCTACCACCACGCCAACGGCGAGAGTGCCCGCAACGTCTGCCTGATCCCGTCCTCGGCGCACGGCACCAACGCGGCCTCCGCCGTGATGGCCGGGATGAAGGTCGTCGTCGTGAAGTCCGGCGCCGACGGCGCGATCGACCTCGGTGACCTGCGCGCCCAGTGCGACCTGCACGCTCAGGACCTCGCCGCGATCATGGTGACCTACCCCTCCACCCACGGGGCCTACGAGGACACCATCACCGAGCTGTGCGACATCGTGCACAGCCACGGCGGACAGGTGTACGTCGACGGCGCCAACCTCAACGCGCTGCTGGGCCACGCCAAGCCGGGGGAGTTCGGTGGCGACGTCTCGCACCTGAACCTCCACAAGACCTTCTGCATCCCGCACGGTGGCGGCGGTCCGGGAGTGGGCCCGGTCGCGGTCCGCGCCCACCTGGCGCCGTACCTCCCCTCGCACGCGATGCACCCCGAGGAGGCGAAGCGGTCCGGCATCGGCCCGATCAGCGCAGCGCCGTACGGCTCGGCGGGGATCCTGCCGATCTCGTGGGCCTACATCCGGCTGATGGGGGCCGAGGGGCTCACCCGGGCGACCGCGTCGGCGGTGCTCTCGGCCAACTACATCGCGGCCCGGCTCGGCGAGCACTTCCCGGTGCTCTACCAGGGCCACGGGGGGCTCGTGGCACACGAGTGCATCCTCGACGTGCGCGGCCTGACCAAGGAGACCGGTGTGTCGGTCGACGACGTGGCCAAGCGGCTCGTCGACTACGGCTTCCACGCCCCCACCATGTCCTTCCCGGTCGCCGGCACCCTCATGGTCGAGCCGACCGAGTCCGAGGACCTGGGCGAGATCGACCGGTTCTGCGACGCCATGATCGCCATCCGCGAGGAGATCGACCGGGTCGCCGGTGGTGAGTGGGCTCCCGAGGACTCCCCGCTGCGGGGGGCACCGCACACCTCCCGCGCCCTGGTGGGGGAGTGGGACCGCAAGTACTCCCGCGAGCTCGCGGTCTTCCCGACCGGCGTCGACCCCGACAAGTACTGGCCCCCGGTGGCCCGGATCGACCAGGCCTACGGCGACCGCAACCTGGTCTGCTCCTGCCCGTCGCCCGAGGCCTTCGCGGAATGACCGCCGGCGACACCCGGGTGCAAGCCCTGACCGCCCACCGCCTGCAGGTCCGGCTCGCGACCGCGCAAGCGGCGGGGCGGCTCCCGTCCGTGGTCGCCGGACTCGTGCGCGCAGGCGACGTGGTGTGGACCGGCTCAGCCGGCGCCGAGCCCAGCGTCGGTCAGGACCCGGCCGACGTGCAGTTCCGGATCGGGTCGATCACCAAGACCCTCACCGCCGTCCTGGTGCTCCAGCTCGTCCGGGACGGCCGGCTGGCGCTGGACGACGCGGCATCGACGGTGCTCGGTGACGTCGGGTACGCCGACCGCTCGGTGCGTAGCTTGCTGGCGCACAGCTCGGGCATGCAGTCCGAGCCCGCCGGATCGTGGTGGGAGCGCTCGGCCGGCCTGAGCTTTGCCGAGCTCGCCGCTGCGAACGACGGGACCGGCTCGGCCTTGCCGACCCACCAGCAGTTCCACTACTCGAACCTCGGCTACGCCCTGCTCGGCGAGATCGCCTCGCGACTCCTCGATGCCCCGTGGTCGGAGTGTGTGCGCAGCCGCATCCTCGAGCCGCTCGGGATGACCCGCACCAGCTACCTCCCCGAGGGTGGTGCCGTCCAGGGTTACAGCGTGCATCCCTACGCCGGCACCCTGGTCGAGGAGCCGGCCACCGACACCGGCGCGATGGCTCCCGCCGGGCAGCTGTGGAGCACGGTCGGTGACCTCGCGAGATTCGCCGAGTTCCTGCTCGACGGGCACGATGCGGTGCTCTCACGCGAGCTCCTGGTCATGGCCGCCCATCCTCAGGCGGGGGACCAGCGCGACGGACTCGGCTACGCCCACGGGCTCGGCCTCCAGATCTTCGCCGGGGGATCGGGCGCGGTGTCGGGTCACTCCGGCTCGATGCCGGGCTTCCTGGCGGCGTGCCTGGTCGACCGGGAGCGGAACACCGCTGCGGTCGTCCTGGCCAACGCCACCACGGGGTATTCACCCGTCCAGCTCGCGATCACCCTGCTCGAAGAGCTCGAGCGGAACGAACCTGCCCTCCCGCAGGCGTGGACGCCGACGACGTCGGTGCCCTCCGAGTTCGGTGACGCCCTCGGTGTCTGGCACTGGGGCAACACCCCGCTCGTCTTCTCGATGCAGGGCGACGAACTCGTCGCCCACGCCGCCGGGGTGGAGAAGTACCGCTTCGCCGTGGTGGACGGGGTGGCCATCGGGGTCTCCGGCTACCACGCCGGCGAGCCGCTGCACGTCGTACGTCGAGCCGACGGGGCGGTCAGCCATCTCGACATCGCGACCTTCATCTACACCCGGACGCCGTACGACCCGGACGCCCCCATTCCTGGCGGGCATCCGGGTCGCTGACGAGCCGGGATCATCACCCGGGCTCAGCTGTTGCTCTCCTTGGTGACCTTCAGGTTGTAGTGGAAGGCGTTGTCCGACGTCAGGGGCACGCGCTCCCCGTCGTACCGCAGGGTCAGGTCCAGCGCCAGCCGGCGCTGGAAGCCGTGCATGCTGACCTTCTGGTCTCCGTCGTCGAACTCCTCGTGGATCGGGATCCGCTTCCCGACGCGGCGCGCGGTCCCCTTGATCACGACCCGTTTCCCGTCGACCTTGACGACGCCGTACACGCTCTGTCCGTCGACGAGGAGCTTCTTGACGGCTCGGCCGCCTCCGGGCCCGTCGTCGTCGAAGATGACCTGGATCGAGTTGCCGTGGGCGGAGTTGTCGTAGAGCGTCGCGAACACCCGGCCGGCTTCGAGCGTGGCCGTGCCCTCAATGAGGTTGCCGATCTCGCGGTTCTTCTGGGCGGCGGCCGGCTGAGCGCTGGTCGGGGTTGCCTTGCCCGCGGTGGGGCCAGCGGGTGCGGCCGCTGCGGCGACGGTGCCGAGGCCGGTGACGCCGAGGACGGCGGCAGCCGCCAGGGCTCCGACACGGAGGCGGGGGTGCGTGGTGATCATGGCTTCTCCTGGGATGAGGTGGTCGATTCCCCACCAAGACGCGACCGCCGCTGGGGAGGTTGCGATCCGCAGCCTGTGCTGTGCGGCACACTCGGGTGATGAGCGCACCCCTCGTCGCCGGTCTCACCCTGACCCAGGTCCTCTTCGCCTCCGGGGTCCTGGTGGTCGGCCTGGTGGCCGCGACGCTGCTCCGGCTGCTGATCGTGCGCGCCTTCCGTGGCCCCGACAGCGAGCCGGACGCGGCCCTGCTCGTCGCCCGCTTCCTGCAGGTGCTCCTGCTCGCGGGCGTGATCCTCTACGTGCTCACCCTGCTGGGCATCGAGGTCACCCCGCTGCTCGGGGCGCTCGGGATCGGCGGCATCGCGGTGGCCCTCGCGGTGCAGTCGGTGCTGGCCAACGCGATTGCGTCGATCATCCTGCAGGTGCGACGCCCCTTTCGTCGGGGCGACCAGATCGCGACCAACGACCTCGAGGGACGCGTGGTCGACGTCAACCTGCGCACGGTGCGCCTGATCACCTTCGACGGCAACGACATCGTGATCCCGGCCTCGAGCGTCCTGGACTCGCCGATCACCAACTACACCCGTCGTGAGGCTCGTCGCTCCGAGCTCGTGGTGGGCGTGGACTACGCCAGCGACCTCGATGCCGCGCGTGAGGTGATGATGGGTGCGGCGGCGGCGATCGAGGGCGTGCACGAGGCCCCGGCCCCCGAAGCGTGGGTGTTCGAGTTCGCGGACAGCACCATCAATGTCGCCCTGCGCTTCTGGCACAACGCCCCCAATGACGTCCTGTGGCGGGTCCGCAGCGAGGTCGCGGTCGCGGTGAAGCGAGCCCTCGACGCCGAGGGGATCGTGATCGCCTTCCCGCAGCGGGTGCTGCACCTGACGCCGGAGGCGAACCTGCTGCGCACCACGTCCGAGAGCTGAGCCCTCACATCGCCCGCGACACGCTCGACATGTTGAAGTCGGGCACCCGCAGCGCCGGGGTCGCCGTGCGCGAGAAGTACTCGTCTCCCCACTCCCGACTGAAGCTGAGCTCGGTCGCCGAGGCGTGCGAGAAGCGGTTCAGCAGGTCGATCGGGCTCTCGTTGAAGCGGAAGTTGTTCACGGCTCCGGTCACCTCGCCGCCCTCGATCAGGTAGACGCCGTCGCGGGTCAGGCCGGTCAGCAGGAGGCTCTGCGGGTCGACCTCACGGATGTACCAGAGGCAGGTGAGCAGGAGCCCGCGCTCGGTGCCGGACACCAGGTCGTCGATGTCTCCCTGGGCGCCGTCGACGGAGAGCACCAGGTTGTCGATCGCCGGCGTGACGGGCTGCTCGGTCATCCCGGCCGAGTGCCGGGTCTGGATCAGCGACCCGAGCTGGCCGTCGGTGATCCAGTCCGTGCGAGCCAGCGGCAGGCCGTTGTCGAAGACGGAGGAGTCGTTGTCCGAAGCGGTGGCCAGGGCGAAGGGCGCGCACTCCAGGCCGGCGTACGTGGGATCGGAGTAGAGCTGCACCCCCGCCCGGGTGATGGTCTCGCCGAGGCGGGTCCCCCCTCCGTGCCGGCTGTAGACGGACTGGCCCTCGTGGGCCACCCGAGCCCCGGCCGACCAGTACGCGTCGATCATCAGGTCCGAGACCGAGCTGGGCGGGAGGATCGTGTCGTAGCGGCCGGCCTCGAGCTCGACGCGGCGCGCACCCCAGCCCAGCCGCTGCGCCAGGGTCTGCTCGAGGGCCAGGGCATCCACCCCGACGAAGTCTCGGGTGGCACCCCCCACCCAGGCGCTCAGGGAGAGGTCACTCGTCTTGCCGGTGCAGGCGTAGTGGCCGGTGGGCTGCACGTGGCGCAGGCGGAGGCCGGTCGTGGACCCGAGGTAGGTCGTCGTGATCTGGTGGTCCACGAAGCCGTAGAGGATCCGACCGCCGGCGGCTGCGCGGCCGAAGGCCTCACCCAGTGCCGGCGCGAAACGGTCGTACACGTGGATGTCGGTGGGCACCGCCGTGTCGTCCCAGTCCGACGAGACGCGGTCGCGCACCAGCTCCTGGGCGTCCTCGGCAGGAGCGGCCGCCCGGGCCGCCGCGTCGGCGGACTCGACCAGAGCCGTCACCTGGGCCTGCGTCGTCGCGCTCCCGGTCACCGACCCGGTGGCGACCCCCTCGGCGCTGCGGACCAGCGAGATCACGGTCACCGAGATCCCGTGCATGACGCCGTTGGTGGTGAGGGTGTTGTTGGCCCAGCGCAGGTTGGCATGGGTGGAGTCGTGGACGATCACGATGCAGTCGTCGGCCGTCGACACGGCCAGTGCCTGGTCGACCAAGGACTGGGGGGTGGTCGCGCTCGGGGACATCAGTGGCCTGCCTCGTCGTTCGTGTTGAGGATGCGGACATCACGGAAGAGGGAGGTCGGACAGCCATGACTCACGCTCGCCACCTGTCCGGGCTGGGCCTTGCCACAGTTGAAGGCTCCGCCCAGCTCCCACGTCTCGGGACCGCCGACTGCCTCCATGGAGTTCCAGAAGTCGGTGGTGGTGGCTTGGTAGGCCGCGTCGCGGACCTGGCCGGCCAGCTGGCCGTCGACGATCCGGTGGAAGCGCTGGCCGGTGAACTGGAAGTTGAAACGCTGCATGTCGATCGACCACGACTTGTCGCCCACGACGTAGAGCCCCCGCTCCACCTGACCGATCAGCTCCTCGGTGGAGGGACCATCGGGGGCGGGTTGGAGCGAGACGTTGGCCATCCGCTGGATCGGGATGTGGCCCGAGGAGTCGGCGTAGGCACAACCGTTGGAGCGGCCCCGGCCGTTGACGGGATTGAGCTCAGGGCGGGCTGCGGCCATCGGGCGGTCGAGCTGGTAGCCGACCAGGACACCGTCCTTGATGATGTCCCACTGCTGGGTCTCGACGCCTTCGTCGTCGTAGCCGATCGTGGCCAGACCGTGCTCGATGGTGCGGTCGCCCGTGACGTGCATGAACGGCGAGCCGTACTGGAGGTGGTTGAGCTGGTCGATGGTCGCGAACGACGTGCCGGCGTAGTTGGCTTCGTAGCCGAGGGCACGGTCGAGCTCGGTCGCGTGGCCGATCGACTCGTGGATGGTCAGCCAGAGGTTCGAGGGGTGGATGACCAGGTCGTAGGTGCCGGCCTCGACGCTGGGCGCCGCGAGCTTCTCGGCCAGCAGGTCGGGGACCTCCGCGAGCTCGGTGTCCCAGTCGTAGGAGCCGTCGGTGAGGTACTCGTAGCCACGGCCGACCGGTGGGGCGATCGAGCTCATCGAGTCGAAGGTGTCGGCGCCCGATCCCATCGCCTCGAACCCCGGCTGGAGCCGGACCCGCTGCTGGGTGGTCCGGGTGCCGGCGAGGTCGGCGTAGTACTTGTTCTCCTGGACCTGCAGGAGGTACGCCGAGGCGTGGTCGACCTTGGCGCCGGTACGCAGCCGGTTGGTCCAACCGATCAGCAGCGCGGCCTTGTCGGCCGTCGGCACCTCGAGCGGGTTCAGGTCGTACGACGAGACCCAGACGGCGTCGTCGTAGACCGGCTCGTCAGCGATCTCGACCGGACGGGCCGTCATCTTCGCGGCCACCAGGGCGACGGCGACGGCGCTCTCGGCGACCCGCACCGCCTCGTCGGAAGTCAGGTGGACGCCGGCGGCGAAGCCCCACGATCCGTGGTGGATCACGCGGACCGCGAAACCGAGGTCCTCGTGGTCGCTGGCGGTCTGCAGGACGCCGTCGCGGGCACCGAGATGCTGTGACCGGATGCGCTCGAAGCGGAAGTCGGCGTGGGTGACGCCGAGCTCGCGAGCGCGGGTCAGGGCCGCCTCACCGAGACTGCGGTAGGGAAGGGCGGTGAAGGTCGGATCGAGGCCGGTTCCACTCATGGCGGCGAACCTATCCGATGGGGTTCAGCGGGTGACGGCGAGTGCGGAGCCGTGTCGGGACTTGACCACCTGGAGCTGCGTGGGGATCCGGTCTCGCATCTCAGCGACATGGCTGACGACGCCGACCACGCGACCTCCGTCGCGCAGGGAGTCGAGGGTGTCCATCACGTCGTCGAGGGTGTCGGCGTCGAGGGAACCGAACCCCTCGTCGACGAAGAGGGTGTCGAGATCGGCCCCGCCGGCCTCCTGGGTGATCACGTCGGCGAGGCCGAGGGCCAGGGCCAGGGAGACCACGAACGTCTCGCCGCCGGACAGGGTCGCCGGGTCGCGGGACTCTCCGGACCAGTCGTCGCGGACCAGCAGACTGAGCCCACCTCGGGTCTCGCCGGCCCCGCGCCTGCCGGTGTGCTCCAGGGAGTAGCGCTGATCGCTCATCCGGGAGAGCCGCTCATTGGCGGCCGCCACGACCTGGGTGAGCCGGTAGGCGAGGACGTACGCCGAGAGCCGCATCTGCAGACGATTGTCGGGGGACTTGCCGTCCACGAACGACGCCATCCGGCTCGCCAGGTCGAGGGACTCACGCAGGGGGGCCCAGTCGTCGAGCGCCTCGGTGAGCTCGGTCAGCAGCGCTGCGAGTCGTCCCACCCGGGTGCTCCAGAGGGAGACCCGGGACCGGGCCTCGCCCAGGGCGGCGAGGGCGTCTCGGTGCTGGGCCGCGAGGGACTCGAGGTCTGGCAGGTCGAGACCCGCCAGCTCCAGCGCACCTGGCTCGTCGAGGACCGCTGCCACGGCGGCGAGACGGCGCTCGTGACGCGCGATCCGCTCCTCGAGATCCGTGGCGACCGCGGGGGAGAGCAGGGCGGCCTTCGCCTGCTCGGTGGTCGTGAACCCGGCCTCCTCGACGGCCGCCGCCAGTGCCGCTCGGGTCTCCGACAAGGTCTGCTCGGCTGCCGCGCCCTCCGAACGGGCCTGGATCGCGGCGCGTCCGACGGCCACCCGGGCGAGATGGAGCTCGAGCTGGGCGGGCAGGTCGCGTGCGCCGTCGAGCAGGGCGTCGACCTCGGTGCGGACCCGCGCGAGCTCGCGCTGCTGGTCGTGGAGGCTGGACTCGAGGGCCCGGACCTCGGCCAGGAGCGCGCTGGCTTCGAGCACCAGCTGGTCTCGCCGGGTCTCGGCCTCGGCCAGTCCGAGCTCCAGCTCCGGCAGCCGCGCTGCTCGGGAGTCCAGCTCGGCGAGTCGGCCCCGGGTCTGGTCCAGGTCGAGGCGCAGGGTCTCGGGCGCGTCGGGACCGGCAGCCTCGCGGGTGATGGCCAGGGTCGTGGTCAGGTCGCGCACCAGCTGGTCGTGGAGGTGCTGGGCGGCCTTGGCGTCGTCGAGCTGCTTGAGTGCGGCCTTCTCGGCAGCCGCGTCGGGGGAGCCCGGCGTCGGGCTCGCCTTGTGGGGGTGCTCGGCCGACCCGCACACCGGGCAGGAGGCGCCCACGACGAGAGCGCCGGCGATCTCGGCGGCCATCCCTTCGAGCCGGGCCTCGCGCAGATCCAGCCAGGCCTCCCGCAGGCTGGTGGCCTCGGAGGCGGCCACCGCCAGCGCCGACTCAGCCGTCGCGAGCTCGCCCTGGAGGGTCAGCACCTGCGCGTGCGCGGCCAGCCGCCCACCCAGGTCGTGGAGGAGGCCCTCGACCGCGCCCCGCTGGTGGAGGGCCTCGCGGGCTACGGCCAGCTCCGCACGGAGCGCGGCGATGTGATCGGGGAGGGCCGCCCGGTCGGCCGTGACTGCGGTGATCTGCTCGCTCGCCGTGCGGTGCCGGCGCTGGGCAGCCGCGATCTCACGGGTCAGGGCACGCAGGCGGGTGGCGCGGGGTAGTGCGGCCCGCACCCGGGCGGCGTCGTTGGCGGCGTGCTCGACCGCGTCGTGCAGCACGGTGTCGTCGACCATCAGCAGCCCGAGCTCGCCCGACGCGCGCTCGGTGGCCTGCTCCGCGACCCGCCCGGCGAGGGTGCGGGCTTCCTGCGCGGCCGAGGCCAGCTTGAGCAGGGGTGCCACGCCGGCGGCACTCCTGGCCTGGGCCAAGGCCTCGCGGGCAACGGCGTGGGCGGCGGCCTCGAGCTCGAGCTCGGCCCGCTCCGCGAGCGCGGCATCGAGGCGAGCTCGACGCTGGCGCAGCGCACGGGCGTGGTCGAGCTCGGCGCGGGCCTGCGCCTCGGAGTCGACACAGGCGAGGGCCTGGCCCTCGGCGCTTCGCAGGGCCTCGTGCGCGGTGGTGCCGAGCTCGGACGCCCAGACGAGGAGGCCGCCGGAGGCAGCCGGCGCACGGAGGTCTCGCACGTCCCAGTCGTCGGGGAGCTGGACGACGGTGGCCTCACTGACCCGGCTGACGAGGTCGGCCACCCGTTGGTGGGCCGTCTCGGACTCCTTGCGCAGGCTCTGGCGGCGATCGCGCAGCCACCGCTCGACCTCCTCGAAGCGTCCGGTGCGGAAGAGCTGCTGGAGCAGGCGGTGCCGCTCCTCCGAGCGGGCTCGGAGGAAGGCCTGGAAGCGGCCCTGGGGAAGCATGGCCACCTGGGTGAACTGGGTGACGTTCATGCCGACCAGGCGTGTCATCAGGTGTCCGGTCTCGTCGAGCCGGCTCGAGAGCGGCTGCCACTCCCCGAGGATGCGCTCGGAGATGGTCACGGACGCCTGCTGTGCCGTCGTCCCCTCGCCGCGCTTCTTCGGGCGCTCCCACGCAGGGGACCTGATGATCCGGAAGCGGCGCCCCGACAGCGTCGCTTCGAGGCTCACCCGCGGGGTGACCCCCGGCGCTGCGTGGTCCGAGCGCAAGCGCTTGGCGGAGTTGCGCTCGCCCGGGACGTCGCCGTAGAGCGCGAAGCAGACCGCGTCGAGGACGCTCGTCTTGCCGGCACCGGTGGGCCCGGTGAGGAGGAAGAGGCCGGCCCGGGACAGCTCGTCGAAGTCGACCTCGACGGTCTCGGCGAACGGGCCGAACGCCGTGATCTCGAGGTGGTGGAGCTTCATCTCGCTGCTCCCGAGACCAGCGAGTCGACGTCAGGGTCCTCGCAGCAGCCGTCGAACGCGTCACGCAGCAACGCCGCCTCCGCCTCGTCGGCCGGGGCGCCCCGCATCTCGGTGACGAAGTCGAGGGCGATGTCGTGGTCCGAGCGCCCCTGCAGGCGGGCGACGGGACCCCCGCAACGGGCGCCGGACAACGGCTCGAACCCGAGCACGAGCGTGTGCGGGAAGCGGGCCCGCAGCCGCTCCATCGCCTGGACGGGACGCACGTCGTCGGTCAAGGTCACCTGCACCCACGCCTGCTCCGCGGACGCGAGCTCCGGGTCGGCCAGCAGCTCCTCGAGGGAACCGCGCAGGCGGGCCAGCACTCGCGGCACCGGCGCCTCCACGAAGGTGGTGGAGGTGACGCCGGCCGGGCCGAGGTCGACCAGCCAGGAGCCCTTGCGCTGAGCCGCCTCGGAGAAGGAGTAGGCCAGGGGCGACCCGCTGTAGCGGATCGATTCGGTGAGGGTGTGCGGACCGTGCAGGTGGCCCAGCGCGACGTAGTCGATGCCCTCGAAGACCGAGGTCGACACCATCGAGACGCCGCCGACACTGATGTCACGCTCGGAGTCGCTCGGCTCGGCGCCCGCCACGAAGGCATGGGCAAGCACCACCGAACGCGTCGCACTGCTGCGCCCGGCAAGATCCGCGCGGACCCGGCGCATGGCCTCGGTCAGCGCTGCTTCGTGCGAGCGGCCGGTCAAGGCCCAGGGCTCACGGACGGCGTCGGGGTCGAGGTAGGGGAGACCGTGCACGACGACGGGACCGTGGGCGTCCTCCAGGACGATCCCGGTGCCGACCGAAGAGATGTCGGCCCGGATGTGGACGCCGGCAGCATCGATCAGCCGCGAGCTGAAGCCCAGCCGCTGCGCTGAGTCGTGGTTGCCGCTGGTGAGCACGACCCGGGCCCGGGACGACGCCAGCCGGGCGAGGGTCTCGTCAGCGAGCCGCACCGCATCCACCGGAGGCAGCGCCCGGTCGTAGATGTCTCCAGCAACGACCACCAGGTCGACCCGCTCGGACTCCACGACCGCCAGCAGGTGGTCGACGTACGACGCCTGGTGGGTGAGCATCCCCTCACGGTGGAACGACCGACCCAGGTGCCAGTCGGAGGTGTGGAGGATGCGCATGCCTCCAACCTAGGAACGACCACCGACAGTCCGGCGTACCCACGCCGCGTCCGGGCCGACGTGTCAGGAGTAACGCACGCAGCGCTGGGCGGAGGTGAAGCCGTAGAGCACCAGCCCGCTCGCTCGGGCGAGCTGGGCCGAGAGGCTCGTGGGGGCGCCGACCGACACCAGGGAGCCGATCCCGGCGGCGGCCGCCTTCTGCACCAGCTCGAAGCCGGCCCGGCCGCTGACCACCAGGCAGGACGCCGCGGGGGTGGCGCCGGCCAGCACCCGGGCTCCGGTGACCTTGTCGACGGCGTTGTGGCGACCGACGTCCTCGCGCACCACGAGGAAGGTCCCGTCCGCCTCGACCAGACCGGCCGCGTGCACCCCGCCGGTGCGGCTGAAGACGGGTTGCTGCTCGCGCAGCAGCTCCGGCAGGCGGCGTACGACGCTCGGCGCGGGCAGCGGGCCGCTCCACCGACCACCGGGGGAGACGGCCAGGGCCGAGTCGATGCTGTCCTTCCCGCAGACTCCGCAGGCCGACGACCCGGTGGCCTGGGTGTCGTGCCGGTGCCCCGGATCCCGCAGCGGCGGTCCGGACAGCATCACCGTGACGACGTTGAACTCCTGCTCAGGGCTCAGGTCGGCGTCGGTGCAGTAGGCGACACCCGAGATCGTCCCGGGTCGGACCAGCCCCTCATGGACCAGCCAGCCGGCGGCCAGCTCGAAGTCGTGGCCGGGAGTGCGCATGGTCAGCCACACCCGCCGAGCCGGAGCGCCGGGCCACGCGAGCCGGAGTTCCAGGGGCTCCTCGGTGGCGAGCCGGTCCTCGCGCCGGATCTCGGACCCGTCGTCCGCCAGCTCGGTGACCTGGGTCCGGACGGTGGGCCCGGGTCGCCTCGGGCGGTCGATCATCACGCCGGATAGGCCCGGCGTACGGCGAGTCGGCGCTCCAGGTCGTCGGTCAGGTCCACGACCCGGCGCCGGATCGAGGGGTCGAGATCGGCGAGGGCCATCAGCGCGTGGGAGTGGGCCACCGTCTCCTCGCTGAGCGCGGTCGAGGGGTAGAACGCCGCAGCCACATCAGCGAGTGACCAGCCGCTGCGGACGTCGACCGTGCCGGGGACGTCGACGAAGTACCGCTCGACGTACGGCTCGGTGAGGTGCTCCTGCCCGGGTCGCCACATGCCGGCACCGATGGCGTCGAGCTCGTAGTTGGGGGCGTCGACCTCGCCGACGAAACGGGCCCAGGCCCAGGCCTTGGCCTCGACATCCGGCAACGCCGCCGTCGAGCGGGCGTGCTCCACCCGGGAGCGGGCGGTCGGCTCGGACTGCAAGGCCACGTCGAGCTCGGCTCGGTCGCTCTCGCCCATCGCGGCGAGCTGGAAGAGCATCCGCCACCGCAGCTCGAGATCGAGCTCGATGCCCGGCGGCAGGGTGCGCTGCTCGAGCCAGCCGCGCAGCGTGGCGACCTCGGTGGCCGAGGCGATCGAGGCCTGGAAGGCCGAGAGCTGCAGCGTCGAGCCCGCAGTGGAGGCCATGACCTTGCCGCAGGCCGCGTCATGGATCCGCCCCAGGGCCTTGGCCGGGTCCGCGGCGAGAGGAGCGACCCGCCCGATCAACCAGGGCATCGTGTAGTGGATCGCGTCGTCGCTGTCCTCCACCGCGAGTCCGGCCTCCATCAGGTCCAGGCAGGCAGCCGGCGAGATCGCGGCGTTGTGGAACGCGCTGCGGAGGTTGTTCCAGATCCCGGCTCGCAGCAGCGTGTCGTCGGTCGTCGGCAGCAGCGCGGCCAGCCCGGCAACCGTCTCGTCGTCGGGCTGCACCAGCGCCCAGGAGTCCTCGAACGGGTCGAGGACGACGGCGGTCCCCGGCGCGACGTCGTACGGCGTCGCCGGGCCGGTCACCTCCAGGGTGTCGATCTCCCAGTCCGCGCCCGGAGCAGCCGTGGCGACCCGGAACGTGTGCGGCCGATCGGCCGGATGGCCCTCCGGGGGAGTGCGGCGTACGACGCCGGCGACCCGGTCGAGCACGATCGTGTCCGGCCCGGCGGTGCGCAGCCAGTTCGTCGTGAACGGCGACAGGTCGGTCCCGCTGGCCCGCTCCCAGCTCGCGAAGAGGTCGTGCATCGTCGCGTTGCCGAAGCGGTGCCGGTCGAAGTGGTCGATCACCCCGGCGAAGAAGACCTCGTCGCCCATCGTGGCGTTGAGCTGCTTGAGGATGCTCGACCCCTTGGCGTAGGAGATGCCGTCGAAGTTCTGCAGGGCGGTGCCGGCGTCGAAGGCATCGTTCCCCGCGACCGGGTGCGTGCTGGGCCGCTGGTCGGCGACCAGGCCCCACTGGCGGCGGGCGTAGGCGTTGTGGGTCCAGGCGTCGTCGTACTCGGTGACGTCTGCGGTGACGCGGTTGCCCATGTACTCGGCGAAGGACTCGTTGAGCCAGAGGTCGTCCCACCACTTCGGGGTGGTGATGTTGCCGAACCACTGGTGCGCCATCTCGTGCGCGACGGTCGTCGCGCGCTGGATCCTGACTCCGCGGGTGACCCGGCTGGAGAAGATCAACGGGTCCCGGAACGTGACGCAGCCGGGGTTCTCCATCGCCCCGGCATTGAACTCCGGGACGAACGCCTGGTGGTAGTCGCCGAACGGGTAACGGATCCCGAAGAGCCGGTGGAACTCGTCGAAGCACTGCTTGGTCATCGTGAAGAGCTCGTCGGCGTCCGCCTCGAGGTCCTTGGCCAGGCTCGCCCGCGCGCTCAACCCCAGCGGGATGCCGTCGTGCTCGTCGCGGATCAGGTGGTAGGGCCCGGCCACCAGGGTGACGAAGTACGTCGACAGTGGCTGCGTGGGCTCGAAGGCCCAGACCCCCGGCTCCACCTGCTGCCCGGGGGCGTTGCCGACCACGATCCACTCGGGCGGGGCGGTGACGTGCAGGGTGTAGGGGGCCTTGAGGTCGGGCTGGTCGAAACAGGCGAAGATGCTGGGCGCCGCTTCCATGAAGCTCATGCCGTAGACGTAGCGCTTGCCGTCGGCCGGGTCGACCGAGGCGTGCAGCCCCTCCCCGTCGTTGCGGAAGCGCATCTCGGCGTCGACGACGAGCACGTTCCTCCCGGGCAGCGTCTCGAGGGGGAGTCGACCCCGGCTGAGCAGGTCGGCACTGATCGCAGCGCCGTTGAGGCGGATGTCGTGCACGCTGGCCGGCTTGAGGTCGACGAACGTCGCGCCACCGCGGGACGTGAAGTGAATGGTCGTCACCGACCGGAAGGTGCTGTCCGAGGTGGCGAGGTCCAGGCGTACGTCGTAGCCGTCGACGATGAGGAGCTCGAAGCGGGCCTGGGCCTCGGTGTGCTGGAGGCTGCGGAACGGGTTGGTCACGGCGACCACCCTAGGCCCGGGCAGTGGCTTGCGGGCAGGTGCCGCGGATGCAGAATGTCCGGCGCGAGAAGCCGCCCCGGGCCTAGGCTCCATCCAGCACGAAAAGTCTCGGGCAACCAAACGTCGAGCCCGGGCGTCCTACGTGCACTGAGGGCGTCAGTCACGCCCATACGTGTGTTTTCGGGGAATGGGAGTGGCTTGATCATGAACAACTCACTTGTTGCAACACGTCGGGGGCGTGCCTCGATTTCCGTCGCTGCGGTGGCCGGTCTCGTACTGACCGGCGCAGCGGCCTTCTCGACACCGGCCCAGTCGGCCGAGCCGGCCGGCGACTGCGCTGTCGCCTACCCCGTCGCGGATCTCACCAAGGGTGACCCCGTCGACGGCCTCACCGTCTCCTCCGGCACGACGCCGGAGGGCTTCACCGGAGAGGTGCTCGGCGTCCTGCACGACGGCATCGCTCCCGGCCTGGACATGATCATGGTCCGCCTCGAGTCGGACGAGATCGACCGGGTCGGCGGGATCTGGCAGGGAATGTCGGGCTCGCCGGTGTACGCCGATGACGGCCGCGTCATCGGTGCCGTCGCCTACGGCCTGAGCTGGGGTCCGTCCCCGGTCGCGGGAGTGACGCCCTTCGAGCAGATGGACGACTACCTCGCCGCCGAGTCCCGTCCCGGGAAGATCCGGGTCTCGAAGGCTCAGGCCCGGACCATTGCCCGTGAGTCGTCGGTCACGGCCGCGCAGGCCAACGAAGGCTTCTCACAGCTCAAGATGCCGCTGGGCGTGTCCGGGGTCGGCGCGCGGCGACTCGCCCAGGCCAAGCACTCCAAGAAGCACCAGTGGCTGCCCAAGAGCAGCTACGCCATGGGGGCTGCTGCGGCACCCGGTGACGGACCGGGCCCGGAGACCATCGTGGCCGGCGGCAACATGGCCGCGTCGCTGTCCTACGGCGACATCAGCATGGCCGGGGTCGGCACCGCCACCTCGGTCTGCGACGGTCGGGTGGTCGGCTTCGGTCACCCGATGACGTTCCTCGGTGAGACCTCGCTCAGCCTCCACCCGGCAGACGCCCTCTTCGTCCAGGAGGAGTCGCTCGGAGCGCCGTTCAAGTTGGCCAACCTGGGTGCGCCCGCCGGCACCATCGCCGACGACCACCTGACCGGGATCACCGGCTCCTTCGGGGCGTTGCCCGCCACGTCGCTGATCTCGGCGTCGACGGCCTTCCGCACCCGTGCGCGCACCGGCGAGACGCACGTGTCGGTCCCGGAAGCCACCGCGAGCGCGACCTTCTTCCAGCTGCTGGTCAACACCGACACGGTCGTCGACGGCGTCACCAAGGGCTCCTCGCTGCTCAGCTGGACGATCAACGGCCACGACGGCGCCGACCCGTTCAGCATCAGCGTCACCGACAGGTTCGCCTCGGACTTCGACATCAGCTTCGAGTCGGCCTGGGAGCTGGCCGACTTCGTCTGGTCCCTGAGCGCGATCCAGGGAGTCACGATCGACGAGGTGATCTCCGATGCGGACGTCGTCTCCGACAACTCGACCTGGCGCGTGCGCAAGGTCGAGCAAGCCCGCAAGGGTGAGTGGCACAGCGTGACCCGCAAGACGCCGGCGCTCGGCAAGGCCGGCCGCAACATCAGGCTGCGGGTGGCCCTGTCCGGTGCCTCCGGCGAGCTCTGGGAGCGGGTCAAGGTCATGGTGCCCACTGCGGCGAGCGGGACCTCCGGCCGCCTCAACGTGATGGGTGGCGGCTCCATGTGGTCCGAGGACCAGTACCCCAGCTCGGTCAAGCAGGCCGAGCGGTACGCCGCGAACCTCGTCCGCAACGACCAGGTGGCGATCGAGCTGGCGCTGTCCGGCAAGCGCAAGGAGACGACGTCCCAGACGCTCTCGTCTCCCCTGGAAGAGGTCGTGTACGGACGCAGGTCCGTGGGCGTGGTCATCAAGTAGTCCGACACCAGCGGGTCGGGGCCGACGGTCCCGGCCCGCTGTCGTGCGCGCGCCCCGTCCTAGACTCAGCAAGATTCGGCAATCGGGGACAGGGGGGTGGAGCAGTGGAGGACAGCACCGACAAGCAGGCGCTGCTGCGGCTCATCCGCGAGTCGGTCATCGGCGACGACCAGGTCATGGAGACGCCCTACGGCCGGCGCCGGGTCACCTATGCCGACTACACCGCGTCGGGGAGAGCCCTGGGCTTCATCGAGGAGTTCATCCGCGACCAGGTCCTGCCCAGCTATGCGAACACCCACACCGAGTCGAGCGGCACCGGGTTGCAGACGACCCGACTCCGGGAGGACGCCCGCGAGATCATCCGCGACGCCGTGGGCGGCGACCCCGAGACCGTGGTGCTCTTCGCAGGCTCCGGGTGCACCGGGGCCATCGCCAAGCTGATCGGAGTCCTCGGCCTGCGCATCCCCTCGGTGCTCGAGGACGCCCACCACCTGCTGGACCACATCGCGCCCGAGGACCGACCGGTCGTCTTCATCGGGCCCTACGAGCACCACTCGAACGAGATCCCGTGGCGCGAGACGATCGCCGATGTCGTGACGATCCGCCAGGACGCCGACGGGGGAGTGGACCAGCACGACCTGCGCGAGCAGCTCGAGAAGTACGCCGCGCGGCCGCTCAAGATCGGGTCCTTCTCCGCCGCCTCCAACGTGACCGGCATCGTCTCCGACACCGCCTCGATCTCCACGCTGCTGCACGAGCACGGGGCCTTGAGCTTCTGGGACTTCGCTGCGGCGGCGCCGTACGTCGACATCGAGATGCAGTGTCTCGACCCGGCTCGCCCGCTGTCCTACAAGGACGCGATCTTCCTGTCCCCGCACAAGTTCATCGGAGGTCCCTCGACACCGGGAGTCCTGGTCGCGCGCCGCGAGCTCTTCGCCAACCGCGTGCCCGACGTCCCCGGCGGCGGCACCGTCGCCTACGTCAACGACGACGACCACCGCTACCTCGAGGACCCGACCCACCGCGAGGAGGGCGGCACCCCCGCCATCATCGAGTCGGTGCGCGCCGGGCTGGTCTTCCAGCTCAAGGAGGCGGTCGGCACCGCCACGATCCGGGCGCAGGAGGAGCGACACCTCAGCCGGGCCGTGAGCGCGTGGCGCGCGGAGCCCACGATCGAACTGCTCGGCAACCTGGCGGCAGATCGACTCTCGATCGTCTCCTTCGTGCTGCGCTCACCCTCGGGCCGGTACCTCCACCACAACTACGTCGTGGCACTGCTCAACGACCTCTTCGGGATCCAGTCGCGCGGCGGGTGCTCCTGTGCCGGTCCCTACGGCCACCGTCTGCTGGGGATCGACCTGGCCACCTCGCACGAGTTCGAGCGGGAGATCACCGGTGGGTGCGAGGGGATCAAGCCCGGGTGGGTCCGCATCAACTTCAACTACTTCGTCTCCGACGCCGTGGTCGACTACCTCGTCGAGGCCGTGCGCCTGATCGCCCGCGACGGCTGGCGGCTGCTGGACGACTACCGCTTCGAGATCGAGACCGGCAGGTGGCGCCACCGAGACGGCGTGGTCGACCCGCCCCTGAGCCTGCGCGACATCTCGTACGCCGACGGAGCCATGGTGCGCCCGACGCACCGGGAGACCGGGGGAGAGGACCTGTTGGCCGAGCACCTGGTCGACGGCGCCGCGGTCCTGGCCGCCGCGGTGGGTCCGGACCTGGCCGAGCACCCGGCGAACCTCAGCGCCGACTTCGAGCACCTGCGGTGGTTCGACCTGCCCCGGGAGTGCATCCCCGGCTGAGGGCCGGGCAGCGACGGCCGGGGGTCAGCGAACGGTCAGCTTGCGCTTCACGCTGGTCGCGGTGACCGTCCGGGTCGCCAGGTAACGGATCTTGAACTTCTGGGGTCCCGACGCGAGGTGGCGCAGCTTCGTCGACCTGGTGCCGTGGCGCAGGACGAGTTCCTTGAGCACCTCGCCGCGCGAGATGATCTGCACGGTCCCCGCAACCTCGTCGACGCCCGGTGCGCGCATGCGCAGCACCATCGTGACCACACCTCGACGAGGGCGCGTGGTGCGGACCCGCAGCTTCGGCTCGGTCTTGACCAGCGCGGTGCGAGCAGCCGTGAGCGTGAGCGGCGTGTAGCCGGGCCTGGTCAGGGTGACGACCGCGCTGACGTGCGAACCGAGGTCATCGCGGGAGAGCTGGTAGTCGGTGCCCTCCACGCCTTCCTGGACGGTGCCTTCTCGGCGCCACGTGATCGTCTGCTCGGCTGCCGGCGGGGAGACCTGACCGACGGCGAGGGCCAACGTCTCACCCAGGCGCGGACGACCGCTCAGCCGCGGCTCCCGGTTCACGGTGAAGGTCCCCGGCGCGACAGGTCCCACGGCGGCGGGGGTGACGACCACGTCGTCGTACCCGCTCCTGGCGGCGGTGACGGTGACGGTGATGGTCTTGTCGAGCTGCTCGGGTCCCGGCACGTACGTCGTCGTGGTCGCCCCCGCGATCGGTGACCCGTTGGCCTGCCACTGGTAGGCGAGCGTCGTGGGGGTGGGCGTCCAGCTGCCGGGGGAGACGGTCAGCCGCGTGTCGACCTTGGCCACGCCGGAGAGCACCGGAGCCACGGTGTTGGTGATCTGGCCGGGCTCGACGAGGGGGGTCTTGACCGACGACTTCGCGGTGGCGGGATAGCCGGGCTTCTCCGCAGTGACCCGGACGGCCATCCGGGCGCCTTCCTGCTCGAGGCGCAGCTTGAGCGTGGGGCCGGTGGCGTTCGCGACCGGCGCCCCGTTGGCGAGCCACTGGTAGGAGTACGCGGTCGGGTCAGGGGTCCAGGAGCCCGGGTCAGCGTTGAGGACCGCGCCGACCTTGGGGGTGCCGGAGATCGTCGGGCGCTCGGCGTTCTCGAGGGTCACGTCGTTGAAGTGGATGAAGCCGTTGGGCCAGCTGCCGCCGGTCTTGACGACGCGAGCCCAGGAGAACTCACCGCCCCAGCTGTCCTGGGAGATGATGATCTCGGTGGAGGAGACGACCTCTTCGACGTAGGCGACGTGGCCAGCCGAGCCGGCCGGTCCGGTGTTCGCCTTCCACCAGGCCACCGCGCCCACAGCCGGGACCGCGTCGGTGATGTCGGACATCTGGGTGCCCCAGTACATCGCGTTGCCACCACCGGACCAGGGCCGCTGGTTGGGCATGCCGCTCTTGACCATCCGGTAGGCCGCATAGTTCGTGCAGTTGTGCCCCGAGTACATCTGCCAGTACATCGTGCCGCTGTTGTTCTTGTACCCCGCGTTGCCCATCCCGGCGTCCTTGCAGCCGTTGTAGCCCCAGCAGAGCGTGGTGACGCCGGACGACTGGCGCAGGGCCCGGCTGTCGTCCTCGGCGGCAGCCGGCAGGGCCGCGAGAGGCGACAGGAGCGCCACGCAGAGGAGGAGGGCGAGGGCGCGCAGAGTGGCACGGACGGGGGGAGTCACGGAAGGGATCGTAGGGACGAATGGTGCGTGAGTGAACCGAACGAGAGAATGTCAACGATGTAATTCGGCGTGTCGCAGGCGAGGGGTGTGAGACACATCACACCCAGCGGCTCGTCGCCGCGGTGCTACAACCGGACGAGCATCTTGCCGGTGTTGCCGCCGCCGAGCTGGTCGATGAAGGCCGCCGGAGTGTTCTCGAGCCCCTCGGCGATCGTCTCGCGGTGCCGGAGCTTGCCGTCCGCGACCCAGTCGACCGCCCGGGAGTGGAACTCCGCGGCGAGGTCACCGTGGTCGGACACGATGAAGCCGCGCAGCGTCAGTCGCTTGCTCACCAGCATCATCATGTTGCGCGGCCCCGGCGAGGGCTGGTCGGCGTTGTAGTCGGCAATGGCGCCGCAGACCGCCACCCGGCCGTGGTCATTGAGGTGGAAGAGAGCGGCCTCGAGGTGGTCGCCGCCCACGTTGTCGAAGTAGACGTCGAACGGCCCGTGCGGTCGCAGCAGCTTCGCGATCGGGCCGTCCTTGTAGTTGACGGCCGCGTCGAACCCGAGGTCGTCGGTCAGCCAGGCCACCTTCTCCGGCGAGCCGGCCGACCCGACGACCTTCGAGGCGCCCAGCAGCCGAGCCAGCTGGCCGACCGCGGAGCCGACCGCCCCCGCGGCACCTGACACCAGCACCGCATCTCCCGGCACGAGGCCCGCAATCCGGGTCAGCCCGACGTACGCCGTGAGCCCGGGCATCCCGAGCACGCCGAGGTAGGCGGACGGCGAGACGCGGTCGGCGTCCACCCGGCGTACGGCCCGGGCGGAGAGCAGGGCGTGCGAGCGCCAGCCGGCCTGGTGCAGGACCGTGTCGCCGACCCGGATGGAGTCGTCGCCCGAGGCGATCACCTCGCCGACCGCGCCGCCGTCGAGCACGGTGTCGAGCTGGAAGGGCGGGACGTAGGACTTGACGTCGTTCATCCGGCCGCGCATGTAGGGGTCGACCGACAGGAAGGAGTTGCGGACCAGGACCTGCCCCTGACCCGGTGCGGCGAGCTCCACCTCGACGGTCCGGAAGTTCGCGGCAGTGGGCCAACCGGAGGGGCGGGAGGCCAGGTGGATCTCGTGAGCCGTGGTCGTCATGGGTCGATCCTGTCAGTCGCCCTCGAGTGGGCGAGATCACGGTCTCGCAGAATCGGAGGCGGGAGTTCCCGAGCGCTAGAGTGTAAGAGTCACGCAACCGTGACCACTTATTACACACTTCAGCACGGACAACGGCCCCAACACCAGGGGCTGAAAGGGATGAGCACCATGAGCACGCAGCTGCACCTCGCCTACGGGATCGTCGAAGCACGAGCCCACCAGGGTCAGGACCGCGCCCTCCTGCGCAACGTGGAGCTCGCCCTCCAGGACGAGCGACGTTCGCGTCGCCGCCTGCGTCGCGGCTGAGCCCTCCCGCACGAACGACACGAGCCCCGGGCGACGTCGCCCGGGGCTCGTGCTCTGTGCTGGGGTGCTGCGCTCAGGCGAGTACGCCCAGCGCGAACTCGACCTTGCCGGCCGGGTCGACGGCGGCATCGAGCACCTTGTCGTCGAGCAGCGCGGCCGCGGACTCGTCGAGGTAGACGGTCGCACCATCTTGCTCGACGGTCTGGTCACCGGGCTCCGGTGCCTCGGCCGCCGCAATGGCGAAGGTCGGCTCCGCAGCGGCCTCGGAGGTGATCCGCAGGCCCGCGGTCTCCGCGAGGCCCGACTGGGTGGTGATGTCCTTGACGATGGTGCTGGCGTTCTCGGTGAGGGTGAGCATGACTCGCCTTCCGATTGGCGGGCAGGGCAGTCTCCACCATCTCCGAGAGCTTCACGCGAGGCAAGCCGACGGCGTGTTCGTCGGGGTGTCAGACAATCTCGGCGGGCCGGCCCGGACGTCGTACGGCGATCGGCTCGGGAGGCAGCCCCCACAGGTTGCCGCCGAGCCGGGAGACCGGTTGCAGCCGGTCGAAGGCGGGTCGACCGTCGACGAGGACCTCGTCTCGCACGGTGAAGGCGACGACCTCGCCGAGCACCAGGGTGGAGTCACCCAACACCTGCGTGGAGTGCAGGCGACACTCCAGGGAAGCGGGTGAGTCCACCACCCGGGGTGGGGCCACCGTCGTACTCGGTTCGAGGGCGATGCCGAGAGCCTCGGCCTCGTCGATGTCGGGGCCGAAGCGGGCGCTGGTGTTGTTGACCAGCTCGAGCATCGACCGGGTTGCGAGGTTCACCACGAACTCCCCGGTCGCCAGCACGTTCGCCAGGGTGTCCTTGTCCCCGACCGACGTGAAGGACACGATCGGCGGGTGGGCACAGGCCACGCTGAAGAACGAGTGCGGTGCCAGGTTGCCGACGCCGTCGGCGGCCAGGGACGAGATCCAGGCGATCGGGCGAGGCAGCACCAGCGAGGTGAGCAGCGGGTAGGGGTCGACCTCGGGATCGTCGCAGCGGAAGACGGTGCGCATGCGGGCGAGCCTACGGCGCTGGGCGAAGTCGCCCGGCGGAGACCGGGCGGGGGTCTGGCAGGCTGTGCGCATGGATCAGGAGACTCAGCCGGACTCGCTGCGCAGCATCGACCTCACCCGCATCGGCGAGGGCCGTTACCTGGCCACGAACCCCCGGGGCGGAGTGCTGCCGATCGGATCGGGCGCCGATCCCGACTTCACGCCGGTGGAGCTCCTCCTGGCTGCCATCGCCGGATGCGGGGCGATCGATGTCGACCTGATCACCGGCAAGCGGGCGCAGCCCGAGGCCTTGGCCGTGCACGCGGAGGGGCACAAGGTGCGCGACGAGCACGGCAACCACCTCGTCGGCCTCTCGGTCACCTTCGACCTCACCTTCCCGGAGGGTGAGGCGGGAGACCGCGCCCGCGAGGCGCTTCCACGCGCGTTGAGGCAGACCCGGGACCGGCTCTGCACGGTCGGCCGGACGGTCGCCCTGGGCGAGCCGGTCTCCTACGAGCAGAAGGACGCAGCACCCGATGTCCAGGTCTGAGGCGGCGGCAGTCGACGTGCTCGTCGAGACGGTGATCGACCGTCCCGTCGCGGAGGTGGCGGCGTACGCCGGCGATCCGGGCAACGCCCCCCGCTGGTACGTCAACATCCGCAGCGTCGAGTGGCGCACCCCGCCACCGGTGGCGCTCGGATCCCGGATGGACTTCGTCGCGACCTTCCTCGGGCGCCGGCTCGCCTACACCTACGAGGTGACCGAGCTGGTGCCCGGCGAGCGGCTGGTGATGGAGACCGCCCAAGGGCCCTTCCCGATGCGGACGACCTACACCTGGGAGCCAGCCGGCGAGGGCACCCGGATGACCCTGCGCAACACCGGACGCCCGACCGGCTTCTCGAAGATGGCGGCCCCGGTGATGGCCGCCGCCATGCGCCGGGCGACCACGAAGGATCTCGCTGCTCTCAAGCAGGAGCTCGAGTCCTGATGCCACGACCTCTCGCCGTTGCTCCCTGGACCGCCGTACCTCCGCAGGACGGGCGGCGCTTCGTGGTCACGGGCGCCACCAGCGGCATCGGGCTCGAGACCGCCCGCCGGTTGCTGGATGCCGGCGCCGAGGTCGTGCTCGCGGTGCGCAACCCCGAGAAGGGGGCGGCCGTGGCGGCCGAGCTCGGCGGCCGCTCGGTCGTGGAGCGGCTCGACGTCGCCGACCAGTCGTCGGTGCACGACTTCGCGGCCAGGCTGGGTCCGGTGGATGTCCTGATCAACAACGCCGGCGTGATGGCGGTGCCCTTCGCCCGCACCGCCGACGGCTTCGAGACGCAGCTGGCCACCAACCACCTGGGCCACTTCACCCTGACCAACCTGCTGCTGCCGCGACTCACGGATCGCGTGGTGGTCGTGGGTTCCGCCTCGCACCGGCGAGCCGATCTGGACGTGACCGACCTCGACTGGTCCCGGCGCGGGTACCGCCCCTTCGCGGCCTACACCGCCTCCAAGCTGGCCAACCTGCTCTTCCTCGCCGAGCTCCAGCGTCGGCTGACCGAGGCCGGCAGCACCCTCCGCGCCGTGGCCGCCCACCCCGGCGCCACGCACACCCAGATCACCGCGAGCACGGGCAAGCGGCTGGCCACGAAGATCGGTGACGTCGGACAGCGCCTGGTCGGAATGCCCGCCTGGCAGGGCGCCCTCCCGACCCTGTACGCCGCCACGATGGACCTGCCCGGAAACAGCTACGTCGGGCCGCACCGGATGCGCGAGATGAACGGGTGGCCGACCCTGGTCGGCAGGAGCCGACAGGCCAGCGACCCGGCCCTCGCCCAGCGGTTGTGGACGGAGTCCGAGTCGCTGACCGGAGTCAGGTTCCCGTGGTGAGCGGGTTGCTCAGTCGGCCTTGACCGACGTGATCTCCACCGGCTCCTTGGGCGGGCCGTCGGGCGAGCCGTTCGCGGTGCCCTGGTCGGCGATGCCCTCAACCGTGGCCAGCGCGTCCGCATCGATCTGACCGAACACCGTGTAGCTCGCGGGCAGCGGGCTGTCGCCGTACACGAGGAAGAACTGCGAGCCGTTGGTGTCGGGACCGGCGTTGGCCATCGCCAGGGTGCCGGGGCCGTAGGTCTCCTCGCCGCTCAGTTCGTCGGCGAAGGAGTAGCCGGGCCCACCGGCACCGGAAGCCGTCGGGTCGCCGCACTGGAGGACGAAGATGCCCTGCGTCGTCAGCCGGTGGCAGGTGGTGTCCTCGAAGTAGCCCTGGTCGGCCAGGGAGACGAACGAGTTGACCGTGCACGGCGCGGCCTCGGCGTCGAGAGTCGCGTGGAGGTCGCCGGCGCTGGTCGCCATGGTGACCTCGACGTCACCGCTGACCGTGGCGTTCTCGGGCGGGAGGTCGACCTCCTTCGCGGCATCGCGTCCGTCGGAGGTGTAGGCGCAGGCGGTGCCGGTGGCCTCCCTCGTGGGAGCCGGATCCTCGGAGCAGCCGGCGAGGGCGGAGACGGCCACCAGGGTGGCCAGGGCGGCGAGCGGTCGCTTCAACATGGGGACGATGGTAAGCGGAGGGCTCAGGAGTTCAGGCCGCGGGCGGCAACCGTCCACGCCCTGAGCTCGCCGGCGTCGTCGGCGTACACCGTGTCGACGAGGTTGATCGCGTTGCACACGTGGTTGGGCACCACGTCGAGGCGACTGCCCAGCGCGGGGAGCGCCGCGCCGGCGAAGTCGATCACGGCGTGGTGCTCGGAGAGCTGGACCACCCGGGCCTCGGGGTGGTCGACCAGCCGGCCATACCCGCTGGCGTACGCCGCGCGGTCGGCGCCCAGGACCTTGCTGCCGACGTCGAGGACCGCCCGACCCTCGGTGTGACTGATCACGGTGGCGCAACAGGTCAGCGCGATGTGGTCCGCGGGCATCGCGCCGAGCTCCCACTGCTGGGCATCGCCGAAGACATAGACCCCGGGGCGCACTTCGTTCAGGACCGTCGGGTCGGTGTGGACCAGGCTCGGGGTGGACCCGCCGCTGACCACGCGCGGCTCGATGCCTGCGTCCCGCATCGAGGACACCGCGAGCGCCAACGCACTCGCCTCGTCTCGAGCAGCCGACTCGGCGCCACCCGGCGAGTAGCTGTGGCCGGGGAAGGTGAAGAGCCCGCGCACCGTGAGGCCGGAGCGTTGGGCCGCCGCCGCAACGGCACCCGCCTCCTGGGGGGCGGCACCGCTGCGGTGCTGGCCGCAGTCGATCTCGACGAGCACCTCCACGATCGAGTCGCCGAGCAGGCGGCCGGTGTTGGTCGCACCCGCGATCGAGTCGATCCCGATGGCCACGGTGGCGTCGGGAGTCAGGTCTCGGAGACGGCCCGCGGACACGTCGTCGAGCCACAGCGGATAGGCCACGAAGACGTCCTCGATGCCGTGCCGGACGAAGGTCTCCGCCTCACCGATGGTGGCCACGCTGATGCCGCTCGCCCCGGCGGCAAGCTGGAGGTGCGCGACCTCGATCGACTTGTGCGTCTTGACGTGTGGGCGCAGCGACAAGCCCTCGAGGCGCGCCCACTCGGCCGTGGTCCGCACATTGCGGCGCAGCCGAGCCAGGTCGACCCGGAGGAAGGGCGTCCTCACCATCACTGCTCCTCGTGGGTGTCCGGGTCGCCCCCGAAGAGTCGCCCGTCGCTCCGGCCGAGGGCGGTGATCGCGGCGACCTCCTCGGCGCTGAGCTCGAAGTGCGCGAGGTCGAGGTTCTGGCGCTGGCGCTCGGGCGACGCCGACTTGGGAATCGGGACGGCGCCGAGCTGGAGCTGCCAGCGCAGGATCACCTGACCGGGTGAGACCCCGTGGCTCTCCGCGGCCTCGCGCACGGCCGGCTCGGTGAAGGGAGCCTGGCGCTTGCCGAGCGGGCTCCAGGATTCGGTGAGGATGCCGAGCCGTGTGTGCACGGCGCGCATCTGGACCTGCGGGAAGTAGGGGTGCAGCTCGATCTGGTTGACCGAGGGCACCACGTCGGTCTCGTCGATGATGCGTGCCAGGTGGGCCGCGGTGAAGTTCGAGACACCGATGGAACGCACCAGTCCCTGCGCGCGCAGGTCCACCAGCGCCCGCCAGGCCTCGGGGTAGCGACCGACCCGGGGGTTGGGCCAGTGGATGAGCATCAGGTCGATCCGGGCGAGTCCGAGCCGTTCGAGGGAGCCCCGCACGCTGGCCACGGCGTCGTCGTACGCATGGGCCCGTCCGGGCAGCTTGCTGGTGACCACGAGCTCCTTGCGGGGGACACCCGAGCGCCGGATGGCCTCGCCGACTTCTTCCTCGTTGCCGTAGTTCACGGCCGTGTCGAGGAGCCGGTAGCCGCACTCGAGTGCGGAGACAACCGCGTCGATGCCGTCCTGGCCGGAGAGGGGATAGGTGCCGAACCCAATCCCCGGAATCGTGGTGCCGTCGTTCAGCGCGCGGGCCGCCACCACCCCTCCGGGCGTCGGGTGCGCGGGGGAGGGGCCGGGGCTCATGGCAGGTCCAACGCCTTCAGGAAGGCGGTCGGGTCGGCCACCGTCAGGGTCGCTCCCGGGTGCCGCAGCAGGCCCGTCGGATCGATCGCCTTGACCGGGGTGCGGAACGACAAGCAGACGGCGTCGTCGCCATTGGTCGCGAAGGTGACCCCACGGTCGCTGAACGACAGGCGGGCAGGGCCGGCGGTCTTGAGGAAGGAGAACCCGCCGGAGCGTTGGGCGGAGGCGATGTTCGAACGCGGCGTGCGCAGCCGGAAGGGGCCGAAGCACGCCCGCAGCTCCTGGTCGTCGAGCTCGACCCACGCGGTCCGCGGCACGATGCCGAACGCGAGAGCGGGGAGCCGGTAGGCGGGATCGAAGGCGAAGGGAAACCGTTCCATGTCGGCAGGTTAGCCGTCGGCCTCTACGGTGACGCCATGACAGACGTCCTGGCCCGGGTGTGGCGTGAAGTGCTCGGCACCCAACCGGCTCCCGACCAGACGCTGGTCCTCGCCGCCGCCGCCGTCGCCGTGCTGCTGGTGCTGGTGCCCGGGCCGTGGCGCCTGTCGCGGAATGTGGTCACGATCGCCCACGAGGGGGCCCATGCGGTCGCCGCCCTGCTCAGCGGCCGGAGCCTGGCGGGGATCCGGGTCCACTCCGACACCTCCGGGGTGACGGTCTCCCGGGGGCGGAGCACCGGACCCGGGATGGTCCTCACGGCCGCGGCCGGCTACGTGGGGCCCGCCCTGCTCGGTCTCGGCGCGGCGTACCTGCTGCGCGAGCGGCACGCGCTCGCGGTGCTGTGGCTGGCCGTCCTGCTGCTGGGCCTGCTGCTGCTCCAGATCCGCAACTTCTACGGCCTGTACGCCGTCCTGGTCGCCGGGATCGGCGTGGTGGCGGTTTCCTGGTGGGGGAGCGAGCTGGTGCAGTCGATGGCGGCCTACGTCGGCACCTGGTTCCTGCTTCTGGCCGCACCCCGCCCCGTCCTCGAGCTCCAGTCCCAACGCTGGCGCGGAGGCGCGCGAACGTCCGACGCCGACCAGCTCGCGCGACTGACCAGACTGCCCGGTCTGCTGTGGGTCGGCTTCTTCCTCGCCGTCACGCTGGGCTGTCTGGCTCTGGGCACGCGGTGGCTCCTCCCCGGTCTGGGCTGAGCCGGGGGAGTGGGTCAGCCGGGGGCAGCCTGGAGGTCGCCCATCAGCTCTTTGCCCTGGGTCCACTCAGCCTTCATGAAGTCGCCCACGACCTCTGCCTGGTCGACCTCGTAGGAGCACGAGCCGTCACCCATCAAGATGGTGGACTCGCCGCTGCCGTAGGTGAAGGCGAGGTAGGTGTCGTCCTCCGACTCCATGCACCACTCACCACCGTCGGGGCGCGGGCCCAGGTCGACGTAGTGCAGGTAGGTGTCACCCTCGTCCAGACCCGCCGTGGCGTTGGCCTCGGCTGCATCGGTTGCGTCGATGGGGTTGCCGACGTTCTCGGCGGCAAAGGACTGGTGAGCCGTCCACAGCGTCTGGAACCGGCTGGCGAAGTCCACGTCCGGGGTGTTTTCCACGGAGGCGTCGGACGAGCACGCCGACGCGGCCAGGGCCAGGATCAGCAGCGAGACGACGGCCAGACGGCTGAGGGGGAGTGACTTCACGGGGCCTCCGAGAGCGTGGGGTGGGGACTGCAGTGTGCCATCGGCAGAGCTCATGCGAGGTCTCTCGGGAGTGTCCGAATCTCGCGAACACCGCATGGGGCTTCGTCATTGCGTGGGGGGAGTGCTGCCCGTACGTACCAAGTCGGCCTCAATGAGCATCCCCTGAGCCTCGGCGACGAGCCGACGGGCGTTCGCCGCGCAGCGGGTGAAGTCACCCGGCTCGACGTGCGTGAAGTCCTGGATGTCGTAGATCGAGTCAATGGTCGATGCCGGAGTGAACCGGCCACCCAGCCCGCCCGAGACGAGGCCCTCTTGGCGGGCGGTCCACCAGCGGGACAGTGCGCGCTCCTGAACAATCGCGCGTGGCGCCTCGGCTAGTAACACCGTCAGGTGGGCGTAGCCCGCCCGTCCCAGGTCTGTCGCTAGCCGAAGTGGTTGCCCCTCGACGCGCCCCCGTGATCCTGGGTACGGCTTCTGGCCATCCGCCCGGTGGTCTACCCGGACGAGGACTACTTCGCGATCTCGTCGTACACCGAGGACCACACGTTCGACGGGCAGACCGCGTACCTGACGTTCTGGCACCGGCCGTTGCACGCGATGACCGACGCATTCACCCGGGCTGGATTCCGGATCTCGGTCATCAGCGAGCCGCCGTTCTCGCCCGACACACCGCGCGAACTGCTACCGCCCGAGCTCGGGGACCGCACCTCGTTCCTCTGCTTCCTCTTCTTCGTCCTCGAGGCCGTCTGAGAGCGTCGGGGAGGGGTCGGAATCCAGACATACTGACATAATGTCAGTTATCGGCGATATGTTCAGGGCGCGACCTCAGCGCTGCGACAGCGTCACAGCTGTGTGATTCTCGAGGGGGAAACGCGTCTGTGTCGCCATCTCGGTCTCCCCACGAGTCAGGAACAGAACGACTAAGACGGCCAGCGCCACGCCGAGCGCGATGGCGACGTAGAACAGGACCCGATTCCTGGACATGTGTCTGCCTTTCCCATTTCACACACTGATCCGAGGTTGTGCACACCGCACTGTCGCCGACCACTGGAGCGTCAGTCCAGGCAGAATTCGTTGCCCTCGGGATCGCTCATCACGATGAAGCCGGCGCTCATGGGTGGCTCGGGTTCGAAGCGGTGCACCCGAGTGCCACCCAGGGCGACCAGGCGCTCGCACTCGGTTTCCAGGGCTGTCATGCGTTCGGCGCCGTCGAGCCCCGGTGCTGCCCGGACGTCGAGATGGACGCGATTCTTGGCGACCTTCCCCTCCGGGACCTGCTGGAAGAAGATCCGGGGACCTTCGCCGTCGGGGTCCTCGATGGCAGACCTCGAGTTGCGCTCGTCCTCCGGTACGCCGATCTGCGCCAGGAAGTCGTCCCACGCAACCAACGGGTCAGCACCCGCCGGCAGGTCGACGCCTGGCGGTGCCGGATGGACGTAGCCCAGCACGTCTCGCCAGAAGGACGAGAGCGCGCGCGGGTCGTGGGCGTCGAAGGTCACCTGGAAGTCGCGGCTCATCGGACGTACTCCGCCAGGTGCTCACCGGTGAGCGTGCTACGCGTCTTCACGAGATCGGCGGGCGTTCCTTCGAAGACGATGCGACCGCCGTCGTGACCAGCGCCGGGGCCCAGGTCGATGATCCAGTCGGCATGCGCCATCACAGCCTGGTGGTGCTCGATCACGATGACCGACTTCCCGGAGTCCACCAGCCGGTCGAGCAGACCAAGCAGTTGCTCGACGTCGGCGAGGTGCAGACCAGAGGTCGGCTCGTCCAGGACGTAGACACCGCCCTTCTCAGCCATCCGGGTGGCGAGCTTGAGCCGCTGACGCTCACCACCGGACAGCGTCGTCAGCGGCTGGCCGAGGCTGAGGTAGCCGAGCCCGACGTCCGCAAGTCGCTCGAGGATCTTGTGGGCGGCCGGGGTCTTGGCGTCCCCGTCGCCGAAGAAGCCCACGGCTTCGCTGACCGGCATCGCGAGCACCTCGCTGATGTTCTTCCCCCCGAAGGTGAACTCCAGGACCTCGGCCTGGAAGCGCTTGCCCTCGCAGTCCTCACACGTCGACTCGACCGTGGCCATCACGCCGAGCTCGGTGAAGATGAGACCGGCGCCGTTGCACGTCGGGCAGGCACCCTCTGAGTTGGAGCTGAACAGCGCCGGCTTCACGCCGTTGGCCTTGGCGAATGCCTTGCGGATCGGCTCCAGCAGCCCGGTGTACGTCGCGGGGTTGCTGCGGCGGGAGCCCTTGATCGCGCCCTGGTCGACCACCACCACGTCGTCGAGCCCGGCGATCGAGCCCTGGACCAGCGAGCTCTTGCCGGAGCCGGCCACCCCGGTGATCACACACAGCACGCCGAGCGGGACGTCGACGTCGACGTCCTGGAGGTTGTGGGCGTCGGCTCCTCGGATCTCCAGCGCGCCGGTGGCGGCACGGACCGACGGCTTCAGGGAGGCGCGGTCGTCCAGGTGTCGCCCGGTGGTGGTGTCACTCCCCCGCAGCCCCTCGACCGTCCCCTCGAAGCAGATGGTGCCGCCACCCGAGCCCGCACCCGGACCGAGGTCGACGGCGTGGTCAGCAATCGCGATGGTCTCGGGCTTGTGCTCCACGACGAGGACGGTGTTGCCCTTGTCCCGCAGCTGGAGCAGGAGGGCGTTCATCCGCTCGATGTCGTGCGGGTGCAGGCCGATCGTCGGCTCGTCGAAGACGTAGGTGACATCGGTGAGCGATGACCCGAGATGGCGGATCATCTTGGTGCGCTGGGCCTCGCCGCCCGACAGCGTGCCCGAGGGCCGGTCGAGTGAGAGGTAGCCCAGACCGATCTCCACGAACGAGTCGAGGGCGTCGCCCAGGGCCGTCGTCAACGGCGCCACCGAGGGCTCGTCCAGACCGCGGACCCAGCCAGCGAGGTCGCTGATCTGCATCGCGCAGAGCTCGGCGATGTTCTTGCCCTGGATCTTCGAGGACAGCGCCTCCTGGCTGAGCCGGGTGCCCTGGCAGTCGGAGCAGGTGGTGAAGGTGACGGCGCGCTCCACGAAGGCCCGGATGTGCGGCTGCATGGCCTCGACGTCCTTGGACAGCATGGACTTCTGGATCTTGGGGATCAGGCCTTCGTAGGTGAGGTTGATGCCCTCCACCTTGATCTTGGTCGGCTCGCCGTGGAGCAGGTTGTCGAGCTCCTTCTTGGTGAACTTCGCGATCGGCTTGTCCATGTCGAAGTGGCCGGAGCCGGCGAAGATCCGGCCGTACCAGCCGTCCATGCTGAAGCCGGGCACCTTCAGCGCTCCACCGTTGAGCGAGAGGCTGTCGTCGTACAGCGCGGACAGGTCGAAGTCCTTGACCGATCCGGTCCCCTCGCACCGCGGGCACATGCCGCCCAGGTAGACGGCCTTGCGGACCACGTCCTTCTGGACACGCCCGCCCTTCTCGGTGCTCATCACGCCGCTCGCCGTGCGCGTCGGGACGTTGAAGGAGAACGCTGTCGGCGGACCGACGTACGGCTGCCCGAGTCTGCTGAACAGGATGCGCAGCATGGCGTTCGCGTCGGTCGCGGTGCCGACGGTGGAACGCAGGTTGGCACCCAGTCGCTCCTGGTCGACGATGATCGCCGTGGTCAGTCCGTCGAGCACGTCGACCTCGGGTCGCGCCAGCATCGGCATGAAGCCCTGCACGAAGGAGCTGTAGGTCTCGTTGATCATCCGCTGCGACTCAGCAGCGATGGTGCCGAAGACCAGCGAGCTCTTGCCGGACCCGGAGACTCCCGTGAACACCGTGAGGCGTCGCTTGGGGATCTCGAGATCGATGTCCTTGAGGTTGTTCACCCGGGCGCCACGCACCCGGATCAGGTCGTGGCTGTCGGCCGGGTGCTGTGTGGAACTCCGGCTGGCCGGCGTCGTCTGCTTGGTCATCGTGACTCCCTCGAGATCTCGAACACAGCGAAGTTACCGCGCCCCACCCACCGAATCAGCCCGCGTCAGCCTCGACGTACGGCGCGGCGGAGCACCCGGGTCAGGTTGTACCGCACCAGGCGCGCGTCGACGGAGAAGAGGATCGGCAGGGTCAGCCCGTCGCGCCACTGCGGGTTCAGCTTCTCGTAGTGCTCGGCGAGTCGCCGCGCCTCGGACGACTGGGGCAGGGACTCGCCGTCGGCGACGTTCGCCCCGCGCACCACTCCCCCGGCAGCATCGAACGACGTGGGGTAGAACGCCTCACCGAACGCCACCAGCGCCTCGCGCGCCCAGAGCGGAGTGCCCTCGTCACGCAACGACCAGGTGCGTCCTGAGGTCCGGGTCAGCGAGACGTAGCTCTGCGGGAACGCTGTGGTGACGAAGTGCAGGCTGCGTGGGCCGAAGCTCCGCCACGCGATCGGCACCAGACGCCAGGGCGCGAGGATCGTCTTCGGATGCCCTCGGTAGGCCCGCCGGAAGTAGAAGAACTTGGAGAACATCAGCAGCATCCGTCGTGAGCTCACCTCGACCGGAAGCATCGCGATGGTGAAGAAGCCCTGCGCAGTGTCCTGGGGATCGACGAAGACGAAGACGTAGCGGTCCGGTCCGACCACCGCTCGCCGGAACTCCTCCCAGTCCTGCTCGGCCGGCCGGGTCAGGGTGAGCATCTCCAGCCTCAGTCGCCAGATCTCGCGCAGGCGCTCTTCGCTGATCTCGGTGCTGGACAGCAGGAGCGCGCGCAGGGGCAGACTCATCAAGGACTCCGGGGTGTGGACTGGCGCCGCCGCGCAGGGGGGATCGGACCCTATCGCGGCCACTCCCCCGAGCGGTCGGACGTCAGCCGAGTCCCTCGATCGTGGCCACGCTTCGCAGCTCGGGACGATCCTGTCGGCCGTCCACGACCTCGCCGGTCAACCACCACATCCGCAGCCCGTCCTCCTGGATTTCGAGCGTGGCCAGGTTGTTGTCGTACCAAGGGCCGCGGAGGAACTCCCAGGTCAGTTCCGGACGCGGCACCTTGGCCGCGCGAGCGAGCGCTCGGGTGACCCGCGCCACCGAGGGCCGGGTCGCGACGCTGGTGACCCGCTTCATCGCTGGCGGCAACGGGTTGCGGATCGGCGAGCAGACCGCCTGGATGATCCGGCTCGTGAGCTCTCCCCAGGACGAGTCGTGGGGCTCGGCCTCGGCCACGTAGCTGTGGTGCACGTCGCCGGAAAGATAGGTGATCGTGCGTGGGGCGGTCCCTCGGGCGCCGCTCGCGACCTCGAGGGTCAGGCCCGACAGGTCCGTGAAGCCGTCACCGAAAGCCGCCCAGTGCTCCATGTCGGCCCGCTGACGGGCGCGCTCACCGAGCCTGGCGGCACCACTCCCCCACGCACCCTGGGCCACCGCCTCGTTGAACGCCTCGGCGTGGTGCAGCCCGGGTGCCATCAGGAAGGGCAGCGAGGTGCCGATCAGCAGGTGGTCGAAGCCTCCCTGCATCTGCTCGTCGAGCCACGCCCGCTCGGTCTCGTCGAGGATCGAGCGCGACGTGGGCGTCAGCACCCGTGCGGCGCGCGAGTCGATCACGATGAGCCGCGCCTGGGTGTCGAAGTCCCGGGCGAAGCTCCAGCGGTAGGAGTCCGGCTCCTGGTCGGCCCGCGCGGCGAGCGCGTCGAGGTCCGCGGTGAGGTCGAGCTCCTCGGGGCCGAGATGCGCCGCGATCTTCTGGAACAGCTCATCGGCGTCGCGGTCCGCGGGGCTCATGTTGCCGAGGTGCTGGTGCACCCAGTACGACGCCAGTCCGCCGACGATCCGCTCGTGCCACCACGAGGTGGCCTCCATCTTCTGCTTCCAGTCCCAGCTGGTGTTCCAGTCGTCGCGGATGTCGTGATCGTCGAAGATCATCGCGCTCGGCAGCGTCGAGAGCAGCCACCTGTTCACCGGGGCGCTCCAGGCCAGCCGATAGAGGTGGGCGTACTCCTCGTAGTCCTTGATCTCCTGGCCGGGCGGCTCCTCGAGCCCACGACGCTGGGCGATGAAGTCGCGCATCGCCTCACTGGTCTCGTCGGCGTAGACCTGGTCTCCCAGGAAGAGCACCAGATCCGGCCAGCGCTCCTCGCCCTCGGAGCCGACGTTCGTCTGGTGACCCATGTGGAGGGCGTAGGCCCGCAGCGCGTCGACGCCGTACTTCGCGTTGGCGTCCTCGTCGTGCCCCTCGCTGACGCGGCACGAGCCGAACGCCAACCGCAACGGCTTGCCCGGCTTGAGGGTCGCGATGACGGAAGGCGGGTGCTCGGAGTCGGGCAGCGGCCAGACGGGCTCGCCGTCGATCTCGACCTGGTAGGCCGTCCGTGTGCCGGGGTCGAGATCATCGAGCTCGACCAGGGCGTAGTGGTGACCGTGGACGGCGAAGGTGGGCGCGGAGACGTGGTGCTCCCCCGCGATCACCGTCACCACCGACGACGTCGATGCCTCCACCCAGACCGAGGCGGTCGTGTCGTCGACGTACCGCAGCAGTGGCCCGAGTACCAGCGAGCTCACGCGGTCACGGCTCGATCAGGACCTTGATGGCGCGACGCTCGTCCATCGCGCGGTAGCCCTCGGCCACCTCGGCCAGCGGCAGGGTCAGGTCGAAGACGAGACCGGGGTTGATGGTGCCCTCCTGCACGAGCTTGAGCAGCTCGGGGAGGTACTGGCGCACCGGTGCCATGCCGCCGGCCAGGCCGATGTTCTTGCCGAACATCTTCCCCACCGGGAGCTCAACACCGTGCGGAACCCCGACGAACCCGACGGTGGAGCCCGGGCGAGCGATCGCAAAGGCGGTCTTCATCGACTGGTCGGTCCCGACGCACTCGAGGACGGCATCGGCCCCCACTCCCCCGGTGAGCTCCATGACCGCTGCCGAGCCTTCCTTGCCGCGCTCGGCGATGACGTGGGTCGCACCGAACTGGCGAGCAATTGCCTGGCGGGGCTCGTGGCGAGACATCGCGATGACCTGCTCGGCTCCCATCACGTGGGCAGCGAGGACACCGCACAGACCGACCGCGCCGTCACCGACAACGACAGCGGTGCCGCCGCGGCGTACGCCGGCCGCGACCGCAGCGTGCCAGCCGGTGGCCATCACGTCGGAGAGCGTGAGCAACGACGGGATCAGCGCCTGGTCGGGCATCCCGTCGGTCTTGACGAGGCTGCCCTCGGCCTGGGTGACCAGGGCGTACTCCGCCTGGCCGCTCAGGGTGAATCCCCCGTGCTGGCAGGCGGACTGCATGCCGGCCCGGCAGTGCGCGCAGGTGTTGTCGCTGTGGCAGAACGGGACGATGACGAAGTCGCCGGGCTTGAACGAGGTGACCGCAGAGCCGACCTCCTCGACGACGCCGACGCACTCGTGCCCGATGGTGCTCCCGGCGGTGATGTCGTTCTCACCGCGGTAGGGCCACAGGTCCGAGCCGCAGATGCAGCCCGCCGTGACCTTGATGATCGCGTCGGTGGGGGCGGTGATGGTCGGGTCGGGGACGTCGGAGAGCCGAATGTCCCGCGTGGCATGGATCGTCGTAGCGCGCATCTCGCCATCCTGACAGAAGGGGTGTCGGCGGCGGGGTGTCGGCGGGGGCGGGCGACGGCTCGCCCATGGAGCCTTTGCGGTATCTCATAAGTGATATACCGTGACGTCATGACTGAGGGATACAAGGGCCGGATCGGCAATCTCATCCGGGATGCGCGCAAGCACCGCGGCCTGACCCAGCACCAGCTGGCCGAGCTCCTGGCGACGAGCCAGAGCGCGATCAACCGGATCGAGAAGGGCCACCAGAACCTCTCCCTCGAGATGCTGGCGAGGATCGGCGCTGCCCTCGACTCCGAGATCGTGGCCCTGGGCGCCGGCCCCACCCACCTGAGGGTCAGCGGCCCCACCACGCTGTCGGGAACGATCGAGGTGAAGACCTCCAAGAATGCCGGGGTCGCGCTGCTCTGCGCGTCGCTGCTCAACAGCGGTCGGACCACGCTGCGGAAGGTGGCCCGCATCGAGGAGGTCAACCGGCTGCTCGAGGTGCTCGGCAGCATGGGCGTGCAGACCAAGTGGCTCAACGCCGACAACGACCTCGAGATCATCCCGCCCAAGGTGCTCGACCTGGGCCGCATCGACGAGGCGGCCGCGCGTCGTACCCGCTCGGTGATCATGTTCCTCGGTCCGCTGCTGCACCGCCAACCCTCCTTCGACCTCCCTCACGCAGGCGGCTGCAACCTCGGCACTCGCACCGTCGAGCCGCACATGTCCGCCTTGCGACCGTTCGGCCTCGACATCAAGGCCACCGACGGCATGTACCACGCCACCGTCAACCGGGCCATCGTGCCGACCCGGCCGATCGTGCTGACCGAGCGCGGTGACACCGTCACCGAGAACGCCCTGATGGCGGCCGCCCTGCACCCCGGCACCACCGTCATCCGCAACGCGTCCTCCAACTACATGGTCCAGGACCTCTGCTTCTTCCTGATGAAGCTCGGTGTCGACGTGGCCGGGATCGGCAGCACCACCCTGACCGTGACCGGGCTCGAGTCCATCGACGTCGACGTCGACTACGCCCCCAGCGAGGACCCGATCGAGGCGATGTCCCTGCTCGCCGCGGCCATCGTGACCAAGTCCGAGATCACCATCGAGCGGGTGCCGATCGAGTTCCTCGAGATCGAGCTGGCGCTGCTCGAGGAGATGGGCTTCCAGTACGACCGCACCGACGAGTACGTCGCCCTCAACGGCTTCACCCGGCTCGTCGACCTCACCACGAAGCCGTCGACCCTGAAGGCTCCGCGCGACAAGATCCACCCGATGCCGTTCCCCGGCCTCAACATCGACAACCTGCCGTTCTTCGCCGTCATCGCCGCCGTCGCCGAGGGCCAGACCCTGCTGCACGACTGGGTCTACGAGAATCGCGCCATCTACCTCGTCGAGCTCAACAAGCTCGGCGGCCAGGTCAAGCTGCTCGACCCGCACCGGGTGATGATCGAGGGGCCGACCAACTTCACCGGCACCGAGATCGTCTGCCCGCCCGCGCTGCGTCCGGCCGTGGTCATCCTGCTGGCGATGCTGGCCTCGAAGGGCACCTCGGTGCTGCGGTCGACGTACGTCATCCACCGCGGCTACGAGGATCTTGCCGAGCGCCTCAACCTGCTCGGCGCGAACATCGAGCCCTTCCGCGACATCTAGTCCGCGAAGAGGGTCTCCACCCACGCGCGCGACAACTTGGGAGGCGCGGGTGGCGCCTGCATGTCGGCGGTGATCCGGGGCAACGGCGCCGTCTGGTGGCTGGCGTTGCGGTGCCAGTCGTTCTCCGCCTCGATCAGCGACCCGAGATCGGCGCGGGTGAGGAAGATCCCGTGCCCCTCGGGACAACGGTTCACCTCACTGTCACCAGCGGAGCCATGCAGGGTCCGCGTGACCATGTCGGATCCACAGCGAGGGCAGGCCAAGGTCGTCATGTGCCGACGCTACCGCTCTCCCCCGGTGGCGCACGAGGGCACACGCGGAACCGATGCCGGAGGAATGGCCGCGCGCACTCGGCTTCAGGCAATACTGACCGGGTGACCTCTCCCAGGACCGGCTTCGCGTACCTCGACGCGGTTCAGGCCCAGGACCAGGCCGTGCTCGCCTTCGCCCATCGCGGCGGCGCCCGGCACCCTGATCTGATCGGTCTCGAGAACACCCTCACGGCCTTCCGGCATGCGACCGCGCTGGGCTATCGCTACCTCGAGACCGATGTCCACGTGACGTGCGACGGTGTGCTGATCGCGTTCCACGACGCCGTGCTGGATCGCGTGTCCGACCTGCGCGGTGCGATCGACCAGCTGACCCACGACGAGGTCGGCAAGGCACTGATCGCCGGGCGTGAGCACGTGCCGACGCTGGCCGAACTCTTCGATGCCCTCCCGGATGCGCGCTTCAACATCGATCTCAAGTCTGCGGGTGCGGCGGCCGCCCTCGTCGACTTCCTCGACGCCCGCCAGGAGCCGGACCGGGTGCTGGTCGGCTCGTTCTCCCGCAGCCGGCTGAACTCCTTTCGCCGATTGAGCGCTGGGCGGATCCCCACCTCGGCCCATCCGTGGGAGGTCGCCGCCTTCCGGCTGCTGCCCAGCGCTCGCCTGGCCCGGTGGCTGACTCACGGCCGGGTCCAGGCGCTGCAGGTTCCCTACAAGCGCGGGCGGTTCGTCGTCGTCACCCGCGGTCTCGTACGCCGCGCGCACGCCGCCGGAATCCACGTCCATGTCTGGACTGTCGATGACCCCGGGGAGATGCGCGAGCTCCTCGACCGGGGTGTTGACGGGTTGGTCACCGACCGCACCGACCTGCTCAAGGCCGTGCTCATCGAGCGCGGCCAGTGGATTCATCCTCGGAGGGACCAGACATGACAGACGCCCCTGGTGGGATCGCGGATCTGAGCCGGTTGGCGACGGTCCGGGAGCAGAAGGCGTGGTACTGGTACGACTGGGCGAACAGCGCCTACGTCACCACCGTCGCGACGGTGATGTTCGCGCCGTACATCATCTCGATCGCGGAGAACGCCGCCGTCGACGACCGGATCCAGGTGCTCGGCCTGTCGGTCGCTCCCGGCTCATTGCCGTCGTACCTCGTGACGTTCTCCACCATCCTCTCGGCGGTGGTGCTGCCGCTGCTCGGTGCCGTCTCGGACCGCACCGCCAACAAGAAGGGCCTGCTGGCCGGCTTCGCCTGGACCGGCGCTGCCTTCGCCGCACTCCTCTTCTTCTGCACCGGGGACAACTGGGAGATCGGGGCGGTGGCCATCATCGGCGCCAACCTCTGCCTGGGCGCCTCCATGGTCGTCAACGACTCGATCCTGCCGCTCATCTCCGACGAGGACGAGCGGGATCGGGTCTCCTCCCGCGGCTGGGCCTTCGGCTACCTCGGGGGTGGCCTCTTGCTGCTGCTCAACCTCGTGGTCTTCCTCTTCCACGACACTTTCGGGCTGACCGAGGCGTTCGCGGTCCGGTTGAGCATGCTGTCGGCTGCGGTGTGGTGGGCGGCATTCACGATCATTCCGTTCCGCCGGCTGCGCAACCACGAACCGGTCCACGTGGTGCCCGAGACGGGCGGCGTCCTCGCGCAGAGCTTCGGCCAGCTGGCGGCCACGCTGAAGGACCTGCGCAAGTACCCCGTGGCGGTGACCTTCCTGGTCGCCTACCTGTTCTTCAACGACGGCATCCAGACCGTGATCGCCTCCGCGTCGATCTACGGCAGCCAGGAGCTCGGCTTCGATCAGAGCGTGCTCATCGGCACGATCCTCCTGGTCCAGTTCGTCGCCTTCTTCGGGGCGCTGCTCTTCGGCCGGCTCGCCGGGACGTACGGCGCCAAGCGGGTGATCCTGTCCGGCCTGGTCGTCTGGATGGTCATCGTGACCGCGGCCCTGATGCTGCCCGCGGGTCAGGTCGTGCCCTTCCTCCTGATGGGGGCCGCGATCGGAGTCGTCCTGGGCGGGACCCAGGCTCTCTCCCGCTCCTACTTCTCGCTGCTGATCCCGCGCGGCAAGGAAGCGGAGTACTTCAGCTTCTATCACGCGATGGACCGCGGAACGTCGTGGTTCGGCACGCTCGTGTTCGGGCTGGTCTTCCAGATCACGGGTTCCTACCGGCCGGCCATCTTCGCGCTGATCGCCTTCTTCGTGATCGGGGGTGCCGTCCTGCTCAAGGTGGACACCAAGCGAGGGATCCGCGATGCGGGCAACACGGTGCCCCAGATCCTCTAGGCGCCGAACTGGTCGCTGATTGTCGGAATCTTCGGGGCCCCACTACCGTTGAGAAGATTGAGGGACAGGACTTCTGGGTAGAACGCCACCGGCGCACGCGCTCGGAGCGGCCGCCTCAGTTTCATGTCAACGGGGGAAAAAACCAGTCTGGAGGTGGCTCATGGCAGAGCGCACACTACGTGGAGCGCGGCTCGGGGGCCAGAGTTTCGAAGACGAGCGTGGCATCGAGTTCGCTGCTCGTCAGCAAGTCGGTTACCGCTGCAAGCTCGGACACGAGTTCGAGATCACGATGTCGGTCGAGGCCGACGTCCCCGCCCTCTGGGAGTGCCCGCGCTGCGGCTCCGAAGGCCTGAGCATCTCCGGGATCGTTCCCGAGGTGAAGAACGAGAAGCCTGCGCGCACCCACTGGGACATGCTCCTCGAGCGGCGGTCCGAGAAGGAGCTCGAGGACATCCTCAAGGAGCGCCTCGAGTTGCTGCGCGGTGGCGAGATCGGCCCCGCTCACCTGCACCGGGCCAGCGCCCGCAAGCGCAAGGCCTCGGCCTGAGCGCCGACGCACGCTCCTGACGAGGACTCACTCCTCGTCGACGACTTCGCCCCGGACCACGGATCCCTCGGATCCAGGTCCGGGGCGAGTCACGTTCAGGACCACCAGCCTGCTGCTGACCACGCGGGTCAGGAGGCGGCGGGCCAGAGGGCGGGTCACCGGCAGGATCAGCAGGATGCCGACCGCATCGGTCACGAAGCCCGGCGTCAGCATCAGGGTGCCACCCACGAGGATCAGCGCACCGTCGACCAGCTCGCGCGCCGGGGCCCGCCCGGTCTGGAGGGCCGTGACGAGGGCGCGCCAGGCCCGCGCACCCTCCCGCTTGACCAGCCACCCGCCGATCAGGCTGTCCAGCACCAGCAGGACCACCGTCCACCAGGCGCCGATGACCTGGCCGACCTGGATGAGCGCGTAGATCTCGATCAGCGGCACCAGGACGAACGCTGCCAGCAGGACCCAGAACACGCTACGACGTCGACGACTCATGGCAGTCTCCCTTGGGTACGACGCAGCCGCGCCAGACGTTCGCGCACTCCCCAGACCGTGATCCGACGCAGCGACTCGACAGCGACGGCTCCGGTCATCTTCGACTCCCCCGCAACCCGTTCGACGAACTCGATCGGTACCTCGACCACCGAGAGACCGGCCGCGAGGGTACGGGCGACGAGGTCGGTCTGGAAGACGTAGCCGGTCGACTGCACCCCGGCCAGATCGATCTTCTCCAGCGCCGCGCGCCGAAAGAGCCGGAAGCCCGCGGTCGCGTCACGCACCGGGATGCCGAGCAGCAGGCGGACGTAGAGGTTGCCCCCACGCGAGAGCAGCTCTCGTGAGCGCGGCCAGTTGGTCACCGAACCGCCGGGCACCCAGCGAGAGCCGATGACCAGGTCGGCCTCGGCTGCGGCGACGAGCAACCGACCCAGTTGCTCGGGCTGGTGCGATCCGTCCGCGTCCATCTCGCCGATCACGTCGTACCCGCTGGCGAGGGCGTGGGCGAAGCCGTCGAGATAGGCCGCGCCCAGGCCTTCCTTGGCCGTGCGATGGAGCACCGTGATCGCCGGGTCGTCGTGGGCGAGCGCGTCCGCGAGTCGGCCGGTGCCGTCCGGGGAGCTGTCGTCGACGACGAGAATGTCGATGTCGGGCTGCGCAGCGCGCAGCCGCCCCACGATCCAGCCGAGGTTGTCGGCTTCGTTGTAGGTGGGGATGACCACCACCACGCGGCCGAGGCCGTCGATGCTCACGGATGCCGCCTTCAGTCCGGGGGGAGGGCATGGGCGCCGGCTGCCCGCCGACTCCGTATCCGACGATACGGGACCACCCACAACACCCCGACCACGGTGGCGCCCACGCTCAACCGCCCCCACCAAGGGCCCAGCCGCACCGCTGGGGTGATCCCTGAGTTGAGCCCGATCTGCTCGACCAGCACCTGCTGGGTCCGGACCCCGGCACGCGCCAGCACCGACCCGTCGGGAGCGACGATTCCGGAGACGCCGTTGGTCGACGCGACCACGACGTACCGGCCGGTCTCGAGGGCTCGCAGCCGGCTGATCGCGAACTGTTGGTCGATCTGGGAGGTGCGGATGAACAGCGCGTTGCTCGTCTGCACGGTCAGCAGCTGGGCACCACGCGACACCTGGGCATAGATCCCGTCGTCGTAGGCCACGTCGAAACAGATCGCGTCAGCGACCTGCACTCCCGCGATCGTCAGTGGATCGGTACGCGTGCCGCTCAGCATGTCGCGCGGGATCAGCGCGAGACGACCGAAGGTTCCCTGGAACACGCTTCGGAACGGGATGTACTCGCCGTACGGCACGGGATGCCACTTGGTGTAACGATCCCCGGCTCCGGTCTCGGGATCCCACACGATCCCTTGGTTCAGGACGTTCTTGGTGCCCGAGTCCACGATCGCTCCGACCAGGATCGGCACGCCGATCGCCTCGGAGGCGGCCAGGATGCCGGCGTTGGTCGTGGCGTCCTCGAAGGGGTCGACCGCGGTTGAGTTCTCGGGCCACACCACGAAGTCGGGCCGTGGGGAGCGACCGGCCGCCACCTCGTCGGCCAGATCGATCGTGGCCTGCACGTTGTTCTCGGTCACCTGACGGAAGTCGAGCAGGATGTCGTCGCCGTCTCCCGGAACGTCGCCCTGCACGGACGCGACGATGATCTCGCCCTCGCGGGCGGGTTGGTACGGCGCCAGCGTCGGCACGAGGAGCAGCGCTGCCAGGCCGACCAGCACTCCCCCGGCCACCCATCGGTCCCGACCCCGGGCGACCACGAGCCAGGCGAGCAGTGACCCGCTGAGGGCCAGCAGGAAGCTGACCCCGGTCGACCCGGCGTAGGGCAGGACGTTGGCGACGGGGGTGTCGGCCGTGGCGAAGGCCAGCCGACCCCAGGGCATCCCGCTGAAGGGCCAGCTGCTCCGAATGGTCTCGGTCGCCACCCACGCGGCTGCGAACCACGCGGGCCACCAGCGCAGCCGGCCCAGCAGTGCCGCGGCCGAGCCGAGCACCGCGTAGAAGCCGGCTTCGATCGCGGCCAGAGCGATCCAGGCATCGGTCCCGACGGCACGCATCCAGTAGACCAAGGTGAAGTAGAAGCCGACGCCGAAGAACAGGCCGGGCAGCCACGCGCGCGTGGCCGGGAGCCCACGCGTGGTCAGCGCCAGCCCCGCAACTGCGACAGGGATGAGCCAGGTGAGGGCGAGCGGCTCGAAGGCCAGGGCCAGGAGCACTCCGGCGGCGAGCGCCAGGGGGATCCGGAGCAGCACGGGCCAACCGTAGCGAAGGGGTCTGGATCCGAGACTCACGGGCGAGACCTGCAGAGCACCGGAAGGACTTCGCTCCCTTCGGACCAACCCGCGAACGACCGGATGCCGAGGGGGGGCTGTTGTCTAGGGGAACGAAGCCCTTCCGTATCCGCCCTCGCGGAGCGGACCGACCACCGCGAGCCAGGTCGGACGGGTGATTGGCACCCCACCCTCCGACCCGGCCACTCGGACGTCGGCCCGCCTGCCACGATCTGCATGAGCGAACGGCTCACCCTGAACTCCCGCTCACCCCTGTGTCAACAGCAGGGTGACCTGCGCAAACGGGTAAACCTGCAGGTCAGAAGGGGGTTTTGAAACCCAGAATCGGGCGGCAAAGAAATTCCAGAAGCAGCCGCGGGTCTAGCGCGCCGGGCAGAGATTTCTGGATTTCAGCACGGGACGACGACAGTGCCGGTAGCGGAGGTGGCGAGGAGCGGCTCGGCGAGGACGGTCGCCGCCCCCGGTGCGGACTCCGTGGCCGCACCCCGAGCCACCACGTGGAGGGTGAAGTCCAGGATCCGGGAGCGGGTCCCGACCCGGGTGATCTCACAGGCCACCTCGATCACGTCCCCCGCCCGGACCGGCGCTCGGAACTGAACGTCGGAGTACGACGCGAAGAGCCCTTCGTCGCCGTCGGTCTGGATGCACATCTCCGTGGCGACGTCCCCGAACAACGCCAGGCTGTGCGCCCCGTCGACCAGATTCCCGGCGTAGTGCGCGTGGGAGTACGCCACATAGCGCCGGTGCACCACGCGAGTGCCGACTGTTGCCGTCATGCGACTGCCTCTCTGTGGGTGAGCCGGTGCACCAGGAAGCTGGCCACCTCGCCGGGGGTGGTCCCCCGGCTGAAGACACGATCGACCCCGAGCTCGTCGGCCATCGCCTCGTCGAAGCGCGGGCCCCCCACGACCAGGAGCGGGCGCCGATCGGCGGGATAGGACTCGCGGAAGGCCGCCGACATCTCGCGGGTGTTGAGCAGGTGGGTGTCGCGCTGGGTCACGACCTGGGAGACCAGGACGGCGTCGGCCTTCTCGGCCCGAGCCCTGGCGACCAGCTGGGGCACCGACACCTGCGCGCCGAGGTTCACGACCTTCACCTCGCGGTAGTACTCCAGGCCCTTCTCCCCCGCGAACCCCTTGATGTTCAAGATCGCGTCGATCCCCACCGTGTGGGCGTCGGTCCCGATGCAGGCGCCGACCACGACCAATCGGCGGCGCATGCTCCGCTTGATGGCGGCATTCGCCTCCTTGGGGGTGAGCAACGGGTAGTCGCGCTCCACGACCACGACCTTGCTGGTGTCGACCAGGTGGTGCACGCGTCCGTAGACGACGAAGAACGTGAAGTCCGGCCCCATCGCCCGGGCGTGCACGACGAGCGCGGGGTCCATGCCCATCTTGTTGGCCAGCTGGGCCGCGGCTCCCTCGGCAATCTTGGAGTGGGGCATCGGCAGCGTGAAGCTGACCTGGACCATCCCGTCACCGGTGGTGTCGCCGTACGGCCGCATGATCGACCCCTCGGTGGTCGGGGCCGTGCCCTCGGTGGTCGAGGCCATCACTTCTCCTCCAGGAGCTCGGTGGCGGGGTTGTAGTAGGCGGAGGACTTCTTCGCCACGCCATCGAGGCCGCGGCCTGCATCGGCCGGGCGCTTCATCAGGCCGAAGGTGCCGTCCGCGATCGCGTCCAGGAGACCGTTCTCGTGGTCCAGGATCGTCTCCAGGAGCTCGATCGACTCGCCCAGCACGTGGCGCGCGCGGGTGGCGATGAAGCCGTCGGGCAGGGGCCGGAAGTCCTCGTGCAGCTTGCCGGCTGCGTTCATGACGTAGCGGACGTTCTGGAGCGCCAGGTCGCGGTCGGAGATCCACGGCGTCACGACGGCCTCGGTCATCATGCCGACCAGGAGGATTCCCTGACCGGTCAAGGCGCCGACGAGGTTGAAGAAGCCGTCCAGGAGGTAGCCCCGGAAGACGTCACCGGTCATGTGTCGCGTGGGCGGCATCCACTTCAGGGGTGCCTTCGGGAAGAGCTCACGAGCCAGCAGTGCGTGGGCGAGCTCGAGCCGGAACGAGTCGGGCACCTCGGGATCGATCTCGAAGGCGTGCCCGAGACCGAGCTGCCAGTCCTCGAGACCGGCCTCCTTGGCGAAGAACTCGTTGAGGAGCTGGCTGGTGGTGACCGTGTGGGCGGCGTCGATGGCGTCCGCGGTGGTGAGGTAGTTGTCCTCGCCGGTGTTGATGATGATGCCGGCCCGGGCGTGGACCTGGCGGCTGAACCGCTGGTCGACGAAGGTCCGGATCGGGTTGATGTCGCGGAAGAGGATGCCGTACATCGAGTCGTTGAGCATCATGTCGAGACGCTCCATCCCGGCCAGGGCGGCGATCTCGGGCATGCAGAGACCCGAGGCGTAGTTGGTCAGCCGGATGTAGCGGCCGAGCTCCTTGCCGGTTTCGTCGAGCGCTGCCCGCATCAGGCGGAAGTTCTCCTGCGTGGCGTAGGTGCCGGCGAACCCCTCGCGGGTGGCGCCCTCGGGCACGAAGTCGAGCAGGCTCTGGCCGGTGGAGCGGATCACGGCGATGACGTCGGCGCCGGCCCTCGCCGCTGCCTGGGCCTGCGGGATGTCCTCGTAGATGTCGCCGGTGGCCACGATCAGGTAGATCCAGGGCTGGCGGGGCGCGTCGCCGACGCGCTTGATCAGGCGTTCGCGTTCGGTGCGCCGCCGGTCCATCAGCTTGATCCCGGCCCCCACCTGCTTGCGGGCTGCCGCGGCCGCACGGGTGGCGTCGCGGCCCTCGGGCAGCCGGAACCGCACCGAGCCGGCCGACGCCTTCTGGGCGAGGGTCGCGAGGTCCTCGGCCTCACCGCGGACCAGAGCGTCCCAGACCGGGAGCGAGACTCCATGGGCCAGACCGCCGTCCTCGGCGAGGTCGGCGCGGACGACGTCGGCGAGCCGGTTGACCCAGGGAGTGCCCTCGGCATCGGCTCCCTGGAGGCCGGCGAAGCGGAGCGTGGCCCGCTCCACCGAGACCGTGGTGTGCTTCTTGGCCAGGGTCACGATGGGCCGGCCGGCCTTGCGGGCCAGCGCACGCGCCTGCTTGACGGTGGCCGGGTCGAGATCGAGCTTGCCTGTGGTCCTGCTGGTCATGCCGAGGCCTCGATCCGTGACGCGAAGAGGCCTCGGACGCCGGCGTTCTCGCGCAGCAGCTCCAGGGCGTACGCCGCGTGGCCGGGGACATACCCGTTGCCGACCAGCATCGTGACGTCGGCCGCCAGCCCCTCGGCACCCAGGGCAGCGGCCGAGAAGGAGGTCGCCATGGAGAAGAAGATGACGCTGCCCCGCTCGGCGGTGGCCAGGATCGCCCCACCCTCGCAGCCGGGCACGTCGACGCAGACGACCGTGACGTCGGCGGGTCCGCCGGCGCCCAGGACGGCATCACGCAGCGCGATCGGATCGCGGGCGTCGGCGAGGACCACGGCATCGGCCAGGCCCGACTCACGCAGGAGGGCGGCTTCGCGCTCGTGAGGAACGACCCCGATGGTCCTGGTTGCACCGGCCCGACGCGCGGCGGCCAGACTCAAGGAGCCCGACTTGCCGCCTGCTCCGATGACAGCCACGGTCGCGTCCGGGTAGTCGGCCACCACGCGCGCGGTGAGGGCGGGAGCGCCACACACATCCATCACCGAGAGGCTGAGGTCGGTGGGGAGGTCCTCGGGGAGCACCGCGGCGATCGAGCGCCCGAAGAGGACGGCGTACCCGTCACAGGGGACCTGCTCGCTGCGGGCATCCCACGAGCTGAGCACGTCTTCGATCACCAGAGGGGTCAGCGTCAGCGAGACGAGGGTGGCCACCCGGTCCCCGACCTCGAGGCCGAGCGGAGAGTCCGGACCGACCTCCTCGACCGTGCCGACGAGCATGCCTCCCGAGCCGGTCTCGGGGTTCTGCATCTTGCCCCGCTCGGCGACGATCTCGAGCACCTCGGCACGCAGGGCGTCGCGGTCCACCTCTCCCCCGACGCCGTGGCGCCGTTCGAGCTGGCGGAAGGAGGCTGCATCGAGGTTCAGCTTCTCGACCCGGACCCGGACCTCATCGGGCCACAGCTCCCGACGCGTGTCGAGGCGCTGGGCTGCCTGGGGCAGGACGACGGCGTCGTCGAGCACCCGGTGCAGTCCGGTGGGATCACTTTCGCGGGACCTCATGGCGGGGATTCCTCCGTGCAACTCTGTACCTGACCGCAAGATGTACGGCGCGGCATTGGACGTACCGACAATTCTCCTCGTACTCTGACAGAGGTGGCCCAGCCCACACAACTGAACGCGCCGCCGTCCGACCCACTCCGTGACCCGGGAGAGCCCATGAGCATCGAGACCGCCATCGGTCTGGAGACAGACCAGCCCTACCCCTACCGTCGGGTCGAGCTCGTCGAGCCCGACTGGACCCGTTTCCCGGGGTGGCGCGACGTCACCGCCGCGGACTGGGCCTCGGTGCAGTGGCAGCGCTCGCACTGCGTCAAGAACGTCAAGCAGCTGCGCGAGCTGCTCGGCGACCTCGTCGACGACCGGTTCTACGCCGATCTCGAGCGGGACCAGGCCGAGCGGGCCACGATGTCGATGCTCGTCCCGCCGCAGATGATGAACACCATGGTCCCGCGGGACACCCCGGCCGGTCCCGGTTCGCTGACCGAGGCGTTCTACGCCGACCCGATCCGTCACTACATGCTCCCGGTCTTCTCCGACCGGCGCACCGACTGGCCCTCGCACCCGCACGCCACCCGTGACTCGCTGCACGAGCACGACATGTGGGTGGCCGAGGGGCTGACCCACCGCTACCCCACCAAGGTGCTCGCCGAGCTGCTGCCGACCTGCCCGCAGTACTGCGGCCACTGCACCCGCATGGACCTGGTCGGCAACTCCACGCCGGTGATCGAGAAGCTGAAGTTCGCCGGCAAGCCCGCTGACCGGCTCGGCGACATGATGGACTACCTGCGTCGTACGCCCTCGGTGCGCGACGTGGTGGTTTCCGGCGGCGACGTGGCGAACATGCCGTGGCCCCGACTCGAGGACTTCCTCACGCGGCTGCTCGAGATCGAGAACATCCGCGACATCCGGCTCGCCACCAAGGCCCTCATCGGGCTCCCCCAGCACTGGCTGCAGGACGACGTGCGCGCCGGCATGACGCGGGTGGCCGGCGTGGCCCGTGAGCGCGGGGTCTCCCTCGCGATCCACACCCACGCCAACCACGCGAACTCCGTCACCCCGCTGGTCGCGGAGGCGACCCGGGCGATGCTGGACGCCGGTGTCCGCGACGTTCGCAACCAGGGCGTGCTGCTCAACGGCGTCAACGCCGACCCGCACGCGCTGCTCGACCTCTGCTTCGGTCTGCTCGACGGCGCGCAGATCATGCCCTACTACTTCTACATGTGCGACATGATCCCGTACTCCGAGCACTGGCGGGTCTCGGTCGCGGACGCGCAGCGCCTCCAGCACCACATCATGGGCTACCTGCCCGGCTTCGCGACCCCGCGGATCGTGTGCGACGTGCCGTTCGTCGGCAAGCGCTGGGTCCACCAGCTCGCGGAGTACGACACCGTCCGCGGCATCTCGGGGTGGACCAAGAACTACCGCACCTCGATCGAGGCAGGTGACCACGAGGCGCTCAGCAAGACCTACCAGTACTACGACCCGATCCACACCCTCCCGGCCGAGGGCCAGGCGTGGTGGGCCGAGCACGGCAAGCTGGACGAGTCGGCGCTCAAGGCCGCCGAGATGGCCGAGGCATCCCGTCGTACCGCTGCGCTGCAGGCCTACTGAGGGCCACGGTCGGGGGCATCCCGGGAGCGTCGGACGGTCCGATGCCGCTGTGTCAGGGCGGTGAGCAGGGAGATCAGGAGACCGGCGCCGACCGCGATCACGACGGTGCGCCCGACGTGGAGCTGGCCGAGGTCTCCGAACACCGCGTCGGCCAGGACCGAGCTCACGACGAACGCCACGGCAACCGCCACGCCGGTCCCCACCGCGCCCAGCGGGCGCTCGCGCGGGTGGAGCCACCACTGCTTGCTCCAACGCTCGGTCATTCCCATGCCTCCCACGCCTGGTTCCAGTAGCAGGTGACCAAGCCGCCACCCAGCGCCGCCGACGCGGTCCCACCCGAGTAGAAGATGATCGCGGTCATGCCGCCACACTTCAAGGCGACCGCCGTGGGACGCCTCAGCTTCTTGATGTGGTCGAAGTCCTTCGCGCACGAGGACTCAGCCCCCGGGGCGATGCAGTCCACCAGGTTGTTGAGGCCGTCGAAGAAGTCGCCCCACGACTGGGCCGTTCGCCCACCGCGCGTCGCCGTTGCTCGACCGTGGTGCGGGTCCTGGACGTAGCCACGCCTGATCGCGGTGCGCTTGATCATCCGCTTCAGGCGGGTGGGCCACTGCTTCTTCGTCACGTGCGTGTGGCCGAGCCTCCCTGCCTTGAACATCTGGCGAGACTCCCTCGGGCCACCAGGGCACTGCGCGCCGGTGTCGGTGGTGCATCGGCCCGCCGTCGGCCGGTCCGCTGCTGCCGAAGGCAGTGCAGGGCTCTGCCCTCGGGCGGAGTTGGCGGAGGCCGGGGCCGCGGTGACGGCGAGAGCGAGAGCGAGAGCCAGGCTCGCGAACAGGGAGCAGATGCGGTTGAGGGGGTGCACGGAAGTCATGGGCGGACCTTCCCGAGAGTGGATGGATCGCCAGAGACTAGGAGCCGCAGCGCAGGTGCGGCAGCCCGTCGATCGGGACCTGTGGACAGCCGCCGTGATCGGTGTCCCGGGCCCGCAAACGCCTCACCAGGGACGCAGGACCGGGTACGGCTCCCGGGGACGGGTTGCGGTCGGCTCGCCTGCCCTGAAGCGGACCTGTCGCCGACTCGCGTTGCTCCACGCATCGCTCGCCCGGATCACCTTGATGTGCGCTCCCTGCTCGGCCCGGAGCTCGAAGAGCCCGTTCCGGTCCGCGCGCAGCACCCGGCGCTGTCCCGCAACCCGGACCACGGCGCGGGCCCGGGAGGCCACGGCTGGCCGGTAGGTGAGGTCGTCGTAGGGCACCGCCTCGGGATAGGCCAGCGTGAACGCCGCGCGTCCGGCGCGGGCCCGGACCGGCTCGATCCTCAGGGCCCGTGACCGGGCGACCCCGAAGGTCCTTGATGCGATCCGGTAGCGCTTCGCGGTCACCACGAAGCGGTAGCGGCCCGGACGTGCGTCGCCGGGGACTTCCCAGCTCGCGGCGTAGCGTCCTTCGTTGGCCTCCTTGACGTACCCCGGCCCGAGCGGCACCGCCTCGTTGCCCTCCACGCTCCACGCGAGAGTCATCCCCCGGTCGTCGGCCACCGGTCGCCAGCTCGAGCCGGCGCGCCGCTGAACAGTCACGAACGCCCGGTCGAGGGGCCGGTCGGTGCCGCGAGCACCACCCTTCCACTCGAAACGGCTCCGCTGCAGGCGTCGTACGGCGTCGGGCTGGGCCAGGATCGTGGCCTCGCCCGCTCCCCGGGGGAACGGCGTGGGATCCGGCTCCAGCCCGTTGGTCGGGTCGAAGGGGTACGCCGCTGGGGCCGAGCGACCGCTGGCGAGCGTCCTCGCCAGCTCGACGGTCTGTTCGACGAGCAAGATCGCGGAGAACTTCCCGAAGTTGGTCTGGCCGCCTTCGTAGGCCTGCCAGGCGTACTCGGCCGGGCTCGTGTAATAGCCCTGGTACTCGTTGGCCAGGCCGCTGATCGCCACCGAGCGCACCCCGGTGCCGGCCAGTGCCTGACGCACGGCGGCTCGCAACTGCCGGCCCACCTCGACGCTCGCCTCGCCGGGGTTGGTGATGATCACGCCGTTGCCGACCCGCACGATCGCGAGCGGCGCGCCCTTCGGCACCGGCACACCCTGGGGGAAGAGCTGGATCTTGTTGCCCTGCGGCCCGACGTCGGTGGGCAGTCGGTGGCCTTCGAAGACCGCCCCGGTGTTGTCGTGGAGCTGGCCGCGGTGCTCATCGGAGCCAGTCAGCAGCGGAAGTCCCGGCACAGCCTTGTCGTCGACCCGACCCTGTTCGGTCTCCTGCCCGCAGAAGCAGAAGCGGGTCCACCGGACGTCCAGGGTCGGGCGCGGTGAGAGCCGCCGACCGGCATCACGCCAGGCCCGCATCATGGCGGCTGCCTCGACCCGTCCGACGTACTCGGCGGCCGCGGGCCCGGTGCGGTTCAACGCAGAGGACGTGTCACCCTCGTCCGCGTTGGAGAACGCCGTCACGACGTCCTGTCCCCGTGGGGCTCCCCCGGTACGCCGCAGCGCGGCCTCGCTCGCGACCATCGCTGCCCCGAGGTGGTCACCGTTGTAGTTGCTCGAGCGCTTGCCGAGATTGACCGTGCCGTGGTTGGCAAACGTGGACCACATGCCGACGGGGACCAGCCGGCCACCGATCCGCTTGTCGACCCGGAGCACGTCCAGCTGGGAGTCGATCGTGCTGCCAGCGCCGTTCGGGCTGTCGGCGGCCTGCCCCTCCCCCAGCTCCTTGTCCATGCCGTAGTTGGCCAGGTGTGCCTCGATGGACCGGTTCTCGGTCAGGCCGACCGGGATCGCGGTCTGTCCCCACGCGGCGGCACCCGGCGCGCGATCGTCGTCCGCTCGCGCGATGGCGACCGCGAGGCGCTTGGCGAGGAAGGCATAGAGCTGGGGATCGGGCCGTCCCTCGAACTGCGTGATCGTGTTGGCATTCGGCAGGGTCAGGTCGTAGGCGGTGTAGGGGAAGTACTGCCCCGGCGCACTGTGGGTGTGGGTGGCGGACACCACGACATTGGTCTCGTCGAAACCTCGGCCCGGCAACTGCTTCACCGCCTCGGTGAGCAGCCCGCCGGCGAAGCAGCACAGGTCTGCGACGACCAGCGCAACCTTGCGCCCGCCGCGCTGGAGGACGATGGCCCGGGCCTCCAACCGACCGTGGGCGCCCTTCGATCTGGCGTCGGACCGGACGTTGCCCATCGTGAAGTACCCCGTGGGCGGGGTGATGTCGGCGCGACCGACGCCCACCTCCACCCGCGACGACCCGGCGACGGGAGCGGCCTCCGCACGAACCGTGCCGGAGGGAAGACCGCCCGCCAGAGCAGCGAGGAGAAGCGCCAGACCGGCGGCAAGGATTCTGAACGGCACGGGGCCTCCGAGAGCACGTGTGGACACAGTCGGTCCAACGAGGTGGAGCCATCCGGGTCACGCCGGATCAACGGGCCGATGACCCCGATGGGCCAGTCGTCATGACCCCTTCGCGCCATGGCGCTGCTGGGGCTCGGCGACTGAGTCTGGAGGCAACCACGACCCACGCTCTCGGAGCGCACCAGAAGCGGAGCCACCACTCATGAAATCGAAGTCGATTGCCCTCGCGGCCGCCCTTGTAGCCGGGCTGCTGCTCGTCACCACCCCCTTCGTTGCCGAAGCCAAGAAGATGATCACCGGCGACGACATCAAGGACGAGACCGTCACCACAGCAGACATCAAGAACCAGTCCCTGCTCGCCATCGACTTCAAGTCGGGCGAACTGCCCGCCGGTGAGCAAGGTCCGGCGGGACCGCAGGGGCCAGCCGGACCGGAAGGACCCCCTGGAGCCGACGGACCTGCCGGACCCGAGGGACCCGCTGGTGCGGAAGGACCCGCAGGTCCCGCCGGTGCGGAAGGACCCGCAGGTCCCGCCGGTGCGGAAGGACCCGCCGGACCCGCCGGACCACAGGGGATTGTCGGCTTCGCCGTGATGACGGGGAAGGCATTGTTCGGCGACCTACCCCTTGGCTCGTGGGACTTCACCGGTTCGACCGGCACGGTCACCACAACGTCAACCCAGCGCCTCACTGGTTCCGCGATGCTGCCGCTTGCCAGCCAAGGCTCAGGCGCCACCATCGACCTGGACCTCTGCCGCCAGCCAGCTACCGGAGGGGCACTCACCAACTTCGCGGGTGGCAACTACTCCATCGTGGAGGTCGATTTCACGCGCACGTCGTACTCCGTCGCCGGCTCCACGATTCCAGGAGCGGGCACCTGGCGGGTCGGTGTCTGCTATCGGGGCAAAGGCGCGACGATCACGGACAGCGACTACGTGAACGGCTGGATCATGGTGACCAACAACCCGCCTGGTGCGGCCGCCGCCAGCCCGCCGGCGGCTCGGGCTCGCCGCTAGAACTGGCGGTGGGCCCGTCGAGGTCTGCGTCAGGTGACGGGGCGGTTCTCGTACGGCGTACTCATCACGATCGTGGTCCGGGTCGAGACATTGGCGGCTGCGCGGATGCGGGCCAACAGGTCCTCGAGGTCTCCGGGGGCGGCGACCCGGACCTTGAGGATGTAGGACTCGTCGCCGGCCACCGACCAGCAGGACTCGATCTCGCGGATGTCGCGCAGCCGATCGGGTGAGTCGTCGGGCTGAGAGGGATCCATCGGCCGGATCGAGATGAAGGCCGCCAGCGGCAGCCCGATCGCGTCGTGGTTGATCGTGGCGCCGTACCCCGCGATCATGCCCCGCTGCTCGAGCCGCTTGACCCGCTGGTGGACCGCCGAGGTCGACAGGCCCGTCGCCTTGCCGAGGTCGGTGTACGACATTCGACCGTCGGCAGCGAGGAGCTCGAGGATCCTGCGGTCGGTTCCTTCGAGATCGGTGGGGGTCACGCGGGACAGACTAGCCATGGAGCGTGGCAGGATGCGCGAGGTGACCAGCTCCCAGCCAGGCCGCCTGATGCTCCTCGACACCGCCTCGATGTACTTCCGGGCCTTCTACGGCGTTCCCGAGATCACGGGTCCCGACGGCACCCCGGTCAACGCGGTGCGCGGCCTGCTCGACTTCATCTCCCGGCTCGTCGCCGACTACGAGCCGACGCACCTGGTCTGCTGCTGGGACAACGACTGGCGCCCGCAGTGGCGCGTCGACCTGATCCCGTCCTACAAGGCGCACCGGGTGGTCGAGGAGGTCCCCGGCCCCGCACCCGACGTCGAGGAGGTACCGGACCCGCTCGGGGTGCAGATCCCGATCATCCTCGACGTGCTCGCTGCCTTCGGGATCTGTGTCGTGGGCGCCGACGGCTACGAGGCCGACGACGTCATCGGCACGCTGGCCACCGACGCCGGTCGGCCGGTCGACATCGTCACCGGTGATCGCGACCTCTTCCAGCTCGTCGACGACGAGGCCGAGGTCCGCGTCCTCTACATCGCCCGCGGCGTCGGGAATCACGAGCGCGTCACCAACGACTGGGTGAAGGCGAAGTACGACGTCCACGCTCGTCAGTACGCCGACTTCGCCACCATGCGAGGCGACACCTCCGATGGGCTCCCCGGCGTACCGGGCGTCGGCGAGAAGACCGCGGCCACCCTCCTCAACCGCTTCCACGACATGGCCGGGATCCTGGCCGCGGCGCAGGACCCCGACTCCGATCTCGCTCCCGGGCCCCGGCGCAAGATCAAGGACGCGGCCGCCTACCTGGAGGTCGGGCCCACAGGTCACCGCCGTCGCGTGCGACATCGACCTGGGCACGGTCGACAGTCGGCTCCCCCGCGCGCCGCACGACCCCGACGCCCTCGCCGCGCTGGCACAGCGGTGGGGCCTCGAGAGCCCGGTCCAACGGCTGAGCGACGTCCTGCGAGGTTGACCGCCGCTCGTACGGTGGGTCCATGAGCCGTATCGCGATCGTCGGGGGCCACGGCACCGTGGCCCAACACCTGCACCAAGCCCTCGTCGAGCGGGGAGACACGCCCGTGGCGCTGGTCCGCAAGGAGGGGCAGCGAGCCGAGCTCGAGGCACTCGGCGCCGAGGTGCGGTTGCTCGACCTCGAGCAGCAGGACTCCGACGCGTTCGCGGTGGCGTTCGCGGGATGTGATGCCGTGGTGTTCGCCGCTGGCGCCGGGCACGACGGCGACGTGGAGCGTAAGCGCACCGTCGACCTCGAAGGCTCGCTGAAGTCCATCGAGGGCGCTCGCAGGGCGGGGATCCGTCGCTTCGTGCAGGTCTCCTCCATCGGCGTCGACGACGAGCTGCCGGACGACACCGACAAGGTCTGGCGGGCGTACGCCGAGGCGAAGCGCGACGCCGACATCGCCCTGCGCGCCAGCGACCTGGACTGGACGATCATCCGTCCGGGCCGACTCACCGACGACGCCCCCACCGGCCGGGTCTCTCTCGGCCCGGACGTCGCGCGCGGCGAGATCACGAGGGCGGACGTCGCCGGCGTGCTCGCCGAGGTGCTGCACACCGACGACTCGATCGGCGCGCAGTGGATCGCCGTCGGCGGACCGACGCCCGTCGCCGAGGCCGTGGCGCGGGCCTCGGCTCAGTCAGTCAGCCCGGAGTAGGCCACCACGCCCCGACGTAGCCGCTGGACCACCTCGCGGGCGGTCTTGCGCAGCGGACTGTCACCGGCGGCATCGGCCACCTGACCAGCGAGGTCGAGCAGCTGCTTCATCCAGCGCACGAAGTCGCCGGCCGCCATCTCGGTGTTGCCGAGGACCTCGTCGAGGTCATCACCCTCGGCCCACCGGTAGGCGATCCAGGCGAAGCCGAGGTCGGGCTGTCGCAGGAAGTCGAGCTTGTTCTCGCGCTCCAGCGCGTCCAACTCGGCCCAGAGCCGCACCATCTCCCCGATGGCCTCCTTGACGTCCCCGCCCGGCAGCCGCGGTGAGGAGGCGTCGTCGGGCCGTCTCGACTCGAAGACCAGCACGGACAGGGCTGCCGCCAACCCGGACGGGGACAGCTCGTCCCACAGGCCGTGGCGCAGCGACTCGGCGGCGACAAGATCCATGTCGGAGTAGATCCGCTGCAGGTGCACACCACGGGGGGTGACCTCGTCACCGTCGAGGTAGTCCAGGGCGGTCAGCACGTCGCAGACCCGGTCGAACTGACGGGCCACGGTGTTGGTGCGCTGCTCCACTCGCCGCTTGAGGGTGGTGGAGTCGCGGTCCAGCTTGAACCACCGCTCGGCCCACCGGGCGTGGTCCTCACGCTCTCCGCACTCGTGGCACGGGTGTGCCTTGAGCTGGGTGCGCAGGCGGGCGATCTCGGCGTCGGCGGGAGCGTTGCTCTGACCGTGGGACGTGGAGGTCTCGCGGCGGGGCTGCTGTTGAGCCTGCTGGGGAGGCGGCGGCGTCAGACCGTGGGTCTTGGTGCGCAGCGCCGAGGCGAGGTCGCGACGCATCTGCGGGTTGCGACCGCTGAAGTTCTTCGGGACCTTCACCCGGGTGACCGCCTGTACCGGCGTCGGGAAATCGATCATCGCGAGCCGACGGGCCTGACGGTCCGCGGTCACGACGTAGGGACGGGGGCCGTCCGCGGAGTAGCCCGGATCGATGACCACGGCGAAACCGGCGAACTTGCCGGTGGGCACCTCGATCACGTCGCCGGGCTTCAGCAGCGCGAGGGACGCCAGGGCCTCGTCACGCCGGTCGGTCCGCCGGGCCCGGTGCGCACCCTTCTCGGCCTCGCCGATCCGGCGCCGGATCCCGGCGTACTCCATGAAGTCGCCGAGGTGGCACGCAGCAGCCTCGCGGTAGCCGTCGAGCGCGTCCTGGCTCTTCTGCAGCTGGCGGGCCAGGCCGACGACGGCCTTGTCGGCCTGGAACTGGGCGAAGGACTGCTCGAGGAGGGCGCGGGAGCGTTCGCGCCCGAACTGGTGCACGAGGTTGACGGCCATGTTGTACGACGGCCGGAACGACGACCGCAACGGGTAGGTCCGGGTGGAGGCCAGTCCCGCAACCTCCTGGGGGTTCATCCCGGGCTGCCAGAGCACGACTCCGTGGCCCTCGACGTCGAGCCCGCGGCGGCCGGCCCGCCCGGTCAGCTGGGTGTACTCCCCCGGGGTGATGTCGGCGTGCGTCTCGCCGTTCCACTTGGTGAGCTTCTCGATCACGACCGTGCGCGCGGGCATGTTGATCCCGAGGGCCAGGGTCTCGGTGGCGAAGACGACCTTGCACAGGCCGCGGCGGTAGAGCTCCTCCACGCAGTGCTTGAACGACGGCAGCATCCCCGCGTGGTGGGCCGCGACGCCGCGGGTGAGCCCGTCGAGGAAGGTGTGGTAGCCGAGGACGACGAGATCCTCATCAGGGAGGTGGCGGCAGCTCTGCTCGACGAACGCGAAGATCTCGTCGCGCTCCTGCGGGGAGGTGAGCCGGATCCCGGCGTTGAGGCACTGGGTGACCGCGGCGTCGCAACCGACCCGGCTGAAGATGAAGACGATCGCGGGCAGCAGGCCTTCGCTGTTCAGGCGCTCGATCACGTCGAAGCGGCTGGGGATCCAGACCCGGCGGCCGTTCCCGACCTGCTTGGGGCCACCGCCCTTCCCGCCCGGCCCGGAGCGCCCCCGGGGGGACCGACGGTCCTTCATCCGGCTGCTGGCCCAGTCGTCGCGAGCGATCTTCATCAACTCGTTGTTGACCGGAGCACCCTCCTTGACGAAGCCGGCTGCGGCGTCCACGTCCGAACCCGCGAAGAGACTCAGGAGTCGCTTGCCGAGCATGACGTGCTGGAAGAGCGGCACCGGCCGCTTCTCCTCGACGATCGTGGTGGTCTCGCCGCGCACCGTGGCCAGCCAGTCGCCGAACTCTTCGGCATTCGAGACGGTCGCGGAGAGCGACACCAGCGCCACCGACTCCGGCAGGTGGATGATCACCTCCTCCCAGACCGCGCCGCGAGCGCGGTCGGCGAGGTAGTGCACCTCGTCCATCACCACGAAGCCCAGGCCGATCAGGGTGCGGGATCCGGCGTAGAGCATGTTGCGCAGCACTTCGGTGGTCATCACCACGATCGGCGCCTCGCCGTTCACGGAGTTGTCGCCGGTGAGCAGCCCGACCTGGTCGACGCCGTACCGCTCGACGAGGTCGTGGAACTTCTGGTTCGAGAGGGCCTTGATCGGCGTTGTGTAGAACGCCTTGCGACCGGTGGCCAGCGCGAGGTGGATGGCGAACTCGCCCACGATCGTCTTGCCGGAACCGGTGGGTGCAGCGACGAGGACGCCGCGGCCCTCCTCGATCTCGTGGCAGGCGCGGGCCTGGAAGTCGTCGAGAGCGAAGGGATAGAGGCCCTGGAACTCCCGGAAGACGGGGTACTCGCGACCAGCGGTGGGGCTCATGCCTGCAGCCTAGGCGAGGACGGTCAGCGCTCCGGGAGCACACTCGATCGTCAGGGGCAGCGGTCCGAAGCGCTCTCCGTCGGCGTACGACACCACGCCCGGGGCGGCCACGGTGACCGAGCGGACGCGGTGGTGTTCGTACTGCGGATGGCTCACGTGGGTGCCCTTGAAGAGCTTCGGATAGGTCCGCAGCAGCTCAGGCTTGCTCATCGGCTTGATGATCACGACATCGAGCAACCCGTCGTCGAGCAGTGCGCCCTCGGTGATCCGGAGCCCGCCGCCGAAGGACGGCCCGTTGCCCACCGCGACCAGCATCGCGTCGAGGCGACGCGCGACGCCGTCGAGCTCGAGGGTGTAGGAGAGCGGGGTGAAGGTGCGCAGCTCGGCGATCGTCGCGAGGTTGTAGCGCATCTGACCCTTGGGCCAGGTCATCGCATTGGCCCGCTCGTTGACGATCGCGTCGAATCCCGCGGCCAGCACGGTGACGAAGTACTTCGACCCGCTCCGGGCCAGGTCGATGGTCCGCGTCCGTCCGGCGATGATTCGATCCGTCGCGGACTTCGGGTCGTTGCGAGGCAGGTCGAAGTAGCGAGCCACGTCGTTGCCGGTGCCGGCCGGCACGATGCCCAGCCGCGTCGTGGTGCCGGCCACCGCCTGGGTGCCGAGGTGGACCATGCCGTCTCCGCCGCAGACCACGAGCGTCTCGAGCCCGTCGGCCACACACTGCCGGGCCAGGTCGAGCCCCTCGTCGGCGTCGCGCCCCACGAGGTCGCGCACCGACAGCCCGGAGTCCCGCAAGCGACCCACGACCAGAGCACGTAGCCCCGCACCCTTGCCCTTGCCGGAGGACGGATTGGTGAGGAGCGCGATCTCGCGCTGGTTGCCGGGCACGGGGCGAGACTAGCGGCCGGAGACTCCGCCGCGGGTGGTGTCGGCGCCGATGCGCAGGAGTGCGGCATACCGGTCGGGCGAGGAGCCGACCGCCTTGGCGAGCCGGCTCAACGCGTCCAGGACCCGGTCCGCTCCGAACCTGGTCCCGGGCACCGCCAGGGTGAGCCGGGCCGTCTGGTCAGAGGCCCGCTCCAGCAGCAGGATCTGGTCGTACTGCCAGGCCTGGTGGGCTCGCAGGCGGATGTCGTCGTCGGCGACCGGTGACGGGAACGCCTCGTCCACGGCCAACAGGTCGCAGGCGAGTTCGGCGCCGGCCCCGGTCAACCGACCGACCACCAGGTGCCCGGTGCGGATGCCGACGTCAGCGGTCCACGTCACCTCGGCTTCGCCGAGCCAGCCCGGCAGGTCGAAGGGGTCGACGTCGGACAGCGGTGAGCTGGTCACAGAGTGGACCGCTCGTCGTCACTCAGCTGGCTGGCGCGATCCGCCCCACGCTTGCGGGCGCGGTCGGAGACGCGGGCGATCAGCTCGGCGAGGAAGAAGAGCAGGAGCATCGGCACGGCCAGCATCAGCATCGAGAACGGATCGGTCGACGGAGTCGCCACGGCCGCGAAGATGAACGTGCCGATGATGATCCAGGGCCGGTAGCGCGCGATCTGCTTGCCCGAGACGACGCCCGCGAGATTGAGCATGATCACGAAGAGCGGGATCTCGAAGGCCACACCGAAGACCAGCAGCATCCGGGTGAGGAAGCTGAAGTACTCGCCGAACTCCACGAGGCTCTGCAGCGACGCCGGGGTGAACCCGATCAGCACCTCGAGCCCCTTGGGGAGGACGTAGTAGCCGGTCGCAACCCCCACCATGAACAGCGGTCCGGCGACGGCAGCGAACACCCGCGACCACGTGCGCTCCTTGGCGTGCAGCCCGGGCACCACGAAGGCCCAGATCTGGTAGAGCCAGTAGGGGCTCGAGACGACGAGGGCAGCCACGGCACTCAGCTTGAGCTGGAGCATGAGCGGGCCCGTGGCCCCGGCGACGTACGCCGTGGTCTGGGTGCTCGCACCCAGGGCGTCACGGGCGTCGTTGTACGGCTGCAGCACGAGGCCGAGCAGGCCGCCGCGCGGCGATTCGTAGAAGAACAGCGCGATCACGAAAGCGATCACGAGGAAGACGGTCGCCCGGATCAGGCGGGCTCGCACCTCACGCAGGTGGTCCGAGAGGGCCATCCGACCGTCGGGGCCCACCTGGTGCTCGGGCGTGCCGCGCCACATCCGTGCCGCGGCGCCGACGGCACCGCTCATGGGTTTTGCCACGATCTGCCGGGTCAGGCCGTCGTGTCGTCGCGGCGCTCGCGAGCGATGCGGTCAGCCTCGGCGTCGGCAGTGAGCCGGGCCTGGCGCTCCTCGAGGGCCTCCGGGGAGGACGTGGTGTCGGTGGAGGACTTCTCGTCCTCGTCGTCGTCCATCAGGCCCTTGGTCTCCGCCTTGAAGATGCGCAGCGCGCGGCCGGATCCCCTCGCGAGCTCGGGAAGCTTGGCCGCACCGAAAAGCAGCACGATGACGGCCAGGATGATCAGAAGCTCGGTTGGTCCGAGTCCGGCGATGAGCGGGTACATGGCGTCCTCACGTGGTCTGTTGATTCCTTCACCATCGTACGCCGGGGGGTGAATAGAGCCCGAGCGCATCGCGAGCGGAGGAGGTGAATGTCTGGTGGAACTCAGGTGGCGAGACCACCCGTGCCTGGGGGGCCAGGCGCAACAGGAGTCGCTGGAGCCAGCGCTCGTCCGCCACCAACAGGTCGACCTCGAGGCTGCCGTCGGGCTGGGGACGGACCTCCTCGACCGGGTAGTACTCCACGACCCAGCGGGCCGTGGGTGTCAGGTGCAGCGTGACGAGGCGGGTGGCGGACGACCTGGCGAAGATCCCGTCGCCCAGGTCGCGCGGGGCCTCGGCCGGGGTCTGCACCGCCGCGTCGAGGACCTCGGCGTCCTGGATGCGATCGAGCCGGAACCACCGCGGCGCCTCGGCGCTGTGGCACCACGCGTCGAGGTAGGGCACGCCCTGGGCGCTCACGACGCCACGTGGGTCGACCGTGCGCTCGGACACCTCGTCGCGCGAGGGAACGAAGTAGCTGAGGCGGACCTGACGGCGCTGCTCGGTGGCCTGCTGCAACGTCGTCCGCAGGCGCGAGAGGTCGCGGGCTTCGGGCTCGTCGCCCGGGTCGATCCGGGCCTCGGCCCCAGCACCGGAGCCCTGCGAGGCCGCGGCCTCGAGTTTGGCGAGGGCCCGGTCGACCACCTCGCGGGTCTCGTCACGCGCCCCGTTGCGCAGGGCGCGCAGCGCCACGATCATCGCGGTCGCCTCGGTCGGAGAGAGCCGCAGCGGGCGGGAGAGGTAGTCGACGTTCGAGACCCGGATGACCCCTTCGTCCTCCAGAGCATCGAGATCCACGTCGATCAGGTCGTCGGGGTAACCGCCCGGCAGGCCACACATCAGCAGGACCTTGAGGTCCTTGACCAGCTGGGTCGCCGGGATGCCGAGCGCGAGGGCTGCCTCGTCGAGCCGGACCTGGCCCCGGGCGTGCAGGAAGGGAACCAGGGTCAACAGCCGGGCCACCTGGTCCTTGGCTCCCTGGGGTGTGGGTCGCAGCGCGCTCACGACGCCTCCACCGTGGCGCGCAGCCGGTCGATGACGGCCTCGCGTAGGGCTACCGGCTCCTCGACGAGCACATCGGCCGCATGGCCGAGGATGTCGTCGGCCATCCCGACCCCTCCACGAGGGATGACGACCCGGTCCCACGCGGAGCGCTGGTCCGGGCCGGCCACGTCGGACTCGACGCTCTCGGCGTTGCGGCGCAGCGCGTGCCCGGCACCGCGACGCACGAGCAGGACGGCGGGCTCGGTGGACGGGGCCGGCGCGAGTCGCCGTGCCGTGGCGCGGACGTCGGTGCCCGCCGGGACGTCGTACGACCCGGCCTCGCCCACCTTGCGGGCCTCGCCGACCACGCGGGAGAGCCGGAAGATCTCGCTCGTCGCCACGATCGGTGTCGAACCCGACGGCGTACCAGCGACCCGAGTAGCGCACGACACCCCAGGGCTGGACGTGGCGCAGGGTCCCGGCGGTCTGCCCCGAACGGCGGTACTCGAACTCGACCGGCTGACGCTCCTGCGTGGCCTCCCAGAGGACGTCGAAGGCGGGCTCGTCGGCAGTGAGCCGCGGCTCGGCGATGTCGAGGGCGGCCACGTCGAGGGGCAGTCCCAGGGCCGTGAGCTTGCGAAACGCCTCGGTCGTCGCCTCCGCCAACCGGGCGTGCTCCCACACCTTGGCGCCGAGCCCGATGACGGCGGCCTCGTCGGCCTCCAGGCTGATCTCGGGCAGCGCGAACTCGTCGGGGCGGACGCGGTAGCCCGGCTCGTCGTCGAAGAAGGCGTCGATGTTGCCGACCTCGATCGGCACGCCGAGGCTGCGCAGTTCATCCTTGTCGCGCTCGAACATCTTCTCGAAGGCGTCGTCGGAGGCATCCGGGTAGAGGATCCCCCGGATGCGCTCCTTGGAGACGTAGTGACGCTGCACCAGCAGCATGATCAACAGGTTGAGCAGGCGCTCGGTCTTGCGAACGGTCATGCCACTCCCCCGATCACGGGCCGTAGGTGGTGCGTGGGTGCTGCGTGGGCCCCGAGCAGGGGTCAGTTGGCGCCGAGGATGTCGACCACGAAGTAGATCGTGTCGGTGCCCTTGATGCCGGCCTGTTCGTTGCCCTGCTTGCCGTAGCCCTTCTTCGAGGGAATGGCGAGGATCATCCGGCTGCCGATCCTCGCGCCGACGAGGGTCTCGTCCCAGCCCTTGATGACCTGGCCGGTGCCGATGCCGAACGAGACCGGCTCGCCCTTGGAGTAGCTCTCGTCGAAGGGCTTCTTGGCCCCGTAGACCTGGCCGAGGTAGTTGACGGTGATCGTCTGACCCGTCTCGACCTTGTCGCCGGTGCCCTGGATGAGGGCGGCCGAGCGGAGGGTCCCGTCGGGTTGGGGCGTGCCGGTGAACTTCAGGCCGGTGATCTCACCGGCACTCTTGAGCAGCTTGGGTGCCCACGCCGGGGACTTCTGGGCGGCTCCCTCGGGACCGTCGAGAACCTCGTTGATGCTGATCAGGTCGACGATCACCAGCACGGAGTCCTCGTTGCCGATGCCCAGCTGGGGGTTGCCGGCCTCGCCGAACGCCTCCGCGGCGGGTGCGGTCACCGCGACCCGGGAGCCGATCGTCTGATCCCGCAGGGCGTCGGCGAAGACCGGGCTGAGGTTGTCGTCGAGGGTGATCAGCTCGGGCTGCTTCTCGTCGTAGGTGCTGAACGCCTTCTTCTCGGTGAAGCCGTTGCCGATCCAGATGTGGGTGAAGACCTGGTCGCCGTCGGCGACCTTGGCGCCGTCCCCCGTCACCAGCGTGGTGGTCTCGAGCTCGTCCACGCTCATCTCGGAGTCGAAGGTCACGTCGAGGGCGGTGCCGACCTCACCTTCGATGGTCACCGCGTCGAGACCGGAGGCGGAGCTGGACTCCGGGGAGTCCTCCCCGCACGCGACCAGGGTCGTCGCGAGCAGCACGGGAAGCAGGACGAGCGGGAGACGACGGAGACGTCGGGTCACGGGATTCACCTTCGTAGAGTTCACAGCCAACTGGGCACAGCGCCGATCACCCTATCCGCCGAGACGTTGCAGGACTCGCAGGCGGTCCCCCGCGGACGTCACATCCCGTCGATGAGGCGTTGCACGCGCTCGTCGTACGCCCGGAACGGGTCCTTGCAGAGCACGGTTCGCTGGGCCTGGTCGTTGAGCTTGAGGTGGACCCAGTCCACGGTGAAGTCACGGCGGCGTTCCTGCGCCTTGCGGATGAACTCCCCGCGCAGCCGTGCCCGGGTGGTCTGCGGCGGGACGGTCTTGGCCTCGAAGATCTTCAGGTCAGTGGTGAGTCGGGCGACCATGCCGCGCTTCTCGAGGAGGTAGTAGAGCCCGCGGCCGCGGTGGATGTCGTGGTAGGCCAGATCGAGCTGGGCGATCCGCGGGTGCCCCAACGGGAGGCCGTTCTTCTCGCGGTAGCTCTCGATCAGCTTCCACTTGATGACCCAGTCGATCTCCCGATCGACCAGCCCGAGGTCGTCGGACTCGATCGCCTTGAGCCCGCGCTCCCACAGGTCGAGGGCCTGCTCGATGAGGGGCGTGGAGATCTGGCGCCGGTCGACGAAGTCACGGGCCTTGGCGAGGTACTCCCCCTGGATCTCCAGGGCGCTGGCCTCACGACCGTTGGCCAGACGGATCTTGCGGCTCCCGGTCATGTCGTGCGAGATCTCACGGATTGCCCGGATGGGGTTCTCCATCGTGAGGTCGCGCATGATCACGCCCTCCTCGATCATCCGCAGGACCAGGTCGCAGCTCGCGACCTTGAGCATCGTCGTGGTCTCGCTCATGTTGGAGTCGCCGACGATGACGTGGAGGCGGCGGTACTTCTCGGCGTCGGCGTGGGGTTCGTCGCGGGTGTTGATGATCGGGCGGCTGCGCGTGGTCGCGCTCGAGACGCCCTCCCAGATGTGCTCGGCACGCTGGCTGATGGAGTAGCTCGCCCCGCGCGGGGTCTGGGTGATCTTGCCGGCGCCCACGATGATCTGGCGGGTCACCAGGAACGGGATCAACACGTCAGCGAGCCGGGAGAACTCGCCGGCCCGCCCGACGAGGTAGTTCTCGTGGCAGCCGTAGGAGTTGCCGGCCGAGTCGGTGTTGTTCTTGAAGAGATAGATCTCGCCCTGGATGCCCTCGTCGTGCAGGCGCTGCTCGGCGTCCAGGAGCAGCCCCTCAAGGACGCGCTCCCCCGCCTTGTCGTGGGTCACGAGCTCGGTGATGTCATCGCACTCGGGCGTGGCGTACTCGGGGTGGCTCCCGACATCGAGGTAGAGGCGGGCACCGTTGCGCAGGAAGACGTTGCTGCTGCGCCCCCAGCTCACCACCTTGCGGAACAAGTAGCGGGCCACCTCGTCCGGACTGAGGCGGCGCTGACCCTTGAACGTGCACGTCACGCCGTACTCGTTCTCGATACCGAAGATCCGTCGGTCCACGGCACCACACTAGGCGCTGGTTGGTGGGAATCGTTGGCAAGCATGGGAGTGGGCTTGCGGTTTGGTCCCCAACCGCAAGAAATGGTGCCCCCACTAGGCGGTTCGTGACCAATGGCCGCTGATCCGCCACCGATTGCGGAGCCGAAGGCGTCCGGTCACCGAGAAGCAGGACGAGTCGAGCCACCGCAACCACGGGCGCAGCCGTTGTGGCCGATGCGGCCGCCCCAGCGCCCGGTCCAGCTCGTGGAGGGTGACCAACGGTTGTCCGACCAGGTCCGGAGCCGTGAACCCCCGTCTGACGAAGCCCGCATCGCTGAGACGTCGATCCCGTCGTAGGTCCAGGGTCCTGCGACGCGGTTGGTCATGGACAGCGCCGTCGTACTCGTGGACGAAGGTCGTACCAAGGACGAGCAGGTCGCCCCTTGCGACGAAGGTGCCTCGGTCGTCGAAGAGGTCCACCTGCGGCTCGACGGGGATCCCACCCAGCACGTGGAACACCCGGAGCGCCACCTCCCATGCTGATTCCGAGCGGGCATCGCTGAACAACACGGCTTGACGCAGCCTCGCGACTCCTGGACGAGGGGTGCGACAGATCCGCTCCAGCTCCTCGATGGTGATGTCCCCTCGCCCTCGGGCCCGGTCGATCATGATCACCAGGTCGAGGAGACCGAGGTCGCGGGCGGCTCGGAGCAGGACTTCGGCCGGAGTGTCGACAGCGAACCCATGGCGGATGAACACCTCGTGCTCTCCGTCGCGCTCGAGCCGTGAACACACGAGCCCAGCGCGTCGGGGCCGGCTGCTGGCTCCACCCATCGCCGCGAAGACGGGCACGAACTCCGGGAGACGGGGCATCCACCATTCATAGAGGTACGCCGCGGTGACATGCGTGAACACCGCATCGTCGGGAAGAACCAGCCGCCAAGCCGCCAGCTCACGGGCGAACTCCGTGTCGGGTGTCAGCCCCCGGCGGATCGGGAGGAAGAGCCCGTGACTCACCCGTCTGAACGCCGCTGATCGAACCTCGCCCCGGATTGCCTCGCCTGATCTCTCCACGGCACGATGGTGAAGCCGCTGTGGGCGTTGAGACCAGCCCCACTTCCGAGCCAGTGGATATCCACCGGACGGCATCCCTTCTGGCCCCAACCATTGGGCACAAACCGTTGGCCAACCGAGCCAGTTCTCGCGGTTGGGGACCAAACCGCAACCCCTAGAGCAACCCCAGGTGGTCGAGGGCGAGGTACGTCTGCTCGGTCGCAGCGAGCCGGCCTGCGCGCAGCTCGCGGCGGAGTTCGGGGACGGTCAGTTCGACGGGTTCGCAGTCCTCGAACTCGTCCAGGGACTGCTCGTGGGCGGCGACGCAGCCGTGCGCGACGGCGGACCAGCGGGAGCCGGTGGCGTTGTTGGCCATCGTCGACGTGACCACCTCCACCGAGTCTGCCGCGTAGCCGGTTTCTTCCCGTAGTTCGCGCAGGGCGGCTTGCGCCACCTCTTCACCGGGATCGATGATCCCTCCCGGCAGGCTGAGGACCACTCGGTCGGGACCCGGACGGTACTGCCGCACGCACACGACCCGGCCCTCGGGAGTGAGCGGCAGCACCGCCACCGACCCGGGCGTGTCGATCATGTCCCAGACAGCTTCTCGTCCGTCGGGAAGCCGCAGGGTGCGGTGCACGACCCGCACGAACCCGGCGTACGCCGGTCGGTCCTCGCCGACCCGGCGCCAGCGGCGCTCCTCGTCGGAGTCCGTCACGCGACGGGTGGCGCGGTGGGCGGCTCGTCCGTCGGGTCAGGGGCGGGCAGCCCAGCGGTCTCGGTCGAGTCACCGAGCTCGGAGGGCCCCACCGGTCCCCTGTCCCCGAGCAGGTCGGAGATCTGCGAGGGACGGATCCGGCTGAACTTGCGGGGCCGGGTGCGGGTCCGGTCCAGGACGGCGACCTCGAGGTCCTCGGCCGGGATCACCCGGTCACTGGCCTCGCCTCGCTCGTTCGCCGAGTGCCCGAGCGCCGCGACGGCGACGTGCAGCGCATCGTTGAGGGCGGCCCCTTCGGTGTAGTGCTCCTTGAGGTACGCCGCGACAGTGTCCGCCGCGCCACCCATGACCGCGAACCCGTGCTCGTCGGCCACCTGACCGTCGTAGGTGAGCCGGTAGATCTGGTCGGCCTGGGGCAGGTCACCGATCTCGGCCACGAAGATCTCGACCTCGTAAGGCTTCTCGCCGCCACTGGAGAAGATCGTGCCGAGCGTCTGGGCGTAGGCGTTGGCCAACCCGCGACCCGTCACGTCACGGCGGTCGTAGGCATAGCCACGCATGTCGGCCAGCCGGACCCCGGCGATGCGGAGGTTCTCGAACTCGTTGTAGCGACCGACGGCTGCAAAGGCGATCCGGTCGTAGATCTCGGAGACCTTGTGCAATGCCTGGGAGGGGTTCTCGGAGACGAAGAGGACGCCGTCGGCGTACTGGACCACGACCACCGAGCGTCCGCGCGCGATCCCCTTGCGCGCGAAGTCGGCCCGGTCCTTCATCAACTGCTCGGGCGAGACGTAGAAGGGCATGCTCATGACTGACCTCCTTCGAGGGCTGCGGCCGGACCGTCGGGGCGGCGCATCCGTCCGGCGATCACGAGGTCGGCGAGCTCGGCGACCTCGCTGTCGGGCATCCGTCGACCACCCTCCGCGGTGATCACCTGCACGACGGGGAAGATCCGCCGGGTGAGGTCGGGGCCGCCGGTCGCCGAATCGTCGTCGGCGGCGTCGTAGAGCGCCTCGATGACGGCCCGCACGGTCTGCTCGGCGGTGAAGTCCTCGCGATAGAGCTTCTTGAGCGATCCGCGCGCGAAGAGCGAGCCCGAGCCGACCGAGTGGAACGCGGTCTCTTCGTAGCGCCCGCCCGTGACGTCGTAGCTGAAGATGCGTCCGAGATCGTGATTGAGGTCGAAGCCCGCGAAGAGCGGGACGACCGCGAGCCCCTGCATCGCCATGCCGAGGTTGGCCCGGATCAGGGCCGCCAGGCGGTTCGCCTTGCCGTCCATCGAGAGCGTGTTGCCCTCGATCTTCTCGTAGTGCTCGAGCTCGGTCTGGAAGAGTCGGACCATCTCGACGGCGAGCCCGGCGGTGCCGGCGATGCCCACCGCGCTGTACTCGTCGGCCGGGAAGACCTTCTCGATGTCGCGCTGGGCGATGATGTTGCCCATGGTGGCCCGGCGGTCCCCGGCCATGACCACCCCGCCCGGGAAGGTCGCGGCCACGATCGTGGTCCCGTGTGGCGCCAGGTCGCCCGCGTGGCCCTGGGGTACGGCGCGGCGCGAGGGCAGCAGGTCGGGTGCCTGGACACCCAGGAAGTCACTGAACGACGACGTGCCGGGCATCAGGTAGGCCGCCGGCAGCCGGGGGCTGTCGGAGGTCATCGCGTCACTCTCCGCCCTTCTGGATGAAGGACTTCACGAACTCCTCGGCGTTCGCCTCGAGGACTTCGTCGATCTCGTCGAGGATCGAGTCCACGTCCGTGTCGAGCGCTTCCTTGCGCTCGGCGACGTCGCTCTCGGGGGCAACCTCGGTTGCCTCCTCGCTCTCGGAGGACTTGCGCGGCTGCTTCTGTTCCTGTGCCATACCTCGACCCTAGCGAGTGAGTGGTTCCCTCACGTGCGACCTTCCCGGGAAACTCACCGGGTGAGTGCAGCGAAGAGATCCTCGGCGCTCGCGCACCGGTCCAGCAGCGCTCCCACGTGGGCCTTGGTGCCGCGGAGCGGATCGATGGTCGGGACCCGCTGCAACGACTCGCGGCCCGGGAGGTCGAAGATCACCGAGTCCCACGATGCGGCGGCGACGTCGGCGGAGTACTTCTCCAGGCACCGGCCGCGGAAGTACGCCCGCGTGTCCTCGGGCGGGTCGTGCATGGCCACCTCGACCGAGGCGTCGTCGAGGAGTCGTTCCATGCGCCCCAGCCGCTCCAGGCGGTGGTAGAGCCCCTTCTCGGGGCGGATGTCGGAGTACTGGTAGTCGATCAGCTGGAGCTTGGCGTCGTCCCAGGCCAGCCCGTCGCGCGACCGGTACTGCTCGAGGAGCTTGAGCTTGGCGACCCAGTCGAGCTCGGTGGCACAGAGCATCGGGTCTCGTTCGAGTCGACCGAGGACCGACTCCCAGCGGGAGAGGACGTCGACGGTCTGGGCGTCCGCGTCGTCGCCGAGCCGGTCCTCGACATACTTGCGGGCCAGGTCGAGGTACTCGAGCTGGAGCTGTACGGCGGTGAGCTGACGCCCGTCCTTGAGGGTGATCAGCTGCTGGAGCGTCGGGTCGTGCGAGACGGCCCGCAGGGCAGCGACCGGCCCGTCGATGCTCAGGTCGCTGCGGATGAACCGGTCCTCGATCATGGCGAGCACCAGCGACGTCGTGCCGACCTTGAGATAGGTGGCCACCTCGGACGGGTTGGCGTCGCCGATGATCACGTGGAGTCGGCGGTACCGCTCGGGGTCGGCGTGCGGCTCGTCGCGGGTGTTGATGATCGGCCGCTTCAGGGTGGTCTCGAGACCCACCTCCACTTCGAAGAAGTCCGCGCGCTGGCTGATCTGGAAGCCGTGCTCACGGCCGTCCTGCCCCATCCCGACCCTCCCGGCACCGCAGACCACCTGCCGGCTCACGAAGAACGGCGTGAGGTGCCGCACGATGTCGACGAACGGGGTGGAGCGGCGCATCAGGTAGTTCTCGTGGGCGCCGTACGACGAGCCCTTGTTGTCGGTGTTGTTCTTGTAGAGCACGATCGGCGCGCCACCGGGCAGCTGGCCGGCCCGACGGGCTGCGTCCAGCATCACCTGCTCCCCCGCCTTCTCCCAGCGCACGACCGCAAGCGGTGAGGTGCACTCGGGCGTGGCGTACTCCGGGTGGGCGTGGTCGACGTAGAGGCGGGCCCCGTTGGTGAGGATGACGTTGGCCAGCCCGAGGTCCTCGTCGGTCAGCTGGGAGGCGTCCGCGACCTGGCGGGACATGTCGAAGCCCCGCGCGTCGCGCAGCGGTGACTCCTCCTCGAAGTCCCAGCGCGCCCGCCTCGCCTTCACGGTGGCGGACGCGTAGGCGTTGACGACCTGCGAGGAGGCCACCATGGGGTTGGCCAACGGCTGTCCCTGCACCGAGATGCCGTACTCGATCTCGGTCCCCATCACCCTGCGCACACTCATGCCGCGAGCCTACGCGCCGAGGGGTTCCCTACAGTGGCCCTGACGCCGACGGCGTCCCGCACACACCCCAGGAGGTGGAGATGGGTCTCTGGACCGACCGAGCAGTCCCGTGGCTCACCGACCGCGCTCTGAGCAGTCACGCGATCGACGAGCTCCGCGCACTCACCTGTGCCGGCCTCAAGGGCAAGGTCCTGGAGATCGGCTTCGGGAGCGGGCTCAACCTGCCCCACCTCCCACCGGAGGTGACCTCGATCGCTGCCGTGGAGCCGGCCGACGCCGGGTGGGACCTGTCGCAGACCAGGCGCGAGGCCTCCCCGATCCCCGTGGAGCGGACCGGGCTCGACGGCCAACGCCTCGAGGCGCCGGACGCGTCGTACGACGCCGTGCTGTCGACCTTCACGCTCTGCACGATCCCCGACGTCTCCGCCGCGCTGGCGGAGGTACGCCGGGTGCTGCGGCCGGGCGGGGTCTTCCACTTCCTGGAGCACGGACTCGCGCCGGACCACGGGGTGGTGGCCTGGCAGCAGCGCCTCGAGCCCCTGCAGCGCCGCGTCTTCGCGGGCTGCCACCTGACCCGGGACGTGCCCGGACTGGTCGCCGCGGCGGGACTGGCGGTCGTCGAGGTCGACCAGCGTTACCTGCCGGGTCCCGACGTGCTCCGGCCGTGGAGCTATGGCTACCGAGGGCGCGCGAGCCGCCCGCTCGACTGAACGGGCTCGATCAGAGGTACTGCCCGGTGTTCGCGACCGTGTCGATGGAACGACCGGGCTCGGTCCCCTGCTTGCCGGTGATGAGGGTGCGGATGAAGACGATGCGCTCGCCCTTCTTGCCGGAGATGCGCGCCCAGTCGTCGGGGTTCGTGGTGTTCGGGAGGTCTTCGTTCTCCTTGAACTCATCCACGCAGGCCTGGAGCATGTGCGAGACCCGGAGCCCGCGCTGGTCGTGGTCGAGAAGGTCCTTGATCGCCATCTTCTTGGCCCGGTCGACGATGTTCTGGATCATCGCGCCGGAGTTGAAGTCCTTGAAGTAGAGGACCTCCTTGTCGCCGTTGGCGTAGGTCACCTCGAGGAAGCGGTTCTCCTCGGTCTCGGTGTACATCCGCTCGACGGTGGCCTGGATCATGCCGGCCACGCAGGCATCGCGGTCGCCACCGAACTCCGCGAGGTCGTCGGGGTGCAACGGCAGCGAGGCGAGGAGGTACTTGGAGAAGATGTCACGCGCGGACTCCGCGTCGGGTCGCTCGATCTTGATCTTCACGTCGAGCCGGCCGGGCCGCAGGATCGCCGGGTCAATCATGTCCTCGCGGTTGGAGGCGCCGATGACCAGGACGTTCTCGAGCAGCTCGACGCCGTCGATCTCGCTGAGCAGCTGCGGGACGATGGTGTTCTCGACGTCGGAGGAGACCCCGGAGCCGCGGGTGCGGAAGAGCGAGTCCATCTCGTCGAAGAAGACGATCACCGGAGTGCCCTCGCTGGCCTTCTCGCGGGCTCGCTGGAAGACCAGGCGGATGTGGCGTTCGGTCTCACCGACGTACTTGTTGAGCAGCTCGGGACCCTTGATGTTGAGGAAGTACGACTTCCCCTCCTGGCCCGTCTTCGCAGCGACCTTCTTGGCCAGCGAGTTCGCCACGGCCTTGGCGATCAGGGTCTTGCCGCAGCCGGGAGGCCCGTAGAGCAGCACCCCCTTCGGGGGCTTGAGCTGGTGCTCCTTGAAGAGCTCGGGGTGCAGGTAGGGCAGCTCCACCGCGTCGCGGATCTGCTCGATCTGGTTGATCAGCCCGCCGATGGCGGAGTAGTCGATGTCCGGGACCTCTTCAAGGACGAGCTCCTCGACCTCGGACTTCGGGACGCGTTCGTAGACGTGTCCCGAGCGCGAGTCGAGCAGGAGGGAGTCGCCGGCCCGCAGGGTGCTGGCCAGCAGCGGCGCAGCCAGACGGACGACGCGCTCCTCGTCGGCGTTCGCGATGACCAGGACCCGCTCGCCGTCCTCGAGCAACTCCTTGAACATCACGACCTCGCCGACCTTCTCGAAGTCGAAGGCAGCCACGACGTTGAGGGCTTCGTTCAGCATCACCTCCTGGCCACGCTGGAGGGTGTCGAGATCGACGCTGGGGCTGACGTTCACCCGGAGCTTGCGCCCACCGGTGAAGACGTCGATCGAGTCGTCGTCGTTGCGGGCAAGGAAGGTGCCGAAACCGGCCGGCGGCTGGGCGAGCCGGTCGACCTCTTCCTTGAGCTTCATGATCTGCTCGCGCGCCTCACGCAACGTCTGGGCAAGCCGTTCGTTCTGAGACGTGGCGCCCGACAACGAGCGCTGGGTGTCCGCGAGCCGCAGCTCGAGGCTCCGCGAGTGCGAGGGTGCGTCGCTCAGCCGGCGGCGAAGATCGGCCACCTCCGCCTCCAGGAAGCGCACCTGGCTCGCCAGCTCGTCGGGGGCCTGACCACCTGTGCTGGGAACGCCTTCTGATGTGGACATCAGCGTCACCTCCTGTGCTGGCGACCCTACCTGCGCGATCCAGCGATCGGGGAGGTTCTCGGGCTGTGTCGGCAATATCTGGGTCAGCCGAGGTCGCCCGGGTCGAGCACGTCCACCGTCCGGACGTCGCGAAGTGGCTCTTCGGTGCAGCCTCCGATGGCGTAGAGCAACTCACCGACCGAGACCAGACCCAGACCGTGGCGCGACATGGTCATCGGCGCCGCGGGAGCCCAACCGTCCTGGCTGGCACTCAGCCCTGCCGTCAGCACGGCCGTGAACTCGTGGTGGGCCACCCAGATCTGGCCGCGCAGGACCGCAGCCCCTCCACGCGACACCTCCTGCGGGAGTGCCGGCCCGCGCCGCCAGCGGTCCCGCTCGGGGTCGTAGGTCTGGACGGCACGGGTGGGCACCGTCCCGAGCCAGCCACCCAGCACGTAGATCACGCCGGCGACTGCCACCGCGTCATGGGAACCTCGGGCCCGGGGCATCGACCGACCGGTCGACCAGGTCTCGGTGGCAGGGTCGAAGATGTCGACCTGGTCCACCGCCCGAGAGCCCCGCAAGCCACCGATGACGTAGAACTTCCCGCGGTGGGCGGTGACGGTGTGGGCGTAGCGGGCTTCCGGGAGCGCCGGGAGCCGGGACCAGCGGCCCGTGCGCGTGTCCAGCACGCCGGCGAAGTCACTTGCCCGGCTGTCGCGGTCCAGGCCTCCGAAGGCGAAGATCCGCGACCCGACAGCCACGGCCTCGAAGGCGGCGAGCGGCTCGGGGAGCCGGATCGACGACGTCTGCCAGGTCCCGCGGCGGGTGTCGAAGACCTCCGCCGAGTCCAGGCGGTTGCCGCGGTCCCCGGTCATCCCCCCCAGCACCCAGATCTGTCGCCCCACGATGGCGGTGGCGAAGTCGTCCCGTGCCACGGCGAGACCCTCCACCTCCTCCCATCGAGGGATGCCTGCCGCAGTCGTCGACGCCGCAGAGTCCCCCGAGCCGTCCAGCGGGGCCGAATCGTCCCCGGGCGGCGAGCAGCCCGCCAGCCCGACGAGTACGACGGCGACCAGGAGCCACGCGACCAGGGAGTCCCGGTCAGGTCTCACGCCTCGGGCTCCGTGGCATGCACCACGTCGCGCTCGGTGGCGAAATGGCAGGCCGAGGGGTGGGGTGAGCCGTCTCGCACCTCGAGGGCGGGCTCCTCCTGCGCGCACACGTCCTCTGCCCGCCAGCACCGAGTGCGGAAGCGACAGCCCGACGGTGGATCGGCCGGGCTGGGGACGTCCCCCTCCAGCACGATGTGGTCGCGGCGCCCGCGCAGCCGGGGGTCCGGCACCGGCACCGCCGAGAGCAGCGCCTGGGTGTAGGGATGCGTGGGGCGACCGTAGATCTCGTCCTGGTCACCGATCTCGACCGCCTTGCCGAGGTACATCACCATCACCCGGTCCGAGATGTGACGGACCACGGAGAGGTCGTGCGCGATGAAGACGTAGGAGAGGCCGAGCTCGTCCTGGAGCCGCTCGAAGAGATTGACCACCTGGGCCTGGACCGAGACGTCGAGAGCCGAGACCGGCTCGTCACAGACGAGGATCTTCGGCCGCAGGGCCAGCGCCCGGGCGATCCCGATGCGTTGGCGCTGTCCACCCGAGAACTGGTGCGGGAAACGGTTGATGTGATCGGCGTTCAGCCCGACCAGGTCCAGCAGCTCCTGGACTGCCGCTCGACGGTCCTGTCGGCCCAACACGTCGGTGTGCACGTCGAACGGCTCGCCGACGATGTCCCCGACCGTCATCCGGGGGTCCAGCGAGGAGTACGGGTCCTGCAGCACGATCTGGATGTCTCGTCTCATCCGGCGCAACTCACGCGGCCGCATCCCGGCCATCTCCTCACCCAGGAGGTTGAGGGAGCCGCTCGTCGGCCGCTCCAGGCCCATCAGCAGGCGACCCAGGGTCGACTTGCCACACCCGGACTCCCCCACGACTCCGAGCGTCTCGCCGCGCCGCAGCTGGAAGGAGACGCCGTCGACGGCACGCACGTGACCCACCGTGCGGCGGAACACGATTCCCCGGGTCAGGGGAAAGTGCTTGGTCACATTGCGTACGTCGAGGACCACGGCATCGTCGCTCTGGGTACTCATGAGTCGAGCACCTCCTCCCAGTAGTGGCAGGCGCTGCGTCGTCCGCCCGGCAGCTCGTGGAGCGGGGGCTCGTCGTGACCGCAGCGGTCACGGGCGAAGGTGCACCGGGGGTGGAACGAGCACCCGGGCGGCGGGTTCACCAGGACGGGTGGCAGCCCGCTGATGGCGGTGAGCTTCTGACCCTTCTGGTCGACCCGCGGGATCGACTCGAGCAGCGCCTTGGTGTAGGGGTGGGCGGGTCTCTCGTAGACGTCGTACACGTCGGCGCGCTCGACGACGCGTCCGGCGTACATGACACAGATCTGGTCCGCCACGTCGGCAACCACGCCCATGTCGTGGGTGATCAGGATCAGCCCGAGCTGCAGTTCGCGCTGCAGATTCCCCAGCAAGTCCATGATCTGGGCCTGAACGGTGACATCGAGGGCCGTGGTCGGCTCGTCCGCGATGATGATGTCGGGTTCCAGCGCCAGGGCCATCGCGATCATCACGCGCTGGCGCATCCCCCCGGAGAACTGGTGCGGGAAGTCGTTCACCCGATCCTTGGCGGCAGGGATGCCCACCATGTCGAGCATCTCGATGGCGCGGCTCTTGGACTCGGCCTTGGTCCAGTTGCGGTGCTGGCGGAACAGCTCGGCGAGCTGCCAGCCGACGGTGAAGACGGGGTTCAGCGACGAGAGCGCGTCCTGGAAGATGATGGCGATGCGCTCCGCCCTGACCCGACGGCGGACCTTCTCGTCGAGCTGGAGCAGATCGACCCCGCGGTAGCGCACCTGCCCCCCGGTCACCTTGGCCGGAGGCGTGTCGAGGATCCCCATGATCGCCTGGGCGGTCACCGACTTGCCGCACCCGGACTCCCCCAGGATGCCGACGGTCTGCCCCGCCTCGAGGGTGAAGCTGACCTTGTTCACGGCGTGGGCGACGCCGTCTCGAGTGTGGAACTCGACCTCGAGGTCCTCGACCTCGAGCAGGGGTGCGGACTCGACGAAGGCGAGCTTGGCCAGGGGGTTGCGTGGGTCCGACCCCACGGTGTCGCTGCCGACGTGACTCATCTGCTGCTCCTCAGCGGTGTCGGGGATCGAGGGCGTCACGGAGTGCATCGCCCAGCAGGATGAAACTGAGGACGGTCACCACGATGAAGGACGCCGGGATCACCAGCAGGTGCCAGAACCCAGCCAGGGCGAGGTTCTGGCCTTCGGCGACCAACAGCCCCCACGAGACGGTCGGTCGCTGGTAGCCCACGCCCAGGTAGGTCAGCGTCGCCTCGGCACCGATGAAGGAGCCCAGCCCGATCGTGGCCAGCACGACCACCGGCGCGATGGAGTTGGCCACGATGTGGCGCCGGATGATGAAGAAGTGCCCGGCCCCGATCGCGCGGGCGGCATCGACGTAGTCGGCCTGCTTGGTGGCGATCACACTGCCTCGCATCACCCTGGTCAGGGAGGTCCAACCGAAGATCGTCAGGACCAGGGTGATCGTCCAGATCGTGCGCTTCGGAAAGATCGCCAGGAACACCAGCGCGCCCAGGATGAACGGCAACCCGAAGAAGATGTCGGTGATCCGACTGATGACCGTGTCGGTGAAACCGCCGAAGTAGCCAGCACTGGTGCCGAGAACGACACCCAGCGTGACGGTCCCGATGGTGACCAAGATGGCCACGATGACCGACTTCCCGGTGCCGTAGACCACCGACGACCACATGTCACAACCTGACGCGGTGTAGCCGAACCAGTGCTCGGCACTGGGCTTCTCCCGGGCGTTGAGCAGGTCGCAGGCACCGCGGGCGGTCGGTGGCGTGGAGGCCCACAGTTGCGGCACAAAGGCCATCGTGAGGATGACCAGCACCATCGCGGAGGAAATCCAGAACAGCGGACTCCGCGCCAGTTGGTAGCGGACATCTCCCCAGAGACTGCGGTGCTGGTCGGCGGAGCCAGCCGGCGCTTCGGCTGGCTGCGCCTCGGCGTGGGACGACAGGTCACTCATAGCGGATCCTGGGGTCGAGGGCGGCGTAGAAGATGTCGACAAGCAGGTTGGCGACCAGGAAGACGATCGTCAGCAGGGTGACCACCCCGATGATCACCGGGGTGTCGTTGGCGCGGATGGCCAGGAACACCAGCTGACCCACTCCGGGGATGTTGAAGATCCCCTCGGTGACCAGCGAGCCACCAAGCAGCAGACCTATGTCGATGCCGATGTAGGTCACCACCGGGATCAGTGAGTTGCGCAAGGTGTGTACCCCCACCACCCGCCTGCCCGTCAGGCCCTTGGCGCGTGCCGTGCGCACGTAGTCGGCGCCGAGGTTCTCGATCAGACTGGTCCGGGTGAGTCGCGCGATGGCCGCGAGCGAGAACGCCCCGAGGACGAGACCGGGCAGGATCAGGCTCAACCACGGGTACTCGGCGTTGTAGCCGACGTTCAGCATCTGCCCCAGCCAGTCGGGCGCCCAACTGCTCTCCCGGATCCGGAGGCCCACCTGGAGTCCGACGAACAACTGGGCCAGGGTCCCGAAGACGAAGATGGGGAAGGCGATCAGCAGCACCGTGGAGAACCGCACCAGGTTGTCGGCGAACCGATCCTTGCGCAGGCCGGCGAGGATCCCCAGCAGGATGCCGACCACCGTCTCGAAGACCAGCGCGATCGTGGTCAACCGGACCGTGACGGGAAACCGCTCCACGAACAGGTCGGTGATCGCGCGGCCCCGGAAGTTCACGCCGAAGTCGAACTGGGCGTACTGGCCGAGCCGGTCCACGAAGAGCCCCACGCACGGGTTGCCAGTCTGTTGCAGGCACGGGTCATCGAGGTTGTAGTCGGCCCGCATCTGCTCGAGCACCGCAGCGGGGGGCGCGTTCTCGCCGAAGAGGGCGCGGACCGGATCGCCGACGACCTGGATGGTGAGGGTGCTCAGCAGGTGGAGCAGGAACAGGGTGCCCAGGATCACGGGGATGAACTGGAGCACCCGTCGGGCGACGTAGCGGCCCATGGGTGGGGTCCTCTCGGGTCAGCGCGACCGGGAGGACGGATGTGAGGTCCGTCCCCCCGGACGTCGCGCAGGCAACCCGACTGCCGGAGCAGCCGCGGTCACTGGTTGACGGTGATCTCCCCGAACGCGATCTCGCCCTCGCCGACGTCGTAGCGGACGTCGCCCACGCCGTCGGAGGAGGCGATCGCCACCTCGCTGCTCCACATCGGGATGATCGGCAGTTCGTCCAGGGCGAGGTCGCCGGCCTCCTGGTAGAGCGCGAAACTCTCCTCGAGGGTCTCGGCCTGGTCGCCCTGCACCAACAGGTCATCGACCTCGGAGTTGGTGAACCCGCTGTAGTTGGAGTCGCCACCCGTGCCCACGATCGGGCGCAGGTAGTTCTCCGGCGAGGGGTAGTCCAGGCTCCAGCCCAGACGGAAGGGGCCCGTGAACTTCTCGGCACCGAGCAGCTCGAGGTACTGGGCCCACTCGGTCGACTTCAGCTGGTAGTCGATGCCGAGGTTCTCCTGGACCTGGCGGGCAGCCGCCTCGGTCCAGCCCTCGTGGCCCGAACCGGAGTTGAAGTAGACCTCCATGGTGAAACTCGCGGGGTCGACTCCGGACTCCTCGAGCAGCTCCTTGGCCCGGTCCGGGTCGTAGGCGCAGAACTCACAGGCGTCGTCGCGCGAACCGGGGATCGGCGGGGTCACGATGTCGGTGGACGGGAGCCCGAGACCGTTCTGGACCCGGTCGATGATCAGCTCGCGGTCGATGGAGAGCGAGATCGCCTGGCGCAGCAACTTGTTGTCGTAGGGCTTCTTCCCCGTCGGGAAGCCGAGGTAGGTCAGGCTCGCGCTCGGTGCTTCCTGCAGTCGGTCACCGAGCTCACCCTTGGCCTCGAGGTACACCTCCGGTGAGACCTGCAGGACATCGACGCCGCCGTTCTGGAAGTCACGGTAGGCCGCGACCGGCGTGGTGAACATCTGGAAGTCGATCGTGTCGGCGTTCGCCATCAGGTCACCGGCATAGTCGGGCCACTTCTCGACGGTGATGCCTTCGTCGTGCCGCCACTCACCGGCCATCTGGTAGGGCCCGGTGCCGATGGGGTTCTCGTTGCAGGCCTCGAGATCGTCCAGGCAGGCCTGGGCAATCGGGGCGAACGCCGGTGAGTAGCTCATCTGCTGGCCGAACTGGCTGAAGGGGCCGTTCAACGTGACGGTGAAGGTCCGCTCGTCGACCTTCTCCAGCCCCGTCATCTCACCGCTCTTGCCCGAGCCCTCGATGCGGGCCATGAAACCAGCTGTCGACTGCGCGTTCTTCGGATCCTGGGCGTAGTTCCAGGCCCGCAGGAACGAGTCAGCGTCGACCGGCTCGCCGTTGTGGAACTCGCGACCTTCCTTGAGGGTGACGGTCCACACGGTCTGGGCGTCGTCCGGCTCGACACTCTCGGCGAGGCCGTCAAAGGCGAGCTCACCGGTCTCGAAGTCGGTCGTGAGCAGTGGATCGTTGATCAGGTCCAGGATCTTTGAACACTCGGACTCGTAGCAGTTCTGCGCCGGCGCGAGGTAGGAAGGCTCATTCACCACCGTGGTGTAGGAGCCGCCCGGGGAGCCGGTGGGATTCCCGGCTCCGGGGCTGGACGTTTTGTCGTCGCCGCCACCGCAGGCACTCAATCCGAGCGCGAGGGAGGCGGTGACAGCGAATGCCCGTAGAGGGCGTGACACCAACATGGATGGCTCCTTCAGGGTTCCCGATAACTCTGACGCCGTCCATCTTGGGGAAGCGAGCCCTGAGGTTCAACACCCCGAGGATGCATTTCCGCGAGCCGTTTCCCAATCGTGACCTGGCCGAGGAGCTCGTCCTCATCGGCCGGGCACGGACTCACTCGGCCCGGTCACCCTCGTCCACGACGGCGCCCACGGCACGCGGGCCCTGGTAGTCGGGACCGTAGGCGCCGGGGGCGGGACGCCGCTTCTTCAGGGGCGGACGCTGGCCGGGAGCCATGCGGCGGGCGGTCACCAGGAAGGCCGTGTGACCGATCATCTTGTGGCCCGGCCGTACGGCGAGTCCCTCGACGTGCCAGTCCCGCACGAGCGACTCCCACGCCTGCGGATCGGTGAACTCACCGTGGATGCGCACCGTCTCGACGAAGCGGGAGAGTTGGGTGGTCGTCGCGACGTAGGCACAGAGGATGCCGCCGGCTCGCAGTGCATCGGCCGCGGCATCGACACACTCCCAGGGGGCGAGCATGTCGAGGATGATCCGGTCCACCCGGTCGCCGGAGGCCGGCAGTGCCTCGGCCAGGTCGCCGATGGTGAGCTCCCAGGCGGGGTGGTCACCACCGAAGAACTGCGTGACGTTCTTGCGCGCGACGTCGGCGAACTCCTCGCGACGTTCGTACGACGACACCCGGCCGTGAGGTCCGACGGCCCGCAGCAGGGAGCAGGTCAGTGCACCGGAGCCGACGCCGGCCTCGACGACCTCGGCACCCGGGAAGATGTCGCACATCGACACGATCTGGGCGGCGTCCTTGGGGTAGACGACCGCTGCCCCCCGCGGCATGGAGACCACGAACTCGGCGAGGAGCGGCCGGAAGACGAGGTACTCGCCACCGGAGGTGGAGGTGATCGTGAAGCCCTCTTCGCGACCGATGAGGTCGTCGTGGGACATGCCGCCACGGTTGGTGTGGAAGGTCTTGCCGGGCTCGAGGCAGATGTTGTGCCGACGGCCCTTCTGGTCGGTCAACCGGACCCACTCCCCCGCCGTCAGCGGGCCGCGGTGGACACCGGACCACGCAGCCTCGGGGACGTCGGGAACGGTCTCGTCGGGGGTGCTGGACATGCGAGGAACCCTAGTGCGGGTCCTCGCGGAAGGCCCTATCGACGTCGGCCATCGTGAGGACGCCGAAGACCGTGCCGTCGGGCTGGACGAGGAGGTACTCGGCCGCGGGAGTGCGCTGGATCGCCGCCACCAACTCCTCGCCACCGATGTCCACCGGCAGCGTCAGTCCCTCCGCCAGGCTGCGGGCCACGGTCGAGACGGCGACCCAGGGGCGGCGTTCCTCCGGGACCGCCAGGAGCGCGGCTTCGTTCACGAGGCCGACCGGTCGCCCGGCACCGGTCGCGACGACGATGCTCCCTGCCTGCGACTCCTGGGCGCGACGGACCGCCTCGGCCAGCGGCAGGTCCTCGGGCACCGAGAGCGTGCGGCGGGCGAGATTGCGCGCGACCAGATGGGGCAGGCGGCGGCGTACCCGCGCCGAGGCGATGGCGGCCGACGACCCGGACCACAGGAACATGGCGATCACGAAGGCCAGCACGAAGTCGATCAGCTCGGGGGCTGAGCCGATGAGCTGCTCCTGGAGCAGCGGCCAGGCCACGACCGCCGCGGCGGTGAGCCGACCGCCCCAGCCGGCGACGATCGTCCCGCGGTGCACGTCGCCGCTGATCCGCCAGACCAGCGACTTCAGCACTCGACCGCCGTCGAGGGGCAGGCCGGGGACCAGGTTGAGCACGCCCACGAGCAGGTTGGCACCGGCCAACCCCTCCACGGCCATCAGGAGCAGGCCGGGTGGGGTCACGAACCACAGCCCGACCGCTCCGGCCCCGACCGCGATCGAGGTGAGCGGCCCGACCACCGCGATCATGAACTCCTGACGAGGGGTGCGGGCCTCCCCCTCGATCGCGGTCATCCCGCCCAGGAAGTGCAAGGTGATCGAGCTGATCTCGAAGCCGTAGCGGCGGGCCATGTAGGCGTGGGACGCCTCATGGAGCAGCACCGAGCCGTAGAGCACGACTGCGAAGGCGAAGCCGGCGACGTACTTCAGGGCACCGAGGCCGGGCGACACCTGCTCGACCCGCGGCGCCATCACGACGGCGATGAGCGCCGCCACGATGAACCACGACGAGGAGACGAGTACGTCGCTCCCGGCGATGGTGCCGACCTTGAACGTGCCGGGAGGTCGACCCCGCGGGGCATGAACGGGATCTGACACGGACCGAGGCTATCCGACCGGGCGGCGCTGCCGGCCGACTGTCCCTGCTCCCGCCTAGGCTGACCCCATGAGCGTGCAGCAGGGTTCCCCGGCCGAGCGGGTCTCCACTCCGGTGGACGGTGTCGAGGTGCTGGGGGCGCTCTCTCCCAGCCGCGCAGGCGACTTCCTGACCTGCCCCCTGCTCTACCGCTACCGCACCATCGACCGTCTGCCCGAGCCGTCCTCGCCCGATGCCGTGCGCGGCACCGTGGTGCACAAGGTGCTGGAGGACCTCTTCGACCTCCCCGCCGCTGACCGGACCCCGGAGCAGGCCCGCGAGATGCTGGTGCCGGCGTGGGAGCAGCTCCTCGCCCTCGACCCGACGATCGCCGAGATGTTCGTCTCCGGGCCGGACGGCGCAGGTCCCGAGATCGCTGGTTGGCTCACGTCGTGCCGGGTGGTGCTGGACCGCTACTTCACCCTCGAGGATCCGACTCGGATCGAGCCGGCCGAGCGCGAGCTCTACGTCGAGACCCTGCTCGAGTCACGCCTGCTGCTGCGTGGCTTCGTGGACCGCATCGACATCGCGCCCGACGGGGCAATCCGGGTGGTCGACTACAAGACCGGGCGCGCTCCCGGCCCGCTGTTCGAGGCCAAGGCGCTGTTCCAGATGAAGTTCTACGCGCTGGTCATCTGGCGCACCCGCGGACTGGTCCCGGCGATGCTCCAGCTGGTCTACCTCGGCAACGGCGAGCTGTTGCGCTATGTCCCGGACGAGGCTGACCTGCTGGCCACCGAGCGCAAGGTCGAGGCGATCTGGCGGGCGATCCGCCAGGCCGAGGAGACCGGCGAGTGGCTGCCCAACCCCTCGCGACTCTGCGACTGGTGCGCCCACCAGGCGATCTGCCCGGACGTACGGCGGCACTCCCCCGCCGCTTCCCGAGCGGTCGGCACAGCCGGTCGAGCCCCTTGCTGGCCAGACATCACCGGATCGACCGACGTCTGTCGGTTAGGTGTTGCGCTGCACCCACAGGGCGGCCTGGGTCCGGTCGGTGACCCCGATCCGGGCAAAGGCCGACGTCAGGTGCGCCTTCACGGTGCGATCACTGATCTCGAGCCGACGCGCGATCTGCTTGTTGGCCAGCCCCTCGTGGACCAGGCGGAGCACCTCGGTCTCGCGGCCGGTCAACTGCATCTGCGGGGGTCCGGCCCGCACCCCGAGGAGCGCGCGGGCGGCCCTGGGGTGGATCGGTGACTCCCCACGGCTGACCGCCCGGATGCCGTGGAGCACGTCCTCGGGGTCGGCGTCCTTGAGCAGGTAGCCGACGGCCCCGGCATCCAGCGCGGCCAGGATCCGCTCGCTGTCGGAGTAGGTGGTCAGCACCAGCACGTCGACGCCCAGCTGCTCGGCCATGATCATCCGGGTGGCCCCCACCCCGTCCATGACGGGCATCTGCAGGTCCATGAGGACGACGTCGGGCCGCAGCCGGCGAATCACGTCCATCGCCTGGTGCCCGTCGGCCGCGGCCCCGACGACCTCGATGTCGTCAGTGCCGCCCAGCAGCTGCTCGAGCCCGGAGCGGATCATGGCGTGGTCATCGACCAGCACCACGCGGATCTTGTCGTCGGTCATTGCGCGTCCACCTCCATCCTGACCTGCGTGCCTTCTCCCGGGGAGGATTGCACCCTCAGGGCTCCACCGCTGTCGGCGACCAGTGTCTGCAACCCGCGCAGACCGTAGCTGGTCGGGTCCGGAGTCGTCTCGGGATCGAACCCAACTCCGTCGTCCACCACCTCGAGGGAGATCCGGCCGTTCTCGCCGCGGACCGTGACCGCCAGGGTGGACGCCTGCGAGTGACGCAGCGCGTTGCGCACGGCTTCCTGCGCCACGCGCCAGATCAGGGCGGAGGAGTCCTGGGAGGCCGATTCCGTTCGTTCGACACTGACCGAGGCCTGGATGCCGACCGCGCCGGCCGGCGCGATCAGGTCAGCCAGCGCCGCCTCCAGGCCGACCGAGTGCAGGTCCAGGGGATGGATCTCGGCCACCAGCGAGCGGAGCGCCCGGAGGGAGTCTCGCAGAGCTCGCCCGGCCACGGCCAACGTCGCTCTCGCTGCACCCGGGATCTCCGGGTCGCGTGAGAGAGCACTCGCGGAGAACGCCACCCCCGCGAGGTCCTGCACCACGCCGTCGTGCAGGTCGCGGGCGATCCGTCGCCGCTCCGCCCCCGAGGCATCGATCGCCGAGCGGAGCAGTCGCTCGCGTTCCTTGCCAGCACTGGTGACCTGCGCGGTGAGCACCCGCAGCATCAAGGTGACCACCACGATCAGGAGGAGCAACGGGCCGACGATGATCCAGCGAAACGCAGAGAAGATCTGGGCGCGCCGGGTCTCGATCTGGTCGAGGGTGTAGAACGCCTCGAAGAGCAGCGGTTGGCCCCGTCGGGTCTCGATCGAGGTGTAGATCTGGACCATCCCGGAGGTCCCTCGGGCCGACGAGTCGGCCACGTCCCCCAAGGTCTGGACCGAACCCGTACCTCCAGCGGCGAGGACCCGCTTCTTGTCCGGCGCGAGCGGGAACTGCTCGCCGATCAGGTACGTCCGGTCGGAGTAGACGAGCCGGCCGTTCGCCGTGCGGATGTTGACGTGCTGCACGTCGCCCACCAGCAAGCGCTTGAGGACCGAGCGGTCGAACCGGTCGATCGCGCCGGGGCGTCCGGCCACCAGTCCAGAGGGGATGTCTGGCTGGGCCACGGAGCGGGCCAGGACCTCGGTGGTGCCCCTGGCTTCCTGGATCGCCTCATCGGAGGCCGCGCGGTCAGCCAGGACGTTGCTCCCGACGACAGCGGCAACAACCGTGAGGAATCCGATGAGCAGGAACTGGGTGATCGGGCTTCGCAGCAGCCTCACGCGATGCCTTTCCTGGGGGGAGCCTCAGGATAGGGCGTGGGGGTCAGATACTGAGGTCGCCGCGGCACACCTCACCGGTGCTTTGGTTCTCGGCACGGAAGCCCACGGTGTCGGGGCCGACGAGATCCACCATGGTCCGCACGATCCTGAGGGATCGATCGGCATCCTTGGCCTTGACCTCGCCCTTCGCGGAGACGTCGTCGTTGTGCTTGAGCTTCCAGCTCCACACATCGTCGTCGTCGCTCCAGACCACGCCGACGACCTTGAGCCTGCCGTCGTCCTCGGTGGAGACCTTGAGCTTGTAGGTGCTGGAGTTGCTGCACGAGTCGACGTCTTTCGTAGTCCCGCCATCACCAGCCGCCGCGCTGGGCGCGGTGACCAGGGCCGCTGCACCCAGCACAAGGCTGAGCACGATGGCGGGACTACGTCGGACGAACATGTGGAACCCAGCTTCCTGATCTCTCAGGGTGAGTGGTGCCAATCCCCTGATTGATCACCACCTTGCCGCGCACGGGGTCTTGTGCGCCATTGCCCAGTGGTACTAGGACCAGGTCTAGTCCTCTGCGACGGTCCGGATCCCGAGGGATCATGGGGTTGGTCGCCGAGGCCCGATCGGCACCGGATCGAGTTCCACGAGTCGCGCACTGAGGCTCGTCGAACCCCGGGGCGTCGGCCGGGCTGAGCCGATTCAGCTGTTGGTGGCCCAGAACCGCCACCCGAGGCTGGTGGTCGGGTAGACCGCCTTGCCGCGTGCGACGACCTGGGTCGGGCAGTAGGGCGCCCGACCGACCTTCTTGTAGGTGAACTTCTTCGCCCAGGATCCGTACGCCAGGTGGCCGTACTTCCCGGCGGGGATCTTGTGGGAGTAGTGATGCCCCAGCGTCGTCGTCTTCGACTTGACCGCGCTGCGAGTCACCTCTGCCTTGACCTTCCAGAGCGGGGGTCCGGCCTCGCCGCCGATGGTCGCCGAGACGGAGCTCTGCACCGTCGAGGCCTCCTCGACACTCACGGACATGGTGCCGCCGGGGCCGTCCTTGAAAGTGTTGCCCGGGAACTTGCGGTGCACGTTGTCGATGTTGGAGAACTCCCAGACATAGGTGTAGTCGCAGGCGGCATGCGCCGGTGCCTGCGAGAGAACCGTGACCGGAAGAAGCGTGAGCGCGGCCAGGCCGACGCGCAATGACAGGTTCATGAAACCCCCGAGGGTGAGTTGTGGACGAGCCTGGACCGTACACCGCCGCATGTCCGAACGGGGCGACCGAGCGCGCGCAGGTCTCGCCTAGGCTCCGGCGGCGCGCCCGGTTCGTCTGCTGGCTCGCCAGACCTCCAGCAGGTCCAGCCCGACGAGCGAGTCGGCGAAGGTTCGTCGTGCCCCTGGCAGAACGGGCACGTGGTTGGGCACGACAAGCACCGTGCAGCCTGCTGCTTCGGCGGAGCGAGCTCCGGTGTTGGAGTCCTCGATGGCCAGGCAGTCGGCTGGTGGCAGCCCCAGCGCCCGTGCGGCCTTGAGGTACGGCTCGGGATGCGGCTTTCCGTGCGAGACGGCATCACCGGTCACCACCTCGGTGAACGAGCCGGCCGGCAAGGCGGCCAGGACCGGCGCCACGAAGCTCCGGTAGGACATGGTGACCAAGGCGCACGGGACTCCGTGCCGGTTCAGGTCGGCCAGCAGCTCCACCGCACCAGGGCGCCAGGGCACCTCACGCTCGACCTGAGCGATCACCGAGGCCAGCAGCTCCTCCACGATCTGGGCGGGTTCGACGTCGATGTCCATGTGCTCCCGGATGTAGCGGCCGGACTCGATCAGGTCGTTGCCGACCAGGTTCATCGCGTGCTCCGTGGTCCAGCTGCCGCCGTACTTGTCGGCGAGCTCGAACTCCGCGGTGATCCAGTACGGCTCGGTCTCCACGAGCGTGCCGTCCATGTCCCACAGGACCGCGGCCGGCCGAGACCCTGCGGGCACCCTCAGTCCTCGGGGTCGTAGCCGAGGTTGGGCGAGAGCCAGCGTTCTGCCTCGGTGACGGTCCACCCCTTGCGCTCGGCGTAGTCCGCGACCTGGTCCCGACCGACGCGACCCACGACGAAGTACTGCGACTGCGGGTGCGAGAAGTACCAGCCCGACACCGCGGCGCCGGGCCACATCGCCATGCTCTCGGTGAGTTCGATCCCGGTCGTGGCCTCGACGTCGAGCAGGGACCAGAGGGTCGCCTTCTCGGTGTGCTCGGGGCAGGCCGGGTAGCCCGGGGCCGGCCGGATCCCGTGGTACTTCTCGGCGATCAACGATTCGTTGTCCAGCTGCTCCTCGGGTTCGTGGCCCCAGAACTCGGTGCGCACCCGCTGGTGCAGCCGCTCGGCGAACGCCTCGGCCAGTCGGTCGGCCAGGGACTCCAGCAGGATCGCCGAGTAGTCGTCGTTCTCGGCCTTCATCGCCAAGATGCGCTCGACACCACCGAGCCCGGCCGTGACTGCGAAGGCGCCGACGTGGTCCGGCAGTCCGGTCTCGGCAGGCGCGACGAAGTCACCCAGGGAGCGGTTCGGGACGCCCTCGCGGTGATCGCCCTGCTGACGCAGGTTGCACAGGGTGGTGAGCACCTCGGTGCGACTCTCGTCGGTGTAGACGGCGATGTCGTCCCCGACCGCGTTCGCCGGGAAGAGGCCGAAGACGGCGTTGGCCGTCAGCCACTTCTCCTCGATGATCCGATCGAGCATCACCTGGGCGTCGTCGTACAACGCGCGGGCGGTCTCGCCGGTCGCGGGGTTGTTGAGGATGTCGGGGAACTTCCCCTTCATCTCCCACGTGTTGAAGAACGGCTGCCAGTCGATGTAGGCGCGAAGCTCGGCGAGGTCGTAGTCGCGGAGCACCTGGATGCCGGCCTGACGCGGCGCCGGACAGTCGTAGCCGTCCCACTCGATCGGGGTTCGGTTGGCGCGCGCCTGCTCGAGGGTGACCATGGGGCGCTCGTGCTTGGTGGCGTGCCGGGTCCGCAGCGAGTCGTAGTCGGCCTGGATGTCGGCCATCAGTGCCGGTCGCTGGGTATCACTCAGCAGCGCGGCGAGGGTCGGCACCGAACGCGAGGCGTCCTTGACCCACACCACGGCGCCGTCGTACTTCTTGTCGACCTTGACCGCGGTGTGGGCACGCGAGGTGGTCGCGCCGCCGATGAGGAGCGGGATGTCGAAGCCCCGGCGCTGCATCTCGGTGGCGACCGTGACCATCTCGTCCAGCGAAGGGGTGATCAGACCGGAGAGACCGATTGCATCCGCGCCGATCTCGATCGCGGTGTCCAGGATCTTCTGCGCCGGCACCATCACCCCGAGGTCGATCACCTCGAAGTTGTTGCACTGCAGCACGACGCCGACGATGTTCTTGCCGATGTCGTGGACGTCGCCCTTGACGGTCGCCATCACGATGGTGCCGTTGGTGTCCTTGGCGGTGGCGTACTGCGGGTTGTCGACCTTCTCCTGCTCGATGAACGGGATGAGGTAGGCCACGGCCTTCTTCATCACCCGGGCAGACTTCACGACCTGGGGCAGGAACATCTTGCCGGCGCCGAAGAGGTCACCCACGACGTTCATGCCGTCCATCAGCGGACCTTCGATGACCTCGATCGGTCGACCGCCGCGCGCCTCGATCTCGGCTCGGAGCAGCTCGGTGTCGGACTCGACATGGGCGTCGATCCCCTTGACCAACGCGTGGGTGATCCGCTCCCCCACCGGCAGGCTGCGCCACTCGGCCTCGGTGGCCTCGACCGCGTCGGGTGCCTTGTTGAACCGCTCGGCGATCTCCAGCAGGCGCTCGGCAGCGTCGGGGCGGCGGTTGAGGACCACGTCCTCGATCCGCTCGCGCAGCTCGGGCTCCACCTCGTCATAGACGACGAGCGCCCCGGCGTTGACGATGCCCATGGTCAGTCCGGCGCGGATGGCGTGGAAGAGGAAGACCGCGTGGATGGCTTCGCGGACCGGGTTGTTGCCGCGGAACGAGAAGCTGACGTTCGAGATGCCGCCCGAGACCTGGGCTCCCGGGAGGTTCTCCTTGATCCAGCGGGTGGCCTCGATGAAGTCCAGGCCGTACGACGCGTGCTCCTCGATGCCGGTCGCCACCGCGAAGGCGTTGGGGTCGAAGATGATGTCCTCGGCCGGGAAGCCCACCTGCTCGGTGAGGATCCGGTAGGCGCGCTCACAGATCGCCTTGCGGCGCTCGAGGTTGTCGGCCTGGCCGTCCTCGTCGAAGGCCATCACGACCGCGGCGGCGCCGTACTTCCGGCAGAGCGTGGCGTGCTCGATGAACGCAGCCTCCCCCTCCTTCATGGAGATGGAGTTGACGATCGGCTTGCCCTGCACGCACTTGAGTCCGGCCTCGATCACCTCCCACTTGGAGGAGTCGATCATGACCGGGACGCGGCTGATGTCGGGCTCGCTCGCGATCAGCTTCAGGAAGCGATCCATGGCGGCGACGCCGTCGATCATCCCCTCGTCCATGTTGACGTCGATGATCTGCGCACCGCTCTCCACCTGCTGGGCGGCGACAGCGAGGGCCGTGTCGTAGTCACCGTCCTTGATCAGCTTGCGGAACCGCGCCGAGCCGGTGATGTTGGTGCGCTCGCCGACGTTGACGAACAGGCTGTCCGCGGTGATGTTGACCGGCTCCAGCCCCGCCAGGTGGAGACCCGGGTGGCGCTCGGCGGGCACCCGGGGGGTGGCGGACTCGACCGCGCGCCGCATCGCCGAGATGTGGTCGGGGGTGGTGCCGCAACAGCCGCCGACGATGTTGACCAGACCCGCGCTGGCGAACTCGGCGATCGTGGTCGCCATCTGGTCGGCCGACTCGTCGTACTCACCGAAGGCGTTGGGCAGCCCGGCGTTCGGGTGCGCCGAGACGAAGGTGTCCGCGAGGCGGCTCAACTCGGCGATGTAGGCCCGCAGCTCGGTGGCGCCGAGGGCGCAGTTGAGCCCCACGGTCAGCGGCCGGACATGGCGCACCGAGTGCCAGAACGCCTCGGTGACCTGGCCCGAGAGGGTGCGGCCGGACGCATCGGTGATCGTGCCCGAGAGCATCACCGGCCAGCGGCGACCGCGCTCCTCGAAGAGCGACTCGAGCGCGAAGATCGCCGCCTTGGCGTTCAGGGTGTCGAAGATCGTCTCGACCAGGAGCAGATCTGCGCCGCCGTCCACGAGTCCGCGGGCCTGGTCGAGGTAGGCCTCGACCAGCTCGTCGTACGACACGTTGCGGGCACCGGGGTCGTTCACGTCCGGCGAGATCGACGCGGTCCGGTTGGTCGGACCGATCGACCCGGCCACGAAGCGCGGGCGCTCGTCGGTGGAGAACTCGTCGCAGGCCGCCCGGGCGATCCGCGCACCCTCGAGGTTGATCTCGTAGGCCAGCTCCTCCATGCCGTAGTCGGCCTGGGCGATCGAGGTGGCGGTGAAGGTGTTGGTCTCGAGGATGTCGGCCCCGGCCTCGAGGTACTGCCGGTGGATGGAGGCGATCATCTCGGGCTGGGTGAGGTTCAACAGGTCGCTGTTGCCCTTGACGTCGCGGTGCCAGTCGGCGAAGCGGGCGCCCCGGAACTCCACCTCACCGGGCTGGAAACCCTGGATGAGCGTGCCCATCGCGCCGTCCAGCACCAGGATCCGCTCGCGCAGAATCCCCGAGAGAGCCTCGGTCAGATCCGGGCGCTGCGAATGCGGCGAGGGCTGGGGCACGGGGAACTCCATTTCCGTGGTGGGCGGCCACCCGCCACAGCGTAGGCAGGCGGTCCGGGAGCTGGACAAGCTTCCCGCATGGTGACACCGGCGCGGAGGCGCCACGAAATCCCCGAAGCCCCACCGCCCGCTGAGGCAGGGGTGAGGTGACTAGGGTGGATTCGTGATCGAGATCGAGGACGTCCCGACCCTGGTGGACCCACTGGTCATCGCCGCCTTCGAGGGCTGGAACGACGCCGCCGATGCGGCGAGCTCCGTGGTCGACCACCTGATCCGGGTCTGGGATGCCCGGGTGGTCGCTGCGATCGACCCCGAGGAGTTCTACGACTTCCAGGTGAACCGCCCTGTGGTGGGCACCGACGAGTTCGGCCACCGGCGACTGTCCTGGCCGAGCACCCAGATCGCCGTCGCCTCTCCCCCGGACCTCGACCGTGACGTGATCCTGATCCGCGGCATCGAGCCGAACATGCGCTGGCGCCAGTTCTGCGCCGAGTTGCTCGCCGCCTGCGATGACCTCGGCGGTCAGCTCGTGGTCACCCTCGGCGCCCTGCTCGCCGACACCCCGCACACCCGTCCGATCCCCGTCACCGGCACCGCCACCGAGATGGAGCTGGTCGACCGGCTCAAGCTGGAGCAGTCGACCTATGAGGGCCCGACCGGGATCGTCGGGGTCTTCCAGGATGCCTGTGTGCGGCTCGACATCCCGGCCGTCTCCTACTGGGCAGCGGTGCCGCACTACGTCGCCCAGCCGCCCTGTCCGAAGGCCACCTTGGCCCTGATCGGTCAGCTCGAGGACCTGCTCGAGGTCAGCATCCCGCTCGGGGACCTGGCCGAGGACGCGCGGGCCTGGGAGCGCGGCGTCGACGAGCTCGCCGAGGAGGACGAGGACATCGCCGACTACGTGCGTGCCCTGGAGGAGACCCGGGACACCACCGATCTCCCGGAAGCGTCCGGCGAGGCGATCGCGCGGGAGTTCGAGCGCTACCTCAAACGCCGTGGGGACGACGATCCTCCGGCAGGCAGCTGACCCACTAGATCGCGGTCTGCAGGAGCCACTGGACCCCGAAGGGATCCACGATGCGTCCGCCCCTCGCCCCGTAGGACTGGTCCGCGATCTCGAAGCGGACCTTGGCCCCACCGGCGAGCATCTGGGCGGCCACCGCATCGGGGTCGTCGACGACGACGTCGAGGATGGGACCCGGAGCGTCCGCCGCGGACGGCGCGGGGTCGACTGCGTCCTGCTGCTTCAAGGTGACGCGGGAGCCCAGCACCGCGAGTTCAGCAAAGACGACCCGGTCGTCCATCTCGTGGCGGCTCAGGAGCTCCGCGCCCAGTGACGTCCGGTAGAAGTCGATCGCCGCGTCCGCGTCGTGGACCACGAGCTTGGGCCTGATCGTCGGAGTGCTCATGCCCCCATTGTGCTCAGCGAGCGAGCCCTTTCAAGCCCCCGAACCAGTGGCAGAGGTGGATCAGAGGCCGAGGCCGAGCGCCGCGTCGAGGACGGCGTACATCGCGAGCGCGGCGTCCGGGTCGCTGGTGTCAGCCAGGCCGTCGGTGCCCACCGTGGCACTCACCCAGGCCTCCACCGCGGCGACGGCGCGGGGCGCGTCGAGGTCGTCGGCGAGAGCGGCCAGGATCTCCTCGGACACCGGGGCCGCCGGCGCGCCGGCGCCCAGCGACAGGGCTCGTCGCCACCGAGCAAGGGTGTCGACGGCGTCCCACAGGAGGGCATCGGTCCACTCCCAGTCGGAGCGGTAGTGGTTGCGCAGCAGCACGAGCCGGATCGCCATCGGGTCCACGTCGCTGTTGCGCAGCGCGGAGACGAAGACCAAGTTGCCCTTGGACTTCGACATCTTCTCGCCGTCGTAGGCGACCATCCCGGCGTGGGCGTAGGCCCGGGCGAACGGCGCAGCGGGCTCAGCGACCTGGGCGTGGCCCGCACTCATCTCGTGGTGCGGGAAGACGAGGTCGCTGCCACCGCCCTGCACGTCGAAGGCAGTCCCGAGGAAGTGCATCGCCATCGCGGTGCACTCGATGTGCCAGCCGGGACGACCGGGCCCGAAGGGGCTGGGCCACGACGGCTCGCCGGCCCGCTCGCCGCGCCACACGACGCAGTCGAGAGGGTCCTTCTTGCCGGCGCGATCAGGGTCGCCCCCACGCTCGGGGAAGATCCGCAGCATTTCGTCGCGGTCCCAGCCGGAGACGCCACCGAAGGCGCCGTCGGCGGTCACGGAGAAGTAGAGGTCGCCCTCCACGCGGTAGATGGCCCCCAGGGCCTGCAGCCGCTCGATCAGGTCGAGGACCAGCGGGATCGACTCGACGGCACCGATGTAGTGGGCCGGGGCGAGCACCCGCAGCGCGGTCATGTCCTGCCGGAACAGCTCGGTCTCCCGCTCGGCGAGCTCGACCCAGTCGACGCCGACCTTGGTGGCGCGCTCCAGGAGCGGGTCGTCGACGTCGGTGACGTTCTGGACATAGGTGACCTCGTGCCCGGCGTTGCGCCAGGCGCGGTTGAGCAGATCGAAGGCGACGTAGGTCGCGGCGTGCCCGATGTGGGTGGCGTCGTACGGCGTGATGCCGCAGACGTAGAGGCGCGCGGGACCGACCGGCTCAGGGGTCACCAGCGAGCCGGTCGAGGAGTCATGGACGGCCACGGCCGGGCCCGGGACGGGCAGGGTCGGGATCTCCGGTGAAGGCCACGTGCGCATGCCGGGAAGCCTAACGACCCTCCTCAGAAGGGCGGCCACGGGATGGCCGGCCACTCACCGCGGGGGGCCGGCATGGTGCCGCGCGCGACCAGGCGTTCGCACCTGCGGTCGATCGCCTCCACCTCGAGCTCGGTCAGGTGCCTGCCCAGGAGCGGCCCGAGATCTCCGACCAGGGCGGTCCGGATGCCCTCCACGGCGCGGAGCTCCTCGCCCGTCAGCCGCTCCCCGAGCCAGCCCCACAGCACCGTGCGGAGCTTCGGCTCGACGTGGAAGGTGACTCCGTGGTCCACGCCGAAACGGTGCCCGTCGGTCATCTCCAGGACGTGGCCGCCCTTGCGGTCGGCGTTGTTGACCACGATGTCGAAGATCGCCATCCGACGCAGGGGCGAGGTGTCCTCATGAATCAACGAGACGGGCTGGTCGTGGCCGTCCACCCCGTCGAAGACGTGACGCCAGCCCGGCGGCACCTGGTCGGGCGGCACGAGGTCGACGGCGACCTGCTCCTCGTCGGGCTCCTGCCAGCGCTGCACCATGCCGGGGCCGTGCGGGCCCTCACGCAGCCAGGTCTCTGGAACGACGTTCCAGCCGAGGGCCTCGGACACGACGTACGCCGCCACCTCTCGGTCGGCGAGCGTGGCGTCGGGGAAGTCCCACAGGGGGCGTTCTCCGGCGATCGGCTTGTAGACCACCCGCACCCCTGCGATCTCACCCACGAAGGTCGCGTTGGAGGCCGGCATGATCCGGCCGTGCAGGACCAGCTCGCCCTCGACCAGATCGGCAGCGATGGTCACGGTTCGCGGCGACGGAAGCCGTTGGCCCGGACGCACAGGTGGCCGTCGGGGTCGATGGGGTTGCCACAGAAGGGACAGCTGGGCCGGCCGGCCTCGATGACCTGGGCCGACCGCTTCACGAAGGCGCGCGCCATCCCGGCCGGGATCCGGACCAGGAAGACCTCCTCGGGCTCGGGCTCCTCGAAGGCTTCGTCGAGCTGCTCGGGCGAGATCACCTCGGCCTCGACGAACGGAAAGACCTCGATCACCACACGCTCGTCCTCGGGATCCCACGAGAGCGTCATCGTGCCCGCTCGGAACTCCTCGTCGATCGGGAGGTCCAGCGGATCGGAGTCCTCGAGACCGAGCGGCATGACCGCCGGGACCAGGTCCTCGGTCTCCTGGGTCGCCATCACCTCGTCGAGCAGGTCGTCGATCCGCTCGGAGAGGGCGATGACCTGCTGCTTCTCGAGCGAGACGCTGACCACACGGTTGCCGTCTCGGGCCTGCAGGAAGAAGGTGCGCTGTCCGGGCGCACCGACCGTCCCGGCAACGAAGCGCTCCGGCGGATCAAAGGCGTGGACGAGGGGTGCCATGGGTCCAGCCTAGGGGCGTGCCGGTGGCGCGTCCGGCCCGGATCCCCCGCCCACGGCGGCGTCGGTCGAACGACGCGAGGACCGGCGCGAGCCCCGGGTTGGCCTCGGTGCCAGCCAGGAGAGATCGCCCTCATGGGTGTTGGACGCCAGGACGTAGGGCCGGCTGGAGGTGTACCGGACGATCGACAGCGATGCCGGGTCCACCTGCAGTCGCTGGAAGAGATCGAGGTGCATGCCGAGGGCATCGGCCAGCAGCGACTTGATGATGTCGCCGTGGCTGACAGCCACCCAGATCGCGCCGGGGCCGTGCTCGGCCTCGACAGCGGCGTCGTGGCGACGGACCGCCGCGACCGCACGTGCCTGCATGGCGCCCAGCGACTCTCCTCCCGGGAAGGCCGCTGCCGAGGGGTGCGCCTGGACGGTCGCCCAGAGCTTCTCCTTCGCGAGCTGCTTGAGCGCCTGACCCTGCCAGTCGCCGTAGTCGCACTCGGTGATCCCTCGCTCGCGCGTCGTGGCGGGCGGCTGACCCTGGCCGAGGGCGATCGCGCGGGCCGTCTGGCGGCACCTCTCGAGCGGACTGGTCACGATCGCGGCCAGCGAGATCCTCCCGAGCCGCTCGGCAGCTCGCTCCGCCTGGCCCTGCCCGACGTCGTCGAGCTTCACGCCGGGCAGCCGACCGGCCAGGATGCCGGTCGCGTTCGCGGTGGTGCGCCCGTGCCGCACGAGGATCACTGTTGCCATGTCGTGGAGCGTAGTGCGGTGGTCGTGGGTCTAGCCTCGGAACGTGATCGTCGACAGCGCCCTCTACCGCCGCGGAGCCCGGGTCCCCGTGGACGGCGGCGCCACGGACCTGCGCGGCCTGCGCTCGATGGTGTCCGAGGAGGGCGACTTCGTCTGGGTCGGCCTGCACGAACCCGCCGAGGCCGAGCTGGCCGACGTGGCGGAGGCGTTCGGCCTGCATCCGCTCGCGGTGGAGGACGCCCTCCATGCCCACCAGCGGCCCAAGCTCGAGCGGTACGACGACAGCCTCTTCCTCATCCTCAAGACGCTCTGGTACGTCGACGAGGAGGACGCGGTGGAGACCGGGGAGATCAACATCTTCATCGGCGCCGACTTCATCGTCACCGTGCGGCACGGCCACGGCTCGGAGCTCCACTCGGCCCGCAACTTCCTCGAGTCCAAGGAGTCGGTACTCACGCACGGGCCCTCTGCGGCCCTCTACGGCGTGTGCGACCGCGTCGTCGATGGCTACGCAGCGGTCGTCGAGTCGCTGCAGGAGGACGTCGACGAGGTCGAGGAGTCGGTCTTCTCCCCCGCCCGTACCGATGACTCGGTCCGGATCTACACGTTGAAGCGTGAGATCGCCGAGGTACGCCGCGCGGTGCTCCCGCTCCGCGAGCCGATGCGTCGCTTCGCCTCCGGCCTCGTGCCGGGCATCGACGACCAGGCGGCGCCGTTCTTCCGGGACGTCGCCGACCACCTGGCGCGGGCCGCGGACGCCGTCGACACCCTCGACGGTCTGCTGTCGACGGCCTTCGACGCCCATCTGGCGCGCATCTCGGTGCAGCAGAACGACGACATGCGCAAGATCTCGGCGGGCGTCGGCCTGGTCGTCGCGCCCGCCCTCATCGCGGCGACCTACGGGATGAACTTCCAGAACATGCCCGAGCTCGGCTGGTACTACGGCTATCCGATGGCGCTGGCCCTGATGGTGCTGACCTCGAGCGCCCTGTGGGTCTTCTTCAAGAAGTCCGGCTGGCTCTGACTCAGGTGGCGCTGATCGTGCCGGTGGCCAGCAGGGCCAGGAGGCCGAAGCCCAGCGCCAGGCGGTAGGGCAGGAACCACGTGATGGAGTGCCCGGCGACGAACCTCAGCAACCACGCGATCGCGGCGTACGCGACGACGAACGAGACACCGGTGCCCACGATCACGTGCCCGACCGAGATCGTGCTTCCGCTGAGGTCCTTCATCTCGAAGAGACCCGCGGCCACCAGCGCCGGGATCGACAGGAAGAAGCTGAGCTTGGTGGCAGTGACCCGGTCCAGGCCACGCAGGAGCCCGGCGGAGATGGTCGCACCGGAGCGCGAGACACCGGCCACGAGCGAGAAACACTGGGTGAGACCGATCGCGATCGCGTCGCGCATCCCGAGGTCGCGCTCTCCGCGCTCCTGCGTGGCTCGGTGCTCCGCGAGCCACATCACGGCGCTCCACAGGATCAGGCCACCGGCCACGACCCACAGCGAGCGCAGGTCGCCGCGGATGAAGTCGCGCAGGAGGAAGCCGACCAGTCCCAGCGGGATGCTGCCGACGATGACGTACCAACCCAGCCGGTGGTCGCGGTGGCCGCGGTACTCCGGCTTGACCAGACCGAGCCCCCACGCCTTGGCGATGCGGGAGATGTCGCCGAAGAAGTAGACGACCACCGCGGCGATCGCGCCCATCTGGATGACCGCGGTGTAGGCCGTGACGGCTGGGTCCGCCAGGTCGAGCCCGAGCATCTTCTCGACGATCGTCAGGTGACCCGTGCTGGAGATCGGCAGGAACTCGGTCAGGCCCTCCACGATCCCGAGCACCACGGCGTCGAAGTAGTTCATGGGTCACCTGATCGGTCGGGGGAAGGACGGCATGGCCGTTCGGCCACCGCACAGCCTACGAGCAAGTCCAGCATGCGACCTGACCGGCTCCCGACGTGGCGCACGTCGAAACCGGGCGCCGGGTGGCTACCGTTGCGCCCATGCAACAGCGCAGCGTCGGTGCCACCGGCTTGAAGGTCTCCCGTCTCGGCCTCGGCACGATGACCTGGGGACGTGACACCGACGAGCACGAGGCCCGCGACCAGCTGATCGCCTTCGCCGAGGCCGGCGGGACGCTCCTCGACACTGCCGCAGGGTATGGCGACGGCGCCTCGGAATCCCTGATCGGGACCCTCCTCGGCGATGTCGTGGCGCGCGACGACATCGTGCTGGCGACCAAGGCGGGCATCAGTCGCCGCAGCGGCACCCGCTCGCTCAACACCGGGCGCGGTCACCTGCTGACCACGCTGGATGCGTCCTTGCGTCGCCTGCAGGTCGACCACGTCGACCTGTGGCAGGTCCACATCTGGTCCGACGACACTCCCGTGGAGGAGACCCTGACCGCGCTCGACCAGGCCGTGAGCAGCGGCCGCGCGTCGTACGTCGGGATCTCGAACTACACCGGCTGGCAGACCGCCCAGGCGGCCACCTGGCAGCGAGCAGTGCCGGGTCGCGCTCCGTTGGCCTCCACCCAGGTGGAGTACTCCCTGCTGAATCGCCACATCGAGCACGAGGTGCTGCCGGCCGCCCAGGCGCTGGGCCTCGGCGTGCTGCCGTGGTCCCCCCTGGGTCGGGGTGTGCTCACCGGCAAGTACCGCAGCGGGACACCCTCCGACTCGCGCGCTGCCTCCTCGCACTTCTCCGGCTTCGTCGAGGCCTACCTCAACGAGCGCTCCAGCCAGGTGGTCGAAGCCGTGGCCCGCGCGGCCGACGGCCTCGGCTGGACCGCGCTCGAGGTGGCCCTGGTCTGGGTGCGCGATCGCCCCGGCGTCACCGCGCCGGTCCTGGGCGCGCGCACCGCTGCTCAGCTGCGGGGCGCCCTCGGCGTCGAGGAGCTGACCCTTCCGCCCGAGATCACCGAAGCCCTCGACGACGTGTCAGGAGACTGATGTGGGAGTGCGTGTACTCGACCGGCCGCTGAACCGGGCCGTGGAGTGGGAGTTCCAGAGCCTCACCCTGTCGCGCGAGTTGTCGCGCAACGTGGTCACCCGCCTGCTCGTGGAGCGAGCCGAGCTCGGTGGCTGGGAGCTGGCTCGGGTGCATGTCGCGAGCGACGGCACCCGACGGGTGATCCTGCGCCGCAAGATCATCCGTCAGCGCGCGACGTACCTCTGATCAGATCTGGTCGAGGAACCGGTCGAAGACCCGCGCCCCGAACTCCAGCGCGTCGACCGGCACCCGCTCGTCCACCCCGTGGAAGAGCGCGGTGAAGTCGAGCTCCTCGGGCAACCGCAGCGGTGCGAAGCCGTAGGAGCGCATCCCGAGCTTGTTGAAGTGCTTGGCGTCGGTCCCGCCGCTCATCAGGAACGGCGCGACGACCGCACCCGGGTCCTCGGCGAGGATCGAGCGGCCCATCGCCTCGACCAGGTCTCCGTCGTACGGCGTCTCCCAGGGCGGCTGGCGCGAGACGTACTCGATGTCGATGTTCTCCCCGCAGAGCTCGGCGAGCGTGGCGAAGAACTCGTCCTCGAACCCGGGCAGGAACCGGCCGTCGACGTGGGCGCTGGCCTCGGTCGGGATGACGTTCACCTTGTACCCGGCGTTGAGCATCGTCGGGTTGGTGGTGTTGCGCAGGACCGCGCCCAACATCCGCGCGGCTCCCCCGAACTCCTCCACGAGGCTCTCGGCGTTCTCGGGGGTCGCCTCGGTGCCGGCCATCTCGGCCACGGCAGCCAGCAGCGTCTTCATGGTCGGGGTGAGCCGGACCGGCCACTGGTGGGAGCCGATCCTGGCCACGGCGGCGGCCAGCTCGGTGACGGCGTTGTCGTGATTGATCATCGAGCCGTGACCCGCCCGTCCGCGAGCGGTCAGCTTCATCCAGGCCATCCCCTTCTCGGCCGCCTCGATCAGGTAGAGGCGCCGGCCGCGGACCGTGGTGCTGAAGCCGCCCACCTCGCCGACGGCCTCCGTGCAGCCCTCGAGGGCCTCGGGGTGGTTCTCGACGATCTGCTGGGCACCGTGGTGGCCGCCCGCCTCCTCGTCGGCGGTGAAGCAGAGCACCACCGGGCGCTCCGGAACACGTCCTGCCCGGGCCCGGGCGCGCACGACCGAGAGCAGCATGGCGTCGAAGTCCTTCATGTCGACCGCACCCCGACCCCAGACGTAGCCGTCCTGGATCTCACCGGCGAAAGGATCGACCTGCCAGTCCTCGGCCGCAGCCGGGACCACGTCGAGGTGACCGTGCAGGAGCAACGCGTCGCCCTCGGAGCCACCCCACCGCGCCACGAGGGACGTGCGGCCCGGGGTGGTTTCGTACAACGTGGACTCGATACCCACCTCGTCGAGGAGCGTGGCGACGTACTCGGCCGCCTTGCGCTCCCCCGGACCTTCCTGGTCGCCGTAGTTCGAGGTGTCGATCCGGATCAGGTCGCGGCAGAGCTCGACGACCTCGCCGGCGGGGTCGTGGTCTGCTTGCTGGACGTCGATGGCCATGCCCCCATCCTGACACCCTCCGACAGCCATGCCGATGTCAGAGTTGCGCCGGTCCTTTGTTACAGTTCCGAGGCACTCGTCCGGGTGGCGGAATTGGCAGACGCGCTAGCTTGAGGTGCTAGTGCCCTAACGGGCGTGGGGGTTCAAGTCCCCCCTCGGACACTGAGAAGGCTCCGGCTCCACGGAGCCTTTTCTTCATTTTGCGGGCCCTCTGGTTCTCGCCCATTTGCAACCTTCCCGGCACGGCTCGCGTCCTCGATGCAGCCCACCACGAGAAGGAAGAACCATGACCGCCTCCACACCCTCCAGCCGTCGCCTCGCGAGGACCGCCCTCGCGACCGGCGTCGCCCTCACCTCCGCCGTGACCCTCCTGGGCACCGCCGCACAGGCCCGTCCTCCCGCGCACAACGAGCAGGTCGTGCTGCACAACGAGACCGACAAGCAGCCCGACGCCAAGAGTTCGCTGAACGGCACCGCCCAGGTGACCTCGCACGACGGCAGCTTCGTGGTCTTCTCGACCACCGCTGCCCTCGTCCCGTGGGACACCAACGAGGCCGAGGACGTCTACCTGCGCTCCATCGGTGACGGGTTCACCATCCTGGTGAGCGCGGCCAGGGGAAAGCCCGGCAACTCGGACAGCTTCGAGCCGACCATCTCCGCCGACGGGAACCGCGTCGCGTGGACGACCACGGCCACCAACCTGGTCAAGGACACCAACGGCGACACCCTGGACGTGGTCGTCAAGAACATGCAGACCGACAAGATCCGTCTGGTGTCGGTGAACTCGAAGGAGGAGCAGTCGACGAAGAACAGCTTCTTCCCGGTCATCTCCGGCAACGGCCGGCACGTGTCGTTCCAGACCTTCGCTCGCCTCGGGGCGAAGGACAAGGACGCGAAGGAGGACGTGTACGTCCGCGACACCTCGCGAGGGAGGACCTCCCAGGTCTCACTGCTCCCGCGCAGTAACCGGGACGTCCCCCAGAACGTGCTGAACGGCGACATCTCCGACAACGGCAACCTGGTCACCTTCGGCAACGACCACGACCTGTGGGTGCGCAACGTCTCCGCCCGGACGACGACCCGGTTCCACCACGAGCCGAACATGCCGCCGTGCCAGCCCTACGACGCGGGCAGCGCGGGCCGTCCGGCCATCTCCGGCAACGGGAAGTACGTCGCCTTCGCCTCGTGCGCGACCCACCTGCCCGGCGAGGACCACACCTCCACCGATGTCTACCGGATGACGTTGTCCACCCAGCGCATCGTCCGCGTCACCGCAGGCGCCGATCACTCCTTCCTGCCGAGCCTCTCGCGCAGCGGACGGTACGTCGGTCTCGGCTCGGATGCCGACGACCTCGTGGAGGGCGATCACGGCGACCCGGACGCCTTTGTGGCCGACCTGAGGACCGGCACCATCGTCCGCGCCTCGCAGACGGCCGACGGCACCGGCGGCAACAGCTGGAGCGCCGCGAACGACGTGGCCATCAGCGGCGACGGCCACTCCCTGGCCTACGTCACCTACGCCGACAACCTCGTCGAGAACGACGCCTTCGACTGGCCCGAGGCTCTGCTCTGGCGGGACTGAGCCAGCCGAGCTCGACCACCGATCCACGGACCAGGTCTTCCTGGTCCGTGGATCTGCATTTTCTTGACTCATTCCAGAACATGGACGAGAGTGGCGGGGTGCCCACGACGACCAGCTTCGAGCAGCTGCTGCGCGGAGCCGAGCTCCGCGTCACGCGGCCGCGAGTCGCGGTGCTGACCGCCGTCGACGCACATCCCCATGCCGACACGGACCTGATCATCGACACCGTGCGCCGCGACCTCGGCGAGGTCTCCCACCAGGCCGTGTACGACGTGCTCCGCGCCCTCACGGGCGCCGGTCTCGTGCGCAGGATCCAGCCCACCAACTCGGTGGCGCGCTACGAGTCGCGGGTCGGGGACAACCACCACCACGTCGTGTGCCGCTCCTGCGGCGCCATCGCCGACGTCGACTGTGCCGTCGGAGACACCCCCTGCCTGACCGCTTCCCACGACCAGGGCTTCGCGATCGACGAGGCCGAGGTCATCTATTGGGGCTCCTGCCCCGCCTGCACACCCGCACCCAGCTCCTGACCATCGCTCGAGTGAAACGTTCCGGAAGGATTCCCGTGCCTGAGAACCACGATGCCGTAGTCGGCGACATGAACTCGGAGGAGAGCGAGGCGAAGTGCCCGGTCGCCTCCGTCGGCCCCCGCAACCACCCCACCGAGGGTGCGGGCAACCGCGACTGGTGGCCCAACCAGCTCAACCTCAAGATCCTGCGCAAGCACCCCGTCGTCGCCAACCCGATGGGTGAGGAGTTCGACTACGCCGAGGCGTTCAAGAGCCTCGACCTCGAGGCACTGACCCAGGACATCGATGAGCTGATGACCACCTCGCAGGACTGGTGGCCGGCTGACTTCGGCCACTACGGCGGCCTCTTCATCCGGATGGCCTGGCACAGCGCCGGGACCTACCGCATCGGTGACGGCCGCGGTGGCGCCGGCGCGGGCATGCAGCGCTTCGCCCCGCTCAACAGCTGGCCCGACAATGCCAGCCTCGACAAGGCTCGACGCCTGCTCTGGCCGATCAAGCAGAAGTACGGCGCCGCGATCTCCTGGGCCGACCTGATGGTCTTCACCGGCAACCGCGCGCTCGAGACCATGGGCCTGACGACCTTCGGCTTCGCCGGCGGCCGCGCCGACGTCTGGGAGCCCGACGAGGACGTCTACTGGGGCCCTGAGCAGACCTGGCTCGGCGACGAGCGCTACACCGGCAACCGCGAGCTCGAGGGTTCGCTGGCCGCGGTGCAGATGGGTCTCATCTACGTGAACCCCGAGGGTCCCAACGGCACCCCCGACCCGCTGGCCTCGGCCCGCGACATCCGCGAGACCTTCGCCCGGATGGCGATGAACGACGAGGAGACCGTCGCGCTGATCGCCGGCGGCCACACCTTCGGCAAGACCCACGGTGCCGCCGACCCCGAGCCGCACATCGGGGCCGAGCCCGAGGGCGCCGGCCTCGAGGAGATGGGTCTGGGTTGGAAGAACTCCTTCGGCTCCGGCAAGGGTCGCGACACCATCACCAGCGGCCTCGAGGTCACCTGGACCCCGACGCCTACCCGGTGGGACAACAGCTTCTTCGAGACGCTCTTCGGCTACGAGTGGGAGCTCACCACGAGCCCGGCCGGTGCCCAGCAGTGGCAGGCCAAGGACGGGGCGGGCGCCAACACGGTCCCCGACCCGGAGGACGGCACCCTGAACCGGCCGCCGACCATGCTGACGACGGACCTCGCGCTGCGGATGGACCCGGTCTACGGGCCCATCTCGCGCAACTTCCTGGAGAACCCGGACCACTTCGCCGACACGTTCGCCCGCGCCTGGTTCAAGCTGACCCACCGCGACATGGGCCCGGTCGCGCGCTACCTCGGCCCTCTGGTCCCGCAGGAGACCTTGATCTGGCAGGACCCGGTCCCGGCCGTCGACCACGAGCTGGTGGACTCTTCCGACATCGCGAGCCTCAAGGAGCAGGTGCTCGCCTCGGGTCTGACGGTCGCCCAGCTGGTGTCGACCGCCTGGGCGTCGGCCTCGACGTTCCGTGGCAGCGACAAGCGTGGAGGCGCCAACGGTGCCCGGATCCGCCTCGAGCCGCAGAACGGCTGGGAGGTCAACAACCCCGACCAGCTCGCCACCGTGCTGCGCACCCTCGAGGGCGTTCGCGAAGCCTTCAACTCGGGACAGACCGCCGGCAAGCGGATCTCGCTGGCCGACCTCATCGTGCTCGCCGGCTGTGCCGGTGTGGAGCAGTCCGCGAAGGAGGCCGGCCACCCGGTCGAAGTCCCCTTCACCCCGGGTCGCACCGACGCCTCGCAGGAGCAGACCGACGCCGAGTCGTTCGCTCCGCTGGAGCCGTCCGCGGACGGGTTCCGCAACTACCAGGGCAAGGGCCAGCGCCTGCCGGCGGAGTTCCTGCTCGTCGACCGGGCGAATCTGCTGAACCTCAGCGCTCCCGAGATGACCGTGCTCGTCGGCGGCCTGCGGGTGCTCGGCGCCAACCACGCGCAGTCCACCGCCGGTGTCCTCACCGACCGGCCCGGGACCCTCACCAACGACTTCTTCGTGAACCTGCTCGACATGGGCACCACGTGGACGTCGAAGGCCGGAGACCAGGAGTCGTTCGAGGCGACGAACGCCGCCGGTGACGTCGTGTGGACCGGCACCCGCGCCGACCTGGTGTTCGGCTCGAACTCCGAGCTCCGCGCCGTCTCCGAGGTGTACGCCAGCAACGACGGCGCCGAGAAGTTCGTGCGCGACTTCGTCGCCGCCTGGGACAAGGTGATGATGCTCGACCGCTTCGACCTGGTCTGAGCCTTCGTCGGGATCCCCGGGAGACCGGGGGTCCCGACGCTTCAGTCCTCGATCGTGTGCATGGCGGCCTCTTCGGCGCTGGCGCCGGCACCGTCGATGCCTTCGTCCTCGGCGAAGCGGTCGTCGTCGTCGCCCTGCGCCAGGAGCCGCCCCGTGCGGGCGGTGCCGACCTGGCGACCGGCGGGGAAGTCGATGCTGTCCTCGTCCTCCTCCTCGTCGACGCGGTCCCAGACCTCGGGTTCCTCCTGGCGCATCCGTTCGTCGAGGGTCTCCCCCTCGAGCTCCTCGCGGGCAGTCACGCCCTTGGCGGTCACCCCGCGGTAGTTCTCGGGCGGGGAGATGCCCTCGTCCAAGATGTCAGCGACGCCTCGATCGTCGAGCGTGTCCTCTGGCTGCAGTTGACCGTCACCCATGCTGCGACGTTAGCCCCCTCGTGCTCGCCACGCCCGCAACGTGTCAGTCTTGACTTCCACGGGGTCGGCGAGGTGCCCCTCGAGCCACGGGAGCGCAGCGATGAGCAGCACCAAGGTCGAGTTCGCAGGCTCCCGGGACGCCTGGCTGGCAGGACGACTGGATGTGCCCTCCGGTGAGCTCCGCGCGATGGCGCTCTTCGCCCACTGCTTCACCTGCAGCAAGGACGTCGTGGCCGCCTCGCGGATCGCCAAGGCCCTCACCGCAGAGGGCATCGGGGTGCTCCGCTTCGACTTCACCGGACTCGGCTCCTCGAGCGGCGACTTCGCCCACACCAACTTCACCTCGAACGTCGAGGACCTCGTGCGTGCGGCGGCGTACCTCCGCGAGAGTCACACCGCGCCGACGATCCTGATCGGTCACTCCCTCGGTGGCGCTGCCGTGCTCGCCGCGGCCGCCCAGGTGCCCGAGGCGCGAGCGGTGGTCACGATCGGCGCACCGGCCGACACCGACCACCTCGTCCACCTGCTCGGTGACAGCATCGAGACCATCGAGGAGACCGGCGAGGCCGAGGTCTGCCTGGCCGAGCGCACCTTCCGGATCCAGCGTCAGTTCCTCGACGACATCGCCAGCCAGCCCCAGGCCGAGCGCATCCGCGAGCTGGGCCGGGCGCTGCTGGTGCTGCACTCGCCCGTGGACGCGACCGTGGACGTGGACAACGCACGCAAGATCTTCGACGCCGCCAGACACCCCAAGTCGTTCGTCTCCCTCGACGGTGCCGACCACCTGCTCACCCGAGCCACCGACGCCCGGTTCGCGTCCCGCGTCATCGCGGCCTGGGTCGAGCGCTACCTCGATCCCGTCGAGTCCGCGGAGGGCGAGGCCGATGACGAGGGTGCTGTCGTCGTGACCGAGGCCGGGGCCGGCCAGCTCACCCAGCGCATCACGGTGCGCGGCCACGAGCTGGTGGCCGACGAGCCCGAGCCACTCGGGGACGACACCGGGCCCTCGCCGTACGACCTGGTCGTGGCCGGCCTGGGGGCCTGCACGTCCATGACGCTGCGGCTCTACGCCGATCGCAAGGAGTGGCCGCTGGAGCGCATCACGGTCTCGTTGCGCCATTCGCGGATCCACGCGGAGGACTGCGCCGCCTGCGAGACCACGACCGGCCACCTGGACCACGTGGAGCGGACCATCACCCTCGAGGGCGACCTCGACGACGACCAACGCTCCCGGTTGCTCGCGATCGCCGACAAGTGCCCGGTGCACCGGACCCTCAACAGCGAGATCAGCATCGAGACCACCCTCGCCGGGGCCTGAACCACCCTCACCTCATCCGCCCAAGCGGCGCCGGGTCGGCATCTCCGGTACGTCGGTCCGCTCCGCCACCGGGCGATGCAGCTCGATCTTCCGGGCCAGCCGGCCGCTCCAGGACGAAGCGGTCAGGCCGTGCAGGAGGACGCTGGCCAGCACCGTCCAGGCTGCGACCGTGAAGATCAGGGAACCGCCGGCCGTGTCCAGCTCGTCCACCACGAGCAAGGCAAACAGGATCGAGGCGAGACCTCGGGGTCCGAACCAGCCGAGGAAGAGCCGAGTCTCGACCAAGGTGCCGGAGCCCACCAGGGCCAGCAGGACCGGCACCATCCGGACCACGGTCAGCGACAGCAGCGCGTAGCCGAAGATCTGCCAGGAGACATCGTCGAGGACCGGCCCGACCAGGACTGCGCCGAAGATCACGAAGGTGACGGCGGTCAGCAGCTCCCCTTCGTCCTCGGTGAAGTCCTGCACCCCTGCGCAATGTCCACGCGCGACGTGGCCGAAGGCAAGACCCGCGGTGAAGGCGGCGATGAACCCGTTGCCTCCCAGCAGGTGGGCGCCGGCAAACGCCACGACCGCGATGGAGATGGCGGCCAGCTGTCGGTAGATGCCCTCGACCGCCCCCTGAGCCGCCCGCAGATCGAGCAGCCGACCACCGACGTACCCCGCGGCCACGCCGGCCGCAATCCCGACGGAGAGCTCTTGGCCGGCCCGGCCCAGCCAGTCTCCCGCCGCGGTGCCCCCCTCCGCGGCCACCAGGGCGATCAGCACGGCGACGACCGGCACCGCGATGCCGTCGTTGAGACCGCTCTCCACGTTGAGACTCTGTCGGATCCTGACCGGAAGCCGTCGATCGCTCACCACGGCCTGACCGAGCGCGGCATCGGTGGGTGCGAGGACGGCTGCCAGGAGCGCCGCCTCGGCGAGACCGAGCCCCGGCACGAGCAGCCATCCGACGGCGGTCCCGGCCGCGATCGTCATCGGCATGCCCAGACCGAGGAGCCGGAGCGGGATCCCGGCGTTGCGCCTGAGCACGCGCAGATCGATCCGCAAGGCGTCGGTGAACAGCACCAGCACGAGGGTCGCTTCCACGAGGACGGAGACAGCCTCACCCTCGACCGGGAGGTCGAACCAGGCGGTTCCGGCCGCCCCCACGGCAAGCCCCACGGCGGTGAACACCATGGGGGCAGTGACCGGAGACATCGACAACCGCTGCGAGACCAGGGCATAGCCCAGCACGGCGACGGCGACGACCAGCAGTTCGACCATCGAGGCGACCACCTTCCGCGGACAGTCGCCCCATGCTGCCACCTACCGGCCGGAACCGCTCAGACCAGGATGTCCCGGCGCCGGAAGAACCACACGCTGACCAGCAGCGGCACCACCAGGTAGATCGCGCTGACGCCCGTGGAGCGGCCGAGGGCCGACCAGTCGATGCTGGCCCCCAGCGCCCCCTGCCAGGCAGTGAACTGGTCGGTGAGCAGCCATGTGCCGACTGCCTCGGGGACGTTCGGGATGAAGCGCAGGATCTGGTTGACGAAGCTGAAGACCAGCATCCCCACGATCGAGGCGCTGCTGTTGCGGGTCACCGTCGAGAGCAGGAACCCCCACGCGCTGACCGCCAGCAGCGGCGCGGCGTACGCAGCGAGGGCCAGCAGGATCCGCACCAGCATCGAGCCGACCGAGAACGTCGGGGCGCCGAAGAAGGCGGCGCCCATGGGTCCCCCGAGGGTGACCGGCTTGGCCCCCACCGCGAGCGTGCCGATCAGGGTGGCGCTCACGCCGTACACGGCCAGGAGCGCGACGATGTACGTCGCCGCGGCGCCCATCTTGGCCACGAGCAGACCGGTGCGCGAGGTCGACCGGGTGAGCACGGTCTTCAGGGTGGCGCCGGTGTCCTCGGAGGCCACGATGTCGCCGGCCACCAACGCCGCCAGCAGGGGCAGCAGGACCAGCGAGGCGAAGGCGAGCCCGATGAAGGGAAGCAGCAGCCCGGAGGTGTTGTACGCCAGGACCAGGACGTCCCCGGCGTCCGGGGTCCGGCCCCGGTTGTCGCCGTCGGGTGGGCTGAGGGCGAATCCGGTCGCGAACAGGATCGGGATCAGGACCGCAGCGCCCAGGCCGATGAAGGTGCGTCGCTGGGCCACCAGCTTGCGCACCTCCCACACGTAGGCCTTCACGCGGCGTCCCCGTCGTCGGTCTCGGTGAGCTCGAAGAAGAGCCGCTCGAGCGAGGGCGTGTCCGGCACCATCGAGTGGATCCCCACCCCGGCCCGACCCAGCGCGATCGTGAGCGCCGCGGCAGCGGCCTGATCGGCCCGCACCAGCAGCTCCCCCGACTCGTCGAGGGCACCGCTGACGCCCGGCTCGCCGGCGCAGCAGTCGAGCCCCCTCGCCGGATCAGTCACGGCCAGCCGGTAGTCGAAGTCCCCATGTCCCTCCCGCAGCTCGGCGATCGTGCCGGCGAAGCGGATCCGGCCACGGGCCACGATGGCCAGATCGGTGCAGAGCTGCTCCACCTCGCCCATCAGGTGGCTGGAGAGCAGCACGGTCAGCCCGTCACTGGCCAGGTCGGCGATCAGCCCGCGCATGTCCCGCATCCCGCCGGGGTCCAGGCCGTTCGTCGGCTCGTCGAGGAGCAGGAGCCGGGGACGTCGCAGGAGGGCGGCCGCGAGACCGAGACGCTGCTTCATGCCCTGGGAATAGCCACCCACTTTGTCGTCACCCCTGCTCGCCAGCTCGACGACGCCGAGCACGTCCTCGACCCGGTCGTGGCCGCGGCCGCCGTCCAGGTCAGCCAGCAGGTGGAGGTTGCGTCGTGCGGAGAGGTAGGGGTAGAACATCGGCGCCTCGACGAAGCCGGCCACTCCTTCGAGAGCCGAGACCCCGCACGACGCCGGGTTGCGTCCGAACAGCTCGGCCGTGCCCGAGGACGGTCGGATGAGGCCCATCATGATCCGCAGCGAGGTGGTCTTCCCGGCGCCGTTCGGTCCCAGGAAGCCGAAGACCGATCCCGCCGCTACGGTGAGGTCGATCCCGTCGACGGCCACCACGTGACCGAACTCCTTGCGCAGCTGACGCAACCGGATGGGCGGTGGTTCGAGAGGCTCGGGCACGGGCTCAGTCTGCCCGGCGACGCAACCGGTCAGCCGACCGGCAGACCGAACGCCTCGGCCATCGACGGTGCGTCGGCCGCCTCCCCGAGGTACGGCGCACCCAGAACCTCGCCGTACAAGCGGGAGAGGGAGTAGTGGGTGAGGTAGGAATCGCTCACCACCCCGTCGAGGGACGGGTGCAAGACGCTGGTCAGCACCTGGTTGTCCGCGTCGTAGTCGTCCTCGTCCGCGGTGATCACGATCGCGAGGTTGCCCGACTCCCAGTCGGGGCCGCTCATCGCGAGTTCCACCTGCTCCCGCAGCCACCCGTCGGTGACCGACAGATCGCAGTCGTGGCCGTCGTTGCAGACGTTCGGGATGACCATGCCTGCGTGCGGCAGCGACCCGCTTGCGACATCGTCGGCGAAGCTGTCGAGCGGCACGTCGAACTCGAGGCAGTCATCCTGCTCGTCCACGAAGTAGACCCACGGGTTGTGGCGGACGGCGTACCCCTCGGAGGTGTCCTCGCGCTGGCACGGCTCGGCCATGTCCTCGGCATAGATGCCGGCGGTCAAGCCCTGCTCGAGGGCCTGCCCGAAGACCGACTGCCCCTCGACCTCGATCGTGTCCGGTCCGTCGTTCTCGTCGACGCCGAAGGTGCTGCCCCCGGCCACGGCCAGGTAGTTCGGCAGCGAGGGGTGGGCGACTGCGTCGTAGTTCGTCGAGTAGCCATAGCGCTCGGACAGTTCGAAGGCCCACGGCATCTGGTCACGCATGCTCGCGAACGAGTGGTTCTCGACCCAGAAAACGAGCAGCTTCGTCACGGTGGGCCCGGATGGCTGCGAGGGCGCCGGCGTGGGCTCGACTGCGGTCGAGGTGGTGGACGCAACCGGCGGCGCGGCGTCCTCGCTCGGTCCTCCGGCGCATCCGGCCACCAGCAGAGCTCCGGCAGCCAGACCTGACAGTTTCGCGAAACGCACGAAGAGCCCCTCCCGTCGATGGCGTGGCGAGCCCGACCCCGCAGGTCAAGCCTACGGGCCGGGGCAGGCACCGCGGCGGTTACCCTCACCCCATGTCAACCGAGGCCTTCCGGGTCGGATTCGTCACGGGGGCGACCCCCGACAAGTGGGCCCGCACCTGGCGCACGCGCTACCCCCGCGTGCCGCTGGACCTGGTCCCGGTGACCGAGCCCGAGCAGGAGCACGGTCTGCTCGACGACGAGCTCGACATGTGCCTGGTCCGGCTGCCGGTCGATCGGGACGCCCTGCACTGCATCCCGTTGTACGACGAGGTGCCGGTGGTCGTCCTCGGTGTCGAGCACGCCGCCACGGTCGTCGAGGAGGTCAGCCTCGCCGACCTGGTCGACGAGCAGCTGGTCCTCCCCCACGTCTCCGGGTGGACCCCGTCCGCCTTCCAGCTCGACTGGCCACCGATGTCGGTCAAGGACGCCATCGAGGTCGTGGCGAGCGGCACCGGAGTGGTGATCGTGCCGATGAGCGTGGCCCGGCTGCACCAGCGCAAGGACACGACGTACCGTCCCGTCACCGATCTGGAGCCGACCCGCATCGGCCTCGCCTGGCGCCTCGACAACGACGACCCGCAGGTCCAGACCTTCATCGGCATCGTGCGCGGGCGCACCGAGCGCAGCTCGCGGTGACGCGGGCGGGTGTGGCAGATCACGCTCGGGATGCGTGTCCGCAAGTTGCTGCCGGGTAGGCGACCCTGACACGGTCATGGGTCCGCATGACCGCGATCGCCCCCCACCCCCCGAGGAGGAGGCGTCCTCCCCCGGACGCCGCACCACGTGAAGACACCTGACGAGCACACCCGGCCCGACCACGACGGCCAGACCACGAGATCCCGGCTGACCCGGGCCCTCAAGTCTCCCGCTCACGACGACGTCCTGCCGCACCCCGCGCTCGACGTCGCGTACGACGACGAGCACCAGACGAACGGTCGACTGGACCGCGTGGTCTTCGGGGTGACCTCGGCCGTCGCGATCGCCTTCTTGATCTGGGGCTTCGTCAGCACCTCGACGCTCGCCGACATCTCGGGCAAGTCGCTCGCCTGGACGATGGCCAACACCGGCTGGCTCTTCGTGATGACCTCCAGCAGCTTCGTCGTCTTCGTGATCTGGCTGGCGCTCAGCCGCTACGGCAACATCAAGCTCGGTCGCGACGACGAGGAGCCGGAGTTCCGCACGGTCTCGTGGGTCGCCATGATGTTCAGCGCCGGGATGGGCATCGGCCTGATGTTCTACGGCGTCAGCGAGCCGGTCAGCCACTTCGTGAGTCCCCCGCCGGGCACTGGCGGCGAGGGCAACCCCGAGGCCGTCCAGAACGCCATGGCGACCACGCTCTTCCACTGGACCCTGCACCCGTGGGCCATCTACGCCGTCGTCGGTCTGGCGATCGCGTACGGCGTCTACCGCAAGGGCCGGCTGCAGCTGATCTCCGCCGCCTTCGAGCCGTTGATCGGCCACCACGCGCACGGCCGGTGGGGCAAGGTCATCGACATCCTCGCGATCTTCGCCACCCTCTTCGGTTCGGCTGCCTCCCTGGGCCTGGGTGCGCTCCAGATCCGCAGCGGCCTGCAGATCGTGGCCGGCATCGGCACGGTCGGCAACGGCATCCTGATCGCCATCATCGCCGTCCTGACCGTGGCGTTCGTCCTCTCCGCGGTCACCGGGATCGCCAAGGGCATCCAGTGGCTCTCGAACATCAACATGGTGCTGGCCTTGATCCTGGCCGTCTTCGTCTTCGTCGTCGGCCCGACCGTCTTCATCCTCAACCTGATCCCCACCTCGATCGGCAGCTACGTCGCCGACCTGCCGATGATGTCGGCCCGCACCGCCGCCGAAGGTGAGGCGACTACGACGTGGCTGCAGAGCTGGACGATCTTCTACTGGGCCTGGTGGCTCTCGTGGACGCCGTTCGTCGGCATGTTCATCGCCCGCATCTCGCGCGGGCGCACCATTCGCCAGTTCGTCAGTGGTGTCCTGCTGGTGCCCAGCCTGGTGAGCCTGGTCTGGTTCAGCATCTTCGGTGGTGCCGCCATCCACCTGCAGAAGACCGGCACCGACATTGCCGGCGCCGGCGGCGTGGAGTCCCAGCTCTTCAGCACCCTTGCCGAATACCCGTTCGCGACGGTCTCCAGCATCCTGGTGATGGCGCTGGTGGCGATCTTCTTCGTCTCCGGGGCCGACGCCGCCTCGATCGTGATGGGCACGCTCTCCGAGCGCGGCACCATCGAGCCGAGCCGGCCGACGGTGATCTTCTGGGGTGTCGCGACCGGCTCCGTGGCCGCAGTGATGCTGCTGGTCGGTGGCTCGAACGCACTCTCCGGACTGCAGACGATCACCATCGTGGCCGCGCTGCCGTTCGTGCTCGTGATGGTCGGTCTCGCGGTGGCCTTGGTCAGGGACCTGCGCACCGATCCGCTCATCGTGCGTCAGCAGTACGCCGCCGAGGCGGTCGAGCAGGCCGTGATCGCCGGCGTGACCGAGCACGGTGACGACTTCGTGCTCACCGTCGAGAAGGACCCCGAGACGGTCTGACCCGACAACGCACCGCCGAGGGCGGGCTGCTCACCAGCTGGTGGTGAGCGGCCTGCCCTCGCTGTATCCGGCGGTCGACTGGATCCCCAGCACGGCACGCTCGTGCAGGTCGGCCAGCGTCGAGGCGCCGGCGTAGGTGCAGGCCGAGCGAACTCCCGAACAGATCTGGTCGATGAGGTCCTCGACCCCGGGGCGCGCCGGGTCGAGGTACATCCGCGAGGACGAGATCCCCTCTTCGTACAAGCCCTTGCGGGCCCGGTCGAACGCCGACTCGGCGGAGGTCCGATTCGCCACGGCCCGGGCCGAGGCCATCCCGAAGGAGACCTTGTAGGGGCGCCTGTCCGAATCGTGCATCAGGTCACCGGGCGACTCGTGGGTGCCGGCGAACCACGAGCCGATCATCACCGAGGAGGCGCCCGCTGCGAGCGCGAGGGCCACGTCGCGCGGATGACGCACTCCCCCGTCGGCCCAGACATGGCCACCGAGCTGCCGGGCGGTCTCGGAGCACTCCAGCACTGCCGACAGCTGGGGGCGCCCGACCCCGGTCATCATCCGGGTGGTGCACATGGCGCCGGGCCCGACTCCGACCTTGACGATGTCGGCTCCCGCCTCGATCAGGGCACGGGTCCCCTCGGCCGAGACGACGTTGCCTGCCACCACGGGGATCGTCGGCGAGAGCGCCCGGACGGCACTCAGCGCCTCCAGCATCCGGTCCTGGTGACCGTGCGCGGTGTCGACCACGAGACAGTCCACGCCCGCCTCGATGAGCTGGGCGGCCCGGTGCGCAACGTCTCCGTTGACGCCCACCGCTGCGGCGATCCGCAGCCCACCGCTGGCATCGACGGCCGGCGTGTAGACCGTGGCGCGCAGCGCGCCGGTGCGGGTGAGCACCCCGAGCAGCCGACCGTCCGCGTCCACGGCCACCGCCAGTGCGGCGTGCGCGGCGTGGATGGCGTCGAAGGCATCGCGCGGATCGGTGTCGGCCGTGATGGTCACCGGCGCCGGGTTCATCACGTGCTGGACCTGGGCGAACCGGTCCACCTCCACGCAGTCGTCCTCGGAGACCACCCCGACCGGCCGACCGTCCTCCACGACGACCGCGGCCCGGTGGGAGCGCTTGGGGATCAAGGAGAGCGCCTCGGCAACCGTCTGGTGCCGGGTCAGCTCGATCGGGGTGTCGAAGACCAGGTGGCGCGACTTCACGAAGCGCACGACATCAGCGACGACCGGCAGCGGGATGTCCTGCGGGATCACCGTGATGCCACCTCGGCGAGCCACGGTCTCCGCCATCCGCTTGCCGGCGATGGCCGTCATGTTGGCCACCACCAGGGGCAGGGTCGCCCCGGTCCCGTCGGAAGTGGCGAGGTCCACGTCGTACCGGCTGGCCACCGCCGAGTGTCGCGGCACCATGAAGACGTCGTCGTAGGTCAGGTCGTGCGGCGGGGCCGCGTCATCGAGGAAGCGCACATCCGGACGGTACGCGATGGCACCCGCGCGGGCAGCCGGCGCCGGAGGCAGCGGCCCGAGCCGAGACACCCGTCTCGGAGTCCGGGTCGGCGTGCTTGACTCTGGGGATCGCTGACGGACAACCGGAGGGAAAGCCCCGTGGCCCGCAAGAACCCGTTCACCCTGATCAAGGACGCTGCCGTCGAGACGCTCCACGACCCTCGCGCAGCCGCCGCCAAGGCCCTGGAGCAGGCAAAGGGAACCGTCGCCGTGGGCAAGGTCCTCGCCGAGCAGGTCGTCGAACGCGCACGTGGCGGACGCCGTCAGCCCGAGTCCGCCGGACCGGCGCCGACGCAGCCGATGTCCGACGTCCCGCGCGCGACTGAGCCCGCACCCGCCGACGCGAGCACGACGCCGACACCCACCCCTGAGGCTCCGACACGTCCCGCGCCCACGAAGCAGGCGGCCGCGAAGAAGGTGCCGGCCACCAAGCCGGCGGCCACGTCGACAGCCAAGAAGGCGCCGGCCAAGAAGGCGCCGGCCAAGAAGGCGTCCGCGAAGAAGGCCACGACGCCGGCCGACGTGGCGCAGAACATCGCTCCCCACCCGCCGGCCGAGCCTCCCTCGGTCCCCGGCGACAAACTGCCGTCACGGAAGAAGACCAGCACCGACTGACACCCCGCGGGCAACACGGGGAAGCGGGTTCCGCTCGGGGGGCAGTCACGCAACACTGGGCCGATGAGCACGCCCGGTCTTCCGGAGCGGGCCGGACGGACGGCCCTGTGTCCATCGCGCCTGTTCGACGGCCACGGGTACCCGCTGGTGGGCCGTCCGGTCGTCGTGCTCGAGCACGGGAAGGTCGTCTCGATCCAGCGCGAGGGGCCCCCACCCGGAGACGCCGAACGGGTCGATCTCGAGGGGGCGACGCTCCTGCCGGGCCTGGTCGACACGCACGTCCACCTGGTCCTGGACGCCGGCCCAACCCCGGTTGACTCTCTGGCTGCCCGCACCGCTGCGGAGGTCGTGGAGGCTGCTCGGCGGGCCGCCCGGGTCGCCCTGCTCGGCGGCGTCACCACGGTGCGTGATCTGGGCGATCGCAACTACCTCACCTTGTCGCTGCGGGGCGACCCCGAACTTCCACGAATCCTGAGCGCCGGGCCCCCGATCACCACCCCGGCCGGCCACTGCCACTTCCTCGGCGGCGGGGTGGCAGGGACGCCAGACCGGGTCCGGGCCGCTGTGCGAGAGCACGTCGAGCGAGGCGTCGACGTCATCAAGATCATGGCGAGCGGCGGCACCCTGACCCCCGGAACCTTCCAGCACGTCGCCCAGTTCTCGCCGGAGACGCTCACGGCCGCTGTGAACGAAGCGCACCGCCTCGGTGTCCCGATCACGGCTCACGCCCACGGCACGGGAGCTGTCCGGGACTGTCTGTCCGCCGGCGTCGACGGCATGGAGCACGTGACCTTCTGGTCAGAGCTCGGTATCGACGAGCCCGGCGACCTCATCGATCGGATCGCTCGCCAGCAGGTGGTGGTGGGGGCGACGATGGGCAGCGTCCGCGATCCCCGGCTCCCGCCACCTCCCCCGGAGATCCTCCAGCGGCTCCCCCGGGTGATGGCGAACGTGGGCCGCATGTACGCCGCCGGAGCCCGCGTGGTCGTGGGAAGCGATGCCGGCATCGCCCCCGGCAAGCCGCACGACGCGGTGCGTCATTCCGCCCCCGACCTGGTGAACATGGGTCTGAGCCCGATCGACGTGCTGCGCACCCTCACCTCGCTGGCTGCCGACGCGCTCGGCGTCGGTGGCTCCACCGGCCGGATCGCGGTCGGCATGGACGCCGATCTCCTGGCCGTCGACGGCGACCCGCTGCAGGACCTCGCCGCGCTGCACCGGATCCGGGCCGTCTTCCGACGGGGTCGGCGCGTGCGGTGACGGGGCCCGCCAGCGGGTCGCGTCAGCGAACTGCTTCAGGGGTCACTTCAGCTCGGCGCTCGACAGTCCGAGGACGCGGCGGGCGACGATCAGCTGCTGGATCTGCTGGGTGCCCTCGAAGATGTCGAGGATCTTGGAGTCGCGTGCCCACTTCTCGAGCAGCTCGGTCTCGCTGTAGCCGATCGAGCCGGCCAGTTCCACACAGCTCAAGGTGATGTCGGAGCCGACCCGGCCCGCCTTCGCCTTGGCCATCGAGGCCTCCAGGGAGTTGGGCTGGCGGTTGTCGGCCATCCACGCCGCCTGCAGCGTGAGCAGGTGCGCGGCCTCCCAGTCGGCCTCCATCTGGAGGAACTTGGCAGCCGCAGCCGACTGCACGACGGCGGGGCGGTCGTAGTCGATCTCGATCCCGGCCTGCTCGAGGAGCTCGCGCATCAGGTCGAGCGACGCCTTGGCGCAGCCGACCGCCATCGCGGCCACGAGCGGCCGGGTGTTGTCGAAGGTCGCCATCGCGCCGGCGAAGCCCTGCTTCACGTCGACCTCGGGAGAGCCCATGAGGTTCTCGGCCGGCACCCGGCAGTTCTCGAAGATGATCGTGGCCGTGTCGGAGGAGCGGATCCCGAGCTTGTGCTCGAGCCGGTCGACGCGCATGCCGGGCGTGCCCTTCGGCACGACGAACGACTTGATCGCCGCACGACCCAGGTCACGGTCCAGCGTGGCCCAGACGACGATGGCGTCAGCCCGGTCACCCGAGGTCACGTAGATCTTCTCGCCGTTGATGACGTAGTGATCGCCGTCGAGAGTGGCGGTGGTCTTGATGTTGGCCGAGTCGGAGCCGGTGCCCGGCTCAGTGATGGCCATACCGGCCCACACACCCTCGAAGCGCTTGGACTGCTCGTCGTTGGCGACCGAGGCGATGGCGGAGTTGCCGAGCCCCTGGCGCGGCATCGACAGCAGCAGGCCGACGTCGCCCCAGCACATCTCGGCGATCGACATGACCGAAGCGAGGTTGGAGCCGTTCTTGACGCCGGACACCTCGTCGGCGGCGGGCTCGTCGCGGCGTACGCCCGATGCGCCGGCACCTTCGCTGGCGCCGGACTCGGAGAGCCCGTCGATCATCGAGGCGAGCATGTCGAGCTCGACCGGGTACTCGTGCTCGGCGCGGTCGTACTTGCGCGAGATCGGGCGCAGCATGTTCATGGCGACCTGGTGGGCCTGCGAGGCCAGCGGGCGGAACTTCTTGGGATCGTCGAGGTTGATCATCAGACAAGCACGCTTCCTTCCATGATTCCGACGGCCCGCAGGTCGCGGTACCACCGCTCCACCGGGTGCTCCTTGACGAAGCCGTGGCCGCCGAGCAGCTGGACGCCGTCGAGGCCGATCTGCATGCCCTTGTCGGTGCAGAGCTTGCGCGCGAGCGCCACCTCGCGGGCGAAGGACTTGCCTGCCGCAGCGCGAGCCGCGGCCTTGTAGGTGAGCAGCCGCATCGACTGCAGCTCGATCGCGATGTTGGCGACCATGAAGGCGACCGACTGACGGTGGGCGATCGGCTCGCCGAACGCCTCACGCTCCTTGACGTAGGGGGTCACGTAGTCGAGAACGGCCTGACCGGTGCCGACCGCGAGGGCACACCAGGCCAGACGAGCCAACCGCACGCATTCGACGTACGTCGTGCCGTCGGTCGCGCCGAGCACGGCGTCCGCCGGGACCCGCACGTCGGTCAGGGTGAGCTTGGTCAGGGAGGCCGCGCGCAGCCCCATGGCCGGGTCACCCTCGACGGAGAGACCGTCAGTCGACGACTCGACCAGGAAGAGCACGGGCTGGCCGTCGAGGAGGGCACCGACGACGAAGAGCTCGGCCTCGGCGCCACGCACGACCAGCGACTTCACACCGTTGAGGACGTAGCCGTCGGCCGTCTGCTCGGCGGTGGTGCTGGGGGTGAGCACGTCGAAGAGGACCGTGGGCTCGGTGAGCGCCAGGGCGGCCGCCGGGACGTCGCTGCCGGTGAAGGCGGGCAGGTAGGTCTGCTGCTGGGCGTCGGTGCCCCAGAGGCCCAGGGCGGTGGCGACGGAGCCGGGCGCCAGAGCCGCCACGGCCAGTCCCATGTCACCTTGGGCGAGTGCCTCGGCGACGAGCGTGCCGGCCATGGCTGAGCGCTCCTCGGAGATGCCACCGAGGGACTCGGGGACCCCCAGGATCGGGAGGCCGATCTCCAGGCTCGCCTTCAGCAGGTCGTCAGGAGCCGCGCAGGTCTCGTTGGCCTCAGAGGCGGCCGGTCGGACGATCTCCTCGGCGAACTCGGTCACCACGTCGACGAGCATCTGCTCGTCCTCGGTGGGAGTGAGGTCGAAGACGCCCCGGGGGGTGGCCGCGGGGACCCGGACACCGGGCTTCCCCTTCTTGCCCGCCTTCGCGAACGTGCGGCTGGCTGTCGTCGCCGCCTTGAACCCGTGCCGGGTGACGGTGAAGACGACCTTCTCGGACTGCTTGCGCAGGCCCAGTCGCTCGATGAGGTCACTCTGGGAGACCCGGGTCAGTGCGGCTACCGCGAACCCGATCGGGTCGCGCGTCTCCTTGGTGGAGAGACCGTGCTTGCCGCCGGGCTGGAGGCTCTTGGGAAGGGACATGCGCCAAATGTAACTCGCAGTTACACTCCGCGCTACAGAACACCCCGTGTCTCGGGTCACAAGCCTGCCGGGCGGGCACGGTTCGGCGCTCCAGCTCGCCGCGACCTAGGATTCGCGCCATGACCGACGACCTGACCGACGATCTCGTGCGCGCGCCGTTCGGCCCCCTGCCCGGAGGCGGCACCGTCCGCCCGATGACCCGCTGGGGCGTCCCGGTGATGCACCGCGCCCAGCAGCAGGTCACCTCGTACGACGCGGACCTGCGCACCCTGGTCGCCGACATGGTCGCCACCATGTACGCCGCCGACGGGGTCGGTCTGGCCGCCTGCCAGATCGGGGTGGACCTCGCGGTCTTCGTCTTCGACTGCCCCGACGAGTCGGGCGAGCGCACCGTGGGCGTCGTCTGCAACCCGGCCCTGACCCTGCCCGAGGTCGGCGAGCGTCAGCTCGACATCGACGACGAGGGCTGCCTGTCGTTCCCGGGCGCCTTCGTGGAGTGCGCCCGGCCCGACTTCGCGTCCGTGACCGGCTTCGGGCTCGACGGCGAGCCGGTGGAGTACGCCGGTGACGGACTCCTGGCCCGCTGCCTCCAGCACGAGACCGACCACACCCGCGGGACGGTCTTCGGCGACCGGCTCGCGACCAAGCTCCGCAAGCGGCTCCAGAAGGCGCACGACAAGGCTGCCGACGACTTCCCCGCGGGCTGGCCTGCCTGAGCTCACGTCGGTGGTCCGGATGTCGCCCCGAAGTGGTCGCGTCCGGCACTCGCTCCTCGTCATACTGGTGAGGTGACAACCGACCCCCGGATCAAGATCGTCCAGCTGGACGCGGAGACCCTGGCGGCGCTCGCGGCCGGAGACCTCGATGCGGCTCAGCACAGCTCGCAGATCGTGCTCACGCCGTGGCTCGCCGGCCCTGACTGCGCCCGCATCTGGCAGCGCAGGGCCGAGCAGACCCTCGAGTCACCCCAGGACCTGCCCTGGGTCACGGGCGTGATCTGGGACGAGGAGCTCGGCATCGCCGTCGGCCGGGCCGGCTACCACGCGGCGCCTGACTCCGACGGCATGGTCGAGATCGGGTACGGCGTCGACCCCACCCTGCGTCGGCGGGGCTATGCCCGCGCCGCGCTCCGCGCCCTCATCGACCGGGCCCACCGTGAGCCCGACGTGAAGGTGCTCCGGGCCACGATCTCGCCGACCAACCCGGACTCGATGGCACTCGTCCACCAGTTCTCGTTCCTCGAGGTGGGCGAGCAGTGGGACGACGAGGACGGCCTCGAGATCATCTACGAGATGCCGGTCGACTGATTCAACGACGCATGGTGATGTAGCACGCCACCGCGCTCGCGGCGGCGACGTTGAGGGAGTCGATCCCCTCGCGCATCGGGATCGTGGCGCGTAGGTCGGCGGACTCCTCCCAGCGGGCCGAGAGCCCGTGACCCTCGGAGCCCAGGACCAGGGCCACCTTGTCGAGCCCGGCCACCGCCTGCTCGATGGGCGCTGAGTCCTCGGCCAGGGTCAGCGCGACGGTGGTGAAGCCCGCCTCGGAGAGAGAGGGGAGCGCGTCGTGCCAGTCGGGGAGCCGGGTCCAGGGCATGGTGAAGACCGCACCCATCCCGACCTTGATCGAGCGCCGGTAGAGCGGGTCCGCGCACCGGGGCGCCAGCAGCACCGCGTCGAAGCCCAGCGCAGCGCCGGAACGGTAGACCGCCCCGACGTTGGTGTGGTCGACGAGGTCCTCCAGGACCAGCACCGACCGCGCGCCCTCGAGCACCTCGGCCACACTGCGCAGGGGGCGCCGCTCCAGCGAGGCCAGCGCACCCCGGTGGACGTGGAATCCGGTCACCTCCTCGGCGAGCGACTCCTCCAGCACGAAGCAGGGGGCGTCCGTGGTCGACAGGATGTCGGCCAGACCGTCGAGCCAGCGCGGCGCCATGAGGAAGGAGCGCGGCGTGAAACCTGCCTCGACGGATCGGCGTACGACCTTCGCGCCCTCGGCCAGGAAGAGCCCGTTCTCGGCCTCGAGATGCTTGCGCAGCTGTACGTCGCGCAGGTCGCGGTAGTCGGCCAGCCTCGGATCACTGGGGTCGGAAATCTCGTGGACGGTGGCCATCAGGAGAAGTGTGCAGGATGGGCCACCGCGACCACGGCACCGACCACGATGACGGCGGGCGGCTTGACGTCGTGGGAGGCCAAGTCGTCGGCCAGCGACCCGAGGGTGGACAGCACGGTCCGCTCCCCCGGCATCGTGCCCTCGCACACCACGGCGACCGGGGTGGTCGCCGCTCGACCATCAGCGACCAGGGACGCGGCGATGGCCGCTGCGTTGTCGACGGCCATCATCAGGACGACGGTCCCGTGCAGCCCGGCGATCGCCGACCAGTTCACCAGCGAGTCGGGGTGGCCGGGCGGGAGGTGCCCCGAGACCACGGTGAAGTCGTGGGCCACCCCACGATGGGTGACCGGGATGCCGGCCACGGCGGGCACCGCGATGGAGCTGGTGATGCCCGGAATGACGGTGATCGGAACGCCGGCTTCCCGGCACGCCATGACCTCTTCGTAGCCCCGGCCGTAGACGAAGTTGTCACCGCCCTTGAAACGGACCACGCGCTTGCCGTCGAGCGCCCGCGCAACGATGACCCGGTTGATCTCCTCCTGCTGGGCCGACCTGCCGCGGGGCAGCTTGGCGACGTCGATCAGCTCGACATCGCTGGAGAGCTCACCGAGGAGCTCACGCGGGGCCAGCCGGTCGGCCACGACCACGTCGGCCTCCATCAGGGCCTTGCGTCCGGCCACGGTGATGAGCTCGGGGTCTCCGGGGCCGCCACCGACGAGGATCACCCCTGCCCGACGGTCGCGCGCGTCCCGGGCCACGATCCGCCCCTCGCGCAGGGCCTCGAGAATCTCGTCCCGGATCGAGGCGGAGCGGCGTGGGTCGCGGTTGCCCAGCACAGCGACGGTCAGTCCCCCGTGCCGCCCGACCGCCGGGGTCCACGCGGTGGCCCGGGTGGCGTCGTCGGCGCGAACGCAGAAGGTGTGCCGTTCCTCGGCGGCCAGGCTGACCGCCTCGTTGGCGGCCGTGTCGTCGGTCGCGGCCACGACGTACCACGCGCCGTCGAGGTCGTGGGCCTCGAAGGCGCGGCGCGCCCAGGTGATCTCGCCGCTCCCGACCAGTCCCTCGATGGCCGGAGTCACCTCGGGGGACACGACGTCGACGACGGCACCGACCGCGATCAGACCCGGGATACGGCGCTGGGCCACGTGTCCCCCGCCGACCACCACGACGCGACGACCAGTGAGTCGCAGACCTGAGGGGTACGTCGGGAACTCATCCATCGCCCCATCATGGTCGCCCTCGACTGCCGCCCCCTGGAGAGCGTTCAGCCACCGGACTACGTTGGACGCGACGCGCCCCCTCAGCTAGGAGTGACATGAGCCTCGACCGCCCGGTGCACCCCAACCCCTACGACCTGTTGCCGTCGGTCCCATCCTTCTCGGTGACCAGCACCGACGTGAGCGACGGGCAGCCCCTCCAGGACGAGCAGGTGGCTTCGGGTGGGAACACCTCACCGCAGCTGTCGTGGAGTGACGCTCCCGAGGGGACCAAGAGCTTCACCGTCACCTGCTTCGATCCAGACGCTCCCACTCCCAGCGGCTTCTGGCACTGGGTGCTGGTGGACCTCCCGGCCGACGTGACCTCGCTCGACACCGGTGCCGCCGGTGGCGACCTCCCCGGTAGCGCCTTCCACTGCCGCCACGACGGCGGTGCGCAGGGGTTCATGGGGGCAGCCCCACCCCAGGGCGACCAGGTCCACCGCTACTTCTTCGTCGTGCACGCCGTGCAGGAGGAGTCGCTGGGTGTCGACGCGGACGCCTCGCCCGCGGTGGTGTCGTTCAACCTCGCCTTCAAGACCGCCGGACGCGCGATCCTGCACGGGACCCATCAGCACTGAGCCCGCGAACTCACGCGGCGGAGTCCCGCCGCGCGCCATGATGTCCGGGTGAACCGTCGCCTCCTGGCCGCCGCGCCCGCCGTCGTCCTCCTCCTGACCGTCACCCAGCTCGGAGTCGCCGAGTGGGTGCCGGGCATCGACCGCTTCGAGGGCAAGGCGTTCGGGGCTCGACTGATCGCCTATCCGGTGCTGATGCTGCTCACCCCGGCAATCTGGTGGCTGGTGGTGCGCCGCCGGGACCGCACGACCCCTGCGCCGTTCGGCGCCTTCACCCTGGTGATGGCGCCGTTCCTGGTGGATGTGACCGGCAACAGCCTGGACCTCTACGACGCCGTGGTCTGGTGGGACGACCTGAACCACTTCGCCAACTGGATCCTGCTCTGCGCGGGGCTCGGGCTCATCATCTGCGCGAGCGTGCGTCCTGCCTGGGCCATCGTGCTGCTCGTCACCGGCCTCGGGGCAGTCCTGGCCATCGGGTGGGAACTCGGCGAGTGGTTCACCTTCATCCGGCACGGCACCGAGTTGAGCACGGCCTACGAGGACACCCTCGGCGACGAGGCGCTGGGCACGCTGGGGGCACTCGTGGCGGGGATCCTCGTGGCCCGCAGGATCACCCGTACCGACGCCTCCACCCTGCGCACGTCGGACTAGAGCAGCGAGAGGAAGTCCCCGTCCGGGGTCCGCTTGCGGGTGATGAGCGCGATTCGCGGGGTGCGCCTGGCCCGAGGGTCGTCCACGACCAGCAGCACGAGCCACCCCAACGCCGCCGCCAGCCCGAAGCCCAGGAACGCCAGCGGGGACCGCGCCCATTGCGGCACGTAGGCGCCGGTGGTGGAGAAGGTGTCGAAGCTGGTGCGGGCCGAAGTGGTTCCGCCACCACGCACGAGCCCGAGAGGCTGGGCCTGCGCGGACTGGTCGGCGTCGGCTCCCTGAGGGGCTCCCGCGGAATCGGCCGCCACCCAGAAGGTCTTCTCCTTGACGTCGCTCCCGACGGCACCGGGCGCCGCCACGGTCAGCATCACGTGATAGCCCCGCGGGTCGACGGCCGCAGCATCGAACCTGAGGTCATAGGCCTGCACCGCGTCGAGACCCGACAACGCCCCCGAGATCAGCGAGGGGTCCCCGCCCAGGAAGACCTGGCTGTGACCGAGGACGCTCAGGTCGATCCCCTCGGTCGGTTCGACCATCGTGAACGAGACCTGCGACGTGACGGGGTAACCCTGGTCGAAGTCGTACCACTCGAGCTGCACGGTGCTGGTGGGATAGGACGTGCCCTCGGGGACCGAATCGAGCGGGCCCAGGGGCGCAAGTTGCACGGTCCCGGAGTCCGTCGGGACCAGACCGCCCTCGCCGTTGCCGTTGCCGTTGCCGTTGCCGTTGCCGTTGGTCCCGGAGCGTCCTTGGTCTTGGCGCCCTTGGTCTTGGCGTCCTTCGTCTTGGCGTCCTTGGTCTTGGCGTCCTTCGTCTTGCCGTCCTTGGTCTTGCCGTCCTTCGTCTTGCCGTCCTTCGTCGTACCGTCCTTCACCTGGCCGCCGCTGGTCTCGCCGTCCTCGTCATCGTCCTTGTCAGACTTCTCGTCGTCGGCATCGCCGTCATCGCCGTCGTCGTCGTCGTCGTCCTTGCCGGACTTCTTGTCGTCCTTGGACTTGTCCTTGTCCTTGTCGGACTTCTTGTCGTCGTCGTCATCGTCGTCGTCGTCGTCCTTGCCGGACTTCTTGTCGTCCTTGGCCTGGTCCTTCTCGGACTTCTTGTCGTCCTTGGCCTGGTCCTTCTCGGACTTCTTGTCGTCCTTGGCCTGGTCCTTCTCGGACTTCTCGTCGTCCTTGTCGGACTTCTCGTCGTCGTCGTCATCGTCGTCGTCGCCCGAGGTCTTCGCGCCCTGGGAGTCAGGGAGGCTCGCGGACACGGAGGCATGGTCGCGCGTCGCAGCGGAACCTGACGAGGCTTCAGCGGCGACGGCCCACAGAGACGCGGCACTGCACATGCCGAAGAGCATCGCGACCAACAAGATCAACTGGCGTCGTACGTTGGTGACTTGATGCATCGATGCGCCCCCCCGAGCTCAAACGTCATGTTCCGATGACACCGTACTCCGAGTCGCCGGACAGCGCCTCAGTGCGGCAGAGGTCGATGGCGTCGAACCGGCAACTGCCCTGACGACCGATCGGCGGCCCTGCGGGCGCCGGGCCCCGAGACCCCAACGCAGACGCTCTGCAACACCAGCCTGCCCGGTCGGCCGGTGGCTCAAACTCCGGGGAGTCCGGCGCGGCCGATCCGGGACCGCCACCGTCGGTGACGACCAACACGGTCCTCACCCGCAGTGTCAGCTCGGCGGCAGGTGGTGCACGTCCGTTCCGCGCGACATGGCGTACTCCTCTTCGGGAGAGAGCACCAACCGGTGCCTGCCCACGAGAGCGAAGTAGAGCAGTCCGATCGCGAAGAAGATCGCGACCCCGACCACCACCGAACGGTAGGCGTCGTTGAAGGGCAGGATCACCAGGGTGACCGCGGCGATCACTGCCGCAATGGCAGCACCGGTCGTGCCGACCGGGCTGGTGTACGGCCGCGACACGTCACCGAAACGCCGACGCAGGATCAGGAAGGACACCATCTGGAGCACGTAGCTGATGACCGCGCCGAAGACCGCGACGTTGAGCAGCTCGACGGCCACCGTCACCCCGTCCTCACCCTGGATGACCCCCAGGCCGAACACGAGCCCGACCCCGATGACTGCGCAGGCGATGAGCGCCAGGTAGGGGACCTTGCGTCCTCCTGTGAGCGAGAGGACCTGGGGGTAGTAGCCGGCCCTCGAGAGCGAGTACATGTTGCGGCCGGCCGCGAACATGATGCCCTGGAAGGACGCGACCAGACCGGTGAGAGCGAACAGTGAGAGCAGCGAGGCGATGTTGCCGCTGGGGAAGATGGCGCTGAAGCCGTCCAGGATGGGCTCGCCGCTCTCGGCGATCTCCTTGGCACCCAGGACCCCCGGGTTGAGGAGCAGCACCAGGAACGCGGTCGTCAGCAGCGTCCACATGCCCATGAGGGACCCGCGCGGGATGTCCTCGGCCGGCGTGTGCGTCTCCTCGGCGGCCAAGGGGAGCTCCTCGATCCCGAGGAAGAACCAGATCGCGAAGGGCAGCGCCGCAAAGACGCCACTGATCCCGAACGGCAGGAACTTGCTGTTGCCGGCTTCGGGAGTGATGTTCCAGAGGTTGTCCCACGAGAACTGTCCCGAGAAGATCGCGGCGACGAAGAAGAACCCGAGGACGCTGAGCGAGATCACGGCGATCACGACGGCGAACTTGAAGGACGCGGCGGCACCGACCGAGTTGAGCGACACGAAGATGACGTAGAAGACCACGACCCAGAGCCACAGAGGCATGGTGAAGCCGAAGAGGTCGTCGGTGATCGCATCGGCGTACAGGCCGGCGAAGGTACCGACCACGGCGGTCGTGATGACGTACTCAATCGTCTCCGCCAGGCCGGTGACGAATCCACCCCACGGCCCCATGGCAGAGCGGCCGAAGGAGTAGGCCCCGCCGGTGTGCGGCATCGCCGCGGACATCTCGGCGATGCTCCAGACCATCAGCAGGTACATCACGCCGATGATCACCGTGGCGATCAGCATGCCTCCCCAGCCGGCCTCACCGATACCGGTGTTCCACCCCGAGAAGTCGCCCGAGATGACCGCCGCGACGCCGAGCGCCCAGAGGGACCAGGCACCGGCGTGGCGCGTCAGCCCGCGCTTGTCGAAGTAGCCCTCGGCGGCATCCGAGTACGTGACCCCGGACCCGCCTCGCGTCTTGCCCGATCCTGCCTGGTTGTCCGCCACGATGGTTCCTCTCTCGTCCACCCGGCCCACCCCGAGGCATGCTGATGGGTTGCTTGCGCCGGACGCTAGACCCGTCCCGAGACGGGTGTAAAGCAGGTCTGGATATTTGGTCTGAAGCCAGACCTTTGGTCATTGACACAGTTGCGTCGCGCTCGGAGGATGACCCCCATGCCCGCCTCCCCCGAGCACGACCTGACCGAGGCGGTCCTCCGCCCGGTCCGGGGGCACCACGCCTTCGAGGCCTGCGTCGAGCAGCTCGGCGCCACCATCCGCCTCGGGGTCTACCCGCGCGGGTCCACACTGCCCTCCGAGCGCGAGTTGGCCGCGCGGCTGCGCGTCTCCCGCGCGACCCTGCGCGAGGCCATGGCGGCCCTCCGGCAGGCCGGCCTGGTGGCCACCACGCGCGGGCGGGGCGGCGGCACCGTGGTGACGCTCAAGCCGAGGTCCCCGTCGGCGCGAGCCGCTGGTCGGGCGACGAGCACCCAGCGGCGTGACTGGCACGACACCCTCGACTTCCGCAGGATCATCGAGCCCGGTGCCGCCTCGCTCGCCGCCCTGCAGGCGCTCACGACCCAGGGCCGGAACCAGCTCGAGCGTGCGCTCGACGACGTGGAAGCCGCCCGCAAGCCCGCCGAGCACCGTCAGGCGGACTCCCGCCTGCACCTCACCGTCGCCGCCCTCACCGGCTCGCCACGCGTCGTCGAAGCCGTGACCTCGGTGCAGTCCGGTCTGCACGAGATGTTGCTGGCGATCCCGGTCCTCGACGCCAACATCGCGCACTCGGACCGGCAGCACGCCCAGGTCGTGCGCGCGATCCTGGACGGCAAGCCAGACCGCGCCCGCCGGGCCATGGAGCAGCACTGCGACGACACCGCCGCCCTGCTCCGAGGCCTGGTGGGCTGACCGCACCACGACGTTCGCACCCACACCCGACCAGGGAGAGTCCATGGCAACTCGTAATGACCGGCACCTCACGATGGATGAGCTGGTGGCGAGCATCGAGGCAGGTGACGTGGACACGGTGATCGTGGCCTTCACCGACATGCAGGGGCGATTGCAGGGCAAGCGTCTGCACGGTCGCTACTTCGTCGACCACGTCGTGGAGCACGGCACCGAGGGCTGCAACTACCTGCTGGCCGTCGACGTGGACATGAACACTGTCGGCGGCTACGCCATCTCCTCGTGGGAGACGGGCTACGGCGACATGGAGTTCGTCATGGATGCCGACACGATCCGGGTCCTCACCCACCTGCCGGCCACGGCGATGGTGCAGTGCGACCTCGTCTGGCCCGACCACTCCCCCGTGGTCCAGTCGCCCCGGACGATCCTGCGTCGCCAGCTGGACCGGGTCGCGGAGCGCGGGTGGACGGCACTGGCGGGGACCGAGCTGGAGTTCATCGCCTTCGACACGACCTACGAGCAGGCCTACGACGCCAACTACCGCGACCTGACCCCGGCGAACCAGTACAACGTGGACTACTCGATCCTCGGCACCACCCGGGTCGAGCCGCTGCTGCGCGACATCCGCAACCACATGTACGCCGCCGGCCTCGAGGTCGAGGGGGCCAAGGGCGAGTGCAACTTCGGCCAGCACGAGATCGGGTTCCTCTTCGCGGAGGTGATGGAGACGGCCGACAACCATGCGGTCTACAAGACCGCCGCCAAGGAGATCGCCGCCCAGCACGGCAAGGCGATCACGTTCATGGCGAAGTACGACGCGCGCGAGGGCAACTCCTGCCACATCCACCTCTCGCTGCGGGGCACCGACGGTGCGCTGATCTTCTGGGACGAGGCCCTCGGCGCCCGCACCGCGCTCTATGACCACTTCGTGGCCGGGGTGCTCGCGACCATCGCAGACTTCACGCTGCTCTACGCGCCCAACATCAACTCCTACAAGCGGTTCGCGGACGGCTCCTTCGCGCCCAACACCATCGCCTGGGGGCTCGACAACCGGACCTGCGCGATCCGGCTGGTGGGCCACGGCGCAGGTGCGCGGATGGAGAACCGGGTGCCCGGCGGCGACGTGAACCCCTACCTGGCGCTGGCCGCGATGCTGGCCGGCGGACTCCACGGGATCGAGAACGAGCTCGCTCTGGAGGATCCACTCGAGGGCAATGCCTACACCTCCGGTCGGGCGAAGGTCCCCTCGACCATGGCGGCCGCCCGCGAGGCCTTCGCCACATCCCGGGTTGCCCGTGCCGCCCTGGGGGACGACGTGGTCGACCACTACGTGAACATGGCGGACGTGGAGCTCGCGGCCTACAACGCGGCCGTCACCGACTGGGAGCTCCGCCGCGGATTCGAGAGGCTGTGATGAGCACCCAGTTCCACACCGTCATCAACCCGGCGACCGGCCAGCCCGTCGTCGACGTACCCCTCACCTCGCTGGCCGAGACCGACCTGGCGATCGAGCGTGCCCATGAGGCGTTCGTCGGCTGGCGGACGATGGCCCCCGGCGACCGGGCGACCGTCCTGCGTCGCTTCGCCGCGGTGGTCGACGACCACATCGAGGAGCTCGCCGAGCTCGAGGTGCGCAACGCCGGGCACACGTGGGGCAACGCCCGATGGGAGGCCGGCAACGTCCGCGACTGCCTGAACTACTACTCGGCTGCCCCCGAGCGGATGTTCGGACGGCAGATCCCGGTCGCCGGAGGCACCGACATCACCTTCCGCGAGCCCCTGGGCGTGGTCGGCATCATCGTGCCGTGGAACTTCCCCATGCCGATCGCCGCCTGGGGCTTCGCGCCGGCCCTGGCTGCCGGGAACACCGTGGTCCTCAAGCCCGCAGAGCTGACTCCACTCACCGCGATCCGGATCGGCGAGCTTGCCCTCGAGGCGGGGCTCCCGCCCCACGTCCTCACGATCCTGCCGGGTCGGGGCTCGGTGGTCGGCGAGCGCTTCGTGACCCACCCGCTGGTGCGCAAGGTCTGTTTCACCGGCTCGACCGAGGTCGGGAAGAGGATCATGGCCGGCTGCGCCGACCAGGTGAAGCGGGTGACGCTGGAGCTCGGGGGCAAGAGCTCCAACATCGTCTTCGCCGACGCCGATCTGGCTGCTGCTGCCGCGGCCGCGCCGTACGCCGTCTTCGACAACGCCGGGCAGGACTGCTGTGCCCGCTCGCGGATCCTCGTCGAGCGGTCGGCCTACGACGAGTTCCTGGCGCGGCTCGAGCCGGCCGTCACCGCCATGCGGGTCCTCGACCCCAGCGACGAGAGCAGCGAGATGGGACCGCTCATCTCCGCCCACCAGCAGACCACCGTGCGCGGTTACCTCGACGAGGTGGAGGTCGCGTTCGCCGGCTCCACTCCTGGAGGTGACGGCTTCTGGGTGCCGCCGAGCGTGGTCACCACCGAGGATCCTTCGGCGAGGATCTGGCGCGAGGAGGTCTTCGGGCCGGTCGTCGCGGTCATGCCGTTCGATGACGAGGCGCATGCGATCGAGCTGGCCAACGACACCGAGTACGGCCTCTCCGGATCGATCTTCACCAGCGACCTGGGTCGCGGCCTGCGCGTCGCCCGGGCGGTCGAGGCCGGCAACCTCAGCGTCAACTCCCACTCCGCGGTGCGCTACTGGACGCCGTTCGGCGGCTACAAGCAGAGCGGCCTGGGCCGTGAGCTCGGCCCCGACGCTCCCCACGCGTTCACCGAGGAGAAGAACGTCTTCATCGCCCACTGACGACCCACCCCACGAAGGGAGCACGACACCATGGCAGGACGCATCGAGGGCAAGGTCGCCGTCGTCACCGGAGGCTGCTCCGGCATCGGGCTGGCGACCGTGCAGCGCTTCGTCGAGGAGGGCGCCAAGGTCGTCATCGGGGACATCGACCACGCCCGGGGCCACGAGCTGGTCGCCGAGCTCGGCGGCGCGGAGGTCGCGACGTACGTCCAGGTCGACGTGACCGACAAGGAGCAGGTCGACGCGCTCTTCCGGACCGCCAAGGAGACCTACGGCTCGGTCGACATCGCCTTCAACAACGCCGGCATCTCGCCGCCGGACGACGACTCGATCCTCACCACGGAGCTCGAGGCCTGGCGCCGGGTCCAGGAGGTCAACCTGACCAGCGTCTACCTGTGCTGCAAGGCGGCCCTCCCCTACATGCTCGAGCAGGGCAAGGGCTCGATCATCAACACCGCGTCGTTCGTCGCGGTGATGGGGGCGGCCACCTCACAGATCTCCTACTCCGCCTCGAAGGGCGGCGTCCTGTCGATGTCTCGCGAACTGGGCGTCCAGTTCGCCCGCGAGGGTGTCCGGGTCAACGCCCTGTGTCCGGGTCCGGTGAACACGCCCCTGCTCCAGGAGCTCTTCGCCAGCGACCCCGAACGCGCCGCACGACGCCTCGTCCACGTCCCGATGGGGAGATTCGCCGAGCCGTCGGAGATGGCGAACGCCGTGCTCTTCCTGGCGTCCGACGAGTCGAGCTTCATCACCGCCAACTCCTTCCTCGTCGACGGCGGCATCTCGGGTGCCTACGTCACGCCCTTGTGAGCCGTCGATGACCCGGTCAGCGGGCGGGCCGATCATCGGGCTCACCACCTACCGCGAGGACGCGGCGTGGGGGGTGTGGCACCAGCGTGCCGATGTGCTGCCCGCGCTCTACGCCGAGGCAGTGGTGGCCACCGGCGGCGTTCCCGTGCTCCTGCCTCCGTCCGACCCGACGGCAGCCGCTGCGCTGATGGCCAGACTGGACGGCCTGATCATCACCGGCGGCGCCGACGTGGACCCGGGACGGTACGACGCGTCACCGCACCCCCGCACTGCCGGCTGGCGGCCGGACCGCGACGCCTGGGAGTCCGCGCTGCTCGACGCCGCCGATGACCAGGGTGTTCCGGTGCTGGGCGTGTGCCGAGGCATGCAGCTGATGGCCGTGCATGCCGGCGGCACCCTCGACCAGCACCTCCCGGACCTGGTCGACCACGAGCGGCACAGCCCGGGCGGCGACCAGTACGGCGAGATCGAGGTCGGCACCGTTGCGGGCAGCCGGGTCGCGGAGCTCGTGGGTGGCCGCCTCACGGTCAGCTGCCACCACCACCAGGGCGTGCGCGATCACCCCGGCTACCGCCCGAGCGCGCACGCCGCGGACGGGACCCTCGAGGCGATGGAGCTGCCCGGCGAGCGCTTCTGCGTCGCGGTCCAGTGGCACCCCGAGACGGCAACCGACGTCGGGCTGCTGGCCGGTCTGGTGGCCGCCGCGACCGTGCGGGCCGCCGGCGGTCGCGCCGTCGATGCCATGGACTGAGAGACTGCAGCCATGCCCGCCGAGCCCGTCACCGACATCCTCGGCGAGCCGTGGGTCGCCGAGACCCTCGAGTTCCCGCCCGACGACGAGGGCCCGGTGGTCGCCACCCTGGTCAGCCGGCGTACCAGCACCCCGACCGGTCGCGCAGTCCTGCACGTGCACGGCTTCTGCGACTACTTCTTCCAGACCGAGTACGCCGAGTGGTGGCTGGCCCGGGGCTACGACTTCTACGCCGTGGACCTGCGCAAGTACGGCCGTTCGTTGCTCGAGCACCAGACGCCCAACTATGTCTCCGACCTCCGGGACTACTTCCCCGACCTCGACGAGGCCTGGTCCCGGATCACCGAGCGCGACGGCCACGACCACGTCGTCGTGTCGGCGCACTCCACGGGTGGGCTCACCGTGCCGTTGTGGGCCGACGCCCAGCGCCCGGGCCCGGCCCTGGCCGGAATCGTGCTCAACTCTCCGTGGTTCGACCTCCACGGGTCGTTGTTCATGCGCACGATCGCGGCGAGCGTCGTCACCCAGCTCGGTCGGCACCGCCCGCGCCAGCAGATCCAGCGCAGCGTCGATGGCCTCTACACCCGCAGCCTGCACCGGGACCACGAGGGCGAGTGGGACTTCAACCTCGACTGGAAGCCCGTCCAGTCCTGGCCCGTGTACGCCGGGTGGCTGCGCGCGGTGCGCGAAGGTCACGCCCTGCTCCACGACGGCCTCGACGTCGGCTGCCCGGCCCTGGTCCTCTCGTCGGGGGCGACCACACGACCCGAGCAGATGGGCCCGGAGGTACACACCCACGACCTGGTGCTCGATGTGAGCCAGATCCGCCGTTGGGCATCGTTCCTGGGTGACCATGTGACCTATGTGGCCATCCACGGCGCGCGGCACGACGTGGTGCTCTCCCTGCCCGAGCCCCGGGCCCGGGTCTACGAGCAGCTGGAGCGCTGGGCCCGTGCCTACGTGGACGGGCACCCCGCCCCCGCCCCCGGGTCGCTAGGGTCCGAGACATGAACCCTGTGACTGGACTCTCCCTGGGCCGCATCGCGATCGGCGCTGTCTCCCTGGCCCGACCCGAGCTCGCGGGCAAGCTCTTCCAGCTCAACGTGGCCGAGAACCCGCAGCTGCCCTACGTCGCTCGGCTCTTCGGCGCCCGCGAGATCGCCCTGGGCACGCTCACCCTCTTCGCCCGCGGCTCGGCCCGGCGCAACCTGGTGCTCGTGGGAATCGCGGTGGACGCTGCCGATGCCGGCACCGGCTACCTCGGCATCAAGGAGGGGCACGTCTCGCGTGCGACCGGCGGTGCGCTGATCGGGCCAGCCATCGGTGCGGTGCTCTCCGGTCTGGTCGGCCTGCGGGTCAAGAAGAAGCCGGCCGAGCTCGCCGCCTGACTCGCCGCCTGGTCAGCCGGCGAGGAAGACCACCAGGGCGACCACCCCGACGGTCACGATCACGACTCGCAGCACTCCGCTGGGCAGCCGACGGCCGACCCGAGCGCCCAGCTGGCCACCGATGACCGAGCCGACGCCGATCAGGCCGACGATGCGCCAGTCGACGTCGGCGACGACGATGAAGAGCAGACCGGCCACGCCGTTCACGACCGCGGCCAGGACGTTCTTCACCGCGTTCAGTCGTTGCAAACTCTCGTCGACCCCGATCCCGAGCACCGCCATCAGCAGGACCCCCTGGGCGGCACCGAAGTAGCCGCCGTACACGCCGGTGAGCGCGACCGCCGGGCGCACCCACCAGGCGCCGTGGGGTGAGAGCCCGCCGCGCGCTTCGTGCCGTGCCGCCACCCAGGTCGAGATCCGGGGCTGGAACACCACGAGGACCAGACCGAGCAGGATCAGCACGGGGACGATCGCAGCGAAGGCAGCCGCGGGCAGGGCGAGCAGCAGCAGGCCGCCGGCGAGCCCGCCGATCAGCGAGGCACCACACAGGCGGAGAACCCGGGAACGCTGGCCGGCCAGCTCGCGCCGGTAGCCGATGGCTCCCGAGATCGAGCCCGGGACGAGCCCGACGGTGTTCGACACGTTGGCGGTCACCGGGGAAACGCCGAACGCCAACAGGGTCGGGAACGTGATGAGCGTTCCCGACCCCACGACGGTGTTGATGGTGCCGGCCGCGACCCCTGCGAGCAGGATCGCTACGGCTTCGAGCCCCGTCACTGCTCCGGAGGAGTCTCCGGGGCAGCAGGTGAGCTCTTGCCCGGGTTGGCCGCGCTGGCGGCCTCCCGGATGGCAGCCTGCACGGCTTCGTTGGCCTTGCTGAGCTCGGAGTTGGCCAGCGCGCCGCTTCCTCCGAGGGTCGCGGGCTCCATGCTGCCCATGTCGACCCGCTCGCGCGGGCCGTCCTCGTCGGCAGGGATCCCGGCCATCGAGCTCATCGTCGAGCCGAGCCCCTCGAGCGCCTTGCCGATCTCGGACGGGACGATCCAGACCTTGTTCGCGTCGCCCTCGGCGATCTTCGGCATCATCTGGAGGTACTGGTAGGCCAGCAGGGACTGGTCGGGACGTCCGTCGTGGATCGCCTGGAAGACGGTGAGGATGGCCTGACCCTCACCCTGGGCGCGCAGGATCGCGGCCTCGCGGTCGGCCTGGGCACGCAGGATCTGCGACTCACGGTCACCCTCGGCGGTGAGGATCGCGGACTGCTTCTGGCCCTCGGCGGTGAGGATCGCCGACTGGCGGCCACCCTCGGCCGTGAGGATCGCCGCGCGCTTGTCGCGGTCGGCGCGCATCTGCTTCTCCATCGAGTCCTTGATCGACGGCGGCGGGTCGATGCCCTTGAGCTCGACCCGGTTGACCCGGATGCCCCACTTGCCGGTGGCCTCGTCAAGAACGCCCCGCAGCCGGGTGTTGATCTCGTCGCGGCTGGTCAGCGTCTCCTCGAGGTCCATCCCACCCACGATGTTGCGCAGGGTGGTCATCGTCAGCTGCTCGACGGCCTGGATGTAGTTGGCGATCTCGTAGGTCGCGGCGACCGGGTCGGTGACCTGGAAGTAGATGACGGTGTCGATGGAGACCACGAGGTTGTCCTCGGTGATCACGGGCTGGGGCGGGAAGCTGACGACCTGCTCGCGCAGGTCGATGAGGTAGCGCACGTTGTCGACGAAGGGGACGACGATGTTCAGGCCCGCGGGCAGGGTCTGCTTGTACTTGCCGAAACGCTCGACGACTGCGGCGCGCGCCTGGGGCACGATCTGCACGGTCTTGGCGAGCATGACGATGACGAAGAGAAGGAGAAGACCGAGCAGGATGAAGAAGGCTGGCATGGGGCGGCTCCTCAGGAGTCGAGACGGGGCATGGGGTGGACGAAGGCGGTGGCACCGCGAATCTGGAGCACCTCGACGGTCTCGCCGGGCTGGATGCTGATGCTGTCGTCGTAGGGGGCTGCGCTCCACACTTCACCGGCCAACTTGATCCGACCGTGTTCGTGGGCCGAGATCAGCTCGGTGACGACCCCCTGCTGGCCGACCAGCTTGCCGTGGCCCAGGCGCAGCTCGGGTCCGCCGTGCAGTCGCTTGACCAGGCTGGGCCGCGCCAGCGAGAGCGCACCCACCGAGGCCCCGGCCACGACGAGCACCTGCACCACGACGGGTAGTCCGATGACGGCGCTCAGGGCGCCGGCCATCGCGCCGACGGCGAGCATGATGAGGATCAGGTCGAGGCTGAACATCTCAGCCACTCCGAGGATGACGGCAATCGCCATCCAGGTCCCCCACATGTGCTCACCCAACCAGTCCATGACTCGACCCTAGCCGGTACGGCGTGAGGGGCGTCGCCGCCTCGGGCCGCGTCAGCCTCGGCTGTGCCGGGTGCGCCGACGCGCCGCCCAGCGGCCGTCCTCGTGGCGCAGCGCAAGCGGCATCGAGAACGCCGCCGAGAGGTTGGCCTCGGTGATCACGTGGTCGAGCAGTCCGGCCGCAACCACCCGTCCGCTGCGCAGCAACAGCGCATGGGTGAACCCGGGCGGGATCTCCTCGACGTGGTGCGACACCAGCACGGTGGCGGGAGAGTCTGCGTCCATCGCCAGCACCGAGAGGGTCGAGACGAGGTCCTCGCGTCCCCCCAGGTCCAACCCGGCGGCGGGCTCGTCGAGGAGCAGGAGCTCGGGATCGGTCATCAGGGCCCGGGCGATCTGGACCCGCTTGCGCTCGCCTTCGCTGAGGGTGCCGAAGGTCCGGTCGCGCAGGTGGTTGACCCCCACCTCCACGAGCAGGTCACTGGCGCGCTGGTGATCGAGGCCGTCGTACAACTCCCGCCAGCGCCCCACCACGCCGTACGACGCGCTCACGACGACGTCGTGGACGCGCTCATCGCGTGGGATCCGCTCGGCCAGCGCGGCACTGGTCAGCCCGATCCGGGGGCGCAGGTCGAAGACGTCGACCGTGCCGAGCACCTCGTCGAGGATCCCGGCGACACCGGTGGTCGGGTGCAGCTGGGCGGCCGCGACCTGGAGCAGGGTGGTCTTGCCGGCTCCGTTGGGGCCGAGCACGACCCAGCGCTCGTCCTCCTCCACGGTCCAGTTGACCTGGTCGAGCAGGATCGCCTCGCCCCGCCGAACGGTGACGTCGGCGAACTCGAGAACGGCAGACATGGGCGCCACCCTACCGAGGCCCCCGCCGGGTTCCAGCGGCGCCGCGCGTAGAGTCGCTGGCCGTGAACTCAGCGCTTCCGGACGCCGCACGGCTCGCCTGGTGGACCACTGCCTGGCTGCGTGGGCACGTGGTGCCCGACCTGATGATCGATGCGGTCATCGACACCGACGCGACCCACACGATCGCCGGTCTCGCAGCCCTCGGACTGGGCGGCGACGGCTCGACCGACACGCTGCTGGCCGGGCTGGCGCGACTGCGGGTCGAGGGCGCGACCAGTTGTGGGCTGGCGTTCCCGGCCGAGGGTGACCTGGTCGGCCTGGGTGGGCCGCGGGCGTTCAACGTCGCGGCGCTCGAGGCAGGCGAGGCCGTGGTCTTCCCCGGCACCGGCGTCGGGCTGGTCCCCGTGCGGGTCGGGGCGGCGATCACCTGGGTGGCGCACCCGGCCGAACGTCGCCAGGTCCCCGATGTCGGTGAGGCCGACCGTGAGCTGCGTCGGGCCCTGGTGGAGACCGCGGACCGGCTGGCCAGGTTGGGCGTGGCCGCGTGGCGCCCGGAGGTCGCCGACCAGCTGATGAACCTGCGGCACGCCCCCGTCGTGGCGGCTCCGGCCGGCGTACCCGCTCGGTGTGCCGATCTCGCCGCGCGCGCGATCCAGGCCCTCGACATCGCCCAGCTCGCGCTCGAGGACGACGGTGGTGCCATCACCGCCCAGGAGGTCACCGACCGCCGAGAGGCCCTCCTCCCCCTCGAGCGGGCCGGTCGGCGCGGCCTCGTGGCGGCCTGCTCCCCCGAGGTCTGGCCGCCGGACTGATCGCGCTCCCGGCGACGCCCACCGATAACCTCGTCCCGAGATGACCGAGACGACTCCGCAGACCCTCCTGATCACCCTCACCGGCAAGGACCGCCCCGGGGTGACGTCCAGCGTCTTCGCGACCCTGGCCGCGGCCGGCGTCGAGGTCATCGACATCGAGCAGATCGTCCTGCGTCGTCGTCTCGTGCTCGGTGTCCTGGTGACCGCCCCTCGTGACTGGAAGAAGCTGCGCCAGGCCATCGAGGAGACCGCTGAGGCGCTCGGCATGAGCGTCGAGGTGGAGCGCGGCGCCGGCGACAACCGGTCCCGTCCCACGGGACGCTCCCACGTCACCATCATCGGCACGCCGTTGAAGGCCACCGGGATGGCGGCGGTGGCCGGCCGAATCGCGGACTGCGGCGGCAACATCGACCGGATGGAGCGGATGGCGCGCTACCCGGTCACCGCGATCGACCTGCACGTGTCCGGGGTCGATCCCGACACCCTGCGCACCGTCCTGGCCGGCGAGGCCGCGCGCACCGGCCTCGACATCGCCGTGCAGCCGGCCAATCTGTTGCGCCGCGGCATGCGACTGATCGTGATGGACGTCGACTCCACCCTGATCCAGGGCGAGGTGATCGAGATGCTCGCCGCCCACGCCGGCCACGAGACCGAGGTTGCCGCGGTCACGGCGGCCGCGATGCGGGGCGAGCTCGACTTCGAGGAGTCGCTGCGCTCCCGGGTGGCCATGCTCGCCGGGGTCGACGCCTCCGCGATTGATGACGTGTACGACGCCATCGTGCTGGCCCCGGGCGCCCGGACGATGGTCCGCACGCTGCGCCGACTGGGCTATCGGTTCGCGATCGTGTCGGGCGGCTTCAGCCAGATCACCGACCGCCTCGCCGAGGACCTCGGCATCCACTTCGCGCGGGCCAACGAACTCGAGATCGTCGACGGCAAGCTCACCGGTCGCATCCTCGGCGACGTGGTGGACCGCGCCGGCAAGGCGACTGCCCTGCGCCAGTTCGCTGCCGAGGTGGGGGTGCCCGAGGCCTCGGTGATCGCGATCGGCGACGGCGCCAACGACCTCGACATGCTCAACGCTGCGGGTCTGGGGATCGCCTACAACGCCAAGCAGCTGGTGCGCGACGCCGCCGACACCTCGGTGAACGTGCCGTACCTCGACGCGATCATGTACCTCCTCGGGATCTCCCGCGAGGAGATCGAGGCAGCCGACGCCGAGGTCGGCATCGTCACGCCCGCCCCTCCCATCTGAGGGGCCAGCGCGCTCGGCGCTATCCGCGCCCGACGGCGTACGCCGCGAGTCTGGCTCGGCCCTCGTCGAGGTCGGCCCAGGTGCCGTCGTACTCCAGGATCGCGATCGCACTCGTCGGGAAGCCCTGGGTCATCGCGGTCTCGGCCGCCTCGTCGCCGGCACCGTCACCGAGCATCTGGGCGAGGTAGGCCACCGTCGGGTTGTGCCCGATCACCAGCACCGTGGTCGCGGAGTCCGGCGCCTCGCGCACCAGGTCGAGCATCGTCTCGGGCCCTGCGGCGTAGAGGCCGGCGTCGTACGTCGGCTCCATCGACCAGCCGGCGGCGGGCGCCAGGTGCTCCCAGGTCTGCCGGGTGCGGGTGGCGGCCGAGACCAGCACGCAGTCGGGCGTCACCTGCTGCTCCGCGAGCCATCGGCCGGTCGCTGCCGCGTCCGCTCGGCCGCGCGGACTGAGCTCCCGCTCACGGTCCGTGGCGCCGATCTGCTCGGCCTTCGCGTGGCGGAGCAGGACGATGCGGCGTGGCTGACGTTTCACGGCGCAACTCTCCCACCGGCTAGCCTCGCTGTCATGCCCAGAGGACCCCTCATGATCATCGGCGGCGCCGAGGACAAGCTCCGCACCCGAACGATCCTCACGGATTTCGTGATCGCGAGCGGGGGCAAGGACGCGGTCATCGCGGTGATTCCGACCGCTTCGTCCCTCGGGCCCGAGGTCGTCGAGGTGTACGACGCGCTGTTCCGGCGACTCGGCGCAGCCGACGTCGTCACGGTGAACCCCCACACCCGCGAGGACGCCTACGACCCCGAGCTGCGTGAGCGGCTCGCGAGCGCCACCGGCATCTTCATGACCGGCGGCAACCAGCTGAAGCTCTCCGCCCTGCTGTGCGGCACCCCGCTCTCCGAGGAGATCCTCGCCGCCCACGAGCGCGGGATCGTCGTCGCCGGCACCTCGGCCGGCGCGAGCATCCAGTCCAGCCACATGGTCGCCTTCGGCGGACCGGGCTCGACCCCCAAGCAGCGGATGACCCAGGTGGCCGCCGGGATGGGACTGTTGCGTTCCTCGGTCATCGACCAGCACTTCGACCAGCGCAACCGCTACGGCCGCCTGCTGATGATCGTGTCCCAGTCTCCCCAGCTGCTGGGTCTCGGTGTCGACGAGGACACCTCTGCGGTGGTCGAGGTCATCGACGGCCACGAGATCCTCCGGGTCGTCGGCCGAGGCGGCGTCACGATCTTCGACCCGTCGTACGTCGTGACCAACGCCTACGACGCCAAGCGGGCCGCGACCCTCATGTCCAGCGGCGTGATCCTGCACGTCCTCCCCCACGGCAGCCGCTTCGACCTCACCACCCGCTCCCTCGTGCCTCCGGACGACGCCGAGCCCACCGCAGAGGACACCGCCGAGTTGGTCGAGGCCGGCCGCGACCTGCGCCAGGCAGCCCGCGACATCGCCGCGGCGGATGCCTCCCCCAGTGCACTGCGCCGTCGGCTGGCCCGCACCCGCACCAAACCCACCACGTCTGTGTCTCCCCTCAACCAGGACGGATCCTCTTCATGAGCGAACGCCCCACACCCGACCTCACGATCGTCGAGACCCGCGTCTACCGCGGAGCCAACATCTGGTCCTACGACAAGTCGATCCACCTCGTGGTCGACCTCGGCTCGCTGGAGCGGTTCCCCACGAACACCGTCCCCGGCTTCACCGACAACATCCTCACCCTGCTGCCCGGCCTGCGTGAGCACTCCTGCTCGCGCGGTCGCCGCGGCGGCTTCGTCGAGCGACTCAACGAAGGCACCTGGCTCGGTCACGTCGCCGAGCACGCCGCGCTCGCCCTCCAGCAGATCGTCGGCCACGACATCCGCCGCGGCAAGACGCGTGCGGTCAAGGGCCAGCCCGGCCACTACAACGTGATCTTCGGGTACGTCGACGAGCAGGTCGGCCTCGCGGCCGCGCGCCTCGCCGTACGCCTGGTCAACCACCTGGTCCAGGCCGACCCGGCCTTCGACTGGGACCAGGAGCTCGAGTCGTTCATCCTGCGCGCCGAGCGGACCGCCTTCGGTCCCTCGACCCAGGCGATCATCGACGAGGCCGTCTCCCGCGACATTCCCTGGATCCGCCTCAACAAGCACTCGCTGGTCCAGCTCGGCCAGGGCGTCCACGCCAAGCGCATCCGCGCCACGATGACCTCCGAGACGAGCTCGATCGCGGTCGACATCGCCTCCGACAAGGACCTCACCACCCGTCTGCTCGGCGCGGCCGGTCTCCCGGTCCCCAAGCAGGAGTCCGTGCGCACCGCCGACCAGGCCGTGCGAGCCGCGAACCGGATCGGCTACCCCGTCGTGGTCAAGCCGCTCGACGGCAACCACGGGCGCGGCGTCTGCCTCGACCTGATGGACGAGGCCGACGTTCGCGAGGCGTTCGCGATCGCCGAGGGCGAGTCGCGCCGAGGCTGGGTCATCGTCGAGTCGCTCGTCGTCGGCAAGGACTACCGCTGCCTGATCATCGACGGGAAGATGGCCGCCATCGCCGAGCGGGTCCCCGCCTCGGTCACCGGTGACGGCACCAGCACCATCGAGGAGCTCGTCGACACCGCGAACGCCGACCCCCGCCGTGGTGTGGGCCACGAGAAGGTCCTCACCCGGATCAAGATCGATGACGCCGCCGTTGCCCGGGTCCGCGACCAGGGTTTCGCCATGACCGATGTGCCGCCCGAGGGCCTGATGATCAAGCTGGCCCTCACCGGCAACATGTCGACCGGTGGCATCTCGATCGACCGCACGTTCGAGGCGCACCCCGAGAACATCGAGATCGCCGAGGAAGCCGCCCAGATGATCGGGCTGGACATCGCGGGCATCGACTTCATCTGTCCCGACATCACCGAGCCGGTCCGTGAGACCGGCGGTGCGATCTGCGAGGTCAACGCCGCACCGGGCTTCCGCATGCACACGCACCCGACCATCGGTGAGCCGCAGTTCATCGCCAAGCCGGTTGTCGACATGCTCTTCCCGCCCGGTGCCACCGCGCGGATCCCGATCGTGGCGGTCACCGGCACCAACGGCAAGACCACCACCTCGCGGATGATCTCCCACATCTTCAAGGGCATGGGCCGCAAGGTCGGTATGACCTCGACCGACGGCGTCGTCATCGACGAGCGCCTCCTGATCCGTTCGGACGCCTCCGGACCGCGCTCGGCCCGGATGGTCCTGCAGAACCCCCGTGTCGACTTCGGTGTCTTCGAGGTCGCCCGGGGCGGCATCCTGCGCGAGGGCCTCGGCTACGAGCGCAACGACGTCGCTGTGGTCCTCAACGTGCAGCCCGACCACCTCGGCCTGCGTGGGATCGACACCATCGAACAGCTGGCCAACGTCAAGGCCGTCCTCGTCGAGGCCGTGCCGCGCGACGGACACGCCGTCCTGAACGCCGACGACCCGCTGGTGCGCGAGATGCGTCGCCGTTGCTCGGGCCAGGTCGTGTGGTTCTCGATGGAGGAGCCCGGTTCCGAGGTCCGCGAGATGATCGACGCGCACTGCCGTCGAGGCGGCAAGGCGCTGGTGCTCAACCCGTCCGAGCGCGGCGAGATGATCGTGGTCAAGCACGGTCGTCGCGAGATGCAGCTGGCCTGGACCCACCTCCTGCCCGCGACCTTCGGCGGTCGGGCCCGGATGAACGTCCAGAACGTCCTCGGAGCCGCAGCAGCTGCCTTCGCGGCCGGTGCGCCCCTGCACGACATCCGTCAGGGACTGCGCACCTTCTCGACGAACTACTACCTCTCCCCCGGCCGCCTCAACGAGGTCGAGGTCAACGGCATCAACGTCATCGTCGACTACTGCCACAACGCCCCGGGCATGCGCGCGCTCGGCGACTTCGTGGACCGCGTCGGCGACTCTCTCGGCTCCCACGAGCTGTCGCGACCCTCGCGCATCGGTGTCATTGCGACGGCGGGCGACCGTCGTGACGAGGACATGGTCGAGCTCGGCATGGTGGCCGCCCAGCACTTCGACGTCGTCGTCGTCCGCGAGGACGTCGCACTGCGTGGCCGCGAGCGGGGCGACATCGCCACGCTCGTCGTCGAGGGTGTCCGCAAGGCCATGGCCGACGGTGCCCGCTGCAAGCAGGTCGAGCAGGTGCTCCCCGAGATCGAGGCCGTCCGGCACGCGCTCAGCCGCGCGAACCGGGGCGACCTGGTCGTGCTCTGTGTCGACATGCACGCCGCGGTGATGGGCGAGCTCGAGACCTGGTCGAACCAGGCCCAGGCCGGCTCCGGCGCGAATGCCGATTCGCCGGCCGCTGACCCGGACTACGTCGCCCCTGTCGTCGAACCCGTCGTCGGGGCCTGACCGCGCGATGCACGTCGTCGACCTGTCCGGGCTGCCCGAGCGCAGGATCGACGCGAACGCCAGCACTGGATTGAGCGTCGGAGGTCTCGGACTGACCTCCGACGCTCATCTCGTGGTGGTGCAGCTAGGACCGGGTGGGGTGATCGGACGCCATCCGGCGGCCGCTCGGCAGCTCCTCGTGGTGCTCAGCGGGGACGCCACCGTCTCGGGGCGCGACGAGGAGGCCATCGAGATCGGCCCGGGCCAGGCCGTGGTGTGGGAGCCCGGCGAGTCCCACGAGACGCGCTCGCAACGAGGTCTCCTCGGCTTCCTGGTCGAGGGAGACCTCGACGTCCGGACCGGTCCCCTCGGCTACGTCGACCCGCCCTGAGCGCTGCCCGCAGCGTCAGGCGTACTCGGCGTACTCCACGACCGTCTCGAACCCCATCGCCCGGTAGATCGGCAGCCCCATCGGTGTCGCCTGCAGGACCACGCTGTCGTGGCCTCGGGCCACGCCGGCCTGCGCGGCAGCCCAGGTCAATGCCGTGCCGACTCCCCGCCCCCGCGCCTCCTCCAGGGTCAGCACGTTCACGACGCCACCGGTCCCAGCGCTGCTGATCGCGATCGATGTACCCACCGGATCACCGCCCAGGTAGCCCACGAACAGGTCCACGTCGTCGCGCCCGACGAACGGCGTCGACGTCAGGAGTGCTGCCGTCTCGTCGCCCAACCCGAGGCCGATGACCACGTGGGCGAAGTCGCTCCGCCGCTCCTCGCCCACCCGCTCGATCACCAGCCCGGCCGGCAGGGCAGGGCTCGCCGGAACGGGGTTCAGCACCATCCCCGGCAACGACTCCATCTCCCGGACGAGCCCGCACTGCGAGGCCAGGGTCTCGATCTCGTCGGTTTCCGGACCGGGAGTCCAGAGCGTGAAGGGCACCTCCCGTTCCCTCAGCCAGGCCAGTGCGGCCCCGACTCCCGGCGCTGCGCCGGGGCCGGTGACGATGCACCCGTTGAACATGGGCAGCGGCAGACCTGTCACGAACGAAAAGGTCCCGTCCTGTTCCCGGATCGCTCCGGTCTGGGCCGCCTCGGCCAGCGCGCGGTAGCACGCGGCAAAGTTCTCGTGCTCGAGGGCAACCAGTGCACCGGTGCTTCTCACCATGGACTCCCAGGGCAGGACGACGCGGCCCGCTGCCGGGGCCGGCTTGCTGAGCCCAGCATGGCCACGGGGAAGCGCCCGTGCAGCGATTTCTGCCCGATTCCCGCACGAGTTGTAGACCGCCCGACCGTTTGCCGACGAGCGCCGGTCTACCTGGCCACGGGCCGGCGCCACGCCTAGGCTGACCGGCATGGTTGCCAGACTCCGCAGAGCTCCAGGCTTCACCGCCGGCAAGCCACCCGAGTGGGACGTCGAGAAGTTCCTGCACGGTGACGAGGTCGACACTGCCCTGATCACCCTCGAGCGGAACCGACGCACGTTCGCGTGGAAGTGCGCCGACATCGACGCCGAAGCGATGGCTCGGCGACTCGATCCCCTGTCGGTGACGCTGGGTGGCCTGCTCAAGCACCTGGCGTGGGTCGAGGAACTCTATTTCCAGCACCACCTCGCTGGTCGGCCAGCCATGGCGCCCTTCGGCACCCTCGACCTCGAGGACGACTGGGAGGACTGGCCCTGGCGCACCGCGACGGACGACACCCCGTCGGCCCTGCGCGCCCTGTGGACCGACGCAGTGCACCGCTCCAGAGCCGCCCTCACCGAGGCGCTGTCCAACGGCGACCTCGATCAGCCGACCCACGACGGGATGAGCCTGCGTCGATTGCTGGCCGACATGATCGAGGAGTACGCCCGCCACACCGGCCACGCCGACCTCCTCCGCGAAGCCATCGACGGATCCACCGGCGAAGACCCACCTCCGGACTTCCCCGTGCCGTAGACCAGGCCCAGTACCTCTGACCTCGCATCGCGCTCATTGGTCGGCATGCCGT
>CAWKMT010000002.1:0-986284 GCA_963850965.1 uncultured Actinomycetota bacterium | reverse complement strand
GCGAGGACCAGCGCGCGAATCCGCGCTTGTTGGGCTGGGTCTGCTGTCGCGGCAGCAGGGCCGCCGCTGGCCGGTGATCCAAAGTGTTGGTGAAGGATTCGTGCCGTGGCTCGACCGGATGCGCCCTTAGGCCAGTCGGATTTTCGTGAGCCCTACCTTGCGGGCGACTTCGAGCAGACGCCAGATGTCGAATGCGTCGCGTTGAGCGAAGCGCCCCACGTACGCGTAGGCCTTCATGCACAGCGCCGAGATCGGTTCCGGCAACGGCACCGTGTAGGTGACTACGACGCCGGTGGTCAGCCGAGCAGTCACCTGCACGAGCGTGGGATCTCTGGTGATGGCGACGCTCAAGCCAGGGATCGCGTCCACCACTAGTTCGCCAAAATCTTGGTTGCTTTCCATGCGGTCGCCGTAAGCGGGAACGAGCACGTCGATCTCGAGGTCGAGAGTGGCACCATCATGCTCGACTGTGCGGACGAAGCGGTTTCCCTGCGTCTGCGTATAGTTTCTTGCCCTCAGCGCCTCGACCAGCGGGGCGGCGCCAACGGCTTTCGAGGGCACTCCGAGGTCCGCGTCATTCGTCTCCCGATCAGGGACCAGATCAGTTCCTCGTGAACCCACACGAGCAGGCTGATGGCATTGCCGCCAACCAGGCGAAAGTCAATCCCGGCGTCACCCGCGATGGTGACGATGTCGGCTGCGGACAGGTGGCCCGCGTCGGCCGAGCGACTCGTCGACGCCAAGTGGATGTGCTTCGACGCTGCGGTGGATACCTCATCGAGAACCAATGCGCGCTCGACGTTCGTGTGACTGACCGATTTGGCGTCAACGTCGTTGTGCACCGTTCTCGTGGGCTCGTCCGCGTCTGGAGCATCGGCGGTCATCGGTTTCTCGTTTGCAGATCAAGGAGCGCTCGAGTGACGGCGCCAGCCGCTTGATCGGCGTCGGGGGTAGATGACCGGAGGAGGTCCCAGGCGACTTGGAGCGGGTCGGCGAGGGGAAAGGGCGCGTTAGGCGCCAGGGCTGAGCTCGGGTCGTCGCGTGGGTCAGGCCAGACTGATGGATCGGTTGGGATAACCAGTTTTAGGCTGGCGTTATGGCGCGGTGACGGCGTGAATCCTGCGGGAGTTAGGTCTACGCCCCTGGGGGAGTAGATGACAGCGAGTTGGCTTCGACGGTAGGGGGCTATGAAGTCCGCTGCCGAGTCACCCAGAAACAACCGGCCCTCGCGACACGCCGCTCTTGCCGAGTGTCTGATCGATGTACTTCCAGGCGGTCTGGGCTTGCTCACCGATGTTGTCGAGGCCGAGCCAGTATGTCGGAGCCGCTCCTCCGGGGCCGGGGTACGTCTGGAGCCAAGAGTCGATTAGGGAAGCGCGGTCATGGCAACCCACGAAGACGGGCCCGTAGCTCCGAGCTGTCTGTTGCGCGAGACCAGGCCGATGCGAGTGAGCTCTTTCAACACCTGAGACCCTGGGCTGCGTCACCTCGCAGACCTCGACCAGTTGGACTGTGTCCACTCTCCACCGAGCAGCAAGTGACGGATAATGGCGTGACGTTGCCAAGGTTTCCGACCCCTCGTCAGGAGGGTCGGCTTCGAGGAACTCTTCGCGGTGTTCGATCCGATTTCGGTCGGCTGGTACCCCGGTAACCCGAGTCGTCCCGAGATCGGGCCGTTGGAGGGGTGGGTGATCCAAGACCACCCGAGAGCCTCAATCGTTCTACGCACTTCAAGGCTGAGCGAGGGAGCGATGATCAGTATCGGGGTCTTCGGACGGTTGGAGGCGAGCCGCGCGATGACTGACGGGCCAACAGGACGATCCCATGCCTTCACCTGGACTCGAGCGGGTTCGCGGTCGGCAGCAAGAAGGAGGTCTATGGTTCCGTCTCCGCGATCGACGAACTGGACCCCCGCTTCAAGAATCGAGTCATAGACCGACGCCGATATAAACAAAGTTCACTCCTCGCAACTTTTGTTTATATTCGCAGGTCAGAGGCCTTTTGGCGAGCCTGATCCCGGTGGTACAGCTCGTGGCCTTGAGTTCCCTCGGTGGGCAACCCCTTCGGGGCGACTTCGTCGTGGCTTGCCATTGCCCAGTCTAGCGATCTTGTCAAGCGACCACGCACGACCGGGGGTGCGTGGAGAGTCGCCCCCAAGGCCCGGGCACGCGACAGCAGCTCCGCCGGGGTGGTTCACACGCGCTGGCGCCGACGTGACCTGGCCGGACCGACAAGACACTTCAGCGTCGCGGGAGACGGGCAGCGAGACGCCGAGGCGCGCCGCTCGTCGGTGTTGGCGACGACGACGACTATCGCGAGGAGACGCGAAAGGTTGGCTAGTCCCTGCTCGTCGACGAGTGTTGGCCGTGCACGAGTGCTCGCAAACACGGAAACCAGGAGGCGGGTGCCGCCCACCCCATGACCGGCCGACCGCTCTTCACTGGAAACCCCTAAATGCGGCGGTCGTATCCACTTCAACCAAGACGAGTAGGGGCGAATCTCATGGTCTTGTTCGGGGCGGCCTGGGGGCTCTTGATGGCACACTCGCGCTGAAACATCACCAGAGATTCGGAGTTCAGATGGCGACCACGCTCTACCGGGACACGGGCGCACCGCTCATTGGCCTTATCGAAGACATCAAGACAGGGCGCGTCGCACTTCCAGACATCCAGCGCCCCTTTGTTTGGTCCTCGAGCAAGGTTCGCGATCTCTTCGACAGCATGTACCGCGGGTATCCCATCGGCACATTGATGCTGTGGGAGACGGGGGCCGAGGTCGGTACTCGCCAGATCGGTTTCGGCGAGACCGAGAAAGCGCCTCAACTCCTGATCGTTGACGGTCAGCAGCGGCTGACCTCGCTCTATGCAGTTCTCAGCGGGTCTCTCGTCCTGACCAAAGCCTTCGAGAGCAAGCGAATCAAGATCGCCTTCCACCCCATGAGTGAGACATTCGAGGTGGCTGACGCTGCCATCGAGAAGGATCCGGAGTACGTCCCGGACATCACCGCACTCTGGTCTGACGGGTACCGAGCGACGGCGCGCGAGTTTCTTCGCCGGTTGCAGGATGCTCGCGACGAGCCCCTGACTCAGGCCGAAGAGGATGCCCTCGATGACCGGATCAACCGGGTCCATGACTTGCGCGACTTCAGGTTCCAGATCGTCGAGTTGAGCTCGTCTACTGACGAGGAGCAGGTCGCTGAGATCTTCGTGCGCACCAACTCCGAAGGTGTCTCGCTCAACCAGGCAGACTTCATCCTGACCCTGATGTCGGTGCACTGGGAAAAGGGCCGACGCGAGCTCGAGGCCTTCAGCCGGGCCGCCATCGATCCAGCCATCACCGGCGCCACGCCCAAGAACCCGTTCATCACGCCGAGCCCCGATCAGATGCTCCGTGTCTCTGTGGCTCTGGCGTTCCGACGTGCCCGACTGCAGCACGTCTACAGCGTGCTGCGGGGAAAGGACCTCGACACCGGAGTCGTGAGCGCGGAGCGTCGAACCGGCCAGTTCGAGAAGTTGGCGGAGGCGCAGGATCGGGTCCTCGACCTATCGAACTGGCACGAGTACCTCAAGTGCCTTCAAGCTGCCGGCTACCGAAGCCGAAAGATGATCTCGTCCGAGAACGCGCTGCTCTTCAGCTACGCGTTGTGGCTGGTCGGCCGCACCGACTTCGGCCTCGACCTCCCGACACTGCGCACCGTCATCGCGCGCTGGTTCTTCATGGCACACACGACCGGGCGTTACACCTCATCCCCCGAGAGCGCCCTCGAGTTCGACCTGAGCAGGCTGGCAGCCTTGCCCACCGGAGACGGTGCCGCATTCATCGCCGAACTGGACCGACTCATCGCTGCGAACTTCACCCAGGACTACTGGGAGATCTCGCTCCCGAACCGCCTCGACACCTCCGCTGCACGCTCTCCGGTGCTCTTCGCCTACCTTGCCGCGCTCAACCTGCTGGACGCAGAGGTGCTGTTCAGCAATGTCAGAGTCCGAGATCTCCTCGACCCGGACGTGAACGCGCCACGGGCTGTCGAACGCCACCATCTCTTTCCCAAGGCGTTCCTGGCGCGCAAGGAGATCAGGGGGACGCAGAAGACCAACGCGATCGCGAACATGGCATTTCTCGACTGGTCCGAGAACGCCAAGATCAGAGACAGTGATCCGGCCGAGTACCTGCCGGTGATGGCCGAGGGCATCCCTGCCGACCGGTTGGCGCGCCAGGTCAAGCTCCACGCTCTCCCGATCGGATGGGAGCAACTCGAGTACCAAGACTTCCTCGAGAAGCGACGCCTGCTCATCGCGAGGGTCATCCGGGACGCCTTCGGCTCGCTGTCGAAGAAGGGGAGTGCCGCGCCGGCAACCCCGTCCGACCTCATCGCCAGCGGGGAGGGACAGACCGTCGAGTTCAAGTCGACGGCACGTTTGAACCTTCACACCCAGGCAGCGGATCCGAAGATGGAACACGTCATCCTCAAGACGATCTGCGGATTCCTGAATGCCGAGGGTGGCTCGCTCTTCATTGGAGTCGATGACGAAGGCAACCGCATCGGCATCGCTCCGGACATGGCGACGCTCGGGTCGAAGGCCAACGTGGATGGGTACGAGCTGATGCTTCGACAACTCCTCGAGACAGGACTGTCCGCATCCACAGCCGCCACGGTCAGGATCGCCTTCGACGGCAGCGGCGACTCCACGATCTGCGTTGTATCGGTCTCCGCATCGGGGAAGCCGGTCTTCACCCGCTCGCCGAAGGGACAGCCCGGAGCCCCTGGGTCGGAGTTCTGGGTCCGCATGGGCAATCAGACCCGACAACTGCATGGCGACGACATGGTTCAGTACCAGGCTGAGCACTGGGGCTGAGATCAACAAGACGATCGGGAACAAGTCCGGGTCAGAGAACCGTCCGCGACCGGTTGAACTCGCTAGACGCGCAGTAGCAACGCGAGGCGAGCCCTAGCGTGGATCGAGCCTCCAGGCGGGCTGTAACGGACACGATGAGAACTGGTGGATCCCCGACACGCGACTACCGGGTCGGAATCTGGCTCCGTTCACCAAGCCCACCGGATCCAATGAACGATCTAGATGGACGTCCCTATCGAGGCGGGATGGATCACGCGACTCGGTCCTGGCCGCATATGCAGGCGTACCACTCGGGCTGTTGTACAAAAGACGGCGATCACGCGTACAAAAGACCATCAGCGACCCGCGCGAACGTGCAGGTCAGCGAGTTGTGTGAAACCCCCACCAGAGGGGTTTCGCACAAGAAGCCCCAGATGATTCACATAACCCGGTCCAGAGAAATCTGGGCCGGGTTTTTTGTTGCCCGCGCAGGCGGCGCCGACCCGACCCGCGACGCCGGAGCCTTGAGGGCCCCGACGGCGATGCAGACGCCGTGGCCGCCTTCATGACCACAACTCCAGCAAGAACAAATCCGTTCACCAGGACCACCAACGCGACCACGAACGCGACCACGAGCAGGACCACGAGCAGGACCACGGCTATTCCCCAGGGCCGGACACTCGAACGCCTCCACGCTCGGTTCGCCGAGGCCTCACCGCTGGCCGCCCTGCACCCGCCGCCGCCCGCCGACTTGTTGAGTACTCCGAGCACCCCGACACGACCGTCGCCGACCAGTGGGCACTCAAAGCTGCAGGGCGAGACCTGGTGACGCCCTGCGCACGCCCTTCGCGTCCCCCACCCGGCGCCCCCGGCGGCACCTTCGCCGAGGTCAGCTTCGACGGTTCCACCGTCAACGTCGCCGAACACCAAGTCAGGGTCGCCGACGAGATGCGCACCGCGATCGGGTGGCTGCGGACCAAGCCGCCGACTCGCCAGCTGCCTCGACTACGAACCGATGTACGGCATCGTCGACACGATCCCCGGTGTTCAACCCCGACACCGGTATTCAGGCCGGGCGAGGCTGTGCCCACTCGCACGGTCAGCGCCAGGCCGGACAAAGTGATACTATAAAACAACATTTAAGCGGCTAATTGACGTTTTATACAACGTAGATGGAGGGCGTGATGGCCAAGAAGACCCGCGCACCACTTCCTGCCACCCAGGATGCTCTCGCAGTCCTCGGCACCCAAATCGCAGTCGCGCGCCGCGAACTCGGTTGGACCGCCGCCGAGCTGGCCGATCGCGTCGGCGTCGGCGCGCCCCTGATCAGCCGCATCGAGAACGGACACCCCACCACCCAGATCGGGACCGTGTTCGACGCAGCCGTCCTCTGCGGCGTCCCCCTCTTCGCGCCAGACACCGCTACCCTCAGCCGCCTCGCAGCCAACGCCCGCACCCAACTCGCCCTCATCCCCAGCCGAGTCCGCCGCGAACGAGTCGAACTGAACGATGACTTCTAGGTCTCCAGAGAACGAGACGCCGACGACGGCGTACGTGTGGACCTGGCTACCCGGCGCACTCGAACCCGTCGTCGTCGGCAGCATCAGCCAAACTCGGCAACGGTTCGGCGACACCCCCGTCATCGTGTTCGCCTACGCCCGCAGCTATCGCGAGAACCCCGACGCCATCTCACTCTTCACTCCCGAACTGCCACTACGGGGCGGCGCCATCGACCCAACGAGACCCGACGAGACCGTCCGCCTCTCCGGCACCGGCCCCGGACAGGCCTGGGCCGGTACGCCACCAGCAGCCGACCGATCCCCCCTCCCACTCGCCGGCTGCCTTCGTGACGCCGCACCTGACGCCTGGGGACGTCGCGTCATCAACATGCGCCTGGCCGACAACGCCGACATCGACCTCAGCGAGATGACCTACCTGCTCCGCTCAGGTAGCGACCGCACCGGCAACCTCGACTTCCAACTTTCACCCACCCAATACGTCCCCCGCGGAGAGAAAGCAACACTCGAGCAGCTCGTCGCCGCCGCGGAACTCATCGAGCAAGGCATGCCTATCCCTGACGAGCTCGCCGCCGCCGCCGGCCACGGCACCTCCATCGGTGGCGCCCGCCCCAAAGCCCTCCTCGCCGAGGGCGACCGCGAGATGGTCGCCAAATTCTCCTCCAGCACCGACACACGCCCCGTCGTGAAAGCTGAAGCCGTCGGGATGCTCATGGCCGCCCGCGTAGGCATCGACGTCGCACCCGTGAAAGTCGTCAATACCAGCGACGGCAAAGACGTACTCCTCGTCGACCGGTTCGACCGCACCCCCGAAGGTGGCCGGCGAGCCGTCGTCTCCGCCCTCACCGTCCTCGGACTCCGCGAAGAAGAGTCTCGCTACGCCAGCTACGGCAACCTCGCCCAAGCCATCCGCCACCCAGGGTGGGCCGACAGCACCGAACAACTCCGAGAGCTCTACACCCGCCTCATCCTCAACATCGCGATCTCCAACACTGACGACCACCTCCGCAACCACGCCGCCTACTGGGACGGCCGCGAACTCCGGCTCACCCCCGCCTACGACGTCTCGCCACAGGCCAGGTCAACATCAGTCGCGTCCCACGCAATCAAGCTCACCGCCTCTGGTGAAACCGCCAGCCAGTTCCGCGTCGCACGCGCCGCTGCACCCGAGTTCCTCCTCACCGAAGCCGAAGGCCAAGACCTCATCGACCACGTCGTCGACACCATCACCGACTCATGGGACGACGTCTGCGACGAAGCCCGTCTCACCCAGGCAGAGCGCGATCAATTCTGGAAACGTGAGTTCCTCAACGACTACGCGTTCTACAACAACGCCTAGCGAAAACGTCGGCCATCGAGAAGCGCTCTCGTCAGGCTTCGCGATCATGGAGGGTGTCGTACAGGAAGTCGGCTGGAGTCAACGGTGTTAGACGCCGGCCGAGCATGCCCACCAACCTGCGCGATGCGCTCTCGATCTGGTCGTCGCTCTCAAATACCGGGGTGCGTTTTCGGGTCCCGCGCCGGCGCCGGAGGCCGGAGCAAGGAGTCCCGGGTCCGGGCGACCAAAGACCCTGTCGCGGGTGGGCGGGCGAGCCCACGCTGGGAGTACCTGATGCGAGGAGCCCGCCATGAGCGCTGCGACCCTGACCTTTCTCGGTGCCGCCGGCACCGTGACCGGCAGCAAGTTCCTTCTGGAGTCGGACGGGCGGCGGGTGTTGGTCGACTGCGGGCTCTTCCAGGGGGACCGCGAGTGGCGGCGGCGCAACTGGGAGCCGTTTCCGGTCGACGCGGCCTCCCTCGACGCGATCGTGGTCACCCACGCCCACCTGGACCACTGCGGGTACCTCCCGATCCTGGCCAGGGACGGCTTCACCGGTCCCATCGTGTGCAGCGCGGACACGGCCCGGCTGGCGAGCATCGTGCTGCGCGACGCGGCCCATCTCCAGGAGGAGGAGGCCCGCTGGGCCAGCCAGTCCGGGTCGAGCAAGCACGCCCACCCGTTGCCGCTCTACGTGTCAGCCGACGCGGAGCGGGCGATCCGGCTCTTCTCGCCGCAGCCGTTGCACGAGCCTCGTCGGTTGGGCGGAGACATCTCGGTCACCCTGCTCCGGGCCGGCCACATCCTCGGCTCGCGCATCGTCGCGCTCACCGTGGGCGAGGTCCGCATCGTCTTCAGCGGGGATCTGGGTCGTACAGACCATCCCCTGCTCTTGCCGCCCGAGGCACCGGGCGACGCCGACTACGTCGTCGTCGAGTCGACGTACGGCGGCCGCGACCATCCCAGCGGCGGCTTCGACGACCTGGCCGAGGTCCTCACTCGGACCCTCGAGCGTGGGGGTGTGGCGCTGCTGCCGGCGTTCGCGGTGGACCGCACACCCATGTTGCTGAACCTGATCCGCCAGCTCGTCGTGGCCGGCAAGGTCCCGGACGTCCCGGTCTTCGCCGACAGCCCGATGGCCCTGGCCGCACTGGAGGTCTACCGCGCCGCCCTGCAGAGCGGAGAGGGCGAGTTCCGGCCGTCGGTCAGCGAGGAGGCCGATCCCTTCGATCCCGGTGGGCTGCTGCTGGTGGCCAGCACGGAGGGTTCCCAGCAGCTCAACGACCCGAAGAAGCCGTGCATCATCGTCTCGGCGTCGGGCATGGCGTCGGGCGGACGCGTCCTGCACCACCTGCGAGACCAGCTGCCGCGCAGCCGCAACACCGTGGTGATGACGGGCTACCAGGTGCCGGGCACGCGTGGCCACGCCCTGGTCAACGGTGCCACCCAGGTGAAGATCCATGGGCGTTACGTCCCGGTGCGTGCCGAGGTGGCTGACGTGCGCGGCTTCTCGGCCCATGCCGACACCCAGCAGGTGGTGAGCTGGCTGCGCGGCTCGGTCGAGCCCCGGACGGTCTTCGTCGTGCACGGGGAACCGGAGTCGTCCCAGGCTCTCGCCGCGACCTTGCAGGCGGACCTGGACTGGACGGCCGTCGTACCGAGGTACCTCGAGCGGGTCCTCGTCGACTGAGTCCACGGCCCCGGCCGGGTTAGGCTGGTCGATCTCGACTCGACAGACAGGGACCCGCGACATGCGCCGCACGCTGGTCCCGCCCTCGGTCGACGGACACCGACGCGGCGTCCTGCTGCGGGCCGCCCTGCTGGCGGTCCTGATCACGCTGCTCCTGGTCCTCACATGGCGCTTCGGGATGCCCGAGATCGCGGGAATTCGGGACCGGGTCGCGGCAGCCGGAGCCTGGGGACCGATCGTCTTCTTCTCGCTCTACTCGGTGATCGCGGTGTTGCCGGTCCCCAAGAATCTGCTCACCATTGCCGGCGGGGCACTCTTCGGACTGATCCCGGGCGCGGCGCTGTCGTTGGCCGGGGCGACGGCGGGAGCGTTGATCGCGTTCGGTGCCAGCAGGGTTCTCGGCCGGGCGGCGGTCGAGCAGATCTCGGCTCGACGCCTGGCCCGGCTCGACGCGGTCCTGCGCGACCACGGCTTCGTGAGCGTGCTGATCCTGCGGCTGATCCCGGTGGCGCCGTACACCGCGATCAACTACGCCGCCGGGCTGAGCGGGATCCGGGTCAGCGGCTTCGCCGTGGGAAGCGCCCTCGGGATGATCCCGGGCTCGCTGGCCTACGCCGCGTTCGGCGCCTACGGCACCACCGACCCGTGGCGTACGGCGGTGGCCGCCAGCGTGCTGCTCCTGCTCGTCGTGGTGGGCGGCCTCGTGGGGCGCGCGCGCTGGGGAAATGCCTGAGCGGGACACTGGACCCATGGCCCACCGCAGCAGCACCGTCCCCGCCGACCTCTCCCTCTTCACCCCGGAGGGCGCGGCCGTGCCCGTGGGCGACCTGGTGGGCGAGGGCTTCACCATCGTCCAGCTGGTGCGCTACTTCGGCTGCCTGCCCTGCCAGTCGTGGCTGCTGGAGCTCGATGCTGCGGCCCCCGAGCTCGCGGCGCGAGGGATCCGCGTGGCCGCCGTGGGCGGCTCGGCGGACTACCAGGCCCAGTGGCTGCGCGACGAGAAGAACGTGTCGATCCCGCTCTACCTCGATCCCGAACACGACTTCCGCACGGCAGTGGGCGCCGAGAAGAAGCTCGGCCTCAAGCTGCTCAAGCCGGCCGGCGCGGCGGCGTACGCCCGCTCGCTGCGCGAGGGCCTGCGCCCGCAGGCCATCACCCGCGACACCCTGCGCAGTCCGGGCGTGGTGATCCTGGACAGCACGCTGACCGTCCGCTGGCAGCACATCGGCGAGCGGATCGGTGACTACCCGCCGCTGGCCGAGGCGAAGCGGGCGGCGCTCGCCCTGCTCGCTGCCTGACCCGTCCGGGTCTGGATACTGGGGCCATGCCGAACGCCGTTGAGTCCCGCCACGCCCCCATGCCCGGTGCGGAGGTCCTCGACGAGCCGTTGCGTTCGCGCTGGAGCCCGAGCATCTTCGACGGTGAGCACCGGCTCAGCACCGGCGAGCTCCAGGCCCTGCTGCGCGCCGGCCAGTGGTCCCCGAGCGAGGGCAACTCCCAGCCGTGGGTCTTCTTCGTCGCCGAACGCGGGAACACCAGCCACGGCGTGCTGGTCGAGCACCTGAGCCGGGGCAACTCCGGCTGGGTCCCGCGGGCCTCGGTCGTGCTCATCACCGTCACCCAGATCGCTCCGGACGCCGAGGGGAACGGCGGCGGGAGCCATACGGAGTACGACCTGGGCCAGGCGGCCGCCCACATCACCCTCCAGGCCCGCTCGATGGGGTTGCACGCGCACCAGTTCTCCGGCTTCGACCGCGAGGCGGTCCGCGTCGGGCTCGGCGTGCCGGACCACTACCGGGTGATGTCGGGCATTGCCGTCGGGGTGCGCGGCAACCCCGACGAGGTCGACGAGCGCACCCGGGGACGCGAGGAGCGCGAACGCACCCGCAAGTCCTTCGACTCCTTCGTCTTCGACGGCACCTGGGGCCAGGCCTGGGGTCCGGCCGACGGAGCCTCCTCGTGAGCCCGTTCGTCCGGCGCCGGCCCAGCGGCAAGGCCCTGGTGCTGATCGTGCTGCTGGCCGCGATGATCAACCTGCCGATGGTGCACGCCAGCTGGACCGACTGGCGGGTCAGCCAGGTGGGCGTCGAGGTCACTGCTGACGTCACGGACGTCGACGAGCTGCCACCCGTGGCCGACCCGGGCTACTTCGTGGCCTTCCGGTTCCCGGCCGAGATCGACCCCGACCAGGACGAGTGGATCGCCGAGGTGGACCGCGCGACGTACGACGCGGCCGACGCCGCCGGGACCATCGAGGTGCGGGTCCTCCCGGACCGCCCCTCGGCGTACACCGTCGAGGGCGAGGTGACCCACCGCGCCGGCTTGGTCGTCACGCTGATCGCCGACCTCGCGCTGGTCCTCGTGGTGCTGCTGCTCCTGCGCTCGCGAGGCCGGGTGCGCCCCGCCCTCTACGCGGTCGCCGTTGCGGATGTCGAGCGGTGTTCTCCCGGCTCGGTGCTGGATCGGGTCGACGGCTCGCTCTACCTGATCGCGGGTGAGGTGTCGGGCATCTCCCACGACGCGCTGGTCCTCGACCTCGGCGACCGTGAGGTGCACGTGGACCTCGACGGCCATGCCAACCCGGTCGGCTACCAGCAGCCCGCCCAGGTGCAGGCTCGGATCGTCGGCTGACCGCACGATGACGCGCGTCGAGGCCGCTCCGCGTTGGTCCCCGTGGCGGACCGTGGCGTGGTTCGGCCTGGTCAGCCTGACGGCCGACATGGTCTACGAGGGTGCGCGGGCGATCACCGGTCCGTTCCTGGCCTCGCTGGGAGCCTCGGCACTGCTGGTCGGTCTGATCACCGGGGCCGGCGAGGCGACGGCCCTGGTGCTGCGCCTGGTCTCCGGTCCGCTGGCCGACCGGAGCCGGCGCTACTGGTCGTTCACGATCGTGGGGTACGCCCTCACGGCGATCTGCGTGCCGCTGATGGCGGTGGCGCCGTTCCTCGGCGGGGCGGGGCTCACCTTCGGAGCGACCATGGTGCTGCTCGAACGCACCGGCAAGGCGATTCGCAGCCCCGCGAAGTCAGCGCTGCTCGCCCACGCCGCCCGGCCGGTCGGTCGCGGTCGCGGCTTCGCGGTGCACAAGGCGCTCGACCAGGTCGGCGCGTTCGCCGGCCCGCTGCTGGTCGCGGCCGTCATCGCCGCCACCACCCGGACCTGGGCCGGTCTCGCCGTCCTCGCGATCCCGGGTGCGGTCTCGATCGTGCTGCTCCTCGTGCTGCGCGCCAGGGTGCCCGACCTCGGTGGGTACGACGAGTCGCCGGCCGAGTCGGTGCGGGCGACTCCGCTCGACCCGGTCGGGGTGGTGACCGGCCGGGTGCGGCTGCCGGTGTCGTTCCACGTCTTCGCCACCGCCTGCGCGCTGAGCACCGTGGGGCTGATGACGTTCGGGGTCATCTCGTTCCACCTGGTCGACGCCGGAGTCGTCACGATCGCGGCCGTCCCACTCGTCTACGCCGCGGCGATGGCCGTCGCGGCGCTCTCTGCCCTGGTGACCGGCTTCGCCTACGACCGGATCGGCGCCCGCGTCCTGCTGGCGCTCCCGGTCCTGGTGGCGGTGGTGCCGATGCTGGCCTTCGACCACCGGTTCGGATGGGTGCTGGCCGGGATCCTCGTGTGGGGGGCTGCGGGGGGCGTCCAGGACTCGACGGTCAAGGCGCTGGTCGCCGACCTCGTGCCCACCGCGCGCCTCGCCACGGCGTACGGCGTCTTCGCGGCGTACCAGGGGGTCGCCGCCCTGACCGGCGGGGTGCTCGCCGGGTGGCTCTACTCCGACGGCGTGCAGGACCTGGTCGTCGTGGTCGGGCTGTGCCAGGTGGTGGCGCTGGCGTTGCTGGTGGCGGTGGTCAGGCGGCGCGGCGCAGGTCGCTGAGGGTCGCCAACGAGGGGCCGCGATCACGGGCCAACGCCTTGGTGCGGTGGGCCGCCGAGACCAGCATCGCCACGATCATCAGCAGCGGCACGAGGAGGACGAACCCCATGGCGACAGCGGTGAACACGGTGATGAACGACATGGTCTCGCTCCTGGTGTCTGAGGTGGAGTCCGAGTCGGGGATCCGAAGCGGGGGGGCGCTGGGCCGGGGGGCCGAGTGGCTCAGGTCGCCGGCGAAAACGGGAGGCCGACGACCCGGAAGGAATCCTGTGCACCACGTGGCGGATCCAAACCTCTGCCTCGGTGCCGTCAAGATCACATCTGGACCACGTCGGTTCCGACCGAGCCCCTGTCACACTCGAGCGGTGCCCACCCTGACCGACTTCTCTGCCCGCTCGCTCGACGGCAATGACATCGACCTCTCGACCTTCACCGGTCAGGTCGCCCTCGTCGTCAACACCGCAACCAAGTGCGGGTACACCGGCCAGCTCGCGGGGCTGCAGCAGCTCCACGACGACTTCGCCGGGCAGGGCTTCACCGTCCTGGGCTTCCCGAGCGACCAGTTCAAGCAGGAGCCCGTCGCCGACGACGAGATGGCCGCGGTCTGCCAGCGCAACTACGGCGTGACCTTCCCGATGTTCGCCAAGGTCGCGGTCAACGGTCGCGAGAGCCACCCGCTCTACCACTGGCTGCGCAGCCAGAAGCGCGGCCTGCTCGGCGGCCGGATCAACTGGAACTTCACCAAGTTCCTCATCGACCGCGACGGGAAGGTGCTGGCGCGCTACGGCCCCACCACCGAGCCCCAGGACATCGCGGCCGACATCGAGATCGCACTCTCCGCCTGAGCATGGCCCGCTTCTCCGCGACGACGACCGCCGACGCGGTCGTGGCGACCGACCGAGACGCCGTCTGGGCGGCGCTGACCGACCCCGAGCTGTTGCCGCGACTCACGCCGTTCCTGAGCGCGATCGAGGTCGACGGCGACCGGTGGACCTGGCAGATGGGCCGGATCCCGCTCCTCGGCATCAGTGTTGCGCCGTCCTTCACCGAGCAGATGACCTTCACCCCGGGGGAGCGGATCGAGTTCCGGCACTCCCCTCCCGCCGGCGTGCGCGAGCGGGCGGGGGTCAACGGGTGGTACGACCTCAGCGACGCCGAAGGGGGCACGCACCTGGCCACCAGCCTCGAGGTGGAGGTCGAGCTCCCCCTCTCGCGGGTGGCCACCCCCGCGGTCCGGGGCGCCATGATGGGCGTCCTGAACGTCATGGGAGACCGCTTCTCGCACCACCTCCTGGTCCACCTCGGCCTGGAGTGACTTGCTGGTAACCCCAAAGGCGGAGGAAGGTCAACCCCATGGCCGCCACCACCTCGTCGTACTCGATCACCATGCGTCTCTACACCGCCCCCGACCACGGGGTCGTCGGGACGGTCGCCACCGCCATCGCGCAGGCGGGTGGGATCGTGACCGCCATCGACGTTGCCGAGTCGAGTCACGACCGCCTGGTCGTCGACGTGACCTGCTCGGCGAGCGACGCCGACCACGCCGCCCTGCTGGAGATCGCCGTCGACGCGGTCCCGGGCGTCGAGGTGCACAAGACCTCCGACCGGACCTTCTTGCTCCACCTCGGGGGCAAGATCGAGGTCACCTCCAAGGTGCCGCTGAAGAACCGCGACGACCTGTCGATGGCCTACACCCCCGGAGTGGGCCGGGTGAGCATGGCGATCGCCAACACCCCCGAGGACGTCTGGCGGCTGACCGTCAAGGGCAACTCCGTGGCCGTGGTGACCGACGGCTCGGCGGTGCTCGGGCTGGGCAACATCGGGCCGGGTGCGGCACTGCCGGTGATGGAGGGCAAGGCGGCGCTCTTCAAGCGGTTCGCCGGCATCGACGCGTGGCCGATCTGCCTGGCCTCCCAGGACACCGACGAGATCGTCCGGGCCGTCGAGATGATCGCGCCCGGCTTCGGCGGGATCAACCTCGAGGACATTGCGGCGCCGCGCTGCTTCGAGATCGAGGCGCGACTGCGGGCCAGTCTCGACATCCCGGTCTTCCACGACGACCAGCACGGCACCGCGATCGTGGTGCTGGCCGCGCTGACCAACGCCCTACGGGTGGTGCGCAAGCGCCTGCCCGACGTCCGGATCGTCGTGGCCGGCGCGGGGGCTGCCGGCTCCGCGATCGTCACGCTGCTGCTCGCCGGTGGCGCCGGGGACGTCGTGGTCTGGGACCGCGAGGGCTGCCTGTCGGCCGACGACGACTCGCTCTCCCCAGCGAAGGCGGAGCTGGCCGGCCGGACGAATCCCCGACGGATCCGTGGTGACCTGCGTGCGGGACTCGCCGGCGCGGACGTCTTCATCGGCGTCAGCGGGCCCGGCGTCCTGCAGGCTGCCTGGATCGACGACATGGCTGCCGACGCCGTGGTCTTCGCGCTGGCCAACCCCGACCCCGAGGTCGACCCGGCCGAGGCCGAGAAGCACGCGGCGGTCGTGGCCAGTGGACGGTCGGACTACCCCAACCAGATCAACAACGTGCTGGCCTTCCCGGGGGTCTTCCGCGGGCTCCTCGACGCCCGGGCCTCCGAGATCACCGTCGAGATGCTGCTGCGTGCGGCCGAGGCGATCGCGCACGTGGTCAAGGACGACGAGCTCAACCCGAACTTCATCATCCCGTCGGTCTTCGATCTCGACGTACCCAAGGCGGTCGCCAGCGCGATCCGCGGCGACCGGTCCTAGGGAGCCCGGCGCGCCAGCGTGCGCGGAGTTCGCCGGGCGACGACCTCGGCGAGGGTCAGGTCGGCCCGGTCGCGGTCGACGGCCCACACCGTGACGGCGTACGGCGCGTCGGCGTACATCACCGTGCGGGAGTGGTGGTCGTCGGTCGCGAGGTCCCAGACCAGGGCCGCCAGGCGACCGCCGGCCGCCCGTTCCTCGGACTTCTCGCCCGAGCCGTAGTCCTCGTCGAAGTAGTCCGCACCCTGGCGGTGGCTGGCGAACTCGCTGTAGGTGACGTAGACCTCCGTGTCGGAGACCTCCTCGAGGCAGATCCACATCTGGGGGCGGGTCCCGGACCGCTCCTCGCAGTCGGTGGTCTCGGGGTCGAAGGACGGGTAGACCCAGCCCAGGGCCTGCCGCCCGGTCAGCGGCGCACAGGCCTGCGCGGTGGGCGCGGTCGCTCCGTCCCAGCAGGTGGTCGAGCGCTTGGGCGCGAGCGTGCCCGCCTCGACGTTCGCGTCCGATACCGCGAGGTGGAGGCCGACCGCCGACGCAGCGACGAGGACGACGAGCAGGGGAGCGAAGACCATCACGGTCTGCCACCCGCTCAGGGGCTGGTTCACGGGAGCAACCCTCGCGGGCCGGGTGCACCGGCCGCAACCCCGACTCCTGGCTTGACAAAAATGGGGTACTTGTCAAGACGCTGTACAAACCCTAAGGTGTTGTAAACCAGCACCGCACCAGGAGGCTCCCCGATGTCCCAGACGTCACCGATCGAGAACAGCACGGTTCCCGAAGGATCGACCACCGACTGGCACGACAAGAAGCGCCACCTGTGGCTGATCGGACTCGTCGTCCCCGTCCTCGCGTTCCTCGGCTACGGCCTGTGGGCGGCGACCGGCCTGGGTGCCTTCCTGTGGATCGGACCGGTGGTGATCCTCGTGGTGGTCCCGGCCATCGACCTGGTCGCGGGCCTCGACCACGCCAACCCGCCCGAGGACGCGATCGAGGCGCTGGAGAACGACCGTTACTACCGCTGGCTGACCTACCTCTTCCTGCCGATCCAGTTCGTCGGCTTCGTCGGGGCCTTCTGGCTGATCGCCCACGGTGACCCCTTCGGGTTCCAGGGGGAGCTGACCACCCTCGACAAGATCGGCCTGGCCCTCTCGATCGGCGCCATCGGCGGCATCGGCATCAACACCGCCCACGAGCTCGGCCACAAGAAGGAGAGCCACGAGCGCTGGCTCTCGAAGATCGCGCTGGCCCCGACCTTCTACGGGCACTTCTACATCGAGCACAACCGCGGGCACCACGTCCGCGTCGCCACCCCGGAGGACCCCGCGAGCAGCCGCTTCGGCGAGACGCTGTGGGCGTTCTGGCCCCGGTCAGTCCTCGGGGGGCTGAAGAGCGCCTGGCGGATCGAGAAGCGTCGCTACGCCCGCAAGCAGAAGCACCCGTTCCGGATCGGCAACGACGTGCTCAACGCCTGGCTGATGTCGGCGGTCCTCTGGGGCGCGATGATCGCCTGGCTGGGGGTCGGCATCACGCCGTACCTCGTGATCCAGGCCATCATGGGCTTCTCGCTGCTCGAGGTCGTCAACTACATGGAGCACTACGGCATGCTGCGCCAGAAGGTCGGCGCCCCCGGCAAGGAGCGCTACGAGCGCGTCGACCCCACGCACTCCTGGAACTCCAACAACATCGCGACCAACGTGCTGCTCTACCACCTCCAGCGCCACAGCGACCACCACGCCAACCCGACGCGTCGCTACCAGAGCCTGCGCGACTTCGAGGAGTCCCCGGTCCTCCCGACCGGCTACGCCGGGATGATCGTGCTGGCGATGTTCCCGCCGCTCTGGCGTCGGGTGATGGACCCGCGGGTGCTGGAGCACTACAAGGGCGACCTGCGCCGGGCCAACGTGGACCCGCGCCGCCGCGACAAGATCCTCGCGAAGTACCCGCCGCCGGCCGAGGTCCTCGAGCGGGAGGCCGCCGACCTCGCGGCCCAGGTCGCTGCCGCCAACGGCGACGACGTGCTCGCCGCCCGCTGCCCCGGCTGCAGCTACGTGTACGACGTGGTTGCCGGGGACGAGCACGAGGGCTTCGCCGCCGGCACGCCCTGGTCCGAGGTGCCTGACACCTGGTGCTGCCCCGACTGCGGGGTGCGCGAGAAGGTCGACTTCGTGCCGGTCGACCCGGCGTACTCCGGCCCCGACGCGCAGGTCGCCTGATGCGGATCGAGGTGGATCGCGACCGGTGCGAAGGCGTCGGCATGTGCGAGGCGATGGCCAGCGACTTCTTCCAGGTCGACGACGACGAGGAGCTGCGCCTGCTCGACGACTCGCCTGCCGAGTCCGAGCGATCCCGGATCTTCGCGGCGGTGAACTCCTGCCCGGTGCTCGCGCTCACGCTCGTGGGCTGAGGGCTTCGGACCAGGGTGAGGGTCGTGCCGGTGAGCTGGCTGGCGGTGGTTCCTACACTGGGCGCCGTGACCACCGCCCTGCACCGGCCCGAGCCGCCGATCCTGCGCGATCGCCTCGTGCAGGCGGCCGTCGGGCTCGCGACTGACGTCGGCTGGGCGCGGGTCACGATGGCCCGGCTCGCGGAGATCGTCGGGGTGAGTCGGCAGACGGTCTACAACGAGATCGGCGGCAAGCCGGCGCTCGCCGAGGCGATGATCCTGCACGAACTCGAACGCTTCCTCGGCGTGGTCAATGAGGCGTTCGACGCCCACCCGAGTGACCTCGTGGTGGCCCTGCGGTCGGCGGTGCGCGGGGTGCTGGAGCTCGCCCAGGACAACCAGCTGCTGCACGCGGTGGTCTCCGCGACCCACGGGGCCGACACCGAGCTGCTGCCGCTGCTGACCACCCACTCGGAGTCGCTGCTGGCGGCCGCGAAGGTCGTCATCGGCGAGCGGCTCACGCCGTACGACGTCACGGTGGCGCCGGACCACCTCGACGCCGCCATCGACATGGTGGTCCGGGTCGTGCTCAGCCATGTCATGCAGCCCTCGGCGTCTCCCGAGGCCACCGCCGACGACATCGCGTGGATCGCCACCCGGGTCCTGGGCGGCTGACTCCGCGTCCGATCCCTGCTCAGGCGGCGCGCTGGCGGGAGAGCTCGACGGCCTCGCGGAAGGCTGCGGCGACGTAGTCGGGGACCGTGAGCCCGCTGTGGCGGGCCCAGAGCAACTCCTTCTCGACCCGGGAGATCTGTCCCGCGAACGTGTCGGACTCCTCGGCGATGCCGAGACTGACCATCACGTCGCCGAAGTCCCCCAACTGGTCGGGGTTGTTCGACCCCACGGGCGCGAACGAGCCGACCCGCAGCTTGCGGACCAGCCACTGCTGCCAGGGCGACAGCTCGGACCAGAGGCCGCGCGCGGAGAGTTGGTAGAAGGCGTAGTGGCCGGGCTCCTGGCGACGGATCGGGGCGACCACGGTCTCCGCGATCGCCGTCTCGCCGAGCTCGACGACGCCGTCGTACAGGCCGTTGTAGGCGAGCACGGCGGAGCGTTCGGTGGCCATCCCGGTCAGGTAGTAGAGCATCCGCACGACGTCCTGGACCGGGCTGAGGTGAGCCAGCGCGCCGAGCACCTTGAGCTTGGCGCCCACGGAGTCCAGGTCCGGAGAGGCGGCCGGGCGCCCGAGCTCGACCTGGAGCCGGTCGAGGATCAGTCCGTGCTGGATCTCCTGGGGCTGCCACACGTCGGCATAGAAGTGGCGGTCGATCTCGGGCGGGTTCGGGAGCATCGTGGTCAGCTCGAGCACGTTGCGGTCGACCTCGAGCTCGACGCGCGCCATGTAGTCGAGGACGTGACCGAACCGCTCGCGCAGCACGACGGGGTTGCGAATCGAGAAGTCCACCGAGTCGAGGGGGATCGGCGGGTGTTCGGCCGCCAACCGGTCGACGTGCTGGACGAGCCGCAGCTCGGACGGGGGGAGACTGGGCATGGTCAGAGAATACTGTGCAGTTGTGAATGAATCCGTGCCCTCCGGCGGCTCCAGCAGCGCCGTGCGCCTCGGAACCGGCCCCGGTCGGGCCGTGATCGCGGCGGCCACGCTGGGATCGGGCATGACGCTGGTCGACGGCACTGTGGTCAACGTCGCACTGAGGACGATCGGCGAGGATCTCGACGCGAGCTTCGCCGAGCTGCAGTGGATCACCAACGGCTATCTTCTGTCGCTGGCGAGCCTGATCCTGCTGGGTGGCTCGCTGGGCGACCGTTTCGGCCGCCGGCGGGTCTTCGTCGTCGGCACCGGATGGTTCGCCCTCGCCTCCCTGCTCTGTGGTCTCGCCCCCACCCCGACCATCCTGATCGTCGCGCGCATCCTGCAGGGGATCGGAGCCGCGTTGCTGATGCCCGGCAGCCTGGCGATGATTCAGGGGGCGTTCGCCCGCGAGGACCGGCCCCGGGCGATCGGGACCTGGTCGGGCCTGGGGGCGATCGCGGCGGCGGTCGGTCCGCTCCTCGGCGGCCTGCTCATCCAGTACGCCGACTGGCGGTGGATCTTCCTCATCAACCTGCCGATCGCCGTCCTGACCGTCACCATCGCCCAGCGCTGGGTCCCCGAGACGCGTGATCCGGCGGCGCCGGCCCGCTTCGACGTGACCGGGGCGGTCCTGGCCTCCCTCGCGCTCGGCAGCTCGACGTACGCCCTGATCGAGTGGGGCTCTGCCCTCGCGGGCTGGGCGGTGGTCGTGGGGGTGGCGGCGGCCGCCGGGTTCCTGCTCGTCGAGCGCTCCGGCCAGAACCCGATGCTGCCGCTGGGGATCTTCGCCGACCGCACCTTCGCGGCAGCGAACGCGATGACCCTCCTCGTGTACGCCGCGCTCGGCGCGATGCTGCTCTTCCTGGTCCTCCAGCTGCAGGTCGTCGCCGGCTACCGACCCCTGCCGGCCGGCCTGTCGATGCTGCCGATCACCGTGTGCATGGTCCTCCTGGCGGCCCGGGGTGGAGCGCTGGCCAGCCGGATCGGGCCACGGATCCCGATGACCGTGGGACCGCTGGTGATGGCGGCCGGCACCCTCCTGCTGGCCCGGCTGGACGCGGACGTCAACTACTGGTTCGACGTCCTGCCGGGCATCACCGTCTTCGGGCTCGGGCTCGCCCTGCTGGTGGCCCCGCTGACCGCGACCGTGCTGGCCGCAGCTCCGGACGAGCACGCGGGGCTGGCCAGCGGGGTCAACAACGCCATCGCCCGCACCGGTTCGTTGCTGGCGGTTGCGGCACTGCCGTTGGCGGTGGGGCTGCGCGGTGACGAGTACACCGACCCGGTGCTCTTCGGCGCGGCGTACGGCGCGGCGATGGTGATCAGCGCCGGTCTGCTCGTCGCCGGTGGGGTGCTCTCCTGGGCGACGATTCGCAACCCGCTGGCCTGAGGGCTGGGCACCAATCCGGCGGACGGTGCCCATCGCTGGGTGCCGCCGCCTACGCTGTCCCCGGGGAGAGGTTGGGACATGCACGGCGCACGAAGCACGAGACGAGCAGGCGCGACGCTGCTGCCTGCGCTGTTGGTGCTGGCGACAGCCTGTGGCGGCGCATCGTCCGCCGAGCAGTCCTCGTCGAGTACGTCGCCGACGGCCCCCGCCTCGTCGCAGACCGCCACCGCCGAGGTGACGCCTTCCGCCACGCCGGGGATCGACCCCGCCCACGCCGTGCCTCCGCCCGGGAAGCGGAAGGGCTCGCTGACCTACGCCGACATCCTGGTCTTCAGCCCGCGGACGCTGAGCGCGGACTCGATCGCTGCGATCCGCAAGCTCGAGGGAGTGGCGAGCGCGGAGTCGCTGGCCATGGCCCAGGTCGGGATCGAGAACAAGGTGGTCAACGTCGCCGCGGTCGATCCGGCGTCCTACCGCAACTTCACCCCCGCGGGCACGGCCGACGCCCAGGAGGTCTGGGACCGGGTCGCGGGCGGCGAGCTCGCGCTGCACGCCGAAGCTGCGCAAGAAGGCGCCGGTCGACGAGGCCGGCTACCTGCGTCTGGGCAGCAACAAGGAGGCGCCCGAGGTGCACATCGGTGCCTACGCCGAGCAGGTGCTGCAGATCGATGCCGTCGTCAACGAGACCTGGATCCCCACGCTCGGGATGAAGCCCGCCAACGCGCTGGTCATCAACACCGGCTCGACCGCTCCGACCTCGCTGCGCAAGGCAATCGAGCAGATCATCGGCGCCCAGGGGTCGGTCCAGATGCTCGACGCCGTGGCCCGCTACGGCCTCGACATCAACGCCACCCAGACGGCGTTCCTCGTGGGATCGGTGGCCGACGCGGTCGGCGTCTTCACCTACACCGTGCTCGGGGGCGGCCGGATCGCCCCGGCCGCGGCCTGGGTGTCCGCGCACATCGCGACCGCCGCCGTACCCATCCTCGGCACCGTCACCTGCAACCGGATGGTCTTTCCCCAGCTGCGGGCGGCCCTGGAGGAGATCGTGGCGCGCGGGCTGGCCGACAAGATCCACCCCGGGGAGTACGCCGGGTGCTACTACCCGCGCTTCATCGCCGGCACCACGTCGTTGTCGAACCACTCGTTCGGGCTGGCCCTGGACCTCAACGTCCCCGGCAACGGTCGCGGCACCGTGGGGCAGATGGACCGCACCGTGGTCTCGATCTTCAAGCGCTGGGGCTTCGCGTGGGGCGGGGACTGGGGCTACACCGACCCGATGCACTTCGAGATGAACGCGCTGATCGATCCCCGCTAGCCTCACCGCATGCGCGCCGTCCAGGTCACCACCACGTCAGGTCCCTCCGGTATCGAGATCCGTGACGTCGTCGAGCCCGTGCCGGGACCCGACGACGTGCTCGTGGAGGTGCACCGAGTCGGCATCTCCTTCCCGGACCTCCTGCTGAGCAAGGGCGAGTACCAGCTCAAGCCCGAGCCGCCCTTCACCCTCGGGGTCGACTTCGCCGGCACGGTCATCAGTGGGCCGGGCTTCGAGCCGGGCCAGCGCGTCGCGGGCGTCGGGCCGTACGGCGGGGCCGCCGAGCGGGTCGCCAGCCCGGCCATGTTCACCTTCGCCCTGCCGGACTCCCTGAGCTTCGACGAGGGCGCGGCGCTGCCGATGAACTACCTGACCGCGCAGTTCGCGCTCGCCGAGCGGGGCCACCTGCGCGAGGGCGAGACCGTGCTCGTGCACGGCGCCGCCGGTGGGGTCGGGACCGCGACCATCCAGGTCGCGAAGGGGTACGGCGCCCGCACCATCGCCGTGGTCAGCACCGAGGAGAAGGCCGAGGTCGCGCGCCGGGCAGGGGCCGACGAGGCGGTGCTCGTCGACGGCTTCAAGGACGCCGTGATGGGGCTGACCGACGGTCGTGGCGTCGACGTGGTGATGGACGTCGTCGGTGGGGCGGTCTTCGCCGACTCGCTCCGGGTGCTGGCTCCCCAGGGTCGACTGCTCGTCGTCGGCTTCGCGGCCGGGCAGGGCATCCCCGAGGTCAAGGTCAACCGGCTGCTGCTCAACAACGTCGACGTCCGCGGGGTCGGCTGGGGCGCCTACGCGATGATGCGCCCGGGCTACATGCAGGAGCAGTGGCGCGCGCTCGAGCCGATGATGGCCAGCGGCGTCATCAAGCCGCCGGTGGGTGCGTCGTACGCGCTCGAGGAGTTCGGCCAGGCCCTCGTGGACATGGACGAGCGCAAGACGCTGGGCAAGTCCGTGGTGCGGGTGCGGGACTGACTCGGGGCCGCTGCTTCATCACGGGATGCAGATCAAGTGGTGCTTCCCATGGCGAATTGGACACGGGAAGCACTGCTTCACCTGCATCCCGTGATGAAGCATCAGCCCAGCGGGTCGAGCATGTGGATCCCGATCTCACCAGCGAGCGCCGGCCCGAGGGTCTCGAACGCAGCCGCCACATGCGCAGCGCCCATGTGGGCGTTCAGATCGTCCTCGGAGCGCCACGACTCGATCGTGACGAAGGTGCCGGGGGTCGACTTCGACTCGAAGGCCTCGTAGGCCAGGCAGCCCTCCTCCTCGCGCAGGCTGGTCGCCGCGAGGTCGGCGAGACCCGCGCGCACCATGTCGACGGACTCGGCGGTGACGGGAATGGTCGCGACGACGCGCAGCGGTTCAGTCATGTCCGGAACCTACTCTCCGGATCCTGACGAGCATCCAACCGGCGGCTAGGGTCGAGACCGTGAGCACCCTCGATGACGCCCGCCCGGGCATGGACCACGACATCCGTCCCCAGGACGACCTCTTCGGCCACGTCAACGGCCGGTGGCTCGACGAGGCCGAGATCCCTGCGGACCGGTCCAGCTGGGGCCCGTTCGTGGAGCTGGCCGACGTCGCCGAGGACCAGGTCCGCCAGATCATCGAGGACCTCGCGGCCCGGGTCGCGGCCGACCAGCCCGACGCGCTCGGCAGCCAGCTCGACGAGGACGCCCGCAAGATCGGCGATCTCTTCGCCTCCTTCATGGACGAGGAGTCGGTCAATCGCGGCGGCCTGCGCCCGGTCCGGCCGTTGATCGACGCGGTCGCCGCGCTGCGCGACGTACGCGACCTCGCGGCGTTCCTCGGGGAGTTCGAGCGGCTCGGTGGCTACGGCCTCTTCGGCTCGTACGTCGACACCGACGCCCGTCAGTCGGACCGTTACCTCTTCCACCTCGGCCAGGGCGGCCTCGGGCTCCCCGACGAGTCGTACTACCGCGAGGAGAAGTTCGCCGAGATCCGCGGCCAGTACGTCGACTACCTCACCACCCTGCTCGGGCTGGCCGGCCACGAGCAGCCGGGTGCGGCTGCCGCGACCGTGCTGGAGATCGACACGCTCCTCGCGAAGGGCCACTGGGAGCGCTCGGAGACCCGCGACGTCCAGAAGACCTACAACCTGCTCACCGCGGACGCGCTCGCTGAGCTCTGCCCCTCCTTCGACTGGCACGCCTACGTCACCAACCTCGGCGGCACCACCGAGACCATCGCCGAGTGCTGCGTGCGGCAGCCCTCCTACTTCGCGCACCTCTCCGGCGTCCTCGACGAGGTCCCGATCGAGCAGTGGCGCGACTGGATGATGGTGCACGTGCTGCGCACGGCGGCGCCGTACCTCCCCGACGAGTTCGTGCGCGCCAACTTCGACTTCTACGGCCGCACCCTCAACGGCACTCCTGACCTGCGGGCTCGCTGGAAGCGCGGGGTCTCGCTGGTCGAGGGAGCCCTCGGCGAGGCGGTCGGCAAGGAGTACGTCGCGCGGCACTTCCCGCCGACCTCCAAGGCGCTGATGGACGACCTGGTGGCCAACCTCCTGGCTGCCTACCGGCAGTCGATCTCCGAGCTGGACTGGATGAGCGAGGAGACCAAGGAGCGCGCCTACGAGAAGCTCGAGACGTTCATCCCGAAGATCGGCTACCCCGAGAAGTTCCGCGACTACTCCGCGCTGCACATCACCGCCGACGACCTGCTGGGCAACGTTGCGGCCGCAGCGGCGTTCGAGACCGACCGGGAGCTGCGCAAGATCGGCTCGCCCGTCGACCGCGACGAGTGGCACATGCTCCCGCAGACCGTGAACGCCTACTACAACCCCGGCACCAACGAGATCTGCTTCCCGGCCGGCATCCTGCAGAAGCCGTTCTTCAGCCCCGAGGCCCACCCGGCCGAGAACTACGGCGGCATCGGGTCGGTGATCGGCCACGAGATCGGCCACGGCTTCGACGACCAGGGCGCCCAGTACGACGGCCACGGCAACCTCAACGACTGGTGGACGCCGGAGGACAAGGCGGCCTTCGAGGTGAAGTCCAAGGCCCTGGTCGCGCAGTACGACGACTTCGAGCCGCGGGCGCTGCCGGGCGAGAAGGTCAACGGCTCACTGACCGTGGGCGAGAACATCGGCGACCTCGGTGGGCTGACCATTGGCCACCGGGCGTTCTTGATCTCCACCGACGGGCAGGCCGACGCAGACTCGCGCCGGGCGCTCTTCATGAACTGGGCCTACGCCTGGCGCACCAAGCGCCGCAAGGAGCAGGAGCTGCAGTACCTCACCGTCGACCCGCACTCCCCGCCGGAGTTCCGGGCCAACATCGTGCGCAACCTCGACGAGTTCCACGAGGTCTTCGAGACTGCCGAGGGGGATGGGCTCTGGCTCGACCCCGCGGAGCGCGTGCGGATCTGGTGACCTGACCGCCAGGGCCCTGTGCGCGAACCACGTGGCGTTGGTGCTCAGCTGACCGCGGCGCAGAAGATGGTGAGGATGAGACTGTCGTCGAACCACATCTGGTTGCTTCCCCGCCCGACCGCCGTGCCGTCCGACACGACGCGAATTCCGGCACCGCTGAATTGGTTGGCCCATTCAATGGCGGCCCCGGTCAGCTTCTTTCCCGGCGGGCAGGAGCCCTGCACAGTTCCGTTCTGATTCGACGGGATGACGACGGAGGTGAAGGTGAGTCTTTGCCAGTTGCTGACCCCATTGCTTCCGTTGGTACCGGCTGGACCCGTGGCGCCGGCAGGCCCGGCAGGCCCGGCAGCCCCTGCCGGTCCAGCGGGGCCGGTCCTGCCCGCGAGTGCTGCCTGGGCAGATGAGGAGATGTCGGTCAGCCCGAGGGTGCGGTTCTTGATGTCGGCGGAGGTCACGGTGTTGTCCTTGATCTGAGCACCGGTGATCAGCTTGCCGGCGACTGCGCCGCCGGCGGTGGCGAGGAAGAGGGCCCCGGTCGCGAGCAGGATGACGGGGAGGCTTCTGGGGAGAGTGATCATGCTCGGAGGCTAGGGAGGGAGGTGGTCCGTGGCCTATCCCCTCGATTCGGCATTGCGCGTGATCTGTCCGGGGCATCGAGACGCTGGGGTCGTTTCAGCGGTTTCCGGGGCGCGGCCGCGCGCCCGTCGACCGTGAAGAGATCACGCTGCTGCTCACGATTCCCGACGTCGACGTGGTGCGCGACGACACGCAGGCACCGAGCGACGTACTCCTCGGCGAGGCCCGGGAGCGGTGGAGCCACGTCGCGGCGCCGGTGATCACCCGGCTGCGGCAGCGGCGGGTGCTTCCGACTGGTGGGCCAGCACGAGGGTGACTGGCTGGCCGAGCTCCGCGAGGCGATGAGCGCCGTGGACGACGTACGCAGCAAGGGACCGGCGGCCGGACCCCGGGCGGGGTCGGCGGCTGTCCGTGGGCGCTGGTAGACAGGCCGGGTGACTGACTCGAGCCCGCAGCCTGCGACGGACACCGACGTGCGTGAGCAGGCCGAGGCCCACCTCCGCGCGCTGGTCGGCCGCGACGACGCCCGCCTGCGTGACGACCAGTGGACCGCGATCGAGGCGCTCGCGGTGGGGCGGCGCCGTTCCCTCGTGGTGCAGCGCACCGGGTGGGGCAAGTCGGCGGTCTACTTCGTGGCGACGCTGCTGCTGCGCGGCTCGGGGGCCGGCCCCACCGTCATCGTGTCGCCGCTGCTCGCGCTGATGCGCAACCAGATCGCCGCTGCCGAGCGGGCCGGCATCCGCGCGGTGACGATCAACTCCACCAACATCGAGGACTGGCAGCCGATCCAGGACTCCATCAACGCCGGTGAGGTCGACGTCCTCCTGGTGAGTCCGGAGCGGCTGAACAACCCCGGATTCCGCGACGAGGTGCTGCCCGAGCTCGCTGCGACCTGCGGCCTGCTGGTCGTCGACGAGGCGCACTGCATCTCCGACTGGGGTCACGACTTCCGTCCCGACTACCGCCGGATCCGCACCCTGCTCGGGGACCTGCCCGACGGGATCCCGGTGCTGGCGACGACGGCCACCGCCAACGCCCGGGTCACCAGCGACGTCGCCGAGCAGCTCGGCACCGACGTCCTGGTCCTGCGCGGCTCGCTGGACCGTGAGTCGCTGCGGCTCGGCGTCGTGCGGCTCAAGACCGCCCAGCAGCGGCTGGCCTGGCTGGCCGACCACCTCGCCGAGCAGCCCGGCTCGGGGATCATCTACTGCCTGACGGTCGCCGCCACCCAGGAGATCGCCGACTACCTGCGTTCGCGCGGGCACGACGTCGCGGCGTACTCCGGCCAGACCGACCCCACCGAGCGCCAGGCCCTCGAGCAGGACCTCATCACCGGCAAGGTCAAGGCGCTGGTCGCCACCAGCGCGCTCGGGATGGGCTTCGACGCGACGCTGGGCTTCGTGGTCAACATGGGGGCCCCGGCCTCGCCGGTCGCCTACTACCAACAGGTGGGTCGTGCCGGTCGCGGCACCGACGAGGCCACCGTCGTCCTCCTCCCGGCGCTCGAGGACCGCGACATCTGGGCCTACTTCGCCTCGCTCGCCTTCCCCCGCGAGGAGCTGGTCCGGCGCACCATCGAGGTGCTCGCCGACCACGGCCGACCGATGAGCACCGCCGCTCTCGAGACGTACGTCGAGCTCAACCGCACCCGCCTCGAGACGATGCTCAAGGTGCTCGACGTCGACGGCGCCGTGCGCAGAGTCAAGGGCGGGTGGGAGGCCACCGGCCGCGCCTGGGCCTACGACGAGGAGCGCTACCGCCGGGTGAGCGAGGCGCGCGAGCGCGAGCAGGCCGCGATGCTCGACTACCTCGGCACCGACCGGTGCCGGATGTGGTTCCTGCGCGACCAGCTCGACGACCCCGAGGCCGTCGAGTGCGGTCGCTGCGACAACTGCGGCGGGCTGGATCTCTCCAGTGACGTCTCCGAGGCGGCGCTGGCCGAGGCCGGCGCCCGGCTGGCCCGGCCCGGCGTCGTGGTGGAGCCGCGGAAGATGTGGCCCACGGCGCTGGCCAACCTCGGGGTCGAGCTCAAGGGCAAGATCGCCGATGCCGCGAGCGAGGGCCGGGCGGTCGCCCGGCTCACCGACCTCGGCTACGGCCAGGCGCTGCGCGAGCTCTTCGCTCCGGGGCAGGCCGATGGCCCGGTCCCGATCCCGCTCGTGCAGGCCGTGGTCGAGGTGCTCGGGGATTGGCGCCCCGAGGTGGACGCGATCGTCGTGGTCGAGTCGGCCACCCGGGCTCAGCTCACCGCCGACCTCGCCGACGGGCTCTCGCGCTACCTCAAGGTGCCGGTGGTCGGGCGCTTCGAGATCGTCGACCCCGACGTCGCTCCCGGGCAGGGGGCGATGAACTCCGCGCAGCGGGTGGCCGCCGTGGGGCGTCGCTACTCCCTGACCGGTGAGGTGCCGGCCGAGGCCAGGGTGCTGCTCGTCGACGACCTCGTCGCCACCGGCTGGACCCTCACGCTGGCGGCCCGGGCGATCAGGCGGGCCGGCGCGAGCGCCGTACTCCCGCTGGTGCTCGCCACCCAGTCCTGACCTGCCACTTCTGGCCGCCCCAGACCCGCCGACCTGCCAACTTTGGCCGCCGTACGGCGACCAGAAGTGACAGGTCACGGGTCTTTGAGCGGCCAAAAGTGACGGGTCACTGCCTCCGGAGCAGCTGGCGACCGACGACGCCGACGGCCAGGACACTGATCCCGGCCACGACCGACGGACCGGGCAGCGTCGCCGCGAGCGTGAGGCACCCGACCGCGCCGAGGAGCTGGAGCGCGCGTGGCCACCGGCGCTCCGCGACCGGCTGCCGCAGCGCGGCCACGTTCGCGACGAAGTAGTAGAGCAGGACGCCGAACGAGGAGAACCCGATGGCACCGCGGAGGTCGACGAGCAGCACCAGCGCGACCACGGCCACGCCAATGCCCACCTGCGCGTGGTCGGGGACCCGATGCCGCTCGTCGACCGAAGCCAACCAGCCGGGGAGGTCTCGCTCCCGGGCCATCGCGAGCGCAGTCCGGCCCACGCCGGCGAGCAACGCAAGCAACGCGCCGAGGCTCGCGGCCGCGGCACCCAACCGGACGAGGGGGCCGGCCCAGTCGGCGCCGACGGCTGAGACCGCAGCGGCCACGGGCGTGCTGCTTCCGACCAACCCGTCCCCGAGGGTCGCCACGAGGGTGAGTCCGACGGCGAGGTAGAGCGCCACGGCCACACCGAGGGCGACCAGAATCGCGTGACCGATCGCCTCGGGCCGACGTACCTCCTCGGCGAGTGTGGCGATCCGGGCATAGCCCGCGAAGGCGAAGAAGAGCAGGCCGGCGGCCTCGAGCACTCCGAAGGCGCCCCCCGTCGCAGGCAGCGCTGCCGGCTCGGTCGTCGGACCGAGCGTCCACGCCAGCCCCACGAAGCCGACCAGTACGACGGTGGTCAGCGCCAGCAGCACCCGGGCGGTCGCCGCGGTCCGCGTCACCCCGCGCAGGTTGGCGGCGGTGAGGAGGACGACCGCGGCTGCTGCCGCGCCGCGCTGCCACCAGCCGCCCGCAGGGACGGCGTACGCCGAGAAGGCCATCGCCATCGCAGCACACGAGGCGGTCTTGCCCACCACGAAGCCCCAGCCGGCGAGGAACCCCCACCAGGGGCCGAGGACGACCCGACCGAAGAGGTAGGTCCCTCCCGAGGACGGGTGCACGGCGGCGAGCTGCGCCGAGGCCGTCGCGTTGCAGAAGGCGACCACCCCTGCGATGCCCAGACCCACCAGCAGCCCCGAGCCGGCGGCCGAGGCTGCGGGTCCGAAGACCACGAAGACCCCGGCGCCGAGCATGGCCGACAGGCCGACCGCCACGGCGTCGCCGGTGCCGAGCCGGCGGGCGAGCCGGACCTCGGTCACGACCGCATCCGGGCGGCCAACTCCTCGGCGGCGACGCGGAGCTCGTCGTCGGTCACGTTCGGGAGCACGTCCTCCCAGAGGGGGAGCATCGCGCCCGACGCCTCGAGCATCCCCAGGGGCCGGGGCATGAACCAGACGTGGAAGTGGGCACCACCGTCGCCCCAGCGGTAGAGGTGGACCCGACCCACGTCCCCACGCGCCATCAGCGCGGCGTCCACGCGTGCGCACAGGGGGCCGAAGCTGGCCTGGGCCGCAGCCGGGAGGTCGGCGAAGGAGTCCACGTGCGCCTTCGAGGCGGCCCACACGGTGCCGGGCAGGCTGCCGCCGACGGGCGGATGGACGGTCCAGTGCTCGTCCTCCCAGACCGACGCGATCGTGTGGCCCGAGCACACGCCGCAGGGTTCGCCGCCGGGCTCGCCTCGACGGGGTGGCTCCGGCAGGACGGGTCGGCCGGGCGTGAGCGGGGTGTGGGGTTCGGCGTACGGAAGCTTCACGGTTCTCCTCCTCGATGGGGGTCCCGCCCAGCATGAGATGTCGCTGGCGACCGACGCTTGATCGAGATTGCGGTCCCGAGCGAACCGCTGCGCTGACCCGTCACTTCTGGCCGCCCTACACCCCCCGACCTGTCACCAATGGCCGCCGTACCCCGGCCACAAGTGGCAGGTCAGCGGTCTGGGAGCGGCCACAAGTGGCAGGTCAGCGGAGGTGGGTTTCGATGGCGTCGATGACCTGGGCATCGTCGGGCTGGACGCCCGGGCTGAAGCGGGCCAGCACGGCGCCGGAGCCGTCGACGAGGAACTTCTCGAAGTTCCACTGCACGTCGCCGGCCTCACCCTTCTCGTTGGATGAGCGCACCAGGGTCGCGTAGATCTCGTGGCGCGCGTCGCCGTTGACCTCGAGCTTCTCGGTCATCGGGAAGCTGACGCCGTACGTCGCGGAGCAGAACTCCGCGATCTCCTCGGCCGAGCCCGGCTCCTGGCCGAAGAACTGGTTGCAGGGGACGCCGACGACGGTGAAGCCGCGCTCGGCGTACTTCTCCTGGAGCAGCTCGAGGCCGGCGTACTGCGGGGTGAGTCCGCACTTGCTCGCGACGTTGACCAGCAGGGCAGGCTGCCCGCCGGTGATCTCGCCGAGCGTGGTCGGTGTGCCGTCGAGTCGGGCGATCGCGGCGTCGAGGATGCTCATGGGGGCGAGCGTAGAGGCCCGTGCCAACCGCGTTGCGGACCGCCCGCCGAACGAGATTGTCGGCGCCGGGGGTTAGCGTCGGGGGTCGGACCACGCAGTGAGAGGTGCCGCTTGAGCTTCGTCCCCGTCACCGGACCGGCCACCTTCCGCGCGGCCGACCCGCCGCGCGACGGCGTGGTCGAGTTCAGCGACGAACGACGCACGGTGGCGCTGCCGATGAAGGCCGCGCTGCCGATCCTCACCAAGGCCCACACCCGGGCCGACCTGCACCCCAGCGTCGGGCTGCTCTCCGGCGCGGTCCTGCTCGGCATGCGGATCGTCGCGGCCGGCAGGTTCGAGCCCGACGAGACCGCCACCAGTTGGCGCGCGAGCCCGCTCGACGCCGACGACCGCGACCGGGTGGCCATGCTGGCGCGCGCCCGGCCCTACGACGACCTCGACCCCGACGCCGCCGAGGAGCTCGTACGCCGCGTGCTCGACGCCGTGGCCGACGCCATGCCGCGCCATCCTCCCGGCGGCGACCGTCAGGCGGCCCACCGGCGCGGCGACGACCGGCGTCCCACCCGATCCCCCGGGTCCCGTGCCCGCGCGGGGGCTCCCGCGACCGACTTCGCCAGCCGACTCCAGGCCCGCATCGAGCGGCACCGCTCCCTGGTGCCGGACGACCGCCCCCACCTGGTCGCGATCTCACTGCGCGTCGAGGCCGACGAGGAGGAGTTGGTCGCGGGCGCCGTCCGCCTCGTCCTCCAGGTCCACGACGAGCAGAACCCTCTCCACCTCTGCGACGCATCGCGCCTCTGGGTCGAGACCAACGTCGACCACGGGTTCGGTGACCGGGCGCGCACCCACGCGACCCTCGCCCTGCGCGCAGCCGCGGAGGCCTGGCCGGTGCTGGACCGCCTCCTGGAGCTGCGCGTCCCCGACCAGCTCACCCTCGACACCGACGAGCTGGTCAGCCTGCTCCAGGACGGGGTGGGCGACCTGAAGGCGATCGGGGTCGACGTGCTGTGGCCGCGCAGCCTGGGCCGCGACCTGACCGCGAGCACCGTCCTCGACCGCACGAGCGCCCCCGGCTCCAGCCGGCCGCGCGAGCAACCCCTCCACGATTCGATGTTCGGGCCGGACACGCTCTTCGCGTTCAACTGGCAGATCGCGCTGCACGGTGATCCGCTGACCGAGGAGGAGATGGACCGTCTCGCCTCCTCGGCCGCTCCGATCCTCAAGCTGCGCGGCAGCTGGACCGTCATCGACCCGGCGATCGCCCGCAAGGCGCGCAAGCGGCTGGTCCGCACCGTCAAGCCGGCCCAGGCGATCGCGGCGACGTTGACCGGTGTCGTCCAGGTCGACTCCCACGACGAGCAGGTGATCATCGGCGCGAGCCTCCTGCAGGTGCGCGACCGGCTGCTCGACGCCTCGAGCCGCACGCCGGTGCCGGTGCCCGAGCGGCTCACCGCCACGCTGCGCGACTACCAGCGCCAGGGGCTGACCTGGCTGGCCGAGATGACCGAGCTGGGTCTGGGCGCCTGCCTGGCCGACGACATGGGGCTCGGCAAGACCGTCACGCTGATCGCTCTCCACCTGCACCGCCAGGAGCTCGGGGTGCAGGGACCGACCCTCGTCGTGTGTCCGGCCAGCCTGCTGGGCAACTGGGAGGCGGAGATCGAGCGGTTCGCCCCCGGCGTCCCGGTACGCCGCTTCCACGGCGGGGAGCGTTCGCTGACCGGCCTCGATGCCGCCTGCACGACAGCCGACGACGACGCGGGCTTCGTGCTCACGACCTACGGCACCATGCGCCTCGACCACGCCACGCTCGCGGCCGTGCCGTGGGACATCGTGGTGGCCGACGAGGCCCAGCACGTGAAGAACCCCCAGTCCTCGACGGCCCGCGCGCTGCGGGCGATCCCGAGTGCCGCCCGCGTCGCGCTGACCGGCACCCCGGTCGAGAACAACCTCACCGAGCTGTGGGCGATCCTGGACTGGACGACGCCCGGCCTGCTCGGCAGCCGCAACGCCTTCCGCAAGGTGTGGGCGGCGCCGATCGAGTCGGGTCTCGAGCCCACCAAGGCGCGCCAGTTCGCCGACCTGATCGGGCCGTTCCTGCTGCGCCGGCGCAAGTCCGACCCGGGCATCGCCCCGGAGCTGCCCCCGAAGACCGAGACCGACCATCCACTGAGCCTCACCCAGGAGCAGGTCGTGCTCTACGAGGCGTTCGTCCGCGAGACGATGCGCCGCATCGAGCGGGCCGACGAGGAGACCCGTCGCGGACTGGTCCTGCTGCTCCTCACCGGGCTCAAGCAGATCTGCAACCACCCGGCCCACTTCCTCAAGCAGAGTGGTGGCCGGCTCGTGGGCCGCTCGGAGAAGCTCGACCTCCTCGACGAGCTGCTCGCCACGGTCCTCTCCGAGGACGGTGCGGTCCTCGTCTTCACCCAGTACGTCGCGATGGCGCGTCTGCTCGAGGCCCACCTCACGGCGACCGGAGTGCCCCACCAGTTCCTGCACGGTTCGACGCCGGTCCGCGAGCGTGAGGCGATGGTCAAGCGCTTCCAGGCCGGGGAGGTGCCGGTCTTCCTGCTCTCGCTCAAGGCGGGCGGCACCGGCCTCAACCTCACCCGCGCCGACCACGTCGTCCACGTCGACCGGTGGTGGAACCCCGCCGTCGAGGAGCAGGCCACCGACCGGGCCTACCGGATCGGCCAGACCCGGCCGGTGCAGGTGCACCGGCTGATCACCGCGCGGCACGATCGAGGAGAAGATCGCCGAGCTGCTCGCCCGCAAGCGTGCGCTGGCCGACTCGGTCCTCGGCCGCGGCGAGGCCGGCCTGACCGAGCTGAACGACGACGACCTGCGCGACTTCGTCAGCCTGCGGCCCACCGCCCACTCCGCTCTCGAGTCGCCCGAGTCGCCCGACCCGCCCGACCCGGGGGAGCCCGCGTGAGTGCCGTCGTGCACCCGCGCCTCCCGGCCCGGCGAGGCGCGGCGCGCGCGACCCGCTGGTGGGGCAAGGCGTGGGTGCGCGCCGTCGAGGAGTCGGCGTACGCCGAGCGCGACCTGCTCGACGCCCGCTCGCTGGCCCGCTCCGGCCGGGTCGGACAGATCACCGTCGACCACGGCACGTTCGTGGCGGCGGTCGAGGACGACCAGGGCCTGTGGACGGTGGCCGGCACGGTGCCGGTGCTCGACGAGTCGGCGCGGCAGGGGTTCATCGAGACGGTGGCTGCCGAGTCGGGACGAGTCGCGGCCCTGCTCTCCGGCGACCTGCCCCACACGCTGGTCGAGCACGCGGAGGAGGCCGGGGTCGAGCTGCTCCCCTACGGCAGCGAGCTGCAGACGACCTGCACCTGCGCGGGCTGGGTCGATCCGTGCGTCCACGGGCTGGCCGTGCTCCACCAGCTCACCTGGCTGCTGGAGGCCGACCCGTTCGTGCTGCTCCACCTGCGGGGGTTGCCGCGCGACGACCTCATCGCCGAGGTGCATGCCCGCAGCACCACGCCCGACGGCCCGGACCTGGAGGCCGATGGCGACCTCGACGTCGGGTGGGACGCCGTGCTGCGGGCCCGGCGGGTGCTCGACCTGGCCGACGAGCCGGACCAGTCGACCGGCCACCTCTTCTGACGCGGCCGGCGTCGGTCGTCGTCGCTCAGGCAGGGTCCGGGCCGCGCCCGAGGGCGCCGAGCGCCATGCGCTGCAGCAGGTCGTGCATGGAGACGTCGGGCAGCAACCCGCTGTGCGGGGTGGAGTTGATCAGGCCGAACGTCGCGTGCGCCATCGCGCGGGCATGGTCGCGGTCCAGCCCGATGTGGAGCAGCTCGAGCTGGCCGGCCCACAGGTCGACGTAGGCCCGCTGGAGGGTGCGCACCTGTTCCCGCGCCTGATCCGGCAGTGACTCCCAGTCGCGGTCCTGGACCACGATGAGCGGGCGGTGGCGGAGCGCGAAGTCGACGTGCCAGTCGACCAGAGCCACCAGTGCCGGCTCCGCCCCGGCCGCCGCGGCGACGCGTTCTCGACCCACCGCGAGGAGCTCCTCGCTGATCGAGACGAGCATCTCGGCCAGGACGGCGTCCTTGGAGGCGAAGTGCTTGTAGAGCGCCGGCCCGGAGATCCCGCAGGCGGCGCCCAGGTCGGCGACGGAGACACCGTGGAAGCCGCGGGCGGCGAAGAGCTCGGCCGCGGTCGCCAGGATCTGCTCACGCCGGGTGGGCGCCTCCGGGAGCGGCTCGCTGGTCACCGCCCAAGGTTAGCGTTCGTTAACGCGGGCGGTCGGCAGGATCGGCGTTCACCAGCTCAGGAAGTAGAGCACTCCGCTCAGGCAGGACAGCACGCCGAGCAGCACGGCCGCACCACCCAGGGCGCGGGCCCACGAGGCCTGCGTGGTCCGAGTCGCCCGAAACGCCACCGCCGTCGCCACGAACGGCGTCAGTGCGACGAGGAAGCGGCCACTCTGCGTCCAGGGGACCACCGAGGACGGTCCGGCCAGCAGGTGGTCCAGGGCGCCCCAGGAGCCCAGCAGCAGGGCGACGATGAAGGTGAAGGACGCGATCACGCGCGCCTCGGCACTGGTGTCCATGCGGCCGAGGCTAGGGGCGTGGTGGGGGGCCGAGGTGGCGCCACGCCCGACGCTGTCGGGGCCCGGAGCGACCGCGGCGCGTCAGGCCAGGGAGAGGAAGAGCTTCTCCATCTTCTTCACATCGACGGTGTCGAGACCGTCGCCGCGGGTCAGGCACTCCTGGAGCCCGGTGGCGACGATCGCGAAACCGGCCCGGTCCAGGGCGCGGGAGACGGCCGCGAGCTGCGTGACGACGTCCTCGCACTCGCGGCCGTCCTCCAGCATGCGCAGGACACCGGCCAGCTGGCCCTGGGCGCGCTTGATCCGGTTGATGACCGGGCCCATGTCCTGCGGGTTGAGCTCCATGGTCAGCTCGTTCCGTCCAGTGAGTCGAGCGCGGCCGAGAGCAGCTGGCGCGCCTCGGCGGCCACGTCACACAGGGCGTCGCCCGCGAGCCGGGTCATCGCGTCCGGGTCGAACGCCTCGACCACGGTGGTGGTCTCGTCGAGCGAGCGGACCACGACGTTGCAGGGCAGCACGGCGGCGATGGAGGGGTCGATCTCCAGCGCCCGGTGGGCGAGCTGCGGGCGGCAGGCGCCCAGGATCACGTGGGCCGGAACGTCGACGTCGAGCTTCGCCTTCAAGGTGGCCTTGAGGTCGATCTCGGTCAGGATGCCGAACCCCTGGTCGGCCAGGGCGGCGCGGACGGCGCTCACGGTGTCGTCGTACGAGCGGGTCAGTGTGGTGCTCATGATGTAGGTCATCCGGCGTTCCTCTCGTCGGTGGTGGCCTCGGCCTGGTGGGCGCGAACCTCGTCCATGTCCAGCGCCCGCACGCCGGCGATCACCTGCTGGAGGCCGGCGTCGGGCAGTGCGCCGGGCTGGGAGAAGACCAGCACGCCCTCCTTGAAGGCCATCAGGGTGGGGATCGAGGTGATCTGGGCGGCAGCGGCGAGCGACTGCTCGGCCTCGGTGTCGATGGAGCCGAAGAAGACGTCGGGGTGCTGCTCGGAGGCGGCCTCGTAGATCGGGGCGAACTGGCGGCACGGGCCACACCAGGCGGCCCAGAAGTCCACCAGCACGATGTCGTGCTCGGTGATGGTGCGCTCGAAGTTGTCGGCGGTCAGTGGCTCTGCAGCCATGAGGTCTCCTTCGCTCGGGTGCAACTTTGACTATACCCCGGGGGGTGTTAACGTGAACCCATCGTACATACCCCCAGGGGTATCCACAAGGACGAGGAAGGAGTCGATTGCATGAGCGAGATCGACGTGATGCAGCTCGATGCGGCCCTCCGCGACGGCGCCACCCTGGTGGACGTCCGCGAGCTGTCCGAGTACGCCGCCGGACACGTTCCCGGCGCCCTGCCCATCCCGATGGGCCAGTTGACCAACCGCATGCACGAGCTCGACAAGGAGTCGCTCGTGCACGTGATCTGCGCCAGCGGCAACCGCAGCAGCGCCATGCGCGACCTGCTCGCCGCGGCCGGCTTCTCCGCCATCAACGTGCGTGGCGGCACCTCGGAGTGGGCACGCTCCGGCAAGACCATCGAGAGGGGACACCCGTGACCGACCTCAAGATCCTCACCATCGAGACGCCCAGCCTCGGTGACCGCAGCTACGTCGTCCATGACGGCACCACTGCGTGCGTCATCGACCCCCAGCGCGACATCGACCGGGTCCTGGACCTGCTCGCCGAGCACGACCTCCGGCTGACGCATGTCTTCGAGACCCACGTCCACAACGACTACCTCACCGGTGGCTTGGCACTCGCCGAGCGCACCGGCGCGGCGTACCTCATGAACGGCGAGGACGACGTGGCCTTCGACCGCACGCCCATCGGCGACGGCGAGCGCATCGAGGTGAGCGACCGGATCACGATCACCGCCCTCGCCACCCCCGGCCACACCTTCACCCACCTGAGCTACGTGCTGCGCGACGAGGCCACCGGCCAGGACGTCGCGGTCTTCTCCGGCGGCTCGCTGCTCTTCGGAGCCACCGGCCGCCCGGACCTGCTCGGCCAGGACCACACCGAGACGCTCGCCCGGCACCAGCACGCCTCCGCCCACCGGCTCGCCGAGGTGCTGGCCGACACGACCGACGTGCTCCCCACCCACGGCTTCGGGTCGTTCTGCGCCGCCTCCCAGTCCGACGCCACCGCGTCGACGATCGGCAACGAGAAGCAGGCCAACCCCGCGCTGACCCAGGACGAGGAGACCTACGTCCGGGAGCTGATCGACGGTCTGGGCGCCTACCCGACGTACTACGCCCACATGGGCCCCGGCAACGAGGCCGGTCCGTCCGAGGCCGACCTCAGCACCCCGCAGCTCGCCGACCCGAGCGAGCTGCGCCGTCGGATCGAGGCGGGGGAGTGGGTCGTCGACCTGCGCACCCGCACCGCCTTCGCGGCAGGTCACGCGCCCGGCACGCTCAACTTCGGGCTCGACGGTGGCTTCGCGACCTACCTCGGCTGGCTGATCCCGTGGGGGACTCCGGTCTCGCTGCTCGGAGAGACCGCCGACGACGTCGCCGAGGCCCAGCGCGAGCTGGTCCGGATCGGCATCGACCGCCCCGCCTCGCACAACACCGGCGGGCCGAAGGACTGGACCGACGGTGACCTGGCCAGCTTCCCGGTCGCGACCTTCGCCGAGCTCGGCCAGGTCCGCCACCACCGCGAGGTCGTCGTCCTCGACGTCCGCCGCGAGGAGGAGTACGCCGCGGCCCGGATCGAGGGCGCGGTGAACATCCCGATCCACGAGCTGCCCGCACGCGTGGGCGAGGTTCCCGCGGGCGAGGTGTGGGTGCACTGCGCTGGTGGCTACCGTGCCGCCGCGGCTGCCTCGCTGCTCGATGCTGCCGGCCGCACCCTGGTCGCGATCGACGACTCCTTCGACAACGCGAGTCACGTCGGTCTGAACCTCGTCGGCCCCGAGGCGTGATCGCGCTCGTCGTCGCCGTCCTCGCCGGGGCGCTGATCGGCCTCAGCCTGGGCGCGCTCGGCGGCGGCGGCTCGATCCTCGCCGTCCCGGTCCTGGTCTACGCCCTGGGCCAGAGCCCCGCCCAGGCCACGACCGGCTCGCTGGTCGTGGTCGGGGTGACGGCCCTGATCGGCGCCGTCACGGCGTACCGCGCGGGGAACGTCCTGCTCGGTCAGGGCGTCACCTTCGGCGTCGTCGCCCTCGGTGGTGCTGCTGCCGGGGCGAAGGCGGCCGGGCAGGTCTCAGAACCGGTCCTGCTCGCGTCGTTCGCTGCCCTGATGCTGCTCGTCGGTGGGGTGATGGCGGTGCGCCAGCTCCGGCCCGGCGCCCCGGCCACCACGCACGTCCACCTCGACGACCCGATCATCAGTTTCAGCCCGACCTTCGCGTGCGCCTGCCCACGGGCGCTGAAGGTCCTGGTCACCGCCACCGTGGTGGGGCTGCTCACCGGCTTCCTCGGCGTGGGCGGCGGCTTCCTCGTCGTCCCCGCCCTGGTCGTGGCGCTGGCGCTCCCCATCCGGTACGCCGTCGGCACCTCGCTCGTGGTGATCGCGCTGACCAGCGCGATGGCCCTCGCGGTGCGTGCCGGCAGCGTGACCCAGCCCGACTGGGGCCTGGTGCTCGCCCTGACCGCTGCCGCGGCCGTCGGTGGCTACGCCGGTGCCCGCGTCGCACACCGCACCGACACCAAGAACCTGTCGGCTGCCTTCACCGTCCTCGTGCTCGTCGTCGCCGTCTACACCGCGGCCCGCGCACTGCCCGCCCTCTTCTGAGCTCCCTTCTGACTTTTCCTGGCTCGAAGCTCCCCCGAATGAAAGTGAATCGATGACCACCACTGTTGAACCGCGCCACGTCTCACCGGCGCCGCTGAGCCCACCCGCTTCCCGACCCGGCCCCCTGGGTCGCCTCGGGGTCTGGGTGAGCGACCACGCCCGCATCACCACCGCCGTGTGGATGCTGCTGATCATCGGCCTGGGGGCCTTCGCCCCCCGCGTCGAGGCCGAGCTCTCCGGAGCCGGTTGGCAGGCCGACGGCTCGGAGTCCGTGGCCGCTCGTGAGCTCGCCCAGGAGCACTTCGGCGGCAACGCGAGTACGGCGATCCAGGTCGTGGTCCACTCCACCGCAGGTCCCGTCACCGAGGGCGAGGGCAAGCAGATCCTCGCGCGGGCGACCGAGCTGCTGGAGGCCGACTCCCGCATCGCCGACGTGGTGCAGCCCCAACCCGGCGCCTCCCTGAGCCAGGACGGCACCACCGCTGTCCTCCTCGCGGGTGCGAACGCCGACCCGAACGAGATGGTCCGGGTGGCCGATGACCTCAAGGGTCCGCTGCAGGAGCTCTCCTCCGGCGACATCCAGGTCAACCCGACCGGTGCCTCGCTGCTCTGGTCGGACTTCAACGAGGCCAACCTCGACGCGATGCTGAAGTCGGAGATGATCTCCTGGCCGGTGACGCTCGCGATCCTCGTGCTGGCCTTCGGCGCGCTCGTGGCCGCCGGACTGCCCCTGATCCTCACCCTGGCCGGCCTCGTGGCCTCGGCCGGCTCGCTCGTCCTGATCAACCAGTTCGTGCCGGTCTCGATCTGGGCGATGAACTTCGCGATGATGTTCGCCCTCGCGCTCGGGATCGACTACGCGCTCTTCCTCGTGGTCCGCTACCGAGCCGCGCGGATGGGGCGCAAGCTCAGTGCCCGTGAGGCGATCGCCGAGACGATGGACACCGCCGGCAAGGCCGTGCTGCTCTCCGGCATCACCGTGCTGGTCTCGCTGTCGGCCGTGATGCTCGTGCCGTCCCCGTCGTTCCGGTCGATGGCCGGAGGCATCATGCTCGCGGTCATCTTCGTGCTGGGTGCCACCTTGACCCTGCTGCCGCTGGTGCTGACCAAGCTCGACCACCGGATCAACAAGCTGGCCCTGCCGTGGGCGCACAGCGGCGAGCACCGCTCCCCGAAGTTCGCGGCCTGGGGCGAGCGCCTCTGGAAGCGCCCCCTGCTCTTCGGACTCGCCTCCCTCGTCGTCCTGCTCGCCCTGGCCGCTCCGCTGCTGGGTCTGAAGACCGCGATGCCCTCGATCAAGGTGCTCCCGGACGACGCCAGCGCCCGCGTCGGCTACGACCTGGTCCAGGACTCCTTCGGCGACGGTGCCCCCGGCACGCTGCAGATCGTGGTCGACAAGTCCCAGGCCAAGGCCGCCAGCGCCGTGCTCGCCGAGGACGCCGGCATCGCCGGTGCCCTCCCCGCGATGCCGGCCACCGACAACAGCGACTACGCGCTGATCCAGGCCGTCCCGACCGTCGACCCGTCCGACCCCGAGCTCGGGGACACGGTGGACCGGCTGCGCGCCGACCTGCCCGACTCCGCCATCGTCGGCGGTGCCGCGGTCGAGAACCTCGACCTCAAGACCCAGCTCGACGAGTCGACGCCGCTGGTGATCGGGGTGATCCTGGTGCTGGGCTTCGTGCTGCTGCTCTTCGCGCTCCAGGCTCCGCTCATCGCCCTGCTCGGCACGCTGGCCAGCCTGCTCTCCACGGCGGCCGCCTTCGGTGTCGCCCGCCTGGTCTTCCAGGAGGGCTTCGGGGCCGACCTGCTCGGCTTCGAGTCGCAGGGCTTCCTCGACGCGTGGGCGCCGGTGTTCTTCTTCGCGATGATCTTCGCGATCGCGATGGACTACACCGTCTTCCTGCTCGCCTCGGCCAAGGAGCACTACGAGCAGTCCGGTGACCCCAAGGAGGCCATGATCGGCTCGCTGGCCCACTCGGGCCGGGTCATCTTCGCGGCCGGTGCGGTGATGGTGGCGGTCTTCTTCACCTTCGCCCTCTCCGGTCCGCTGCCGCCCAAGGAGATGGGGATCGTCCTCGGTGTCGCCGTACTCCTGGACGCCTTCCTGGTCCGCCTGGTGCTCCTGCCCGTGCTGCTCCGGCTGACCGGCCGGGCCGCGTGGTACTCACCGCAGTGGCTGACCCGGGTCCTGCCCAACATCCGCTTCTCGCACAACTGATCACCACCCACCGAAAGAAGGAGCTCACCATGTGTCAGCGCGTCACGTGCCGCAAGTGCGGCAAGGCCAGCTGGTCCGGCTGCGGCCAGCACGTCAGCCAGGTCATGGCCGGCATCCCCAAGTCCCAGCAGTGCCCGGGGCACCCCAAGGAGCCGAAGGCCCCCGGCAGCGGCTTCTGGAGCAGGTTCCGCTCCGGCTCCTGACGGGCTCCTGACCGGGCCGCTGGACCGGATGGTTAACGATCGCTAACCTAGCCGGGTGACCCAGGACCTGAGGGAGCTCGTCGAAGACCTGCGCGAACGCCTCGCGCTCGCCCGCCAGGGCGGGAGCGAGGCCGCCCGCACCAAGCACACCGACCGCGGCAAGCTCCTCGTCCGCGACCGGGTGGACCGGCTGCTCGACCCGGGCAGCCCGTTCCTCGAGCTCAGCCCCCTCGCCGCCACCGGCATGTACGGCGGTGGCGGCGAGGCCGGCGAGACCGTGCCGTCTGCCGGGGTGGTCACCGGCATCGGCCGGGTCAGTGGCCGCGAGTGCGTGATCGTCGCCAACGACGCCACCGTCAAGGGCGGCACCTACTACCCGATCACGGTCAAGAAGCACCTGCGCGCGCAGACCGTCGCTGCCGACAACCACCTGCCGTGCCTCTACCTCGTCGACTCCGGCGGGGCCTTCCTGCCGATGCAGGACGACGTCTTCCCCGACCGTGAGCACTTCGGCCGGATCTTCTTCAACCAGGCCAACCTCTCCGCGCAGGGGATCCCGCAGATCGCCAGCGTGATGGGCTCGTGCACCGCCGGCGGTGCCTATGTCCCGGCGATGTCCGACGAGACCGTCATCGTCAAGGAGCAGGGCACGATCTTCCTCGGCGGCCCGCCGCTGGTGAAGGCCGCGACCGGTGAGGTCGTCACGGCCGAGGACCTCGGTGGTGGCGACGTCCACGCCCGCATCTCCGGCGTCGTCGACCACCTCGCCGACGACGACGCCCACGCCCTCGCGATCGTGCGCAGCATCGTGGCGACCTTCGAGCGCCCGCAGCTCAGCTCGCTCCCGGTGCACGAGTCGGAGGAGCCGCACGAGGACCCCTCGACGCTGTACGACGTCGTCCCCGCCGACACGCGGACGCCCTACGACGTGCGTGAGGTGATCCGTCGCATCGTCGACGGCAGCCGGATGCACGAGTTCAAGAAGCTCTACGGCGAGACCTTGGTCTGCGGCTTCGCGCGCATCCACGGTTACCCCGTCGGCATCATCGCCAACAACGGCATCCTGTTCAGCGAGTCGGCGCTCAAGGGCGCGCACTTCATCGAGCTGTGCAACCAGCGCGGCGTGCCGCTGGTCTTCCTGCAGAACATCACCGGTTTCATGGTCGGCCGCGAGTACGAGAACCGTGGCATCGCGCGCGACGGCGCCAAGCTGGTCACCGCGGTCGCCTGCTCGGTCGTACCGAAGTTCACCGTCGTCATCGGCGGCTCCTTCGGCGCCGGCAACTACGGCATGTGCGGGCGCGCCTACGACCCGCGCTTCCTGTGGATGTGGCCCAACGCCCGGATCTCGGTGATGGGTGGCGAGCAGGCCGCGAGCGTCCTGGCCACCGTCAAGCGCGACGGGATCGAGGCCAAGGGGGGCGACTGGTCGGCCGAGGACGAGGAGGACTTCAAGTCTCCGATCCGCGACCAGTACGAAGCCCAGGGATCGCCGTACTACTCCACCGCCCGGCTCTGGGACGACGGCATCATCGACCCGGCCGACACCCGCCGGGTGCTCGGGATGGGACTCGCGGCCGCCGCGAACGCACCCATCCCGGACCCCTCCTACGGCATCTTCAGAATGTGAACCTCACCCCATGACCCTCAACACCGTCCTGATCGCCAACCGCGGCGAGATCGCCCTGCGCGTGATCCGTGGCTGCCGCGCGCTGGGCCTGCGCAGCGTGGCGATCTACACCGACCTCGACCTCGACGCGCTCCACGTCCGGGCCGCCGACGACGCGGTCCGCGTGGAGAGCTACCTCGACATCGAGGCCGTGGTGGCCGCTGCCGTCGCGACCGGCGCCGACGCGATCCACCCCGGCTACGGCTTCCTCTCCGAGCGGGCCGCCTTCGCCCGCGCGGTCGAGGCCGCCGGCGTCAAGCTGGTCGGGCCCTCGGCCGACGTCATGGACTCCATGGGCCGCAAGGACGCCGCCCGCGAGATCGCGGTGGCGGCCGGCGTACCCGTCGTCCCACGCGGCGACGCTTCCGACGGTTCCGGCATGCAGTTCCCGGTGCTGGTCAAGGCCGCCGCCGGTGGTGGCGGCAAGGGGATGCGCATCGTCCGCTCCGCGGGCGAGTACGACGCCGCCGTCGCCTCGGCGAAGCGCGAGGCGCTCTCCTCCTTCGGGGACGACACCATGCTGGTGGAGAAGTACGTCGAGCACGGGCGCCACATCGAGGTCCAGGTGATGGCCGACGCGCACGGCAACGTCCTCCACCTCTTCGAGCGCGACTGCTCCACCCAGCGCCGCCACCAGAAGGTGCTGGAGGAGGCCCCCGCCCCCACCATCACCGCCGAGATCCGGCAGCTGATCACCGAGTCGTCGGTCGCGCTGGCCCGCCACGTGGGCTACGAGAACGCCGGCACCGTGGAGTTCCTCCTCGACGCCGACACCGGCGAGGCGTACTTCCTCGAGATGAACACCCGCCTGCAGGTGGAGCATCCCGTCACCGAGCTGGTGACCGGCATCGACCTGGTCCAGCTCCAGCTCCTGATCGCGGGTGGCGAGCCGCTCCCGATCACGCAGGACGACGTCACGCTCACCGGCCACGCGATCGAGGCCCGGGTCTACGCCGAGGACCCCTTCCACGGCTTCCTGCCCCAGGCCGGCACCGCCACGCTGGTGCGCTGGCCCGAGCGGGCCCGGGTCGACGCGGCCCTGGAGAGCGGCCAGGTCGTCAGCACGTCGTACGACCCGATGCTCGGCAAGGTGATCGTGCACGGGCCGGACCGCGAGTCGGCCCGGCGCGCCCTCGTCGCGGCACTCGACTCCACGGCGGTCCTGGGTCTCACGACCAACGTCGGCTTCCTGCGCGCCCTCGCCGACTCCGACGAGTTCCGTGACGCGACCATCGACACCGCGTGGCTCGACACGGCCACCGTCGAAGAACCCGCCGCCGACACCGCACGGATCTTCGCGGCCTGGACCCAGGCGATGCTGGCGGCGGAGGAGTCCTCGGTCGGTGACCCGTTCCACGCCGACGGCTTCCGGCTCGGAGCCGCTCCGGCACCGCAGGTGGTCGAGCTCGACCGGGTGATCCGGGTGGACCGGGCCGCCGGCCTGGTCGACGACGTGCGCGTGCGCCAGCTGATGGCCGAGCGGCACGTCGTCCAGCTCAGCCTCGACGGACGTCGCCAGGAGGCGGTCGTCGCGGTCCACCCGCACGAGATCGAGGTCGTCCACGAGGGCCACCGCCACGTCTTCGATCGACCCGATGTCTTCGCCGACCACGGTGCCGAGGTCGGCTCCGGCACGATCGTCTCCCCGATGCCCGGCACCGTCCTCGACGTCCGCGTCGAGGTGGGCCAGCAGGTTGTCGAGGGTGATGTGCTGGGCAGCATGGAGGCGATGAAGATGGAGCTCAGCCTCACCGCGCCCTTCGCCGGCACCCTGGCTGCCGTGGACGTCACGGTCGGCCAGCAGGTGGCGCTGGGCGCTCGGCTCTTCCTGGTCGAGCCCGACGAGACGCCCGAGGAGGGCTCCTGATGCGCACCCCCACCGTCGTACCCGCCCCGGCGTCGGGCGTGGTCGCTCCGCTGCCCGAGCGGGTGACGATCTACGAGGTCGGTCCGCGTGACGGCCTCCAGAACGAAGCCGCGATCATCCCGACCCAGACCAAGGCGGAGTTCATCGGTCGGCTGGTCGCCGCCGGGCTGCCGATCGTCGAGGCCACCAGTTTCGTGCACCCCCGATGGGTCCCCCAGCTGGCCGACGCCGCCGAGCTGATGGGGCTGCTCGGCGAGGCCGGTCGCGAGCTGCCGGTGCTGGTCCCCAACGAACGCGGCCTGGACCGAGCCCTCGAGCTGGGCCTCCAGCACATCGCGATCTTCGGCTCGGCCACCGAGACCTTCGCGCAGAAGAACCTCAACCGCAGCCTCGACGAGCAGTTCGCCATGTTCGAGCCGACCGTACGCCGGGCCCGCGACGCCGGGCTCGACGTCCGCGCCTACGTCTCGATGTGCTTCGGCGACCCGTGGGAAGGGGCCGTTCCGGTCGACCAGGTCGTCTCCGTCGGCAAGCGCCTCTTCGACCTCGGTGCCAGCCAGCTCAGCCTCGGCGACACGATCGGTGTCGGCACCGCTGGTCACGTCACCACGCTGCTGCGAGCCTTCGTCGAGGCCGGTCTCGGCACCGACCAGCTCGCGATGCACTTCCACGACACCTACGGGCAGGCCCTCGCCAACAGCCTGGCCGCCCTGCAGGCCGGCATCACCACCTTCGACGCCAGCGCGGGCGGACTGGGCGGCTGCCCGTACGCCGAGAGTGCCACCGGCAACCTCGCCACCGAGGACCTCGTGTGGATGCTGCACGGCCTCGGCGTCGAGACCGGGGTCGACCTCGAGGAGGTCGCGGCCACCAGCGCCTGGATGGCCCGCCAGCTCGGCCGGCCCTCGCCGTCGGCCGTCGTCCGGGCCCTGACCGGCTCCCTCGCCGGTCCAGCCTGAGCCGGTACGGCACAATCTCGACCATGAGTCGCGTCGTCTACCTGCACATCGGTGCGCCCAAGACCGGCACGACCTACCTCCAGGACCGGCTCTCGCTCAACGCGAAGTCCCTGGCCTCCCACGGTGTGCACTTCCCGAGCACCTCGGCGCTGGTCAGCCCGGGGCTCGCGCAGTTCCGGGCGGCGCTGGACCTCCTCGACCAGGACTGGGGCGGCGCCCCGGGTCACGCCGAGGGCAGCTGGGGGGCACTGGTCAAGCGGATCAACCGGCGCAGCGGCACGGTTGTGGTGAGCCACGAGATCCTCGCCCCGGCGACCCCGGACAAGGTCACCCGGGCGATGAACGACCTCGCCGGCAGCGAGGTCCACATCGTCTACTCCGCGCGCGACCTGGGCCGCCAGCTCCCCGCGGCCTGGCAGGAGAGCGTCAAGCAGGGCCGCAAGTGGAACTACCGCCGCTTCCTCAACCGGGTCGAGCGCGGACAGCCGTGGTTCTACCGTGCCTTCGACCTGCCCACGGTGCTCGGCACCTGGGGCACCGGTCTGCCTCCGGAGCGGGTCCACGTCGTGACGGTGCCGCAGAAGGCCGCCCTCCACCGTGACGACGACCTGCTGTGGCTGCGGATGTGCGAGGTCCTCGGGATCAACCCCGCGTGGGCCCCCCTCGACAGCGACCGGACCAATCGCTCGCTCGGGGTCGTCGAGACCCAGGTGGTGCGCCAGCTCAACCGCAGGATGGACCGGGCCACGCGGCGCGAGGCCGCCTACGACGAGCTGATCCGCCAGATGCTCGCCCAGGACGAGCTGGTCAAGCGCGACTCCGCCGCGGTCACCCTGCCCCCGCGCAAGTTCGACTGGGCCGAGGAGCAGACCGAGCGGTGGCTCGACTGGATCGCGGGCAGCGGGGTCCATGTCGTCGGCGACGTCGAGGACCTGCGTCCGGTGCGCCCGGCCGAGGACGAGGTCTGGCGCAATCCCGACAAGGTCAAGGCCAAGCCGCAGCTGCGGGCCACCCTCGACGCCCTCGCGGCGATGACACGTGAGGCGGCCAGTCGCCCCGACCCGGACCGGGCGCTGGCCCAGCGCATGCGCCAGCAGGTCCAGCGGCTGCGCGAGAGGTGAGCGCACCCCGCCACGACGACCACCCCGGCGTACGCCGAGCCTGGGGCTGGGTGGGCCATCTCCTCGAGGGTGGCGCCACCCCCTGGCAGGAGTGGACCTCGCTCGGGGAGGCGGGCGGCCGAGCCCTGCCGGGAGCCCAGCAGCTCGAGCTGCTGCGTCGGCTCAACGAGGCGGGCGTCCCGTCCGGGGCCCTGGCCCGTCGGGTCCTGGCGGCCTCGGCTCCCGGGCGCGGTCGTCCCGACCTCGAGCTGGTCGGCGCCGGTGCCCCCCTGGCCTTCGGCCCACGACCGGTCGACCCCGCCGACCTCCCCGACGAGGAGCTGGTCCGGGTCGCGACGAGCCTGATCGCCGACGACGTCGTGGCGCGCGGTCTGCCCGCTACCCACACCGGCGCCCACACCGGCGCCCGGCCCGGCCGCGGCTCTGGCGGACGCGCTACCGCCTGGTGGGCGACCCCGTGCTGGCCGACCCGATCCGGGCCGAGCTGACCCGTCGCGGTCGGCCGCCCGGAGGCCGGGGTGCGGTGGTCCTGGTCCTGGGTCGGCCGCTCGACCAGATGCTGGTCGATGCCTGGACCTCCCGCAGCTTCGACGAGGGCGCCCCGCCGTGGGGTGACTGGCTGGACGCAGCCGTCCGCCGCAACGTGGTCCCGGCGCGGGTCAACCTCACCCAGGCTGCTCGCACCTGGTCGCGGGGCAACGCCGGTCGGGTGCGGATCGTGCTCGACCCGGCGGCCGTGCCGCGGCTGGTCGGCGTACGCCGGCAGATTGCCCTGCCCGCCCCGCTCTCGGCCGACGCCGTCGACCTGGCCCGCCAGGTGGCCGTCGTGCTCGGGCTCCTCGCCGGGGCCGACGTACGCCGTGCGCTGCTGCGCGAGACGTTGCGCCCGATGCTGGCGGCGGTGCCCGGCCCCGGCCTGGTTGTCCCTCCCGAGCACCTCGACTGGGTCCGGCGCCGTGCGGTGCGGATGCGTGAGGCACTGAGCCGGGCTGGCTACCCTGTCCACGGTGACCTCGACGACCTGGTGCCCGCACCGGGTGTCGGCCAGCGCGTCGGCGTGGCCGATCCGACCGAGTCGGGGACCCTCGCGCTGGCGATGCGGCTCCTGCTCGACGAGCCAGTGAGGAGCAGCACCCCATGAGCAAGCGGGTCCTCCTGCACGTCGGCACCCCCAAGACCGGCACGTCGTACTTCCAGGACGTGCTGTTCCGCAACCGCCGGAGACTCGCGGTGGCCGGCATCCACTACCCCGCTGACCGGTTCGACGCGCACTTCCTCGCGGCCCTCGACCTGATGCGGCTGCCCTGGGGTGGCCTCGAGACCCAGGCCGTCGGTGCCTGGGACCGCCTGGCCGGCCAGGTGCGCCGCGCCTCGGGGACCTCGATCATCAGCCACGAGATCCTCGCGACCGCGTCCCGCTCGCAGGTCGGCCGGGCCCTGGAGTCCCTCGGCCACGGTGAGGGCACCGAGGTCCACGTGGTCCTGTCCGTGCGAGACCTGGTCCGCCAGATTCCGGCGGAGTGGCAGGAGAACGTCAAGCACCGCAGCATCATCAGCTACGAGAAGTTCCTCGAGCAGATCCAGGACCCCGCACGTGACAGCCGGATCGCCAGCTGGTTCTGGGGGGTCCAGGAGGTGCCGGACATCCTCAACCGCTGGGGCCACGACCTGCCCCCCGAGCGGATCCACCTGGTGACCGTGCCGCCGCCGGGAGGCCCGCCGCTGGTGCTGTGGCAGCGCTTCAGCGACGCGTTCGGGCTCACCGGGCTCGACCTGGACCTCGAGGCGGAGCGAGCCAACCCGTCCCTGGGCGTGCCGGAGACCGCGCTGCTGCGCCGGATCAACCGGGCGGCCAACACCGTCGTCGAGCCGGCCGACTACCGACCCCTGGTGCGCGAGCTGCTCGCTCACCAGACGTTGTCGCACCGAGCCCGTTCGCCACGCCTCGCGCTCCCGCCCGCGGTCCACCCGTGGGCCCAGGAGGTCGCCGCCTCGTGGCGCACCGAGATCGAGCAGCGCGGGTACGACGTGATCGGCGACCTCGACGACCTGGCCGGACCCGAGCCGCTCGCGACCTGGGCCGACCCCGACCGACCCTCGGAGAAGCAGGTCGCCGGCGCCGCCGTTGACGCCATCCGCGCGCTGCTGCTCGACAACACCCGGTTGCGACGCACCGAGGAGCACCTGGCCGCCGAGCTCCGGGAGACCCAGCTGGCGCTGGAGCGCTCCTACCTGCGCCCGACCTACCGGTGGCGCGAGCGGACCGTGCGCCGCCTCCAGGACGGACGCCTCGGTCGTGGCCTGTTGAAGGCCTACCGCTTGGCGCGCGGCAGGAGCTCGCGCTCGGCGTAGCGCCCGATCCGCCAGGTGGCGTAGCCGTCCACGCCCGCGCCGACCAGGCCGCCGACGACCGGCACCCGGCGGCCAACGGTGATCGCGACCCGCTTGCCGGCGACCTTGGTGATCAGCTCGCTGGCAACCTCGGCCGAGATGATCCGGTCGAGGTGAGGGTCGTGAGCAGGAGCGGTGGCGAGGGCCATCGGGGGCGCGGGGAGCTTCTTCTTCTTGACCAGGGAGTTCACGCTGTCCTCACCCAGGAGGCAGGTGAGGATCGCGTTGCGGACCCGGGGGTCATCGAGGTCGTAGCCGCGCAGGTGCGCGATCCCGGCGATCATCCGGCACTCGATCAGGGCCAGGCCGGTGATGTTGGTGGGGATGGTGAACGCCGCCGTCACGATCCCGCCGAGGTTGGTGAGGAAGCCCTGCGCGCCGGCGTACCGGACGTGGTTCTCGATCACCTCGTGGATCGCCTTGTCGACGTCTCCGTGCTGCTCGGCCAGCTGCTTGTCGGCCGCCTTCGCCGCCGGTGGGAGGGGACCGACACCGGTGATCGCCCGGTGCAGGGCTTCACGCACGAACGACGTGGTGAGCTCGGGCGCCAGCTCGGTGATGCGCGGCGCGAGGTGCTTTCCGAGTGAGGACTTCATCGTCATGGCCCGATCCTACGGACCACTACCGTGGGACCGTGCCCGTGGAACCACCTCCTCCCGCCTGGTCCTTCGGCGACCCGACCTCCTTCGACGAGACCGACGACCTCGTCGCGATCGGGGCCGACCTCGCGCCCGGCACCCTCCTGGCGGCCTACCGCCGGGGGCTCTTCCCCATGCCGTCGGGGACCGAGGGCGACCCGATGTACTGGTTCAGCCCGGTCCGCCGAGGTGTGCTGCCGGTGGGGAGCCTGGTCGTGTCGCGGTCGTTGCGCCGCTCGCTGCGTGACTTCGAGATCCGGGTCGACACCGACTTCGCGGGGGTGCTCGACGGGTGTGGCTCCCCCGAGCGGGACTCCGGCTGGATCGACGACGAGATCCGGGAGGCGTACGGCCAGCTGCACCGGCTCGGGTGGGCCCACTCGGTCGAGGCGTGGCAGGGCGACCAGCTGGTCGGCGGGCTGTACGGCGTGGCGATCGGCGGGCTCTTCGCGGGGGAGTCGATGTTCCACCGGGTCCGCGACGCCTCCAAGGCCGCGCTGGCCGGACTCGTCGGTCTGCTGGACGACGAGCACGCCGGGGAGCGGCTGATCGACGTCCAGTGGTCCACCCCGCACCTGGCCAGTCTCGGCGTGATCGAGATCTCACGCTCGGCCTACCTCAGGCGGCTGCCTCGCCTGCTCGCCCTCCCCGAGCCGGCGGGGTTCGTCGACCCGTGATGCGGGACGTCAGCCAGCCATGAGGCAGGGTGAGAGCCACGACCCCCATTCAGAGGAGATTGACCCCATGAAGCACGCACTCATCGCCGCCACCTTCGTCGTGGCGGGACTGACCGCCGGCTGCGGGGGCGACGACGGTGCCGACAAGGGCACCGAGACCGCACCGAAGGCGGCGTCCACCGAGGAATTCTGCACGGCGTACACCAGCCTCTTCGAGTCCTTCTCGGCCGGCGAAACCCCGTCCGACGAGGAGGCCGTGACCGCGCTCAAGACGTGGGCCACCGACCTCGAGGAGACGGGGACCCCCGAGGAGATCCCGGCGGACGCCCGCCGGGGCTTCGACCTCATCATCACGACCGTCGACGGCCTCGAGGACGACGCCACCCAGGCCGACATCCAGAAGCTGACCGAGGACATGAGCACCGAGGAGCAGGCCGACTCCACGGCGTTCGGTTCCTACGCGCAGACCACGTGCCCCACCCCGGTCCCGGGCGCGCCCGAGACCGAGGAGAAGTAGGCCCGATCTGAGGGGCGGCCCTCACTGCCCGGCGGCGCGGACCAGCTGGTCGACGTCGTCGGGCGCGAGGGCTGCACCCTCGGCACGGAGTCGATCGACTCCGTCCGGTCCCAGCGACTGGCTCAGCGGGTCCAGCGAGTCGTGCAGCCTGGTCCACACGTCCGGGGTGCGCGGTGAGCCCAGCTGCTCGCGCGCCGCGTCGCTGGCGCCGATCAGCCGCCAGGCGTCCTCGGGCCGCCGCGACGCGGCGTCGAGCAGCGCCACGTCCTCGTAGAGGATGGCCAGGGCCCACACATCGTCCTGGCGGTGGTAGGCCCTGAGTGCCTCGGCGTAGAAGCCACGGGCCTGCTCGAGCTCGCCGAGGTCGCGGTGGGCGTTGCCGAGGTTGTTGTGGCCCACGGCCACCATCCAGCTGTCCCCCACCTCCGAGTGCAGCGCCATCGACTCGGCGAAACGTTCCTTGGCCTCCTCGGGCCGGCCCTGCAGGGTGGCGAGCATCCCGAGGTTGTTCTGGGAGATGCCGATCGCCCAACGGTCGCCGATCTCGCGGCGCAGGGCCAGGCCGCGTTCCCCGAGCTCGGTGGCCGCGGCGTAGTCGCCTTGGTACTCCGCCACGATCGCGAGATTGCTGAGCAGGGCTGCCATGCCGGTGCGGTCCCCGAGACGCTCGCGGATCACCAGGCTCGCGTCGTAGGACTCCGTGGCGCGGGTGAAGTCGCCCTGCTGCGCCGCCAGCGTGCCCGAGAGGTGCCACACCTGGCCGACTCCGGCGTCGTCACCGAGCTCCGCGAACGCCGCCGCCGCTGCGGCCAGACCCGTGGCCGCGTCGTCGTACCGGCCCTGCTTGCGCGCCACCTCGGCCCACCAGGTCCGCGCCCAGGTGGCGCCGGCGGTGTCCCCGGCCTCACCGGCCAGCCGCAGTGCCTCGAGGTACGACGCCTCCGCGGCGGCCCAGTCCCCCTGGAGCTCGCGGGTCTTGCCGATCTGGATCAGGATCTCGCTGCGCTCACCCTCGGGCAGGAGGGTGAGCAGGCGCTCGTAGGACAGCAGCGTGGCCACGTGGTCGTAGGCGGCCTGGGCTGCCGCTCCGGCCAGCCGGAGGTAGTGCCGTTTCTTGTCGTTGTCCTCGCCGTACCAGAAGTGGTGCGCCAGCTGGTCGATCCAGCGCGCCGGATCGCCGAGCACCCCGTCCTCGAGGGCCGCGGCCACACGCTCGTGCAGGAGCGTGCGCAGGCTGAACGGCAGGCTCTCGTAGGCGACGTCGCGCAGCAGGGTGTGGGTGAACAACCACGTCTTGTCGGAGACGTCGTCGGTGACGGCGACGTCGCGCATCTCGAGCTCCTGCAGCGCCTGGTGGATGTCGCCCTCGGCGCCCAGCTCGGGATAGCCGTGGACGACGAGGGGTTCGGCAAAGGCGCGCCCCACCACACTGGCCACCTTTGCCGTGCGGCGCGGCGTCTCGGCGAGTCGGTCGAGCCGGCTCAGCACGAGGCCGTGCAGACTGCCCGGGAGCTCGAGGCCATCGCTGGTGGTCGGGCTGTCGGACTCGTCGAGCGTCCGCTCGACGAGGAAGCGACACAGCTCGCGGGCCCACAGGGGATTGCCGTCGGCTCGCTCGACCACCGTCGAGGCCAGCTCCTCCAGCACGTTGCCGCCCGGCGGCTCGTGCTCGAAGAGCTCGAGCAGCTCGGTCGTGGCCAGGACTGCTGTCTCGTCGCCGGTCAGGCCGCCCAGGTGGATCTCGCGGGCCGGGGTCGACCGGCCCAGCTCCAGCCCCAGCAGGGGCGCCTCCTGGGGCCGGTGGGCCAGGACCACACAGACCGGCAGGTCGGCGATCGCCTGGCTCACCTCCACCAGGAGGTCGCGCGAGAGGGGGTCGAGCAGGTGGGCGTCGTCGAGTGCGAGCAGCATCGGTTCGGTCGCGCAGGAGGTCAGCAGACGGACCGCGAACTGCTCGAGACTGGTCTTGCGCAGCTTCGCGTCGAAGCTGGCCGTGAGCTCGTTGTCGGGGATCCGCAGTCCGAGGAGGGTCCCGACGAGCGGCAACCGGGGGCGCAGTTCGGCGGGCAGGACGTCGGTGAGGTGGTCGACCAGCTCCGCGACGGTCAGACCCGACGTGACGGCCAGGAGCTCGCGCCAGATCTGCCACCAGGCGGAGTACGCCGGGACCGCACCGTAGGCGCGGGCAGCACCGTCGTGCACGGCGATGCCGTCCGCCGAGGCGCGGGCGAGGCACTCGGCGAGCAGCCGGGACTTGCCGGCGCCGACCGCCCCCGAGAGCGCCACCACCTGACCCCGGCCCGCTGCCGCCGAGGCGACGGCGGCCGAGAGCTGGGCCAGCTCCTCGACCCGGCCGACCAGGGGCGGCGCCCCGGACGCGGATGGGCCCGCCGCAGCCGCCGACAACAGGGGTGCCGCCGACGTCGCCGCGGCCTTGCCCTTGAGGGTCAGCTGCTGGACTTCACCGAAGGTGAAGGCCGGGCCCACCGCGCGGCGGACCTGGTCGGAGACGAGCACGCTGTCGGCCGGGGCCTTGGACATCAGGCGGGCCGCGAGGTTGACCGCATCCCCCAGGCAGCAGAACGTGCGTCGCTGCGAGTGGCCGTAGGTGCCGCTGCGCAGCCGGCCCCAGGACACCCCCACCCTGATCCCGGTGATGGCACCTCCCGACAGGTTGAGCAGGTCCAGGGCCGCGGCACAGGCCCGCGCGGCGTCGTCCTCGTGGGCGGTGGGGGCGCCGAAGACGCCGTACAGGTAGGCGCCCTTGTCGCCGACCGTGAGCTGGAGGAGGTTGCCGCCGTAGCCGTCGATGACGCGTTGGGCGCGGACCAGGAACATGTCGAGCAGCTCGGGGGCGTCGTCGTCGAGGTCGAAGTCGATCCCGCTGAACTGGACGAAGATCGGCACGGCGGGACGCAGGTCCGCGACGAACTCACCGCGGCCGGCCTGCATCCGGCGGTAGACGGCCGGCAGCAGCCACTGCCGGACCACGTCGTCAGGGAGCATGAGGCCCTGCAGCTCGAGGGGGCTCTCCGGAGCAGTGGACGTGAGCCCGCCGAGCACACCGACCGGACCGGCAACGCCCTCGCGCTGTTCGACCGAGAGGACGCGGTCGCCGAGCGCAGCGAGCACCGGGGCGGTCACGACGACCTCCCCCGGCGACGAGGTGCCCTCGGCCGCGGCGACCTCGTCCATCAGCGAGCCGGCCAACACGTCGATCAGCTGGATCGCCGGGTCCCCGACCACGAACCGCCGCGCGGTGCCGGCGGCCACCGCGACCTTCACGCCCAGGGTGACCACCCGACCCCCGGGGGAGGTGACCGTGCCGACCCGCGCCATCGCCTCCTGCATGGCCAGTGCGCAGCTGGCGCCACGCCATCCGTCGTCCCCCTCGAGCCAGCCGGTGATGGCATCGCCACTGAAGTAGAGCACCGAGCCGCCCTGGCGGTGCAGGCACTCGATGAGGGCGTGGAAGACCCGCTCCAGCACGTGGGTGAGCTCCTCTGCGCCGCGCTGGGGGCCGAGCTCGTGGGCAAGCGCCTCGGTGAGGGCGGTGAAGCCGGAGACGTCTGCGAAGAGGGTCGCGCCGCGCACCCGACCGTCGACGCCAGGTCCCCCCGCGAGGGCTCGGCGACGGTCTTCGGCGACGTAGGCGTGCGGGTCGTCACCGATGCTGGAGGGAGTCGTTCGAGGGCTGGGGACGTGCGGCTCGGTCTCACTCATCGCACCCGGATGCGCACCTCCCGCAAGCCCAACAGGTCGCCCGGACGTTCGCCGGAGACCTCGACACGCAGCACGTAGAACTTGCCGGACGTCCAGCCCAGACCGGTCCCGGAAGCAGGATAGACGAAGCGCCGGGTCGCCGGCTCGTACACCAGGCAGCGGGGTGGGACCGAGCTCGCGGGCGAGCCGCCGACCTCCCGGCTGGAGAAGGTGACCCGGCAGGTCGTGGTCAGTTGGAGCGCGACCGGGTCGGAGACCGGGCCGGCTGCATCGGAGATCGGCACCGAGACCGGGACGGTGTCCCTCGCGCCCACCTCGATCGGCGGGTCGTCGCTGCCGTTGAGCGGTGCCCCGAACGGTCCGACCCGGTAGCGGTTCGCGAGCCGGAACGTCACTCCCGCGAGGCCGCCCACCGTGGCGGTGACGTCGTAGGCGCCGGGCACGTCGTTCGCGCTGACCGCGAGGGTGGCCCGGCCGTCGGCGTCGGTCTCGGCCGAGGCGACGCGTGGATCGGTCCCGGCGCCGTTCGCCGGGGAGGAGAAGGCCACGCTCACTCCGGGAACCCGGTTGCCGAAGGCATCCACCACCTGCGCCACGAGCGGCGACGCGAACGGCGTGCCGAAGTCGGTCGACTGGCCGGAACCGGACACCGCCGTGACCGACGCCGGTGCCCCGGGGAGGACGGTGAGCAGGAGCTCACGGGTGACGGAACCCGCCTGGTTGGTGGCGGTGACGACGACGGTGAAGTCGCCGGCCCTGGTGGTGACCCCGTCGATCGAGCCCTGCTGGAAGCTGAGCCCCTCGGGGAGGTTGCTGACGGTGATCTGGGGCGCCGGATCACCCTCGGCCACCAGTGGCTGGTGATAGGGGCTTCCCGCAACCGCGTCGGCGAGCGACGAGGTCACGATCCGCGGCTTGCTCATGACGCGGAGAGCCAAGGGCTCCGAGGTGGAGGGCCTGCTCTCGGCGTCGACGGTGCCCACGGTCTGGCCGTTGCCCACGTCCACGTCGTCGCGCCCGAAGTAGGCGGTCACGCTCAACGAGCCCGAGGGGAGGTCGAGGAGACCGAGGCGGGCGGTCCCGTCCGGTCCGGTCGCGCGGACGGCGGCGCCGACGACCGAGGTGGCGTCGCGCACGACGAAGACGACCGAGCGCTCGGAGACCGGGGTCGTCCCGGCCGTCAGGGTCGCCGTGACGCCGGTGTCCTCCCCGTGCACGGCGTGGGACTCGGGCCCGTCGAGCTCGAGGGTGGTCGGTCGCTTCGAGATCGTGACGGTCTGCTCGGCCCTGCTCGCAGCCGCCCCCGCGTCCCCCGCGAAGGTAGCGCTGAGGGTCAGCTCGCCGACCCGCTCAGTGAGCGGGAACGTCGTCTGCGCCACGCCCTGGCTGTCGGTGGTCACGATCCGGCTGAGCTGACCCAGGCTGAGGGTGATCGCGCGGTTCGGCAGCGCCTGTCCCGAGGTGAGCGTGGCGCTCACGGGGAGGCTCCCCCCGAAGTGGCCGCCGGTGGCCGAGCCCAGGCTCACCTCGGTCGGGGTTCCTCCGGTGGGCGTCGGGTCGTGGCCCGGCGACGTGCCGGGCACGAACTCGCGCCCCTGGTTGTCCTCCATCGTCACCAGGCCCACGCCGTTGACGGCCTGCAGGATGAAGCGGACGTCGGCGGCCGACTGCCCCTCGGGGAGGGCCAGGGTGCCGGTCCACAGGGTCGAGTCGGCGGTGTCCTGGGTGAGGTCGAGCGAGGACCACGCGCCGTACCAAGGACCCTGCTCGGCGGTCCTGGTCACCCAGACCTGCTGGATGCCGGCCGAGGGGTCCCCGACCACGCGGGCCGAGACGGTGATGTTCGACCCCGTCACGGTCGAGGAGACCCCGGTGATGGCCGGCGGGGCCGCCAGCGCCGGCACGTTGTCGCCGTAGCGCTCGGTGTTGGCGCTGTACATCAACCGGAAGTCGGTCGAGCTGAACCGGCGCAGGGTGCTGGCGACGGCCGTCTCGGAGCGGTGCTGCGCCGGGGTGACGAGCAGCCGGGTACCCCCGTCGCCGTCGATCGCGCCGTAGGGGTTGACCTGGGCCAGCCGACGCGGGAAGAAGACCGGCGAGGAGAACGTCGTGTGCACCTCGCTGTACTCCGTGGCGGGAGCGCCGGTGAGCGGGATGACCTGGGCGGTGTCGGTGTACTCGCCGCCCCGGAACCCGACGCCGCGCAGGGCCGTCCCGGGGACACCCACCGAGATCGACTGCAGGGGGAGGGCCGGTTGTCCGGGCGAGGTCACCGTGCCGTCGGCGCCGCGCAGGTAGGTGAACTCGTCGAAGCCGGAGCCGTCGCGGTCCTCGAAGGCCTGCGTGACCACGGTGGTCGGGGCGTCCGCACGCACGTCGGCGGTCCGCAGGCCCAGGGTCGCGCCGGGTTCCGAGGTCACCGCCGAGGTCGACTGGGTGGGCAGGGTGGGATCGGTGGTCCGGCCCGAGGGCAGGTCGAGCCCGAGCATCGGCAGCGCGTAGAGGGTCGCCTCGGCGAGGGCCTTCTGGTGGATGCCCGGACAGCACCGGCGTCGTGGCGAGGTAGTCCTGCTTGGCGCGGAGCAAGGCATGTCCGAGCGGTACGGCGCCGGTGCCGACCCGCAGCTGCTCGGCGAGTCCGGCGTAGAGCCGCTCGCTGTACTCCAGGAAGTCGGTGTCGCCGTACTGGTAGCCGGTGCCGGCCACGAGGACCGCGCCCTTCTGGGCCATCGCCTGGGGCCAGTCCAGCCGCTCGGTCACGCCGGGAACCGCGTGGTCGTCGACGATGTTGTAGCCGGAGTGGCACCCCGCACTCATCACCAGGGTGTCGCTGAGGTCGACGTCGGGGTCGCGCAGCTCGGTGGCGAGGACCGAGGTGCGGTTGTCGGCGGCCAGGGCGCTGTTGGCGCTGAAGTGGCCGGCGAGGTAGACCAGATCGTGGCGCTCGCCGAACAACTCCGCGCGGAGGTCGTCGGCGGTCCAGGAGTGTCGGCGGTCCGGGCTGCCGTCCTGGGTGGTGGTCTCGGGGGCCACGTCCCGGTCGGTGATCAGGTCGGTCGTACGGGCTGCACCACCGAGCCCGGCACTGAAGCTGCTCGAGACGGCGTCGGCCGCGTCGGTGAGGAAGTCGTAGCCGGTGACGAGCGCATTGGTCGGGGTGGGCAGGACACCGTCGAGCGCGGTGTAGCGGGCCAGGGCTGCCGAGATCTCACCCGAGGTCTCGACCAGCCGCCCCACGGCCAGGTCCGGTACGGCGAGGGTCGCGCCCTTGAGGACCACGTCGACGCGGGCGCCGTACGCGTCCTGGCTGAGCACCTGGTTGCGCCGCAGCGAGGCCTGCGAGGCCGAGGAGTCAGCCACCGGCGGCACGTACTGCGACTCCGGGCCCAGCCCGGCCGAGTCGGCGCTGCGGAAGAACGGCACCACGGCATCGTCGCCGGCGATCACGACGTACTTCAGCGTGCCGGTGTCGTCGCGGTAGCTGTTGACGATGTCACGCAACGCCTGGGCGACGAGGTTCTTGGCGTAGGGACAGGTGACGTGCTCGTCGGCCTGCTGGTTGAGGCGCTGGAGGCGGGGGATGGTCGCGGCATCCACCACCACGCCCTGGATGTCGGGGCGGGCGGCGAAGGCCTGGAGATCGGCCAACGGAGCTCCGGCCAGGCGCGAGGAGTCGGTGAGGATCACCGTGCGGGCTGCGCCCGGGCTCCCCAGCCCGGTCTCCAGGCCGGCGAAGGTGTCCAGCGGTTGCTCACAGCTGCCGCCGGTCGTGGTGACCGAGATCTGGAAGGGCTCGCCCGGGGCGGCGGCACCGTTGCGGCCCTGGACCCGGACATAGAAGTTGCCGGTCGCGCCCCAGGTCGCTGCCCGGATCGACTCGTCGGCGAGACCGTCTCGTGCCGACACCGCGACCAGGCTCCTGACCTGCGCGCTGGAGAAGGCGTCCGCCAGCTCGTCGGGTGAGAAGACGCTCGGACTGAAGACCGACGGACTGAACACGCTCGGCAGCGCGACGGCAGGGGAGAAGACGCTGGGGCTGAAGACGGAGGGGGAGAACACCGACGGCGAGAAGACGCTCGGGCTGAACACCGACGGGGAGAACACCGACGGCGAGAAGACGCTCGGGCTGAACACCGACGGGGAGAACACCGACGGCGAGAAGACGCTCGGGCTGAACACCGAGGGGGAGAACACCGACGGCGAGAAGACCGACGGGGAGTAGGCGTCCGCGGCGAACTCGGCACTGAGCTGGTTGAGCTCACGCGGGGTCAGCGCGTCCTGGAAGGCCTGGCCGATGTCGCGGAAGAGGACGAGGTCGTAGTCGGCCGCGAGGTCGGTCAGGTCGACCTGCACCGTGCTGTCGGGCTGGACCGGGAAGCGGTACCAGAACGCCTGGTCGAGCTGGCGAATCCGGCCCGAACGGGTGTCGTTGGCCTGCAGGGGGGTGGCCTTGGGCCAGCTGATGTTGGGCTCGTCGGCGTAGACCCGGACGGTGAAGTGCTCAGTGGTGGAGAGACCCCGAGAGTTCGTCGCCGTGCAGGCGACGTCGCTGTCGCCGAACGCGAACCGGCTCCCGGAGGCCGGCGTACAGCTCACCGGGAGTGGGCCGTCCACGTCGTCGTGCGCGCTGGCCGAGTAGGTCGCCACTCCGCCCTCCGGGTCACCGGAGGTGGTGGTGAAGGGCGACGCCGGGACGGTGACCACCGGTGCCCCAGCGATCACGAAGCTCCCGCGGAGCGGGCCTGTCTTCTCGGTGTGGCTCCCGGTCAGCATGAAGCCGTAGACATCGCCCGGAAGCACGCTCAACGTCGTCGAGCCCTGGTGGCTGAAGCCGCTCGTGCCGGCAGCGCAGCAGTCGGCAGGGCCGGTGTCGACCAAAACCGCGATCTGGTGAAAGCTCCCGTTCCGGTACAGACCAGTGATCAGGCGCGACCGCACCTGGGTACGTCCGTGGTCGCCGGTCCAGCTCCACGGGAGGGAGACCGAGCCCGCCGTGTCGGCGGTGGTGTAGAACCACCAGACACCGGACTTCTTCTTCTGGTCCTGGACGTCGTAGCTGAAGGCGGGCGGCGAGGTCTCGCCGTCGGAGATCAGGTGTGCATCGGGGCCAGACGCCTTCCACCACACGGGTTCCGACCCGTGGGCGGGAGCCACGGACAGGCCGGTGACGACGAGGAGTGCCCCCATCAATGCGATGGCGACACGGCTCACGGGCGACAGCCCGGATCGCGCTGGGCGCATGGGACACCTCGATCGGTCAGCCTCCCCGGATGCGCTCCCGCCAAAAAGTGAACCAGAGCGCGGAGGGTGCGCACAAGCAAACTTTGCGGGGGGCCTTGACCGGGAACCGGACCGCCCGAGAGGGTCCCTGACACGGCGATGTGCCGGTCGAGCAATCGACGAACGAATGGGACCCCCCGATGAAGACCACCCGTTCTGCAACCTCCGACGACGTCGTACGCGTCAGCGGCAGCGCTGCCGCACCGCATCCACCGCCTCTGACGCATCGCCGGCAACCGACCCCGGTCGCGGTGCTGCTGATCGCGTCCTTCGGCGCCTTCCTGGCGTTCCTGGACTCCACGATCGTCAACATCGCCTTCCCCGACATCCAGCGCTCCTTCCCCGAGTCGTCGATCGGGTCGCTGAGCTGGGTGATCAACGCCTACAACATCGTCTTCGCTGCCTTCCTCGTGGCCGCCGGACGCTTCGCCGACCTGCTGGGCCGCCGCCGGGTCTTCGTGGTGGGCGTGCTGCTCTTCACCGTCGCCTCGGTCCTGTGCGCGGTGGCGGGGACCGTCGGGCAGCTGATCGGCTTCCGGGTCCTGCAGGGGGTGGGTGCAGCGATGCTGGTCCCGGCCTCGCTCGCGCTGGTGGTCGAGGGGTTCGATCCCAAGCGCCGAGCCCACGGGATCGCGCTGTGGGGCGCGGCCGCGGCGATCGCGTCGGGACTGGGCCCGCCGATCGGCGGCGCCCTGGTGAACGCCTCGAGCTGGCGGCTCGCCTTCCTCGTCAACCTGCCGCTCGGCCTGCTGGCGATCGTGGTGGCGCGCAAGGGGCTGGTCGAGAGCCGTGCTCCGGGCAAGCGCCGGGTCCCGGACCTGCGCGGCGCCCTCCTGCTGGCGCTCGCCCTCGGACTCCTCACCCTGGGACTCGTGCAGGGGCCGGACTGGGGCTGGTCCAGCAGGTGGGTGCTGGGCTCGTTCGCGGCGTCGGGCCTGGCGGCGGCCGGCTTCGTGCTCTCCTCGCGGGCCCACCCCTCCCCGCTGCTCGACCCCGCCCTGCTGCGGATCCGCTCGTTCGCGATCGGCAACCTGGCGACGGTCATTGCCGGCGCCGGCTTCTACGCCTACCTGCTCACCCACGTCCTGTGGCTGAGCTACGTCTGGGACTACTCCCTGTTGCGCGCCGGGCTCGCCGTCGCCCCCGCTGCCTTCGTCGCGGCCGTCGTGGCGTCGAGGCTCGGCAAGGTCGCCGATCGTCGCGGACACCGGCTGATCGTCGTACCCGGCGCACTGCTGTGGGCGATCAGCCTGCTGTGGTACCTCGAGCGCGTCGGCACCTCGCCGGCCTTCCTCACCGAGTGGCTCCCCGGCCAGGTGCTGCAGGGCATCGGGGTGGGTGCCACGCTGCCGATCCTGGGTGGGGCGGCACTCGCGGGACTGCCCAAGGGCGGCGGCTACGCGACCGCCTCGGCCGTGGTCAGCAGCGCTCGCCAACTCGGTGCGGTGCTCGGCATCGCTCTGCTGGTCATCCTGATCGGTACGCCGAGCGCCGCCACCGCTGCCGACAGCCTGCGCCACGGCTGGACCTTCGCCTACTGCTGCTTCGTGCTGGTCGCTCTCGTCGCGGCGCTGCTCGGGCGCACCATCGGGGAGGAACAGATCGAGGACGAGGAGACCCACGCGGTGGCTCCGGCCACCGCCCCACCGGAGCTTCCGCAGCCGGCGTTCCGTCCCGTGGTGGCCGAGCCCGACCTGCTGACCGACCTGCCGCTCTTCCGCGGCCTCGACGCCGAGGCGCAGCAGCGGCTGCGCACGGGCTCGCCGGCGACGTGGAGGTCCACGCGAGCGAGACGCTGTTCCACGAGGGCGATCCGACCGATGCGATGTACGTCGTGCGCAGCGGGCGGCTGCGGGTGCTCCAGGGCGACACCCTGCTCACCGAGCTCGGCCGCGGCAGCGTCCTGGGGGAGCTCGGGCTGCTCACCGGCGAACCCCGCTCGGCCACGGTGCGGGCGGTGCGCGACTCGACCCTGGTGCGGCTGTCGCAGGAGGCGTTCGACGACATTGCCGACGTCGGCGTGATGACGGTGCTGGCCGAGGGGCTCGCCCGACGCCTGCAGGCGATCACGCCGGCCTCGTCGCGAGCGCCCTCGACAGCCGCCGTCATCTCGGTGGTCGCGCTCGACGTCGGGGCACCGGTCCGTGCGGTGTCGGCCGCACTCACCGCGCACCTGCGGACCCATCTCTCGCGTGGTCGACCCCGGCCGGGTGGACCGGGCCGGGCTCGAGCAGGCCGAGCTGGTGGCGGACAAGGTCGTCCTCACCGCTGCGGACGACGACGAGGAGTGGCTCGACTTCTGCCTGCGCGCCGCCGACCGGGTGGTCTGCGTCTCGGGAGGGGGCTTCCTGGGAGCCCATCTGCCGAGCCGCGCCCAGGGCGCCGACCTCGTGCTCACTGCTCCCACGCCACGTGAGGACCGGGTCCGGTGGGAGCGCGCGCTCACCCCGAGGTCGGTGCACGCGGTCGACGGGGACATCCCTCCAGAGCAGCTGCGCCCCTTGGCCGCCCGGATCGCCGGTCGTTCGCTCGGACTGGTGCTCGGTGGCGGCGGGGCGCGGGCCTTTGCCCACCTGGGGGTGCTGGAGGAGCTCGAGGCGGCCGGGATCGCGGTGGACCGGCTCGCGGGGGCGAGTGTGGGTGCCGCGATCGCGGCGATGAGCGCCTGCGGTTGGCCGAGCGCGGCCATCGACGCCCAGGTCTACGAGCACTTCGTCCGGTCGAACCCGATCGGCGACTACACGGTGCCCAGCCGCGGCCTGATCCGCGGTCGGCGTACGGTCTCGGGCCTGGAGCACGCGTTCGAGGGGCTCCTGGTCGAGGAGCTGCCCAAGGAGTTCCGTGCCGTGAGCGTCGACCTGCTCCAGCGCCGACCGCACGTGCACCGCCGCGGACGGGTGAGCGACGCGGTCGCCTCCTCGCTGCGGCTGCCGGGGCTCTACCCGCCCTTCCCCTACGAGAACTCCCTGCACGTCGACGGCGGCGTGCTCGACAACCTGCCGGTCGGCACCCTCGTGGGACCGGAGGGCCCGGTCGTGGCGGTCAGCATCAGCTTCGGTGGCTCCGGCGGGAGCCGGGTGCCGGGGGCGGTCCGGACGGGACCACCGCGGATCCCCGGCCTCGGGGACACCCTGATGCGAACGATGATGATGGGCAGTGGCAATGCCTCGGAGGCGGCCATCGCCCAGGCGGATCTGGTGCTGCGACCGGATGCGACCGGGGTGGGCCTGCTGGAGTTCCACCAGATCGACCGGATGCGCGAGGCCGGCCGGGTCGTGGCCCGCGACGCCATGCCCGCGATCGAGGCGCTGCTGCGCGCGCCGCGCAGCGACTGAGCCGCGAGCCGGTGCCGGCAGTCCCGCGACCTACCCGACCTACACGACCTGGGCGGGCTCGCCGGAGTCGCTCACCATCGGCCGCGAGGCGGCCTCCCACTCGAGCATGCCGCCGTCGAGGTTCACCGCGTCGATGCCCTGCTGCACGAGGTAGCCCACGGCCTGCGAGGAGCGGCCACCGACGCGGCACACGACGAGGAGCTGGGCCCCGACCTGGTCGACCGGCAGTTCGGCGAGGCGCTGGGGCAGCTCCATCAGCGGGATGTGCAGCGCACCTTCGATGTGACCGTGGGCCCACTCGACCGGCTCACGGACGTCGAGGACCGTGATCGTCTCGGGCAAGGGATGGGGTACGCCGGCAACGCTCACCGTGGGGATCTCGCTCATGGGGCCTCGCGTCAGTGGGAGTGGCTGGATCGGTGAGGGTCGCTCACTTCAAGAGCTTGGACAGGCGCCGGTCGGCCAAGGGCTTGCCGCCGGTCTGGCACGTTGGACAGTACTGAAGACTTGAGTCCGCGAACGACACTTCGCGCACGATGTCACCACAGACCGGGCACGCCTGGCCAGTGCGGCCGTGCACGGAGAGGTGGGACTTCTTCTCACCCTTCAGCTCGCTCGCCGCCAGCCCGCGAGAGCGCTCGACCGCTGCCCCCAGCACCTCGCGGATCGCGTCGTACAACGTCTGCACCTCGGTCTGGTCGAGTCCCGACGCGGGCTTGAACGGCGAGAGCTTCGCCGCGTGGAGCAGCTCGTCGGAGTAGGCGTTCCCGATGCCCGCGATCGTGCCCTGGTGGCGCAGCACCCCCTTGAGCTGGGCACGTCCGGCCTCGCTCAGGATCGCCTGCAGTCGATCGATCGTGAAGTCGTCGTCGAGGGGATCCGGACCGAGCCGGGCGATGCCGGGGACGTCGGCCGGGGACCGGACGACGTAGAGCGCGAGGCTCTTCTTGGTGCCGGCCTCGGTGATGTCCAGCCCGCTCTGGTCGTCGAGCACGACCCGGACGGCCAGGGGCGACTTGTTGCTCGGCTTCGGGGGGATGCTCGGCACCTCGTCGCGCCAGCGCACCCAGCCGGCCCGCGCCAGGTGCAGCACCAGGTGCAGGCCGGAGGCGTGCAGGTCGAGGAACTTGCCGTGCCGGGTCACGTCGTCGACCAGCGTGCCCTCGAGGGCGGAGAGTGGTGGGTCAAAGGTCTTCAGGGCGCTGAAGGCGGCGATGTGGACCCGCACGATGGCGCGCCCCGCCAGCCGGCTCCTCAGGTCGAGGGCCAGGGCTTCGACCTCGGGCAGCTCGGGCACGTCGGTCAGTCTAGGCAGGCAGCACCCCTTCTCTGCGGCGCTCCGGCCGAGCATGATGGAGAGATGAGCACCGCTCGTCCCCTGCCGGAGACGGGGTCGATCTTCCTCGACGCCCGCGGGGGCGACCGCGCGATGCGGGTCTCCTGGCACCAGGAGTCGGAGATGGTGGTCCTCTCGCTGTGGCGCGACAACGTGTGCACGGGGTCGTTCCGGCTGGCGATCGACGAGGTGCCCGAGCTGATCGACCTGCTGCGCGCCGGCCTCGACCGGGCGTACGACGCGCTGCTCGCGCACGGCGCCTGACCGACGCGCGCCGAAATCTACGGATTCGGCTAGAGAGGTGGATACGGTCCTCGCGTGGATCCGATCCGAAATCCCTACGCCCCCGGCGCCGGCCAGCGCCCCCCCGAGCTCGCCGGTCGCGACGAGCAGCTGCGTGCCTTCGACGTCGTCCTGGAGCGGGTCTCCCACGGCCGTCCGGAGCGCAGCCTGGTCCTCACCGGGTTGCGGGGGGTCGGCAAGACGGTCCTGCTCAACGCCCTGCGCTCGGCCGCGGTGCGACGTCAGTGGGGGACCGGCAAGCTCGAGGCGCGGCCCGACCAGCGGCTGCGCCGCCCCCTGTCCAGTGCCCTGCACCAGGCGGTCCGCGAGCTCGGGCATCCCCAGTCCGAGGCGGTCGACCACGTGCTCGGGGTGATCCGCTCCTTCGCACAGCGGGAGGCCGGCACCGGCGCGAAGCTGCGCGACCAGTGGAGTCCCGGGATCGACGTGGCCCCGGTGCGGGGGCGCGCGGACTCCGGCGACATCGAGATCGACCTGGTCGAGCTCCTCACCGACGTCGGCGGACTCGCAGCCGACCTCGGCAAGGGGATCGGGATCTTCATCGACGAGATGCAGGACCTCGGACCGGACGACGTGTCGGCGCTCTGTGCCGCCTGCCACGAGATCAGCCAGTCGGGCCTTCCCGTGATCGTGGTGGGCGCCGGCCTGCCGCACCTCCCGGCGGTGCTCTCGGCGAGCAAGTCCTACTCCGAGCGGCTCTTCCGCTACCAGCGCATCGACCGGCTGGCCCGTGACGCCGCGGACCTGGCCCTCAGCGCTCCCGCCCTGGACGAGGACGCGGCGTACGACGAGGAGGCGCTGGCGGCGATGTATGCCGCCACGGGTGGCTACCCCTACTTCATCCAGGCCTACGGCAAGGTCGTGTGGGACCTCGCCCCGACCTCACCGATCACCGCACGCGACGTGGCGGTGGCGGCCCCCGAGGCGGAGGGGGAGCTCGCGGTGGGCTTCTTCGGCAGCCGCTTCGAGCGGGCGACGCCGGGCGAGCGCGACTACCTCCGCGCGATGGCCGAGGCGGCGATCGCGATCGCCGAGCGCGGGGAGGAGCCGCTCGACGACATCGAGAGCGTGCCGACCGCCGAGGTCGCCGCGGCGCTGGGCAAGCGGCCCCAGTCGCTGTCGCCGGCTCGCGACGCCCTGCTGAAGAAGGGCCTGATCTACTCCGGCGAACGCGGCCGGATCGCCTTCACCGTGCCCCACTTCGGGCGCTACCTCCGCGAGCATGCGTGATCTCCCCGAGGCCCACGAGCCCGGGGCCGGGGGTGTTCCCCCGCTGGCGGCCTCGACCAGCAAGACTGTCGGCATGAGGCCGCAGGTGGTTGCCCATCGGGGAGCCAGTCACGACAACGCCGAGCACACCCTGCGGGCGTACGTCGCCGCGATGGATGCCGGTGCCGAGGCGTTGGAGTGCGACGTCCGGCTGACGGCCGACGGCCATCTGGTCTGCGTGCACGACCGCGACCTGCGCCGGACGGCCAGCAAACCCGGCATCATCTCCACGATGGAGCTCGCGGAGCTCGACCAGCTCGACTTCGCGTCGTGGAAGAACCCCTGGGCCGAGCTGGACGACGAGGCGCCCGACCGCGACGACGTGCTCGACCGGGTGCTGACCCTACGCACCCTGATGGAGGCAGCCGCCGACTACGACCGCCGCATCGAGCTCGCGATCGAGACCAAGCACCCGACCCGGTACGGCGGTCTGGTCGAGCGCCGGGTCGTGGACCTGCTGCGCGACTTCGGGTGGGACCGTCCCGGATCGCCGGCCCGGGTGATGAGCTTCTCCTGGACGGCGTTGCAGCGCGTCGAGCGGATGGCCCCGGGGGTGCCGGTCGTGATGCTGGTCGAGCGGGCCCACCACTGGCCGATGCTGCGCCGCGTGGTCGGCGAGAACTGGATCGTGGGACCTGGCATCAAGGAGCTGCGCGAGCACCCCAAGCTCGGGCGCAAGATCACCGAGCGTGGCCACGACCTGCACGTGTGGACCGTCAACACCCAGCAGGATCTCGACCTCTGCCTCGAGCTCGGGGTCAAGGCGATCATCAGCGACCGGCCGGCGTACATGCTGGAGCTGCTCGGCGTATAGGTTCACGCCATGGGAAAGAGCTCTCGCACCAAGGCCCGTGACACCGCTACGCCCGCTGGCGAGGTGGGTCCTCGGCAGCCCTGCCCGTGCGGCTCGGGCCGGCGCTACAAGGCCTGTCACGGTGCGGCGGGCGGAGCACCCGACGTCTTCATCGGGCGTCCCTTCGAGGGGCTTCCCTCCGAGTGTGACCTCATCGCCCTGCGAGAGCTCGTGCCGTCGGCGACCGCGCCGCTGCAGCTCAAGGACTCCGACCGGACCGTCCAGCTCTGCTCGCTGCTGCCGATGGCCGCGCCGGCCATGGTGCGCGACAGCGGCGAGATCTGGCTCGGGCTCCAGGTCCAGCACAACTTCGGTGATCCCTCTCGCGACCTCGGTGCCGTGCTGCTCGCGGCGCTGGAGGCCGAGCCCGGCATCGTCGGACTGACCAACGCGCCCGGCGCCGGCCCCCGTCTCCAGGACCTCGTGGTCGGCGACACCCTCGACGTGACCGTGCATGACGGCTTCGACTTCTGGATCGCCGACGTCGAGGACCAGAGCGGGATGGCTGCCGCCCTGGAACAGGCCAACGAGCAGGCCAACCCGACGGTTCGGCTGACCTCGGTCGAGGCGGCGTACTGGACGAACGTCGGGCCCAAGGAGCACCTGCGCTGGGTGATGCCCGAGCCCGAGGACCAGCTGCTCGACGCGTTGTCCCGCCTGCACGTCGCCGGCCTGGACGACATCGCTCCCGGCTCCCGGCTCGTGGGGATGTTCCGCGCCCACGGCCTGCTCGCCCCGGTGTGGGACCTGCCCGTCGGGACCGGCGCCGAGGCCCTCGAGGAGCCGGCCGCGAAGTTCGCTGCCGACCTGGCCGAGGCCTTGGCCGACAGCTCAGACCTCACCACCGAGCAGCGGTCGGCACGTTCGGGGCTCGCCAACCGTCAGGTCACGCTGCGCTGAACCTTGCCGACATGGCGTGAATCACTAGCCCGGCTTGGGCGTTCTGGTTGTGCAGCCCTGTCGGCTGACGTAGATTTCGTGCTCGCCCGGCCGTTGTTGTGTCCCCCGTCGACAACGGCTGGGCTTTCACATTTCCCCGGCCCGCACGCATGCGGGCCGCGTCTGCCGGGGGTCACTCCGTGGGAGTGTCCGACGCCTTGGGCGGCGGGGCCTCGGACTCGTGCCGCCGACGGGCAGCCAGCCGCGCGATGGCCGAGGTCGACACCGAGGCCAGCACCAGGAGCGAGGGCGTCAGCGAGATCCAGAGCCGGTTCTCGATCGCGCGCCCGCACTCGCTGTCCCGCACGACTCGACCCTCGGACGTCTGGTCGGCTCGACTGATCGAGCAGACCTCGCCGGACAAGTCCTCGACCTGCAGCGTGGTCATGAAGACGGTCCAGCCGGCCGCGACCAGCGCTACCGCCGCCATCCAGCGGGCGTAGGAAACGTTGTAGGGCCGCCGCGCGGTGAGCAGCAGCCCGATCTGGATGACGAGCAGGACGCTGGCCAGGAGCAGACTCACCGCACCCCAGGAGAGGTTCAGGAAGGGGCTCGGGATCTCAGAGAGCATCCCGTGAGTATGCCGCCCTGCCGCCCGGTCATGGCCCGGGCCGCGCCGGATTCACTCGCCGGCGGTCCGATCCGCCGTACGACGCTGGTTCGATCGGCGGACGACCTGCGCCAGCGCCACGAACGGCACCCACACCAGGGCGAGGTTGGCGAGCAGGGCGAGGACCCGGAACTCACGCACCGGGAACTGGAACGGGCTGCCCATCGACAACCGGTAGGGCAGCGGAGGATTCAGCGAGGAGAGATCCTGGGTGATCCAGCCGAACGGCCAGCCGAAGGTGACGCTGCCCAGCTGGGCGGCATCGGTGATGAGTGCGGTCTGCAGCCACGACACGACCAACGTCACGGTGAGGGCCAGCACGAGCCCCAGCAGGCTGGTCAGCAGCCAGAACGCCGATCGATGGCGGGACGGATCGAGATCCAGGGTGGTGGACATGGGGCCCATCGTGACAGAACCGGCGGGCGGGCCCAGCAACGCCGGACGGTGAACGTCAGTCGGCGGGGTGGGCGCGCGGTGGTCGCAGTGCCCAGGCGGCGAGCCGCGAGTAGCCCTTCACCGAGGTTCGACGCATGCGCTTGAAGCGGTACGCCGAGCCGAGGCCCTCCTCGGAGTCCCGATCGTCGGAGCCGGGGCTCACGTCCGACTCGGGTTCGGTCTCGTGCGTGTCCTCGCCCGACCGGCCGGACAGCGCCTCGTAGACGCCGGCATCGACCAGCACCGAGCCGGGTCGCGCCAGCGAGGTCAGGCGGGCCGCGATGTTGACGACCGGGCCGTAGACGTCTCCGAGCCGGTTGACCACCTCGCCGTAGGCAATGCCTGCGCGCACCGACGGGAACTCGTCGTCGTCGTCCTCGCCCAGCCGGGTCAGCTCCAGGGCGATCGTTGCGGCGGCGGCCGGCTCGTCGGTGACGAAGAGAACCTCGTCCCCGATGGTCTTGATGATGCGGCCTCCGTGGTCGACGACCAGCCGGGTCGCGACGTTCTCGAAGTGCTCCAGCCAGGCGACGAGCTCGGCCTGGCCCAGGCGCTTGCTGCGGGAGGTGTAGCCCACGATGTCGACGAAGCAGATGGCCAGCGCGGCCTTGGTGGAACCAGTCGTCTGGACGGCGAGGATCCGGCTGGCTGCGCCGGCGAGGTGGCGGCGCCAGATGTAGCTCTGGAGTGCGTCGACCCGTGGGATCACCTCGGCGGCGAGCTCGCTGAGCCGGGCGTGCGGATCGGGCCCGGCCAGAGCGACGTCCCCGAGCAGCGTGGCCTCCCACTCGGCCAGGCGGGCGAAGCTACGGCCCCAGGTGCGCACCAGGGCGGCCTGCGAGTCCGGGCTCAGGATGCCCAGGTGCATCAAGGCCTGGGTGCGCTCGAGGGCGTCGACATCGGCGTGGGTGAACGCCACCGCCTCCCCGGTCTGGACGGGGAAGCCGAGGAGCCGCCACAGCTCTTGGGCGAGCTCGACCGACACACCGGCACGCTCGGCCACCTGGCTCTGGGTCAGGCTGGGGATCTCGCCGAGAAGGAACTCCTCGATCGCTTCGAGCGCGTCGGAGAAGTCCGGGGGCTCCGCGGCTGGATCCTGGGTGACCACCTCGCCGTCGGGGCCGGTCACGTCCTCAGGCGGAGTCGCCACTCAGGCCTAGCGCATCCGGGCGGCTGCGGCGGCCTTGAGGGCCTCGTCGAACGTCGGCATCTCCTCGCAGAGCTTGCGTACGGCGTCGGCCGTGAAGTGGATCAGCTCGAGCGGCGTCAGCGCCACGATCGACGCCGTCCGCAGCGAGTGGTTGACGATGGCTGCCTCGCCGAGGATGTCCCCGGGGCCGACCTGCGCGATCTCCTTGCCGTTGCGACGGACCGAGACCGTGCCCGAGAGCAGGATGTAGGCCTTGTCGGCGCCGGTCTTCTCCCAGATCGGGGACCAGCCCTGCGGGACCCTCACCGCGGTGCCGGCGGCACTGATCCGCGCGACCTCCTGCGGAGTGAACGTGTCGAAGAACGTCATCGTCTGTGCCTTTCGCCGTCGGTGCTCCCGCTGCGATCCTCGCGGACCGGTGCGGACGTGTCCAGAGTGGGGTGCGGGTGGCTTGGTGGGCGGGCCGGAATCAGACGGTGACGAGCGGCTCGCGGGAGATCGGGCAGCTCATGCAGCGCGGGCCACCTCGGCCCGAGCCGAGCTCGGAGCCCTCGATCCGGACCACCTCGATGCCGGCCTCCTCGAGCCGATCGTTGGTCTCGTCGTTGCGGACGTAGGCGACGGCGACCCGAGGTGCGAGCGCCAGGGTGTTGTTGCCGTCGTCCCACTGCTCGCGCTCCGCGGTCACCGGGTCGAGGCCGGTGTCGATCTGGTGCAGCGTGTCGATCTCCATCGCCTTGGCGGCCGCGACGAGGAACGGCTCGGCGTCCGCGACGTGGAGGACCAGGTCGACGTCGTCCTCGGTGTGCTCCCCGACGGTGACGGTGTAGGCCTGGAGCGAGTCGGCCACGTTGGGGTACATCACGATCTTGTCGACATCGACCATCGTGCAGACCGTGTCGAGGTGCATGGTGGCGCGTTCCTGGGCGATCGGCACGGCGAGCACGGTGTGCGCCAGTCCGGCGTGGAAGACCTGGCGCGAGAAGCGCTCGACCCCGGCGGGTGTCGTTCGCTCACCGACACCGACGGCGATGACGCCGGGGGCGAGGAGGAGTACGTCGCCGCCCTCCACGTGCTCGTGGTGCCACCCGTGGATCTTGCGGGTGCCCCTGAAGCGCGGGTGCTCGGTGTAGATGAGCTCGGTGAGCTGGGTCTCGCGCGACCTGGCCGGCATGGCCAGGGAGGTGATCGCGACCCGGTCCCGGACCCACACGCTGGAGTCACGGGTGAAGAGGAGGTTCGGCAGCGGGTCGATCAGGAAGTCGTCGCTGGCGAACAGCGAGGTCACCAGGCCGAAGCCGCCGCGCACCTCGTCGTTGCGGATGCCGGCGGTGAGGTAGTTGGTCAGCTCGGCGGGCGAGGCGTCGCGCAGCGCGTGCGCGAGGTAGGTGCGCAGGGTGTCGCCGAGGTGGAGACCGGCCAGGGCCGTGGTGATCGCATGGTTGCGGGCCGCGTCGCTGGCGAGCGTCTCGGTCAGCAGGTCGGTCAGGTAGAGGACCTCGACGTCGCGGTCGCGCAGGGCCTGCGCGAAGGCGTCGTGCTCGTCCTGGGCCCGGGCGACCCACGGGATGCCGTCGAAGAGGAGCTTGTCGTTGTTGCGCGGGGTGAGCCGCTTCAGCTCCGGTCCGGGGCGGTGCAGCATGACCGTCTGGAGCGTGCCGACTTCACTGTCAGCGCCGTGTGCGAAAACCATGCTTCGCACTCTAGAGGTGATTTCGGGCCTGACCAGATCCGGGACTCAGCGGGCCACCTCGACGATCGTCACGATCGCGAGGCCGAGGCAGACGGCCGCTCCGACGTAGTGCAGGGCATGCAGCGACACCACGCGCAGGAGCAGGCGGCCCGAGACCACGGCCAGGCCGCTGACCGTCAGCAGCGCGGCCAGGGCGCCGAGGAAGACGCCGAGCGGATCGGCGTACTTCGCGGCGAGCGAGATCGTGAGCAGCTGGGACAGGTCGCCCCACTCGGCCGCGAAGAGCACGAGGAAGCTGGCCGCGACCGCTCGCAGACCGCTGACGTCCTGCAGCGCGCGGGGCTGGTCGGTCGCGGAGCGGTGATGGCTGCGGCCTTCGCGGAACAGCAGGACCGCCCCGGCCAGGAACAGCGCACCGGCGCCGAGCTGGACCGCGTTCGTCGGCAGGAAGGAGGCGGCATGCCCCAGGCCCACGGCCACCGCCGTCTGGACCGTGAACGCCAGGGCGACCCCGATCCACACCAGGACCGGGCGGTACTTCGTGGCAAGCACGAGGGTCGCCAGGAAGGTCTTGTCCGGCAGCTCGACGACGAAGATCGCCAGGAAGCTCAACGCGATGACACTCAGGTGCACGGAAGGAACCTACGCGGGATCGGCCCTCCGACGCCGCTCCCCGAACCGGGTGCGGAGCAATGGCGGGCGTGGGAGGCTCGGCCGGTGCTCACTTGCCACCCCGGGGCACCGCCGTGTTTGCTGGACCACACGGGTTGATCAATCTCAGAGGAGCGCTCATGCCGACCGTCGAGTCCTACCCGCAAGGCGCTCCCTGCTACTTCGAGCTCAGTACTCCCGACCGGGTGTCCGCGGGAGTCTTCTACGGCCCGCTCTTCGGGTGGGACCTCGTGGACATGCCCGTGGGTGATGGTGTGAACACCTACGTGATCGCCGCGCTGGACGGCGACACGGTGGCCGGGATCGGAGGACAGCTCCCCGAGATGGAGGGTGAGCCGGCCTGTTGGGACGTCTTCCTCGCCGTCGACGACGTGGACGCCGTCGCGGCCAAGGTGGAGCCGGCGGGGGGCAAGCTCGAGGCCGCCCCCTTCGACGTCCTCGAGCTCGGTCGGATGGCAGTCGTGCACGACCCCACCGGAGCTCGGGTCAACCTGTGGCAGGCGGGCAGCATGGTCGGCACCGCCCGGAAGAGCGAGCCCGGCACCCTCTCCTGGAGCGAGCTGACCACGACGGATGTCGAGCTGGCCACCCAGTTCTACGTCGAGACCCTCGGGCTCACCGAGGAGACCGTCAAGGCCGGCGACGTGCACTACGCGACGATGGCTGTCGGCGGGGAGTCCGTGTGCGGAGCGACGCATGCCCTGTCCCCGGGCATTGCCCCGCACTGGACGGCGTTCTTCGACGTCATCGACATCGACGCTCGCGTCGTGCAGGTGCTGGAGCTCGGCGGCACGGTCATCAACGACCCCTTCGAGGTCGAGGGCGTGGGCCGGATCGCGATCGTCGCCGACCCGCAGGGCGGCATGTTCGCGTTGATGGAGCACGACCAGCGCTGACTCGTCGCTCTGGCCAGATGTCGGTGGCGGGGTGTTGGGTGGTTCCTCCAGGGGTCGACGACACCGAGGAGCACCAGATGAGCAAGTTCGAGAGCTACCAGCAGGGCACACCGAGTTACGTCGAGCTGATCACCCCCGACCAGGGCGCGGCCAGGACGTTCTACGGCGAGCTCTTCGGGTGGGACTTCGCCGAGACTCCGATGGACGGTGGCTCGGTCTACCTCACCGCCCAGCTGCACGGCGACGGGGTCGCCGGGCTCGGCGGCCAGATGCCGGAGCTCGCCGGCCACCCGGCGTTCTGGGGGGTCTACCTCGCGGTGGACGACGTCGACGCCGCCGTGGCGAAGGTCGAGCCCGCGGGCGGCAAGGTCGAGGCCGGCCCCTTCGACGTGATGGAGTTCGGCCGGATGGCCGCGGTCCAGGACCCGACCGGTGCCCGGGTGAGCCTGTGGCAGGCCGGGACCAGCGTCGGCACGGAGCGGGCCAACGAGCCCGGGACCCCGATCTGGAACGAGCTGCTCACACCGGACCTCGAGCGGGCCCAGGCGTTCTACTCCGACCTGCTCGGCGTGGAGTGGGAGAGCGTCCCGATGGGTGACGGCAGCGACTACGTCACGCTCAACGTCGCCGGGAGGGCCGTGGCCGGGCTGATGCCGCCGCCGATGGAGGGTCTCCCGCCCCACTGGAACGTCTACTTCAACGTCGAGAGCGTGGATGACACCGTCGCCACGGCGACGGCGCACGGCGGCACGGTGATGTTCGAGGCGTTCGACGTGCCCGACGTGGGCCGGATGGCGGTGCTGGCCGACCCGCAGGGCGGCATGTTCTCGCTGATGCAGTCGCCGGCTGCGTGAGGGCTCAGGCGCGGAAGTCGTCCGCGGGGTAGACGCCCAGGATCTTGACCTCGGTGGTGAAGAACGCCAGCTCCTCCAGCGCGTTCTTCACCCCGGTGTCGTCGGGGTGACCGTCGACCTCGGCGAGGAACTGGGTCGCGGTGAACTCGCCGCCGACCATGTAGCTCTCCAGCTTGGTCATGTTCACGCCGTTCGTGGCGAAGCCGCCGAGCGCCTTGTAGAGCGCGGCCGGCAGGTTGCGCACGTTGAAGATGAAGCTCGTGACGACGGGGCCATTGCCCGCCGCTGCCTCCACCAGCTCGGGGGAGAGCACCACGAAGCGCGTCGTGTTGTGGTCCTCGTCCTCGACGTCCTCGGCCAGGATCTGCAGGCCGTAGATCTCGGCGGCGAGTGGGGGCGACAGCGCTGCCTGGGAGAGGTCGCCCGACTCCGCGACTTCACGGGCCGCACCGGCGGTGTCCCCGGAGATCATCGGGGTCAGGCCGTGCTCGCGGATCACCTTGCGGCACTGGCCCAGGGCATGGACATGGCTGTGCACGGTGCGGAGCGAGGCCAGGCTGGCGCCGGGCAGGGCCATCAGGTTGAACCGGATCCGCAGGAAGTGCTCGGCGATGATGTGCAGGCTGGACGCCGGCAGGAAGTGGTGGATGTCGGCGACCCGGCCGGCCAGCGAGTTGTCGATGGGGATCATCGCCAGCTGGGCCTCGCCCCCCTCGACCGCGGCGAAGACGTCCTCGAACGACGCGCAGGCCAACGCTTCCCAGTCGGGGTAGTGCTGTTGGCAGACCAGGTGGGAGTTGGAGCCGGGCTCACCCTGGTAGGCGATGCGTCGCGTGTTCACGCGGTCATGCTCCCACGCGGCCCCCGCCCACCGGACCGCGCGACCGAGGGATGGCAAGCGCGCCTACCGCCGCCGCGGGGCCGGCGATCCTAGGCTCTGGCCGTGTTCTCCCTTGCCCCGCTGGTGTCGTTCGTCCTGCTCCTCGTCCTCGTGCTGGCCGTGGCCGCCCTGGTCCTCGTCGCTGCGCGCCCTGAGCCGGGCGCCGGGCCACCGGAGCGGGTCGGGCGAGGACGCGCTGCCCGAGGACGTGCAGGGATTGCGCCAGGAGGTGGCCGCGCTGCGTGCGGAGACCCGGGATGCCCTGCGGCACCTGGCCGTCGTCCGCTACGACGCGTTCGGCGACATGGGTGGGCACCTGTCCTGGTCGCTGGCCCTGCTCGACGACGGGGGTCACGGCGTGGTCCTCACCTCGATCCACGGCCGGAGCGAGGCGCGCACCTACGCCAAGAGCGTCGCGAGCTGGACCTGCGAGCAGCAGCTCTCCCCCGAGGAGGAGGAAGCGATCACGCACGCCCGGCGGTAGGGCGCGGACCCAGCCGCACAGCTAGCGGGGGACCCGCACCAGCACCCGTCCGTGCAGGCACTCCATGCGCAGCTCGCGGCCGGGACCGATCGAGTCCCCGTCGAGCTGCCGGGGGGTGTCGGTCGCAGCCCGGATCACCACGCTCTGCCCGGTCATCCGATTGATCGTGTCGTCGGTACGCCGACCGCGCGACATCACCCGCAGGGCCAGGGGCACCCACGACAGGAACTTGCGCGGGTGCAGGATCACCACGTCGAGCAGGCCGTCGTCGATGGCGGCGTCCGGCAGCAACGGCATCCCGGCCTGCAGGAACCCGACGTTGCCGACCACCACCGTGCGCGCCCGGTGCTTGGTGAAGGCGCCGCCGTCGATCGAGATCTCGACCCGGACGGCCGGGAACATCAGCGACTTCAGGCCGGCGAGCACGTAGGCGACCCAGCCCACCCGCTTCTTGAGGTCTTCGTTGACGCCCTCCATGATCGCGGCGTCGAACCCCATGCCGGCCATCACCATGAAGTGGGTGTCCTCGAGGTGGTCGCCGCCCACCGTGCCGAGGTCGATGGCGCGGTCCTGGCCGGTGAGGGCCACGTCGATGGCCGAGCGGAGGTAGAGGGGGATGTCGAGGTTGCGGGCGAGCAGGTTGCCGGTGCCGGCGGGAATGATGCCGACCGGGATGCCGGTGCCGGCGAGCTCCGAGCAGACCTCTCGGACGGTGCCGTCGCCACCGCAGACCAGGACCAGGTTGGCTCCCGCGACCGACGCGGCCTCGGCCATGCCGGTGCCCGGGTCCTCGATGGTGGTGTAGTGCCAGGTCGGCTCGGACCAGCCGGCCTCGGCCGCCATCGCCGAGACGATCGCACGGAACTGTCCGGCGTCCTCGACCTTGATCGGGTTCAGGATCACGGCGAGCCGACGGGCGGAGGGAACGGACTCGGCGAGCGGCTCGGCACTCTGGGCATGGCTGCGCGGGAGCGGGTTGTAGAGGCTCATTCCGAGCAGCACCATCCCGAGGCCCAGCAGGCTCCCGGCGGTCACGTCGGACAGGTAGTGCCGCCCCAGCAGCACGCGGTCGGCGCCCACGAGCACGACGACGAAGACCGTGGCGACGTACGCGACGCGGCGCGAGCTGGCCCGGCGGACCAGCATGATGACGAGGACCACCACGACGCCGGCGAAGGCAGCGATCGACGAGGCGTGGCCCGAGGGGAACGACTGGGTCGACAGCAGCCCGTCCTCGATCTGCCACGGCGGGCGGCCGCGGCCGATCACGAGCTTCAGCACGGTGGTGACCAGTGCCGTCGCGAGCATCACACCCACGGTGAAGTACGCCGCGCGGCGGTGGTTGCGCAGGAACATCGCGATCGCCACGGCACCGGTCAGCACGGCCATCCCGATCGTCGCGAAGGCGGCCTCCACGAGCTCGAGGGGCTGACGCAGCCAGGACTCGCCCCGGGCCCAGACCTCCATCGCCTCCCCACGCTCGTCCAGTGCCCGCAGCGGCCCCCAGTCCTGTCCGACCAGGACGGCGATCACGCCGAACAGCGCGAAGCAGAGCAGAGCCCAGCTCAGCGGCGTGAAGCGAGATCGGTCGAGCACGAGGGTTCCTTCGGGTCGGTGGGGCCCGCGACAATGACAGGACGGTGGTGGTGGCGACGTCAGGGCGAGGCCCAGTATGCCGCCCGGGAATGCGCCAGGACGTATCTCGGATGAGTGGGGAAGCACACGACGGTTAGCCTTGCCGCATGATCGACCCGCGAGTGCTTCGAGACGACCCCGACCGTGTGCGTGCTGCCCAGGCCAAGCGCGGTCTGTCCGACGACGTCGTCGACCGGGCGCTGTCCGCGGACACCGCTCGGCGCGAGGCGATCGCGGAGTTCGAGGCCAGGCGATCGGAGCAGAAGCAGCTCGGCAAGCAGGTCGCCCAGGCCAAGGGCGAGGAGAAGCAGGAGCTGCTGACCCGCACCAAGGAGCTCTCCGGCCGGGTCAAGGAGCTCGACGCCCTCCAGGGCGCCGCCGAGGTCGAGTGGCAGGCCGCGCTGCTGGCCATCCCCAACCTGGCTGCCGACGAGGCGCCGGCCGGGGGCGAGGACGACTTCGTGGTCCTGGAGACCGTCGGGACGCCCGCGGAGTTCGACTTCGAGCCGCGCGACCACATCGAGCTCGGCAAGCTGCTCGGCGCCATCGACATGGAGCGTGGCGCCAAGGTCTCGGGCAGCCGTTTCTACTTCCTCACCGGGGTGGGCGCGCAGCTCGAGCGCGCGCTCGTCAACATGGCGATGGACCAGGCATCGGCTGCCGGCTTCATCGAGGTGATCCCGCCGTCGATGGTCAAGCCACGGGCGATGGAGGGCACCGGCTTCCTGGGCCAGGCCGCCGACGACGTCTACCGGATCGAGGGCCAGGACATGTACCTCGTCGGGACCTCCGAGGTCCCGATGGCGGCGTACCACTCCGACGAGATCCTGGACGGCGCCGCCCTCCCCCTGCGCTACGCCGCGTTCAGCCCCTGCTTCCGCAAGGAGGCCGGCTCGCACGGCAAGGACACCAAGGGCATCATCCGGGTGCACTGGTTCGACAAGGTCGAGATGTTCGTCTACACCACGCCCGAGGACGCCGAGGCCGAGCACCTGCGGCTGCTGGCGTGGGAGCGGCAGTTCCTCGACAGCCTCGAGCTGGCCTACCGGGTGATCGACGTGGCGGCCGGGGACCTGGGGCTCTCCGCGCAGCGCAAGTTCGACATCGAGGCCTGGATCCCGACCCAGGGCAAGTACCGCGAGCTGACCTCGACCTCGAACTGCACCGAGTTCCAGACCCGGCGCCTCGACACCCGGGCCCGCTACGACGTGGACGGCCAACCGACGGTCGGCCCGGTCGCGACCCTCAACGGCACGCTGTGCGCGATGACCCGCACGATCGTGGCGATCCTGGAGACCCACCAGCAGGCCGACGGCTCGGTCCGGGTGCCCGTGGCGCTGCGTCCGTGGCTCCAGGGCCGCGAGTACCTCAAGCCGCTGGGCGGCTGACGGTGCCCGGCGAGATCGGCTGGCGACCGCGCGTGGTCGCCCTCGACATCGACGGGACGCTCCTGAAGTGGGTCGAGGGTGGTGGCACCACGCATGAGGAGATCACCCCCGCGGTGTACGCCGCCGTACGCCGCGCGTTGGACGCCGGCGCCCACGTCGTCCTGGCCAGCGGCCGCTCCCCGCACGGCATGACCTGGATCGCCGACGCCCTCGACCTGCACGCGGCCGACTCCGAGCGGCTGTGGATCGTGGCGAGCAACGGCGCCGTGGTCTTCCGCTACCCGCCCCTCGAGGTGGTCCACGAGGAGACCTTCGACGCCCGTCCCGCGGTGTCGACGATCCTGGAGCACCACCCCGAGGCGCTGGTCGCGGTCGAGGAGCGGGGCAGCGGCTACCGCGTCAACCGGCACTTCCCCGAGGGCGAGCTGTCCGGCGAGATGACGATCACCGACGTCGCCGACATCGTCGCCGGGCCGGTCAGTCGGGTGATCATCCGCGACCCCAACTCCACCGCCGACGACTTCGTCACCCTGGCCGCCAAGCTCGGACTGCACGGCACCAGCTACGTCGTGGGGTGGACCGCGTGGCTCGACCTCGCGCCGGTCGGCGTCTCGAAGGCCTCGGGGCTCCAGCACGTCGTCGACCGCCTCGGCGTGCCGCCGGACGAGGTCCTCGCGGTGGGCGACGGCCGCAACGACATCGAGATGTTGCAGTGGGCCGGTCGGGGGGTGGCCATGGGCCAGGCGGTCCAGGAGGTGCTCGACGCCGCTGACGACGTCGCGCCCAGCGTCTACGACGACGGCGCCGCCCACGAGATCGACCGATGGTTCGCGTGAGCTCGCTCCCCGTCGAGATCAGCACCCTGCGGCTGCGCCTCCCGCTCGTGAGTCCCGAGGAGGCCGCCGACATGCTCGCCGGGCGGCGCCGTCCCGGCTGGCACCCCGACTACCCCCGCAAGGACGACGTCGACGCCGCCAGCATGGTGCGTCCCGGCGACACGTGGGGGCCGCGGCACATCGTCCGCGCCTTCGATGGCCTGGTCGTGGGAGGCGTGGGCTTCTTCGGGGCGCCCGACGCTCCGGCAGCCAGCCCCGATGCGGCTGCTCCCGAGGCTGTCGTCGGCTACGGCCTGGTGGTGGAGGCGCGCGGCCACGGGGCCGCGACCGAGGCGCTGCGCGGGCTGCTCGCCGAGACCGACCGGATCGGTGTCCGGGTGCGCGCCAGCGTCGAGCCCGCCAACCGCGCCAGCGTCCGGGTCCTGGCGAAGTCCGGTTTCACCGAGCTGCGCGGCACCGACGACGAGGGCCTGCTGGTGATGGCTCGCCCGCTGCCCCAGCCGTGAACCAGCCGTGAACCAACCCGTGAGCCAACCCGTGAGCCTGCCCCGGCTGGTCGCGACCGACCTGGACGGCACCCTGGTCCGCTCCGACGGCACGGTGTCGGCGTACACCCGCGAGGTGCTCGAGGAGCTCGACCGACGAGGCGTCCCGGTCGTCTTCGTGACCGGCCGGCCGCTGCGGTGGGCCGAGGACGTCTTCGACTACGTGGGCGGCCACGGCCTGGCGATCGTCTCGAACGGCGGGCTGGTGTGGGATGTCGCGCGCTCGGCCGTCCACCTCGAGCGCACGATCGAGCCGGACCTGGGGCTCGCGGTCTGCCGGATCATCCGAGAGGCGATCCCGGGCTCGTCGTTCGCGGTCGAGTCGCTCTCCGGCATCGGCCTGGAGCCCGCCTTCCTGGAGCGACACCGAGTCCCCGAGGGAGCCCGACGCGGCCCGATCGAGGAGCTCTTCGACCGACCGGCGCTCAAGCTGCTCGCGCGCCACGAGGAGCTGGCCGCCCAGGAGTTCTGGGACGCCGCCGAGCAGGTGGTGGCCGGCCGGCTGGTGATCACCTGGTCCTCGGCCACGGCCCTGCTCGAGATCAGCGGGCCGGGGGTGACCAAGGCGTCGACCCTGGAGATCCTCTGCGGTGCGCGGGGCATCGCCAGCACCGAGGTGATCGCCTTCGGCGACATGCCGAACGACCTGCCGATGCTCTCGTGGGCCGGGACCTCCTACGCGATGGCTGATGCCCATCCCACCGTCCTGCGAGCAGCCAGTCACGTCGCCCCCGGTCACGACGACGACGGCGTGGCCCGGGTGCTGGCTGGTGTGTTCGGGCTGTGATCTGGTCTGATGTCCCCGTGTTCGTCAACGTGGTACCCGTCAACGCAGGGCGCCTGATCGCGGCCCTGGCGCTCGCCGTCTCCGGCGTGGCGCTGGCCCAGGCACCCGCCGTCTCCGGCGTGGCGCTGGCCCCGGCGCCCGCACTGTCCTGCCCCGACGCCTCGACGGCGAGCCACGCGAAGGGTGCCACCGACGTCTTCACCGCCACCGTGAACTCCGTGACGGCCGACCCGAAGCCCAACGGCCAACGCGGCAGCATCATCACCTACGACGTCGAGGTCGAGCGGGTCTACAAGGGCAAGGTCGACTCGGTCGAGACCCAGGTCCGGTCGAGCGACTCGGCCCGTGGTGGCCTGGGCCGCCTGCCGACGGCACGGAGCTATGTCTTCTTCGCTCGCTCCGTGAGCGGCGAGCTGCGCGCCGACGGCTGCGGCGGGACCGCCTTCGCCAAGGCCCCCCTCGTGCGCCAGGTCGAGCGGCTGCTGGGCAGCGGTCACCAGCCGGTCCCTGCGGAGCCCGAGGCCGCGGTCTTCACCCCGATGAACGACGCCGAGCCGACGTCACTGTCCCGGCTCGCCGCGCCCGGTCTGGCGCTCACCCTTGCCGGCCTGCTCGGCCTGGTCGTCGTACGCCGCCTGGGCCGGCACAGCTGACCGCTGGCCGGACGACCGACGGGGGTCACTCTCCGGAGGCTGCCTCGATCGCGTCGAGGTCGCGCACGGCGTAGCGGTGGTGCTCCCACTCCTCGTCGAGGATCGTGTGCAGACACGACAGGGTGGTCTCGGGGTACTCCGGGGCCCAGGGGTTCCGGCGGACCGCCGCCAGCTCGGCTGCGGTGACGGTGGCGAGGAAGTCGCGCACCTGGGCGACCCGGCCGGCGCGGACCTCCAGCACCGCGTCGTAGGGCGGCGGGTCAGTCGTGAAGACCGACATGTCATTGCCGTCGGATTCGTACTCCACATTGGGCTGACCGATCGGGTGGAAGGGTGCGGCCACCTGCAGGATCGCCCGGCCCAGCCAGGTGTCCGTGGCCATCACCAGGTGCCGCAGCGTCTGCGCGAACGACCACTCCCCGGCCACAGACACCTCGACCGTGCCCGCGGGCATCACGGCGACCCGATCGAGGCTGGTCGCCCAGGCGAGTTCGAGCACGGCCCAGGCCGCCCGCAGTCCGTCAGGGTCTGTCGCGTGCCGGTCCGCGCGGCCGGGGAACCGGCGGTTGAGCTCGGCGTCGACCAGGGGGACCACGTCGACGCCATTCACGAGCAGGGAGCTCTCACCGTCGAGGAGCCAGGGGGCATCGATGTCTGCGCCCGACAGATCGACCGCGCGCATCACGACCCCGGACAGGTTGGACCGGACGAACCGCGCGCCGTGCAGGTCTGCGTCGACGAAGTCCGCTGCCATGTCTTCTCCTAGTGGCGGTCAGGTTGAGGTCAGCTCAGAGGTACATCCCGCCGGACTCGCCGGGGGTCTGCCCGTCCTGGGCTCCACCCTGCCCGTTTCCGTGGCTGTCCTGGTGCGGCACCATCCCGGCCGGCAGCGCCTTGCGGATCTGCTCGAACTGGGCGCGGGAGGCGACCTGCTGGGCGTAGATCGCGGTCTGGATCCCGTGGAAGAGACCTTCGAGCCAGCCGACGAGCTGGGCCTGGGCGATCCGGAGCTCGCTCTCGGAGGGCGTGCTGTCCTCGGTGAAGGGAAGCGTGAGGCGTTCGAGCTCCTCGACCAGCTCGGGGGCGAGGCCGGCCTCGAGCTCCTTGATGGAGGCGTGGTGGATCTCCTTGAGGCGGTTGCGACTCGCCTCGTCGAGAGGCGCGGCCTTCACCTCCTCGAGGAGCTGGCGGATCATGCTGCCGATCCGCATCACCTTGGCGGGCTGCTCGACGAGGTCGGTCAGCGCCCGCTCCTCCGCGCCGTCGTCGTCGCTGTTGTCGCTCGAGTCACTGCCGTCGTCGCTCGTGGGATTCAGGGCGGACACCGGAAGCGAGCCCATCGGCTGCCCGTCGGGGCCAATGATGACGACGTGCGGCTCCTGGTCGGTCGGCTCAGTCATGCCCCAACCCTAGGGCCCCGCCGAAGCCGTGGCTCGTCGGCTCAGAGGGTCAGCACGATCTTGCCGGTGTGAGCGCCCGAGGCCATCAGCTCGTGCGCGGCCCGGACCTCCTCGAGCGGCATCGTGCCGTGCACGATCGGCCGGACCCGGCCGTCCTCCACGAGGGGCCAGACGTGCTCGACCACCGCCGCGCAGATGGTGGCCTTCTCGCTGCTGGGGCGAGCCCGCAGCGACGTGGCGATCACCGCACCGCGCTTGCCGAGGAGGGTGGCGATGTCGAGCTCACCCTTGGTGCCGCCCTGCATCCCGATGATGACCAGTCGACCCTCGGTGGCGAGGACGTCGACGTTGCGGCCGAGGTACTTGCCGCCCATGTTGTCGAGGACGACGTCGGCACCGTGGCCGTCGGTGTGCTCCCGGACGACCTCGACGAACTCCTGCTCGCGGTAGTTGATCGTCACGTCGGCGCCCAGCTCGGCGCAGGTGGCGAGCTTCTCCGGTGTGCCGCCCGTGGTGAGGACGCGAGCGCCGTACGCCGTGGCCAGCTGGATGGCGAAGGTCCCGATCCCCCCGGCTCCGCCGTGCACGAGGACGTTCTCGCCCGGCTGCAGCCCGGCCACCATGAAGACGTTGGACCACACGGTGCACGCGACCTCGGGGATCGCGGCGGCCGTCACGAGGTCGATGCCGGCGGGGACCCGCATCACCTGGCCGGCGGGCACCATGACCCGGGAGGCGTAGCCACCTCCGGCGAGCAGCGCGCAGACCTCGTCGCCCACCGACCAGCCCTCGACGCCGTCACCGAGCTCGGCGATCGTGCCGCTGCACTCGAGCCCGATCACCTCGGAGGCACCGGGCGGCGGTGGGTAGAACCCCATCCGCTGCAGGAGGTCGGCCCGGTTGACTGCGGTCGCGGCCACCTCGATCACCACCTCGCCCGGGCCCGGGTGGGGGTCGGGGAGCTCGGCGACGGACAGGACGTCGGGCCCTCCGGCCCCGGAGGCAATCACGGCTCGCATGCCGGTCAGCCTAGGTGCCGCGCTCGAGTCGAGCAGGTTGCCCCGGACCTCAGTCCTCGAGCGCGTCCAGCAGGTCGGCGGAGTGGTCGACCTGGCTGTCGTCGGGCACGGGGTCGTTGATGTCGAGCGGGTCGGGAGCGTCCGCGGGTCGGTCCCAGCTCTCCGCGAGCCGTTGCGCCCGCGCCGCCAGCGCCTCGGTCGCCTCCGGGCCTGCCTGCTGGGTCCCGGCCGCGTAGCCCAGGAGGTACGCCGTCACGGGGGCGGCCGGCCGGGTGACGTTGTGGGCCGCAGCGCGTGCCAGGTCGAGGACCAGGGCCTCGTCGACCTCGGTCTCGACATCGAGCACGTCACAGAGCTCGTCGATCCAGTCGTGCAGGTTCACGAGCACCACATTCCTCGCGGGCGGGCCGGTGCCGCAACCCCTGGGCTGGACCCGGTGACGAATTCGTCGAGATTCCCCGGTGGCGCCGCGCTCCGGTCAGAGGTCGCGCAGGTCGGCCCACGTGTCGACGTCGCGTGCCTCGTCCCCGTCGGCCGGGACCGCAGCGAGGTCCAGAGCGCCCAGGAGCCGGTGCAGGGCCATGCCGTGCTGGCTCTTCGGCGTCGGGCCGGACCGCGTCGAGCCGCCGGACGTCGAGGACCCCACACAGCTGGCGGCGACCCTCGGCGTCGACGAGGAAGGCGCCGTCGTGCCCGAGCGCTGCCGCGTGCAGGCGCCGGAACGTGGACGCCGAGACGCGCGGCATGTCGACCGCGAGCACCCCGAGGGTCACCGGCGTGCGCACCAGCGCGTCCCGGCCGGTCAGCAGCCCGGCGACCGGGCCGCCGTACCGGGGGCTCTCGCGGGTGAAGGTCACCGGTCGGGTGGTGGGCACCGGATCACCCACGACCACCACCTCGGAGGCATCCAGGAGGGCGTCGAGCGCGTGCTCGAGCAGGGTGCGGCCGGCGTACTCGATCGAGGCCTTGTCGGCGCCACCGAGTCGTACGCCGGTGCCGCCGGCAAGGAGGACGGCGCAGAAGCCGGTCGTGCCGGGAGGGAGGTCCACCTGCCAAGTCTGGCACCGCGGACACCTCGCAGTGGCAGGGTGGGGCCGTGACTCCTCCCACGCCGCGCCCGCCGTTGCGCCTGGCCCTGGTCCAGCAGGCCGCCGACCTCGACCCGGCCGTCAACCGGACCAGGCTGGCCGGGCTGACCCCCACCGCCACCGACCTGGTGGTCTTCCCCGAGGCCTTCGCCCGCGACTTCGGCGAGGCGGGCTCGGACGTGAGTGCGTTCGCCGAGCCGCTCGACGGTCCCTTCGCCACCGAGGTGGCCCGGGTCGCGACCGAGCGCGGGACGACGGTGGTGGCCGGGATGTTCGAGCCGGGGGAGGACCCGACCCGACCGTTCAACACCCTGGTGGTGCGCGGCGCGTCCGAGGCCGACTACCGCAAGATCCACCTCTACGACTCCTTCGGCTACCGCGAGTCCGACCGGCTCTCGGCCGGTGTCACCGAGCCGGTGGTGGTGGAGATCGGCGGCTTCGGCGTGGGCCTGATGACCTGCTACGACCTGCGCTTCCCCGAGATGGCGCGCGCACTGGTGGACCGGGGTGCCGAGGTGCTGGTGATCCCCGCCGCCTGGGTGGCCGGACCGCGCAAGGTCGACCACTGGCGCACGCTGGTGCGGGCCCGCGCGATCGAGAACACCGTCTTCGTCGCTGCCGTGGGCCAGCCCGGTCCCCGCTACACGGGCCATTCGCTGGTCGTCGACCCGATGGGCGACGTGCTCGCCGAGGCCGGTGAGGAGGCAGGTCTGGTCCGGGCTTCCCTCGAGCACGACGTGCTGCTCGAGGCGCGTCGGGTCAACCCGTCCCTGACCAACCGGCGTCTGTAGCCTCTCTGCGTGTCCCCGCCCATCCCGCGCCGCCGTGCGGACCGCCCCCCGTCGCGGGTGGCGCGGCTGAGGAAGCGCGCCGACGAGCTCGGGACCGTGCGCGCCGGCCTGGTCGAGCGGGGCCCGCTCATCACCTGGGTCGTCGTGGTGACCGGGGGTCTGGCCGCCCTGATCGCGGCCACCGTCCCCGTGGGGCCCCCGTGGCTGGCCGGGGTCGGTGCGGTGGCGATCTCGAGCAGCTACGCCTGGGCGCTGGCCGCCCGCACCGGCGGTCGCCCCGTCGTCTTCGGTGGGCTGGCCCTGGTCCTGGGCATCGTGGTGCTGGTCCTGGACCGCGACTCGCTGCGCACCGGCGCTGCGGTCCTCACCTGCGTGGCCAGCGCGGTCCTCGCGGTGATGGCGACCGTCCCGGCCGTCCGCTTCGTGCACGCCGCCCGCGAGGCCGCGATCGCGGTCGGGCTGGCCGCGATCGGCGCCCTCGCGACGGTGGGCTACGAGCCGGCGATCACCCTGGTGCGCTTCGAGTACGCCACGCTCGTGCTCGCGATGCTCGGCTCCTTCGGGATCGTCTACCGCCTCGGTGCCGGCCTGCACGGCCTGGGTCGTCGGGGGACCGTGATCGTGCTGATCGGCGCCGTCGTGCTCGCCCTGACCCTCGCGTACGCCGAGCTGTTGCGGCAGTACGGCACCCCTGGCCTCGTCTCGACCTTGCTCGACAGCGTGGGCTGGATCCGGGAGCGCCTGGGCGCTTTCCCGCGCCCGCTCGAGACGGTCCTGGGCATCCCCGCCCTGGCCTGGGGCTGCCACATGCGTGCGCGGCGCCGCCAGGGCTGGTGGGTCTGTGCCTTCGGCGTCGCAGCCACCGCCCCGGCAGCCCAGGCGTTGCTCAACCCCTCGATCACGCTCCTGGAGAGCGCGCTGTCGGTGATCTACGGACTGGTCCTGGGGCTGGCGATCGGCTTCGTGATCATCCGGGTCGACCTGGCTCTCACCGGCCCCCGCGGTGCCCGCGCCCGCCGCGCGGAGGAGGCGGCCGCCGTACGCCCCGAGCCGCCGCGCACCAGCCCGTTGCTCTGACGCCCCCTCGCGTCGGTTCCGGGTACGCGTCGGTAACGACTAGGTTCGCAGCATGGCGCGCGAACAGGTGATCGAGATCGTGGCAGAGATGGTGGCCAACGTCCTGAGCGTGGCTGTTGCCCCCGGGGACGCGATCGTCCCGGGCGACACCGTGGCGCTGATGGAGTCGATGAAGATGGAGATCCCGGTGATCGCCGAGATCTCGGGCACCGTCCGTGCGGTGAAGGTCGGTCCCGGGGACGCCGTCCAGGAGGGCGACGTGCTGCTGGAGATCACCGGCACTGACTGACGGTCCTGCTTGGCAGAGGGGGCGGGATTCGAACCCGCGGTAGGTCTCCCTACGACCGCTTTCAAGGCGGTTCCGATCGGCCGCTCCGGCACCCCTCCGTGAGCCCGAAGGCGCACGCGTGCAGTTTAGGGGAGGTCGTCTCCCAGCCGGGGCCGAGCCCCGGCGGGCGCTACTCCGAGCCGCCGAGCTCGAGCTCCACCGCGTCGTAGGCCAGGTCGTGCACGCGCTGCAGGTGGCGGCAGATGTCGCCGTGCAGCCGGCGCAGGTCGGTACACACCTCGTCGACGTCGGGGTGCTCCAGGATCCGCGGCCCGAGACCGCCCAGGCGCACCAGCAGGGCGTTGCGCTCGCGGATGGCGGCCCCACCGCGGGCGGCCAGCCACCCGTCCTGGGTCTGCTCACCCTCACTCATCAGCAGGTCGCGCACGGTGGCCATCCGTTGACGCACCGACCACCGCCAGTTGCCCGTGGGCACACCGGGTTGGGCGGGCGGGGTCAGCAGCAGCCCGAGACTCTGCAGCGCGTCCGACATCGAGGTGACGGTCATGGCGACCTCCGGCGAGCGGTGCGAGTGTGACTTCGAGTGTCGCTCCTGGTCGGGACCCCGACAAGGCCGATTGGCGCCCCCATGCGGTGTCTTGTTCAATCAACACCATGGCCGCCTCTGCTCCGTCCGACTATCGGCTCTCACCGGCGCTGAACGCCCGACTGGTGGGGTTGTTGCTGGTGGTGCTCGCCGTCCTCCTCTTCGTGATGACCGCTCTCGTCGCCGGTCTCGACCTCTCGCCGGACCTGCTGGTGCTCACGGCCGTCCTGGGTCTGGTGTCGGTCTTCGGGCTCGGCTACGCCCTCAGCCGGCGCGCCTACGTCGTACGCCTCGACGAGCAGGGGTACCGCGTGCGCCTGATCCGCGGCGCGGGCGTGAGCGCGGCGACCTGGCCCGAGGTCGAGGACGCCGCCACGGGTGCGCCGCGGGGCGTGCCGTGCGTCGTGCTCCGACTCCGCGACGGGCGGACCACCACGATCCCGGCGGCTGCCCTGGCGGCCGATCGTGAGGAGTTCGTGCGCGACCTCCAGGCGCACCTCCAGCGCGGCCAGGGGCTTCGCCCACTCTGAGCCGGACCTGCGGCGCCGGGTTCGGCGTGGGGCGGGCAACCCTGATTCGTTCCGCGGGGCGGGCTGCTTGTAGCCTGTGCTGGCTGTCGGGGAGGCGTCGCCTAGTCCGGTTTATGGCGCCCGCCTGCTAAGCGGGTTGAGGGTAATCCCCTCTCGCGGGTTCAAATCCCGCCGCCTCCGCCAGTGCTCGACCCCCTCAGCTCTGCGGAGGGGGTCGTTCGCATTTCGGACGATGTGGGCTGGATCCTTGCCCTGCACAAATCTGCAATGCACATTTGTGAGCCACGTCGAGGGGTGCCCCTGGGGGGTGTTTGTCCCCCACACTCCTCGACAGAGGCCCGCTATCGGCGAGTCGTTCGAACGAAGGTGGAGTGACCATGAAGATCGCACGCAAGGTAGCCGTTGTCGTTGCCGCCACAGGACTGAGCTTCGGCCTTCTCGGGATCGCTTCGCCCGCACAAGCGGACAGCAGCTGGGGTTGCGGCGGCTTCTGCCTGGTGCTCAAGAAGTAGCGCTTCACCCAGGACTTGAGACGGGGACCCAACCATCCCCCCACATTGTTCGGTCCCAGTGCCAACCCCTAGGCCCGTCTCAACACACGAAGGCAGTGACCGCGAGGTCGCTGCCTTCGTACATTTCGGGCCGGGGCGAGACGGGGCTCAGTCGTCGTCGGGAGGATCCGCGGTGGGAGCCGAGGGCTCGCTGCCCGAGACCTGGTGGCGGCCCATGGTGTAGCCGAGCTGGAACCGCGTCTCGGCTTCGTACTCCTCCTTGAGATCCGCGACGTAGCCGGCGTAGGTGCGGGGGCTGACCCCGAGCCGTTTGGCACTGACCGGGTCGGCATGGCCCTCGATCAGCATCCGGATCGTCATCGCGCGCTGCTCGGCGGCGATGTCCTTCATCATCGAGGTCTCGCGGTTGGCGAAGGGGCGCGCGCGCTCCCAGGTCCGGTCGAAGATGTCGACGAGGTACTCCACCACCGAGGGCTCGCGGATCGCGATGGCCGAGCGCAGGTCCGCCTGGCCCGGAATGATCGCGACCCGGCGATCGATGACGATCATCCGGTTGAAGAACTCGTCGAGGGTGCGCACCTCGGCGCCCCGGGCGGTCACGGCCGTGACGTACTTGTGGGTGATCGCGCTGCGGCGGGCGCTGTGCTGGTAGAGCGTGCGCATCTTCATCCCGCGCTCCAGCAGGGCGGTGTCGCGCAGCGCCGCGGTGGCCAGGGTCTGGGGGTCCCGGCCGGTCTGCGGCTGGGCGGTGAGCATCTCCTCCTCGCAGTCCGAGACCAGGCTGGCGATGAAGGGGCCGATCGCCTCGTCGTGGATGTAGGTGAAGGGGCCGCGGTCCGAGGCCTGCGGGGAACGCCGCCAGGCGTGGGACAGCGAACCGAACGCCCGGGCCCACTGCGAGGACTCCTCGATCAGCTGGGCTCCCTGCATGCCCAAAGGTGAGACGACGCGCGACTGCACACTGCTCGGGTCGACCGCGGCGTAGCTGTCCAGCGCCGGGTCGCGGGTGAGCAGTCCGAGCTCGAGGAGCAGGGCGCAGGCCGCGTGCAAGGGACCACCGGCCGCCACGCGGGGGTCCTGGGTGGAGAGGGTGCCGGCTTCGACGACCTCTTCGTACAAGCGGGTCGCATCGGCCTCGAAGAGGGCACGCTCGCTCGGTCCGTAGCTGTCCATCTGGCCTCCCAACCCCACTCAATGACTCGGTGCGCAGATGATTCCACACCCGCAACGACCGAGGGCCCCTCCGTCGTGGAGAGGCCCTCGGGTGGAACGGGTGGATCAGACGCCGAGGCGAGCCTTCAGCGCGTCGAGCTCGGTCCAGAGCACGGCGGGCAAGTCGTCGCCGAACTTCTCGAACCACTCCTGGATCTGCGGGATCTCGGCCTTCCACTCCTCGACGTCGACCGCGAGGGCCGCCTCGAGCTGGGCGTCGGAGACGTCGAGCCCGTCGGTGTCGAGGGCGTCGGCGGTGGGGACGTAGCCGATCGGGGTCTCGACCGCGCCGGCCTGGCCCTCGATGCGCTCCACGACCCACTTCAGGACGCGGCTGTTCTCACCGAAGCCGGGCCACAGGAAGCCGCCCTCGTCGTCGCGACGGAACCAGTTGACGTAGAAGATCTTCGGCAGCTTGGTGGCGTCGTTGTCCTTGCCGACCGTGATCCAGTGGTTGAAGTAGTCGCCGGCGTTGTACCCGATGAAGGGCAGCATCGCCATCGGGTCGCGTCGGACGACGCCGACCTCGCCGACCGCGGCGGCGGTGGTCTCCGAGGAGAGCGTCGCGCCGAGGAAGGTGCCGTGCGTCCAGTCGCGGGCCTCGAAGACCAGCGGGACCGTCGTCTTGCGACGGCCACCGAAGAGGATCGCGTCGATCGGGACGCCGCGCGGGTCGTCGTACTCGTCGGCGAGGATGTCGCACTGCTTGATCGGGGTGCAGTAGCGGCTGTTGGGGTGGCTGGAGAGCTCGGTGGACTCGGGGGTCCAGGGCTCGCCCTTCCACGAGGTGGCGGAGGCCGGGGGGTTCTCCAGGCCTTCCCACCACACGTCGCCGTCGTCGGTGAGGGCAACGTTGGTGAAGACCGAGTTGCCCTTCTCGATCGTCTTCATGGCGTTGGGGTTGGTGTGGTTGTTCGTGCCGGGGGCGACGCCGAAGAAGCCGTACTCCGGGTTGACCGCCCAGAGGCGACCGTCCTCGCCGATCCGCATCCAGGCGATGTCGTCACCCAGGGTCTCGACCTTCCAGCCGGGAACGGTGGGGGCGAGCATGGCGAGGTTGGTCTTGCCGCAGGCCGACGGGAAGGCCGCGGCGATGAACTTCACCAGGCCCTCGGGGCTGGTCAGCTTGAGGATCAGCATGTGCTCGGCCAGCCAGCCGTTGTCGCGGGCCATGACCGAGGCGATGCGCAGGGCGTAGCACTTCTTGCCGAGCAGGGCGTTGCCGCCGTAGCCGGAGCCGAACGACCAGATCATCCGCTCCTCGGGGAACTGGACGATGTACTTGGTGTCGCTGCACGGCCACTTGACGTCGGCCTGGCCGGGCTCGAGGGGCATGCCCACCGAGTGCAGGGCGGGGACGAACTCGGCGTTCAGCTCCTCCATGCGGCGCAGCACGTGCGCACCCATGCGGGCCATCACGCGCATCGAGGCGGTGACGTAGGCGGAGTCGGTGATCTCGACGCCGAACATCGGCTCCTCGGCGTCGAGGTGGCCCATCACGAACGGGATGACGTACATCGTGCGGCCCTTCATGCACCCCGCGTAGAGGTTGCGCATGAGCGCCTTCATCTCGTTCGGGTCCATCCAGTTGTTGGTGGGCCCGCAGTCCTTCTCGTCGACCGAGCAGATGTAGGTGCGGTCCTCGACGCGCGCGACATCGATCGGGTCGGAGGCGGCGTAGTAGGAGTTCGGCTTCTTGGCCTCGTCGAGCTTGACGAACGTGCCGGTGGAGACCAGCGCGTCGGTCAGCTGGGTCCACTCCTCGTCGGAGCCGGTGCACCAGTGGATGCTGTCGGGCTGGGTCATGGCGGCGACTTCGTTGACGAAGTCGAGGATGCCCTGGTGAGTGGTGGTGTGGACCTGGAGATCGGCGGTCATGCCTGGTGTTCCCTCTCGCGCATTCGCGGGGGTGGCCCTGCCTGGCAGGGAAGCCGCCCGGCCGTCGAGCGTATCGACGGATGTGTCGTGGAGTTGACGATGGATCGCGCGGCATCGTTGTCGGCGACTTGTGGTCCCGAGACGGAGCCTCGGGCATGTCCGAGAAGCGAGTCCCGGGACGGGCCGAGGCTACTAGCGCGCTCGATGGCCGCCTATTGGATCGATCAACGGGCTGTGGGCGCCGACACATGCCTCACCCCGCGAGTCCGTCGCAGACGAGCAGCGCCCCTGCCGTCGTCCGCAACCGAGGACCGAGATGTTGGAGGTGGGGCGCCGGGCTGTCGAGGGCTGGCGGCACTGATTTCGGCTTCACCGGACTGGTCCGCTATTCTCGACCAGTCCTCGTGACATGCGCCTGTAGCTCAACGGATAGAGCATCTGACTACGGATCAGAAGGTTTGGGGTTCGAATCCCTACAGGCGCACCAGACATCAAAGCCGCAGATCAGTCCGCTGATCTGCGGCTTTGTGCATTCCCGGCGACCGTCTCGCGCACGAGCGGACGAATGCGCCCGTGCAGCGCTCAGGCGGTGCTCCAGTCCACGGAGAAGTACTGCGTCTCGAGGTAGTCGTGGATCCCCTCCCGACCGCCCTCCCTCCCGAGGCCGCTCTGCTTGACGCCGCCGAACGGCGCTGAGGGGTCCGAGACCAGGCCGCGATTGATGCCCACCATGCCCACCTCGAGGCGTTCGCCCAGCTGGAGGGCCCACTTCAGGTCGGCCGAGAAGACGTACGCCGCGAGCCCCTGCTCGGTGTCATTGGCCATGTGGACCAAGGACTCCGTGCTCGACCACGTGACGATCGGCGCGACCGGACCGAAGAGCTCCTCGCCCAGGATTGCGGCATCGGGTGCCACGTCGACCAGCAGGGTGGGCGGATAGAAGTGCCCGGGTCCGGACGGTACGACGCCGCGGTGGCTGACCCGTGCGCCTCCGCGAACGGCCTCCTGCACGACTCGGTCCAGAGCCTCCACCGCGTGAGCACTGATCATCGGACCCAGATCGGGGGTCCCCTCGAAGGGGTCGCCCACGACCAGCGCTTCGATGGCAGCGCCGAAGCGTGCGGTGAACTCGCTCGCGACGTCCTCGTGCACGAAGAATCGGTTCGCGGCCGTACAGGCCTGGCCGGCATTGCGGAACTTCGCCACCATCGCGCCGGCGACGGCCGCCTCGACATCGGCGTCGGCGTGGACGATGAAGGGGGCGTTGCCACCCAGCTCCAGGGAGGAGCTGACGACCCTGCGGGCAGCCCGCCCGAGCAGGGTCCGACCGACGGCGGTGGACCCGGTGAACGAGAGCTTGCGCACCCGAGGATCGGAGAGCCAGCAGTCCACGACCTCGGCGGGACGGGTGCTGGGGACCACGTTGACGACGCCGTCCGGAAGGCCTGCTCGCTCGAGGATGCGCGCCAGCGCGATGGCGGTCAGCGGTGTCTCGGCCGCCGGCTTGAGCACCGTGGTGCAACCCGCCGCGAGCGCCGGAGCCCACTTGCGGGTGACCATCGCCGCCGGGAAGTTCCACGGGGTCACGAGTGCGGCGACCCCGACCGGGCGATGGGTCACGATGGACCGGGTCGTCGTCGAGGGTGCCGGCCCGTAGCCGCCCTCGAGCCGCACCGCCTCCTCGGAGAACCAGCGGAAGAACTCGGCCGCGTAGGCGACCTCGGCCCGCGCGTCCGCCAGGGTCTTGCCGTTCTCCCAGCTGATCAGCCCGGCCAGCGACCGGCTGTCGGCCAGCATCAGGTCGTGGGCACGGCGCAGGATCTCCGCACGCTCGCGGGGCGGGGTCGCAGCCCAGCCGGCGGCGGCGTCCGCCGCGTGCGTCACGGCGAGGGTGGCGTCGCTCTCCGTGCCGTCCGCGACCGTGGTGATCACCTCACCGGTCGTCGGGTCGTGGACCTCGAACTCGCGTCGATCCCCTGAGCGGGAGCCGAGCCCCGCCGACGATCAGCCCCGGTCCGGGGTCGAGCCCGGCGACCAGGTCGGCGAGGGCGTGACGGCTGATCGAGGTGGCGGGCGGGGCCTGCGTGGCCGCCGTCACGGGGTGGCCTCGAAGACCTCGGCCAGGACGGTGCAGGCCTCCTGCAGGAGGTGATCGGGGATGGCGAGCGGCGGGAGCAGCCGGAGCACGTTGCCGTAGGTGCCACACGTCAGCACGACGAGGCCGGCCGCATGCGCCGCCGCGGCCAGGCGGCGGGTCAGGTCCGGATCCGGGTCGGTGGTCCCCGGGTGGACCAGCTCGACCGCGATCATGGCGCCGCGGCCGCGCACCTCCCCGATCCGCGAATCGCGGTCCCGGAGGGCCGGAGAGCGCCGAGCAGGATCTCCTCGACCGCACGGGCCCGATCGACCAGATTCTCCGCTTCGATGGTCTCGAGTACGGCGAGAGCGGCGGCGCAGGCGAGCGGGTTGCCGCCGAACGTCCCGCCCAGGCCGCCGACGTGGGGGGCGTCCATGAGCTCGGCGCGTCCGGTGACCGCACTGAGCGGGAGCCCGCCCGCGATGCCCTTCGCCGTCACGATCAGGTCGGGCACGACCCCCTCGTGGTCGACGGCGAACATCGCGCCGGTGCGGGCGAAGCCGGTCTGCACTTCGTCGCACACCAGGACGACGCCGTGCTCGGTGCACCAGCGAGCGAGCGCCGGGAGGAACCCCGGCGCCGGCACGATGAAGCCGCCCTCTCCCTGGATCGGCTCGATGACCAGGCAGGCGACCTGGTCGGCGCCGACCTGCTTCTCGATCTGGTCGGTCGCGAGCCGGGCCGCCTCGGCGCCGGTGAGCTGGTCTCGATAGGGGTAGGAGGTCGGAACCCGGTAGATCTCGGGGGCGAACGGACCGAAGCCCAGCTTGTAGGGATTGCTCTTCGCGGTCAGCCCCATCGTCAGGTTGGTGCGCCCGTGGTAGCCGTGATCGAAGGCGACGACCGCCTGACGTCCGGTGGCGACCCGGGCGATCTTGACGGCGTTCTCCACGGCTTCGGCGCCCGAGTTGAAGAGCACCGTCCGCTTCTCGTGGTCACCCGGGGTGACGCGGTTCAGCGCCTCGGCCAACGCCACGTAGGACTCGTAGGGCGTCACCATGAAGCAGGTGTGGGTGAACGCCTGAGCCTGACGCATGACGGCCGTGGTGACCCGGGGGTCGCTGTTGCCCACCGTGGTGACGGCGATGCCCGAGGCGAGGTCGATGAGCGAGTTGCCGTCGACGTCGACCACGACGCCGCCGCCGGCGGCCACGACGTACACCGGCAGGGTCGTGCCGACGCCGCTGGGTACGGCGCGGGCCCGCCGCGCATGCAGAGCGCGCGAGGCCGGGCCGGGGATCTCGGTGACGAGCCGGCGCTCCTGCGGGAGTGCGGGTCCACCCAGGGGAGGGGCTGACGAGTTCATGGCTGCGCTCCAGTCGGTCGCGGTCGCGGGGACGCCCTGACGCTAGTGACAGGACCCGTCCGAGCGGAAGGACGAACTGCACAGCGATGGAGCGGCCGAATGTGCAATCCTCACACGTGCTCACACTCGAGGAACTGCTCGCCGAGGAAGCCCTCGCGGTGACCCGGCTGCACATCCCGGCCCCCGACGTGGAGGTGCGCTGGACGGCGGTCAGCGAGCTCGTCGACCCCGCCCCCTTCCTCGAGGGGGGCGAGCTGGTGCTCACGACCGGACTCCACTTCGAGGAGTGGGAGCAGAGCGACTGGACGGCCTACGTCGAGCGGTTGCGGACGCGTCAGGTCGCCGCGATCGGTCTGGCGATCGGGCTCACCCACCGGCGCTGTCCCGCGGGGTTGCGTCGGGCCTGCCGCGAGCAGGGCATGAATCTGGTGGAGGTGCCGCGGCGCACGACGTTCGTCTCGATCAGCAGGCTGGTCGCCCGGTTGGTCGACCAGAAGGGGCAGGAGGCCGCGCACGACGCGCTCACCGCACAGCGGCGTCTGACCGCGGCCGCTGCGCGCGGAGACGGTCCGCGTGCGATCGCCCAGGTGCTGGCCGAGTCATTGGGTGGAGCGGTGCTGGTGTCCGGCCTGCGCGAGCAGGACAGTGCCGTGCCCTGCGGACCCCGGCCCGAGCTCCTTGACCCAGCCGCCATCGATGCCGAGATCGCCCGGATGAGGCCGCACGGACTCCGGACGGCGGCCGTCCTGTCGACCGACGGCGCCACGACGCTGATCCACCCCATCGGCCTGACCGGCCGACCCTGGGGCTACCTGGTCAGCGCGGCACCGGGACGCGTGGGCGAGACCCAGCGCGGGACGGTCGCGACCGCAGTCGCCCTGCTGGGGCTGGTGGTCGAGCGGGGCCGCGTCACCCGCGACTCCGATCGACGGCTGCGGGCGCGGGCCCTGGAGTTCCTGCTGGAGGGTGATGTGGCCTCGGCGCTGCTGGTGCTCAACGCGCTGCAGCCCGAGGCGTCACCGCGGGGGCTGGCCGGCACGGTGGTCCTGCTGCGGGCATCCGCGGAACCCGATCTGCTCGAAGAGGCGCTGGCTGCCTACGACTCCGACCGAGTCCTGAGCTGTCTGCACGAGGGCGAGCTGGTACTGGTCGTCTCGGCGGCCGACCTGGCGAGACAGGCGAAGGTCCTGGCGCGGTTCCCGGGGCTGATCGTGGGGGCGGGGGAGCAGGTACCGCCCGCGCGGCTGCGGCGCAGCTACCTCACCGCGGGACACGCGCTCGGCGTCGCGGCCACCGGAAGCGGCTTCGCGGACTGGACCCAGAGCGTCGAGGCGGGAGCGCTCTCCCTGATGGAGCGGACCCGGGCGCAGGCGTTCGCTGACACCTTCCTCGATCCGCTGGCAGGACCGGATGCCGAGCAGCTGCTGGTCACCCTCGACGCCTTCCTGCGTCACCACGGAGCTCACGCACCGATCGCCGACGAGCTCGGGATCCACCGCAACACCGTGCGCAACCGGGTGCACCAGATCGAGCGCGCCCTCCACCGCAGCCTCGACGACCCCCAGGTCCGGGTGGATGCGTGGCTGGCCCTCCAGGCCAGGACGTCGGCCGACCGGGTCTGACACGGGCCGGCGGGAGCACCGTCTCCCGGGGCATGTCGTCGATTCATCTCTGGTCTTGGACGCCGCTCTCCGCCAGCAGCACAGTGGGATGCGCCACCCCCTCCAGAAGGAACCCACCATGAAGCGCACCACTGCCGTCATCTCGAGCCTGGTCGTCCTCGCCACCAGCCTCGCGCTCCAGGGGGTGGTCAATCAGGCCAGCGCCGCCAACCCCGTCCCGGGCGACCCGTTGACCGGTTCGGGAGTCACTGGCCGGACCCTGCTCACCCATGCCGACCTGACCACGGGATCGAGCACCGGCACCGTGCTGGACTCTGCCTTTGCCGTGCCCACCCAGGCAGCCGCGCCCACGCACCAGTTCCAGGGCACCCTCACGTTGCCGGGGACGGCCACCGGAGGTGGCTTCAAGGAGCTGGTGGACAGCTACGCCCGCACCGCGACGGCCGACAATGCCTGGAAGCACCTGCCGCCGTTCTCCGTCTCGCTCGTGCAGAACGGCAGCCACCTGATCCCGGCGGTTCGTGGGCTGCGGATCACGGGCGGCTCGACCTACAACCTCATCGTGAGCCCGGGACGGGCCTGGACCGAGAGCTCGGACCAGGGCAAGACCCGAGCCTCCTTGCCGTTCGCGATCGTGGAACGCAACGCCAACTGCGTGCACAACGGCACCCTGACCTTCCTCTTCGACAACGCCTGGGTCAGCAACGTGCGCTACCAGGTCACGCAGGAGACCTGCGCCTACCAGAAGTTCGACATGTGGGGGCAGCTGGCGGCGTCGTACTCCGCGGGCACGGTCGCGGGTGCCGAGCAGCTGCGCGACGCGTACGCCGCCGAGGTGGGGGCACGGCTGCCCACGAAGGCGATCACCGCGCTGGCCAGCGACTACCCGGCGGCCGGTGTGAACGTCTCGACGTTCGGCAGCGGGGTCACGGCGGCGCACATGAGCAAGTACGGCGTCCTGATCAACGGCACCAACTACGTCTCCGGCTGCACGACGCGGCAGGGGACCTACGCGTTCTGTGAGCAGCTGGTGCTGCCGTCCTACTCCACCGCGAAGTCGGCCATGGTGGGCATCGGGTTCCTGCGTCTGGCCAAGCTGTACGGCGACTCGGTCGCCAACCAGATCGTCGGCTCTCTCGTCCCGGAGACCTCGACCGCCACCGGGGTGTGGTCCGACGTGACCCTGGGCCACACCGTCGACATGGCGACCGGGAACTACAACCTGGCCGGCTACCAGTCCGACGAGGGCGGCCTGAAGATGGGCGACTTCTTCGAGGCAGAGACCTACTCGGACAAGATCAGCGCAGCCCTGGTGTTCCGTCGCCGTGCCACGCCCGGCACGAAGTGGATCTACCACACCTCCGACTCGTTCATCGCGGCCCGAGCCCAGGACGCGATCCTCAAGTCGCACCAGGGCCAGGGCGCGGAGATCTTCGACATGATCCGCAACGACGTCTACCAGCCGCTCCAGCTGCCGCCGGACAGCCTGACCTCGGTCCGCACCGACAATGCCGCGTCGGGGAAGCCGTTCGGCGGCTACGGGCTCTTCTGGACCTCCGACGCCATCGCCAAGGTCGCCAAGCTGCTCAACAACGACGCCGGCGCCATCGGTGGGTCCCAGGTCCTCTCGCCGACGTTGCTCGACGCCACCATGCAGCGCACCAGCAGCGACCGAGGGCTGACCACCTCGGGGTCGACGCCCTTCAAGTACAACAACCAGTTCTGGGCCCTGCAGTTCACGCCGTCGAGCCACCCGCAGCTGACCTGTTCCTTCTACACGCCGTTCATGTCCGGGTACGGCGGCATCACGGTGGCCATGGCCCCCAACGGCGCCACCTACTGGTACTTCTCGGACAACGACGAGTTCTCCTGGTCGGCGTCGGTGCTCGAGACCGGCAAGATCAACCCGCTGTGCTGAGGGGGTAACTGGCCGGTCTGCGCGTGGTCGGGGTGGTGCTAGCCGCCCCGGCCATAGCGCGCGGCGGTGAACTGTCGCAGCTCGTCCACCGTGGCCTCGATGTCTCGCGTCGCGTAGTGCTCGCCGTCCCACGCGGCGTACAGCGTCACGGTCAGTGGCTCCCCGTCGACCAGGACCAGGGTCGGCGAGAGCCCGTAGCGGGGGTCGTCGGAGGTGACGCTGACGCCGCGACCGGCCGCGGCGAGGGCCTGGCCCAGTCGGGGTGAGCGGGTCTGGGCGACGGCCACGTAGGTGAGTCCGCGCGCCGCCGCGCCGGCATCGAAGGCGCGCCGGACCGCATGGCTGACGTCCAGCTGGACGAGGGGGTACTTCACCAGGTCCACGAGGTCGATGTCGCCGGCACCGTGCAGCTCGTGACCGGGCGGCACCTGGGCCCACACGTCGACGCGGACCAGGACCTCGGCCCGGAGCGAGCTCATCGGGACCGAGCTGCCCAGGCCGAGGTCCGCGTCTCCTCGGGTCACCGCGTCGTACACGTCGGCCGGCAGGGTCTCGACGACGTTGGCGACCGATGACCGCCCGCCCGAGGCGATGAAGGGAGCCACGATGTCGTTGATGGTCGTGGTCGGGGCGGCGACCACCAGGTCGGGCGTGGTGCCGGCCGCGATCGCGGCGGCCATCGTCTCCGCCTGGGCAGCGCGCGCCAGCAGGTCACGGGCGATCGGGACGAACTGCCGGCCCGCGGCGGTCAGCACCAGCCGCTTGTCCACCCGGCTGAAGAGCTGCAGGTCCAGCTCGGTCTCGAGTCGGCGCAGCTGACGCGAGAGCGACGGCTGCGCCACGAAGAGGCGTTTCGAGGCGGCTGTGACCGATCCGCTGTCTACGATCGCGAGGAAGTAGCGCAGCAGCCGCAGATCCATGATGCCTCCGGAGCATGACTATTGAGTGTTTCGAGTATTGGACTGCATGTGAGACGGCTCTCACAATGACAAGGAAGTTCCCCCGGCACAAGGAGATCCTGTGAAGAACCGTCGCGTCGCCGCCGCCCTGCTCTCGGCATGGGTCTTGATGTCAGTAGCCGCCTGCACGAGTGAGAGCACGACGGACGACGGGGACGGAGCGGTCAGCACCGCGGTGCTCGCCGTGGCCTCGTCGGCCTCCGTCACGACCTGGGACCCGGTCAAGTCGTTCTCGACCGAGGCCATGTACATGGGCAACCTCTACGAGCCCCTCCTGTGGAAGAACCCGGCCGGGAGTGCGGAGGAGTACACGCCGGCGCTGGCCACCGAGTGGGAGACGTCCGAGGACGGACTGACCTGGACCTTCCAGATCCGTGAAGGCGTGGAGTTCCACACCGGTGAGCCCATGGACGCCGAGGCGGTCAAGGCCAGCCTGGAGGCTGCCAAGGACCACGGTGGCGCGTCGTTCATCTGGGGTCCCGTCGACACGATCGAGGCGCCCTCGGCGAGCGAGGTCGTGATCACCTTGACCTATGCGGCTCCGGTCGACCTGATCGTCTCGTCCACCTACGGCGCCTGGATCGTGGCGCCCTCGGCGCTGGAGGCCGTCGCCAAGGATGAGAAGTACTACGAGTCGGGGGTCGACGCCGGCACCGGGCCGTACGTCCTGGCCGACTTCTCTCCCGGCCAGAAGGTGGTCCTGAAGCGGTTCGCCGACTACTGGAACACCGAGGAGGCCGCCACCTACGAGACCGTGGACATCGCGATCACGTCGGATGCGGTGACTGCCCAGCAGATGCTCACCGCCGGGGAGGTCGACTACTCGACGCAGATCCCGCTGGAGAACATCGCGTCGTTCGAGGAGGACGACGACTACTCGGTGAACATCTCGAAGTCGCCGTTCAACTTCGTCGCGCTGTTCAACACCACCCGTCCGCCGCTCGACGATCCCGCCGTACGCCGGGCGTTGTCCTACGCGATCCCCTACGACGACATCATCACCGTCGGTGCCCAGGGCTACGGAACCCAGAGCCACGGGCCGGTCCCCGACGGGATCTTCCCCTTCTCCGAGGACGTCCCGCAGTACACCCAGGACCTCGACCGCGCTCGCGAGCTGCTCGAGGAGGCCGGGCACGCCGATGGCTTCGACCTCACCTTGACCTTTGCGTCCGAGAACTCCGCCGAGAAGCGCTTCGTCCCGCTGATCAAGGACGCCTTCGCCCAGGTGGGCGTCGACGTCGAGGTCAAGGCCCAGCTCTTCAACCAGCAGTGGGAGCAGGCCAAGGCCGACCCGAAGAAGGCGCAGGACATCTTTGTCCTCTACTACTGGCCGACGTACAGCGATGCCGGCTCCGACAACCTGTGGTCGCTGTTCCGCTCCTCCGAGTCGCCGTTCTTCAACCTGAGCTACTGGAAGAACAGCGAGTACGACGCGTTGATCGACGAGGCCGGCACCCACACCGCCACCGACCGGGAGCAGGCCCAGAGCCTCTACGAAGAGGCGATGAACCTGCTCTACGACGAGGCGCCCGGGGTGTTCCTCTACGACGCGCAGTCGGTCACGGTGGTGCCCACAGAGCTCCAGACCCCACCGGTGAACGAGAACTACCCCTTCACGGCGTTCTTCTCGCGTTTCACGCCGGCCTGAGCAGGAGCATGGTGGGTGTCGGATCGATGCGATCCGGCACCCGCTGCGCTCGCGCCCTCGATCACTAGGACGTCATGACCAGATTCATCGCGAAGCGTCTCCTCGCCGCGGGCGCGGTGATGTTCACGATCACGGTGCTCACCTTCATCCTGGCCCGGGTCATTCCCTCGAACCCGGCCGTCGTGTACGCCGGGCCCAAGGCTGGCCCGGAGACCCTCGCCCGGGTCCGGGACGAACTCGGCCTGGACGACTCGTTGCTGGTGCAGTTCGTCGACTACGTCCGGCGCCTGGTGACCGGCGACTTCGGCGACTCCCTGGCCACCAAGCAACCCGTGCTGCCCGACCTGGGTGAGCGACTGCCCGCCACCCTCGAGCTGATTGCGGCCGCGATGCTGATCGCCACCGTCGTCGGCCTGGCCCTGGGAGTGCTCGCCGCCCGTCGCCGGAGCGGTCTGCTCGACGGCGTGATCCGGATCCTCAGCATCGGGGGTGTCTCGATGCCGGCGTTCTGGCTGGGACTGCTCCTCCAGGTGGTCTTCGTCGGACGCCTGGGGATCTTCCCCGCCACCGGCCAGTTCAGCACGTCCCTGACCTACACCAACCCCGTGGAGACCGTGACCCACTTCGCGCTCCTCGACAGCGTGCTGACGGGCAACTGGGTGGCCTTCCAGGACGGTCTGGCGCACCTGGTCCTCCCCGCCGTCACCCTGGCCGCCTACCCGTTGGGCCTGATCGCCCGGATGACGAGGGCCTCCATGCTGGAGGCGCTCGACCAGGACTTCACGCTGACCGCCCGGGCCTACGGGCTCAGCCCGCGCACCGTCGTGTGGCGACTCTCGCTGAAGAACGCCCTGCTGTCCCCGCTGACGATCATCGGGCTCTCCGTGGCCTACATGCTGACCGGCACCTTCTTCGTCGAGCTCGTCTTCAACTGGCCCGGGATCGGGCAGTACGCCACGCAGGCGATGCTGGCGGTCGACTACCCGGTGATCATGGCGGTGACGTTGCTCGGGGCGGCCGGCTACCTGATCACGAATTTGGTGGTCGACCTGCTCCAGGCCCGGCTCGACCCGAGAACTCGGAGCTGAGCCATGGCCCACGTCATCATCGATCCCACCTCGTCGTTCGCGGTCCCGCCCGGTCGCCGCTCACTGCTGCGCGCCCTGACCCGGGACCGGCTCGCCCTGGTCGGGGTGGTGCTGATCCTCGGACTGGTCATCCTGGCGGCCCTGGCGCCGTGGCTGGCGCCGTACCCCGACCAGGGGACGGGCACCCCGGACGTCGGGTCGGCCACCTTGCCGCCCAGCTGGGCCCATCCCTTCGGCACCGACCAGCTCGGCCGCGACATGCTGAGTCGGGTGATCATGGGGACTCGCCCGGCGCTGTTGCTCTCGATCTCGGTGGTGGCAGCGGCAGCACTGATCGGCGTACCCCTCGGCGCGATCGCCGGCTACCGCGGCGGGTGGGTCGACAGCCTGCTGATGCGCGTCACCGAGGTCTTCCAGTCGTTTCCCCCGTTGCTGCTGGCCATGGTGGTCGTGGCACTGCTCGGTCCGGACCTGAAGAACGCCGCGATCGCCCTGGTCGTCTCCTGGTGGCCGTGGTACGCCCGGCTCGTCCGAGCCGAGGCGCGATCCCTGCGCGAGCGGCCCTTCGTGGCGGCGGCCGAGACCATCGGGGTGCCGGCGCGCACGATCGTGCGGCGTCACATCATCCGCAACTCCCTGTCCCCGGTCATCGTCCAGGCGACCGTGGACGTCGGCACCGTGGTGCTGGCCGCGGGGTCGCTGGCCTTCATCGGTCTCGGGGCGCAGCCGCCGGCACCGGACTGGGGGCTCATGGTGGCCGAAGGGCGCAGCCAGATCTTCACGGCGTGGTGGATCTCCACCTTCGCGGGCCTGGCGATCTTCGTGACCGTGCTGGCCTTCAACCTGCTCGGAGACTCGCTGCGCAACGTCCTGGACCCCCGGGGGGCAGAGCGATGAGCGAGGCGCTGCTGCAGGTGAGCGACCTGACCATCGAGTTCATCGATCGGGGCCAGGTCAGCAACCGACCGGTGCGGGGAGTCGAGCTCGAGGTCGGCCGCGGCGAGGTGCTGGGCATCGTCGGTGAGACCGGGTGCGGGAAGTCGATCACCGCCCAGGCGATCCTCGGCACGCTGCCGCCGCAGGCCAGGACCACCGGACGCGTCGTCTTCGACGGGGTGGAGCAGCTCGGATTGTCCGAGCGTGAGCGGGCCCGCAGCCGGGGCAAGGAGATCAGCATCGTCTTCCAGAACCCGGGCACCGCGTTCAACCCGGTGTTCACCCTCGAGCAGCAGATGCGCATGGTGCTGCGCCGGCATCGGGGGATGCGCGGCAAGGAGGCCGGGGCGACGATCGAGGGGCGGCTGCGCGATGTGGGACTGGCCGACACCCGTCGGGTGATGAGTGCCTACCCCCACGAGCTGTCCGGTGGCATGTTGCAGCGCTGCATGATCGCGATGGCGCTGCTGTGCGAGCCCAAGCTCCTGCTGCTCGACGAGCCGACCACGGCCCTCGACGTCACGGTCGCCCGCCAGATCCTGTTGCTGATCCTCGAGCTGCAGCAGAAGCTCGGCTTCAGCGTCCTGCTGATCACCCACGATCTCGGCGTCGTCAAGGCCACCTGCGACCGGGTCGCCGTGCTGTACGCCGGCCGGGTGGTCGAGACCGGCCCGACCGACGAGGTGCTCCGGCAGCCCCGACACCCCTACACGCAGGGACTGATCGGGGCCCTGCCCCGCAGGTCGGGGGAGCGATTGACGTCGATCCCGGGTCAGGTGCCGGCGAACCTGTTGGCCGTGCAGGGCTGCTCGTTCGCCGACCGGTGCTTCGCCGTTCTGCCGACCTGTCGCGGCGACGAGCCCGTCCTCGAGCCGGTCTCGGCCGGCCACGAGGCAGCCTGCTTCCGCGGAGGTGAGCTGTGAACGCCCTGCTCTCCACCCACGACCTGGTCCACGAGTTCAGGTCCCGCCGGGCTGCGCAGCGGGCGCTGGACCACGTGAGCCTCGAGGTCGCTGTCGGCGGGGCACTCGGGATCGTGGGCGAGTCCGGCTCCGGCAAGACCACCCTTGCTCGGTGCGCGCTCGGGCTGCTCCGGCCGACGGCCGGCTCGGTCGTCTTCGACGGAGCCGTCGTGGGGGAGATGTCGACCAGGGAGCTGCGGGCGATGCGGCGCCGAGTCGGGATGGTCTTCCAGAACCCGGTCCAGGCGCTCAACCCGCGGATGAGCGCCGAGGAATCCATTGCCGAGCCGTTGCGGCTGCACACCCCGTTGCGGGGGCGCGAGCTGCAGCGGACCGTGTCGGAGACCATGGAGTCGGTCGGCCTGAGCGAGTCGCTGCGGACTCGGCTGCCCCACCAGCTCTCCGGCGGCCAGAGCCAGCGGGTCTGCATCGCCCGGGCGATCGCCACCAGGCCCGAGGTGCTGATCCTCGATGAGCCGACGTCCGCCCTCGACGTCTCGGTGCAGGCGCAGATCCTCAACCTGCTCACGGACCTGAGAGTCGAACGCAACCTGACCTTCGTGATGATCTCCCACTCGCTCGATGTGGTGCGTTACCTCGCCGATCACGTGGTCGTGATGCTCGAGGGCCGCATCGTCGAGCAGGGCAGGGCCGGCGACGTGCTCGCCGCCCCGCAGCACGAGTACACCCGCAACCTGGTCGAGGCCAGTCCCACCGTGGAGAGCGAAAGCCTCCGCTCCGCGCTCGCGATCCGACAGGGAGAAAGCCTGTGAGCAGCCTGCCCGCCCGGCACTCGGTCCCCGAAGTCCTCCCGGGGGAGGTGAGCGTGAGCAACTGGCAGGACGCCCCGTGGAACGTCTGGGGCTTCGGCCATGTCACCGAGATCGTGCCGACCGCGGTGGTGTCCCGGGTCGCCTCGGCCGAGGTGGGCGCCACCGTGGCGCTGGCCTGCGCCGACGAGCCCACCTTCCTCGAGCTCAGCGAGGCCACCGCTGCGCGGTCTCTGGTGGTGCTGCACCGGGGCAGGCTGGTCGGGGAGTGGTACGGGCCGGGCATGGACTCCACGTCGAGGCACATCTTGATGTCGGTCTCGAAGAGCCTGTGCGGACTGCTCGTCGGACGCCTCATCGACCAAGGCCTCCTGCGGGAGGACTCGGTGATCGGTGATCTGGTTCCCCGGCTGCGCGAGTCGGCGTTCGGCGCGGCCAGCATCCGTCAAGCGCTGGACATGACGGTGGCCGTCGAGTACGACGAGACCTACCACGACCCCGCCTCGCACGTGGCCCAGCAGGACCGGGTGGCCGGCTGGCGCCCACGCCTGGCCGACGACCCCGTCGACACCTACGAGTTCCTGACCGCGCTGAGGCAGGCCGGTCCCCACGGCCGACGATTCCAGTACTGCTCGGCGACGACCGACGTTCTCGCGTGGGTCATCGAGTCGGTCACCGGCGAGCGGTACCACCAGGTGCTGTCCTCCGAGCTGTGGTCGCGGTTGGGGGCCGAGGAGAACGCCGTGGTCACCGTCGACCCAGGAGGGTGCGCCTTCGCGAACGGCGGGATCGCCTGCACGACCCGGGACCTGGCTCGCGTCGGACAGTTGGTCCTCGACCGGGGCGCGGTCGGCTCCGATCAGGTGGTGTCCGAGAAGTTCGTGGCCGACCTCGTCAGGGGAGGCGATCCAGCGGCCGCGTCCGACTCTCCCTTCCAGTCGGTGCATCCCGGAGGCAGCTATCGGAGTCAGTGGTGGGTGACCGGGGACGACCACCGAGCGCTCTACGGCGCCGGTATCCACGGCCAGTTCCTGTGGGTGGATCCGACGGCCGACGTCGTCGTCGCCAAGTTCGGCGCCCATCCGGAGGCCGTCTCGTTGGCAGCACTGCGGCAGAACTCCCTGCTCCTGCGCTGGTTGGTCGATCGCCACCGGGACTGATCCAGCCGGCCGCGGCCGTAACCTCACCCGTCCCCTGTGAGTTGAAGCACATGACCGCGCCCCCGCGCGGGTGAGCGCCTCCAGAGAGCCGGTCCCATGCGTCGAGTCGTCCTTGCCCTCCTCATCGCCCTCGTCGCCATGGTGCTGGTCCCCATGGTTCCGGCCCAGGCCCACGTGGAACGGCCGGGGTACTGGCCGGACCCGAAGGCCGACTGCAGCATCTCGCCGTGTGCCGGCGGCAAGGTGCCGAAGGCGCGTTCCCTGGCCTCGGCGCTCGACAAGCAGCGCCCCGGCACGACCCGGGTCGTGTGCAAGCCGGACTCGCTCAAGCAGGCGAAGCGAGCCGTTGCCGCCGCCCGCAAGCACGGGTACGACATCCGACCCACCGACCACCGCAGCCTGAGCAAGAAGCGGGGCAAGGCGCTGCTCCGCATCAACCGCCAGCTCTTCAAGCTCTGCAGCTACCGTCAGATCCAACCCGCGGTGACGGCCTCGGGCAACCAGGACCGGGTCGTCGTGATGCCCGGTCTCTACAAGGAGCAGCGCTCACGCAAGCAGCCCACCTTCGACGAGGCCTGCGCGCAGTACCGCACCAAGTCCGACAGCGGCGACCCCGGCGCGTTGTCCCACGACTACCAGTTCCACTGCCCGAACGACGCCAACCTGGTCGCGGTGATCGGTCGTGGTCCGGACACCGGTGCGCTGCCGGCGTCGCCGCGAGAAGACCGCCACGGCATCCCCGTCGTGGGGAAGTGCATCCGCTGCAACGTCCAGCTCGAGGGCTCCGGGGTCAGCGCCGACGACGTCATCGTCGAGGCGGGCGACGCCAAGGCCGGCAACGGCGGTCCCTCGGCTGTCGGCCACGCCAAGGACGTCGGCATCTTCGCTGACCGGGCCGACGGCTTCGTGCTGCGCAACGTGACCGTCCGCCACGCCCGTGAGCACGACATCTACATGCTCGAGACCGACGGCTACCGCCTCGACCGGTTCAAGACCTACTACGCCGGTGCGTACGGCGTGCTCACCTTCGTCGAGGACCACGGCCTGATCCAGAACTGCGAGGCGGTGGGCAACGGCGACTCGGGGCTCTACCCGGGCTCGGGCGCGGCCACGACCGACAACCGCTACAAGAAGTTCTACCCGAAGTACCGCTTCAGCCAGACCGTCCGCTGGTGCGACAGCCACCACAACACGAGCGGCTTCTCGGGGACCAACAGCCACGGCACCCTGATCACCGAGAACAACTTCTACGACAACGCGCTGGGCTACACCACCGACGTCTTCACCGCGCCCGGTCACCCGGGGTTCCCCCAGCACGGCAACGTCGTCGAGGGGAACAACTTCTACTCGAACAACTTCAACCCGTTCGCCGAGGACTCGGACGTCGAGCCCTTCATCCCCGCCCCCGTGGGCACCGGGCTCTGGCTGGCCGGTGGCAACACGAACATCGTCAAGAACAACCACTTCTACGACAACTGGCGCCGCGGCCTGATGCTCTTCGGCGTGCCCGACGCGACCGTCTGCGGTCCCGTGATCGGCAGCACGACGCCCGTCCCCGGCTGCGACCCGCTGGCGACGACGACGTCGTACGACAACCGCTTCCACGGCAACACGATGGGGGTCAGCCCGACCGGCAAGGAGAAGCCCAACGGCCTCGACTTCTGGTGGGACGCCTTCCCCGGCAACACCGGCAACTGCTGGTGGGACAACACCGGCTCCGACGGGGGCGCGGTCACCAGCTCCCCGCTGGTGCTGCCGGACTGTGCCGACGGCACCGACCCGAGCCAGAGCGTCGGCACCGGTGACCCGATCAACGAGGCCGAGCTGGTCGCCTGCCTGGCCGGCTTCGAGATCTCCGGCTACCCGGACGGCAACTCCACCACCTGCAGCTGGACGGCCACCCCCGATGAGCCGGGCAGCGGCTCCGGACTCCCCGTCGGTGCGAGTGATGCCCTGCTGAAGTCCCAACAGGCGCAGTTCGCCTCGGTCTGCTTCAACGGGCTCGCCCCGCGGCTGTGTGGTGCCTACCAGGGCTGGGCCGCGGTGTTCTCCGCCTTCCCGTGGCTGGTGGCCCAGGCCGAGCAGTCGCTGCCGCCGAGCGAGGCCGAGTCGCGCACCAGCACCCGCCCGTTGGGCAGCTACACCTGCAGCTGGTGGCGCAAGGCCGACGAAGCCAACCGGATCGGCATGGTGCAGCGGATCTCGAACTACGCCACGCTTCCGGTCAACGCGCGGTACGGCTTCGGATCCGGCATGTCGGACACCCGGGCCATGGCGATGTTCGAGAGCCGCTGCAGCACCGGCTACGCCGGGCCGTTCGCGCTCTACAAGCTGTACGGGGCAGCAGCACCCTTCTCCGCCTTGGCGAACTGAGGCTGCTGACTAGATCGGCAGCCGCTCCCCGCGCTCGGCGACGAGCGCGGGGGCGGCGGTCAGTCGCCACGCCTCGAAGGTGAGCTCGGCCAGCTCGTCGCGCTCCACCCCCTCGAGCTTCACCACGACCCAGCCGTAACTGCCCATGGTGAACTGCACCTCGAAGACGTCCGGGCGCTCTGCGACGAGACCGAGCTGCTCGGCGAGGGTCTGCTTGAGGCCGACCGTGCGGGTGGGCTCCCACAGGTAGCCGAAGGCGTGCGCGCTCGCCTCGAACTTGGCGTAGCGGGCGTGGTCGAACCGGCGTACGTCAGGGAGCTGGCCGACCAGCTCGAGGAAGTCGGCGATCGTCGTGGACACGCCGCATTCTCACACCTCCCTGGCGGGCGACCGCCCGCGCCGACCATGCTGTGCGCATGCGATTCACCGAACACGAGATGACGGTCGCGTTGTCCGGCTGCGCCAAGGCGATGCTCGCCGTGCAGCGCAAGGATGTGCGCAAGGGCAAGATCCACATCGACGAGGCCTGGTCGCAGCTGAGCGGATACCAGCGCTTCACGATGCTCGACGCGCTCGGCACCCAGTTGCTGCCGGTGCTTGCGGCCCTTCCGGACATCGAGGTCGCCGCCGGCACTCGCCCGACCTTCACCGACCAGCAGATCCGGGAGACCGTCGAGCAGTGCGCCGAGGAGAGTGACGCAGGCCGACTGCGCCGCAAGGCCACGCTGGCCGCCCGCGTCGCCCTGGTGCGGATCGCCCTCGACCAGCTCCCGCCGCGCAGCGACGTGCAGGCGTTCGACGACTGACGGGCTGACATGCACGAAAGCCGTTCGGCTCGGGGGAGCGAACGGCTTCCGTACCCGGGGGGGTCGAAAAGGCCCATGCGGGCCGTGGTCAGTGGGCGCTCAGGCGACGAGTGCTCTCGCGACCAGGGCGGCGGTGGCGCACTGCTCGCCGAGACGGAACAGCGTGCCGGTCTGGGAGAAGTCGAAGACCGGGCCGCAGTCGAAGGTCTCGTCGAGCTTCAGGGAGATCACCTCGACCCCCTCGGGCTGCGCGGCGGTCACCTGGTTGCGCACGGTGGCGACCAGTGCGGCGATGAGGACGTCGAGCGGGTTGCGAAGATTGCGGGGGAGCGGCGTCTTGGTGACGTCGAGCGCCCAGATCCGGTCGCCGGGGCGGGCGATGGCATAGGCCCCGGACATCGGGAGGTTCTCGGCGATGCCGGCGTCGACGTGGGTCGTCGAGCCGTCCGGGCCGTCGATGACGACCGGGGGGAAGACGGCGGGAAGGGCGGTCGAGGCGCAGATCAGGTCGATCATCTGCCCGGAGTCGTGGTGCACCGCGCGGCCGGTGGTCAGGTCGGTGGTGGCGATCCGCACCGGGACGGCCAGATCTTCGAGCCTGGTGGAGGGCATCCAGGCGGAGACGAGGGAGCGCATGCGCTCGCAGGAGAAGAGGTACGGGCGACGACGGGCCAGGTTCATGACCGCCTGGCGGCGCTCGCCGGTGAGTGACTTCGATGTCATCGTCATCCAGCGGTCGGCCAACTTCTCGACCTGGTCGGCGGACGGATCGACCCCCATGAAGCAGGCGTTGATTGCGCCGACCGATCCGCCGACCAGGACGTGAGGAACGACGCCGGCTCCGATGAGCGCTCGGAGCATCCCGACCTGACCGGCACCGCGGGATCCGCCGCCGGAGAGGACGAAGATGTTGCGTCCCTGGCCGTCAGTTCCGTCGGCGCCGGGGAGGGCGTTTCCGGGAAGCGAGCCAGTGGGTTCCATGCACCATTCATCGGTTCGGATCGGAGCCACCTTGAGGTTCCAGGCGTACGATTTTCGAGATGGCCCGCGAAGGGGAGCGACGCTCCCCCTCTGATACGTTCACGCCGAGGTTCGGCAGCAGCCTCCTATTGAATCTTCGTCGAGGATTCGCTGCGTGGTTCGGCGCGAATCTGTTCAGTCGCCGGCCGCGACGTGAGCATCGGAGACGCGATGATCGAATCTCGGCGGTTGGCGGCGGCACTTGCTCTCGCGGCCCACGAAATCAACGCGGCCCGCGATCTGGAAGCAACTCTCCACACGATCGCCCAGGTGGCCCTGACCTCACTGCCGGAGATCGACCACGTCGGGGTGTCCCTCGCCCATCGCGACGGTCGCGTCGAGACCAAGGCCTACACCGACGACCTCGTGCTCGAGCTCGACCGGCTGCAGTACTCCTTCAACGAGGGGCCGTGCCTGCACGCCCTGACCACCGCCGCGGTCGTGCGCGTCGAGAATGCCCGCCACGAGCAGCGCTGGCCGAAGTTCATCCCGGAGGCCGTCAAGCTCGGGCTGCGCGCCCAGCTCGGACTGCGGTTGTACGCCGACCACCACACCCTCGGCGGGCTCAACCTCTACTCCGTCTCCCATGACACGATCGACGACGACACGGTGGAGCGGGCCGAGTTGTTCGCCACCCACGCGGCCCTCGCCCTGGGGCGGGCGCGTCGTGAGGAGCAGCTCAACACCGCCCTGACCACCCGCCACGTCATCGGTCAGGCGGTCGGGATCGTGATGGAGCGATTCTCCATCACCGAGCCCCGCGCCTTCGAGTACCTCACCCGTGTCTCGTCCACGTCGGAGAAGAAGCTCCGTGACGTCGCCAAGGCGTTGGTGGACCAGAGCAACCAGCGCGCGGTCGACTCCCCGGACCCGGGTGAGCAACCCGGCGACGGGCCACCGGGCTAGCATGGGAGGTCAGGTGGTTCGCACAACTGCGGTGGGAGGGGTCTCCGATGACGGAGCCGGTCTCCGCGCTCGCTCGACTGACCCGGGCCCTCGCTGCCAAGGCGACCACGGCGCCCCTCACCGAGCGGCTCTGCCTGGCCTACACCGAGATCCTCAACGTCGAGGGCGGAGCGATCTCCATCGGTCCCGGCGTGGACCAGCGGCAGACGCTCTATGCCACCAACCGAGTAGCGCACCGGATCGAGGACCTGCAGGACGTCTTGCGTGAAGGGCCCTCGATCGAGGCGTTCCGGGACCACCAGGCGGTGACCGGTCTCGCACTGGCCGACCAGCGTGTGCGATGGCCGGCCCTCTCCGCTGCGATCGAGGAGTTCAAGCCCCAGGTGGTGCTGCACTCGTTCCCGATCGCGCCGTACTCCCGCGTGCTCGGCGTGGTCACGGTGCACCAGTCCGCCGCGGACCTTCTCGGGTGTGGAGTCGACGAGGCACAGTTCCTCGCCAACACGGTGGGCGCCGCGATTGCCGACGACCTCAGTCGTCCCGACGCCGAGGAGTCCTTGGGCTGGCTCGACCGGGACCGGGTCGACCAGGCCACGGGCATGGTCGTGGCCCAGCTCTCCCTGACCCCTCTCGACGCGCTCGCGGTCCTGCGGGCCCATGCCTTCGCCCACGGCATGGCGCTCTCGGACCTGGCCGGCGCGGTGGTCGACCGCGATCTCCGATTTTCCGACGACGACGAGACGAGAGGCGAGTGATGGGCCGGCTGACGGTGTCCGAGGCGTTCGCGCACACGATGTCGGCGATGGTGTCCGACTACGACGTGGCCGACGTGATGGCCGACCTGCTCGCGTCGTGCACCGAGCTGATGCCCGCGCTGGCAGCGGCCGTCCTCGTCGTGGACGACCGCACCGGCGGCCTCGAGCTGCTGACGGCCACGTCGCACCAGGCTGAGGATCTGGAGGCGCTGCAGACTCAAGCGGCCACCGGTCCCTGCATCGACTCGATCGCCTCGGGCCAGATGGTGGCCGCCTCCTCGAGGTCCGAGCTCGCCGAGCGCTGGGGCACCGTCGGCGACGCCATCGTCAGCGCTGGCTACTCGAACGTCCGAGCGGTCCCGATGCGGTGGCGCGGCCTGGTGATCGGCGGGCTCAACGTCTTCGGGATCGCCCAGCCGCATCTCGACACGCATGGTCCGGACGACCCGGGCGAGCAGGCCGCGCTGGCCGTGGCCTTCGCCGACCTCGCGACGCTGGTGATCGTGCAGAGCATCGACATCCAGCACGAAGACGTCCTGGCTCGGGTGCACGACGCTGCGCGCGCCCGCACGGTCATCGAGCAGGCCAAGGGAGTGCTCGCGGAGCGGGAGGGGGTCTCGTTCTCGGTCGCCTACGACCGACTCCTGATCCGGTCCCGCGAGGATGGCCGAGCGCTCACGGACCTGGCGGCCGACGTCGTACGCGAGGCCGGACCGCAGGCGTAGACTCGACGCGGATCTTGATCCGTGGGGCCACCCAGCCCTGCTAGGGTCCGCCACGCGACCCTGAGGCCCGGCCCCGACCTCTCCGGGGTCATCGCGTCTCTCGGAGCCTCCTGTGCTGTCGCCCTCTGCAGCTCCAGCCACTCCGATCAGCGTCGGCATGATCTCGCTTCCGGAGCTGATCGTCGCCGGGCTCGCCACCCTGTGGCGCCAGCAGGCCGACCGTGTGGTCCTGGTCGACCTCGCCGCCACGGTCGACGGACCGGACGTGATCTTGTGGGACCCCTCGCGCAACGGCGTGCGGCCCGAGGACGTCGCGAAGCGTTGCCGAGACCGGCGCTCCCGGTTGGTGGCCTTCGCCTGGACACTGAGCCGCGACCAGATCGGCAGCGCGCTCGCGGCCGGCGCTCGCGGCTGGGTCTCACCGAACCTGCGTGCCGAGGAGCTGATCGGCATCCTCGAGCGGGCACACCGCAACGAGCAGATCCCGGGGTTCGGCGACGGCGGACTCATCCCCCCCGCCGCGATGAGGGCCGCCCGAGGCTCGAAGCTGTCCCCGCGCGAGTGCGACGTCCTGAGCCTGATCTGCGCCGGTCTCAGCAATCACGAGCTCGCCGAGACCTTGCACGTGAGCCCGAACTCCGTGAAGACCTACGTCCGCAACCTCTACCGCAAGCTCGGGGTGGCCCGGCGCTCGCAGGCGGTGGCCTGGGGGTTGCGGGAGGGATTCGACGCGCCGCTCCACCCCCGGATGCCCGGGCTCAGGCCGATCGGGTCTTCGCGACCAGCGTGAGCACGTCGTACGTCGCGACCGGGTCGCCGTCGGCGTTGGTCACCAGGGCGTCCCAGCGGACCTCGCCGTAGTCCGCGTTCATCCGCGGCGTGATCTGCTTGACCGTGAGGGTCACCGAGATCGTGTCGTCGGCCTTGACCGGGGTGAGGAACCGCAGGTGGTCGACTCCGAAGTTCGCCAGCACGGGGCCCGGGTCGGGATCGACGAAGAGTCCAGCGGCCAGCGAGACCACGAGGTAGCCGTGGGCGACGATGCCTCCGAAGAGAGGGTTCTCGGCAGCCGCGGCCGCGTCGGTGTGGGCGTAGAACGTGTCCCCGGTGAACTCAGCGAAGTGCTCGATGTCGGCCAGCGTGACGGTCCGTGAGGCCGACGCGATCGTGTCGCCGATCCGCAGCTCGGCCAGGCTCTTGCGGAAGGGGTGGACGGTGTCGGTCCGGCGCGCCGAGCCGGTCGTCCAGCGACCGGTGATCGCGGTGAGCATGTCGGGCGAGGCCTGGAGGGCGGTGCGCTGCAGGTGGTGCAGCACCCCGCGGATGCCGCCGAGCTCCTCGCCGCCGCCGGCGCGGCCGGGGCCGCCGTGGACCAGCACGGGCAACGGTGAGCCGTGCCCGGTGGACTCGGCCGCGTCGTCGCGGTCGAGGACCAGGATGCGGCCGTGCCACGGCGCCAGTCCGAGCGTGATCCGGCGCGCGACCTCCGGGTCGTGGGTGACCAGCGAGCCGACCAGGCTGCCCTTGCCGCGGGCAGCGAGCTCGATGGCCTCCGCCACGGTCTCGTAGGTGAACACGGTGCTGACCGGGCCGAAGGGCTCGATGTCGTGCGGCTCGACCGCGCCCTTGCTCGCGCGCAGGAGCACCGGCGACATGAAGGCGCCGCGCTCGGGGTCGGCGCCGACCACGTCGACGTGGTCGGGGTCGCCGAAGACGATCTCGGCCGAGGAGCGCAGCGCCTGGACGGCCTTGCGGACCTCCTCGCGCTGGTCGAGGCTGGCCAGCGCGCCCATCCGGACGTCCGGGTGCGCCGGGTGTCCGACGGTGATCTTCGCCAGACGGGTGCGGATCGCCTCGACCACCTCGTCGGCGATCGCCTCGGGCACGATCGCGCGGCGGATCGCCGTGCACTTCTGGCCGGCCTTGACCGTCATCTCGGCGACGACGCCCTTGACGAAGAGGTCGAACTCGGGGTCAGCGGAGGTCACGTCCGGGCCGAGGATCGAGCAGTTGAGGGAGTCGGCCTCGACGCCGAGCTGTACGCCTCCGTGCAGCACCTGCGGGTGGTTGCGCAGCAGACCGGCGGTGTGGGCCGAGCCGGTGAAGGCGACCGAGTCCTGGATGCCCAGCTCGTCGAGGAGCCCGCCGGCGCTGCCGGACAGGAGCTGGAGCGTGCCCTCCGGGAGGATGCCGGACTCGATGATGCGGCGTACGACGAGCTCGGTGAGGTACGCCGTCTGGCTGGCCGGCTTCACGATCGTCGGGAGGCCGGCGAGGAAGGCGGGCGCGAGCTTCTCGAGCATGCCCCAGACGGGGAAGTTGAAGGCGTTGATCTGCACCGCCACCCCGGGACGCGAGGTGTAGACGTGCTGCCCGACGAAGGTGCCGCCGCGGCCGAGCTGCTCGAGCCCGCCGTCGAGGACGATCGTGTCGTTGGGCAGCTCGCGCAAGCCCTTGCTGGCGTAGGAGAAGACCGTGCCGAAGCCACCGTCGATGTCGACCGCCGAGTCGCGGGCGGTCGCGCCCGTGCGCAGGGAGAGCGCGTAGAACTCGTCCTTGTCGGCAGAGAGGTGCTTGGCCATCTCCTTGAGCAGCAGTGCGCGCTGGTGGAAGGTCAGCTCGCGCAGCGCCGGGCCGCCGACGGTGCGGGCGTGCGCGACCATCGCGCCGAGGTCGAGGCCGGTCGCGGAGATCCGGGCGACCTCCTCACCGGTGGCGGCGTCCAGCAGCGGGGTGCCGTCGTCGTCGGCCCGGAACCACTGTCCGGCGGCGTAGCTCTCGAGCAGTGCACTCAACGTGGGGGTCCTCTCGTGGCCGCCCGGGGGCGGATCGTCGACACCTTCGGCTGTGACACCCGTTGTGTCGTCATGTCGTTGCGTGTAACACTAGGGTAGACCGCCCGGTCCGTAAATCGGGTGGCCGGACTTTCTGGAGGGGACTCATGACGGTGCTGCCTGCCGACCTGCCGACCGAGGCGGAGCTGCTTGCCGGCTTCGAGACGACGATCGGGCACAACGACCGCATCGAACCCCGGGACTGGATGCCGGAGGGCTACCGCAAGACGCTGGTGCGCCAGATCGCCCAGCACGCCCACTCCGAGATCATCGGGATGCAGCCCGAGGGCGCGTGGATCACCCGCGCCCCTTCGCTGCGCCGCAAGGCGATCCTGCTGGCCAAGGTCCAGGACGAAGCCGGGCACGGCCTCTACCTCTACTCGGCCTGCGAGACGCTCGGCACCTCGCGGGGGGAGCTGACCGACAACCTCATCTCGGGCAAGCAGAAGTACTCCTCGATCTTCAACTACCCCACGCTCACCTACGCCGACGTCGGCACCATCGGCTGGCTGGTCGACGGTGCCGCGATCTGCAACCAGGTGCCGCTGTGCCGGACGTCGTTCGGTCCCTACGGTCGCGCCATGGTCCGCATCTGCAAGGAGGAGTCCTTCCACCAGCGGCAGGGCTACGAACTGCTGATGACGATGATGCGTGGCACCGACGAGCAGCGCGCGATGGTGCAGGAGTCGGTCGACCGCTTCTGGTGGCCGGCGCTGATGATGTTCGGTCCGCCCGACGACGAGTCGCCCAACTCCGCGCAGTCGATGGCGTGGGGGATCAAGCGCAACGGCAACGACGAGTTGCGCCAGCGCTTCGTCGACATGTCCGTCCCGCAGGCCCAGGCCCTCGGTGTCACCTTCCCCGACCCCGACCTTGCGTGGAACGACGAGCGCGGGGCCCACGACTTCGGCACCCCCGACTGGGACGAGTTCATGCAGGTGATCAAGGGCAACGGGCCCTGCAACAAGCAGCGGATCGCCCATCGCCGCAAGGCCCACGACGACGGCGCCTGGGTGCGCGAGGCCGCGCTGGCCTTCGCCGCCCGCCAGCAGCAGGAGGCAACCCGATGAGCGAGTCCACCGGTGTCCAGGCCGAGTGGCCGCTCTACGAGGTCTTCGTCCGTGGCAAGCGCGGTCTCAACCACGTGCACGTCGGGTCGCTGCACGCAGCCGACGACGAGATGGCGGTCCGGCACGCCCGCGACGTCTACACCCGGCGCAACGAAGGCGTCAGCATCTGGGTGGTCCGGGCCGACGCGATCACCGCGAGCAGCCCCGACGAGAAGGACCCGATGTTCGCGCCGAGCGGCGACAAGGTCTACCGGCACCCGACCTTCTACGCCATCCCCGCCGACGTCCCCCACATGTAGATCGAGGACCCCCGATGTCTGACCAGACCGCCAGTCACCCGGCCCCGGACCCGAACGCCGCCCCCGGCAGCATCTTCGACGGCCTGCTCGAGCACGACGCACCCGGCGACAGCTCGCAGTGGGCCTTCGGCACCGACTTCGAGGACCCGCTGGCCGGGGTCGACACGACGATCGCCGAGGGCATCGACCGGCACGAGCTGGCCACCTACTGCCTGATGCTGGCCGACGACGCGCTCGTCGCCTCGCACCGGCTCTCCGAGTGGTGCAGCCACGCACCGGACCTCGAGGAGGACATCGCGCTGGCCAACATCGCGCTCGACCTGCTCGGCCAGGCCCGCCTGCTGCTGGCCCGGGCCGCGGCGGCCGACGCGAGCGTCGTACCTCTCCTCCCGGAGGGGTCGCCGGTGCCGCCCGAGGACGCGTTGGCCTTCTTCCGTGACGCCGGCGACTTCCGCAACGTGCGTCTGGTCGAGGTGGCCAACGGCGACTTCGCCCACACCGTCGTCCGGCTCCTGATCTTCTCCACCGCCCGCCTTGCGCTCTTCGAGCGGCTCGTCGCCAGCCGGGACCTCGTGCTCTCGGCCGTGGCTGCCAAGGGCGTGAAGGAGCTGACCTACCACCGCGACTACGCCGGTCGGTGGTTCCTCACCCTCGCGCAGGGGACCGACGAGTCGCGACGACGCCTGCTCGAGGCGCTCGAGCTCCTGTGGCCATTGCAGGGTGAGCTCTTCGCGACCCATCCGGTCGAGGCCGCCATGGCCGAGTCCGGGGCCGGAGTCGACCCCGCCACCGTCGCCGACGAGGCCGCCGTGGTGCTCGAGCAGGTCTTCGCCCTCAGCGGTGTCGAGCGGCCCGGCCTCGCGCCCCTGGCCGGAGTCCGGGGCCGGACCGGGCGCCACGGGCTGCACACCGAGGAGCTCAGCCGGATGCTGGCCGAGATGCAGGTCGTCGCCCGCGCCCACCCCCGGGGGCAGTGGTGATCAGCGCGCCGCCCCAGTCGCCGACGGCGTACGACGTCGCCCGCACCGTCACCGACCCCGAGATGCCGATGCTGACCCTCGAGGACCTCGGCGTGCTGCGCTCGGTCGAGGTGAGTGAGGCCGGCGCCGTCGTCGTCGCGATCACCCCCACCTACTCCGGCTGTCCGGCGATGGCCACGATGCGCGACGACCTCGTGCACCGGCTGACCGATGCCGGCTTCACCGACGTCCGGATCCGGGTGGAGCTGCACCCCGCCTGGTCGAGCGACTGGATCACCGAGGCGGGCCGCCGGGCGCTCGCCGAGCACGGCCTCTCCGCCCCCGGCCCCGCACCGCAGGGCGGCGGACCCATCCCGCTCACCCTGGCCCCGACCCGTCGTGACCTGAGCTGTCCTCGCTGCGGGGCCGTCGACGTCGAGCTCACCTCGGAGTTCGGGCCGACCGCGTGCAAGGCGCTCTACCGATGCCAGTCGTGTCTCGAGCCGTTCGAGCACGTGAAGGAGATCTGAGTGACCACGACCGCTCCCGTCGAGGGTGCCCGGGTGGCTGCTCGCGCCGTCCCCGTCTTCCATCCCCTCACCGTCGCCGCCGTCGAGCCACTGTGCGACGACGCCGTCGCGGTCACCTTCGACGTCCCCACCGAACTGGCCGAGGCGTTCGCGTTCTCGGCCGGACAGTCGCTCACCCTGCGCCGGACGATCGACGGCCAGGAGCACCGACGCTCGTACTCCATCTGTGCCCCGGCGGGCGAGCGTCCCCGGATCGGAGTCCGCGAGATCCCGGTGGGTCTCTTCTCCGCGTGGCTGGTCCACGAGGTCGCACCCGGTGACGTGATCGAGGTACAGACCCCGACCGGCAGCTTCCGGGCCGATCCGGGGGCCGGGGGTCGACACCTGTGTGTGGCGGCGGGCTCCGGGATCACCCCGATGCTCTCCATCGCCGCGACCGTCCTGACCCATCCCGAGGCCGAGGTCACCCTGCTCTACGGCAACCGGACCAGCGCGTCGGTGATGTTTGCCGAGGAGCTCGCCGACCTCAAGAACCGCTACGGCCCGCGGTTCCAGCTGGTCCACGTGCTCTCGCGCGAGCCGCGCGACGTCGAGCTCTTCTCGGGGCGGATCGATGCCGACCGGCTGCGCCGGCTCGCGTCCGCGCTGGTGCCCGTCCACGACCTCGACCACGTGTGGCTGTGCGGACCGTTCGAGATGATCAACGATGCTCGCACCGCCCTCGCCGGCCTGGGCGTGCCCGAGGACCGGGTGCACGCCGAGCTCTTCTACGTCGACGAGCCGCCGCCCGAGCTGCGGCGCGCGGACCCGATCGCGACCGGCGACACCAGCGACGTCACGCTCGTGCTCGACGGGCTCAGCGCGACCGCACCCCTCTCCCGCGACCTGTCGATCCTCGACGCCGCCCAGGCCACGCGGACCGACCTGCCCTTCGCCTGCAAGGGCGGGGTGTGCGGCACCTGTCGGGCGCTCGTGCGCGACGGCGAGGTCGACATGAGGCGCAACTACGCCCTCGAGAAGGCGGAGGTCGAGGCCGGGTTCGTGCTGACCTGCCAGTCGTTCCCGGTCAGCGACACGGTCACCGTCGACTTCGACGCCTGAGCGTCAGGGGTCGACACGGCGAATGGCGAGGGCGGCGATGTCGTCGTCGCTGGCCGGATCGCGGACCGACTCCACCAGGCTCTCGAGCTGAGCGCACAGGTCGGGACCGCGCAGGACGTCCGCCTGCGCGATCAACCGCGCCACGCCCTGCCCGAGGTCCTCGCCGCGCCGCTCCACGAGTCCGTCGGTGAAGAGCAGCAGGGTGTCGCCGACCGCGAAGCGGCGTGACACCACGCTGCGTTCCCCACCCCCCACACCGAGGATCAGGGTGCTCGCGGCCGGTGACCTCGTCGGGCGAGTCCACCGGAGCGATCAGCACTGGGCACGGGTGGCCGGCGTTGATCACCCGCACCTCACCCTCGCCCGGGTCGGCGAGCCCGTAGACCACGGTGACCAGCTGCTCGAAGTGGAGCTGCTCGAAGACGAGGTCGAGCCCGTGCATGACCGCGGCCGGATCGGGGTCGATGGCCACCAGGGTCCGCAGCGCGGAGCGCATCTGCGCCATCACCGACGCCGCCTCGACCCCGCGGCCCATCACGTCTCCGACGAAGAAGGCCAGACGCCCGTCGGTCAGCGCCACCACGTCGTAGAAGTCGCCGCCGGCACCCGTGCGCCCCGCCGGCAGGTAGCGAACGGCCGTTTCCCAGCCGGGGACGGCGGGCAGGACCTCGGGGAGCACGGCTCGCTGCAGGCGCAGGGCGACGTCCCGCACCTGGCTGTGCAGCTCGGCGTTGTCGATCGCGACCGCCGCGCGCCGAGCCAGGTCCTCGCCGAAGATGACGTCGGACGGGCCGAACCGGCGCCCGTCCTCGCCGGCGACCCAGGTGATCACCCCGATGGTCCGACCCTGCACCACGAGCGGGACCACCAGCGCGCTGCGGAAGTGGAGGCTGCGCAGCATCTCCAGGTGCTCCTCGTCCTGCGCGGCCGAGGCCAGGAGCTCGTCGGTCACCTCGGCGATCAGGTCGCTCTGCCCGGTGCGGAAGACGTGGTAGCTGCCGCGGGGAATGTCCTTGGCCGGGGCGTAGCGGCGCTGCAGCTCGAGGATCAGCGCTTCGTTCTCCGGATCGGCGTGGGCCACCGACAGCGTCCGCAGCTCACCGTCGGAGGCGAGGGCGATGGCGCACCAGTCCGCGAACCAGGGAACGGCGAGCTGGGCCACATTGCGCAGGGTGGTCTCGTAGTCGAGGTTCTTGGCCAGCTCGACGCTCGCCTCGGCCAGGAAGGTGAGCTTGGCCTCGCGGTCATCGGCCTGCTCGAGGGCCTGGAGTCGATCGATCGCCTGCGCGCAGGTGTCGGCAAGGATGCTCAGGAACTGCAGCTCGGCACCGTCGACCGTCCTGCGTCCGGGGAAGGAGAGGGTCACGACGCCCAGGGGGCGGGGGCCCACTTGCAGCGGGAGCGCCACGATCGAGCGCTCACCCTCGGCGGCTGACTCCAGGTCGGGATAGCGGCGGTGGATCTCCTCGCGCCCGGACACGAGCAGGGTCCGTCCGGTCCGGACCGCTTCGGCAGCCGGGGTGTTGCTCGCCAAGGGGTACGTCGCCCAGCGTGACGCGGCTCCCGGCTTGCCCCCACGCATGCCGAGCAGGGCCAGGGTCTCGGGGTCCACCAGCAGCGACAGGGAGCCGATCGTGGCGCTCGCGGCCTGGGTCATGTGGTCGGTGACCACCCGGGTGACGGCCTCGATGCCGTCGGCGAAGAGCAGGTCGGTGGTCACTGACGCCAGCTTGCTCAGTCGGGTCGCCAGCTGCCGGGCCTGGGCATCACCGGACGCCGGCGGCTCGGCCAGCAAGATGGCGCCGACGACGACGTCGTCGTTGTGCAGGGGAGACCAGGCCGTCGCGACGAGCTGGCTGGTGCCATCGGCGAGGAGCATGGCCAGATCGCCGGACCAGACCGCTCCGGACAGCACCAGCCCGAGCACCTCGTCGGCGGCTCCACGGTCGCTCTCCTCGAAGAGGGAGATGCCCAACCGCGGCTCACCGAGCCCGTTGGCAGGTGCGAGGAGTCGCGCGGCGGAGTCGTTGCGGTAGTTCAGGGTGCCGGCCGAGTCGAAGGCGACGACGGCAACCGTCAGGCTGTTGAGGAGGCGGGGATCTGGGCGCCAGGCCAGTCCGCCGAGATCGTTCGTACCGGCCACTCCGACATCCTGCCCCTGCGGCGACGTGTTGACCAGTGGGGGTGCCACGTGGCGGATCGTGGGCCCGCAGGGGTGTCTGGTCACCGGGGTTCTGGCAAGGTTCGGGTGTGAGACCTCCCGGCCGTGCCGCGCTGCGCCGACTCGTGCTCGAGACGATCGGTTGGGTGCTGGTCGTCGCGGGGGTCGCGGCCCTGGTGCTGCCGGGTCCCGGACTGCTCGGGATCTTCGCGGGTCTGCTCCTGTTGTCCCAGCAGTACGAATGGGCCGAACGGCGACTGGAGCCGGTGAAGGAGCGCGCCCAGAAGGCGGCCGCCGAGAGTGTCGAGACCTGGCCTCGCATCATCGCGTCGTCGTGCGCGGCGCTGGTGCTGATCGGTGCCGGCGTCGTGTGGATCGTGCAGCCGCCGGCACCGGACTGGTGGCCGCTCCCTGACGGGTGGTGGCTGGTCGGAGGCTGGGCCACCGGCGTCACCCAGGTGGCGTCGGGCCTGATTGCGTTGGCGATGATCGGCTACAGCTTCGCGCGTTTCCGGCTGCGCGAACGGGTCGACTCCGAGTAGACCGCGGGGAGACGCCGCCACTGTCGGCGGTGGGACCTAGGGTGCCCACGTGACCCTCCACCTCCACCGCGCGCCGCGCACCGACCTGCTCGCCGATGCCCTCGGCGAGCTGTTGGCGCAGCCGTTGGCCGATCCGTTCGCCCAGGAGGTCGTGGCCGTCCCCGCGAAGGGGGTCGAGCGCTGGCTGACCCAGCGGCTTTCCCATCGGTTGGGCGTCGGACCGCGTGGGCAGGACGGCGTCTGCGCCGGCGTCCGGTTCCTCAGCCCCCGCTCCTTGGTCTCCCTGCTGCTCAACCGTGAACGCGACGACGCGTGGGACCCCGACCGGCTCGTCTGGCCGTTGCTCGACGTCATCGACGCGAGCATGGGCGAGGCCTGGTGTCACACGCTGAGCGTCCACCTCGGTCACGGCCTCGAGGAGGGCGAGTCCCGGCTGCGACGCAATCGGCGCTTCGCCGTGGCCCGCCGGCTGGCCGGCCTCTTCGCGTCGTACGCCGTGCAGCGGCCCGAGTTGGTGCGTGACTGGCGGGCCGGGCGAGACCTCGACGGAGCGGGTGCACCGCTCGACGACGACCTGGTCTGGCAGGCCGAGCTGTGGCGGCGGCTGGTGGTGCGCGTGGGCGAGGTGCCGCCCGACGTCCGCCACGACGAGACCGTGGCGCGGCTGCGCGCCGGCGGGTCCGGGCTCGAGCTGCCGCCCCGGCTGTCGTTGTTCGGCCACACCCGACTGGCCACGACCGAGGTCGAGCTGCTGGCCGCCCTCGCCGAGCTGCGCGACGTGCACGTCTGGCTGCCGCAGCCCTCACCCCAGCTCTGGGACGACCTGTCCACGATCGGCGGGCCGGTCGCGCGCGCCGATGACAGCTCGGCCGAGCTGGCCCACCACCCGCTGCTGGCCTCGCTGGGGCGCGACACCCGCGAGCTGCGCCGGGTGCTCGCCCTCGCCGAGGGCTCGCCCACCGTCATCGAGGAGCACGCCTCCACGGCCAGGCCGCCCCAGCGCGAGACGCTGCTCGGCTGGCTGCAGTCCGACATCCGCGCCAACCGCGACCCGGCTGCGGGAGCCCGGGCCGAGCGGCACCCGGCGCCCGAGGATCGCAGCGTCCAGGTGCACGCCTGCCACGGCCCGGCGCGCCAGATCGACGTGCTGCGCGAGGTGCTGGTCGGGCTGCTGGAGGACGACCCGACACTGGAGCCTCGCGACATCCTGGTGATGTGCCCCGACATCGAGACCTTCGCGCCGCTGATCTCGGCCGGCTTCGGGCTCGGTGACGTCGTGGGCGCCGACGGGCACCCGGCGCACCGGCTGCGGGTGCGGCTGGCCGACCGCGCGCTGAGCAGCACCAATCCGCTCCTCGGGGTCGCGGCCGCCGTGGTCGAGCTCGCCGGCGGCCGGGTGACCGCCACCGAGGTGCTCGACCTCGCCTCGACCGAGGCCTGCCGACTGCGCTTCCACTTCACCGACGACGACCTGGTGCGGATCACCCGCTGGGTCGCCGAGTCCGGCATCCGCTGGGGGCTCGACGCGAGCCAGCGCGCCGGCTTCGCGATGGAGGGCTTCGGGCACAACACCTGGCGCGCCGGCCTCGACCGGATCCTGCTCGGCGTCGCGATGAGCGGCGAGGACCACCGCACCCTGGGTCGTGGGCTGCCGCTCGACGACGTCGGCAGCAGCGACATCGACCTCGCCGGTCGACTCAGTGAGTTCGTGCACCGCGTCGACCTCTGCCTGCGCCGGCTCGCCCTCGCCGGCGAGGTCAGCGAGTGGATGGCGGCCCTGCGGGACGGTGTCCGCAGCCTGACCGACGTCGAGCCCGACGATGCCTGGCAGATCACCCAGTTCGAGCGCGAACTCGCCCGGGCAGTTGACTCAGCCGGTGGTGCGACGAGTGAGACGTCAGGTGGTGGTGCTCGGCTGGAGCTCGCCGACGTCCGAGCCCTGCTGCTGTCGCGTCTCGGTGGCCGGCCCACCCGGGCCAACTTCCGTACCGGCACGCTGACGGTCTGCACGATGGTGCCGATGCGGTCCGTGCCGCACCGGGTGGTCTGCCTGGTCGGGCTCGACGACGGGGTCTTCCCGCGCGTGGGGTCCGTCGACGGCGACAACGCCCTGGCCCGACGCCCGCACACGGGTGAGCGCGATCTCCGCAGCGAGGACCGCCAGCTCCTTCTCGACGCCGTGCTCGCGGCCGAGGAGACCCTGGTGGTCACCTACACCGGCGCAAACGAGCAGTCCGGCCAGATGCGGCCGCCCGCGGTACCCCTCGGCGAGATTCTCGACACGCTCGACCGGACCACCGCCACGCCGGTGCGCGACCGCGTGCGGGTCAGGCACCCCCTGCAGCCCTACGACGCCCGCAACCTCACGCCCGGTGCCCTCGGACCGCCCACGGCGTTCAGCTTCGATGCGTCCGCGCTCGCCGGGGCGACAGCCGCGGCCGGTGAGCGGCGCCCGTCCGCGCCGTTCCTCGTCTCGCCGCTCGCCGAGCGGCCGAGCGAGGACGTCTCGTTGGCCGACCTCAAGACGTTCTTCGCCCACCCGGTGAGGGCGTTCCTCCGACACCGGCTCGACGTGGCCTCGCCGCTGTCCGCCGAGGAGGTCCAGGACGCGATCCCGATCGACCTCGACGCGCTGGAGCAGTGGGGCGTGGGTGACCGGTTGCTGCGCGAGGTGATGGCCGGCCAGGACCCAGCCCGGGTGATGACCGCCGAGCAGCTCCGCGGCACCCTGCCCCCGGGCGGGCTGGGCGTGCGCGCACTGACCGACGTCGTCCAGCAGGCCCAGCGCCTCTTCGGGAGCACCGCGGCCCTGCGCGAGGGGCCGGCCCGTGCCCTCGATGTCGATGTCGACCTCGGCGAGGGTCGGCGGCTCACCGGCACGGTGTCGGGCATCCACGGCACCCGCCTGCTGACCATGGGCTACTCCCGGCTCAAGGCGCGCCAACGCCTCCTCACCTGGCTCGACCTGCTGGCACTGAGCGCGGCCTTTCCCGACCAGCACTGGACCAGCCACGCGATCGGCCGAGGTCGAGCCGGGGCCCAACGCGCGTTGGCCGGCCCGCTCGACCACCGGGCCGAGCAGTGGTTGCGCGACCTGGTGGCGCTGCGCGACCTCGGGTTGCGCACCCCCCTGCCGGCTCCGATCGCCACCACCCACGCCTGGGCCCAGGCGCATGCCCGCGAGCTCCGCGGCGACGACCGCAGCCCGGTCGCCGAGGCGGCGAAGGCCTGGCGCACCGACCCCTTCAACGACTACGGCATCACCGGCGAGGACGCCGATGCCTCCCACGTCCGGGTCTATGGCCCCGGTGCCCCGATCGAGGCGCTGCTGGAGGCCGGGCTCGCGACGTACGCCTGGCAGATCTGGGAGCCGCTGCTCACGGGCGCTGAGAAGGTGGCTGCCCTGTGAACGCCCTGGTGAACGCCCCGGTGGCGGGCCCGGCCCACTTCGACATCTGTGGCGAGCTGCCGACCGGCACCACGCTCCTCGAGGCGAGCGCCGGCACCGGCAAGACCTGGACCATCGGTGCCCTCGTCACTCGGTTCGTCGCCGAGGGCAGGGCCACGCTCGAGCAGATGCTCGTGGTCACCTTCGGTCGCGCGGCCAGCCAGGAGCTCCGCGAACGTGTCCGGACCCAGCTCGTCGAGGCCGAGCGGGCCCTGGCCGGGGAGCCCGTCGCCGAACCCTCGGAGCTGATCGACCTGTTGCTGGGCCGCCCGGCGGTCGACCAGGTGCTGATGCGCCGCAGGGTGGCCGAGGCACTGGCCACCTTCGATGCGGCCACGATCGCCACGACCCACCAGTTCTGCAGCATGGTGCTCGGGTCGCTCGGCGTGGCCGGTGACACCGACGCCGGCGCCCGGCTGGTCGAGGACCTCGACGACCTGCTCGGTGAGGTCGTCGACGACCTCTACCTCCGCGCCTTCGCCTTCGCCGACGAGCTCCCGACCTTCGGCCGTGCCGAGGCCCTCGCCATCGCCCGCGCCGCCGTGGGCGATCCGCAGGCCCGGCTCGAGCCGGTCGACGAGGAGGCCGGCACCCCGGCCGGGCGTCGCGTGGCGTTCGCGCGTGCCGTGCGCAGCGAGATGGACCGCCGCAAGCGCCGGCTCGGCGTGCTCTCCTACGACGACCTGCTCAGCCAGCTGGCCGACGCGCTCGCCGATCCCGAAGCCGCCGCCCGAGCCCGGATGCGGGCCCGGTGGTCGATCGTGCTGGTCGACGAGTTCCAGGACACCGATCCGGTGCAGTGGCAGGTCCTCGACCGTGCCTTCAGCGGCCACGCCACGATGGTGCTGATCGGTGACCCCAAGCAGGCCATCTACGCCTTCCGCGGCGGCGACGTGGCGACGTACCTCCAGGCGGCGGAGACGGCACAGACCACCCACACCTTGGGCGTCAACCGGCGCAGTGACCAGGCGCTGCTCGACTCCTTCCAGGTGATGCTGCGCGGGGCGGCGCTGGGTGATCCTCGGATCGTGGTGCACGACGTGACCGCCGCCCACGAGGGCAGTCGGCTCGCCGCGGCTCCGGTTTCGGCGTCGTTCCGGCTGAGGGTCGTGCGTCGCGACCAGTTCGGCAAGGGCGGCGACAAGCCCCTCACGGTGGCTGACGTCCGCCCGTGGATCGCCCGCGACCTCGCTCTCGACATCCGCACCCTGCTCGCCTCCGATGCGACCTTCGAGGGTCGACGGCTGCAGCCGCGCGACGTGGCGGTCATCGCCTACAAGCACGCCGACCTCGCTGCGGCGCGTGAAGCACTGCACGCAGTGGGGGTGTCTGCGGTGATCGCGGGGGGTGGCAGTGTCTTCGCGACGCCGGCCGCCGGGGAGTGGCTCGAGTTGCTCGAGGCTCTCGAACAGCCGCACCGCAGTGCGCGGGTCCGGGCGGCGGCACTGACGTCGTTCGTCGGCCAGGACGCCCGCGAGCTCGACGAGGGCGGCGACGACCTGACCGACATCGTCGCCGACCGGATGCGTCAGTGGGCGGAGGTCTTCACGCTGCGTGGCGTCGCTGCGGTGCTCGAGGCAGCGACGGCCGAGGGACTCCCGGCGCGGGTGCTGGCGCGGGTCTCCGGCGAGCGCCACCTGACCGACCTGCGCCACCTCGGCGAGGCCCTGCACGAAGTGGCCCTGCGTGACCGCCTGGGGCTGGTGGCGATGGTGACCTGGCTGCGCGCCCAGATCGCGGAGGGTCGCGCCGGCCAGGGCGCCGAGCGCACCCGCCGCCTCGACTCCGACGCCGCAGCCGTCCAGCTCGTCACGATCCACGCCAGCAAGGGGCTCCAGTACCCCATCGTCTATCTGCCGGCACTCGCCGACCGGTTCCCGCCCAAGCCGACCCGGCCGCTCTTCCACGACGACGGCGGCCAGCGCTGTCTGAGTGTCGGGGGGGAGCGCGGCGCGGGGTGGGCCGATCACGTTCGCCGGTGGCAGACCGAGGAGTCCGGCGAGTGGCTGCGCCTGCTCTACGTCGCGATCACGCGAGCGCAGTCACAGGTCGTGTGCTGGTGGGCGCCGACCCGGAACACCCCGGCCTCGCCCCTGCACCGGATGCTCCAGGGCCGACGGCCCGGCACCGCCGAGGTGCCGGACGAATTCGGCCACCGCACCGACGACGAAGCAGCCCAGATCTTCGAGCACTGGCGAGTCGCGGGGGGCCCGGTCCCCGAGCCTGCGGTCCACCGCGAGCCGGGCGACGAACCGCCGCGCCCGGACACCCCGCCGCTGGCCGTGCGTCACTTCACCCGCACGGTCGACGTCGGCTGGCGCCGGACGTCCTACTCCTCGCTGAGCGCAGGCGACCGTTCGGGGGCCAGCGGTCTGGTGGGTGGAGTCTCGGGTGGGTTGGCCGGTGGGTTGGCCGGTGAGCTGGCCGGGGTCGGCAGCGAGCCGGAGTCCCAGCCCAAGGACGACGAGGACGTCACCGCGCTGGGTGCGTCGGCGCCTCCCCACGACACCGTGGTCTCGCCGATGGCCGGGCTGCCGGTCGGGGCGACGTTCGGGTCGCTGGTCCACGCGGTGCTCGAGCACGCCGATCCCGCCGCTGAGGACCTGCGCACCGAGCTCCTCGAGCAGATCGACGAGCAGCTGGTCCGGTGGCCGGTCGAGCTGGACCGCGGAGAGCTGGCCGATGCGCTGGTCCAGGTCTGTGACTCGCCGCTCGGCTCGCTGGTCGGGTCGACGCTGCGCCAGATCGGGCTCGGCGACCGGCTGCGCGAGATGGAGTTCGAGCTGCCGCTGGCCGGTGGCGACCTCGCGGTGACCGGCGCGCCCGATCCCCGGCTCGCCGACCTGGCGCCGATCCTGCTGCGGCACCTGCCCGAGGGTGACCCGGTGCGGGGCTACGCCCAGGCGCTCGCCGCGCCCGGGCTGGGGCAGCAGAGCCTGCGCGGCTACCTCACCGGCTCGGTCGACGTGGTGCTCCGTCTCGCCGGTCCGCGCTACGTCATCGTCGACTACAAGACCAACTGGCTCGGCCGGCACGACGAGCCGCTGACCGCCCACGACTACCGCCCCGAGGCACTCGATGCCGCGATGGGCCACTCCGACTACCCCCTGCAGGCGCTGCTGTACGCCGTCGTCCTGCACCGCTTCCTGCGCTGGCGTCAGCCCGGCTACGACCCGGCCCAGCACCTGGGGGGCGTCGTCTACCTCTACCTGCGCGGGCTGTGCGGGCCCGAGACTCCGCTGGTCGACGGCGAACCGTGTGGGGTCTTCGCATGGCAGCCGCCGGTGGCGTTGGTCGAGGAGATCTCCGACCTGCTCGACGGCCGGGCCACCAGCCAGGAGGCAGTCTGATGACCGAGCTCTTCGAACCCCTCACCGAGCACGACTGGCGACTCTCGGTCGACCAGTCCGGGCTGCTGGGCGACTTCAACCGCGCCGGCGTGCTCGAGTCCTCCGACGTGCACGTGGCGCTGCGACTCGGCGATCTGGTCGCCGAGGTCGACGAGCGCGTGTTGCTGGCGACCGCGTTGGCGGTGCGTTCGGTCCGGCACGGCTCGGTGGCCGTCGACCTCGAGACGATCTCGGCGCTGGCTCCCGACCTGACCTGGCCGGAGCCGGGGCCGTGGGCCGCGGCGATCGCCGCCTCGCCGCTGGTCAGCTCGGGGGCGCTGCGCGTCGAGCACGGCCTGCTCTACCTCGACCGCTACCACCAGCTGGAGAGCCAGGTCTGCGCCGACCTGCTGGCTCGGGCTGCCCAGCCGCCGCCCGGCGTCGACGAGTCGGCGCTGACCGCGGCCCTGACCCGGGTGCGGGTCGGCCGACTCAGCGCCGAGCAGGAGGACGCTGCGGTCCGAGCGGTCCGCCAGTGGACCACCGTGCTGACCGGCGGACCGGGCACCGGCAAGACGACGACGGTCGCGAGGCTGCTGGCCCTCGTTGCCGACCAGGCGGCCGTGGCCGGCCGCCGGGTCTCGATCGCCCTGAGCGCCCCCACCGGCAAGGCCGCCGCCCGGCTCCAGGAGGCAGTGCAGGCCGAGCTCGCGGCCCTCGACGAGGCGGACCGCAGCCGGATCGGCACCGTCGAGGCGATGACCCTGCACCGCTTGCTGGGCTGGCGCCCCGACAACAGCACCCGCTTCCGCCACGACCGGTCCAACCGGCTCAAGTACGACCTCGTCGTCGTCGACGAGTGCTCGATGGTCGAGCTGACGATGATGGCGCGGTTGCTCGAGGCGGTCCGGCCGCAGTCGCGGTTGGTCCTGGTCGGTGATCCCCGTCAGCTGACCTCGGTCGGTGCCGGGGCGGTGCTCTCCGACGTCGTCGCGGGCTTCGCCGGTGATCCTTCCTCGCCGGTGGTGTCCCTGACCGAGAACTTCCGCTCCACCGAGGACATCAAGTCGCTGGCCGAGGCGTTGCGCACCGGTGACGTCGAGGACGTGCTCGCCGCGCTGCGCCGACCGTCGACCGAGGTCGAGTTCGTCGAGACCGAGGACGCCGCGTCCGTGCTGCGCCCCGACACCGTCCAGGCCGCCCTCCGGATCCGGACCGCGGCCGAGGCCGGTGATGCCGGGGCCGCGATCGCGGCACTCGACCAGCACCGCCTGCTCTGTGCCCACCGCGAGGGACCGTTCGGCGTACGCCACTGGAACCGGCAGGTCGAGTGGTGGCTCGGCGAGGAGCTGGGCCAGGAGATCTGGTCGGAGTGGTACGTCGGCCGCCCGTTGCTCGTCACCGCGAACGACTACGCCCTCGGCATCTACAACGGCGAGACCGGGGCGGCCGTGCTGCAACCCGATGGCCGCCTCCGTGCCGTGATCTCCGGCAGCTCCGGCCTGCTCGACTTCGCTCCCGGGCGGCTCGAGGCAGTCGCCACCCTGCACGCGATGACGATCCACAAGAGCCAGGGCAGCCAGGCCGAGCGGGTCACGGTCCTGCTCCCCGACGAGGGCTCCCGCCTGCTCACCCGCGAGCTCTTCTACACCGCCGTCACCCGTGCCCAGTCACACGTGCGCGTCATCGGCACCGAGGCTGCTGTCCGCGCCGCCGTCGCCACTCGCGCCCAGCGCGCGACGGGTCTGCGGCAGCGCCTCTCCGGGGCCTGAGGCCACCCCCCGGACGCCGAAACAACCCGGCAATGTGGCCGGGCTAGGGTCGAGACTTCACGAGAGAGTGGAGTGTGGGATGCCGTTCCTGCTGCGCGTGGAGCTGTCCGACGTTCCGGGGTCCCTGGGACGGCTGGCGAGCGCGATCGGTGAGGCCGGGGGCGACATCGAGGCGATCGAGATCGTCGAGAAGCGGCACGTCGACCGGGTCGCCGTCGACGACGTGCTTCTCGAGATGGCGCCGGGGACGATGCCCGACTCGATCGTCTCGGCGTGCAACGCGCTGGAGGGCGTCCGCGTCGTCTGGATCAGCCGGTACGCCGCCGGCGGCAACCTCTTCCTCGACCTCGAGGCCGTCGAGGAGATGACCGCCAACCCGGCGGGCGCGATCGACCGACTGGTCGACCTGTTGCCGATCACCTTCCGTGCCGACTGGGCGGCCCGGGTCCACGCCGAGGGCGGGACGCTGCACGCCACCGAGGCGGCACCCAGCGAGCTGGCCTTCTCCTCCATCGGGCGCGCCGCCCGACTCGAGACCGACGACGACAACGTGCACTGCGGTGCCCGCCTCGACGACGACCAGATCGTCGTCATCGGCCGCCGCGGAGGTCCCGACTTCCTCGACTCCGAGCTGGCCCGGCTGGGCCACATCGTGGCGTTGGCGCGGTCGATCTCCCGCGAGGGCTGACGCGGCGGTGGTCAGCAGCCGACGCCGGTGATGTCGCCGCTGGCCCGGCGACCCCGCGGCGTACCGACGTCGTACGCCGAGCAGTAGGCGTAGCTCAGCAGGGGATTGCGCTTGAGCTGCACGGGCTCCCATGCGCCGTTGCCGACTGGCTCGAGATAACGCAGCCGGGTGCCGAGCAGCGCCCGGGTGTTCGTGCGGTGCTTGAGGTAGCGGTCCAGCCAACGCTGGACGTAGACGCTGGTCAGGTCCTGGCCGTAGCGGCTGGCCGGGAGCACCAGCGGGATGTCGGTGTACTCCAGGTGGGTCGAGGCCCGGGGGACCACGAGCATGCTGTCGACGCCCGCGGCACGCCAGGCGTCGAAGCCGGTCTCGCGCTCGCGCATCGGGTCGGGACCGTCGGGGGAGGGCTGGGGGGCGAGTGAGCTCTCGCCGCTCATCCACCACGGGGTCACCGAGAAGCCGTACTCCGACTGGATCGCCAGGGCCGGCACGACCGGCACGTTGCCGCTGCCGTTCAGGGCGCCGTTGGAGCCGGGGCCGGCCAGCTTGTCGAGGGCGACGACCGCGGCGACCCGCTTGTCGGTGCCCTGCACCCGGGAGACCGCTGCTGCGCCCATCGAGTGCCCGATGATCGCGATCCGGGTGGTGCGCCCCTTGGTCGCCGTACGACGGTCGCGCGAGCGGTCGAAGAGCTTCCAGTACGGGTTGTACGACGTCACCTCGGTCTCGCCGGCGCCGGGGTTGCGGTAGGGCTTGCCGGGGGTCGAGGTGAAGAACCCCAGCGCGTTGCGGGTGCCGACCACGAAGTTGGACAGCTGCTGGAACGGCACGCCGGGGCAGCCGTTGGTCTCGTCCTCGCGGGGCTCGGCGAAGGGGTTGCACCACGGGAGCTCGTCGGAGAGGGGGTTGCCGTCGTGCGGGAGGGTCTCGCTGGTGCCCTGCCCCTGGACGTCGTAGGTGAGGACGACGTAGCCACGCTCGGCGAGGTCCTGCGCCAGCCACTCGTACATCCCCTCGGAGCCGCCGACCGAGCCCTCGGTGAGCACGACGCCGGGGAAGGGCGCCCGCAGCTTCTTGCCGGTGTACGGGTCGCGAGCCCCGGGCAGCGGGCGGTAGACGGTGCCGCGCAGCAGGCTGCCGAAGCTGTTGGTGAAGGCGACCCGCTCGATCCGGCCGCGGGTCCCCGCCCAGCCGGCGCGCAGCGGGTTGCCGACGTTCCAGCCCGGGACGAGGTTGCCGGGGTTGAGGGCCAGGCGGGTCGGGGTGGCGGCCTGGGTCAGCAGCTGGTCGACGTGCTTCTGGGTCGAGGCCTGCACGAGCGCCGGGAGGTACGCCGGGTTCTGCAGCTGGCCGCCGGGGCCGGTGATCCGGCCGTAGGCGTCGGCGATGTTCTGGGCGTCCCGGACCTGGTACTCCGCGCTGTGCGGGTCGGGCGCTGCTGCCGTCGCGGCACCGACGGCCTGGGCGGGCAGCAGGGAGACGGCGAGGAGCAGGGCAGGGGCCAGGGCCAGACGAGCACGCATGGAGGTCTCAACGAGCGACGACTCGCGAGGTCCCGGCCGGGCGCGACCGGTCGGGAGGGCTCAGGCGCGTTCGAGGACGAAGACCGGGATCTCCCGGTCGGTCTTCTTCGCGTAGTCGTTGTACGCCGGCCACACCGCGGCCGACCGCTGCCACCAGAGGTCGCGCTCCTCGCCCTCGACCCGGCGCGCGATGTAGGGCTCGGGGTTCGGACCGTCCTGCAGGTGGACCCGCGGCTCGGCGACGAAGTTGTGGAACCACGCCGGGTGCTTCGGGTCGCCACCGGACGACGCGATCGCGGCGTAGGCGCCGTCGTGCTCGACCCGCATGACGGGGTTCTTGCGGAGCTTGCCGCTCTTGGCGCCGCGGGAGGTGATCACCACGATCGGGACACCACGCATGGTGTTGCCCTCGGTGCCGCCGCTGGCTTCGTAGGTCGCGACCTGCTCGCGGACCCAGTCGGCGGGGCTGGGGGCGTAGGAGTCGTTGGTGGTCATGGAAGCCTCAACACCGCCGGTCAGGGGCTCATTCCCCACCCACTACGGTGACGACATGAGTGCGATCGACGGGGTGTCGGAGATCTTCGACGCCGACGCCTGGGTCACGGTGCCCGGCTTCGAGAATCTGACCGACCTGACCTACCACCGAGCCAAGGCCCACGGGACGGTCCGGATCGCCTTCGACCGGCCCGACGTCCTCAACGCCTTCCGGCCGCACACCGTCGACGAGCTGTTGCGGGTCCTGGAGCACGCACGCCAGTCCAGCGACGTCGGGTGCGTGCTCCTGACCGGCAACGGTCCCAGCGACAAGAACGGCAAGTGGGCCTTCTGCACCGGCGGTGACCAGCGGATCCGCGGACGCACCGGCTACCAGTACGCCTCGGGCGAGGACGAGGCCACGGTCGACAAGGCGAAGCTCGGCCGGCTGCACATCCTGGAGTGCCAGCGGCTGATCCGCTTCATGCCCAAGGTCGTCATCTGCGTCGTCAACGGCTGGGCGGCCGGCGGCGGCCACAGCCTGCACGTCGTCAGCGACCTGACCCTGGCCAGCGCCGAGCACGGTCGGTTCAAGCAGACCGACGCCGACGTCGGGTCGTTCGACGGCGGCTTCGGCTCGGCGTACCTCGCCCGGCAGGTGGGCCAGAAGTTCGCCCGCGAGATCTTCTTCCTCGGCGAGGAGTACTCCGCCGAGGACGCCTTCCGGATGGGCATGGTCAACCGCGTCGTGCCGCACGCCGAGCTCGAGACGGTCGCCCTGGAGTGGGGCCGCAAGATCAACGGCAAGTCCCCCACGGCCCAGCGGATGCTGAAGTACTCCTTCAACCTGATCGACGACGGCCTGGTGGGCCAGCAGCTCTTCGCGGGCGAGACCACGCGGCTGGCCTACATGACCGACGAGGCAGCCGAGGGCCGCGACCAGTTCCTGGAGAAGCGCGAGCCGGACTGGTCGCCGTTCCCCTGGTACTACTGAGCCTGAACGTCTGCACTGGGCTGGTGAGTGCTCAGATTCACCACGGGATGCAGTCGAAGTGGAGGTTCCCGTGTCGAATTCACCGTGGGAAGCACAACTTCAACTGCATCCCGTGGTGAAGCAGCGGCAGGCGAGAGGAGGCCCGCGACGCTCGCGTTCGCCGCCGTGTGCCTGACGTCGGCCCTCCACTGATCGGGAGGAGAGATCCATGCTGACTCGACCGTCTCGAGATCGGACGTTGTTCGCGCGTGGGTCAGGTGTGCTGCGAACATGAGGGGCAAGGGCGGAACCGATTGCCGATCTCCCCGCCCGACGTCCCCAGAGGAGCTTGCATGAAGACGGTTGCCGCGATGTTCTGCCTGCTGGCTCTCGCGGGTTGCCAGGCGCAGGTCTCCGAGACCGCCACGGTGAGCCAGTCCCAGTTGGAGAAGCAGGTGGCCGGGCTCTACACGCCGGACGACCCGAAGGCGACCGTGGTCGCCGCGTGCCTCGGACAGCTCGCCGCCCGCGTCGACGCGACGCAGGACTGCCACCTCGTGATCGGCAAGCAGGAGGCGGACGTCAGGGTGAAGGTCACCGAGGTGGCCGGGACCCGCACCAAGTTCGCGCCCACGCCGTACGTCCCTGCCGCCCGGGTAGCCACGACGATCAAGAAGGCGCTGAAGAAGCAGGGCTACCAGATCGACCTCGTGCGGTGTGAGTCCGAGCTGCTCGGCATCGTCGGCGAGAAGACCTTCTGCCAAGTCTCCCCCGCCGACAGCGAGGGCAAGGTGCGCGCCAAGGTCACCTCGGTCGAGGGTCTCCTGGTCAACTTCGACTACAAGGTCCTCGGCTGACGGCGATGACCCGGTGGCAGGAGCTGGCCCGTGGAGGTGCGGGAGCTGACTACGCCCAGACGTACGCCGAGCGGTTCCGCGCGATGGCGGCGCAGGGGCAGGACATCCACGGCGAGGCGGCTCTCGTGACGGCGTTGCTCGACCCGCCCGGCCGGGTGCTCGACGCCGGCTGCGGGACCGGCCGCATCGCGACACGCCTGGCCGAGCTCGGGTACGTCGTCGTCGGGGTCGACGCGGACGACACCATGCTGGAGGTCGCGAGTGCCGAGGCTCCGGCCCTCGACTGGCGACTCGGCGACCTGGCGTCCTTCGACCTCGACGAGGAGTTCGACCTGGTGCTCCTGGCCGGCAACATCTGGCCGTTGCTGGAGCCGGACACCCTGACCGCCGTGGCCGAGCGGCTGGCCGCGCACGTCGGCCCCGGAGGACTGGTGGTGAGCGGGTTCGGTCTCGACGCCGCGCACCTGCCTGCGGGCTGCCCGGTCACCGACCTGGCGGAGGTCGAGGAAGCTCTCGTCGCGGTCGGACTCTCGCCCGTGCACCGCTTCTCGGGCTGGGACCGGGCGCCGTACCTCCCCGACGAGGGGTACGTCGTCACCGTGCACGCGCGCTCATGAGCGCCCCCGGGCTCCGGGTCGTCGTGCTCACCGGCGCGGGCATCTCCGCGGAGAGCGGAGTCCCGACCTTCCGCGACGCCGACGGGCTCTGGGAGGGGCATCGGGTCGAGGAGGTGGCGACGCCGCAGGCCTACGAGTCCCGGCCACTGCTGGTGCAGCGCTTCTACGACGCCCGCCGCGCCGCCCTGGCCGCGGTCGAGCCGAACGCTGCGCACCGAGCCTTGGCGCTGCTCGAGGAGCGGCTCGGCGACGACCTGCTGCTGGTGACCCAGAACATCGACGACCTCCACGAACGCGCCGGTTCCACGCGGGTGCTGCACATGCACGGTGAGCTGCTCTCGGCGCTGTGCCGCGGCTGCCGAGGTCGGTTCCGCTGGGCCGACGAGCTGAGCGACTTCCCGCCCTGCCCCGGCTGCGGGTCAACCGAACTGCGTCCCGACGTGGTGTGGTTCGGCGAGATCCCGCACGGGATGGACATCATCGAGACCGCCCTCGAGCGGGCCGACCTCTTCGTCTCCATCGGCACCTCGGGTGCGGTCTACCCCGCGGCCGGCTTCGTGCAGTACGCCGCGGCGTACGGCGCCCGCACCCTCGAGCTGAACCTCCAGCCGAGCCAGGGCACGCCGCTCTTCGACGACTCCCGGCACGGCCCGGCCGGTGACCTGGTGCCGGTCTGGGTCGACGAGCTGGTGGGTTAGACCGCCAGCCGGGCGCGCATCAGCGGCTCGAGGCGGGGCCACTCCTCGCCCAGCCCGAGGCCGGTGACGTACTGGTGCACGGTGTCGACGAACATCTCGCCGCTCGCGATGATCCGCGGGTCCATGTGGCCGAAGACCTCGAGCGTGACGACGCCGTACAACATGGTCCAGCCCTGCATGTAGACCCAGATCAGGCCGCGGTGCTCGGGGGCGATCTTGTCGACGTCGGCCGGGATCATCGGATCCTTCAGCGCCTCGGCGACCGCGGCGGGCAGGTCCTCGACCGCAGGGATCGGGTAGTCGGTCTTGACCCAGAGGTCGTGAAGGAGGTTCGTGAAGAGCCGTCCCGAGCTCGAGGCGGTCAGCAGCTCGCGGCGCACGCACGAGGAGTCGGCGACGGGGTTGGCGAAGACCAGGGTGAACTCGCGGACATTGGCCAGGGCCCACTGCCGGAACGCGACCGAGGCGCACACCAGGCGGGCGCCGGGGTCGTCATCGGGCTGGGTGTCGGCCGCAGCGATGAAGGTGTCGGTGGCCGCCTTGTCGATCTCGAAGGCCACGACGTCGACGAGCTCCTGGTAGTTCGCGACATAGCGGTAGAGCGCCGGAGCAGTCATCCCCATGCTCGAGGCGACCGCACGCAACGAGAGCTCGGAGCCGTCGGCCAGGAGCCGGAGAGAGGTCTGCACGATCTCGTCGGTCGTCGCTTCGCGCTGCCGCTCACGACGCGTCTGCTCCTGGACCACCCGTTGTCCTCCCGTAATTGTCATTGACAGATTGAGTATACACCGTTTACGGTTTACACCGTTCACCAACCTGAAGTGTAGTCACAAGGAGTCACAATGATCGATCGGTGGGGTGCCTTCCTGGCCCGACGGGCGCTGGCCGTCCTCCTGGTGGGCATCACGCTCACCGTCGCCGCCGGTGCCTACGGCTTCGGCGTCTTCGACCACCTCTCCCAGGGTGGCTTCGACGACCCGGCGTCCGAGTCGGCCCGCGAGCTGGCCGCCGAGCAGGACACCTTCGGCAACCAGACCGTCGACGTGATCGCGATCTACTCCGACGACACCCTGACCGCTGACTCCCCGGAGTTCCGCTCCCGCGTGGAGGCGGTCGTCGCCCAGATCCCCGACGGCACCACCGTCTCGGTGACGCCGTACTACGCGGTCGAGCAACCCGGCATGGTCAGCAAGGACGGCCACGCCGCCCAGGTCCTGATCTCGATGCAGGGCACCAGCCAGGACGACTACCTCGACAACTACGACCTGCTCCGGCCCACGCTCACGGCCGACGGTCTCGAGACCAACCTGGCCGGGGCCTTCGCGGTCTACGGCGACGTCAACGAGATCAGTGCCGACGACCTGCGTCGGGCCGAGGAGATCTCGCTGCCCATCGTCATCCTGCTGGCCCTGCTGATCTTCGGCAGCCTGGTGGCCGCCTCGATGCCCGCCCTGATCGGTGCGCTCGCCGTCATCGGCGCCCTGGCCGTGGTCCGGCTGCTGACCCTCTTCACCGACGTGTCGGTCTTCTCGATCAACGTGATCTCGATGCTCGGCATGGGGCTCGCGATCGACTACGCGCTCTTCATGATCAGCCGCTTCCGCGAGGAGCTGGCGGTGATCCCGGTCGACCATCCCGACGCATCCGCGATCGCGATCCGCGCCACCATGCGCACCGCCGGTCGTACCGTCCTGGTCTCCGGCCTCACGGTCGCGGCTGCGCTCTCGTCGCTGCTGGTCTTCCCCCAGAACTTCCTGCGGAGCATGGGGTACGGCGGCGTCGCGGCCGTCCTCATCGCCATGGCGGCTGCCCTCACCGTGCTGCCCGCCATCCTGCGCCTCCTGGGCCGCCGCATCGACGCGGGCCGCCTGCCCTGGCGTCGCCACCGCCCGGTCGCCGTCGACTCCGACCACGGCGCCTGGGCCCGCCTGGCGCACGCCGTGATGCGCCGTCCGGTCGTCGTCATCACCCTGGTCACCGTGACCCTGCTGGCGATCGCCTCGCCGTTCCTCGGCGTCAAGTGGGGCAGCGTGGACTACCGCGTGCTCCCGACGGACTCACCGAGCTACATCGCGGCGGAGAAGCTCAACGCCGAGTTCGGTCCGGAGAAGTCCTACGCCAACCTCCTGGTCGAGGGTGCGTCCGACCCCGAGGTCGCGTCGTACGTCGACCGTGTCGAGCAGGTCGACGGCATCGTCGCCGTCGACATCCTCCAGCAGTCCGCCGACGTCACCCTGCTGCGGGCGACGTGGACCGGCAACAGCCAGACCCAGCGCGCCCAGGGCATCGTCAAGGAGCTGCGCGAGCTCGACCCGGACGAGGGGTCGGTGCTCGTGGGCGGGCTCACGGCCGACACCGTGGACCTGGTCGACTCGGTCGGCTCGCACCTGCCGATCATGGGGCTGATCGTGATCAGCGTGATGCTGCTCCTGCTCTTCATGGCGTTCGGCTCCGTGGTGCTGCCGCTGAAGGCGATCGTGATGAACGCCTTCTCGATCACCGCGTCGTTCGGAGTGGTCACCTGGATCTTCAAGGACGGCCATCTGGAGGGCCTCCTGGGCTTCGAGTCGACCGGCTACCTCGATGCGACCAACCCGATCCTGATGCTGGCGATCCTCTTCGGCCTCTCCATGGACTACGAGGTCTTCCTGCTCTCCCGCGTCCGTGAGCAGTGGGACCTGACCGGGGACAACGACCTCGCGGTCGCGACCGGGGTCCAGAAGACCGGCAAGATCATCACCAGCGCGGCGCTGCTGCTCGCGATCGTGATCGGTGCGTTCGGCCTCTCCGGCATCATCTTCATCAAGATGCTCGGCATCGGGATGCTCGTCGCGCTGCTCATCGACGCGACCATCGTGCGGGCCCTGCTCGTCCCGGCCACGATGAAGCTGCTGGGCCGTTGGAACTGGTGGGCTCCGGCCCCCCTGGCCCGCTTCTGGGACCGCTATGGCTTCCACGAGGGTGGCGAGCCGCTCGCCCCCACTGCTCAGGCCGAGCTGGCCGACGCGGGGACCCCCTCCGCCTGAGTCAGTCCGCGGGCTGCTCGCGGGGTACGACGATCGCGCCGGCGTGGGCGGCCAGCGAGAGCTGGCCGTCCTCGCCGAGCTCGACCCCTGGGCCGGTCGCGAAGACCAGGTCCCGGGGTGTGTCCCCGAGCGCGACCGAGGTTGCGGTGTCGGCGAAGTTGACCACGATCTCCAGCGCTCCCCGGCGCAGCCGGAAGAGCCGGGTGTCCTCGTCGGCCGAGGCGCTGATCGCGCCGAAGTGGGGGTGGGTCAGGTCCGGCAGCGTCCGCCGCAGGTGGGCCAGCTCGCGGTAGACCGCCAGGATCCGCGCATGCCGACCGGTCTCGAGCTCGTTCCAGTCGAGCTTCGAGCGCTCGAAGGTCCGGGGGTCCTGCGGGTCGGGCACCACGGCCGGGTCCCAGCCCATCCGCTCGAACTCCGCGATCCGGCCCTCGGCGGTGGCCTTGCCCAGCTCGGGCTCGGGGTGCGAGGTGAAGAACTGGAACGGCGTCGAGGCCGCCCACTCCTCACCCTGGAAGAGCATCGGGGTGAACGGACCGGCGAGGATCAGCAGCGCCGCACAGGCCAGCTGGTGCTCGTCGAGGACCTCGGTGATCCGGTCGCCGCGGGCGCGGTTGCCGATCTGGTCGTGGTTCTGGCTGGCGACGACCAGACGCCAGGCGGGGGTGGTCTCCGTGTCGATCGGCACTCCGTGGTCGCGCCCACGGAACGACGAGAACGTGCCGTCGTGGAAGAAGCCGCGCTCGCACACCTTGGCGAGAGCACCGAGCGGCTCGAAGTCGGCGTAGTAGCCCGCGGTCTCCCCGGTCAGCGCGACATGGACCGCGTGGTGGAAGTCGTCGCTCCACTGGGCGTCGAGGCCGTAGCCGCCCTGCTCACGCGGGGTGATCAGCAGCGGGTCGTTGAGGTCGGACTCCGCGATCAAGGTGAGCGGGCGGCCCTGTTCCTCGGCCAGCATCGCCACCTCGGCCGCCATCTCCTCGAGCAGGTGCACCTCGGAGGAGTCGGCCAGCGCGTGCACGGCATCGAGCCGGAGCCCGTCGACGTGGAAGTCGTCGAGCCACATCCGCACGTTGTCGAGGATGTAGCGGCGCACCTCCGCGCTGCCCTCGCCGTCGAGGTTGACCAGGTCGCCCCAGGTGTTCGCGCCGGCCTTGAGATAGGGCCCGAACCTCGGCAGGTAGTTGCCGGACGGGCCGAGGTGGTTGTGCACCACGTCCTGGATCACGCCGAGCCCGGCCGCGTGGCAGCCGTCGACGAAGCGCTGGTAGCCCGCGGGCCCGCCGTACGGCTCGTGGATCGCCGACCACAGGACGCCGTCGTACCCCCAGTTGTGGGTGCCGTTGACCGCATTGACCGGCAGCACCTCGACGAAGTCGACACCGATGGAGCGCAGGTGGTCGAGCTTGGTGAGGGCGGCGTCGAAGGTGCCCTCGGGGGTGAAGGTCCCGATGTGGAGCTCATAGATGACGGCGCCGGCCAGCTCGCGCCCCGGCCAGGCCCGGTCTCCCCAGGAGTACGCCGCGGGGTCGAAGGTCCGCGACCTCGCGTGGACGCCGTCCGGTTGCCGCCGCGAGCGCGGATCAGGCAGCGGCTCGGTGTCCTCGTCGAGCAGGTAGCCGTAGTCGACCTCCTCCGCGTGCGTCGTGGGCACCGGCTCGGTGGGGGTCCACCAGTCGTCCGGCCCGCGCCGCATCTCGAGCACCTCGCTGCCGATGACCAGCCGCACCCGCTCGGGTCGGGGGGCCCAGACGTCGAACGGCCCGCGCATCAGGACTCCTCGCTCTCGCGCACGAGCAGCGCCACCGGGAGCTCGGCCAGCAACTCGGCCAGCTTCGTGGCGGCCGGGTCGCCGGTCAGGGTGTTGATCCACCGCCCGTCGGGCAGCTCGATCGTGGTGTCGCCCCAGCCGCCTCGATCGGCCAGCCCCACCGGCAGACGGGTGGCGACGGTGATCGCCCCGCCCCGGTCGAAGGCCAACAGGTGGCCGGCCGCGTCGCCGCTCGCCGACACCGCGGCGTACGACGTGAACAGGTCGGGGCGGTCGCGCCGCAGCGTGAGGGCGGCATGGGTGACGGCGAGCTTGGCGGCGCCGGTGTCGTCGGGCGTGGTCCCCAGGCTGGGCAGGCGCCCCGCCCGGACGGAGTCGAGCAGCGCGACCCGCTGGTCGAGGTCGACCCAGCGGCGGTTGTCGGGGTCGACCAGACTCTGCTCCCACAGCTCGCTGCCCTGGTAGACGTCCGGGACGCCGGGGATGGTGAGTGCGAGCAGCTTCGCGGAGAGCGCGTTGCTCCATCCGGGGCCGGCCACGAGCGCGACCAGGTCGGTCAGGACCGACCGGACCCGGTCGTCGTCGAAGGCGGCGTCGACGGCGCCGTGCACGGCTGCCTCGTAGTCCGCGTTGGGCGCAGTCCACTGGGTGTGGTCGCCGGCCTCGCGCATCGCCTTCTCGGCGTAGCCGTGCAGCCGCTCACGCTCGGCCGGCCAGGCACCGAGGATCGCCTGCCACAGCAGGGACCCGAACCCGGGGTCGGGCAGGGGGACGAACTCGAGGAGCTGCTCCAGGGCGGACTCCCACGCGCCAGGGAGCTCGGCCAGCGTCGTGATCCGGGCGCGGACGTCTTCGCCGCGCTTGGTGTCATGGGTGGACAGGCAGGTCATCGCGTCCGGCCAGTCGGCCTGGCGCACCGCCATCGCCGCATGGAAGTCGGCCGGGTCGAGCGCGTAGACGCTCGGGTCGCCGCCGACCTCGTTGAGCGAGGTGAGCCGGGAGAAGCGGTAGAAGGCGCAGTCCTCGACACCCTTGGCCATCACCATCCCGCTGGTCTGCTGGAAGCGCAGCGCGGGCTCGGCCTCCGGGTCCGACAGCACCGGGAGCAGGAAGTCGAAGGTCCGGGCGAGGTCGGGCCGGTGCCGGCGGGCCAGGGCGAAGGCCTCGTCGAGGTGGTCGCGACCGGCGGGAAGGTAGGAGCGGTAGACCGGGAAGCAGGCAAGCAGCTCGGCCACGGCGTCCTCGATCGGGCCCGGGCCCTCGAGGGTCGGTGCAGTGGCGATCACCTCACGGGTGATCCGGCGGACCTCGGAGTTCAAGATCGTGTCCGTCACGGCCCGCTTGGTGCCGTGGGTCAGCTCGGCCCAGTCGACCGGACCTCCCCGCAGGCGGCTCTCGAGGCCGTCGAGGGGCTCCTGCCCGGCCGGGTCGGTGAGCACCCGGTCGAGGTGGGCGAGGGCGTCGTACCCGGTGGTGCCGGAGGTCGCCCAGTCGGTGGGCAGTGCCTCGCCGGGCTCGAGGATCTTCTCGACCAGGACGTAGGCGCCACCGGTGAGGTCGGCCAGGTCGTCGAGGTAGCCCCGTGGGTCCCGCAGTCCGTCGGGGTGGTCGACCCGCAACCCGTCGACGAGCCCCTCGTCGAACCAGCGCTTGATCTCCACGTGCGAGGCGTCGAAGACCTCGCGGTCCTCGACCCGGATCGCGGCGAGCGTGTTGACGGCGAAGAATCGGCGGTAGTTCAGGCCGCGGTCGGCGTCTCGCCAGCACGCCAGCCGGTAGTGCTGGCGGTCGTGCACGACCTGGGCGTCGACGCCGTCGACCCCCACGTCCTCGGCCGTGCCGGGGGCGATCGGGAAGCGGTGGTCGTGGTAGCGCAGCTCGCCCTCGTCACCGGTCCCGACGAGCTCCAGATGACCGATCCGGCCGTCGTCGAGCACGTCGTCGTCTCCCACGACAGGGAGGACGAGCCGACCACCACCTGCGGCCCAGTCCACGTCGAAGGCGGCGGCTCGCGGTGACTCGGCGCCCTCGCGAAGCAGCTCCCACCACCAGGTGCTCATCGCCGGCGTCGCCACCCCGACGTGGTTGGGGACGATGTCGACCAGGACGCCCATGCCGAGCCGCTTCGCCTCGGCCGAGAGCGCGGCCAGGCCCTCGGGTCCGCCTCGAGCCGGGTCGATGCGGTCGTGGGAGACCACGTCGTACCCGTGGGTGCTGCCCGGCTCTGCCTCGAGCAGCGGCGAGAGGTAGACCCAGTCGACCCCCAGGTCGTGGAGGTAGCCCAGGCGCCCGGCCGCCGCGTGGAGGTCGAACTCCGCGGTGATCTGGAAGCGGTAGGTGCTGGTGGGCTTGCGCATGACGTTCCCCTCGACGACGGCGTGCGGCGTCAGTTGTTGTTGGCGTGCGCCGCGACGGAGGCGGCGACGGAGTGGTCCGGCTCCGCCTCGGGCTCGGCGTGCTCACGCAGCACCACCAGGCTGTGGGTCTCCAGGTGGAGCGTGGAGCCGGCCTGGTGGGTGCCGGCGTCGTCGGCGGAGCCGCCGGTGTCGATCACCACGTCCCACGCCTCGGAGTACTCGTCCGGGGGCAAGGTCACCTCGGCCGGGCCGTCGGCGTTGAAGTAGACCAGGAAGTGGTCGTCGGTGATCGCTTCCCCACGCTCGCCCTTGCCGGCGATGCCGTCGCCGTTGAGGTACATCCCGATCGCCTTGGAGTCGGAGTCCCAGTCGCTCTCCTCCATCGGCCGGCCGTCGAGGTGCAGCCAGACGATGTCGTTGAGCCGCTCGCCGTCGCCGGTGCGCACGGTGCTCCCGGTGAAGAACCGCTTGCGCCGGAAGGTCGGGTGCTCGGCACGGAGCCGGGCCACCGCGGCCGTGAACTCGATCAGTGGCTTGTCCGCGCGGTCCCAGTGCACCCAGCTGATCTCGGAGTCCTGGGCGTAGGTGTTGTTGTTGCCGTCCTGGGTCCGGCTCATCTCGTCGCCGTGCAGCAGCATCGGGACGCCCTGGCTGAGCAGCAGCGTGGCGATGAAGTTGCGCTGCTCGCGGGCCCGGGCGCGGAGCACCTCGGGGTCGTCGGTCGGACCCTCGACACCGTGGTTCCAGGACCGGTTGTGGCTCTCGCCGTCGTTGTTGTCCTCGCCGTTGGCATCGTTGTGCTTCTCGTTGTACGACACCAGGTCGCGCAGCGTGAAGCCGTCGTGGGCGGTGACGAAGTTGATGCTCGCGAACGGGCGGCGCCCGGAGTGCTCGTAGAAGTCCGAGGAGCCGGAGAGCCGCGAGGCGAACTCGCCCAGCGACGGCTCCCCGCGCCAGAAGTCACGGACCGTGTCGCGGTAGGCGCCGTTCCACTCGGTCCACTGGGGTGGGAAGTTGCCGACCTGATAGCCGCCGGGGCCGATGTCCCACGGCTCGGCGATCAGCTTCACCTGGCTCACGATCGGGTCCTGCTGGACGAGCTCGAAGAAGGTGGCGAGCCGGTCGACGTCGTAGAACTCGCGGGCCAGGGTGGCGGCCAGGTCGAAGCGGAAGCCGTCGACGTGCATCTCGGTCACCCAGTAGCGCAGCGAGTCCATCAGCAGCTGCAGCGAGTGGGGGTGACGCACGTTGAGGGTGTTCCCGGTGCCGGTGTAGTCGGTGTAGTAGCGCTGGTCGTCCTCCTCCACCCGGTAGTACGCCGGGTTGTCGATGCCCCGGAAGCTCAGCGTCGGGCCGAGGTGGTTGCCCTCGGCGGTGTGGTTGTAGACGACGTCGAGGATGACCTCGATGCCGGCGGCGTGCATCGACTTCACCATCGCCTTGAACTCCTGCACCTGCTGGCCGTGCTCGCCGTTGGCGGCGTAGTCGACGTGCGGTGCGAAGAAGCCCAGGGTGTTGTAGCCCCAGTAGTTGCGCAGGCCCTGGTCGAGCAGGGTGGAGTCCTGGACGAACTGGTGGACCGGCATCAGCTCGATGGCGGTGACCCCGAGCTTGGTGAGGTGGTCGGTGACCGCCGGGTGGGCCAGGCCGGCGTACGTGCCGCGCTGCTCCTCGGGGATGTCCGGGTGCAGCTGCGTGAGCCCCTTGACGTGGGCTTCGTAGATGAACGACTCGTTGTAGGGGACGTTGAGTCGGCGGTCACCCTCCCAGTCGAAGAACGGGGTGATCACGACGCTCTTGGTCATGTACGCCGAGGAGTCGTCGTCGTTGCGGGAGTCGGGGTCGCCGAAGTCGTAGCCGAAGAGCGACTGGTCCCACTCGATCTCGCCGCTCGTGGCCTTGGCGTAGGGGTCGAGCAGCAGCTTGTTCGGGTTGCAGCGCAGGCCGTTCTCGGGGTCCCAGGGGCCGTGCACGCGGTAGCCGTAGCGCTGGCCGGGCTGGGCGCTCGGCAAGTAGCAGTGCCAGACGTAGGCATCGACCTCGGTCACCTCGACGCGGGTCTCGACGCCGTCCTCGTCGAAGAGACAGAGCTCCACGCGCTCGGCGACCTCGCTGAACAGCGCGAAGTTGGTACCGCTGCCGTCGAAGGTCGCGCCGAGCGGGTAGGCCGTTCCGGGCCAGGTCTCCACCATCAAGTCTCCTGCAGTTTCGTCGTTGGAACGATCAAAGCACAGCGCACCCTGTACCCCGATCGAGCCCTCGGCACACGTGGGAACCAGGGCCGACGGCGTGGCTGCGTCGGGCCGTTACCCGGCAGTAGGCTGCCAGGCATGAAGCGGACGATCTATGACGACGACCACGAGGCATTCCGGGCATCGGTGAAGGAGTTCCTCGACCGACAGGTCGTGCCGAAGCTCGAGGAGCACATCGAGCACAAGTCGATTCCCCGGGAGTTCTGGATCGAGGCCGGCAAGCAGGGCTTCCTGGGCCTGGAGATCCCCGAGGAGTACGGCGGGTCCGAGGCCGGCGACTACCGCTTCAACGCGGTCCTCACCGAGGAACTGTCCAAGGTCAACATGGCGCTCCCCTCGTGCGTGGGCATCCACGCCGACATCGTGGCGCCGTACCTCGTCCACCTGACCACCGACGAGCAGAAGAAGCGCTGGCTGCCCGGCTTCTGCGCCGGTGAGATCCTCACCGCGATCGGGATGACCGAGCCGTCCGGCGGCTCGGACCTCGCCTCGCTCAAGACCACCGCCATCAAGGATGGTGACGGCTGGATCCTCAACGGCTCGAAGACCTTCATCACCAACGGCAACTCCGCCGACCTGGTGATCGTCGCCGCGCGCACCAGCCCGGAGAAGAAGGCCAAGGGCATCACCCTCTTCGGGGTCGAGACCGCCACGGAGGGCTTCAGCCGCGGCCGCAAGCTCGACAAGGTCGGCCAGGACGAGTCCGACACCGCCGAGCTCAACTTCACCGACCTGCGCGTCTCCGACGCCGACATCATCGGCGAACTCGACAACGGCTTCATCCACATGATGACCTTCCTGCCGCAGGAGCGCCTGGGCTCGGCGATCACCAACCTCGCCCACGCCGCGCAGATCCTCGACGAGACGCTGCAGTACGCCAAGGACCGCAAGGCGTTCGGCCAGTCGATCGGCAACTTCCAGCACAACAAGTTCCTGCTCGCCGAGCTCTACACCCAGGTCGAGGTGGCCCAGGCCTACGTCGACCAGGCCGTGATGGCGCACACCCGCCAGGAGCTCACCCCCATCGACGCCGCCAAGGCGAAGTGGTGGACCGCCCAGGTGCAGAGCGAGGTCCTCGACCACTGCGTGCAGCTGTACGGCGGCTACGGCTACATGAACGAGTACCGCGTGGCCCGCGCCTGGCGAGACGCCCGGGTGACCAAGATCTGGGCCGGCACGAACGAGATCATGAAGGAGCTCATCGGCCGCGACCTCGGCCTCTGACCCGAGGGGAACGCCCGCCCCTCTTCCGCTGTAACGCGGGGTTATCGACACTGAACATGCCCCCGAGGGGCAACTCAGCGTCCATAACCCCGCGTTACAGCGGGTCACACCGCCTGCGTGTCGGGTCTCGCTGCGCGGCTCGAGGCTGCTCGCCCCGCACATTTGCTAGTCTGCGGCGCCGCCGTCGGGCGGATCTCAACCTTGAACGCTCGGGAGTCTGCCCATGAATCGCATTTCCTCCGGCCTCGCCGGAACGACCGCCGCCCTCGCTCTCCTGCTCGCCGGCTGTGGCGGAGGTGATGGTGACACGGAGTCCCTGCCCGCCGAGACCGCGGACCCCGCGGACCTCTCCGCCGAGCTGACCTGGTGGGACACCTCCGACCCGCAGAACGAAGGCCCGGCCTTCGACAAGCTGATCGAGAAGTTCAACGCCGAGTACCCCAACGTCACGATCAAGCGCCAGTCGGTGCCGTTCGGTGACGCCCAGAACAAGTTCAAGACCGCGGCCGCTTCCGGCAGCGGCGCCCCGGACATCCTCCGCGCCGAGGTCGCCTGGGTTCCCGAGTTCGCCTCGCTCGGCTACCTCTACGCCCTCGACGGCACCGCGCTGCTCGAGGACAACGACTTCCTCGAGACGCCGCTGTCCAGCAACGTCTACGACGGCCAGACGTACGGCGTCCCGCAGGTCACCGACACTCTCGCCCTGATGTACAACAAGCAGCTCTTCGCCAAGGCCGGGATCGACGCCGCGCCCACCACGTGGGACGAGGTCGCCGAGGCGTCGACGAAGTTGCAGAAGGTCGGCGCCGAGGGCATCTACCTCAACTCCGGCGGCTACTTCCTGCTGCCCTTCATGTACGGCGAGGGCGGCGACCTCGTCGACGTCGACGCCGAGCAGATCGTGGTCGACAGTGCCGAGAACGTCGCGGGCATCACCGAGGCGCAGCAGCTCGTCCAGAGCGGTGCCGCGGTCAAGCCGGACGCGAACGACTCCTACGGCACCATGATGACGCTCTTCAAGGAGGGCAAGGTCGCCATGATCGTCAACGGTCCCTGGGAGGTCGCCGCCCTGGATGCCGACCCGCAGTTCGGTGGCTTCGACAACCTCGGTGTCGCCCCGGTGCCGTCGGGTTCCGCCGGTGCCGGTGCCCCCGTGGGTGGCCACAACTACGTCATCTACTCCGGGATGGACGAGGAGAAGGCTGCGGCTGCGATCGCGTTCGTGAAGTTCATGAGCTCGCCCGAGTCGCAGGCCTTCATCGCCGACGAGCTGGGTCTCCTGCCGACCAGCCAGGGTGCCTACGACCTGGTCGCCGACAACGCGAAGGTGGCCGCGTTCAAGGACGCGATCGACGTGGCGCGAGCCCGTCCGTGGATCCCGCAGGGCGGCCAGTTCTTCGGCGCGCTCGACGAGATGGCCATCAAGGTGCTCGTGCAGGGTGCTGACCCGGCCAAGGCGCTCGCTGAGGTGGCGAAGAAGTACCAGACCGAGGTCGTTCCGGACTACTCGCGTCCGTGACCATCCTGGTCACTCCACCTCGGTCGGAGCGGCCCCGCGGACGGTTGCGGGGCAGCTTCGACCGGCATTGGTACGCCTGGGTGCTGGTCCTGCCGACCGTCATCGTGCTCGGCGTACTCATCCTGTTCCCGTTGGGGCAGGGGATCTACCAGTCCTTCACCGACCTCAACGAGGCCAACCAGCGCGACGAGATCTGCACGAAGGTGCTCGGCGGGCAGGAGACCTGCCGCCCGAACCCTGATCGCGCCGAGTTCGTGGGGCTCGACAACTACGTCGACATTCTCACCGGCAAGGTCGGCACCTTCTGGCTCCAGTTCACCAACACCTTGGTGTGGACGGTCTCCTGTGTGACGTTCCACTTCGGGATCGGGATGGGACTGGCGGTGATGTTGAACCGCCGCTTCCGCGGGCGGGGGATCTACCGGGTCCTGCTGATCGTGCCGTGGGCGGTGCCGGCGTTCGTGAGCGCCTTCGCGTGGAAGTTCCTGTTCAACCCGCGCTTCGGGCTGGTCAACTCCAGCATCTCGGCGCTCGGGCTGGACCCGGTCGACTGGTTCAACCACCGGTGGACCTCGATGTTCACCGCGATCGTGGCCAACGTCTGGCTCGGCGTCCCGTTCATGATGGTCGCCCTGCTCGGTGGTCTCCAGGCGATCCCCGAGGACCTCTACGAGGCGGCGGAGATCGACGGCGCCAGTCCGTGGCAGCGCTTCCGCAACATCACCCTGCCCGGGCTGCGACCGATCAGCGCGACGGTGATCCTGCTCGGCACCATCTGGACGTTCAACATGTTCCCGATCATCTACTTCGTCACCGGCGGCCAGCCCGCCGGTCAGACCGAGATCCTCGTCACCGGCGCCTATCGCGAGGCGTTCGAGGGCATCCGCGACTACTCGATGGCCGCGACGTACGGCGTCCTGATCTTGTCGATGCTCGTCGTCTTTGCCGGCGCCTATCGCCGGATGCTGCGCCAGCAGGGGGAGGTCTTCTGATGGCGGCCACACGCCAGCGCAGCCTCGGCAGGTCCTTGCTGCTGCACGGAACTCTCGGAGTGGCCAGTTTCATCGCGCTCTTCCCCGTCCTGTGGATCCTGCTGAGCTCGCTCAAGCCCGGCTACGCCATCCAGCGCAGCGAGGTCCAGCTCTTCGTCGAGCCGTCGCTCGACAACTACCGCCACGTGCTGACCCAGACCAGCTTCCCCGACTGGTTCCTGAACTCGCTGATCGTCGCAGCGTTCACGATGGTCATCGGGATCTCGATGTCGGCAACAGCCGGCTATGCCCTGAGCCGGTTCAACTTCCCCGGCAAGCGTGGGCTGATGTGGGTCTTCCTGCTCACCCAGATGTTCCCGGTCGCGATCCTGATCGTGCCGATCTACACGATCATGGCGAGGGCCGGGCTGATCGACACCAAGGCGTCGCTGATCATCGCCTACTGCACGGTGGCGGTGCCGTTCTGCGCCTGGATGCTGCGCGGCTACTTCGACACGATCCCGCGTGAGCTCGACGAGGCGGCCTCGCTCGACGGGGTCGGACCCTTCGGGATCTTCTGGCGGATCGTGCTCCCGCTGGCACGACCCGGCCTCGCGGTGACGGCGTTCTACACCTTCCTCACCGCGTGGGGCGAGGTTGCCTATGCCATCGCGTTCATCCAGACCGACGAGAACCTCACCCTCGGTGCGGGCCTGCAGCAGTTCGTGCCCCGCTTCAACGCCCAGTGGGACAACCTGACGGCCGGCGCGGTGATGATCACCATCCCGGCGGCGATCGTCTTCTTCTTCGCCCAGAAGCACCTGGTGGGCGGCCTCACGGCCGGGGGGACGAAGGGCTGAGCGCAGCCTTACCTTCGTTGCGGTACTGGCCCGGGTCGCCAAGGATTGACCCATGACGACTGACGCCAGCCCGCTCGACCTGCCCGCGGGCCCGCCGGACGAGCACGACGAGCCGCACCAGGACGGGTTGAACAACCGACTCAACTGGTTGCGTGCGTCGGTCCTCGGGGCGAACGACGGCATCGTCTCGACCGCGGGGCTCGTGGTCGGGGTGGCCGGCGCGACGAGCAACAGCACGACGATCTTCGTGGCGGGTATCGCCGGGGTCGCCGCTGGTGCGCTCAGCATGGGTGCCGGCGAGTACGTCTCGGTCAGCACCCAGAGCGACTCCGAGCGCGCCCTGCTCGAGAAGGAGCGCATCGAGCTCCTCGAGGAGCCCGAGCACGAGCTTGCCGAGCTGGCCGAGATCTACCGGGGCAAGGGGCTCAGTGCGAAGCTCGCCCATCAGGTGGCGGTCGAGCTCACTGCGCACGACGCCCTCGGCGCCCACGCCGAGGCCGAGCTCGGGATCGACCCGAACGACCTGACCGACCCGTGGCATGCCGCCTGGGCCTCGATGATCTCCTTCTTCTTCGGGGCGTTGCTGCCGCTGCTGACGATCGTGCTGGTTGTCCCCAGCGCCCGGGTGCCGGTCACGATCGTGGCGGTCGTGGTCGCGCTCGCCTTCACGGGCTGGGCCAGCGCCAAGTTCGGCTACGGCCCGGTCCGCAAGGCGGTGCTGCGGAACATGGCCGGCGGCCTGCTCGCGATGCTCGTCACCTACGCCATCGGTGCCGCGATCGGCACTCAGCTCTGATCTGGCCCCACCCAGCTCCATCGCGGGTAGCGTGCCGCGCATGATCCTGCGTCGCAGCCTGCTGGCCCTCGTCGTGCTGCCCCTCGTGGCCGGAGGCGGCCTGGTGGCCTCGGCCACGCTGCCGGCCGGACAGGTCGCCGAGAAGCCGGCCCCGGTGACCCGGGTGCAGCACTTCTACCCCCACGGGCCGGCCGCCGAGTACGGAAGCGACTACGGCTCGCTCCAGGGAATGCCGCCGCTCCTGCTCCAGGTGCCGGCGGGGGCCGACCGGAGCGGTGTCCTGGAGGTCTCCTTCCGCTACCGCACCAAGGGCCCGGGGCCTTTCCGGATCCACCCGGAGGTGCGCGATGCCGACGGCAGGACCGTCACCGCCCGTCCCGGGACGTTCGTGCTGGCCCCGGCGCCGGGCGGGGACTCGACGACGCTGCGGTTCCTGGCCCCCCGACTGGCCGGGGGCGAGTCCTACGAGGTCTCGATCGCTGCGAACTCCACCAGCACCGACCGGGGTACGCAGTGGCTGCGCACCCACGCCCTGGTCCTCACCGTGGAACTGTCCTCGCGCTGACCGGACCGCGGAGGGTCGAGCGCCCTGCGGATGTTCGTCGCGCTGGTGCCGCCGGACGAGGCGGTCGAGGAGTCATTCCTGGGGCGAGGAGAGCCGGGATCGGGGTCCTCGTGAGCGGGCCACCACGCCGAGAACGTGAGATGGGTGTCGGTTCCCGTCGTTCTGCCCTAGGTTTCGGCGGGTGAAGATCGCTGTAGTCAGGGAGAGTCGAGACGGAGAATCCCGTGTCGCGATGGTGCCCGAGCTGGTCGGCAAGCTGACCGCGCTCGGGTACGACGTCATGGTCGAGCCCGGGGCAGGTCGCCATGCGCTGATCGCCGACGAGGAGTTCGAAGAGGCCGGTGCCGCGCTGGACGATCGCGCGCTCGAGTCGGCCGATCTGGTCGTGTCGGTGCAGCCGCTCGACAGCGCGGCGGTGCGCCGGCTGCAGAGCGGTGCTGCCACGATCTCGTTCCTGCCCACGCGCCAGGAGCTCAGCCTCGTGGGTGACCTGCGCGACCTCGGCATCACGTCGTTCGCGATGGAGCTGGTGCCGCGGATCTCGCGTGCCCAGTCGATGGACGCGCTCTCCTCCCAGGCCCTGGTGTCGGGCTACCGCTGCGCGATCGTCGCGGCCGGCCTGCTGCGCCGCTTCTTCCCGCTCAACATGACCGCCGCCGGCACCGTCCCGCCCGCCCAGGTCGTCGTGCTCGGCGCCGGTGTGGCTGGCCTCCAGGCGATCGCGACGGCCAAGCGCCTGGGCGCGGTCGTCAAGGCGTACGACGTCCGCGCGGCCGCCGCCGAGGAGATCCGCTCCGTGGGGGCCCAGGCCATCGAACTCGAGCTGGAGACGCTGGAGGGTTCCGGCGGCTACGCCCGCGAGATGACCGAGGACCGCGCCGCCCGCCAGCGGGACCTGCTGGCGCCGTACATCGCCGACGCGGACGCGCTGATCACCACCGCCGCCGTGCCCGGACGTGAGGCCCCCATGCTCGTCACCAGCGAGATGGTCGAGGCGATGAAGCCGGGCTCGGTCGTGGTCGACCTGGCCGCCGAGTCCGGTGGCAACGTCGAGGGCTCGGTCGCCGGTGAGGTCGTCCGGATCGGGAACGCTCAGGTCTGGGGCGGACGCAACGTCCCCTCGCAGATGCCCGGGCCGGCCTCGCGGCTCTACGCCCAGAACGTCGTCAACCTCGTGACGCTGATGACCGAGGCCTCCGAGGAGCCCGGGGGAGCGCGCTTCGCCCCCGACTTCGAGGACGAGATCGTCATCGGCTCCTGCGTCACCCACGACGGCACGATCCGCCACGAGCCCACGCGCGAGGCGATGGAGGGCCCGGCTCCGGAGCCGCAGGTCGTCCAGGACCCGGTGCCGGCGCCTCCGGTCCCGGAGCCTTCCGAGCCGCACGACCACCAACCTGAGCTGCCCTACGACCAGGAGACCGACCAGTGAGTGAGCCCATCGTCTGGTTGACGATCTTCGTCCTCAGCGTCTTCGTGGGGATCGAGGTGATCTCCAAGGTCTCCTCGACGCTGCACACGCCCTTGATGTCGGGCGCCAACGCGATCCACGGCATCATCCTGCTCGGCGCGGTCCTGGTGACCGGCACCACCGAGAGCACCATCGCCCTCATCGTCGGGCTCGTCGCCATCGTCCTCGCGGCGATCAACATGGTCGGAGGCTTCGTGGTCACCGACCGGATGCTGCAGATGTTCGTGCGCAAACGGCCCAAGAAGGCTGCGTCCACGGGTGGGGCCACGGATGCACCCGGAGGTGCCGCATGACGCCGACCTGGGTCCAGCTGGCCTACCTGGCCTGCGCGGTCTGCTTCATCCTCGCCCTCAAGGGGTTGTCCGGGCCGAAGACCGCCCGGGTCGGCAACCTGATCGGTGCTGGCGCGGCTGTCGTCGCGGTCAGCATCCCGTTCTTCTACCTCGATCTCGACCACGTTCCGCTGATGCTCGTGGCGATCGCCCTCGGCACGGCCGCGGGTGTCTTCGGCGCCCAGCGCGTGCAGATGACCCAGATGCCCCAGATGGTGGCGCTCTTCAACGGCGTCGGTGGTGGGGCCGCGGCCCTCGTGGCGCTCCTCGAGCTCGACGAGATCATCCCGCACGCCGATGACGTCAACTGGTTCATCCTGGCCGCCACCGCCTTCACGGTTGCGGTCGGCGCCATCTCGTTCTCGGGCTCGGTGGTCACCTTCGCCAAGCTCCAGGACTGGATGACCTCACGTCCGGTGGTCTTCCCGGGTCTGCCGGTCGCCTTCGCCGGATCGCTGATCGCGGCGGGCGTGCTGTCGGTGCTGACGGTGACCGGTCCGGCGATCTGGATCGGCATCGTGCTCGGCCTGATCGGTCTTGCGATCGGCCTGCTGCTGGTCCTCCCGGTCGGCGGCGCCGACGTCCCCATCGTGATCTCGCTGCTCAACGCGTTCACGGGCCTGACCGTCGCCGCAGGTGGTTACGTCCTCGGGAACGTCGTCCTGCTGGTGGCCGGCACCCTGGTCGGTGCCGCGGGCACCTTCCTGACGATGCTGATGGCCAAGGCGATGGGCCGTTCGGTGGCCAACATTCTCTTCGGTGCCCTCAAGGGCGGCTCCACCCTGGGTGCGGGCGTCGCGAGCGACCGCCCGGTCAAGAGCGCCGGCCCCCAGGACATCGCGATCCTGCTCGGGTACGCCGACCGCATCATCGTGGTGCCCGGCTACGGCCTGGCCGTGGCCCAGGCTCAGCACACCTTGCGTGAACTGGTCGAGGTCCTGATCGAGCGTGGGACCCGGGTCGACTACGCGATCCACCCCGTCGCCGGCCGGATGCCCGGCCACATGAATGTGCTGCTCGCCGAGGCGCAGGTGCCCTACGAGCAGCTGCAGGAGATGGACGAGATCAACGGCGAGTTCAAGCACACCGACGTGGTGCTGGTGGTGGGCGCCAATGACGTGGTCAACCCGGCCGCCAAGACCACGCCGGGCGCGCCGATCTACGGCATGCCGATCCTCAACGCCGACGAGGCCAAGCAAGTCGTCTTCATGAAGCGGTCCATGCGACCGGGCTTCGCCGGCATCGAGAACGAGCTGCTCTTCGAACCGACCACCACGCTGCTCTTCGGCGACGCCAAGGACACCCTCGGCAAGCTGCTCAACGCCGTGAAGTCCCTCTGAGTCGGCTGCTCAGCAGTTGCGGTTTGGTCCCCAACCCCAACATCTGCGCCGCAGAACCCGCGGTTTGTGACCAATCGCCGGTGATCCGGTGATCCGGTGATCCGCTGATCCGGCGGCCTCACCCCCACCTGCACCCGGGCAGCTCAGCCCGGGACGAGGTCAGCCGGCGACGCCGTACAGGCGGTCGCCCGCGTCACCGAGCCCGGGGACGATGTAGCCCTTCTCGTTGAGCTTCTCGTCCATGGCCGCGGTGACGATGGTGACGGGTACGTCGATGTCGGCCAGGTCGCGCTCGAGTCGCGCGCAGCCCTCGGGGGCCGCCAGCAGGCAGATCGCGGTGATGTCGTCGGCGCCACGGTCGGTCAGGAACCGGATCGCCGCAGCGAGGGTGCCGCCGGTGGCCAGCATCGGGTCGAGGACGTAGCACTGGCGCCCGGACAGGTCGTCGGGCAGCCGCTCGGCGTACGTCGAGGCCTCGAGGGTCTCCTCGTTGCGCACCATGCCCAGGAAGCCCACCTCGGCGGTCGGCAGCAGGCGCATCATGCCGTCGAGCATGCCGAGGCCGGCGCGCAGGATCGGCACCACCAGCGGCTTCGGGGTGGCGAGCTTGACGCCGACGGTGGGCGCCACCGGGGTCCGGATCTCGCTGGGGGCGACGCGCACGTCGCGGGTGGCCTCGTAGGCCAGCAGGGTGACGAGTTCGTCGGCCAGGCGGCGGAAGGTCGGCGAGTCGGTGTTCTCGTCTCGCAGAGCGGTGAGCTTGTGGGCCACGAGGGGGTGGTCGACGACGTGGGTGCGCATGGGCGGAACCCTAGTCCAGCAGGCTGGTCAGCGACGGATCCGCTGATCCGTACGGGGGTTGGCCCACACGGCTCTGTCTGTCAGTCTGGTGCCGAGCAGTGGGTTCGGGGAGCGCAGGAGGAGGGTGGCAGCATGTCGGAACTCGTCGACGGCATCGACTTCGCCCTGGCCGCCTACCGCGAAGAGGGTGTCTGGCAGGTCCAGGAGCTGGCCCACGACGTGCTGGCCGACCTGGACACCGTCTCCCACGCGCTGCGCCGGTTCCCCGGCGACGGCGGTGCGGTCGGGATGATCGCGATCGACGAGGACTTCTTCCTCCTCATCCGCGTGGCCGGAGCCAACACCCGCGTCCTGCTCTCCGACGTGACCGCCGCCGACGAGTGGGAGCTGGCCGGGTCGGCCGTGCAGTTCCTCCACCTGCCGATGCCCGAGGACGACGACGACCAGGTGCCGGCCGGCGACCTCGACCTCCTCGGCGACCTGGGCATCCACGCGATGGACATGGCCGTCCTCATCGACGACTTCGACCTCTACCCCGACGAGATGCTGTCCGACATCGCTCGCCGGCTGGGCTTCGGACCACTCTTCGACGAGGCCGTCGGGCTCACCTCTGCCTGATCTGTCGATGACTCGTTGATGACCCGTTGATGTCCTCCCCTCACGACCAGTGGCACGAGCCGATGCTCCTCGCCCTCGCCGAGGCAACGGCCGCGCTGGAGACCGGCGACGTACCGATCGGAGCCGTCGTGCTCGACGCGGCCGGGTCAGTGCTGGGCCGCGGCCGCAACGTCCGCGAGGCGTACGCCGACCCCACCGGGCACGCCGAGGTCGTGGCTCTGCGTGCGGCCGCCGGGAAGCGGGGCGAGTGGCGGCTCGACGGGTGCACGCTGGTCGTCACGCTCGAGCCCTGCACCATGTGTGCCGGCGCGGCCGTGCTCAGCCGGGTCGACCGCATCGTGTACGCCGCGTTCGACCCGAAGGCCGGTGCGGTGGGCAGTCTCTGGGACGTCGTACGCGACCGCAGGCTCAATCACCGCCCAGAAGTCGTCAGCGGTGTTCTCGCCGAGGAGTCCTCGGCCCTGCTCGAGGACTTCTTCGCCCGGCACCGCGACTGAGGACTCGATTTCACGCCCCGGCGGGCCTCCGGTAATCTCTCCGGCGGTGGCGTGTCCGAGCGGCCGAAGGTGCGACACTCGAAATGTCGTGTGGGGTCAAACCCACCGTGGGTTCAAATCCCACCGCCACCGCCACGGGGCGGACATGCAAATGTCCGACCCGGAGCCAGCGCCGGTCCTGCTCCCCGCCAGGGGCGGACCGGCGCTGTTGCTGTCCCCTCGGGCAGGCGGGCCGCGTCGACCCGGTGCCGACCGGGTGGGGGGCCTTTCGGGCAGGTTTCCTGGGTTCGCCGGTCGGTGGGCGGCTTCGTCGCTAGCGTGGCGGGGACCTTCCCCCCGGCACCCGGAGTCGACCCCTTGTTCCGTTCCACCCTTCCGCTCATCGGCGCCACGGCCGCGCTCGCCCTTTTGGCCTTGCCGGGAGTCGCCCCGGCAACCTCCGGCGTCCAGGCCGGGCCGCTGGCGCTCGTCGCCGCCGAGAACGACGACCCCGGTGACGACCCCGACAACAACAAGAAGGGCGACCTGGCGCTGGTGACCAAGTCCCTTCCGTCGATGGCCGCTGGCCAGGAGGGGTGGGTCAGCCTGATCTGGACGGCCGAGACCGACGTCTGCGACATCGAGGTCACCGCCGACGGCAAGAAGATCGAGGTCGCCTACCCGACGAACACCGGCAAGTTCTCCTCGTTGTACATCAACAATGCGCTGGCGGAGACCAACCTGGACTACACGGCGTTCCGGCTGACTGCCCCGGACCAGGCGGGCTCCGAGACCATCAAGTTCGAGGCGACCTTCACTCGCCTCAAGGACTCCTCGGAGCTCAAGAAGAGCGATGACCTCGTCGTGAAGGACGTCGACGACTGCAAGGGCAGCTCCGGCAAGGTCCGGGCCGAGATCGACATCGACATCACCCAGTCGTCAGGTCCTGCGGTGACGCTGGAGACGACCAGCGTCAAACTCAACGCCAAGGGGCCGACCTGGGTCTCGCTCTCCTTCACCGGCAACCAGCCCGGCCTCGACGGCTTCCGGGTCAAGGTCGAGGCGCCTCGCGGCTTCGAGGTGGTCTACCCGAAGGACGGCTCCTCCAGTGGCCTGGAGGACGGGTCGCGCCTCCCGGTGGAGGCCTCGGACCGTGCCGCCGTGCGCCTGGACGCACTGGACAGCAAGCCGGGCACCTACGACCTTCCGGTGACCGCCACCTGGCAGGGCGGCAGCTGGTCCGGCACCGTCCAGGTCGTCGTGAGATGAGCCGGCGACTCCCCACGCGGCTCGGCACCGCCGCGCTGATCGGGGCCCTGGCCTGGTCGCTGGTCGGGTGCAGCCCGGAGGCCGAGGTCGCGGCCACACCTGCCTCCGAGGCATCCACCCCGATGTCTGCCTCGGCAGCGGAGGGCAGCTTCCTTGCGGCCACGGCCGCCCACCTGTGCACGGTCCAGTCAGGGGTGTACGACGACGCGGCCGAGCTGGCCGCGGCGTACGCCGCCTCCGCAGAGTACGACGGACTGAGCGCCGCCCAGATCGCCGAACTCACGGCACGGCTCACGGCCGACCCGGCCTTCAGCGAGCAGCTGCGCGAGGCGATCGCCGACACCTGCGGCTGAATCGGCGCGGAGACAGCGACGGCAAACGGGGGTCCTTCAGCGGCACAACCCGGGACCTTCGGCTCTCCGGCGACCCGCCTTCTCGCTCCTAGGCTCGGACCACACCGAGACGAGGAGAAGCGATGAAGAACCTGGTCATCCTGGGCGGCGGCACCGCCGGCACGATCGTGGCCAATCGGCTGCTCGAGGAGTTGGACCGCTCGAGCTGGACGATCACGGTCGTCGACCGCGACGACGAGCACCACTACCAGCCGGGCTACCTCTTCGTGCCCTTCGGGGAGTACGGCCGCGAGCACGTGGTGGAGTCGCGCCGCAAGCACGTCGCCGACGGTGTCACGTTGCTGCTCGGGGAGATCGACCGCGTCGACGCCGATCGGTCGACCGTGCTGCTCACCGACGGCCGCGAGCTGGTCTACGACCAGCTGGTGATCGCCACCGGTACGACGCCGCGGCCCGACCAGACGCCGGGCATGCTCGGACCCCAGTGGCGCAGCAGCATCTTCGACTTCTACACCCTCGACGGTGCCGAGGCCCTCGAGACGGCTCTGGGCGACTTCACCGGCGGTCGCCTCGTCGTCCATGTGACCGAGATGCCCATCAAGTGCCCGGTCGCGCCGCTGGAGTTCACCTTCCTGGTGGACGCCTGGCTGAGGGAGCGCGACCTGCGCGAGCGCACCGAGCTGGTCTATGTGACGCCCCTCGACGGGGCCTTCACCAAGCCGGTCGCCTCCGCCCACCTGGGCGGCATGCTCGACCAGCGCAACGTACGCGTGGAGCCGGACTTCCTCGTCGAGAGCATCGACCAGGAGCGCAAGCTCCTCCTGTCCTACGACGAGCGCGAGGTGCCCTTCGACCTCCTGGTCACGGTGCCCCTCAACATGGGCGCCGACTTCGTGGCCAGTTCCGGTTTGGGCGACGAGCTCAACTACGTGCCCGTGGACCGCCACACCATGCTCGCGGACGGACACGACAACATCTTCGCGATCGGCGACGCCAGCAACATCCCGACGTCCAAGGCGGGGTCGGTGGCGCACTTCTCCGCCGAGATCTTCGTGGACAACTTCCTGGAGCACGTGGCCGGCCGGCCGATGACCGGTTCGTTCGACGGGCACGCCAACTGCTTCGTGGAGTCCGGTGACGACAAGGCGTTGCTCATCGACTTCAACTACGACACCGAGCCGCTGAGCGGGAAGTTCCCACTGCCGGTGATCGGGCCGATGGATCTCCTCAAGGAGACCCGGCTCAACCACGTGGGCAAGCTCGCCTTCCGGTGGATCTACTGGCACGTGCTGCTCCCCGGCCGGCCGCTTCCGCTGCCGACCCACATGTCCATGCGGGGCAAGCGCCTGCCCGCCAAAGAGAAGCAGGAGGTCTGACCATGCCCACCACGACCATCGACGGCCACGAGATCCACGTCGACGACGACGGGTTCATGACCAACTACGACGAGTGGGACGAGCAGCTGGCCGGTTCGCTCGCCGCGCAGATCGGCGTCACGCTCAGCGAGACCAGCTGGCAGGCCATCAGGTTCCTGCGCGACGACTTCCCGGGGCACGGCGAGACCGCCACGCTGCGCAGGGTCTCGACCCTGGGCGGCATCACGACCAAGGAGCTCTTCGCGCTGTTCCCGAAGAAGCCCGCCAAGAAGCTCGCCTACATCGCGGGGCTGCCCAAGCCGCGCGGCTGCGTCTGATCGACGAGGAGACCACGATGACCACCACTGCCACGCCTGCCGACACCGCTGCGGCGCCGCTCGTGCCGTCGTTCGACGACGAGGCGACGGAGCGCAAGCTCGCCATCATCTGTTCCAAGGGGAACCTGGACATGGCCTACCCCGCCCTGATCCTGGGGAACGCCGCCCTCGGTGAGGGGATCGAGACACACCTGTTCTTCACGTTCTGGGGCTTCGACATGATCAACAAGAAGACGATGGGCGACCTGAAGTTCACGATGCTGGGCAACACCGCCACGCACCTGCCGCAGGGACTCGGCGGCCTGCCCGGCATGACGGCAATGGCGACCCACCAACTCAAGAAGTCGATCGCTGAGCTCGGGGTCCCCGAGGTGCCGGAGTTCCTCCAGCAGATCGCGGACTCGGGCGGCCACCTGTGGGGCTGCCGGTTGTCGGCCGACATGCAGCACCTCGGGGCCGAGGACCTCTACGACGAGGTCGAAGGCGTGATCAGTGCGGCCGAGTTCATGGAGTTGACCGAGGGGGCGCAGCTGCTCTTCATCTGACGCCGTCGACGGCGGCCGTCCTCACGGCGCCGGACGGGGCAGTCGCAGCGGATCGGTGGCGCCGGCCAGGAGTTCCTCCACCTGCTCGTGGCTCAGCGGCTCGGAATAGAGCCGCCCCGTGGCGTGGGTGAGGGTGGCCGCGCGGGCTGCGGTGCGCTGCTCCTGGGTGTCGACGCCGGCAACGACGACCGCGAGGTCGAGGCGGTCGGCGAGATCGGCGACGCCGCTGAGAATGGTGGTCCCCTTGTCGCTCGGCCCCCCCGCGGTGAGGAAGCCCGCATCGACGTGGACCATGTCGACGGGCAGCTGGTGCAGCGAGTCGAGGGAGGCCCCCCGGGTGCCGAACCCTTCGATCGAGAGGTGCACGCCGAGTGCCTTCAGGTCGCTGAGCCGCGACCCGTAGCCGGGGAGGTCGAGGTCGACCTCCTCGAGGCCGCAGAGGTTGATCACCAGGCGGTCGGCGTCCAGTCCCGTGCCGGCCAGGCAGTCGGACACCTCCGTGTCCATCCCCGGGAACGTGAGCAGGACGGCCGGCATGGTGACGTGCAGCTCGAGCTCCCGGGTGCCGTTGGCGGGCCACGCGACGGCTTCGGCCACGCTACGGGTCCGGCACCACCGGAAGAGCTGACGCAGGAGGCCGTTCTCGGTGATTTCGTCGAGCAGCTCGCGGCCGTGGAGCACCTGCCCGTCGTTGCGCCGCCAGACGGGAGCGGCGAGCATGCCGGTGACGACGCCGTCCTCGAGCCGGACGACCGGGTGGTAGGTGAGGTCGAGGGCATCGTGCAGCAGGGCGTGGGCCAGGTCCCGGCTGAGGGCGCGCGCCTCCGAGCGCGAGACGATCTCCCGCAAGCGGTTCGGCCGGTACGACGTGCGGCCGGCCTTGTCGTCGTACATCGCCCGGTCGGCATCGGCGATGTGTTGGGAGGACAGCTTCTGCCCCGGTCCGGTGAAGGCAACGCCCACGCTCGCCGAGATGGCAATGCTGGTGCCCTTGACCTCGAACGGCTGGCTGAAGGCGTTGCGGATCCGGCGGACCAGTCCCTCGGTCGGGTGGTCGCCCTCGAGGTCCTCGCAGAGCAGGACGAACTCGTCGCCATAGATCCGGGCCAGCGTGTCGGCGGGCCGGATCACCGAGCTCAGTCTCCGGGCGACCGAACGCAGGAGCAGGTCGCCGACGAGGTGGCCGTGCACGTCATTGACCTGCTTGAAGTCGTCGAGGTCGATGAAGATGACCGCAGCCGCGGCGCCGGACCGGTCCGCGCGGCTCCCGGCGTGCTGGATGCGGGACTCCAGCATCAGCTTGTTCGGGAGCCCGGTGAGCTCGTCGTGGAGTGCGAGGTGCCGGAGGTCGATGGCGTCGGTGCGGGCCCGCGACATGAGGAGGTACGCCGCCGCCACCGCGGCCAGGGTCTGGGCGGACTCGCGGGCTACGGGGCTCAGGTCTCCGGGATGCGTGAGGTAGAGATCCAGGGCCCCGAAGCGTCCCGATCCCTGACGCAACGGGAACGTGTGGACGGCCGCCAGGCCGGCCGCCACCGCGGCGGGCCCGAATCTCGGGAAGCGCGGGTCGTGGGCGAGATCGGGGACGGCCACAGGCTCCCCGGACTCGAAGGCCATCAGGCACGGACCCTCGCTGAGGGCGCTCTGCAGGTCCTCGAAGGCGCGTGCGTCGGCGTCGGAGGCGGCCACGTAGTGCGGGTGCAGGTTGTCGTCGATCAGGCTGAGCCCGGCCGAGGCCACCGGCAGGACCTGCACGATCCGACCCACCAACCGGTCGAGGACTGCGGTGGTCGTGAAGTCCGTCGCCAGCGTGGTGGCCATCTCTCCGAGGACCTGTGAGAGCTGGCTTTCATCGATCATCGAAAACCCCCCGGGTGCGCGCAAGAAATTCGTGCACGGCGGGGTCCGGGCCAGTGCTCTGCGTCCATTCTACCCACCACCCCGCCCGTCGGGGCGAGAGCTCATTCCGACAGGAACGCCTCGGGATGGATCTGCCCGGCCACGACCTCGTGGGCCACGTCCGCCAGCTTGCGGCGGCTGCGGCGACTGTGGGCACGCAGGAGCGTGAAGGCATCGGCCACCTCGATGCCGAGGCGTGCGGCGAGGGCACCCTTGGCCTGCTCGATCAGGATCCTGCTGTCCAGGGCCTGCTGGAGGCGCTCGGTCGTGAGCTCGTGGCGTCGTACGGTCTGCTCCTGCAGGAGACCGATCGTGGCGACGTCCGCCAGCGCCTGTCCGAGCAGGGTGTCCTGCTCGCTGAGCACCGATGCGGGCGTCGAGAAGAGGGTCACGGCCCCGATCACGCGAGAGCGCAGGCTCAGGGGCAAGGCGTGCGCGGACCCGTAGCCGGCGGCGGCCAGGGCTGCGCTGAAACCGGGCCACCGGTCGGCGGCGTCAGCGGGAGCGACGTTGACCACGGCCAGGCCGTCACGGAAGCAGTCGAGAGCCGGGCCCTCGTCGTTCTGGAGCTCCAGGAGCTCCTGGAGCTGGAGAAGTCCGGTCTGCTCGAGGGACGAGGCGAGGGTCCGGAGCCGTCCGCTGCTGTCCACGAGGAGGAGCCCGGCCGCGGCGACCTCGAGCAGCTCGACGACCCGCTCGGTCAGCAAGTGCAGGAAGTCGATGACGTCGAAGTCGTCGGTGAGGGTGTCCGCCAGCTCGACGAACACCTGCCCGAGACGCGCTTGGTCGCTCACGCGGGTGATCCTCTCTGCGGCCGAGACTACGTCTCCGGAGGCGGGGGTGTCACTGCCCGCTGGGTGAAGTAATGATGGGCGGATGCAGGAGCGACGTACGACGTCCAGCGGGGTCCGGGTCGAGCGATCGGGGCCCGTCACCACAGTGATCCTGGATCGACCCGAGGCCCGCAACGCGGTCGACGGTCCCACCGCCCGCGCGCTCGCCGACGCCTTCCGGGTCTTCGACCTCGACCCTGGTCAGGCGGTCGCGGTCCTGTACGGCGAGGGCGGGAGCTTCTGCTCGGGCGCCGACCTCAAGGCGATCGGCACCCCCGAGGGCAACGTCGTGCGCAGCGAGGGCGACGGGCCGATGGGGCCGACCCGGATGCAGCTCGGCAAGCCCGTCATCGCAGCGATCGAGGGGTACGCCGTCGCGGGCGGCCTGGAGCTCGCGCTCTGGTGCGACCTCCGGGTGGCGACCAGCGACGCCACGTTGGGGGTCTTCTGTCGGCGGTGGGGTGTGCCCCTCATCGACGGTGGGACGGTGCGGCTGCCCCGGCTGATCGGGACCAGCCGGGCGCTGGACCTGATCCTGACGGGTCGTCCGGTGGAGGCGACCGAGGCCGAGCGGATCGGTCTGGTCAACCGGGTGGTGGCACCGGGCACCGCTCGGGCCGAGGCGGAATCACTGGCGCTCGCCCTCTCGAGACTCCCGCAGGAGTGCCTGCGCCGAGACCGGCTCTCGACGCTGGAACAGGACGGATTGCCCGAGGCCGAGGCGCTGCACCGCGAGTACCTCCACGGGGTGCACTCGCTCGGGGCGGGCGCCCTCGACGGTGCCGCTCGCTTCCAGGGCGGGGAGGGTCGACACGGGTCGAGCTGACCCGCGGACGGTCAGGGACGGGTCGCTGGCCCCTGGGCGGGGGGCTGGGTGGTGACCGGTCCGCAGACCGCGACCAAGGTGCCTCGCCGCTCCCCGGTGAAGATCTCCCAGCCCCTCTCGAAGCTGACCAGTCGCAACCGGCCACGGGCATCGCGGATCAGTGCCTGCGGGACGTCGGAGACGGTGGCGAGACCACTGGCCGTGCAACGGTCCCGGTGGCCGGGGCGCTGGTCCAGACGACTGAAGCCGGCGGCGCTCGCTTCGCTGTCGGAGTCGGCCTTGGTTCCGGTCGCGGCGATCACACCGATGCTGGTGACCAGGGCGAGAAGTCCGCCCAGGAACATCGCCGACAGGGTCGAGAGTCGAGCGGGGGCTGAGGCGGTGGGGCGTCCTCGCATGGGGGTCGTCCTCTCGGCGGGGTCTCGACGTGTGGCCAGGACCGAGTTCCATCACCGAGAAGATCAACGAGCCGTCGCCGGAGGGGTCACGTCCCGGCCTATGCTCACGCGGTGACTTCCTGGTTCTCCTCCCCGTCCGACGCCGCCGTCCGCCTCGCGGAGGTCGGCTACCTCGCGGACGCCGCCACCGCGACCACGACCTTCCTCGCCGGTGCGCTCGAGAAGCCCCTGCTCGTCGAGGGACCGGCCGGTGTCGGCAAGACCGAGCTGGCCAAGGCCGTCGCCCGAGCGACGGGCGCGGACCTGGTGCGCCTGCAGTGCTACGAGGGTCTCGACGAGGCGCGCGCGCTCTACGAGTGGAACTACAAGAAGCAGCTGCTGCGCATCCAGGCCTCCCAGGGTGACGACCAGACCTGGTCGGAGACCCACGACGACATCTTCACCGAGGAGTTCCTGCTCACCCGGCCGTTGCTGACCGCGATCCGTCGCGAGGAGCCGACCGTGCTGCTCATCGACGAGGTCGACAAGACCGACGTCGAGGTCGAGGGGCTCCTGCTCGAGGTGCTCTCGGACTTCCAGGTGACGATCCCCGAGCTCGGCACCCTGGCCGCCGTACGACGCCCCTTCGTGGTCCTCACCTCGAACGCCACCCGGGAGCTGTCGGAGGCGGTCAAGCGACGCTGCCTCTTCCTGCACCTGGACTATCCCGACGCCGAGCGCGAGCGCGAGATCGTCACCTCGCAGGTGCCCGGGCTCGAGGAGAAGGTCGCCGGCCAGCTCGTCGCCACCGTCGCCCGGCTGCGCGAGCTGGAGCTGAAGAAGGCGCCCTCGATCGCGGAGTCCGTGGACTGGGCGCGGACCTTGATCGCCCTCGAGATCGGGGACCTCGACGAGAAGGCGATCGCCGACACCCTCGGGGTCATCCTCAAGCACGCCTCCGACCAGGACCGGGCCGTCCGTGAGCTGAAGCTGCGGTCATGACCGCACGGTCCGGGCTGGTCGACCGGCACATTGCCTTCCTGGAGGCGTTGCGTGGCGCCGGCTTGTCGGTCTCCCTGGCCGAGGACCTCGACGCGATCGCCGCCCTGACCGCGATCGACTGGGGCCAGCGGGCCACGATCCGCGACGTCTACGCCGCCACGCTGGTCAAGCGGCACAACCAGCGGGCCACCTTCGACGCACTCTTCGACCTGTACTTCCCGAGACTGGTTGGTGAAGGTGCCGCCGGGCAGTCCGACGACGAGTCGACCGAAGCGGGCGGCGTCCGCGACAACGCCGCCGCGCTGACGGCGTTCCGTGCCGAGCTGATGGCAGCCCTGGCCGAGGGCGACGAAGCCAGGCTGGCCGACCTCGCGGTCGAGGCCGTGGCCCGGTTCGGCGCCATGCCCGGGCGGGGTCCGGGGCTGTCGTCGTGGTCGGCGTACACCGCGCTCCAACGCGTCTCGCCCACCGAGCTGACCGAGCAGATCGTCCAGGGCCTCCTCGCGGAGGGCCGGCAGGACGGTGAGTCCCGGCGCGCGGCGGGCCGTCGGATCGGTGCCTTCACCCGGCTGGTCGAGGACGACGCCCGACGGCGGATCGCGGAGGAGAAGGGACCCGACCACGTGGCGAACGTCGCAGTCCGGCCCAGCATCGACCGGCTCGACTTCACTGCGGCCCGCAAGTCGGACCTGGAGGAGATGCGACGCGAGATCTATCCGCTCGCACGTCGTCTCGCCACCCGGCTCACCCAGGAGCACCACGCGCAGCGACGGGGACCGCTCGACTTCCGCCGCACGGTCCGGGCCTCGATCTCGACCGGCGGGGTCCCGCTCGCGACCCACCACAAACCCAAGCGGCCGCACCGCACCGAGCTGGTGGTGCTCTGCGACGTCAGCGGATCGGTGGCGAACTTCGCCCAGTTCACCCTGCTGCTCGTCTTCGCGCTGCGCGAGCAGTTCCAGAAGGTGCGGGCGTTCACCTTCATCGACCACGTCCACGAGGTCACCCACCACTTCCAGCCGGGCGCCGACGTCGTCGACGTGATGGCCGACCTGGCCGCGAGCACCGCGCACGCAGCCCTGTGGGGGCGCACCAACTACGGCCGCGCGTTCGCGAAGTTCCAGGAGAAGCACGCCGACGCGATCGGGCCGAAGACTTCGCTGCTGATCCTGGGCGACGCCCGCTCCAACTACAGCGACCTCTCCGTGGCCACCCTGCGCGAGCTGGCCGACGGTGCACGCCACGCCTGGTGGCTCAATCCCGAACACACCCGGCACTGGGACACCGGCGACTCCGCCGCCCGGGCGTACGGCGAGGTGGTGCCGATGGTCGAGTGCCGCAACCTCACCCAGCTCGGCGAGTTCGTCCACGACATCCTCTGAGCCCGGTCGAGCCGGGCTGCTCGAGCCGGGCTCGGGTGAGGCCGGTCACCCGGCGTAACCGGGATCGCTCCCGGCTCGTTGATCCGATGGCCCCGCACGACGGTGCGGGACCGCGCGTCGAAAGGTGTCCCATGCTCCCCGCCCGTTCCGCCCGACCCGACCACCGCCCCTCCCGGCTGTTGGCCTGTGCGGTGGCGCTGGTGACGGCGGCCCTGGTGGGCGGCTCGCTGGCGCCGGCGAGTGCGAGTGGCGGGGGCGGTGGGCCCAAGGCCGCCGACGTACGCCGCGCGGTCTTCGTCGGCAACAACTGGGACGGCACCGCCGACATCCTGGCGCCCGGGACCTTCAAGCGCCTGGGCCGGATCAACGTCATCCCCGACCAGGACGCCCGGATGCAGGAGATCGCCTCGAGCCCCGACCGGCTCGGCTACTTCCTCGCGATCCGGGAGCTGATCGGCGAGGGCCACGACCAGTTCGTCGACGACATGTACTCCTCCAACGACGGCAAGCTGCTCGTCGTCTCGCGGCCCTCCTTCGCCGACGTCGTGGCGATCAGCCTGGACACCAAGGAGATCGTCTGGCGCTTCGCGGTGGCGGGCTACCGCTCGGACCACATGGCCCTCTCGCCGAACGGCCGCCGGGTCGTGGTCAGTGCGTCGACCGGCAACGTCGTCCATGTCCTGCGGGTCAAGGACGGTGTCGAGGTCGGCCAGTTCCCCTCCGGTGGGTCACCGCACGAGAGCGTCTTCATCGACGGTGGCCGCAAGATCCTGCACGCCAGCATCGGCATGGTCTACAGCCCGCTCGACGACCCGGCGCTCGACCCCACCAAGCAGGAGCGGGTGCTCCAGATCGTCAACGCCAAGACCCTCGAGGTGCTGCGTCGCTACGACCTGCGCGCGGCCCTCGACGAGCGTGGCATGGACGACGCGAGCACCGCGGTACGCCCGATCACCCTGTCGCCGGACGAGAAGACCTTCTACTTCCAGGTCTCGTTCTTCCACGGCTTCATCGCCCTCGACCGGGCCTCCGGCGCGATCACGCGGGTGAAGAAACTGCCGAACCTGGTCCAGGATCTGCGGCGTGAGGAGTACCTCCTCGACTCCGCCCACCACGGCATCGCGATGAACCCCAGGGGCACGAAGATCTGTGTCGCCGGCACCATGTCGGACTACGCCACGGTCGTGAACGCACGCACCTTCAAGCGCGGCAAGCTGATCAAGGGTGGCCTCAAGCCCTACTGGGTCACGCCGAGCTGGGACGGCAAGAGCTGCTACATCTCGTGGAGCGGCTCGGACACCGTCTCGAAGATCTCCTTCCGGCGCGGCCGGATCACCCAGACCGTCAAGGTCGGCTACCACCCGCAGCGGGTGCGCAACGGCTTCGTGGCCAAGCAGTACGTCGCGGGGCTGTAGCCCTCACCTGCCGCGGAGGTGGGCCGCGATGCGGTCCAGGCCCTCCTCGATCGCGGCAGTCGGTCCGGCGAAGCTGAGCCGGATGTGCCGCTGGCCGTCGGCGGTGTCGAAGTCGATGCCGGGCGCGACCCCGACGCCGGTCCGCGCCAGCAGGTCGTGGGCGAAGGCCATGGTGTCGTCGGTGAGGTGACCGACGTCGGCGTACACGTAGAACGCGCCGTCGGCGGGGGCGAGCTTCGAGATGCCCACGCGGGGAAGTCCGTCGAGCAGCAGCGTCCGGTTGTGGGCGTAGCGACGCACGTGACCGTCCAGCTCGGCGTACGACGCGTCGGTGAAGGCAGCCAGGCAGGCCCGTTGCGCGAGCACGGGTGGGCAGATCGTGAAGTTGCCGGTCAGCACGTCGACCGCGCGGCGCAGGCGGTCGGGCACCAGCATCCAGCCGATCCGCCAACCCGTCATCGAGAAGTACTTCGAGAAGGAGTTGAAGACGACCGCCTCGCGGCTGGTCTCCCACGCGGTCCGGGCCAGGGGAGCATCACCGTCGAGCGGGGCGTACTCGATGCCGTGGTAGATCTCGTCGGAGATGAGCTGGACACCGTGGGCCTCGCACCAGGTGGCCAGGGCGGCGAGCTCGGCGGGGCGGAGCATCGTGCCGGTGGGGTTGGCCGGGCTGGCGACGACCAGACCGCGCAGGTCGGCGATGGCGGCGACCTGCTCGACGGTCGGCTGGAAGCGGGTCTCGGGACCGGTCGGGATCTCCACGACCTCACAGCCCAGCGCGGTGAGGACGTTGCGATAGCAGGGGTAGCCCGGGCGGGCCATTGCGACCCGGTCGCCGGCCTCGAAGGCGGCGAGGAAGGCCAGCAGGAACCCCCCGCTCGAGCCGGTCGTCACGACCACCTCGTCCGGGTCGACGTCGAGACCGTGGGTGCGACGGTGGTGGCCGGCAATGGCCTCGCGGAGCTCGAGGATCCCGGCGGCCGGGGTGTAGCCGAGTGGATCGGCCGAGTTGAGCAGCCGGATCGCCTCGTCCTTGACGGCCTGCGGTGCCCCGGTGCTGGGTTGGCCGGCGAGCAGGTTGATCAGGTCGCCGTGGCTGCGCTGCCGGGCGGCGCCGGCCGCGAGCAGGTCCATCACATGGAAGGGCGGCACGTTGGCGCGGCTGGCCACGCGGAGCCTCTCGGTCACCTCGCCGACCCTACTCAGGGGCGCACGACGCCCTGCGGCGTCAGGGGGTGAGGGAGGTCGCCCGGGCTGCGTGCCGGCCCGCGCGGCGCCCGAAGAACGACCCTTCACCCAGCTGGGTGCCCGAGCAGTAGCCCTTGCCGTCCTGAGCGATGTTGGAGGCGCAGGCGCCCGCGGCGTACAGGCCGGGGATCGGTGATCCGTCGGCGCGCTGCACCTCGCCGTCGACGCTGGTGCGCATGCCGCCGAGCGTGAAACCGGCGTAGATCGCGTGTCCCAGGCGCAGGTCGAAGACCGCCCACGGGCCCTGGTCCTGTGCCGCGAGCCACTCGCGGCCCTTGTGGAAGTCGGGGTCCTCACCGAGAGCGGCGTACTCGTTGTAGCGCGCCAGGCTCTGCTCCAGCGATCCGGAGGGCAGGCCGAGGCCGGTCTCCATCTCGGCGACCGTCTCGAAGCCGTCGAGCAGCGGCACGAGCGGCATCTGGGGGTACTCCACGTGCTCGCTGTCGACGATGAGGTACGCCGCGGAGTTGGGCTGCTCCATCACGAACTGGCTGGTGCGGGAGTGGTAGGAGTCCTCGGCGACGAAGCGTTCGCCGCGCTCGTTGACGACCAGGCCGGTGACCAGGATCGAGGGAGGGTAGAGCGGTGCGGTGATGAAGGGCTCGTCCATGTGCTTGAGGTCGGCGCCGACCGAGACGCCCAGGCGGATGCCGAGCCCGTCGTCGTACGTCGAACCGAGCGTGAAGAGCTTGGAGCCCAGCGCGGGGGTGTGCTCGGCGACCATGTCGGGGTTCATCACGAAGCCGCCGGCTGCGATCACGACGCCGCCGGCGCGCACCAACCCGGTCTCCTCGAAGCGGCGCCAGGCGAGACCGACGACCGCGCCGGCCTCGTCCACGACGAGCTGGGTGGCGCCGGTCTCGTAGCGGACCTCGACGCCGGCCTCCTCGACCCGCTCGCGCAGCAGGTCCATGACCAGCTTGGTGCCCTCGGTCTCACCGGGGGCGGGGACCTTGTGGCCCCGGGGAGCCGGCTTGGCCTGGTCGACGAACGGCCACACCTTCTCGTTGCCGGTGAACATCAGCCCCTGGGTGCCGGGCTGGATCACGGCCTTCTCGGGGTAGTAGGAACGCTCGAACTCGAAGCCGAGCGACTCGATCCAGTCGAAGTGGTCGACCGAGCCCTCGCAGTAGGCCCGGATCTTGTCGTGCTCGGGCTCCTTGGACGTCGCGACGAGGTAGCGGTACATCGCCTCGACGGAGTCCTCGTGCCCGGTCGCCTGCTGGACCGCCGTCCCGCCACCGAGGTAGAAGTGCCCGCCCGACATGCTCGAGGTGCCGCCGTGCACGGCGGCCCGCTCGAGCAGCAGCACCCGGGCGCCGGTGCGCGCCGCCTCGAGCGCGGCGCAGCCGCCGGCGATGCCGAAGCCGACCACGACGACGTCGAAGTCCTCGACCCCGTCCGCGAGCGCCGAGGCGGGCAGCGTCGAGGGGATCGCGGTGCCCTTCTTCTCACCGGCGGGCGTGGGGTTCGAGGTGTCGGCCATGGGCCGAGACTAGGGCCGAAGTGGAACTAGAACAAGTTCCAGTTTTCGGTCGCAGGGGGAGCGGACCACCTTGCCCGGCCGCAGTAACGCCCGCTCGTGCCGGTCGTTGGTCCGGCGTGCCTCGCCGCCTGCTCGTCACCGCTGTCGCCGTCCTCGCGCTCGGTGCGAGCACCCTGACCCCCGCCCGCGCCGACGACTCCCCAGCCAACCAGCCGTCCGGGATCGGCGCCGTGCTGCCCAAGGTGGACATCCCCGAGGCCAGCCACCCGACGAGGCTCGCCAGGAGCGGCCGGACGATCCCGGCCAGGGTGCCGTGGGGCGAGGGGACCGATGACCTGCCCGGGACGTCGGTGGACTCGATGGGGCTCGAGGAGTTCCTCACCCACACCAGCACCCGCGCCTTCGTCGTGCTCCACCGCGGCAAGCTCGTCCACGAGTGGTACGCCGACGGCATCGACACCGACACCCGGTTGGCGTCCTGGTCGGTGGCCAAGTCGCTCGTCTCCTTGCTGACCGACCAGGCCGTGGCGGAGGGTCGGCTCCGGCTCGACACCTTGCTGGTCGACGTCCTCCCCGAGCTGCGGGTCACCTCCCCACTCGACGGCGACGAGGCCTACAACCGGGTCACCGTGCGCGACCTGCTCGACATGACCAGCGGCATCGAGTCGCCCGAGGGCTACACGCTGCTCGGCGACCCCGGAGCCGCGCAGGAGAACCCCGGGCTGCTGGTGACCAGCTTCACCGGCACCTACCCGTTGTTCGTGACTCCCGACCACCAGAGCTTCGCCCAGACCCACCGGACCATGCTGTTCGAGCCGGGCACGGCGGGGGAGTACATCTCCCTCAACAGCCAGCTGCTCGCCATGGTCCTCGAGGCGGCGTACGGCGAGGACCTGGTCACGCTCTTCCGCACCCGGCTGTGGGAGGTGGCCGGCGCCGAGTTCCCGGCGACCTGGAACCTCGACCGCGACGGCGGCACCGCCAAGGGCTTCTGCTGCCTGAATGCTGCGGGTCGAGACTTCGCCCGGCTCGGGCAGCTCGTCCTCGATGCGGGCACGCCACGGTCCCCGGTCTCACGGAGGTGGAAGGAACGGCTGCTGCGGCCGCGCGCCATCCGGCTCTACGACGGCGAGTGGCCCTACTCCACGAACTTCTGGCACATCCCGGCCGACCAGCCGCGGGGCACCTCGCGTCTCGAGGATGCCAGTGCGATCGGCATCTTCGGCCAGTTCGTCTACGTCAACGATCGCACCGACACCGTCATCGTGAAGCTCAGCGACTACGGGATCGAGCAGGACGAGGAACTGACCTACCTGGCGATGCGCCACCTCGCCACGTCGCTCCCCGTCGCTCCGCAGACGGTCTCGCTGGAGGTCACGGCTCCCCGGCGCGTACGCCGCGGCGAGCGGGCCGCGCTCCGCATCGTTGCCCTCGGCGAGGGCCGGACCCGGCCGCGCGGTGTCGTGCGAGCTGAAGGTCGGCGACCGGGTGTTCCGGGCCCGCCTGGTCAACGGGCGGGCCACGATCGGCTGGACGCCCCGCGAGGTCGGAGCGCGCACCATCCAGGTCCGCTACCGACCGGCCGCGGGCTTCAAGCCGGCGCGGGCGCTGGGTCACACGCGGGTGCGCACCTGACGTCCCAGACAACGAGAACGAGTTCCAGTTGTCTGGGACGATGGCTCGATGTTGACGCTGATCGACGTGGACGGCCGCACGCACGACCTCGCCGCCGAGGGCGGGCTCGTGAGCGCTGCGGACCTCACGGCCGCCACCGGATGGGAGCTCAAGGCCTCGGGCTTGTGCCGGGGCGAGGTGTGCGTTCCGCTCCTCGGTCGGCAGGTCGCAGCTCGCGAGGATCCGGCACTGATCGATCTCGCCGCCTGGGCCGAGGCCCTCGGGCTGCTCGTGGTTCTCGACGAGGACGAGCGAGTGGTGGCCCTGGCGCCCAGCGCTGAACAGCGCGACCGCGAGTTGGCCGACGGCAAGGCGCCGACCCTGACCCTGCCCGACGTCGACGGCAACGACGTCAGCTTCGACGACTTCTCCGGCTCCAAGCGGGTTCTGGTGACGTGGGCGTCCTGGTGCGGCTGCCGCCACGAGCTCGCCGGCTGGCAGGAGCTCCAGGCCGAGCTGGCCGACCAGGGCCTCAAGCTCTTCTCGGTCGCCCTCGACGCCGACCCCGAGGATGCGCGGCCCTGGATCGAGGCCGGCCAGCCGTCGTACCCCGTGGCGGTGGACACCGCCCATGTCACCGCGGAGCGCTTCGGGATCACCAACGTCCCCTCGGTCGTGTGGGTGGACGAGGACGACCGGATCGTCAAGCCACCCACGATCGCGCCCGGCGACGACCAGTTCGTCGCGTACACCAAGATCGACAGCGCGCAGCACCACGACCTGCTCCGGGCCTGGGTCAAGGACGGCACGCTCCCGGCGAGCGCCGCCGGCGAGTCGCCACGGCGTACCGACGACGAGCAGCGGGCCCTCGCCGGGCGCCGGGTCGCTGCGTACCTGCAACGCACCGGCCGGACCGACGCGGCCCGCCGGCACCTCGCGGACGCCCAGCAGCTCTCCCCCTGGGACTGGACCGTACGCCGAGCCGGGATCGCCATGACGGGAGGCGATCCCTTCCTGGGCGAGGAGTTCACGACCTTCTGGGAGGAGTGGGACGCCGCCGGTCGACCCGGCTATCTGCCCACGACCTGACGGCCGGAGCCTGGCCCGGGTCTCGCCCCGATAGACTGCGGGCCGGCCCACCCCAGCTGCGCGAGGTGATCAGTGACGTTCGACGTCCATCAGCTCGACACGTTCGTGCTGGTGGGCTCTGCGGTGACGTTCCTCGCCATCCTCGCGGTGCGGCTCTCGTCTCGCGCCGGACTGCCGAGCCTGATGATCTACCTGCTGATGGGCGTCGTCCTGGGCGAGTCCGGCCTCGGCATCGGCTTCGAGAACCCCGACGTGGCACACGCCCTCGGCTTCGGTGCCCTCGCGATCATCCTCGCGGAGGGCGGCCTGACCACCAGCTGGCACGAGGTCCGTTCCTCGATGCGGCTGGGTGTCTCGCTCGCGACGATCGGGATCGCGGTCTCGGTGATCGTGGTGGCGACGGCCGCCCACTACCTGCTCGGCCTGCCGTGGGAGCTGGCCATCCTGCTGGGTGCGGTGACCTCGCCCACCGATGCGGCCGCGGTCTTCTCGGTGCTGCGCGTGGTCCCCCTGCCGCGTCGGCTCACCGGGGCCCTGGAGGCTGAGTCCGGGCTCAACGACGCCCCGACCGTCGTGCTGGTCACGCTGATCTCCTCGGGTGCGGCCGCCGAGAGCGGGGTTCTCGGCACCGGCGCGATCATGCTCTTCGAGCTCGTCGTGGGTGCCCTGGTGGGGCTGGCGGGGGGCTTCGCGGGGGCCTGGGTGATGCGCCGCGCGGCGCTGCCGTCGTCCGGTCTCTACCCGCTCGCCGTGCTCACCTTGGCCTTCCTCGCGTACGGCGCCTCGTCGGCCCTGCACGCCTCGGGCTTCGCTGCCGTCTACATCGCAGCCCTCGTGCTCGGCAACCAGGAGCTGCCCCACCGCGCCGCCACCCGCTCGTTCGCCGAGGGTGTGGCGGTCCTCGCCCAGATCGGGCTCTTCGTGATGCTCGGACTCCTGCTCTCCCCGGGCCGGATCACCCTCGAGGTCGTCGGCCTGGCGATCGTCGCCGGGCTGGTCCTCACTTTCGTGGCTCGGCCGCTGTCGGTCCTGGTGAGCTCGGTCGTCCAGCCGATGCCGTGGCGAGAGCTGGCCTTCATGTCGTGGGCGGGGCTGCGCGGCGCGGTGCCGATCGTGCTCGCGACGATTCCGCTGGCGGCCGGGGTGGAGGGCTCCGAGCGCATCTTCGACCTCGTCTTCGTCATGGTCGTCGTCTACACCCTCCTCACCGGCCCGACCCTGCCGACGGTGGCGCGCTGGCTGAGGGTGACCCGGCGCTCCGAGCCGCGCGGGCTGGAGATCGAGGCCGCGCCGCTGGAGCGGATCGCGGCGGACCTGCTGCAGGTGGTGATCAGCCCGGTGTCGCGCATGCACGGGGTGGAGGTGGGCGAGCTGCGGCTGCCCCCCGGCGCCTCGGTCTCGATGGTGATCCGGGACGGCGAGACCCTCGTCCCCGAGCGGCGTACGGTGCTGCGCCACGGTGACGACCTGCTGGTCGTCACCCCGCGGCGGGTGCGCGACCTGACCGAGCGGCGGTTGCGCGAGGTCAGCCGGGGCGGTCGCCTCGCCCTGTGGCTCGGGCCGAAGAAGGACGACCGTCAGGAGCGGTGACCGAAGGCTTCAGGAGCCCTCGGGCGCAGCGCACACGGTGGTGTCGGTCCGGGCGAGCGCGGACTTCTTGCCCTTCTGGAGCTCGTCGAAGCCGTCTCCGACCACGACGGTGATGCCGGGTGCCGGAGCGTCGCCGTCCACCACCGGGGTGTCCTGGCCGAGGCGGCTGCGCACCAGGCGCACCGCGGGGTTCGACTTGTCGGCGGCCCAGATCTGGGCGACGGCCACCTCGGTGCCCTGGGGGGCGTTGGCCCGCTCGCCGGCCACGAAGCCCTGGTCGACGAAGAGCTGCATCGTACGTCCGGCCAGGCCCTCGCGGCGACCGGCGTTCAGGACGTTGACGACCACCTGGTCGGGATAGACCTTCGTCCCCTCGCTGACCGAGGTCTCGGTGCAGATCGCGAGCTCCGGCGTCGTGGGCAGGGGCTCGGTGAGAGCGGACCAGCCCCACGCCAGGGCACCGACGAGAAGTGCGCTCAGCGCGGCGAGCGTGGCCGCGGTCCGGGCTCCCGGGCCCATCAGCTGGCCACCACGTGGACGCGGGCGTGGAGGACGTGGCGCTGCTGGAGAGCTGCCCGCAGCGCGCGGTGCAGGCCGTCCTCGAGGTAGTACTCGCCCTGCCACTCGACGACGTGGGCGAAGAGGTCGCCGTAGAAGGTGGAGTCCTCGTCCAGCAGCGCGGCCAGCTGGAGGGTGTCCTTGGTCGTCACGAGGTCGTCGAGCCGGACCTGGCGTGGTGGCACCGCCGCCCAGCCACGGGAGGAGAGCCCGTGGTCGGGGTAGGGGCGGCCGTCGCCCACGCGCTTGAAGATCACGCCGTGACTATAACGATCGCGCCGCGTGGCTAGGGTGCTGAGCATGACCGAGACCCCGCAGACCACCCCGTCGCAGGAGAACGAGATCGTCCGAGCGGTGGCCGCCGGCTACGCCTTCGAGGGTCCGGCGCTGGATCTCGGTGGCCTGATGGTGAGCGCCTCGGAGCTGTCGGACGTCCAGGTGCGCATCCCCCTGGCCATGGTCAACCGGCACGGGCTCGTGGCCGGCGCGACCGGCACGGGCAAGACGAAGACCCTGCAGCTGCTCGCCGAACAGCTCAGCTCCCAGGGCGTTCCCGTCTTCGCTGCCGACATCAAGGGGGACCTCTCCGGACTGAGCGTGCCCGGCACCCCGCACGTCAAGATCGACGAGCGAGCCGCGTCGGTGGGCCAGACCTGGGCAGCCACCGGCTTCCCGGTCGAGTTCTACGCCCTCGGCGGCGAGGGGATCGGGATCCCGCTGCGGGTGACGATGACGGCCTTCGGGCCCACGCTGCTCAGCAAGGTCCTCGGGCTCAACGACACCCAGGAGTCGAGCCTGGGACTGGTCTTCCACTACGCCGACCAGGCCGGGCTGCCCCTGCTCGACCTCGCCGACCTGCGTGCCGTCGTCCACTTCCTGGCCAGCGACGAGGGCAAGGACGAGCTGAAGGCGCTCGGTGGGCTGGCGTCGTCGACCGCGGGGGTGATCCTGCGCGAGCTGATCACCTTCCAGGCCCAGGGCGCCGACGCGTTCTTCGGCGAGCCGGAGTTCGAGTCGGCCGACCTGCTGCAGACCACGGCCGACGGCAAGGGCCTGATCAGCCTGGTCGAGCTGCCGAACCTGCAGGACCGACCGGCGATCTTCTCGACGTTCCTGATGTGGCTGCTCGCCGACCTCTTCCACGACCTGCCCGAGGTCGGGGACATCGACCGGCCCAAGCTGGTCTTCTTCTTCGACGAGGCGCACCTGCTGTTCAACGACGCGTCCAAGGCGTTCCTGGACCAGGTTGCCCAGACCGTGCGGCTGATCCGCTCCAAGGGCGTGGGCGTCTTCTTCGTGACCCAGAGCCCGACCGACGTACCTGATGCGGTGCTCGCCCAGCTCGGGTCGCGGGTCCAGCACCAGCTGCGCGCGCACACCCCGAACGACGCCAAGGCGTTGCGGGCGACCGTGAACACCTACCCGAGCTCGTCGTACGACGACCTCGGCGAGGTGATCACCAGCCTCGGCATCGGCGAGGCCGTCATCACCGTCATGAACGAGCGCGGCGCCCCCACCCCGGTGGCGTGGACCCGGCTCCGGGCGCCGGAGTCGCTGATGGGCCCGGCGGTCGAGGCCGACATGGAGGCCGTGGTCAAGGCCAGCCCGCGGCATGCGAAGTACGCCGAGAGCATCGACCGCGAGTCGGCCCGCGAGAAGTTGGCGGCCAAGCTGGAGGCAGGGTCGGTCAAGCAAGCCGAGGAAGCCGATGAGACGCCGCCGGCTGCCAAGAAGATCCCGGTGCCGAAGAAGTCGAAGGCGCCTGCACCCCAGGAGGAGGGCGGGCTGGTGCACGACGTGGTGACCTCGGGCGCCTTCAAGGACTTCATGCGGACGGCTGCACGCGAGATCGCCCGGGGGATGTTCAAGACCGGTCGTCGCTGAGGCGCTACGTCGGGGTTCCGCTCGACCACGGGTGGGTACGGCCGCGATGTGTTCGAGGGGTTCGTGGACGAGCGGGTGCAGATCGATTCGCTGGGCCTGCGCGTGCGCCGGGCCGGCGAGGGCCCGCCGGTCCTCCTGGTGCACGGCCACCCGCGGACGGGGGCCACCTGGCACCGGGTGGCGCCGCGCCTGGTGGAAGCCGGCTTCAGCGTGGTGTGTCCGGACATGCGTGGGTACGGAGCGTCCGACCCGGCGCCGATCCGCGCCGACCATGCCCAGCAGTCCAAGCGGGCGGTGGGCCACGACCTGGTGCAGCTGATGGCGCGGCTGGGTCACGCTGCGTTCGCTGTGGTCGGCCACGACCGCGGCTCCTACGTCGCCCTGCGCATCGCCCTGGACCACCCCGACCTGGTGACCCACCTGGTGGTGATGGACGGCGTACCGATCAGCGAGGCGCTCGCCCGGTGTGACGCCCGCTTCGCCGAGTCCTGGTTCCACTGGTTCTTCTTCGCCCAGCCCGACAAGCCCGAGCAAGCGATCCTGGCCGACCCCGAGCGCTGGTACGCCGGCAATCCGGAGTTGATGGGCGTCGAGAACTACCAGGAGTTCCGTGCCGCGATCAACGACCCGGGCACGGTGCGGGCGATGCTCGAGGACTATCGAGCCGGGCTCGGGGTGGACCGGGCCGACGAGGAGGCGGACCGGCGGGCCGGCCGCGTCGTGCGGTGCCCCACGCTCGTGCTGTGGTCTACGCGCGACGACCTGGCCGACCTCTACGGGGATCCGGTCGCGGTGTGGCGACCCTGGGTCGTGGGGCGCCTGGCCGGTCGACCGATCGAGTCGGGCCACCACCTGGCCGAGGAGAACCCGGTCGCCGTCGCGGAGGCGCTCGCCGGGTTCTTCGGCTGAACGCGCACGCCTCGACCGGGGCAAGCCCGGTCAGGCAGACCAGCGGACCGCGTCATCCACGAAGTCGACCCACACGTTCACTCCGCGTAGGTCCTGCCGCACGGTGAGCAACCCGGTGACGCCGTTCAGTCGTCGCAGACGGAGTTCGAGCTGTCTGCCCACAGCGGCATCCTCGGCGGGGTCGTCTCGCACGTCGAGGCCGATGGTGGGACGAGCGGCGTTCTGGGTGGTGGTCATGAGTTCTCCTGGGCGGGGGGATGGGACTCGCCCAGCCTCGTGGATCCAGATCGCCGTCACGTTCCCGAAGGGTTACAGCCAGGTGACCTGCCCCGTGACGAAAACAAGAACGTGTTCTAGATTGCTCAGATGGACGACATCGAGCAGATCTGCCAGCTGAAGTACCGCTACCTGCGGACGCTGGACACCAAGCAGTGGGACGACTTCGAGGCCTGCTTCCTGCCCGAGGTGAGCGCCGACTACAACGGACTGGCCTTCGCCGACCGGGACGCCCTGGTCGGCTACATGCGTGAGAACCTCGGGCCCGGGCTGATCACGATGCACCACGTGCACCACCCCGAGATCAGCGTGGACGGCGACACCGCCACCGGCCGGTGGTACCTCCACGACAAGGTGATCGTCGAGGAGTACCGCTTCATGCTCGAGGGGGCCGCGTTCTACGAGGACCGCTACCTGCGCACGCCCGAGGGCTGGCGGGTCTCGCACACGGGTTACGTGCGGACCTTCGAGGCGTCGTACTCGCTCGACGACCTGCCCAGCTTCAAGCTCACCGGCCCCGCGTAGGCGGGGTGGGCCGACTCGCGCGGAGCGTTACTGACTTTAGTTCGATTTATGATGATCCGATAAAGGCGGATAAAGAAGATAAGGTCCACGCATGGATCCGATCCTCAACCCCTACACGCCGAACGCGGGTGCGCAGCCGCCGGCCGTGCTCGGTCGCGATGCGGAGCTCAAGGACTTCGACTTGCTGCTGCGCCGGATGAGCGCTGGGCGCACTGAGCAGTCCATGATCATCACGGGACTCCGAGGAGTGGGCAAGACCGTGCTGCTCGGCCGGTTCCGAAGTAAGGCTCATGAGCTCGACTGGGTCGTGGTCGAGCGCGAGGTGTCCAAGCACGACGACGAGCGGTTCCGGCGGCAGATGGTGAGCGCCATCCGCACCTCACTGTTCGAGATGTCGCCGAAGGCCCGCTGGGGCGACCGGATGCAGCGCGCCGCGGCCGTGCTGAAGTCCTTCAGCTTCTCGGTCGACCCAGCTGGAACGCTCACCGGTGGGATCGATGTCGACGCCGCACCGGGCTTCGCCGACCAGCAGGACCTTCAGGCCGACCTTACCGATCTCCTCGTGGCCGTGGGGGAGGCAGCGAAGGACGCCGACAAGGGGCTCGTGCTGCTCTTCGACGAGGTTCAGTTCCTATCGACCACGCAGCTCGAAGCGCTGATTTCCGCGCTCCACAAGACTGTGCAGCGGGGCCTGCCGGTGACCATGGTGGGGGCTGGTCTCCCACAGATCGCAGAGCTGGCCGGGGACGCCAGGTCGTACTCGGAGCGGCTGTTCAAGTTCCCCCGGATCGGCAACCTCGACGGCAAGGACGCGCGAGCCGCTCTAGTCGAGCCCGCACAGGTCGAGGGCGCTGCCTACAGCGACGAAGCCCTTGATCTGGCGGTCGAGGTCACGGGCGGCTATCCCTACTTTCTCCAGGAGCTCGGCTACGCCGTCTGGGGGGTCGCGGACGGACCGACGATCACCAGGGAGGACGTTGCCCTGGCCGTCCCTAGTTACGAGGCCAAGCTCGACGAGTCGTTCTTCCGTGTGCGATTGGACCGCGCCACCGAGATGGAGCGCATTTATCTGCGCGCAATGGCACAACTCGGCCCTGAGGCTCAGAAGGCACAAGACGTGGCCGCCGTCATCGGTCGAAAGTCGACGCAGATGGGTCCCACGCGCGCCAAACTGATCAACATGGGGCTGCTCTACACCCCGGAGCATGGGTATGCCGCGTTCACTGTGCCGCACTTCGACAAGTTCCTGCTCCGGGCAATCCCTGAACTCATCATGCCGCCGCGTCGAGGGAAGAAATCCCCAAAGCGGACCTAGTTCCCCGCCCCGAAGACGTCGCTCCGAAATGGCGAACGGCGCTGACCTGAGGTCAGCGCCGATCGACTGGCGGAGGATAGGGGATTCGAACCCCTGAGGGCTTTCACACCCAACCCGCTTTCCAAGCGAGCGCCATAGGCCACTAGGCGAATCCTCCGCCGAGGAGCGTACCGGTCGCCTGCCGATGGGGTGAAATCCCCCTCAGTGCTTGCTCCGCAGGCCCGTCTTGGTGCCGCGGCGTCCCTCGCCTAGACTTCCCGCCAACCCCCCGTGTGGCGACATCTTGCCCAACTCCCCCAGGGCCGGAAGGCAGCAAGGGTAAGCGAGCTCTGTCGGGTGCACGGGGGGCCTTTTCCTTCCCGGCCGCTCCTGCGGGCCGAGCCGGGTGTCCGCTGTCGGCGGCGGTCGTTAGGGTTCGAGTGTGGAGTCACCCCTCGCTTTGTACCGCCGCTACCGGCCCGAGACGTTCGCCGAGGTCATCGGCCAGGATCACGTCACGACGCCGCTGCGCGCCGCGCTCGCCAACAACCGGGTCAACCACGCCTATCTCTTCTCGGGACCACGCGGCTGCGGCAAGACCACCTCGGCCCGGATCCTGGCGCGCACCCTCAACTGCGACCAGGCGCCGGTGGCCGACCCGTGCGGCGAGTGCGACAGCTGCCGTGACCTGGCCCGCGGTGGGCCGGGCTCGATCGACGTCATCGAGATCGACGCCGCTTCCCACGGTGGTGTCGACGACGCGCGCGACCTGCGCGAGAAGGCCTTCTTCGCGCCGGTGCGCAGCCGCTACAAGGTCTACATCATCGACGAGGCCCACATGGTCTCCACGCAGGGCTTCAACGCGCTGCTCAAGCTGGTCGAGGAGCCGCCGGAGCACCTCCGGTTCATCTTCGCCACCACCGAGCCCGACAAGGTCCTGCCCACGATCCGTTCGCGGACCCACCACTACCCCTTCCGGCTGATCCCACCGCGGTTGCTGTCGTCGTACCTCTCCGAGCTCTGCGAGAAGGAAGGCGTCCGCATCGAGCCCGCCGCCGTGCCGCTCGTGGTGCGCGCCGGTGGCGGCTCGGCTCGCGACACCCTGTCGGTCCTCGACCAGCTCCTCGGGGGCAGCGGCGACGAGGGCGTCACCCACGCGCTCGCCACCGGACTGCTCGGCTACACCCCCGACACCCTGCTCGACGAGGTGGTCGACGCCTTCGCGGCCGGTGATGGCGCGGCGGTCTTCGGGGTGGTCGACAAGGTGATCGAGACCGGCCAGGACCCACGCCGCTTCACCGAGGACCTCCTGCGTCGCCTGCGGGACCTGGTCATCGTCGATGCCGTCCCGGACGCCCCGGCGACCGGCCTGATCGACTGCTCCCAGGACCAGGGCGAGCGACTGGTCTCCCAGGCGGCCCGCTTCGGCTCCTCCGAGCTCAGCCGCGCAGCCGACCTGATCGCCACTGGTCTCACCGAGATGCGCGGAGCCACCGCACCCCGGCTGCTCCTCGAGCTGATCTGTGCCCGGGTCCTGCTGCCCGGCGCCGACCACGCCACCGACGGAGTGCTGGCCCGGCTCGACCGCATCGAGCGACGCGCTGCCATCACCGGCACCCCGACCCCGCAGGTGGCCCCGGCGAGCCCGCCGGTCCAGGACCGACCCGCCGCGACCCCGGCGCCGAGCAACGTCGAGCCTCCGCTCACCGTGACCCCGGTCGTGCGCCCTGCCCCGGTGGCTCCCGCGGCTGCCCCGACCCCGGCCCCTGCGTCTGGTGCTGCTCCCGGGCCGACCCCGGAGCCCGTCACCGCCGAGGTTCCGGCCCCGACGCCTGCCGAGTCCGAGCCGGACGCCGAGCCCGTCGCCGCCGAGCCCGAGCCCGAGCCGGTGGCCGCTGCGCCGGCCACCGAGCAGCCGGCTGCCGAACAGCCGGCCACCGGGGGCGGCCTCTCCCTCGTCGAGGTGCGCCGCCTGTGGCCCGACATCGTCGAGGCGACCAAGCTTCGCCGTCGGGTGACCTGGATGCACCTCACCCAGAACTGCCAGGTCGTGGCGATCGAGGGCCGCACCCTCACGCTCGGCTTCAGCAACGTGGGCGCTCGTGAGTCCTTCGACAACGGCGGCAGCGCCGAGATCGTGCGCCAGGCTGCCATCGACGTCGTGGGCGCAGACTGGCGCGTCGAGACGATCGTCGACCCCGGGGCCCAGGCCGACCTGCCGGCCCCTCCGCCAGCGGCCGCCTCCCCGGCTGCCCCCTCCGTGGCCCCTTCCGGTGAAGGGGCCGCTGCGAGCGCGCCGGCCGCCACCTCGCCCGAGGCTCCACCTGCCTGGCTCGCCGACGAGGTGGACACCCCGGCCCCGGCGGCCGCCGCTCCGGTCCCGGCCGAGACCACCACGCCCGGTGCGGGGGCGGAGACGATCGCCGCCGCCCGCGGGGCGATCCAGCAGACCCGGCAGGCCGGGGTCGAGAAGACCCCGAGCGGCGGCCTGACCGCTGCCGACGCCGACGCCCACCGCGACGACCTCGACGCCGAAACCCAGGGGCTGGACTCCGCCGAGCTGCTCAAGCGCGAGCTGGGCGCCCAGGTCATCGACGAGATCCAACACCCGTGAGCGTCCCGAGCAACCCCGACCCGCACCACACCCGAGAGGTGGCCACACCATGACCCAGAACCCCTTCGAGTCGCTCGGTGGAGCTGGCGGTTTCGACATGAATGCCCTCCTCCAGCAGGCCCAGCAGATGCAGGAGCAGCTCCAGAGCGCGCAGGCTCGGCTGAGCGAGACCACCATCAAGGGCACCGTCGCCGGCGGAGCCGTCGTCGTCACCGTCAGCGGTGTGGGCGAGCTGGTCGGCGTCGAGATCAAGGCCGGTGGCTTCGACGGCTCCGACGTCGACGACCTGTCCGACCTCAGCGACATGATCGTGGCCGCCTACCGCGACGCGAAGGCCCAGGCCGACGCACTGGCCGGTGAGGCCCTCGGGCCGCTGGCCGGCGGTGGCCTGCCCGGTCTCGGCGGCTAGGTCCGAGGACCCCTTGTACGAAGGAATCGTCCAGGACCTCATCGACGAGTTGGGCAGGCTGCCCGGCGTCGGTCCGAAGAGCGCGCAGCGGATCGCCTTCCACCTGCTGCAGGCCGAGCCCGCCGACGTACGCCGGCTCGCCGACGTCCTGATCGAGGTCAAGGCAAAGGTGCAGTTCTGCACCAGCTGTTTCAACGTCTCCCAGGAGGAGCAGTGCCGCATCTGCCGCGACCCGCGGCGTGACCCAGCCCTGCTGTGTGTCGTCGAGGAGTACAAAGACGTCGTGGCCATCGAGCGGACCCGCGAGTTCCGGGGCCGCTACCACGTCCTGGGCGGTGCCATCTCGCCCATCGACGGGGTGGGTCCCGAGCAACTGCGCATCCGCGAGCTGATGATCCGACTGGCCGACGGCGCCATCACCGAGGTCATCCTCGCGACGGACCCGAACCTCGAGGGTGAGGCCACCGCGACGTATCTCACGCGGCAGCTCCAGCCCCTAGGCTTGCGCGTAACCCGTTTGGCGAGTGGACTGCCGGTGGGTGGGGACCTCGAGTACGCCGATGAGGTCACCCTTGGCCGGGCGTTCGCAGGGAGGCGATCCGCAGATGACTGAGCAGGATGTTGTGGGGAGCGAGTTCGAGGACTTCGCCCAGCAGATCGCAGACCAGGTCGAGAGTTTCCTGGTCGCCTTGCAGGCGATCTCGCGGGAGCAGGAGAGCGGGCCGGTGATCTCGCTGCTGCTGCTCGAGGTCTCCCAGGTGCTGCTGGCCGGAGCGCGGCTGGGGGTCCAGGCCGACTTCACGCCATCACAGAAGTACCAACCCGACGTGGGGCCAGATCCCGACCTCGACGAGATGCGGCTGCGGCTGGCCCGGATGCTCGACAACGTCGACACCTACAACTTCAACTTCGATCCCTACTCACCGGAGCTGATGACCTCCCAGCTCTCCGACGACCTCACCTCGGTCGCCACCGACCTCGCCAACGGACTGCGCCACTTCAAGTCCGGCGACGTCGGGGAGGCCCTGTGGTGGTGGCAGTTCTCCTACGTCGCGTCGTGGGGGTCCATCGCCAGCGCCGCGCTGCGGGCCCTGCAGTCGGTCATCACCCATGACCGGCTCGACCTCGACTTCGACGTGGACGTCGAGCACGTCGCCGTGGCCGATGAGATGCTCGGCACGGACGAGATCGCTGCCCGGTAGACTCCGTCCCGGTCGCAGCGCAGCGCGGCGCCAGCCCAGACCAGGACTCCGGGCGAGCGACCGACAACGCCAACCGACCTTCGAGGACTGACCAGTGGGCATTGTCGTGCAGAAGTACGGCGGCTCGTCCGTCGCCGATGCGACGGGCATCAAGCGCGTCGCGCAGAAGATCGTGGCGACCCGCAAGGCCGGCCACGACGTCGTCGTCGTCGTCTCCGCGATGGGCGACACCACCGACGACCTGCGTGACCTCGCCCAGCAGGTCTCGCCGCTGCCGCCGCCGCGCGAGCTCGACATGCTGTTGACCGCGGGTGAGCGCATCTCGATGGCGTTGGTCGCGATGGCGATCGCGCAGCTGGGCCACAAGGCCCAGTCGTTCACCGGCTCCCAGGCCGGTGTCATCACCGACTCGGCCCACGGTCGAGCCAAGATCATCGACATCACGCCGAGTCGCATCGAGACCGCAATCGCGGAGGGCGCGATCGCGATCGTGGCCGGCTTCCAGGGCGTCTCCCAGGACACCAAGGACGTCACCACGCTCGGCCGGGGCGCCTCGGACACCACGGCGGTCGCGCTGGCCGCCGCCCTCGGCGCCGACGTCTGCGAGATCTACAGCGACGTCGACGGTGTCTTCACCGCCGACCCGCGCATCGTGCCGTCGGCCCGCAAGCTCGACCGCATCTCCACCGAGGAGATGCTCGAGATGGCGGCCTCGGGCGCCAAGATCCTGCACGTTCGCTGCGTCGAGTACGCCCGCCGCTACCAGATTCCGATCCACGTGCGTTCCTCCTTCTCCCAGAAGGAAGGCACCTGGATCCTCCCCGCACCTCCGGAAGGAACCGAGATGGAGCAAGCCATCATCGCCGGCGTCGCCCACGACCGCAGCGAGGCCAAGATCACCGTCGTCGGAGTTCCCGACAAGGTGGGTGAAGCGGCCCGGATCTTCGAGGCGCTCGCCGCCAGCGAGGTGAACATCGACATGGTCGTCCAGAACGTCTCGGCGGCCATCAGCGGACGCACCGACATCTCCTTCACGCTGCCGCGCGAGGACGGTCAGACCGCGATGAGCGCGCTGGCCCGGATCCAGGACGAGGTCGGCTTCGACAAGCTGCTCTACGACGACGCGATCGGCAAGGTGTCGCTGATCGGCGCCGGGATGCGCTCCCACCCGGGCATCACCGCGCGCTTCTTCGCCGCCCTCGCGTCGGCGGGAGTCAACATCGCGATGATCTCCACCTCCGAGATCCGCATCTCGGTCATCGTGGACGAGGAGCGCGTCAACGACGCCGTCCAGGCCACGCACACCGCCTTCGACCTCGACTCCACCGAGGTCGAGGCCGTCGTCTACGGCGGGACCGGACGATGAGCGTCCGCCTCGGCGTCGTCGGAGCCACCGGCCAGGTCGGTGTGGCCATGCGCCAGATCCTCGAGGAGCGGGGCTTCCCCGCCGACGAGGTCCGGTTCTTCGCCTCTGCTCGTTCAGCCGGCACCGTGCTCCCGTACGCCGGTCGCGAGATCACCGTGGAGGACGCCGCCACCGCGGACCCCCGCGGCCTCGACATCGCCCTCTTCTCCGCCGGAGCGACCACCTCGCGCGCGCTGGCTCCGGTCTTCGCGGCGGCCGGCGCGATGGTCGTGGACAACTCCTCCGCCTTCCGGATGGACCCCGACGTCCCGCTGGTCGTGTCCGAGGTCAACCCTCAGGCCATCGGCGAGGCGCGCAAGGGGATCATCGCCAACCCCAACTGCACGACCATGGCCGCCATGCCGGTGCTCAAGCCGCTCCACGACGCCGCTGGGCTGGTGCGGCTGATCGCCTCGACCTACCAGGCCGTCTCGGGCAGCGGGGTCGCCGGAGTCGACGAGCTGGCCGGCCAGGTGGCCGCGGGCGGTGACAAGGCCCGCGAGCTCGCCTACGACGGTGACGCCGTGGACTTCCCCGCGCCCGCGACCTACGCCCGCACCATCGCCTACAACGTGCTGCCCCTGGCCGGCTCGATCGTCGACGACGGCCTCTTCGAGACCGACGAGGAGCAGAAGCTCCGCAACGAGTCGCGCAAGATCCTCGGGATTCCTGATCTCCGGGTCTCCGGGATCTGTGTCCGGGTGCCGGTCTTCACCGGCCACTCGCTGGCGATCAACGCCGAGTTCTCCGAGGCGATGACCGTGGCGCGTGCGCGTGAGCTGCTGGCGGGTGCCCCCGGCGTCGAGCTGACCGACATCCCGACCCCGCTGCTCGCCGCGGGCCGCGACCCGTCGTACGTCGGACGCCTGCGACAGGACCCCGGTGTCGACGGCGACCGTGGCCTGGCGCTCTTCATCTCCAACGACAACCTGCGCAAGGGCGCTGCCCTCAACACCGTGCAGATCGCGGAGCTGCTCGCCCGCCGCTGAGCCGCTCCCTCACCCGTTCGCGGGGAGGGCTCAGGCGTCGGGCTCGATGAACGAGGCCGTCACCCAGTGCGAGAGCGCGAAGGTCGCCATGGCGAAGAGCGGGATGACGATGATCATCGTCCAGCTGAAGAGCACGTCGATCAGGAAGAGCAGCGCCAGTACGGCGAGCAGTCCGACCGCCAGGAAGCTGGTGCTCCCCGGGTCGGGGATGCCCAGGAGGCTCAGCAGCCACGAGCCCAGCACGATCATCGCGATCATGATCGCCAGCAGCAGGAAGAAGCCGGGGCCGCCGCACGAACTGGTGCCCTGGACCGCCTCGCAGCCGTACAGCGATCCCCAGGTGAGGCCGACGGTCAGCGCGCCGATGACCAGGCCCACCGAGACCGCGCCGAGCATGCCGGTGAGGGCGGCGGGCGGGGTGCGGGGGGTTCGGGCGTTCTCGTCGGCGGCAGGCTCCGGCGGGCGTCGGACGACCTCGCCTTCGTAGAGCGGGTCCCTCGGCGTCGCCCGGCGGCGGTCCGGGGGAGCAGGTGCTTCAGCGCTCGCGCCCACGACGACCGGCTCGGGGGCGGGCTGATCGTCCACGACCTCCGCTGTCGGCTCGAGCGGCGCAGCCTCGGCCGGCTCGGCCGTGGCGAGCACTGAGGTCTCCTCCGGAGTCGTCTCCGCAGGGTCGACGGGGGTGGGGCTCTGCGCCGCGCGCTTGGACCGCTTCTTGCGCCGTCCGAAACCCAGGCTTGGCAGTTCGAGTGAGGGCCCGTCGTTCTCAGGTGTCTCTGCCATGTTCCGAAGTTTGCCAGACATGGCCCGATCCGGGGCCCCCGCCTCGGTATTGCTGGCGCCGGCGGGGTCGGGCCACACGAGAAAGACCCGGATCCACGAGGGATCCGGGTCTTTCCTGGGTCTGTTTTGCTTCCACCAAGACCACATGGTCGGGCTGACAGGATTTGAACCTGCGGCCTCGTCGTCCCGAACGACGCGCGCTACCAAGCTGCGCCACAGCCCGATCGTGGACCCGACACGAGGTCTGGTCCACAAGCACGGCGAGCATACCCGAGCACTGACGGGCCCTGAAATCGCCCCCGTCGTTGGGCGAAACGGCCGATTCAGGGGCCTTCGGTCAGCGTCAGCAGCGTCGCTTCGGGACGACAGGCGACCCGGATCCGGGCGTAGGGACTGGTCCCGAGGCCAGCGGAGACATGCAGCCACGCCGACCCGGGATCGGTCGGACGGGAGTCGGCGGGGTGTCGGTGCAGGCCCTTGGCGCGGGCCGGCTCGAGATCGCAGTTCGTGGTCAGCGCTCCCACGAACGGCACACAGACCTGCCCGCCATGGGTGTGCCCGGCGATGATCGCGTCGTAGGAGTCGGCGGCGAACTGGTCCAGGACCCGGAGGTACGGCGCATGTGCCACACCGAGGCGCACGTCGGCCGAGGGGTCGGCCGGCCCGGCCACCCGGGGGAGCTCGTCGTAGCCCAGGTGCGGATCGTCGACACCGGCGAAGGCGAACGACGTCTCACCCACCTCGAGCCCCCGGGTGGTATTGGTGAGGTCGACCCACCCGCGGTCCTCGAACTGCTCACGCAGGTCGCGCCACGGCAGCTCCGGGCTCGTGATGTGGCGTCGGCCGTCGTCGGGCAGCAGGTAGCGCAGGGGGTTGCGCAGGGTGGGCGCGAAGTAGTCGTTGGAGCCGAAGACGAAGACGCCCGGCACGTCGAGCAGCGGCCCGAGGGAGTCGCGGATGATCGGGACCGACCCGTGGTGGGCGAGGTTGTCGCCGGTGTTGATCACCAGGTCGGGCTGCAGAGTCGCCAGTCCGCGCAGCCACTCCTGCTTGCGTCGCTGGCCGGGTGTCATGTGGATGTCGGAGAGGTGCAGCACCCGCAGCGGGCGCTGGCCGCGCGGCAGGACCGGCAGCTCCACCCGGCGCAGGACGAAGGCCCGCGCCTCGCCCAGGGCGTACGCCGTCAGCCCGGCACCGGCCAGGGCACCAGCGCCCAGCACGCGGGTCACGGCGCGGCGGGTGCGGGGGTGGGGGCTCATGGCGCAAGGCTGCCACAATGGGCCGCATGAGTGCCCTCAAGGAGCGTCTGCGCACGGACCTGACCGCCAGCATCAAGGCCCGTGACGACCTCCGTTCGTCGACCCTGCGGATGGTGTTGACCGCGATCACCAACGCCGAGGTCGCCGGCAAGACGCACCGCGAGCTCAGCGACGACGAGGTGATCACCGTCCTGACGAGCGAGGCCAAGAAGCGCCGGGAGGCGGCCACCGCCTTCGAGGACGGCGGGCGGATCGAGATGGCGACCAAGGAGAAGGCCGAGGCCGTGATCCTGGCCGACTACCTGCCCGAGCAGCTCTCCGCCGAGGAGGTCGCCGCGATCGTGACCGCCGCCGTCGAGCAGTCCGGTGCGGCCGGCGAAGGCATGAAGGCCATGGGCAAGGTGATGGGGATCGTGCAGCCCCGGGTCAAGGGGCGCGCCGACGGCGGCGCGGTCGCTGCCGAGGTCCGCCGCCAACTCGGCTGACGCTCAGTCGTCGTTCCCGTTCCCGTTCCCGTTCCCGTTGCCGTTGGGCTGCTTCTTGTCGTCCTTCTTCTTGTCCTTCTTCTTCGGCGGGACGTACGGCGTGCCGTCCGAGGGGTAGATCGTGACGTTGCTCCCGCTGGCGAGCTGGCTGCCCGAGCCCGGTGAGGTGTAGGCGACCGTTCCCTGTGGGTAGCCGGAGTCGCGCTGGCTCCCGATCGTGACCGAGAAGCCGGCTTCGGCCAGCAACGTCTGGGCCTCGTCGACGCTCATCCCGCCCGTGCTCGGGACGCTGGTCATGACGCCCTTCACGTCGACTGCGGAAGGCGCCACGAAGTCCTCGTTGGACAACCAGTCATCGATGACATGCATGGCGTCGCCCCACATGGGCCCGGCGAAGCCGGAGCCGGAGGCCGAGGACCGGTACTGGCCGCCGATCACCTGGGTCGCGAGACCGATCGGCTTGCCGAGGTCGTCGGCGCCCGCGATCATCGCGGCGGTCGACAGCTGGGGGGTGTAGCCGACGAACCACACCGACTTGCCCTCCTGGCTGGTGCCCGTCTTGCCGGCGGAGGGCGAGTCGAGCTGCAGGCCGTTGGAGGCACCGAAGCCACCGGGCTCCTGGACGCCGCGGAGCACGTCGTTCACCGCGTCGGCGGTGGACTGCGGGAGCACCTGGGTGCAGCGCGAGGGGTACTCCTTGAGGGTGTTGCCTGCCGAGTCGTCGATCGAGGAGACCGGCCGGGCAGCGCAGTGGAGTCCGCGTCCGGCGAAGGTGGCGTACGCCTCGGCCATCTCCAGCGGGCTGACGCTCGCGACGCCGAGGGTGAAGATCGGAATCCGCTCCGCGCCGTTGCCGAACTCGTCACCGGTGGGGTTGGTGAGCTCGACGCCCATCTCCTTGGCCAGGCGGTACGGCGCACACACGCCGGTCTCGCGCTCGAGCTGGACGTAGAAGGTGTTCACCGACTCCTGGGTGCCGTTGTAGAGGTTCTTCACCCCACTCGTGGTGGAGTTCCCGACCGGGAAGCTGCCGGCGAACGGCGGCTGCCCCGGGCAGTTGGCGAACTCGCTCTGCTGGAAGGTCATCTTCGGCAGCGCGTTGAACGTCTTGGACAGCGGGATCCCCTGCTCGATGGCCGCGGCGAGCACGAACGCCTTGAACGTCGAGCCGGCCTGGAAGCCGTTGGAGTCGCCGTACTTCTTGGGGACCACGTAGTTGAGGTAGGTCTGCCCGTTGTCGCGGTCGTTGCCCATCGGGCGGGACTGGGCCAGCGCCTTCACGTCGCCGGTGCCCGGCTCGATCATCGCCAGCGCGCCGATCGCCCGGTCGGTCGCGTAGACGTGCTTGCGCACCGAGTCGTCGGCCGCCTTCTGGTGGCGCTGGTCGATCGTGGTGTGGATGGTCAGGCCGCCCGAGTAGAGCAGCTGCTTGCGCTCCTCGCGGGACTTGCCCAGGGCGGGGTCGCGCAGCAGCGTGCTGATGACGTAGTCGCAGAAGAAGGGCGCTGCGGAGAAGACGCAGCCGTTGTTCGTGGCCACGACGGTCAGCCCGAGGGAACGCTCGCGGACCTTCTCGGCCTTGCTCGCCGAGATGACGTTGAGCTCGGCCATCCGGCCCAGGACGATGTTGCGGCGTTCGAGTGCGCGGTCGGGGGAGTTGGTCGGGTCGTAGCCGGTGGGGTTCCTGACCAGTCCCGCGAGCAGGGCCGACTCGCGGAGGTTGAGGTCCTTGGCGTTCTTGTCGAAGTAGTGGCGCGCGGCCGCCTGGACGCCGTAGGCACCATCACCGAAGTAGGCGATGTTGAGGTAGCGCTCGAGGATCCAGTCCTTGGTGTGGTTCTGCTCGATCGCGATGGCGTACCGCAGCTCGCGGATCTTGCGGGCGTAGGTGTCGTCGGTGGCTGCCAGCCGCTCGGCCTTGGTCTTGGCCTGGCTCAGCAGCGTCAGCTTGACCATCTGTTGGGTGATCGAGGAGCCACCCTGCTGGGAGTCTCCGCTGCCGGCCTGGTTGGTGACCAGGGCGCGCAGCGTGCCCTTGAGGTCGAGGGCGCCGTGCTGGTAGAAGCGGTAGTCCTCGATCGCGACCATCGACTTCACCATGATCCGTGAGATCTGGGTGAGCGGCACGTTGATCCGGTTCTCGTCGTAGAGCGAGGCGATGACGCTGCCGTTGGCATCGACGATCCGGGTCTTCTGGGCCAGTGCCTGGGTCTCGAGCTCGGCCGGGAGACGGTCCATCGACCGCGAGATGTTGCGAGCGCCGATGCCGAGTGCTCCGGCGAAGGGGATGGCCAGGCCGGCCACGAGAAGCCCCATGACGACGGCCACGGCGAGCATGACGCCCAAATGGGAGGCCACGCGGGCGATCGGCAGGCGCTCACTACGAGGGAGAGACATGCTCTGAGCCTAACCGGACGGGTGACCCTAACCTAGTTGTGCTCATCTTGAACTAGTTACTTCGGACTACTCCGATTGAGTCGAAAAGGTCTGTACCGGAGGGGTCGGGTTTCTTTACGTTCATAGGCAGGGAGATGGGGCGTCATGGGGGCGCCTTGATCCTTGATGATGTGGGGGCATCCGATATGTGGGTTGAAGACTGGACACCGGCGGCCGCGTGCCGTCAGGCGCAGCCGGACCAACTGTTCGTGCGAGGCGCGGAGCAGAACAAGGCAAAGCAGCTGTGTGGCGGTTGTCCCGTGCGCACGGAGTGCCTTGCCGAAGCGCTCGACAACCAGATCGAGTGGGGTGTGTGGGGTGGCATGACGGAGCGTGAGCGTCGTGCCCTGCTGCGCCGCCGACCGAAGGCCTCCTGGCGCTCGGTCCTCGAGACGGCTCGTGCCGCAGACGTGGATGCCCAGGTCGCCGTCACCGGCTGACGCTCGGCTGGTGCGTGGCTGACGGGTCTCAGGACCCGGCCAGCAACGCACCGATCCGACGGAGCCCCGCCAGGTCGTGCACATCGCCGGCCAGGGCGGGGATCACCGCCGTCGCCACCTCCGGGTGGGCCGCTGCGAAGCGTGTCCGCAGGCGGGACTCCCGCTCGACCATGCGTGACCGGTCGGCATGCAGCCGCAACAGGCTCGCCGTGATCGAGTCAGGGTCCGTGGCGCGCAGCCGCGCGGCTGCCGTCATCGCCTCATCGGCGGAGAGGGTGCCCTGAGGTGTCGGGCTGGCCCGGTTCACGATCAGGCCGCCCAACGGCATCCGGTCCTCGCTGAGCCGTTCGACGAAGTACGCCGCCTCGCGCAGCGCGTCGGGCTCGGGTGCGGCGATGACCAGGAACGTCGTGCCGTCGGCCTGCAGTAGCGCGAAGGTCTTCTGCGCGCGCTGGCGGAACCCCCCGAAGAGGGTGTCGAACGCCGCCACGAAGGTCTGCATGTCGCGCAGCACCTGAGCGCCGAGGATGCGGGTCAGCGCGTTGGTGATCAGACCGAGCCCGGCCGTCATCAGCCGGGCCGGGCCGCGCGCGGGCGCCAGGAGCAGCCGGATGAACCGCCCGTCGAGGAAGCTCGAGAGCCGCTCAGGGGCGTCGAGGAAGTCCAGCGCTGCCCGTGACGGAGGCGTGTCGACCACGATCAGGTCGTAGGTCCCCTCGCGCTGGGCGTCCTGGTGGATCTGCCCCAGCTTCTCCATCGCCATGTACTCCTGGGTGCCGGAGAACGAGCTGGACAGGGCCACGTAGAAGGGGTTGGCGAGGATCTGGCGGGCCTTCTCCGGAGTGGCCTGGCTCTCGACCACCTCGTCGAAGGTGCGCTTCATGTCGAGCATCATCGCGTCGAGGCTGCCGCCGTTGGCGGGGTCGACGCCCAGGACGGGCCGGGGCGTGTTGTCGAGCGCCTCGATCCCCATCGACTGCGCGAGCCGACGGGCGGGATCGATGGTGAGCACCACGACGCGGCGGCCGCGCTCGGCGGCCCGTAGCGCCAACGCTGCCGACGCGGTCGTCTTGCCGACCCCGCCGGAGCCGGCGCACACGATGATCCCGGTGTCGGGGTCGTCGATCAGCGCGTCGATGTCGAGGTCGGGGGCGGGGTTGGCGCTGACGGCGAGCGGACCCACCCGGCTGCGCGATCGCGTCATGAGCTCAGTCCTTGGTCGCGGAGGGAAGCCGCCAGCTCGTAGAGGGCGCCCAGGTCGATGCCACCGGCCAGCCGGGGCAGCTCGTAGGTCGGCACGCCCAGCTCGGAGACGAGGGCGCGCTGGGTCTCCTCGAGCGCACGGCGCTCGGCGTGGTCGCCCGCCTCGGCGAGCAGCCCGTCGACCAGGTCGCTGCCGTCCTCGATGCCTGCGCTCTTCAGATCGGTCTGGATCGAGGCCCGGTCCAGCGAGCCGGCGCGGGCGTCGGTCAGCGCGTCGTCGTCGAGGTCGCGTGGCCGGACCAGATTGACGATCACACCGCCCACCGGCAGTCGTGCGTGGCGCAGCTCGGCGATGCCGTCGGCCGTCTCCTGGACCGGCATCTCCTCGAGGACGGTGACCAGGTGGACGGCCGTCCGGGGCGACCGGAACAGCGTCATGACGTTGTCGGCCTGGCTCTTGATCGGACCCATCTTGGCCAGCCCGGCGAGCTCGTTGTTGACGTTGAGGAACTGGCTGATCCGGCCGGTCGGCGGGGCGTCGAGCACGATCGCGTCGTACTGGACGGCGTTCTTGTTCCGGCTGTTGCGCTGGGCCGCCTCGAAGACCTTGCCGGTCAGCAGGACGTCGCGCACTCCGGGAGCGATCGTCGTGGCGAACTCGATCACCCCGAAGCGGTCGAGCGCGCGCCCGGCCCGGCCGAGCTTGTAGTACATCGCGAGGTACTCCAGCAGGGCCGACTCCGCGTCGATGTGCAGCGCGTGGACCACGCCGGGTGAGCCGTCGGGCCCCCGCAGTCCGGTCGCGATCCGGCGCTCCTCGTAGGGCAGCGGGTCGACGTCGAAGAGCCGGGCAATGCCCTGACGTCCCTCGACCTCGCAGAGCAGGACGTTCTTGCCGTGGGAGGCCAGCGACAGGGCGAGTGCCGCCGCGATGGTGGACTTGCCGGTCCCGCCCTTGCCGCTCACGACGTGCAGGCGCACGCCGGGCCAGTCGGGCTTCTGGTCGGTCACGAGATGAGCGTAGAGGGCGCACCAACCTCCAGCTCAGCGCGGTGGCTCTCACCGCCTGATGGTCGGCGACAAGGTGTGGCCCAGCGCCATACCTGCGGGTGGTGTCGGGTCGCTAGGGTTGCTGCCGAGTCAGATCCGGGCAGCAACGAGGCGGGAGTGATCGCGTGGACAAGGTCGTGGCGAGTGCGGCGGAGGCCGTCGCCGACATCGGGAGCGGAGCGACGCTCGCGGTAGGTGGGTTCGGTCTCTGTGGCATCCCGTCGGTGCTCATCGACGCCGTGCTCGAAGGTGGCGCCGACGACCTCCAGGCGGTCTCGAACAACTGCGGCGTCGACGACTGGGGCCTGGGCAAGCTCCTGATGGCCAAGCGGTTGCGGCGGATGATCTCGTCGTACGTCGGGGAGAACAAGGAGTTCGCCCGCCAGTACCTCTCCGGAGAGCTCGAGGTCGAGCTCACCCCCCAGGGCACGCTCGCCGAGCGGATGCGGGCCGGCGGGTCGGGCATCGCGGCGTTCTTCACCGCCACCGGCAGCGGGACCCAGGTGGCCGAGGGCGGGCTGCCCTGGAAGTACGACACCGAGGGCAACGTCATCGTCTCCTCGCCGCCGAAGGAGACGCGGACCTTCCCGGGCTCCAGCGGACCGCAGGAGTTCGTGCTCGAGGAGGCGATCGTGGCCGACTTCGGCCTGGTGCGCGCCTGGAAGGGCGACCGGCACGGCAACCTCGTCTACCGCGACTCCGCGCAGAACTTCAACCCGCTGGCCGCCATGTGCGGTCGGCTCACGATCGCGGAGGTCGAGGAGCTCGTCGAGCCCGGCGAGCTCGACCCCAACCACGTGCACACCCCGGGCGTCTTCGTGCAGCGGGTCGTCGTACTCACCCCCGAGCAGGCCGCGGACAAGCGGATCGAGAAGCGGACCGTGCGTCCGCGGCAGGAGGCGACCTCATGAGCTGGACCCGCGAGGAGATGGCGGCCCGAGCGGCCTCCGAGCTGAAGGACGGCTCCTACGTGAACCTCGGGATCGGGCTCCCGACCCTGGTGCCGAACTACGTCGACGAGGACGTCGAGCTGGTGCTGCAGTCCGAGAACGGCATCCTCGGTGTCGGCGCCTACCCGCTGGAAGGTGACGAGGACGCCGACCTGATCAACGCCGGCAAGGAGACCGTCACGCTGCGCCGCGGGGCGTCGTTCTTCGACTCCGCCACGTCGTTCGGGATGATCCGCGGCGGCAAGATCGACGCCGCGATCCTGGGCGCCATGCAGGTCAGCGCCGCGGGTGACATCGCCAACTGGATGATCCCCGGCAAGATGGTCAAGGGCATGGGCGGCGCGATGGACCTGGTCCACGGCGCCAAGCGGGTGATCGTGCTGATGGAGCACGTCGCCAAGGACGGCACCTACAAGATCGTCGACCAGTGCTCGCTGCCCTACACCGGCCGCGGCGTCGTCCAGCGAATCATCACCGACCTCTGTGTGATCGACGTACTCCCCGACGGCGGCGGCCTGAAGCTGGTCGAGCTCGCCCCCGGCGTCACCGAGGACGAGGTCCGCGAGAAGACCGAGCCCACGCTGCTGTAACGCGGGGTTACCGTCGCTGAACACGCGGAGTACGGCGCACTCAGCGTCAAGAACACCGCGTTACAGGGGGCGGCGGGGTGTGCGGCGACGGTCCCGCGTTGCATGATGGCGCGGTGACTACTCGGGACACCACGACTCCAGACCTTCCCACTCCGTCCGATGCAGCGCCTCGCTGGCGACTGGTCGGCCCCGGTCTGGTCGTGGCGGCCACCGGCGTCGGCGCCGCGGACCTGGTGGCCACCCTCGTGGCGGGCGCCAAGTTCGGCTACGCCCTGCTGTGGGTGGCGGTGCTGGGCGCCGTGATCAAGGTGGTGCTGGTCGAGGGTGCGGGGCGCTACTCGCTCGCGTCGGGCCGCACGATCTTCGAGGGCTGGCGCAGTCTCGGGCGCTGGACGACGTGGTACTTCGCGCCCTACATCGTGGTCTGGGGGCTGGTCTACGGAGCCACCGCGATGTCCTCCACGGCGCTGCCGCTGGTGGCGATCTTCCCGGACCTCTCCCTGCGCTGGACGGCGATCGCCTCGGGGCTGGTCGGACTGGCGCTGGTGTGGTTCGGCTCGTACGCCGTCTTCGAGAAGGTGATCAGCGGCTTCGTGGCCGTCATGTTCGTGGCGGTCGTGGGCGCCGCGGCGCTGACGGTTCCCAACCTCGGGGAGGTGGCACTCGGGCTGCGACCGATCTTCCCCGACGACTCGATCTTCAACGTGCTCGCCATCGCGGGGGGAGTCGGCGGGACGATCACGCTGGCGGCCTACGGCTACTGGCTGCGCGAGAAGGGCTGGTCCACCCCGCGCTTCATGCGGGTGATGCGCCTCGACAACAGTGCGGCGTACGCCGTGACCGGGGTCTTCGTGGTCTCGATGCTGATCGTCGGCGCCGAGCTGCTCTACTCCGCCAACGTCGCGCTCGCCTCGGGAGACCAGGCGCTGGTGCAGCTCTCCAGCGTGCTGCGCGAGCGCTACGGCTCGGTCTTCGGCTACGTCTTCCTGGTCGGTTTCTGGGCCGCGTCGTTCTCGTCGCTCATCGGCGTCTGGAGTGGGGTGAGCCTGATGTTCGCGGACTTCTGGGGCAACCTGCGGAACCTGCCGTCGGGCCACCCGGACACCCGCACCGGAGGCCGTTACTTCCGCGGCTACATGCTGTGGCTGACCTTCCCGCCGATGCTCCTGCTGCTGCTCGACAAGCCGATCGGGCTGATCCTCGCCTACGGCACGCTGGGAGCGTTGTTCATGCCGTTCCTCGCGATCACCCTGTTGGTGCTCCTGAACCGACGCGGCGACGGCGACATGGCAGGGGCCGCGATCCCGGAGCGGTGGCGCAACGGCTGGTGGTCGAACTCGATGCTGGCACTCTGCGCGTTGCTCTTCGTCGCGCTCGCGGTCAATGAGCTGCGCGGGGTGCTCTCGCCGTACCTGCCCTTCTTCTGACGGGGAGGGCCGCTAGTAGGGTGCGAGCCATGACCAAGTGGGAATACCTGACAGCTCCGATCCTGACCCATGCTGCGAAGCAGATCCTGGACAACTTCGGCTCGGAGGGCTGGGAGCTCGTCCAGGTCGCACCGGGGATGAACCCGGAGAACCTCGTGGGCTACTTCAAGCGCCCGCTCGCATGAGCCACCCGGAGGAGCGCCTCGCCGAGCTCGGGCTGGCGGTCCCCGAGGTCGCGAAGCCGGTGGCGGTCTACGTCCCGGCAGTGCGCAGCGGCAACCATGTCTTCACCTCCGGCCAGCTGCCGATGCGGTCGGGTGAGCTGATGGCGACCGGCAAGGTCGGGGCGGAGATCACGCTCGACGAGGCCGTCGAGTGCGCCCAGCAGTGCGCCCTGAACGCCATCGCCGCGGTCAAGGCCGAGATCGGTGATCTGGCGCTGGTCAAGCGGGTGGTCAAGGTCGTCGTCTTCGTGGCGTCGGCCCCCGACTTCACCAGCCAGCCACAGGTCGCCAACGGTGTCTCCGAGCTGCTCGGCTCCGTCTTCGGCCAGGCCGGCATCCACGCCCGCTCGGCCGTCGGCGTCACCGTGCTGCCGCTGGACGCCCCGGTCGAGGTCGAGCTCCTGGTCGAGGTCTGAGCGGGATGAAGATCCCGCTCCCCCCGGTGCCGTTGCCTGCCCGTCTGGTCGAGGCCGCCCGGGAGTTCGCCGACGGCACGCGTACGCCGGCCGAGCCCCGCAACGCTGCGACCGTGATCCTGCTGCGGCCCTCGGAGGCTGGACCGTCGGTCTACCTGATGCGCCGTCAGGTCTCGATGGAGTTCGCCGGTGGGATGTGCGTCTACCCCGGTGGTGGCGTCGACCCGCGCGACTTCGACGTCGAGGTGGCCTGGGCCGGACCGACGCCGGAGGAGTGGGCCCGGCGGCTCGGCACCGACGAGGAGACCGCCCGGGCCCTGGTCTGTGCTGCGGTGCGCGAGACGTTCGAGGAGTCAGGGGTGCTGCTCGCCGGCACGTCCGACTCGACCGTCGTGGCCGACACGACCAGCGACGACTGGGAGGCCGACCGGCACGCCCTGGAGTCGCGCGACCTGGCGATGACCGAGTTCCTGACCCGTCGGGGACTGGTGTTGCGCACCGACCTGCTCGGAGTCTGGGGCGGCTGGCTCACGCCGGAGTTCGAGCCCAAGCGGTACCGCACGTGGTTCTTCGTGGCGAGCCTGCCCGAGGGGCAGATCACCCGCGACGTCTCCACCGAGTCGTCCTCGGTCACCTGGCTCCCGGCGCTCGAGGCGGCCGGCTCTGCCGACGCTGGCGAGATGCTGATGATGCCGCCGACGTACCTCACCTGCCTGGAGGTGGGTCAGTTCGCGAGCCCGGTCGAGGTCTTCGAGGCGGCCCGTGGTCGGGTCGTCGAGATGTTCATGCCTGCGGTCGAAGCACTGGGTGACGGGTTCACCCTCTCGATGCCCGACCACCTCAGGCCGTTGGTGGCGGAGCGCCGGGCGTGACGTCGTGACGGCGGCCGGGTGGTCGGGAGGATCGTTCGGCGAACGGGCCGAGTGCGTGCTCGCCCCCAACGCCAACATGATGACGCTCGACGGCACCAACACCTGGGTGCTCCGCGAGCCCGGTGCGCGCCGCTCGATCGTGGTCGACCCCGGGCCTTCGATCCTGTCCCACCTCGATGCGATCGCCGAGGTCGCCGGCGACGTGGCGATCGTGCTGCTGACCCACCACCACGCCGACCACTCCGAGGCGGCCCGCGAGTTCGCGGAGCGGGTCGGGTGCGGCGTACGCGCGCTCGACCCGGCGCACCGGCTGGGCTCCGAGGGGCTGGCCGACGGTGACGTCGTGGCGGTCGACGGGCTCGAGGTGCACGTGGTCGGTACGCCGGGGCACACGGCCGACTCGTTGTCGTTCCTGCTGCCGGCCGAGCGAGCGGTGCTGACCGGCGACACGGTCCTGGGGCGCGGCACCACGGTCGTGGCGCATCCCGACGGCGAGCTGGGGGCCTACCTCGGCTCGCTCGACCGGTTGCACGCGCTGGCGGAGGCGCAGGAGGCCACCGCCATCTGGCCCGGGCACGGGCCGGTCATCGAGAACGCTCTGGGCGCCCTGGACTTCTACCTGGCCCACCGGCGCGAGCGCCTCGATCAGGTGGCGGCCGCGTTCGAGGCCCTGAAGCGCGCGCCGCACCCGGAGGGGATCGCCGCCGACGAGCTCCCGCGCCGGGTGGTGGAGCTGGTCTACCAGGACGTCGACCCGGTGCTCTGGGGTGCCGCCGAACTCTCGGTGCGGGCGCAGCTGGCGTACCTCGCTGCGCGGTCCTGAGAGCCCGCCCGCCGCCCGCCTCCCGCTGTAACGCGGGGTTACCGTCGCTGAACAAGCCCCGGAGGGGTCACTCAGCGTCCATAACACCGCGTTACAGCGACGGGGCAGCGGCCAGCGGAAGGGGCCCAGCGGAACGGGCGGGTCGGGGGACTCTCAGCGGGCGCGACGAGCCAGGCGCTCGACGTCCATGATCACGACCGAGCGGGGCTCGAGGCGCAGCCAGCCGCGCGAGGCGAAGTCGGCGAGCGCCTTGTTGACCGTCTCACGGGAGGCGCCGACCAGCTGGGCGAGCTCTTCCTGAGTGAGGTCGTGGTGGACATGCACGCCGTCGTCGGCGGTGCGGCCGAAGCGGTCGGCCAGGTCGAGCAGCGCCTTGGCCACACGGCCGGGCACGTCGGAGAAGACCAGGTCGGCCACGACATCGTTGGCCTTGCGCAGCCGGGCAGCCAACTGCGAGAGCAGGCCGCGGGAAACCATCGGTCGACCGTCGAGCCAGCGCAGGAGGTCCTCGTGGGAGAGCGAGGCGAAGGAGGCGTCGGTGACGGCCGTGACCGTGGCCGAGCGCGGACCGGGGTCGAAGAGCGAGAGCTCACCGAACATCTGGCCGGGGCCGAGGATCGCGAGGAGATTCTCGCGGCCGTCGGAGGAGGTGCGGCCGAGCTTCACCTTGCCGTCCAGGACGACGTACAACTTGTCGCCGGAGTCTCCCTCGTGGAACAGGACGTCGCCCCGGCGCAACCGACTGTCGGTCATCGAGGAGCGAAGCGCTGCGGCGGCTTCGTCATCAAGAGCACTGAACAGGGGAGCCTGACGCAAGACGTCGTTGTCCACGAGTCCTCCTAGATCGCTTCGCCGCGTACGCGGTGTGGCCCGATCTTAACCAGTGGCCTAGGTCACAGTCACAACCGCCCGCGATAAGTCGCCCTGCAATCACTCTCACCGGTGCGCCGTACGCTGGGGCGCGTGCCCGACTCCGAATCCAGGACCGGCCTCGTGCGCCGCGCCCGGCGGATCGACCGAGCGCTGGCCGAGGCCTATCCCGACGCGCGCTGTGAGCTCGACTTCGACAACCCCTTCGAGCTCCTGGTCGTCACGGTGCTCTCCGCCCAGACGACCGACCGCCGAGTCAACGCCGCCCGCCCCGCGCTCTTCGCCGCCTACCCCGATGCGGCCGCGATGGCCGGAGCTCCCCGCGAGCACCTCGAGCAGCTGATCGGCCCACTGGGCTTCTTCCGCGCCAAGACCGACTCCCTGCTCCGGCTGAGCCAGACCCTCGTCGAGAAGTACGACGGCGAGGTGCCCGGCCGGCTCGAAGACCTCGTCAGCCTCCCTGGGGTGGGCCGCAAGACCGCCTTCGTGGTGCTCGGCAACGCGTTCGGAGTCCCCGGGATCACCGTCGACACCCACTTCGGCCGGCTGGCGCGACGCCTGGGGTGGACCGAGGAGACCGACCCGGTCAAGGTCGAGCACGCCGTCGCCGCGCTCTTCGCGCCGAAGGACTGGACCATGCTCAGTCACCACCTGATCTGGCACGGCCGGCGTCGCTGCTTCGCGCGCAACCCCGCCTGCGGTGCCTGTCCGATCGCGCGGCTCTGCCCGGCGTACGGCGCGGGCGAGACCAACCCTGAGATCGCCGCCGGGCTGGTCAAGACCCAGGGCCCCGCATGAGGCGGCTCGTCCTCGCGGTGGTTGCGGCCACCGCCCTGCTCGCCGGGTGCAGTGGACCCGACGGTGGCTCCGCACTCCCGGGCGCGTCGCGGGTCGAGGTGGACACCCCCGCGCTGCGCGAGGCCAAGCAGGCCGCCGGCGTGGCCGACTGCTCGCCCGGCTCCGGCGGACCGGTCCAGGGTGGGCTGCCGGCCGTCACCCTGCCGTGCTTCGGCGGCGGCCCCGACGTCGACCTCGCGACGCTGCGCGGCCCGACCGTGATCAGCTTCTGGGCCTCCTGGTGCGGCCCCTGCCGCAAGGAACTGCCGGTGCTCCAGTCCTTCCACGAGCGGTACGCCGACCGGGTCGGCCTGATCGGCATCGACTTCCAGGACGTGCAGACCGAGGCCGCCATGGACCTGATCGTGGAGTCCGGGGTCACCTACCCACTCCTGGCCGACCCCCAGGGGGACCTGGACCGGGCGGCGCCGTTCCCGTCACTGCGGGGGCTGCCGTTCCTCGCGCTCGTCGACGCCGACGGTGTCGTGGTCCACCAGGAGTTCACCATCATCGCCTCCGAGCAGGAGCTCGTGGACCTGGTCAACCAGCACCTGGGGGTGGACCTGTGACCGCCCCCGACCAGCCCGACCAGCCCGACCAGCCCGACCGCCCGCCCCTGCCGCGTGGCTGCAGCCCATGGCGCAGGGCGCGTCCGCGATCACCGTCCACGACCTCACCCGCTTCATGCCGCCCGAGGGTTCCGACGCCCGGCGGGGCGCGGTGCTGATGCTCTTCGGCGAGGGGCCCGACGGCGGCGACCTCCTGCTCACCGAGCGCGCCCACCACATGCGCTCGCACCCCGGTCAGATCTCCTTCCCGGGCGGCTCGATCGACCAGGGCGAGACGCCGCGCGAAGCCGCCCTGCGGGAGGCGTGGGAGGAGACCGGCGTCGAGCCGGCCGGCGTGCACGTCTTCGCCGAGCTGCCCGAGCTGTGGTTGCCGCCCAGCAACTTCGCGGTCACCCCGGTCCTCGGCTGGTGGCACGAGCCGACCCCGGTGTCGGCCGTCGACCCCGACGAGGTCCACCAGGTCTTCCGCGTCCCGATCAGCGAACTGGTCGATCCCGAGCACCGCATCGCCGTACGCCACCCCACCGGCTGGGTGGGCCCCGGCTTCCTCATCGGCGGCGAGAAGGACGTCATCCTGTGGGGGTTCACCGCGGGGATCATCGCCCGGCTCTTCGACTTCGTGGGGTGGACCACGCCGGTCCGGGACGCCCCCATGCGTGATCTCCCCGCCCACATGCTGCAGGGTGAGCCCACCCGGTCCGACATCGTGCCCAACACCAGATTCGAGGAGCGTTGATGAACCTGCTCGACTGGCTCTTGGTCGTGCTCGTCCTCGCCTATGCCCTGTCCGGCTACTGGCAGGGCTTCGTCACGGGCGCCTTCGCGACGGCCGGGCTGCTGCTCGGTGGCCTCTTCGGGGTCTGGCTGGCCCCGGTGGCTCTGGGCGATGCGACGCCGTCGCTGATGGTCTCGCTGGGCGCGCTCTTCATCGTGATCCTGGCGGCCACACTCGGTCAGGCTCTCCTGCAGTTCCTCGGCGCCCGGATCCGCGACCGCATCACCTGGCGCCCGGTGCGCGCGATCGACGCCGTGGGAGGTGCCGCGCTGAGCGCGGCCGCCGTACTCCTCGTCGCGTGGGCGCTCGGCGTCGCGATCTCCGGCACCCGCATCGCCGCGGTCACCCCCCTGGTCCGCAGCTCGGCAGTGCTGCACGAGGTCAACAAGGTGCTGCCGACCTCCGCCGGCAAGGTCCTGGAGGCCTTCAACAACGTCGTCGGCACCAGCTTCTTCCCGCGCTACCTCGAGCCGTTCGCGCCCGAGCGGATCGTCGAGGTCGGGCCCGGCCCCCAGCGGCTGCTCAAGGACCCCGACGTGATCAACGCGGAGGCCAGCGTGCTCAAGATCCGCGGCACCAACTCCTGCGGCCGGGGTATCGAGGGCTCGGGGTTCCTGTACTCAGCGAACCACCTGATGACCAACGCCCACGTGGTCGCCGGCGTGGACAATCCCGACGTCGTGGTGGGGGACAGCACGGTCCCCGGGACGGTCGTCTACTACAACCCTGACCTCGACGTCGCGGTGCTGGAGTTCGACAGCGGCACGCTCCCGGTCCTCGGCTTCGACCAGGAAGCCGGTGCCTCGGACGGCGTGGCGATCCTCGGTTACCCGCAGGACGGTCCGTACGACGTCCAGCCGGGCCGGATCAGGTCCGAGCAGCGCTTGCGCTCGCCCAACATCTACGGCGAGGGCACGGTCATCCGTGAGGTCTTCTCCGTGCGCGGACTCGTGCGACCGGGCAACTCCGGCGGCCCGATCGTCTCCTCGGCCGGTGACGTGGTCGGGGTCGTCTTCGCGGCATCGGTCTCCGACAAGGACACCGGCTACGCCCTCACCGCCGAGCAGGTCGCGCGCAGCGCCACCCTGGGTCTGAGCCGCAGCGACCAGGTCTCGACCGGCAACTGCGCGGGCTGAGCGAGCTGCGTTCGCTCAGGCCTTGCCCTTGAGCGCCTGCGGGATGGCCTTGCCCTGCCGGATCGCACCTTCGGGCGGACCGACCTGCTTGAGCTTCTTGACGCCCAGGAACCCCAGCAGACCGGCGATCAGCAGGTAGAGCACGAAGACGATCAGGAACGCCCAGTGCAGCGACAAGCCGGAGCCGTTCCAGTGGATCAGGTAGGCGATCGCGACGGACAGCATGATCACGGCCAGGACGACCAGGAAGCCGGCGGCGGCGAACAGGCCGATGCTCAACCCGCCGGCGCGGACGCTGACCTTCAGCTCGGACTTCGCGAGCTGGATCTCCTTCGAGATGAGGGTGGAGATGTCACGGCTGGCGTCGGTGACCAGGCGGCCGATGGTCGGATCAGAATCCTGGACCGGTGGGGTTGCCATGCAGGTTGTCCCTCTGTCTGGTGGGGTGAGATCTCGGTGCCGACCCTACAACGACGGCCGTCGACCACAACGTTGGTAATGTTCGCGCTGGTGAGCCGGGAAGTCTGGTCGGCACTGAGCCCGAGTCGCGGGCTTGTTCAGCCACCCCTCCCCCTTGGAGTATCAAAGCCGTGATCGTGTCTCGACCCCGCCGCCCCCGCTTCCTGCCCACCTATGACGCGGGTGAGTCCACCTTCCTCGGCGACCTCCTGCGCCGCGAGGCGGTCGGTGGGTCCATCGCGCTCGTCGCGGCTGCCGTGGCGGTGATCTGGGCGAACTCGCCGGTCGGGTCGTCGTACGAAGCGTTCCGGCACTTCCAGCTCGGTCCGCTGGACCTCGAGCACTGGGGTGCCGACGGCGCCCTGACCCTCTTCTTCTTCGTGGCTGGACTCGAGCTCAAGCGCGAGTTCGTCGTGGGATCGCTGCGCAAGCCGGCCGATGCCGCCGTGCCCGTCGTGGCGGCGATCTGCGGCGTGGCGGTCCCCGCGCTGATCTACCTGGCGCTGAACTCCGACCTCAGCGGTCTCGACGGCGCGCGCCCGGGCGGTTGGGCAATCCCCGCCGCGACCGACATCGCGTTCGCGCTGGCCGTGCTCGCGGTGGTGGGGTCCAACCTGCCGACCTCGCTGCGGGCGTTCCTGCTCACCCTGGCCGTGGTCGACGACCTGATCGTGATCGTGATCATCGCGGTGTTCTACACCGAGAGCCTGCACCTGCTGCCGCTGGCCCTCGCCGGGCTCGCCTTCGCTGCCTGGGCAATCCTGCAGCAGAAGCGGGTGCGGACAGCCTGGATCTACGTGCCGCTGGCGATCGTGGCGTGGTGGTTCATCCACGAGAGCGGGATCCACGCCACCGTGGCCGGCGTGGTGCTGGGTCTCCTGACCCGGGTGCGCCCCGACGAGACCGAGAAGCGCAGCCCCGCCGAGCGGCTCGAGCACCTGCTCTCCCCGATCTCGTCGGGCGTGGCGGTGCCGTTCTTCGCCCTGCTCTCGGCGGGCGTCGTACTCGGCGGGGGCGGTGACCTGCTGAAGAACCCCGTGGTCATCGGCGTCGTGCTGGGCCTGGTGATCGGCAAGCCGCTCGGCGTCTTCGGTGGGGCCTGGGTGGTGACCCGCTTCACCAGGGCGCAGCTGAACCCCTCGCTGACCTGGCGCGACATCGTCGGCGTCGCCGTCCTGGCCGGGATCGGCTTCACGGTCTCGCTGCTGGTCTCCGACCTCTCCTTCGACGGCGCTGCGCGCGACGCGGCCAAGACCGCCGTCCTGGGTGGCTCGGTGATCGCTGCGGTGATCGGTGCGTTGATGCTCGGCCACCGCGACCGGTTCCACGCCACGCGCTGACCTGCCACTTATGGCCGCCCAGAACCCGCCGACCTGCCACTTATGGCCGCCCAGGACCCCTCGACCCGTCAGTACGGCGGCCACAAATGGCAGGTCGAGGGGGTGGGAGCGGCCACAAGTGACGGGTCAGTCGTCGGCGCTGGTGGACAGACCCGACGAGATCAGGTCCATCACCGAGGAGTCGGCGAGCGTCGTGACGTCTCCGACCTCACGCTTCTCCGCGACGTCCTTGAGCAGGCGCCGCATGATCTTGCCCGAGCGGGTCTTGGGCAGCTCGGGCACGACCATGATCTGACGCGGCTTGGCGATCGCACCGATCTCCTTCTGCACGTGCCGGCGCAGCTCCTCGACGATGTCGTCGCCACCGTCACCCGCGCTCTCGCGCAGGATGACGAAGGCGCAGACCGCCTGGCCGGTGGTCTCGTCGGCCGCACCGACGACGGCGGCCTCGGCGACCTTCGGGTGTGAGACCAGGGCCGACTCGATCTCCGTCGTCGAGAGCCGGTGGCCCGAGACGTTCATGACGTCGTCGACCCGGCCGAGCAACCAGATGTCGCCGTCGTCGTCCTTCTTGGCCCCGTCGCCGGCGAAGTACATCGTCTTGAAGCGCGACCAGTAGGTCTCCTGGAACCGCTTGTCATCGCCCCAGATGGTGCGCAGCATGGCGGGCCACGGCTCCTTGATCACCAGGTAGCCGCCGTGCCCGTTCGCGACGGACTCGCCGGCCTCGTCGACGACGTCCGCGACGATCCCGGGGATCGAGCGCATCGCCGAGCCCGGCTTGCCCGCGGTGACACCGGGCAGCGGGCTGATCATGATCGCGCCGGTCTCGGTCTGCCACCAGGTGTCGACGATGGGACACCGGTCGCCGCCGATGACCTCGCGGTACCACATGTACGCCTCGGGGTTGATCGACTCACCGACCGAGCCGAGCAGCCGCAGCGACGACAGGTCGGCCTTGTCGGGGATCTCGCGGCCCCACTTCATGAAGGTCCGGATCGCGGTGGGCGCGGTGTAGAAGATCGTGACGCCGTACTTCTCGATGATCTCCCACCAGCGGCCCTTGTGCGGGCTGTCCGGGGTGCCTTCGTACATCACCTGGGTCGCGCCGTTCGCCATCGGTCCGTAGACCATGTACGAGTGCCCGGTCACCCAGCCGATGTCCGCGGTGCACCAGTAGACGTCGGTCTCCGGCTTGAGGTCGAAGATCGCCGAGTGGGTGTACGACGTGCCGGCGAGGTAGCCGCCGGTGGTGTGCAGGATCCCCTTGGGCTTGCCGGTGGTGCCTGAGGTGTACATGACGTAGAGCGGGTGCTCGGAGTCGAAGGCCTCGGGGGTGTGCTCGCTCGATGCCGAGCCGACCGCGTCGTGCCACCACACGTCGACGTTGTCGTCCCACGCGACCTCCTGCCCGGTGCGGCGTACGACGAGCACGTGCTCGACGTCGAAGCCGCCCGAGGAGGTCTTGGCCCGAGCCTCGTCGACCGCGGGCTTGAGGGCTGAGGCCGAGCCGCGGCGGTAGCCACCGTCGGAGGTGATCACCACCTTGGCCTGGCAGTCGCTCACCCGCGAGGCGAGCGCGTCGGAGGAGAAGCCACCGAAGACGACCGTGTGCGGGGCGCCGATTCGGGCACACGCCAGCATCGCGACGACCGCCTCGGGGATCATCGGCATGTAGATCGCCACCCGGTCACCGGCAGCGACGCCGAGGTCGGTGAGCGCGTTGGCCGCCCGGCTCACCTCGTCCTTCATCTCGGCGTAGGTGATCGAGCGCTCGTCATCGTCCGGCTCGCCGACCCAGTGCAGCGCCACCCGCTCGCCGTTGCCGGCCTCGACGTGCCGGTCCACGCAGTTGTACGCCGCGTTGAGCTTGCCGCCGACGAACCACTTCGCGAACGGCGGGTTGTCCCAGTCCAGCACCTGGTCCCAGCGCTGGGACCAGTCGAGCCGGTCGGCCTGCTCGGCCCAGAAGCCCAGCCGGTCGGACTCGGCACGGTCGTAGGCCTCGGCCTTCAGGTTGGCGTTGGCGGCCAGCTCGGCTGGTGGCTCGAACGTCCGGTCCTCGTGCGACAGGTTGTCCAGGGTCTCTTCGCTCACGATTTCTCCCGTATGCATGCGTGGTGGCGTCGCCGCCACTGTAGGACGTGGAGGCCCCTCGACGTCCAGCGTCGAGGGGCCCTCGGGTCAGTGCACGAGCGCCTTCTCGGATCCGGCACCCGACAGGGCCCGGACCTCCAGCTCGGTGAAGCGGTCCTCGGCCTCCGGCTCGCGACGAGACATGGTCCCGAGGAAGCCGAAGAGGAAGCCGAGCGGGATCGACACGATGCCGGGGTTCTCCAACGGGAACCACGAGATGTCGATGCTGGCGGGCAGCAGACTCTGGTTCACGCCGTCGACCAGACCCTTGCCGGACATGACCGGCGAGAAGATCACCAGGCCCACCGAGGAGATCAGACCGCCGTAGATGCTCCACGTCGCGCCGCGGGTGTTGAAGCGCCGCCAGAACATGTTGTAGACGATCGCCGGCAGGTTCGCCGAGGCCGCGACCGCGAAGGCCAGGGCCACCAGGAAGGCGATGTTCAGGTTCTGCGCGGGGATGGCCAGCAGGATCGCGATCAGGCCGATGGAGAAGGCCGCGATCCGGGTCACCTTGATCTCCTGCTTCTCGGTGGCCTGACCCTTCTTGACCACGTTGTTGTAGATGTCGTGCGCGACCGACGCCGAAGACGTCAGCGTCAGGCCGGCCACCACCGCGAGGATGGTCGCGAAGGCCACGGCGGAGATCACCGCCAGCAGGACCGCGCCGCCGGTCGACCCGGCGCCACCGCCCACGGCCTCGGCGAGCAGTGGTGAAGCCAGGTTGCCCTTGCTGGTCGCCACCTGGTCCGCCTTGTCTCCCGACAGCAGCGCAGCGGCACCGAAGCCCAGGACCAGCGTGAACAGGTAGAAGACGCCGATCAGGCCGATCGCCCACAACACCGACTTCCGGGCGTCGCGCGAGGTGGGGACGGTGTAGAACCGGATCAGGATGTGCGGCAGGCCGGCGGTGCCGAGCACCAGGGCGAGGCCGAGGCTGACGAAGTCGATCTTGCTGGTGGTGGAGACACCGAACTTCAGACCGGGCTCCAGGAACGCCTGGCCCTTGCCGCTGTTGGAGGCGGCCGCGCCGAGCAGGTCGGAGAGGTTGAAGCTGAACTTCCACAGCACCAGGACGACGATCAGCGCCGAGCCGGTCATCAGCAGCACGGCCTTGACGATCTGCACCCAGGTGGTGCCTCGCATGCCACCGACGGTGACGTAGAAGATCATCAGGATGCCGACCCCGAAGATGACGAGGTTCTTCACGGCCTGGCTGTCCACGCCGAGCAGCAGCGCGACCAGCGCGCCCGCGCCGACCATCTGGGCGAGCAGGTAGAAGATGGAGACCACGACGGTCGAGGTGGCCGCGGCCATCCGGACCGGCGTCTTGCGCATCCGGAAGGCCAACTGGTCGGCCATCGTGTAGCGACCGGCGTTGCGCAGCATCTCGGCGACGAGCAGCAGCGCGACCAGCCAGGCCACGAGGAAACCGACCGAGTAGAGGAAGCCGTCGTATCCGTTGAGGGCGATGGCGCCGGAGATGCCGAGGAACGAGGCCGCCGACATGTAGTCGCCGCCGATCGCGAAGCCGTTCTGCATCGGGGTGAACGAGCGGCCGCCGGCGTAGAAGTTGGCGGACCCCGAGCCCTGACGGCTGGCCCAGACCGTGATGCCGACGGTCAGGGCGACCACGGCGAGGAAGAGTGCTGTGGTGAGAGCTTGGTGATCCATGTCAGCGCTCCGCTTCGTATCGGTCGTTGAGGTGGCGGGCCAGCGGGTCGAGCTTGGCCGTCGAGTGGCGGCTGTAGAGGTACGCGAGCCCGAAGGTCGTCACGAACTGCAGCAGGCCGAAGACGAGGGCGACGTTGATGTTGCCGACGACCTGGATGTTCATGAAGCCGGTCGCCCAGTTCGACATGACGACGTAGAGCAGGTACCAGACCAGGAAGGCGATCGTGGCCGGGAAGACGAAACCGCGGTAGGCCCGGCGCAGCTCCTTGAACTCATCGGAGGCAGCGAGCTGGTCGTAGACCGGATCGTGGCGTGCTGCCTGGTCGTGATTGGTGTCGGACACCGGTGACCCCTCTCGGACGGGTGTGATGGCCGTCACCGTAGGAGCGCGGGAGGGGTCGGGGTCAGCCCCGCAGACAGGTCACGCGCCGAACGGGGGCCTCGAGTCGCTCAACGGTCGGGATCGAGCGACGAGCGGTCGGGGCCGCGGTCCAGCGCCAGGGCCTCCGGGCTGTGGAGCCGCACCATGAAGCGACCCGTGTGCGCCGGCACCCGGCCGCGCGTGAGCAGGCTGCCCGCGACCATGGCGGCGAAGGCGAGAGGGACGCTCCACGCCGCGGGTTGCGACATCACGACGGCTCCCCAGCCGGTGCCGGTCGTGTCGAGCAGGGTCCACATCACCGCGGCCCCGGAGCCGAGGCCGCCGACGGCCAGGCCCGTGATCGCGCCGACCGCGGTCAGGCCGCGCCACCAGATCCCCAGCACCAGCAGGGGGCAGAACGTCGAGGCGGCGACCGCGAAGGCCAGCCCGACGGCCCGGGCCACCCCGAGATCGGGGCTGGCCAGCGCCGCCGTTGCCGGCACGACCACGGCCACGACCGCACCGAGCCGGAACGCGGTCACGCCGTGCAGCCGGCGACCGGCGTAGGTCCGCCCGGTGACGTCCTGACTGAGCACACCCGCGACCGCGATCGTCAGGCCCGACGACGTCGACAGGAAGGCAGCGAAGGCGCCCGCGGTCACGAGCCCGGTCAGCAGTTCCCCGGTCGTCCCCGGCGCCATCAGGCGCGGCAGCTCCAGCACGAGGGCGTCGGCGCGGCTGGTGCCCGCAAGATCGGGGGCGTAGATCCGACCGAGCGCGCCGTAGATGGGCGGCAGGAGGTAGAAGAGCCCGAGCAGGCCGAGCACCACCAGCGTCGTACGACGAGCCGCGCGGCCGTCGGGGTTCGTGTAGAACCGCACGACGACGTGCGGCAGCCCCATCGTGCCCAAGAAGGTCGCGATGATCAGCGAGTAGGTGACGTAGAGACCCTGGCCGCTGCTCGGCGCCAGCGGCAGCGACCAGTCCAGCGCGCGCCCCCCGCTTCCCGCAGTCCGGTCGCCCGCCCAGATGACGAGGAGGACGGCGGCCGGGACCAGCAGCGCCGTCAGCTTGAGCCAGTACTGGAAGGCCTGGACGAAGGTGATGCTCCGCATCCCGCCGGACGAGACGTTGATCAGGACGACCAGACCCACGATGACCGGCCCCACCCAGGTCGGTGCGCCGATCGCCGTACGCAGGGTGAGGCCGGCACCCATGAACTGCGGCAGGAGGTAGAGCCAGCCGATCGCCACGACCAGCACCGAGCAGGCCGAGCGGACACCGCGCGAGCCGAGCCTGGCCTCGGCGAAGTCCGGCAGCGTGTAGGCCCCCGAGCGTCGGAGGGGCGCGGCCACCAGGACCAGGAGGACGAGGTAGCCGGCCGTCCAGCCCACGGGGTACCAGAGCATGTCGGCACCGAAGGTGAGCAGCAGCCCGGCCACGCCCAGGAACGAGGCGGCCGAGAGGTACTCGCCGCCGATCGCCGAGGCGTTCAGGCCCGGCCGCACGGTCCGGGACGCCACGAAGAAGTCGCTGGTGGTGCGGGAGAACCGCAGGCCCCACGTGCCGATCGCCAGGGTCGCGATCGTCACCAGGGTCACCGCCACGATGCCGGGTGCGGCCTCGAGCCCGGCACCGTTCACCTCTCCACCTCGTCGATCAGCTCGGCGAAGTTCCGTTCGTTGCGCTCGGCTCGGAGCACGTAGGACCACCCGAGCGCGATCAGCAGCGGATAGACCAGGACGCCGAGCAGCAGCCAGGGCAGGGGGAGCCCGAGCACGCTGACCGCGCCCAGACCGGGGACGAGGTGGAAGGCCAGCGGCAGCAGGCCGACCGTGCCGACCAGGGCCGTCAGCACGAGCAGGGCCAGTCGCAGCTGCTCACGCACCAGCGAGCGCATGTAGATCCCGCCGAGCCTCGTCTCGGCATCGATGTCGCCCGTGCGGGCTCGGGGAGTACGACGTCGCCGCGGCGGCCCGGTGACACGCACCCGCGATGTCGGTGGGTGCTCGGCGGGGGTCACGGGCCCTCGGGGGGCCGGGCCCGGTGCAGGAGCACGTCCCGCAGCTCGCGGGTGTGTCGACGGCTGACCGCCAGCTCGAGGTCGCCGGGCGTGGCCCCGCCGACGAGCACCGTGCACCGACCGCCGTCCATGCGGACCTCCTGCACGTGGGCGAGGGAGACCAGCAGGGAGCGGTGGATCCGGAGGAAGCCGGCACCGGCCCACTCCTCCTCGAGCGCGGACAGCGGGGTGCGCACCAGGTGGGAGCCCGCGGGGGTGTGCAGGCGCGCGTAGTCGCCGTGGGCCTCGACGTGGGTGATCTCGGACCGGTTGATGAAGCGGGTGACGCCGCCGCGCTCGACGGCCACCTGGAGATCCGGCTCGGGAGCCGGGCGGTCGCCGCCCTCGACCACGCGGCGTACCGCCTCTGCGAGCCGGTCGGCGCGGACCGGCTTGAGGACGTAGTCGACGGCGCGCAGGTCGAAGGCGTCGACGGCGTGCCCTTCGTGGGCCGTCACGAAGACGACCGGGGGCGGGGTGCGGAACCGGGAGAGCACTTGGGCGAGCTCGAGTCCGTCCAGCCCGGGCATCTGGATGTCGAGGAAGACGACGTCGACCTCCCACTCCTGCAGCAGGCGCAACGCCTCGGTGGCCGAGCTGGCGGTCCTGAGCTCGCCGATGTGCGGGTCCCGACCGAGCAGGTAGGCCAGCTCGTCGAGCGCGGGCCGTTCGTCGTCCACCACCAGTGCCCGCAGGCGGGGGGCCGACGGGGGGAGCGAGGGAGGGAGGCTCATGCCTGGACTCCCGGGGCGAACTTCGGGACCCGCACGATGACCTTGGTGCCGGCGCCGGGGGCGGTCTCGACGACGAGGCCGTACTCGTCACCGAAGGTGTTGCGCAGTCGCGCGTCCACGTTTCCGAGACCGATGGAGTCCAGGTCGACGTCGCCCGCAAGGGCCCGTCGGACCCGCTCGGGGTCTTCGCCGGCGCCGTCGTCCTCGACCTCGATCACGCAGTCCTGACCCTGGTCGGCGGCGACGATGGTGATGTGGCCACCGCCCTCGGAAGCCTCGAGCCCGTGGCGTACGGCGTTCTCGACGAGCGGCTGGATGCACAGGAAGGGAACCGCGACGGGGAGCACCTCGGGGGCGATCCGCAGCGTGACCCGGAGCCGGTCCCCGAAGCGGGCCTGTTCGAGCAGGAGGTAGCGCTCCACCGAGCGGAGCTCCTCGGCGAGGGTGGTGTACTCGCCGTGCCGGCGGAAGGAGTACCGGGTGAAGTCGGCGAACTCCAGCAGCAGCTCTCGCGCCCGGTCGGGATCGGTGCGGACGAAGGAAGCGATCGCTCCCAACGAGTTGTAGATGAAGTGGGGACTGATCTGGGCGCGCAGGGCACGCACCTCGGCCTCCATCAGGCGGTTCCGCGACGCGTCGAGCTCGGCGAGGTCGAGCTGGCCCGAGACCCACTGGGCAACCTCGTCGGCAGCCCGGGCCAGGCCGGCGCTGGGGTAGGAGGCGAAGACCTGCAGGGTCCCGACGATGCGTTCGTCGACGACCAGGGTGCTGACCACGGCGGTCCGGATCTCGCAGCCCGAGATGGTGCAGGGCAGGTCGATCCGGTCGAAGAGCCGGGTTCCGCCGCGTTCGACGGTGGCCCGGGCCAGGTCGGCCACCTGGTCCTGGTGGTGCTGCGCGGAGCCGTGCCAGGCGAGGAGTCCCTCGGTGTCGCTCAACGCAAGGGCGGGAGTGCCGAGGAGGTCGTGCAGGTGGCGGATGCTCCGCTCGGCGCTGGCCCGGGTCAGCCCTTCGCGCAGGGCCGGGGAGGCGAGCGACGCGCTGTGCAGGGTGCGGAACGCGGCTCGCTCGGTGTCAGTGCCGAGCTGCGGGCCACGCCGGCGACGCATGTCAGCGGAAGTCGATCAGCAGCATGTCGGTGTCGGTGCCGTCGGAGATGTCCCAGTTGTTGGTCCGTGGCTGCTCCGGCCCGGACGGATCGGGCTGGTCCGCGCCCGCACCCTGGTCGGCGGACCCGGAGGCTGCGGAGCCGGGCGAGCTGACCACGACGGCGCGGAAGCAGCGCGCGGTGTAGGGCACCTGCATGCCGTCCATGCCCCGGCCGTAGTCGTCGTAGAACGCGAGCACCTCGGCCAGCTTGGCGGTCCGGGCCTCCGGCTCCAGGGTGGAGATGTTGGACCGGCTCAGCGCGAGGTCCACGATCGTGCGCCGGTCGACCTGTTGCCAGTGGCGGAAGATCTCGTCCTCGACGAAGCCGAAGTGGGTCGAGGTCACGAGCGGCTCGGCGAGGTCGGTCCGCTGGTCCTGGGTGCCGATGAGAGCGCCGAGGCGGCGTACCCACGGGATCCGGGCATCGGTCTGGTTCCAGACCAGGGAGAGTCGGCCACCGGGCTTGAGCACCCGAGCGATCTCGGGGAATGCGCGCTCCGGGTCGAACCAGTGGAAGGCCTGGGCGCAGACGACGACGTCGACCGACCGGTCCGGGAGGGGGATCTCCTCGGCCGAGGCAACCGAGGTGCGGACGTCGGGGAGCCGCCGCTCGAGCAGCGTCAACATCTCGCGGTCGGGATCGGTCGCGTGCACGTCGTGACCGAGGGCGACCAGCTCGGCGGTGAGCTTGCCGGTGCCGGCGCCCAGCTCGAGCACCGTGACGGGGTCGGCTCCGGCCAGCCACACCGCTGCCTCGCGGGGGTACGCCGGGCGGCCACGGTCGTAGGCGGCAGCGACGCCACCGAAGGACTGCGCTGCCCCGGCTGCTGCTGCTCCGTCGGCGGCGGTGGGGGCACCCGTGGTGGCCGCTGCGGGCTTCTGCTCGTCACTCATCTCTCGCAGGCTACCGGCTCGATGATCGTCCCGGACGCACCACTGGCTAGCCTTCGACCCCATGAGCGAAGATCCCCTGGCGTGGTTGTCCGCCCTCGAGGGAGTGCCCTCGGCGTACGCCTCGACCCGGGACGGGATCGACGTCATGCTGCGCGATCGCGGACTGCGCCGGACCTCCCCGGAGACGACGGCCGAGTCGCTGCTGCGCGGGGCGCACGCAAGCGCCGTGCTGGAGGGTTCGGGGTCCACGTTGGCCCAGGTGCGCGAGGGGACCGGTGACGAGGTCGCCCAGGCGTCGCTGCGGGTCTCGACCGAGCTGCTCTCGCTCGCACCGACCCTGGCCCGGTCGCCGTTGCAGGCGCTGGCCCGGATCCACGCCCTGGCCGGCGCGAGCGCGCTGCCCGCGGACCAGCTGGGCCGCCCGCGCAACGACGAGGCGTCCGACCGCCTGCGGGCCCTGGCCGAGCTCCTGCTCGCCCCGACCGCGGCTCCCGCGCTGATGGTCGCCGCCCTCGTCCATGCCGACCTGATCACCTCGGCGCCGTTCCGGTCGCACAACGGGCTGGTGGCCCGCGCGGCCGAACGCCTGGTGCTGGTCTCGCGCGGGGTCGACGAGAAGTCGCTCGTGGTGCCGGAGGCCGGGCACCTCGCCCTGCGCGCGGCGTACGAGTCGAACCTGCGGGGCTACCGCGACGGCGGGACCGCCGGGGTGCAGGCGTGGCTGTTGTACGGCGCGGAGGCGTACGCCGCGGGCGCGGACGCGAGCCCGCTGGTCCGGGCCGCCGGCTGAGTCGTCGGCTGGTCGTCGGGCTGAGTCGTCGGGCTGGCCGGACATGCAAACGGCACCCGATCCCCGAAGATTCGGATGCCGCCGCGGACATGTGATTCGTGGGCTACCAAGCGTGCAACTTCTAACTGCTGCCCCGGGATTGTCCCGATGTGGCAAGCGCCCTGAACAAAGGGTAGATCGCCGCGTGGGTACCGGAATCACATGCTGAATCTGTAGTTCTGCTGCCATGTCTACTCGCCTTGTCCCGGGCGATCAAGGGTTGACATTTCGTTGCGAGGCGCGCCACCTCGGCAGCGTCAGGCCCCGAGTCGACGCTTGCGCGCATTGACCCAGAGCACCCCGCCGACGGCGACGACGCCACCCACGGCGAGAGCGGCGAGTGTCTGTTTTGCGGCGGGCAGCGGCACCCGACTCTGCAGGGCGACGGGCTTGGTGAAGACCAGCACCGGCCACCCCTTCTCGGTCGCGACCTTGCGCAGTTCCTTGTCCGGATTGACGGCATGGGCGTGACCGACGGCTTCGAGCATCGGCACGTCGGTGATGGAGTCGCTGTAGGCATAGCTGCGCGAGAGGTCGTAGCCGACCTCGTCGGCCAGTTGCTGGATCGCGCGTGCCTTCTCCTCGGCGTAGGCGTAGTACTCGATCTCGCCGGTGTACCTGCCGTCGACGATCTCGAGGCGGGTCGCGACGACCCGGTCCGCGCCGAGCATCTCGCCGATCGGGCCGACCACCTCGGCACCGGACGTGGACACGATGACCACGTCGCGTCCAGCCAGGTGGTGCTCCTCGATGAGGGACACGGCCTCGTCGTAGACGAGCGGGTCCACGATGTTGTGCAGGGTCTCGGCGACGATCTCGCGGACCGTGGCGACGTCCCAGCCGGCGCACAGCTGCGACATGAAGCCGCGCAGCTTCTCCATCTGGTCGTGGTCGGCGCCCCCCACGAGGTAGACGAACTGGGCGTACGCCGACCGGAGCACCGCGCGCCGGGAGATCAGCCCTCCGGCCTGGAAGGGCTTGCTGAAGGCCAACGTGCTCGACTTGGCGATGATCGTCTTGTCGAGGTCGAAGAAGGCCGCGGTGGGGCTGGACGCCATGGCGTCATCGTAGGTGGGAGGTCGCCGCGCGGCCGGGAGGCCCGGCCCACCTGCTGTCCCCGATGCGCCGCTGCGTAGCCCTCGTCCACAGGCCCCCGGGAGGAACGGCGCGAGTGTCGCCACCTGCCGGGAACGTGGGACCCATGACCGCTCCTCTCTTCATCACCCGTGACGACACCCTCCTCGACGAGCTCCTGCGGCTCTCTGCGGCAGCCGGCATCACCCCCGACGTGGCCCACGACGGCGCTGCCGCGCTGCGGGCGTGGAACGCCGCGCCCCTGGTCTTCCTCGGGGCAGACCTCGCCGACGAGGTCGCCCGCACCATCCCTCCGCGCCGGGCAGGGGTCCACGTCGTCGCCTGGGGTCCGGTGCCCGACGAGCTCTTCCGGGTCGCGCTCGCGGTGGGCGCCGAGAACGTCGCCGAGCTGCCGCGCTCCGGCACCTGGCTGACCGAGACACTGACCGACGTCGGCGACCCCGACCGCAGTCGCGGCCTGGTCCTCGGAGTCATCGGAGGCTCTGGTGGAGCCGGCGCCACGACCTTCGCCTGCGCCCTGGGTCAGCTCGCTGCGCGGTCAGGGCCATCGGTGGTGATCGATGCCGACCCGATGGGGCCGGGCCTGGACCGCGTGCTGGGCCTGGAGGACCAGGACGGAGTGCGCTGGGATGCGCTGTGCCGCACGACCGGACGACTCAGCTCCCGCTCGCTGCGCGACGCGGTGCCCCGCCGGGCCGGCCTCGGTGTGCTCACCTGGCACGCCGGCACCGCCGCAAACCTGCAGCCCTTCGCCGCGCGCGAGGCACTGTCGGCCGCCGAGCGCGGCCACGACACGGTCGTGCTCGACCTGCCCCGCTCGGTCGATCCGGTCGTCGACGAGCTGGTCGCCCGGTGTGAGCGGGTCCTGGTCCTCGTCGTCCCCACGGTCGCCGGCGTCTCCTCGGCCAGCCGCCTGTGCGCCCGGCTGGCCGACCCGGTCCGGGTGCGTCTCGTCGTGCGGGGCCAGGGCATCGAGGCCTCGCAGATCGCTCGGGCCGCCGGGGTCCCGGTCCTCGCCCAGATGGCCGACCAGCGCGGCCTGGCCGAGTCGATCGACCTCGGGTTGGGACCGGTGCGGAATCGGCGGGGACCGCTGGGGCGGGCTGCGCTCGACGTGCTCACCCGGCTGTCGGTGATGGGCGCCGCCGCGTGATCGCCGCTGACGACCGCGCCGACGTCGAGGCGGTCCGCGACCGCCTCGCGCGCGAGCCCGGCGAGCTGACCCCCCACCGGGTGGCCCAGGCCCTGCGGGAGACCGGTCGGCCGGTGGGCGACACCTCGGTCCTCGCGGTCTACGAGTCGCTGCGCCGCGACGTCGTCGGCGCGGGCCCGCTCGAGCCGTTGCTACGCACCCCCGGGGTGACCGATGTCCTGGTCAACGGCCCCGAGCGGGTCTACCTCGACCGCGGCAACGGGCTCGAGCTGAGCGCGGTCCGATTCCCCGACGACGAGGCGGTGCGCCGCCTGGCCCAGCGACTCGCCGCGCTCGGCGGCCGCCGGCTGGACGACGCCGCTCCCCATGTGGACCTCCGGCTCGTGGACGGCACCCGCTTCCACGCCGTCCTGGCCCCTCTCGCCCGACCCGGCACCTTGATCTCGCTGAGGATTCCACGTCCCCGCGCCTTCACGCTCGAGGAGCTGCTGGCGGCCGACTTCCTCACTGCGGAGAGCGCGCGGCTGCTCCGCGCGATCGTCTCGTCCCGGCTGGCATTCCTGGTCAGCGGCGGCACCGGGTCGGGCAAGACCACCCTGCTGGCGTCGTTGCTGTCGCTCGCGGACCCACAGGAGCGGATTGTGCTGGTCGAGGACTCCAGCGAGCTCCGACCGGTCCATCCGCACGTGGTGGGCCTCGAGAGTCGCCCCCCGAACATCGAAGGGGCAGGCGAGATCGGGCTGCGCACGCTGGTGCGCCAAGCCCTGCGGATGCGCCCGGACCGGTTGGTCCTCGGTGAGGTGCGCGGCGGAGAAGTGGTCGAGCTCCTCGGGGCCCTGAACACCGGGCACGAAGGAGGCTGCGGCACCCTCCACGCGAACTCCGCCCTCGACGTGCCCGCTCGCATCGAGGCCCTCGCCCTGAGTGCCGGCCTGGGCCGCGAGGCCGCGCACAGCCAGCTCGCCTCGGCCGTCGACGTGGTGCTGCACCTCTCCCGCGGTCGCGACGGCGTGCGCCGGCTCCGTCAGGTGGCGATGCCCGAGCGCGACCGAGGGGGCCACGTCTCGATGATGACGGCCTGGGAGCTCGCCGAGGACGGAGCCAGCCGGTTCGGTCCGGCGTCGGGTCGACTCGGTGAGCGGCTGAGCAGATGATTGCCGTCGCCGTGGTCTGCGCGGGCCTGGCGACGCTGCTCCTCGTGCCGGGCCGGCGGTCCCGCCCGGTCGGCCTCCGACGCACCAGCGTGGCCGGACGACTCCTGTTGCTCGGAGGAGGGGTTGCTGGCGGGGTGCTCCTTCTCGAGATCTCGATCGAGGTCGCAGTCCTCGCCGGGTTGGCCGGAGCGGCCGTCGTGGCCAGCGCAGTGCTGTGGCGAGGAAGACGCGCCCGACGAGCGGCGGCGCAGACCGCTCGACGCGTGCTCGAGGTCTGCGAGGTGCTGGCCGCCGAGCTGGCCGCCGGCCAGCCGCCAAGTCGGGCCCTGGACCAAGCCGTGGAGACGTGGCCGCCCCTGGGGCCTGCAGCCGAGGCTCTCCGGGTGGGTGCCGACCTCCCCACCTCGCTTCGTGAGCTCGCGGCGCTCCCGGGAGCCGGTGACCTGCGGCTGGTGGCGGCAGCCTGGCAGGTTGCGCACCGCACCGGGCAGGGGTTGGCCGCCGCGATGGGGAGGGTGGCCGCGGGAGTCCGCGCCGCCGAGGAGAGCCGACGCATCGTCCACGGAGAGCTGGCCTCGGCCCGCACCACCGCCCGCCTGGTCGGTGCCCTGCCGATCCTGTCGCTGACCATGGGTGCCGGTGCGGGAGGTGACCCGTGGGGATTCCTCCTCGGTCACCCGCTCGGGCTGGCCTGCCTGGCCGGTGGACTGGTCTTCGGTTTCATCGGGCTGTGGTGGATCGAGGCGATCGCAGCCGAGATCGATGGGGCCACATGAGCTCCGCTCTCGCCGTGCTCTGCGCCTCCCTGGCGGTGGCCCTGGTGGTTCCCTGGCGACCTCCACCGCACCCGGCCCGGACCCACCCGAAGCGGGGTCGCCCGGGAGGGGGTGGCTGGCTCATGAGGTATCGGCTGATCTGGGCGGGGCTGGCCGGGCTGGGTGGGGGACTGGTCGGCCAGGGTCCGGTGGCGCCCGCTCTCGGAGTGGCCAGTGCCTGGGGGATCTGGTTCCTGATCGGACGCGCCGAACCGCCGGAGGCGCGGCGGGCTCGGCTCGCGGTCCGCCGAGACCTTCCGCATGTCGTGGACCTGCTGGCCGCGGCGTTGCGTGCCGGGGCTGCTCCCGCTCACGCGATCACGGTCGTCTCCGCTGCCCTTCCGGGCGCCGCGACGTCGAGACTGGCCCGCGTGGAGAGTCGACTCTCCCTGGGCGTCGACCCCGCCCTTGCCTGGGAAGTGCTCGCGGACGACCCCGAGCTCGCGCCCCTGGGGCGGACCTGGGTGCGCGCCCACACCCGAGGTTCGCCCGTCGTCTCGGCGATGGAGCGACTGGCCGACGACCTGGCCCGGGCCGGCCGCGCGGAGGTCGAGACCCGAGCCCGGACGGTCGGGGTCAAGGCGGCGCTGCCCCTGGGGCTCTGCCTGCTGCCGGCCTTCATCCTGATCGGGATCGTGCCGTTGGTGGCCGGGCTGGCCATCACGATCGGAGGCGGGTGAGGGCGGCGAAGTCGGCGGCGTCCTCCCCGTGTGGCCACCGGCTGTCCACCCCCCACCCGCCACGAACCCACCTGCACAGACCGCGCTCGAGCGCCTCCCGTTCGGTCCGGGAAACGCAGAGGCTGATCCGCAGACGGCCGCACTTCGCGGCCCGACAGATGGAGGAAATGATGAGTGGATCCCTGCACCACCACGTGAGGAGTCGTGCGGTCGCCCGTCGCTCCGAGCAGGCGGGCATCACCAGCGCCGAGTACGCCGTGGGCACGGCCGCGGGTGCCGGTCTCGCCGGCCTGCTCTACACGCTGCTGACCGGAGATCTCGGCAAGTGGCTGCTCAAGACGCTGTTCGAGAACGTCCTCTCCGTTCTCGGCATCGGCTGATGTCCCGGCGTCGCGGCGAGCGCGGTGCGGCAACCGCCGAGCTCGCCATGGCGTTGCCGCTCCTGCTCGCCGTGACGACCGGACTGGTGTGGCTGCTCGGCCTCGCGACGGTGCAGGTGCGGGTGGTCGATGCGGCTCGCGAGTCGGCCCGTGCCGCAGCCCGGGGCGAGAGCACCGAGCAGGCGGTGGCGCGAGGGCTCGAGGTGGCGCCGTCGGGGAGCCGGATCACCCTGAGTGAGCAGGGCGGGCGGCTCACCGCCCGTGCGGAGGGCGTCGTCCGGGCCCCGGGCGGGCTCTTCGGCTTCCTGCCCTCGGTCCAGGTCGAGGCGGACGCTGTGGCGGCCGTCGAGCCCACCTCATGAGGGAGCGAGGCGAGCGGGGTTCGGCGATCCCGCTCGTCATCGCCTCCCTGGCGTTGCTGCTGTTCCTCACCGCTGCCCTGGGCGTGGTCGCCGGGATGGTCCGGGCGCACCGCTCGGCCCAGTCCGCAGCAGACCTCTCGGCGTTGGCCGCAGCCGCCGGGGTCGCCGGTGACGACCCCTGTGCCACGGCGGCCGAGATCGCCGAGGCCAACGCCGCACAGCTCCTCAGCTGTGCGGTCGACGGGCGCGAGGTGCTCGTCCGGGTCGGTGTCGAGGGACCTCGCTGGCTGGGGCAGGTCGCCGACCTCGAGGGGGAAGCCCGAGCCGGGCCGGCCTGACTCAGCTGGGTGGGATGTCGAGGAGCAGGCCCAGCAGGGCGGCTGCGCCGGGCTTGTCGAGCGGGTTGTTCTGGTTGCCGCACTTGGGCGACTGGATGCACGAGGGGCACCCCTCCTCGCAGCCGCAGGCGACGATGGCGTCACGCGTGGCCCCGAGCCACTCCCGGGCCGCATGGAAGCCGCGCTCGGCGAAGCCGGCCCCGCCCGGATGGCCGTCGTACACGAAGACGGTCAACTGCCCGGTGTCGGGATGGACAGCGGTGGAGACGCCACCGATGTCCCACCGGTCGCAGGTGGCGAACAACGGCAGCAGCCCGATCGAGCAGTGCTCGGCAGCGTGGGCGGCTCCCGGCACGTCGACAGCGAGGAGCCCGCTCTGCGCCAGGACGTGGTCGGGGACCGTCCACCACACGGCGCAGGTGCGCAGCGATCGCTCCGGCAGGTCGAGCAGGGTCTCCCCGAGGACGTCGCCGCCCGGCTGGCGGCGACTGAGGAACGACACCACCTGGTGGGTGACGTCCACGTCGCCGAAGGACAACCGGCAGCCACCCCACGCCTCGTGCTCGCGCTCACCCACGATCGAGATCTCGGTGACCTCACGAGCCGAGGTGGAGTAGTCGGGCTCGGCCCGGTCCAGCAGGGCGACGCCCTGGTCGAGGTCGAGCGACTGCACCAGCCACGTCTCCCCGCGGTGGACGTAGACGGCTCCCGGGTGGGCCGTCCCGTGCGAGCTCGAGGCGTCGACGGTGCCGATCACCCGGCCCGACGCGGTCTCGACCAGCTGCACCGGAGCGCCGCCGGTGGACCGGATGTCGGCGAGGTCGCAGGCGCGCCTCCGGTCGGTCCAGAACCACCCGCGGGGGCGGCGGCGCAACAACCCGGCTGCGGTCAGGGAGTCGAGGACCTCCGGTGCCGTGGGGCCGAACAGCGCCAGGTCGGCCTCGACCAGCGGGATCTCGTGGGCGGCGGCGCAGAGGTGCGGCCCCAGGACGTAGGGGTTGGTCGGGTCGAAGACGGTGGCCTCCATCGGGCGTCCGAGCAGCGCCTCAGGGTGGTGGACGAGGTAGGTGTCCAGCGGGTCATCGCGCGCCACGAGCACCCCCAGGGCGTCCTGTCCACCGCGCCCGGCCCGGCCGAGCTGCTGCCACAGCGCCGCCCGCGTGCCCGGGAACCCCGCCATCAGCACGGCGTCGAGACCACTGATGTCGATGCCGAGCTCGAGGGCGTTGGTCGCGGCCAGTCCGGTGAGCTCGCCGCGGCGCAGGGCACCTTCGATGGCTCGCCGTTCCTCGGGGAGGTAGCCCCCGCGGTACGACGCGACCCGTCCCGGCAGCGAGGGGTCCACCTCGGCCAGCAGGTCGGCGGCAGCCATCGCCACCTGCTCGGCGCCACGACGCGAGCGCACGAAGGCGAGGGTCCGCACCTCCTCGGCCACCAGGTCGGCCAGCAGGTCGGCGGTCTCCGAGGAGGCAGCGCGCCGCACGGGCGCGCCGTTCTCGCCGGCGTAGGACGTGAACGGCGGCTCCCAGAGCGCGAGCGCGACCTGCCCGCGTGGTGAGGAGTCGTGGGTGATGGCCACGACGTCGAGCCCGGTCAGGCGGTGCGCCGCGGCCGCCGGCTCGGCCACGGTGGCCGAGGCCAGCACGAACGTCGGGTGCGCGCCGTACGACGCGCAGATCCGCCGCAGCCGCCGGATGATGTGCGCGACGTGGGCGCCGAAGACGCCCCGGTAGTGATGGCACTCGTCGATCACGACGTAGGAGAGCGAGCCGAGGAACGCCGCCCAGCGGGTGTGGCTCGGGAGCATCGAGCGGTGCAGCATGTCGGGGTTGGTCAGGATGTAGTCGGCGTGGTCGCGGGCCCAGTCCCGCTGCTCGGGGCTGCTGTCACCGTCGTGGGTGGTGACCCGCAGGTCCAGACCGAGCGCCCCGAGACCGGTGAGCTGGTCCTGGGCCAGCGCCTTGGTGGGGGCGAGGTAGAGCACCGTCTGCCCGCGCTGGCCGCGAGGACCGCGGGAGCCGCGGATCGCCGAGATGGCGGGCAGCTGGTAGGCGAGCGACTTGCCCGAGGCGGTCCCGGTCGAGACCACGACGTGCTGCCCGGAGTGGGCGGCCTCGGCGGCGGCCACCTGGTGGCGCCACGGCAGCTCCACCCCGCGCGTCCGCAGCGCGAGCAGCACCTCGGGATCCGTCCAGCTCGGCCACTCGGCGGTCTCGGCCGCCCTCGGAGGAAGGATCTCGAGGTGGGTCAGCCGACCCTCGCGGCCCGGGACCGAGCTGAGTCGCTCGACGAGCGCCTCGACCCGGGTCGGGGTGCGTCGTCCGCCGGTTTCCACGCTCACGAGTGTCGCAAACGCCACCGACAACGCTTCCGTCGGTCGCCGGAGTCTGGTACTTCTTTAGGCACCATTTCGGTACACGTGGTTTCATGTTGCAGTTCGATATTGACCCCTCGGGAATCGTGGAACCTCACCTTGACCGAACATCAAGTGCCATCAGGGAGAACTCACGTGGATCTGACTCTTGCGACGAGCGAAGCCGGGGGCAGGACCATCGTTGCCGTCGGTGGCGAGATCGACGTCTACACCGCCCCCAAGCTGCGCGACAAGATCAGCGAGCTGGTCGCCGCGGGTGTCTACGACCTGGTTCTCGACATGGAGGCCGTGGAGTTCCTCGACTCGACCGGCCTGGGCGTTCTGGTGGGTGGTCTCAAGAAGGTCCGTGCCCATGACGGCTCCCTCCAGTTGGTCTGCACCCAGGACCGGCTGCTCAAGATCTTCCGGATCACCGGACTCGCCAAGGTCTTCGTGATCCACGACTCCGCCGAGGCCGCGCTCGCCGCTCCGTGACCGTTCCCTGAACGATCGCTCCACCTGTCCCGCCACGCGCCCGTAGTCCTGTGCTCCGGGCGCTTTGTCATGTCCGGGAAGGCGACCGGTGCGCTCCGACCAGGGCGACACATGTGGCACCGGTCACACCGGCGTGCCTTCGGGGCGCTACTCGTGCGTAGACTCCCGACCGTTCGTGAGACCTGAATCACTTCCAGGAGGAGAAAACATGACGGGGATTACTCCCGCTGTCGTGGAGCTCTCCGGAGGCAACCTCGTACTGGTCATCGTGGTGGCACTGATCGCGCTCGGCGCGCTTGCCATGGCTGCGATGTTCCGTCAAGAGGTTCTTGCCGCCGGTGAAGGCACCGACAACATGAAGAACATCGCGCAAGCGGTGCAGGAAGGCGCCAACGCCTACCTGACTCGGCAGTTCCGGACCTTGGGCATCTTTGCGGCGGTGGCGTTCTTCCTGCTGCTCCTGCTGCCCGCCGACGACACAGCCGTGCGGATCTTCCGCTCGATCTTCTTCCTGGTCGGCGCCGGGTTCTCCGCTGCCGTCGGGTTCCTCGGCATGAACCTCGCCGTGCGCGCGAACCTGCGCGTCGCGGCTGCCGCGAACGACACCGGCCGCGAGCCGGCGATGACCATCGGTCTGCGCACCGGCGCCATGGTGGGCATGCTCACCGTCGGGCTCGGGCTGCTCGGCGCCAGCCTCGTGGTCCTGCTCTTCCAGGACAAGGCCCCCGACGTGCTCGAGGGCTTCGGCTTCGGTGCCGCGCTGCTCGCCATGTTCATGCGAGTCGGTGGCGGCATCTTCACCAAGGCTGCCGACGTCGGCGCCGACCTGGTCGGCAAGGTCGAGCAGAACATCCCCGAGGACGACCCGCGCAATGCCGCCACGATCGCCGACAACGTCGGTGACAACGTCGGCGACTGCGCCGGCATGGCCGCCGACCTCTTCGAGTCGTACGCCGTCACCCTGGTCGCCGCGCTGATCCTCGGCTCGCAGGCCTTCGGCGACAAGGGGCTCGTCTTCCCGCTGCTGATCCCCGCGATCGGTGCCCTCACGGCCGTCGCCGGTGTCTACCTCACCAAGCCCAAGGTGGGCGAGAACGGCCTGAAGACGATCAACCGCTCGTTCTACCTGTCGTCCGGCATCGCCGCGGTCGCCAGCGTGGTGCTCGCCTACGTCTACCTGCCGAGCACCTTCGCCGAGTTCACCAACATTGCGGCCGACCTCGCGACGGCCGATGGTGACCCGCGGTTCATCGCGGCTTCGGCCGTGGTCATCGGCATCGTGATGTCCGCCGGGATCCTGGCCCTGACCGGCTACTACACCGGCACCGAGCACCGCCCGGTCAAGGACGTCGGCAAGACGTCGCTCACCGGTGCGGCGACCGTGATCCTGGCGGGTCTCTCGGTCGGCTTCGAGTCCGCGGTCTACACGACCCTGGTCATCGGTGCCGCCGTCTTCGGTGCCTACCTCCTCGGCGGCGCGACCCTGACGGTCTCGCTGTTCGCGGTCGCGCTGGCAGGGTGTGGTCTGCTGACCACGGTCGGCGTCATCGTCGCGATGGACACCTTCGGTCCGGTCTCTGACAACGCGCAGGGCATCGCAGAGATGTCCGGCGACGTCAGCCCCGAAGGCGCCCAGATCCTCACCGAGCTCGACGCGGTGGGCAACACCACCAAGGCGATCACCAAGGGCATCGCGATCGCGACGGCCGTGCTCGCGGCCACGGCGCTGTTCGGCTCGTACGCCACGTCGGTGTTCGAGTCGCTGCGCGAGGCCAACGTCCGGGCCGACGAGGCCTACCTGCTGGACTTCAGCGTCTTCAACCCGGCGGTCATCGTCGGTGTGCTGCTGGGTGCCAGCGTCGTCTTCCTCTTCTCCGGTCTGGCGATCAACGCCGTGGCCCGCGCTGCTGGCGCGGTCGTCTACGAGGTCCGTCGCCAGTTCCGCGAGATCCCCGGAATCATGGAGGGCACCGGCCGGCCGGAGTACGGCAAGGTCGTCGACATCGTCACCAAGGACTCGCTGCGCGAGCTGGTCACGCCCGGCCTGCTGGCCGTGCTGGCACCGATCGCGGTGGGCTTCGGTCTCGGGGCAACCGCCCTGGCCGGGTTCCTGGCCGGTGCGATCGGCACCGGCACCCTGATGGCGGTCTTCCTCGCCAACGCGGGTGGGGCCTGGGACAACGCCAAGAAGCTCGTCGAGGACGGCAGCCACGGCGGCAAGGGATCCCTGGCCCACGAGGCGACCATCATCGGTGACACCGTCGGTGACCCGTTCAAGGACACCGCCGGCCCGGCGATCAACCCGCTGATCAAGGTGATGAACCTGGTCTCGCTGCTGATTGCCAGCGCCGTGGTCTCGATGAGCGTCGGCGACAGCCAGAACGACGTCCTGCGCATCGTGATCGCGTTGGTCGCCGTCGGGATCATCGCGGTTGCGGTCTACATCTCGGGCCAGCGTGAGGTCTCGATGGGCGAGGACTCGGGGGTCGGCACGCCGCCGGCCGCCCCGCCCTCGGGCACCGCTGCCGAGGCTGCACCGGACGCCGACGCGACCCGTCAGTTCGAGGCACCGCACAGCTGAACCGCCGCACCCTGACCCTGGCCCGCCCCGTTCCTGGGGGCGGGCCAGGTGTCTTTCCCGGCGTGGGACGGGCCTAGGCTCGTGCGGTGCCCACCTCCGAGCTCCCCGTCCGGCTGCGCGACGCGCTGCAGTCCGCGAACTTCACCTACGACGCCGTCGCGGAGGCGCTCGGACCGCTGGCGCACGCGGCGCTGGGCCGCAACGAGACCACCCCCGGCCTGCGTCGTACGACGGGGGGCTCCCCGCTCGAGACCCTGGTCCGGCTCTTCCTCCTCCAGGCCCCGGTCGGGGTGGATGCCGCCGAGGCGGCTCTTCCCGGCCTGGTCGACCGGCTCGCCGTCGAAGGGCTCGTGGAGCGTTCGGTCGGCGAGGTGGCAGCACGACTCGACGTCCGCCCCTACTCCGCCGACGACCAGGACCTCTGGGTGGTCAGTGATCTGACCCCCGGGCTCGACGGCAACCCCGTCCGGGTCGGCACCGACCACGTGCTCGGCATCAGCTCCGCCTCGTCGTCGCTGGCCCAGCTCACCATGCGCCAGCCGGTCGGGCGCTCGCTCGACCTCGGCACCGGCTGCGGAGTGCAGGCGCTGCACCTCGCCACGCACAGCGACGAGGTGGTCGCGACCGACGTCAACACCCGCGCCCTGCGCCTGACCCGCTTCAACGCCGCCCTCAACCAGGCGCCCGCCCCGATCGACGTGCGCGAGGGCTCCTTCTTCGAGCCGGTCGCCGGCGAACGCTTCGACCTGATCGCCACCAACCCGCCGTTCGTGATCTCGCCCGCGACCGGCGAGCGCCTGGTCTACCGCGACTCCGGCCTGCCGGGGGACCGGGTCGTCGAGGACATCGTGCGGGCCGCGCCCGCCCACCTGAGCGACGGTGGCTGGTGCCAGATCCTCGCCAACTGGGTCATCTCCTCGGACCAGCCGTGGGACGAGCGGCTGGTGCCCTGGGTCGGAGCCGACTGCGACGCCTTCGTGGTGCAGCGCGAGGTCGTCGACCCCGCGGCGTACGTCGAGCTGTGGCTCAAGGACGCCGGTCTGCACGGCGGCCCCGACTACCTCGCGCGCTACGACACGTGGTTGTCGTGGTTCGAGCAGCAGGGCGTGGAGGCCGTGGGGTTCGGCTGGATCAACCTGCGGCGCACGAGTGCCCTCGGAGAGCGGACCCGCGACTTCCTCGAGTGGCCCTTCGACGTGGAGCAGCCGATCGGTCCCGCAATCCGGGAGTGGGGAGCGGCGCTGGACGTGCGCGTCGACCTCGGCTCACGCCTCCGAGCGCGGCCCGACCTCCAGCAGGAGACCCTCGGTGCGCCGGGAGTCGAGGACCCGGAGGCGGTGGTGATGCGCCAGCAGCGAGGCCTGCGCCGGGCCCGCCGGATGGACACCGTCGAGGCGGCTCTCGTCGGAGCATGCGATGGTGAACTCAGTGTCGGGCAGATCCTCGACGCCCTCGCCCAGTTGCTGGACCTCGACGCGGCACAGACCCGCTCGACGTACCTTCCGGTGGTGCAGGAGCTGGTGCTGGAAGGGTTCCTCGAAGAGCCGTCCAGCTAGGTTGCAGACCAGGCGCAGAGGTCGAAGGCGCTACCGTGTTCGGCCGTGAGCCCTGTTCGGGGCCCCACGTGTAGGCAGAAGCAGGGAGAAAGAACCCCAGTGGCACACAAGTTGGTGATCGTCGAGTCCCCGGCGAAGGCCCGGACCATCGGCGGATATCTCGGCGATGGTTACGTCGTCGAGTCCTCCATCGGCCACATCCGCGACCTCCCGAACAACGCCGCGGACACCCCGGCCAAGATCAAGGACAAGCCCTGGGGTCGCCTCGCGGTCGACGTCGAGAACGGCTTCGTGCCCTACTACGTGGTGCCGCGCGACAAGAAGTCGCACATCGCCAAACTGAAGGCCCTGCTCAAGGATGCCGACGAGCTCTTCCTCGCCACCGATGAGGACCGTGAGGGAGAAGCCATCGCCTGGCACCTCCTCGACGAGCTGAAGCCCAAGAACATCCCGGTCAAGCGGATGGTCTTCCACGAGATCACCAAGAGCGCGATCCTCGCCGCCGCCGACAGCCCGCGTGACATCGACATGGACCTCGTCGAGGCCCAGGAGGCCCGCCGGATCCTCGACCGCCTCTTCGGCTACGAGGTCTCCCCGGTGCTGTGGAAGAAGGTCATGTCCGGCCTCTCCGCCGGGCGTGTGCAGTCGGTCGCGACCCGGTTGGTGGTCGACAAGGAACGCGAGCGGATGCGCTTCCACCTCGCCTCCTACTGGGACCTCGAGGGGACCTTCGACGCCGGCTCGAAGCACGAGCAGCGGATGTTCCCGGCCAAGCTCCACTCCGTCGACGGCGCCCGGGTGGCCCGCGGCTCCGACTTCGGCCCCGACGGTCTGCTCAAGGACGCCAGCAAGGTCGTCCACCTCGACCGCACCCGCGCCGAGGCTCTCGCGGCCGCGCTGCGCGACGCGACGTACGACGTCCGCTCGGTCGAGGCGAAGCCCTACCGCCGTTCGCCGTACGCACCGTTCCGGACGACCACGTTGCAGCAGGAGGCCTCGCGCAAGCTGGGCTTCAGCGCCTCCTCGACGATGTCGGTGGCGCAGCGGCTCTACGAGAACGGCTTCATCACCTACATGCGTACCGACTCCACGACCCTCTCGGGTGGTGCGGTCGAGGCTGCCCGGGCCCAGGTCCGCGAGCTGTACGGCGCCGAGTACCTCCCCGACGAGCCGCGCACCTACGCCTCCAAGGTCAAGAACGCCCAGGAGGCGCACGAGGCGATCCGCCCGGCCGGCGAGACCTTCCGCACCCCTGCGCAGACCGGGCTCACCGGAGACCAGTTCCGCCTCTACGAGCTGATCTGGATGCGCACCGTCGCCTCGCAGATGAAGGACGCCGTGGGGCAGTCGGTCTCGATCCGGATCGGCGGAGGTGCTGCCACCGGCGAGGACGTCGTCTTCTCGGCGACCGGTCGGGTGATCACCTTCCACGGCTTCCTCAAGGCCTACGTCGAGGGCACCGACGACGCGTCCGACGACAAGGACGACGCGCAGACCAAGCTCCCGGCCCTGGTCGAGGGCGATGCGGTGTCATCCGCCTCGGTCACCGCCAACGGCCACGAGACCAAGCCCCCGTCGCGCTACACCGAGGCCACGTTGATCAAGGAGCTCGAGGAGCGCGAGATCGGTCGCCCCTCGACGTACGCCTCGATCATCGGGACGATCCTGAACCGCGGCTACGTCTACAAGAAGGGCACCGCGCTGGTGCCGGCCTGGCTGGCCTTCTCGGTGATCCGGCTGCTGGAGGACCACTTCCCGCGGCAGGTCTCCTACGAGTTCACCGCCCTGATGGAGGACGTCCTCGACGACATCGCCGGTGGCCGCAAGGACCGCACGACCGAGCTCGGCGAGTTCTACTACGGCACCGAGAAGGTCGTGGGCCTGCACACCCTGGTCAACGGCCTGGGCGACATCGACGCCAAGGAGCTCGCGACCTTCCCGATCGGCGACCCGAGCAGTGGCGTGGTGCTGCGGGTGGGTCGCTACGGCCCCTACATCGAGCGCGCCGGCGACCCGGCCGACGCCAAGGGCACGGACGGCGACGATGACGGTGCCGCTCCGATGGTGCGCGCCAACGTCCCCGACGACCTGCCGCCCGACGAGCTCACGCTCGAGAAGGCCAAGGAGCTCTTCGCGAACCCGGCCGGCGAGGAGATCGAGCTCGGCGTCCACCCCGAGACCGGGCTCCAGGTCGTGGCCAAGAGCGGTCGCTTCGGTCCCTACGTCACCGAGCTGCTCGCCGAGGACGCCCCCAAGTCCGCGAAGGCGCGCACGGGCTCGCTGTTCAAGGACATGTCGCTCGACACGATCACCCTCGAGGCCGCCGTCAAGCTGCTCTCCCTGCCTCGCGTCGTCGGGGCCGACGAGGCCGGCGAGGAGATCACCGCCCAGAACGGCCGCTACGGTCCCTACCTCAAGAAGGGCACGGACTCGCGGTCGCTGACCTCCGAGGACCAGCTCTTCTCGATCACGCTGGACGAGGCCCTCAAGATCTACGCGCAGCCCAAGCAGCGCGGTCGGGCGGCGGCGGCGCCGCCGCTCAAGGAGCTCGGCAACGACCCGGTCTCGGGCCAGCCGATCGTGGTCAAGGCCGGCCGGTTCGGTGAGTACGTCACCGACGGCGAGTACAACGCCACCCTGCGCAAGGACGACTCGGTGGCCGAGGTGACCCTGGAGCGGGCCGCCGAGCTGTTGGCCGAGCGTCGCGAGAAGGGTCCGGCGAAGAAGGCGGCCAAGAAGACCGCCAAGAAGGCCACCAAGAAGGCCCCGGCGAAGAAGGCCGCGGCGAAGAAGGCCGCCAAGAAGACGACGAAGAAGGCTGCTGCGAAGAAGGCGTGAGGGATCGCCCGCTTTCCGCTGTAACGCGGGGTTATCGACGCTGAACAACCCCCCGAGGGGGCACTCAGCGACCGGAACACCGCGTTACAGCTGGGGCGGGCGGCCGTACGGCGGCCAGGTCGAGGCCGCGGGCCTGTGGACCCGCGTTGGCGGCTGTCGGCGCGACCTCGTAGGTTCGGGCCCATGCCAGCCGCGCCCGGGATCTACGCCCCCACGGGGATCTTCGTCTGTTTCGAGGGCGGCGAGGGCTCGGGCAAGTCCACCCAGTCGCGCCTGCTCGGTGCCGCCCTGGAGCGGGACGGCTACCGCGTCGTGCTCACCTTCGAGCCCGGCGACACCGAGGTCGGCCGCCAGCTGCGCCGGATCGTGCTCGACCCGGAGACCGGCGCCCTCTCCGACCGCACCGAGGCGCTGCTGTACGCCGCCGACAAGGCCGAGCACGTCGACACCGTCGTCCAGCCCGCCCTCGACCGGGGCGAGATCGTCATCACCGACCGCTACGTCGACTCGACGCTGGCCTACCAGGGAGCCGGCCGCTCCCTCGACGTCAGCGAGGTCGAGCAGGTCGCCCGCTGGGCCACCCACGACCTGCGCCCCCACCTGACCGTCGTCCTCGACGTCACGCCCGAGCAGGGCCTGGGCCGCTTCGAGGGTCGCGACCGGATCGAGGGGGAGTCCCTGGAGTTCCACCACCGGGTGCGTGAGGCGTTCGTCGAGATGGCCCGGGCCGACCCGGAGCACTACCTCGTCCTCGATGCCCGGCTGCCGATCGAGGAGATCGCCGCGCAGGTCCGCGACCGGGTGGCTCCGCTGTTGACCCAGGCCGTCCGGGCCCCGGTGTCGTCGCCATGACGGTCTGGGACAACCTCGTCGGCCAGCGCGCGGTGGTCGAGGCGCTGAGCAGGGCGGCCGGGGGGCGCGGCATGAGCCACTCCTGGCTCTTCACGGGTCCGCCCGGGTCCGGCCGCTCCAACGCCGCCATCGCGTTCGCCGCCGCGCTCCAGTGTGAGCAGGCGGGCTGCGGCGAGTGCCACGCCTGCCGCACCGCCATGGGGGGCTCGCACGCCGACGTGTCGGTCATCCGCACCCAGAAGCTCTCCATCGGCGTCGACGAGGTGCGCGACCTCGTGCGCCGGGCCGCGCTCGCGCCCGTCGGTCGACGCTGGCAGGTGCTCATCGTCGAGGACGCCGACCGGCTGACCGACCAGGCCTGCAACGCCCTGCTCAAGGCGATCGAGGAGCCCACCGACCGCACCGTGTGGATGCTCTGCGCGCCCACCGTCGAGGACGTCCTGACCACGATCCGCTCCCGGTGCCGACTGGTCAGCCTGACCACGCCCACGGCCGAGGAAGTGGCGGGATTCCTGGTCCGCACCGAAGGCGTGGGCGACGCGCTGGCGTCGTACGCCGCCCGGGCGAGCCAGGGCCACATCGGTCGGGCCCGGGCGCTGGCCCGGGACGAGGACACCCGCAACCGCCGTCGCGAGGTCGTCTCGTTGCCGGTCCGGCTCACGACCCTGGGTGCCTGCATGACGGCGGCGACCAACCTCACCGAGGTCACCAAGGAAGAGGCCGACGCCCTCACCGGTGAGCTCGATGCCCGCGAGAAGGCCGACCTCGACGCGAGCTACGGAGTGGTCGAGCGCGGTCGTCGGCCCCGCGAGTACTCCCCGGCTCTCTCCGCGATGGAGAAGGCCCAGAAGACCCGCGCCAAACGCCGGCACCTCGATGTCGTGGACCGCAGCCTGATGGATCTCGTCTCGGTCTACCGCGACGCGCTCGCCGTCGCCGTGGGCGCTCCCGGGCGGTTGGTCAATGAAGAGATCCGCGGCGACGTCGACCAGATCGTGCGTGGCTCGACGCCGGAGTTGAACCTCCGGCGGATCGGCTGGATCTTCGAGGCCCGCGAGCAGATGCTCGAGTTCAACGTCCCGGTCCCCCTGGCCCTGGAGTCGATGATGGTGGCGCTCAAGGTGCCCGAAGGAAGCAACCGATGAAGCAGACAGCCGTCAGGGTGATCGCGCTCGTGCTGGTGGCGGGCCTGTTGGTGACCGGCGGAGTCCTCGGGGCGCTCTCGGCGTTGCGTCCCCACGACTCGTCCCCGAGCCCGCGCACCGGCCCGGCGCCGACCACTGTCCCGCAGCCGGAGGCCACGCGTCCGCCCGAGCCCGCGCTGGTCGACTTCTACACCCAGCAGCTCGACTGGCAGTCGTGCCAGACCGGGGCTGAGTGCGCCACGTTGACGGTGCCCCTCGACTACGACCGCCCCGACGCCCGGACCATCGAGGTGGCCCTGCTCAAGGTCGTGGCCCAGGACCCGGACGCCCGGATCGGCTCGCTGGTCGTCAACCCCGGCGGCCCCGGCTCGCCCGGCACCGCGTACGCCGCCCAGGCCCGCAGCGTCTTCCGCCAGCCGCTGCTCGACCGCTTCGACATCGTGGGGTTCGATCCGCGCGGCACGGGCAGCAGCAGCCCCGTCGACTGCCTCAGCGACGAGCAGCTCGACGACTACATCGCGACCGACCCCGATCCCGACACCGCCCGGGAGGAGGAGGACTACCTCGGCTGGGTCGAGACGATCGGGCAGGGGTGCGTGCAGCGTTCGGGCCAGCTCGCCTCCCACATCTCGACCGTCGAGGCAGCTCGCGACATGGATGTCCTGCGCGCCGCTCTGGGAGAGTCGACGCTGACCTACCTCGGTGCGTCGTACGGCACCAAGCTCGGCGCGACGTACGCCGACCTGTTCCCGACGAAGGCCGGCCGCCTGGTGCTCGACGGCGCGGTGGACCTCTCGATCGATGCTCGCCAGTCCTCGCTCGAGCAGGCCGAGGGCTTCGAGACCGCCTTGCGGTCCTACGTCCAGAACTGCGTCGACGAGTCGTCCAGCTGCTTCCTGGGTGACTCCGCCGACGAGGGTCTCGATCGCATCGCCACCTTCATCGACGGCGTCGATGCGCAGCCGCTCGCCACCGGCCTCGGTCGGGAGCTCGAGGTCGGCAATGCCTTCTACGGCATCGTCGCTCCGCTCTACAACCGCGACTACTGGTACATCCTCAGCCAGGCCCTGCGGACCGCTTTCGAGGGCGACGGCTCCACGCTGCTGCGCCTCTCGGACCTCTACACCTCGCGGGGCGCGAATGGGTACGACAACAACAGTGCCGAGGCGATCTACGCGATCAGCTGTCTCGACGACCCTGCTGCGGTGACCGGCCCCGAGGTGGCCGACAACGTCGCCGACTTCGAGGAGGCCTCCCCGACCTTCGGGCGCGTCTTCGCCTGGGGGCTCACCGCGTGCGGCGGTGTCCGGGCGACGACGACGGAGAAGCCCCGCACGGTCTCCGGCGCCGGCGCCCCACCGATCGTGGTGGTGGGCACCACCCGCGACCCCGCAACGCCGTACCGCTGGGCGGTGAACCTGGCCGAGCAGCTCGAGTCGGGCGTCCTGGTCACCCGCGACGGGGACGGCCACACCGGTTACAACTCCGGGAACTCCTGCATCGACGACGCCCTCGAGAGCTACCTCATCGACGGCACCGTCCCCGACGACGGCCTCTCCTGCTGACCTGCCACTTTTGGCCGCTCCCAGACCGCTGACCTGTCACTTCTGGCCGCTTTGAGACCGCCGACCTGTCACTTCTGGTCAGCGCGGATGGACCGGATCCGCGATCGCCTGGATCCGAGCCGTGGCCAGCTCGATCATCAGCCGGGCCGCTGGCGAGAGGGTGGCCCCAGCTCGGTGCACGATCGCGAGCATGTCGAACTGTCGGGGGCGCAGCGACACCCACCCGGCATGAGGCGCCAGGCGCGGCAGCAGCTGCTCGGCGGCTCCCTTGGGGATCACACTGTCGGCCAGACCCATGCCGACCAGCTCGACCGCGGTCTCGACGTCCTCGACCTCGATGCGCGTCTGGGGATTGCGTCCGGTCTCGTGCAGCATCTGCCGCAGCACGGTGCGCGTGGAGTCGTCGGAGCGCCAGGTCGTCTCGGGCATCACGAGCTGCGCCTCGGCGAGCCGGTGCGCGGTGACCGGACTCTGGAGCCGCTCGGCGTAGGCGCTGATGTAGACGAGCTCGTCGCGCGCGACCGGGGTGACTTCCATGCCTTCGCTGCTGACGCTGGGTACGGCGATCATCGCGGCCTCGAGTCGCCCGCGGCGCAGGTCCTCCTGCACGTCGGTCGAGTTCTGGCCGATCAGCTCCACCCGGACGCCGGGGTGGCGAGCGAGCACGTCGGCGACCAGCCCAGCGCCGGCGTACAACCGAGCAGTGCCGAACATCCCGAAGCGAATCGTCCCGGTCTCCAGATCGGCGACGCTCTGCACGGCTCGACGGGCTTCCTCGGCAGAGGCCAGCGTGCGCTCAGCGTGCGGGCGCAGGGCATCGGCGACGGTGGTCGGCACGACCCCCCGCCCGACGCGGCGGAAGAGCGCGGCGCCGAGAGTCTTCTCGAGGTTGCGGATCTGCTCGGAGACCGAGGGTTGGGCATAGCCCAGCTCCTCGGCGGCGGCGGTGATCGAACCGTGCTCGTAGGTCGTCAGGAAGCAACGGAGCTGGTGCAACGAAAGCATAGGAACTCCCTTGGGTATCCAACGGAAAGAGAGGCTACCCCTATGCAGATCGATCGGCGAGAATCGTGGTGTACCCAGCCACCACCGTTGAGGGAGGTCACTCATGTTCGACCACGTCTGCACTGCCTGCACCAAGCGCCAGTTGATCTTTCCGAGCCAGGTCCGGTCGATGACCAACACCGTCGACGGCATCGTCGTGGCCTTCACCTGCTGGTGCGGCTCTGACCAGGAGCTGATGACCGGTCGCGCCGTTGCGCGCCGGTCGAAGGTTGCGCTCGCGGCCTGACCTGCTCCGGTTTCGTCACCACCGGCGGGCGTCCGTATACTTCCCCGGGTTGCTCACGCTCGGTCCTCGACCGGTGCTGCGTGACGCGCCGCCTTAGCTCAGTCGGTAGAGCGTCTCACTCGTAATGAGAAGGTCGTCGGTTCGATTCCGACAGGCGGCCCCACGAAAAGCCCCTGACCTGCAGAGATGCAGGTCAGGGGCTTTGTCGTTCAACGAGCCATCCGCCCAGCCTCAGAGGACGGTCCAGGTGTCGCCGCCACTGATGAGGCCGGTGAGGCGGTCGGTGGGGGTCCCGGTCACGGCGGCGCGTGCCGAGTCGACCTGGGCGCGGGCCTGGTCGTCGTAGGTGGGCCGTTCGACCTGGCGGAAGATCCCGATGGGGGATTGGTTGAGGTAGCCGGAGTCGGTGAGCCGTGAGATCGCGAAGGCCATCGTGGGGTCGGGGCTGTGCGCGTCGTGGACGAGGAGGTCGGCGATGGTGACCTGGTCGGCACCGGTGCCGATCTCGGCGGTCTTGACGCCGCCGGTGGTGGTGTCGCGGATGAGGCCCTTGGTGGGCTGACCCTGCGTGTCGAGGACACCGAAGGTGATGGGCTCGCCGTGCACGAGCGGGATGATCGCGTCGGCCTTGGTGTCGTTGTCCTTGATCGCGTCGAAGGCGCCGTCGTTGAAGATGGGGCAGTTCTGGTAGATCTCCACGAACGACGTCCCGCGGTGCGCGGCGGCGGCCGACAGCACGGCGGTGAGGTGGGCGCGGTCGGAGTCGATGGTGCGGGCCACGAAGCTGCCCTCGGCGCCGATCGCCAGGGAGACGGGGTTGAAGGGGTGGTCCACCGAGCCCATGGGGGTGGACTTGGTGATCTTGCCGGTCTCGGAGGTGGGGGAGTACTGGCCCTTGGTGAGGCCGTAGATCCGGTTGTTGAACAACAAGATCGTCATGTTGACGTTGCGGCGCAGCGCGTGGATCAGGTGGTTCCCGCCGATGGAGAGGGCGTCGCCGTCACCGGTGACGACCCACACCGAGAGGTCTTCGCGGGCGGTGGCGATGCCGGTCGCGATCGAGGGGGCGCGGCCGTGGATGGAGTGCATGCCGTAGGTGTCGAGGTAGTAGGGGAACCGCGAGGAGCACCCGATCCCGGAGACGAAGACGATGTTCTCGCGACGCAGCCCGAGCTGGGGCAGGAAGCTCTGCACGGCCTTGAGGACGATGTAGTCGCCGCAGCCGGGGCACCAGCGGACCTCCTGGTCGGAGGTGTACTCCTTGCCGGTCTGGGGGGTGTCGTTGGTCGGGACGGACTCGACGCCGGAGCGCAGCCCGGGGAACGGCAACCGTTCGGTTTCGGTGCTCACGTGCCCACCTCCTGGTTGCTGGCCTGCGTGATGGCCTGGTTGCTGGCCTGGTTGATGGTGGTGCTGGGGGTGAGGTCGACCTCGATGCCTTCGGCGAGGGCGACGAGTTCACCGATCGCGTCGGCGAGGTCGGCGGCCTTGAGCGGCAGTCCGCGGACGTGGTTGTAGCCGACGGCGTCGACGAGGTACCTGGCGCGGATCAGCAGGGAGAGTTGGCCGAGGTTCATCTCGGGGATCAGGATCTTGTCGTAGCGGGCCAGGATCTCCCCGAGGTCGGCCGGGAAGGGGTTGAGGTGGCGCAGGTGGACCTGGGCGGCGCGGTAGCCGGCCTTGCGCACGCGGCGTACGCCGGCGCCGATCGGGCCGTAGGTCGAGCCCCATCCCAGGACGAGGACCTTGGCTTGGCCGTCGGGGTCATCGACCACGAGCGGGGGCAGGGAGTCGGCGATCCGGTCGATCTTGGCCTGACGGGTGCGGACCATGAAGTCGTGGTTGGCGGGGTCGTAGGAGATGTTGCCGTGCCCGTCGCCCTTCTCGAGACCACCGATGCGGTGCTCGAGACCAGCAGTGCCGGGGATCGCCCAGGGGCGGGCGAGGGTCTCGGGGTCGCGCAGGTAGGGCCAGAAGTCGGCCTCGCCGTCCTCGAGGGAGTGGTTCGCGGCGGTCGCGAAGTCCGGGTCGATGACCGGGAGGGTGGCGACGTCGGGGATCCGCCACGGCTCGGAGCCGTTGGCGAGGTACCCATCCGAGAGCAGCAGCACCGGGGTGCGGTAGGTGACCGCGATCCGGGTCGCCTCGAGTGCGGCATCGAAGCAGTCACCCGGTGACTGCGGGGCGATGATCGGGACCGGGGACTCCCCGTTGCGACCGAACATCGCCTGGAGCAGGTCGGCCTGCTCGGTCTTGGTCGGCAACCCGGTCGAGGGCCCACCGCGCTGGACATCGATGACCAGCAACGGGAGCTCGGTCATCACCGCCAGGCCGATCGCCTCGGACTTCAACGCCAGACCCGGACCAGAGGTCGTGGTCACGCCCAGGCTGCCCGACGAACGAGGCACCGATCGCGGCACCGATGCCCGCGATCTCGTCCTCGGCCTGGAACGTCGTGACACCGAACGACTTGTGCTTGGACAGCTCGTGGAGGATGTCGGTCGCCGGCGTGATCGGGTAGGAGCCGAGGAAGATCGGCAGCCCGGACTGCACCCCACTGGCGATCAGACCGTAGGACAGCGCGAGGTTGCCGGTGATGTTGCGGTAGGTGCCCGGTGCCATCGGCGCCGGCTTGATCTCATAGGAGACCGCGAACGTCTCGGTCGTCTCACCGAAGTTCCAGCCCATCTTGAACGCCGTGATGTTGGCGTCGCGGATGTCGGCGACCTTGGCGAAGCGCTTGGTGAGGAACGCGACCGTCGACTCGGTCGGACGGCCGTACATCCACGACAACAACCCCAACGCGAACATGTTCTTCGCCCGCGAGGCGTCCTTGCGGGAGAGCCCGAACTCCTTGACCGCCTCAACCGTCATCCCGGTCAGATCGATCGGGTGGACCGCGAACTCCGCGAGCGAGCCGTCCTCCAACGGGTTCGTGGTGTAACCCGCCTTGGTCAGGTTGCGGGTCGTGAAGTCGTGGGTGTCCACGATGATCGTCGCGGTCTTCGGCAGATCGCCGAGGTTCGCCCGCAGCGCGGCAGGGTTCATCGCGACCAACACGTCGGGAGCATCACCGGCGGTGAGGATGTCGTGGTCCGCGAAGTGGACCTGGAACGACGAGACGCCCGGCAGGGTGCCCTGGGGTGCCCGGATCTCAGCAGGGAAGTTCGGCAACGTCACCAAGTCGTTGCCGAACACGGCCGACTCCTGGGTGAACCGGTCACCAGTGAGCTGCATCCCATCACCGGAATCGCCCGCGAACCGGATGATGACCCGGTCGAGCTGCTTGACCTGCTTGGTCACCTCGTGCACTTCCTTCTGACGGACTGGGTCATGTTGATTCGATCAGGTCGAGCGGGTTGATTCAGAAAGCGGTGGAGCCGGGCTTCACGACACCGAGCACGGCGGCAATGACGACCAGCGCCCAGATCGCGAAGACGTACGGCTCACAGCGCCGGATCGAACCCACGATGGCCCGCTCCACCTCCGGTGTCGAACCCGTCGTCATCAGCGCGCCGAAGGCCGGGCCGAACGGTCGCAGCTCGCGACGAATCAGCACCCCCATCAGGATGCAGAGGGCGTAGGCCGCCACCTTGGCGCCGAGCCACTTCGGATTGGTGTCGACGCCGAAGGGCTCGCTCGCGAAGATGGTGTACGCCGAGACGGCCAGGAGGGCGACCACAAGCGTGTAGCGCACCGACAGGTCGGCGACCTGGAGCCGCCGGCCCTGCGGGGTGTCACCTCCGCGGTAGTAGTCGAGCACCGCGACCGCGAGCCAGCCGAGGAAGCCGATCCACATCGGGATCAGCACCCAGCCGGGCGCGAAGAACAGGTCGCCCAGCGGGCCGTAGTACATCAGCGTGACGCCGCTGGGCACGAACAGCACCAGACAGACCCGGGGCGCCAGGTCGATGCCGTGCATGATCTTCGCCGCGACCGCCCGGGTCTCGGGCGACAGCTCACGCTTGAGGATGTAACGGCTGGAATAGAAGACACCGAGGTCTCCGCCGAGCCAGTAGACGAACAGCAGGATGTGCAGGAACAGTGCGGCGCTGTAGCCGTTGAGGCCGTGGACCATCACATACCGTCCCCGTCCCAGCGCCCACGCGAGCGGCTGCGGACGGGCAGCGAGGAGATGATCGGCGCCGGAATCGGGTCGCCGGCCTGCCACGGACGGCCAGCGCCCCAGTTGTGCGCGTTCTCGTCGGTGCGCTCAGCGGTGTGCTCGACGCTGCGCGGGTCGCGACCCCAGTCCAGGTCGGGTCCATCGTGCGCGTGGTCGTGCCCGCCCTCATCGTCGTGCGAGTGGTCGTGGTCGTGGCTGTGCTCGTGGCCGCCGTGCCCGCCCTGCAGGTTGAAGGCGTCCATGGCCTTGGCGATCGCGATCGCGGAGCGGTCCGAGCCCAGGCCGTGCAGGTGGAACTCCGCGTTGGCGGCTCCCTGGTCCTGCTGGAACTGCCACGCCGCCCGCAGCTGCTCGACGTCGACATCCGTGCGCCAGGGCTGGGCCAGGTCGTGGGTCGACTGCGACCAGCGGGCGGGGAAGGTCTCGGCATCCACGGGGTAGTTGACGCCGTCGCCGCCCCAGCGGACCCACTCGTTCTGGGTGTACCAGTTGGCCAGCTCGCCGTCCGAGCGCAGCAGCCAGGTGGCGCCACCCTCCATCGTCGTGAAGTGACCGTGCTTCACCCGAGCCGGACGGAAGAAGTACGTGCCCAGGTCGAGGGTGCCGAAGTTGTACTCCATGTGGCCCTGCGTCGTGTACGCCTCCTCGTAGCAGGGGTGGTGGGCCAGGCGGTGGTCTGCCCAGCCCTCCTGCGCGTGGACGAGGCGGGTGTAGAAGCCGGTGACGGGATCGACGTGCAGGTACTTGATGAAGAGACCGGGCATCGGGCCGGGGTTCGGCACCGCGTCCCACTGCATGGCGTCGGAGTCGATGACGATGACGTCCTCGCGAGCGCCCGCCCGGCGCGAGGCACCGGCGAGCGAGTCAACGGCGTCGAAGCCGGCACCCCCGAACTCGCGGTAGTGGAGCAGGCGCGTGCCCTCGGCGATCTTGAGGTAGTCGACCGGCACCCCTTGGGGGGCGTAGACGTAGCCGCCCTTGCCGATCTTGCGGCCGCCGTAGTCGATCTCGCCGTCGAGGACGTAGTACTCGGTGTCAGCGTGGTGGATGCCCGGTCCGCGACCCCAGTCAGTGTGGAAGTCGACCCGCAGCGAGGAGGATCCGTCCTCCTCGTCGACGGAGAGCCGGCGCTCACTGGCGCGGCCCTCGCCGCCGGGCAGCTCGGCGGCGTGCCAGACGTAGTCGTCTTCCTGGATCAGCTCGACATGGGGGCGCATGGGGTCTCCTTAGGACGAAGCAATGAGCAAGTATATATCATATCGAACGAAGCTCCCGCTTGAGCACCTTGCTGGCCGCATTGCGGGGGAGCGAGGTCCGGGAGTGCATCTCGCGGGGCACCTTGAAGCCCGCGAGGCTGCTGCGACAGTGCGCCTCGAGTGCGGCGCGGGTCGTGTCGTCGAGCTCGTGGCCGGCACGCAGGACGACGTGGGCCACGACTCGTTCGCCGTACGCCTCGTCGGGCTCGCCGACCACCGCAACCTCGGCCACTGCTTCGTGCGCGGCGAGGACCTCCTCGATCTCGCGGGGGTAGATGTTCACCCCGCCGCTGATGATCAGGTCCTTCTTGCGGTCCACGACGTGGAGGTAGCCCTCGTCGTCGAGCACCACGATGTCCCCACAGGTGACGAAGCCGTCCTCGGTGGTGCAGGCCGCTGTCGCGTCGGGATCGTCGAGGTAGCCGTTCATCAGGTACGGCGATCGGCTGAACAGCTCGCCGGGCTCTCCGGGGGCGACGGGCAGGCCGGCGTCGTCGACGACACGGACCTCCGTCAGGTACCACGGGTGGCCGACCGAGCCGGGCTTGCGTCGCTGGTCGACCGGGCGAAGGTTGGTCACGATGCCGGCCTCCGTCGAGCCGTAGAGCTCGTGGACGCCGACGTCGGGGAAGGTCGCCATCACCCACTGCTTGAGCGACCACGGCAGCGCGGAGGCGTTGAAGTACAACGTGTCCAGGCTCGACAGGTCGTGAGCGGCAATGACGTCATCACCCAGGGCCCGCAGCAGGTGCGCATGGGTCGGGACCAGGAACGCCGACTGCACCCGGTCGCGCGCCACCAGGGCCAGGAAGGCCTCGGGGTCCCAGCTGCGCAGCATGGTCACCGTTCCCCCGGTGAAGATCGGTGCATAACCGAAGGCAAAGCCGGCGCCGTGGTACATCGGTGCCACGGCAGCGGAGACCCGACCGTTGCCCAGTCCCCACTCGAGGGCCGACATGTAGAAGGTGAGGGCCCGGCTGCGGTGCGAGATCAGGACGCCCTTGGGGCGCCCGGTCGTCCCTGAGGTGTAGGCGATGCAGAACGGGTCGGTCTCGGCGATGGCGACCATGGGGTCGGCACTGCTCGCGGCCGCCAGCGCGCCGTCGTACGACGGCCCGAGCTGGGTGCCGTCCAGCGAGAGGATCAGCAGGCCGTTCTGCGGACCGAGATCGCCGACCACCGACGTCAGGGCGTCGTCCAGGATCAGGGCGGAGGCGTCGCTGTGCTCGAGGATGAATCCCGCCTCGGTCGGGGTCAGGCGGGGGTTCAGCGGGACCATGACCAGGGCGGCCTTGGCGATTCCGGCGGCGATCTCGGGGTACTCCAGGCGGTTGCCGAGCAGCACCGCGACCCGATCGCCGTGCCGCAGGCCCGAGGCGAGCAGGTGGGAGGCGAGCCGGCTCGAGCGGTCGTTGACCTCGGCGAAGCTGAGGCTCCGGTCGCCGTCGATGACGGCGGTGGCGTCGGGGGTGGCGCGAGCGAACTCGCGCAGGCCGCCGACGATCGACATCGGTGCGCCACCGGGGTTGAGGGACATCAGCTCTCCTGGTGCGATGGGGGGAACCAGCCGGCGCGACCGAGCATGGCCGGAGGTTGGGGGAGTCCCAGCTGGTCGCTGATCCAGGTGCCGGTCGCGGCCGTGCGCTGGGCGTCGATGCCGGTCTCGATCCCGGAGGTGTGCAGCAGGTAGAGCAGGTCCTCGGTGGCGATGTTGCCCGTGGCGCCCGGAGCGAAGGGGCAGCCGCCGATGCCGCCGGCGCTGGCGTCGAGGACCGTGACGCCGGCCTGGAGGGCGGCGACGGCGTTGGCGTAGCCGGTGTTCCGGGTGTTGTGGAAGTGCGCCCGCAGGGGGACCGCAGCGTCGAGCTCGCGCAGGCCGCTGACGATGCGGGTCACCTGCGCTGGCACGCCGACCCCGATGGTGTCGGCGATCGCGAGCTCGTCGGGGGAGCCCTCGAGGCAGCGGCGGGCCACGTCGAGCACCCGTTCAGGGGGGACGACCCCGTCGAAGGGGCAGCCGAAGGCGGCCGCGAGCATCACCGTCGTACGCAACCCGGCCGCGCGGGCATCGGCGGCAATGTCGAGCCAGGCGGCGACCTGAGCGGCGGTGTCGACGCCCTGGTTTCGCAGGGCGAGACCGTCGGAGGCGACCACGACCACGGTCACCTCGTCGCAACCGGCCGCGATGGCCCGGTCGAGACCGCGCCGGTTGAGCACCAGGCCGATCGCGCTGAGGCGAGGATCGCCGACCACCTCGGCGAGCACTGCTTCGGCGTCCGCCATCTGCGGGACCAGGTCCGGGCGGGCGAAGGCGGTCACCTCGATGCGTGACAGGCCGGCGTCCAGACTGCGACGGACGAGCTCGACCTTCACCTCGGTGGGTAGCAGGGTGGCTTCGTTCTGCAGGCCGTCGCGCGGCGAGACCTCCACCACGGTGACGGGGGGATGAGAAAGAGATTCGGACGACTCCACGGGAGAACTATATCTGATATATGATCTGGCCGTGAATACTTCAACCGGACCTCTGCAGGGCGTTCGTGTGCTCGAAGCAGGTCAGCTGCTTGCCGGGCCGTTCGCGGGGCAGCTCATGGGAGACATGGGCGCCGACGTGATCAAGGTCGAGCCGCCGGGTGTGGGTGACCCGATGCGCCAGTGGGGCCGCGAGAAGTCCGAGGGCAGTTCGTTGTGGTGGCCCGTGGTCGGCCGCAACAAGCGCTCAGTCACCCTCAACCTTCGCGAGCCCGCCGGACAGGACCTGCTCCTCGAGCTGGTCCGCCATGCAGACATCTTCGTGGAGAACTTTCGGCCCGGCACCCTCGAGAAGTGGAACCTCGGCTACGACCGGCTGCGCGAGGTGAACCCGGGTCTGGTGCTGGTCCGCGTCAGTGGCTACGGACAGACCGGGCCCTACTCCTCGCGTGCCGGCTACGGCTCGATCGGTGAGGCCATGGGCGGCCTGCGCTACATCGTGGGCGAACCCGACCGGCAGCCCTCGCGGACCGGTATCTCCATCGGGGACGCCCTCGCGGCCATGCACGCGACGATCGGTGCGCTGGCCGCGCTACGTCACCGCGACGTCACGGGCGAGGGCCAGATCGTCGACAGTGCCATCTATGAATCCGTGCTCGCCATGATGGAGTCGATGGTCACCGAGTGGGACGTGCAGGGGTATCAGCGCGAGCGCACCGGCGCCGTGCTGCCCAACGTCGCACCGAGCAACGTCTATCCGACCGCTGATGGACAGTCGATCCTGATCGCCGCCAACCAGGACTCGGTCTTCGGTCGCCTCGCGAGGTTGATGGAGGAGCCTGAACTCGCCGAGGACGGCGGCCGCTATGCCGACCACTCGGGCCGCGGCCAACATCAGCAAGAGCTCGACGATCACATCGGAGTGTGGACTGCCCAGCACGAGTCGGAAGAGCTGCTCGCACTGCTCCACGAGGGCGGCGTGCCCGCGGGCCGGATCTACAAGGCCGCCGACATGCTGACCGACCCGCACTTCATCGCCCGTGACGCCATCGTCCGGGTGGCCGACCCCAAGTTCGGCGACCTCGCGATGCAGAACGTCGTCCCCAAGCTGTCCGCCACTCCCGGATCGATCCGGTGGACCGGCCCCGAGCTGGGCCAGCACAACGACGAGGTCTTCGGCGATCTCCTCGGTCTCTCGGCCGAGCAGGTCCGCCAGCTGACCGCGGACGGCGTGGTCTGAGCCATGGAGCTCTTCGGCGCCCGGATCGGACCGGGGCGGGCTCCGGCGGTGATCGTCGTCGACGTGGTCCGCGCCTACCTGGACGACGGCCCGCTGGCCGATGGCGAGGGTCGCTTCGAAGCGGCCCGGGCCAGCGCCGCCCGCGTGGTCGCCGCCGCACGCGCGGCCGGTCACCCGGTCCTGTTCACCGAGGTCCGCCTGGCCGCAGGTGGGGCCGACGCAGGCTGGTTCGCGGTCAAGGTGCCGAGCCTGCGCGCCTTCGAGCCGGGGTCGCCGTACGCCGGCTTCCCGGAGGATCCGGCGCCGGCGCCCGGCGAGGTGGTGATCTCCAAGCAGTACGCCTCGGCCTTCTTCGGCACCTCGCTGGCCTCGACCCTGCGGGCTCGGGGGATCGACACGACGTACGTGCTGGGCTTCTCCACCTCCGGCTGCGTGCGCGCCTCGGCACTCGACGCGCTGCAGCACGGATTCCGGCCGATCGTGATCTCGGACGCCTGCGGTGACCGCGACGCCCCGACCCACGAACACAATCTCTTCGACCTCGATGCCAAGTACGCCGACGTCGTCGGCGAGGACGAGGCAATCGCTCAACTGACCTCGATCCCACCCACCGAAGGAGCACTGCCATGACCGTGATCGATCTCGACTCACCGGACCTGACCTGGATCGAGCACGCGATCGCGGGCTCCGACCTGCCTGCCAAGCTCTCGATGCTGCGTGCCGATGAGGCGCGCGGCGCCCGCAGCGTCCACGTGAAGTTCCCCGATGGCTGGCGACGCGACGCGGTGGGGAGTCAGCCGGCGGGGGAGGAGATGGTGATCCTGTCCGGTGCGCTCAGCATCAGTGGCCAGACCGCGACCGCGGGTCAGTGCCTGGTCGTCGAGCCCCGTGCCACCCGCTCGGAGACCTCGGTCGCCGACGGCACCGAGGCAGTCGTCTTCTTCTCAGGCCCGGGCGGTGGCTGGATTGATGGTGAGGACGCCGCCGGCGGCAGCATCGAGACCCTCGACCTGACGGTCGGCGAGTTGCGCGCTCCGCAGGAGGATCTGGTTGGTAGTACCTCGGTGCTGGCCTCTGTCGCCGGTGAGTCGTTCGACCACGACGTCGAGATCCTGTGGCCCGTCGCCCGCGCTTTTGCCCACGTCGCCGCAGGCACCCCCGCCCCGGACGTCAGCGGCCAGGCGGTCGTTCGTCACCTCCGCTGACTGTCACCGGAGAACCGTCATGACCAATGCCGTGGGCCCCCGCGCCGTCTTCGGCGTCGTCGTGCCGAGCACCAACACCGTCGTCGAGCACGACTATTGGCGCGCCGGCATCGAGGGCGTCGCCTTCCGGGCCGGGTCGATGTACATCCCCCACCCGGAGATGGCGGACGAGAGCGAGTTCGAGGAGCTGCTCGTCCAGATCCGCGCGTCGCTCGACGTCGCGGTCCGCGACGTGATGACCGCCGAGCCCGAGCGCCTGGTGATGGGGATGTCGGCCGAGACGTTCTGGGGCGGGGTGGAGGGCAACCGGGCGTTCGAGCAGCGCATCCACCACCGCACCGGATTGCCCGTCACGACCGGCGCGAGCGCGTGTCGTGCAGCCCTGCACACACTCGGCGTACGACGGATCGCGGTGTTCTCGCCCTACCAACCCAACGCCGACCGTGAGGTGCACCGGTTCTTCACCGAGGCCGGGTTCGACGTCGCCGCCGTGACCGGCCTGCGGTGCACCACCGCGATGGACATCGCGCGCGTCGACGAAGCCCGCGTGCGCTCGGTGGTCGAGGAGATCGACGGGCCAGGCGTCGAGGCGATCGTGCAGGTCGGCACGAACCTGTCGTTCGTCGGGATCGCTGACCGGATGGAGGCCGAGTCGGGCCGCCCCGTCGTGGCGATCAATGCGGCGACCCTGTGGCACGCGCTGCGTGAGCACGGCATCGAGGATCGAGTGGTGGGAGCCGGCAGCCTGCTCAGGGAGCACTGAGGCCGGCGCCGACCGGCAACGCGCGGCCCAGCAGACGGCCGAAGGTCAATGCCGGGGTCAGCAGCATGCCGCCACAGAAGGCGTGCCCGCTGGTGGCCGCCGTACCCAGGATCTCGCCGGCGGCATACAAGCCGCGGAGCGAGGAGCCGTCGGGTCGGCGGACGGCCAGGTCGGTGTCGACATCGACGCCGCAGAAGGTGATCAGGGTGACGCCGTGGTTCTGCAGGGCGTAGAACGGCGCGCGCGCGATGGGCGCCGGCAGGTGCTGGCGTCCCAGCTCGTCGTGACCATGCGCGACGCCGGCGTTGTAGGTGGCCACCGAAGCCGCGAGTCCGTCCGGGTCGATGCCTGCCAGGTCGGCCAGTGCGCTCAGGTCGTCGGCACGGTGCACACCGGGCAGGAGGCCGGCCCGGTCGTCCAGGTCGGTGCGCTCCCAGCCCTCGACGACGGGCCAGGAGGCGTCGGCCGCCTCGGCGTCGAAGATCATCCAGAACGTCAGGTCGCTGACGTGCGCGAGCGCGCGCTCCTTGGCATCGATGGACGGCTCGTCCTCCGCGACGAACCGGCGACCGGCTCGATCGACGTAGATCTCCCAGGGCGGTCGTTCGGTGGCGACGAGCCGGGGCCGCTGCTGCCACTCGACGCGGATCCCGTCGGCAGGCGGCAGCCCGCCGAATGTTGGGATGTAGGAGCCCTGGCCCACGATGGCGGCGCCGGCGGTGCGGGCCAGCCGCAGGCCGTCACCGGTGGACGTCGGTGCCGCTGCACTGACCAGCGGCGCGCCCTCGAGCTCGGCGAAGAGATCGGGATCGGCGCCGAAGCCACCCGTGCACAGAACGGTCGAGGCGGCCCGGACCTCTTCCTCGCCGATCCGAACCCCGACGCAGACATCGTCCTCGACCAGCAGCGAGGTCACTCGGGCGCCGAGGCGCACCTGCGCCGTCGACGCAGCCAGTTGCCGCTCGAGAACCTGCAGCACCGAGCGTCCCTGCGCGATGCCGTAGTAGGTGCGGGGGACCGAGTAGGGCTCGTGGCCGTGGACGATGCGCGGACTGTCCGGGGCAAACTCGAAGCCCGCTGCGTCGAGCAGGTCGACCGTCTCCCCGGCGTGCTCCACCGCGAGTCGCACCAGGTCGGTGTCGGCAGTGCCGAAGCTGATCCGCACGATGTCGGCGAGATGTTCCTCGGCGGTGTCCTCGATGCCGCGCTCTCGCTGACGTCGTGTTCCAGCCGCGGAGAGGTGACCCCCCGAGTGGTGCAGTGCGCCGCCGATGCGATCGGCGGCCTCCAGCAGCAGCACGTGGCCGCCCCTGTCGGCCAGTGCGACAGCACAGGTCAGTCCGGCCGGGCCGGAGCCGACGACGACCGCGTCGTAGCTCACGCCTGGCGCAGGGCGTCCGCCGCGTCTGCTTCGTAGTGCCGGGCGGCTCGAGGAAGCAGGATCAGGCAGCCGACCAGCGCCGGCAGCAGCGCGAGCATCCCGATCCTCAGGGAGCCGGCGAGGTCGGAGGTGAGGCCGATGAGGAGCGGCCCCATCGCGCCACCGAAGCTCAGCAGGAACTGCAGCAACGCGAACCCCATGCCGCGCCGGACGGCGGGGACGACGTCGGCGGAGGCCGCGGTGAGGTTCGGGATTGCGCCGGCGAAGCCCACGCAGGCCGCCGCGATGGCCGCCACCGCGACCCAGAGCACCGGAGCGAGCACGGTCGCGGCCAGTGCGATCGCACCGATGAGCAGGAAGGTCCACCCGGTGCGGATCCGGTGGGCCGGCCTGACGCCTTCCGTGCGGTCGCCGATCCGGCTGCCGATGATGATGCCCAGCACGATGCCGGTCCCGCCGACGCCGCCGGTCAGGCCAGCGGCGCTGTCGGCGTTGAGGTCGAAGGTTCGCTCGAGGAAGGCAGTGAGCCAGAAGAACAGTCCGGCCAGGCCGAGGTAGAGCAGGGCGAGCGCCAGGGCGAGGCTCTTCAGGGTGCGAATCTGGAGGAGCGCGAGCGCCTCCTTGAGGATCGTGCCGGCCTGGCCGGTGATCACGGCCGGCTCCGTTCCGTGCTCGACAGGAGCGCCGCGGAGCACGTCGAGGCGGTCGCCGATGCCACGAATCGGTTCGCGCAGGGTCAGCACCAGGGCCGCGATCAAGACCCCGGGGATGGCGACGATGAAGAACACCGCGCGCCACCCCATGATCTCGGCGAGGATGCCACCCAGCGCGACGCCGGCGGGCAGACCGGTGTAGAAACCGGCCCGTTCCAGGCCGAAGGCCTTCGCCCGGCTACGGCTGGGGTAGTAGTCGGCGATCAGGCTGGATGCCGGCGGGTTGTAGAGCTGGGCGGCGGCGCCGAGCAGGATCCGGGTCGCGAAGAAGAGGGCGAACGTGGTCGCCAGCCCGCTGAGCACCGAGCACACCGACCAGATCAGGACGACCAGCGCGATGGTCCAGGTCCGGCGCCCGGAGTCGGCCAGCTTGCCCGCGGGCAGAAGGAGCACGATGCTGGCCAGGGCTGCGGAGGTGGGGATCAGGCCGGCGACGGTGTCGCTGAAGCCGAAGTGGTCCTGGATCACGGGGAGGGCACCGGCGACGAGGCTCACCTCGACGCGGTCGATGAAGGCGACCAGCGCAATGACGATCGCGGCGTACCACCCGAAGGGGGCGGCCTTGGTGAGATCGACCTCGACCGGGTCCTGGTTGAGGAACGCCTGGGTCGTGATGCGGGTGGGAGCCGGGGTCGTGTCAGACATGCGCCATACGGTAACGGGAAAATCATAGAAGATATATGGTTTCTCCATGAAGAGGACTGACATGCCAGGTCACGTGCGCGTCGCCGCGGTGCAATTCGCGGTCACCGAGGACGCCGACGACAACCTCGCCACCTGCCTGCGCATGGTCGACCAGGCCGCGAACCAGGGCGCTCAGATCGTGGTGCTGCCGGAGTTCTGCAACCACGTGAGCTGGTACGACGACCGCGATCACGCCCGCCGGATGGCGGTCACGCTGGAGGGCTCGTTCGTCACGTCCCTGCGTGAGAAGGCCGCGGCCCGCGGCATCCACCTGATGGCCAACTGCACGCTCTCCCGCGAGGGTGGCCGGGTCACCGGCAGCAACATCCTGATCGGACCCGATGGCAAGGTGCTCGCGGTCTCTGACAAGCAGGTGCTGATGGGCAGCGAGCGCGACCACCTCGACCAGGCGACCGAGCGGTCCACGGTCATCGAGACCCCGTTCGGGTCGGTCGGTCTCTACTCCTGCATGGACGGTGTCATCAACGAGACCCCGCGGATGCTCGCCGTCGAGGGTGCCCAGCTGCTGCTCAACAGCCTCAACTCCTTCGCCCTCGACGAGGCGTCGCTGCACATCCCGGTCCGGGCCGTGGAGAACCGGGTCTGGGTGGTGGCGGCCAACAAGGTCGGCCCGCTCGTTCCCGAGCGCAGCATCGCTGCCGTGGCCGAGCGCGTCGGCGTGCCCGCCGATCGGCTGCACGGTGCAGGGGAGAGCCAGATCGTGGCTCCCGACGGCACGGTGGTGGCGATGGGCCCGCGCACCGGGGAGGCCGTGGTCATCGCCGACATCGACGTCAGCGCAGCCGACGACAAGACGCGCCCGGACGGTACGGACGTGATGGGCGCGCGCCGCCCCGAGCTGTACGACGCCGATCGCGGCGCCCCCGGTCGGGCGCGGGGCCAAGGCCGGGGCCGCCCAGATCAGTGCAGCCGTCATCTGTCCCACGGCAGCAACCGCCGAGGAGCTGTGCGCGCTCGTGCGCGACGCCGCCTCGGCCGGCACCGACCTCGTGGTCCTGCCGGAACTGTCCGGTGTCAGCGTGGGGGACCTCCGGGCCTCGGTCGCGGGCTCGGACACGGTCGTGGTGAGCAGCATGCTGCAGGACGGCGCCCATGTCGGGGTCGCCGTCGGCGGCGACGGGGTGCTCCTGACGCAGCCTCAACTGCACGCCAGCGCCCGCCACCAGGACTCAGTCACGCGGCTGGGTCAGGCTCTCGAGGTCCTCGACCTGCCGTGGGGTCGGCTGGTCGTCATCGTGGGCGACGACGCGCTCTATCCCGAGACCTTCCGCCTGGCTGCCCTGATGGACGCCGACGTCGTCGCGGTTCCGTTCACCACCGCCACCCGTCAGGACCTCGACCCCCTGTTGCTGGAGCGAGCTGCCGAGAACCGACTCAACCTCGCCGTCGCGTCCTGGCGCGGTGAGCAGGGCGCCGGTTTGTTGGTGCCGCTGTCGAGCGACTTCACCTTGTGGGCGCCGGGACGCGGTCCGTTCACCGGGGTGATCAGTCGACCGGAACCCGTGCTCGCCGACGACACCGTCACCAGCGCGGTGTTGAGGCCCGCATGCGCCTCGAACCGGTTCGTGACCAAGGGGACCGACCTCGTGGACGGTCGCCCGTGGGCGCTGGCTGCTCCGCTGGTGACGCGGCGGTAGGGCGCAGTTAGTGGGACAGCTCGTCCCGATTTGCGAGGGCCTCGAGGAGGGCCTGCTCGCTCGAGTCGAGGTGGGCGACCCAGGCCGCCGCGAACGCGGCGCCATCGCCCTGTTGGGCGAGGTCGAGCAGGAGCTGGTGCTCGCGGATCCGGCGCTCGGTGGCTTCGGGACCGCTGTCGAGGTCACTCATCGCCAGGTGGAGGTAACGGTCGCTGGACTTCCACAGCATCGTGAGGACCTGGAAGTCCGCCGGCCCCGCGACGTCGGACAGCAGTGCAGTGTGGAACGCGTGGTGGGTGTGAGCGAGCGCTGAGGGCTCCCGCTCGATCTCGGCGTACTCGCCCAGGGCCGCCGAGCTCGCTGCGACGGTCTGGGGGGTGATCGATGACGCGACCCGGAAGGCCAGGTCGCCCTCGATCAGTTTGCGCAGGCGGTAGATGCCCGAGAGGTCTTCGACGCTCAGTGACGCGACCAGGGCGCTCCGGCCGGGGCGCAGGCTCAGCAGGCCCTCGCTCTCGAGCCGGCGCAGTGCTTCACGCACGGGGATGTGGCTGACCGCGAACTGCTCACACAGGTCGACGATGGAGACGGTCGATCCCGGAGCGATGTCGCCGTTGAGGATCGCCCGGTGCAACTCGTCGGTGACCCGGTCGACCAGCGACAGGTGGGCGATCGGCCGAACTGACGAGAGAGCGGTGGGTCGGCGAGACATGCCGAGATCATATATCTCGGGCTGTCCGTGCGGCCATTCCCTGCGGCCGTCTCCGGTCATCGATAAGAATATATGATATTGTTCTCGAGACGGGCCCTCGCACTACCTGCCCTGTGCGGGGGTCCGTTCTCCACCTCTGGCGGAGCAAGCAGATATCGTATATTCTCTACAGTGGAGGAGGTGTGGCCATGGTCGACCCCACGGTGTTTCGCGATGTGCTGGCCCAATGGCCCAGTGGCGTCACGGTCGTGACCACCCTTGCCCCCGGCGAGGAGGGGTCAGCGGCCTCCTGGCACGGCATGACCGCCAGCTCCTTCTCGAGCGTGAGCCTCACCCCGCCGCTCGTCTCCATCTGTCTTGACCGCAAGCTCTACAGCCACGAGCTGATCTCGGCCTCCGGTGTCTTCGGCATCAGCGTGTTGGCCAAGGACCAGGCCGAGGTGGCGCGCCGGTTCGCCGGCATGGTCCCCGACATCGACGACCGTTTCGCCGGCGAGACCTGGTCGACGTCCGAGACCGGCGTACCGCTGCTGGACTCTGCGCTCGGCTGGCTCGACTGCCGCGTGCTGCACGAGCACGACGGCGGGGACCACACGATCTTCGTCGGCGAGGTGCTCGCCGGCCACACGGCGCGCAAGTCGGCTCCCCTGCTCTTCCACTCGCGAGGCTGGGGCCAGTTCGCCGACGTGATGCCCGACGTGGCAACCCTCGCCGACATCAGCCTCGCTGACGCGGGCAGTGGCCCGGGCGTTGTCGGGCAACTGGTCGGCGCGGGCGTCCGAGTGCGGGTGGCGACACCCGTCCCCGGTGTCAGCGCGGGTACGTCGATGCTGGTCGCCGACCGGGCGCAGGCCGATGAGGCCCTCGCTGCCGGCGTCGAGGTGGTCGAGGTGGTCGCGGATCCAGCCGACGCAGCCTCCGTGGAGCGTGCACTTGCCATCGTGGACGGCATCGCGGACCGCTGCTCGGTCCGACTCGTCCGACGCCTTCGGGCCGATCTGCACCGAACAGGTGACGGGCGCGGTCGCCGCCTTCCGCACGGCGCGGGTGCTGGAGATCTGCCTGCAGGACACGGCCGGCGCCGCCACCCCGCTCTCGGTGCGCCACCTCCTCCAGGAGGTCGTCGCGCTGGCACGACCCGTCCAGATCCGGCTCGGTCTGCACGATCGGGACCGGCTCGGCCTCGTCAAGGCCATCACCGCGCTGAAGAGCGGTGTCTCCCACTTCGAGACCTCGCTGACCGGGCACGGATGCGCGGTGAGCACCGAAGACCTGGTGTGTCTCCTGCACGAGGTGGATGTCGCGACCCCCGTCGACGTCGCCGCCATCGGCAACCTCTCTCGTCAACTTGGTGCTGTGTCCGACGACGGCACCCCTGAAATCGTCCCCCTGATGCACGCGCAACGACTAGGAGCAGCCGGATGACCACCACCCAGAAGCCGGTTCAGCACGCACCGGTTCCGCTGACGGCTGAACGACTGCTCCCGGACCTGACGGAGGCAGAGCGGGTCCGGATGAAGCGGGTCGAGTCGGTGCTCCCAGCCATCGCCGCAGCTTCCTCGTCGGCCGACGCCCTCGGTGAGTTCCCCCCCGGGCACGTCAAGGTCCTGGCCGACGCCGGTCTGTTGGGGCTGGTCGTTCCCGAGGAGTACGGCGGCCTCGGCGGCGGCCTGCGTGACCTGGCCGCCACGACCTATGCGCTCGGCACGGTCTGTGGCTCCACCGCACTCGCGTTCTTCTTCCACTGCTCGGCCTCCTCGCGGGGGCTGCTGCCTCTCGCGGCGGTCGAGGCGGGCCTCTACACCGACGAGGAGGTGCCGGTGGTCACGGCGTTCGCCGAGAAGGTGCTGCACATGATGGGCACCGAGCAACGCTGCCTGGCCAACTTCGCCAGCGAGGCGGTCAAGGCCAGCAACGCCAACGTCCTGATCAACACCCTGGCCACCAAGACCGAGGGTGGCTGGTTGCTCGAGGGCGAGAAGTCCTTCGGCTGCCTGTCCGGGACGGCCGACTTCTACCTGGTGACCGCGCGGCGCGCGGACGTCGAGGGCCTCGACGGCCTCGGTCTCTTCCTGGTCGCCCGGGACACTGACAACGCTCGCCCGCGGCCACCGTGGAACGGTCTGGGGATGCGGGCCACGAACAACAACGGCCTGATCATGGAGTCCGCCTTCGTGCCGGACGACCATGCCCTGACCATTCCCGGTGGCTTCACCCGGGCGACCCAGATGTCCCGCGGTTCCTGGGTCGGCAACCAGGTCGCCATCGCGGCGATCTATGCAGGCGTGGCGCGCGGGGTGTGGGACTACGCCCTGGAGCGGACCATGTCCGCGAAGTTCGCAGACACCGGCAAGCCGATCGCCTCCAGCCCGATGCACCAGGTGCTGATCGGGGAGGGCGAGGAGGCGCTGACCGAGGCTCACCTCTGGCTGGCTCGTCAGATCTCCCTCGAGGCCAGTGACCCGCCCATCCTGCCCAAGCCGGCGGTGGTCGCGAGCTGGAAGCTGGCCAAGGGCGCGATCTGCGAGCGGTCCCACGAGGTCGCCCTGCACGCGCTGAAGATGTGCGGCACCTCGGGTGCGGAGATGGACAACCCGATCGGCCGCGCGGTGCGAGACACTGCGATGGGTCTGGTCCAGGCCTTCCCCGCCGAGCGCGGCAAGCTGGACCTGGCCAAGACCATCGTGGAGCAGGAGGGCTGGGCGGGGCTCACCACGTCCGACTCCTTCGGAAAGTGAGTACCGAGACCATGACGGCGACCGCCCTGACCTCCGACCGCATCGATCTCCCCGCAGTCGACGAACTCGTCGCCGGTGGTTGGTCCGCGCCCGGGGACGTCCTCGACCTCGTCGTCGAGGACAACTACCTCGGGACGTCGCTGTCGGCGGCTCCGGCCAGCACCCCCGATGCGGTCGACGCCGCCCTGGCGGCCGCCGACGCCGTTCACCGCGAGCAGACCTGGGCCGGGCTCCCGGTTGCTCAGCGCGCGGAGGTCCTGGAGGCGGTCGGTGCGGCACTCGAGGCCGAGGTGCCGCGGTTGGCGGCGCTGGAGGCCTTCGCCACCGGCGTCCCGGTCTCCCAAACCGGCATCGTGGGCATGATCGTCCCGGGTGCGTTCCACCTCGCGGCCCAGATGCTGCGCTCCGGTGCGGTGCTCGACGTCCAGCAGGGCGCGACCGGCCATCCGGTCGAGGTCCACCGGCTCCCGCTGGGTCCGGCCGTCTGCCTCGTCCCGTGGAATGCCCCCGCGCCGATGGCCGCCCACAAGATCGCCTCGGCGCTGGCCGCGGGCGCCCCGACGATCCTCAAGCCGAGCGAGTACGCCGCGTACGGCACCACCGAGCTGGCGCGCGTGCTCGATCGGGTGCTGACCGACGCAGGCGCACCCGCCGGCACCTTCCAGCTGCTGCAGGGCGGCGCGTCGGTCGGCGGGGCCCTGGTGACGGACCCGCGCACGCGTGCGGTCTCCTTCACCGGCGGTCTGGTCGCCGGACGGCAGATCGCGGCCGCGTGTGCCGCGGGATTCACCGCGCTGCAGCTCGAGCTCGGCGGCAACAACCCGCTGGTGGTGCTGCCCGACGCGGACCCCGCCGAAGCGGCCCGGGCGGCCGCCGATCTCCTCACCACCCTGAACGGACAGTGGTGCCGGGCGCTGGGCCGACTGATCCTGCCCGAGGCCATGGCCGAGGACGTCCTGGCTCGGATCCTGGAGCGGTTGTCCGGTCTGAAGGCGGGGGACCCCCTGGACCCGACGACCCAGCTCGGTCCGCTCGTGCACTCCGCGCACCGCTCGCGGTTGCGCGCCGACATCGCGGAGCGGCTCGACAGTGCGCCCACGGCGACGGCGCACTCCAGCACCGTGGTGCCGCAGACCGGCAGCTTCCTGGCGCCCACCCTGCTCACCGGCGTCTCGAGTGACGCGGCGCTCCACGAGGTCTTCGGACCCGTCGCGACCGTGCACACCTATCGCGACGTCCCCGAGGCGTTGGCGCTGGCGAATGCCACCCCCTACGGGCTCGAGGGCTACGTGATGGGCGCCGACGCCGAGGCGGCCCTGGGTTTCGCGCGCCAGGTTCGAGCGGGCGAGGTCAAGGTCAACGGCTCCACGATCATGAGCCTGCACCTGATGACCCCCCGACCGGCCTGGGGCTGGTCGGGCATGGGGGAGGAGGGCACCCTCGAGACCATCAGGACCTTCACCGGCGCGCGCGTCGTGGGCGTGGAGGGGGCCTTCGCCCTCCACTCGTCATGAGCGCTGCCTCTGACGCGCTGCGGGCACTGCTGCACGGAGACCGGGTCGTCCACCTGCCGGGCGCCTACGACGCCGTCTCGGCCCGCCTGGCTGCGGCGTCCGGCGCCCGAGGACTCCACCTGTCCGGGGCCGCGGTCTCGGCCATCGACCTCGGGCAGCCCGACCTCGGATTCGTGCACGGGACCGACATCGCGCGCCGGGGCAGCGTGCTGGCGGCAGCCTCGGGCCTCCCCGTGCTCGCCGATGCCGACACCGGCTACGGCAATGCGCTGCAGGCGCGGCACACCACCCAGACCTACGCCGCGGCCGGCATTGCCGGCCTCCACCTCGAGGACCAGGTGGCCCCCAAGCGATGTGGCCACCTCGCCGGCAAGGCGGTGGTCGACCTCGCCGAGGCGACGGCGCGCGTGCGCGCCGCTGTCACGGCGGAGACCGGGCTGGTGATCGTGGCTCGCACCGATGCCCTCTCGGTGCTGGGTGCCGGTGCGGTCGTGGAGCGTTGTCGCGCGTTCGCGGACGCCGGCGCCGATGCGCTGTTCGTCGAAGGTGCCGACCTCGCCGTGCTCGAGCAGGTGCGTGCCGCCGTACCGGACCTGCCGCTCGTGCACCCGCGTTCGGAGGCTGGTGGGCCGGTCGAATCCGGCCCCTCGGACGCCGACCTGTCCGAGCTCGGGGTGCGCCTGGTCATCCACCCGGTCTCCGCGCTGCTGGCCGCTGCTCGCGCGATCAGCGAGGTGTACGCCGCGATCGCCCGGGAGGGCCACGCAGGCAGCACCTCCCGATCTGGCTGGACCGACCTGACCGATCTGGTCGGGCTTCCCGATTTGTTGGCCCTCGAGGAGAACCTCACATGAGCACCCCATCCGCGTCCCCCCACGTGGTCGTCGTCGGCGCCGGCCCGGTGGGCCTGACCTGCGCGCTGGTGCTGGCCCGCGCCGGTGTCCGGGTGACCGTGCTCGAGGCAGGGGACGGCCTGGCGGCCGAGTCCCGCGCCTCGACCTTCCACCCGCCGAGCCTGGAGATGCTGGCCGATCTCGGAGTTCTCGAGGTGCTGCTCGAGCAGGGGATCACCTCCACGACGTTCCAGTACCGCGATCGGCGCACCGGCCCGATCGCCCAGCTCGACCTCGGGGCGTTGGCCGCGGACACGCCGTACCCCTTCCGCGTGCAGTGCGAGCAGAGCAAGCTGACCCCCATCCTGCTCGCAGCGTTGCTGGAGCTGCCCGGCGCCGAGGTGCGGTTCGCACAGCGGGTCGTCGACGTCGAGCGCAGCGCGGACGACGCCACCGTGGTGACTGCTGACGGCAGCCGCTTCCGGGCCGACTGGGTGGTGGGTGCGGATGGTGCCTCCTCCGCGGTACGCCGAGCGATCGGCGCGGAGTTCGAGGGGATCACCTACCCCGAGCGGTTCTTGGTGGTCTCGACGCGAGAAGACCTGGAAGCGGCCCTTCCGGGGATTGCGGCGGTCAACTACGTCTTCGATCCCGAGGAGTGGTTGGTGCTCCTGCGGACCCCCGAGCACTGGCGGATCCTGTTCCCGACCGACCCGAACACTCCGGACGAGGTCGAGACCGACCCGGCGCACGTGCAGCGGCGGTTGCGCGGCGTCGCTGACCTCGACCGCGACTGGGACCTGCTGCACGCCTCGCTCTACCGGGTGCACCAGCGGGTCGCGGACCGCTTCCGGGAAGCTCGCGTCCTCCTGATCGGCGACGCTGCGCATGTGAACAACCCGCTCGGGGGCATGGGCATGAACAGTGGCCTGCACGACGCCGTCCTGACCGGTCAGGCGCTGGCCGACGTCGTCGCGGGGACGGCCACCATCGACGATCTCGACGGGGTGCTGGCAGCTCGCCGTGAGGTGGCCACGTCGTACGTCAAGGCGGTCACGCACGACAACTGGGAGCGTCTGCGGGAGTCGGACGAGGCTGCGCGCAGCGCGTACCACGATCAACTGCGCGCCCTGGCCGCCGATCCCGTCGCTGAGCGGGACTACCTGCTGCGCACCTCGATGATCGACTCCCTGCGCGAGCGAGCTCGGTGATCGAGCGCCGCAACCCCGCGCGCACCGACGAGGTCGTGGGCAGGGTCGAGGTCGACGGTCCGGGCGCGGTCTTCGCAGCGGTGGCCCGGGCGGAGAAGGCCCAGACTGGCTGGGCGAGACGCTCGGTCCTCGATCGTGCCGAGGCGCTGCGACGGGCTGCGGCGCGGTTGGCTCCCGAGCTGGAGGCGATCGCCGAGCTGACCGCGCGGGAGACCGGCAAGGTGCTGACGGACTCCCGTGGAGAGGCTGGCTTCGCCACCTCGCTCCTGGGCTTCTACGCCGAGCGCGGCGAGGCGATGCTGGCCGACCTCGAAACCGACGAGGACCGAGGCCGGCTCCTGCTGCGTCATCGGCCCTACGGGGTGGTCGCTGCGATCACCCCGTGGAACGCGCCACTGGTGCTGACCGTACTCAAGCTGGCGCCGGCCCTCGTGGCTGGCAACGCCATCGTGGTCAAGCCCTCTCCTCTGGCGCCCTTCGGGGTCGGCCGGTTGCTGGAGGTGGTGGCCGAGTGCCTGCCCGAGGGGCTGGTCCAGGTCGTCAACGGCGATGCGGAGACCGCGACGGCTCTGGTGACCGATCGTGGTGTGCATCGCGTGGCCTTCACCGGAGGTTCGGCCGCGGGGGCGGCGATCGCATCGGCGGCCGGGCGGGCGCTCACGCCTTCGGTGCTCGAGCTGGGCGGCAACGACGCGGCGATCCTGCTCGAGGACGCTGACCTCGCGGAGACCGACTGGGACCGGCTGGTGATGGCGAGCTTCGCCACCAGCGGGCAGGTGTGCATGGCGGTCAAGCGGCTCTACCTTCCGGCCCAGCGGCGCGGCGAGATGATCGAGGCCTACCTGGCCGCCGCCGACCGGGTGTTGCGGCTCGGCGACCCGCTCCACGCGGGCTCGACCATGGGGCCGGTCGTCACGGCCGAAGCGATGGCTCGCGTGTCCGGTCTGGTCGAGGGCGCTCGATCTCGCGGTGGGTCTGTTCTGGAGCTCGGAACCCTCGACACCGACACCGATTTTGCCCAGGGGCACTATCTGCGCCCGGTCATCGTCCTCGATGCCCCCGACGATGCACCGCTGGTCGCCACCGAGCAGTTCGGGCCGGCCCTGCCGTTCCTCACCTACGACACCATCGACGAGGCAGTCGCACGGGCAAATGCGGGCGAGCTCGGGCTGGGAGCCTCGGTCTGGTCCGCCGACGAGGACCGAGCCTTCGAGGTGGCTGGGCGGCTGGATGCGGGGTACACGTTCATCAACACCCACAACCGGACCGGTCTGGCCGCCCACATTCCCTTCGGCGGGGTCAAGCGATCCGGCTGGGGCCGGGAGTACGGCGACGAGGGGCTCACCGAGTACGTACAGACCTGCGCCATCCACGCTCCGGGCGCTTTCCGCGCCGGCGGAGCTGGGCTGGCCGCCACCGCCTACCCCGGAGACGCCCGATGACCGACGCCACGCCGTGGACCCGACTCCTCGATCACGCCCCCTGGAAGCGCCGGGCGATGCCGCGCGGCGGGCAGGTCGACGGCTGGTTCGTCGTGCTCGGCGGCCGGGCCGGCATGGTCTCGATCTATGGAGACACCTGGCGCAGCAAGGACGGGGTGACCTGGGAGTGCGCCTCGGCCAGCGCCGGCTGGGGCAAGCGGTGCTACCCCGAGGTCGACGTGGTCGAGGGCCATCTGGTGCTGACTGCGGGCCAGGACCTGCGCACCTTCCACCACGACGTCTGGCGCTCGCCCGACGCGGGTGCAACGTGGGAGCAGGTCTGCGCGCAGGCGCCGTGGGGTCCGCGCGCCGGGCACCACACCCACGTCCACCGCGGTGAGTTGTTGTTGTTCGGCGGGTCCTACAAGTCGGTGAAGCGCGAGTTCTACCCCGAGTTGTGGGCCAGCGCCGACGGCGGCGAGACCTGGACGTTGCGAGCCAGGTTGCCGCAGGACATGGGCCGGGCCGGGATGCAGGTCGTCACGGTGGGGGAGACGCTCTACTTCATGGGGGGCGACCACGACCGCCCGGTCTTCCAGCCGTCCTGGGACGGTCGGCGCAACGATGTCTGGCGCTCGACCGACCACGGTGAGACCTGGGAGCTGCTCGGCCGGGCCCCCTGGTCGCCGCGCACCGGTCATCAGGGTGTGGCCGTCGACGGGTGGGTCTACGTCATCGGCGGCCACGTCCGGCCACCAGGGGAGCCGAGGGTCAAGCAGGGCCTGTCCGCGGAGGTCTGGCGCTGGGACCCGGTCGCCTCGTCCGACGACCCGGCCGCGTGGGAGCTGGTCACCGACCAGGCCTGGCAGGGCGTCGGCAAGAGCGACTTCATGCTCGCGGCCCGCGACAATCTCCTGTGGACCTTCGGAGGCGACCGTGAGGTCGCCTCGCCGTGGCCCCAGGACCACGACGTGTGGACTGCGCCGCTCGGCTGACGTGCTGGACGCCTGCAGGCAGCACTCGCCCGTGGGAAAGTGATGGCGGAGAGCCTCGCCAGCGCGATGAATATCATATATAGTTTCCTTCTGAGCCGCACCGCGGCACCGTTGACCAGGGAGCATCGATGAGCCTGAAGTACGTCCAAGAGCACCTCGACGAGGCCGGCCCGACCGACGTCTCGGCGACGTTCGCCGACTGGCAGGCGCTCGTCCAGCGGCTCACCGACAAGGTGGCGGCTCGCTTCGAGCTCACCCGGGACCCCTCCACCGAGCACCTGGAGAACTTCGATGACGGTGGCACCGGCAGCGGAGCTCGGGGCCGGGTCCGTGGCTACACCGGGCCCGAGATCGACTGGATGGTGCACTCCCACATGGAGAACGCCTCCCAGGGGTTCTGCAACGTCCACCTGACGATCTGGCTCGGGCCGCACATCAAGGTGCCGCACTTCGGCATGGCGCTCGGATGCTTCCCGCAGGGATGGCTCTATCTCGACTCGGTCCCGCGCTCCTACCTGGCGACCGACACCGACTCCTTTGACCGCTACTACGAGCCGCTCAATGCCCGCTGGGAGCAGGTCCGCAACGACCACGACTTCCTCGAGCCGTTCGTCAGCCGTAGCGCCTTCGTCCGCGCGGGCTTGTCGCCGACCGCGCTGTGCTACATGGCTCCGGTCGCCGATCAGTTGACCGAGCTGGTGACCGAACTTGCCGAGGAACACCTCGAACGCTGGCTCGGCTGGGTCGACGAGGCCGAGCAGGTGCCGGTGGCCGAACGGGCAGCGCTCGCCGCCGACGACGAGGCGATCCGCCGCAACATCGCCGAGCGCGACCCCGCCAACGTGATGGGCGACCGCTACTTCGGTGTGGAGACCACCCAGCACCTCGTCCGCGCGCTGTGGGGTGGCGATCGCGTGCTGCCCCGTCCGGGGGCCTGATGCTCGTCCGCGCGGTGCGCTCGGCCGTCTCGATCCCCGGGGCCGAGGCGCCGTACAACACAGCGCACCTGACCATTCGCTACCCCGCCACTCCGGCCCAGACCGACGTGGAGCGGATGAGCGGCATGTTGGCCGCCGATCCTGCCGCTGCGCCCTATCCGGTGGTCGTTCTGCTTCCGGGCATCAACGTCTCCTCGGAGACCTATCGCTGGCTCGCGGTGGCGCTGGTCGAGGCGGGCCACGTGTGCGTCTCCTACGACTGGGTCGGCGAGTTGTTCGCCGGTCAGTACGGTCTGACCCCCGGCGTGGACCTGGCCGCGGTCACCCCCGAGGGCTACGGCTCGCGCCCGACCACCCCCGCCCTGGGCGTCATCCTGCAGTCCCTGCTCGAGCGCCCGCCTGCCGTCCTCGACGGTCTGCTCGACCTCGATCGGGTCGCCCTCGTCGGTCACTCGGCCGGCGGCACGGTGGCGCTCCAGTCGGCCTCGCCGGAGTGGTTCCCGACCGTGCGCGCGGTTGTGACCTACGGCGCCCACACCATGGCTTCCCAGCAGCTCGGTCACCCGGCCGGGACGTTGTTGGCTTCACCTGCTCAGTCTCCGGTGATGCTGATCGGCGGCACCGCAGACGGGGTCGTCTCGGCCAGTGCGATCCGGTACGGCGAGGAAGCGGATGCCCCGGCACACGATCCGATCGAGCGGACGTGGCGCGAGGCGATCGCTCCGACCACCGAGGCCTGGCTGCTCCTGTTCGACGGCGCCGGACATCTGCTGCCCTGCGACCCCGAGGACCCGACCTCGGCCCGTGGTTTCCTCGAAGCGCCCACGGATCCCGTCAGGGACGCACGACTCCGCACGGTGTTGGCCAACGTGGCCACCACGTTCGTGACCGCGCATCTGCGCGGCACCCCCCAGGCCAAGGCTGCCCTCGAGGAACTCCTGGACCACCCGCCCGCCGAGCTTGCCGACGTTCGGCGTCGCTGATTCACGGCTGATCGACCCACCTAGTAGGGAGACACGATGTTCAAGAACTTCTGGTACGCCGTCGAGTTCAGCGCCGACGTCAAGGTCGGTAGCCCCACGAAGGTCAAGCTGTTGGGGCAGCAGTTGGTGGTCTATCGCAAGCCCAGCGACGGCAAGGTCGTGGCGATGTCCGACCTGTGTGTCCACCGCGGCGCCGCGCTGTCCGCCGGCACCATGAAGGGCGACTGCATCGTGTGCCCGTACCACGGCTGGGAGTACGGCCCCGACGGTGCGGTGCAGAAGATCCCGGCCCACCCCGAGAAGGGGCTGCCGCGCAAGGCGCGCATCGACTCCTACCCGGTGGTCGAGAAGTACATGATGATCTGGGTCTTCATGGGCGATCTCCCCGAGGAGGAGCGTCCGCCGATCCCGGACTGGTCTGCGGTCGACGACACCGAGAACTACCGCGCCGTCACCGGTTCGTTCCTGTGGCACTCCAACTACGAGCGCATCCTCGAGAACGGCGTCGACGTCGCACACCCGCCCTTCGTGCACGGGGGAGTGTTCGGCAACCGCGAGAAGCCCGAGGTCCCTGACTTCGAGCTCGAGGAGTCGCCCTGGCACTGCAAGATCTCGGTGAAGCTCAACCCGCCGGCCTCCAAGGGGCTGTGGGGGGCGATCACGCCGAACCGCACCAAGGACCTCAGCAAGCGTCCGCTGGTGCCGGTGTCCACCACCTGGTACCTGCCCAACATGATCCTGCTCGAGGTCGACACCCCGATCGGCGCGCTGAAGATCTTCGACGTCAACATCCCGATCGACGAAGAAACCACGCTGGTCAAGTACATCGCGCTGCGCTCGTTCTTCAAGGGCGCCTGGGCTGACCGCGACGCCAGGCGACGGGTCGTCAAGGTGCTCAAGGAGGACCAGGCAGTCCTCGACACCGTGCGCCCCGAGCTGCTGCCGTTCGACCTGTCGGACGAACTCCACGTCAAGAGCGACTACAACTGCGTGCTCTACCGCCGTCGCCGCAAGGAGCTGCTCGAAATGGGCTGGGGCGTCGAGGGCAACACCATTGTCGGCGAGGGCACGGCGGCGCGCGTGGAGGCCCGGGTCATCCCGAGTCCCACCCGCAAGGAGGTGCCCGAGCTGGCCAGCGCGTGGAACTTCAAGGAGGTCCGCTCGCGCGAGCTGCTGCAGTCCGAGGCGGCCCGTCGTACGTCGGTGCGTACGCCGCTGACCCAGGCCACCCCCGACGTCCCCGATGAAGAACCCGAGAGCGTCCCGACCAAGGAGATCCAGGTATGAGTGAGTCCCAGACCCCGTCGCTGCCCAGCGGGCTGTGCAACCGCGCCCTCGACGTGATCGTCGACCGCAACGGACTCGCCGAGGTCGGTGCGCCCTACATGGTGCTGACCTCTCCGATGTCGCCCGACCCCGTCGGGCAGGTGCGCATCTTCGGTCCCGGCCAGGGGACAAGCTCGCCCGTGGCGAAGGTGGTCTACGTCGGCCTCACCGTCCCGATGATCGGGCTGGACAGCCACATGGTGTTCGCGTTCGGCGGCGGCGACGTGCCGGTGCCGCACTTCACGCTGGACTCGGTCCAGGGGCAAGGCACCTTTGCGTTCCACCTCGACCTGATCCAGCGTGCCGAGCTGGCCAGCCACCTGACCTACCTCGACTGGGCGCACGAGCCGCTCACCGAGACCTATGAGAAGCACATCTCGATGCCGGGTCTCAGCAAGGCCGCGATCGGGCCACGCCAGTTCGCGATGATGTCGCCCTGGATGTTGGCCTCACGTGCCGACGAGGCTGCCTTCGTGGCCATCGAGGACGCGGTCAAGGTCTACCTCGACCATTGGTTCGCCCTGCTCACGGTGCCGGTGCCGGCGGCGGTCCTCGACGACGTTTCCGACACCGACCTTGTCGCTCGCGACCTGCGCAACCGCGCCCACCTGTTCAGCGCCGAGGTCGACCCAGTGTGGGACCAGGTGGCCCAACTGATCGGTCCCGAGGCCTCCGAGGCCGTGCGGGTGTGCCTCATCGACAACTCGCTGCCCGCCGAGGCTCCCGCGGAGGTCCTCGCGTGACCGCTCAGGTGCAGGACGAGGCCACCTCCGAGTGGCAACAGCGGATCGAGGGGGAGTGGCATGGTCGCCCCTGCCTCTTCGACGCCGAGGGCAACCACGTCGGCTACGAACGGGTCGACCGCGCCAGCGTGGTCGAGGACGGGGTGGCTCGCTACTGGATGAACACCCAGCTCGAGGCGAGCGGCCCGCTGCGCAACCGCTTCGAGCTCGGAGCGCAGTTCGACTTCGGGATCGTCGACTCGGACCAGAACCGGGTCTACTGCGGTCCTGACTTCTACGGCACCGGCCAGCCCTACGGGCTCTTCGTCGACGCTCACTACTACTCGCCGGGTTGGCAGGCCGACCTGCGCACGTGGAACCAGGTGCTGCCCGACGGTGAGACCCAGGTCTACTCCTCGGTGCTGCACGACGGCTGGGCTGTCTGCGCGGTCTTCAACGGTGTCTACAAGCGCACCTTCGACAGCGAGACCAACCCCGAGACCAAGAAGTACGTCGAGGAGTGGATCGCCGCCGAGACCCGCAACGGTCCGACACCTCAGGTGCTGCCGACCAAGGAAGCAGGCACCTGGACGGGGACCTTCGCGGTCCACGACCACACGCAGGCCCAGATCGGTGAGACCGAGGTCCGCATCGAGCACGAGCCTCTCGGCCTGCGCCGCGCGCGCCACCAGGTCACCTGGGACGGCGTCCTGTCGCGTTCCTACTCCTTCGAGCGCTACCGCGACGGCGCCCGGGTCCAGTACGACGGACCCGAGGTCTTCGGGAACGCCACCGGCTACGGCCGGGCGTTGTTCACCTCCCAGCACCTCGTCGGTCCCGATGCGCGAGGCGTGGAGAAGATCCGCGGCCGCGAGGTCATGCTCGACCCCGCGACCCGCGAGCTCGCCGTGGTCTGGCAGCTGTTCACCGGCGACACCACCACCCACGTCCTGCATGGCGTGCTGAGGTGGGAAGCACGATGACCGACGCTGGGTCCGGCGCAGGTCGGGTCGTCGTGATCACCGGCGGTACTCGAGGCATCGGGCTCGGCCTGGCCCGTGAGTTCGGCGCGCGCGGCTGCCGCGTGGTGATCTGCGGCCGTACGTCTGTCGCGGTCGACACCACGCTGTTGGACCTGTACGCGTCGGGCGTCGCGGCAGCGGGCGTGGCGGCTGATGTCACCGACCGCGTCCAGGTGCAGGCGCTGTGGGACCACGCCGTGTCGACGTACGGCCGGGTCGACATCTGGATCAACAATGCCGGCATGTCCGTGCCGCGACGTGGGCTGCCGCAGGTGCCGGTCGAGGCCGTCGACGCCATCGTCCGCACCAATCTGATCGGCGTCATCAACGGCTCGGCGGTCGCCCAGGCAGGCTTCGACCAGCAGGCGCAGTCAGGGTCCGGCGGCTGGATCTGGAACATGGAGGGCTTCGGCTCCAACGGACAGAAGCAGCCCGGGATGACGACGTACGGCGCCACGAAACGCGCGGTCACCTACCTGACGGAGTCGCTGGTCAAGGAGACCAAGGGCACCGGCACCAAGGTCGGCTTCCTCTCCCCGGGGATCGTCGCCACCGACCTGCTCGTCGACGACTACGAGGGACGGCCCGAGGAGTTCGAGCGGGTCAAGAAGATCTTCAACATCCTCGGTGACCGCGTCGAGACCGTGACGCCCTGGCTGGCCGAGCGGGTGCTCACTGCGGTCGAGAAGGACAAGCACGGTGCGCGCGTTGCGTGGCTGACCAAGACCAAGGCCTTCGGCCGGTTCGCTCGTGCCGGCTTCCGCAAGCGCGACATCTTCAACGACTCCACGGAGACCGCGCGCTCGGCCGAGGAGACCGCGGTCCGATGACGATCGACCCCTGCACCGAGTACGGACTTGCCCTCGCACTCGAGGACTTCGTCCCGGTCGTGCTCGCCGGGGCGGGGGCGATCACGCTGGCACGCGCGGTGGGGCTACGGGTTCCGTCCCTGCGCATCCCAGCCCTGGTCGGCGCCGCGGTCATGACCGCAGGCGGCGCATCCAAGGCGACCTGGAAGCTGTTGGTTGCCGGTGAGCCGTGCCGCAACATCTCCATCCTCGAGGATGTGCTGTTCCCCAACCTGGCGATCGGCTTCGTGCTGCTGGCCTGGACGGTGACCTCGATGCGCAAGGCGGAGGCCACCTCGGCCATCCCCTACGCCGTCGGGCTCGCGGCCGGATTCGCCGCGGCGATCGCCCTGGATTCGACCGGTCCGCTCATCGCCGTCGCGGCGATCGCCTCGCTCTGGATGGGCCTGAATGCCGCCACGTTTGCCCGTCTGGCCGGACTCAAGTTGGCTGCTGCGTTGATGACTGCCTACGTGGTCGGAACCCTCCTCCTGCCCCCGCTGGCCGCGCGCGACGTGCAGTCCGCGGGGATCCAGTGGATGGCCCAGATCACCAACAGCTTCGTCCAGCTCTTCCTGCTGATCGCCGCCGTCCTGATCCTGCGCTCTCTGCGCTCGGCCGCCACCTCGCCCCTCGCCACGATCGACCATCACACAGGAGCCTTGTCATGACCGACCGCCTCGGTTGGCGCCGCAAGTTCGGCGTCATCGCACCCAGCACCAACACGATCGTCCAGCCCGAGTTCGCGATGCTCCAGGTCCCCGGCGTGACCGCGCACTTCTCGCGCATCCACATCCGCGACCAGAACATGGACTCCGACGAGGGCATGGAGCGACTGCTCGAGCAGATCCGCGCCGAGATCGAGGGCGCCTGCGAGCGGGTGCTGACGTGCGAGCCCGACTACATGGTGATGGGGATGAGCGCCGAGACCTTCTGGGACGGCGTCGAGGGCAACCGAGCGTTCAAGAAGCAGATCACCGACATCACCGGACTCCAGGTCGCCACCGGCGCCGAGGCGTGCGAGCGCGCCCTCCAGCTGTATGGCGCCAAGCGGATCGGCGTGGTCACGCCCTACCAGTCGGTGGGTGATGAGAACGTCGTGAAGTTCTTCGAGGAGCTCGGCTTCGAGGTGGCGGCGATCAAGGGCCTCAAGTGCCCCACCGCCGTCTCGATCGCCCATGTCAGTGAGGCCGAGCTGCGCGACGCGATCCATGAGGTCAATGGTCCCGACGTCGATGCCATCGTCCAGTGCGGCACCAACCTGTGCATGACCCAGCTCGCGGATGAGGCCGAGCGCTGGCTCGACAAGCCGGTCATCGCGATCAACGCTGCCACGTGGTGGATGGCGCTGCGCGACAACGGCATCGAGGACCAACTCCAGGGCTTCGGCTCGCTGCTGCGGGAGCACTGAGCGACATGGCTGGCTCCCGACCTCGTCTCGCCTTCACCGCCGTTGCGGTCACCGCCCTGGTGCTCTCGGGCTGCAGCACCCTGATGCCGGGGGCCTCGGAACGGCAGCACACCTCAGGAGGAGCCGCCGGCGACTCGGTCCGCGTGGACTTCGTCACCGTGGACCTCAAGAAGGTCGCCGACCTCACTGGGTTCGACGTTGCCGATGCGGGGGACCCGGCAGCCCAGGTTCAGGCGCTGGAGGACTGGGCGAACGCGAACGGCGGCATCGGAGACAAGAAACTCGACGCGGTCTATGTTCGCTACGACGCCTCCCTGGACTCCCCGGCCGCCGAGGAGCAGTTGTGCAAGCAGGTCACCCAGGACCATCACGCATTCGCTGCGCTCCTCGACGGTCAGTTCCATGACAACGCCCGACCCTGCTATGCCCAGGCCGGCACGATCATGCTCGACGCGACGCTCGTCTCGACCGACGCGCAGATGCGCGAGGAGATGGCGCCGTACCTGTGGAGCCCCACGTTCCCCCACTACGACACCGTCGTCCCGTCCTTGATCGCCACCCTCGACCGCGAGGGCTTCTTCACCGGCCGGGACCGGGTCGGAGTCGTGGTGGCCGACACCCCGGTCAACCGGCGACTGATGAAGGACCGGGCGCTCCCCTTGCTCAAGAAGGTCGGGGTCTCAGCCGAGGTGGCCTGGGTCGACACCCTTGACCAAGGCACGTTGTTCCAAGGCAACGACGCGGCCGTGGTGACCTTCCGCTCCCAGAAGATCGACCGCGTGATGTTCCTGGGTGGGGCCCGGATCGGAGCCATCTTCACGACCGTGGCCGCCGCGCAGAGCTACCAGGCGAGATACGCGATCTCCACGCTGGACAACCCCTTGTTCTTCCAGAAGAACCCGGGGACGATCCCGCCGGACGCGTTGAAGGGCATGGTGGGGATCGGCTGGATCCCGGCGCTGGACCTGGCCGACGCCCAGTACCGATTCCCGCAGGGCAAGCCCGAGAAGCGGTGCCTGCGGATCTATGCCAAGGCCGGCATCACCTTCAAGTCCCGCGAGGCAGCTCGGGTCGCGCTCCCGCTGTGCGACGCCGCGATCATGTTCAAGATGGCCGGGGACCGGGCAGAAGGGAAGCTCACTCCCCAGTCGTGGGCGCGCGCCGCCGCTGGACTCGGCTCGGACTTCGTCAGTGCTGGCGCGTTCAGCGGGGGCTATCGCGTCCTGCGCTACGACGACGGCTGCTCGTGCTTCACCTACCAGGGCCCGGTCCGTGAGTTCGGCTGAACCTGCGGCGGGTTCGGTCCGCGACCCGTGGGCCGACCACACGGCAGGCTTGGCCTGGCGGCGGGGGCTGGTCTATCTGGTGGCGTGCCTGGCCTTCGGGGCGCTCGCGGGGGTGTTCGCCTCGCTGGCCACCCCGTTGGGTGCTCCCCTCGGCAGTGGCGACCTCGGCGCCGTTCGGTTCTGGCTGTGGACCGCCCTCTGTGTCGCGGTGGTCCTGGTGGGCTACTGGGTGATCTGGCCGCTGGGCACCCTGACTCACGGGAGGCCGCTGGTCCCGAGCGCCACCACCTTCGGCGTGCTCTGGGGGATCGCCGAGGGGGTGCTGTTCGCGGGGGTCTGGCTGCTCGCGGACCGCTGGCTGCCCTCGACCGTGCTCGCGGTCGGCGTGAGCTTTGTTGTGCTTTCTGCCTACCTGGGCCTCTGGCACCAGTTGTACTGGGACCTGAAGGTCTCCCCTGAGCACAACATCGAGGAATGGAACGCCCGCAAGGTGATGCTGGTCCACATACCGAACCTGGCCGTCACCCTTCCCTACCTGGCGGTGACCGATGCGGTCGCGGTCTTCGTCGCGCTGCAGACCCTCGGTCTGGTCGGTGCTGCCCGGGCCATGCACTTCCCCGGCTTCCCCGGGTGGAACGCGGTTCGCCACGGGTTGAGATGATTTTCGGATTTCTGCCCACCCTGGCGCCGATATCGTATATTCTCTACTTATGGCACGTGACCGATCTCTCGTGATGCGCTCTGCGGCTGTCATCGCCAGCCTCCTGGTCTCACTGTTCGCGTGTGGAGCGCTCTCGAGCGTGGGCGGCACCACCGCCTCGGACGGCGACGGACCCGGAGTGGGCGCCTCGGTCAAGGTCGTCTTCGTCTCGCTCGACGTCGCGGCCGTCGCCAGGATCACCGGCTTCAATCTCGCCGATGCCGGCGACCTCGAGGCCCAGGTCCAGGCCCTCGAGGACTGGGTCAACGCCAACGGCGGCGTCGGAGGCCGGCCCCTGGACGCCATCTACCGTCGCTACGACCCGGCCAACGACTCCCCGGCCGCCGAGGAGCAGTTGTGCAACGAGATCACCCAGGACGATCGGGCCTTTGCCGCCGTCCTCACCGGACAGCTCCAGGCCAACGCTCGCCCCTGCTACGCCAAGCGCCACACCCTGGTGCTCGACGCAACGTTGGTCGCCACCGACAACGCCATGTTCAAGGAGTTCGCTCCCTACCTGTGGAACCCGAGCTTCCCTGAGTACTCCGGCTTCGCGAAGGCGCTGATCTCCACCCTGGACGAACAGGGCTACTTCGCCGGCAGGAAGACCGTCGGCATCGTGGCGGCCGACAACCAGGTCAACCGTCGGGTGGTGGAGAAGCAGGCCGTCCCCCTGCTGAAGGAGTTCGGCCTCAAGGCCGAGATCGGGTGGGTCGACACCACCGACCAGGGCTCCCTCTTCCAGGGCAACGATCAGGCGGCGTTGACCTTTCGCACGAAGAAGATCGATCGGGTGATGTTTCTCGGGGGTGCTCGACTGGCGTCGATCTTCGGGGCAGTCGCTGCCGCCCAGAGCTACACCCCGCGGCTCGCGCTCAGCAGCTTCGACAACCCGGGCTTCTTCGTCAACAACCCGGACACGTTGCCCCCCGCCAGCCTGGTCGGGGCCATCGGACTCGGCTTCAACCCCTCGCAGGACGTGAGCGACTCCGAGTTGCCCTTCCCCTCGGGGCGGGCCGAGACGGGTTGCCTGGAGATCTTCGCTGCCGCTGGGATCACCTTCGAGTCGCGCGAGGCGGCACGCATCGCCCTCACCTTCTGTGATTCGACGCGCTTGCTCAAGGAAGCCGGCGACCAGGTCACGGGTCCCTTCAACGCCGGGACCTGGGCCGAAGCCGCCCACAGCTTGGAAGACTTCTCGACCGCCGCGGGGTTCGGCTCTTCGCTGGGACCCGACTCCCACGCCGCGGCCGGTTCCTACCGCGTCCTGCGCTACGACGAGGACTGCTCATGCTTCGAGTACGAGGGTGACCATGTCGACTTCCCCTGAGTCCCCGGCAGCGTTGACCGTTGACGGCGTGTGCGCGTCGTACGGTCCGCTCCAGATCCTCTTCGACGCCTCGTTGTACGTCGCGGAGGGCGAGATGGTCGCCCTGCTCGGCCCCAACGGCGTCGGCAAGTCGACGTTGCTCAAGGTCATCGGTGGCCTGATACCGGCGACCGAAGGCAGCATCCACCTGGGCGCCCGTGAGGTCACCACCGCGTCAGCGCGCACGCGGGTGGAGCTCGGACTGTGCCAGGTCGTCGGACAGGCGAGCTTCCCGTCCCTCACCGTCTACGAGAACCTGACAATGCACGGCTACGCCGCGGCCGACCGAGCCTGGCACAGGCAGGCTGTCTCGGCCGCCCTCGACGTCTTCCCCCGGCTCGGCGCACGACGCGATCAACTGGCCTCGACGCTGTCCGGCGGTGAACGTCAGATGCTGGCGTTGGCCAAGGCCATCGTTCAGGACCCGCGGATCCTGGTGGTCGACGAGTTCTCCCTGGGACTGGCCCCGGTCGTGGTGGGTGGGCTGCTCGAACTGGTGCGCAAGCTGAATGAGCGCGGTGCCGCCGTGTTGTTGGTCGAGCAGTCGGTCAATGTGGCCCTCTCCTTGGTCGACCGCGCCTACCTCATGGAGAAGGGCTCGATCATCGCTGAGGACAACGCCGAGAGTCTGCGTCGCGACCCAGAGCGACTGCGCGCACTGATGTTGGGGGGCCACGCCTCATGATGGGCTTCGACTTCGGCATCGATCGCCTGGTCATCGGTGTCTTCACCGGCCTGACCTACGGGCTGCTCGCCGTCGGCCTGGTGCTGGTCTACCGGTCCAGCAAATTCGTCAACTTCGCCCACGGTTCGATCGGCGCCTTCGGGGCCTCGATCCTCGGACTGCTCGTGGTGGACCACGGTGCGCCGTACTGGGTCTCGTTCCCGATCGCGATCGCCGTCGCTGGCGGGCTCGCGGCACTGATCGAGATCGGGGTCGTGCGCCGACTCGTCGGTCGGCCGTCCCTGATCGGCATGATCGCAACGCTGGGCCTGTCGCAGTTCATCCTGGTGCTCGCCCTGATCATCAACACCGACGGCATCAGCGGGTTCACCTTCCCGGAGCCGGCCGGCTTCCCGACCTTCAAGTTCGGCACCCTCCCGATCGGTCCGCCCTACATCGCGATGCTGGTCTTCGCACCCATCCTGCTGTTCGGGCTCAGCCGTTTCCTTCGCGACACCAGAGTCGGCATCGGGATGCGTGCCGCGGCCGACGACACCGACGGCGCCCTGCTCGAGGGGATCCCTGCCAAGGCGATGACCACCCTGGCCTGGGCTGTCGCCGGGGGCGTCGCGGCCTTCTCAGCCATTCTGGTCACCCCCACGACGGCCGGTCAGTCGATCGAGACGCTGGGTCCTGATCTGCTCCTCAAGGGCCTGGCTGGTGCGGTCATCGCCCGGATGTCGTCGATCCCGATCGCCATTGCAGCCTCGATCGGTGTCGGCGTGCTCGAGCAGGTGCTCCTTTCGAACCCCGACACCCGTGGCCTGGTGAGCGTCGTCATCGGCGCCGCGATCGTGATCGCGCTGCTGCGCCAGCCGGAGCTGGGCCGGGCGGGTCTGCAGCGCGAACGCTGGCGGCGCATCGTCGTCGAGCCGCTGCCGGCGGCCTACCAGCGGGTGCGCGCGATCGAGTGGCTGCCGCGGGTCTCCGTCGCGCTGTTCGGGGCCGTTGCGGTGGGGCTGGCCTACGTGATCAGCAACGACACGGCCTCGGTGCTCACCAGTGTCGCCGGGTTCGCCCTGGTCGGACTGAGCGTGGGTCTGCTCACCGGAACCTCCGGTCAGTTGTCCCTGGGCCAGTTCGCCTACGCCGGTATCGGCGCGGCGATCTCGGTCCAGCTGATGCAGGTGACCGACAACTTCGTCATCGGGGTGCTGGGCGGGCTGGCGGCGTCCGCGCTGACCTCCACCCTGATCGGCATCCCGGCGCTGCGCCTCAAGGGGCTCGCGCTGGCGGTCTCCACGCTGGCGTTCGCGCTGGCGACGACGTCGTGGCTGTTGCGCCGTGGCCTGTTCCTCGGTGACGGCATCTCGCCCCCCAAGCCGACCTGGTTCGGCTACTCCCTCGAACTCGCCGTGGACTACTACCTGTTCGCGCTGCTGATGCTCGCGGTGGGCCTGTGGGTGGTCGGCAACCTGCGACGCAGCGGCTTCGGCCTCGCCCTGGTGGCGCTGCGCGACAACGAGGACGCGGCGCGCGCCTTCACCGTGCCGAGCCGGCGCCGCCGGCTCCAGCTCTACGCGATCTCCGGGGCCATCGCCGGTCTCGGCGGCGTCGTGATCGGACACAGCCAGACCCAACTCACGGTCAACTCCTTCCCGGCCGCGGCCAGCATCGACGTGGTGGCGCTCACCGTGATCGGTGGCCTCGGCGTGACCGCCGGCCCGCTGATCGGCGCGCTGATCATCGTGGGCCTGCCGGGCCTGCTGGACCTGGGGTTGCCCGGCCAGGCGGTCCTCGCCCTGGGGTGGCTCGCTGTGGTCGTGCTGATGCCCGAAGGCCTCGGCGGTCTGCTGGTCCGGTTGCGTGACCCGGTCGCCGACGCACTGGCTCGGCGCGCGGGCATCGACGTGGCCGCTGCCCGTCGGCGGGACCAGGCACCCAAGGACTCTCCGCTGCTGGGTGGGGCTGACCTGGTCGGACTCGGCGATGGCGACCAACTCCCTGCGCCGAGCGGCGGCCCGATTCTGAGTGTCACCGGACTGTCGCGCCACTTCGGTGGCGTCGTGGCCGTCGACGGGGTGGACCTCCAGGTCAACCAGGGCGAGATCTTGGGTGTCATCGGACCGAACGGCGCCGGCAAGACCACGATGTTCGAGATGATCGCCGGCTTCACCTCGCCCGACACCGGGACGGTGATCTTCGAGGGACGAGACATCACCCGGATGCCCCCAGAGGAGCGCGCGCAGGCCGGACTCGTGCGGTCCTTCCAGGACGCCGCACTCTTCCCGACCCTCACGGTGCGCGAGACGATCATGGTGGCCCGCGAGCGCATCGAACACACCTCGTTGTGGAGCGCCGCGCTGGGAGTGAAGACCTCCCAGCTCCGCAAGGCGAAGGCGACCGAGGACCTGATGCAGCGCCTACGACTCACGCCGTACGCCGACGTCCTGATCGCCGAGCTGTCGACCGGCACTCGGCGCGTGGTCGAGATCGCGTGCCTGCTGACGCTCCGGCCCCGGGTACTGCTGCTCGACGAGCCCTCGGCCGGCATCGCCCAGGCCGAGAGTGCAGCCCTGGCCGAGTTGTTGCTCGCGATTCGCGACCAGCTCGGCACCACCATGGTCGTGATCGAGCACGACCTTCCGCTGCTTGCCAGGCTCAGCGACCGCATGGTCGCGCTGGATCTCGGCAAGGTCATCGCGGAGGGCACGCCCGACGAGGTGCGTGCCGACGTGGAGGTCGTGAGGTCCTACCTGGGGGTGGACTCGGAGAACTCGGCCGCAGTCCTGCGCTCGGGTGTGCATGCCGCCGGTCCGGGTGCCGGTCTAGATAGCCAACCAACCGATGGGGAAGACGTGACCGCGCGCTGACTTCTTCGTTGTCCACGTCACGGCCCTGAGGGGCGTGAACGCGTGGGCGACGAAGGCAGGCGTTGTCACACGAGAACTGAACGAGGTCACTTCAGTGAAAGCACAACGCACACTCCTGCCAACCCGGGTCACCAGGCTCTGCCTGACCGCGCTCGCGGTGCTGGTGTCCAGCCTGCTCGCTGCGTCGCCCGCCTGGGCTGCGCCGGCCTTGATCGTCAGCGCGACCGAGGGTCTGGCCGACGGTCAGACGCTCACCATCGACGGGTCGGGCTTCGCGGCCAACCTCAAGGGGATCGCGGTCGGACAGTGCCGGACCGGCTTCACCGGGCCCGCCGACTGCAACCTGTCCGGCGGGGCGACCTTCCGCAACGCCGACGCCAACGGGGTCATCGAGCAGGTCACGGTGAAGCTGGCCGTGAAGTTCGGTGACGTCGACTGCACCGTCGAGCAGTGCGTGATCGCGGCCGAGCCGCTGCCCACGACCTCCGACCCCGAGGAGGTGAAGGCCAACAGTGTGGCGATCCCGATCTATTTCGGTGACGCGGCTCCGGCGGCAGCACCCGCTGCGGCTCCGGCTCCGGTCCCCGCTGCGGCACCCGCCGTTCTCACTCCTGCCACGGGCGGCGAGGACGGCACTTCGACTCCGCTGGTGCTGGCCAGTGCCTCACAGGCGGACAACTCGGTGCTCTACGCCTTGATCGCGACCAACCTCCTCCTGGTTGGGCTCGGGCTCTTCCTGGGGCTCGCGCGACCTGGCCAGTCCCGTCGACGGGCGATGACCCGATGATGCGGCGCTGGATGGGCCGCGCGGCACTGCTCGCGGCGATGGTCCTGACGTCGGTGCCGATGATGGCGGCGCCGGCTGCGGCCGTCGAGCCGATCGGAGGCTGCTGGATCTGGTTCTACGCACCGCCGACCTACGACATCTCCTCGAGTCTGGCCCCGTGGTCCAACCCCGATGCCGCGCCCAAGGGTCCGGCCGATCACAACATCACCTTGTCGCCCTCGTCCCCCGAGGCCGGTAGCAAGGGCACGCTCACCTACTCGTTCAACAAGGGTCCGGAGAACGCCGGACCGTCGGCCCAGGTCAAGGGTGTCTTCTCCTTCTCGGTCAACGGCGGCGAGCAGTTCACCAAGGAGATCGACTTCGGGTTGATCTCGACCGGACAGAGCATCCCGGGCACCACGATGGACCTCCCGTTCACTGTCGAGGAAGGCGTCAACGAAGTCGTCTTCGAGGGAGTGAGCTTCCGGGCGGAGTCGTTCAGCGTCGCCATCGAATGCAACGGACAGCAGTCCGGCACCGCGGAGAAGAACCCGCGCTCCCATCCCGAGCCCACCAACGTCAAGGCGTCAGTGACCAGCTCCGGTGTGGCCACCGGCGGTCCTGACCCCACCGACCCCGGCGCGCTCTGCATCCCGTTCGACCTGCCCATCCCCAACCCGCTGCCGTGTGCCGAGGAGGGCGACGGCGGTGGTGACGGCGGTGGAGACGGCGGCGGTGACGGCGGCGGTGACGGCGGCGGTGACGGCGGCGGAACCGACAGCGGTCACGGCGGCGGTGGCAACACCGGCGGTGGCTCCACCTCGTCGGGAGTCAGCGGAGGCACCCCGGCCAAGGGCCAGGCCGCCTTCGACTGTGTCCTGCAGCCCTTTGAAGCACCCTTCGACTACACGCCCACCGCCACCGTGGCGGGCTCTCGCAAGTCGGCCTCGGACCCGGTGTCGCTGTTGGCGAACTTCACCGACCTGCCCGGGATCGCTCCGGTCCCGATCGACGGGCCGATGGAAGTCACGGTCGACCTGACGGTCGGGGGCAAGGACACCAAGGTCAAGGGTGTCAACCACGTCAACGTCCCGCCCAAGAGCCCGGTCCCCGTCCCGGACCTGACCGGTTCGGTCCCAGCCGACAAGGACGACCTCCCGGTCACGGTCCGAGCGTTCACGTTCTACTTCCCGTCCTTCGACATCACGGGCAACTGCAAGGCCACCCAGGGTGACCTCGGCACGATGACGGTCGGCTCGGGCTCGCTGGGCGGCGCCGGCGGCGTCTCCGGAGGCAGCACGGGCGGCTCGGGCACAGCCGGTACGCCGACGGTGGCCACTCCTACGACCGGCGTTCCCGGGGTCGTCGGCATGTCCCAGGATCTGTCGCTGCTCGACGTCCGCATGGAGGGGCCACGCTCGATTGCCGAGTTCTTCGGCGCGGCGCCGAAGCGGACGTTGGTTCTCGTGGTGCAGAACGTCGGCACCTCGATCATCGACAAGCCGTACGTGGCCATGGCCATGGGTCGCGAGGGTGATCTGACACCGCAACCGATGGACGTCCGGGTCGGGGCCCTCCAGCCCCAGCAGACCCAGCGCATCGAGGTGCCGATGCAGATGCCGCGAGCGGGCATGGGCACCTACCAGTTGGTCGGACAGGTCGGGACGACGCCGAACGGCACCTTCGGGACCAGCTCCCAGACCTATCCGTGGGGACTGTTCCTGCTCAACCTGATCGCCGCCGCGATCGCTCTGTGGGGCATGATGCGTCGCATCCGAAGGCGGCGCGCGGTTCCGGTCGTGGCCGGCAGCATGGACGACCGGGGATCCGGGTCGGGTGCGGCGGACAGCGCCACCATCGACCTGAACGTCCTGGACCGCTGGCTGAGCCGACCTCGGCGTCGGATTCCGGGCTTCGCCTGATCGGTGCCATCGCTGGGCTCCCGGCATCGCCTGACGACCATCAGGCGATGCCGGGGTTCCGCCCGATGGTCTGCAGGACCGTGAGGAACTCGGCGTAGCGGGCGGCTCCCACATCGTGCGCGAGCCTGCGCTCGACCTCGGCGACGGCGCGGTCGGCCGCGTCGCTGATCCGGTCGCCCGCCTCGGTCCGGAGCACCAGCCACGCCCGGCCATCGGCCGGATCCGGCGTCCGCAGCACGAGGCCGTCGGCCTCGAGGTTGTCGATGAGCTCGGCGATCGCCTGTTTCGTGACCAGGGCTCGCTCGGCGAGCGCTTGCTGGCGAATCCCGCCCGGCGGGATCAGCTGCACGATGCGCAGCCGGCGATGGCCGATGCGCGTCACCTCGTCGTCGACGACCGCGTCGAACTCCCGAGAGACGCGCAACAGCACCGACTCGAGCCAGCGGTACAGGTGCTCGGGGAGCTCGGCCTCGTCGTGGGTGATCACCGCGCCAGCGTAGCCGATTGGTCAGCGTCCTTGACTAAAGTAGTCAAGGACTGTGACAATATATTATCTACGAAAACGACCTTGGAGGATTGTTGTGAGAGTTCTGGTGGTGGGCTGCGGCCTGGTGGGCAAGGAGCTGGCGCGGATGCTGCGCGCCGACGGACACGTGGTGGTGGGCACCACGACGACCCCGGGGAAGGTCGGCACCTTGGCGGAGGTGTGCGACGAGGTCGTCGTACTCACCGGTGCGGACCGCGACAAGGTCCACCAGGCCGCACAGGGTGTTGACGCCGTGGTGGTCACGGCCGGCCCGGCCGCGGCCCAGGCGATGACCGTCGAGCAGCGTCAGCGGACCTACCGGCGCGTGCTGGTGGACACGGCAGAGTCCGTGGCGAGCATCCCCGGTGACCCCTACCTCGTCATGCTGTCGTCGCTCTCGGTCTACGGGGACGCCGCGAACCACCTCGACGTGATCGACGAGAGCGCACCGCTGACCGACAGCGCCGACCCGAGCCCGGCGATGTTCCAGGAGGCCGAGCGCACCTATCGCGCGGCAGCCGTCGACCGTCTGGCCATCCTGCGCAGCGCCGACATCGCGGGCGGTGAGGACCCGCCGGTGATGGACAAGCTGCGGATGGCCCACCAGGTCCTCGGCGGTTCGGTGCCGTTCCACGACGAGGCGCTCTTCTACCGGATCAACGTGCTGGACGTCGCCCGTGCGGTCAAGCACATGATCGACGGCCGGCACGCCGGCACCTTCAACATGACCCACTCCGAGGTCCCGCCCGCCCTGCAGCCGTACTTCGACACCCTGTGCGCGCTGGACGGTCTGCCGCCGTTGACGTATCGCAACGAGTTGCATGCCCCGACCAAGCCGGTCTCCGTCGATGCGCTGCTGGCGACCGGCTTCCGGCTCGAGCACACCGAGGTCGAGCGGATGCCCGAGGAAGGCGCGGTGGCGCCGCCCAGTGCCCTGGCCGACATCGATCGGACGGGACGCGAGATCGTCACCGCCGCGCTGGAGCGCATCGTCGCCGACCTCGGTCTCACCGAGGAGACCGGTCCGGGTGACGGGCCCGCCCTGCCCTTGATCGGTGTCGGTGGCCCGCTGGATGGCAAGGCGATCGGTGAGTTCCGGGTCTTCACCCGCGAAGACGGGGTGCGAGTCGTCCACAGTGTTCTCGCCGTCGATGACTTCGGCATGGACACCCACCAGATCTATGCCTTCACTCCGGCTTCCGCCGCGTTGCCGCACCTGTTCCTGGACACCGCCATCTCGCCCAACACCGACGGCACCTTCCACTTCGGGCTCGACCTGGTGCCCCGGGTCGACCTGGGTGTCAGCCTGGACTACAGCGAGGCGGTCTACGGGCCCGTGAACGAGGCCAGGACCGAGGCCCTCGCCCGGCCGGAGGTCATGGCGGTGCCATCGATCGGGCCACTGCAGTGGTCGATCCGCTCGCCGTGGATGGTCGCGGCGATCGTGCGGCCGGAGGATCTCCGCGGCCTGTCCGACGTGGTGGATGCCTACGTCGACCAGTGGGTCGAGCTGGTGCTCAAGGGTCTGCCCGAGGCGGCAGCCGCAGACGCCACCGGTGTCGACCTGGCCGGGCGTGACGCCCGCAACCGTGCGGCGATCTTCTCCGCGCGGACCAACCCGGTCTGGGGATTCCTGGACCGACTCGTCGGCGCGGACACGGCGCGGGCGATGGTCGACCTGCTGTCCAGACAGAGCTGACGTGCGTGCTCTGACGAGGCGGCGGGGCGCGCACGACGAGCCCTTCGTCATGAGCCCCCTGCGAGACAACTGGTACCAGTCGAGCTCCTACTGGCCGTCCTCATTCGCACTGGTGACCACCGTCGACGAAAACGGTGAGACCAATGTGGCGCCCTACCAGTTGAGCTTTCCCTTTGAAGTGATCGGCGGTCGATCGCTGCTCCTGATCAGTCGGCAGGGCTCCAACACCGAGCGCAACATCAAGCGCACCGGGATCTGCTCACTGAACTACGTCGAGTTCGACCGCCGATCGCTCAAGAAGGTGGTCAGCCTGGGTTTCCCGGGCCAGAGCACCGCCGAGAAGATGGGCGACAGCCCCTACTTGCTGATCGCCAGTCCCACCCCGGGCCGAGAACCCGACGGTGCGCGGCACCCGCATGTGCTTCGGGAGGCCTTCCAGGTCTACGAGTGCTCGTGGGACGCCGCCCAGCCGGTGCGCGATGACGGTGCCACGCCGGAGTACTTCGTGTTGCGCATCGACAACGTCCTGCTCAAGGAGCGGTGGGCGCGCAACCTCGGCGACGAGGCGACGGCGATGCCGCGCATGCCCATCACCTTCGGCTTTCGTGGGGGCACGCAGTTCTGGTTCGCCGAGCTGCGCAAGCCGTTCATGCTGCGGACGCCGACCGACAAGGGGCCGAAGGAGGAGGCGATCCTCTACGAAGCCAACCGGATCGACCCCGAGATCGTCTTCACTCGCGAGGCCTGTCAGCAACTGACCGGCGTTCCGCGCCCGTTCGTGAAGGTCGCCCTGAAGGGCATCATCGCCCAGGCGAAGGAGCGCGGCGTCAGTGTCGTCGACGCTGAGTTCGTCGACCTCGTCAACGCCGAACGCCAGCGGGGCTAGGAGCCGAGCTCGGCGATCTGGCCGAGGCCGGCGCGTACGCCGACGAGCTCGTCGACTCGCTCGGCACCGAGGAACTTCTTGGACAGCTCGTTCATGGGGTCCAGGGTGTAGCCGTAGCGGCGGACGAGGTGGTCGCGCTCACGCAGGGCGGCACGCTCCTCGACCGGCACCGGCTGCGCTTCGCGCACCCAGCCCAGCCAGGTGTCGACACGCTCGAGCACCGAGGCCCGCAAGGTCGCGACGACGTCATCGCTGCGCTGCGCCATGTAGGAGTTGGCGACCGGGGAGTTGAAGGCCCGCATGTAGGTGCCATGACTGACCGACCAGGTGAACCGGTCATCTCCTCGCAGCGAGAGGAACGAGTGGTTGAGCGGCTCGTAGTAACGCTCGAGGTAGTCGACGTCCGTCATCAGGTCGCGGCGGGCAACGAAGTCGTTGAAGTGGAAGATCTGGGGCACGGTGCCGAAGACGATCACCAGGTGTGGGACGTCGATGTGCGGGCCCAGCCAGACCTGCAGGTTCATGTCGAGGATCGAGGCCTTGCGGTTGCCGATCCAGGAGTGCACCAGCCACTCGACCCCTTCGTCGGGGTCGCCGACGTAGGGGTTGAGTGACCCCTCGTAGGCGCCGTCGTCGGTGATCCAGTAGTCGAGGTCGGCGCCGGAGGCGTGTGGGATCACCGCCAACTCGGCGGTGATGCGGTCCTTGGCCTCGCTGAGGATCTCCCAGAACGACGCCCACAGCGCTGAGCTGTCGACGTCCGGGGCCTCGGCCAGGAACTCGTGGATGGTCTTGGTCTGGATGTTTGCGCTCACGAGCATCAGCATATTCGTATATGATCTACGAATCTAGCCCCGGAGTGGATTGGCAGGAGGCGTCGCAGTGATCGTGGTGATCAGTCAGGCCTGGACCAAGCCCGGCGAGGAGCACGCCGAGGCATACATCGCGCTGAACGGCGAGTTCGGTCGCTTCTTCGCCGACCACCCGGGCTTTCGGGGACGCCGGCTGGTGCGCGGGGTGGAGGATCGCACCCACTTCACGCACCTGCGGTGGTTCGACTCCATCGAGAGCTATGAGGAGTGCACGCGCGCCGAGGGGTACGTCGCCCACACCGAGGTCATGTACGAGCACCTGCGTCCCTACGACTCCTACCCGCGCGAGTACGCCGACGTCGTGCTCGATGAGCCGGGAAACCCCGCACCGTGACCACCTTCGTCCTGATTCATGGCGCCTTCCGGGGCGGGTGGGCCTGGCGACAGGTGCGCACGCTGCTGGAAGCCGCCGGCCACGAGGTCTACGCGCCGAGCCTGCTGGGGTGCGGGGAGCTGGCCGCGTCGGCCGACCGGGTGACCGGCCTGGATGTGTGGGTCGACCAGGTGACGGCACTTCTCGAGCACGAGGATCTCGCTGACGTGGTGCTGGTCGGCCACAGCCAGGGCGGGATGATCACCTCGGCGGTGGCCGCGACCGCGCCCCACCGCATCGCTCACCTGGCCTACCTCGATGCCGGTGTCCCGCAGCCCGGCGAGCGCGCGGTCGACCTCAGCGCCGGAGCCGCCGAGCTACCGCCCCGCGAGACCCTGATCCCCGCCCGGCCCCTCGAGGCCGCCGGCGACCTGGACGAGGCCACGGCCGCCTGGGCGAGTGCCCGCTTGACGCCGGTTCCGTTCGCTCCGTCGCTGGATCCGGCGCCCGCACCGATCGCCGCCGTGCCCGCTCGGTTCGCCTTCTGCGCCGGGACCCCCGTGGGCTACCCCAGCCAGATGACCAGGGCCCGGATGGAAGCCGCTGACTCGCCGTACGACGTCCTCGACACCCATCACGACGCACCCCTGACCCGGCCCGACCTCGTGGCCCAGTGGCTAGAGCAAGGAGCACGCCCATGAGCGACCAGAACCCGACAGCTGCCGGCTGGCAGGGCCGGTTCTTCGAGGACTTCGAGGTCGGCGCGATCTACCAGCACCCGCTGGGTCGCACCGTCAGCGAGACCGACAACACGTGGTTCACGTTGATGACCATGAACACCAACCAGATGCACTTCAACGCTGAGTACGCCGCGCGGTCGGAGTTCAAGCGCCCGTTGGTCGTCTCGACGCTGACCGTGGCGATCGCGGTCGGACAGAGCGTGACCGACCTGACCCAGAACGCCTTCGCGAACCTCGGCTGGGACGACATCAAGATGACCCACCCCGTCTTCGCCGGCGACACCCTCTACAGCGAGTCGATCGTGCTGGAGAAGCGCGAGTCCGGCTCGCGCCCGCACGCGGGCATCGTCACCGTCCGCACCCGGACGTTGAACCAGGACGGCGCCGAGGTGTGTTCCTTCCGGCGCACCTTCTACGTCTACAAGCGCGGTGCCAAGCAGCTCGAGAACCTTTTCCCGGTCGCCCTCAACCCGCTCACGCTGGACTGAGGAGCGTCAGATGAGGATCACGTTCGGACCCTGGGGCGAGACCCTGGCCGAGGTCGGCGAGGCCGCCCGCGCAGCCGAGGACGCCGGCGCGGAGGTCGTCTGGCTCCCCGAGCTGCACCGCAGCGCCACGGTGTCAGCGGCGGCGGTCGCCCACGCGACCCGCACGGCGGCCGTCGGCACCGCGGTGGCACTGGCCTTCACGCGCAGTCCCATGGTCACCGCGCTGGAAGCGCTCGACCTCGACGAGATCTCCGGCGGCCGGCTGATCCTGGGTCTGGGCACGGGAGTGCAACGACTCAACCAGGACTGGCACCACGTGGACTGGGCGAAGCCCGCCACCCAGCTGCGCGAGACGGTCCGCAACATCCGGGCGTTCTGGGCCGGCTGTACCACCGGCGAGCCCATCGACCTCGACGGCGAGCGGGCGCCGATGCGCATCCGTGGCTACCAGCGGCCCTACCCGGTCACCCGGAGCGACATCCCGATCTACCTCGCAGCCATGGGCCCGGTGTTGACGCGTCTGTCCGGCGAGATCGCTGAAGGCTGGATCTCCCATGAGCTCACCTCGCCGGCGTTCCTCCGCGAGCAGATCATGCCTGAGCTGCTGACCGGCCTCGAGCGCGGCGGACGCCCGCGCGAGGCCCTGGATGTCGTCACGTCGACGTGCGTCTCGGTCGATGCCGATCCCGCCGTCGCCCGCCGGCGCAGCGCAGGGATGGTCGGCTTCTACGCCTCGGTGCGGACCTATGCGGAGTTCTTCGCCTTCCACGATCTCGCCGACGAGCAGGCCGCTGTGGTCGAGGCGTTCCGCGACGGTCGCACCGCGGCCGCCCTTTCCGATGCCGTCCCGGACCACATGGTCGATGCCTTGACTGCCTCCGGCACGCGCGAGCAGGTGGCCGAGCAGATCTCGGCGTACGACGGGCTGGCCGACACCATCAAGCTCACCCCGCCCACCCACGGGCTCGCACCGGCCGAGATCCGGGCCGCGCAGCAAGAGCTGATCGCTGTGATCAAGGAGCTCTGCCGATGATGAGACCTCTCGAAGACATCAGGATCATCGCCGTCGAGCAGTACGGCGCGGGCCCCTTCGGGTCGGTGCACCTGGCCGACCTCGGTGCCGAGGTGATCAAGATCGAGGACCCGAACGTCGGCGGTGATGTGGGACGTTACGTGCCGCCGTTCGCCGAGGAGGAGGACTCCTTGTTCTTCGAGGCCTTCAACCGCAACAAGCGCAGCATCTCCCTCAACCTGTCCACACCTGCGGGGCGGGAGGTCTTCGAGGACCTCGTCCGCAACGCTGACGCGGTCTACAGCAATCTGCGCGGTGACGTGCCCGAGAAGATCAAGATCCGCTACGAGGACCTCAAGCACCTCAACCCCGCCATCGTCTGCTGCTCCCTGACCGGGTTCGGGATGACCGGGCCGCGCCGCAACGAGCCCGGCTACGACTATGTGTTGCAGGCACTGGCGGGCTGGATGGACCTGACGGGGGAGCCCGAGGGCCCGCCGTCGAAGTCAGGCCTCTCGATGGTCGACTACAGCGGCGGCTTCGTGGCTGCCATCTCGCTGCTGGCCGGGATCCACGCGGCGCGCCGCGACGGGGTCGGCATGGACTGCGACGTCAGCCTCTACGACACCGCGATCGGGATGCTCACCTACCCGGCCGCCTGGCACCTGAACGCCGGCTTCCAACCGGCCCGGACGCGACACTCGGCGCACCCCTCGTTGGTGCCGTTCCAGGCATTCGAGGCCAAGGACGGCTGGATCGTCGTCGGCTGTGCCAAGGAGAAGTTCTGGCAGCGACTCGTCGTCGTCCTCGAGCGCGAGGAGTGGGGCACCGATCCACGCTTCGCGACCTTCGCCGATCGCGACCGCAACCGCGAGGTCCTCCTCGCGATGTTGGAGGAGCTCTTCCTCACCAAGACCATGGACGAGTGGCTGGAGCCGCTCGGGGCGGCGGCGATCCCCTCGGCCCGCGTCAACGATGTCTCGGCCGCGCTGGTCGAGCCGCACACCGCGGCGCGCGACCTGATCGTGGAGACCGAGCACCCGCGCTACGGCACCCTGCGTCAGGTCGCTTCGCCGGTCCGCGTCGGCAACCAGCCGCCGGCGTACCGCCGCGCACCGCAGCGCAACGAGGACGCCGACCACGTCCTGGCCGGGATCCTGGGCTACGGCGCCGAGCAGGTGGCCGGGCTCAGCGAGAACGGGGCGTTCGGGTGAGTACCCCGTCGTCCACCCGGACCGCGACCCAGTCGCTGACCGACTGGGCCTGGGGGCTGAGCCTGGAAGACGTGCCGGTCTCGGTCACCGAGGCGGTCACGCGGCACCTGCTCGATGGGCTGGGCACCGCCGTGGCCGCCGCCCGGAGGGGGCTGGGTGCACCGGCGGTGCGCGTGGCAGCCGACCTTGGCGGACCGGCTGAAGCCACCCTGCTCGGGACCGGCCAGCAGGTGTCCGCGCCGGCGGCTGCTCTGGCGACGGGGACCCTGGTCCATGCGCTGGACTTCGACGACACCCATGCCGGCGGCCTGGTGCACGCCACGTCGGTCGTGCTGCCCACCGTGCTCGCGGTCGGGGAACAGGTGGGTGCCAGCGGCGAGGAATGCCTTCTTGCGGCGGTGGCCGGCTACGAAACGGTCTGCCGGATCGCCGGCGCAGCGCCGCATGCCTTCCACGCGCGAGGTCTGCACGCGACCTCGGTCGCCGGCGTCCTCGCCTCCGCGCTGGTGGCGGCTCGGCTGATGGGCCTGGACCGCGAGACCACGGTCAACGCACTGGGGATCGCCGGCAGCCAGGCCGGAGGGTTGTTGGAGTTCCTGTCCACCGGCTCCTCCACCAAGCAGCTGCACCCGGGTCTGGCCGCCCAGTCCGGAATCCTGGCCGCCCGTCTGGCAGAGGCTGGCGCCGACGGACCTTCCTCGGTCCTGGAGGGCGAGCGTGGCCTGTACGCCGCACTGGCCGGCGCGCGGGTCTCGGGCTCCGCCGTGACCGACGGACTCGGAGAGACGTGGCAGGCCGCCCGGATCACCATCAAGCCCTACCCGTCCTGCCAGCTCATGCATGCCGCCCTCGATGCCGTCGGCTCGATGCTGCCGCTGCCCGGCGGTCTCGACGACGTACGCACGGTTGCGGTGGACGTGCATCCCGACAGCGCCGACATCGTCTGTCTGCCCCGCCCGGCCAAGCTCGCCCCGCGCACCGTCTACGACGCCAAGTTCTCCTTGCCGTGGAGCGTTGCCGCGTTGCTCCTCGACGGGGTCGTCACGATCGACACCTACACCGAGGCGACGTTGCAGCGCGACGAGATTCGTCGACTCGCCGACCGGGTCGAGGTCCGCGTGGTGCACTTCCCCTGTGTGGCCGCCGATGCGCCCGGTCGCGTCGCCGTGACGCTGCAGGACGGTCGCGTCCTGACCGGGGGAGTCCCGCGCAGTGCCGGCGGGCCGGACCGACCGCTGACCGACGCCGCGTTCCTGGCCAAGCTGGCCGGCAATGTCGGGAGTCCGGATCATGCCCGGGCCCTGGCCTCGGAGGTCGCTGACCTGGCCAAGGCCGCTGATCTGTCCCGCCTGCTCGAGCTCATCCAGGAGTCCCTGTCATGACTGATCGTTCCCAGCGCGACGTGGTGCTGCCGTCGATCCTGCCCCTCGGGCCCGAGGGCGAGGTGATCCACCCGGGTGACTTCGTCGCGCAGTACGCCTGGTGCCTCGACCGTGCCGGTGAGCTGCTGGCAGGACAGGGCCTGACCCTCGCCCACGCGGTCACGACCTACGACTACTCCACCCCGGCCACGCGTGAGGTCTATCGGCGTACGCACCGCGAGCGGAAGTCGCGCCTGGGCGGCCACGGTGTCTTTCCCGGCGCCGGCGGCATCCTGCTCGACGATGTCGGGCATCCCGATGCGCTGGTGCGACTCGAGGTGACTGCCTCGGCCGAGCCGCTGGTCGGGGTCAACCCCGGGTGGTCGCGCTACGAGACCTTGACCTACTACCCGGGCGTGCTGGCCGGCCGCACGCTCTACATGAGTGGCTTCGCAGCCCTCGACATGGAGACCCAGCAGGCCCTGCACGAAGGTGACCTCCTCGCCCAGGCGCGGACGACGTACGCCGCCATCGTCGAGGTGATCGCCGAGGCCGGGGGTGGGCCGGAGCACCTGACCTCGCTGGTGGAGTACGTCTGCCCCGACGCCATCGGCCACGAGCACCTGCTCGACCAGGCGCGGATCGAGATCTTCGGAGCTGACGCACCGGCCGCCGAGCGACACCCGTGCGCCGGGTTGTTGCGCGACGAGTTCCTCTTCGAGGTCTTCCCCACGGCGGTCCTGCCGTGAGCGACGCCCTGTTGACCGACGAGTTGCGTGCCCTGGTCGGGCGGACGGCCACCTACACCGCGCCGGACCCGTTGGGACGACCCGCGCTGCGTTACTTCGCGACCGCCGTGGGCGACCACAACCCGATCTACACCGACGACACGGCCGCCCGCGCGGCCGGCTACGACGGTGTCGTGGCCCCGCCGACGCTGGTGTGCGAGACCAACCAGATGGTCAACAACCCGCGCAACGAGGACGGCTTCCCCGGCCATGAGTGGGGCATCGAACTGCCCGGCACCCGACTGGTGCGCGGCGGCAACGACTACACCTTCCACCGGCCGGTCAGTCCCGACGACGTGGTCACCGTGGTCTGGGAGATCACCGACCTGACCGAGCGCACGACCGGCTCGGGTCAGGCCATGCTCGTGGTCACCTCGGTGGCCCGGTTCACCAACCAGCGCGAGGAGTTGTTGGTGGAGAACACCGAGACCCTGATCTATCTGGGAGCGGCGCGATGAAGGTCGGAGCTGAAGCGCCGGTCCTCGAGCGGACCATGCACCTGGCCGACATGGTTGCCTACGCCGGGTCGACCTGGGACTGGCACCGCCTGCACTACGACAGTGCCTGGCTCGATGCCAAGGGCGTCCCTGCTCCCGTGGTCGACGGCCAGATGTTCGGTGCGCTGATCGCCCAGCAACTGCAGGACTGGTTCGGTCCGCAGTCGCGACTGCTCGGCTTGCGGTTCCGGTTCAAGAACGTGGTCCATGCGGGCGAGACGATCCGTTGCTCGGCCACGGTGACGGCGATCGAGGGCGACATCGCGTCCGTCGACTGCCGGATCGACGTGCTCGGCGAGAACGCTCGCGTGGCCGTTGCGCCGGCCTCCGCAGAGGTGCGACTCGCGTGAGTCCCTCATGAGTGTCGCCATCGTCGGTGTCGCCGAGTCGGACCTCGGTGACACCGGACTCTCGATCCTGGGTCTGCAGACCCAGGCGGTCACGCGCGCCCTGGCCGACGCCGGGCTCACCCTGGCCGACGTCGACGGGATCGCGACCACGGGTGTCTCGCGATTCTCCGCCACCCAGCTGGCCGACCACTTCGGCCTCACCCCGACCTGGACCGACTCGACCTTCGCCGGCGGCAGCGCCTTCGAGATGTTCGTCGCCCGGGCCGCGCAGGCCATCGAGGCCGGCCAGTGCTCGACGGTGGTGATCTCGTTCGCCTCCAACCAACGCTCGGCCCGCAGTCGTTCGTTGGGTGGGGTGTCCGAGCTCCACACGCCCGAGGCGCAGTTCGAGGCGCCGTACGGCGCGCTCTATCCGGCGTCCTACTACGCGATGGCAGCCGGCGCCTACCTGCACAAGTACGGCGCCACCCGCGAGCAGCTGGCCGAGGTCGCGGTGGCCGCTCGCGAGTGGGCGCTGCTCAACCCGGTCGCATTCCGTCACGAGGCGGGGCCGCTGAGTGTGGCCGACGTCCTCGGCTCCCGGATGCTGTCGACGCCGCTGACGACCGCGGACTGCTGCCTGGTGACCGACGGCGGCGGTGCCGTGGTGCTGACGTCGCTGGAGCGGGCCCGCGACCTCGCGAAGCCCCCCGTCGTGGTGCTCGGCTACGGCGAGGCCACCACCCACACGTCGATGACCGCCGCCGAGGACCTCACCACGACCGGTGCGGTGATCTCCGGTCAGGCAGCCTTCGAACGGGCCGGGCTGAGCATCGCCGACGTCGACGTCGCGCAGGTCTATGACTCCTTCACGATCACCGTGCTGCTGACCCTGGAAGCCCTGGGCTTCTGCGGTCGGGGTGAGGCCGCGTCGTTCATCCAGGACGGCCGGATCCGACCCGGCGGTGCCTTGCCGCTCGACACGTCGGGCGGTGGCCTGTCCTACTGCCACCCCGGCCAGTTCGGCGTACTGCTGCTGGTCGAGGCCGCGCGACAGCTGCGCGGTGAATGCGGTGCCCGACAGGTCGCCGGCGCCGAGGTTGCCCTGGCACACGGCACCGGCGGCATCCTCTCCACCCATGCCACCGTCCTGCTGGGGGTCGACCGATGAGCGAGGCGACGGTGCCGGCTCCGGCCGACGAGATGACCCAGACCTGGTGGGACGCGACGTGCGAGGGACGACTGCTCGTCCAGGCCTGCACGGGGTGCGGGCATCGTCAGCACCCACCGCGGTCGGTCTGCACCGGCTGCGGTTCGACCGAACACCTCGACCACCTCGAGGCGACCGGCCTCGGCCAGGTCGATGCCTGCACCGTGGTGGAGCGCGCTCCCGCCGGCGGGCTCACCCCGCCGTACGTCGTGGCGCGGGTCCGCCTCGCTGAGGGCGTGATCCTGCTCGGCAACATCGAGACGACCGCGCCGCACGAGGTCACCATCGGCGACCCCGTCCGACTGATCTGGCGCGATCTTCCGGATGGTCGCCGTCTCCCCATCTTCGAACCCGCACCAGAGGAGAACCCATGAAGTTCGAGCTCGACGAGGACCAGCGGGAGTTCCGGGCGCTGCTCCGCTCGTTCGTCGACAAGGAGATCATTCCGGTTGCCCGCGAGTGGGAGCAGTCCGGCCGCTACCCGACGGAGATCGTCGCGGGCATGGCCGACATGGGCCTCTTCGGCATCACCGTGCCCGAGGAGTACGGCGGTCTCGACCTCGACCCGGTCTCGTTCGCCCTCGTGTTCGAGGAGCTCGCCCGGGGGTGGATGGGGATCGCGGGGATTCTGGGCAGCCACTCGCTGGCCTGCCGGATGATCGCGATGCACGGCACCGAGGAGCAGAAGCAGCGCTACCTGCCCGAGCTGGCGACCGGCGTTCGTCGTACGGGCATCGGCCTCACCGAGCCCGACGCCGGCACCGACCTCCAGGGCATCCGCACCACCGCGAAGCGCGACGGCGACGACTACGTCGTCAACGGCAGCAAGATGTGGATCACCAACGCCCGCTACGCCAACCCGCTGCCGGTGCTGGTGAAGACCGACCCTTCGGCGTCGCCCGCCCACCGCGGCATGTCGGTGTTGCTCGTGGACGCGGACACCCCGGGCTACGAGGTCACGCGCGACATCGGAAAGCTCGGCTACAAGGGCACCGAGTCCTGCGAGGTCCTGCTCGACCAGGCGCGGGTGCCCACGAGCCAGCTGCTCGGGGGCGTCGAGGGCAAGGGCATGCAGCAGGTGCTCTCGGCCCTCGAGTGGGGGCGGGTGAACATCGCCGCCCGCTCGGTCGGGATCGCGCAGCGGGCCTACGACGAAGCGCTGAGCTACTCCCGGCAGCGCCAGGCGTTCGGCCAGCCCATCGCGGACTTCCAGGCCATCCAGCTCAAGCTCGCGACGATGGCCACGAACCTTCAGGCCGCGCGGCTGATGGCCTACTGGGCCGCCGACGCGGTTGCCCACGGTCGAGCTGATGCCCAGACCGGGATGGCGAAGATCTTCTGCTCCGAGGTCGCCCTCGAAGGTGCGATCGACTCGATGAAGGTGCACGGCGGCTATGGGTTCTCCACCGAGTTCGAGGTCGAGCGGCTCTATCGCGACTCGATCCTGATGAGCATCGGTGAGGGCACCAACGACGTGCTGCGCACCGTCGTCGCCAAGGCACTCGTCAAGGGGGAGTCCTCCGTTGGCTGACTCACGCATCGACCAGACGCTGGCCCGCTCGGCGCTCTACATTCCCGGCGACCAGCCCGACAAGCTCGCCAAGGCCTTCGACCGCGGTGCCGACGAAGTGATCGTCGACCTCGAGGACGCGGTCTCGCCATCGGCCAAGGACGACGCGCGCCGCGCCGTACGCACCTGGCTGCACGACCTGCCCAGCCTCGATGCCGGGGTGTGGGTGCGGATCAACGCCGGCGACCTGCGCGCACCTCGACGTCCGCGCGATCGCGGACGCTCCTGCACTGACCGGCGTCGTGGTTGCCAAGACCGAGACCGCCGAGGAGCTCGTCGAGCTCGACCGGCTGCTCTCGTCGCTCGGTTCGACGATCCGGGTGGTGCCGTTGCTGGAGAGTGCGGCGTCGATCCTGCGGGCCTCCGAGATCGCCGCGGCCCCGCGGGTCCAGCGACTCCAGGTCGGTGAGGCCGACCTGCGCGCTGACCTCGGCGTCACTCTCGGGCCGGACGAGCGGGAGCTGTTGTACGTCCGCTCGGTGATCGTCCTGGCGGCGACCGCCGCCGGGATCGCACCGCCGATCGCGCCGGTCTCGACCAACTTCCGAGACCTCGACGCCTACCGCGCAGTCCACCGAGGCGATGGCCCGGCTGGGCTTCGTCGGACGCGCCTGCATCCACCCGGCGCAGGTCGCGATCGCCAACGCAGTGTTCACGCCGACGCAGGACGAGATCGCCGTCGGCGCTCGACATCCTCGAGCGCCTCAAGGCTGCCGGCTCGGGCATCGCGCTCGATGCCCAGGGCCGCATGCTCGACGAGGCCATCGCCCGCCAGGCCCGTCGGGTCCTGGCCCTTCGCCGCTGACCGACCAGGAGAAGACCATGAGCAACAGCATCAGCAGGAATGTCGTCATCACCGGCAGCACCCAGGGCGTCGGGCGAGCCCTGGCGCGAGAGTTCGCGCACCGGGGACACCGCGTGGTCATCGCCGGCCGCTCGCAGGAGACCGTGGACAAGGCGGTCGCCGAACTCGCTGCGGAAACCTCGACCACGATCGTGGGGCAGGCCACCGACGTCAGCGACCCTGCCGCCCAGCAAGGGCTGTGGGATCGGGCCGTGGCCGAGCTGGGGAGCGTCGATGTCTGGATCAACAACGCGGGTGTCGCGAACACCACCGCCGACATCGTGGACACCGACGTCGACGACATCCGCACGATGGTCACCACCAACATGCTCGGCACCATCTACGGCTCCCAGGTCGCCGTACGCGGCATGGCGGCGCAGGCCTCTGGTGGCCAGGTGTTCAACATGCTCGGCGGCGGCAGCGACGGCAAGATCCGCCCCAACATGGGCGTCTACTCCTCGACCAAGCGCGGACTCGACCTCTTTACGCAGGCGCTCGTCCAGGAGACCAAGGACCTCGCCGGCGGCAAGGTCCGCGTCGGTCAGATCCGTCCCGGACTGTTGATCACCGAAGGGTGGTTGCGGGAGGCAGCCCGCGCTCCCGAGCAGGTCTCCTCGCAGCGCCGAATCCTCAACATCCTGCTGGACGACGTCGACGACGTGGCGCCGTACCTGGTCGAGCGGATGCTCGCCTCGACGAAGCCCGGCGACGCGATCGCCTGGCTCACCACTGCCCGGCTCACCAAGCGCTTCATGACCCCCGGCTTCGCCAAGAAGCACGACGTCCTCGCGCGGCACGGCCTCTGATCAGGCCGCCTGGTCATCCAGGACGAGCGCGGGCATCGGACGGTAGATCTCGCCAAGGGCTTTGTGCTGGTCGGTCTGGCTGCCTCCGACCGTGCGGGTGCCGGTGTGGTCGACGAGGTAGTGCTGGCCGTGGGGGTCCTTCCAGAGATAGATGCCCGGGAAGGGTTGCTTGACCTGCCACCCACCGTGGGTCTTGATCCGGTGATGCGTGGTGGTCATCGGGCCGTAGTTCCCCACCCCACTGGCGCCGCCGGCGTCGTAGGGGATGGTGTGGTCCACCTGCATCGCTCTGGTGGTGCAGGAGGAGTAGGGGAAGGTGTCGGCCGGCGTCATCAGATGCACGGCCTGTCGATGTCGGTCGGGGATCTCGTAGGCATCGACCGGCGCCTGACCCTCGAGGTCGAGCACGGGCTGGATCGTGAACGTCGCGTGCGGGCCGAGGACGCTGCGGACCCAGGCCTCGGTGACCGGGCCGTGCCCTTCGAGGCGGTTGATCCGCTCACCGCCGGGGTGGTGGCCTCGGCCGGCGTAGGTGTGGACGTGCAGCACCACGGAGGGCAGCAGGTCCTGGATCGAGGTGTCGTCCGGCTTCCCGGGGTTGCCCAGCAGGAGGAGCACGGCCCGGACGCGGCGCTCGTCCTCGGTGGCGTCGGGCATCGAGTCGCTCACGTCGACGGACTTGGCTCTGACCGCAGCGTCGATTTTGTCGATGGTGGCCACATCGGCCCGGATCATGAAGGTGGCCATGCCGTGGGCCTCGGCCCGGCACTTCTTCGCGAACCTCGCCTTCGCGGCCTGCTCTTCCTTCAACCGGGCTGCCTCGGGTGCGGCGGCCACGATGCTGGCCTCGACCAACAGCTCGAACCGCGACCACGGGATCCGACCGTCGGCGGACTCGGCAACCGCAGCGTCGACGTAGCCGGCCTCGTCGCGAGAGAGCTCGCGGGTCTTGGCGACCACGTGCCGGGCGTAGGAGGCGCGGACCTCGCCGGCCTTCACTCGCTCCCAGATCAGCGGTGACCGGTGGTGCAGGTCCAACGAGTCAGCCATCAGAGCTGAGGCGGCGTACGTCGTCCGGCCGATCCGGGCGCCCAACGCAGCGGCCGCGAACTCGGTCACCCACGGGGTGCCGGCACCGCCGTACGCCCGAGCCTTCTCGCGGCCCGGCTTGCCGGTCTCACTCGGGTCGAGCCGGTCGGGGTCGTGGATGACCGCCCACTGGTAGGCGATCGACAGCAGCTCGCACTCGGCCTCGCGGATCGTCGCCGCACGCTCGCCGGCACGAGTGAGGAGGTCGTCCTCACCCATGTCCTCGAGCATCGCTGCGGTCATGGGTCTACTCAAGCACCCAGCACCGACAGTCTTGGTGCGTCTACTTCTAGCTGGTGGGGCGGGAGAGGTAACGGCCGCCGGGGGTCTCGGTGACCGCCCCGTCCACGACGATCTGCGCACCGCGCAGGAAGACGTCGGTCACTGCGGCGGTCATCTCGAAGCCCTCCATCGGGGAGTACTCCTGCGCCGAGACCGAGTCCGCAGCCCGCACGGTCCAGGCCCGATTCAGGTCGACCAGCGCGATGTCGGCATCGAGGCCCACCGCAAGAGCGCCCTTGGTGCCAGCCAGGCCATAGCGAGTGGCCGGGTTGGTGGCGGTCAGCCGAGCGACGGCCCCGAGCGACAGGCCGCGGCGCTGTCCCTCGGTGATCATCCCGGCGAGCAGGTACTCCGCCCCACCGAAGCCCGACTTCGCCAGGAACACGTCGTCGCGGTCGTCGCCGAACTTCTTCTCGTCCTTGCAGCAGGCGTGATCCGAGACCACCCAGTCGATCTCGCCGGCGAGCACGTGGCCCCACAGCGCCTCGACGTCCTCGCGCGGACGCAGCGGCGGGTTGACCTTGCCGCCGATCGGAGCCGAGTGACAGTCGGCGAGCAGGTGACCGATCGTCACCTCGCGGCGGAAGTCGATGTGGGGGAAGGCCTTGGCCATGATCAGCGCTGCCTCGACCGCGGCCTGCGAGGTCAGGTGCAGCAGGTTGATCGTCGGCAGGCCGGTCGCGTGCGCGAGGTACGACGCGATGCTGACCGCCAGTCCTTCGGAGTGCGGCGGCCGCGAGGCGTGGTAGGCCTCCAGGCCCGAGAGCGTCCCTTCCTCCTCGACGATCTTGGTGTAGGCGCTCATGATCTCGGCGGTCTCGCAGTGCAAGGAGAGCGAGATGATGTCGGCCAGTTCGGGGTACTGCTGGCGGGCGGCCTCGATGCCGCGCATCACGAACTCGAAGTGCGCGTAGTCGTAGCGCTCGTCGGGCGGCGTCATCAGGAACGACGACTGGTCGTCGCTGCGCCCGTGCAGACCGTGAGACCCGTAGAACATGAAGACCTTGAACGAGGTCACTCCGTGCTCGGCGATCAGTGCCGGGATCTCGGAGATGTGCTGCTTGCTCATCGGTGCGAGGTGGTAGGCGTAGTCGATGACCGCCTTGCCCTCGGTCTGGGCCAGCACCTCGGGGAAGAAGTCGGCGTACGCCCCGCCCTTGTTGAGGTAGTACTGCCCGGTGCGCATGTAGGACAGCGCGGTGGTGACCCCCCCCTGGGCCGAGGCTCGGCTCTCGGAGTAGGCATCGACCGGCAGCGGGTTGTAGATGCCCCAGTGCTGGTGCCCGTCGACGACGCCGGGGAAGGCGACCTTGCCGCCGGCGCTGATCACACGGTCGGCCAGATCGTGAGGGAGTCCGGATTCGAGGGCGACGATCTTGCCGTCCTTGACGCCGATGTCGACCATCACCGGGTCGTCGCCCTCGAGGACGGCGCTCACATCGGTGAGGATCAGGTCATAGGTGCTCACGGGGTCTCCTTCAAGTGGCGCAGCGGTTCGAGGATTTCGGCGATGCCGGGGGCGTGGGACAGGTCGAGGACGTCGCTTCGTACGGCGGTGGCGCCCGCATCGGGAAGGCGACCCGCGACGTTGTCGGCGAACTTCTGGGCCAGCTCGGCGTCGCTCAACGGGCGATCCGGGCCGCCGCGGTTGGCCAGCACCTCTTCGACGAGTTCCTCACCGGAGGTGGTGTGCACGGTGACGATCGCAGGGAACTGGTGCGGGAAGATCGCGTCGCATCGAGGATCGGCGACCACCTCGACCCGAGCCATGAGTGCCCGGCGGGCGGGGTCCTGGGCCAGGTCGTCGGAGTAGTCCTCGAGCCCGACGCCGAGTCCACCGCCGCCGAACAGTCCGGCCGTCACGGCGTACGGACCGCTGAACTGGGCCTGGTAGCCCGTCTCGGGTGTCCGCTTGGTCTCGATCGGCTCGCCGATGGTGCGGATCACGGCACCGGCCACGCCCACCGTCACGGAGGCGACATCCTCCGGGCGGACTCCACGGGCCCGGAACGCCAGGCCGGCGTCGACGATCGCGTGGGTGAAGTGGTTGGCCGGGTAGGGCTTGAAGAAGATCCCCGGGACGGCCCATTCCCTCGCCGAGGCCGTCGGTGACCTGCTTTGCGTCGTACTGTCCGTGCAGCCAGGCCTCGAAGAACCCGAAGCGGCCCTCCAACACGGTCGGCGGCCCGGTGAAGCCACGTCGCGCCAGCTGGGCGGCGGTGACCCCGGCTTGGGCGGCCAGGCCGCAGTGCAGACGCTTGACGGTCCCGCCCGTGCGGTTGGCTTCAATGATCCCGGAGGCCATCGAGGCGGTCAGCCCGAGCGCGTGCAGGACGGTGTCCTCGTCGGCGCCGTACGCCAAGGACGCCGCGACGGCTGCACCCATGGCTCCGGTGATCGACGTGGCGTGCTGGCCGTGTTCGAAGTAGACCGAGTTGCCCAGGGCTTCGTCGTAGCCGGCCATGCCGAGACGAACGGCAACCTCGAGCCCGACGGCGATCGCGCGGACCACGGTCTCGCCCGACGCCCGGGCATGCTCACCGGCCGCGAGTGCAGCGGGCACGACGCAGGCGCTGGGGTGCAGCACCGACGGCAGGTGGGTGTCGTCGTAGTCGAGCGAGTGGGCGAGCACTCCGTTGACCAGCGCTGCCTGGGCCGCGGTGACGCGGTCGGGCAGCCCGACGGCGGTCGCCTGCGCGTGGCCGCCCTGGTCGAGGACATGCCCCAGGATCATCGCGCTGGTCTCGAGGCGGTGGGCGGCGACCGCCAGACCGAGGATGTCCAGGGTCCGCTGGCGCACACTGGCGGCAACGGGCTCGGGTACTCCGTCCTGAGCAGCCCGGACGGCGAAGGCGGCCAGTTGCCGGCCGAGGGTGGGCTCGCTCACCGAGCCGGCCCTGCCCCGACCAGAGCGAGCGGACGCACCGGGGAACCGGTGGCGCCGACGAGCTTGAGGGGCGAGAGGACGAAGAGGAACTCGTGGACGCCGGCTGCGGCCAGGCCTTCGAGGTCCATCGTCTCGATGATGTAGATGCCGTGCTCGACGAGGAGGACGCGGTGTGCCGGCAGCAGCCCGTGCCCGGCGCCGGGTGCCAGCCGCTCGTAGGCGATCGTGTCCGCACCGGTGGCGTGGATGCGGTGGCCGGCCAGCCAGGTGGCGCCGGCCTCGCTGACGCCGGGGACTCCGTCGGACAGGCCGCGGAACTCGTCGTTGCGGCCGGCATCGAAGTGCTGCCCCCAGCCGCTGCGCACCAGTACGACGTCGCCCGGGCGGATCTCCACGCCCTGACGGGCCACGGTTGCCTCCAGGTCGGCGACGGAGATCTCCTCGCCGGCCTCGAGTCGTTCGACTCCTCGGGTGGCGGGAACGTCGAGCAACAGCCCTCGCCTGACCATCGGCTCGATCGTGTGGGCGCCGAGCTTGAGGTAGCGGCCGCCTTCGAGGGCCTCGGCCGCATCCAGCCCGCCGTACAGCAGGCCGTCCTGCGAGACGTGGGCCAGGGCGTCGATGTGGGTGCCGACGTGGGTGCCCATGGTGATGATGTCGTTGGCCGCGGAGCCGCCGTCGACTCGCACCATGTCACCGTGGCGACGTGGCAGGGCGTGCCAGTACGCCGGGTGGTTGGGCGACTGCGGCATCCCGACCGTCAGCGGCCGGCCGAGGTCGTGGATCACCAGCCCGGCGTGCGCGGCCTGCAGCAGTGCAGCGGTCGTCTCCGATGCCAGCCCTGCGGTCATGTCACCACTCCTCGTTCGCGCAGGTCTGCGATCGTCTCGGCGCTCAGGCCGAGCTCGTGCAGGACCGTGTCGGTGTCCTGGCCGTGTCCACGGCCGGTGAATCGGATGGCGCCGGGTGTCTGCGACATCCGCCACATCACGTTGTGCTGGATCATCGGGCCGAGGTCCGGGTCGTCGAGCTCGCGCAGCATGCCGGTCTCCCGGACGTGCGGGTCCTCGACCAGATCGCGGGCGTCGTAGATGGGGGCCACTGCCGCGCCCGCTTCGGTGAACGCCGCGAGCACCTCGTCCCGGGTCCGCTGGGCGATCCATCCGCCGACCATGGCGTCGAGCTCATCGCCGTGCTCAGCGCGCGTCGACCCGGCCGCGAACCAGGGCTCTTCGATCACCTCCGGATGGCCCACCAGATGCATGACCCGCTCGGCGATGCTCTGGGCGCTGGTGGAGATCGCGACCCACTGGTCGTCAGAGGTCCGGTAGGCGTTGCGGGGGGCGTTGTTCGTCGAACGGTTGCCGTGCCGCTGCCCGATCTCGCCGGTCTGGTCATAGATCGTGGGGCCGGGGCCGACCGCCGTCATGATCGGCTCGAGCAGGTTGAGGTCGATGACCTGACCGCGACCGTGACCGGGCCCGGGACGCTCGCGCGCCAGCAGCGCCATGGAGGCCGCCGAGGAGGCCGCGATGCCGGCGATCGAGTCGGCCAGACCGAAGGCCGGCAGGGTCGGTGGCCCGTCCGCCAGCCCGGTCAGGTGGGCGAAGCCACTCATGGCTTCAGCCAGGGTGCCGAAACCCGCTCGGGCGGCGTACGGCCCGGTCTGACCGAACCCGGTGATCCGCACGATCACGAGGCCGGGATTGACCGCATGGAGTTGCTCGGGGCCGATGCCCCAGCGCTCGAGCGTGCCCGGGCGGAAGTTCTCGACCAGGACGTCGGCGGTGGTCGCCAGACGCAGGAGGACCTCGGCGCCCTCGGGGTCGGAGAGGCTGAGCGCGAGGGTCTGCTTGTTGCGTGAGATCTCCTTCCACCACAGCGGAATCCCGTCCTTGGCGGGGCCGTGACCGCGCATCCCGTCGGCCTTGGTCGGGTGCTCGATCTTGATCACTTCGGCGCCGAAGTCGCCGAGGATCTGGCAGGCCAGAGGGCCGGCCAGGATGGTGGAGGCATCGATCACCCGGTAGCCGGTCAGGGGACCGGTCGCCGCGGCGTCCTGCGGTGGCATGGACATGTCTATATAATATAGAGGATGGGACCCGAGTTGGCGAGAAGGACGGTTCTCGTCGTGGGATCGGCCCGGCGTCGGGGCAACTGTCACTAGCCTCTCGGAGTGACCGGACTCAGAAGATTGATCAACCGTGGACTCCTCGCTGCCTGGCGCTGGCTCGAACGCGCCGGAGAGATCGTTCCGGGGACCCGAGCCGCCGAGGGCTTCGGCACGCTCGGTGAGGGGAGCTGCATCGGGTTCCCGGCGGCGACCCTGATGGGCGTCGAGTCGATTCACATCGGTGCGCGCACCCTGATCGGACGGCAGGTCACGCTCTCGGTCGGGTATGCCCCCGACGACACGGGTCGCCCCGAGCGTGGGCTGGTCATCGGCGACCGGTGCGTGATCGGCGCGCGGACGAGCCTGACGGCGCACTCCTCGATCGTCCTCGGTGACGACGTGTGGTGCGGCCAGGACGTCTTCGTCTCGGACTCCAGCCACGGCTACCAGGAGCTCGACACCCCGATCGGCCAACAGCTGGGGCTCCACCAGCCTGTCGTGATCGGGGCGGGTTCCTGGATCGGCCACGGCGCGATCATCCTTCCCGGCTCCTCCATCGGCAGGAACGTCGTGGTCGCGGCCGGGTCCGTCGTACGAGGTGTGGTCGCGGACAACGCGATCGTGGGCGGCTCCCCGGCCCGCGTGATCCGCCGCTTCGAGCCGGGCATCGGCTGGGTCAGCGACAAGGGCGACATCCGTCCGGTGGTGCAGCCCGACCGGGTGGGTCTTCCGGGCGCGGGGTTCGTGCCCGGCTGAGGGGTGCCCGAGCTCGTGGTGTCGTCTGGATGGCCGGCGGTGTTGGCGATTGGTCACGAACCGCATGGTCGAGCTGGCGTTTGTTGCGGTTGGGGACCAAACCGCAACAAGTCTCAGCCTCCGCTGGCCCGAAAGGCACCAGAGACGCCCGCGAGATGACAGAGTGACGTGAGAGTCGCTCGATCTGCCGATGCTCGGATGGTGTTGTGTTCAAGTGACAGACCGGAGGTTCGACCCCCCCGTGGTGCTGGAACGACTGTTCGTCCCCGGCATTGACGTCAGTGCTGACCCGGCGAGGTCGCGACGTGGGGCACTGCCGTCGACATGACGAGTTTCCGTGCTGCCCTGCAGAGCGGGCTGGTGGGGGCGATGGTCGCCTTCGTGGTCCTCTACTCCCTCGGCCTGACGCTCCTCGGAGATGCTCTGCCCTGGGCAGAGTGGTTCGGCCTGGTCGCGCTGTCGCTCCCCGCGCTCGTCTGTCTCGTGACGGCATCCCGGATCACGCGCGCCGCCGGGCCGGTCGTGCTGGCATCGCTGGCGTTGGTGTCGTACGCCGCCGGGCGGAGCTACCACGCCTGGAGCGCGAGCCGCTCGAGCGAACCGATCTTTCCGTCGTACGCCGACCTCGGCTGTTTGGCGTTCTACCCCTTGCTCGTGCTGGCGGTCGCGTGGGCGGTGCGCAGGCATGCCAAGGGGATGGACTCCTCGGTGTGGTGGGACAGCGCCATGGGCGCCCTGGGCGCGGCCGCCGTGATGGCGGTGGTGCTGGACTCGGAGATCGACGCGCTCCTGGGCGTCAACGACCTCGCGCTCGCGGACGCGGTCCGCGTCGCCTACCCCGTGGCAGACGTGCTGTTGGTGGCGTGTGTCGCGGCCATCGGTGGCCTGGTGCGGGTCAGTGGTGAGGACCGTTGGGCACTGCTGATGGCGGGACTTCTCATCTTCGCTGCCGCGGACATCTTCGACCTCCAGCAGCAGGGCAACACCACCTACGTCCCCTCGATCGGCTGGGCGATCGGCCTGGCGCTGGTGGCCGTCTGGGTCGTGGCCGTCGACCGGTCCGGTTCCGCAGCGGTGGGCGCAGCATCGTCGAGCGCCGGCTCCAAGTCACTCGTGGTCTCCCTCGTGACGGTCGTCGTCGGATTGGCCCTCCTGGTCATCGGCACCCGGGCCTACATCTCGGGGTTTGCGGTCGGCCTGGCCGCGGCCACCGTCCTCGTGGCCGTGATCCGGTTCCATCGCACCTTCCGGCTCCTGCGCCTGCTGGTCGATCAACGTCGCCGGGAGGCCACGACCGACGAGCTGACCGGGTTGGCCAACCGGCGTGTCCTGTACGCCGAGAGCGAAGCCCGGCTGGCGACGTCCGAAGCCGTCTGGGCGCTGGTCCTGCTGGACCTCGACAGGTTCAAGGAGGTCAACGACAGTCTGGGCCACCACGTCGGTGACGAGCTGCTGGTCCAGGTGGCTGAGCGGCTCGCCAAGCAGGTCCGCAAGGGCGACCTCCTGTCCCGGTTGGGGGGTGACGAGTTCGCGCTCCTGTGCGAGGTCTCTGGGCGTCGTCAGGCCCTGGCGGTCGCAGCCAAGCTGAGGCTTCTCCTGTCCGAGCCGTTTGCGGTCGACGGGCTCTCACTGCAGTCAGGAGCCAGTATCGGCATCTCGCTGTTTCCCGAGGACGGCGCTGACATCCCCGCCCTGCTCCGCAAGGCCGACATTGCGATGTACAAGGCCAAGGTCTCCGGTGAGGGGTACTACCTCTACAGCAGCATCGACGACACCGACCGCGACAGCGAGATCCGGACCGCCGATGAGCTGCGGGTCGCGATGAACGGGGACCAGCTCGTGCTGCACTACCAACCGAAGGTCGACCTGGTGACGGGGCACGTCGACTGTGTCGAGGCGCTGGTGCGCTGGAACCACCCCACCCGCGGCCTGCTCTACCCGGACGACTTCCTGGCGATCGTCGAGGAGACCGGTCTGATGCGCGAGATGACCCGCGTGGTGCTCGAGATCGCCCTCGACCAGGCCCAGACGTGGCGGATGCAGGGACGCTCTCTGGCCGTCGCGGTGAACCTGTCGGCCAGCTCCCTGGTCGACCTGGACCTGCCTGCCCAGGTCGCGGGGATGCTCGCGGTGCGCGGCCTCCCGCCGTCGGCTCTCCACCTCGAGATCACCGAGGACTTCTTGATGGCCGACCGTGACCGGGCCCGCAAGATCCTCTCTCGCCTGCGCGCGGACGGCGTCCAGATCTGCGTGGACGACTTCGGCACCGGCTACAGCTCGCTGGCCTACCTCCGCGAGCTGCCCATCGACGAGCTCAAGCTCGACCGGTCCTTCATCTTCCCGATGGGCGACGACGCGCGGGCCCTGGCGCTGGTGGCCTCCACCATCGGGCTGGCCCACAGCCTCGGCCTGCGGATGGTGGCCGAGGGGGTCGAGACCGACGATGCGTATGCCGAGCTCGCCCGGATGGGGTGCGACCAGGCGCAGGGCTACTTCACCTCACGGCCGCTACCGGCAGCCCTGCTCGACCTGTGGCTCGCCGGCCGTGCGATGCCGGTGGAGGCCGCTCAGGGCGATGTCTTGCTCGGGTCCGACGCCCTCGACTGAGCTCAGCCGGCGCTGGGCTTGCGGGCAGAAGCTCTGCGCGCCTTGCGCCGATACCGCTCGGCGGGACGCAGCCGGAGGTCGGAGGGTGCGAGCACCCGGCCCGACTCGGTCGTGACCGCCACGTCGACCGACTCCTCGGTGCCGTCCTCGCTCAGGACGAGCGGGGCTCCCCGGCCGTTCTGGAGGTAGGTGTCGCCCCACTTCATGAGCGCCACGAACGTGGGAAGAAGCGCCAGGCCCATCTCGGTGAGGACGTACTCGTGTCGGGTGCGTTGGCCGGGCTCGCGGTAGGGCCGGCGTTCGAGGATGCCCAGCTCGGTGAGCTGCTTCAAGCGGGCGGCGGCGGAGGCCTGGGTGATCCCGACGCGGCTGGCGAAGTCGTCGAAGCGCGTGGTGCCGTAGAAGGCCTCACGGATGAGCAGCATGGACGCGCGGCTCCCGATCGCCTCCATCGCCTTGCCGATCGAGCACTCGGTCGGCGTCCACGCGGACCGGTCGGCGAGTCCTCCGCCGAGGTGTACAGAGCTCATGAGGACGAGCCTACTCTGACGCGGGTGGGACATAGCCAGCTCCGACTCGGTCACGCGATGCGAGCCAGCGTGGCCTCGGCGGTGCGCCAGCGCACGGGGATGCGGTGCTGGATCAACCCGCCCTCCCAGGTCCGGACGCCGCCCCAGGGCGTGAGCAGGCGCTGGACGCGCTGGTTGCCCGGGTCGCACACGCAGACGAAGGAGGTGATCCCCGACGTCAGTGCGGAGTACATCAGCTGGCGGAACAGCAGGGAGCCGACGCCGAGTCCCTGCTGGTCGTCGACGACGGAGAGGGCGGCCTCGGCGTCGTGCCGGTGCTCGCGGTCGCGCACCCAACGGCCGACCCCGACGGGGCGGCTGCCCACGGTCGCGACGTACGCCACGTGGTCCACGTGGTCGACGTCGGCCAGGATCCGGATCAGCGAGGGCGGGGGCTCGCTCGGCATCTCGACCAGGAAGCGCAGGCGCCGCGACTCCTCGGAGAGGCCGCGGTAGACGCCGCGGACCGAGCGCTGGTCGCCTCGGGGGAGGCGGGTGATCCGGAGGCGTCCGGCCACCTGACTTTGGTTTGCCATAGGCAGAGATTACGCCCTCCTGACTATTCACAACAATAGCCAGAGGGTTCCGGTCTGGACCTGCCGAAGGTGGCGTTCCGCCCGCGGCGGGGGCGACTGTGAGTGAGCCCACATCGCCCGCGATGCCTGTCGGCGCAGGGGTTTCGGCGAAAATCGGGGAACGGTCGCACGCAACCCATCGACCGCAACTGGTCATCGAGTCGAAGGAGTGGTCGTGGTGCGTCGGGATCCCCCCGCCCCGCAGCCGCGTCTCCTGTGGCCGGATCTCGCCAAGGGGGTCTGCATCCTGCTGGTCGTGCTCCACCACACGATCACCAAGCAGTACGTCGAGGTCCTGCCCGCCGCCGTCGCGCCCGTCGGTGCGGCCTGGAGCGTGGTGACCCAGGGTCTCAAGCCGATCCGGATGCCACTCTTCTTCGTCATCAGCGGACTCTTCGCCTCCTCGGCGCTACTCCGCCCGTGGCCTCTCGTTACCCGCCGCGCCACCAGCCCGTACTACCTCTACGTCGTCTGGCTGCTGGTGCTCGGCTTGGTCTTCGCGTTCGAGCGGTCACTGCCGATGAACCGGACCCAGGATCCGGGGGAGTTCGTCCTCGACCTGCTCTTCGCATCCACGGGCCTGTGGTTCCTCTATGCGTTGTCGGTGTACTTCGTCATCGCCAAGCTGCTGGTCAGGGTTCCGACCGCCTGGGTCGTGACCGGTGCGGGAGCCCTGGCTCTCTCGACGTCGGCGCTGCCCATCGACGAGGTCAACCGGATCTCGGTCCTCTTCCACCTCGTCTACTTCGTGGTGGGGGCCCGCGCCCCTCAGCTCGTACGCCGGGTGGCCGACCTGCGCCGTCCAGCGCTGCTGCCCGCCCTCACCTCGGCGTACCTCGGTGTCTCGTTGCTGCTGCTGGCCGCGCCCCTGCCTCGCAGTGTGGACCTCGTCCTGGTGAGCCTGATCGGCGTGCCGGCCGCCATCCTGCTGGCGGTCCGGGTCTCGAGCTGGACCCGCGTCGCAGCGCCGCTGGCCAGGATCGGGCAACACACGCTGCCGATCTACGTGCTCCACATGCCCGTGCTGGCGGCCCTGCTGCACCTCCCCACGTGGCCCGGCCCGCGCCACGGCTCGGTGGCGTTGGCCGTCGCGATCGCCTACCCCCTCGTCATCACCGGGCTGATCGCCGGGGTGTCCCTGCTGGCCCACGCGATGCTGGTCCGGAGCGGAGCCGGCTTCCTCTTCGAGCTGCCGCGCGGGGGAGCCAGGTCTGCCCGCGCGAGGTCGACCCTGGGCGGGATCCGGTCGAGCCACGCCGGGACATGCCAGGCCTTGTCCCCGAGCAGTGCCGGGACCACGGGGATTAGAGTCCCGTCATGAGCGCACGGATCCCCCCGCCCGGGACTCCTGAAGCGCCCCGGTCCTCCAGCGATCGATACCTGGAGGCGGCGCTCGAGCTCTTCGTCGAGTACGGCTTCTCGGGCACGTCGCTGCAGATGATCGGCGACCGGATCGAGGTCAGCAAGGCGGCGGTCAACTACCACTTCCGCTCCAAGGACGAGCTCCTGTCGGCGGTCGTCCGTCCGTCGTTCACCGCCCTCGGGCAGATGCTCGACTCCGTCGAGGAACTCAAGCGGGAGTCATCTCGGCGCAAGCGGGGCCTGGCCGCCTACATCGACTACCTGATCGAGCACCGGCGCGTCGTCTCCTGGCTCAGCCGCGACGTCTCCGCGGTCACCCATCCTCAGATCCTGCCGGATGCGGTGGTCCTCGCCCAGCGCCTCAACGTCCTGCTCACCTCCGCGAACGACGGTCCGATCGCCCAGGTGTGGAGCGCGGCCATGGTCCAGGCGCTCAACGGTCCGATGCAGGTCGTGACCGATCTGAGCGACGACCAGCTCCGGGTCGAGCTGGAGCAGATCGGTGACGCCCTGATCCGGGCCTACCGCGTCGCCGAGCGGCGCTTCGAGGCCTCAGCGGACTGAGCGCCGGTGGACGCTCGGCGGGCTCGTGCGGATGACGTGGGGTGCTGGACGATGATGTCGCCATGGACAGCACTTTCGAGACCCCTCTCGGCCAGCTCACCCTGGTGGTCGTCGGGTACGCCGCGCTCGTCACCCTCGCGGCCCTCGTCGTCACGATCCGGCGCCGCCCGCGACCCGAGCTGCTCGACCACGGGATCTGGATCCTCGAGCTGCTGCTCGCGGTCCGTGTGGTCGCGGGCATCGGCAGCATGCTCAACGGGCAGCGCCCCGACGAGTTCTCGGCCCACATCGGCTACCTCGCTGCTTCGGTCTGCCTGTTGCCCATCGCCATGCAGTCGGTCGGCGAGGACCGGGGACCCTGGTCGTCCGGGGTGCTGACGGTCGCCGGGCTGGCGGTCGTCGTGGTCGCCGTACGTCTCCACGCGACCTGGGGCGCGGGTGCCTGACCGCGGTGCCGCACCCCGGACCGGTCCGCACCAGGTGCTGCTCGCGCTCTACGCGCTCTTCGTGCTGGCCGCCGGGGCCAGGAGTGCCGTCCAGCTCGCCACCGACGCCGGCCGGGCGCCGGTCGCCTACGGGCTCTCGGCTCTCGCCGCCCTGACCTACGCGGCCGGCTGGTTCGGCATCCGCCGGGCGTCGGCCGGTCGGACCGGCTTCGCGAGCGTGATGCTCTGGGTGGAGCTGGCGGGCGTGGTCGGGGTCGGCACGCTCAGCCTGGTGCGGCCGGACTGGTTCGCCGAGGCCTCGGTCTGGTCGGGCTACGGCATCGGCTACGGCTTCGTCCCGGCTGCTCTGCCGATCGCGGGCCTGGTCTGGTTGCGCCGCCGGCGCGAACTAGAACGCGTTACAGTTCTCGGGTGACTCCTGACGTCTTCGCTCCCGTCCGCCTCGGCCCGGTCTCCCTGCGCAATCGGACCGTGAAGGCCGCGACGTTCGAGGGGCGGACTCCACACGGCCAGGTGAGCGACGAGCTGGTCGACTTCCACGTCGAGCTGGGTCGCGGCGGGGTCGGACTCACGACGGTCGCCTACCTCGCCGTCGTACCCGAGGGACGCACGCACCCCGAGCAGATCGTCATCGGTGAGGACACCCTCCCGGGGCTCACCCGCCTCGCGGACGCCGTGCACGCAACGGGGGCAGCGATCGCCGGCCAGATCGGCCACGCCGGCCCCGTCGCCAACGGCCGGGCCAATCGCAGCCAGGCGGTGAGTGCCAGCCGGATGCCGAGCCCGTTGTCCATGCAGATGGTCGGCGCCGCGTCGGAGGAGTGCCTCGAGATCCTCACCGAGCGCTACGCCGCGAGTGCCCGCACGCTGGTCAGTGCCGGGTTCGACGTGCTCGAGCTGCACATGGCGCACAGCTACCTGATCTCCTCCTTCCTGGCGCCCGGACTGAACCGCCGCACGGACCGCTGGGGTGGGTCCCTGGAGAACCGCACCCGGTTGGCGCGACAGATCGCCCGTGCGGTGCGTGACGAGGTCGGCACCGAGGTGGCGATCACCGCCAAGGTCAGCCTCGGCGACGGCTTCCGGGGGGGAGTGACGGCCGACGAGGGCCTGGCGCTCGCGCTGATGCTGGAGGCGGACGGCACGGTCGATGCCTTGCAGCTCAGTGGCGGCAGCTCGTTGATGAATCCGATGTACCTCTTCCGCGGCGACGTCCCGCTCCGGGAGTTCGCCGCGGCCATGCCCCGGCCGGTGAAGTGGGGGATCAGGCTCGGGGGCAAGCGGTTCCTGAAGGCCTACCCCTTCGAGGAGGCCTACTTCCTCGACCGGGCGCTGCGCTTCCGCGAGGCGTTGTCGATGCCGTTGATGCTGCTCGGAGGGATCAACCGGCTCGACACCATGGAGCAGGCGATGGCGCAGGGCTTCGACTTCGTCGCGATGGGTCGCGCGCTGCTGCACCAGCCCGATCTCGTCAACCAGCTGCAGGCGGGGAGCGCCGATGCGGGCGCGTGCATCCACTGCAACCGCTGCATGCCCACGATCTATCAGGGCACGCACTGCCCGGTGCTCGCCGAGCGGGTCGGCGGCTGACCCTTCCCCATATCTAGAACGTGTTCTAGATTGTCCGCATGTCGAATCTCACCGCTCCGCTCAAGGTCGTCGTCTGGTCCACCGGGACCGTCGGTCGCCACGCCATCGCCGGCATCGACCGGCACCCTGGTCTCGAGCTCGTGGGGGTCTGGGTCTCGAACCCGGAGAAGGACGGCAAGGACGCGGGCCTGCTCGCCGATCTCGGCCGCGAGCTGGGCGTCCTCGCCACCACCGACCGGGACGCGCTGATCGCGCTGAAGCCCGACGCGATCGTGCACACCGCCATGGCCGACGACCGCGTCTTCGAGTGCATCGAGGACCTCTTCGGCTTCGTCGAGGCCGGCATCAACGTCGTCTCGAGCGGCCCGGTCCTGCTGCAGTGGCCCGAGCACATCCTGCCGGCCGAGATGCTCGACCGCCTGGCCGAGGCCGGGCGTCGTACCGGTGCGAGCCTGCACGTCAATGGCATCGACCCCGGCTTCGCCAACGACGTGCTGCCGCTCTCGCTGACCAGCCTCTCGCAGCGCATCGACGAGGTGCGGATGATGGAGATCGCCGACTACTCGACCTACTACCAACCCGTCGTGATGAGCGAGCTCTTCGGCTTCGGCAAGCCGATGGACTTCAAGGCGATGCTCTGGGAGCCGGGCATCCTCACGATGGCCTGGGGGAGTGTGGTGCGCCAGGTGGCGGCCGGGCTCGACATCGTCCTCGACGAGCCGCTCACCGAAGAGGTCGACCGGCGCGCCGCCGAGGTCGACACGAAGAGTGTCTCGGGCGACATCGAGGCCGGGACCATGGCCGCCGTGCGCTTCCAGGTGATCGGCAAGGTCGACGGCGTCGCGCGGGTGGTGCTCGAGCACGTCACCCGCACCGCCGAGGACCAGGCGCCCGAGTGGCCGCTCCCCGCCGAGGGCGGCGGCTGCTACCGCGTCGTGGTCCAGGGCGAGCCGTTCATGAAGCTCGACTTCACCCACCACGGTGAGCACGGCGACCACAACGTCTCCGGGATGATCGTCACCGCCCAGCGGCTCGTGAATGCCGTCGCCGCCGTCGTCGCCGCCGACGGAGGACTGGTCACCGCGATCGACCTCCCACTCGTCACCGGCCGCGGTCTCGTCGCCACCACGGGCACGTCGGCATGAACATCCTCGAGCGCTTCGCGATCACCGACCAGGTCGCCGTCATCACCGGCGCCGGTCGCGGGATCGGCGCCGCCACCGCGCTCGCCTTCGCCCAGGCCGGTGCCGACGTGGTCATCTCCGCGCGGACCGCGAAGCAGCTGGAGGTCGTCGCCGAGCAGGTGCGCGCCACCGGTCGCCGGGCCCTCGTCGTCCCTGCCGACCTCAGCGACCTCGAGGCGGTCGCCGGCCTCGCGCAGGCGGCGTACGACGAGTTCGGTCGCCTCGACACGATCGTCAACAACGTGGGCGGCACCATCCCGAACGCCTTCCTCGACACCGATGCGGCCTACCTCGAGGAGGCCTTCCACTTCAACGTGACGACCGCGCACGCGCTCTCGCTCGCGGCGGTGCCGCTGATGCTCAAGGACGTGCCCGCCTCCGAGGGAGGTGGCCAGAAGTCGATCGTCAACATCAGCTCGATGATGGGGCGGGCCTCGGGTCGCGGCTACCTGGCCTACGGCACGGCCAAGGCGGCGCTCGCGCACTGGGCGCGCCTCGCTGCGGCCGACCTCTCGCCCCGGATCCGGGTCAACGGGATCTTCGTCGGCTCGGTCATGACCAGCGCGCTGGAGTTCGTGGCCGGGGTGCCCGAGATGATGGAGCAGATGGAGACCAAGACGCCGCTGGGTCGCGTCGGCGAGGCCGAGGACATCGCGGCGGCTGCGCTCTACCTGAGCTCCAAGGCCGGCCAGTACGTCACCGGCAAGATGCTCGAGGTCGACGGCGGCATCCAGGAACCCAACCTCGACCTGCACCTGCCCGACCTCGGGTCCTAGGCTCCGTCAGTGACGTCGATCAGCACCGCGAGGGCCATCTCGCCCGACTCCGGCCAGCACTGGGCGGACCCGGGGGCCTGGCCGGTGGCCGAGGGGATCCACCGGATCCCGCTGCCGCTGCCGATGGACGGGCTGCGTGCGATCAACGTCTACGTCATCGAGACCGAGCAGGGGCTCACGCTCATCGACGGCGGCTGGGCGATCGAGGAGAGCCGGACCCTGCTCGAGAAGTCGCTGGGTGACATCGGCTTCGGGATGGGCGACATCCGGCAGTTCCTCGTCACCCACGTGCACCGCGATCACTACACCCAGGCAGCGGTCATCGCCCGGGAGTACGGCGCCCACGTCAGCCTGGGCCTCGGCGACAAGCCGACGCTCGACCTGATGCACAACGCCGACGAGATCACCGAGGACCCCACGCTCGACGTGCTGCGCTCGGCAGGTGCCGTGGCGATCGCGCAGGAATGGCAGAAGTTCTCCGACGGCAAGACTCCCGACCTCAGCATGTGGGGCTACCCCGACACCTGGCTCGACGGCGACCACACCATCGAGGTCGGCACCCGCGCGCTCGACGCGGTGCACACTCCCGGCCACACCCAGGGCCACTTCGTCTTCGCCGACCGGAGCGCAGGTCTGCTCTTCGCCGGCGACCACGTGCTCCCGACGATCACCCCCTCGATCGGCTTCGAGCCGGTGCCCGTCGAGCAGCCGCTCCGCGACTTCCTCGCCTCGCTGACCAAGATGCGCACGCTGCCCGACCTGACGCTGTTGCCGGCCCACGGGCCGGTGGCGCCCTCGTCGTACACCCGGGTCGACGAGCTGCTCGCCCACCACGAGGTCCGGTTGCAGGCGTGCGTCGACGCGCTCGCGTCAGCGCCCGGCACCGGCCACGACGTCGCGGGGGCCCTGCCATGGACCCGGCACGAGCACGCGTTCGCCACGCTCGACATCTTCAACGCGGCCCTGGCCAGCATGGAGACCAAGGCGCACCTCGAGCTCCTCGTCGCCCGGGGTCAGGCGACCCGAGAGGTCACCGACGCGGGCGTGGTGTTCACGGCGTCCGCCTGATCATCGGCACGTGCGGGATCCCGTCCTCGAGGAACTCCGGGCCGGAGACCTCGAAGCCGAACGTGGAGTACCAGTGCTGGAGCGGGACCTGCGCGTCCAGCAGCACGTCACGACCGCGGACCTCGGCGAGCGCCGTCTGCACGAGGATGTCGGCCAGGCCGTGCCCCCGGACGTCACGCTGCAGGACCACCCGGCCGATCCGGGCCTGGGGTCCGTCGTCGAGCACGCGCAGGTAGCCGAGCAGGGTGCCGTCCTCGCCGGGCAGCAGCAGGTGGCGGGTCGTCGGCTCGAGGTCGCGCCCGTCGAGGTCGGGGTAGGGGCAGGCCTGCTCCACCACGAAGACGTCCTGTCGCAGCTTCCACACGTCGTACGCCGAGCGGGCGTCGAGCTCGTCGAAGGCCAGCACTCGCACGCTCATCGCAGGAACTCCAGCGTCCGGCGCCAGGCGGCCCGGGCCTCCGGGACCAGCGGGAGCAGGGGATAGACGTGGATCAGGTCGGGGGCCTCGACGTAGGTCAGGTCCCAGTCGCTCGCTTCCGCGCGCTGGGCCAGCAGTCGGCAGCCGGCCACGAGGGTGTCGCGGGTCCCGCAGAACATCAGCGTGGGCGGCAGCCCGGCCAGGTCGCCCAGCGCCGGTGAGACCTCGGGACGGGCCCGGTCCTCGAGCCGCCCGGCCCACCAGTCGGCGTACGCCTTGATCTTGCTCAGCTTGAGCCAGGGGTCGCGGGAGGAGAAGTGTGCGGTCTCCGGGGCGCTGGTCGTGAGGTCGACCCACGGGGAGAGGAGCAGCAGGTGCGAGGGCTGCGGGCCGCCGCGGTCGCGCAGGCTCTGGGCGACGGCGAGGGCGATCCCGCCGCCCGCGGAGTCCCCGGCCAGGACGAGGTCCTGGGAGTCGGCCGCCCAGCGAGCCGTGAGGGCGACCAGCGCTTCGTGCGAGTCCGACCAGTCGTGCGCGGGGGTCAGGGGGTAGTCCGGGAGCACGACGCGGGCCCCGAGTGCGGAGGCCAACCGGGCGGCGTAGCGCAGGTGGAAGGGGTCGATCCCCGCGACGTACCCGCCGCCGTGGACGTAGACGATCGTGTGGGCGGGGTTGATCCCGCGCGGCGTCACGACGTACGACGCGAACTCGACGGCGCCCTCGCCGAGCTGTTCGGTCACCACCGAGTACTTCGTCGCGAAGCCGCGCACGCCGCGCACCGGCAGCGAGGCGTCCCGCTCGGCCTGGCAGCGCAGGAGCCGGGCCTCCTCGGCCTCGAGGCTGTCCAGCTCGCTCGCGCGGCGCATCCGGGGGATCGCCCAGGCGAGGAGGTCGTGGCGACGGCTCGGGCTCATGGTCCGAGGCTGCCACACCGGCGTGGGGAGTGGAGCCGGGCCTGCGTAGGCTGGACCCACACGACAGGGGAGCACGCGCGAGTGTGCTGAGAGTGCGGATCCGCCGCAGACCCTTGAACCTGCTCCGGTTAGTACCGGCGAAGGGAGTCATCTTGAGGTCCATTTCGAGGTCCGGATCGGGATCCACGTCACGCACCGCCGTCGCGGTGCTCGCACTGGCGTTCGCGGCCGGCGGTTGCTCGGCCATCGGGGAGAGCGCCCGCGACGAGGGCCCGGCGTCGGACCGGGTCGTGCTCGTCACGCACGACTCGTTCTCGCTGCCGAAGGGGCTGATCGAGCAGTTCGAGGCCGAGTCGGGCTACGACCTGGTCGTCCGGGCCTCGGGTGACGCCGGGACACTGACCAACAAGCTCGTGCTCACCGCCGAGAACCCCACGGGTGACGTCGCCTTCGGGGTCGACAACACCTTCGCGTCGCGGGCGCTCGAGGCGGGCGTCTTCGCGTCGTACGACCGGGAGCTGCCGGCCGGTGTCTCCGACCACGTCCTGGCCGGCGACGACGACCGAGCCCTCACCCCCGTCGACAACGGCAACGTCTGCGTCAACGTGGACGAGACGTGGTTCGCCGAGGAGGAGCTCGCACCCCCGACGACCCTGGACGACCTCACCGACCCGGCCTACCGCGACCTCTTCGTGGTGCCGGGTGCCGCGACCAGCTCGCCCGGGATGGCCTTCCTGCTCACCACGGTCGCGGCGTACGGCGACGCGTGGCCGACGTACTGGGCCGACCTGATGGCGAACGGCGCCAAGCTCACCGCCGGGTGGTCGGACGCCTACTTCGTCGACTTCACCCAGGGCGGCGGAGACGGCGAGCGGCCGATCGTGCTCAGCTACGACTCGTCACCGGCCTTCACCGTGCCGAAGGGCTCCGACACCTCCTCGACGAGCGCCCTGCTCGACACCTGCTTCCAGCAGGTCGAGTACGCCGGCGTGCTCGCCGGCGCGGAGAACGTCGCCGGTGCCGAGGCCTTCCTCGACTTCCTGACCAGCGAAGCGGTCCAGGCCGCCCTGCCCGAGAGCATGTACGTCTTCCCGGTCCGCGACGGAGTCGACCTCCCGCGTGAGTGGGCGACGTTCGCGGTCCAGCCGAGCGACCCCCACGAGGTGGCACCGGCCGAGATCGACGCGAACCGTGACGATTGGCTGCGTGAGTGGAGCGACGTCACCTCGCGCTGAGTCGGAAGGCTCGGCGCCGACCCGGGGTGACCCGGGCGCTCACCCTGGCCGGACTGGCGCTGGTGCCGGTCCTGGTGCTCGGCGTCTTCTTCGTGCTGCCGGTGAGCGGCATGCTGGCGCGCGGTCTGTGGCCCGGGGGTCGCTTCGACCCGATCGGGGTGCTCGAGGTGCTGGCCCGACCGCGGGTGGGCCGGGTGGTGTGGTTCACGCTCTGGTCGGCCACGGCCGGCACCGTGCTCTCGGTCCTGCTGGGGCTCCCGGCCGCCCATGCCCTGCACCGGCTGAGCTTCCCGGGTCGGCGCCTGCTCCGGGCCGCACTGCTGGTGCCGTTCGTGCTGCCCACCGTGGTGGTCGGGGTGGCCTTCCGGCGACTGCTGGGGGAGTCCGGTCCGTTGGGCTTCCTGGGCCTGGACGGCAGCCCGGTTGCGATCGTGCTGGGCCTGGCGTTCTTCAACACCGCGGTCGTGATCCGCTCGGTCGGCGCGGCCTGGGAGTCGCTGGATCCCCGGCCCGGTGAAGCCGCCGCGGCCCTCGGGGCGAGTCCGGCCCAGGTCCTGCGGACCGTCACCCTCCCTGCGCTCCGGCCTGCCATCGTCTCGGCGGCCAGCGTCGTCTTCCTCTTCTGCGCGACCGCCTTCGGGATCGTGCTGGTGCTCGGCGGCCTGCGCTACTCGTCGGTGGAGACCGAGATCTACCTGCTGACCACCAACCTGCTCGACCTGCGCGCCGCTGCTGCGCTCTCGATCCTGCAGCTCCTCACGGTGCTCGGCCTGCTGGTGGTGTCCGGCCGGCTGCGCGCCGTACCCGACCCGAGCCAGGCGCGCGTGGTCGCGCACCAGCGCCGTCCCGGCCGCGGCGACTGGCTCGGGCTGGGCGCCACCGCGGTCCTGCTCCTCCTCGTGGCTGCCCCGATCGCGAGCCTCGTGGCCGGCTCGTTGCGGGTGGGGGACGCGTGGGGATGGGGCAACTACCGCGCGCTGGGCACGGTCGGCGAGCAGCAGGCGCTGCTGGTGCCGGTCACCGAGGCGCTGGTGACCTCGCTGCGCACGGCGGTGGACGCGACCTTGCTGGCCTTGTCGATGGGGCTCCTCGTGGCGGTGATCGTGACCCGGACCTCGCGCAACCGGGCCGAGCGCCGGGTCCGTTCCCTGCTGGACGGCTTCTTCATGCTGCCGCTCGGAGTCTCGGCCGTCACGCTCGGCTTCGGCTTCCTGATCACCCTCGACCAACCCCCGCTGGACCTGCGGAACTCTCCGTTCCTGGTGCCGATCGCCCAGGCGCTGGTGGCCCTCCCGCTCGTGGTCCGCACGATCATCCCGGTCCTCGCCGGCATCGACGACCGGCAACGCCAGGCCGCGGCCTCCCTGGGCGCCGGGCCGCTGCGCACCCTGCTCGTCGTCGACCTGCCCATCGTGTGGAAGCCGCTGCTGGCGGCGAGCGGCTTCGCCTTCGCCGTCTCGCTGGGGGAGTTCGGCGCGACGTCGTTCCTCGCCCGCGACGAGCACCCCACGGTCCCGGTGGTGATCTTCCAGCTGATCGGCCATCCCGGCGAGATGAACTACGGCATGGCGCTGGCCGCCTCGGTCGTGCTGGCCGCGGCCACCACGGCTGTCATGCTCGCCGTCGAGCGCCTGCGGGTGCCCTCCGTGGGAGCCTTCTGAGCATGCTGCAGCTCCAGGGAGTCTCGGTGTCGTACGACGCGCACCCCGCCGTCGTCGACGTCTCGCTCGACCTCCCCGACGGGCAGGTGCTCGCGGTGCTCGGTCCCTCGGGCTGCGGCAAGTCCACGCTGCTGCGAGCCGTGGCCGGCCTCGGCCCCACGAGCACCGGTCGGATCTGCTGGGACGGCCAGGACCTGGCCGGGGTGCCGACCCACCAGCGCGGCTTCGCGCTGATGTTCCAGGACGGCCAGCTCTTCCCCCACCTGAGCGTGGCTCGCAACGTCGGCTACGCCCTGCGCCTGCGGCGTGCCGAGGGCATCGAGAAGCGGGTCGCCGAGCTGCTCGAGCTGGTCGGGCTCGCGGGGTACGCCGAGCGGCTGCCCGGCACCCTCTCGGGCGGCGAGCGCCAGCGGGTGGCCCTGGCCCGCTCCCTGGCGGTCGAGCCCCGGCTGCTCCTGCTCGACGAACCCCTCTCGGCCCTCGACGCCGGCCTGCGCGAACGCCTCGCGGTCGACCTGCGCGAGATCCTCCGCTCGGCCGGCACCACCGCGCTGATGGTCACCCACGACCACGAGGAGGCGTTCACCGTCGCCGACCGGCTTGCGGTGATGCGGGACGGACGGGTCGTCCAGGAGGGCGTGATCTCCGAGGTCTGGCGCGGGCCGGCCGACGCGGACACCGCGCTGTTCCTCGGCTACGCACGGGTGCTGCGCGGCGAGGCGGCGCGCCTGGTCCTGACGGCCGCCGGCCTGCCGCCGGCACGGGCGGTCGCGGCCCGCCGCTCTGCCCTGCGCGTCGCTGCTGACGGATCGCTGGCCGGTGTCGTCGTCTCCAGCCGGGCCACTCCCGAGCAGGTCCGGGTGGTCGTCGATGTCCCCGACATCGGCGAGATCGACGCTGTGGCGCCGCTCGACGTACATCCCGGAGCCGGGGCTCCGGTGCTGCTCGCGGTGGATGCGACGCGGCTCGCGGTGATCCCCGAGCCGTGAAGTGGGGGCGCGACCCTAGACTGGCGCGGTGTATCGCCGTGCCTATGCCCTCCTGATCGGGACCGCAGGTGTGATGGGCCTGCTCGCGATCCTGACGGCCCTCCTGCTCGACAAGGGGCTCACCGACCCTGACGGCTTCCTCGGCCCGTCCTGGGCGCGGTTGCCGCTCCTCATCGGAGCGGCCTTCCTGGCGGACCTGCTGCCGAGGACGTTGATGCAGGGCAAGGGCGTCCCGGCGAAGATGTGGATCGTCTTCCGGGCCCGGGTGAGGAGCCACTGGACCAAGGAGCGGATGACCTTGGTCATCCTGGGCGTCGGGTGCTTCTACATCACCTACGTCAGCTACCGGAACCTCAAGTCCTTCCTGCCGTTCGTGCTCAGCAACACCAAGTACGACCGTGAGCTGCACCTGCTCGACCGGACCCTGCTGCTCGGTCACGATCCGGGCGTGCTCATGCACGACCTGCTGGGCTCGGGCGTCACGGCCTACTTCTTGTCCTACGTCTACCTGTGGTTCCTGCCGCTGGTGCCGCTCGCGCTGACCGCGTGGCTGGTGTGGTCGCGCAACCTGACCTTCGGCTACTGGTTCGCCACCTCGCAGTGCATCGCGTGGGCGTTGGGGACCCTCTCCTACTACGCCCTGCCGACGCTGGGCCCCGGCTTCGCCTACCCCTCGGCGTACGTCGACCTGCCGGACACGCCGACCAAGGCGCTGATGGACTCGTTGTACAGCTCCCGGACGCAAGTGCTCCACTCCGGAGTGGAGGGCATCGTGCAGTCGGTGGCAGGTTTCGCCAGCCTGCACACGGCGATCACCTTGTTGGTGGCGCTGATGGTGCAGTTCACCCTGCGCTCGAAGTTCCTCAAGTGGCTCTTCTGGATCAACTTCGCGCTCACCATCGTCGCGACGCTCTACTTCGGCTGGCACTACATCGCCGACGACATCGCCGGAATCATGATCGCGCTCATCGCCTTCTACTTCGGAGGCGTGGCCAGCGGGCAGAAGTTCGAGAGACAGTTCCGTTCCTCGCACCCCACGACCACCACCACCGCGGTGCCGGTCGACCAGGACGCCTGAGGATCGGTCGGTCCGGACGACCCTGCCCGCCCCGCAGGGGACCCCGGTAGTTTGAGTGGCATGGCCACTGACACCGCACCCCCGGCGACCTCGGACGAGTCGGACAGCTCCCGTTACGTCCAGCCCGACGTGGACGTGCCCGCGCTCCAGATCCTCCTCGACGGCAAGTACGCCGAGATCCGGGGGCTGGTGCGCCGCAACCTGGTCGACTACGCCTCGGTGCTGGAGGAGGCCGAGACCCTGAGCCGCGACGACTTCCGCGACCGGGTCAAGGAGATCACGCTCGAGCTCGCCGCGACCGGCCAGACCGGGATGGGCTTCCCCGAGGAGTACGGCGGCGGCGGCGACATCGGCGCGTCGGTGGCGGCGTTCGAGACCCTGGCCTTCGGGGACCTGTCGGTGCTGGTCAAGGTCGGCGTCCAGTTCGGGCTCTTCGGGGGGGCGATCCTGCAGCTCGGCACCCGGGAGCACCACGAGGCCTACCTGCCCGACCTGATCACCGGCAAGGTGATGGGCTGCTTCGCCATGACCGAGACCGGTCACGGCTCGAACGTACAAGCGCTCGGGACGGTCGCGACGTACGACGTGGCCACGCAGGAGTTCGTCATCACCACGCACGGCGAGGAGTCCCGCAAGGACTACATCGGGAACGCCGCCAAGCACGCCGACCTGGCGGTCGTCTTCGCGCAGCTCGAGATCGGTGGCGACTCGAAGGGCGTGCACGCCTTCGTCGTCCCGATCCGCGACAAGGGCAAGCCCTGTCCCGGCGTCCGCATCGAGGACGACGGCGAGAAGATGGGGCTCAACGGCGTCGACAACGGCCGCCTGTGGTTCGACGAAGTGCGGGTCCCGCGGACCTCGCTGCTCAACCGCTTCGCCGAGGTCACCGTGGCCGGTGTCTACGAGAGCGCCATCGAGAACCCCAACAAGCGTTTCTTCACCATGCTCGGGACCCTCGTCCAGGGCCGGGTCTGCGTGGGCGGAGCCAGCATCAACGCCGCCAAGGTGGCCCTGACCATTGCGACGAAGTACGCCCTGCGTCGCCGCCAGTTCGAGGCCACCTCGGACGACCAGGAGGAGCTGCTCCTCGACTACGGCCTGCACCAGCGTCGGCTCTTCCCGCTGCTGGCGCGGACCTACGCCCTGCACTTCGCCCAGGAGGTCGTGGCCGGCCAGCTGCACGACGTCTTCTCGGGGATCACCGACGACGAGCACACGCGTCGAGAGCTCGAGTCGCGAGCCGCCGGCACCAAGGCCCTCGGCACCTGGCACGGCACGACCACGATCCAGGAGTGTCGCGAGGCGTGCGGTGGCGCCGGCTACCTCTCGGTCAACCGGTTCGCGGCGCTCAAGGCCGACACCGACGTGTTCACGACCTTCGAGGGGGACAACCACGTCCTGCTCCAGCTGGTGGCCAAGGGGCTGCTCACCGACTACTCCAGCGAGTTCCAGGACATGGACCAGTTCGGGCTGGTGCGCTTCGTGGCGGGCCTGGCCGTCGAGACCGTGATCGAGCGGACCAACGTCCACAAGCTGCTGGAGCGGGTCAAGGACCTCCTGCCGGGCGGCGACGACTGGGACCAGGAGGCCGGTGTGCTGGACCCCGACTACCAGCTCGCCATGCTGCGCTTCCGCGAGGAGCACATGCTGGCCGGGGTGGCCCGTCGGCTCAAGCGCGGCATCGACAACGACATGAACCCCGGTGAGGTCTTCTCCCGCGTCCAGGACCACGTGATCGGCGCGGCCCGGGCCCACGTCGAGCGGCTGGTGCTCGAGGCGTTCATCGACAAGGTGCGCCCGATGCCCGACTCCGACCTGAAGGTCGCGCTCTACCTCCTGAGCGATCTGCACGCGCTCTCGGTGATCGAGTCCGACCGGGCCTGGTTCATGGAGCACGGCCGCCTGACCAGCCAGCGGTCCAAGGCGATCAGTCGCGAGATCGGCAGCCTGTGCCGCAAGATCCGCCCGCTGGCCGACGACCTGGTCGACGCGTTCGGCGTACCCGTCGAGATGCTCCGGGCGCCGGACCTCGTCGGCGGCTGACGTGCGACTCCCGCCGATCGGGCGGGTCTTCGGTGGCTGGAGCGAGGATCCGCTCTGGGCGAGCGTCTACGACTGGACCGTCGAGCACCCGCACGTCGGCGGCGCGCTGTGGCGGCTCGGCATCGGCAGCGACCTGGGTCGGTTGTACGCCGCGGCCGAGGAGATCGGTCGGCTGCCGGCCGGTGCGCGGGTTCTCGACGTGCCGTGCGGGGGAGGTGTCGCCCTGCGCGGGCTGCGACCCGACCAGGGGCTTGCCTACGTCGCCGCCGACATCGCCACGACCATGCTGGAGCGCACCCGCCGCTCGGCCGAAGCGCGCGGCGTGGGGGACCAGGTGGAGTGCCTGCTCGCCGACGTCGGAGACCTGCCCTTCCCGGCCGACAGCTTCGACCTCGTGGTCTCGTTCACCGGGCTGCACTGCTTCCCGGACCCGGAGCGGGCCGTCGCCGAGATGGCGCGCGTGCTCCGGCGGGGCGGCGTCCTCACGGGCAGCGCGCTGCTGAACGACACCGGCCTGCGCTTCGAGCCGATGCGTCGCATCGGGCGCCGGGGCGGGCTGCTCGGGCCGGGCTGCTCGGACCGCGAGCTGCGCGGCTGGCTGGGCCGGCACGGGGTGCACGACGTGCGCGTGGACCGCAGTGGTGCCGTGGGCTACTTCCGCGGGGTCAAGCGAGCCTGACGCCAGCGGCGCCAGGCACGACGAGGATCAGTGGGTGTCGCTGGCCTTGGCCCGGGCGAAGGAAGCGAGCACCTCGGCCTCGGCGTCGGAACGACCGACCCACTCGGCGCCTTCGACGGACTTGCCGGGCTCGAGGTCCTTGTAGACCTCGAAGAAGTGCTGGATCTCGAGACGGTCGAACTTCGACACGTGGTCGATGTCGCGCAGGTGCTCGAGGCGCGGGTCGTGGGTCGGGACGCAGAGGACCTTGTCGTCGCCGCCGGCCTCGTCGGTCATCCGGAACATGCCGATCGCGCGGCACTTGATGATGCAGCCGGGGAAGGTCGGAGCCTGGAGGATCACGAGCGCGTCGAGCGGGTCGCCGTCCTGGCCGAGCGTGTTCTCGATGTAGCCGTAGTCCTCGGGGTAGGCGGTCGAGGTGAAGAGCATGCGGTCGAGGTAGATGCGACCGCTCTCGTGGTCCACCTCGTACTTGTTGCGCGAGCCCTTGGGGATCTCCACGAGTACGTCGAACTCCAGCACGTAAGCCTCCACGTCGTCATCGGCCCCGTCGCGGAGCCATCCTTGCGCCAGTCATTGCGGCCCCTTGGGAGGCCGAAGGCCAGTCTCCCGCACAATGAGCCCAAACACGCACTCGGAAGGGCAAACGGTGATCGGACGTGACTCACGCCACGACGGGGGTTCCCTCCTGCGTCGGGGACCCGTGGTCCTGGTGCTCGTCCTGCTGCTGTTCGCGACCGCGTCGTACCGCTTCGACCTGGGGGCGCGCTGGCTCGGCCATGGCGGCCCCGACCCCTCGCTCGATCCGGCCGCGGTCGCACCCCCGCCGGGGCTCGAGCTTCCGGCCGTCACCGACCCGGCGCTGGTGGCCGCCCCGGTCGAGGGTGCTGCCGCAGCAGGCGGGGCCGATGGTGGCACCCGGGCCCCCGACGCTGCGAAGGTCCGCCGGGTGCTCGCCCCCCTGCTTGCAGATCCCGACCTCGGGCCGAGGGTCCACGTCGCGGTCCACCCGCTCGGCGACCAGCAGCCGGTCTTCACCCGCGGAAGCGGCAGCGCGGTGCCCGCTTCCACGCTCAAGCTGCTCACGACGGCCGCGGCCCTCTCGCTGCTCGGCCCCGACCACACCTTCTCGACGACGGTCCAGGCGACCGGAGCCCGGCGCCTGGTCCTGGTGGGCGGTGGCGATCCGCTCCTGGCCAGCCGACCCACGCCCACGTCGTACCCTCCGGTCGCCGACGTGGTCACGCTGGCCAGACGCACCGCCGAGGCCCTCCTCGAAGAGGGCACCCGCCGCGTGCGGCTGGGGTACGACGACTCGCTCTTCACCGGGCCGGCCGTCAACCCGCACTGGCCCGACGACTACGTGCCCGACGGAGTGGTCAGTCCGATCTCGAGTCTCTGGGTCGACGAGGGTCGGGCCCTGACCGGCAGCGGCCGCGTGTCCGACCCCTCGGCCGTCGCAGCCGCGGTCTTCGCCGGCGCGCTCGATCGCTTCGGCGTGGAGGTCATCGACGTCCCGGAGCCGCGCCGCGTGGCGTCCGGGGCGCGGGTGGTGGCGGGCGTCGAGAGCGCCCCTCTCGCCCAGCTGGTCGAGCACGTGCTGCTGGTGAGCGACAACGAAGCCTCCGAGGTGCTCCTGCGCCACGTGGGCCTGGCCACGCGGTCCCGGGGTTCGTCCGCCGCCGGCTCGCGCGGAGTGCTGGCCGAGCTCGGGCCGCTCGGAGTGGAGCTGCCCCGCGCCCGGGTGTACGACGGCAGCGGGCTGTCGCGAGACAACCGGTTGACCCCGGACACCCTCGTGGGGGTGCTGCAGGCGGCCGCCTCGGCCGAGCACCCCGAGCTGCGCTCGGTGCTCACCGGACTCCCGGTGGCGGGCTTCACCGGCTCCCTGGCTGTCCGCTTCGACGATGTCGTCCCTCAGGGTCGGGGGCGGGTCCGCGCCAAGACGGGGACCCTGACCGGCGTGAGCGCCCTGGCCGGGATCCTCACCGATCGCGACGGCGAAGCGATGGTCTTCGTGCTGGTGGCCGACCGGGTCGATCCGGCCGACACCCTGGCGGCGCGCGACGCCCTGGACGCCATCGCCGCCGCGCTCGCCGCGTGCCACTGCTCGAGCTGAGCGCCCGCGGCACGGGTACGGTCGATCCATGACGAGCACACCCCGCGGGGCACATGAGTCGGGCGGCTCGGGCGACAGCATGGTCGACTGGGACCTCGCCGTCGCTCTCGGCACAGCCGTCGCGGGCGCCGGCCCCGAGATCACCCGAGACGCCGCGGCAGCGGCGGTGGACGAGTTGCGCGCCGACGCCAACCTCTCGACCGGGCTGGTCCGGGAGTTCACCGGACTCGTCGCGGCCGAGCGCACCGCCCCCGTGCTGGTGATCGACCGGCCCGGCTGGGTGCAGGCGAACGCCGAGAGCTTCGAGACCCTCCTCGGCCCGATCGTCGAGCAGCTGTCCGCACGCAAGGGTCCACCGACCGGTCTGGCCCGGGCGGTGGGTTCTCGCGTGACAGGTGCCGAGGTCGGCGGCCTGCTCGGCTTCCTGGCCAGCCGGGTGCTGGGCCAGTTCGATCCCTTCCACGACCCGTCCGGGCGGCTCCTGCTCGTGGCGCCGAACATCGTGCATGTCGAGCGGGAGATCGGCGCCGACCCCACCGACTTCCGGCTCTGGGTCTGCCTGCACGAGGAGACCCACCGGGTGCAGTTCACGGCCGTGCCCTGGATGCGTGACCACCTGTTCTCCGAGATGCAGGGCATCGCCCAGACTCTGGCGCCCTCGAACCTCCTCGACGACGGGTTCAAGCGGATCGTCGACGGCGTCAAGGGCGGCGGCAGCCTGCTCGACCTGATCGGCAGCCCCGAGCAGAAGGAGATCGTCGACCGGGTCACCGGGGTGATGTCCCTGCTCGAGGGCCACGCGGACGTCGTGATGGACGGCGTCGGACCGCAGGTCATCCCGAGCGTGGAGCGGATCCGGCAGAGCTTCAACGAGCGCCGCAAGGGAGTCGGGGTGCTCGACCGCCTGCTGCGCCGGCTGCTCGGTCTCGACGCCAAGATGGCGCAGTACCGCGACGGCGCGGCGTTCGTGCGTGGCGTCGTCGACAAGGTGGGGATGGCGGAGTTCAACGCCGTCTGGGAACGCCCCGAGAACCTCCCCTCCAAGGCCGAGATCGCGGACTCCTCGGCGTGGGTGTCCCGAGTCCTGTGACCCTCCACCCGGCCGTCGCGGCGGTGCGGCTCGGCGTACGCCGGGAGCTGGCCGACCTCGACCCCGGGAGCACGGTCGTGGTCGCCTGCTCGGGTGGCGCGGACTCGCTCGCCCTGCTCGCCGCCACGGTCTTCGAGGGTGCCAAGGCCGGGTGGCACGTCGTGGGCGCCATCGTCGACCACGGCCTGCAGCCGGACTCGGCCGAGCACACCGAGCGCGTGGTGGCCCAGATGGTTGGGCTCGGTGTCGCCGAGACGGTCGGCGCCCGAGTGCGCGTCGATGCAGCCGGACTCGGTCCGGAGGCAGCGGCCCGGCAGGCGCGCTACGAGGTGCTGGAGGAGATCGGCGAGCGCTTCGGGGCGGCGGCGATCCTGCTCGGCCACACCCGCGACGACCAGGCCGAGACGGTCCTGATGGGGCTGGCCCGCGGCTCGGGCGGACGATCCCTGGCCGGGATGCGACGCAGCTTCGACCTCTACCGGCGTCCGCTGCTCGGCGTACCGCGGGCCGACACGGTGACGGCCTGCCAGGTCGCCGGGATCGACTTCTGGACCGACCCGCACAACGCCGACCCCCGCTTCACCAGGTCCCGCGTGCGCCAACGAGTGCTCCCGGTCCTCGAGGACGAGCTCGGCCCCGGGGTCGCGGCCACGCTGGCGCGCACCGCCGAGCAGCTGCGCGAGGACATGGACCTGCTCGACGAGCTGGCCCGGGAGGCACTGGCCGCGCTCGGCGGGGTGCTCGACGTCGACCGGCTGCTGGTCCAGCCCACCGCCGTACGCCGCCGGGTGCTGCGGCTGGCCGCGCTGGACGCCGGATCGCCGTCCTCGGAGCTGTTCTACGACCACGTGGTGGCGATGGACGCGCTCCTCACCGCGTGGACCGGCCAGAAATGGGTCGACCTGCCCGGAAAGCTGCGCTGGGTGCGCGAGAGCGACCGGATGTCCTTTCGGGCATTTTCCTGACCCCAACGGGTCAGCCCGCCGACTTTTGCCTCGCGAGGGCCCCCTCGGAGAATTAATCTTCGTTCGGCTGCATGGCCACCCACTTTTCCTCGAAAGAAGAAGACCGTGATCAAGAAGACCCTTCTGGGTGCCCTGACGGTCGGGCTGCTCTCGCTCGTGCCGGCAGCCACGTCCCAGGCAGCACCGGCGACCGGCCCGTTCGCCGACTACGCCCGCATCCGCGGCGTCGTCGTCGACCTCACCGGACACGCAATCCAGGACGTCAACGTCGTGGCGCTCAACGCGGCGGGCAAGGTCAAGGCGAGCGACAAGACCTACGAGTACGAGAACAAGAGCGGAACCGTGTCGATCAAGGGTGCCTTCCAGCTCCAGGTCGACCCCGGCACCTACACGGTGAAGTTCTCCAAGCCCGGCTACCGCTCGGAGACCATCAAGGGGGTGTCCGCCCCGAAGACCGGGAAGAAGGGCATTGTCTACACGGGTGCCATCGTCCTCGAAGGCGTGACCAGGACCTCGGCCAAGGCCCTGGACTCGACGGTGAAGCCGGGCAAGGGCGTCGTCCAGGCGAGGGTCGGCAGTGCCTTCGCGGCCAAGGGCACTGTCGCAGTGACCTACGTGAACAAGAAGAAGAAGGTCGTCACCGTGGGCACGGGCGCGGTCAGGCTGGTCAAGGCGGGCACAAGGTTCGCCGGCTCCGCCAGGGTGAAACTGAACGCGCTCAAAAAGCGTGGCGACCACGTCCTCACGGTGGCGTTCACCCCCGCTCGCGACCAGGTCGTCGCGCCGTCCAGCGACACGGTGAAGCTCACGGTGAGCCGGTCGGGCAACCGGCCGATGGCGTTGCGCCCCAACGTCTGGTGAACCACCCGGGCGGCGGCCGCGGACCTGCGGTCCACCCGCTCGTCGTCGTGTTCCGGTCCGGATCCGAGTGGGTGGCGCGCCCGAAGACCGGTCGATCCGGAGCACGGCCTAGGCTGCGCGTCATGGATGCGTCACACGTCGAGAACGATCTCCTCAATGTCCTCTTCACCGAGCAGCAGATCCAGGCTCGCCTGGGTGAGCTGGCCCGCGAGATCGAGGTCGACTACGCCGGCAAGGAGCTGCTGATCGTCGGCATCCTGCGCGGCGCCGTGATGGTGATGGCCGACCTGGCGCGCAGTTTCGAGCGCCACGTCGAGATGGACTGGATGGCGGTGTCGTCGTACGGCTCGGGGACCAAGTCGAGCGGTGTCGTCCGCATCCTCAAGGACCTCGACACCGACATCTCCGGTCGCCACGTCGTGATCGTCGACGAGATCATCGACACCGGCCTGACGCTCTCGTGGCTCACGTCCAACCTGAGCTCGCGCAATCCGGCGAGCGTCGAGATCTGCACCCTCCTGCGCAAGCCCGAGGCCCTGCAGATGCCGGTCGACGTGAAGTACGTCGGCTGGGACATCCCCAACGAGTTCGTCGTGGGCTACGGCCTCGACTACCGCGAGAAGTACCGCAACCTGCGCGACATCGGCACGCTCGCCCCTCACGTCTACTCCTGACGTCGAGGCTGAACTGCCCGCCGGGGCGTTGCCGACGCCGTGTAACGTCGGCAGTTGATGAGCGTGCGTGGGGCTGACGCCTGACGCACGGCACCGACGTGTCGAGAGAAGCCTGTGAAGCGCATATTCAAGGGTCCGTGGGTATGGATCGTCGTCGCGGTTGTCGGCGTGCTCCTGGCCCTCCAGTACCTCGCCCCCGATGGTGGGTACGACGAGGTGGAGACCTCGGAGCTGAGCACCTACATCGCTGAGGGCCAGGTCAAGGACATCACCTTCATCGACGGTGACCAGCAGATCAAGGCCACCCTCGACGACGACGTCGACCGCACCGGCGGCAACAAGGTCACGGCGTACTGGGTGGACGGCCAGCAGGTCGGCATCATCGAGGCCGTCGACCAGCAGGTGCGCGAGGGCGCGATCGAGAAGTCGAACTCCGAGAACCCGCAGCCGAGCCTGATCGGCACGATCCTGGGCGCGGTCCTCCCGTTCGCCCTGATCATCCTGGTCTTCCTCTTCCTGATGAACCAGGTCCAGGGTGGCGGCGGCCGAGGCGTCATGCAGTTCGGCAAGTCCAAGGCCAAGCTGATCACCAAGGACATGCCGAAGACCACCTTCGCCGATGTCGCCGGCTGCAACGAGGCGATCGAGGAGCTCGGCGAGATCAAGGAGTTCCTCCAGGAGCCCGCCAAGTTCCAGGCCGTGGGAGCCAAGATCCCCAAGGGTGTCCTGCTCTACGGCCCTCCCGGGACCGGCAAGACCCTGCTGGCCCGCGCCGTCGCCGGCGAGGCCGGCGTCCCCTTCTACTCGATCTCCGGCTCGGACTTCGTCGAGATGTTCGTCGGTGTCGGTGCCTCGCGAGTGCGTGACCTGTTCGAGCAGGCCAAGGAGAACGCCCCCGCCATCGTCTTCATCGACGAGATCGACGCCGTGGGTCGCCACCGTGGCGCCGGCATGGGCGGTGGCCACGACGAGCGCGAGCAGACCCTCAACCAGCTGCTGGTCGAGATGGACGGCTTCGACGTCCGCGGCGGGGTCATCCTGATCGCGGCCACCAACCGGCCCGACGTCCTGGACCCGGCCCTGCTGCGTCCCGGACGCTTCGACCGCCAGATCGGTGTCGACGCTCCCGACCTGGCCGGACGCCACAAGATCCTCGAGGTCCACTCCCGGGGCAAGCCGATGGCCCCCGACATCGAGCTGTTGTCGTACGCCCGGCGCACCCCCGGCTTCACCGGTGCCGACCTCGCGAACGTCCTCAACGAAGCGGCGCTGCTGACCGCGCGCAACAACGAGAAGCAGATCACCAACGAATCGCTCGACGAGGCGATCGACCGGGTGATCGCCGGCCCGCAACGCAGCTCGCGTCTGATGAGCGAGAAGGAAAAGCTCATCACCGCCTATCACGAGGGCGGCCACGCCCTGGTGGCCGCGGCACTGCCCGGCACCGACCCCGTGCACAAGATCACGATCCTGCCGCGCGGCCGGGCCCTCGGCTACACGATGGTGCTGCCCGACGAGGACAAGTACTCCCAGACCCGCTCGGAGATGCTCGACAAGCTGGCCTACATGCTCGGTGGCCGCGCCGCCGAGGAGATGGTCTTCCACGACCCGACGACGGGCGCCGGGAACGACATCGAGAAGGCCACCAGCCTGGCCCGCGCCATGGTCACCCAGTACGGCATGACCGAGCGCCTCGGTGCGATCAAGCTCGGTGACACCCAGGGGGAGCCCTTCCTGGGCCGCGACATGGGCCACCAGCGCAACTACTCCGAAGACGTCGCCGCGATCATCGACGACGAGACCAAGAAGTTCCTGGCCACCGCACACCAGGAGGCCTTCGACATCCTGGAGGAGAACCGCGACGTCCTCGACGCCCTGGTCCTCGCGCTGCTGGACAAGGAGACCCTGGACAAGGCCGAAGTGGCCGAGGTCTTCGTGCCGCTGCGTCGGCGTGCCGCCCGCCCCGCGTGGACCGGCTCGCCGGAGCGCAACCCCTCGGAGATCCCGCCCATCGAGATCCCCCAGGAGATCCGGGACCGCGTCGCCGCCAACGGCGCCGCGGCCGCCGCCAAGGAGTCCGCCGTCATCATCACGCCGCCCGGCTCGGGTGGGGACGTCCACGGCGATCCGGGTGTGCCCGGGCGATGACTGACCCGATCTCGCTGGTCCCGAGCCTCCCGGACGACATTCCGGAGTTCGACCACCCGCGCGCCGAGGCGGCCGTGCGGGAGCTGCTCGCGGCGATCGGGGAGGACCCCGAGCGAGAGGGGCTGCGAGACACTCCGGCGCGTGTCGCTCGGGCGTACGCCGAGCTGACCGCCGGCCTGCGGCAGTCCCCGGCGGACGTTCTGACGACCACCTTCGACCTCGGTCACGACGAGATGGTGCTGGTGCGTGACATCGAGCTCTGGTCGATGTGTGAGCACCACCTGGTCCCGTTCACGGGGGTGGCCCACGTCGGCTACATCCCGGCCGAGAGCGGCAAGATCACCGGGCTCTCCAAGCTCGCCCGGCTGGTGGACGTCTACGCGAAGCGGCCCCAGGTCCAGGAGCGGCTCACCACCCAGGTCGCCGACGCGATGATGGAGATCCTCGAGGCACGTGGGGTGATCGTGGTCATCGAGGCCGAGCACCTCTGCATGACGATGCGCGGGGTCCGCAAGGCCGGTGCCCGCACGATCACGTCCGCGGTCCGCGGGATCATGCACAACGCCGCGACCCGGTCCGAGGCCATGGCGCTGATCAACAGCCGGCGCTGATGCCGGTCCCCGATCTCCTCGCGCCGTTGGCCACCCCGCGGGTGATGGGCGTCGTCAACGTCACGCCCGACTCCTTCTCCGACGGGGGCCGGTGGGTCGAGGCGGACGCCGCGATCGCCCACGGTCTCGACCTCCTCGCTGCCGGTGCCGACCTCCTCGACATCGGAGGAGAGTCCACCCGTCCGGGAGCGACCCGGCCCCTGGTCGAGGAGGAGCTCCAGCGGGTCATCCCCGTGATCACCGCACTGGCCGGCGAAGGGGCCATCGTCTCGGTCGACACGATGCGGGCCGAGGTGGCCCGGGCGGCCCTCGAGGCGGGCGCCGCCCTCGTCAACGACGTGTCCGGTGGCCTGGCCGACCCCAGGATCCTGGGCGTGGTCGCCGACGCCGGTGTGCCGTACGTCGCGATGCACTGGCGCGCCCACAGCGACCAGATGCGTGACTTCGCGGTGTACGACGCCCCGGGCGGGGTCGTCGCCGCCGTGTGCGAGGAGCTGGCCCAGCGGGTCGAGGCGATCATGGCTGCGGGGATCGAGCCGGACCGGATCGTGCTGGATCCCGGCCTCGGCTTCGCCAAGACCCCCGCCCACAACTGGGCGCTGCTGGCCGGGCTCGACCGCCTGGCGAGCCTGGGTCATCCGATGCTCGTCGGGGCGAGCCGCAAGTCCTTCCTCGGTGAGCTGCTCGCGGACCGGGACGGCACCCCACGGCCCATCGACGCGCGCGAGGATGCCCACACCGCCCTGAGTGTCCATCTCGCCCGGAACCACGTGTGGGGAGTGCGCGTCCATGACGTACGAGCCACGTGTGACGCGCTGCGCGTGGTGGCCCGGCTGGAGGAGGAGACGTGAGGGTGAGCCCCACCGACGAGATCACCGTGCTCGGCATCGAATGCTTCGGCCACCACGGGGTCTTCGACTTCGAGCGCCGGGAGGGTCAGCGGTTCGTGATCGATCTCTCGTTGGGCGTCGACACCCGCCCGGCGGCGGCCTCCGACGACTTGCGCGACACGGTCGACTACGGAAGTGTCGTGGCCGCGGTGCACGCTGCCGTGGAGACAGATCCGGTGGATCTCATCGAGACACTGGCCCAGCGCATCGCGGACGTCTGTCTCTTGGACGACCGTGTTGACTGGGTGCGCGTCACTGTCCACAAACCCGATGCACCCATCACCGCGACGTTTGCTGACGTTGTTTTGACGATCACCCGGAGACGTGAGGGCCGAAGTGACTGAGACCCCCAACCCCAACATCATCGATGCCGACACCCTGACCGGAGAGATGCGGCCGATCCGGCGCGCGGTCCTGTCGCTCGGCTCGAACCTCGGTGAGCGGATGGCCAGCCTCCAGGGCGCCGTCAACGCGCTCGCCGACACCCCCGACGTGTGGGTGACCGGCGTTTCCCCTGTCTACGAGACCGACCCGGTCGACTCTCCCGAAGGTGCGAAGAAGTTCCTCAACGCCGTGGTCCTCATCGACACGACTCTGGCCGCGACCCGGCTGCTGGACCGAGCCCAGGTCATCGAGGACGCGTTCGGTCGCGAGCGCACCGACGCTCCCAACGCTCCGCGCACCCTGGACGTCGACCTGATCGTGGTCGGTGACCGCCGCAGCAACGACGAGACCCTGCGTCTCCCGCACCCCCGTGCCGGCGAACGCGCCTTCGTCCTCCAGCCGTGGTTCGATCTCGAGCCCGACGCCACCTTCCCGGACTCCGGCCCGATCGCGGACCTGCTCGAGAAGGCCGACCAGAGCGGGATCTCACGGCGGGACGACCTGACCCTCGAAAACCAGTGACCGACGCCCGTTCGGGCGATGGTCCATCCGGTGGACGACTGCAACCCACCTCTCCCGCTCAGATCACGGGCTGGGCGGTCGCGGGACTCATCGGTGGCTGGGTGTTCCACCCCCTGGCCGAGCGGGCGATGGGGACCGCGCCGCTGATCACGTGGTCCCAACCCCTCGCGCTCTTCCTCATCGCGGCCGTCCTCGGCGGCACGGCCTGGCTGACGTGGCGGGCGCTGCACGTACGCCGTGAGCGGCTCCAACCGCACCTCGCGGTGAACCGGCTGGTGCTGGCCCGTTCCTCCGCCCTGGTCGGGGCGCTCGTGGCCGGCGGCTACCTCGGGTACGCCGTGAGCTGGCTCGGCGTGGACGTCGAGCTCGGGCCGCAACGGGCGCTCCGGGCCGGTGTCGCGGCGGTTGCCGGGGTGGTCGTGGTGATCACGGCGTTGCTCCTCGAGCGTGCGTGTCGCGTCCATTCCGACCCGGAGGCGTCCTAACCTGCGGGTATGTCTTCCCCAGTCATGCGAGTCCCCGCGGCTCGTCGCCGGCAACGCAGTACCCGTCTCACTGTCGCTGTCGCACTCCTGTTGCTCTCGGCGCTGCTCGTCTTCGGCGCCCTGCTGAGCGGTTCGTGGCTCCTCGTCGCCTCCGCTGCCGTGCTCGGCGTCCTGCTCGGCGCTGCAGCCACCCGGATCACCCACTCCGAACTGGTCGAGAGCCGACGTGAGGCCGGTCGCGACCGTGCCGCACAGGCGCTGGCCTACCGCGAGCTCACCGTCGTCCGCACGGCCGAGCACGCCAGCTTCGTGACGAGCATCGAGTCGCGGATCGCCGCCCACCAGGCGACAATCGGCGAGCTCGAGGTCGCCCTCGGCGTCGCCCACCAGCGGGCGGCCGAGGCCACCCGCAAGATGAACACCGAGGCCCGTCGGGCCGACGTCTCCGAGCTGGATGCCCGCACGCTCACCGCGCAGCTCGACAGTGCCGAGGAGCGGGCTGCCGAGGCCATCGTGCGGGTCGCGGAGCTGGAGAGCGAGCTCGACGTGCTCGGGGCCGAGATCATGGTCTGGCAGTCGCTGCAGGGTCGCCGGCAGGCCTGACCCACTGCTCGGCGTACGACCGGTCCAGCGACCGGCCCTGACTCCGGGCGCGTCGTACGGCACAATCGGGGATCGTGATCCCCGAGGAATCAAGGTTCGAGAGTGACCCCACCGACGTGCTCGGTGACGACGATGCGCTGCCCGACGGCTGGGAGGTCGGGTTCCCGGACCCCTCGGACCGCTTCGACGTCGCCCGGCTGACCCAGCTGCTGCGCGGTCACGAGCGGCACGGTCGCGGGTGGGCCGCCTCGGGGGTCGACGACGTGCTCGTCGAGGTCTCCGAGCACGGGCTTCGCATGCGCGAGAACGTCATCGTCCGTGACCCCGAGGGCGAGATCCGGGCCTGGGGCAGCGTGCACGACCGCGCCTCGGGGCGGATGCTCTACTCCCACATCGTCGAGCGCGGCCTGCCCGACAAGATCGCCAGGCGCTGTTCGGCGCTGCTCTTCGAGTGGGCCGTCGGCCAGGCCAGGGCCGTGGGCGCGGCCCGTGGCCTCGAGGTCCAGCAGATCGACACCGGGGCCTTCGAGGACGACGAGCGCCAGCAGACCTGGCTGGCGGCCAACGGCTTCGAGCGGGTCCGCACCTGGTGGCAGATGACGCGTCCCGTCACGCCCGACGAGGCCGAGCTCACCGGTGACCCCGCGAGCTGGGAGCAGGACGGCGTCGTCTTCCGGCGGGTTCGCCGCGCGGGCAGCGGGCTGCCCGACGACTCCGACCTGCGTGAGGTGCACGAAGTGCTCGAGGGGGCCTTCGTCGACCACTTCAACTCCAGCGAGGAGACCTTCGAGGAGTTCCTGCACCGGCTCCGGGAGGACCCCGGCCACCGGTGGGACCACTGGTGGCTCGCCGAGCTCAACGACGGGGACACCCCGCAGCCGGTCGGTGCCCTGATCGGCACCGTGGCCGAGAGCGCGACTGGTCCCGACGGGTCCTACGTGTCGTACCTCGGTGTGCTCGCCGCCGCCCGGGGCCGCGGCGTGGCCAAGGGGCTGCTGCGCACGATCATCGCCGACGCCGCAGAGCGCGGGCGGGACCGAGTCGGCCTCGAGGTCGACGCCGACTCCCCGACCGGGGCCGCCGGGCTCTACACCGCGATGGGCTGGACGACGAAGTACGTCACCGAGTCCTGGCACCGCGACGTGCCGGTCGCCGAGGACTGATCGCTCGGCGTTGCCGCTGCTTCACCACGGGATGCAGGTGAAGTCTCGCTTCCCATGGTGAGTTCGCCGTGGGAACTGTCGCTTCGACTGCATACCGTGGTGAAGCGTCAGCGCAGCGACGCCCGCAAAGCCCGGTGGATCCCGTTCGGGGTGAGTACGCCGACGAACGTCACGCCCCGGCGGACGCCGATCATCGCCTTGTCGTCGCGCAGCAGGACGGCGAGCGCCTCCTCGAGCGAGGAGTCGAGGTCGATCGTGGAGCCGAGGTCGCCGGTGCTGATGCCGTCGAGCGGCTCGAGGTGGTCGACGTCGATCGGGGTGACGGTCAGTCGCCGCAGCCCCTTGGTCGAGCCGACGAAGTCGGCCACGAAGTCGTCGGCCGGGCGCCCCAGGAGGGCCACCGGGGTGTCGTACTGCGCCAACCGTCCGCCCTCGGCGAAGACGGCGACCCGGTCGCCCATCCGCACGGCTTCGTCGATGTCGTGGGTCACCAGCACGACGGTCTTGCCCAGCTCGCGCTGGAGCCGCAGGAACTCGTCCTGCAGGTGCACCCGCACGATCGGGTCGACCGCCCCGAACGGCTCATCCATCAGCAGCACCGGCGGATCCGCGGCCAGGGCCCGCGCCACGCCCACCCGCTGACGTTGGCCGCCGGAGAGCTGGTGGGGGTAGCGGTCGGAGTACGTCGCGGGGTCGAGGCCGACCATGTCCATCAGCTCGTGCGCGCGCTGTCGGGCCACGGCCTTGGACTCGCCGTAGAGCAACGGCACCGTCATCACGTTGGTGACGATCTTCTGGTGGGGGAAGAGCCCGACCTGCTGGATGACGTAGCCGATGCCGCGCCGCAGCTGGACGGGGTCCTCGCCGGTGACGTCGCGCCCGTCGATCTCGATGGTCCCGGTGGTCGGCTCGATCAGCCGGTTGATCATCTTCAGTGTCGTGGACTTGCCGCAGCCGGAAGGGCCGACCAGGCAGACCAACTCGCCGCGAGCGACGTCGAGATCGAGCTGTTGCACCGCCACGGTGCCGTCCGCATAGGTCTTGCCCACGCCGGAGAGGCGGATCATGGGCTGCCCAGACCCGGAGCCGGTAACGTCCATGCGCGTGACCCTACTCGCGCAGGTGGCGCCGGCCGCGGACCCCAACTGCTACAGCCGCCTGGCCAATGAGTGGGTCTGCCTGCAGTACCTCCAGGACCGTCGGTCCGAGCTCGTCGACGCCACCACCCAGCACCTGTGGATCACCGTGCTGTCGGTCGTGCTCGCCGTCGCGATCGCCTTCCCGCTGGCCCTGGTCGCCCGTCGCCTCCCGCGGCTCGAGTCGACGATCCTGGGGGTGAGCACCGCGATCTACACCGTCCCGTCGCTCGCGCTCTTCCCGCTGCTGGTGCCCTTCACCGGGATCTCCGCCACGACGGTGGTCACCGGACTCGCGCTGTACGCCCTGACCATCCTGGTGCGCAGCATGCTCGAGGGCCTGCGGGCGGTGCCCGAGGACGTCCGCGAGTCCGCGCGCGGGATGGGCTACGGCGCGACCCGCCTGCTCTTCACCGTCGAGCTCCCGCTGGCGCTCCCGGTGATCATGGCCGGCCTGCGGGTGGCCACCGTCTCCACCGTCGCGCTGACCACGGTCGGTGCCCTCGTGGCGTACGGCGGGCTGGGCAACCTGATCGCCGACGGGGTCCAGACCAACTTCCGAGCCGAGCTCTTCGCGGCGGCCGTCCTGTGCGTGGTGCTGGCCGTGGCACTCGACGCGCTGTTGGTGCTGGCGCAACGGCTGCTCACTCCCTGGACCCGGGGGGCCAACGCATGACCGTCTTCGCCGACACCTGGGCCTACCTGACCGATGGCGCGAACTGGACCGGTCAGGGTGGGATGCTCCAGCTCCTCGTGGAGCAGCTGCTGCTCACCTTCACCGCTCTGGGCCTGGCCGTCCTGCTGGGGTTGCCGATCGCGCTCTGGCTGGGCCACCTCGGGCGCGGGGGATTCCTCGCGATCAACATCTCCAACGTCGGTCGGGCGGTGCCGACCTTCGCCCTGCTGGCACTGCTCGTGACCGCCGACCATCCCGGGACGAGCACCTTCGGTCCCTACGGCCGGGCCGGGATCGCCACCCTCATCGCCCTCACGCTCTTCGCCCTGCCACCGCTCATCACCAACGGCTACGTCGCGATCCGGGAGGTCCCCGACGACGTCAAGCAGGCCGCCGAGGGGATGGGCATGACCGGGCGCCAGCAGTTCGTCCGGGTCGAGCTGCCGATCGCCCTGCCGCTGGTGCTCTCCGGCGTACGCCTGGCCCTGGTGCAGGTCTGGGCCACCGCCACGATCGCGGCGCTGGTGGCGGGCCCGGGCCTCGGGCGGGTGATCACCGACGGGTTCTACCGCTCGAACTACGCCAAGGGGATCGCCGGCGCGGTGGTCGTGGCCCTGGTCGCGCTCCTCCTCGAGCTGTCCGCCGCGTGGCTCCAACGGTTCGCCGGCCCCCGGCGCAGGTCTCGCCAGGATGCCGACGCTCGCGTCGAGGCACCCGTCGAGACATGATGGAGCCCGGCACGGGCACCAGTGCCACCCGGACACGCGCGGCGACCGCCGCGGGACACAGAAGGAACACCTCCCATGAACGCACGCCGCTCCCTTGCCGCCGCCCTCGCTGCCGGGTCTCTCCTCCTGGTGACCGCCTGTGGCGGTGACCTCGAGTCCGAGCCGTCGAGCACGGCGGAGAACCAGGGCCCCGTCCGGATCTCCGGCCAGAACTTCCCCGAGGCCACGCTGGTGGCCGCGATGTACCAGCAGCTGCTCGCCGAGGCCGGCTACGAGCCGACCGTCACCCTGGTCGGTGGCCGTGACGTCTACTTCAAGAAGTTCCCCGAGAGCATCGACATCGTGCCCGAGTACGTCGGCGGGGTCGTCAACTTCCTCAACACCGTGGCCAACGGACCGAACGCCGAGGCGCTGACGGCAGGTGACGGCGAGGAGCTGCAGGCCGCCGGCCAGTCGCTGCTCGACGACCAGGGGATCACCTTGCTGGACCAGTCCGAGGCCACCGACACCAACGCCTTCTTCGTGACCCAGGAGTTCGCCGAGGCCGAGGGCGTCACGAAGCTCTCGGACCTCGAGGGTCGCTCGGTCGTCCTGGCTGCGGCCCCGGACTGCACCGGGCGCCTCGACTGCGAGGCCGGTCTCACCGCCGAGTACGGCATCGACATCACCAAGGTGCTGCCCCTGGGCTACGCCAGCGACCAGACCTACCAGTCGGTGATCGACGGCGAGTCGCAGCTCGGCCTGACCAGCACCACCGACGGCACCCTCGACGCCCAGGGCCTGGTCGTTCTCGAGGACGACCGGCAGATCCAGCCGGCGCAGAACCTCGTTCCGGCCGTGAGTGACGCCTTCCTGGCCGATCACCCCGACGTCGCGGACCTCCTCAACTCGCTGATGGCCGCGCTGACCACCGAGAAGCTGACCGAGCTCAACGGTCGGGTCTCCAACGACCGGGAGAAGCCCGAGGACGTCGCCCGCGACTTCCTGGTCGAGGAAGGCCTGCTCTGACGTCAGGTGCCGGGGTCGCCGCAGCGGTGTTGCCCGCGGCCGTTCGACGATCACTGCGTCGACGGCTGGGGCGACGCCTCGGCACGCCCGGCGCCCACGCCGGTCTGGTCTCCGTGATCCTCGTCTGCGAGCCGATCGACCTGCCGCGGCTCGACACCGCGGTCGCCTCGGTCCTGGCCCAGTCGCACGCCTTCCTCGAGCTCCTGCTCTGCCCGGTGGGTGGGGCTGACGTCCGCGCCGCGGCGTACGCCGACGACCGGGTCCGGGCCCTGCCCGCGCAGGCGACCTGGAGCGGGGCCGTGGGGGCCGGGGTCGACGCGGCGCACGGCGTCTTCGTCACGTTCCTCCGCGGCTGTGACTCGCTGCCGCCCGACGCGCTGCGCCTGCTGGCCGAGTCCCTCGCCCGATCCGGATCGGCGCTGGCGACCGGGCGGATCGAGCAGCGAGGTGCTCCGGAGCCCTGGCTGGAGCGCGCCCAGCGGCAGGCCCATGCCGACCCCGTGACCGGAGTCCAGCCGGCTTCGCGCCCGGCGCTGGCCGGGACGCTGACGATCGGTGGGAGCCTGGTCGATCGTGCGGCCTGGCGAGCCGCTGGCCTCGCGTTCGGCCCCGGCGACGACTGGTTGATCGCGCCGACCATGGCGAGGTTCCTGATGGGGGTGGCGCGGGTCGACGTGCTCGACCAGCAGACCTACACCTGGCTTCCCGACCACGGCACCCGCCCGTTCGGAGCAACGCCGAGCGCGCTCGCGCACCTGAGCTCCTGGCGCCGCGTCGTCGCGGCCGTCGACGACACCCTCGTCGGGTCCCCGCTCGCCGACGGGTGGGAGCGCCACGTGGCCGGCATCGAGCTCCCTCGACTGCTCCAGGACGCCGAGCGCGCCACGGCCGAGCAGTGGGCCGAGCTCCACGACCTCGCCGCGTCGTACGACGAACGGCCCGGGGTCACCGTCGACCTCCCCGTCGCTGCCCGCTCGCTGGTGTGGCTCGCCGCCCACGACCGGCGCGCCGAGGTGGAGGCACTGGCAGCCGAGGTCGCCGAGCTCGGCGATGACCTCCGCACCCGGATCGTCGGCTCGGGCGTCGTCGTCGGGTGGCAGGCCGTCGAGCTTCCCGACGAGGTCCGCCGGCTGCCGCCTGTCGAGACCCAGCTGCGCACCCACGTCCACCGGTCTCGCCTCGTGGAGGACGAGCGCGAGGTCGAGCTCTTCCTCGAGGTCGCCCACGTCGACCTCGGCGACCCCGACCACCCCGTCCTGGTCCTCGTGCAAGACGCCTCCGGCGCCGAGCTGACGACGCGGCGGCTCGCTCCGGCCGAGGCCACCCGATGGGCTGGCCGCCGGTTCCAGGCCGCGGTGGCCGTCGCCGTGCGGGTGCCCTGCGACCTCGACCTCGTGCAGCTCACCGTGACGGCGGGGGAGGTGCAGCGCACCGGTGTGGTCCGGCTCGTCCCGACGCCCGCGCAGCACTCCCCGGGCACCGTCGTCGTCGAGGGCCTCGCTCTCGCGGGGAGCGTCCTGCAGGTCGCCACCCCGGCCACCCCGGCCGAGGTGGCGCTGCTCGACCCGGCCGGTCGCCCGTGCCCGGTCGCCTTCGCGCCGACGAGCGCCGGGGTGGAGGTCGAGCTCCGCGCGGACCACTTCGGTGCCCCGACCTGGCTGGCCCCCGGCGGCTACCGCCTGGTGAGCGATCCGGACAGCGGGACCCCTGTCGTGCTCTCCGAAGACCTGCGCGGACGACTGCCCCTCGACCTGGCCGGCCCCCGTCATCGGGTCCGGGCGCACCTCGGCCCCCGGGGCGGGCTGGTGCTCGGCCTCGGTCCACCGCTGGCCGACGACGAGCTCGGCCCGCACGCCCAGGAGCGGCTGCGCGCGGCGTACTCCCTGGACGAACGGCCGGTCGACCCCGACCTCTTCTACTTCGAGACCTACGCCGGCCGTGGTGCCACCGACAGCCCACTCGCGATCTACGAGGAGCTGCGGCGCCGCCGGCCCGGCCTCCGAGCCCGCTGGGGGATCGCCGACCCGGGGCAGCGCGTCCCCGCGGGCGCCGAGCCGGTCCTGCTCCGCAGCCGTGAGTGGTACGACGTCCTCGCGCGGGCCGGGTGCCTGGTGCTCAACACCGATGTCGAGGCGTGGTTCCGGCGTCGGCCGGGGCAGTTCCTGCTGCAGACCTTCCACGGCCATCCGGCCAAGGCGATGGGGGCCGGACAGTGGCGGGCGCTGGATCTCGCCCCCTCGCGGATCGCGACGTTCCGGGCCCGTGGTGTCGACACCTGGAGTGCGATCCTCACGCCGTCGCCCGCGATGACCCGGCACTACCGCGAGCAGTACTCCTACACCGGCCCCGCGATCGAGCGCGGCTACCCCCGCAACGACGACCTCGTCGGCGAGCGGGCCGACGAGCGGCGTCGGGCCACGCGACGTCTGCTCGGGATCGCCGACCACCAGCGGGCGGTCCTCTACGCCCCCACCTGGCGCGAACACCTGGCCACCCGCGCCCGAGGCGCCGAGATGACCGACTTCCTCGACGTCCCAGCGGCCGCCGCCGCGTGGGGCGAGGACCACGTGCTCCTGGTGCGGGGGCACCGCTTCCACGCCCCGGACCACACCGGGCCCCGGGTCATCGACGTGACCACGTATCCCGAGATCAACGAGCTCGTGCTGGCCTCGGACGTGGCGGTCCTCGACTACTCCTCGCTGCGCTTCGACTACGCGGTCACCGGCAAGCCGATGGTCTTCCTGGTGCCCGACCTCGCCGAGTACGACGCCGGGAGCCGCAGCTTCCTGTTCCCGTTCGAGGAGTCGGCGCCCGGTCCCTTGGTGCAGACCACCGCCGACGTGGTGCGGGAGGTGCGCGATCTCGACGGGTTGGGCGCGCGGTACTCCGAGGAGCTGGCGCGGTTCAACGCGTCGTACAACCGGTGGCACGACGGGCAGGCGGCCGCGCGAGCCGTGGACGACCTGCTGGCCCTGCTCTGACCCTCGGCCGTGGTCGGTACCTTGTGGCGTGTGAGAGACAAGAAGGCATCCACTGCGGTGACCACGGCAGCGAAGTCCGGGCCCAGCAAAAGCGACCTGCGGACGCGGCTGAAGCGGACCCGGCGCCGGCTGGCGCGATCGGAGCGCCAGCTCGAGAAGTCCCAGAGCGAGCTGGAGGCGCTGCGCACCTTCACCCTCGATGTCTTCCCTGACCAGGCCATCTCGGAGCAGCTCGCGGGGTCACTGGCCGCCATCCGCCGGGACCACCTGACCTTCCTCACCGAGCAGCAGCTCGACTCGTTGGTCAGCTGTGTGCTGGAGACGGAGGCCTCCGGGCGCGAGGGCATCCTCGTGGAGGCCGGCACGGCCCAGGGCGGTTCGGCGATCGCCATGGCACTGGCCAAGTCGCCGTCGCGGCCGTTGCAGGTCTACGACGTCTTCGGGCTCATCCCGCCGCCGACCGACGAGGACGGTGACGACGTCCGCCAGCGCTACGAGAAGATCACCACGGGCCGCGCGCGCGGTCTCGCCGAGGACGAGACGTACTACGGCTACCGAGACGACCTGCTCGGGGAGGTGGCGCGGTCCTTCGCCCGGCACGGGGTGCCCACCGACGAGCACCGGGTCAGCCTGGTCCAGGGCCTGTTCCAGGACACGTTGACCGGCGACGAGCCGGTGGCCCTGGCTCACGTCGACGGCGACTGGTACGAGTCGACGATGACCTGCCTCTCCCAGCTGGCACCGCGTCTGGTCCCCGGTGGCCGGATCGTGATCGACGACTACTTCACCTGGTCCGGCTGCACCCGCGCGGTCGACGAGTACTTCGCCGACCGGCCCGAGTTCCGCGTCGAGATGCGGGCCAAGGTGCATGTCATCCGGCTGCCTGGCTGAGCCACGGCGGTTCGGCCGCGAGCGGCGGGGCAACCGGCCTGCACCACCCGGTGCGGGGCCTCGATAGATTGCTCCCATGCCCGACTCCCCGGACCAGACCCTTGCCGCCACCGCCGCCCAGGCTGGCCCCACGCCGGGGACGAACGGTGCGCAGGACGGTCCCGCCCGGTCCTCGCGCCAGGACGTCCGGCACGCACGCGTGCAGTGGCGCCTGACCCAGGCCGTCCTGGGCCGCGAGTCCGTCCCGGAGTCGCACCTGGACTTCGAGGTGGACCCGCCCATGCTGGCGCGGATCGCGACCACGGCCAAGCGGGCCCGCGCGATGGCGGTCTTCGGCGACAGCGTGGCCACCGGCACGGGAGTGCGTCGCGCCTACATCGACACGGTGCGCAGTCTGTGTGCCTCCGGGCTGCGCACCACGGCTCGGGCGTTCATCCTGGGCGCGGCGCCCGACCTGCAGGACGGTGCCGTGCTGCGCCAGGTCGGTGAGGGACTGGTGCTCCATTCGATGGCCGAGTACGACCTGGCCTGGCAGGAGCTCTCGGGAGTGGACCCGGCCGCCCTGGGCGAGCTCATCCCGGTCGAGGCGGTGACGTGTGCGCTCGCCGTGGGAACCAACGCCGCGACCGAGGTCGCTCGCTCGCTGGCCGGCTCCGCCGCGACGTACGACGTCACGACCCTGGTCGAGCTGGCCGGACGCTTCCTCGCCACCGGCCACCAGGACCTCGCCCAGGCGCTCGTGGACGAGACTGCGCGGCGACTGCCGGGCGAGGTGTCCGAGCGGAACGCCGAGGCGCTGGGCAGCCTGCGGCGCTGGACCCACCCGCTGGCCGTGGCAGGGCCGGCTCCGGGGCAGGTCTCGATCGGGGTCATGGACTACCACCAGCCCGACTTCGACCGTGCCTCGCGCAACGTCGGTGACTACGTCCAGACCCTGGCCATGCTGGGCAACCTGGCCCGCTTCCGGGAGACCACCTTCACGGGGACCGACGAGCTGGGTGGCCTCCTCGACGAGCTGCAGCAGCGGGTGCTGCCCGAGCTGCACCTGCCGGGGGGCCGCGCAGACGTGCACCTCACGCCGATCAGTCGTGACTTCAGCTCCGGCGACCCGGTGCCGGAGCACACCTGGATGATCGCCTTCGGGTGGCACATGCATTCGACGTTCCGGCTCGGCTTCGGGCTTCCCTACCACCCGAACCTCCACCCGGTGTTCGTCTCGTTCCACATCAACCGGGTCAACGTGCTGACTCCGGAGGCGATCGACTACCTCCGCGCCCACGGCCCGATCGGCTGCCGGGACTGGACCACGGTCGACCTGCTGCTCAGCGCCGGGGTGGATGCCTTCTTCACCGGGTGCCTGACCACCACGGTCAATGCGGTCTTCGCGCCCACCGAGACGGTCGCCCGGGAGGGTGACGGGGTGGTCGGGGCCGTCGATCTCCCGCCGGCCGCGCTGCGCAAGATCAAGGCGGTGACCGAGGTCGCCACCCATGCCGGCACCGAGTTCCGTGAGGCCACGCTGGTCTCCGGGACCCGGGCGGCGGTCGAGCTGCTGGAGAGCTACCAGCGTCGGTACACCCGGGTGGTCACCAGCCGGCTGCACTCCTACCTCCCGGCGACCTCGCTCGGGTTGCGGGCGAAGTTCCGCCCGCCGTCCCTGGGCGACGTCCGCTTCGACGGGCTGTTGGAGATGACGCCGCAGAAGCCGGAGTTCGAGGCGATCCGCGACGGCATCCGGGAGCTGCTGGCCCAGGCCCACGAGCTGATCCTGGCCGGCACCGCCCCCGACGACTTCTACGCCGAGTGGCGTCGGCTCACGGCCTCCCGCGTCGCCGAGGCCCGGGCCCGGTTCGCCGAGCCGGTCGTCCTCGACGCGATGGGCTTCGATCAGGCCGCCGTCACCCGGAGCCTGCGGGAGGGCGCGGTGCGCTTCGGTCCGCACGACACGGTCGACCCGACCGGCGTCACTGACGTTGCCATGAGCCTGGACCGCAACTTCGTGGACCGACTCCCGGTCACGGTCGAGTCGATGCTGACCAACGCCTCGGGTCCCGTGCGGCTCTGGGTCACCGCCCGTGGCCTGACCGATGACGACCAGCGCCGCTTCGCCGCCCTCTTCCCGGACCTGCCGGTGACCTTCCTGCGCTTCGACGACGTGGACTACGGCGAGATCACCCGGATGCTGGGCCACATCAGCGTTGCCACCATGGACCGGCTGTTGCTGCCCGAGGTGCTGGTCGACCTCGACCGGATCACCTACCTGGACATCGACACGGTCACCGAGGGCGACGTGTGCGAGCTTGCCGCCGTCGAGCTCGCCGGGCACCCGTTGGCCGGTCGGCCGGGCCGCCAGTCCGGTGCGACGCTGTGGCGGCTGGCGGGCGACAAGCTGGCACCCGCGCTCGCCTCCGAGCTGCGGCGCAGCATGTCGGCGCGGCACGCGTTCGACTTCGTCGCGATCAACGCCGGGGTGCTGGTGCTCGACCTGGCCCGGATGCGCGCCGATGAGTTCGTGGCTCGCTTCCTGCCGATGGCCGGGCGCTACGGCCTCAACGACCAGGACATCCTCAACGCCTACGCAGGCGCCGACCGGGTCGAGCTCGAGCGCCGCTGGAATGCGCTGCCCTTGATCGAGCACATCGCGGACCCCGCGGTGATCCACTACGCCGGCGTCGGCAAGCCGTGGGACCAGGAGCTGGTGCCCCAGGGCGAGCACTGGCAGCGCTACGAGCGCCAGGTGGCCCGACGCACGGCAGAGCTCGATCGATGACGGCGCGGTCCCGGGCGCGTCAGGCGGCCCAGTTGGCCCAGCGAGTGGCGCGTCGTGCGGCCCGGACCCGGGCGGTACGCCGCCTGCGTCGGCCCGACGTGAGCGTGATCGTGCCGTTCTACAACGTCGAGGCCTACCTCGCCGAGTGCGTCGACAGCATCCTGGGCCAGGACCTGCAGAACCTCGAGGTCCTCCTGGTCGACGACGGCTCCCCGGACGGCTCCCGGGCGATCGCCCAGCGGTACGTCGAGCAGGACAGCCGGGTTCGGCTGGTCACGCGACCGAACGGCGGTCTGGGTGCGGCCCGGAACACCGGGGTGAAGCAGGCCCGGGGTCGTTACCTGACCTTCGTCGACAGCGACGACGTCCTGCCCCTGGGCGCCCTGGGGGCATTGCACGCCTCCCTGGAGGCGTCGGGCTCCGATCTGTCGGTCGGGTCGGTGGAGCGCTTCAACGACGTCTCCACCTGGTTCCCGGCCTGGGTGCAGGAGGTCCACGACGACCATCGCACCGGCATCCGGATCGAGGAGTTCACCCCGCTGCTGCGCAACCTCTACACGTGGAACAAGCTCTTCCGCCGGGACTTCTGGGACACCCACGGGCTCTGGTTCCGTGAGGGCGTCGCCTACGAGGACCAGCCGATCATCACCCAGCTCTTCGCCCGGGCCACGGCGATCGACGTCCTGCCCGACGTCGTCTACCGCTACCGCGCCCGTGACGACCAGAGCTCGATCTCGCAGCAGACCGCGAGCCTGAAGGACGTGCGCGACCGGATCGCGGCCTGGCGGGCCAGCGCTGAGGTGCTGCGCGCGGAGGTCTCCCCGGCGGTCTACGACGCCTGGCTGCTCACGCTCTTCGACGTCCACTTCCACTGGTACCTCACCAGCACCGGCACCGTCGACGACGACTACTGGAACGAGCTCGTGGCGGCGGTCCGCGAGCTGACCGCCGGTGCCGACGACGCGATCTGGCGGGCGACGATGCCGGGCAAGCGCGTGCTCGTGGAGCTGGCCCGACTCGACCGGCGCGCCGACGCGCAGGAGTTCGTCCGCCGCAAGGGCATGAACCTCGAGCCGTGGCCCTGCACGGTGCGCCCCGACGGTCTCCTGATGGAGCTGCCGTTCCGCGACGACCCCGGGCTGGACGATGCGCTCTTCCTGCTGCGTCCCGAGCAGCTGAACCTCGCGCACTCGATCGAGAACTTCCACTGGGTCACCCACGACGACGGCCACGTCAGCGCCGTCGTCTCCGGTTGGGGCTACCTCGCCAAGGTCGACCTGGCCGAGCACACACCGCGGGTGGCCGTGGTGCTGCGCGAGGACGGATCCGGTGCCGAGCGAGTCTTCTGGGCGCAAGGCCACCCGACGCCCTCCTTCCCGCCGCCGGTGGAGGACCCCTGGTCCGACTACGGCCCCGGGGCCTTCGAGGCCGAGATCCCGATCGAGGAGGTCGTCGCCGCGGCTGCGCCGGGCACCAGCTGGACCGTCCTGCTCCGGGTCGAGGTCGCGGGCTTCACCCGCACCGACCGGATCCGCCGGATGTTGCGCAGCGGTGCCGCCGGTGTGGTCCCCGCCCTGGCCCTGCCCGCCGGCGGACGGGTCGTCACGGACTGGCAGGTCAACCGCGTGCTGCGGCTGCGGGTCGAGCACGCCGGAGTCCGGGTCAGCGAAGCGAACCTCGAGGGCCGCGTCTTCTCCTGCGTGCTGGCCGACGCCGACCAGCGCCCGGTCCGCGTCGTCGCCCGTCGCGGGCGGCACCGGGTCGAGGCCGTGGTGACCGGGCCGGTCGGGCGGCGTGAGGTGCGCCTCGAGCTGCCGGAGACGAAGCCGCCGGCGCAGGGGGCCGGCGTGGAGTGGCGCTTCGAGGCGCGCTCCGCGGACGGTACGCCCAGCGCCCTGGTCCCGTCCCGCTCAGCCCTGCCCGAGATGGCCGGGCAGCCGTTGGCTCTCGACGTCCACCGCGACGGTGACCTGGTCGTCCGCGAGTGGAGCCTCGGCGCGGTCGCCGACGGCGCCCGGGTCGACCCCGACGGAACCCTCTGGATCCGTGGGCGCGCGTTCGGCACCGCCGTCGGTGAGGTTCGGCTGACCGCGACGAGTCTGCGCAGCGTCACGTCCGGTGAGCCGGTCAAGCTCCAGGACGGCCGCTTCGAGGTCGGCGTCGAGCTGCGCCACCAGGTGCACCGGTTCGGCCGCTGGCCGTTGCCGGTCGGGGACCACGACCTGTCGGTCGAGATCACGACCGACAACTCCTCCACGACCCTGCCGCTGCGGGTGGCGCACGAGCTCAGCAATGCCCTGCCCGTGCCGGTCCTGACCGACCGGCTCGAGGGTCGCGTCGTGCGTGGCCCCGACACCGTGGTCCGGCTCAACCTGCGGCGCCCGATCGGCGATGCGCGCGGCCCCTACCAACAGCGACGGCTCCAGGCGCAGCCGCCGACCCGGTCCCGGCTCACGTCCGGGTCCGGCGGGCTCACCCCGGGGATCCTGATGCGCTCGTACTTCGGCGAGAGCGCGACCGACAACGGCCTCTCGATCCAGCGGGAGCTGCAGCGACGCGGCGCGGACCTGCCGGTCTACTGGGCCGTGCAGGACCACTCGGTGGTGGTGCCCGAGGGTGGCATCCCGGTCGTGGTCAACAGCCGCGAGTGGTACGCCCTGCTCGGGTCGGTGCAGTACTACGTCGACAACATGTACCAGCCGGAGTACCACCAGAAGCCCCCCGGCCAGGTGATGGTGCAGACCTTCCACGGCTACCCGTTCAAGCAGATGGGCCACTCGCACTGGCGCAACGTCCAGTTCAGCCAGGCCCGGATCGACGCGTACGACGCCCGCGCCCGTGAGTGGGACTACCTCGTCTCGCCCGCGCGGTACGCCACCCCGCTCCTGGTCCGCGACTTCGCCTACCCCGGTGAGGTGCTGGAGATCGGCTACCCGCGCAACGATGTCCTGCAGTCGGCCGAGGCCGAGAAGATCCGCGTCGCGACGCGGCGTGACCTCGGGATCGCCGACCACCAGACCGCGGTTCTCTATGCGCCCACCTTCCGCGACTACCTCGCCGTGGACGACAACCGGGCGCGGATGCCTGACTTCTTCGACTTCGAGCGCGCCGGCAAGCGTCTCGGCGACGACTTCGTGGTCCTGATCCGTGGCCACGCGTTCAACGCGCGCACCCTCAAGCGAGCCGGGAGCCGGCAGGGGTGCATCGACGTCACCGACTACCCCGAGATCTCCGACCTGTACCTCGCCGCGGACGCGGGGATCGTCGACTACTCGTCGCTGCGCTTCGACTTCGGGGTGACCGGCAAGCCGATGATCTTCCAGGTGCCAGATCTGCAGCGCTACCAGGACACCCGTGGCTGGTTGTTCGACTTCGAGCCCACGGCTCCGGGTCCGCTGGTCTCCACGACCGACGAGGTCGTCGACCAACTGCTCGACCTGGCCGGCGTGCGGGCGACGTACGCCGCGGCGTACGCAACCTTCCGACAGGACTACCTCGACCTCGAGGACGGCCGGTGCGGGGCGCGCTTCGTCGACCGGGTGCTGGTGCCGCGTGGAGACGCCCCACCGGACCCGTCCGCCTGAGCCGATCCGGCCATGGGTTGGCCGCTGGAGCGTCTCGCTCCGGCTGATAACCTCCCCGTGGTCGGAACACCGACCCGACCAGCACTCGAGCACCCTCCGGAGGACGACCGACTGTGGCATCAGCCGAGCAGGAAACAGGGACCTCAGCGCCCGACGAGCGATCCCTGGTCTTCGTGCTCGGGCCCGGCCGGAGCGGGACCAGCACCATGGCGGGAGCGCTCAACCACAGCGGCTACCGCGTGCCGCAGGCGATCAAGGGCAACGCCACCAACCCGTCGGGTTTCTTCGAGCCTCGCTGGGCGGTCAACTTCCACCGCCGGCTGCTGCGCGCCACCGGCGTGCGGACCCTCGACACCAACCCCGCCGTGCTGCGCCGCCTCGAGCGCGTGCTGACCGACCCCGAGATCCGCGAAGAGCTCCGCACCTGGCTGGAGCCCCGCCTCGAGCAGCACCAGCGCATGGTCATCAAGGACCCGCGGATGGTGTGGTTCCGTGACCTCTGGGTCGATGCGGCCGAGAAGCTCGGGGTCGACCCGAAGTTCGTGATCATGCTGCGCCACCCGTCCGAGGTCTCCTCGAGCCGGACCAGCTACTACAACGCCCGCGAGATCCCGGCCGTCGCCGGCTGGATCAACGTCGCGCTGATGACCGAGAAGCTCACCGCCGGTTCGCCGCGTGCCCTGGTCCACTACCCGGACCTCACGGCCGACTGGCGCACCGAGTTCGTCCGGCTGCGAGACCGTCTCGGCCTGACCCTCGACCCTGCCCCCGAGCAGACCGAGGGCCATCCGGTCGACGACTTCATCGACCCCAAGCTGCGCCGGATGAAGCCCGGCTGGGGCGAGTCCGCGGTGCCTCTCCACCTGCAGGTGCTGGGCGACCGGACCTTTGACGCGCTCAACGAGCTGGCCCACGAGGGCGAGTCGGCCGCGGCCACCGAGAAGCTCGAGCAGCTGCGTGAGGAGTACGCCCGCGTGCACCAGGACGCGATGATGGTGGTGCGCCCCACGATTGGTCGGGCCCGCGAGGAGGCCGCCCGCAAGGCCCGTCGCCAGCTGCGCCGCAAGCTGGCCCACCGTGAGGTCGCCGCCTCGTCCGGAGTCGTCGGCAAGGCCCGGCGCCTCGCCGGACGCGTACGCCACAGGGTGCTCCCCGAGCGTGGGTCCAGGGACGCGTCATGAGCATGCTCGTCCTGATCACCGGCACCGGCCGGAGCGGCACGAGCACCATGTCCGGCACGTTCCACCACCTCGGGCTGCACGTGCCCGGCCCCCATCTCGGGGCCAACGACTCCAACCCCAAGGGCTTCTTCGAGTCCAAGTGGGCGGTCTCCTTCCACAAGCAGATCACCGATGCCGCCGGCATCCATGACTTCGACGGTCGGCCCTCCGCGTTCGACCGGGCCCAGGCCGCGATCACCCCCGAGCTGCGTACCAAGCTGGTGACGTTCCTGGCCGAGAAGGCCGGGGAGAGCGAACAGGTCGTCGTGAAGGACCCCCGCTCGGTGTGGGGACAGTCGCTGTGGCGGGAGGCTGCCGCCGAGGCTGGGCTCGAGATCGCCTACATCTCCATGCTGCGGCACCCGGCCGAGGTGCTCGGCAGCCGCGCGACCCACTACGCCAAGGAAGGCGATGCCGAGCAGCGTCGCCGCTACGAGATCTTCAACCTGGCCCGGTGGATCAACAACTCCGTGATCAGCGAGCGGGAGACCCGGGGCCAGCAGCGCGCGTTCGTCCGCTACAACGACCTGCTCACCGACTGGCGGCCCGTGCTCGTCGAGCTGGGCGAGCAGTTCGGGCTGCGCTACGACGCGGACCTGACCGACGGCACCCCCACCGCGGTCGACGGCTTCATCGATCCCGATCTGCGCCGTCAGCGGGTCACCTGGGACGAGCTGGAGCTTCCGGTCGAGCTGCAGGACGTCGCGCAGCAGACCTGGGACGCCCTCGACGTGCTCGCGAGCGCGCGCGGCGAGGATGCCGGTGCCTCCGCGGAGCTCGACGTCCAGGGGGTGCGCTACCGCCGGATCTTCGACGAGGCGAGCGCGATCAGCCACGACGCGATGGAGGAGGCCAAGGCCGCCGCCCGTCGGGCCGGCGCCAAGGCCGCCCGCGAGAAGCTGGCCGAGCGCCAGGCCGAGGCCGCACGCGCTCCGGCGGCCGCCATCACCGACCGTCCGGTCGCCGAGGTCGGGTCGCGCGACCTGCTGCGGGTCGCCGGGCAGCGCCTCGCCTCGCGGCTGCGGCCTTCGCGCTAGGGCGTCTGCAGCCCCAGCTTGGCGTTGAGCTTCGCGGTGAGCTCCTCGACGCTGGTCTCGCCAGCGGCACAGCGACTGGTCGACCAGCCGGTGACGTCCAGCCCGGACAGCTCGGTGAGCTCGCGCAGGTCGGGAGCGTAGATCTCGACGAGCCGGGCCACCTGCTCGACGCTGGCCCCCCTGCCGGTGTGGTCGTTGGGCGTCTGGTTGCGGTGCAGCACCGGCGGATGGTCCACGAAGCGCTCCACACCGAGGAAGTCGGTCACCCGGTCGAGCGTCTCGACGTGCTGGACGAAGACCTCGCGGAAGTCCAGGACGAGCCACTGCTCGCGCGGGAAGTGGAGGAGGCCTCGACGCAGCTGCTGGCCGTAGAGCCCGCGGGTGAAGAGCGACTCCTTGCGCAGGGCGCTCGCCGGTCGGCCCTGGGGCACCCGGTCGGGGATGGTCGGCTCTGCGAAGCGGTCGATGGCGTCGTACAGGTCCGGGAAGTCGTCGTTCCAGGCGCGCTCCATCGACCACTGGGAGAGGGCGCGCTCGATCGGGTCGCGCAGGCTCACGATCAGGGGCAGGTCGGGGTTGTAGGCCCGCATCCGCTCCAGGGCCCGCGGCCAGAAGAAGTACGCCGGGGTGGCATCCCCGGAGAGATGCACGCGCGTGTCGTCGGTGGCGCGGGCGTAGTGGGCGTACGCGGGGTCGCTCCAGTTGAGCTTCTCGCGCATGAAGAAGCGCAGCTCCTTCTCCTGGCCGTCGACCACGTCCGGGTGCTTGACGAGCATTCCGTAGAGGGTGCTGGTCGCCGCCTTCTGGACCCCGACGATCGAGAAGTTGATCGGGAGCCGTCGGTCCCTGCTCTCGAGCTCGGCCAAGCGACGGGCCCGCCGCTTCTTGACCAGCGGCACCGGCACCTCCTCGCTCATGCGCCGTCCCCGGAGTCCCGGGTGGTGGTGCCCTCGTCGAGTCCGGCCAGCGGGTCGTCCTTGCGGACGTCGTAGATGTGTCCGGTCTGCGGCGAGAGCAGGACGTCGATCGAGGTCTGGGCGACCACCTCGGACTCGAGCAGGCTGCCGGGGGGCTCCTGGCCGAACGCCTTGGTCCGCATCGGGGTGCCGGTCCGCTCGGGGTTGATGCAGTTGACCCGGACCCGGTCGCCGGCCCACTCGTCGGCCAGGGCCTGGGTCAGGTTGACCGTCGCGGCCTTGGCGGAGGAGTAGAGGCTGTAGCCGCTGCGACCGCGCGTGTAGGAGCTCGACGTGAAGAGCAGCAGCGAGCCGGAGGTCTGGGCCAGCAACGGGAAGAAGACCTGCGCGATGAAGACCGGCGCGAGGTAGTTCACCTCGGTCGCGTTGAAGATCGTCTCCTCGCTGGTGTGGATCAGCTCGCCGCGCGGCAGGACCCCGGCGGTGTTCACGACGAAGTCGACCCGCCCGGTCTTCTCCATCACGGTGCGAGCGGCGTCGGCGATGTCGCTGCGCCGTTCGACGTGGGTGTTGGTGCCGGACCGGCTGAAGGTGAACACCTCGGCGCCGTACTGCGTGGCGAGGGCGGCGATGTCGGCGCCGATGCCGTAGCTGCCACCGAAGACGACCACGGTCTTCCCGGCCAGCGCCGCGCGGTACTCGTCCGGGGTCCCCGGCGTCGGCAGGTCGTTGCTGGTCAGCTGGAAGAGCTTGTCGGCGAGGTAGACGTCGATCGGCTCGGTGACCTTCATGTTCCGTTCGTCGCCGTGCACGACGACGATCGGCTCCTCGGGGAGGTAGCGCAGCACCACCGTGCAGTCGTCGGTCGCGACGAAGTCGGGGTCCTGGCCGGCCTTGACGTACGCCGCCTTGATCACCGAGGAGCGGAACGCCTGCGGGGTCTGGCCGCGACGAAGCGCAGCGCGCGGCGGGATCTCACGGATGGTGTTGTCCTCGCGGACCTCGATGATCGTGTCCGCGGACGGGATCGCCACGTCGACGGCGGGGTAGTGCTCGAGGGCCTGGAAGCACTCCTCGATGATCCGCGCCGAGACCAGGGGCCGCACGGCGTCGTGGAAGAGCACGTGGCACTCGTCGGGGCCGAGGGCATCGAGCGCGCGCAGGGTGGTTTCGTTCCGGGTCTCGCCGCCCTCGAGGATGGAGGTGACCTTGGCGTAGTCACCGCCCTTCACGATGGCCCGCACGGCGTCCAGGTGGCCCGGCGCCATCATGATCATCACTTCGTCCACCATCGGGTGGTGGTGCAGTGCGATGAGCGAGTGCTCGAGCAGGGTCTTGCCCGCCACCTTGATCAGCTGCTTGGGGATCGCGAGGCCGATCCGTGCACCCACGCCTCCGGCCAGGAGCACGGCGACATTTCTCGTACGGACGGGGTTCGAAGGCATGGCGCGCATTCTCTCAGATCGGGCCCCCGGGCTCGGCGGCGCACGCTCCGGGGTGCCCCAGACGATTGGGTAGGCTGGCGCCCGTTGTCGACCTGCCCCCTGAGCGCGAGTGAGTTCACTGAGATGTCCGCCCAGCCCTTGCTGCTGCCGCCCGGGGCCCGACTGGTCCACATCGGACCGCACAAGACCGGGAGTACGGCGATCCAGGTCGCCCTGCAGGAGGCGCGCACCGAGCTGGAGCGCCACGGTGTCCACTACGCCACCGGACCGCGGCACCGCCCGGACAAGGCGGGCTGGGCGCTGGGGCTGAAGGGCTCCCCGGCCGGTTCGACGCAGCCCCCGATCGAGCGGTGGCACGAGCTGGTCCAGCAGGTCACCGACGCCGGAGACCAGCGGGTCTGCATCAGCAACGAGGACTTCGGCCGGGCCACCAGGGCGCAGGCCCAGGAGATCGTCACCGCCTTCGACCCCGAGCGGGTCCACGTGGTGGCGGTGGCGCGTCGCCTGGACCGCTACCTGCCCTCCCAGTGGCAGGAGCGGGTCAAGGCGGGGGACCGGCGCACCTTCGAGGACTGGCTGCGCGTGGTGATGGACCGCGACAGCACCGAGCACAACTGGGACCGCCACAACGTGTGGTTCTCCCACGACGTCAGCAAGCTCGTCACGCGCTGGCTGAAGGTCGTCGGCCCCGAGCGCTTCACGCTGATCGTCAGCGACGAGTCGGACCGGGCCCTGCTGCCCCAGACGTTCGAGGACCTCCTCGGCCTGCCGCGCGAGACCCTCAGGTCGCATCCGACCCGCTCCAACCGCGGGCTGAGCTGGGCCGAGACCGAGCTCGTGCGCAGCCTCAACGAGGCGGTAGCCGAGCAGGGGTGGACGCGTCCCGAGCGCCGGCGCTTCGTCAAGCAGGGGGTGCTGCGCGACATGGCGTCGCGACCGGCTCCGGCGGGCCCGAAGAGCCCCCCGTTCCCGGACTGGGCGCTCGAGCAGCTGCGTGAGCTCAGCGAGCTCCGGGTCGAGCAGATCCGCGCATCCGGGGTGCGCATCGTGGGCGACCCCGCCTCGATGCGGCTGCCGGACGACGTACCCGTCGCGGCCGGGCCCGCGCAGGCTCCGGACGTGAGCGCTGGGGTCGCGGCCGCCGCCGTGGCTGCCGTCATGCAGGTCGCCCTCGGGTCGGGCTCCGCCGACGCGAGCGGGGAGTCCGGCGAGTCCGAGGACGAGGACGGCGAAGCGTGAAGCTGCGTCGCAGTCGGGGAAAGGCCCCCGTGGCCCAGGCCACGGCCGTCCGGGTTTCCGGCGCCCGCATCCCGGTGCACGGAGTCGTGGAGGAGTTCTCGCGCCGCCTGGTCGTGGGCTGGGTCTCGGTCCCCGAGAACGCACCGCCGACGCGCGTCGGCCTGCACCTCGGCCCCCTCCAGGTCAGTGCCACCTATGCCACGCCCGACGGCGCCATGTCCGGCTATGCCAGTGCCCAGCCCGCCGGCCAGCTCGCCGAGGGCAACGACGCCGGCGCCCCGGTGGCGCCCGGTGCGGCCCCCGCCCTGCAGCACTCCTGGCAGGTGGCGTCCATCCCGGGTCCACCGGAGGACCGGCGCAACAGCCGACAGCAGATCCGGACCTTCTCCTTCCGGATCCGCGAGATCTGGCCCTACGTGAAGAAGGGCACCCGGATCACCGTCCAGGTCGATGGCCAGCCGCTGCCGATCCACGGCCACGGCATGTTCCTCAGCCCTCCGAAGAACGGCAAGCACAGCGTCAAGGAGCTCGGGGAACTCTTCGAGCGCGGTCACCTGCTCACCCAGTTCGGCCGGATCGCCCTGTCCAAGAAGCTCGACGTGGAGTGGCAGACCAAGGTGATGGCGCTCTACGGCCGCACCAGCGAGATCGTCCGCGAGGCCCTCGGCTACGACGTCTTCTTCGTCTACGGCACCCTGCTGGGTGCCGTACGCGAGGGGGGCTTCATCGGGCACGACGCCGACTTCGATGCGGCGTACGTCTCCCGGCACCGCACCGGCCCGGAGGCGGCCGCCGAGCTCCAGGACGTCGCGCTGCTCCTGATCCGGCACGGACTGGAGGTGGAGTGCATGGCCGCGCAGCTGCACATCCAGGACCCCCAGGACCCCACGACCCGGATCGACCTGTTCCACACCTGGTTCGACGGTGCGGGCCTGATCCGTTTCCCCTTCGGCGTGGCCGGCTCCACGCAGCTCTCCGAAGACGACTGGCAGGGCTACCGCGAGATCGACTTCCCCGGAGGGAAGGGCCTGGTGCCGGTGGCTGCCGATCAGCTCGTCGAGCACCTGTACGGCGCGGACTGGCAGCGCCCCAAGCCCGGCTTCAACTGGAACCTCGACCGGACCGATGCGGCCGAGGACGGCGTGCTGACGACGGCGATGCGCACGAAGGTCTACTGGGCCAACTTCTACTCGCGCACCAGCTATCGCGACGGATCGACCTTCTTCGAGTTCGTGAACGCCCGCGCCGACACCCCCGCCACCATCGTCGACATCGGCTGCGGTGACGGCCGCGACGGCTGTGCCTTCGGGACGGCCGGCCGGGCGGTGCTGGGCCTGGACCAGTCGCCCGTCGGGATCGAGCACGCCAACGCGCATGCGGCCCAGCTCGGGGTCGCCGACCACGTGCGGTTCGAGGTCTGTGACGTCGCCGATGTCGACGACCTGGGCAGGGTGCTGGATCTCGCCGAGGGCGCCACGGATGCGCCGTTGATGTTCTACCTGCGCTTCTTCCTGCACGCGATCTCGGCCGAGGTGCAGGGTCGCCTGATGTCGGCGATCGACCAGCACGCTCGTCCGGGCGACTTCTTCGCGGCTGAGTTCCGCACGGACAAGGACGAGGCGACCAGCCACGTCCACACCAAGCACTACCGACGCTTCCAGAGCGCCGAGGAGTTCAGTTCCGCACTCACGGCCCTGGGTTTCGAGATCCTCCACGAGGAGGAGGGGACGGGGTTGTCGCCCTACCAAGGTGAGGATCCGGTGCTCTACCGCGTGGTGGCCCGCCGCTGAGGGAGTCACCGACGTCACATCTCGTTCCGTTCACACCTGCCGTGGACCCGCGTACATTCGTCAGTGACCATTCACCGAGCACACGTCCGGTACCCACACCGGCTCCCCTGGGAGTCGACGGGACTGGAACGAAAGGTTCGACGATGAACAGCATGCCTCTGCGTATCGGAGTCGTGGGAGCGGGCCGTGTCGGCGCCGTTCTCGCAGCAGCCCTCGGCGCAGCCGGCCACGTCGTCGTCGCCGCCGCCGGTGAGTCCGACGCCTCGCGGGGTCGCATCGCCGAACTCCTTGCGGGCACCGCGATCGAGAAGCCGTCGGTCGTCGCACGCTCGTGCGACCTCCTGCTGCTCACGGTCCCCGACGACATGCTGCCCAACGTCGTTGCCATGCTCAGCGCCAGCGGCGCCATCCGCCCCGGTCAGTACGTCGTGCACACCTCGGGCCGCCACGGCCTCGCGGTGCTCGACGACGCCACCGCGCTCGGTGCCCGACCGGTCGCGCTCCACCCCGCCATGACCTTCACCGGCACCAGCGTCGACCTGGGTCGCCTCTCGGGCTGCGTCTTCGGCCTGACCGCGGGCGCCGCCGAGCACGCCTTCGCCGAGCAGCTCGTCGCCGACCTCGGTGGTCAGTCGATGTGGGTGGCCGAGGAGCTGCGCACGCTCTACCACGCCGGCCTCGCCCACGGCGCCAACCACCTGGTGACCCTGGTGACCCAGGCCATGGAGCTGCTGGCGGCCGCCGGAGCCGTCGACCCGGCAGCCACCCTGCGCCCGCTGCTCACCGCCGCCCTCGACAACGCGCTCGAGCAGGGGGACGCCGCCCTCACCGGCCCGATCGTGCGTGGTGACGTGAACACCGTGCGCGCCCACCTCGAGGAGATCGCGGCCAACGCCCCGCACACGCTCGCGCCGTACGTCGCGATGGCGCGCGCCACGCTCGACCGCGTCGTGACCGATGGCCGACTCCTCCCGATCCGGGCCGCCCACATCGAGCGCCTCCTGGCTGCCGCGACCCGGGCCGCACGCGCGGCCACCCCGAGCACGCGTCGTGGAGCGCAGCTGCCGTGATGTCCACCCCCGTCCTCACGCGCACGCGTGAGGAGCTCGCCACCGCGTTGTCCGCAGCGCGGTCAGCGGGCCGACCGGTCGGCTTCGTGCCCACGATGGGCGCCCTGCACGCCGGGCACGCCCGCCTGATGCAGGTGGCGCGGGAGCACGCCCCCGACGGTGTCGTCGTGGTGTCGATCTTCGTGAACCCGCTGCAGTTCGGCGAGGGCGAGGACCTCGCCCGCTACCCGCGCACCCTCGACGAGGACCTCGTCACCTGTGCCGGCGCCGGGGTCGACGTCGTCTTCGCGCCCGAGGTCGACGACCTCTATCCGGACGGCGCGCTGCGGGTCAGCGTCGAGCCGGGTCCGCTCGCGACGGTCCTCGAGGGCAAGACCCGCCCGGGTCACTTCGCCGGCGTCCTCACGGTCGTGGCCAAGCTCTTCGGACTGGTCCGTCCCGACGTGGCGGTGTTCGGCGAGAAGGACTACCAGCAGCTCGCGCTCCTGCGCCGGATGGCCCACGACCTCGACCTGCCCGTCGAGATCGTCGGGGCCGAGACCGAGCGCGAGCCCGACGGCCTGGCGATGTCGAGTCGCAACCGCTTCCTCGACGAGGAGCAGCGCAGCCAGGCGGTGTCGCTCAGCCTCACCCTCCGTGCCGCCCGCGAGGCCGCCCAGTACGGCGTCGACGTCGCCCTGGACTCGGCCCGCGCGGTGCTGCGCGAGGCCCAGGGAGTCGACCTGGACTACCTCGAGATCACCGACCCCCAGCTCGAGCCGCTGCCCGACGACGTTCCCGACGGGACCGAGGGCCGGATCCTGATCGCAGCCCGCATCGGAGCGACTCGACTGATCGACAACCTGCCCATCGTCTTCGGGAACCCACCCGAGGCACGCACCTCCCCGGACGGAGACAGCTGATGCTGCGCACCATGATGAAGAGCAAGATCCACCGGGCCACCGTGACCCAGGCCGACCTCCACTACGTCGGGTCCGTGACGGTCGACGAAGACCTCCTCGAGGCTGCCGACCTGCTGGCCGGTGAGCTGGTCCACATCGTCGACGTCACCAACGGTGCGCGGCTCGAGACGTACACCATCGCGGGCGAGCGGGGCTCCGGCGTCATCGGCATCAACGGCGCTGCGGCCCGGCTGGTGCACCCCGGCGACGTGGTGATCCTCATCGCCTACGGACAGATGGACACCGCCGAGGCGAAGGCCTTCCAGCCGCACGTCGTCTTCGTCGATGCCGACAACCAGATCATGGCGACCGGCTTCGACCCGGCCGAGACCTTCGACGGGGCCGGCCTCGTGCGTGGGGACGTCACCGCACCCGCCGGTCGCGGGCGTTAACCTGCCACCCATGTCGGTCAGCGAGGTGGACGCCCCGGTTCGTCGGGTCCCGGGCCGCCTCACCGCGCCCGCTCCCGGGTGGACCACCACCTCCGACGTCGTCGTCATCGGCTCCGGCATCGCTGGCCTGACAGCGGCGTTGCGCCTGCGGGGCAAGGTCGAGAAGATCCTCGTCGTCACCAAGGACGTCCTGGCCGCGGGCTCCACCCAGTGGGCGCAGGGCGGCATCGCGGCCGCACTCGGGCCGGGGGACACCCCCGGCGAGCACGAGCTGGACACCCTGGTCGCTGGTGCGGGTGCCTGTGACCTCGAGGCGGTCCGCATCCTGGTCAACGAAGGCCCCGAGGCGGTCCGGGAGCTGATCGCTCTCGGCACCAAGTTCGACCACGGCCACGACGGCGTGCTCTCCCTCACCCGTGAGGGCGGCCACCACCGCGACCGGATCGCGCATGCCGGTGGCGATGCGACCGGTGCCGAGATCCAGCGGGCCCTGATCGCCGCGATCGAGCAGGCCCCCGAGATCGAGGTCGTCCAGCACGCGCTCGCCGTCGATCTCCTGCTCGACGGCCCGGTGGCCGAGGGCGGCGGCATCGCCGGAGTCACCCTGCACGTGATGGGTGAGGGGCAGCGCGACGGCGTCGGCGCCGTCCACTGTCGCGCGGTCGTGCTGGCCAGCGGCGGCCTGGGCCAGGTCTTCTCCCAGACCACGAACCCGGCGGTCACCACCGGTGACGGCATGGCGGTCGCGCTGCGCGCGGGGGCGACGCTCCGCGATCTCGAGTTCGTGCAGTTCCACCCGACCGTGATGTACCTCGGCCCCGAGTCCCGCGGCCAGCAGCCGCTGATCTCCGAGGCGGTCCGCGGTGAGGGTGCCTTCCTCGTCGACTTCGACGGCCACCGGATCATGCGCGGCGTGCACGAGCTCGAGGACCTCGCGCCTCGCGACGTCGTCGCCAAGGCGATCACCCGCCGGATGCACGAGACCGGCCAGCCCCACATGTGGCTCGACGCCCGCCATCTCGGCGCGGAGTTCTGGGAGCGACGCTTCCCGACGATCCTGGCCACCGCCCGCTCGCACGGTGTCGACCCGGTCACCGACCTGATCCCCGTCTCTCCTGCCTGTCACTACGCGTCCGGTGGCGTGCGCACCGACCTGTGGGGCCGCTGCGACGTACCCGGCCTCTATGCCACCGGCGAGGTGGCCTGCTCCGGGGTGCACGGCGCCAACCGGCTCGCGTCGAACTCCCTGCTGGAGGGCCTCGTCTTCTCGCGGCGGATCGCCGAGGTGCTCCCCGGCGAGCTGCGCCCGTGGTCGCCGCCGGACCTGGACGGTCGCACCGAAGGCCTCGTGCCCGGCTCGGTACGCCGCGAGATCCAGGAGGTGATGACCTCCCACGTCGGGGTGCTGCGCAACGCGACCGGACTCACCGACGCCGCTGCCCTCCTCGACAAGCTCGCGAGCATGAGGGCCGACGACATCAACCAGGAGTCCTGGGAGACGACCAACCTGCTGACGATCTCGGCCGCGCTCACCGATGCCGCGACGCTGCGTGAAGAGACCCGCGGCTCACACTGGCGCGACGACTTCCCCGAGCGCGACGATGCCGCCTGGGCCGGACACTTCGAGGTCGTCATGCACGACGGCGCCACCACGCTTGCCTTCGTGCCCGAGCCGGCCACCGACCTGGGGGCCTCATGATCGCGCGCACGCCGTACTCCGCCCTGCCCGCGGCGCTGGTCGCCGAGATCGAGGCTGCCGGCCTCGACCCCGAGGCGATCTACGCCGCCGTCGTCCTGGCCCTCGACGAGGACCTGCCGGCCGGCGGTCCCGGCGACGTCACCAGCACGGCCACCATCTCCGAGCGGGCGCGCGGCACGGCCGACTTCGCAGCGCGTGAGCCCGGCGTGGTCGCGGGGCTCACCGTGGCGGCCCTCGTCTTCCACTACGTCATGGGCGACGACGTCTCGATCACCGACCGGCTCGCCGAGGGCAGTCGGGTCGCCCCGGGTGACGTGGTCCTCCGCGTGGCCGGCCCCACCCGCGGTCTCTTGACCGCCGAGCGGACCGCCCTCAACTTCGCCTCCCACCTGTCCGGGATCGCGACCGCGACCGCGGCCTGGGTCGAGGCGCTCGCCGGCACCCGGGCCCGGGTGCTCGACACCCGCAAGACGTTGCCGACCTACCGCGCCCTGCAGAAGTACGCCGTGCGCTGCGGGGGCGGGGTCAACCACCGGTTCAGCCTCTCGGACCTGGCGATGGTCAAGGACAACCATGTCGTCGCGGCCGGGGGCGTGGTCCCCGCCTACCGCGCGGTGCGGGCGGCCCACCCCGAGATTCCGGTCGAGGTCGAGGTGACCGACCTCGACCAGCTCCGCGACCTGCTGGACGCCGGCTGCGACCAGATCCTGCTCGACAACATGGACTCAGCGACGATGGCCGAGGCGGTCCGGCTCACGGCCGGCCGGGCCACCCTCGAGGCGTCCGGCGGCCTCACCTTCGACCGGGCCCGTGAGGTGGCCGAGACCGGTGTCGACTTCATCTCGGTGGGGGCTCTGACGCACTCGGTGAAGGTCTTCGACATCGGTATGGACCTGCAGGACGAGGAGTGAGCCGATGACGTTGCTGGCCGTCGACATCGGCAACGCCCACACCGTCCTGGGTCTGCTGGAGGACGGGGAGGTGCTCGCGCACTGGCGGATCGCCACCGACGAGCGCCGTACCTCCGACGAGTGGTCGGTCGTGCTGCGCGGCCTCCTGGGCGATCGCAGCGACTCCGTCCGTGGGGTTGCGCTCTGCTCGACGGTCCCCGCGGTGCTCCACGAGTGGCGCGACATGCTGGCCCGACGCTTCGCCGACGTCCCCCACGTCGTGGTCGAGCCGGGGGTCAAGACCGGCATCCCGGTGCTGATGGACAACCCCCGTGAGGTCGGTTCGGACCGGATCATCAATGCCCTGGCCGCCGCCACCGAGTACGGCGGACCGGCGATTGTCGTGGATTTCGGTGGCACCGCCACGACGTTCGACGTGATCTCGGCCCAGGGCCAGTACATCGGGGGCGCGATCGCTCCCGGAATCGAGATCTCGCTCGAGGCGTTGGGGGCTCGCGGGGCGCAGCTGCGCAAGGTCGAATTGCTGCGTCCGCGCTCGGTGATCGCCAAGAACACCGTCGAGGCGCTGCAATCTGGAATGGTTTTCGGTGTGGCCAGCCAGGTGGAGGGAATTGTCTCCCGGATGATCGCCGAGCTCGGCGTCGAGCAGACCGACGTGCGGGTCATCGCGACCGGACACCTCGCTCCGCTGGTGCTCGACGTCTGTCGCGCCTTCACCGACCACTCCCCGTGGTTGACGCTCAAGGGCCTCGAGCTGGTCTTTCGCCGCAATTCCTGAGCGCGTTAACTCAAGAATTGCTCAAGAGACTAACGCCTTCTTTTGCGAACGTGCCATAATTCGAATTGCCCCGAATTCCCAAAAGTTAGGCAAATCAATGGCGCAGAAGGTTCACATCGTATTGGTCGACGACCTCGATGGGTCAGATGCGACGGAGTCGGTGGCCTTCGGCCTCGACGGCGCGTCGTACGAAATCGACCTGAACGAGAAGAATGCCACCAAGCTGCGTGAGCTCCTCTCGGGATATGTGGGCCACGCGCGCAAGGTGAGCACGGCCAAGGGACGCGCCCGTCGTTCGTCCAGTGCGGCTGCCAGCGACGGTGCCAGCGCGAAGGAGATCCGCGACTGGGCCCGCTCGAAGGGCATGGAGGTTCCCGACCGCGGCCGCGTGTCCGCCGAGGTTCGCGCAGCCTTCGAAGCGGCCAACTAGGCCCCGCAGCCCGTCGTTCCCGACGGTTGCCTCGGCCCCTCGCTCGCCTCCGCTCGACGGGAGATGACGGGGGGCCGAGTCGCGCCCGGCGGCCCGTGTTCGCTGTCAGCGGATACAAGTGGGGTCTGAGGCGGGAACGCGTAGGCTGTCCGTGGGGTTAGTCCGTACGTACCCTCCCGCCGGCCAGGCGGGGGAGGGCCCCCGAAGTTCTCAGGAGCGATGCGCATGTTCGAGCGGTTCACAGACCGAGCCCGACGAGTTGTCGTGCTGGCCCAGGAAGAGGCCCGCATGCTCTCCCACAACTACATCGGCACCGAGCACATCCTGCTCGGCCTGATCCACGAGGGCGAGGGCGTCGCCGCGAAGGCGCTCGAGAGCCTCGACATCTCGCTGGAGGCCGTGCGCGCCCAGGTCGAGGAGATCATCGGCCAGGGTCAGCAGGCGCCCAGTGGCCACATCCCCTTCACGCCCCGCGCCAAGAAGGTCCTCGAGCTCTCCCTGCGCGAAGCGCTGCAGCTCGGTCACTCCTACATCGGCACCGAGCACATCCTGCTCGGTCTGATCCGTGAGGGTGAGGGCGTCGCCGCCCAGGTGCTGCAGAAGCTCGGCGCCGACCTCAACCGCGTGCGCCAGCAGGTCATCCAGCTGCTCTCCGGCTACCAGGGCAAGGAGTCGGCCGCGTCCGGGGCCGCCACGAGCGGCTCGGGCAGCGACGCCCCGTCGTCCTCGCTGGTGCTCGACCAGTTCGGTCGCAACCTCACCCAGGACGCCCGCGAGGGCAAGCTCGACCCGGTCATCGGTCGAGAGGCGGAGATCGAGCGCGTGATGCAGATCCTCTCGCGCCGCACGAAGAACAACCCGGTCCTCATCGGGGAGCCCGGCGTCGGCAAGACCACGATCGTGGAGGGTCTGGCCCAGGACATCGTCAAGGGCAACGTGCCCGAGACGCTCAAGGACAAGCAGATCTACACCCTCGACCTCGGCGCGCTCGTGGCCGGTTCGCGCTACCGCGGTGACTTCGAGGAGCGGCTGAAGAAGGTCCTCAAGGAGATCCGCACCCGCGGGGACATCGTGCTCTTCATCGACGAGATCCACACCCTCGTCGGCGCGGGCGCGGCGGAGGGCGCCATCGACGCCGCCAGCATCCTCAAGCCGATGCTGGCCCGCGGTGAGCTGCAGACGATCGGGGCGACCACCCTCGACGAGTACCGCAAGTACCTCGAGAAGGACGCCGCTCTCGAGCGCCGCTTCCAGCCGATCCAGGTCGCCGAGCCGTCGATCGCGCACACCATCGAGATGCTCAAGGGGCTGCGCGATCGCTACGAGGCCCACCACCGGGTCACGATCACCGACGAGGCCCTGGTCTCGGCGGCGACGCTCGCGGACCGCTACATCTCCGACCGCTTCCTGCCGGACAAGGCGATCGACCTGATCGACGAGGCCGGCTCGCGACTGCGGATCCGCCGGATGACCGCCCCCGCCGACCTGCGCGAGTACGACGACAAGATCGGCGACGTGCGTCAGCGCAAGGAGGCCGCGATCGACGGCCAGGACTTCGAGGCGGCCGCGCGGCTGCGCGACGAGGAGAAGCAGCTCATCGCCAAGAAGGCCGACCGCGAGAAGCAGTGGCGCGCCGGTGACATGGACGAGGTCGCCGAGGTCGACGAGGAGCTGATCGCCGAGGTGTTGGCGGTCGCCACCGGTATCCCGATCGTCAAGCTCTCCGAGGAGGAGTCGACCCGACTGCTCAAGATGGAGGACGAGCTGCACAAGCGCGTCATCGGCCAGGAAGAGGCCGTCAAGGCGCTCTCCCGGGCGATCCGTCGTACCCGCGCCGGCATGAAGGACCCCAAGCGTCCCGGTGGCTCCTTCATCTTCGCCGGCCCCTCGGGCGTCGGGAAGACCTGGCTCTCCAAGACGCTGGCCGAGTTCCTCTTCGGTGACGAGGACGCCCTCATCCAGCTCGACATGAGCGAGTTCGGCGAGAAGCACACCGTCTCGCGGCTCTTCGGTTCGCCTCCCGGCTACGTCGGCTACGAAGAGGGTGGCCAGCTCACCGAGAAGGTCCGGCGCAAGCCGTTCTCCGTGGTGCTGTTCGACGAGGTCGAGAAGGCCCACCCCGACATCTTCAACAGCCTGTTGCAGATCCTCGAGGAAGGTCGCCTGACCGACTCCCAGGGCCGGGTCGTCGACTTCAAGAACACCGTCATCATCATGACGACCAACCTCGGCACCCGCGACATCTCCAAGGGCGTCAACCTCGGCTTCCAGCAGGGTGGCGAGGAGGGCTCCTACGACCGGATGAAGAGCAAGGTCTCCGAGGAGCTCAAGCAGCACTTCCGCCCGGAGTTCCTCAACCGTGTCGACGAGATCATCGTCTTCCCGCCGCTGTCGCAGGAGCAGATCGTCAGCATGGTCGACAACATGATCGCGGGTGTCGAGCTGCGTCTGAAGGACCGCGACATGTCGCTGGAGCTGACCACCGCAGCCAAGCGGTTGCTGGCCACGCGCGGCTTCGACCCGGTGCTGGGCGCGCGTCCGCTGCGACGCACGATCCAGCGCGAGATCGAGGACACCATGGCCGAGAAGATGCTCTTCGGTGAGCTCGGGCCCGGCCAGATCGTCGTCGTCGACGTCGAGGGCGAGGGTCCGGCAGCGACCTTCACCTTCACCGGTCAGAAGGTCGCCGAGCTGCCCGACCTGCCGCCGTTCGAGACCGCGAGCGTGGTCCCGGGCGAGGTCGTGGAGGACGAGCCCGGCCCGGTCGACATCGAGAAGTCGACCGAGACCGACTGACCCACCCGGATGATCTTCACTGCCAGCACGGTCAAGGACACCCTGCCCAACGTCCGTCGGTTCGTCGCCGGCAACCTGGCAGGCGGTGTGGATCACCTGTTCGTCTTCCTGGATGCCCCGGACCCTGAGGTCCGGGGCTTCCTCGACGAACACCCCCACGTCACCTGTGTCCGCACCGACAAGTCCTGGTGGGGCAAGGGTCGACCCGAGAACCTCAACGCCCGGCAACGGATCAACGCCAACCTCGCCAAGGCGGTGCTCAGCACCCTCGAGGAGGCCGAGTGGGTCTTCCACATCGACGCCGACGAGATCGTCCAGCTCGACCGGGCGCTCCTCGACGCTGCTCCGGCCGGCACCCGCGCGGTTCGGCTGGCGCCCCTCGAGGCGGTCAGCCAGAAGCAGTGGGACCACGACCCGACCTGGTTCAAGCGGCTGCTGCCGGCGCCGGACCTCACCCTGCTGCACACTCTCGGCGTCATCTCCGCTCCTACCAATGGCGCCCACTTCCACGGGCACGTCGACGGCAAGTCCGGTGTCCGACCCGCCCTCGACGTCTGGCTCACGCTGCACGACGCTGTGGACACCGCGGGGGAGTCGCTCGAGGCGATCCGCGACGAGGACCGGCTCCGGCTGTTGCACTACGAGTCGTTCTCGGGCGAGGACTTCGTGCGCAAGTGGACCTCGATCCTGGCCGCGGGCCCGAGCGTCAACCTCCGGCCGGTCCGCGAGCCCACGGCCGTCGCGGTGCGCGCCCTGATCGCCAAGGGGCTCACCGAGGAGGAGGCTGCGCCGTACCTCATGAAGATCTTCGAGCGCACCACCGAGGACGACCTCGACACCCTGCGTGACCTCGGCCTGCTCGAGGAGGTCGACCCGACCGTGGGCACCCACGTGCCGCAGCTGCTGTCGGACCAGTCGCGGGCGCAGATCGATGCCCTGGTCGAGGGCCTGCGTGGCGAGCCGAAGCGTCCCTTCCACCACGGCCAGCCGGTCGCCGAGGCTCGCAAGATCCTCGACCGGGCCAACGGCAGCTCCTCGGTCAGGGGAGCGCGTAGCTTCCTGCGCCGCTCCTGACCAGCAGCCCGTCGCTCAGCAGGCTCTCCACGCAGCGGGTGCGCTGCACCTCGTCACCCCACGCCCCTGCGAGGGCGCTGGCCGGGACCGACGCCTCGCTCGCGCGCAGCACTGCCAGCAGGCGGCCCCGGCACTGACGGTCCGTGCCCGCCCAGGTCTGCACCTTGCGCGGTGGTCCGTCGTACGCCGGGTGGCCGGCGGCCCGCCAGGCGCAGCGATCCGCGATCGGGCAGGCCTCGCACCTCGGCCGGGCCGCGACGCACACCAGGGCGCCGAGCTCCATCACCGCGACCGACCAGGTGGCCGCGGTGGGCACGTCCTCGGGCAGCAGCTCGGCGGCGACCTCGCGCTCGGCCCTCGTGACCGCGGGCGCGGGGAACTCCACGCCGCCCACCGCCCGGGCGAAGACCCGCCGCACATTGGTGTCGAGCACGACGTGACGGCGACCGTGGGCGAAGGTGGCGATGGCTGCGGCGGTGTAGTCGCCGATGCCCGGCAGCGTCCGCAGCTCGTCGTACGACGCGGGGACCTGGCCGCAGTGGTCGACCACGATGGCGGTGGCTGCGGCGTGCAGCCGCAGGGCGCGGCGGGGATACCCCAGTCGTCCCCACGCCCGCACGGCCTCGCCGGCGGGTTCGTCGGCCAGGGCGGCTGGGGTCGGCCAGCGGGCCAGCCACTGCTCGTGGACGGGGAGGACCCGGGCCACGGGGGTCTGCTGGAGCATGAACTCCGAGACCATCACCGACCAGGCCGAGGCGGTGGTCGAACGCCACGGCAGCTCGCGCGCGTGGTCGTCGTACCAGTCCAGGATGGGGTCGTGCAGCTCACTCATCGAGGCCATTCTCCTGTCGGGTGCAGCGCCGAGCCGCGGCGACCCCGAGATCGGGCCCGGTAGTCGTCGAGGCGACGGTGTGGCGACTCGAAGAGCGCGCGACGGCTCGTTAGCGTATGACGCCATGACCTCCCTGACGCGCGGCAAGCTCCCGGCCCGCGTCTACTGGGTCCGGCGGCTCCTCGTGCTGGGCGTGGCGCTCGCGCTGGTCTTCGGCGTCGCCCAGCTCCTCGGTGCGGGCAGCGACGCCTCGTCCCCGCCGGCCACGGCTGCCCAGGTGTCAGCCACGCAGACGACCCCGGCTGTGCCGGGCGGCACCGCGACGAAGCAGAAGTCCACGAAGAAGAAGGACAAGAAGAAGAACAAGAAGCCGAAGGAGCCGGTCCTGGCCGAGCCCGACGGGCTCTGTCGCGGCACCGACATCGAGGCGGTCCCGGCCGTCAACAAGGCCGTCGCGGGTCGCGACGTCGTCGTCGTCCTCAAGCTGCGCACCCTGGAGTCCGAGGCGTGCACCTGGCGTGCCTCGCGCTTCACTCTCCAGGTCAAGATCTCCTCGGGCAAGGACGACATCTGGTCGAGCCGCCAGTGCCCGCGAGCCCTTCCGGCGCGCGACGTCGTCGTCCGCCAGGCGGTGAGCACGTCCTACCGGTTCACCTGGAAGGCCAAGCGCTCGGACGCCGAGTGCTCCAGCCTGACCCAGTGGGCGTTGCCGGGCTACTACCACGTCTCCGCCGCGGCCCTCGCCGGCGAACCCTCGGAGGTGCAGTTCGAGCTGGTCGCCCCGACGTCCGAGGTGATCACCCAGGCACCATCCCCGACGCCGAAGCAGAACAAGAAGAAGAACAAGAACAAGAAGCAGAACGGCGGCCGACCGGTCACCTCCAGCCGCTGATCAGGCGAACCGGACGCGTCGGGTCAGACGTAGCGCTCCAGGATCGTCGACTCCGCGAGGCGCGAGAGCCCCTCGCGCACGCTGCGGGCGCGCAGCTCGCCCACGCCCTCGACGGCCTGCAGGTCGTCGATGCCGGCCGACAGCAGCTTCTGGAGGGTGCCGAAGTGCTCCACGAGCCGGTCGACGACCGCGGTGGGCAGCCGCGGAACCTTGGCCAGGAGGCGGTAGCCACGGGGGGCGACGGCACCGTCGAGGTGCTCACCGGTGCCGAGGCCCAGCGCCTTGGCGGCGGCCGCGGGGTCGACGAGCTCGATCGCGGAGAGTGACTCGAGTCGGTTGAGCAGCTCCTCGGGACTCTTGCTGCGGCGACCGGCGGGGAGATAGTCGCGGATCACGAGCTCGCGCTCGGCGTCGACGCCGGTGATGAGCTCCTCGAGCTGGAGGGAGAGCAGCCGGCCGTCGGTGCCGAGCTCGAGGACGTAGTCCTCGATCTCGCGGGCGATCCGGGTGACCATCTCGAGGCGCTGGGCAACCACAGCGACGTCGCGGACGGTGACGAGGTCCTCGATCTCGAGCGCGGAGAGGGTGCTGGCGACCTCGTCGAGGCGCATCTTGTAGCGCTCGAGCGTGGCGAGCGCCTGGTTGGCCCGCGACAGGATCTGGCCGGAGCCCTCGAGGACGTGCCGGGTCTCGCCGACGTACGCGGCGATGATCTGCATCGACTGGGACACCGAGATGACCGGGAAGCCGGTCTGACGGGCGACCCGGTCCGCCGTGCGGTGGCGGGTGCCGGTCTCCTCGGAAGGGATGGTGTGGTCGGGCATCAGGTGGACCGCGGCCCGGTGGATCCGGGTGACGTCCTTGTCGATGATGATCCCGCCGTCCATCTTGGCGAGCTCGCGCAGGCCGGTGGCGGTGAAGGGGACGTCGAGAGTGAAGCCGCCGGTCGAGATCGACTCGACGGTCTTGTCCTGGCCGAGCACGATCAGGGCGCCGGTGCGGCCACGCAGGATCCGCTCGAGGCCGTCGCGCAGGGCGGTGCCGGGCGCGATCGAGGCCAGCGTTGCGCGTAGGCGCAGTGTTTCGTCCGAGCGGTCCGTGCCCACCACTGCCGTGTCCTCCGTTGTCGCGTGCGGCAGTCGTCGGCCGCGCGGTCAGTCTAGGGGACGCACCCCGCGCCGCTCGCCCTTCGTGAGATGGAGGAGTCGCAGCGCCGAGGCGATGTCGGGCACGGTCAGGACCTGCATGCCCTCGACCACGGTCGGGACGTCCAGCGCTCGAGGGGAGGAAGGGGCACGGTGGCCGGGGTCCTCGGGCACCACCGCGACGCTGAAGCCGAGTCGGGCCGCCTCGGCGATCCGCTGGGGGAGGTCGCGGACCCGGCGCAGCTCGCCGGCCAGGCCGATCTCGCCCATGGCGACCACGCCCTTCGGTGCGGGGGTGTCGGTCGTGGCCGAGGCGATCGCCACGGCGACCGCGAGGTCGCTGGCCGGCTCCGAGAGCCGGGCGCCACCGACGGTGGAGGTGAAGACGTCGTGGTTGTGCAGCCGGATGCCGCAGTGCTGCTGGAGGACGGCCAGCACCATCGCGACCCGGGAGCCGTCGAGCCCCGAGGTGGTCCGTCGTGGCCGCTCGGCCGCGGTGGGGGTGACCAGGGCCTGGACCTCGGCGAGCAGCGGGCGGCGACCCTCCATGGTGACCGCGACGCAGGTGCCGGGGACCTGGGCGTGGTGGTTCTCGACGAAGAGGCCGGTCGGGTCGGTCACCGCCGAGATGCCCTCGGAGGAGAGGTCGAAGCAGCCGACCTCGTCGATCGGACCGAAACGGTTCTTCATCGCGCGGACCATGCGGAAGCGGGAGTTGCGGTCGCCCTCGAAGTGGAGCACGACGTCGACGACGTGCTCGAGCACCCGCGGGCCGGCGATGGTGCCGTCCTTGGTGACGTGGCCGACGAGGATCGTGGTGATGTTGCGGGTCTTGGCGACCCGGATCAGCGCCGCGGCGACCTCCTTGACCTGGGTGACCCCGCCGGGGACCCCCTCGACTCCCGAGGCGCCGATGGTCTGGATCGAGTCGACGACCAGCAGGGTCGGACGCACCTGCTCGATGTGGGTGAGCACGGCACCGAGATCGGTCTCGGCGGCGAGGTAGAGCTCGTCCTGGACCGCCCCGGTGCGGTCGGCGCGCAGGCGGACCTGCGAGGCGGACTCCTCCCCGGTGACGTAGAGGGTGCGGTGCTTGCCGCGAGCGGTCTGGGCGGCGACCTCGAGCAGCAGGGTGCTCTTGCCGACGCCGGGCTCACCGGCCAGCAGGATCGCGGCGCCCGGCACCAGCCCGCCACCGAGCACCCGGTCGAGCTCGGGCACGCCGCTGGTGCGTGAGGTGGAGTCCTCCACCGAGACCTGGCCGATCGGGACGGCGGGACGGGTGACGGGCCCGGCGGAGGAGCGGCCCGACGGCGCTGCGCCCTCGGCGACCGACCCCCACGCCTGGCACTCGCCGCAGCGGCCGACCCATTTGCCGGTCTCCCACCCGCACTCGGTGCACCGGAACGCGGGGCGTGGGTTCTTCGACATGGCACAGACGCTAGGCGACGCCACCGACAGTGGAGGGGCGGCACTCCAGCACCGCGACATGCAGGGATCGGCCGCCCGCCGGTCGACGCGCTCGTTATGCTGCTCTTGGAACGATCAAGAGCGAGTAGATCCGGGGGCACGGCATGTCGAGGATTCCTGGTCGTGTGCCGTCGGCAGCGCCCACGCTGACCGATGTCGCCGAGCGCGCGGGAGTCTCGCGCCAGACCGTCTCCAACGCGGTGAACAACCCCGACCTGCTCCGGTCCGACACGCTCTCCCGGGTGCTCGAGGCGATCGAGGTCCTCGGCTACTCACCCAACCGGGCCGCCCGCAGTCTGCGCACCCGCGCCTCGCACCTGATCGGGCTGCGGATGACCCCGGCTCAGGAGGGCACCGCCAACGCCCTGATGGACCGCTTCGTGCACTCCCTGGTCGAGACCTCGCGCGAGGCCGGCTACCACGTCCTGCTCTTCGGCGGCGACCACCGCGACCCGCTCGCCGGGTACGACGACCTGCTGCGCTCGACGGCCGTGGACGCGTTCGTCATCACCGACACCTATCTCGGCAATCCGCAGGCGACCTGGCTGGAGCAGAAGCGGGCGCCGTTCGTGGCGTTCGGACGGCCCTGGGAGCACCCCGACTCACGGCACCCCTGGGTCGACGTCGACGGTGCCGCCGGCGCGGAGCTGGCCACCAACCACGTGCTCGACAAGGGCCACCAGCGGGTCGCCTGGATCGGCTGGCGCAAGGACTCGCGGATCGGTGAGGACCGGCGGTCGGGCTGGAGCCGCGCGCTCAAGGCCCGAGGGTTGGCGACGACCGGTCTGGCCTCCCGCGTCGAAGACACCGTGGCGAGCGGGCGCGAGGCGAGCGCCGTACTCCTCGACGAGGCGCGGCCCTCGGCGTTCGTCTGCGCTTCCGACACCCTCGCGATGGGGGTCATGCACACCCTGGCCGATCGTGGCCTGGCCCCGGGGCGCGACATCGCGGTGGTCGGCTTCGACGACTCCCAGGTCGCGCAGGTCGTGCCCCCCGGGCTCACCTCGGTGCGGCTGCCTCTGGAGGACGTGGCGATCGAGGTCGTCAAGGCGCTCGAGGGGCTGCTCGGGCATCCGCCCACGGTCGGTCCGGGCGTCCTGCTCACCCCGAAGCTCGCGGTGCGCGGCAGCAGCTGACGCGGCGGTAGGCTCGGCCGTTCCCGAGGACACCAGGAGTGGCCAGATGACGGCGAGCCGTGCCGCTCGCGAGAAGAAGGCCGCCGCCCAGGCCGGCCCGCTCGCCAAGCTGAGGATCGACCTCGACGAGGACCAGCAGTTCGTCTACAAGATCGGCTGCACCGAGTGCACGGTGCGGGGTCACCTGAAGTGGTCGGCGTACCGCCCCGGTGAGGACAACGGCTTCATGGCGGCGATGGACCGGTGGATCTTCCACCTCGTGGAGAAGCACCCCGGGGCCGACGCGCCCTGCCTGGCCTTCCAGACCGAGGCCGAGCAGCGGCTGCACGAGCGCCGCGAGCAGTAGCCCTCACCGGGCGAGGACTGCCCGCTGGTCAGAGGCGGACGTAGACGTCGTCCCCGTCGACCTCGACGGCGTACGTCGTGAGGCCCGCGGGCTTCCGGCCGAGCGCGATCAGCTTGTGCGACCACCGGGGCAGGTCGCGACCGGCGAAGCCGGGTGCCCAGTCGAGGTTCTCACCCGACGCGAGGTCGAAGCGGGAGTTGTGCCACGGGCACACGACCGTGCCGTCGGCGTACCTCGTCCCCCCGGGGCCCCGGGAGAGGGAGAGACCCAGGTGCGGGCACCGGTTGTGTGCCGCGCACAGCGATTCCCCGGCGAGGCCGACGACGACGGAGGTCCCGCCGGCATCCACGGTGTGCAACTGGCCGTCGGAGAACTCCGCCACGGAGCCGACCCTGACTCGATCTGGCATGCCGCGTCCCCTCGTCCGGGTGGTGGGCCTCCGTTCTACCAGTAGTCCGGGCCCGGGCGGGCTGCCTACGCCACCGCGACCAGGACCTCGGACTCCAGCCGGGCGTAGCTCGCCTCCATGCCGTCGGCCATCCCGGTCGCCAAGATGGCGTCGCGGGTCTCGGCATCGGGGAAGGTGATCACGAGGGAGAGCAGGGTGCCGGCGGGGACGGGGGTGAAGGTGAGCTCGTTGACCACCCCGTCGCCCGGCATGCCGATCATCCGTTCCGCGGTCACCGAGCGGTACGGCGACGCCGACTCGAGGAGCTCGCCCTCGAAGCCGAAGCGGTCCTGCTCGCCGTCGGCCTGCTCCCACTCGTAGCGGTACGTCTCGCCGACCGTGGTCGCCACGTCGCAGACCGGCATCGTCCAGCCGTCGGGACCGAGCATCCAGCGCCGCATCAGCTCGGGCTCGTGGTGGGCGCGCCAGACCTGCTCGACGCTGCCCCGCACCACCCGGCTGATCCGCGCCCGGGTGTCGGAGAGGAGCTGGCTCGTCGTGCCCTGCCCGGCTGCGAACGACGTGAGGTCGGCGAGGACGTCGTCCATCTGGCTCATCGCCTCGCGCATGCCCTGCTCGACGCCCATCTCGAGCATCTGCTCGAGCTCGCCCAGCGAGGTGAAGTACGTCGTGGTGGTGACTCGCGACCCTGCGCCGGTCTCGTCAAAGGTGAACTCCAGCCGCATCGACGGCAGCTCGTGGTTGGGCTCGCCGTCCGGTGTGGTGAACCCGTCGCGGACCTCGAAGCCCCGCAGCGGTTCGACGGCGAGCCACTCCCAGTAGCCGCCGTGGGCGTCGCCCTCCGGCCCGGTCATCGAGTACGTCGACCGGCCGCCGACAGCGGCGTCGTGGCGGGTGAAGATGGCCGGGTAGGTCGGCGGCCCCCAGAACCGCTCGAGCTGGCGCGGGTCGAGGTAGGCCTCCCAGAGGCGCTCCACGCTGGCGCGGAAGTCGGCGACGACGGTCATCGTCAGGGCGTCGAGGTCGCGGGTCACGGACGTGATGGGCATGGGTTTTCTCCCTTGGTGTGGTGGTGAGTCAGTCGTCGTCGAGCAGGTTGTCGAGGCGTTCGATGCGCGAGCGCCAGATCTCTTCGTAGCGGTCCAGCAGGCCCTGGGCCCGGCGGATCGCGTCGGGGTTGCCGCGGATGATGCGCTCGCGGCCGCGCGGCTGCTTGGTCACCAGACCAGCTCCCTCCAGCACGGCGACGTGCTTCTGGACGGCCGCGAAGGACATGTCGTACGCCGCGGCCAGCTGCGACACCGACGCCTCACCCGCCAGGGTGCGGCGGAGGATGTCGCGTCGGGTCGCGTCGGCGAGGGCCCGGAACATCCGGTCCACCTCGTCGTCGGTGAGTGCGAGTTCTACAACCATTTGGTTGTACGTTAGTCCGGTTCGGTGGTCTCGTCAAGGCCCAGATCGTCGACGTTCTGGGCACTGGCGGATCTCCGTAAAGCGGAGCATTCTCGAGGGATGAAGACACGAGTCATCCGCGCCGGAGAGGGCGAGATCCTCGGGTCGCCGCTGGGGTGTCGCGACCGTTTCCTGGTCGACTCCAAGGACTGGGGCGGGAACCTCGCGGTGCTCGAGCATCTGCTGGCGCCGCACTCCATTGCCGCCCCGCTGCATCGGCACACCAAGGAGGACGAGTTCAGCCTCATCCTCGAGGGTCGGGTCTGGTTCGTCGCGAACGGCGAGGAGCACGTGGCCGAGGTCGGTGACCTGGTCTTCAAGCCGCGCGGAGAGTGGCACACGTTCTTCAATGCCGCCGACGAGCCCGCGCGGTTGCTCGAGCTGATCTCGCCCGGGGGGCTCGAGGAGGCCTTCCGCATCATCGACACCGCCGACGAGGACTTCGACCTGGCGTCGGTCATCGCGCCGTACGGCTGTGAGGGTGACTTCGAGGCGACGCTTCCGATCATCGAGCGGTACGGCCTGACGTTCGGCTAGATCATGGCGTGACGTTCGCCTGACGGGTGCGGTGCCAGAGCTCCGGGCTCGCCCGTCACTCTGAGGCACCCTGCTCGTTCTGACACGTGTGACCAGAACACGTCGGACGACTCGGCCAGCGTCCCCCGAGGGGAGGTGGCCAGCGGGGCCGCGACTCCTCGGAGGGCTCGGGGTCTCTCTCCTGGGCGGGCTCATCTGCCTGGTGGCCGTGAGCCTCACGGGGTGGGGTTCGGAAACGGAGCCGTCGGCCCAGTTCATCCGCGACCTGCCTCAGCTGTTGGTGGCCATTGCGGCCGGGGTGCTCAGCGGCACCTGCCTCGCCTGGTCGATCTTCGGTGCTCGACGTGGCGCTGTGTGGGTCGGTGCAGTCGTGGGGACGCTGCCCGCACTCATCAGGGTCAGCTCCTACTTCACCGACGTCTACTGAGCGAGGCGTGACGCAGCGCCTCGACGCGGGTCCCGGCCCCGGGCGTGCCACTGTCCCCGCCGGTGTTGCTTTGGCGGGGTGTGGGGCGGTCAGGTTCTTCGGTCGGGTGGCTCAGTCGACGTGGGGTGCTTGTCGCGGCTGACGTCGAGGGTGCCGGACTCATTGCGGAGGTATTGTGTAGCCGTGGGGGCTGGTCCAGAGGAACGCGCCCGCGTCGAGGCGCGCGTAGCGCCAGCCACCGTGGGTCTTGAGTCGGTGATGTCGTCTGCACAACGGGGCGATGTTGTCGGACTGACGTTGTTCCGCCCGCGTCGTAGGGCTGGATGTGGTCGCTGTCGCACCTACGGGCTGATCTGGTGCACCACGGGAAGACACAGGTCGAGTTGATGAGGGCTGCTTGTTCACGGATCCGGTCGGGGACCTCGTAGGCGTTCACGTGGTGGTGGTCGTTCAGGTCGATGACCGGCTTCACGACCACCTGGGCGTCGGGGTTGCCGCACCAGTCGCGGATCTGCTCGACGGTGATCGGGGTCCGGGTGTTCTCGAACCGCCCGAGCCCACCGGCCTCGCCACGGATCGCGGCCTCGGAGAGATGCACGTGCAGGACGACCTGCCGCGGCTTCCGCGCGGGTGTCGAGCCGGTCTTCGTCGTCGGTGCCGTTGAGGTCGAAGGCCAGCTGGCGTCGGGCGATCGCACCCAGAGCCTGGGCGCGGCGTACGTCCAACGACTCGGTCGACCCGAGCGTCTTCAACGCCTCAGCACCCTCGGCCACGGCCGCGTCGAGGTCGAGGGCATCAGCCACATCCAGAGTGCCCCAGACGTCGGCGTTCCCGTCGAGGCCGGTGCGGGACTTCCCGACGTTGAACGACCGGCCGTCCGCGGCGGCCTTGCGGCGCCGCTCGGCCTCCTCGGGCATGAACTGGGCGATCGCGGTCTCGACCAGCCGGTCGAGCTCGCTGACGCGGAGCCGGTGCGCAAACGCCGCGACCCGGGCATCCACGAACGCGAGCGGCCTCCATCGAGAGCGACAAGGTGGCCTTGGCGATCCACCTCGCCTTCCACGCCACCAGGTCACCGGCCGCGACCCGCTTCCAGACCCGCGGGAGCCGGTAGCGCAGCTCGACCGCCTCACCCAGGTAGGCCTTGCCCGCCTCGGTCGAGAGCCCGACCGCGACCGCGAACTCAGTGATCGAGAACTCCGCGATCAACGGGGCACCCGGACCCGCGATCGGCAGCGACTCCTCCAGGAAACACCGGTCGGTGATCGTCGCCGCATCGGCCAACGACTCGGTCGAGTGCATCACCGCCCACGCCACCGCCGCCTCCAACAGCTCCGCCTCAGCGCGGTCCGCAACGTCACGCCGAGCCCGCGCGAAACCGAGCACCGCAGCAGCGGTGTCGACATCGGCGAGCGTCTCGGTCATGGGTCAATTCAAGCCGCGACCACCGACAGTTGAGCCCCGAAAACAGGCCGATCTTCCGGCATGTGGACAAAGACTTTCAGGCCGCTGGTCGGGGAGCTGGTCCGTCCCGCTTCGAGCTCCCTGACGGAGCCTCCCAAGCCTGACCCACCAGCTCCCGACCCGCGAGCGACGCCCGCCGGAAGTCAGTACGTCTTGGACCAGAGGTTGACGGCGTAGTCCACCTCGGTGCCTGCGTGCTCGGCGAGGATCTCCTCGGCGAGCGCGGCGTCGAACTCGATGCGCACGACCTTCTCGAGGTCCTCGCGCGAGGAGAAGCGCCAGCCGATGTCGAGCGGAGTGCGGGTCCAGCCGCGCACGGACCAGAAGCGCTCGACGACGACGGGATCGACCATCGGGTAGCCACGTCGGAACCACGCACCGAAGGTCGATCGGCTGGCGTCGTTGTCGATCACGAAGGCGGTGCCTCCGCGACGTACGACGCGGTCCAGCTCCTCGAGCCCGGGCTCGCAGCCGGGGCCGAAGAAGTAGGACCACCGGGCGTGCACCACGTCGGCCGACGCGTCGGGGACGGGCAGCTCCTGGGCGGTGCCCTGGCGGACGGCGACATTCGTCAGCCGAGCCGTACGACGGCGGGCCAGCGCGAGCAGGTCGGGGTGCGGCTCGACACCGATCACCACGGCCGCCTCGGCCGCGAAGGCCGGCAGGTGGAAGCCGGTGCCGCAGCCGATGTCGAGCACGGTCCGTCCGGACCAGTCGGCCATGGCGGACATGGCCTTCTCGAGTCGACCGCCGGGGTCCGCCGCCCGGTTCTCGATCTCGTAGATCGCCGGGTGGTTCCAGATGTTGGGGCTCGGGCGGGCCCCGGGTGGGAGCGTCAGATCCGAACCAAACCGTTGGGCGTCTGGACCTGCGCCGCGATGATGCCGGGCGTGCCGTGCGGGGCGACCCACTCGACCTTGACGTCCTCGAGGGGAGCCTCGACGGTCTCGCCGAGCCACTCGCTCACCCGCTGCGGGTCGCCGGCAATCTCCAGGCAGGCAAGGGAGAACGTGCCGTCGGCGCCCGCGCTGGGGTGCTCGGCTGCGGGGGTGTCCCAGTGGATGAAGAACGGCAGCTGCGGGTCGGCGATCAGGCCGTTGACGCCGATCTGCTTCCAGCGCAGCTCGGTGCCGTCGGGACGGTGCCGGCTGCCGGTTGCGGCTTCGCGACCCAACCGCGCCTCGACCGGCGCGAGGTCGTCGACCGCCACGACCCAACCGAGCCAGCCGCCGCCGAGGGCGGAGCGGGCGCGGACCGCCTGGCCGAAGGGCGCCTTGTCCGAGGCCGGGTGGTCCAGGACCTCGACGATTTCGAGATAGGTGTCCCCGGCCAGGGGCAAGATCATGTTGCGGGTGCCGAAGCGGGGGTGCACACCACCGTCAGTGAAGTCCCGGCCGAGCAGCCCTCCGATTCGTTGGGCGGTGCTGGCGAGGCCATCGGGTCCTGCGGCGTACGAGAGATGGTCCAGGCGCATGTCAAGCATTCTCGACAATCTCTCAGGAACGCCTGACATCGGGGTCCGGGTGTCTTGACGTCGAGAGTGTTGAGGTCGAGTGACGTGCGGGGTGGTGTCGGTCAGCGTGGGTCGGCGGGGTGCAATGCCAGCGCCGACCGGGAGCGCACATGCGCCTCGCAGTGGCGCACGAGCTCGTCGTAGGCCGGCTTGCCCATCAGCTCGGTGAGCTCGGGCTCGTGGGTGACGTAGACCGGCTCGAGGGCGACATGGGCCTCGGTGTTGCCCGAGCAGTACCAGTCGAGGTCGTGGCCGCCGGCGCCCCAGCCGCGGCGGTCGTACTCACCGATCGAGACCTCGGTGTACGACGTGCCGTCGGAACGCTCCACCTCGCGGAAGGTGCGCCGGATCGGCAGCTGCCAGCAGACATCGGGCTTGGTCTCCAGCGGGTTGCGTCCCTGCTGCAGGGCCAGGCCGTGCAGCGCGCAGCCTGCCCCCGTGGGGAAGTCCGCGCGGTTGTGGAAGATGCACGCGCTCTGCCCGTTGACCTCGATCGTCAGCGTCTTGCGGGCGCCCTCGTCGTCCTTCTCGATCCAGTCGGACTTCTTGACCTTGCGGCCCTCGGGACGGAACTGCCACGTCTCGGCGTCGAGCTGGTCGACGTACGACGCGACGCGTCGCTCGTCGTCCTTGTCGGCGAAGTGCGCACCCAGCGTGCAGCAGCCGGTGTCGGGTGCGGAGTCGTAGATCCCCTGGCAGCCCTGGCCGAAGATGCACATGAAACTCGACGTCAGCCAGGTCAGGTCGCAGCGCATGACCTGCGCCTCGTCGCCGGGATCGGGGAACTCGACGTACGCACGGGGAAAGACCAAGTCGACTTCGGGCACGGCGTCACCCTACGTGGCGGGTAGTTTGGTCCCATGCGACTGGGCGTCCTCGACATCGGCTCCAACACCGGGCACCTGCTGGTGGTGGATGCGCACGGCGGTGCCGCCCCGCTTCCGGCGTTCTCCTACAAGGAGCCCCTGCGGCTCGCCGAGCACCTCGACGACTCCGGCGCGGTCTCGACGGCCGGCATCGACGCCCTGACCGCCTTCACCGTCCAGGCGATGGAGGTCGCCGACGACAAGGGGTGCGAGGACATGCTCGCCTTCGCCACCTCTGCGGTGCGCGACGCGACCAACTCCGACGCCGTGCTCGAGCACGTCCGCGAACAGACCGGCCTCGCCCTCGAGGTGCTGTCGGGTGAGGACGAAGCTCGGCTGACGTTCCTCGCCGTACGCCGGTGGTTCGGCTGGTCGGCGGGGCGTCTGGCCATCTTCGACATCGGCGGTGGCTCGCTGGAGATCGCCGGCGGCGCCGACGAGTCGCCCGACGTCGCCTGGTCGCTGCCCCTCGGTGCCGCCCGACTGGCTCGCGACCACTTCGGTGGCGCCGCTCCCGACGACGAGGCGATCCGTCAGCTGCGCCGCCAGATCCGCGCCGAGATCGCCCGCAACGCCGGCCAGCTGCTCCGGGCCGGAGTGCCGGACCACGCGGCCGCGACCTCCAAGACGTTCCGCTCGCTGGCTCGCATCTGTGGTGCTGCACCCTCGGGTGACGGGTTGCTCGTGCCGCGGTCCCTGCTGCGGTCGGACCTCTGCGAGTGGATCCCCAAGCTGATCGACATGTCGCCCCAGAGCCTCGCCGACCTCCCGGGGGTCTCGTCGAGCCGGACCCACCAGATCGTCCCGGGCGCTCTGGTCGCCGAGGCGGCGATGGACATCTTCGACCTCGACGAGCTGGAGATCTGCCCCTGGGCGTTGCGCGAAGGCGTGATCCTCGAGCGGATCGACCAGATCCCGGTCCTCGGCTAGCCGATGGCGCCCCGTATCGGACTGTCCACGGTGTCGGTCTACCCCGAGTCGTCCGCGCACGCGTTCGGCTACGCAGCCCGGCTGGGGTACGACGCCGTCGAGGTGATGGTGGGGATCGACGCCCTCAGCCAGCAGACCTCGGCGGTCAAGCAGCTGTCCCAGCATCACGGCATCCCCATCTCCGCGATCCACGCCCCGTGCCTGCTCTTCACCCAGCGGGTCTGGGGGACCGAACCCTGGGGCAAGCTGGAGCGTTCCGCCGAGATGGCGGCCGAGGTCGGTGCCGAGGTGGTCGTGGTCCATCCGCCGTTCCGGTGGCAGCGGGAGTACGCCCGCGACTTCGTCAACGGCATCGCCGCGATCGAGGAGTCCACCGGGATCGCCTTCGCCGTCGAGAACATGTACCCGTGGCGGGCCTCGTCGCGACGCGGCATGGAGATGTACCTCCCGGGCTGGGACCCGTCCGAGGAGCCCTACGCCAACACCACCATCGACCTCTCCCACGCCGCGATCGCGCAGTCCGACCCGATCCTGATGGCCGAACGCCTGGGCGATCGGCTGCGCCACATCCACCTCACCGACGGCACCGCCAACGCCAAGGACGAGCACCTGGTGCCCGGCCGGGGCGTGATGGGCGCCGCCGAGTTCCTCCGGCACCTGACGGCGACCGGTTTCGCCGGCGAGGTCGTGGTCGAGATCAACACCCGCAAGTGCTCCGACCGTGCCGAGCGCGAGGTGGACCTGCGCGAGTCCCTCGACTTCGCCCGCGAGCACCTGGCGGTGGTCGCCCCGTGAGCGCGCGTCCCGCCGTACCCCGTGGCCGGCGCCCGGGCGCCCCAGACACCCGGGCCGCGATCCTCGATGCGGCCCGTGGTCTGTTCGCAACGTCCGGCTTCGCGGGCACGACGGTGCGCGCGGTCGGTAGCGCCGCGGGCGTGGATGCGGCGTTGGTCCACCATTACTTCGGCAGCAAGGACGACCTCTTCCTGGCGGCCCTCGAGCTCCGCGTGGACCCGCGCGAGGCGCTGGCACCGGTGGCCGCCGGGGGCGTGGACGGAGCCGGGGAGCGCCTGGTGCGGACCTTCCTGGGGGTCTGGGACGACGAGGAGGCCAGGCTCCCGCTGCTCGCCCTGGTGCGGGGCATCGCCGAGCCGTCGGGCCAGCAGCTGCTGCGCGACGGGTTCCTGCGGATGGTGATGGGTCCGCTCGGGGAGGCGCTCGGTCTCGACGAGCCCGAGCGGCGGATGGCGCTGGTCGGCTCGCAGCTCGTGGGCATCATCGTGCTGCGCTACCTCCTGGAGCTCGAGCCGCTGGCCTCGCTGCCCGCCGAGCAGTTGGTCGCGACGTACGCCCCCACCGTGCAGGCCTACCTCAGCGGACCCTTGCCGTGACCCGTGCGGCCCCCTCTTGCCCGGGGCGACAATTCGCGGCATAATTCATCACATGATGAAAAACGCGGTGGAGGTCCGGGACCTGGTCGTGGTCCGCGGGGGACGCGAGGTGCTCAGCCATCTCGACCTCACGATCGGCGGTGGCGTGACCGGGCTGCTCGGCCCCTCGGGGTGCGGCAAGTCCACGCTGATGCGGTCGCTGGCCGGCGTGCAGCAGCTGACGTCGGGCACGGTTGAGATCTTCGGCACCACGGCGGGCAGCAAGCCCCTGCGGGACCGGCTCGGCTACGTCACCCAGGCCGCCAGCGTGTACGACGACCTGACCGTCACCGAGAACCTCATCTTCTTCGCCCGCGTGCTCGGTCTGGGTCCCGACGCGGTGGCGCCGGCCATCGGTGCGGTCGACCTCGACAGCCATCGCGACCAGCTCGTCGGCCGGTTGTCGGGTGGCCAGCGTTCGCGCGCCAGCCTCGCGGTCGCCCTGCTCGGGTCGCCCGAGCTGCTGGTGCTCGACGAGCCGACCGTCGGCCTCGACCCGGTCCTGCGCCGCGACCTGTGGGCGCTCTTCCACCGGCTCGCCGACAGCGGGGTCGCGGTCTTCGTCTCCAGCCACGTGATGGACGAGGCCGACCGCTGCGACCGGTTGCTGCTCATGCGGGAGGGCCGGATCATCGCGGACGGTTCTCCGGACGAGATCCGTGAGCGCACCGGCAGCGACGACATCGAGGCGGCATTCCTCGCCCTGGTGGAAGCCAGCGCTGAGGGAGGGGAGTCGGCATGAACCTCGTCGTGACCCTGGCCGTGACCCGCCGGGTGCTGACCCAGCTGCGCCGCGACCGGCGCACCTTGGTGATGCTGCTGGCGCTGCCGACGCTGCTGATCTCCCTGCTGTGGTGGATGTACGACAACACCAGCTCCGACACCTTCTCCCGGGTGGGTCCGGCGCTCCTGGCGATGTTCCCCTTCACGGTGATGTTCCTGGTGACCAGCGTGACCACGCTGCGGGAGCGCTCCAGCGGCACCCTCGAGCGGCTGCTCGCGATGCCACTGGGCAAGGGCGACTTCCTCGCCGGCTACGCCCTGGCCTTCGGCGCGGTGGCCGCCCTCCAGTCGGGTCTGGCGGTCGGCGTGAGCGTCTGGCTGCTCGGGCTCGACATCGTGGGCCCCGTCTGGCTCCTGATCGTCGTGGCCATCGCCGATGCGCTCCTCGGCACCGCCCTGGGGCTCTTCGTGTCCGCCTTCGCGCAGACGGAGTTCCAGGCCGTGCAGTTCATGCCGGCGCTGGTGATCCCGCAGATCCTGCTCTGCGGACTCTTCGTGCCGCGTGCGTTGCTGCCCGGGGTTCTCGAGACGATCAGCAACGTGCTGCCCCTGTCCTACGCCGTCGACGCGATGCAGCACCTCACCACCAGCACCAGCACCGCCGAGGTCTGGGCCGACCTGGCCGTCGTGAGGGTTTCGTGCTGGTCGTCCTGGCGCTGGGTGCGGCCACGCTGCGGCGTCGTACTCCCTAGCGTCGCGAGACGAGGTCAGGGACCGCTCGCTTGGGCCCACAGCGCGAGCCCGGCGTAGCCTGTGCGCCATGTCTCTGCTCCGCCACCCGCTCCTGCTGCTCGCGCGCAGCGAGCGGGTCAAGAACCTCGTCAGCACGATGCCCGTCTCGGCCGGCATCGTCAGCAGCTACGTCCCCGGTGAGGACACCGCCTCGGCCGTCGACGCCACCGCCGCGCTGGTGGCGGACGGCCTGCAGGTGACGCTCGACTTCCTCGGCGAGGACACCCTCGACGTCGAGCAGGCCGACGCCACCGTGGCGGCGTACCTCGATGCCCTGGGCCAGCTCAGCGCGCGCGGTCTCACCCGCCAGGCCGAGGTGTCGCTCAAGCTCTCGGCCCTGGGCCAGGCGCTTCCCCAGCACGGCAACAAGATCGCCCTGGAGAACGCCCGTACGATCTGCCGCGCAGCACGCAACGCCGGCACCACGGTCACCCTCGACATGGAGGACCACACCACCACCGACTCGACGCTGGCGATCCTGCACGAGCTGCGCAAGGACTTCCCCGAGACCGGAGCGGTGGTGCAGGCCTACCTCCACCGCACCGAGGCCGACTGCCGGGCGCTGGCCTTCGAGGGATCGCGCGTGCGGCTGTGCAAGGGCGCCTACAAGCAGCCCGAGTCGGTCGCCTTCCAGGACAAGCTCGCCGTCGACAAGTCCTACGTCCGCTGCCTCAAGGTGCTGCTCGCCGGGCAGGGCTACCCGATGATCGCCACCCATGATCCGCGGATGGTCGAGATCGCGGCCTCGCTCGCCAGCCGCTACGGCCGGGCCCAGGGATCGTACGAGTTCCAGATGCTCTTCGGCATCCGTCCCGAGGAGCAGAAGCGGCTCGCTGCCGACGGTGAGACCGTCCGGGTCTACATCCCCTACGGCACCGAGTGGTACGGCTACCTCATGAGACGTCTCGCGGAGCGACCCCAGAACCTGTCATTCTTCGTCAAGTCCCTGGTCTCGAAGAAGTAGGTCACCGATGGCGGAGCAGGCGCAGACAGCAATCCTCGGCGCGGGAGTGATGGGCGAAGCCCTCCTCTCCGGGCTCGTGCGCGCCGGTCGCCGGGTCGACCACCTGATCGTGGGGGAGAAGCGCCCCGAGCGCGCCCGCGAGCTCGAGGAGCGGTACGGCGTCGCCGTGGTCTCCAACATCGAGGCCGCCCGCAAGGCCGACACCCTCGCGCTGGTGGTGAAGCCGCAGGACATGGCCGACCTGCTCGCCGAGATCTCGCCCGAGCTGCGCGCCGGACAGCTGGTCGTCTCCCTGGCGGCCGGGATCACCACCGCGTTCATCGAGGCGCGGGTGCCCGCCGGTGTCGCCGTGGTCCGCGTCATGCCGAACACCCCCGCCCTGGTCGACGAGGGGATGACCGCGATCTCGCCCGGGTCCCACTGCGACGAGGCCCACCTCGTCGAGGTCGAGGAGCTGATGGCCTCGGTCGGCAAGGTGCTGCGGATCCCCGAGCGCCAGCAGGACGCCGTCACCGCGATCTCCGGCTCGGGGCCTGCCTACATCTTCTTCGTCGTCGAGTCGATGATCGAGGCGGGCGTCCACCTCGGCCTGCCGCGTGCGACGGCCAACGACCTGGTCATCCAGACTCTCGTCGGCTCGGCGAAGATGCTGCGCGAGACCGGCACCCACCCGACCGTGCTGCGCGAGCAGGTCACCTCCCCGGCCGGCACCACGGCGGCCGCGTTGCGCGAGCTCGAGATCCACAAGGTGCGGGCGGCGTTCCTCGCTGCGATGGAGGCCGCGCGCGACCGGTCGCGGGAGCTCGCCGAAGGGTCCTAGCTCCCCGGGTGGAGGTGCCAGACTGCCCGGCATGGAGACCTACCGGACCCCCGACGCCCGCTTCGCTGACCTGGCCGACTTTGCCTGGCCGGCGCAGTACGCCGAGGTGGCCGACCCCGACGGCGGCACCGTCCGGATGTCCTACGTCGAGGCCGGCCCGGCCGACGGGCCGGTGGCGCTGCTGCTGCACGGCGAGCCCACCTGGTCGTTCCTCTACCGGCACGTGATGGGCGAGCTCGCGGCCGCGGGCCTCCGCGCGATTGCGGTCGACCTGGTCGGCTTCGGACGCTCGGACAAGCCGCTGCAGACCTCGGACCACAGCTTCGCCCGGCACGTCGAGTGGGTGCGCGAACTGGTGCTGGACCGCCTCGACCTGACGGGCATCACCCTCGTCGGCCAGGACTGGGGCGGGCTGATCGGTCTGCGCCTGGTCGCCGAGAACCCCGAGCGCTTCGCCCGGGTCGTCGCCGCGAACACCGGCCTGCCCACGGGCGACCACGACATGCCGAAGATCTGGTGGATGTTCCACGATGCCGTCGCGAAGGCCAGAACCCTCGACATCGGCCGCTTCGTGGAGGCCGGCTGCGTCCGCGGCCTCGACGACGTGACGCGGGCGGCGTACGACGCGCCCTTCCCGGACGAGTCCGCCAAGGCCGGGCCGCGCGTCATGCCGACGCTGCTCCCCACCAGCACGGACGACCCGGCGACCGGGGCCAACCGCGCGGCCTGGGAGGTGCTGATGGCCTGGGACAAGCCGTTCCTCACCGCCTTCAGCGACAGCGACCCGATCACCGGCGAGATGGCGCCGATCATCCGCAAGCTGGTCCCCGGCGCCCAGGGCCTCGAGCACCCGGTCATCGCGAACGCCGGCCACTTCCTCCAGGAGGACGCCGGCCACGAGCTCGGGCGGGTCGTCGCGGAGTTCATGAAGGCCTGACCGGCCCGGGCCGCTCAGCCGGTCCCACGTCAGCCGAGACCGATCGCGGACTCGGCTGCCGCCAGCACCGGAGCAGTCACCTCGCGGCAGCGTTGCGCCCCGGCGGTGAAGGTTGCGGTCACGTGCACCCGGTCGGAGGCGAGCTCGGCGTACCGCCGCTGGATGGGGGTCAGTGTCTCGACGACCGCGTCGGTGACCGCCTGCTTCAGTGCGCCGTACGTCGTGAGGCCGTCGACCGAGCCGCCGCAGCCGGCCAGGATGTCGAGGAGGTTGGTCACCCCCGGCTTGGCCGCCCGGTCGCGGCGGACGGCGTCGGGGCCTGACTCACTGTCGGTCACCGCCCGCGCCACCTTGCGTCGTACGACGTCGGGCGGGTCCAGCAGGTAGATGATCCCCGAGCCGTCGGCGTGCGACTTGCCCATCTTCGACGTCGGATCGGCCAGGTCCATCACACGTGCCCCGGTGGGCGGTGTGGTGATCTCCGGGACCGTGAAGACCTCTCCATAGGTGGTGTTGAAGCGGATCGCGAGGTCACGGGTCAGCTCGACGTGCTGGCGCTGGTCCTCGCCGACCGGGACGTCGGCCGGGCGGTACAACAAGATGTCGGCCGCCATCAGGGTCGGGTACGTGTAGAGCGAGACCCGGGTCGAGGGGTGGTCGCGCCCCTTCTCCTTGAACTGGATCATCCGGTTGAGCTCGCCGGTGTGGGCGGTGCACTCGAGCAGGTAGGCGAGCTGGCTGTGCGCGGGGACCCTGCTCTGGACGAAGAGCGTCGACTCGTCGAGCCCGACCGCGAGCAGCAGGGTCGCGAGCTCCGGCACCAGCGCGCGCAGGGCCACCGGGGAGTGGGGCACGGTCAGCGCGTGCAGGTCGGCGATGCCGAAGAAGCACTCGGCCGCGCGCTGGCCGGCCACCATCGGCTGGAGCGCCCCGAGGAGGTTGCCCAGGGTGAGGTGGCCGGTGGGCTTGAGCAGGGAGAGCCGACGCGTGGCGAGGACCTCGGGGCGGGTGGGGATCTGGTGGGACAGGCTGGTCATGGGTTGCTCCTGGGATGAGGCCCACGATCGACCGGCCCGGAAATGCAGCACGACCACCCGTGGGCGGCCGTGTGAAGTCGTGCTTCGAGTCGGGTCGCCGGTCAGGCGACCCGCCAGGTGGTGGCGATGGCAGGATTCGTGAGCACGAGGTCAGCGTGGCACACGCCGGGCCCGGGCACCAGCGATCACCGAGGCGCTCGCCCGGTAGCGTGCGCTCATGCTCGAGTGCTCAGGTCCCGCGACGGTCGTCTTCGACCAGACGCTCGCCGAGTACGACTTCGGCCCCAGCCACCCGATGTCGCCGGTCCGGGTGGACCTGACGATGCGGCTCGCCCGCGAGCTGGGCGTCTTCGACGCGGGCCTGCGACTGGTGGACGCGCCGATCGCCGGCGACGACCTGCTCGCGACCGTGCACGACCCCGCCCTCATCGAGGCGGTCACCCGGGCCGGGACGATCGAGGGGGCCTTCGACCTCGCGCGCGGCCTCGGCACCGACGACAACCCCGTCTTCCGTGACATGCACCTGGCGGCGGCCCACGTCGTGGGCGCCAGTGTCGAGGCGTTCCGGCAGGTGTGGAGCGGGGAGAGCCTGCACTCGGCCAACATCACCGGTGGGCTCCACCACGCGATGCCGGATCGCTCCAGCGGCTTCTGCATCTACAACGACGTCGCGATCGGCATCCAGTACCTCCTCGACCAGGGCGCCGAACGCGTCGCCTACGTCGACGTCGACGTGCACCACGGCGACGGCGTCGAGAAGATCTTCTGGAACGACCCCCGGGTGCTCACGATCAGCCTGCACGAGACCGGCCAGATGCTCTTCCCGGGCACCGGCTTCCCGAATGACGTGGGCGGTCCCGATGCGCAGGGGAGTGCGGTCAACGTCGCGCTCCCGCCGGGGACCGGCGACGGCGGCTGGCTGCGGGCCTTCCATGCCGTCGTGCCGCCGCTGCTGCGGGAGTTCCGGCCCGAGGTGCTCGTGACCCAGCACGGGTGCGACTCCCACATCGAGGACCCGCTCGCCCACCTGATGCTGACCGTCGACGGCCAGCGTGCGACGTACCTCGCCCTGCACGAGCTTGCCCACGAGGTGGCCGGCGGTCGTTGGGTGGTGACCGGCGGCGGTGGCTATGCCGTGGTCGACGTGGTGCCCCGGGCGTGGAGTCACCTGCTCGCGATCGTCGGCGGCCAGCCGCTCGACCCGTTGACCGACACCCCCGGCGGCTGGCGTGACCATGTGCGCACCGCGCTGGGGCGGATGGCGCCCTACCGGCTCACCGACGGGCGGACGCCGGCCTATCGCGACTGGTCGGAGGGCTATGACCCCGACACCTGGCTGGACCGCGCCATTCACGCCACGCGCACCGAGATCTTCCCGTTGCACGGGCTCGATCCGCTCCCGTGAGGGCACACCTCACTCCTTTTTTCCGCAAATCAAGCGGACACGCCGTGATTCCCTCATGTTTCTCTAGACAACCTCTTCCCCATGAGTCCCATGAGCCCTATTCTCACCATGCGCGACGCGTGTTACCACCGGCGGGGAAGCCGGTGCCGCGTTGCAAAGAAAGCGGTGCCAGATGACGCCCAACTCCCCCGGGAATCCCTCCGACTCGACCTTCCTGACCGTTGCCGAAGTGGCAGCCAGGATGCGGGTCTCCAAGATGACCGTCTACCGCCTCGTGCACGGCGGCGAACTGCCTGCCGTCCGCGTCGGGCGCTCCTTCCGCGTCCTCGAGAAGGATGTCGACGAGTACCTCCGCAAGAGCTTCTACCACGCCGGCTGAGCCCGCCTGGTCGCCACAGATCCACCCCGGATCGGGCCGTCGGCCCGATCTCGGGGGGTCTCGGGCGCTCACCCCGTGAGCCGATCGGCAGTCGGATTCTGATGTCTGAGCTACGGCGGATAGTCTGTGCGAGTCCTTCGGGCGTCTCCCCGGAGCGACCGAACAGTTTTGTGAAAGGTTTCCCGTGGGTTCTGTCATCAAGAAGCGGCGCAAGCGCATGGCCAAGAAGAAGCACCGCAAGCTGCTGAAGAAGACGCGCGTCCAGCGTCGCAAGCTCGGCAAGTAGGCCCGGACACCTCCATGGCCTCGGGCGGCAGGGTGGTGCTGGTCACGGGAGTCTCCCGTGACCTGGGCCGGCGGTTCGCGCGCGCCGTGGCGAGCGACCCTGCCGTCGACCGCGTCATCGGGGTCGACGTCGTCCCGCCGCGCGGCGACATCGGGCACGTGTCGTTCGTCCGCGCCGACATCCGCAATCCGGTGATTGCCAAGGTCATCGCGAAGGAGGACGTCGACACGGTCGTCCACATGAGCGTGATCGCGACGCCGGGCACCACCGGCGGGCGGCACACCATGAAGGAGCTCAACGTCATCGGGACGATGCAGCTCCTCGCTGCTTGTCAGAAGGCACCCGGCCTGCGCCACCTCGTGGTGAAGTCGACGACCACGGTCTACGGCGCCAGCAGCCGCGACCCGGCGATGTTCACCGAGGACATGGAGCCGCGTCGTGCGCCCCGCGCGGGCTACGCCAAGGACGTCGCGGAGATCGAGGGCTACGTCCGCGGCTTCGCCCGCCGGCGCCCCGACGTCCGAGTCACCATGATCCGGGCCGCGAACGTCATCGGTCCCCACGTGACCAGCCCGCTCACGTCGTACTTCCGGCTGCCGGTGGTCCCGACCGTGATCGGCCACGACCCGCGCCTGCAGTTCCTGCACGAGCAGGACCTCCAGGCAGTGCTGCGGCATGCGGTGACCCACGACGTCGCCGGCACCTTCAACGTCGCTGGGGACGGCGTCCTGATGTTGTCCCAGGCCGTACGCCGCCTGCAGCGCGCCTCGATCAAGCTGCCGGCCTTCGCGGTCGGCAACCTCGGCTCGGTGCTGCGCTCGGCGCGGGTCGCCGACTTCTCGCCCGAGCACCTCGGCCTGTTGACCTACGGCCGTGGTGTCGACACCACCAGGATGCGCGAGATCCTCGGGTTCCACCCGGCATACTCGACGGCGGAAGCCTTCGCGGACTTCGGCTCGCTCCTGCCGGCCACCGGCGGACGCTCCGAGAAGGTGCTCGCCGGTCTGGCGCGCGCCCTGCCCGCACCCTCCACTCACACCTCGGGAGCCGACCATGGGTGACGCCGAGATCATTCCGATCGGGACCCGCGGCCGGCCCGGCCGCGGCACGGGGACCCAGGCGTCCTCGGCAGCGCGCGGCCTGGTGCCGACCAAGCGGGGAGCCACCCCGCCCACCCGCCGCCCGCCGACCCGCTCGCACGTCACCACCCCTGCTCCCGGCGGCCCCCACGCCCAGCGACGAGTCGGTCCCCGACACCACCGTGACCCAGCCCGCAGCTGGCTCCGGCACGCGTGCGGCCGTCACCACGCAGGAGCGCGGACCCCTCGCCGGCATCCCCGCTGCCGACTGGCTCTCGGCCTTCCAGCACGCGGCCGTGGAGATCTTCGGTGACCAGTGGGAGCCCCAGCTCGCCCGCTTCCTGGCCTTCCTGCGACGCCGGGTCACCGGCGACTACGTCGTCGACGAGTACGGCTTCGACCAGGAGATGACCCAGCGCTTCTTCATGGCAGCCCTGCGACCGATCGCGGAGAAGTGGTTCCGCATCGAGGTCCGCGGCGCCGAGAACATCCCGACCGAGGGTGGCGCCCTGGTCGTCTCGAACCACTCCGGCACGGTTCCGATCGACGGCCTGATGACGATGGTCTCGATCCACGACCACACCGGTCGCTTCCTGCGCCCGCTCGGCGCTGACCTCGTCTTCAAGATGCCGGTCGTCAGCACCATGGCCCGCAAGGGCGGCGCGACCCTGGCCTGCCACGAGGACGCCGAGCGGATGCTCAGCGGTGGCGAGCTCGTCGGCGTCTGGCCCGAGGGGTTCAAGGGCATCGGCAAGCCGTACGCCGACCGCTACAAGCTCCAGCGCTTCGGCCGCGGCGGCTTCGTGGCGGCCGCGCTCAAGACCGGCGTCCCGATCGTGCCGCTCTCGGTCGTCGGTGCCGAGGAGATCTATCCGCTGGTCGGCAACGTCCCGTCACTCGCGCGGCTGCTGGGCATCCCCTACATCCCGATCACGCCGTTCTTCCCGCTGCTCGGTCCGCTCGGTCTGGTGCCGTTGCCCTCGAAGTGGCTCCTGGAGTTCGGTGAGCCGATCCGCACCGACGACTACGACGCGGGCGCAGCCGACGACCCGATGCTGGTCTTCAACGTCACCGACCAGGTGCGCGAGACGATCCAGCAGACGCTCTACTCACTGCTGATGAAGCGCCAGTCGGTCTTCCGCTGAGCCGATGACCTCGGGCCCGACGCTGCGACGTCAGGGCACCACGGGCTTGGTGGCGTCCTCGACGATCTTGGCGGTGCCGGCGAGCAGGGCGTTCACGTCGGGAGTCGTCGGGTTCGAGGCAGGCTGGGAACCGCCGCCGCCGCTCAGGCCGTCGCTCAGCCCCTTGAGGGGATTGCCCGAGTCCTCGGAGCTGGGCGGAGGTCCGGAGGCGTTGGCGCCCGCGTCGGGGGTCAGCACGCTGCCGGGCGGGAGCGCCTCGCCCTCGACGGCCGGGACCTCGGGCTGGGCCTGCTCCTGGCCACCGCCCTTCTTGGACTTCTTCTCGCCGCCCACGTCGGGTCGAACCCAGGTGCTGGCGCCCGATGACATGGTGGCGAAGACGTTGGGGATCACGCTGATGCCAGCGCCGCCACACGTGGGGCAAGCCTGACGAGCGGCGGCGTCGATCTGGAAGACCACCTGGGCCGCGTTGAGCAGCTCGTCGCGGGCCTCGGTCGGGACGAGGGCCTCGAGGGCGGTCAGCTGGTCCAGGCTCAGACTGGTGAAGTCGCGCAGCCCGGACACCAGGGTGCTCCGGCCGGTCTGGAAGTAGTCGGACAGCAGCAGGTCGGAGGCTTCGGTCGCCTGGAGGGTGAAGTCGTTGAGGGTGTCGGCGATGACCGGGGCGTCCTTGAGGTCGCCGTGGCGGCTGAGCGCGTTGATCTCGTCGAGTCGACCGTAGGCATTGGCGAGCAAGGTCTCCCCGCGCTGGCCTTCGCCGACGCTGACCTCGCGCTGGGCGCTCTCCATGGCCCGCTTGAGCGGGTAGAGGACGTCACCGGGCAGGGCGCTCTGGGCAGCCATCGCCATCGAGGTCGTGGCCCCGACGAGGGCGAAGCCGCCCACGGCAGCAGCCACGCGGCGGTCCCGCGCCTTCTGGCGGGGCGGCAGGACGAGGCGTTCGGGGGTTTCGCTGGTGGCCAGGGCAGCGCCGGCAACCAGCATCAGCCGATCGCGGAGGTTGGCCACGAAGGAGGGGCGCGGCTCGACGGTGGGGGTGTCACGCAGGAGCTCGACGACCTCGAGCAGGTCGGAGTACCGAGCGTCGGCAGGCTGACCGGTCGAGGCGTTCTCGATCAGGGAGGCGAACTCCTCGGAGTGTCGTCGTGCCGCGAACACGGGGCTCATCGGATCCGTCCTGTCATGACGTCGAGGGCTGGGCCTCGATGACGAGGCGTCGACGTCCTGCACAACGACGCGCAGGGACGCGAAGTTACGGCGAGCCGCACGCTCGGGTCGAAAGTGACGCAGGCGGGGGCCATCAGTCCCGGATCCCTTCGGGCATCAGCTTGGCGAGGTTCCGGACGCCCCGCAGCTGGAGCTGCTTGACCGCGCCGTCGCTGCGGCCGAGTACGGCTGCCGCCTCGGCGATGCTCATCCCCTGGAGGAAGCGCATGATCAGGCAGTCGCGCTGCTCGTCGGGCAGCTCCTTGAGCGCTCGCAAGAGAACTTCGTTGGTGAGTCCGGCCAGCACGGCGGCCTCGGGGCCCTCGGACGAGGAGTCGTGCAGCCCCATGTCCTCGGTGGTCATCTCCAGCCGGGTCCGACCGGCCTTGAAGTGATCGGTCGCGAGGTTGCGGGCGATGGTCATCAGCCAGGCGCCGAAGTCCTTGCCCTGCCAGCGGAAGTTCGTCATGCTCCGCAGCGCCCGGAAGAACGTCTCCGAGACGAGGTCCTCGGCCAGCGTGGTGCTCCGCGTGCGGTAGAAGAGGAAGCGGTAGACCGAGGCCTGGTAGTGGTCGTACAGCAGGCCGAACGCTTCGGCGTCACCCGTGCGGGCCAGCTCGACGAGCGCGATCAGGCGGGTGCGCTCGGCCTCGGACTCTTCCGAGGAGGCGGCGAGGTCGGAGTCGTCACCCTGGTCTCCGGGGGGCGCGACGGTGCTGCTGCCACCGCTTCGGCCAGCCGGAGTGGCACTGGAGGAGGCCATCTCGGAGAAGAGGATCTCCGGGCCACCAGCGAGCGCCAGCTGAGGGTTCAGGAGGAATGGCGCAAGCGTCGCTCGTAGGGCGTCGAGCCCACGTGCGACGTCATGACCTGCCCAAGGCATTGTGATGAGACCCTCCCGGTCAGCTTCTGCCGAAGCCATTGTCATGGTAGGGCGCAACCGGGGAGCGTGGGAACAGATCACGAAAACGTGCGCAACGACACGAAGGTAAAGAACCGTCGCCGGCAGGAGCTCAGCTCCGTCGACCGCGCAGCGCCACGCCGGCCGCGACCGTGCCGCTGACGGCACCGGCCACCGCCCCCACGACCAGGCCGGCCCGGGCCGCCTTGCGTCCGGTGCGGTAGTCGCGGATCCGCCATCCCTGGGCGCGCGCGTGGGCGCGCAGCCTGGCGTCCGGATTGATGGCGCAGGCGTCGCCGACCAGGCTCAGCATGGGCAGGTCGTTGTAGGAGTCGGAGTACGCCGAGCACGCCGCCAGGTCGAGCTGCTCGCGGGCAGCCAGGGCCTTGATCGCCTCGCTCTTGGCCGGGCCGTGCAGCAGGTCACCGACCAGCTTGCCGGTGTAGACGCCGTCGACGTGCTCGGCGACCGTGCCCATCGCCCCGGTGAGCCCGAGCCGTCGGGCGATGATCGAGGCGATCTCGATCGGCGCCGCCGTCACCAACCAGACCCGCTGCCCGCGGTCGAGGTGGAGCTGGGCCAGGGCGCGGGTGCCCGGCCAGATCCGGTGCGCCATGGCCTCGTCGAAGATCTCCTCGCCCAGCTCCTCGAGCTCGGCGACCGTGTGCCCGGCGATGAAGCCCAGCGCGGAGTTGCGGGCGTCGGAGACGTGCTCGGGGTCCTCGACGCCGACGATGCGGAAGTAGGCCTGCTTCCAGGCCGCGCCGAGGATCTCCCGCGTGGTGAAGAAGTCGCGCCGGTGCAGGCCACGGGCGAGGTGGAAGATGCTGGCGCCCTGCATCACGGTGTTGTCGACGTCGAAGAAGGCCGCGGAGGTCGGGTCCGCGGGGGTGTCCAGGGCGGTCTCGACCTCTGCTGCGGCCGCTGCGGCCTCGCCGGCCATCGTCGAGCGCACGCGCAGGTCCACGGGTCGACGGCTTTTCTCACGAGGCGGTGGCACGCACGCAGCGTAGCCCGGTCCTTCCCCGGGCGGGGGTCGCCCACGTGTGGAAGGATCGCGCCATGTCTGCCCCGCCTCTCGAGACGATTTCCGGGAAGAACCAAGCGCTGAACGACGTCGCAGACCTGGTGGCAGAAGCAGCCGCCGAGAGTCCGGACAAGCTGGCCCTGGTCGAAGCGAGTGGGCGCAGCCTGACCTGGGGCGAGCTCGAGGACGAAGTGGGTCGGGTCGCGACCGGGCTCGGGGCCGCGGGGATCGTGGCCGGCCACCGCGTGCTGATCGCCATCCCGAACCGGATCGAGTTCGTCACCACCTACCTCGGTGTGCTGCGGGCCCAGGTGGTGGCCGTCCCCGTCAACCCACGCGCCACCGCGAGTGAGCTGGCCCGGATGATCGCCGACTCCGGGGCTCGGCTCGTGGTCTCCGACGCCACCTGCCTGGCCGCCGTCCGCGAGGCCTTGGCGTCGGAGGCCGGGGCTGCCTCCCCCCGACTGGTCGTGGTCGGCGCCACCCCCGAGGCCGGGGAGCAGTCGTACGACGACCTGCGCGCTGCGCCGGCCCGCCCGATCCCGCCGCTGCAGGACCCCGAGAAGCTGGCCGCTCTCCTCTACACCAGCGGCACCTCGGGTCGTCCCCGAGCAGCGATGCTCACCCACCGCGCCCTGCTCGCCAACATCGACCAGATCGCCCAGGTCGACCCCCCGATGATCCACGGTGACGACGTCGTCCTCGGGGTGCTCCCGCTCTTCCACGTCTACGGGCTCAATGCCGTTCTCGGCGGCGTGCTCCGCCACCGCGCCAAGCTGGTGCTCGTCGATCGGTTCGACCCGCAGGGCACCCTCGATCTCATCGAGGACGAGGCCTGCAGCGTGGTGCCGGTGGCGCCGCCGGTCTTCGCCTACTGGCGCCCGGAGGAGCACCTCAAGGAACGGCTCGGGCCGGTTCGGTTGATGCTCTCGGGCTCGGCGCCGCTCTCGCCCGACCTGGTCGACGAGTTCACCGGCCGCACCCAGATCCCGGTCCACCAGGGCTACGGCCTGACCGAGGCCGCGCCCGTGGTCACCAGCACCCTGTGCAGTGTCGAGCTCCAGACCGGCTCGGTGGGCGCCGCGCTGCCCGGCATCTCGGTGCGGCTCGTCGACCACGCCGGCCACCCGCCGGAGGGCGAGGACCCCGGCCAGATCGAGATCGCCGGCGCCAACCTCTTCTCCGGCTACTGGCCCGACGGCAGTGGCGGACCGGACGCCGAGGGCTGGTGGGCCACCGGCGACGTCGGCTTCCTGGACTCCAGCGGTGACCTCTTCCTCGTCGACCGGCTCAAGGACCTGGTGATCGTCTCCGGGTTCAACGTCTACCCGATCGAGGTCGAGGAGGTCATCCGCGAGGTCGCCGGGGTGGCCGAGGCGGCCGTGATCGGCGCCGCGGACGACGTGACCGGTGAGGCCGTGGTGGCCTACGTCCGGGCCCCCGACGCCGACGCTGCGACCGTCGAGGCCGCCGTCCGCTCCCACTGCGCGCAGCGGCTGGCCCGCTTCAAGCAGCCGAGCCGGATCGAGATCGTCGACGAGCTGCCGCTCACGGTGACCGGCAAGGTCCAGAAGGGTCGCCTGCGCGGCCTGGAGCGGCGACGGGCCTCGGACCTGCTCGAGTGACCGCTCCCGCACCGGACCCCCGGGTCACGCTCTACTCCCGACCCGGCTGTCACCTCTGCGACGACGCCCGTGCGGTGATCGCGCGGGTCTGCCAGGAGTTGGGGGAGCGCTACGTCGAGGTCTCGATCGATGACGACGACACCCTGCCCGAGCGCTTCAACGACGAGATCCCGGTGACCTTCGTCGACGGGCGGCAGCACGACTTCTGGCGGGTGGACGAGGCCCGGCTCCGGGCCGCCCTGCTGGCCTGACGCCACCCCCGGGGTGGTGTGACATCTCACATGTGGTAACCGGCCCGGCCGTGGTGGTCCGGGCCGCCCTCGCGCCGGTTTGTTCTCGCGTTCACAAACTCTTACAGTGATCGAGCCGGACGCGTGAACGGGACAGCCGCCACGCCTTGCCAGCCAGTATTCGCGGGCCATCCATTCCATGGAGACGAGACAGTGACCGCACGGACCTCAACGGAGAACGCCCGGGACATTCCCGAGGCCACCGTTGCTCGTCTCCCTGTCTACCTGCGAGCCCTGGTGACGCTCTCCGAGCTCGGCACCGGCACCTGTTCGAGCGAGGACCTCGCCGCGGCCGCCGGGGTGAACAGCGCCAAGCTGCGCAAGGACCTCTCCTATCTCGGCAGCTACGGCACCCGCGGCGTCGGCTACGACGTCGACTACCTGCGCTACCAGATCGCCCGGGAGATCGGGGTGACCCAGGACTGGCCGGTGGTGATCGTCGGCATCGGGAACCTCGGCCATGCCCTGGCCAACTACTCCGGCTTCCGCAGCCGCGGGTTCCGGGTCGTCGCGCTGCTCGACGCCGACCCCGACCGGCACGACGAGGTCGTCGCGGGAGTCGACGTACGCCCCTTCGACGACCTCGAACAGATCGTGCGCGAGGCGGGGGTCGCCATCGGCGTCATCGCCACCCCGGCCCTGTCGGCGCAGGACGTCGCCGACCGGATGGTCGCCTGCGGCATCACCAGCATCCTCAACTTCGCCCCCGCAGTTCTCTCGGTGCCGGCCGGGGTCGACGTCCGCAAGGTCGACCTCTCCATCGAGCTGCAGATCCTCGCCTACCACGAGCAGCGCAAGGCCCACGGGGAGCCTGCGTGAGCGTCCTCGTGGTCGGCATCTCCCACAACTCGGCACCGGTGTCCTTGCTCGAGCAGCTCGCCCTCGACACCGACGGCGTCCACAAGCTCGTCCAGGACGCCGCCTCGTGCGAGCACGTCACCGAGGTCACGGTCATCTCGACCTGCAACCGCCTGGAGATCTACGCCGACGTCGACCGCTTCCATGGCAGCGTCGAGGACGTCTCCCGGCTGCTCGTCGAGCGGGCCGGGCGGTCCACGGCCCAGATGCTGCCGCACCTCTACGTCCACTACGACGACGGCGCGGTCGCGCACCTGTTCCACGTGGCGGCCGGCCTCGACTCGATGGCGGTCGGTGAGGGTCAGATCCTCGGCCAGTCCCGCGAGGCGCTGCGCCTGGGCCAGGAGCTCGGCACCGTGGGCCCCGCCCTCAACGTCCTCTTCCAGCAGGCGCTGCGGGTCGGCAAGCGCTCGCGTGCGGAGACCGACATCGATCGGGCCGCCCCCTCTTTGGTGAGTGCCGCGCTGGAGCGCTCGGGCAGCTCGGGCGCAACCGTCCAGGGCCGTCGGGTGCTCGTGGTCGGAGCCGGTTCGATGGCCTCGCTCGCGACCGCCACCGTCAGCCGCCTCGGTGCCGCCAGTGTCACCGTGGTCAACCGCACCGCCCAGAACGCCGACCGCCTCGCTCTCGAGTACGCCGCCCGCTCGGCCCCGCTCGCCGATCTCGCCGCCGAGCTCGCGGTCGCCGACATCGTGATCGCCTGCACCGGCTCCACGGGGGTGCTGATCACCGCCGACATGGTGGCGTCGGCCCGGCCCGCCGGGCAGCCCCTGTCGCTGATCGACCTCGCGCTGCCCCACGACGTGGACCCCGGCGTCGCCGACCTGCCCGGCGTGACCCTGATCAACCTCGCCGACCTCGCCGACGAGCTGCGTGAGTCCGAGTCGGGTCGCGAGGTCGAGGCGGTGCGCAGCATCGTCGGCCAGGAGGTCACCGCGTTCCTCTCGGCCCGCCGGCAGGCGAGCGTGACGCCGACCGTGGTGGCCCTGCGGTCCATGGCGACAGCCGTGGTCGATGCCGAGATGGAGCGGCTCTCGGGCCGGCTCCCCGATCTCGACGACGCTGCCCGCGCCGAGGTGCTCCAGGCCGTGCGCCGAGTCGCCGACAAGCTCCTGCACCAGCCGACCATCCGGGTCAAGGAGCTCGCCAACGAGACCGGCGCGGTCTCCTACGCCGCTGCCCTGGCCGAGCTCTTCGCCCTGGACCCCGAGGCCGTCGACGCGGTCACCCGGCCCGAGGGGCTCTCATGACCACGCAGGCCGGTCTGACCGGGACGATCCGGGTCGGCACCCGCCGTTCGTTGCTGGCCACCACCCAGGCCGGCACCGTCGCCGAGCTGATCCGCGCCCAGCTGGGCCGGGCGACCGAGCTGGTCGAGGTCACCACCGAGGGTGACCGCAGCCAGGCTGCCGGCACCCCCCTGGCCGAGGCAGGCGGCACCGGAGTCTTCGTCGGGGCCCTGCGCGAGGCGTTGCTCCGTGGCGAGATCGACGTGGCCGTCCACTCCCTCAAGGATCTCCCGACCTACCCGCACCCCGGGATCAGCATCGCCGCGATCCCGCGACGCGAGGACCCCCGCGACGCGATCGTGGCCCGAGACGGCCTCACCCTGGGTGAGCTGCCGGTCGGCAGCCGGGTCGGCACGGGCTCCCCGCGGCGCCTCGCCCAGCTGCAGGCCCTCGGCCTCGGTTTGGAGATCTCGGGAATTCGCGGCAACGTTGACACCAGGATCGGCAAGGTTCACTCCGGCGAGTTCGACGCCGTCGTGCTCGCTCGTGCCGGGCTGGCTCGCATCGGTCGACTCGACGATGCGACCGAGGTGCTCGACCCGCTCCAGATGCTCCCGGCCCCCGGCCAGGGCGCCCTGGCGATCGAGTGCCGGACCGGGGACGACGACTTGATGACGCAGCTTTCCGGACTCGACGATCCGCACACCCGTGCGGCCGTCGAGGCAGAACGCGCCGTACTTGCCACACTCGAGGGTGGTTGTTCCGCACCGATCGGTGCACTGGCCGACGTCGTCGAAGGCGACGACGGAGACGAACTGTGGGTCAGGGCAGTTGCCCTGTCCCACGACGGGACGCTTTCGGTGCGGATGTCCGCCACCGGGGCCCCCTCCGACGCCGTGGGCGTCGGGACCCGACTGGCGAACGACATGCTCGCCGACGGGGCAGCACGGTTGGTATTGCCGCAGCAGGAAACACCAGACAAGAGGCTGAACGCATGACGCGAGGCAAGACGTCCCCCCAGACCGGCTCCAACGCCGGCCCGAGCTCCGGATCGACCACGAGCCCCAGCCGCGGCTGGGTGTCGTTCGTCGGGAGCGGTCCCGGTGACCCCGGGCTGCTCACGGTCCGTGCCGTCGACCTGCTCCGTCAGGCCGACGTCGTGGTCACCGAGGTGCCCGACCACCAGAGCCTGGTGCGGACCCTGCTGGGGCTGCCCGAGCAGGTCGAGACCGAGGACGGTGAGCCGACCCCGGTCACCCACCCCGACATCGTCGACGGTGGGTTCGGCCAGGACGGTCAGCCGCTGACGCACGCCGCGCGCGCGAAGGTCGTGACGAAGTACGCCAAGAAGGGCCTGCGCGTCGTCCGACTGATGGCCGGCGACCCCTTCCTCTACGCCTCCGGTCCCGAAGAGGCCCAGGCCTGCGTCAAGGCCGGCCTCGGCTTCGAGATCGTCCCCGGCGTCTCCTCGGTGAGCGCGGTCCCGGCCTACGCCGGCATTCCGCTGACCACCAAGGACAACCGCGAGGTCACCGTCGTGACCTGCGGCGACAAGGTCAACTGGGCGCAGTACGCCGACGGCCGCACGCTCGTGCTGCTCTCGGCCGTCGGCCTGATCGGTGACATCGCCCAGGCGCTCATCGCTGCCGGTCGCTCGGCGCAGACCCCGGTCGCGATGACCCGGGTCGGCACCACGACCGAGCAGGCCACCGTCACCTCGACCCTCGAGCACATCGCGGCCGACGCCCGTGCCGCCCGGATGGCGCCCCCCGCCGTCACGGTCATCGGTGACGTCGTCGACCTGCGCGACACCCTGTCGTGGTTCGAGACCAAGCCGCTCTTCGGCTGGCGCGTGCTCGTGCCCCGCACCAAGGACCAGGCCGCCAGCCTGTCCGAGCGGCTGCGCGGCTACGGCGCGGTGCCCGAGGAGGTCCCGACGATCTCGGTCGAGCCGCCCCGCAACCCGCTCCAGATGGACAAGGCCGTGCGCGGTCTGGTCGAGGGTCGCTACGAGTGGATCGCCTTCACCTCGGTCAACGCCGTCAAGGCGGTCCGCGAGAAGTTCGAGGAGTACGGCCTCGACGCGCGTGCCTTCTCCGGCCTCAAGATCGCTGCGGTCGGCGACAAGACCGCCGCCGCGATCGCGGCCTGGGGCCTGCGCGCCGACCTGGTGCCCTCCGGTGAGCAGTCCGCGGCCGGTCTCCTGGCCGACTGGCCCGAGTACGACGACCTGCTCGACCCGATCAACCGGGTCTTCCTGCCGCGCGCCGACATCGCCACCGAGAACCTCGTCGCCGGCCTGATCGACCTGGGCTGGGAGTGCGACGACGTCACCGCCTACCGCACCGTGCGCGCCACCCCGCCGCCGGCGCCGACCCGCGACGCGATCAAGAGCGGCAAGTTCGACGCCGTGGTCTTCACCTCGTCCTCGACCGTGCGCAACCTCGTCGGCATCGCCGGCAAGCCGCACCCCTCGACGATCATCGCCGTGATCGGGCCCGCGACGGCCAAGACCGCCGAGGAGCACGGCCTCCGGGTCGACGTCCTCGCGTCTCGGCCCGACGTCGACGAGCTCGTCGATGCGTTGGCCGACTTCGGTGGGGCTCGCCGCGACTCGCTCGTGGAGTCCGGCCAGGCCGTCACCAAGCCGTCCGAGCGCAAGGCTGCTTCGCGCCGCAAGGCCACCTCCTCGCGATGAGCGTCGCGCCGTGAGCGAGCTCGACGCCGCTGGCGTGGTCGGACCCCTGGTCCGGCCACGGCGGCTGCGCACGTCCCCGGCGCTGCGCCGGATGGTCTCCGAGACCTCGATCGAGGCGCGCCAGCTGGTGCTGCCGCTCTTCGTGCGCGAGGGGCTGAGCGAGCCGCGGCCGATCAGTTCGATGCCGGGCGTCGTCCAGCACTCCCGGGCCTCGCTCCTGGCTGCCGTCACCGAGGCCGCCGAGCTCGGTCTGGGCGGGGTGATGCTCTTCGGGATCCCCGAGCACAAGGACGCAGCAGGCTCGGGCGCGATCGACCCGGCCGGCATCCTGAACCTCTCCATCACCGACGTGGTCGGCGAGGTCGGTGACGCGCTGACCGTGATGAGCGACCTCTGCCTCGACGAGTTCACCGACCACGGCCACTGCGGCGTGCTCACCGGCGACGGGCGGGTCGACAACGACCGGACCCTCGCGGCGTACGCCGAGATGGCTCGCGCGCAGGCCCATGCCGGCGTCAACATCGTCGGGCCGAGCGGGATGATGGACGGCCAGGTGGCCGTGGTGCGGGCCGCCCTCGACGCCTCCGAGCACACCGACGTCTCGATCCTGGCCTACTCCGCGAAGTACGCCTCCGCCTTCTACGGCCCCTTCCGCGAGGCCGTCGACTCCTCGCTCGACGGGGACCGGCGCACCTACCAGCAGGACCCGGCCAACGCCCGCGAGGGCGTCCGGGAGGCACTCCTCGACGTCGAGCAGGGCGCTGACCTGGTGATGGTCAAGCCCGCCCTGGCCTACCTCGACGTCGTACGACGCGTCCGCGACGCCGTGGACGTCCCGGTCGCGGCCTACAACGTCTCCGGCGAGTACGCCATGCTCGAGGCCGCTGCCGCCCAGGGCTGGATCGAGCGCGAGCCGGCCATCGTGGAGACGCTCACCTCGATCCGTCGGGCCGGTGCCGACGTGGTGCTGACCTACTGGGCCGCCGAGGTCGCCCGCCTCCTGCGCTGAGCCTGAAATGGAGAACGACCCCGCCCGGTGTCCGGGCGGGGTCGTTCTCAGTGGGCTACTTCTTCGTGTAGCCCTGCACGCACTTGTCGAAGGCGTCGTTGCCGTCGAGCGGGTTGTCGACGTAGCCCTCCTTGGTGCACTGGAGGATCGCCTGGGCGAGGGTGAGGACGTCATCGACCGGCGGCACCGAGGTGTTCGGCAGCTTCGGAAGCTTGGGCGTCTTCGGGACCGTCGGGAGCTTCGAGTCGGGGTCCGGAGTCGTCGTCGGCGGCTCGGGCTTCGTCTCCGGGCCCGGGTCGGTCGTCGTCGGCGGGGTCTTCGTCTCGGGCTGCTGCTTGGTGCCCTTGCCCTTGCCCTTGCCGTTCTTCGCGGTCGCGCCGGTGGCGTTCTCCTGCGGCACGAAGTAGCCGGCCGAGGCGACGCCGTTCGGGACGGTCATGAAGTCGCCGACGAGGTAGGAGTTCATGATCGACAGCACGAGGTCGACGTAGGACTGGCTGTGGTTGTAGCGGTAGACCGAGGCGCGCTGGCCGGCGACCGAGGAGAGGTCGTCGTTGCCCGAGCAGAGGTACACGGCGGTCGCGAGGGCGGCGTCGTCGATGTCCTGCGGGTTGCGCTGGGCGTCGCCGTCAGCGTCCACGCCCACGACCGACCAGGTCGAGGGGATGAACTGCATCGGGCCGACCGCACGGTCGAAGATCGAGTCGGCGTCGTACTGGCCGGCGTCGGTGTCGGTGATCCGGGCGGTGCCCTTCGTGCCGTCGAGGGCGATGCCGTAGATACCGGGCTTCGCCACGCCGTCCTTGTCGAGGACGTTGCCGTTGATCCGGCCGTGGTCGGACTCGACCCGACCGATGGCGGCGACGAGCTGCCAGGTCAGGTTGCAGGACTTGTCGGCAGAGTTGATGACCGTCTCGGCACGCTGGTAGGCGGCCAGGGCGGCGGCGGGAATGCCCGAGGCCGACGAGGTGGCCACGACCTGGCGGGCGCTGCCCTCGATGCCGGGGGCGACGGTGCCGGGGCTCGACACGCTGGCCGGGGCCTCGATGGCCGAGCCGGGGACGCTGGTGCCGTCGGGCAGCGTGCTGACGACGGTGTCGGTGGCAGCGGCGGTGGAGAGGCCGGTGCCGGTGAGGCTTGCAGTCCAGGCAGCCGAGAGCAACGCCAGCGGGATGAGCGCTGACGCCTTCTGAACACGACCGAATCGAGCGGTGGACATAAGTCTCCCTAGTTCGCAATCAACCTTTGTGTGTGCTCCCTCAAGCACAGGTGATCGTCCTAACGAATGTTGTCACACTCAGTTACGCGGCGCTGGGGAATGTGATCTACGCCCCGACGCTGTGCGCGGTGTCACTGTCGACCATGTTCCCGCAGGTCAAGGGCGTGAAACCAACCCTCTCGAGCCGCCCGATCCGCTCGGGGAGTGGTCTGGAACACGCCGGGATGTCGTCGGGGCCAACCTGCCCGGCCTCCGGTTGGCCGCCTCCGTGACAATGGGGGAGTGACTCCCGCACCCTCGCCCGCCACGCCGACCTCGGCTGCTCTGTTCGAGCGCGCTCGCGCCGTCACTCCCGGTGGCGTCAACTCGCCGGTGCGCGCCTTCGCGGCGGTGGGGGGAACGCCCCGCTTCATCCGCTCGGCCAGCGGTGCCTGGCTGACCGACGTCGACGGCTTCGAATACGTCGACCTGATCTGCTCGTGGGGTCCGATGCTGCTCGGCCACGCGCACCCCGAGGTGCTGGCGGCTGTGGGGGCTGCGGTCGCACGCGGCACGTCGTACGGCACCCCGACCGAACCGGAGGTCGAGCTGGCCGAGGAGATCGTCGCGCGCACCTCGGTGGAGCGCGTGCGGTTCGTCTCCTCGGGCACCGAGGCGACCATGTCCGCGATCCGGCTGGCGCGCGGCTTCACCGGCCGCGACGTCGTCGTGAAGTTCGCCGGCTGCTACCACGGGCACGTCGACTCGCTGCTGGCCTCGGCCGGCTCGGGGCTGGCGACCTTCGCGGTCCCCGGGACACCCGGGGTGCCCGAGTCCTCCACCGCGCTCACGCTCGTGCTGCCCTACAACGACCGCGCAGCCGTCACCGCGGCCTTCGCCGAGCACGGCGACCGGATCGCCTGCCTGATCACCGAGGCGGCCCCGGGCAACATGGGCGTGGTCCCGCCCGAGCCCGGCTTCAATGCCTTCCTGGCCGAGACGTGCACCCGCCACGGCGCCCTCTTCGTCAGCGACGAGGTGATGACCGGCTTCCGGGCCGGCCGCCGGGGCCAGTGGGGGCTCGACGGCGCCCAGGAGGGCTGGGTCCCCGACCTGGTGACCTTCGGCAAGGTGATGGGCGGCGGCTTCCCCGCTGCAGCCTTCGGCGGTCGTGCCGACGTGATGGCGCACCTCGCCCCGGAGGGGCCCGTCTACCAGGCGGGCACGCTCTCGGGGAACCCGGTCGCCACCACCGCCGGGCTCGCCACGCTGCGGCTGGCCACCGACGAGGTCTACGCCCACATCACGTCCGCCGGCGAGACGATCAAGACGGCCACCAGTGCGGCGCTCGACGCGGTCGGCGTCCCGCACCAGGTGCAGTCGACCGGCACCATGTTCTCGCTCTTCTTCCGCGACCCCGCCCGCGGTGCGGTCCGGGACTTCGCGGACGCCTCCCAGACCGACGCAACCGCGTACGCCGCCTTCTTCCACGCCATGCTGGACCGAGGCGTCTACCTGCCCCCCTCGGCGTACGAGACGTGGTTCCTCTCCTCGGCCCACGACGACCGCGCCGTCCAGACCGTGCTCGACGCCCTGCCCGAGGCCGCACGAGCGGCCGCCGACGCCCACGAGGGAGCCCGATGAGTCCGACCTCCGAGACCACCGTCCACCTGCTGCGCCACGGAGAGGTGCACAACCCCGACGGGGTGCTCTACGGCCGACGAGACGGGTTCCACCTGTCCGACCTCGGGGTGCGGATGGCCGAGCGGATCGGTGAGTCGCTGGGCCAGCGCGACATCACGCACCTGCGGGTCTCGCCGCTCGAGCGGGCCCAGGAGACCGCCCGGCCGCTGGCGGCCGCGCGCGGGCTGGAGATCGTCACCGACGACCGCGTCATCGAGTCCACCAACGTCTTCGAGGGCAAGCGCTTCGGTGTCGGCGACGGTGCCCTGCGGCGCCCCTCGGCCTGGCGTCACCTGTGGAACCCCTTCAAGCCGTCGTGGGGAGAGCCGTACAAGGAGCTCGCCGCGCGGATGATGGAGGCGGTCCACGACGCCCGGGACGCCGCTCGCGGGCACGAGGCCGTGATCGTCTCCCACCAGCTGCCGATCTGGACCACGCGCCTGTTCGTCGAGAAGCGCTCCTACCTGCACGACCCCCGCAAGCGTCAGTGCACGCTCTGCTCGCTCACCTCCCTGCACTTCGTGGGCGACCGGTTGACCCAGGTCTCGTACTCCGAGCCCGCGGGCGACCTGATCCCCCACCGCGACAAGGCGGCGCCGTTCTCCGCCGGCGGCGCGCCCGAGGAGCACCGGCCCTGAGACACCCCCTGCGCCTCCACGCCGGCACTGCCGGCGCCCTGATCGCCTGTCTGCTGCTGCTGACGGGCTGTACGTCGTTGTCCGGCACCGGCGACAAGGGCTTCGTGACCGGCGACGGGAGGGTCAGTCAGGTGGCTGCGGCCGACCGGGGCGACCAGATCGCCCTCGTCGCGCCCGACCTCGACGGCAACGACCTCGACCTGGCCGACTTCCGGGGCCGGCCGGTCGTCGTGGTGGTCTGGGGTTCGTGGTGCACCCCTTGTCGGGCCGAGGCGCCCGAGGTGGTGGCCGCCGCGGAGGAGCTCTCCGACCTGGCGCAGTTCGTGGGCATCAACATCCGCGACCCCTCCACCGACCAGGCCGCCAGCTTCGTGCGTCGCTTCGACGTCCCCTATCCGTCGTTCTACTCACCGGACGGCAAGGCGCTGCTGGCCTTCCAGGGCACGCTGACGCCCAACTCGATCCCGAGCTTCGTCGTCCTCGACGCCGAGGGCCGGGTGGCCGCGAGCATCATCGGACAGCTCCCGTCGAAGACCACGCTGGTCCAGGTGGTCGAGGACATCGCGGCGGGCAGGACCGGGGAGCCCGTCGATGGGTGAGTGGTTCCAGCAGACGGCCTCGTCGGGCTCGCTCGTCCTGGCCCTCCCCGTCGCGTTGATCGCCGGGCTGGTCTCGTTCTTCTCCCCGTGCGTCATCCCGCTGCTGCCCGGCTACCTCTCCTACGCGACCGGCCTGTCCGGTGCCGACCTCGCCGAGGGCGCGGCCGGTGAGCGTCGGGGCCGGATGCTGGCCGGTTCGCTGCTCTTCGTGCTCGGCTTCTCGGTCGTCTTCGTGGCGCTCGGGACGCTGTCCGGCGCACTCGGTGCCTGGCTCGTCACCTGGCGGGACACCCTGACGCTGGTCCTCGGCGCGCTCACGATCGTGCTCGGGCTGGCCTTCGCCGGGCTCATCCCCCTGCTGCAGCGCGAGTGGCGGGTGCACCAGGTGCCCGCCGTCGGCCTGGCCGCAGCCCCGCTTCTGGGCTTCCTCTTCGGCCTCGGGTGGACCCCCTGCCTGGGGCCGACCCTGGCCGCGATCACGACGCTCTCCCTCAACGAAGCGACCGCCGCGCGGGGCGCCCTGCTCTCCGGGGTGTACGCCGTGGGGCTGGGCGTCCCGTTCATCGTCGCCGGACTGGCCTACCGTCGGGCGCTCGGAGCGTTCGGCGTCATCCGCCGCCACCAGGTCTGGGTGACCCGGATCGGTGGCCTGATGCTCGTGCTGGTCGGTGTCCTGCTGGTCACCGGCTGGTGGGACCAGGCCGTCACCTGGCTCCAGATCAACCTGATCAGCTCGACCGAGGTGTCCCTGTGAGCAGGAAGGACGACGTCCGCGAGGACCAGCCCACGGGCGAGCCGGAGAGCGAGCGGCCCCAGGGGCACGCCGACGCCACCGAGCGCGACGCCCGCCGCGAGCGACGGTCCGGCGAGCTGAACCTGCGCGAGATGTCGCGCTGGACCTGGCGCCAGGTGACCTCGATGCGGACCGCCCTGATCCTGCTGCTCCTGCTCGCGTTGGCCGCGATTCCCGGATCGGTCATCCCGCAGACCGGCGTCGACTCCCTGAAGACCTCGCGCTGGCAGGACGCTCACCCGCAGCTGACCCCGATCTACGAAAAGCTCGGGCTGTTCACGGTCTACGACTCGCCCTGGTTCTCGGCGATCTATCTCCTGCTGATGCTCTCCCTCGTGGGCTGCATCGTGCCGCGCACGATCGTCTACGCCTCGGCGATGCGCGCCGCCCCGCCCGCCGCGCCCCGCAACCTCACCCGCCTGCCGGACCACGCGGCGTACGAGACGGAGCACTCGGCCTCCCACGTGCTCACCGCGAGCGCCGCGGCCCTGAAGAAGCGGCGCTACCGCGTGGTCACGGCGGAGGGGTCGGTCAGCGCCGAGCGCGGCTACCTCCGTGAGGTCGGCAACCTGGTCTTCCACCTCTCGGTCCTGGTGGTGCTCGTCGGCTTCGCGCTCGGCGGGCTCTTCGGCTACAAGGGTGGCGTCATCCTGGTCGTGGGCAACGGCTTCTCCAACAACCTCACGCAGTACGACGACTTCGTCCCGGGCAGCCTGTTCGACCCCCAGGACATGGAGCCGTTCTCGTTCGACATCGACTCCTTCGACGCCGAGTGGCTGGTCTCGGGCCCGCGCAAGGGCATGGCGCGGGCGTTCAACGCCCACCTCACCTACCGGGAGACGCCCGGGTCGCCGGAGCAGAAGTACGACCTGCGGGTCAACCACCCGCTCACGGTCGGGAACACCGACGTCTTCCTGATCGGTCACGGCTATGCACCCGTGATCACGATCCGCGACGGCGAGGGGAACATCTCCTACAGCGGGCCCACGATCTTCCTGCCGACCGACCAGACGTTCCGCTCGTTCGGCGTGGTCAAGGCGCCCGACGCCCAGCCCACCCAGATCGGGCTCGAGGGCGAGTTCTACCCGACCTACGCCTTCACCGACGAGGCCGGACCCTTCTCGGTCTTCGGCAACGCGTTGAACCCCGCCATCTCGATGCTCGTCTACACCGGCGACCTCGGCATGGACAACGGCACGCCGCAGTCGGTCTACGCCCTCGACAAGGACGACGCGAGCGTGGTGACCAAGGCCGACGGCTCGATGTTCCGGGTCGACCTCCAGCCCGGGGACTCCGTCGACCTGCCCGACGGTCTGGGGTCGGTCAGCTTCGACGGGGTCGAGCGCTGGAACAAGATCCAGATCAGCCAGACCCCCGGCAAGATGATCGCGCTGGGGGGTGTGGTCCTGGCCCTGATCGGGCTCCTGGGGTCGCTGTTCATCCGCCCCCGCCGGGTCTGGGTGCGCGCTCGTGAGGAAGGCGGGGTCACACTCGTGGAGGTAGCCGGGCTCGACCGCTCCGGTGGCGGGGACGTGTCCCTCGTCCTGGCCGAGATCGTGGGAGCACTGCCCGGTGCCCCCGAGAAGGAGAAGACGTGACTGACGCTGCATGGGAGACCCTGAGCAACCAGGCCGTGGCGGCCTGCGGGGCGGTCTACTTCCTCGCGCTCCTCGCCCACCTCGTCGAGTGGAGCTCGCTGCGCGGGGTGGCCGTCGACTCCGGTGCGCCCGTCGAGGAGTCGGCGGCGACCCGGCGTACGACGCTCTTCGGACGACTGGGCCTGCTCCTCACCGTGATCGCTGCCCTGGTGCACGCCGTGGCCCTGGTGGCGCGAGGGATGGCCGCCGAGCCGAACCGCGTGCCGTGGGGCAACATGTACGAGTTCACGCTCAGCGGGACCTTCGTCGTCGTCCTCATCTTCCTGCTGCTGCACCGCCGCTTCGGCCTGGCCTGGATGGCGCCGATCGTGGTCGGCCTCGTGCTGGCGCTGCTGATGGTCTCGGTGGTGTGGCTCTACGAGCCCGTGGCTCCGTTGGCCGAGGCGCTGGAGTCGTACTGGCTGGTCATCCACGTGATCTCGGCGATCCTCGCCACCGGTGCCTTCACCCTGGGCGGGATCATTTCGGTGGTCTACCTCGTGCGGGAGCGTTGGCCCGGCTCGGGCACCGGACCGCTCGCCCGGATCCCCGAGCTGCGGGTCCTGGACCGGGTCTCCTACCGGATCCACGCGTTCGCGTTCCCGGTGTGGACCTTCGCCGTGCTGATCACCGGCCCGATCTGGGCGCACCAGGCGTGGAGCACCTACTGGAACTGGGACCCCAAGGAGGTCTGGGCGTTCATCACCTGGGTCGTCTACGCGGCCTACCTCCACGCACGGTCGACGGCCGGCTGGAAGGGCCGCAACGCCGCGATCCTGGCGCTGGTCGGGGTGGCCACGCTGTGGTTCAACTTCATCGGGATCAACTACTTCTCCTCGACCAGCCAGCACTCGTACGCCGCACCGGTGATCGGGATTTCCCAGGAGCGTTGACCCCTGGCCGCTGTCGGAGCCGCGGCGTACGGTGGCGGGACATCTCGGAGCAAGGAGGCCGCCCATGGCTGAGCACCCCCAGCTGCTGCACACCGTGCTGGACACCACCCGACCGCGCGAGCTCGCGGAGTTCTATCGCCAGCTGCTCGGGCTGGAGTACCGCCCCGACTCGGAGCCACCGCAGGACGGGTCGCCCGACGACGCCGACTGGCTGGTCCTGAGGGACCCTTCGGGCACGAACCTGCTCGCCTTCCAGGAGGTGAGCGAGCTGCGGGCGACCACCTGGCCCGACGACGACGTGCCGATGCAGCTGCACCTCGACTTCACGATCTCGAGCGCGGCCGAGCTCGAGCGGCAGCGCGAACTGGCCGAGGGGCTGGGCGCCAAGGTGCTGTTCGATCGCACCGACGACCCCGACGAGCCGCTCTACGTCTTCGCGGATCCCGCCGGGCACCCGTTCTGCATCTTCGTGGGCTGAGCGGCAGCCCTCAGACCTGCGGGTCCTCGGGGTGGTTGCGCTTGCGCTTCTGCTGCCGGTCGAGGTCGCGAAGGAAGTCGGGGTCGTCGTCCGGCGCTCGCGGCCGCGACGGAGGGCGCACCGCCGGGCGCTGCCCGGGGGCGGCAACGCCGCGACGCTCGATCGCCCGCACCGTGAGGTAGACGAGCGCGGCGATGATGATCACGACGAGTAGGAACTTCAGCACCCCTCCAGAGTAGGCGCCCCCTGGTGACCGCCTACCCTGAACCCCGTGAAGGAGTTCATCATCTACACCGCCCTGCGGATCCTGCTGTTCCTCGCCTCGCTGTCCCTGGTCTTCTCGGTCTGGGCTCTGCTCGCCGACCAGGTGCCCGTCCTGTGGGTCGTGGTGATCGCGTTCCTGGTCAGCGGGGTGGCGTCGTACTACCTGCTGAGCGGGCCGCGCAAGGCGTTCGCCCGCCGCGTCGAGGAGCGGGCCACGCGTGCCTCCGCCGCCTTCGAGGAGCGTCGGGCGCGCGAGGACGTGGACGAGTAGCTGGCGCTTGCGCTGCTGTCGCTGCTTCATCACGGTATGCAGGTGAAGTGTTGCTTCCCATGGTGAATTCGGCATGAGAAGCGTTGCTTCACCTGCATACCGTGATGAAACTGAGTCGCACGGGCCAGATCAGTCGCGCTTGCGCTTGAGCTGGCGCTCGATCCGGCTCTCGGGCTGGCCGAGGAGCTTGGCGAGCAGGGGTACGCGGAAACGGTAGGCCAGCACGAGGGCCGCCACGATCAGAATCAACCAGAACATGCCTCGACGGTACGTCAAGCACGCTCGCGCTACGCAGTGGCCGGACGTCAGGAGCCGGCGACGAGCGCCACCGCGACCAGGGCCGCCCACGCCAACTCGGCAAGGCCCGTCTGCTGCAGCACCGGGATCAGCCCCGGACCCGTGGCTCCACCCAGCACCGTGCGCAGGGCCCGGACCGAGACGGCCAGGAAACCGAGCGCCACGAGCGCCCACCACGTGGTGACGGCGGCGACGCCGAACACGGCAGCGGCGGCCATCAGGACCAGCAGCGCATACAGGCGCCGGGTGCCCGGATCGCCGAGCTTGACCGCCAGCGTGCGCTTGCCGGCGATCGTGTCGCTCGGGATGTCACGCAGGTTGTTCACCACCAGGATCGCGCAGGCCAGCGCGCCCACCCCGACCGCCGCGAAGAGCGCGGCCCACTCCCACGTCTCGGTCTGCACGTAGGTCGTGCCGAGCACCGCGACCAGGCCGAAGAAGACGAAGACCATCACCTCGCCGAGCCCGAGGTAGCCGTACGGCTTCTTGCCGCCGGTGTAGAACCACGCGGCCACGATGCTGACCACGCCCACCGCGACCAGCCACCAAGCGGTTGTGGCGGCCAGCACCAGCCCGGCAACGCCGGCCACTCCGAACGCGAGGAACGCCGCCCGCTTCACCGCCGCGGCCGGCGCGGCACCCGAGCCGACCAGTCGCATGGGACCGACCCGCTCGTCGTCGGTGCCGCGGATCCCGTCGGAGTAGTCGTTGGCGTAGTTGACCCCCACCTGCAGGGCCAGGCTGACGACGAGCGCCAGCAACGCCTTCCACCAGATCGCCGAGTCGACGTACGCCGCGACGCCGGTGCCGGCGAGCACGGGCGCCAGGGCAGCCGGGAGCGTGCGGGGACGGGAGCCTGCGAGCCACTGAGCGGGGGTTGCCACAAGCAGGGATTCAAGCAGGTCTGCCCTGCCGGCGGGTCGTCGATCCGTCCAGGGCCGCGGTGTACAGCGCGGTCAGGTGTCCCCAGGCGACGACGGTGTTGGCCCGACGAGCCTCCGCAGCCGGGCCGAGACGGGCGAATCCCTGCTGGGAGAGCCGGACCACGGTGCCCCCGTCCTGCGGCTCGAAGGAGAGGTCCACTCGGGTCGCCTCGGACGGGTCGAAGAACAGGTGCCAGGTGAAGGCCAGTCGCGACGGCCGGTCCCAGTGGAGCACCTGTCCCCAGACATGCTCGATGCCGTCGCGGTCCACCTCCACCACCCGGCCCCCGACATCCGGCTCGATCCGCAGCGAAGCAGGGTCGCCGGAGACGGTCTTGGCGGCGGGCCACCAGGTGCCCATCCGTCGGGTCCAGGTGTCGAAGGCGTGGGCGGGGGTGGCCGCGACGGTGAACTCGAGGCTGAGCGAGTCCTTCATCGGGCGTCCGGTCCGCTGGTGTTCTCGGCGAGGAGAGTGAAGCGGGTGAGGGCCTCGCCCCACACGCTGCGCATGTAGTCGGCGATCGCCTCGACCCCGTCCGGGCGCAGCTCGTAGAGATGTCGAGCGCCCTCGGTGTGGTGCCCGACGAGCCCGGCGTCGCTGAGCAGCCGGAGGTGGCGGGAGACGGCCGGCCTGCTGATCGGGAGTCGGTCGGCTATCTGCTGGACCGGTAGCGGTCCAGCACCGAGGATCTCGACGATCGCGCGGCGGTTCTCGTCCCCGAGCGCGTCCAGCGCGCGAGCCGGTCCGGCGCTCATGCCTCAGCGGCCTGCTTGAGGCACTCGGCGAACTCCTCGAAGGAGGCGGTCATGTCTGGGATCGCCTTGGTGATCAGGGGAGCGAGCGGTCCGGTGAAGACCTCGGTCATCTGGAAGCGCGTGCCACCGTCGACGGTCGCGTCGAGTTCGTAGGTGCGGGTGCCGCGGAAGAGCCCCAGCGGCATCCCGTCGGCCCAGACCATGCGGCGTGGGCCGTCCATCTCGGTGACGGTCAGCTTGAACGCCCGCTTGGGGCTGACCGTGGAGACCAGGCTGATTCGCTGGCCGGTCTTGATGCTGCCCTCCAGCGAGACGATGGTGGAGTTCCACGCGGGGAAGTTGGCGGCGTCGGTGATCAGCGCCCACACCTTCTCGGGCGGGGCGGCGATGGTGCGGGAGCTGGCGTACGAGGTGGGCACGGATCCTCCTGAGGGGTAACGAGAGGCTTACCGTAACACCTGTGTTACCACTCTGGGTGGCCGGAAGGGCCCCGAGGCGGCGGGGGGCCAGCCGGTGCGAGGATGCCTGACATGGATTTCCTCCGCCCGGTGAGGGGCTCGACCCGCGAGGTCGTGGCTGCGCTCGCCGACTGGCTCGATGCCGTCGAGGAGCCCGAGCCGCTCGTCGTCGAGACCTCCGGCTCGACCGGCCGCCCCAAGCGGGTGCGACTCTCCCGACGCGCGGTCCTCGCCTCGGTGATGACCAGTCGTCGGCGACTGGGTGGGTCCGGCCCGTGGCTGCTCGCGCTGCCGGCGTCGTACGTCGCAGGGGTACAGGTGATCTGCCGCTCCCTGGTCGGCGGGCACGCGCCCACGCTCCTGGAGGAGCATGCGTCGTTCGCCGAGGCGGCGCAGGCCATGGGGGAGGGGGACCGCTTCGTCTCCCTGGTGCCCACCCAGCTGCACCGCCTGCTCGACACGGCCGAGGGCGAGGAGGCGCTGCGCACCTTCCACACGATCCTGCTCGGGGGCGGGCCGATCGAGCCAGCGCTGCGGGTGCGGGCCGCGAAGGCGGGGGTTCGCCTCGTGGCGACGTACGGCTCGGCGGAGACCGCCGGGGGATGCGTGTACGACGGTGAGCCGCTCGACGGGGTGGCCATCGCCCTCGGGCCCGAGGGACGGATCCGGATCGCGGGTCCGACGCTCTTCGAGGGGTACGCCGACGACGTGGCGCTGACCGAGCGGGTGCTGGTGGACGGGTGGTTCCACACCGCTGACGCGGGGCGGCTCGACGAGGACGGTCGGCTGGTCGTGCTGGGTCGGCTCGACGACGTCGTGGTCAGCGGCGGGGTCAACGTGCCGACTCCGGCGGTCGCGACGCGACTGCGCGAGCATCCGTCGGTGCGCGCGGTCGAGGTGCTCGGCGTGGCCGATGACGAGTGGGGGATGCGAGTCGTTGCGTTCGTCGTGGGCGAGCTGACCCTCGAGCAGGCCCGCGACTGGGTGGGCGAGGCGCACTCCCGGGCCTGGGCGCCGCGCTCGGTGGTCTCCCTGGAGGAGATGCCGTTGCTCGCCAACGGCAAGCCCGACCGGTTGCGGCTGCGCGAGCTGGCATGACCGTTCCGCCGGCCGCGACGGTCTTCTCGATCCCGATGCGCACGCGCTTTCGCCAGATCACGGTGCGCGAAGGCGTGCTGCTGCACGGGCCCGCGGGCTGGGGCGAGTGGAGCCCGTTCCTCGAGTACGACGCCGCGACCGCCGAGCCGTGGCTGCGCTGCGCCGAGGAGGCTGCGGCGGGTGACTGGCCGGCTCCGGTGCGGACGACCGTCCCGGTCAACGTGACGGTGCCGGCGGTCGACGCCGCGCGCGCCCACGCGATCGTGCTCGCGGGCGGCTGCCGGACCGCGAAGGTCAAGGTCGCCGAGCCCGGGCAGTCGCTCGCAGACGACCTGGCCCGGGTCGAGGCAGTCCGGGCCGCGCTGGGACCCGAGGGCCGGGTCCGAGTCGATGCGAACGGTGGCTGGGACGTCGCGGCCGCGGTGGTCGCGATCCGGCTGCTGGATCGCGCGGCCGGAGGGCTGGAGTACGTCGAGCAGCCCTGCGCGAGCGTGGAGGACCTGGCCGTCGTCCGCCGTCGCGTGGAGGTCCCGATTGCGGCCGACGAGTCGATCCGGCGAGCGGTCGATCCCTACCGGGTGCGGGATCTGGGGGCGGCCGACATCGCCGTACTCAAGGTGCAGCCGCTGGGTGGGGTGCGGGCCTGCCTGCGGATCGCCGAGGACATCGGGCTACCGGTGGTGGTGTCGTCGGCGCTGGAGACGTCGGTCGGGATCGCGGCGGGCCTGGCGCTGGCGGCCGCGCTGCCCGAGCTGCCGTACGCCTGCGGGCTGGCGACCGTGCAACTGCTGACCGGGGACGTGGTGGCGGCTCCGCTGCTGCCGGTCGACGGCGAGCTGCCGGTCGGCGTGCCTGTGCTGGACGAGTCGGCACTGAGCGGACTGGCCGCGTCGCCGGATCGGGTGGCGCACTGGGAGTCGAGGCTCGCCGAGGTGCGGGCCTTCCGTGCGGCCATGGGGAAGGATGACCGACCGTGACCACTCCCTCGACCCAGCTCGCCCGGGCAGTCGTGACCGCGCTGGTCGAGGGCGGAGTCACCGACCTCGTCGTCGCGCCGGGCTCGCGCAACGCGCCGCTCTCGTTCGCCGCGTACGACGCCGCCGCAGCCGGACTGCTCCGGCTGCACACCCGCATCGACGAGCGAACGGCTGGCTTCCTGGCGCTGGGGCTGACCCGGGGCGGGGCGCGGGCCGCCGTCGTGTGCACCTCGGGCACCGCGGTCGCGAACCTCCACCCGGCCGTGCTCGAGGCCACCCACGCGGGGGTGGCGATGGTCGTGCTCAGCGCGGATCGGCCCTCGCGGCTGCGCGGCTCGAATGCGAACCAGACCACCGACCAGATCGGCATCTTCGGACCGCTGGTCCCCACGCTCAACCTCGAGTCCGGCGGCGACGGGCTGGGGCTGGAGCTCGCAACGGCGCTCGCATCGGCGCCGGGGCCGGTGCACCTGAACGTGCAGCTGGACGAGCCGTTGCTGCCTGCTGACCCGTGGGTGGTGCCCGAGGGGTTGCGGTTGGGGACCAATCCGCAGCTTTCCGGGTCCCGAACCCGCGGTTCGCGCCCAATCGGCCGCCTGCTCAGCAGCGGTCCGCGCACGGTGGTCGTGGCGGGTGACGACGCCGGCCCGCCGGCGCGTGTCCTGGCGCAGGACGCGGGTTGGCCGCTGTTCGCCGAGCCGACGAGCGGCTCTCGGACCGGTCCCAACGCGCTCCGCTGCTACCGACTGCTCCTCGACACCCCCCTCGCCGACCAGATCGAACGCGTCGTCGTCGCCGGCCACCCGACGCTGAGCCGCCCGGTCACCCGCCTCCTGGCTCGACCCGACGTCGAGATCCTGGAGATCCCGGCCGCCGGCGTCTGGGCCGAGCGGCCGTTCCGGGTCGACGCCAGCGCCCCGGCCTTCACGGTCGACGGCGGGCACGATCCGGCCTGGCTCGCGCAGTGGCTCGAGGCCGACACCGCACTCGGTCGCCAGCTCGACCGGCTCCTCGCCACCGAGCCGGACCTCACCCCCCACGAGGTCGCCGGAGCGGTGAGCCGCGCCGTACCCCCCAGCGGGCTGCTCGTCGTCGGCGCCTCGAGCCCGATCCGCGACCTCGACCTGATGGTCGCGAAGTACGCCGTGGGCGACCGCCGCAAGGTCATCGCCAACCGCGGCCTGTCCGGCATCGACGGCACCATCTCCACCGCCATCGGCGCCGCGCTGGGGCGCGCCCACGGCAGCCGCAACCTCGCGCTGATGGGCGACGTGACCTTCCTGCACGACGCCAACGGGCTCGTCCTCGGGCCGCACGAGCCGCGTCCCGACCTGACCGTCGTGGTCGTCAACGACGACGGGGGCTCGATCTTCGCCATGCTCGAGCAGGGTGCCCCCGAGCACCAAGACCGCTTCGACCAGCTCTTCGGCACCCCCCACGGGGTCGACATCGCCAGCCTCTGCGCGGCCACCCGCACCCCCCACTGGAAGGTCGACTCGCTCGCCGAGCTCGAGCATGCCCTGGCCAACCCCAACGGCGGGATCGAGGTCGTCGAGGTGACGGTACGCCGCGACAACCGGCGCGAGCTCGACGCCCGGATCCGCGCGCTGAGGGCCTGAGGAGGCCACGTCGTGGGTGCGCAAGGTGCATCAAGTCGACACCGGCCCGATCCCGGAGGATCGGGGACGTGAGCACGTCCACCGACACCTTCGCGGACTTCGTCGACCACCTCGCCGAGGCGCTCGACGACCCGTCGGCGACGCAGGCGAAGGGTGAGGAGTGGGCGGCCCGCTTCCACTTCTCGCGGTTCCACTTCGACCGGATGATCCGGTCGGTCGCCGGCGAACCGCCCGCCGCCCTGCGCCGACGAATCCTGCTCGAGCGCGCGGCGTACCGGATGATCACGACCTCGGCGCCACTGATCGACGTCGCGGTCGAGGCGGGTTACGGCTCCCACGAGGCGTTCACCCGGGCCTTCGCCCAGGCGTACGGCGTGCCGCCCGCCACCTGGCGCCGCAAGCCCGGTCATCTGCAGATCGCGGCGCCGAACGGTGTGCACTTCCATCCACCCGGTGGCCTTCGGCTGCCCGTACGAGACAAGGGAACGGCCATGGATCTCCTCATCAAGATGGTCGAGCACCACATCTGGCTCACCGGCTCGATGGTCGGCCTCGCCGAGCGGCTCACCGACGAGCAGCTCGACCAGGTCATCGAGCTCGACGTCGACGACGACCAGCAGTCGATCCGGTCCCTGCTCTCTCGTCTCGTCGGGCAGATGGGGATGTGGAACGCCGCCCTCGCCACCCGGGACTACGACTGGTCGGTCGAGGAGCACGAGTCGCTGGCCTCGATGCGTGCCCGGCTGGCCGTCGAGGGTCCGGCGTACCTCGCCGCGGTCCGCGAGGTGGCGGCCGCCGACCGTCTCGACGACACCTTCGTCGACGCGCTCTGCGAGCCGGCCGAGGTCTTCACGTACGGCGGAATGGTCGCGCACGTGCTCACCTTCGCCGCCCACCGGCGCACCCTGGTCGCCCTGGCCTTCGGGCGCCATGGCATCGACGATCTCGGCTGGGGCGACCCCATGCTCTGGGTGGCCGGTCCGCGAGACGCGGGCTGAGCAAGGAGACCACCCGCGACAGGACACAATGGCGCCCGTGGAGATCGCACTGTTCCTCGTCGCCCTCGCCGTCGGGGTCCTGGTGGTCACGGCCCTGGCCGGTCGTCTCGACGTCCCAGCCCCGCTGCTGCTGATCGCGGTGGGCGTCGCGACGTCGTACCTCCCCGGCGTGCCGGAGATCCGGCTGGAGCCGGACGTGGTGCTGCTCGGGCTGCTCCCGCCGTTGTTGTACGCCGCCGCGATCCAGACCTCGCTGGTCGACTTCAACGCGAACCGGCGTCCGATCCTCCTGCTGTCGGTCGGCCTGGTCATCTTCACGACCCTGGGCATCGGTGCCATGGTCCACGCGATCCTGCCCGGCATCTCCTGGGGAGCCTCCCTCGCGATCGGCGCCGTGGTCGCACCCCCCGACGCCGTGGCAGCCACGACGATCGGACGACGGATCGGTCTGCCGCGCCGGATCGTCACGATCCTCGAGGGTGAGTCGCTCCTCAACGACGCGACCGCGCTGGTCTCGCTGCGGACGGCGGTCGCCGCGATCGCCTACGGCTCCACCCAGGTCAACGGCTGGGAGGTCGCCCTGGACTTCGCCTGGACCGCCGGCATCGGCGTGCTGATCGGAGCCGCGTTCTACGTCGTGGTCGCCTGGGTGCGCAAGCGGCTGACCGACCCGGTGCTCGACACCGGCATCTCGTTCGTCATCCCGTTCGCGGCCTACCTCGCCGCCGAGGAGGCACACGCCTCCGGGGTGATCTCGGTCGTGGTCGCCGGGTTGCTGCTGGGCCACAAGGCGCCGGTGCTGCAGACCGCCCAGAGCCGGATCGCGGAGCGGATGAACTGGCGCACCATCGCCTTCATCCTGGAGAACACCGTCTTCCTGCTGATCGGACTGCAGGCGCAATGGCTCTTCGACGACGTCGGGCGCAGCGACCTGACTGCGGGCCGGATCATCGGGGTGTGTGCCGCCACGCTGGGTGGCGTCGTGGTGCTGCGGATGGTGTGGGTCTTCGCCGCCCGCTACCTGCTCGTGCGACCCACGCCCGATCGCCACCTCGGGCAGGTCCCGCCGTGGACCTACACCTTCCTGCTCGGCTGGGCCGGCATGCGCGGCGTCGTGACGCTCGCGGCGGCGTTCGTGATCCCGGCGGACACCCCGCACCGCGAGATCCTGCTGCTGATCGCCTTCACGGTGGTGGCCGGCACGCTCTTCGCGCAGGGGCTGAGCCTCCCGCTGCTGGCCCGGGTGCTGAAGGTGCCCTCGCCCGACCCGATGGACGATGCCCTGGCCCGGGCCACCTTGTTGCAGCAGGCGTCGAAGGCCGGCCAGGCCAAGCTCGACTCGATGGAGTACGACGACCCGCACGGCATCCGCGAGATCGTCGTCCAGCGGGTGGACCAGCGGAACTTCTCGGCGTGGGAGCGGCTGGCCACGACTCTCGACGAGGAGACGCCCAGCGAGCTGTACGCCCGGATCCGGCACGCGATGATCGATGCCGAGCGTGAGCGGGTGCTGGAGATCCGCAGCAGCGGCGTCGTCGACTCCGAGGTGGTGGCCGATGTGCTGGCGATGCTCGACGTCGAGGAGTCGATGCTCGACGTGGCGGCCGCCGAGCGCGAGGAGATCCGGCGACACAACCCGATCGGGCGCCCGCCCGGCAACGTCTGCGACGAGCTGGCCGAGCATCCCGCTGCGGAGACCGAACCGGACCCGGTCTGCCCCGGTTGTGTCGAGACCGGCAGCCGCTGGGTGGCGCTGCGGCAGTGCCTGACCTGCGGGCACGTCGGCTGCTGCGACTCCTCACCCCGCCAGCACGCGAGCGCGCACTTCCACGAGACCGAGCACCCCGTCATGCAGTCGGCCGAGCCCGGGGAGACCTGGCGCTGGTGCTACGTCCACCACCTCACGGACTGACCGGCTGTGGGTGGTCGCCCCTCTTGGGCTGTAACGCGGGGTTATCGACACTGAACAAGCTGCCTCAGGGGTACTCAGCGTCCATAACCCCGCGTTACAGCTGGGGCGGTGCGGTCGTCGTCAGCGCCGGACCATCCGCACGTGCAGGCCCTCGTCGTGCTCGTCGCTTGCCCCGTCGAGCCGGAAGCCCTGGCGCTCGTAGAACGTGATGGCGCGGTCGTTGGTCGCCAGCACCCACAGGTACGCCGCCCGGTCCCCGACCTCCTCGCGGAAGAGGGCGTGGCCGACCCCGGTGCCCCACCAGGCCGCGCGGACGTAGAGGGACCAGAGCTCGAGCTCGAGGTCGATGTCGTCGTCACGACGGGATCCCGCCTTGGCGAACCCGATCGGCCCGTCCGGGGTCACGGCGATGAGCGGCGGCACCTCCTGGCGGACGATCTGGTGCCAGCTCTCCACCCGCGCGGCGACCTTCGCGCGCCGGTCGTCGAGGATCTGCTGCGGCATCAGGCCGGTGTAGGCGTCGTCCCACACGTCGAGGTGCAGGTGGGCCAGTGCCTCGGCGTCGGCCGGCACCGCCCGGCGGAGGACGAGGTCGCTGGGCAGGCACATGGCAACAGCGTAGGGAGGCCGGACGCCTCAGGCACGCGATTAGATTGGCAGCCATGCGGATCACGAAGTTCGGCCATGCCTGCGTCCGGGTCGAGTACGACGGCAGGGTCGTCGTCCTCGATCCAGGGGTCTTCACCGATCGCTCAGCGGTCGACGGTGCTGATGCCGTGCTGATCACCCACGAGCACCCCGACCACTACCTGGCCGACCACCTGCGGGCGACCGACGCGCGGATCTTCACGATCGACGCCGTGGCCGCGCAGATCCGCGAGCACGCTCCTGACCTGCTCGAGCGGGTCACCGTCGTGGCGCCGGGGGAGTCGTTCGACCCGGGCATCCCGACGCGGGCCGTGGGCGAGCTGCATGCGGTGATCCACCCGGAGCTCCCGCGCTTCTTCAACAGCGGCTACGTGCTGACCGGGGGGTCCGAGAAGCTGTTCCACCCGGGCGACGCGCTGACCGCTCCCGGCGAGGAGGTCGATGTGCTCTGCGTGCCGGTGTCCGCGCCGTGGCTCAAGGCGTCCGAGGCGATCGACTTCGCTCGCGAGGTCGGCGCGCAACGCAACCTCGCGATCCACGACCGGGTCTACTCCGAGGCGGGGCTCGCGATCGTGGACGGCCACCTGAACCGGTTCCTCGAGCCCGCGGGGCAGACCTACGTCCGGCTGCCCGAGGGGTCGGATCTGGGCTGAGGAGTGCTCAGATTCACCACGGGATGCAGTCGAAGTGGAGCTTCCCGCGTCGAATTCACCATGGGAAGCACAACTGCGACTGCATCCCGTGGTGAAGCAGCGGCAGGCGAGGCACGCAGCCGTCAGCCGCCGAGCGAGTCCCGCACCGGCACGAACTTCGCCTGTGACTCGGCCAACTCCGACTCGGGGTCGGAGTCGGCGACGACCCCGCAGCCGGCGAAGAGGCGCACGGTGGTGCCGTCGAGGGCGGCCGAGCGCAGCGCGATGCCCCACTCGCCGTCGCCCGAGGAGTCCATCCAGCCGACCGGGCCGGCGTAGCGGCCGCGGTCCATGCCCTCGATCTGGCCGATCAGCGCGGTGGCCACGGGGGTGGGGGTGCCGCCCACCGCAGCCGAGGGGTGCAGCGCCTCGGCGAGCTGGAGCGAGGAGACGGTCTCCGCGTCGTGGACCACCCCGGCCACATCAGTGGCCAGGTGCATGACGTTCGGCAGGTGCAGCACGAACGGCGCCTCGGGCACGTTCATCGAGGAGCAGTGCGGCTCGAGGGCGTCGGCGACCGAGCGGACGGCGTACTCGTGCTCCTCGAGGTCCTTCGACGAACGCGCCAGGGTCGCGGCGAGCGCGAGGTCCCGGTCGTCGTCGCCCGTACGCCGGATCGTCCCGGCCAGCACCCGCGAGGTGACCAGGCCGCGCTCGCGCCGGACCAGCATCTCGGGGGTCGCGCCGAACATGCCGTCGACGTGGAAGGTCCAGCACATGGGGTAGGTCTCGGTGAGCCGGCGCAGCGGCCAGCGGACGTCGATCGGGGCGGTGGCGGTGGCGATCAGGTCCCGGGCCAGGACGACCTTCTCCAGGTCGCCCTCGCTGATCCGGCGTACGGCGTCGGCGACGACCGTCATCCAGCGCTCACTGTCGAGGGCGCCGTCGGCGAAGCTCACCTCGACCGGGGCCGGCGGGTCGTCGGCGCGCAGCACGGGAGCGGCGGGCAACTCCTCCGGTCCGATCGTCGTGAGCCAGGTGGTGTCACCGCGGCGGCCCACCACGACCTGCGGGACGACGAGCACCGAGTCGCCGGGCTCGTCGGCGAAGGCGAAGGAGCCGAAGCAGATCAGGCCGGTGCCGGGCTCGCCGATCTCGTCGCGGACCTCGGCGCGGCTCGTGGTCTCGCTCCACCACTTGTCGGCGTCCGCGAACCGGGTGGCGCCCCGGGTGTGCAGCTCGCCGGCGACGCCCCACCCGACCAGGCCCTCACCACGGCGCAGCCAGGTCACGGGCTGGTCGGTGGGCAGGAGCTCCACGAGTGCGGTCGCGGCCTCGAGATCGAGACGGACCGTGCGGACGACGAGAGGCCCGGCGGGTGCCGTCGACTGATCGTCGGTCGTCGAGGTGCTCGTCACGAGGAGTCAGAGTACGCCGCTCGCGAAGGGAGACCGTCTCGGACCTGTCAGGACCAGTAGACGACCACGGGGTCGCCGACCCTGACCTCGTCGAAGAGCGCAGCCAGTCCGGCGCGGTCCCGGACGTTCACGCACCCGTGCGAAGCCCCGGCGTAGCCCTGGGCGACGAAGTCCGAGGAGTAGTGCACCGCCTGTCCTCCGGAGAAGAACATCGCGTAGGGCATCGCCGAGCCGTAGAGCTTCGAGACGTGGTCAATGCTCTTGAAGTTGACGCTGAACACGCCCTCCCTGGTCGGGGTCGACGCGGAGCCGAACCGGACGTCGAACGTCCGCAGGACCTTGCCCTCGACGACCCAGCGCAGGGTCTGGCTGGTCTTGTCGATGCAGAGCACCCGACCGGTCCGGCAGCGGGCGTCGAGCGCTCCCGGCTGGTTGCCGAGGTTGTGGAGGTCGGCTCGGGAGGGGGTGATCGTCATCGCGTGCAGGCGGTCGAGGGTGCGGGCGTCCACCTCGCCGGTCACCGGGATCTGCCGCTTCTCCTGGAAGCCGCGCACCGCGGCGGCGGTGGTGTCGTCGTAGCTGCCGGTCACGTCCCCGAAGAGCCACTGGATCGCCACCAGGCGAGCCTGCAGGTCGCGGACCTCCGCGCCGGAGTCACCGGGGGACAGGATCGCCGGGCCGGCGTGGAGGACGTTGAAGAGCTGGTCGCGCGTGGGCTGCTCGGTCATCGCGAGCAGTCGTCGCCAGGTCCGCCGGTCGACGGTGCCGGTGGCGGCCAGCCCGCGCTTGGCCTGGAAGCCGCGGACGGCGGTGCGGGTGGTGGCGTCGTACACGCCGGTGGTCAGCTCGGGGAGCCAGTCGATCTGGAAGAGGCGGGACTGGAGCTCGCGGACCTTTCGTCCCTTCGCACCGGGTGCCAGCACGTCCTGCTGCTCCACGTCGGGCGTCGCGGACGGCGACGCGGCCGGGGTCGTCGGGGTGGGCGTCGAGGAGGGAACCCGGGCGGCCGGGGTCGCGGGCTTCGGGCCGTCGTGGTGGCGCAGGGCGAGCCCGGCGCCGTACGACGCCCCGGTGAGCAGGCCGATCGTCAGGACGCTCAGCAGGAAGATGCGCAGGGTTCTCATCGAAGGTTTCCTCGGTGGTCGGGTTCCAGTGTCGTGGGGAAGACGCGATCGCGGGGGGTTTGGTTGCGCTGGGGTGGGTGTCGTGACCGAACCGTGGCCGACGCCCGTAGGCTCTGCGCGTGGCCCGAGCAGAGCTGGACAAGCAACCGACCGACGTCCGACGCATGTTCGATGCCGTCGCCCGCCGCTACGACGTCACCAACGACGTCTTGTCGCTGGGCCAGGACCGGCGCTGGCGTCGCGATGTCATCGCCTCGGTCGACCCGCAGCCGGGCGAGCTGGTCCTCGACCTGGCTGCCGGCACGGGCACTTCCAGCCAGCCCTTCGCCGACGCCGGTGCTCGCGTCGTGCCCTGCGACTTCTCCCTCGGCATGCTCCGGGTGGGCAAGCAGGCTCGGCCGCATCTCCCCTTCACCGCGGGCGACGGGACGCAGCTGCCGTTCGCCGACGCCACGTTCGACGCCGTGACGATCTCGTTCGGGCTGCGCAACATCGTCGACCCGTTGGCCGGACTGCGCGAGCTGCGCCGGGTGACCCGACCCGGTGGCCGCCTGGTCGTGTGCGAGTTCAGCCATCCGACGTGGTCGCCGTTCCGGACCGTCTACCTCGAGTACCTCATGAAGGCACTCCCCGCGATCGCGCGTGGCGTCTCCTCCTCGCCGGACGCCTACGTCTACCTCGCCGAGTCCATCCGGGCCTGGCCCGACCAGCAGGGCCTGGCCGACCTGGTCGCCGAGGCCGGCTGGCAGCGTCCGGAGTGGCGCAACCTGTCGGGCGGCGTCGTGGCGCTGCACCGCGCCACGAGGTAAGAAAATAGGGCACGTGAACCTGCCCTAAATCCGAGCGTCCTGGGCGGGTGCGGATGCGGTGCCGGGGCTCCCGGGTCGGGGCCGACCCCGGGGTGCGGGTGGCCATCCGGAGTGGCACACTGTGTGCGGCGCCACTTAGTGATTCGGTTCACAAAGCCACAATCCTCGTCGCCGTGGTGCCCGCAGACGGAAGGAACCCCACCCCATGGAGCTCTACACGCCGGTCCTCGTGCTGGGCCTCCTCGCAGCCGCTTTCGCGGTTGGCTCCGTGGCGATGAGTGCCGCGGTCGGCCCGGCCCGTTACAACCGGGCGCGGCTCGACTCCTACGAGTGCGGCATCGAGCCCACGCCCCAGCCCCAGGGCGGTGGCCGGTTCCCGGTGAAGTACTACATCACCGCGATGCTCTTCATCGTCTTCGACATCGAGATCGTCTTCCTCTACCCGTGGGCGGTGCGCTTCGACGCGATGGGGCTCTTCGGGCTCATCGAGATGGTCATCTTCATCGCCACCGTCTTCGTCGCCTATGCCTACGTCTGGCGCCGCGGGGGGCTGGAGTGGGACTGAACACGACCGGCCACACCACCGACTCGCACACGACCGCAAGGATCAGCTGAATGGGTATCGAGGACAAGCTCCCCAGCGGCGTCCTGCTGACGACCGTCGAGGGCGTCGCCGGCTACATGCGCAAGGCGTCGTTCTGGCCCGCGACCTTCGGTCTGGCCTGCTGCGCCATCGAGATGATGACCTCCGGTGGCCCCAAGTACGACCTCGCGCGCTTCGGCATGGAGGTCTTCCGGGCCAGCCCGCGCCAGGCCGACCTGATGATCGTCGCCGGACGTGTCAGCCAGAAGATGGCCCCGGTGCTGCGCCAGATCTACGACCAGATGCCCGAGCCCAAGTGGGTCCTCGCGATGGGCGTCTGCGCCAGCAGCGGCGGCATGTTCAACAACTACGCCGTCGTCCAGGGCGTCGACCACGTCGTCCCCGTCGACATGTACCTCCCGGGCTGTCCGCCTCGCCCCGAGATGCTGATCGACGCGATCCTCAAGCTCCACGACCAGGTCCAGCAGGGCAAGCTCGGCGCCAACCGCCGCGAGCAGATCATCGAGCGCGAGAACACCGCGCTCCGGGCGCTGCCGACCTCCGACATGCGAGGGCTGCTGCGATGAGCGACAAGTCCACCGACCAGCCGAAGCAGGCTCCCGAGGTGCCGGCCACCGAGCTGTCCCCCGAGAACGTCCCCGCCCCCACCGGCCGGGTCGAGCAGGTCGGCGTCCGCCGCGGGATGTTCGGCGTCAGCGACACCGGAGACACCAGCGGGTACGGCGGCCTGGTCAAGGCGACCACCTACCCCGCTGCGAGCCAGCGCCCCTTCGGCGGCTGGTACGACGACGTGGCCGACGCCCTCGAGACCCGGCTCGCTGCCGATGGCCTCACCGAGGCCGTCGAGCGGGTCGTCATCCACCGCGGCGAAATCACCTTCCACGTCCGGCGCGAGGACCTCCTCGTGGTGGCCCAGGTGCTGCGCGACGATGCGGCGCTGCGCTTCGAGTTCTGCTCCGGAGTGAGCGGGGTGCACTACCCCGACGACACCGGGCGCGAGCTGCACGCCGTCTACCACCTGCTCTCGATGACCCACAACCGCCGGATCCGGGTCGAGGTCACTGCCCCCGACGCCGATCCGCACATCCCCTCGATCGTGGCGACCTACCCCACGAACGACTGGCACGAGCGCGAGGCGTTCGACATGTTCGGCATCATCTTCGACGGCCACCCGGCCCTCACCCGGATCTTGATGCCCGACGACTGGCCCGGCCACCCGCAGCGCAAGGACTACCCCTTGGGCGGCATCCCCGTGGAGTACAAGGGCGGATCCATTCCGCCGCCCGACCAGCGGAGGTCCTACAACTGATGGCAAGCGACAACACCACCACCGACGCGCCCGCGGACATGTACGCCGGCACGTCGGAGACGACCGAGGGTCGGGTCTTCACCGTCACCGGCCAGGACTGGGACTCGATCTCCCAGGGGCTCGGCGACGCCATCGAGGAACGTGTCGTGGTCAACATGGGCCCGCAGCACCCCTCGACCCACGGCGTGCTGCGGCTGATCCTCGAGCTCGACGGCGAGACGGTGACCGAGGCCCGCTGCGGCATCGGCTACCTCCACACCGGCATCGAGAAGAACATGGAGTTCCGCTCCTGGGTGCAGGGCGTCACCTTCTGCACCCGGATGGACTACCTCAGCCCGTTCTACAACGAGATGACCTACGTCCTGGGTGCCGAGCGGCTGCTCGACATCGAGGAGCAGATCCCCGAGAAGGCCCAGGTCATGCGGGTCCTCCTGATGGAGCTCAACCGCATCTCCTCGCACCTCGTGGCGATCGCCACCGGCGGCATGGAGATCGGCGCCCTGACGGTGATGACCATCGGGTTCCGCGAGCGCGAGCTGGTCCTCGACCTGTTCGAGTTGATCACCGGCCTGCGGATGAACCACGCGTTCATCCGGCCCGGTGGCGTCGCCCAGGACCTCCCGCCCGGTGCCCTCGACGAGATCCGTGACTTCGTCGCGCTGATGAAGAAGCGGCTCCCCGAGTACGCCGACCTCTGCAACGCCAACCCGATCTTCAAGGCCCGCCTCGTCGACGTCGGCCACCTCGACCTCGAGGGCTGCCTGGCCCTGGGCCTCTCCGGACCGCCGCTGCGCGCGACCGGCTACCCCTGGGACCTCCGCAAGACCCAGCCGTACTCCGGCTACGAGGACTACGACTTCGAGGTGCAGACCTGGGACACCTGCGACTCCTACGGTCGTTTCCGGATCCGGCTGGCCGAGATGTGGGAGTCGCTCAAGATCGTCGAGCAGGCCACCAAGCGCCTGGCCGGTCTCGAGGGTGCTCCGGTCATGGTCGCGGACAAGAAGATCGCCTGGCCCAGCCAGCTCGCGATCGGCAGCGACGGCATGGGCAACAGCCTCGACCACATCCGACACATCATGAATGAGTCGATGGAGGGTCTGATCCACCACTTCAAGCTGGTCACCGAGGGCTTCCGGGTCCCCGCCGGTCAGGCCTACGTACCCGTCGAGTCGCCGCGCGGCGAGCTCGGCGCCCACGTCGTCTCCGACGGCGGCACGCGCCCCTTCCGGGCGCACTTCCGCGACCCGTCGTTCGCGAACCTCCAGGCCACGAGCGTGATGAGCGAGGGCGGCATGATCGCCGACGTCATCGTCGCCATCGCCTCCATCGACCCCGTGATGGGAGGGGTGGACCGATGAGCACCCAGCAGAGTCAGGACGGCGCCAAGCCCCGGCTGAGCGACGAGATCTTCGCCGAGCTGCGCGAGATCGCGGCCCGCTACCCGCACGCACGCTCGGGACTCCTCCCGATGCTGCACCTCGTGCAGGCGTCCGAGGGCCGGATCACCCCGGAGGGGATCGAGGCCTGCGCGGAGATCCTGGACATCACCGGCGCCGAGGTGAGCGGGGTCGCGACGTTCTACACGATGTACAAGCGCAAGCCGGTCGGCGACTACCACGTCGGCGTCTGCACCAACACGCTCTGCGCGGTCATGGGTGGCGACACCATCTTCGAGCGGCTCAAGGACCACCTCGGCGTCGACAACGACGAGACCACGCTGCCCACGGGTGACGGCAAGAGCATCACGCTCGAGCACATCGAGTGCAACGCCGCCTGCGACTACGCCCCGGTGATGACGGTCAACTGGGAGTTCATGGACAACATGACGCCCGAGTCCGCCACCCAGCTCGTCGACGACCTGACCGCCGGGGTCGAGGTGACCTCGACCCGAGGCCCGCGGATCTGCACCTGGCGCGAGGCCGAGCGGGTCCTGGCCGGCTTCCCCGACACCCGCGCCGACGAGGGGCCCTCCGCCGGGCCCGCCTCCCTGGTGGGTCTCGAGATCGCCCGCGAGAACGGCTGGACCGCGCCCCCGGGCGACGCCCCCGCAGCGCTGGCCGCCGGTTCCACCTCGACCTCCACGACCGCCAAGGGTGAGCAATGAGCGAGATCGACATGCTGACCCCGGTCCTCACCGCCAACTGGGGTGACGAGCGCAGCTGGACCCTGCCGGCCTACGAAGCGCAGGGCGGCTACGCCGCGTTGACCAAGGCGCTGGGCATGAGCCAGGACGCCATCATCGAGGAGGTCAAGGAGTCCGGGCTCCGTGGCCGCGGTGGTGCCGGCTTCCCGACCGGCATGAAGTGGGGCTTCATCCCCCAGGACAACCCGAAGCCGAAGTACCTCGTCGTCAACGCCGACGAGTCCGAGCCGGGCACCTGCAAGGACGTCCCGCTGATGATGGCGAGCCCGCACACCCTGATCGAGGGCGTGATCATCAGCTCCTACGCGATCCGGGCCAACACCGCCTTCATCTACGTCCGCGGCGAGGTGCTCCACGTCGTACGACGCCTGCAGGCCGCCGTGCGCGAGGCCTACGCAGCCGGTCACCTCGGCACCGACATCCACGGCTCGGGCTACGACCTCGACCTGGTCATCCACGCCGGGGCCGGCGCCTACATCTGTGGCGAGGAGACCGCTCTCCTCGACTCCCTGGAGGGCCGGCGCGGCCAACCCCGCCTGCGTCCGCCGTTCCCTGCGGTCGCCGGGCTCTACGCCAGCCCCACGGTGATCAACAACGTCGAGTCGATCGCCTCGGTGCCGAGCATCATCGCCCACGGCTCCTCGTGGTTCTCCTCGATGGGCACCGAGAAGTCCAAGGGCTACGGCATCTTCTCGCTCTCGGGCCACGTCACCCGTCCCGGCCAGTACGAAGCTCCCCTCGGCATCACCCTGCGCCAGCTGATCGAGCTGGCCGGCGGGATCCGGGACGGTCACGAGCTGAAGTTCTGGACCCCCGGCGGTTCCAGCACCCCGATCCTCACCGCCGAGCACCTCGACGTACCCCTCGACTTCGAAGGGGTCGGCGCGGCCGGCTCGATGCTCGGCACCCGCGCGCTCCAGATCTTCGACGACACCACCTGTGTGGTGCGCGCCGTACTGCGCTGGACCGAGTTCTACAAGCACGAGTCCTGCGGCAAGTGCACCCCGTGCCGCGAGGGCACCTGGTGGCTGGTGCAGACCCTCGGCGCTCTCGAGCGCGGTCAGGGGAGCGAGTCCGACCTCGAGCTCCTGCTCGACCAGTGCGACAACATCCTCGGCCGCTCGTTCTGCGCGCTCGCCGACGGTGCGGTCAGCCCGATCACCAGCTCGATCCAGTACTTCCGTGAGGAGTACCTCGCCCACCTCACCCACGGCGGCTGCCCCATCGATCCGGCTGCCTCGACCGTCTTCGCGCGCGCAGGAGCAACGGCATGACGACCACGCCAGAGAAGGCCGACGCCACGGTCGACCTCGTCACGCTCACCATCGACGGGGTCCAGCTCAGCGTCCCGAAGGACACCTTGGTGATCCGGGCCGCCGAGGAGATCGGGGTCCAGATCCCGCGCTTCTGCGACCACCCGCTGCTCGCGCCCGTCGGCGCCTGCCGCCAGTGCCTGGTCGACGTCCCCGACGCCGGCAACGGCCGGGGCTTCCCCAAGCCGCAGGCCTCCTGCACGATCGCGGTCGCCGAGGGCATGGTCGTCAACACCCAGGCCACGAGCCCGGTCGCCGACAAGGCCCAGCAGGGCATCATGGAGTTCCTGCTGATCAACCACCCGCTGGACTGCCCGGTCTGCGACAAGGGTGGGGAGTGCCCCCTGCAGAACCAAGCCATGTCCAACGGCCGTGGCGAGTCCCGCTTCGCGGCCTCCGGTGGCATCAAGCGCACCTTCCCCAAGCCGATCAACATCTCCGCCCAGGTCCTTCTCGACCGCGAGCGCTGCGTGCTCTGCGCCCGGTGCACCCGCTTCTCCGAGCAGATCGCCGGTGATCCCTTCATCGCCCTGATCGAGCGCGGTGCCCTGCAGCAGGTGGGCATCTACGAGAAGGAGCCCTTCGAGTCCTACTTCTCGGGCAACACCATCCAGATCTGTCCGGTCGGGGCGCTGACCAGCGCCGAGTACCGCTTCCGCTCGCGCCCCTTCGACCTCGTCTCGACGCCCTCGGTCGCCGAGCACGACGCCTGCGGTTCGGCGATCCGGGTGGATCACCGCCGGGGCAAGGTCATGCGACGCCTGGCCGGCAACGACCCCGAGGTCAACGAGGAGTGGATCACCGACAAGGACCGCTTCGCGTTCACCTACGCCGTGGCTCCCGATCGGCTCACCCACCCGCTGGTCCGCGACGAGGACGGCTCCCTGCGAGCGGCGTCGTGGCCCGAGGCCTTCGCCGTGGCCGCACGCGGGTTGCGCGCAGCCGGCGCGTCGGCAGTCCTGACCGGTGGTCGGGTCACCGCCGAGGACGCCTACGCCTACGCCAAGTTCGCTCGCGTCGCGCTCGACACCAACGACATCGACTTCCGGGCCCGTCCGCTCTCGGCCGAGGAGGCGTCGTTCCTCGCCTCCGAGGTCGTCCTCAGCCCGGCCGTCACGTACGCCGATCTCGAGGCCGCCTCGACCGTCGTCCTGGCCGGACTCGAGCCCGAGGACGAGGCCGGCACGATCTTCCTGCGCCTGCGCAAGGCCTCGCTGGCCTCGGGGGCCGGGCACACCCGCGTGCTCTCGATCGCGCCCTTCGCCTCGCGCGGACTGCGCAAGATGAACGGCGAGCTCATCGCCACCGCCCCCGGTGCCGAGGCTGCCGCGCTCGAGGCCCTGAGCGACCACAGCGCTGCCGGGCTCGATGCTTCCGGGATCATCCTGGTCGGTGAACGGCTGGCGACCTCGCCCGGCGCCCTCACCGCCGCCGCCACCCTGGCCCGCACGACCGGAGCCCGGCTCGCCTGGGTGCCGCGTCGCGCCGGCGACCGTGGTGCGGTCGAGATGGGCTGCCTGCCCGGGCTCCTGCCCGGTGGCCGTCCCGTCGCCGATCCCGCTGCGCGCGTCGACGCCGCCACGACCTGGGGCGTCGAGGCGCTCCCGGCCGGCGAGGGCCGCGACGCCGACCAGATCGTGGCCGGGCTGCTCGCGGGTGCGCTGGGTGGTCTCGTCATCGGCGGGGTGGACCCCGACGACACCGCAGACCCCGAGACCATGCGCGCTGCCATCGAGGCCGCCGGCTTCGTGGTCGCGCTCGAGCTGCGCGAGACCGACGTGACCCGGTGCGCCGACGTGGTCTTCCCCGTCGCCCCGGCGTCCGACAAGTCGGGCATCTTCGTGACGTGGGAGGGTCGTCCGCGGCCCTTCGAGGCGGTCTTCGCCAACCCGAACTCCCTGCCCGACCTGCGGGTGCTGGCCGGCATCGCCGAGGAGCTCGGTGCGCCCCTGGGGTTCCGCACCACCAGCGAGGCCCGCGCCCAGATCGACGAGATGGGGCCCTGGGACGGCGCCCGCGCCGAGAGCGCTGGGGCAGCCGTCGACGTGAGCGCACCGGTCGAGGACGGCCGCCTCGTGCTGGCCTCCTGGAAGCAGATGGTCGACCTCGGGTCGATGCAGGACGGCGACGAGCACCTGCGCGCCACCGCCCGACGAGCGGTGGCGGTGATCAGTCGCCAGCTCTTCGAGGAAGTCGGTGACACGGTCCGGATCACCGGCGACCGCGGCTCGGTGACCCTCCCGGCCGAGGCCGCCGACATCGTCGACGGCGTCGTGTGGCTCCCCGCCAACTCGGTGGGTCGCGGCGTCCTGGCTGAGGTCGCCTCACCCGGCTCCACTGTCAGCGTGAAGGAGGCAGCGCTGTGATCCCCTCACTCGTGGTCCCCGACCTCGCCGTGTTCGCTGCGGACGGTCTGGGTGCCTTCGGCAAGGACCCGTGGTGGGTGGTCCTGCTCAAGGCCGGGCTGATCTTCCTGATCCTGGTGCTGCTGACGCTCTTCAACATCTGGTGGGAGCGCCGCGTCGTGGCCCGGATGCAGCACCGCATCGGGCCCAACGTCAACGGTCCCTTCGGGCTGCTGCAGTCGCTCGCCGACGGCGTCAAGCTGGCCCTGAAGGAAGACATCATCCCCAAGGCCGCCGACAAGGTGGTCTTCCTGCTCGCGCCGATCATCGCCGTGATCCCGGCCTTCGTGACCTTCTCGGTCATCCCGTTCGGCCCCGAGGTCAAGATCCCGTTCAGCGACGTGACCACGCCGTTGCAGCTGACCGACATGCCGGTCGCCGTGCTCTTCGTGATGGCGATCGCCTCGGTCGGCATCTACGGCATCGTGCTCGGCGGCTGGTCGAGCGGGTCGACGTACTCCCTGCTCGGCGGGTTGCGCTCGGGCGCCCAGATGATCTCCTACGAGGTCGCGATGGGTCTCGCGCTCGTCGCGGTCTTCCTGTACGCCGGTTCGCTCTCCACCTCGGAGATCGTCGCCGCCCAGGACCAGTTCTGGTTCGGCCTGATCCTCATGCCGTCGTTCGTGATCTATGCGATCTCGATGGTCGGCGAGGTCAACCGCGCGCCGTTCGACCTCCCCGAGGCCGAGGGCGAGCTCGTGGGTGGCTTCCACACCGAGTACTCCTCGCTGAAGTTCGCGCTCTTCTTCCTCGCCGAGTACATCAACATGGCGACCGTCTCCGCGCTCGCGACCACGCTCTTCCTCGGTGGCTGGCACGCACCGTGGGGCATCGTGCACGTGTGGCCCGGCGCGAACGAGGGCTACTGGCCGCTGCTGTGGTTCTTCGGCAAGGTCTTGTTCTTCGTCTTCTTGTTCATCTGGCTCCGTGGCTCGCTGCCCCGCCTGCGCTACGACCAGTTCATGGCGTTCGGCTGGAAGCGGCTCATCCCGATCTCGCTGCTGTGGATCATCGCGGTCGCCTCGGTCCGGGCCGCCTCGCTCGAGGGAGGCATCGACCGGCAGTACCTCCTGATCGGCCTCGGTCTGGTCATCGTGATGGTCGTGGCGATGTTCTTCATCGGCGAGCAGCAGGAGGGCGAGGAGATCGCGGCCGCTGAGGCAGCCGCTGCTGCTGCCGCCGCGTCGCCACGCGCCGGGAGCTTCCCGGTGCCCCCCATGCCCGCAGGAGGCGCCGTCCGCGGCCCCGCCCGAGCACTCACGTTCGACGCTGGCGCCCGCGTGACCAGCACCGCCACCGCCAGCGGTGCCGGGGAGGAGATCTGATGGCCGAGCCACGCACGATGAAAGAGCAGTTCTGGGATCCCGTCGCGGGGTTCGGAGTCACCTTCCGCACCATGTTCAAGAAGGTCGTCACCGAGCAGTACCCCTTCGAGAAGCTCCCCACGGCTCCGCGTTTCCACGGCCGACACCAGCTCAACCGCTGGCCCGACGGTCTCGAGAAGTGCATCGGCTGCGAGCTGTGTGCCTGGGCCTGCCCGGCGGACGCGATCTACGTCGAAGGTGGCTCCAACACCGAGGACGCGCGGTTCAGCCCCGGTGAGCGCTACGGCGCGGTCTACCAGATCAACTACCTGCGCTGCATCCTGTGCGGCCTGTGCATCGAGGCCTGCCCGACCCGCGCGCTGACGATGACCAACGAGTACGAACTGGCCGACGACAACCGCGCCGACCTGATCTACGAGAAGTCCGACCTCCTCGCCCCGCTGCTGCCGGGCATGGAGCAGCCGCCGCACCCGATGCGGCTCGGAGACGACGAGAGCGCCTACTACCGGGGCACCTACGCCGCTCCGGCACCGGGCACGAACCCAGGAGACCCGCTGTGATCACGTTCTGGGTCCTGGCGCCGATCATGGTGATCGCCGCGCTGGGCATTCTCTTCGTGCGCAAGGCCGTGCACGCCGCGCTGCTGCTGGCGGTCGTGATGCTGAGCCTGGCCGTGCTCTACCTCGTGCTCGAGGCGCCGTTCCTCTTCGTCGTCCAGATCATCGTCTACACCGGCGCGATCTTGATGCTCTTCCTCTTCGTGCTGATGCTGGTCGGCGTGGACGCTTCGGACTCCGTCGTGGAGACGATCCGTGGCCAGCGCGTGCTGGCGATCGGCGCGGGGCTGCTGCTCGGTGCGGTGCTGGTCATCGCGCTCGCGCAGATCTCGCTCGGCGCAACGGTCGGCCTGACCGCCGCGAACGCCGACGGCAACATCGAGGGCCTGGCCGACATCATGTTCTCCCGCTACGTCTTCGCCTTCGAGACGACCAGTGCGCTGCTGATCACCGCCGCCATGGGGGCGATGGTGCTGGCCCACCGCGAGCGCCTGACCCCGCGTCCCACGCAGGCCTCACTGGCCGCCCAGCGGATGCGTGACTACGCCGACTCGGGCCTGCACCCCGGCCCGCTGCCTCCTCCCGGTGTCTTCGCGCGGCACAACGCCGTGGACACCCCGGCGCTGCTGCCTGACGGCACGGCGTCCGAGGCCTCGATCTCCCGGGTGCTGGCCGCTCGGGGCACGGTGCGCTCCGCGCCGGCGCTCGCGACCGACATCGAGCGGTTGCAGCGCTCGCTGGACGGCGAGACGAACGTCTCCGACAGCCAGGGCCCCGCCGACTCCGACGAGGACCCCGCATGAGCATCACGCCCTACATCGTCCTCTCGGCGATCCTGTTCACGATCGGCTCCGTCGGGGTGCTCACCCGCCGCAACGCGATCGTCGTCTTCATGTGCGTGGAGCTGATGCTCAACGCCTCGAATCTCGCGCTCGTCGCCTTCGCGCGTCAGCACGGCAACCTCGACGGTCAGATCGCCGCCTTCTTCGTGATGGTGGTGGCTGCTGCCGAGGTCGTGGTCGGGCTCGCGATCATCATGACCATCTTCCGGACTCGTCGCTCGGCCTCGGTCGACGACGCGAGCCTGCTGAAGTACTGAGGTGCTCTGGTCCATGTCTCCTTCATTCACTGCTGTCCTGACAGCCTTCAACCCCGGTGCGAGCGAAGGCGGGGCGATCCCCGTGGTCGACCCCAGTGCCGCTGACGGGGTCTTCTCCCTGCTGTGGCTGGTGATCGCGCTGCCGCTCGCCGGCGCCGTGGTCCTGCTCGTCGGCGGTCGGCTGACCGACCGGTGGGGCCACCTCCTCGGGACCGCGACGTCCACCGCGTCGTTCCTGCTCAGCGCCACCCTCTTCATCTCGCTGCTCGGGAGGGACGAGGGGGAGCGCCAGATCGGCCAGCACCTCTACCAGTGGTTCCAGGCCGGCAGCCTCGACGTCGGCATGGACCTGCTCTACGACCCGCTGTCCGCGCTCTTCCTGCTGCTGATCACCGGTGTCGGCTCGCTGATCCACGTCTACTCCATCGGCTACATGGAGCACGACCCGCGCCGGCGTCGTTTCTTCGGCTACCTCAATCTCTTCGTCGCCGCGATGCTGATGCTCGTGCTGGCCGAGAACTACCTCGGCCTCTTCCTGGGCTGGGAGGGTGTCGGCCTCGCGTCGTACCTCCTGATCGGCTTCTGGCAGCACAAGCCCACCGCGGCGGCCGCCGCCAAGAAGGCCTTCGTCATCAACCGGGTCGGTGACCTCGGCATGGCCACGGCGATCATGCTGATGTTCGCGACGTTCGGCACCACCAGCTTCTCCGCGATCAGCGAGGCGGCCGCGGGCGCGCCGGAGTTCACCTTGAACTCCCTGGGCCTCCTGCTGCTGCTCGGAGCGTGTGGCAAGTCCGCCCAGGTGCCGCTGCAGTCCTGGCTGCTCGACGCGATGGAGGGCCCGACCCCGGTCTCGGCCCTGATCCACGCGGCGACCATGGTGACCGCGGGCGTCTACCTCATCATCCGCTCCAACTTCATCTTCGAGCTCGCCCCGACCGCCCAGACCGCGGTCGTCGTGGTGGCCGTCGTGACCCTGCTCTGGGGCGCGATCATCGGTTGCGCGAAGGACGACATCAAGAAGGTGCTGGCCGGCTCGACGATGAGCCAGATCGGCTACATGATGCTCGGCGCCGGTCTCGGCGTCGGAGGCTACGCCTTCGCGATCTTCCACCTGTTGGTCCACGGCTTCTTCAAGGCCAACATGTTCCTCGGCGCCGGCTCGGTCATGCACGGCATGAACGACGACGTCGACATGCGTCGCTACGGCGCGGTGCGCCACGCGATGCCGATCACCTTCCTGACCTTCGCCATGGGCTACCTCGCGATCATCGGGTTCCCCGGCTTCTCCGGCTTCTGGTCCAAGGACAAGATCATCGAGGTCGCGCTGGCCGAGAACCTCCTGGTCGGGATCCTGGCGCTGCTCGGGGCCGGCGTCACCGGTTTCTACATGACCCGGCTGATGCTGATGACCTTCTTCACCGAGAAGCGCTGGAAGAAGGACGTCCACCCGCACGAGTCCCCGGCGCTGATGACCGTGCCGCTGATCGTGCTGGCCGCGCTCTCGGTCCTCGGTGGCGTGATGCTCGCCGGCGGCTGGATCGTCGACTTCCTCTCGCCGGTCGTCGGAGTGGCCCCGCACGAGGAGCCGCCGATCCCGGCGATCCTCGTCACCCTGCTCGCCGTCCTCGTGGTCGCCGTCGGTGTTGCTGCCGCCTGGTTCCTCGTCGGCAAGCGCGAGGTCGCCCTCACCCCGCCGCAGGACGTCTCGCTGGCGACCCGGGCGGCTCGCGCCGACCTCTACGGCGACGCGATCAACGAAGGCCTCGTGGTCAACCCCGGCAAGCGTCTGGTCGGTGGCCTGCTCGGCTTCGACCGCTGGGGTGTCGACGGAGCGCTCACCGGTGGCCCGGTTGCGGTCGGTGCGATCGCCGGTCAGCTGCGGCGCCTCCAGAACGGCTTCGTCCGCTCCTACGCGCTCTCCCTGCTCTTCGGCGTACTGCTCGTCGTCCTGGCCCTGTTGGCGGTGAACCTCGCATGAGGACCTCACGCACTGACTCGCTCGGCTCCCGATTCCGCGAGGACACCGCATGAACGACTTCCCCTGGTTGACCCTCCTCATCCTCGTGCCGCTCGTCGGCGCGCTGGCAGTGGCGTTCGTCCCGGCCACGACCGACTCCCCGCTGCCCAAGCAGCTGGCGGTCGGCGTCTCGGGGCTCACGCTCGCCGTCGGCGTCGTCATCGCCGCGCTGTACGACGCGGGTGCGGGCATGCAGCTCACCGAGCTGCACCCCTGGATCTCCGCCTTCGGCGTCCACTACGCGCTCGGTGTCGACGGGCTCGGGCTCCTGCTGATCCTGCTCACCGTGGCGCTGGTGCCGATCGTGCTCGTGGCCTCGTGGCACGAGTTCGACGCCCGGCAGGCCCGGTCGTTCTTCGCCTGGGCCCTGGCGCTCGAGGGCCTCTCGCTGGCCGTCTTCGCGGCGACCGACGTCTTCCTCTTCTACGTCGTCTTCGAGGCGACGCTGATCCCGGCGTACTTCCTGATCGGTGGCTTCGGTCGTGAAGGCGGTCGGGCCTACGCAGCCCTGAAGTTCCTGATGTACCAGCTCGGTGGCGGCCTGGTCCTGCTCGCCGCGGTGATCGGCCTCTACGTCGTCTCGGCGCAGGCCGGGAGCCCGAGCTACCTCCTCTCCGACCTCTCCCAGATCGAGATGGGCCAGGGCGCCGAGCGGTGGCTCTTCGTCGGCTTCTTCATCGCCTTCGCGGTCAAGGCGCCGCTCTTCCCGCTGCACACCTGGCTGGCCGACACGACCGAGCAGGCGACGCCCGGGACGAGCGTCCTGCTGGTCTGCGTGCTCGACAAGATCGGCACCTTCGGCATGCTCCGCTTCTGCCTGGGGCTCTTCCCGGAGGCCTCGCAGTGGGCCACACCGGTCGTGGTCGTGCTGGCGCTGATCTCGATCGTGTACGGCGCCTTCCTGGCCATCGGCCAGGACGACATCCTGCGCCTGATCGGCCTGACCTCGCTGAGCCACTTCGGCTTCATCACGCTCGGCATCTTCGCCCTCAGCAGCCAGGGTGCGAACGGCTCGATCCTCTACATGGTCAACCACGGGATTGGCACCGCCGCGCTCTTCCTGCTCGCGGGCTTCCTGATCAAGCGCCGTGGCACCCCGTTGATCAGCCAGATGAGCGGGGTGGAGAAGTCCGCCCCGGTCCTCGCGGGTCTCTTCCTCGTGGCCGGTCTGGCCACGCTGGGCCTGCCCGGGCTGAGCCAGTTCGTGTCCGAGATCCTCGTGCTGATCTCGGCCTTCGACTACGCCTGGTGGGCCGGAGCGGTCGCCGTGAGCGGCATCGTCCTGGCCGCGATCTACGTGCTGTGGATGTACCAACGCATCATGACCGGCCCGTCCTCGCCGTCCATGGACACCCGTGACCTGGACCGCCGCGAGGTGGGGGTCATTGCCCCGTTGATGCTCGCGCTGGTGCTGTTCGGGTTCTACCCGCAGCCGATGCTCGACGTCACCAACCCGACTGTCGACACGCTCCTGGAGCATGTCGGCATCAGTGAGTCCGTGCCCGTCGTACCCGCCGCCGAACACGGCGCGGCTGAGGAAGGCCACCAGTGAACCCCGCCGTCATCGGTGCTGTGACCGAGTTCGTCAAGCCCCAGATCGACTACGCCGAGCTCTCGCCGCTGCTGATCATCTTCGGCTTCGCCTGCCTCGGAGTCCTCGCGGAGGCGTTCCTGCCCCGCGAGCGCCGTTACCTCACCCAGCTCGTGCTGACCGTGAGCGGCCTGGTGGCCGCCCTGCTGGCGACGGTCGTCGTCGGCGTCAACCTCGCCACGGTCGAGGGGGGCGGCGCCCGCGGGCTGCTGGCCATCGACGGCACCCTGGTCGTCGACGGACCCACGGTCTTCTTCTGGGGCCTCATCCTCGTCTTCGCCGTCGGGGGAGCGCTGCTCTTCGGGGAGCGTCGTCTCGAGGGCGGGGTCTCGGCGTTCGCCGGTCAGGCTGCGGCGCTGCCCGGCACCGACGCGGAGCGCCAGGCCTCCACCCGCGGGCTCGACCACACCGAGGTCTACCCGCTGATGCTCTTCGCCGTGCTCGGGATGCTCCTGTTCCCCGCGGCCAACGACCTCCTGACGATGTTCGTCGCGCTCGAGGTCCTCTCGCTCCCGCTCTACCTGATGTGCGGGCTGGCCCGTCGCCGCCGCCTGCTCAGCCAGGAAGCCGCGCTGAAGTACTTCCTGCTCGGTGCCTTCTCCTCGGGCTTCTTCATCTACGGCGCGGCACTGGTCTACGGCTTCAGCGGCTCGATGCAGCTGGCCGCGATCAACGAGGCCGTCCGCAACGACGTCGGCAACCAGACGCTGCTGCTCATCGGCATGGGCCTGCTGGCTGTCGGCCTGCTCTTCAAGGTCGGCGCTGCTCCCTTCCATGCCTGGACGCCCGACGTCTACCAGGGCGCCCCGACCGCGGTCACGGCGTTCATGGCCGCCTGCACCAAGATCGCCGCCTTCGGCGCGCTGATGCGGCTCTTCTACGTCGGTTTCGGTGCCGACCGGTGGAGCTGGCAGCCGATGTTCTGGGTGATCGCCATCCTCACCATGGTCGTGGGTGCCGTCCTGGCCGTCGTCCAGACCGACATCAAGCGGATGCTGGCCTACTCCTCGATCGCGCACACCGGCTTCCTGCTGACCGGTGTCCTCGGGGTCCAGGCCGCCGGCGAGCTGGCGGGCGGCCAGGTGACTTCGGTCCAGGCCGTGCTGTTCTACCTCACGACGTACGGCTTCGCGATGATCGGCGCCTTCGCGGTGGTCACGCTGGTCCGCGACTCCGGCGGCGAGGTCACCCAGATCTCGCGCTGGGCCGGTCTGGGCCGTCGTTCGCCGATGCTGGCCGGCGCGTTCGCCTTCTTCCTGCTCTCGATGGCGGGGATCCCCCTCACGGCCGGCTTCATCGGCAAGTGGGCGGTCTTCACGGTCGCGCTCTCGGCCGGAGCCTGGCCCGTCGTGATCGCGGCGATCGTGTCCAGCGTCGTGGCGGTCTTCTTCTACGTTCGCCTGATCGTGGTCATGTTCTTCATGCCCGGTGACGACCAGTCCGCGCTCGCGACCCGGCCGTCGTGGCTGACCTCGGGCACGATCGCGGTGGGCGCGGTCGCGACCCTGGCGCTCGGCATCGTGCCCGGCCCGGTTCTCGATCTGGCCGCCCATGCTGGACAATTCATCAGGTGACCCCCAACGCCGCCCCGGCAGGCCTCGCGCTCCCGATCACGGACGCTGCCCTCTCTGACCGGCTCCGCGACCGGATGCACCTGGTCGAAGAGGCGCTGCAGGGCCACGTGAAGAGTCGCGCAGGCTTTGTCACGGCGGCGGCCAGTCACCTGATGGAGGCGGGCGGCAAGCGCTTCCGCCCGCTGCTCGTGCTCCTGGCCGCCGAGACCGGCCCCCACGCGGACTCCGACGAGGTGATCCGCGCGGCCTGCGTCGTCGAGCTGACCCACCTGGCGTCGCTCTACCACGACGACGTCATGGACGAGGCCGAGCTGCGCCGGGGCGCTCCCTCGGCCAACTCCCGCTGGGACAACCACGTCGCGATCCTGACCGGCGACTTCCTCTTCTCCAAGTCCTCCGAGCTGACCGCAGACCTCGGCCCCGATGCCGTCCGCATCCAGGCCGAGACCTTCACTCGCCTGGTCGAGGGTCAGATCCTCGAGACCGTGAAGCCGGGTCCGGGGGAGGACCCGCTGGTCCACTACCTCGAGGTCGTCGCCGGCAAGACCGGCTCGCTCATCGCCACCTCGGCCCGCTACGGCGCTCGCTTCGGCGGAGCGACCCCCGAGGTCGAGCTCGCCCTCACCCAGTACGGCGAGCTCGTGGGCGCGGCCTTCCAGCTCTCCGACGACATCCTCGACATCGCCTCGGAGTCCGAGGAGTCGGGCAAGACTCCCGGCACCGACCTGCGTGAGGGTGTGCCGACGCTGCCGGTGCTGATGGCCCAGGCCTCCGGTGACCCGGCCGACGCCCGCCTGCACGAGCTCCTGGTCTCCGACCTCTCCGACGACGCCCGGCACGCGGAGACGCTCGACTTGCTGCGCAAACACCCGGCGCTCGAGGAGGCCCGCGCCTATGTCGTGGCCCGCTCGGCGGAGGCCAAGGCGCTGCTCTCCGCGCTTCCCCCGGGGCCGGTGCGCGAGGCGCTGGAGGCCTTCGCCGACATCGTCGCCGTCCGCTCCACCTAGACCGGAGCTGCCGGCCCACACGGAGAGATGCTCGGGCCCTCAGATCGCGGAAGCCGGCACGGTCAGCCGCAGCTGCCGGCGCCGGTGGTTGATCGCCTCGGCGGTGAAGAGCGCCAGCGCGATCCAGACCAGGATGAAGCCGATCCACCGCCCGGTCGGCATCTCCTCGTGGAACCACAGCACGCCCAGCGCGAACTGCAGGATCGGGGCGAGGTACTGCAGCAGGCCCAGCCGGACCATCGAGACCCGGTTGGCCGCGGCGCCGAAGCAGATCAGGGGGATCGCGGTCACGATCCCGGTGGTGGTGAAGAGCAGCGCGTGCCCCACCCCGTGGGTGGCGAAGTTCGAGGCGCCGGTCAGCATCAGCCACCCGACGTACACCGCGGCGAAGGGGGCGATCACGCCGGTCTCGAAGGCCAGGCTCTCGATCGGCCCGGCCCGCGCGGTCTTCTTGGCCAGCCCGTAACTGCCGAACGAGAAGGCGAGCACCAGCGCCACCCAGGGTGGTCGGCCGTAGTCCAGGGTGAGGACGAGTACGGCGCTGCCCGCGGCCGCCATCGCTGCCCACTGCAGGGGGCGCAGGCGTTCGCCGAGGATGAAGACCCCCATCAGGACCGTCACCAGCGGGTTGATGAAATAGCCCAGCGACGTCTCGACCACGCGACCGTTGTTGACGCCCCAGATGTAGGTGCCCCAGTTCACCGAGACGGTGACCGCGGCCAGCGTGAGCAGGATCGTCATCCGCCGGTCGGCCAGGATGGCGCGGAACTGGCGGGTCCGACGGGCGAGGACCAGCAGGATGCCCATGGTCAGGACCGACCACAGGATCCGGTGCGCCAGGATCTCGGCGGCTCCGGCCGGCGTGAGCAGCGGCCAGTAGAGCGGGAAGGCGCCCCACATGGTGTAGGCGGCCACCCCGAACAACACGCCTCGACGCGACTCCCGCACCCGCTGAGCATAGGTGGCCCGGATTCCTGGGCCACACAGCGCTACCTCAGAGGACGGTCCAGGTGTCGCCGCCACTGATGAGGCCGGTGAGGCGGTCGGTGGGGGTCCCGGTCACGGCGCCGCGTGCCGAGTCGACCTGGGCGCGGGCCTGGTCGTCGTAGGTGGGCCGCTCGACCTGGCGGAAGATCCCGATGGGGGATTGGTTGAGGTAGCCGGAGTCGGTGAGCCGTGAGATCGCGAAGGCCATCGTGGGGTCGGGGCTGTGCGCGTCGTGGACGAGGAGGTCGGCGATGGTGACCTGGTCGGCACCGGTGCCGATCTCGGCGGTCTTGACGCCGCCGGTGGTGGTGTCGCGGATGAGGCCCTTGGTGGGCTGACCCTGCGCGTCGAGGACACCGAAGGTGATGGGCTCGCCGTGCACGAGCGGGATGATCGCGTCGGCCTTGGTGTCGTTGTCCTTGATCGCGTCGAAGGCGCCGTCGTTGAAGATGGGGCAGTTCTGGTAGATCTCCACGAACGACGTTCCGCGGTGCGCGGCGGCGGCCGACAGCACGGCGGTGAGGTGGGCGCGGTCGGAGTCGATGGTGCGGGCCACGAAGCTGCCCTCGGCGCCGATCGCCAGGGAGACGGGGTTGAAGGGGTGGTCCACCGAGCCCATGGGGGTGGACTTGGTGATCTTGCCGGTCTCGGAGGTGGGGGAGTACTGGCCCTTGGTGAGGCCGTAGATCCGGTTGTTGAACAACAAGATCGTCATGTTGACGTTGCGGCGCAGCGCGTGGATCAGGTGGTTCCCGCCGATGGAGAGGGCGTCGCCGTCGCCGGTGACGACCCACACCGAGAGGTCTTCGCGGGCGGTGGCGATGCCGGTCGCGATCGAGGGGGCGCGGCCGTGGATGGAGTGCATGCCGTAGGTGTCGAGGTAGTAGGGGAACCGCGAGGAGCAGCCGATCCCGGAGACGAAGACGATGTTCTCGCGACGCAGCCCGAGCTGGGGCAGGAAGCTCTGCACGGCCTTGAGGACGATGTAGTCGCCGCAGCCGGGGCACCAGCGGACCTCCTGGTCGGAGGTGTACTCCTTGCCGGTCTGGGGGGTGTCGTTGGTCGGGACGGACTCGACGCCGGAGCGCAGCCCGGGGAACGGCAACCGTTCGGTTTCGGTGCTCACGTGCCCACCTCCTGGTTGCTGGCCTGCGTGATGGCCTGGTTGCTGGCCTGGTTGATGGTGGTGCTGGGGGTGAGGTCGACCTCGATGCCTTCGGCGAGGGCGACGAGTTCACCGATCGCGTCGGCGAGGTCGGCGGCCTTCAGCGGCAGCCCGCGGACGTGGTTGTAGCCGACGGCGTCGACGAGGTACCTGGCGCGGATCAGCAGGGAGAGTTGGCCGAGGTTCATCTCGGGGATCAGGATCTTGTCGTAGCGGGCCAGGATCTCCCCGAGGTCGGCCGGGAAGGGGTTGAGGTGGCGCAGGTGGACCTGGGCGGCGCGGTAGCCGGCCTTGCGCACGCGGCGTACGCCGGCGCCGATCGGGCCGTAGGTCGAGCCCCATCCCAGGACGAGGACCTTGGCTTGGCCGTCGGGGTCATCGACCACGAGCGGGGGCAGGGAGTCGGCGATCCGGTCGATCTTGGCCTGACGGGTGCGGACCATGAAGTCGTGGTTGGCGGGGTCGTAGGAGATGTTGCCGTGCCCGTCGCCCTTCTCGAGACCACCGATGCGGTGCTCGAGACCAGCGGTGCCGGGGATCGCCCAGGGGCGGGCGAGGGTCTCGGGGTCGCGCAGGTAGGGCCAGAAGTCGGCCTCGCCGTCCTCGAGGGAGTGGTTCGCGGCGGTCGCGAAGTCCGGGTCGATGACCGGGAGGGTGGCGACGTCGGGGATCCGCCACGGCTCGGAGCCGTTGGCGAGGTACCCATCCGAGAGCAGCAGCACCGGGGTGCGGTAGGTGACCGCGATCCGGGTCGCCTCGAGTGCGGCATCGAAGCAGTCACCCGGTGACTGCGGGGCGATGATCGGGACCGGGGACTCCCCGTTGCGACCGAACATCGCCTGGAGCAGATCGGCCTGCTCGGTCTTGGTCGGCAACCCGGTCGAGGGCCCACCGCGCTGGACATCGATGACCAGCAACGGGAGCTCGGTCATCACCGCCAGCCCGATCGCCTCGGACTTCAACGCCAGACCCGGACCAGAGGTCGTGGTCACGCCCAGGCTGCCGACGAACGAGGCACCGATCGCGGCACCGATGCCCGCGATCTCGTCCTCGGCCTGGAACGTCGTGACACCGAACGACTTGTGCTTGGACAGCTCGTGGAGGATGTCGGTCGCCGGGGTGATCGGGTAGGAGCCGAGGAAGATCGGCAGCCCGGACTGCACCCCACTGGCGATCAGACCGTAGGACAGCGCGAGGTTGCCGGTGATGTTGCGGTAGGTGCCCGGTGCCATCGGCGCCGGCTTGATCTCATAGGAGACCGCGAACGTCTCGGTCGTCTCACCGAAGTTCCAGCCCATCTTGAACGCCGTGATGTTGGCGTCGCGGATGTCGGCGACCTTGGCGAAGCGCTTGGTGAGGAACGCGACCGTCGACTCGGTGGGACGGCCGTACATCCACGACAACAACCCCAACGCGAACATGTTCTTCGCCCGCGAGGCGTCCTTGCGGGAGAGCCCGAACTCCTTGACCGCCTCAACCGTCATCCCGGTCAGATCGATCGGGTGGACCGCGAACTCCGCGAGCGAGCCGTCCTCCAACGGGTTCGTGGTGTAACCCGCCTTGGTCAGGTTGCGGGTCGTGAAGTCGTGGGTGTCCACGATGATCGTCGCGGTCTTCGGCAGATCGCCGAGGTTCGCCCGCAGCGCGGCAGGGTTCATCGCGACCAACACGTCGGGAGCATCACCGGCGGTGAGGATGTCGTGGTCCGCGAAGTGGACCTGGAACGACGAGACGCCCGGCAGGGTGCCCTGGGGTGCCCGGATCTCGGCAGGGAAGTTCGGCAACGTCACCAGGTCGTTGCCGAACACGGCCGACTCCTGGGTGAACCGGTCACCAGTGAGCTGCATCCCATCACCGGAATCGCCCGCGAACCGGATGATGACCCGGTCGAGCTGCTTGACCTGCTTGGTCACCTCGTGCACTTCCTTACTGGCTCACTGCTGGGCGCGCTTTCGGCCCATCATACCTTCAGTATGCCTAAACTGGAACACGTTCCAGTTTGGCGCCGGGGGATGGTCCGACCGTCCCACGATAGCCGCGCTCCGGGCGCGCGCCGACCCATCTCCCTGACCGGACTTGCCCACCCGTCACTTTTGGCCGCCGTACGACGCCCGACCTGCCACTTGTGGCCGCCTCGGGCGGCCAAAAATGACAGGTCGACGGGTTGAGAGCGGCCACAAGTGGCAGGTCAGCGGGGGGACTCGGCGCGTGCCTTCAGTCCTGCCGCATGGCGGGCGAAACCGTCGGCCACCCGATCGGGGCCGGCGAAGCCGACCAGCGGGCCGGAGAACTCCTCGACCGTCGAGTAGACCGTGGGTCCGCCTGGCGTCTGGCTCAGGCGCTGGAACCGGGTGCCGCGGACCAGGCCGAGCTTGGCGGGCAAGCCTTCGTAGACATAGGCGAGCAGGGCGGTGGTGGTGCCCTCCGCGTCGGTGCTCGGCGCCTCGAGGGCCGTGATCCGCTCGGGTGACCGGGCCGTCGAGCCGTTGCGCCACCGCACGTGCAGCACGATCGGGTCGCCGACCGAGGCCGGCTCGGGGCACTCGACCCGCTCGACGAACGGGTTCCACGCGGCGTACGACGCGGTGTCGAGCATGACCGACCAGACCACCTCGAGCGGAGCATCGATCTCGATGCGGGCCGAGGGCCGGGGCCCGGTCTTCATCTGCGGCTCATCGACGGTTCGTGAACTGCACGGCGAAGTCGAGGTCCTGGCTCTTGACCAGCTGCTGCACGGCCTGCAGGTCGTCGCGCTTCTTGGAGGAGATGCGCAGCTCGTCGCCCTGGATCTGGGCCTTGACGCCCTTGGGGCCCTCGTCGCGGATCAGCTTGGAGATCTTCTTGGCGTCCTCGGAGGTGATGCCCTCCTTGAGGGCGATGGTGATCTTCGAGAGCTGGCCGGACTGGCGGGGCTCGGAGGCATCGAGGATCTTCAGGCTCTGCTGGCGCTTGATCAGCTTGTCCTTGAACAGGTCGAGGACGGCGGTGGCCCGGTCGTCGGCCGAGGCGGAGATCTCGATCGCCTCGTCGCCCTGCCACTCGATGGTGGCGCCGGTGCCCTTGAAGTCGAATCGGGTGGCGATCTCGCGGGCGGTCTGCCCGAGCGCGTTGTCGACCTCCTGGCGGTCGAGCTTGCTGACGATGTCGAACGACGAGTCGGCCATGTTCTCTCCTTGTGTTCAGCGTGCCCGGCCTGGTGGCCAAACCGGGGGTGCAGCTGGTGTTGAGCCAGGTCCCTGGCGTTTTCATCTGCCGTTGTGCCTGCGCTATTGTTTCGCACGTTGTCGCCCGGCCACCACCGGGCACGACACCCATGGCAGGTTGCCCGAGCGGCCAATGGGAACGGACTGTAAATCCGTCGGTGTATACCTACGAAGGTTCGAATCCTTCACCTGCCACTCTGTCGCCTCGCACCTCCACCGGTGCGAGGCGACAGTTGTCTCCGGGGGTGTGCGCGGCCCCGCTCCGGCCGCCTCGCGAAGAGTCGGCTTCGAATCCAATCCGTCGGGGTGCCTGCTCCGAATGAGGGTTGACGGCGCCCGCTGTGGGCCGCGTCACACACACCTCGGAAGGATTCCCATGAGACTGCGTACGCCAAGCCCCTCCATGTTCGTCTCCATTGCTGCACTCGTCATCGCGACCGGCGGTACGTCGTACGCCGCGATGCAGTACGGCTCGGACGACATCCGCAACAACTCGCTGACCGGCCAGGACCTGAAGAACGACTCCGTGAAGTCCAAGGACATCCAGGACGGCACGCTGCGCAAGCGGGACCTCCGCCCTGGCCTCTCGCTCGCTGGTCCTGCGGGCCCGGCCGGCGAGACCGGTCCCACCGGCCCGGCCGGTGTTGGCCGCTGGGTCCTCGTGGACGCAACGGGAGCGATCGTCGCCCAGTCCGGTGGGTTCACCGTGACCGCGGCCTACCCGACGCTCACCAACACCGCCCCCGACGGCAGCCCGTCGAACGCCCTGCGGGCGAACGGCAACGTCTACATCAACGCCCATGAGGACCTGTCCAACAACGCGGTCGTCGCCGTGATCGGCCTGCAGAACACCGTCGACCAGAACGGTGACGCGATCACCGGCGGTCGAGCGGTTGGCCCCGACGCCAACCCGGAGTTCTCGGGCGAGATCGCGGCCAGCCAGTGCATCCCGGGCCTGGTCAACTGCGCGCCGCCGGGCGCCGGCAACCTCAACCACTTCGTCGTCAGCCCGCGGCTCAGTGACGGCGCCTTCACGACCGACGGCAATCGCAAGCGCTTCTACGTGATCATCAGCGGAGACTCGACCGACTACGTCGCACCGGCCGCGAGCCGCTGACCGCCGACCGAGCCCACCGACTGAGCCCTGAGCCCACCGACTGAGCCCGGCTGACGGGCTCACGAGCCGGAGCCCCGCATCCCACGGATGCGGGGCGACTGGCGCGCTCGACCCATGGAGACACCCCACACCCCATCCGGGCACAATGTGGCACTCGTCACCATGGTTGGCCTCGGGCTGCGTTCCTAGTCTTGCCGAGAACCCCCCACCGGGGTGGTTGTCGTGGCGAGGAGAGGGAGTCGGGTGTCGTCGACAAAGCGAGTGGCCCTGCGGACGGTGGGGCTGACCAAGTCCTTCCGCGGATTCACCGCGGTGAACGCAGTGGACCTCGAGGTGCACGAAGGCGGTGTCCACGCTCTCGTGGGTCCCAACGGCGCCGGCAAGACCACCCTGTTCAACCTCCTCACCGGATTCCTCACCCCCAGCGCCGGGACGATGACCGTCTTCGACGAGGACGTCACCGGCCTGCAGCCGGAGCAGATCGCCCGCAAGGGTGTCGCCCGGTCCTTCCAGATCACCAGCCTCTTCGAGAACCTCACCCCGCGCGAGCACGTCGAGCTCGCCCTGCAGGGGAGCTCCTCCCAGGGACTGCGCTTCTGGCGCTCGGAGAAGCTGCTCAACCGCTACCGCGGCGAGGTTGACGACCTGCTCGCCCAGGTCGGACTCGCCGATCTCGCCGACCGTCCCTCAGGGCTGCTCGCCTACGGGCAGAAGCGCGCCCTCGAGATGGCGCTCGTCCTGGCCCTCGACCCCCAGGTGATGCTCCTCGACGAGCCCACCGCCGGGATGGGCATCGAGGACGTCGACCGCACGATCGAGCTGGTCCGGCGGATCTCCGCGGGCCGCACGGTCGTCTTCGTCGACCACAACATGCACGTCGTCGGCAGCCTCGCGAACCGGGTGACTGTCCTCCAGCAGGGCGCGATCCTCGCCGAGGGCACCTACGACGAAGTACGACGCGACCAACGCGTGATCACCGCCTACCTGGGGGAGTCGACCGATGCTTGAGGTCACCAACCTGAAGGCCTGGTACGGCGAGGCCCAGGCCCTGCACGGCGTCAGCCTCGAGGTGGGCGCCGGTGAGGTGGTCACGCTCGTGGGCCGCAACGGCGCCGGCAAGACCACCTTGGTACGCAGCCTGATGGGTCTGCACCGACAGGTCGAGGGCACCGTCACGTTCCTCGGCTCCGACGTGACCGGCATGCCCGCCCACAAGCGCGCCCGGGCCGGCATGGGCTGGGTCCAGGACGACCGCGGGATCTACGCCAACCTCTCGGTCGAGGAGAACCTCCTCCTCCCGCCCCAGGTCTCCGACCGGGCCTGGGCGATCGACAAGGTGTACGACGCCTTCCCCGTCCTCGCCGACCGTCGCCGCGCCGGCGGGACGACCCTGTCGGGTGGCGAGCAGCAGATGCTCGCCATCGCCCGGGTCCTGCGCACCGGCGCCCGGCTCCTGCTGCTCGACGAGCCGTCCGAAGGCCTCGCCCCCGTGATCGTCGCCCGGATCGGGGAGATCATCCGCGAGGTCAAGCAGGCCGGAGCCGGCGTGCTCCTGATCGAACAGAACGTCAAGTTCGCCGCCACCGTCGCGGACCGTCACTACCTGCTCGCCCAGGGCCAGGTGGTCGAGTCGCTCGACAACCACGAGTTCGTCGAGCGCGAGGACGAGCTGCTCGAACACCTGGGCATCTGAACGCTGCATCGCACCCATCAAAAGGAGATCAACGCAATGATCAAGAAGATCGCGGCAACGTCCGCTCTGATCTCGGGGGCCCTGCTCCTGAGTGCCTGCGGCGGAGGTGGACCCAGCGCTTCGGGCGGTGACTTCACCGACGACAAGCTCGTCCTGGCCGTCCTCAACGACCAGTCCGGCGTCTACAAGGACCTGTCCGGCCCCAACAGCGTGAAGGCCGTCGAGATGGCCATCGCCGACTTCCAGGAGAAGTACGGCGACGACGCCGTCGTCAGCGACATCGAGGTGACCGCGGCCGACCACCAGAACGACCCGGGCATCGCCAACACCAAGGCCCAGGAGCTCTACGACCGCGAAGGCGCCGACGTCATCCTCGACGTCCCGACCTCGTCGGCAGCCCTGGCCGTCGCCGGCCAGGCGGCTGCGAAGAAGAAGCTGTTCATCGACATCGGTGCGGCCACCACGGAGCTCACCGGCGCCCAGTGCAACAAGTACACCTTCCACTGGGCCTACGACACCTACATGCTCGCCAACGGCACGGGCAAGGCGACCACCGAGAACGGCGCCAAGAACTGGCAGATCATCTACCCGGACTACGCCTTCGGTCAGGACATGACCAAGCAGTTCACCAAGTCGGTCGAGAAGGCCGGCGGCAAGGTCCAGGGCACCATCGCGACGCCGTTCCCGAACGACAACTTCGCGACGTTCCTGACCAAGGCTGCCTCCAGCAAGCCCGACGTCATCGGCACCATGCAGGCCGGCGGCGACCTGATCAACGTCGTCAAGCAGTACAACGAGGCCGGGCTGCGCGAGCGCGGCATCGACCTCGCCGTGGGCCTGATGTTCATCACCGACATCCACTCGCTCGGCGTCGACCAGTTCGCCGGCACCACGTTCACCGACGCCTGGTACTGGAACATGGACGACGAGGCTCGCGCCTGGGCCGACCGTTTCCTGGAGGAGACCGACACGCGTCCCTCCTTCGCCCACGCCGCGAACTACTCCGCTGCGCTGCAGTACCTCGAGGCCGTCCAGGCCGCCGGCACCGACGACGCCGACAAGGTCGTCGCCGAGCTCGAGGGCAAGAAGATCGACGACGTCTTCCTGCGCAACGGTGAGATCCGCGCCGAGGACCACCGCGTCATCCACGACGCCTACCTCGCCAAGGTGAAGAACCCCGACGAGGTCACCGAGGACTGGGACTACGAAGAGATCGTGGCCACCATCCCCGCCGCGGAGGCCTTCCAGCCAGTTGAGGACTCCGGCTGCTCGATGTGAGCTGAAGTTCGCTGACAGGGGTCCCGGGTGTCGAGTCGGCACCCGGGACCCCTCCCCGGGAGAAGGAACCCATGAACGCAGTACTCCAGTACACGATCCAAGGCCTCGCCGCCGGTAGCTTCTACGCGCTGGCAGCACTCGGCCTCGCCATCATCTTCGGCGTCCTCGGCGTCGTGAACTTCGCGCACGGCGCCTTCTACATGCTGGGCGCGGTCGCCGCCGCCGTACTCCTCGACGTGCTGAGCCTGAACCTCTGGTGGGCCCTGCTCGTCGTCCCGCTGCTCATGTTCGTCTTCGGCATCATCGTCGAGCGACTGCTCGTGCAATGGCTCTTGCAGCTCGACCCGCTCTACAACTTCCTGCTGACCTTCGGGCTCACGCTGGTCCTGGTGGATCTGGTCAAGCGCCGCTACGGCGTCTCCGGCCTGCCCTACGAGCGGCCCGAGGTCCTCCAGGGACGACTCGACCTCTTCGGCGTGATCCTGCCGAGGTACCAACTCTTCGTCTTCGTCTTCTCGCTCACCGTCTGCCTGCTGGTCTGGCTGCTGATGACCCGCACCCGGATCGGCATGATCGTGCGCGCCTCGACCGAGAAGCCGGACCTCGCCCGTGCCCTGGGCATCAACGTCGGGCGTTGGGTCTCGCCGGTCTTCGGCTTCGGGGTGGCGCTCGCCGCCCTCGCCGGCGTCCTCGCCGCACCGTTCCGGGCGATCACCGCGGAGATGGGCAGCGACTTCATCATCATTCTCTTCGCGGTCGTCGTGATCGGTGGCCTCGGCTCCATCGTCGGCGCCGTGGTGGCCGGCTTCCTGGTCGGCCTCGTGGAGGCGTTCGGCCAGGCGTACGCACCGACCTTCGCCCAGATCGCGATCTTCGTGTTGATGGCCGTCGTGGTGCTCGTGCGCCCGGCCGGTCTCTTCGGCCGAGAGGAATCAGCATGACCAGCTCCGTCCTTCCCGACACCCCCGTGGTGGAGGCGCATACCGCGCTCATCGGTGGGCGCCCCTGGCAGCGCTGGGCGCTGCTGGCGATCGGACTGACCGCTGCGCTGTCGCTGCCGTGGTTCATCTACCCGCCGGTGGCGATGGACATCGCCGCCATGGCCCTGTTCGCGGTCGCGCTCGACCTGCTGCTGGGCTTCGCCGGACTGCTTTCGTTCGGCCACGCGGCGTACTGGGGCGGCTCGGCGTACGTCACCGGGCTCATCGCCATCAACTGGGGTGTGCCGTTCCCGCTCGCGATCCTTGCGGGCACCGTCTTCGCGATGGTGCTGGCGCTGCCGGTCGGCATGCTGTCCGTACGTCGCTCGGGCATCTACTTCGCGATGGTCACGCTGGCGTTCGGTCAGATGCTCTTCTTCATCGCCAACAAGTGGAGCAGCCTCACCGGCGGGGAGAACGGCCTCCAGGGTGTCCCGAAGTCGTTCTTCGGGATCGAGGCCATCGAGACCGAGTCGTTCTACTTCTACTACGCCGCGCTGCCGATCATCCTGCTCGGCATGTGGGCCGCCTGGCGGATCGTGCACTCGCCGTTCGGTCGCGTGCTCGTGGCCATCCGCGACAACGCGCCGCGTGCTCGGGCGCTCGGCTACGACGTCGAGCGCTACAAGGTGATCGCGTTCGTGCTCTCGGCCGGGCTCGCCGGCCTCGCGGGCGGTGTCTTCGCCATCAGCCACGGCTTCGTGGCGCTCCCCGAGCTGCACTGGACGACGTCCGGTGAGGTCGTGCTGATCACCGTCCTCGGCGGGATCGGGACGCTCTGGGGCGGGATCGTCGGCGCCTTCGTGATCGTGACGATGTCCGACCAGCTCTCCTCGTCGGGCTTCGACGGCATCGACACCGTCACCGGAGCGGTCTTCGTGATCGTCGTCCTGCTGTTCCGTCGTGGGATCTGGGGCACCGGCCGGCACTACTGGGTCCTGTGGCAGAGCCGCTGGGACCAGGCTCGTTCCTCGCGTCGCCGCGACTGATTGCCCCTGCGGCCCCTGCTTCATCACGGGATGCAGATCAAGCGGTGCTTCCCATGGCGAACTCACCATGGGAAGCAGGACTTCGACTGCATCCCGTGATGAAGCAGGGGCGACAGCAAGCTAGCGCGACAGCGTGTGCAACCGCAGGGCCAGCTGCACCTCGAGCTGGCCGTCGGGCTGCTGCCAGGCCTCGCCGAGCAGTTGGGTGATCCGGTCCAGGCGCTGGGTCACGGTGTTCACGTGCACGTGCAGCTCGGAGGCGGTGCGGCTCAGGCTCCCGCCGACGCGGAAGTAGGTCTGCAGCGTGCCGATCAGCTGGGTGTTGCGGCTCGTGTCGTAGTCCAGGACCGGGCTCAGGACCGAGCGGACGTAGCTCTCGGCGCCGGTGCCGGGTGCGAGCAGCAGCCCGACGAAGCCGAGGTCCTCGGCGGTGGCGACCTCGCCCGTGCGCCCCAGAGCCACGAGCGCGTCGAGACAACGGCGAGCCTCTTCGTACGCCGCCACGATCGAGGCCGGTCCGGTGACCGGTCCGGCTGCGCCCGCCGTGACCGGCTCGCCGGTTGCCGGGCGCAGGCCCTCGTCGACGATTCGAGCCGCCTCGCGAGGATCGCGATGGGGCAGCAGCATCACCAGGTGCCCCTGGCGTACGGCGGCGAACCCGTCGTTGACGCCGGCGGTGTACGCCGCGGCCTGGGCCACCCGGGCTCGGTCCCCGACGAGCTGGACGACCACCACCGACTGAGGTTGCTGCAGGTCGGCACCGAGCAGCCGGGCGCGTTGGCGCAGGCCGTCGGGGTCGCGTTCGGCTCCGGTCAACAAGTCCTCGAGGAGCTCTCCCCGGACGCGACCCTCGGCCTCGGCGACCCCGCGCCGGAAGAGCAGCAGCAGTGCCGTGACCAGGGCGGAGCGCTCCAGGATCCGGCGGTCCCCCTGCTCGAGTGAACCCCCACGACGCAGCAGCAAGGTCGCGAGCAGGTCGGCGCCAGCGATGACCGGGGTGGCGAAGACGCCCGCGCCCTCGACGGTCCGGTTGGTCTGAGCAGCCCGGCCGGCCGTCTCGAGCTCCTTGGTCGACAGCGCCGACGCGGGGTCGGTGGAGGCGATCACCTCACCGGCGGGGTCGACGACGAAGACCTGGCCGCCGAGCACCTCACGCACCTCACGGACGACATCGTCAACACCCCCGCCCTGGAGGACGACCCGGGTCAGCCGGTCGTGGGCGTCGGCTGCTCGCTCGACGTTCTCGGTGTGGGAGCGCAAGAGCTCGCTGGCGGCCTCGAGCTCACTCAGCGCGAGCTGGGTCTCGGCCAGCAGCCGCGCGTTGTCGATGGCGATCGCGGCGTGCGCGGCCAGCGAGACCAGCAGCGCGGCGTCCTCGCGACCGAAGGGACGCACGTCGCGGTTGGCGGCGTACAGCACCCCGATGACCTGCTTGCCCAGCAGCAGCGGCACGCCCAGGATCGAGGTGAGTCCCTCGTCGCCGACGGCACTGTCGATCGGACCGGTGTGATTGAAGCGCTCGTCGGAGAAGTAGTCGCGCGTGGAGTACGGCGTGGCGGTCTGCGCGACGAGTCCGCCCAGGCCGGCGCCCATCGGCAGGCGCACCTCGCGAAAGGCCTGGGCCAGCACCCCCTCGGTCACCCGCATGTAGGTGTCGCCGCGCTGGTCGTCGTTCAGGGAGAGGTAGGCCACGTCGCTGTGCAGCAGCTGGCGGGCCCGGTGCACGATCGCCTCGAGCACGGCGTCGACGTCGGTGAGGGCAGCCAGATCGCTCGCGGTCTCGTACAGCGCGGACAGCTCGGTCTCGCGGCGACGACGGGCCTCGAGGACGGTGCGGACCTGCAGCGCGAGCAGCTTGGCTCGCTCGAGTTCCTGGATCTGTTCGGCGTCGACCGAGCCGGCACGCGCGGCGAGCAGCGGCCCCTCGAACTCCACGGGGGCAGCCTCGCGCGCAAGGAGGTCGAGGAACTCGATACCGGACACGCGGCCCAGTCTGGCGGATTCGGCGGCCGCTGTGGTCCGCGACCGCCCCCTGGTGCCCGGCAGCGGCGCGTCGCTGGTCACGACGAGCCCGGGGATCGGCTCAATGCGCCGACCAGCCGCCGTCGATGACCATGTTGCTGCCGGTCATGTACGCCGCGTCGTCCGAGCACAGGTAGCTCACGGCCGCCGCAACCTCGGCGGGCTCGATCAGCCGCTTGATGGCCGGCTGGGTGAGCATCACCTGGGTGACGACATCCTTCTCGGAGAGCCCGTGGACGCGGGCCTGGTCGCTGATCTGCTGCTCGACGAGCGGGGTGCGGACGTAGCCCGGGTTCACACAGTTGCTGGTCACGCCATGGGTCGCGCCCTCGAGCGCGATCACCTTGGAGAGCCCCTCGAGACCGTGCTTGGCCGACACGTACGCCGCCTTGAAGGCGCTGGCGCGGAGCCCGTGCGCGCTCGAGATGTGCACGATCCGTCCCCAGCCGCGTTGGTACATGTGGGGCAACGCGGCCCGCGAGAGCAGGAACGGCGACTCGAGCATCAGCCGCAGGATCAGGGCGAAGCGCTCGGGAGGGAACTCCTCGATCGGTGCGACGTGCTGGATGCCGGCGTTGTTGACCAGGATGTCGGCCTCGAGGCTCAGCGCGGCGAGCGCCTCGGTGTCAGCGAGGTCGGCGACCCACGCCTCCCCGCCGATCTCCCGGGCGATCGACTCGGCACCGGCAGCGTCGCGGTCGGCCACCACGACGTGTGCGCCCTGAGCTGCGAGCCGGCGGGCCACGGCGGCGCCGATCCCGCTGGCGCCCCCGGTCACGATCGCCCGCTTCCCGGTCAGGTCGGGGGTCGTTGCGCTGCTCTCCATGTTCACAGAACCTACGGACGGATCGGGACCCGTCCCATGGGAGCGCCGCACATACTTTGGCCGATCCCCATGTGTCCGGGCGACGTATCAGCGGGGAAGTTGGACCCCGGCACCCTCGAGCAGCGACTGCTGCCACACGACGTGCGCCATCGCGGCGTCGACCGCACCGACCCCGAGGCTGCACGAGACCCGCAGGTCGCCGGAGGGTTCGGCCTCGAGGGCGGCACCGAGCGACATGGTCGGGGCCGGCCAGCCGGTGAAGTGCCCCAGGGTGCGGTAGTGCTCGAACTGGGCGATGTCGTCGACGACCAGACCATCGGCCTGTCCGACGAGAGCGGCGTCGACGTACGCCCCGAAGTCGACCGGGACCACGAGGCACCGCTCGGGCAGCCAGGCACGGTCGAGCCGGCGGTCGGGGTCGGGGGACATGGGGCCGGCGGTGATCACCACGTCGGCACCCTCGACGGCAGTGCGGGCGTCCGCGACGAGCCCGACCTCGAGGGCCCGCGCCTCAGGTCCGCCCTCGCGGGACCGCGGGCCGGCGTACACCCGGATCTCGGCGTCGGGGTTGAGGGCCCGGACGAGACGAGCATGCTGCTGGCCCTGTTCGCCGTACCCGAGGATGGCCACGCGTCGCCAGCCCGGATGAGCCAGGTGCCGGATGCTGACCCCGCTCGCCGCGGCGGTCCGCACGGTCGTGATCTCCGTGGCGTCCATGACCGCCAGTGGCAGGCCGGTCTCGGAGTCGTTGAGCACGATCAGCCCGGAGATGGCCGGCACCCCCCGGGCGGGGTTCGAGGGGTAGGCCGCCACCCACTTCAGGGCCGTGACGTCCGGGTCGGCCAAGTAGGCCGGCATCGCGTGGAGGAAGGTGCCGGGTCGCGCGTGGACGCCGATCTTGGGCGGGTTCTCCACGCGGTCGTGGGCCATCGCCCGGTACGTCGCCGCCAGCTCGTCCAGCTGTGTCGGCACGTCGGGGAGCAGTCGGCGCACGGTGGCGCGGTCGAGGTAGGTCAGGTGGGGAGGTACGCCGCTCATCGGTGTCATCGGTGTCATCGCGGGCTGAGCAGGAAGACCGGGATCAGGCGGTCGGTGCGCTGCTCGTACTTGGCGTAGTTGGGCCAGGTCCGGAGCATCACCTGCCACGCGCGGGCTCGGTCGTCGTCGGCGAGCTCGCGCTGGCTGACCGTGACCCGCCGGCGGCCGAAGCCGACCGCCGCGCTCTCGGCGGCACGCAGGTTGACCACCCACACCGGTGCGGTGGGTCCGCCGAAGTTGGAGCCCGCCACCAGCCAGCCCTCGCCGTACGGCACGCACAGCAGCGGGGTGGTGCGCGGGACCCCGCTCTTGCGACCGGCCACGGTCAGGGTGAGGTTGGGCAGCCCGGCCACGTCGAGGAGGCTGACCCGGCCCCGGCTGAATCGCTGCAGGGCCTTGTCGAAGGCCACGATCTGCGGCAGGAACCGCGGAAGCCAGGCGAAGGAGCCGATCCAGACGGCGATCGGAGTCAGCAGGCGCATGCCGGGAATCTAGCGCCAGGCGACCCCATCACTCACATGCGTGGGCGAACTCCACCTCGCAGCTGTCGGTCCCGTCACCCCCGTCGGCGATGTCGGTGCCGAGGCCTCCGTCAGCGGTGTCGTCGCCGCCGCGCAGGTCGATGACGTCGTCTCCCGGGCCGCCGAGGATGGAGTTGGCGAGGTCGTCCCCGCGCAGGTCGTCACCGAAGACCGAGCCCCAGATGTTCTCCATCAAGATGAGGACGTCGTTCCCGGCGCCCTCGGACCTGCCGGCCTGCAGGTCGGCGGTCACCCGCCGGGGAGCCTCGGAGAAGTCGACCGTGTCGTTGCCGGCGCCCCCGGAGAGGAAGTCCTGGCGCACGTCGGACCCGCCCCAGAGGGTGTCGTCCCCGTCGCGACCCTCGAGCAGGTCGAGGCCCTTGCCGCCCTCCAGCCGGTTGTTCTCGGCGTCGCCGCGGATGCGGTCGTCGTACGCGCCGCCGATGACGTTCTCGATGGTGGCGAGGTGGTCGCCATCGGTGCCGGACTCGGCGGTGCGGGCGGCCAGGTCGAGGTCGAGGTCGGCGCTCGCCAGCGAGTAGTCGATCGGTCGACCTGCCACTTTTGGTCGCAGTACGGCGGCCAAAAGTGGCAGGTCGGCGGGTGTGAGGCGGCCAGAAGTGGCAGGTCAGGGAGGGTCAGTGGGCGGGGAGGATCCGGCCGGTGACGTCTCCCAGCGAGATCCGGCCGCCGCCGGTCCCGGGGGCGGTGTAGCGCAGCACGACCTCGTCGCCGTCCTCGAGGAAGGTGTGGCCGCCCGCGAAGGGCTCCTTGCCGCCCCAGCTGAGCTCGAGGAAGGAGCCGCGCTGGTCCGGGTCGGGACCGCTGATCGTGCCCGACGCGAAGAGGTCGCCGGTGCGCAGCGACGCGCCGTTCGCGGTCAGGTGAGCCAGCATCTGCGCCGGCGCCCAGTACATCGTGCGGTACGGCGGGCGGCTGACGACCTCGCCGTTGAGCAGCACCTCGACCTCGATGTCGAGACCCCGGGGGCTGCCTTCGGGGTCCGTGGGCAGGAGGTAGGGCAGCGGCTCGGGGTCCTGGGTGGGCAGGTCGATCCAGGCCGCGTCGAGGGCCTCGAGGGGGGTGACCCAGTGGCTGATCGAGGTGGCGAAGGACTTGCCGAGGAAGGGCCCGAGGGGGACGTACTCCCAGGCCTGGATGTCGCGTGCCGACCAGTCGTTGAGCCCGACGATCCCGAAGACGTGGTCGGCGAAGGCGTCGTGGGTGACCGGGTCGCCCAGGTCGCTGCCACTGCCGACGACGAAGCCGAGCTCGGCCTCGATGTCGAGCCGCGCGCTGGGCCCGAAGCCGGGCACCTCGTCGGTCGGCGCCTTGCGCTGGCCGTGGGGGCGCGTCACCGGCGTGCCCGACGCGATCACGGTCCCGGCCCGGCCGTGGTAGCCGACCGGCAGGTGCTTCCAGTTCGGCAGCAGCGGCTCGGCGTCGGGTCGGAACATCCGGCCGACATTGGTCGCGTGGTCGAGTGAGGCGTAGAAGTCGACGTAGTCCGCGACGTCGAAGGGCAGGTGCAGGTCGACCTCGGCGATCGGCACCAGATGGGGCTCGACCAGGTCGCGCTCGGTCTCGTCGGTGAGCAGGCCGGTGACCCAGCGGCGTACCGACTCGCGGACCAGGCGGCCCTCGGCCATCAGGGCGTTGAGGGTGCGCTCCTGGAAGACGTGGTGGACGTCGAGCATCTCGGCGGCGGCGACCGGAGCGAGGTCGAGGACATGGTCCCCGATCCGCACCCCGACGCGGGGCTCCTCGCCAGCGCGGGAGAAGACTCCGTAGGGCAGGTTGTCGGCGTCGAACAGCGACCCTGCTGCTCCGTCGACCCAGGTGGTGGTCACAGGTGCTCCGTTTCGTGGTGCGTCGTGGGGGAGATCAGGTCGAGGGCGGTCAGGTCGTCCCACGGCTCGGTGACCGAGCAGGAGCCGAACGACGTGAACCAGCGTCGCGCGCCGGCCAGGTCGGCGGCGCGGGCCTCGACGGCGAGGCCTGCACCCTCGCGTCGCTCGAGCAGCTCGACCACGTCCTCGCGCCCGGCCCCGTCGAAGGCGTGCCGCGTGGCCAGCAGGAGGTTGAGGAAGCCGTGCTGCTCGAAGCCCTCGGCGCTGGTGTGGCGTACGGCGCGGTGCAGCCCGGCGGTGCACTTGAACGGCGTCTCGCGGTCGAGGGCGGCGTCGATCCAGGCGGCCACTGCGCTCGCCGACGGGAAGAGGTGGGCCTCGACCCCTCCGGTGCGGAACTTCAGCCGGAGCTCGGCCTCGGCCACCACGTCGGCGGCGGCGAGCCAGGAGGAGGTCGGGTCGGCGGCGGGCAGTTCGACGTGCACCGGCGTCTCGTCGTCGAGGAGCCCCTCCGAGCGGGCGGCATCGACCGCGGCGACGACCCGGCGGGCATTGCCGGCCAGGTCGTCGGGGTCGCGCAGGGCGATCTCCAGGCCGGCCAGGGAGGCCGGGGACTTCGCGACGAGGCGGAGGGCACCGCCGATCGCCCCCGCGCCTCCGGTCACGACGATCGAGAGGGGGAGGTCGCGGTCGACCTCGGGGACCCGGACGTCGCTGACGACGAAGGAGCCCACCAGCTCGGCCGGACCGGTCGGGTCCGGCGTGGATCGGGCGAGAAATGCGGTCAGCGCGTCGGGCAGGGGGCGGTCGCCGGGCGGGAAGATGGCGGCGTCGTCGACGAGGTGACGCCAGGCCGAGGGAAGGGCGTTCGTTGACACAGTGGCTACTCTAACCATGAGACAGATACCGGACGGATCTGTCCGATTATCGACCACGGAGACGTGATGGCGTACTACCGACAGCTCGGCGAAGTCCCCTCGAAGCGTCACATCCAGTTCCGCGACGAGGACGGCCAGCTCTACCGCGAGGAGCTGATGGGGGAGGAGGGTTTCTCCTCCGACTCCTCCCTGCTCTACCACCGCGGGGTGCCGTCCGCGATCGTCGGCGCCGAGCTCTGGGAGCTCCCCGACCAGTCGCGCACTCCCAACCACCCGCTCAAGCCGCGCCACCTGACCCTGCACTCGCTCGAGTTCAGCGACAGCGACGCGGTCACCGGCCGCCGTCTGGTGCTGGCCAACAACGACGTGCGGATCAACTACGTCGTCACCGGCACCGACCCGTCGGCGTACTACCGCAACGCCATCGGCGACGAGTGCGTCTACGTCGAGTCCGGCACCGGCCAGGTCGAGACGATCTTCGGGACCCTCTCCTACCGGGCCGGCGACTACGTCGTGATCCCGCGGGCCACCACCCACCGGTGGGTGCCCGCCGAGGCGAGCCGCCTCTACCCGATCGAGGCGAACAGTCACATTGCGCCCCCCAAGCGCTACCTCTCGCGCTACGGCCAGCTGCTGGAGCACGCGCCGTACTGCGAGCGGGACCTGCACGGACCCGACGGGCCGTTCCTCGTCGAGGGCGAGGACGTCGACGTGCTGGTCAAGCACCGGACCTCTGCCGGGATCGTCGGCACCCGGATGACCTACGCGACGCACCCCTTCGACGTGGTCGGGTGGGACGGCTGTCTCTACCCCTACACCTTCAACATCGACGACTTCATGCCGATCACCGGCAAGATCCACCAGCCGCCGCCGGTCCACCAGGTCTTCGAGGGCCACAACTTCGTGATCTGCAACTTCCTGCCCCGCAAGGTCGACTACCACCCGCTGTCGATCCCGGTGCCGTACTACCACTCGAACGTCGACAGCGACGAGGTGATGTTCTACGTCGGCGGGGACTACGAGGCGCGCAAGGGATCGGGCATCGACATCGGGAGCATCTCGCTGCACCCCGGAGGCCACGCGCACGGCCCGCAGCCCTCGGCGATCGAGGCCTCACTGGGGATCGACTTCTTCGACGAGTCGGCGGTCATGGTCGACACCTTCGCCCCGCTGGAGCTCGGTGAGGCCGCGCTGGCGTGCGAGGACCCGGCGTACGCCTGGACCTGGGCCGGCCGTGGCCCCGAGGACCCGCCGATCTTCTCGAACTCCTGACGGGGCGGCTGCTTCCGCTGTTTCATCAAGGTATGCAGCCGAACCTGCGCTTCCCATGGCCTGCACACCATGGGAAGCGAGGGTTCATCGTGGGAAGTCAGGGTGGACGATCGTGACGCACAGCTGGGAGTTCGAGACCGAGATCTGGGAAGCCGAGGCGATGGCGGCCTGGGCCTTCGTCACCGTGCCTCCCGAGGTCGACGAGGAGATCCGGCTCTTCTCGGGGCCGCCCCGCGGGTTCGGCTCGGTGCGCGTGGAAGTCATGCTCGGCGACTCGACCTGGCGTACGTCGGTCTTCCCCGACAAGGCGCGCGGCTTCGTCCTGCCGCTCAAGAAGGCGGTACGGCGCGCGGAGTCCCTCGAGATCGGGGACTCCATCCGATTGCGCCTCACGCTGGCCGACGACTGAGCCCGGCCAGCCCAGGCAGCCCGGCCAGCCCAGGCAGCGACCGGCCAGCCCAGGCAGCTCAGGCAGCGACCGGCAGCCCCTGCAGGGTCCGGTAGGTGTAGGCCGTTCCGATGATCACGATCGGGATGGTCACCAGCAGACCGATGCCACAGGCGATCGCGCCCGCGCCACCGACGATCGCGGCGATGATGTACCAGATCAGCACGTTGGCGAAGTTCGCCTTCACGAACTCGAAGCTGGCCTTGATCGCCTCCATCGGCGGGAGGTCCTTGTCGAGCAGGAAGAAGAGCGTGTACTGCGTCAGGAAGCCGACGATCAGACCCGGCAGGTAGCACAGCAGCGTGCCGACGAAGGTGGCTGCGCCGATGATCAACGACGCGACCAGGACCGGCCCCAGCTTGTCGAAGCGGAAGATCCGCGCGAGGTCGAGTGTCACGCCGTCGGTGATGTCGAGTGCGGCGCGCACCATCAGCGAGCCGAGCACGGCAGCGACCACGAAGTAGAGCGCAGCGAAGATCGCCGCCAGGAAGAGCATGCCGAGGAACGACCCACCCCCGGTCATCTCGTACCGCCCGGTTGCCGGGTCGTAGCTCGAGCTCGGGGCCTCGATCACCGCGGCCTGGACCGCGGCGTAGAGCCCGACCATCACCGCCATGCCGAGGAAGACCACGACGGCGGCGACGACGATCGGCACGGCGTTCTTCTGGAACTTCGCCCAGCCGTACGACAGGGCGGTGCCGACGCTGTACTCGGTCGGAGGAGGAGGAGGCGGGGCTGCGGGTTCGTTCATCGACATCGAAGGCTCCTGTGGTGATGGTCCGAGACGCGCTCGAGCAAGGGCGGGCCGCGATCGGACGAAGCCCGGTGATGGTCAAGAAACTATCGGCTCGACGTGCCGTCGGCGAGGAATCGGGTACGACGTTCCTGGCGATCTAGCCCGGGGCGCCGACGACGACCGTGTCCGCGACGACAGGATGTAGCCATGATCCGGAAGCCACCCAGCCAGGACATCGACGAGTCGGACCTCAAGGTCGAGCACTCGGCCCATGCGGCGGCCGGCGCGACGGCCGTCGCGGTCTCGATGAAGCGCTCGATCGAGCAGATGGGGGTCGTGCGCACCGCGCAGACGCTGCTGCGCCTCAACCAGGTCGAGGGCTTCGACTGCCAGGGCTGCGCCTGGCCAGATCCCGAGCCCGGACACCGGCACACCGCGGAGTTCTGCGAGAACGGTGCGAAGGCGGTCACCGAAGAGGCGACCCTGCGGCGGGTGGGTCCCGACTTCTTCGCCGAGCACCCCCTCGAGGAGCTCCGGGGGCGCACCGACTACTGGCTGGGCCAGCAGGGCCGGATCACCCACCCGATGGTCCTGCGTGACGGCGGCACCCACTACGAGCCGATCAGCTGGGACGACGCCTTCGGGCTGATCGCGGGCCACCTCAACGGACTCGACTCCCCGGACCAGGCGATCTTCTACACCTCCGGCAAGACCTCGAACGAAGCGGCGTTCGCCTACCAGCTCTTCGTGCGCGCCTTCGGCACCAACAACCTCCCGGACTGCTCCAACATGTGCCACGAGTCCACGTCGGTCGGGCTCGCGGAGGTGATCGGGATCGGCAAGGGGTCGGTCAGCCTCGAGGACATCCACCACGCCGAGCTGATCGTGGTGGCCGGCCAGAACCCCGGCACCAACCATCCCCGGATGCTCTCCGCGCTCGAGCTGGCCAAGAAGAACGGCGCCAGGATCATCTCGATCAACCCGCTGCAGGAGGCGGGGATGGTGCGCTTCAAGAACCCGCAGACGCCCCAGGGGATGATCGCCGGCGTCGGGATGGCCGACCTCCACCTCCCGGTGCGGATCAACGGTGACCTCGCGCTCTTCCAGGCGATCGGCTCGTTGCTGCTCGAGTGGGACGCGCTGGACCGGGACTTCATCGAGCAGCACACGCACGGCTTCGAGGCGTGGGCCGAGCACGTGCGTGCCCTCGACTGGGACATCGTGCTGCGCTCGACCGGGCTGACCCGCAGCCAGATCGAGGAAGCCGCCCGGATGTTCCAGGCCTCCGACGCGACCGTGATCTGCTGGGCGATGGGGATCACCCAGCACAAGAACGCGGTGGCGACCGTCAAGGAGATCGCCAACGTCGCCTTCCTCCAGGGCAACATCGGCAAGCCCGGCGCCGGGCTCTGCCCGGTGCGCGGCCACTCCAACGTCCAGGGTGATCGCACCATGGGGATCTGGGAGCGGGCGCCCGAGCACTTCCTCGACGCGCTGCGTGACGAGTTCGGCTTCGAGCCCCCGCGTGAGCACGGCTTCGACGCCGTGGCCTCGATCCGGGCGCTCCGCGACGGCGACGCCAAGGTCTTCTTCGGCATGGGCGGCAACTTCGTCTCAGCGGCGCCCGACACCCAGGTGACCGAGGAGGCGTTCCGCAACGCCGACCTGACCGTCCACGTCTCGACCAAGCTGAACCGCTCGCACGTCGTCACCGGACGCGAGGCGCTGATCCTGCCGGTGCTCGGCCGCAGCGAGAAGGACCCCACCGGAGTCGGCGACCAGCGGGTGACCGTCGAGGACTCCATGTCGGCGGTCCACGCGTCGAAGGGGCCGTTGAAGCCTGCCTCGCGCCAGCTCAAGTCCGAGGTCGACATCGTCTGCTCGATGGCGGAGGCGACGCTCGGTGATCGTCACGCGCTGCCCTGGAAGCAGTTCCGCAACGACTACACCGAGATCCGGCACCGCATCGCCCACGTCGTGCCCGGCTGCGCGGCGTACGCCGAGAAGGTCGACCAGCCCGGTGGCTTCGTGTTGCCGCACCCGCCGCGGGACAGCCGCACCTTCCCGACCAAGGTCGACCGGGCCGTCTTCACGGTGAGCCCGGTGGGCGTGCTGCAGGTGCCCGAGGGTCGGCTGCTGCTCCAGACGCTGCGCTCGCACGACCAGTTCAACACCACGATCTACGGGCTCGACGACCGCTACCGCGGGGTGTCCGGCGGGCGTCGGGTCGTCTTCGTCCACCCCGACGACATCGCGGCCCTCGGCCTCGCCGACGGCGGCTACGTCGATCTCGTCAGCGAGTGGGAGGACGGCTCGGAGCGACAGGCGCCGAACTTCCGCATCGTGGCCTACGAGCAGCCCCGCGGCTGTGCCGCGGCCTATTACCCGGAGACCAACCCCTTGGTCGCCCTTGACTCGACTGCCGACGGCAGCAACCAGCCGGCCTACAAGTCGGTGATCATCCGGCTGGACCCGGTCAACGGTGGACAGGAGGGGGTCCACAGCCCGAGTGACTCGGGGCGGGTGATCCCCGCCGGTCGCGGGGACGAGCCGAAGCGTGCGGTCCAGCCCGACCAGCTGAGCTGAATCTGGGGCACCATGGGCGGGTGAGCAATCTCGAGGAACGACCCGCCGAGGTGGTGGTCGAGCCTGCGCCGAGCCCGCGGGTCGAGGTGATGGCGCCCCGGGAGGTGCCGCTGGGCGGCCTGCGGGCGATGCGCGTGCGTCGTACCCTCCCGCAGCGCCAGCGGTCGCTGATCGGTGCCTGGTGCTTCGTCGACCACTACGGGCCCGACGACGTCGCGACCTCAGGCGGGATGAGCGTCGCGCCGCATCCCCACACCGGTCTGCAGACGGTCAGCTGGCTCTTCAGCGGCGAGATCGAGCACCGGGACAGTGCCGGCCACCACGCGATGGTCAGGCCGGGCGAGCTCAACTTGATGTCCGCCGGGCGGGGCATCAGCCACTCGGAGGTGTCCACCGGCCAGGTCTCGACCCTCCACGGCGCTCAGCTCTGGGTCGCCCTGCCGGACGCGGCGCGCCACGCGGAGCCGCACTTCACCCACCATGCGCCCACCCCGCACGCGGACATCGGCTGGGAGGCCCGGGTCTTCCTGGGCTCGCTGCTGGGGGTGACCTCACCGGTCGAGACCTACACCCCACTGCTCGGTGCCGAGCTGCTCCTCGAGCCCGCGACCGAGCTGGTGCTCGACGTGGACGCGACGTTCGAGCACGGTGTGCTCATCGACTCGGGTGCCGTGGACGTCGAGTCCGAGCGGGCCGAGCCGCACGACCTGGTCTACGTGCCGCCGGGCCGGACCAGCCTCACCCTGACGACGTACGACGAACCGGTGCGGCTCCTCGTGCTCGGCGGGCCGCCGTTCGGCGAGTCGATCGTCATGTGGTGGAACTTCGTGGGTCGCTCACACGACGAGATCGTGGACTTCCGGCGGGAGTGGCAGGAGCAGATCACGGCTGACGCGGAGGTCGTGGGCGACTCCCAGGACGTGAGCGACGGACGCTTCGGGGTCGTCCTCGGCGACCACCTGCCGCCGATCCCGGCGCCCGAGCTGCCACACGTCCGGCTCAAGCACCGACGCTGAGGGTTGCCGGCGCTACTTCTTCGGCTTCTTCACCTTGGGCGGCAGCGTGGCGATGTGGTCGGCGGCCCGCTCCATCCAGACGGTGGTCTGTTCGGGGGCCAGGTCGCGGGGGAGCGAGAGCCAGCCGCCCATGGGCCGCTCGGCCGGCCCGAACGGCCCCGTGCCCTCCAGTGCGCCGAGCTCGGAGAGGCCTGCAGCATCGAGCTTGACCCCGATGTCCTCCCCGAAGAGTCCGGCGAACATGTTGCCGTTGACGAAGGCGCCGACGCTGCCGAACATCGGCTTCACCTCGATCCCGGGGCCCTCGGGGACCAGGGACCGAAAGCGGGCCTTGTCTTCATCGCTGTGCTGGGGCATCTGCATGGTGACTCCTCTGGTCGACGACGTTCTGCATTGTGGTGTTGGGCAGTGACCGGCATGGTGGTGAGCATGACTGCCCCCGACTTCACCGGCCTGAAGGCCACGTTCCTGAACTGCACGCTCAAGAAGAGCCCCGACCTGAGCCACACCCAGGGCCTGATCGATTCCAGCGCCGACATCATGCGCGAGCACGGGGTCGAGGTCGACGTCTACCGGCCGATCGACCACGACATCGCGATCGGCGTCTATCCCGACATGCGCGAGCACGGCTGGGAGCGCGACGCGTGGCCCGACCTCTACCCCGGGATCCTGGCCAGCGACATCCTGGTCATCGGTGGCCCGATCTGGCTCGGTGACAACTCCAGCGTCACCAAGCAGGTGATCGAGCGGATCTACGCGCTGTCGGGGATGACCAACGACAAGGGGCAGTACCTCTTCTACGGCCGCGTCGCCGGCTGTCTGATCACCGGCAACGAGGACGGCATCAAGCACTGCGCCCAGAACATCCTCTACAGCCTCCAGCACGTCGGCTACACCATCCCGCCCAACGCCGACGCCGGCTGGATCGGCGAGGCCGGCCCCGGTCCGTCGTACCTCGACGAGGGCAGCGGTGGCCCCGAGAACGACTTCACCAACCGCAACACGACGTTCATGACCTGGAACCTCATGCACCTGGCGAAGATGCTCAAGGACGCCGGCGGCGTGCCGGGTCACGGCAACCAGCGCACGGCCTGGGACCAGGGCGAACGCTTCGGCTGGCACAACCCGGAGTACCGCTGACCTCGTCGGATCAGGCCGCGAGTGGACGGCGACCGGTGAACGCCACCAGTCGCTCCAGGGCCGAGGCATCGGCGTCGGGCTCGACCTCGGCCGCGAAGGCTCCACCCTGACGGGCGCCGGGGACGATCTGCTCCGCCAGAGCCAGGACGTACGACGCCAGCTCGTCGGAGACGGTCAGCTGCTGGCCGCTGGCCTGGGCGAAGTCCCAGGCGTGCAGCAGGAACTCCAGCGACAGGATGCTGACCGCGGCGGTGGCCGGGAAGTCGGGCGCGGGGCCGTCGACGGTGCCCTCGAGGCCGCGGGCACGCCACGCGGTCAGCGCGGTGTCGGCCATCACGGCGACGCGGTTCTCGAGCGAGCCCGCCTCGGGGTTCACGACCTCGGCGCCAGCCCAGCCGCCGACCCCGGTGATGGAGCCGAAGAGGTGCTCGGCGAGGCCGTGGCAGTCGTACTCGCTGCACGGGGTCTGCTTGACCCGGTCCTCGTCGGTGAGGTGGCGCAGGACGCCCTGGAGGACGGCGAGGCTGGCCTCGGCACTGACGATCGGGTCGAGGTTGTCGGGGGCGGCGGACCACTCGTCGGGGCCCGCGTCGCCGCTAGCAGCAGCCTGCTCGAGGCGGCCCAGGTAGTGGTTCCAGCCCTCGGCATGGCTGGCGGCCTGCTCCTCGGTGAGGCCTTCGTGGACGAGGGTGACCTCGGTGCCGTCGCCGGACGGGGTGAAGGTGATGGTCACGGTGCTGGCGTCGGGAGCGAGCTCCTCGCTGCCGTCCCAGCCCCAGCCGAGGACGAGGCGCTTGCCGGGCTCGACCTCACGGAAGGTGCCGGAGGCGAGGTGGCCGGGCGTCACGGTCCAGCGGTAGGAGCCGCCGGCCCGTAGGTCGACCTGGGCCGAGACGGTCTGCCAGCGACGCAGACGCTCGGGCTCGGTGATCAGGGCGAAGGCCGCGTCGACGTCGACGGGCAGCTGGACAGTCTTGGTGAAGGTCATTGCGGTGTCTCGTTCCTGTGAGGGGTGAGGGCGTGTGCGTCGGCCACGAGCTGGTCGAGCTCGCTGGTCCAGAACCGGTCGATCTCGGCCTGCAGCGAGCGCAGGCCGTCGGGTCGAACTCGGTAGATGCGTTGTCGTCCGGCCTTCTCGGCCTCCACCAGCCCGACTTCTGCCAGGAGCAGGAGGTGCTGGGAGATGGCGGAGCGGGTGACGGTGAACTCCCCGGCGATCTCGCTGACCGTGCGGGGACGTGACGCGAGCAGCTGCAGGATGCGCCGCCGAGTGGGCTCGGCTGCTGCGGAGAGTGCGTCGGTCACGAGTAATACGTTAGCGGTCACTAACGCATTGAGCAAGTGCGGTTGGATGTCCGCCATGACGACTGGACCCGTGCTGGGTGAGGACGGACGCCCCCGCTGCCCCTGGGGCAGCGCTCCCGGCGTGATGCGCGACTACCACGACACCGAGTGGGGAGTGCCGGTCGCGGGGGAGTCGGCCTACTTCGAACGCCTCACGCTCGAGGCCTTCCAGTCGGGGTTGTCGTGGTCGACGATCCTCAACAAGCGCGAGGCGTTCCGCGAGGTCTTCGCCGGCTTCGACGCCGACACCGTCGCGGCGTACGACGAGGTCGACGTGCTGCGACTGATGGACGAGCCGCGGATCGTGCGCAACCGGCGCAAGATCGAGGCGACGCTGCTCAACGCGCGAGCCGTGGTCGGGTTGCGGTCCTCCGGTGGGCTCGAGTCGTTCATCGTGTCGTTCCGTCCCGACGAATTGCCCGCACCCGGCTCGATGGAGCAGGTGGCGACCACCTCGCCGGAGTCCCTCGCACTGTCGAAGGCGTTGAAGAAGCAGGGTTTCGCCTTCGTCGGGCCCACCACGATGTTCGCGCTGATGGAGGCCCTCGGCATCTTCGACCCGCACCTGCTGGGCTGCCATCGCCGGGGGTCAGGGAGGATCGGGGAGTGAGCCAGCCCGATCCAACACCGCAGCAGCCGCAGTCGCGTCGGCGCCACCTGATGGATCCCGCCAACCCCCAGCGCCCGACGGCAGCCTCGAACGTCGCGATGGGTCGGGTCCAGCGCTGGGTGATGTCCGCCCTCGCGGTGACCACGGTCATGCACTTCGCGGGAGGACTGGTCCTGGCCGCGGTCTTCCTCGACGGGGGACAGCCCGGCGCGCAGGTGGGTCTGGTCCTGATCAGCGCCGTCGTCGGCGTCCTCGGGGTCGCTGCCGGCTTCGTCATCCACCAGAAGAACCCGCTCACCCCCTGGCTCCTGGTCGGGTTGCTCCCCGCAGCCGTCGGTCTCTGGCTCGTCCTCGCCTGAGCCTCCCGCGCCCGGCTCCTGAGAGGATGCGGCTGTGATCAACGGACTGACCTGGCTCCTCGGCTGCCAGCTGGTGGGTGAGGTGATCGTCCGGCTCACCGATGCGCCCGTGCCCGGTCCCGTGGTCGGCATGGTCGTGCTCTTCCTCCTCCTGCGCGTACGCCGCTCGGGCGACGAGGCCACGGTCGTGCGCGCGGCGGACGGCCTGCTGCGCCACCTCCAGCTGCTCTTCGTGCCCGCCGGTGTGGGTGTGGTGGTCTACCTCGCCACCATCCGCGACAACGCGCTGCCGTTCGCGGTCGCCCTGCTCGGTGCCTGGCTGGTCGGGCTCGCGGTCGTCGCGCACAGCACCCTGCTCCTGGAGCGCATCGGTCGGATCGGCCAGGAGCCATGAGCGACACCCTGAGCAGCACTCTGGGCGACACCGGCACCTGGGTGACCCACTCGCCGGTCTTCTTCGTGCTGCTGACCCTCGTCGCCTACCGGATCGGGCGCGAGCTCAAGGACCGCACCGGTGCGCACGCCCTGGCCCAACCGGTCCTGGTCGCGATCGTGCTGGTCGGGACCACGATCTGGGCCCTGGGCATCGACTACGCCGACTACCGCTCGGGCACCGAACTGATCGCCTTCTGGCTGGGCCCGGCGATCGTCGCGCTCGCCGTTCCGCTGCACCGTCAGGTCGAGCGGCTGCGCGGCTTCGTGGCTCCGATGCTGGTCGCGATCGCGCTGGGCTCCCTCGCCTCGGTGACGACCGCGGTGCTCCTGATGGAGGCGTTCGGAGCCAGCGACCTGCTGATCCGCACCGTTGCCCCCACCTCGACGACCACCCCGGTCGCGATCGCGCTCTCCGGCACCTTCGGGGGATTGCCGCCGCTGTCGGCCGTCCTGGCGATCGTGGCGGGCATCCTCGGGGCCGTGGCCGGTCCCTTCGTCCTCGACCTGCTCCGGGTGCACGATCGTCGCGCCCGGGGGCTGGCGCTGGGCAGCGTGTCGCACGGCATCGGGACCTCGCGTGCCCTGGTCGAGGACCCGGTCGAGGGCGCCTTCGCGGGGCTGGCCATGGGGCTGACCGCCCTGAGCACCAGCCTGCTCCTGCCGGTACTCCTCGCCCTGCTCACCTGATCGGCGGCAGACGGTCCTCGACCCTCGCCGAGGGTCTGCGCTGGGTTGGCCCCCTGCGTCAGTAGCGTGAGGCGCATGACCCGCGTCCACGCGTTCGCAGACGATGCCCTCGGCGACCTCGACGCTGTCGGTGTGGTCCAGGCCCTCAAGGCCGGGCTGCCGATGGCCGACGTCCTCGAGGCTGCGATCGCCCGGGCCGAGGTGATCGATCCGGTCCTCAACGCCGTGGCCCACGAGGCGTTCGACCGTGCCCGAGCCGAGATCCGCGAGCCGCGTGGCGGCTTCTTCGCCGGAGTGCCGACCTTCCTCAAGGACAACGTCGACGTGGCGGGGATGCCCACCCAGCAGGGCACCGACGCCTACCTTGCTCCTCCTGCCGCCCGCGACGGTGACTTCGCGCGGATGTTCCTGGCCACCGGGCTCGTCCCGCTGGGCAAGAGCCGCCTCTCGGAGTTCGGCTTCAGCGCCTCGGCCGAGCACGCCCGGACCGGTCCGGTGCGCTGTCCCTGGAGCACCGCACACACGGCCGGTGCGTCCTCGGCCGGCTCTGCCGCCCTCGTCGCCGCGGGCGTCGTACCCCTCGCCCATGCGAACGACGGCGGCGGCTCCATCCGGATCCCGGCCTCGGTCAACGGGCTGGTCGGGCTCAAGCCCACCCGGGACCGTCTCGCCCAGGACAAGCTGATGCGCGACATGCCGATCCGGATCATCTCCGACGGCGTGCTCACCCGTTCGGTGCGCGACACGGCAGCGTTCCTCCGGGAGTCCGAGCGGGTCTACCGCGCCCTGCACCTGCCCCCGGTGGGTGACATCACCCGCCCCGGCCGGGCCCGGCTCAAGGTGGCCGTGGTCACCGACGGGATCGGTGCCCGTGCGTCCGAGGAGGTCGCCGAGCTGACCTTGAAGACCGCCCGGCTGCTCGAGGAGCTCGGCCACCAGGTGGAGCACGTCAACCCGCCCGCGTCGGAGAGCTTCCCCGACGACTTCCTCCTCTACTGGTCGTCGCTGGCCTTCTTCCTGGTGCGCACCGGTCGGATCCGCCACGGTCGTTCCTGGCAGGCCGCCCAGCTCGACGGACTGACCACGGGGCTCGCCCGGCACTGTCAGGGCAACCTGCACCGGCTGCCGGGAGCGGTCGCCCGGCTCAAGCGGGCGCGGCGTACCTCCGCGTCGTTCTTCCGACGCTACGACGTCGTCCTCACGCCGACGCTCGCCCAGGAGACGCCCCTGGTCGGCCACCTCGACCCGGGTCAGGGGTACGACGCAGTGCTGGCCCGGATGCTCGAGTGGGTCGCCTTCACGCCGTTGCAGAACGCCACCGGTGATCCGGCGATCTCCCTGCCGCTCGCGACGACGGCCAACGGGCTGCCGCAGGGGATGATGTTCGCCGCCGACGCGGGGCGTGAGTCGACGCTCCTGGAGCTCGCCTACGAGCTCGAGGAAGCCCGTCCGTGGGCTCGGATCCAGGGTGGAGTCGTCGGCATTTAGGTCTGCATCGCAGGTGTCGCTAGGCTCGCCGACGACGTCGAGAGGACGCTCGATCCAGGGCTGTGAGCCGATTTCTGTTTCACACAGGCCCGTGTGTATCCTTTCTCGTCGCTTGCCCCTTTAGCTCAGTCGGTAGAGCGTCTCCATGGTAAGGAGAAGGTCTACGGTTCGATTCCGTAAAGGGGCCCTGGGAACGGGTTGTGCAGCCAGTTAGTCTGGCTGCACAACCCTGCCCGTGGCGGGGTAGCTCAGGTGGTTAGAGCACACGACTCATAATCGTGGTGTCGCGGGTTCGAGTCCCGCTCCCGCTACTCACATCTCGACCGCAGCACCCAGCACCACCCGAACCGACAAAGGAATTCCCGTGGCCAGCAAGAGCTCCGACGTTCGCCCCAAGATCACGCTTGCCTGCGTGGACTGCAAGGAGCGCAACTACATCACCAAGAAGAACCGCCGCAACGACCCTGACCGGATGGAGCTGGCGAAGTTCTGCCCGCGCTGCCGCACGCACACCGCGCACCGCGAAACCCGCTGACACCAGCGCACCTGCTTCGTCGAGGGCAGCCACCCCACGGGGTGGCTGCCCTCGACCCATTTCGCGGCTCCCTGCGCCACTAGGGTGGGGGTCATGCCTGTCGACCAGTCCCTCGTCGGGCGGGAGTTCCCGCCGACCCGCCCCTATGTCGTGTCCGAGGAGAAGGTCCGTGAGTTCGTCCGGGCCACCGGCGGCCAGTATGACGCCGGCCCCGCTCCCACGACGTTCCCGATCGTGCTGGCCTTCGAGGCGATGAACGCCTTCCTCGCCGCCGAGTCGATCGACCTGTTCCGCATCGTGCACGGCGAGCAGAAGTTCGCCCACCGGCGCCCGATCGTGCCGGGTGACGTGCTCAGCGCCACGCTGCGGGTCGCGAGCCTGCGCCAGATCGCCGGCAACGACATCATCGGCACGACCAGCGAGATCACCGACGCCACCGGCACCCTGGTCTGTGAGACCTCGGCCACGCTCGTGCACCGGGCGTCGGCATGACTGCCCTGGCCCTCGGCGCCGAGCTCGAGACCCAGCAGTACCCCATCCGCCGCGCGGACCTGGTCCGGTACGCCGGCGCCAGCGGCGACTTCAACCCCATCCACTGGTCCGACCGGGTCGCGACGGAGGTCGGGCTGCCGGGTGTGATCGCGCACGGCATGTACACGATGGCGCTCGTGGCGCGAGCCGTCGCGGCGTGGAGCGACGGCGCGGAGGTCGTCGAGCTCGGCTGCAAGTTCACCAACCCCGTGCTGGTGCCCGACGACGACGAGGGTGTCGTGGTCGAGATCGCCGGGGTCGTCAAGGCCGTCGACGACGGCCTGACCACCATCGCCCTGACCGTCACCTGCCAGGGCCAGAAGGTCCTGGGGATGCCCAAGGCCGTGCTGCGTGCCTGAGCTCGCGGGCGAGCTCCTCGGTGACCACACCACGCTGCGCCTCGGTGGTCCGGCGCGACGTTGGATCCGGGCCACGACCGAGGACGAGCTCGTCGCTGCGGTTGCGGCGGCCGACGAGGCCGGTGCTCCGGTGCTCGTCGTGGGCGGAGGCAGCAATCTCGTGGTCGCCGACGACGGCTTCGCCGGGACCGTCGTGCAGATCGCCACCACCGGCTGGGTCTCCGACGTCGACCCCGCAGCGGGAGCCTCCTGCTCGGGAGCGACCGTCACGGTCGCCGCCGGTGAGCCGTGGGACGACCTGGTCGCCCGGGCCGCCGAGTTCGGCTGGACCGGCATCGAGGCGCTCTCCGGGATTCCCGGCTCGGTCGGCGCGACCCCGATCCAGAACGTCGGCGCCTACGGCCAGGAGGTCGCCGACACCATCGCCTCGGTCCGCACCTGGGACCGCCACGACCGCACCCAACGCACGTTCGCGGCCGCCGACTGTGGCTTCGGCTACCGCACCAGCCGCTTCAAGGAGGAGCCCGGCCGCTACCTCGTCCTGGCCGTCACCTTCCAGTTCCGCCAGGGCACCCTCGGTGCCCCCGTCGCGTACGCCGAGCTGGCCCGGACCCTCGGGGTGGCCGAGGGCGAGCGGGCTCCGCTGGGCGAGGTGCGTCAGGCAGTGCTCGGTCTGCGGGCTGGCAAGGGCATGGTGCTCGACGCTGCGGACCACGACACCTGGAGCGCAGGCTCCTTCTTCACCAACCCGGTCGTGGCGCCTGAGCTCCTGCCCGAAGGCGCACCCGCCTGGCCCCAGCCCGACGGCCGGGTCAAGACGAGCGCGGCCTGGCTGATCGAGCGCTCAGGCTTCGCCAAGGGTCACGGCAACGCCGCGGTCAGCCTCTCGACCAAGCACACCCTGGCCCTCACCAACCGCGGCACCGCCACGACCGCCGACCTGCTCGCCCTGGCGCGGGAGGTCCGCGACGGGGTCGAGGCGAGGTTCGGCATCCGGCTCGTCAACGAGCCGGTGCTCGTGGGCTGCGAGCTCTGAGCCACTCCCGCCGACCCGGCACTTCTGGCCGCCTGTGGACCGTCGACCCGGCACTTATGGCCGGTCTACCCGGCCATAAGTGCCGGGTCAGCGGGTGTCGGGGTCTCAGGGGTAGGTGGTGACCGTCGTCGAGGAGAAGCCGATGGCCGCGATCGCGATGAAGGCGATCAGCGCCAGGACGCCGAGAGCCAGCAGCACGGTTCCGATGATGCCCATGATCTTCCCGGCATTGGCCTGGTCCCGACCGGAGTAGACGCCCGGCTGGGCGTCGATCTCGCGGACGGCCTTGGCGCCGATCCTCCACGCGAAGGGTGCGGCGAAGATCGGAAGGAGGCAGATGAATGCGCCGATGAGTGAGACCAGGCCCAGCACCATCGCGGTGGTGGCCGAGGGGTGCTTCGGCGGGCCAGCGGCGTACCCGGGCTGCGCGGGAGCGCCGTACGGCGGCTGCTGGCCGTAGGCGCCGCCCTGCGGCTGGCCGTACGGCGACTCCTGCGGCGCACCGTAGGGGTTCGGGGGCGGCGGGGCCTGGCCGTAGGGGTTCGGCTGGGCGGGGGGCTGACCGTAGGGGTTCTGCTCGGGGTTCTCCGGCGAGTCGGGCGTCGTCATGGCGCCATCGTCTCAGGTGGCGCGGCCAACCACGCGTCGACGTCGCCGATCCAGCCCTTGATGAATTCCTCGGGGGCCCGCGAGGCGCGGATCGACATCCGGGCCAGCTCGGCGAGCTGGTCGTCACTCAGGTCGTGGGCTGCCCGCATCGTGGCGTACTGGCTGGCGAGCCGCGAGCCGAACAGCAACGGGTCATCGGCCCCCAGCGCGACCTGGGCGCCGGCGGCCAGCAGCGTGGGCAGCGGCACCGAGGTGAGGTCGGAGTAGACGCCCAGCGCAACGTTGGACACCGGGCAGACCTCCAGCACGACACCGGCCTCGACGATGCGGTCGAGGAGCGCGGGGTCCTCGACCGAGCGCACGCCATGGCCGAGACGGTCGGCATGCAGGTCGTCGAGGCAGCGCCGGATGCTGTCGGGCCCGAGCAGCTCCCCGCCGTGCGGGGCGAGGACCAGCCCGGCGCGCTCGGCGATCGCGAAGGCAGCTGCGAACTCGCCGGTCGTGCCCCGGCGCTCGTCATTGGAGAGCCCGAAGCCGACCACCCCGCGGCCGGCGTACTGGGCAGCCAGGCGCGCCAGCGTGCGGGCGTCCAGGGGGTGCCGGGTGCGGTTGGCCGCGATCACGACGGCCATCCCCAGGCCGGTCGAGTCGGAGGCGTCGCGGACGGCGTCCAGGACCAGATCGGTGAAGGCGGTCACCCCGCCGAAGCGGGCGGCGTACCCGCTGGGGTCGACCTGGATCTCCAGCCAGCGCCCGCCGTCGAGGACGTCGTCCTCGGCCGCCTCCCGGACCAGGCGGCGTACGTCGTCCTCGGTGCGCAGCACCGAACGTGCCACGTCGTAGAGGCGCTGGAAGCGGAACCAGCCCTTCTCGTCGGCCGCCGAGAGCGTGGGCGGCCACTGGGAGACCAACGACTCGGGCAGCGCGATGCCGTCCCGAGCCGCCAGCTCCAGCAGCGTGGAATGCCGCATCGACCCCGTGAAGTGCAGGTGCAGGTGTGCCTTGGGCAGGGCGTGCAGATCACGCGTCGGTGATCTCGAGGGCGGGGGGATTGCGCTCACTCAGGCGAAGAGCTTCTGCAGCCGGGTGATTCCTTCGACCAGATCGGTGTCGCCCAGGGCGTAGGACAGGCGGAGGTAGCCGGGGGAGCCGAACGCCTCGCCCGGCACGATCGCCACCTCGGCCTTGTCGAGGATGTACTCGGCCAGCTGGGCCGACGTCTCGATGAGCTGACCGCCGTGCTCGCGCCCGAGCAGGCCCTTGACCGAGGGATAGGCGTAGAACGCGCCGTGCGGGGTGGGGCACAGGACCCCGTCGATGTCGTTGAGCATCGACACGATCAGCTGGCGGCGACGGTCGAAGGCGACCTTCATCTCGTCGACGGCGGTGAGGTCGCCGGAGACGGCCGCCAGGGCCGCCCGCTGGGCGACGTTCGAGACGTTCGACGTCGCGTGGGACTGCAGGTTGGTCGCCGCCTTGACCAGGTCCTGGGGCCCGATCATCCAGCCGACCCGCCACCCGGTCATCGCGTAGGTCTTGGCCACGCCGTTCACGATGACGCAGTGGTCGGCGAGCTCGGGGCAGAGCACGGGCAGTGAGCCGGTGTCGACGCCGTCGTAGACGAGGTGCTCGTAGATCTCGTCGGTCAGCACCCACAGCTGGTGCTCCTCGACCCAGGCGCCGATCGCGCGGATCTCGTCGGCGGTGTAGACCGACCCGGTGGGGTTGGACGGGGAGACGAACAGCAGCACCTTGGTGCGCTCGGTGCGTGCGGCCTCGAGCTGCTCGACGGTGACCTTGTAGTCCTGGGTCTCGTCGGCCAGCACCTCGACCGAGACGCCGCCGGCGAGCTGGATCGCCTCGGGGTACGTCGTCCAGTACGGCGCGGGCACGATGACCTCGTCGCCGGGGTCGAGCATGGTGGCGAAGGCGGAGTAGATGGCCTGCTTGCCGCCGTTGGTCACCAGCACCTGGGCCGGCTCGACGGCGAGGCCGCTGTCGCGCAGCGTCTTCTCGGCGATCGCCTTCTTCAGCTCGGGAAGACCACCCGCGGGCGTGTAGCGGTGGTTCTTCGGGTCCCGGCACGCTTCGACGGCGGCCTCGACGACGTAGTCGGGGGTGGGGAAGTCGGGCTCGCCGGCACCGAAGCCGATGACGGGTCTCCCCTCGGCCTTGAGGGCCTTGGCCTTGGCGTCGACCTTGAGCGTCGCGGACTCGGCGATCGCGCCGATGCGGCGTGAGACCCGACGGTCGCGGGCTCCTCCACCGGTCGTGGGGCGGGGCTGGTCAGGGGAAGTCGCGGTCATGCCCCCATCGTAGGGGCGGCCCGGTGCGACCCGAGCAGGTGTTTCGCGGCGACGACGGCCCGGGGTCGGGGGGCGGTTTGGACTCGGCCTCGGTCTTCCCCGTAGAATCCACTTTTGGTGGTTTCCCACATGCTGTGCCATGCCCGGAACCGGGCGCGCATCACGGTGGAGCCGCGGAGGGCACTAGCTCAACTGGTAGAGCATCGGTCTCCAAAACCGAAGGTTGGGGGTTCAAGTCCCTCGTGCCCTGCAGAACACACACAGCGTGACAACTGGTCAGCCGACCAGTTGGTCGGACGATGAGAGGTGACGGCGTGTCGGAGAGCAAAGCGGTCAGCGGTTCGCGTGACAGCAAGACCGACGGACGCACGAGTCTTCCCACGTTCTACCGCCAGGTGGTGGCAGAGCTCCGCAAGGTCGTGTACCCCACGCAGGAGCAGTTGGTCACGTACTTCATCGTGGTCATGGTGTTCGTCCTCTTCATGATGGCGTTGATCTCGGCCCTCGACCTGGGCTTCGGCAAGCTCGTGTTCGCGGTCTTCGCCGGGAACGCCGCCACGTGACCGACGTCCGGCCCCACGCCGAACGCCGCAACCAGCACTTCAATGTGACAGCCAAATGACGGAGCAACACGTGTCTGAGCAGTACGACTCGGTCGAGACCGACGAGACCACTGACGTGGCCGCCCACGAAGGCGCCGACGTCGTTGAGGAGACCCCCGCGGTCCCCGGCGACGCCGACACCACCCCCGCTGACGACACCGAGGACGTCGCCACGCTCGATGCCGATGCCGATGCCGACTGCCCGATGCCGACGCAGACGCCGAGCCCACCGAGGACGCAGAGGACGCAGAGGTCGAGGACGAGGACGGTCCGCTCGAGCAGTTCCGCCGTGAGCTGTGGGCCAAGCCCGGTGACTGGTTCGTCGTTCACACCTACTCCGGCATGGAGAACCGCGTGAAGTCGAACCTCGAGAACCGCATCATCTCCTTGAACATGGAGGACTACATCCACGAGATCGTGGTCCCCACCGAAGAGGTCGCCGAGATCAAGAACGGCCAGCGCAAGATGGTCAAGCGCACCGTGCTTCCCGGTTACGTCCTCGTGCGCATGGAGCTCACCGACGAGTCGTGGGCCGCGGTGCGGCACACCCCGTCGGTGACCGGATTCGTCGGTCACAGCCACCAGCCGGTGCCGCTGAGCATGACCGAGGTCGAGAACATGCTGGCCCCCGCCGTCGTGGCGCGTGCCGAGGCCGAGGCGATCGCCGCCGGTACCGCCTCCCCGTCGTCGGGCGGTGCGTCGAAGCGTCCCGTCGAGGTCGCTGACTTCGACATCTCCGACTCCGTCATGGTCGTCGACGGTCCGTTCGCCACGTTGCACGCGACGATCACCGAGATCAACGCGGAGTCCCAGAGGGTCAAGGCCCTCGTCGAGATCTTCGGCCGGGAGACCCCGGTCGAGTTGAGCTTCAGCCAGATCCAGAAGGTCTGAGGCTCGAGCACCACAGCATGACCCGCAGCACCCAGTAGTACCCAGCAACAACCAGGTGGCAGAGCGGAGCGCCGGCCGGAGGCCGGTGGCCGAGCTCGTCGAGACCACGAAGCAGACAAGTTCAGAAGGACCCAATACACATGCCTCCCAAGAAGAAGATTGCTGCGCTCGTCAAGGTGCAGCTGCAGGCCGGGGCAGCCACTCCTGCTCCGCCGGTCGGTACCGCTCTCGGACCGCACGGCGTGAACATCATGGAGTTCTGCAAGGCCTACAACGCGCAGACCGAGTCGATGCGCGGGAACGTCATCCCCGTCGAGATCACGATCTACGAGGACCGCTCGTTCACGTTCATCACCAAGACCCCGCCTGCCGCGGAGCTCATCAAGAAGGCAGCCGGCCTGAAGAAGGGCTCGGGCGTCCCGCACAAGGAGAAGGTCGGCAAGATCACCAAGGACCAGATCCGTGAGATCGCCACGACCAAGCTGCCCGACCTCAACGCCAACGACATCGATGCCGCGATGAAGATCGTCGAAGGCACCGCTCGCTCGATGGGCGTCACCACCGACTGACCACGCCTCGACCGGACTCCGTCCGGACCGGCACCCCGAACACTCAGCACCTGTGGCAGGGCCGCGCTGGCCCATCGAAGACCACACCTGGAAGAAGAGAGACCAGCTCATGCAGCGCAGCAAGACTTACCGCGAAGCGGCCGGCACGTTCGACAAGGACGAGCTCTACGCCCCCCTCGCAGCGATCAAGATCGCCAAGACGACCAGCAAGAAGAAGTTCGACGAGACCGTGGACGTCGTCATGCGCCTCGGTGTCGACCCTCGCAAGGCCGACCAGATGGTGCGCGGCACCGTCAACCTGCCGCACGGCACGGGCAAGACCGCCCGCGTCCTGGTGTTCGCGAACGCCGAGAAGGCTGACGCGGCGCGCGAGGCCGGCGCCGACATCGTCGGTGGCGACGAGCTCATCGAGAAGGTCAACGGTGGCTGGCTCGACTTCGACGCCGTCGTCGCGACCCCCGACATGATGGGCAAGGTCGGTCGTCTCGGCCGCGTGCTCGGCCCGCGTGGCCTCATGCCGAACCCGAAGACCGGCACCGTGACGACCGACGTCGCCAAGGCCGTGTCGGACATCAAGGGCGGCAAGATCGAGTTCCGCGTGGACCGTCACTCCAACCTGCACTTCATCATCGGCAAGGCCTCCTTCGCGGAGAGCCAGCTGGCCGAGAACTACGCGGCAGCCCTCGAAGAGGTGCTGCGGCTCAAGCCGGCCAGCTCCAAGGGCCGCTACCTCAAGAAGATCACGGTCTCGACGACCATGGGCCCCGGCGTCCAGGTCGACCCGAACCGGATCAAGAACGTCGCGGCCGAGGACGAGGCAACTGCCTGATCGTCCCCACCGCACACTGGCCCGTCCCCCTGGGGGCGGGCCAGTGTCATGTCCGGGGGTTCCCTGCCTCAGGGGGTCGGCCCGTGGATCGGCGGGCGGTCGGTGGCGCGATTTGGCGTCCCGCGAGGAACGCCGTAGGGTCCTCTTGAAACCAGAGACCGCCGGTGGTCACGCTGCATCAGCAGTGCGACCGAAGGTTCCGCTGCAAGCGGACGGCCAGCGCAGGTGCCAGAGCAGGGCCGCAGTCGCAGCCCATTCACGCCCTGAGCCCTTGCGCTCGGGGCGTTCGTCTTTCTCCGGGCCGTGCGGTGGTCTCCCAGTCCGGAAGGAGACCCATGGCGCGGGCAGACAGGCAGGCAGCCGTCGCGGAGATCGTTGAGCACTTCAACGACGCCGACGGCGCAGTGCTGACCGACTACCGCGGTCTCACCGTGAAGCAGCTGCAGGACTTGCGGCGCTCTCTCGGTGCGAACGCCAACTACGCCGTGGTCAAGAACACGCTGGCCAAGATTGCCGCCAATGAGGTGGGCATCACCGGCTTCGACGACCTTCTCACCGGTCCGACCGCCATCGCCTTCATCAATGGCGACGTGGTCGAGGCGGCGAAGGGTCTGCGTGACTTTGCCAAGGCAAACCCCACCCTGATCATCAAGGGTGGCGTCCTCGACGGCAACATCCTCGACGCGAAGGAGATCGCCAAGCTGGCCGATCTCGAGTCGCGCGAGGTGCTCCTGGGCAAGATGGCTGGTGCGATGCTCGCGTCGCTCAGCCAGGCCGTCTACCTGCTCAACGCCCCGCTCGCACAGGCAGCCCGGCTCGCCGGCGCCCTGCAGGCGAAGGCAGAGCAGGACCCCTCGATCCTCGCAGGTGGTGCCGGTACGCCGGCCGCCGCCGAGGAGGCCCCCGAAGCCCCTGTGGCCGACGAGGCTCCCGCCGACGAGGTGACCGAGGCTCCCGCCACGGAGGCTCCCGAGGCTGCTGCCGAGGAAGCTCCCGCTGCGGAGGCCGTCGCCTCTGACGAGGGCGAAGCCACCGAAGCCTGATCCTCAGGCCGACGTACACCACCACCTGAAACCCGTCCCGGGTCCGTGAAGCGGACCGGGTCACCGATCGGAAGGAATACGCCACCATGGCGAAGCTCACCACCGACGCGCTGCTTGACGCGTTCAAGGAAATGACCCTCATCGAGCTCAGCGAGTTCGTGAAGCAGTTCGAGGAGACCTTCGGCGTCACCGCTGCTGCTCCCGTTGCTGCTGCTGCCGCCCCCGCCGCTGGCGGCGGCGCCGGCGAAGAGGCTGCCGAGCAGGACGAGTTCGACGTCATTCTCGAGTCTGCCGGCGAGAAGAAGATCAACGTCATCAAGGAGGTGCGCGCCCTGACCTCCCTCGGCCTGAAGGAGGCCAAGGACCTGGTCGAGGCCGCGCCCAAGGCGATCCTCGAGAAGGTCGACAAGGCTGCTGCCGCGAAGGCGAAGGAAGCCCTCGAGGGCGCCGGCGCCAGCGTCACCGTCAAGTGACCTCTCGCTGAATCCGTCGAACAGGGCGGTCACCCTTCGGGGTGGCCGCCCTGTTTTGCGTCCGGAGGCCGCTGGATTCGGACACGTCTCGGTGTCAGTGCGTCACAAAGGTGTGACGTGGCGCTCAAGGTCGCGTAACCTCACCGCGGGAGCGCCGTTGTTACTGGTCAGTGGGACCGCTGTGGTGCGCCCGTGACTGACCTCGGGAATCGATGCGATGTGGGCCAAGGAGTGCTGACCGGTGGGCGTAGAGATCAAGGTCGACGACCTCAGTAAGTCGTTCGGCAAGCAGCTCATCTGGGGGGGCGTCTCCCTGACGATCCCGGCAGGCGAGATCTGCGTCATGCTCGGCCCCTCGGGCACCGGCAAGTCGGTGTTCCTGAAGACCCTGATCGGGCTGCTCAAGCCTGACAAGGGCTCGATCATCATCGAGGGCACCGACATCGCGAGCTGCTCGGAGAAGGAGCTCTACGAGATCCGCAAGCTCTTCGGCGTGCTGTTCCAGGACGGCGCCATGTTCGGCTCGATGAACCTCTACGACAACGTTGCCTTCCCGCTGCGTGAGCACACCAAGAAGACCGAGTCCGAGATCCGTGACGTCGTCATGGAGAAGATGGACCTGGTCGGTCTGATCGGTGCCGAGGACAAGCTGCCCGGCGAGATCTCCGGCGGTATGCGCAAGCGCGCAGGCCTGGCCCGCGCCCTGGTCCTCGACCCCGAGATCGTGCTCTTCGACGAGCCGGACTCCGGCCTCGACCCGGTGCGTACCTCCTTCCTCAACCAGCTGATCATCGACCTGAACGCGCAGATCGACGCGACGTTCCTGATCGTGACCCACGACGTGAACACTGCCCGGACCGTGCCGGACAACATCGGCCTGCTCTACCACCGCCACCTCGCGATGTTCGGACCGCGCGAGATGCTGCTCTCCTCGGAGGAGCCGGTGGTGCGCCAGTTCCTCAACGCCCAGCGCGTCGGCCCGATCGGCATGTCCGAAGAGAAGGACGCCGACGAGCTCGAGGCCGAGAAGGGCCAGGAGCTTCCCCCGTTGCCCCCCATCCCGCTGCAGCAGGAGCCGTCCAACGGCATCCCGCGCCGCAGCCAGCGCGAGCCGGGTGCCTGGTGCAAGGAGAACGGCGTGACTCCTCCGCCCGGATCCTTCGCCGAGGGCATGTCGTTGGCGATCGGCGGCTGAGCGAGTGGCAACTCTCACCGCCAGCCGTGCTCTCGCTCCGATCGGCACCGCTGGCAAGCTCTTCGCGTTCGGCCTCGACGTCGGACGCAACCTGTTCAAGCGGCCCTTCCAGACCCGCGAGTTCCTTCAGCAGGCGTGGTTCATCGCGTCGGTCACGATCATCCCGACCGCTCTGGTCGCCATCCCCTTCGGCGCGGTCATCGCGCTGCAGGTCGGCGGCCTGATCAAGCAGTTCGGCGCCCAGTCGTTCACCGGCTCGGCGGCCGTGCTGGCGGTGGTGCGTGAGGCGGGTCCGATCGCCACGTCGTTGCTGATCGCCGGGGCCGGCGGCTCGGCCATCGCGGCCGACCTCGGAGCCCGCAAGATCCGTGAAGAGCTCGACGCGATGATGGTGCTCGGCATCGACCCGATCCAGCGTCTCGTCGTCCCCCGGGTCCTGGCCTGCATGCTCGTCGCCTTCTTCCTCAACGGCCTGGTCAGCGTCGTGGGTGTGGCCGGTGGCTACGTCTTCAACGTCGTGCTCCAAGACGGCACACCAGGGGCCTATTTCAGCGAGCTTTACTGCGTTGGCCCAACTACCTGACCTCTGGCAAGGCATGGCGAAGGCGCTCGTCTTCGGCCTGATCGCGGCGATCGTTGCCTGCTACAAGGGCATGAACGCCGCTGGTGGCCCCAAGGGTGTCGGTGACGCGGTGAACGAGTCGGTCGTCATCTCCTTCATGCTCCTGTTCGTCGTCAACTTCGTGATGAGTGCGATCTACTTCCAACTCGTCCCACCAAAGACGGGTTAGCGCGATGGCCAACATCAAGGCGGTCTACCAAAGGCCCCTCAAGACTCTCGACACCCTCGGCGAAGAGCTCGCGTTCTACGTCAAGGCCGTGGCGTGGACCCCGCGCACCATCCGCCGGTACAAGAAGGAGATCCTGCGGATCCTGGCCGAGGTCACCCTCGGCTCCGGCGCCCTCGCGGTCATCGGCGGCACGGTCGGCGTCATCGTCGCGCTGTGCTTCTTCACCGGCACCGAGGTCGGCCTCCAGGGCTACGCCGCGCTCAACCAGATCGGCACCGCTGCGTTCTCCGGCTTCGTCTCGGCCTACTTCAACACCCGCGAGATCGCTCCGCTGGTGGCCGGGATCGCGCTGGCAGCGACCGTGGGCTGTGGCTTCACCGCCCAGCTCGGCGCCATGCGGATCTCGGAGGAGATCGACGCCCTCGAGACGATGGCCATCCCGTCGCTGCCGTTCCTGGTGACGACCCGGATCATCGGTGGACTCATCGCCATCGTCCCGCTGTACGTCGTGGGCCTGCTGTCGTCGTACTTCGCGACCCGCCTGACCGTCACCCAGTTCTTCGGGCAGAGCACAGGCACCTACGACCACTACTTCAACCAGTTCCTGCCACCGGGCGACGTGTTGTGGTCGTTCGGCAAGGTCCTGGTCTTCGCTGTCGTCGTCATCCTGATCCACTGCTACCACGGCTACACCGCTTCGGGCGGTCCGGCTGGGGTGGGCGTGGCCGTGGGGCGCGCGGTGCGGACGAGCATCGTGGCCATCAACGTCATCGACCTCTTCCTCTCCATGGCCATCTGGGGCACCACCACGACCGTTCGATTGGCAGGGTGACCGGATGAAGAACCACAAGTTGCTGGGCCTGGTCTTCATCGGCCTGCTCATGAGTGGCGTCTACGGGACGTACGGCATCTTCACCAAGAAGTGGACCGACTACGACCGGGTGACCTTGCAGAGCTCGAACATCGGGCTGCAGCTGCCCGCGCGGGCCGACATCAAGATCCGCGGCGTCATCGTGGGCGAGGTCCTCGAGTTCGCCACGGTCTCCGACGGTGCCGAGCTGACCTTGGGCATCTTCCCCGACAAGCTCGACACGATCCCCGAGGACGTCACCGGGTCGATCGTCCCGAAGACGCTGTTCGGCGAGAAGTACGTCTCCCTCGAGATCCCCGAGGGCCCCCGGGCCGCGAACCACATCGAGGCCGGTGACGTCATCGGCCGCACCCAGGTCTCGATCGAGGTCGAGCAGGTCCTCTCCGACCTCTACCCCTTGCTGCGCGCGGTCCAGCCCGCCGAGATCAACATGACGCTCAACGCCATGGCCACCGCCCTCGAGGGTCGCGGCGACCTGATCGGTGAGAACCTCGAGACCGTCGACAGCTACCTCAAGCGGTTCAACCCCCAGATCCCGGCGCTGATCGAGGACCTCCGACTCACTGCGCAGGTGTCGACCACCTACGCCGAGGCGCTGCCCGAGATCGCCACGATCCTGCGCAACACGATCACCACCACGACCACCCTCGAGGACCGCGACGTCCAGCTGCGCGCGCTCTACACGAACGTCGCGTCGTTCTCCGGCACCGCCAAGCGGTTCCTCGACAACAACGGCGACAACCTGATCCGGCTCAGCGACGTCAGCGCCGCGCAGTTCCGGGTGTTCGGCAAGTACGCACCGGAGTTCCAGTGCCTCACCACCGGCATCGTCAATGCCGGTGTGCTCCAGGCGGAGGCCTTCCGTGGCTTCGAACTGCACATCGTGCTCGAGCCGATCCCCAACCAGCCGCGCGCCTACGGCCCGCAGGACAAGCCCCGCTACGGCGAGAAGCGCGGCCCGAACTGCGTCAACCTGCCCAACCCGCCGTGGTCCCAGGAGAACCCCTCCCCGCACCAGCCGAACATGAACGACGGTGTGGACGAGCCGACCGGCAAGGGCACCAGTCGAGTGGCCCCGAACTACTACAGTGCGGACGCCAGCATGGTGGGCAGTCCGCAGGAGTCAGCGTTGCTGAAGTCCCTGCTCGGTCCTGCGCTCGGCCTCTCTGCGAGCGAGGTCCCTGACCTCGGCGTTCTCCTCCTCGGTCCGATGGCACGTGGCGCGGAGGTGTCGTTGCGATGAAGATGTTGGACAAGAAGACCAGCGGCGACCTGGTCAAGCTGATCATCTTCATGGTGGTCACCACGCTCGCCACCGGCGTGCTCGTGGCCGTGATCGGCAACATCACCTTCGCCGGCAGCAAGGACTACAAGGCCGAGTTCGTCGACGCGACCGGCGTGGTCAAGGGCGACGACATCCGGATCGCCGGCGTCAAGGTCGGCACGGTCCAGGACATCCAGATCTTCGACCGCACCCACGCGATGGTGTACTTCGACGTGAAGGAAGGCACCACCCTCACCAAGGACATCCACGCCTCGATCCGCTACCGCAACCTCGTGGGGCAGCGCTACATCTCGCTGAACCAGCGCGTCGGGGACTCCAGCGTGCTGAAGCCCGGTGAGACGATCCCGGTCGGCCAGACCTCACCGGCCCTGGACCTCACGGTGCTCTTCAACGGGTTCAAGCCGCTCTTCCAGGCGCTCTCCCCGGCCGACATCAACAAGCTTTCCTACGAGATCGTCCAGGTCTTCCAGGGCGAGGGCGGCACGCTCGAGAGCCTGCTCTCGCACACCGCGTCGGTCACGAACACCCTCGCCGGGCGCGACGAGCTGGTCGGTGACCTGATCGTGAACCTCAACCAGGTGCTCGACCACATCGGCGACCGCGACGACCAGCTCAGCGAGCTGATCAAGACGTTCCGGACGTTCATCGCTGGTCTCAAGCAGGACCGGGCTGCGATTCTCGGCTCCCTCGACCAGATCTCGGCGCTGTCCGTGCAGACCGCGGGCCTCGTCTCCGGGATCCGCAAGCCCTTCGTCAAGGACGTCAAGGAGCTGCGGAAGTTCGCCGGCAACCTCGACCGGAACAAGTCCGAGCTGGACCGCGTGCTCAACGTGCTGCCGATCAAGCTGACCAAGGTCGGTCGGACGGCGATCTACGGCTCCTGGTTCAACTTCTATCTCTGCCAGTTCCACGGGAAGGTCCGCCTCCCGGGAGGACAGACCTTGCCCGTCGACTACACCACTGGAAGCGACAGGTGTGACCTCGGATGATCCCGTTCCGTGAGCGCAATCCCGTCATCATCGGGGCCGTCAGCATCGCCGTGATCGCGGCCATGATCCTGTCCGCCTTCCGGGCCCAGGACCTGCCGTTGATCGGTGGCGGTGACACCTACTACGCCGCGTTCTCCGAGTCCGGCGGCCTGCGGGCCAACGACGAGGTCCGCATCGCCGGCGTCCGCGTCGGCAAGGTCCAGTCGGTCGAGCTGGACGGCGACCACGTGCGGGTCACCTTCCGGGTCAAGACCGACTCCGACTTCGGCGACCAGAGCCGTGCCGCGATCAAGGTCAAGACCCTCCTCGGTGCCATGTTCCTGGCGCTCGAGCCGGCCGGTCCCGGTCAGCTCGAACCCGACAGCGAGATCCCGGTCGAGCGCACCAGCTCGCCGTACGACGTGGTCGAGGCGTTCTCCGGACTCGCCGAGACCTCGGAGGAGATCGACACCGACCAGCTGGCCGAGTCGCTCACCACCTTGTCCGACCTGACCCGGGAGACGCCCGAGGAGTTCCGCAGTGCCCTCAAGGGCGTCTCGGCCCTCTCGTCGAACATCGCCGAGAAGGACGAGCAGATCAACTCCCTGCTGACCAACCTCAAGCGGGTCTCCAGCGTCCTCAACGAGCGCGACGGCGACATCATCGCGCTGATGGAGGACTCCGACGTCCTGTTCCGAGCCCTCGTGAAGCGGCGCCAGTCGGTCCACAACCTGCTGGTGTCCACCTCGACCCTCTCCAAGGAGCTGACCGCCCTGGTCAAGCAGAGCAGGGCCGACCTCAAGCCGGCCCTCACCCACCTCCAGAGCGTCGTGGAGGTCCTGAACAAGAACGAGGACAACCTCGACAACAGCCTGCGGTTGATGGCGCCGTTCTATCGCGTCTTCGCCAACACCCTGGGCAACGGTCCGTGGTTCGACACCTACATCCAGAACATGCCTCCGGCACCGCAGGTGGGTTGAGATGGCTACCGTGAAGAAGTTCCTCGCCCCCACCCTGATCCTGGCCCTCGTCATCGCCGGCGCCGTGATGATGTTCAGCAGCGACAAGCAGAAGACGCTGGTCGCCCACTTCCCGCGTGCGATCTCGATCTACGAGGGCAGCGATGTCCGCGTGCTCGGCATCCCGGTCGGCATCGTCGACAAGGTGACCCCCTCGGGCACCACGGTCGTGGTGGAGATGTCCTACGACGCCTCCATCAAGATCCCCGACGACGCGATCGCCGTGATCATCGCGCCCTCGCTGGTCGGTGACCGCTTCGTCCAGCTCACCCCGGTGTACACCGGTGGTGACGTGCTCGCCGACGGTGTCATCCTCGACGAGGACCGCACCGAGGTCCCCCTCGAGCTCGACCAGATCTACTCCGGCCTCGACAAGCTCAACGTCGCCCTCGGACCGACCGGCGCCAACCGCAACGGTGCGCTGACCGATCTGCTCGAGACCACGGCGGCCAACTTCGGTGGCCAGGGCGCCAAGTTCCACCAGACCATCAAGGACTTCAGCAAGCTGAGCCAGACCCTCGACAACAACAAGGAGGAGCTCTTCGGCTCCGCCGCGGAGTTGCAGGGATTCATCAGCACCCTGGCCGAGAACGACTCCACGGTGCGCGACTTCAACCAGTCGCTTGCCGACGTCTCGACGCTGCTGGCCGGCGAGCGCGAGGAGCTCTCCGCGGCGCTGCGCAACCTGGCGGCCGCGATGACGCAGGTCTCCAGCTTCGTCAAGGAGAACCGCGACATCCTCGGGAAGAACATCTCCGGCCTCAACCGGGTCACCAAGGTGCTCGTCAAGCAGCGCGGGGCTCTCGACGAGATCCTCGGCACCGCCCCGCTCGCGCTGAACAACCTGTACCTCACCTACAACCCCCAGGCCGGCACGCTCGACACCTCGTCGAACACCGGGGAGCTCGAGAACCAGATCATCAATGATCCGGCCACCTTGCTGTGCGGCTTCGTGAACCAGGCCGACACCAGTGGTGCGGCGTGCGACGCGATCCAGCAGGCGTTCCCTCGTAGCGCCACCTTCGGCAAGGGAGCTCGCGCCCGGATGCAGGACAAGTTCGACCAGACCCTCGGTGGACTCGTGGAGGTACAGCGATGAAGCGGCTCAAGGTGCTGCTCGCGGTGCTGGCCACGACCCTGATGGTCAGCGGCTGCGAGTTCGACGTCTACAAGCTGCCGCTTCCCGGTGGCCCCGACGTCGGCAAGAACCCCATGACGATCCGGGTGGAGTTCCGTGACGTCTTGGACCTCGTCCCGAAGTCGACGGTCAAGGTCAACGACGTGAGCGTCGGCCAGGTCACCGACATCTCGCTCGACGGGTACACCGCGGACGTCACCCTGGAGCTCCGCGGCGACACCGAGCTCCCCGACAACGCGATCGCCGAGATCCGTCAGACCAGCCTGCTCGGCGAGAAGTTCGTCTCGCTGCGCGCTCCGGTCGAGGGCGCCAGCTCGGATCTCCTGAGCACCGGCGACGTGATCCCGCTCGAGAGCACCGGACGCAACCCCGAGGTCGAGGAAGTCCTCGGCGCGCTGAGCCTGCTCCTCAACGGCGGCGGCGTGGCGCAGCTCAAGACGATCGCCCAGGAGCTCAACCTCGCCCTCGAGGGTCGCGAGGACTCCGCCAAGTCGGTCCTCTCCCAGATCCGCCTGTTCATGAAGCAGCTCGACACCGGCAAGCAGGACATCGTCAACGCGATCGACTCGCTCAATGACCTCGCGCTGTCGGTCCAGGCCCAGCAGGGCACCATCGATGCTGCCCTCGAAGAGCTCCCGAGCGCCCTGACCGCGCTCGACCAGCAGCGCGGCGACCTGGTCAAGATGCTTCGGGCCCTCAACCGGCTCAGCGGCGTCGGTGTCCGCGTGATCAAGGCGTCCAAGGACGCCACGATCCAGACGTTCCGCCAGCTCGACCCGGTGCTCACCGAGCTCGCCGCGACCGGCGACGACTTCGCCAAGTCGTTCAACGTCTTCCTGACCTACCCCTTCGTCGACGAAGTCGTCGGGCGCGACCCCCAGGTGGCACGCAACCTGCACATGGGTGACTACACCAACCTCTCGGTCGAGATGATCATCGACGCTTCCGGTGAGGGTGGCGGCGGCGGAGGCGGCGAGCCGCCCCTGCCCACGCTCCCGACGATCCTCGACCCGACGATCATCCTCGACAACGTCGCCAAGTGCCTCCAGAGCGGTGATCCCAGCTCGAATGCCTGCCAGAAGGTCTTCAAGAACGTCGAGGACCTGGCGCAGCTGAAGCAGGAGTGCAAGAAGAAGAAGAACCAGGACAAGGCCGTGTGCGAGGAGCTCAACCTGCTCCCCGACCTGCCGATCATCCTGAACAACGGCAAGAACCTCGGTGGTCTCCCGGGCCTGCCGCTGCCGCTCCCGCGTGCCGGGTTCGGTCCGACCGACAAGTGGACCACGCACGGTCCGACGATGGGTCAGATGATGAAGCTCTACGACTCCGCCCTGGTCTCCCTGCTCGTGCCGGGGATGGTGATCCGATGATCACCCGTCGTACCAAGATCCAGCTGATGATCTTCGTGGTCATCACCCTGGTCGGCGTCAGCTTCGTGGGTGCCCGCTACGCGCGGCTCGACCGGCTCATCGTGGACGACACCTACACGGTGGTCGGCCACTTCACCGACTCCGGCGGCATCTTCGCGGGCGCCGAGGTCTCCTACCGCGGCGTGAAGGTCGGTCAGGTCCACAAGCTCAAGCTGACCGACGAGGGTGTGGACGTCTACCTCGACGTCGACAAGTCCTACGACTCCATCCCGGCCGATGCCCTCGCGGTCGTCGGCAACCGCTCCGCGGTCGGCGAGCAGTACGTCGAGCTCCAGCCGCAGGTGGACACCAAGCCGTACCTCACCGAGATGTCGGAGATCGCGGTCGACAAGACCCGTCTCCCGATCGCGACCGAGACGCTGCTGACGAACCTCTCCAACACGGTGGAGTCCGTCGACAAGCAGGCGCTCCAGACGACGGTCACCGAGATGGGCAAGGCCTTCGGTGGCACCGGCGAGGACCTCCAGCGACTGATCGACTCGGGTGACTCCTTCATCCAGGCGGCCAACGACAACTTCGACATCACCACGGCCCTGATCAAGGACAGCAACACCGTCCTGCAGGGCCAGATCGCCTCGACGAGCTCGATCAAGCGGTTCGCCCGCGACCTGGCGCTCTTCAGCGGCAGCCTGGCCGGCTCCGACAAGGACCTGCGCAAGGTGATCAGCCAGGGCTCGGCCACCGCCGACCAGCTCAAGCGCTTCCTCGAGGACAACGAGGTCGACCTCGGTCAGCTCGTGAACAACCTGGTGACCACCGGCGACGTCGTGGTCAAGCACCTCGACGGTGTCGAGCAGATCCTGGTCCTCTACCCCTACGTGGTCGAGGGTGGCTTCACCGTGGTGTCGAAGTCGAAGGACAGCGGTCTCTACGACGCGCACTTCGGCCTGATCACCCAGGAGCACCACGTCTGCCACGAGGGCTACGAGAGCACCGACACCCGTCCCCCCCAGGACGGCAGCAACCGCAAGATGAACGTCAAGGCCCACTGTGAGGAGCCCGCCGCGCAGAGCAACGCGCGTGGCGCCCAGCACAAGCCCCGTGCCGGCGCGGCCTACCGCTCGCCGGTCATGGCGACGTTCGACCCGGCCACGAAGCGTTTGACGTGGGGTGGCAAGGTGGAGCCGCGTCTGGCATCCGCCGGAGCGCCGGCACCGAAGACCCTTGGACAGGAGTCATGGAAGTGGTTGTTCCTCCAGCCCCTGATGTCGAACCGGGACTGACGAGCAGCGACGACCCCACCTCCTCGGCCACCGGCCGACCGAGCGCCGCAACGTTCCGCGTTGCCCTGCTCGGGGTGCTGGTCGTTGCCCTCCTGGCCTCGGTCGGAACCTTGATCTGGCTCGTCGCCGGCCGCGGTGGCGCGGCCGACGACCTCCAGCGGGATCGAGAAGCCGCGATGGCGCAGTCGACCCAGTTCATGCTGCGCGTCAACACCTACGGACCCGACCTGCTCGACGATGCCGGCGAGATGCCGGAGTACCGCGCGATGATCACCAAGATCATCACGCCCAAGTTCCTGACCTCCTTCGAGGACGGCGTGACCGCCGCCGAGCAGACCGTGGCCCAGGCCGGCGTCGGTCGCAAGGCCGAGGTCTTCGCCGCCGGCGTCTCGTCGATCGATGCCGACTCCGCCACGGTGCTGGTGGCCGGCTCGTTCACGAACTCCTACCCCCAGGGCAAGACCGAGGAGCGCGTCGATGACCAGCCGGCTCCCTTCCGCGTCGAGGTGACCCTGGTGAAGATCGACGACACCTGGCTGGTCGACAACTTCACCCCGGTGACCGGAGCCCCGCAGTGACCCCCAACTGGTACGACCTGCTCGACGTGGACCGCCACGCGAGCGACGGTGACATCAAGGGAGCCTGGAAGGCAGCCATCGCCGAGCTCGATCCCACCGATCGTCGCTTCCGCGTCTACAACCAGGCCGCCGAGGTGTTGCTCGACCCGCAGAAGCGGGCGACGTACGACGCTGAGCTCACCGCGGCAGAGGCGGCAGCGAGGCGGCCGTCGAGCCGTCGGCGCCCGAGTCGTCGACCCCGGTCGCGGGTCCGCCCGTGCCGGTGGCCCTCGACACGGCCCCGAGCCCGCGTGGATTGCCGGGCTGGCTGCTGGGCGTGGTGGCGGCAGCCACCGCGGTGGCGGTGGGGCTCTGCGCCTGGATGTGGTGGACGGTTCCGTCCGACGACTCGGTCGAAGCCTCCACCCGGGCCGCCCAGAACGCCGCCGAGCGCGCGATCGTGCCGATCCTGTCGTACGACGCTGCGCGCCTCGACGAGGACGAGCAGGCGGCCGCGTCGTACATGACCACGGCCTACGGCAAGCAGTACGCCCAGCTCTTCGAGGTCATCAAGCAGAACGCGCCGTCGACCCAAACCGTGGTGAAGGCCGAGCTCCTGCAGTCCGGCATCGTGCGGTCGGGGGAGGAGCGCGTCGAGGTGCTGCTCTTCGTCGACATGGCCACGACCAACAAGCAGTCGACCGAACCCATCGTCTACAAGAACCAGGTGCGGGTCCAGATGGAGAAGGTCGGCGGCGAGTGGCTGGTCGACTGCTTGCTCACTGCGCCCAACGGTGTCTGCGACTGACCGCACGCCGGACGGCGGATGTGCTTGACCTTCGGGGCCGAGCGGTTCATCATCGTGGCACGGTCTGGCTGAAGTGCGTCTGACGGTATTGCGGCGCGCCCTGTCTTCGGGTATGGTTGCGCGTTGCGCCTGCCCTCAAATGCTCATCGCCTGCCCGGTGGCGGATTGAGTGGTCGGTCGGCGCCATCTCAAAGAGCGAACCCGTCGAAGGACCTCTCTTGGCCGCGCGCACCACCACTGGTAACTCCCGCCGCATCTCTTTCGCGAAGATCAAGGAATCGCTCGAGGTTCCGCAACTCCTCTCCCTGCAGACCACCAGCTTTGACTGGCTGGTCGGCAACGACGACTGGACCACAGCCGTCGAGCGTCGGATCAGCGAGGGCGAAGACGTCTCTCGCAAGTCCGGTCTGCAGGAGATCTTCGAGGAGATCTCCCCGATCGAGGACTTCTCCGAAACGATGTCACTGTCGTTCGAGAACCCCGTCTTCTATGACCCCAAGTACACCGTCGAGGAGTGCAAGGACAAGGACTTCACCTTCTCCGCGCCGCTCTACGTCTCGGCCGAGTTCACCAACAACGACACCGGCGAGATCAAGGGCCAGACGGTCTTCATGGGCGATTTCCCGCTCATGACGCCCAAGGGCACCTTCGTCATCAACGGCACCGAGCGGGTGGTCGTCTCGCAGCTCGTCCGGTCCCCGGGCGTCTACTTCGAGCGGTCCGCGGACAAGACGTCCGACAAGGACATCTACACCGCGAAGATGATCCCCTCGCGCGGCGCCTGGCTCGAGTTCGAGATCGACAAGCGCGACATGGTCGGCGTTCGCCTCGACCGCAAGCGCAAGCAGAACGTCACCGTTCTGCTCAAGGCCCTGCAGGCCGTCGCCCTCGACATCGGCGAAGAGTTCGACTACGACGCCACGATGACCGAGCTGCGCCAGTACGAATCCATCCAGCTGACCGAGGAGAAGGACCACACCCAGGGTCCCGACGACGCGCTGCTGGACATCTACCGCAAGCTGCGACCGGGCGAACCGCCCACCCGTGAGGCCGCGCTGACGCTGTTGAAGAACTACTACTTCAACCCCAAGCGCTACGACCTGGCCAAGGTCGGTCGCTACAAGATCAACAAGAAGCTCGGCCTGGTCGAGGTCTTCGACAAGCAGACGCTGACCATCGCCGACGTCGTGGCGGCCATTCGCTACATCGTGGCGCTGCACGACGGTCGCGAGCAGGTCGAGGCGCCGCAGGGCGAGCTCGAGATCTACGCCGACGACATCGACCACTTCGGCAACCGGCGCATGCGCACGGTGGGCGAGCTGATCCAGAACCAGCTCCGCACGGGCCTGGCCCGCATGGAGCGCGTGGTTCGCGAGCGGATGACGACCCAGGACGTCGAGGCCATCACGCCGCAGTCCCTGATCAACATCCGCCCGGTCGTGGCCGCGCTCAAGGAGTTCTTCGGAACCTCCCAGCTGAGCCAGTTCATGGACCAGACCAACCCGATCGCCGGACTGACGCACAAGCGTCGGCTCTCCGCGCTCGGGCCGGGCGGTCTGTCTCGTGACCGGGCCGGCATGGAGGTCCGTGACGTCCACCCGTCGCACTACGGCCGCATGTGCCCCATCGAGACCCCGGAAGGCCCGAACATCGGCCTGATCGGCTCGCTCGCGTCGTACGGACGGATCAACCCGTTCGGCTTCGTCGAGACGCCGTACCGCAAGGTCAAGAACGGCAAGGTCACCGACGAGATCCACTACCTGACCGCCGATGACGAGGACCGTTTCGTCATCGCCCAGGCGAACGCCGGACTCGACGACAAGAACCGCTTCACCGAGGAGCGCGTGCTGGTTCGCCAGAAGCGTGGAGAGGTCGACGCGATCCTCGCGGACGAGGTCGACTACATGGACGTCTCGCCGCGCCAGATGGTGTCGGTCGCGACCGCCCTGATCCCGTTCCTCGAGCACGACGACGCCAACCGTGCGCTCATGGGCGCCAACATGCAGCGTCAGGCCGTTCCGCTCATCGTGAGCGACTCGCCGTACGTCGGCACCGGCATGGAGTACCGCGCAGCGGTCGACGCCGGTGACGTGGTCGTCGCCACGAAGGCCGGCGTGGTCAAGGAGGTGTCCGCGGAGATCATCGAGACGATGAACGACGACGGCACCTACCAGACCTACAAGCTGGCCAAGTTCCGTCGCTCCAACCAGGGCACCTGCATCAACCAGCGCCCGCTGGTCAGTGAGGGTGACCGCCTCGAGGTCGGTACCCCGATCGCCGATGGTCCCTGCACCGACAACGCCGAGATGGCGCTCGGCACCAACCTGCTCGTGGCCTTCATGCCGTGGCAGGGTCACAACTACGAAGACGCGATCATCCTGAGCCAGCGCCTGGTCCAGGAAGACGTCCTCACCTCGATCCACATCGAGGAGCACGAGGTCGACGCTCGCGACACCAAGCTCGGCCCGGAGGAGATCACTCGGGACATCCCGAACGTCTCCGAGGAGATGCTGGCCGACCTCGACGAGCGCGGGATCATCCGCATCGGCGCCGAGGTCACCACCGGTGACATCCTCGTCGGCAAGGTCACGCCCAAGGGCGAGACCGAGCTGACCCCCGAGGAGCGCCTGCTCCGCGCGATCTTCGGAGAGAAGGCGCGCGAGGTGCGCGACACCTCGATGAAGGTGCCGCACGGTGAGTCCGGCACGGTCATCGGTGTCCGGGTCTTCGAGCGCGAGGACGGCGACGAGCTGCCCCCGGGCGTCAACCAGCTGGTGCGGGTCTACGTCGCCCAGAAGCGCAAGATCTCCGTGGGTGACAAGCTTGCCGGCCGTCACGGCAACAAGGGCGTCATCGCGAAGATCCTCCCGATCGAGGACATGCCGTTCATGGAGGACGGCACCCCGGTCGACGTCGTGCTCAACCCCCTGGGTGTGCCGCGACGGATGAACATCGGCCAGATCCTGGAGCTCCACCTCGGGTGGCTCGCCAAGCAGGGCTGGGACCTCAACCTCCACGAGGACCCCGCCAGCGCCGACTGGAAGCAGCGCCTGATCAAGATCCACGCGGACAAGGCAGAGCCGAACTCCAAGGTGGCAACACCGGTGTTCGACGGTGCCCGCGAGGACGAGATCATCGGTCTGCTCGGGTCGACGCCGCTCAACCGCGACGGCGTCCGGATGATCAACGACACCGGCAAGGCGAGCCTCTTCGACGGTCGCTCCGGGGAGCCGTTCCCGGCCCCGGTGTCGGTGGGCTACATGTACATCCTGAAGCTCCACCACCTCGTGGACGACAAGATCCACGCGCGCAGCACCGGCCCCTACTCGATGATCACGCAGCAGCCCCTGGGCGGTAAGGCCCAGTTCGGTGGCCAGCGGTTCGGCGAGATGGAGGTCTGGGCCATGGAGGCGTACGGCGCCGCCTATGCCCTGCAGGAGCTGCTCACGATCAAGTCCGATGACGTGCCCGGTCGCGTCAAGGTCTACGAGGCAATCGTCAAGGGTGAGAACATCCCCGACTCGGGTATTCCCGAGTCGTTCAAGGTGCTCATCAAGGAGATGCAGTCGCTCTGCCTCAACGTGGAGGTGCTGTCCCAGGACGGCTCGGCCATCGAGATGCGCGACGCGGAGGAAGACGTCTTCCGCGCCGCCGAGGAGCTCGGCATCGACCTGTCGCGTCGCGAACCCAGCAGCGTTGAAGAAGTCTGAGCCATGAGGTCGGACGCCGCCACGGCGGCGTCCGACCCGCCCTCAGTCCTTAGCCACATCAGAATTTATTCAACCGAAGGGTTGCAGCCACCGTGCTCGACGTGAACTTCTTCGACCAGCTTCAGATCGGCCTCGCCACTGCGGAAGACATCCGCGGATGGAGCCACGGCGAGGTCAAGAAGCCGGAAACCATCAACTACCGCACGCTGAAGCCTGAGCGTGACGGTCTCTTCTGCGAGAAGATCTTCGGTCCCACCCGGGACTGGGAGTGCTACTGCGGCAAGTACAAGCGCGTGCGCTTCAAGGGCATCATCTGCGAGCGCTGCGGCGTCGAGGTGACCCGCTCCAAGGTGCGTCGTGAGCGGATGGGCCACATCGAGCTCGCCGCGCCGGTGACCCACATCTGGTACTTCAAGGGTGTCCCGAGCCGTCTGGGCTACCTGCTCGACCTCGCCCCGAAGGACCTCGAGAAGGTCATCTACTTCGCGGCGTACATGATCACCTCCGTCGACGAGGACGCGCGTCACAACGACCTGTCCTCGCTCGAGGGCAAGGTCGGTCTGGAGCGTGAGCGTCTCGAGAAGCGTCGCGACACCTCGCTCGAGGACCGCACCAAGAAGCTCGAGGAGGACCTCGCCACCCTCGAGGCCGAGGGTGCCAAGGCCGACGCGCGCCGCAAGGTTCGCGACGGCGCCGAGCGGGAGATGAAGCAGCTGCGTGACCGTGCGCAGCGCGAGATCGACCGCCTCGACGAGGTGTGGAACACCTTCAAGTCCCTCAAGGTCCAGGACCTGATGGGCGACGAGATGCTCTACCGCGAGATGAAGAACTGGTTCGGCAAGTACTTCGAGGGGTTCATGGGCGCCGCGGCGATCCAGAAGCGCCTCGAGGACTTCGACGTCGAGGCCGAGGTCGAGTCGCTGCGCGACACGATCGACAACGGCAAGGGCCAGAAGAAGGTCCGGGCGCTCAAGCGCCTCAAGGTCGTCGACGCCTTCCGCAAGACCGGGAACAAGCCGCAGGGCATGGTCCTCGACGCCGTTCCGGTGATCCCGCCGGACCTGCGCCCGATGGTCCAGCTCGACGGTGGCCGCTTCGCGACCTCCGACCTGAACGACCTGTACCGCCGGGTGATCAACCGGAACAACCGCCTCAAGCGGCTGCTCGACCTCGGCGCGCCCGAGATCATCGTCAACAACGAGAAGCGGATGCTCCAGGAGGCCGTCGACTCACTCTTCGACAACGGTCGTCGTGGTCGTCCGGTCACCGGCCCGGGCAACCGGCCGCTGAAGTCGCTGTCCGACATGCTCAAGGGCAAGCAGGGTCGGTTCCGTCAGAACCTCCTCGGCAAGCGCGTGGACTACTCGGGCCGTTCGGTCATCGTGTCGGGTCCGCAGCTGAAGCTGCACCAGTGTGGTCTGCCCAAGCAGATGGCCCTGGAGCTCTTCAAGCCGTTCGTGATGAAGCGCCTGGTCGACCTGTCGCACGCCCAGAACATCAAGTCCGCCAAGCGGATGGTGGAGCGTGCGCGTCCGGTCGTCTGGGATGTCCTCGAAGAGGTCATCACCGAGCACCCGGTGCTGCTCAACCGGGCGCCCACCCTGCACCGCCTCGGCATCCAGGCCTTCGAGCCCCAGCTGATCGAGGGCAAGGCCATCCAGATCCACCCGCTCGTCTGCTCGGCGTTCAACGCCGACTTCGATGGTGACCAGATGGCGGTGCACCTGCCGCTCTCCGCGGAGGCGCAGGCCGAGGCTCGCATCCTGATGCTCTCGACCAACAACATCCTCAAGCCGTCGGACGGCCGTCCGGTGACCATGCCTACCCAGGACATGATCATCGGCCTGTTCTTCCTGACGACCGACCGCGAGGAGCGCCCCGAGCCGATGCGGGCGTTCTCGTCCCAGGCCGAGGCGATCATGGCCTTCGACCGCAGCGAGATCTCGCTGCAGACACCGGTCTTGATCCGGCACGACGGCATCGTTCCGCCGCTGGAGATGGAGCTGGGCGAGGACTGGGAAGAAGGTCAGTCGCTGACCCTCGACACCACCCTGGGCCGCTCGATCTTCAACGACACCCTGCCGGCCGACTACCCCTACGTGAACTACGAAGTGGGCAAGAAGGCCCTCGGCCAGATCGTCAACGACCTCGCCGAGCGGTACACCAAGGTCGAGGTTGCTGCCTCGCTGGACGCGCTCAAGGACACCGGTTTCCACTGGGCCACCCGTTCGGGTGTCACCGTGTCGATCGATGACGTGACCACGCCCAAGGACAAGGTCCAGATCCTGGAGAAGTACGAAACCCAGGCTGCGAAGGTCCAGACCCAGTTCGAGCGCGGTCTGGTCACCGACGAGGAGCGCCGTCAGGAGCTCATCGAGATCTGGACCGAGGCCTCCAACAAGGTCGCTGCGGCCATGGAGAAGAACTTCGACCGGTCCAACCCCATCTACATGATGGTGGACTCGGGTGCCTCCGGAAACATGATGCAGATCCGTCAGGTTGCGGCCATGCGAGGTCTGGTGGCCAACCCGAAGGGTGACATCATCCCGCGGCCGATCAAGGCGAACTTCCGTGAGGGCCTCTCGGTCCTGGAGTACTTCATCTCCACCCACGGTGCTCGCAAGGGTCTCGCCGACACCGCCCTGCGTACGGCCGACTCGGGGTACCTCACCCGTCGTCTGGTCGACGTGTCGCAGGACGTCATCATCCGCGAGGACGACTGTGGCACCGAGCGCGGTCTGCCCAAGCGGATCGGTGAGCGCCTCGAGGACGGCAGCGTCGTCAAGGCCGAGAACGCCGAGACCGCGGCGTACGCCCGGTCCGCGGCGACCGAGGTCACCCACCCGGAGACCGGCGAGACCCTCGCCGGTGCCGGCGAGGACCTCGGCGACGTGAAGATCGGTGAGCTGGTCGCAGCCGGGATCGAGGAGGTCAAGGTCCGCTCCGTGCTGACCTGTGACGCCAAGACCGGTACCTGCGCGAAGTGCTACGGCCGTTCGTTGGCCACCGGCAAGCTCGTCGACATCGGTGAGGCCGTCGGCATCATCGCGGCCCAGTCGATCGGTGAGCCCGGCACGCAGCTGACCATGCGTACCTTCCACACCGGTGGTGTGGCCTCGGCTGACGACATCACCCAGGGTCTGCCCCGCGTGGTCGAGCTCTTCGAGGCTCGCTCGCCCAAGGGCCGCTCGCCCATCTCCGAGGCCGCTGGTCGCGTGGAGGTCGAGGAGACCGACAAGACCCGCAAGATCATCATCACGCCCGATGATGGTTCCGAGGTCCAGGAGTACCCGGTTTCCAAGCGGTCCCGCCTGCTGGTCGCCGACGGCGAGCACATCGAGGTCGGCCAGATGCTCACGGTCGGTACCCCCGACCCGCAGGACGTCCTGCGCATCCTGGGTGTCCGCAAGGCGCAGGAGCACCTGGTGGACGAGGTCCAGGCTGTGTACCGCAGCCAGGGCGTGTCGATCCACGACAAGCACATCGAGATCATCGTCCGGCAGATGCTGCGCCGGGTGACGGTCATCGAGTCGGGTGAGACCAACCTGCTGCCGTCCGACCTGGTCGACCGCGTGAAGTTCGAGGAGGAGAACCGTCGGGTTGTCTCCGAGGGCTCGCGTCCGGCTTCGGGTCGTCCGGTGCTGATGGGCATCACCAAGGCGTCGCTCGCGACGGAGTCGTGGCTCTCGGCGGCCTCCTTCCAGGAGACCACCCGCGTCCTCACCGACGCGGCGATCCACGGCCGCTCCGACTCGCTGCGTGGCCTGAAGGAGAACGTCATCATCGGCAAGCTGATCCCGGCTGGTACCGGCCTCGAGCGGTACCGCAACATCCGGGTGGAGCCCACCGAGGAGGCCCGCGCCGCGGCGTACTCCGTCACGGGTTACGACTCGTACGACTACGAGTTCGGGAACTCCGGTGGCGGCCAGGCCGTCGCCCTGGACGACTTCGACTTCGGGTCGTACCAGAACTGAGTCGCACCTAGAACACCAGTGGGAAACCACTGGGAAACCACTGAGACCCCCGTCGCCCGTCAGGGCGGCGGGGGTCTCACCATTTGCCGACCCGTCACTTATGGCCGCTCAGAACGTGCCGACCTGCCACTTCTGGCCACCCATCGACCGGCCGGGCTACCAGAGGGCGGCCACAAGTGGCAGGTCGGCGGTCTGGGAGCGGCCACAAGTGGCAGGTCGGCGTGGGGTGGATGGGGTGAATTTCACGTGGACTGAGAGAATCCCCGGGTGACCAGCGCCGCCCTTCCCACTGCCACCGAGGTGCTCGTCGTCGGCGCCGGACCGGCGGGTTCTGCCGCAGCTGCCTGGGCGGCCCGCGGCGGGGCCGAGGTGCTGCTCACCGACGCCGCGGTCTTCCCGCGGGACAAGACCTGCGGTGACGGCCTCACCCCGCGAGCGATCGGCGAGCTCCAGCGCCTCGGGCTCGAGGACTGGCTGCGCGCCCACACCGTCAACCAGGGACTGCGGGCCCACGGCTTCGGCCAGACGCTCCTGCTCCCCTGGCCCGGAGGATCGCTCCCGGCCTGGGGCTCGGCGGTGGCCCGCACCGAACTCGACGACCACCTGCGTACGACCGCGATCAAGGCCGGCGCGCAGGCCCTGGACGGCGCCCGCGCCGTCGGCGTACGACGCGAAGGTGCGCGCGTGGCGGCCGTCGTCTTCGAGCGGGCCGGGGAGTCCGGGACCGAGACGTTCGAGGTCACCTGTCGCCGACTCGTCGTCGCCGACGGGGTCCGCTCGCCGTTGGGCAAGCTGCTGGGCCGCGAGTGGCACCGCGAGACCGTCTACGGCGTGGCGGGGCGCGCCTACATCGCTTCGGGCATGTCCGACGACCCGTGGATCAGCTCGCACCTCGAGCTGCGCGGCGAGGACGGCGGGATCCTGTCCGGCTACGGCTGGATCTTCCCGCTCGGCACCGGCGAGGTGAACATCGGTGTCGGCACCCTGGCGACCCTGAAGCGTCCGGCGGACATTGCGATCCGCCCCCTGATGAAGTTCTACGCCGAGGAGCGTCGCGAGGAGTTCCAGCTCACCGGCGACCTGCGGTTGCCGACCTCTGCGCTGCTGCCGATGGGCGGAGCGGTATCGAACGTCGCTGGCCCCAACTGGGCCCTGATCGGCGACGCCGCCGCCTGCGTGAACCCCCTCAACGGCGAGGGCATCGACTACGGCCTGGAGTCCGGGCGGCTGCTGGTCGAGCTCTTCGACCAGCTCGACGCGGACGCCCCGCTGACCGAGGCCTGGCCGGCGCTCCTCCGACAGCACTACGGCGAGTCGTTCTCGATCGCCCGTCGGCTGGCCGGACTGGTCACGGTGCCGAAGCTGCTCCCGGCCCTCGGCCCGGCCGGCATGCGCTCGGACTGGCTGATGACGCTGGCGCTGCGCTGGATGGGCAACCTGGTCACCGACGAGGACCGCGACCGCTCCGCGCGCGTCTGGCGCTGGGCCGGGCGCCGCTCGCTGGCCCGCGACCACCGGCCCCCCTTCTCGTGAGCACGCACTCCTGATGGAGGGGTGGTACCGCCTCACGATCGCCCTGGCCCGTACGGCGATGCGTGGGCTCGACATCACCACCCGCTGGTCGGGGGAGGAGCACCTGCCCCGGTCCGGGCCTGCCCTGCTGGCGAGCGTGCACAACTCCTACCCGGACTTCGTGTTCGTCGAGCGGGCGGCGCTGAGCCGGGAGCGTTACGTCCGCTTCATGTGCCGCCACGACATCTGGAACGTGCCGGGGGTGAGCCACGCGATGGACGCGATGGGCCACATCCCCGTCGACCGCCAGACGCCGGCGGCGGCGTACCTCCGGGCCCGGGGCCTGCTGCGTCGTGGCGAGGCTGTCTGCCTCTTCCCCGAGGCGGGCATCTCGCACTCGTTCGCGGTGCGCGCGCTGATGCCCGGCGCGGTGGCGCTGGCCCGTGAGACCGGCGTCCCGGTGATCCCGGTCGTGGTCTGGGGTGGCCAGCGCGTCGCCAGCGTCGGCAACGGTGCCGATCGCAGAGGTCCCGGCACCGACCTGACCCGCGGTCGCCTGGTCGACGTCCGGTTCGGCGCGCCGCTCCCCGTCGCGGCCGACGAGGACCTGACGAGCGCGACCGGTCGCCTGGGCCGGGTGCTCACCGAGATGCTCGAGGAGGTCCAGCGGCTGCCCGCCCATCGTCCCCGCAGCGGCGAACACGCTCCGTGGTACCCCGCCCACCTCGGCGGGCACGCTCCCGACCGGCGCGAGGCGCTGGAGCTGGACGATGTGCCGGCCGTTGCGATTGCCCCCAGGTGGGGCCCGGTCCTCGCGGACGACCAGCACGCCTGAGCGCGCCGGGCCGGGCACGGGCCGAGCAGTCACCCCCTCGGCACTAACGTGAGGGGATGGGGACCCTGCCGAAGCGTCAGCGGGTCGCGGCCTATGCCGTGATCCTGCGTGACGACCACATCCTGCTCAGCCGTCTTGCCGCCAGCGTGACCAGCGAGGAGCTCTGGACGCTGCCCGGGGGAGGGCTCGACCACGGCGAGGACCCGCGCGACGCCGTGATCCGCGAGGTCCACGAGGAGACCGGGCTGCACGCCGACGTCGGTCACGCCGCCCGCATCTACTCCGCCCATCTGCCCGGCGTGTGGCGCGACGGCCGCCGGGTCGACGCCCACGCGCTGCGCGTGGTGTACGACGGGTGGGTGCCGGTGGATGCCCCCGAGCCGGAGGTGCTGGAGGTCGACGGGTCGACCGCCGAGGCGGCCTGGCTGCCGATCCGCGACGTCGTCGAGCGCCGGGTCCCCGTGGTGCCGCTCGTGCTCGAGGCGCTCAGCGACCACCGACCGTTCCGGAAGCAACGGATTGCGGCCTACGCCCTGGTGCTGCGTGAGGACCACGTCCTGCTGACCCGGATCTCCGAGCGCGGCTTCCACGCCGGCTCCTGGACCCTGCCCGGGGGTGGGATCGACCACGGGGAGTCCCCCCGGCCGGCCCTCGAGCGCGAGGTCCGCGAGGAGTGCGGCATCGCATGTGAGGTGGGGGAGCTGCTCGACGTGCACGACTCGCACTTCGGGGGCACCGCTCCCTCGGGCCGCGACGAGGACTTCCACGGGGTCCACCTGATCTTCGCCGCCACGGTCGCCGACGATGTGGAGCCCCAGGTCGCCGAGACCGGGGGCACCACCGACGCGGTGGCCTGGGTGCCGCTCGCGCAGATCGAGTCGGGTGCCTGGCCGGTCCTCGACCTCGTCACGCACGCCCTCGGCGCGCAGGCCGAGCTGAGGAGGGTGCCGTGAACGAGTCCGTCTTCACCTACGCCGCGCCCGCCCTGAAGTTCGGCGCCGGCGCCTCGGCCGAGGTCGGTCACGACCTCCTCGGGTACGCCGCTCGCCGGGTGCTGCTGGTGACCGACCCGGGGGTTGCCGCCACCGGCCACCCGGCCCGGATCGCCGAGCAGATCGAGGCCCGCGGCCTGCACGTCACGACGTACGACCGGGTGCACGTGGAGCCCACGGACGCCTCGCTGGACGAGGCGATCGCCTTCGCCCGCGACGCCGGGCCGTTCGACGCGATCGTGGCGGTCGGTGGGGGATCCGCGATCGACACCGCCAAGGCGGTGAACCTGCTGACCACCAACCCCGGCGAGCTGATGGACTACATCAACGCCCCGGTCGGCAAGGCGCAGGCGCCCACCCAACGGCTGCTGCCGCTCGTCGCGATCCCGACGACGACCGGCACCGGCAGCGAGAGCACCACGATCTGCGTGCTCGACGTCCTCTCGCTGAAGGTGAAGACCGGCATCAGCCACCCGATGCTCCGTCCGACGCTCGCGATCGTCGACCCCACGCTCACCCTCAGCCAGCCCGCGATGGTCACCGCAGCGTCGGGCATGGACATCCTGTGCCACGCGCTGGAGAGCTACACCGCGCGCTGGTACGCCGACTTCGACGCCAAGCAGCCCGAGCAGCGGGTGCCCTACTGCGGAGCCAACCCGATCGCCGACATGTGGTCGGAGAAGGCGCTCTCGCTCATGGCCGGCGCCTTCCGGGACGCGGTCCGCGACGGCACCAGCGGGCCGGCTCGCGAGCAGATGGCGATGGCGGCGACCTTCGCCGGTCTCGGCTTCGGCAACGCCGGGGTGCACATCCCGCACGCCAACGCCTATCCGATCGCCGGCCGGGTCCGGGACTACCGACCTGCGGGCTATCCCGCCGAGGAGGCGATCGTGCCGCACGGGATGGCGGTGTCGCTGACCGCGCCCGAGGCGTTCCGCTTCACCTTCGAGGCGGCGCCCGAGCGGCACCTGCACGCCGCACGCCTGCTCGACCCGACCCTCTCCACCTCCGCCACCGGCCCCGACGTGCTGCCCGGCGTGCTGACCGCGCTGATGCACGACGTCGGCATCCCCAACGGTCTCGCCGAGGTGGGCTACTCCGACGCGGACGTCGAGGACCTCGTCGCCGGGTCGCTCCAGCAGCAGCGGCTGCTGGCCACCTCTCCGCGTCCTGTCCGGGGAGAGGACCTCGCGGCCGTCTTCCGCGGGTCGATGGAACACTGGTGACGTGCCTGCCTCCCATCCCGACCTGGTCGCCGAGCTGCGCCGTCGGGGAGTCAGCGACGTCGACGACTCGACGCTGACCCGGGCGCTCTACTCCTCCGACGCCTCGCTCTACCGGATCGTGCCGCAGGTGGTGGCCCGTCCGCGCGACACCGACGAGCTGCTGGCTGTCCTCGACGTGTCCCGCTCGACCGGGGTGCCGCTGACGATGCGGGGTGCCGGCACGTCGATCGCCGGCAACGCAGTGGGTCCCGGGATCGTCGTCGACACCCTCCGGCACCTCAACCACGTCCTCTCGGTCGACCCCGAGGCGCGCACCGCCGTGATCCAGCCCGGGGTCGTGCACGCCGTCCTCCAGCGAGCCGCGGCCCCCCACGCGCTGCGCTTCGGCCCCGACCCCTCGACCCACACCCGCTGCACGATCGGCGGCATGATCGGCAACAACGCCTGCGGCTCGCGTGCCCTGGGCTACGGCCGCATGGTCGACAACGTCGAGTCGCTCCGGGTCGCCTACGGCACCGGCGAGGTCGTCACCACCGGGGCCGACGGCGCCACGGGTGCCGCCGGAACTGCCCTGACCGGTCTCGTCGACCACCACCTCGGCCACGTGCGCACGGAGTTCGGCCGCTTCACGCGCCAGGTCAGCGGTTACTCGATGGAGCACCTGCTGCCCGAGAACGGACGCCGGGTCGACCGGTTCCTGGTCGGCTCGGAGGGCACCCTCGGGCTGGTGCTGGAGGCCACCGTCGACCTCGTCCACGACGAGCCGAACCGCCGGCTGGTGCTGCTGGGCTACGCCTCGATGGCCGAGGCCGCGGACGCCGTACCCGCGCTGCTCGCTGCGGGTGGCGGCCGGTTGATCGCCTGCGAGGGCCTGGACTCCCGCATCGTCGACCTGGTGCGCGCCCGCGGCAACGCCGTCCCCGCGCTCCCGCGTGGTGCCGGCTGGCTCTTCGTCGAGGTGGCGGGCGAGGACGCCGACTCCGTCGCGGCTCGCGTCGTCGCGAACGCCGACGCCCTCGAACACCGCGTCGTCTCCGCGCCCGCCGAGGCCGCCGCGCTCTGGCGGATCCGTGAGGACGGCGCCGGGCTCGCCGCCCGCAGCCTCAGCCGCCCGGCGTACTCCGGCTGGGAGGACGCCGCCGTCCCGCCCGAGCACCTCGGCGCCTGGCTGCGCGACTTCGACGAGCTGCTCAAGGCCCACGACCTCGACGGCGTGCCCTACGGCCACTTCGGCGACGGCTGCGTGCACGTGCGGATCGACTTCCCGTTCGTGGGGGAGTCCGAGGAGGTCGGCACGCGGGTCTTCCGGGACTTCCTGACCGCCTCCGCCCGCAAGCTGCGCGAGTACGGCGGCTCGCTCTCCGGCGAGCACGGCGACGGCCGGGCCCGCTCCGAGCTCCTCCCGCTGATGTACGACGAGGAGTCGCTGGCGCTCTTCGCGGCGGCCAAGGCGATCTGCGACCCCGCGAACCTGCTCAACCCCGGCGTCCTGGTCGATCCCGACCCGTTCGACGCCCACCTCCGCCCGACCCGGCCGCGGCTGCCGATCGTGCCCGCGCTGCGGATGACCCACGACGGGGGCTCGTTCGGCGATGCCGTGCACCGCTGCACCGGCGTCGGCAAGTGCGTGGCGCCGTCGACCACCGGCGTGATGTGCCCGTCGTACCTCGCGACGAGGGACGAGAAGGACTCCACCCGCGGCCGCTCGCGCGTGCTCCAGGAGGCGATCGACGGCACGCTCGTCGGGGGGCTGGGCGACCCGGCCGTCAGCGAGGCGCTCGACCTCTGCCTGTCCTGCAAGGGCTGTGCCTCCGACTGCCCGACCGGCGTCGACATGGCCACCTACAAGTCCGAGGCGCTGCACCAGCAGTACACCGGCAAGCGCCGCCCGCGCAGCCACTACACGCTGGGGCGGCTCCCGAAGTGGGCCGCGCTGGCCGCGCCGATGGCTCCGCTGCTCAACCGGATGCTGAAGCTCGGCCCGCTCGCCACGCTGGCCCGCGCCACCGCGGGCATCGACCAGCGCCGCTCGATCCCGACCTTCGCGCCCACGACCCTGCGGCGCGGCCTGGCGGGCAAGCGCGGCAGCGAGCCCGTCGCGCCCGACGTCTGGATCTGGGCCGACTCCTTCACCGACCACTTCTTCCCGCAGAACGCGCATGCCGCGATCCGGGTCCTCGAGGCGGCCGGGCTGCGCGTGCGGGTCATCGACGAGAAGGCCTGCTGCGGGCTGACCTGGATCACCACCGGACAGCTCGACAAGGCGAAGGCGATCATGGGTCGCACGCTGGCCACGCTCGCGCCGTACGTCGCCAGCGGCGTGCCGGTGATCGGGCTGGAGCCGTCGTGCCTGGCGACCCTGCGCAGCGACGCGGTCGAGCTCAGCGACGACCCGCGGGCGGTCGAGGTGGCCGCAGGGGTGCTCACGCTGGCCGAGCTCCTGGCCACCGTCGAGTGGACGCCACCGGACCTGACCGGCGTCGAGATCGTCGCGCAGCCGCACTGCCACCAGTCCTCGGTCCTGGGCTGGGCTGCCGACGAGCAGTTGCTGGTCTCGGCCGGCGCGAGCGTGACCCGGGTGGCGGGCTGCTGCGGGCTGGCCGGCAACTTCGGTATGGAGCAGGGCCACTACGAGGTGTCGGTCGCGGTGGCCGAGACCTACCTGCTGCCTGCGGTGCGCGACCACGAGAACGCCGTGGTGCTGGCCGACGGGATGTCCTGCCGGGTCCAGCTCGACGACCTCGCCGGTGTGCCGACGATGCACCTGGCGGAGCTGCTCGCCTCTAAACTTCAGGCGTGAATCCCCGCTACCGACGTCTCGTGATCCCGGTCGCCCTGACGGGCCTGATCATCCTCGTCGTGGTCGCCGCGGTGATGAACCGATGAGCGAGCCGCTGCTGCGGGTGCTGGCGAAGATGCGCAGCCACCTCCTCGACCCCGACACCCTGCTCCGGGCCGTCACCTCCGGTCGGCAGAAGGGGCAGCAGCCCCCGTGGAAGCGGGTGGAGTTCCGCTACGTCGACCTCAAGGGTGGGCGCCACCTCCAGGTCACGGCGTACGACGACACCCAGGCGCACACCTCGAACCACGCCGCCGGTGATGCCGCCCGCGACGCCGTGGATGCCCTGCTCGAGCTGCCGTTCGCCAACTGGCACGTCGAGACCACGACCGAGAGCCACCAGGTCCGGGTCACCAAGAAGCTCGAGGCGCTGGTGCACACGACCGCTCGGGACACCGAGGTCGAGGCCGACCGCGACCACGACCGCGACAAGTCCCGGCTGCTGCCCGAGGACGACGCGGTCTTCATCGCCCTGGGCCTTTCGGATGCCTCGGGCAAGATGAAGCCGAGCCGCCAGGCGAAGTACCGCCAGGTGGAGGAGTTCCTGCGCCTGCTCGATTCCTCGATCACCGACGGGCTCGCCAAGGGCCACTTGCGGCGCCCCACGGTCGAGGACCCGATGCGGATCGTCGACCTCGGCTGCGGCAACGCCTACCTCACCTTCGCGGCCCAACGCTTCCTCACCGAGGTGCGTGGGCTGCCGGTGCGCTTGACCGGAATCGACGTGCGCGAGCAGTCGCGCCAGCACAACAGCGAGCTCGCCACCAGGCTGGGCGTGGACGCGGAGTTCGTCGTCGGGACCATCTCCGGGGCGACCCTGGATCGCGGACCCGAGGTGGTGCTCGCCCTGCACGCCTGCGACACCGCGACGGACGAGGCGCTGGCCCGGGCCGTGGAGTGGGAGGCCCAGCTGGTCCTCGCCGCGCCCTGCTGCCACCACGACATCGCGGCGCAGCTGCGCCGCAACCCCACGCCCTCGCCGTACGCCATGCTCACCCGGCACGGCATCCTGCGCGAGCGCTTCGCCGACACCCTCACCGACGCCCTGCGGGCCTCGCTGATGCGGCTGCAGGGCTACCGCGTCGACGTGATGCAGTTCGTCGAGAGCCAGCACACCCCGCGCAACACGATGCTGCGTGCGGTCCGCACCGGCAGCCCGGTCAAGGGCGGCGGCGTCCGCGCGGAGTACGACGAGATGGTCACCGCCTGGTCGATCATGCCGAAGCTCGCCTCGCTGCTGGAGGAGCACGCGGAGCGCACGCGTGCTTGACCGGCTGCTGGCGGTGCTCGTCGTGGTGCCCTTCACGATGGGGCTGACCTCGAGCACCGCGCCGGACGAAGGGCGCGTCGAGCTCACCTTCCGCGACCCCGAGATCGTCGAGTCGAGCGGGCTCGTGGTTGTCGACGACCTGCTGGTCACGACCAACGACTCCGGCGACACCGGCCGCGTCTTCGCCGTCGACCCGGTGAGCGGGGAGACGGTCGGGGTGACCACGTGGAGCGAGGACCCGATCGACGTCGAGTCGCTGGCGCCTGCGGGCGACGGCTCGGTCTGGGTGGGCGACATCGGGGACAACCCGACCGAGCGTGACTCGATCCTCGTCGCGCGGGTGCCCGTCGGGCGGGGTCAGCTCGATGGGGCGGAGGCGACGTACTCGCTCGTCTACCCCGACGGCCCCGAGAACGCCGAGACGCTGCTCAGCGACCCGACGACCGGTCGGCTCTACGTCGCCACCAAGTCGATCTTCGGCGGGACTCTCTATGAGGCGCCGCGCCGGCTGTCGGCCGACGAGCCGAACCAGCTGCGCGAACTCGGTGGGGTGCTCGGGGTCGCGACCGACGGCGCGTTCTTCCCCGACGGTCGCCACCTGATCCTGCGCGACTACGGCCGCGCGGTCGTCTACACCTTCCCGGACCTGGTGTCGGTCGGGTCGTTCACGCTGCCGAGCCAACGGCAGGGCGAGGGGCTGGCGATGGTCGCGCCGGACACGGTGCTGGTCAGCACCGAAGGGCAGTTCTCCGACGTGCTGCGAGTGGAGCTGCCCGGGAAGATCGTCGGTGCGATGGCGGAGGGAGATGCTGCCTCGGGGCCCGCGTCGGCCCCCGCGAGCGGTGCCCCCTCGAGCGGGGTGCCCTCGAGCGGGGTGCCCGACCCGCAGGCCGGGGACACCGGAGGCTGGCCCCCCTTCCTGACCGGCGGCGTTGCCCTGGGCGCGATCCTCGGCGGATGGCTCGCGTTGGCGTGGTGGACCCGGCGGCGTCGTCCCCGCTCGGGGTGAACCGGATCCAGCCAGCGCGTGGCTAGAGTTCCGCCATGCCGCGGTTGCGCAGGACTTCACCGGACCAGCCCGGTTGGTCGCGGCGCCGTGCCGGGAGAGGTTTCGTCTATCTCGACGAGCAGGGCGATCGCCTGGCCGAGGAGGATGCCCAGCGGGTCCGGGACCTGGTCATCCCGCCGGCCTGGACCGAGGTGTGGGTCACGCCGTACGCCAACGGCCACCTGCAGGCCGTGGGCACCGACGACGCCGGTCGCCGGCAGTACCTCTACCACCCTCACTGGCGCACCCGCCGGGACGCGGAGAAGTTCGACCGGATGCTGGAGTTCGGCAAGGCGCTGGCCCGGGCGCGCGAGCTGGTGGTCGCCGACCTCGGGCGCGAGGGGATGCCGCTGGAGCGGGCGTGTGCGGCCGCCGTACGGCTGCTGGACCTGGGGTACTTCCGGATCGGGAATGACGCGTACGCCGACGAGAACGGCAGCTACGGTCTGACCACGCTGGAGCGCCGGCACGTGCGCCGCCACCAGGGGCGACTGGTCTTCGGCTTCATCGGCAAGTCGGGAGTCGAGCACGAGATCGAGATCGACGACGCGGCGGTGATCGAGGCGATCGAGATCATGCGGCGACGCAAGGGGAGCGACCTGCGCCTGCTCTCCTACAAGCTCGGACGCTCCTGGCGCTCGGTGCTGCCCGAGCTGGTCAACGAGTACGTCCGCGCGTCCACCGGGCTGGAAGCCACCGCCAAGGACTTCCGCACCTGGCACGCGACCGTGCTGGCCGCGGCTGCGCTGGCGGAGACGCCGGAGGCCGGCGAGACCAAGACCTCGCGCAAGCGGGCGGTCTCGGGGGCGATGAAGGAGGTGGCCGCGTTCCTCGGGAACACCCCGACCCTGGCGCGCTCGGCGTACGTCGATCCGCGGGTGATCGAGGCCTACGAGCGGGGTCGGACGATCCGCAGCACCACCCGGCGTACCCACGCCACCCCGGACGAGCGCCAGGTCGCCCTCGAGCGGGCCACCCTGCGCCTGATCAAGTCCAGCTGACCTGCCACTTGTGGTCGCCCAGAGACCGTCGACCTGCCACTTTTGGTCGGTGACGGCGACCACAAGTGGCAGGTCGACGAGAGGAGGCACGGTGGAGATCACGGTGGTTCAGGGAGACATCACCGCGCAGGAGGTGGACGCGGTGGTGAACGCCGCGAACAGCCGGATGCGTGGCGGAGGCGGCGTCGACGGCGCCATCCATGCGGCGGGTGGCCCCGAGGTGCTGGCTGACTGCATCGCGCGGTTCCCGGACGGTCTCGCGACCGGTGACGCCGGTTGGACGAGCGCAGGGTTGCTCCCCGCCCGCTGGGTGATCCACGTGGTGGGTCCCAATCGGAACGCCGGGCAGACCGACCGTTCGCTGCTGACCTCCTGCTACCGCCGAGCGCTCGAGGTGGCCGACGAGCTGGGTGCACGCTCGGTGGCCTTCCCGCTGATCAGTGCGGGTGTGTACGGCTGGCCCAAGGCCGACGCCATCGCTGCTGCTCTCGAGACCCTGCGCTCGACTCCGACGCGAGTCGAGGAGGCGCGGCTCGTGGCGTTCGACCACGCGACGTACGAGTTGATTGCGGCTCAGTTGTAGCTGATTCACCACGGGATGCAGGTGAAGTGAGGCTTCCCATGCCCAATTCGGCACGGGAAGCTCGACTTGGACTGCATCCCGTGATGAAGCGCCGAAGCGTCAGCGACTCAGAGGTGCTCCACCACGTAGTCGATGCAGCCGGTGAGCGCCTCGACGTCGGAGGGGTCGATCGCGGGGTACATCGCGACCCGGAGCTGGTTGCGCCCGAGCTTGCGGTAGGGCTCGGTGTCGACGATCCCGTTGGCGCGCAGCACCTTCGCCACAGCAGCGGCGTCGACCGACTCCTCGAAGTCGATGGTGCCGATCACCAGCGACCGGTGCTCGGGGTTCTCGACGTACGGGAAGGTGTACGACGTCTTCTCGGCCCAGCCGTAGAGCGCGTCCGAGCTCGCAGTCGTCCGCGCGACCATCCCGGCGAGCCCGCCCTGGGCATTCATCCAGTCGAGCTGCTCGGCCATCAGGAAGAGCGTGGCGACCGACGGGGTGTTGTAGGTCTGGTTCTTCGAGGAGTTGTCGATCGCGGTCGGCAGGTCGAAGAAGGCCGGGATGTGCCGGTCCGAGGCGGCGATCGAGGCCGCCCGCTCCAGCGCGGCCGGCGACATCAGCGCGATCCACAGCCCGCCGTCGGAGGCGAAGCACTTCTGCGGAGCGAAGTAGTAGGTGTCGACCTCGGCCAGATCGACCGGCAGCCCACCGGCGCCCGACGTCGCGTCCACGAGCACCAGCGACGAGTCGGCCGACGTCCCCGCGGGTCGTACGACGGGCGCCATCACCGCCGTGGACGTCTCGTTGTGTGCCCAGGCGTAGACGTCGACGCCCTCCTCGGCGACCGGCTCGGGCCGCGAGCCGGGAGGTGCGGTGATCACCGACGGGTCGGCCAGCCACGGTGCCTCGGTGGCAGCCTGGGCGAACTTCGAGGAGAACTCACCGAAGGTCAGGTGCTGGCTCTTCTCCCGGATCAGGCCGAAGGTCGCAATGTCCCAGAACGCCGTGGCGCCGCCGTTGCCCAGCACCACTTCGTAGCCCTCGGGCAACGAGAAGAGCGCAGCGAGCCCCTCGCGGACCCGACCCACGGTGTCGCGGACCGGCGCCTGGCGGTGGGAGGTGCCCATCAGCGAGGCGCCGGTCGCGGCCAGCGCGTCGAGGTGCCCGGTCTGGATCTTCGAGGGCCCAGCCCCGAAGCGTCCGTCGGCGGGCAGGAGTGCGGCGGGGATCTGCAGAGCGTCAGTCATGACTACCTTCCGAAGAGGGTGTGGCGGTGTTGCCTGACGACTCTGTCAGTGGACCCGTATTCTGACAGCCGCCGCAACCCCCTCGGACAGAAGGACACCTGATGAGCAACTACTCCGAACCTGGCCGCCCCGGCCACCCCGGCTTCGAAGCCCAGGGCGCCGTGCGGATCGCTGCCCGGGTGGTGGGGTTCCTGGCCCTGGGCGCTGGCATCGTCCTCATCGTCATCGCCTTCCGGGACCTGATGGCCACCGGGGACACCTTCGCCGAGCCGACGAAGTTCTGGATGTTCTTCGTGGGGATGCCGCTGCTGTTCATCGGCGGGGTCGGTCTGCAGATTGGCTTCATGGGCGCCGCCGCTCGCTACGGCGCCGGCGAGACGATGCCCGTCGTGAAGGACTCGGCCGCCTACCTCACCGACGGTGCGGGCCTGCTGGGGATCGGGCGCACCGTCGGCGGCTCGGACCCGGTGGCCGGGCCCTACTGCTCGGCCTGCGGAGTGCGCAACGACGCGGACGCGAAGTTCTGCGACGGGTGCGGTCAGGCACTTGGCTGAGTCGCCCCTCGACATCGTCCGGGTGCCGATCACCCACCCGGACGCCCAGCGGCTGATCGACGAGGTCCAGGCGGAGTACGCCGAGCGCTACGGCAGCGGGGACGACTCCCCGATCGCGGTGGAGGGGTTCGACGGTGACCGGGGAGCGTTCTACGTGGGCTACCTCGACGGCGAAGCGGTCACGACCGGCGCCTGGCGCAGGTCGAGCGTCGAGGCCTTCGACACCACCCACACCGCCGAGATCAAGCGGATGTACGTCGTGCAGTCCCGCCGGGGGGTCGGCCTGGCCCGCCGGATGCTCACGCACCTCGAGCTGACGGCGGCCGCGGCGGGCGTCGAGGCGCTCCTGCTGGAGACCGGCCTCAAGCAGCCCGAGGCGATCGAGCTCTATGAGTCGTCGGGCTACACCCCGGTCCCCGGCTTCGGGCACTACCGATGGTCGCCGTTGTCGCGCTGCTTCGGCAAGCGGCTGGAGCTGACGACGACGTAGCGCTCGTCGTCGATCTCGCGGCCCCAGTAGATCGACTCCGGCAGGCGGGTCAGCTCGGCTCGACGGCCGGCCGCCTCGACCAGCGCCATCGTCTCGGCCGCTGACAATCCCGCCTCGTTGGACCAGCGCCCCTCCACGAGCACGAGCCGACCGTCCGGCGTCAGCAGCTCGATCCAGCGCTGCAGCGCCGCGGCCGGGTCCGGGATCGCCCACAGCACGTGCCGGCACAGCACGGCGTCGTACGACGCGGGCTCGAGCGGGGGAGCGGCCGCATCGGCCTCGACAAAGCGGACGCCCGGGCGCCCGGTGGCCTTCTCCTGGGCCAGCCGCACCATCGCGGGGGAGAAGTCGACCCCGTCGACGGTGTAGTCCGCGTCGGCGAGCAGCAGCGACAGGGTGCCGGTCCCGCTGCCGAGATCGGCGAGCCGCCCGGGGGCCGGGGGGAGCACCCTCAGCAGCAGCTCGCGCCAGGCGGCCCGGACCGCGGGGTCGCGCAGGCCGTGGTCGGGGGCCTCGTCGAAGGTCGTGGCCTCGGCATTCCAGAGATCGATGCCTTCCAGATGGGTCATGCCAACGACCATAGCCAGCCCTTCCGACAGCCAAACTCGGACAGTGCTCGGGCGACGACCTAGCCTCGAAGATCTGCCCCGAAATCTCGCACCACGGATGGATCTCCTCGATGCCTGCACTGCTCAGCCCGTTCCGCGCTGTCGCTCGCGCCGCCCTGCTCGCCGTGGTCTCGATCGCTCTGACCGTCCCCTCGGCCGGCGCGGCGACCCCGGTCGAGGACTTCGCGTCCTACCAGGGCCAGACCAAGTGCAGCCCGCGGGCCAAGGTCGGCACCAGCTACCTGGGCCACTGGCTGGTCCGGAAGTACGGCGGCAGCTTCGGCGGGATCTCCCGCGCCTGCGGCGGTGGGGCCTCGGAGCACAAGGAGGGCCGGGCCTTCGACTGGAGCCTCAACGTCAAGCGGAAGGCCGATCGCAAGAGCGCCCGGAAGTTCCTGCGGGCCGCCTTCGCCGAGGACAAGGCAGGCAACGCCGCCGCCAAGGCTCGCCGGATGGGGATCATGTACGTCATCTGGAACGACACGATGTACCCCGCCTGGAACGGCTTCGAGCCCCAGCCCTACCTCAGCTCGAGCTGCAAGAAGAAGCGCACGTGCGCCAAGACGCTGCGCCACCGCGACCACATGCACATCTCGCTGAACCGCAAGGGCGGCAAGGGCCGGACCAGCTGGTTCGACGGGCGGCTCGGCTAGGTCTGCTCACCGACCGACTCCAGGCGGAGCCGGCCGGTGCTGAGGAACGGCAGGCTCAGCCCGCCCACTCCGACTTCCAGCCGTCGACCTCGTCGGCCTTGCGCGAGGACGGACCGGTGTAGATCGCGGACGGGCGGATCAGGCGCCCGGTGCGCTTCTGCTCCAGGATGTGCGCCGACCACCCGCCCGTGCGGGCGCAGGTGAACATCGAGGTGAACATCGTCGCCGGGACCTCGGCGAAGTCGAGCACGATCGCGGCCCAGAACTCCACGTTGGTCTCGAGCACGCGGTCGGGACGACGCTCCTTGAGCTCGGCCAGTGCGGCCTTCTCCAGGGCCTCGGCGACCTCGTAGCGGGGCGCGTTGAGCTCCTTGGCCGTGCGGCGCAGCACCCGGGCGCGGGGGTCCTCGGCGCGGTAGACGCGGTGGCCGAAGCCCATCAGGCGCTCGCCCCGGTCGAGCAGGTCCTTGACGTACGTCGTCGCGTCGCCGGACTGCTCGACGTCGGCGATCATGCCGAGCACCCGCGAGGGCGCGCCTCCGTGCAGCGGGCCGCTCATGGCACCGATGGCACCGGAGAACGCAGCCGCCACGTCGGCACCGGTCGAGGTGATGACCCGGGCGGTGAAGGTGGAGGCGTTCATGCCGTGCTCGGCCGCGGAGGACCAGTAGGCGTCGATCGCCTTGACGTGCTTGGGGTCCGCCTCGCCCTTCCAGCGGATCATGAAGCGCTCGGCGAGGGTGTGACCCTGGTCGACCTCCGACTGCGGGACGACGGGCGCGTTGAGGCCGCGGGCCGACTGGGCGGCGTACGACAGCACCATGACGGCCACCCGGCCGAGGTCGTCGCGGGCCTGCTCGTCGGAGATGTCGTAGGTCTGGCCGAAGCCGAAGGCGGGGGCGAGCATCGCGACGGCGGCCTGGACGTCGACGCGTACGTCACCGGTGTGGACCGGCAGGTTGTAGGGCTCGGCAGGGGCCAGGCCGGGGTTGTAGGCGCCGTCGATGAGCAGGCCCCAGATGTTCTCGAACGGCACCCGGCCGACGATCTCCTCGATGTCGACGCCGCGGTAGCGCAGCGCGGAGCCTTCCTTGTCCGGTTCGGCGATCTCGGTCTCGAACGCGATGACACCTTCGAGTCCGTGGTGTACCTCAGTCATGCGCTCGTGACTCCTCAAGATCGGGGTTCCGGGCAAGTGCCCGGAGGCATTCTGCCCCGGTCTGTCGAACGGCGCACCTGCGGCCACCGTCTGGCGACCACCCGGCCGGTGGCGGTCGCCTACTGTCGGGGCATGGACAAGGTCGACCCGAGCCTGCTGGACATCGCCGGACTGCGGGAGGAGTACGCCCGGGCCGGGCTGGACGAGTCGGACCTGGCCGACGATCCGGTGGCGATGTTTCGGGGCTGGCTCGACGAAGCACTCGGGGCCGGGCTGCACGAGCCGACCGCCATGGTGCTGGCCACGGTCTCGGCGCAGGGACGTCCTTCGTCGCGGATGGTGCTGCTCAAGGGCCTCGACGAGCGGGGGTTCGTCTTCTTCACCAACACCCAGTCCCGCAAGGGTGAGGAGCTCGCCGCCAATGCGAGCTGTGCGCTGCTCTTCCCCTGGCACCCGCTGGAGCGTCAGGTCCGCGTCGACGGGACGGCGACGCCGCTCGACGACGCGGCGGTGGCGGCGTACTTCGCCTCGCGACCGCGGCGCTCCAGGCTCGGAGCCTGGGCCTCGCACCAGTCCCGCGTGGTGAGCGGCCGGGACGAGCTGGACGCCGAGGTGGCCGCCGCGGAGGCGCGCTACCCCGACGAGGTTCCGGTGCCCGAGGAGTGGGGCGGCTACCTCGTGCGGCCGGAGGCGGTCGAGTTCTGGCAGGGACGACCCGGCCGGATGCACGACCGCCTGGTCTATCGACGGACGGACTCGGGGGCGCCCTCCGGATGGCGCACGGAGCGGCTGGCGCCCTGACCTGCTTGTGAGTGAGCGCTCACTCATCTAGAGTGTGGCGGTGACCAAACGCGAACGAGCTCGCCCGATGTCGCCCGAGGAGCGCCGAGAGGCGATCGTGGCGGCGGTCCTGCCGCTGCTGGTGCAGTACGGCGCCGCGGTCACGACGCGCCAGATCGCGGAGGCCGCCGGGATCGCCGAGGGCACCATCTTTCGGGTCTTCCCGGACAAGCGCGCCCTGTTCCTCGCCGTGGCCGAGGAGGCCGTGGACCCGACGGATGCCCGCGATGAGCTGGTGGCCGCGCTCGCCGGCGTCGTCGGCCTGCGGGCCCGGGTCGAGGCGGCCGTGACGTTGCTGGTCTCCCGGATGGAGCGAGCCATGGCGGTGATGATGGCCGTCCGTCCGGCGCTGCTGACCGAGAGGCCCGACCCGGCTGATGCCGAGGAGCCCCCCGGCCCACCCCGCTTCGTGGTCGAGGCCAATGAGTTGCTGCTGACCAACCTGCGCGAACTGCTCTTCGACCCGCACCGCGCCGAGCTCCGGGTGACCCCGGCTCGCGCGGCGCTGGCGCTGCGCAGCCTGGTCTTCGGCGCCTGGCACCCCGGCATGTCCCGCGGCGACGAAGCGCTCACCCCGGTCGATGTGGCCGCGATCCTGCTCGACGGAGTGCTGCCCCGCACTCCGGCACCGAACCACGAGGACAACCCATGCTGATCCGTCTGATGCGCACGCACCTGGCGCCGTACCGCTCGGCCGTCGCGATGATCGTCGCCCTGCAGTTCACCGCCACGGTCGCCGCGCTCTACCTGCCCAGCCTCAACGCCGACATCATCGACCAGGGCGTCACGCAGGGGGACACGGGCTACATCGTGCGCACCGGCGCGATCATGCTCGCGGTCTCGCTGCTCCAGATCGGCTGTGCGGTCACGGCCGTCTGGTTCTCCGCGCGGACAGCGATGGGATTCGGTCGTGACATCCGAGCCGCCATCTTCCGGCGGGTGGGGTCGTTCTCGCAGCGCGAGGTCCAGCGCTTCGGGGCTCCCTCGTTGATCACCCGCGAGACCAACGACGTCCAGCAGGTGCAGATGCTGGTCCTGATGACCTTCACCATGATGGTCGCCGCGCCGATCATGATGGTCGGTGGCGTCGTCATGGCCATGCGCGAGGACTTCGGTCTCTCCTGGCTGCTCCTGGTCTCCATCCCGGCGTTGCTGGGCGTCGTCGCCTTCATCGTGTCTCGGATGGTCCCGAGCTTCCGCCTGATGCAGGTGCGCATCGACGAGGTCAACCGATTGCTGCGCGAACAGATCACCGGCGTCCGCGTGGTGCGTGCCTTCGTGCGGGAGCCGCACGAGACCGCCCGCTTCGCCACCGCCAACGGAGAGCTGACCGCCGTGGCGATCCGCGCCGGCCGGTGGCTGGCCGTGATGTTCCCTGCGGTCCTGCTGATCCTCAACGCCTCCTCCGTGGCGGTGTTGTGGTTCGGCGGCCAGCGCGTCGCCGATGGCGAGATGCAGGTCGGGTCGCTGACGGCCTTCCTGGCCTACCTCGTCCAGATCCTGATGTCGGTGATGCTGGCGACCTTCACGCTGATGATGGTTCCCCGGGCCGCGGTCTGCGCAGACCGGATCAGCGAGGTACTCGACACCGACACCTCCGTCGTACCTCCCGAGCACCCGATGATGACGTTCCCCGAGCCCGGAACGCTCGTCTTCGACGAGGTCGAGCTGACCTACCCCGGCGCCGACGTGCCCGTGGTACGCCGGGTGTCCTTCGCCGCGCGCCCCGGCCAGACCGTGGCCGTCATCGGCTCGACAGGGGCGGGCAAGAGCACGATGGTCAACCTGGTGCCGCGGCTCTTCGACGTCACCGGAGGTCGGGTCCTCGTGGGTGGAGCGGACGTCCGCGACCTCGACGCCGACCTGCTGTGGTCGGCCATCGGGCTGGTGCCGCAACAGGCCTACCTCTTCTCCGGGACCATCGCGACCAACCTGCGCCACGGCCGTTCGGACGCCACCGACGATGAGCTCTGGGCAGCCCTCGAGATCGCCCAGGCGCGCGACTTCGTGGCCGCGATGCCGGCCGGCCTCGACGCCCCGATTGCCCAGGGTGGGACCAACGTGAGCGGCGGTCAACGCCAGCGCCTCGCCATCGCCCGCGCAGTGCTGCGCCGTCCGGCGATCTACCTCTTCGATGACTGCTTCTCCGCGCTCGACCTCGCCACCGATGCCCAGCTGCGAGCGGCGCTGAGACCGATCACCCGGGAGGCGACCGTGCTCCTGGTCGCGCAACGCGTGTCGACGATTCGCGACGCCGACCTGATCCTGGTCGTCGAGGACGGCCAGGTGGTCGGGCGTGGCACCCACGACGAGCTCGTCGCGGACTGCGCCACCTACCAGGAGATCGTCAGCTCCCAGCTCAGTGCGGAGGAGGCGGCATGACGCTCACCCCGCAGACCGAAGAATCGCCCGAGGCCGGCGACTCCGCAGACGGCCGGCTCCAGGAGACCGAGCGGATCGAGGCCGGACCGGGTCCGGGCCGGGGGCCGTTCGGTGGCGCGATGGTGGGTCAGAAGGCCTCGCACTTCAAGCCGTCGGCCAAGCGGCTCCTGGCGCGACTCGCTCCTGAGCGCGCCAAGGCGTTCGGCGTCGTCGGCCTCGCGGTGGTGAGCGTGCTGCTCACCGCGGTGGGCCCGCGCATCCTCGGTCGGGCCACCGACCTGATCTTCTCCGGCCTGATCGGCACGCGCCTTCCCGAGGGCACCTCCAAGGCCGAGGCGGTGCAGTTGCTGCGTTCGCGCGGCGAGACGACGTACGCCGACATGGTCTCCGCGATGGACGTCGTGCCCGGACAGGGCGTCGACTTCTCGGCGGTCGCCGACGTCCTGCTGCTCGCCCTGACGGTGTACGTCGCTGCCTCGGTGCTCGCGTGGTTGCAGGGCTACCTGCTCAACGACGTCGTCCAGGGGACGGTGCTGCGGATGCGGGCCGACGTCGAGGACAAGGTCAACGCGCTCCCGCTGAGCTACTTCGACAGGCAGCCCCGCGGAGAGCTGCTCAGTCGGGTCACCAACGACATCGACAACATCAGCCAGACGCTGCAGCAGACGATGAGCCAGCTGCTCACCTCGCTGCTCACCGTGATCGCCGTGCTGTCGATGATGTTCTGGATCTCGCCCACGCTGGCGATGGTGGCCCTGGTCTCGGTCCCGATCTCGATGGTGGTCGCGCGCGCGGTGATGAAGCGCTCGCAGGGACTCTTCGTCGCCCAGTGGCGCCGGACCGGCCAGCTCAATGCCCACATCGAGGAGACCTTCTCCGGGCATGCCCTGGTGAAGGTGTTCGGTCGGCAGCGTGAGGTCGAGGAGACCTTCGCGGTCGAGAACGACGCGCTCTACGAGGCCTCCTTCGGGGCGCAGTTCGTCAGCGGCCTGATCATGCCCGTGATGATGTTCGTCGGGAACCTCAACTACGTCGTGATCGCGGTCCTCGGGGGGCTGCGGGTCGCCCATGGGTCGATCTCCCTGGGCGACGTCCAGGCGTTCATCCAGTACTCCCGGCAGTTCGCCCAACCGCTCACCCAGGTCGCCTCGATGGCCAATCTGCTCCAGTCGGGGGTCGCCTCCGCCGAACGGGTCTTCGAACTGCTCGACGCCGAGGAACAGATGGTGGAGGAAGGCGGCCGGGCCGCCGCGGCGGGCGAGCGGCACGGCGAGGTGCGCTTCGAGCGCGTCGCGTTCTCCTACGACCGCAACGCCCCGCTCATCGAGGACCTCTCGCTGGTGGCGGCTCCGGGTCAGACGGTGGCGATCGTGGGCCCGACCGGCGCCGGCAAGACCACCCTGGTCAACCTCGTCATGCGCTTCTACGAGGTGTCGGCCGGGCGGATCACGCTGGACGGGGTGGACATCGCCTCGATGCCACGATCGGCGCTGCGCTCGCAGATCGGCATGGTGCTGCAGGACACCTGGCTCTTCGCCGGGTCGATCCGCGACAACATCGCCTACGGTCGGCCCGGCGCGACCGAGGAGCAGATCCTGGCGGCCGCGCGGGCGACCTTCGTGGACCGCTTCGTCCACTCGCTCCCCGCTGGCTACGACACCCACATCGACGAGGCCGGCTCGAACCTCTCGGCCGGCGAGCGTCAGCTCGTGACGATCGCGCGCGCGTTCCTGGCGGCTCCCGAGCTGCTGATCCTCGACGAGGCGACCTCTTCGGTCGACACCCGCACCGAGCTCCTCCTCCAGCACGCGATGGCCGCGCTGCGCACCGATCGGACGTCGTTCGTGATCGCCCACCGGCTCTCCACGATCCGTGACGCTGACCTGATCTTGGTGATGGAGCGCGGAGCGATCGTCGAGCAGGGGACCCATGAGTCGCTGCTGCGGGCCGAGGGCGCCTACGCCCGGCTCTACCAGGCCCAGTTCTCTGCGGCTGTCCACGAGTGAGGGAGCGCTCCGGGGTCGGCAGCCGGGGCAAGAAATAAATTTGCTTGAAGGGGTGGTGCCACCGGCCTACCGTGGTGGCACACGGAAAGGAGGTGGTCCACAACAATGATTTCTTCTAGGACGCGTGAGGTGGCTGCCCGCTAGCAGCGACCAGCCAGCTGGTAGCAGTTGGCGAATCCACAGCAGTCACCCGACCCGCAGACGATCCGGTCATCACGTCCACCGGAGCGGACCTCCTTCGAGGCCCACGTCTGCGGGTCGTCCGCTGTCCGGACCGTGTTCCGCGTCTCCTTCGCTGGGCGGCGGACCCGCGCCGGGGATATGGTTGCCGACGGCAACCTTTAGTCGTCCGTGAAACGAGTCTCCGTGTCCAGCCCCGCAGCACCCCCGCCGTCCGCTCCCGCCGCGCCGCTCTCGGCGGAGGCCTCGGGACAGATGACGCACCGCGAGGTGATGGAGGCCCTCAGTGGGCTCCTGCTCGCGATGTTCGTGGCGATGCTCTCGAGCACGGTCGTGACCAACGCCCTGCCCCGGATCATCACCGACCTGCAGGGCAGCCAGACCGGCTACACCTGGGTGGTCGTGGCGACGCTGCTCTCCATGACCGCCTCCACGCCACTGTGGGGCAAGCTCGCTGACATCTTCAGCCAGAAGCTCCTCGTGCAGACCGCGCTCGTCATCTACTCGATCGGCTCCCTGGTCGCCGGCCTGGCACCCAACATGGAGACCCTGATCGGCGCGCGCGTGGTCCAGGGCCTCGGCGTCGGCGGACTCACCGCGCTGGTGCAGGTCGTCATCGCCACGATGGTGCCGCCGCGCGAGCGGGGCCGGTACTCCGGCTACCTCGGCGCGGTCTTCGCGCTCGCCACGGTCAGTGGCCCGCTCATCGGCGGGCTGATCGTGGACACCCCCGGCCTGGGCTGGCGCTGGTGCTTCTTCGTGGGGCTCCCGGTCGCCCTGCTCGCCTTCGTGGTGCTCCAGAAGACGCTGCGCCTGCCCGTCGTACGCCGTGAGGTCACCATCGACTACCTCGGTGCCACGCTGATCGTGGCCGGAGTCTCGATCCTGCTGGTCTGGGTCTCGCTGGCCGGCAGCCAGTTCGACTGGGCGTCCTCGACCTCGCTGCTGCTCGTCCTGGCCGGCGTCCTCGTGATCGGCTTCGCGGTGCACGTCGAGGCCAAGGTCGCCGTCGAGCCGATCATCCCGTTGCGCCTCTTCAAGGACCGCACCACCAGCCTCGCGGTCGCCGCCTCGGTGCTGATCGGGATCGCCATGTTCGGCTCCACCGTCTACCTCAGCCAGTACTTCCAGCTCGCGCGCGGGATGACCCCCACCAACGCCGGACTGATGTCGATCACGATGGTCGGTGGCCTGCTCGTCTCGAGCATCGTGTCGGGCCGGATCATCAGCAGGACCGGTCGCTGGAAGGGATGGCTGGTCGGCGGGATGGTCTTCGTGATCGTCGGGCTCGGCCTGCTCGGCCAGATCGACGACACCACCAACCTCGTGGTCGTGGGTGTCTTCATGGCGATCCTCGGCCTCGGCCTGGGCGCCACCATGCAGAACCTCGTCCTGGTCGTCCAGAACAACGCCGTCCAGTCCGACCTCGGCACCGCCAGCTCGGTCGTCGCGTTCTTCCGCTCGATGGGCGGCTCGATCGGGGTGTCTGCCCTCGGGGCCCTGCTGGGCCACCAGGTCGCGGCGAAGGTGACGGTCGGGATGGACGCCCTCGGCATCCCCGAGGCTCGGCACCGCCTCCACTCGATCCCCGACCTCGGCTCGCTGCCCGCGCCGGTGCGTGCGGTCTTCGAGCATGCCTTCGGGGCCTCGATCGGAGAGCTCTTCTGGGTCTCGGCACCCTTCGCCGTCCTCGCGCTGCTCTGCGTGCTGGCGATCCGCGAGGTGCCGTTGCGGACCTCCAACCTGCCCGAGACCACTGCTGTTCCCGAGGCTCGGGGACGATGAGCGGCTCGTCGCGCCCGGACTCCCTGCGCCAGCTCGAGGCCGAGGTCGGGGTGCTGATCCGGCGGATCAGGAGGGTGATCGGGGAGCGCGCCCGAGCGGTCCACGAGGACCTGCAGCCCGCGTCGTACCTCCTGCTGGCCCACCTGGTCGAGACCGGCCCGCTGCGCGCCTCGGCGGTCGCCGAGAAGTTCGCCCTCGACAAGGGAGCGGTCAGCCGCCAGGTCCAGCAGCTCGTCGAGCTGGGGCTGGTCGAGCGGGCCGCCGACCCGGACGACGGTCGGGCCAGCCTGGTCTCCGCCACGGCGGAGGCGGTACGTCGGATCGCCGCCATGGGTGTCAGTCGCCGGGCCTGGCTCGACGAGCGCCTGGGCGACTGGGCCGACGACGAGCTGTCCGGCTTCGTCGACGTGTTGGGTCGCTACAACCAGGCGCTCGAAGGCCCCTGACGCCCCGTGCCCCGCTGTAACGCGGGGTTAGTGACGCTGAACAAGGCGCGTGAGGGCGCCTCGGCGTCAAGGACGCCGCGTTACAGCGGGTGCGGGGGTGGGGTCTCAGACGAGCCAGACCGCAGTGTCGCCGGGGAGCGTGTCGCCGTCGAGCGGACCGCTCGCGATCAGTACGTCTCCGGGCGGCAGTGGCATCGGCGTGGCTGCCGCGTTGAGGACGACGGTCAGGTGACCGCGGGCGAAGGCCAGCACGTCGGCGCCCTTGATCGACGCATCTCGACCGACTCGCCGGCGTCGACGATGCCGCGACGGGCGGCGAGGGCTGCCTGGTAGAACGACAGCGTCGACTCCGGGTCGCTCTCCTGGGCGGTGACGCTCATCGACTGCCAGTCGTCCGGCTGCGGGATCCAGGGCTGGTCGAGCCCCGGCCCGAAGGCGTACGGCGGCTTCTCGTCACCCCACGGGATCGGGACCCGGCAGCCATCGCGTCCGACCTCGCCGGTGCGGAACCACGAGGGGTCCTGCCGGAACTCCGGGTCGACGTCGACCTGCTCGAGACCGAGCTCCTCGCCCTGGTAGAGGTACGACGAGCCGGGCAGCCCGAGCATCGTCAGCGTGGCCGCACGGGCCCGCGCCAACCCGGAGGGGCCACCGCCGTACCGCGTCACGTGGCGGACCACGTCATGGTTGCTGAGCACCCAGGTCGGGGTGGCGCCGACGAGGTCCATCGCCGCGAAGGTGCTGGTGACGACCTCGGTGAAGGCCTCGGCGGACCAGTCGGCGAGCAGCCAGGAGAAGTTGAAGGCCTGCTGCATCTCGTCGGGGCGGATGAAGCGCGCCATCGACTCCGCGGACTGGGTCCAGGCCTCGGCGACCAGGATCCGGTCACCGTCGTAGCGGGCCAGCAGGTCGTGCCAGCGGCGGTAGACGTCGTGGACCTCGGGCTGGTCCCACATCGGCTCGTCGCGCATCGTGCGCTCGACCATGCTCGAGCCGCCGGTGTGGCTCTCCTCGGCGAGGGACAGGGCGTCGCTGCCGGGCTTCTGGCCCTCGGGGACGACCTGGTCGCGCAGGGTCGCCTCCTTGTAGAGGCCGTGCGCCACGTCGACCCGGAAGCCGTCCACGCCGCGGTCGAGCCAGAAGGTCAGCACCTCCTCGAACATCTCGCCGACCTCGGGGTTGCGCCAGTCGAGGTCGGGCTGGGTGGAGTCGAAGAGATGGAGGTACCACTGGCCGGGCTCGCCGTTCGGCTCGGCGACCCGGGTCCACGCGGGGCCGCCGAAGACCGACTCCCAGTTGTTCGGCGGCTCGGCGCCGTCGACGCCACGGCCGTCACGGAAGAGGTAGCGGGCCCGCTCGGGGCTGCCGGCGGGTGCGGCCAGGGCGGCCTGGAACCAGGCGTGCTCGCTGGAGGTGTGGTTCGGGACCAGGTCGACGATCACCTTGAGGTCGAGCTCGTGGGCGCGCGCGAGCAGTGCGTCGGCGTCCGCGAGGGAGCCGAAGAGGGGGTCGACGTCGCGGTAGTCGGCCACGTCGTAGCCGTGGTCGTGCTGCGGGGAGGTGTAGAACGGCGTGATCCACAAGGCGTCGACGCCGAGGTCGCGCAGGTAGGGGAGCCGGTCGGTGATGCCGGGCAGGTCGCCGATGCCGTCGCCGTCGCTGTCGGCGAAGGAACGGACGTAGACCTGGTAGCAGACGGCGTGGCGCCACCACGCGTTTGGATCGATCAAAGACATGGCCTCCATGGTTCCTGCCGGCTCGCGCCTCGTCAAACTCCGGGCGGCCGTCTGGGCGAGCTCACCCGAAGTCGGCCGGGTCGACCTCGAGCCAGAGGTGCTCGGCGCAGGCCACGACCCGGCCGGCAGCGTCGTACAGCGTCGAGGCGGTGAAGTTCTTGCGGCCCTCTCGTCGCCGCGCGAGACCGACCACCACGTGCTCCTCACCGATCAGCGGGAGGGCATCGACCCGGGCGGTCATGGCGACCAGCACCATCATCCGGTCGGGGAGGTCGCCGGCCCAGGCGCCGATGCAGTCCAGCGCCGCCCACGTGGTGGCGACCGAGGCGCGCGGCAGGTCGTCGACGTAGGTGTGGAAGTCCTCACCGGTGCTCGGATGGGGAGTCCAGGTCGCCGCGCTCCGGGTCTTGCCGTCCTGGTCACCGACCGGCCCGGGGAAGATCCGGAGGCCGTCGCCGTCGGTGCGGTCGACGCCGCAGGCGAAGCAGGTGGGGAAGGGGTGGGAGCTGTGCCCCGGGTACGACGCCATCGCGGCGCGGGCCACCTCGACCGGCACCGGCTCGACGAGGGTCGGATCGAGGTCGCTGAGGCGGGCCCGGGCGACCGGCGAGCCGTCGGTGCTGGCCACGGTCTCGTCGCCCTCACGGGTGATGTCGAGTGCGACATCGAGGGGCGGGGGCTGGCGGAGGGAGACCGCGATCGTCGGCCACGACTCGCTGCGGCTGTCGGGGCACCCCTCGGCGAGCTGCGCCGCGAGCGCGCCGGCAGTCCAACCGCCGTTGCCGGAGGAGGGTGGTCCGCAGAATCGCCTCGGAACGATCATCGTGGGGTTGCTCATCGTCTGATCCTCTCCCATCGGTCCAGTGCCTCCAGGCGTTCCTCGGCATGGTCGACCAGGGGCCGGGGATAGTCGACGGTGCCACGTTCGTCCGGCGACGGGTCGTGCGGGTCGGTCGACGTCGCCGAGCTCGGGGACCCAGCGGCGTACGTAGTGACCGTGGGGGTCGAAGCGCCGGCCCTGGCTGGTCGGGTTGAAGACCCGGAAGAACGGCGAGGCATCGGTGCCGCTGCCGGCGGTCCACTGCCAGCCGTGCTGGTTGGAGGCGAGGTCGCCGTCGACCAGCCACGTCATGAAGTGCCGGGCGCCGTGCTGCCACGACAGGTGCAGGTCCTTGACCAGGAAGCTCGCCACGATCATCCGCACCCGGTTGTGCATCCAGCCGGTCGCGCGCAACTGGCGCATGCCGGCGTCCACGATCGGGAAACCGGTGCGTCCCTGCCGCCAGGCCTCGAGCTCGGCGCCCGCGGGGCCGGCCGGGTCGTCGTACTCCATCCGGTCGAACTCCGGACGCAGATGGGTCCGGGCGGTCTCGGGCCGGGCGAAGAGCACGTCGGCGTAGAACTCCCGCCAGGCGAGCTCCTTGCGGTACGTCGCCGGGCCGCTGCCTGTCGCGGGGGAGTGGCGCTCGAGGTCCGCGAGCATCGTGCGCGGATGGATCTCGCCCCACTTGAGGTGGACCGACATCCGGGAGGTGCCGTCGAGGTCGGGCCGGTTGCGTTCCTCGTCGTAGTGGTCGACGCCGTCCTCGAGGAAGGCGCGCCACCGGCGACGGGCGGCCTCCTCGCCGGCCTCGGGGAGCGTGAGTCCGTGAGGCAGGTCGATGTCGGGGAGGCCGTCGGAGGTGGGGAGCGTCAGCCAGGTGTCGGGTGCGGTCGCGGTCATCGGGGTCGGCCAGCCGTGCCCGGCCCAGGCCTTCGCGAACGGGGTGAAGACCTTGTACGGCGAGCCCGAGCCGCTGGTCACCTCGCCGGGCGCGACGGCGTACGACGATCCGGTGCGCGTGAGGGCGATCCCCTCGTCGGCCAGGGCAGCCTCGACGTCGAGGTCGCGCCGGCTGCCGTACGGCCCGAAGTCGGCCGTGACGTGGACTGCGGTGGCGCCGACCTCGCGGGCGGCCCGCGGCACGCACGTCGTCGGATCGCCGTGCAGGACACCGAGCTGGGCGCCCTGCTCGCGGAGGGCGGCGTCCAGGCTGCGCAGGGAGGCGACCAGGTAGCCGCGGCGGGCCGGGCCGGCCGGTCCCCAGAGTCGTGGGTCGACGACGAAGAGGGGGAGTACGGCGCCGGTGGCGCAGGCCTCGACGAGTGCGGGGTGGTCGTGGAGGCGGAGATCGCGGCGGAACCACAGGATGGAGGTCATCGCTGCCAGCCTGCCACGGGGGCGGGTGGGCGTCCGGCCGAGTGGCGATGCGCAAGAATGACCCGGTGAGCGACCTGATCGACACCACCGAGATGTACCTCCGGACCATTTTCGAGCTGGTCGAGGAGGGGATCGTCCCGCTGCGGGCCCGGATTGCCGAGCGCCTGCACCAGAGTGGTCCGACCGTGTCGCAGACCGTGGCCCGGATGGAGCGCGACGGCCTGGTCACGGTCGAGGGCGACCGGCACCTCCAGCTGACCGACCAGGGGCTGCTGCTCGCCACCCGGGTGATGCGCAAGCACCGCCTCGCAGAACGGCTGCTGATCGACGTGATCGGCCTGGACTGGGAGCTGGTCCACGAAGAGGCCTGCCGCTGGGAGCACGTGATGTCGGAGACCGTCGAGCGTCGCCTCCTCGAGTTGCTCGACCACCCCACGGAGTCGCCGTACGGCAACCCGATCCCGGGGCTCGACGAGCTCGGTGAGACTTCCCTGGGCGAGGACTTCATGGACGGTGTCGAGTCACTGACCAGCGCGGCCGGACCCGACGAGAGCATGGTGCTGGTGCGGCGGATCTCCGAGGAGATGCAGAAGGACGAGGCGTTGATGAGCGCGCTGCGCCGAGCCGGTGCGCTGCCCGACAAGACGGTCACCGTCACCGCCACCGCCGACGGCGTCCTGATCGGTTCGGGCGGCGAGACCGCCGAGATCGACCTGGAAGCCAGCGACCACATCTTCGTCCGCAAGCTCTGAGGTCGGGTCCGGCCCTCGGCTGGGCTGCGATTGGTCAGGAACCGCGCGTTTCGTGGTGTCTGGGTTGCGGTTGGGGACCAAACCACAACCGATCTGGTGACGACTCGGCTGTGGCATCGAGTTGTGCGCCCGATTGGTCGCAAACCACAGGTTTCGGCGCCTGACTGTTGGGGTTGGGGACCAAACCGCAACCAACTGTCGGGTCAGCCGGCGAGGTCGGCAAGGAACTCGCTGCACCCGACCCCGAGCGTGTACGTCGCGAGCTCGTCTCCGCGGGTGGCCCCCCGGTTGACGATCACGACGGGAGTGCCGGCCTTGGCCGCGCGCCGGACGAAGCGGAAGCCGCTCATCACGGTCAGGGACGACCCGACCACCAGCAGTGCACCGCCCGACTCGGCGAGTGCGTCGACTGCTTCGTAGCAGCGCGCCACCCGTGGAGGAGGGACGTTCTCGCCGAAGAAGACGACGTCCGGCTTGAGCGCCCCGCCACAATCAGCGCAGTCGGGGACCACGAAGTCGGCCGTCTCCTCGAGGTCGACGTCTCCGTCGGGGCGGCTCTCCGCCCTCGCGTGCCGCTCCGCGAAGCCGGGGTTCAGCACTCCGAGTCGCTCGTGCAGGCCGGCCCGGGACGACGTCGCACGGCACGAGAGGCACACGACGTCGGCGATCCGGCCGTGCAACGCCACCAACTGCGGCTGCCCGGCTCGCTCGTGGAGCCCATCGACGTTCTGGGTGATCAGCAGCTCGACCGGGGTGCGGGCCAGGGCGTGGTGCCCGGCGTTCGGCTCGGCGCCCTTCATCCGGCTCCACCCCAGGTGGCTGCGCGCCCAGTAGCGCTGCCGCGCCTGGGGCCCGGACACGAACTCCTGGTAGGTCATCGGCATGCGCGCGGGTGAGCCCGGCCCGCGGTAGTCGGGGATCCCCGAGTCCGTGCTGAGGCCCGCACCGCTCAGCACCACCAACGGCCCGGCGCGCAGCAACTCCAGCGCCGCGTCGTACGCCGCGCGAGTGCCCGACGGTGGAGCGGTGGTGGTCATCGCCGACTCATCGGGCGTAGCGCAGGGCGGATCGCTCGCGGGCCTTCTCGGCCTCGATCTCGCGGTTCTTCGGGGGAGCGGTGGTCACCAGCTCGTCGAGCAGGTGCTCGGTGAGGTGGGCGATCTCGCGGACGGCCCGGTCGAACGCCGCCTGGTTGGCCTGGGACGGCTTGGTCGTCCCACTGACCTTGCGGACGTACTGCAGGGCCGCCGCGGTGACCTCGTCGCGGGTGGCGGGCGGCTGGAAGTTGTTGAGCGGTCGGATGTTGCGGCACATGGTGACGAGCCTACGTCGGGTGCGGCGTCCGGCGGGGGAGTGCGACGATGGGCCCATGGCTGACTCCTCCTCCACGTCCGAGCGCGACTTCGACATCGTCCTGTTCGGCGCGACCGGCTTCACCGGTGCGCTGACCGCCGAGTACCTCGCCGCCAACGCCCCCGCGGGACTGCGCTGGGCCCTGGCCGGGCGCAACCCCGAGAAGCTGGAGCGGGTCCGCAGCACGCTGGCCGACCTCGACCCGAAGCTCGCCGACCTCGAGCTGCTGCACGCCGACACCACCGACGCCGGCTCGATCGCGGACGTCGCCAAGCGAGCGCGCGTCGTGATCACGACGGTCGGGCCCTACCTCACCCACGGAGAGCCGCTCGTGGCCGCCTGCGCCGAGGCCGGCACCGACTACGTCGACCTCACCGGTGAGCCGGAGTTCGTCGACCGGATGTACGTCGCCCACCACGCCACCGCCGAGCGGACCGGCGCCCGCATCGTGCACGCCTGCGGCTTCGACTCCATCCCCCACGACCTCGGCGCCATGTTCACCATCCAGCAGTTGGCGGCGAAGGGGCCGGTCACCATGCGCGGCGTCGTCCGTGCGAGCGGGATGTTCTCCGGCGGCACCTTCCACTCGGCGATGACCGCGATGTCGCGCGCACGCCAGATGAAGGAAGCCTCCTCCGAGCGCCGGCGCGCCGAGTCGCGCCCCGAGGGGCGCAAGTCCCGCGCGGTCGCCGGCAAGCCCCACCGCGACAAGGCGCTCGGCTTCTGGCTGCTGCCGATGCCCACGATCGACCCGGCGGTCGTGGCCCGCAGTGGTGCGGCGCTGGCGTCGTACGGTCCCGACTTCCGCTACTCGCACTACGCCGGCACCAAGACGCTGCGGTACGCCGCGGGCGGCGCGGCAGCGGTCGGCGCGATCGCGACCGCGGCCCAGGTCAAGCCGTTGCGCAACCTCCTGCTCGGTCGGATCAAGCAGGGCGACGGTCCCGACGCGAGCCGACGTGAGAAGTCCTGGTTCAGCGTCGACTTCATCGCCGAGGGCGACGGTCGGACCGTGCACACCCGCGTCGGAGGCGGGGACCCCGGCTACGCCGAGACCGCGAAGATGCTCGCCGAGTCGGCGCTCTCGCTGGCCTTCGACGACAACCCGACCACCGCAGGCCAGGTGACCACCGCCCAGGCGATGGGCGACAACCTGCTCGGGCGTTTGCAGAAGGCCGGCATCACCTTCGAGACGGTGACCGGTCCCTAGGGCTCAGTTGCACACCCGGGACCTGGTGAGGGCCCTGCTGACGATCTTGCCCCGGCGGACCTTTCCGTCCCGACCGAGCTTCCACTCCATGACGCCCTTGGCACGCCACTTCCCGCTCGCCGCGCTCACGCAGCTGTAGGACGTGGACACGTTGTCACCGCCGCTCAGCCAGCGCGATTCGGGCTTGTTCCTGCTCATCGTCACCCAGACCCCGTCGGAGAGGTGCTGCACCGAGACCGAAACCACCCGCACCCGGGCGCGGCTCGGGATGGCGCCGATCCGGGCGTTGGCATAGATCGTGTTGGAGGAGGAGCCCTCGATGTCGGCGCACCGCTTCGCCACCTTGTTCGTCGCGCACCTCTCGCCGGCGGCGTTGGCCGGACTGGGTGCGACCAGACCCAGCGACAGGCCGAGGGTGAGGGCGATCAGAGCGGCGCGCAGGGTCTTCATGTGGTCTCCCGAGAGTCGATGTCGCGCCATCGTACGTCGCGTGTTCGATGGCGGCGTCCGAACGTCACCCATCAGGCGAAGGAATACAGTCGCTGGGTGCCCCAGGCAGGAGTCGAACCTGCGACCTTTCGCTTAGGAGGCGGCTGCTCTATCCACTGAGCTACTGGGGCCGTGCACCGAGGACGAGGGTACAAGAGCGTGTGGACGCCGCTGCGGCCCACCGGCTGCATCGCTGACCGGCCATGTCCTCGGTGCTCCGAGCAGTCCGATCGGCAGGGCTCCGGCCGGACGGACTAGTTCGATCGGGCAACGCGGGGGTTCCACCCGGGCGCAGAGCCTGCCCGGCAAGCCGTTACGTCGGGTCACGCCCGCTGACTGAATGGGCAGCGTGAGAAAGTCCTCCCTCCAGGACCGTCCCCCCGGTCTCACACGAGTCAGCGGTTTGCTCTTCGCGGTCCTCGTGCTCGCCATGGCCACTGCCATGGTCGCTGTGCTCGGCAACGAGCAGGCAAGTGGCGTCGCGCTCCGGACCACTGGCTCGCACGTGAGTCAGGATGGGGCGGTGCAGACGGCTGGCAAGGCGGTGCGACCCTCCCGTTCCGCGGGCATCCTCACCCTGGACTGGGGCGACATCGACTCCACCCCCGACGCCCACCTGGGCAACTACGTCCTGCTGCAGCCGTGGGAGCACGACCGGATCGCCGGCCTGCGCGAGGCCAATCCCGACATCAAGGTCCTGATGTACAAGGACGTCGCAGCCACCGTGGAACGGGCCTGCGTCCGAGACGAGCACGGTGAGTGCACCCGGGACAACGACATCCTGCCCACCGGAGTCGGCTACCACTGGTCGCAGGCGAACCACCCCGAGTGGTTCCTGCGCGACCGGGACGGTCAGGCGCTCGAGTGGTCGGACTGGGCGGGACTCTTCCCCATGGACGTGGGCAGCTCGACGTACCAGGAGGTGTGGACCAGCAACGTGTTGAGCGAGCTGAGCAGCCACGACTGGGACGGCGTGATGATGGACGACGTCCTCACCACGTTGAGCCACACGGTCGTCGATGACCGCGTCTCGACCACCATCCCGGACGACGCCGCGATGTACGCCGCCACCGAGGGGTTCCTTGCCTTCGCCGGCCCGGCCATCAAGGACGCCGGCTTCGAGGTGATCGCCAACGTGGCCTTCCAGTGGGACGACTACCGCGCTGTGCTCGAGGACTGGACCCGGTACGTCACGGGCTGGGAGAACGAGTACTTCGTGAAGTGGGGCCTGGACAAGAGGGCGCGCTTCAGCGGGGCGGACTGGAACTGGAAGATGTTGCTGTCCGCCTGGTGCGCCGAGCGTGACGTGCCGCTCCTGGCGGTCACCTACAGCGCGCAGGACGACTTCGTCGCCCAGACCTATCACCGGGCCACGTGGCTGTTGACCTGGAACGGTCGCACGGGCTCGAGCATCTTCGTGCCCCTCGAGGACTTCACCGACCACTGGCTGCCACGGGCCACGGTCGACATCGGCCGGCCCGACGGCCCGCGTCGGGTCGTGTCGCGCGGCAGCGTCCACCGACGGGACTACACCGCCGGGGTCGTCCTGGTGAACCCCAGCGACGTACGCAGGACCGTGCGCCTGGGTGCTCGCTATCGCAACGCCAACGGTCGCCTGGTCTCCCGGGTCCGGCTCGCGCCGAGCTCGGCCGCCATCCTGCGCCGCCGCTGAGCGACCGTCCCACCCGCGCGACCAGCCCCTGAGCGGCTGGCCCGTCGCTGGGTTGCGCCGTGCCCACGGGGCGCGTGGGCCGCGTGGGATGAGCAGGGGGTCCGATCGGCCATCGGGCATGGCCCGAAGTCGCCATGCCCCAGGTCGCATGAGGGCACGTTCGGTCCTCCTGAGGCCCGCAATGGCCCGCGCGCTCAAGGGGGGCGGTCCGGCGTGCCGATGAACCCGTTGTAAGCGATCCCCCCAGGTCACTCCCCCCCGCGAATCGAGCCCCCCCATGATCCCCGCAACGGAATCATCGAGCCGGACCAGCCACCGCACCACGAAGTCCAAGAACCTCCGCGCAGCCCTGCTGTCGGCTCCTCTCCTGGCGTCTCTCGCCGTTGGCGGACTCTCGGTCGTCTCCACTCCCGCGAACGCCGCCGTCGCCGGCGCTGCCCCCGCAGCCGGCCCCGCCGCGTCTGCCCAGCAGTCCCAGGCCCAGCGGAAGAACGCTGCGACCGGCTCGGCCGGCGTCCTCGCGCTGGACTGGGGCGACATCGACTCGACTCCCGACGCTGCCAAGGGCAACTACGTCGTGATCAACCCGTGGGAGCGCAAGAAGGTCGCGGAGCTCAAGAAAGCCAACCCCGCGATCAAGGTCCTGATGTACAAGGACGCCAGCGCCACCGTGAAGCGCGCCTGCCGCAACGACGCCTGCACCAAGGACAACTGGATCCTCCCGACCGGCGTCGGCTACCACTTCGCCAACCAGAGGCGTCCCGGCTGGTTCCTCCACGACAACACCGGCCAGCAGATCGAGTGGTCCGACTGGGACGGCCTCTACGCGATGAACATCAAGCGTCGCAGCTACCAGAAGGCCTGGGCGCGCCGCGTGATCCGCGAGCTGCGCAAGGCGGACTGGGACGGCGTCATGATCGACGACACCCTCACCTACCTCTCGCACGACACCGTCGGCAACAAGGTGCCCGTCGAGATCTCCACCGACGACCAGATGTACGCCGCGACCGAGAGCTTCCTCAAGCGTGTCGGCGGCAAGATCAAGCGCAAGGGCTTCATGGCGGTCCCCAACATCACCGTTGAGTGGAACACCTGGGAGCGCGTCATGAACGACTGGACCCGCTACGTCTCCGGCTGGGAGAACGAGTACTTCGTGAAGTGGGGTCTGGACAAGCGCTCGCGCTTCGTCGGCGCCGACTGGGAGTGGAAGATGAGCATGGCTTCCTGGCTCGCCGAGCGCAACGTCCCGCTGCTCGCCATCACCTACAGCAACCTGAACGACGTCGAGGCCCAGATCTACCACCGCGCCACCTGGTTGCTGACCTGGAACGGTCGGACCGGCTCGAGCATCTTCGTTCCTGACGAGGGCTTCACCAACCACTGGATCGCCAAGCCCACCATCGAGCTCGGCCAGCCCAGCGGCTCGCGCTTCAAGATCGGTGACTCGGGTGTCTACCGCCGCAACTACGACGATGGTGTTGTTCTGGTGAACCCGACCACCGAGACCAAGACCGTGAGCCTCGGCTCGACGTACGAGACGCTCGAGGGCAAGCGCACCAGCACCGTCACGATCGAGCCGACCAGCGGCGCGATCCTCCGCAAGTAGGTCGCCCGGTCAGCTGGAGTGCATGACGACCACGTCGCCGTGGCCGCCGTACCCCAGCTGACGAGCATCGAAAGCAGTGCCGTCGAACGTCACCAACAGCCAGCCGCCAGCAGGGTCCGAGACCAGCTGGGGATGCGGGATGTTGGTGGCGTACGGCGCGTTCAGCCGGCCCACCTCAGCCCCGGTGAGGTCGAAGACCGGGAAGCAGCGTCGCTCTCCATCACTGGCCAGCAGCCAGGTGTCCTCCCCCTCCCGCACCAGCACTGGCCCTTCGCACTGACCGAGGTCGCTCATCGCGGCGACCTCGGTCAGTGCGTCGTGCCAGGTCCGCGAGGACGTGGTGGCCAGCGCCGGGTGGAAGGTGAACGGGCGCTGCGAGCGGCTCTCGACGTAGGCCACCTGCCAGCGGCCGTCGACGCGGGTCAGGGCCGGGTCCCACGTCCCGTGTGCGGACGGCAACGGGGTCGGCACGGTGTCGAGCACGTGGGTCCCGCGCATCAGGTCGGCGGACGTCTCGAGGTGCCGCACGTGGATCGAGCCGGGCTCGAAGTCGCCCCACGCGCTGGTGGCGACCAGCCACCGATCGCCGTCGCGGACCAGCTGGCCGGCATGGTCGCCGAGCACCAGGCCGTCACGACGGCTGAAGAGGTGTGCCTCGAGGCGCATGCCGCTCGGATCGGCGGGGTCCATCGACCAGACCGACCAGTGCGCCTGCTGGAAGAAGCCCAGCCCGGCACAGGTCCACGTGAAGTGGAGCCGCCCCTCGCGGACGTACGGCGTCCCGTCGGCGTGCTGGACCAGGTGTGGGTCGCGCAGCCCCACCTGGCCGAAGACCCCGGCTCGGACCGACGACACCTCCAGGCCGGAGCCTCCCCACGCGTAGGAGTGCGGCAGGAGGGTGTCCTCGCTGCGCAGGTCGACCAGGGCCGCGACCTTGCGGCGTTCGCTCAGCACCGGTCGCCAGCCCGAACCGGTGTCGACCAGGGCGGTGACCTGGTTCTCGCAGAGCGCGAAGGCGAGCCCGAAGGGGGCGACCAGCGCGACCTTGCGGCGGCGCAGGATGCGGGTGCGGCCGTCTCGTCGTACCGAGATCGTGACGCGGGAGGTGGCCGCGGTCCACGTGACCAGGACGTGCTCCCCGTCCTCGGTCTCCAGGCCGGCCGAGACAGCGCCCTCGACCCGGCTCACGCCCAGCTCCACCGCGGCGTACGGCGCGACCGGGCCGGTCGGCTCTCGGGTGAGCCCGGGACTGGTCGCGGCCCCCCGGATGACGGCCGCGAACCCCGCCGAGACCAGCTGCACCGGACGGAACCGGTGGGTGATGTCGAACGTCGACGCCAGGACCCCCGTGGCTGATCCGGCCTCAACCATGCGGGCTCCCCATCGTCATGCGGCTCAGGCTAGGCGGTCGCCCTGGGCCCGAGAGTGGCGAGGGTTTGTGGAGAAGGGCAGGTCAGAGGGACAATTTGGAGTTCTCGCGTAAATTCGCGGTGCGCCCACCCCCGAGCCAGAAGGGATCGTCTTGTCCGACGCTGTGCCGCCCACCACCACGTCGGACTCCAACGACCCGCCTTCCTCCGTCACGGAGTGGTCCGGCCCCAAGCGGCGCGGGCAGGGACGCAAGCGTCACACGGTCGGGAAGATCATCCTCGCGGCCGTCGTCGTGCTGGCGATGGCCACGGGTCTCTCGGTGGTCTTCCTCGCCCGGCACTTCACCGACAACCTCAACGTGCTGGACGTCGAGATTCCGAACCGTCCCGACAAGTTCGCCGTGGCCGGCCCCCAGGAACCGCTCAACATCCTGGTGATGGGCTCCGACACCCGTGAGGGCGACGGCAACAACATCGACGGCCTCACCGGGGGCGGCGAGCGCTCGGACACCACGATCTTGTTGCACGTCTCCGCGGACCGGAAGCGTGCGTACGGCGTCAGCATCCCCCGCGACTCGATGGTCGACCGGCCCGAGTGCGAGTCCTCGACCGGCGAGACCCTCGACGCCCGGATCCGCGTGCAGTGGAACGAAGCCTTCGCAGTCGGTGGACCGGCCTGCACCATCCAGCAGTTCGAGTCCCTCACCGGCATCCTCGTCGACCACTTCGTCGTCGTCGACTTCGAGGGCTTCAAGGGCATGGTCGACGCGATCGGCGGTGTCGAGGTCTGCATCCCCGAGACGATCGACGACCGGTCCCACGGCATCTACCTCGAGGCGGGCACCCGCAAGCTCCAGGGCCAGGAGGCCCTCAACTACGTCCGGGAGCGGTACGCCGTGTCGGGTGGCTCGGACATCGGCCGGATGAAGCGCCAGCAGGCGTTCGTCGCCTCCATGGCCAACGCCGTCGTCACGGCCGGGACCCTCGCGCGACCCGACCACTTGATCCGTTTCCTCGACTCCGCGACCAAGTCGCTCACCGTCGACGTCGGACTCGAGAATGTCGTCAAGATCGCTCGGCTCGGCATCCAGTTCAAGGACATCGGGCTCGACAACATCCAGTTCCTCACGATCCCCAACGAGGTCGACCCCGCGGACCCGAACCGCCTGGTGTGGTCCTCGGACGCCAAGCTGGTCTGGGCCAAGCTGATGCGCGACGAGCCGCTCACCGAGCGGCTCGCCAACGACGCGATCAGCGCCGGCAATGTCCCCGGCGGATCAGGGAAGCCGTCGGGTGGCTCGTCCAGCTCGCCGGACGACAAGGAGTCGGACGCCGCCCGCGCGGAGGCGCTGGCCGCAGCCGGGCTCTGCGCATGAGCGATACCCCGCACGACGACCCGCACGACGACCAGCACGCCACGTCGGAGCCGGTCGAGAGTGACTGGCAGCGGCGTCGCCGGCTCGCTGCGGTCTTCGGTGACGTCCTGCCGGAGACCACCCGTGACGAACGCGGTGCCACGGCCCGCGACGAGGACGCCACCGACGTGTGGTTGCGCGCCCAGGTCCCGCCGCACCACGGCTGAGTCCCCGCTCGACGCACCCCGCGGACCCCCCGCAAAATCCAGCCGACCCGCCCGTGGTGTCGGGCGGGTCGATCGGCGGGGGGAGTGGTCAGCGTGCGATCAGCCGGCGTTCTTCGCGAGCAGGTCGCGAATCTCCTTGAGCAGGGTGATGTCCTCCGGGGTGCCGGGGGCGGGGCTCGGGAAGAACTTCTCCTTGGCCTTGATGTAGGGCACGACCACGAGGAAGTAGACGACCGCGGCCAGCAGCACGAAGGCGATGACGGCGTTCGCGAAGAACGACCCGTCACCCAGCTCGGCGCCCGCGAAGGTCTCGTCCAGGCCGGGCAGGACGCCGGTCAGCCAGGCGACGAACGCCGTGACCACGGCCCCGAAGGCGGTGCCCATGATGACCGCCACGGCGAGATCGACGAGGTTGCCCCGCAGGATGAAATTCTTGAATCCGTCCATGCTCGTTCTCCTTCATTTCCAGGGATGGAGCTGGGACCCCGAGCGGTCCTGACCGTTCGAACCTAGCGCGAGATCGAGACGGACAGGAACGATGCCACCTGGGCGGCGGCCAGATCGAGCGCGACCGCCTCGGTCGCTCCGACCACGATCAGGCGACCCGACAGGGAGCCCTGCGCCCCGGGCTGCTCGCTCGGGAGGGCGAGCACCGGCACGCCGCGGGCGATGACCTGTGCGGCGGTGCCCTGCGGGTCGGCGGCCACGAGGTCGATGTGGTCGCCGACCGTGAGCAGCGCCGCCATCGCCGGGTCCGGGAGCCGGATCGGCACCGCCGTCAGGCCGGGATGGCCAGCGGCCAGGCCGGGGCCCACGAGCCGGAGGTCGGTGACCGGCTCCCCACGCCGCAAGGGGGCGGCCAGGGTGCGCCCGGTCGTCTCGCCGGCGAGGCCATCGGGCACCGAGCCCTCGGAGAAGGAGACCTCGGTGAGGTCGCGCTCGGTGAGGACCGTCCCGCCGGGGAGGTCGCGGGCCGCCACGGCGACGCGCACGCCGGGGGGCGTCGGCGCCACGACCGCCTGCAGTCCGGCGGCCACGGCCAGGGCGGCCAGCGCTGCGGCGAGGAGACGGCGGTGCCGCAGCACGCGCAGTCGGAAGCGTCGGGGCAGGCCGGTCAGTCGATCACGAGCGGAGGGCATGGCCGCACGCTAGGAGATCTGGGTGGGGAGCGGTTCCGCTCTCCACAGGGTGGGTGCCGAGTGTCAGTCCGAAGAGGAGGACGAGGAGGAGGACGATGCCGAGGAGGAGGACGTCGAGGGCGCGCTGGCCGCGGCCGCGGGCTTGCTCTCCGTGGTCGCGGCCGACTTCTCGCCGGAGCCGGCGGACCCGGAGGCGCTGCTGCTCGAGGACTTGGCGGCGTCGCTGGTGCTCTCCTTGCCGCGGCTGTCGTTGCGGTAGAACCCCGACCCCTTGAAGACGACCCCGACCGCGTTGAAGATCTTGCGCAGGCGGCCGGTGCACTCCGGGCACGACGTGAGGGCGTCGTCGGAGAAGCTCTGGAACTGGTCGAAGGCGTGCCCGCAGTCGGTGCAGGCGTACTGGTAGGTCGGCACTGAACGGAACCTCGATCGACTCGCGGACGGGACTCCGTCGCGAGGAGTTGGCACTCGCCACGGACGACTGCCAATGGTACGGCACAATGGAGGAACCATGACCGACGATCCCGCGGACCACGGTCCGAGCCAGCCCGCGCAGCGTCCCGGTCCCGACCTTCGCGCGTGGTGGGAGACCTTCCGGGGCTGGCCCGGGACCGCCCGGGGCGCGGCGTACGTCGCGCTCGGGCTGGTCCTGCTGCTGATCGTCGGAGCCATCGTCCTCACCGCCCTCGTCCGGCGGCCGCTCCCCTCGACCAGTGGTGAGCTCGAGGTCGCGGGGCTGGTCGGCACGGTCGAGGTGGTCCGCGACGAGTACGGCATCCCCCAGCTCTACGCAGACTCGCTCGACGACCTGATGCGCGCGCAGGGGTACGTCCACGCGCAGGAGCGCTTCTTCGAGATGGACGTGCGGCGGCACGCGACCGCGGGCAGGCTGGCCGAGCTGTTCGGCCGCCCCGCCCTGGAGAGCGACCAGCTCGTCCGCACGATGGGCTGGCGCCGGGTGGCCGAGCAGGAGCTCGCGCTGGTCAAGCCCCAGACCCGGCTCGCGCTCGAGTCCTACGCCGCCGGGGTCAACGCCTACGTCGACTCCCGCAGCCCCAGCGAGCTCGCGGTCGAGTACACCCTCCTGCGTGCTGACGGACTGGACTACCGACCCGAGCCGTGGACCCCGGTCGACTCCCTGGCCTGGCTCAAGGCGATGGCCTGGGACCTCCGCGGGAACATGAGCGACGAGATCGACCGGGCGCTGGCCCTCGCCGACCACCCCGCCGACAAGGTGCGCGACCTCTACCCCGGGTACCCGTACGCCGAGCACGCCCCCATCGTGGGTCAGGGCGTGGTCGTGGACGGCGTCTTCGAGCAGGCGGCCACCACCGCGGCGACCCGCAACCCGCAGCGTCCGGCGTACACCGCGGGCGCGCGCGCCGCCCTGTCCCGGTTGCGCACGAGCCTGGACCGGATGCCAGCACTGATCGGTCAGGGTGAGGGGGTCGGAAGCAACAGTTGGGTGGTCGACGGTGCCCACTCCGCCACCGGTGCCCCGCTGCTGGCCAACGACCCGCACCTCTCCGCGACCCTGCCCGGGGTCTGGATGCAGATGGGACTGCACTGCCGGGTGATCTCCGCCCAGTGCCCCATCGACGTCGCAGGGTTCACGTTCTCCGGCGTCCCGGGGGTGGTGATCGGTCACAACGCCGACATCGCGTGGGGTTTCACCAACCTCGGCCCCGACGTCACCGACCTGTACCTCGAGCGGATCGTCGGCGAGGACCAGTGGCGCTACGACGGGAAGCTGCGCCGGTTGACGGTGCGCACCGAGACGATCAAGGTCCTGGGTGAGGACGACGTCACGCTGACCGTCCGCTCCACCCAGCACGGACCACTGATCTCGGACGTGTCCGACGAGCTGGCCCGGGTCGGCGACGCAGCTCCGGCCCGCCGCCCGGTCGACCGGCGCAACGGCTTCGCGGTGGCCCTGGAGTGGACCGCGCTCCACCCCGCACCCACCGCCGACGCCATCCTCGAGCTGGACGCGGCCACCGACTGGGACTCCTTCCGGGCGGCGGCGTCGTCGTTCGCGGTCCCCTCGCAGAACCTCGTCTACGCCGATCGGGCGGGACACATCGGCTACCAGGCCCCGGGGCGGATCCCGATCCGGAAGTCCGGGAACGACGGCTCTCTGCCCGCCGCCGGCTGGCAGCCGGAGAACGACTGGACCGGCGACTACGTCCCCTTCGACGGGCTGCCCCGGGTGCTCGACCCGGCCGAGGGGTTCATCGTCACGGCCAACCAGGCCGTGATCGGACCGGACTACCCCTACGCCCTCACCCAGGACTGGGACCGGGGCTACCGCTCCCAGCGCATCCGCGACCTGCTGTCCGGGGAGGGGGAGCTGTCGGTCGACGAGATGCTCGACCTCCAGCTCGACGACCGGAACCCCTTCGCCGCGACCCTCACTCCCCACCTCCTCGACGTGGGGTTGCCGCGCGGCTACTACTCCGCAGGTCAGGAGCTGCTGCGCAGCTGGGACTTCGACCAGTCGGCCGACAGCCCGGGCGCCGCCTACTTCAACGTCGTGTGGCGCAACCTCCTCGCCGCGACCTTCCACGACGACCTGGCCGAGGAGCTCTGGCCCGACGGCGGGCAGCGGTGGTTTGCCGTCGTGGCCCGGCTGCTGCGGGAGCCCGCCGACCCGTGGTGGGACGACACCACCACCGAGGACGTCGTCGAGACCCGCGACGACATCCTGCGCCGCGCGCTGCTCGGTGCGCGCGACGAGCTGACCGAGCGCGAGGCCCTGGATCCCCAGCGCTGGAGCTGGGGCCACCTGCACCAGCTCGACCTGACCAACCAGACCCTCGGCAAGTCGGGGGTCGGGCCGGTCGAGTGGCTGGTCAACGGCGGCAGCTGGGAGGTCGGCGGGAGCGGCTCGGCCGTCAACGCCACCGCCTGGGACGCGGCCGAGGGGTACGCCGTGACCAGCGCGCCCTCGATGCGGATGGTGGTCTCGCTGGGGGACTTCGACCAGTCCCGCTGGATCAACCTGACCGGTGTCTCGGGGCACCCGGCCGACGACCACTACACCGACCAGACCGAGCTGTGGGTCCGTGGCGAGAGCCTGCCCTGGGCGTTCACCCGCGCCGCGATCGAGGCCGAGGGCCGCGACACGCTCACGCTGGTGCCGGCGTCAGCGCCCTGACCTCAGCACCCGTGACCTCACGATCTCGACCCCAACACCCTGACTCCGGTCGGGGTCGCTGCTGCCAGCACCCGCCGGTCGTGGGCCTCGACGGGCACCGCGAGTCCGACCTCGTCGTCGTGGAGCAGCACGCAGGTGAAGGTGCCGACCGGAACCCTGCCCAGCGCCCGGTCGTAGGAGCCGCCACCGCGCCCCAGTCGCCAACCGTCGGGGGAGACCGCCAGCCCGGGCACCAGCACGACGTCGGCGAGGGCGACCGCCTCGACGCCGAGCGTGGGGCCGGTGGGCTCGAGCAGACCCCGTCGCGCTGAGACCAGGGCCTCGGGCCCGGTGTAGGTGCCCCAGTCGAGGTCGCCGTCGGGCAGCAGCACCGGGAGCAGGACCCGCTTGCCGGCTGCCCGCAGCCCCTCGAGCAGCGCTCCCGTGCCGGGCTCGCTCCCGATCGAGACGTACGCCGCCACGGTGCCCGCCCGGCGTACCTCGCGGGCGGCGAGCAGGTGCTCGGCCAGGGCCCGGGCCGACTCGCCCCGGTCGGTCAGCGAGCGCCTGCCGCGGGCGGTGACGAGCTGGTCGCGCAGCGCCAGCTTGGCTGCGGGACCGGGGGTGCCGGAGGCCGGGGGAGAGGGTATTTGCGGAGGAGCCACCCCACAAGCCTACGATCGGAGGTATGGGTAGTGCTGGGTTGAACAGAGCGCGCGACAAGATGGTCGCCGCCGGAGTGGACGAGATCGCGATCGAGACGTTCGCGCACTACTACCGGCTCCTCGAGCACGGCGAGACCGGGATGATCCCCGAGTCGACGATCGAGCCGGTGGACATGGAGTCGCTGTCCGACGTCGTGGTCTCCGAGGAGGCCGCGGCCGCCGCGATCCGCGGCACCGTGGTGATCAAGCTCAACGGCGGTCTCGGCACCTCGATGGGCATGGATCGCGCCAAGTCGCTGCTGTGTGTGCGGCGCGGACTCTCCTTCCTCGACATCATCGCCCGCCAGGTGCTGCACCTGCGCCAGGAGTACGGCGTCGCGCTGCCGCTGATCTTCATGAACAGCTTCCGCACCTCGGGCGACACGATGGAGGCGCTGGCTCGCTACCAGGACCTCCCGGTGGAGGGGCTGCCGCTGGAGTTCCTGCAGAACAAGGAGCCCAAGCTGCTGGCCAAGGACCTCTCCCCGGTCGCCTACCCCAAGGACCCCGGCCTCGAGTGGTGCCCGCCCGGCCACGGCGACCTCTACACCGCCCTGCGCGGGACCGGCCTGCTCGACCAGCTGATCGCGGCCGGCTACCAGCGGGTCTTCGTCTCCAACTCCGACAACCTCGGTGCCGTCCCGGATGCGCGGGTCGCCGGCTGGTTCGCCGAGTCGGGTGCGCCGTTCGCGATCGAGGCCGTACGCCGTACCCCCTCGGACCGCAAGGGGGGCCACTTCGCCCGGCGCAAGAGCGATGGCCGTCTGGTGCTGCGCGAGACCGCCCAGACTCCTGAAGAGGACCTGGCGGCGCTCGCCGACCTGGAGCGGCACCGCTTCTGCTCGACCAACAACGTGTGGTTCGACCTCGTGGCGATGAAGGAGGCGCTCGACCTGCGCGACGGCGTGCTCGGTCTGCCCCTGATCCGCAACGTCAAGAGCGTCGACCCGGCCGACCCCTCGACACCCCGGGTGATCCAGGCCGAGACGGCGATGGGGGCCGCGATCGAGGTCTTCGAGGACTCCACGCTGATCGAGGTCGGCCGCGACCGGTTCGTTCCGGTGAAGACCACCAACGACCTGCTGGTGCTGCGCTCCGACGTCTATGACCTCGGCGCCGACTTCGTCCTCGACCAGGCGGGGGAGAGTCTCCCCTTCGTCGACCTCGACCCGACCCACTACCAGCTCGTGGGGAGCTTCGACAAGCGCTTCCCCACCGGCGCCCCCTCGCTGAAGGAGGCATCGTCGCTGACGGTGAAGGGTGACTGGACCTTCGGTGAGGGAGTCCGCGTCGTCGGCGATGTCGCGATCGAGGCGACCTCCGCGCAGCGCATCGATCCCCAGTCCGTGCTGACATCCGAGGCCGGGCGTGGCTGACGGCGTCGCCAGCGTCGAGGAGCACCTCGCGCGGGTCCTGGCCGCGATCAGCCCGCTCCCGGACTTCCCCCAGCCGCTGATGGAGTGCCTGGGTCTCGCGGTGGCCGAGGACGTCGTCGCCACGATGGCGCTGCCCTCCTTCGACAACTCCGCCATGGACGGGTACGCCGTGTGCCGCCGCGATGTCCTGACGGCCACCGAGGAGTCGCCGGTGCATCTCCCGGTCGTCGGTGAGATCGGCGCCGGTCAGGCGACCCTGCTGGCGATGTCGCCCGGTACCGCCGTCAAGATCATGACCGGGGCGCGCGTGCCCAAGGGCGCCGACAGTGTCGTCCCCTACGAGTGGACCGATCGCGGTGTCGCGCAGGTCCGGATCACCCAGGCGCCGAGCGAGGGCCAGCACATCCGTCGGGCGGGGGAGGACGTCTCCGAGGGTGACGTGCTGATCGAGCACGGCACGGTCCTGGGCCCCCGTCACCTCGGCCTGCTCGCCTCGATCGGCCGGTCCGTGGTCCGGTCCCGGCCGCGGCCGCGAGTGGTCATCCTGTCCACCGGGTCCGAGCTGCGCGATCCCGGCACCCCGCTGGGCCACGACTCGATCTACGACGGCAACTCCTACCTCCTTGCTGCCGCCGCTCGTCAGGCCGGCGCGATCGTCTTTCGGGTCGGGATCGTGCCGGACGAGCCGCGAGAGTTCCTCGACGCGCTCCAGGACCAGCTGGTGCGCGCCGACATCGTGGTCACCAGCGGAGGGGTCTCCCAGGGCGACTTCGACGTCGTCAAGGAGGCCCTGCGTCCGCTCGGCTCGGTCTGGTTCGGGCCGATCGCGATGCAGCCGGGCAAGCCCCAGGGCTTCGGGGTGGTCGGTGAGGACGAGACCCCGATCTTCACCCTGCCGGGCAACTCGGTGTCGTCGTACATCTCGTTCGAGACGTTCGTGCGACCGGCGATCCGCAAGCTGATGGGCAAGCAGCCCTACACCCGGCCCGCGACCCTCGCCCGGCTCACCCACGCCATCTCGTCCCCGGCCGGGCGCCGGCAGTTCGTGCGCGCCGAGTACTCCCGCGACTCCGCGGGGCCGTACGCCGCACCGGTCGGCGGCCACGGCTCGCACCTGATCGGCGACCTGGCTGCGGCCAACGCGCTGATCGAGGTGGCCGAGGACGTCACCTCGGTGGCGGCCGGCGAGCAGGTCCGGGTGCTGTTGCTCGACCACGAGTTCTAGAGGAGTGCCATGACCGACACTGACCGGGTACGACTCACGCACGTGGACGAGACGGGCGCCGCCCGGATGGTCGACGTCTCGGCGAAGGCGGTCACGGCGCGTTCGGCCACCGCGTCCGGGCACGTCCTCGTGAACTCCGAGGTGATCGCGCTGCTGCGCGGCGCCGGGGTCCCCAAGGGCGACACCATCGCGGTCGCCCGGCTCGCCGGGATCATGGGGGCCAAGCAGACCCCGGCCCTGATCCCGTTGTGCCACCCGCTGTCCATCTCCTCGGTGACGGTCGACCTCACCGTCACCGACACCGCCGTGCAGATCTCGGCCACGGTCGGGACCACCGACCGGACCGGGGTCGAGATGGAGGCGCTCACCGCGGTCGCCGTCGCGGCGCTCACCGTGATCGACATGGTCAAGGCGGTGGACAAGGCGGCCGTGATCACCGACATCCAGGTCGACGCGAAGTCTGGTGGCCGGTCCGGCGACTGGGTACGGCCCGGAGCATGAGCATGCGAGCCGAGGTCGTGGTGGCCTCGAACCGGGCGGCCGCGGGCGTCTACGCCGACGAGACCGGTCCGCTGATCGTGGCCTTCCTCCAGGAGCTGGGATTCGTCACGGACGCAGCGGTCGTCGTACCCGACGGTGATCCGGTCGGGTCTGCGATCTCCGCGGCGGTGGCCGGAGGCGCCCGGGTGGTGCTGACCACCGGAGGCACCGGGCTGACCCCCACCGACCTCACCCCGGAGGCCACTCGGCCCGTGCTCGACCGTGAGGTGCCGGGCATCGCCGAGGCGATCCGTGCGGCAGGTGTCGCCGCCGGGGTCCCGACCGCGGTGCTCTCCCGAGGACTGGCCGGCGTCGCGGGGGCCTGTCTCGTGGTGAACCTGCCCGGCTCGCGCGGCGGGGTGAAGGACGGCCTTGCCGTGCTGCGCCCGATCCTCGTGCACGCCGTGGAGCAGATCGTCGGGAGCGACCATTGACCGGTTGGCCGGCCTGGCTGGCCACCGACGAGGTGGCGGTCCGGCCGCTGTCCCACCGCGATGCGCGCGCCTGGCGTGACGCGCGCCGGCGCAACGCCGGGTGGCTGTCTCCCTGGGACGCGACCGTCCCGCCGGGCGCCGACGCGCGGCCCACGTCGTTCCACTCGCTGGTCTGGCGGCTGCACAAGGCGGGGAGAGCCGGCGTCACGCTGCCCTTCGCGGTGGAGGTGGAGGGAGCGTTCGCCGGCCAGGTGACGGTGAGCAACATCGTGCGCGGCTCGGCCCAGTTCGCCTCGGTGGGCTACTGGCTCGACCGTGAGTACGCCGGTCGCGGGGTGATGCCTCGCGCGGTCGCCCTGGTCATCGACCACTGCTTCACGTCGGTGGGTCTGCACCGGATCGAGATCGCGATCCGGCCGGAGAACTCGAACTCGCTGCGGGTGGTGGAGAAGCTCGGCCTGCACGAGGTCGGCTACGCGCCGCACTTCCTGCACATCGACGGCGCCTGGCGCGATCACCGGATCTACGCCGTCACGGTCGAGGACGTCGGCCGGGGCATGCTGGCCCGGCTCTCGACCCCCTGATTCCCAACAGTCACACGAGTCATTTTGCGACACACCTATGGACATCCGACCCACACTCGGGTAGCGAACCTAACCTCTGAGGCGTGGACCTGAGCGCATTCATCTTCGTTGCCCTAGCCGTGGCCTGGGCCGTCTATCTCGTCCCGAAGGCTCTCAAGCACCACGACGACGTGGCGCGGAGTCGGTCGGTCGACCGCTTCTCGCACACGATGCGGGTGCTGGCGCGGCGCGAGCCCGTGGACCGGCGCAGCGCCCGACTCGTGGTCACCCCCGGCCGGGCCGCCTCGGCCTCGATCGTCACGACCAAGGCATCCTCCTCGACCCCGTCACCCGCTCAGGTGCGGGCCCAGCTGCTGGCCCACCGTGAGGCTGCCCGGGGCGCTGCCAAGCGTCGCCGTCGGGTCCTGGGCCTCCTGCTGGTCGTGAACCTCGCCACGGTCGCCCTGGCCGCCTCCTCGGTCATCGGCTGGGTCTGGGTCGCGATCCCGGCGGTCCTGCTCGTTGCCTGGCTCGTCGCCTGCCGGCTGATGGTCAGGCAGGAGCAGTCCCTCGCCGCCCCGCTCGCCCGCCCCGTCGCGCCCGTCTCCACATCCGTCGCCGAGCCGGTCGAACCCGCAGCGGCTCCGGTCGACGAGCAGGACGACGAGCAGGTCGACGAGCAGGACGAAGCCGACTTCGCGGACACCGGCCACATGGCCGCGGTCGTCGTCGACCAGGTCGACCCCACCCTCTGGGACCCGGTCCCGGTCACCCTCCCGACCTATGTCACCAAGCCCGCCGCCACGCGTCGTACCGTCCGGACGATCGCGCTCGACGACAGCGGCGTGTGGACGTCCGGCAACACCGAGGGCGACTCTCGCCTGGCCCGTGAGGCCGAGGCTGCCGACCAGACCAGCCGGACGACGCGTCGCCAGGGCGACGACCAGCGTGCGGTGGGTTCCTGAGCCGATAGCGTGGGGCCATGGCCTCCCCGTTGATCGTCCAGCACTCCCATGAGTACCCCGTCTCGGTCGAGCGCGCTTTCGACACGGTGATGGGCGTCTCGCTGCCCGAGATCTTCGACCAGCGCTACCTCGCCATCCCCGGCATCCGCGAGATCCGGGGCCAGGTCGGCGCCTGGGACGCCGTGGGCCAGACCCGCACGATCGTCCTCAAGGACCGCGGCACGATGCTCGAGCGGCTCACCCTCGTGGAGCGACCGACGCGGTTCGGCTACCAGATCAGCGACGTCACCGGCCCGATGAAACCGCTGGTGTCCTCGGCGGACGGGCTGTGGACCTTCGAGGCGGCCGGTGCGGGCACCCGGGTCACCTGGCAGTGGACGGTCCACCCGAGGAACGCCGTGGCGGGTCTGGCGATGCCGGTCTTCGCGCGGTTGTGGCAGGGCATGGCCCGCCAGGGCATGACCAAGCTCGAGACACTCCTGCGCGCCTGACGGCCGGGCTCAGCGCTTCAGGTAGCGCGCGATCGCGAAGTCACCGTCATAGGTCTCCTCCGAGCCGGTGTAGTGCCCACCCACCACGACGATGTGGGAGCCGCGGGTCGCGACCGCCCGCCCCGAGGAGTGTCCGCCCCGCTCGGGCTCGAAGAAGGTCTCGGTGATCCCGTCGCTGCCGAAGCCCGTGTCGACCGAGCCGTCTCGGTGGTAGCGGGCGAGCGTGAAGGCGCCGGCGAGCGTCCCGGTCGCCAGGATGTCGCCGTTGCCCTGCCGGGTCAGCCCGTCGATCGCAGCCGAGACGCCAGCGAAGGAGTGGGTGACGATCCCGTCCCCGCCGAGACTGGCGTCGGGGTTGCCGGTGCGGGTGAATCGGGCCAGCACGCTGGTGGTGCTGCCGTTCGCGTTGCCACCGACGAGCAGCTTGCGGTTGCGCTGGATCAGCAGGGTGGCGGCGCGTACGTCGGCCGCCCCGTCCCCGAGCGAGGTCCAGCCGTCCCCTCCGCCGAAGCTCGGGTCGAGGGTGCCGTTCGGGGCGTAGCGAGCGACGAAGACCTGCCGCAGCGGCAGCGGGCGCACGAGGTCGATCCAACCGGCCACGACGAGCCGACCGTTGCGTTGCAGGCGGACGGTGGCCGCCTCGGCCGAGGGCGGCAGCGACTCGCGGGTGACGTCGATGCCGCGCTTGCCGAAGGTGCGGTCGCGGCGTCCCGAGCGGGAGTAGCGGACCCGGACGAACCTCCCGGAGTCGAGGGTGCCGGCGACCAGGATCCGACCCCGGCGGTCGAGCACGATGTCCTCCAGCGAGGAGTCCCAGGCGGGCAGTTGGGTGCGGACCTTCCCACGCCTGCCGAACGACGAATCGCGTCGCCCGTTGCGCAGGTAGCGGACCAGGGCGAACTTCCCGCCGGACACCGCACCCGCCACGACGAGGCGACCGCGCTTCATGGGCAGGGCCCGCACCACGTAGGCGCCGGTGCCGAGCCTGGTTGCGGTCCTGCCGTTGCCGCTGAAGCTGCGGTCGGGCGCGCCGTCGCGCGTGTGGCGGGCCACGGCGAACCTGCCGTTGGTCACGCCGACGGTGACCACGGAACCGTTGGCCCGGATGAGGACATCGGTGGCGGCCACGAGTCGGCCGAGCTCGACCACGATCCGACCGTCGTCGCTGAACGAGGTATCGAGATCGCCCGGCACCCCGGCGAGGGCGGGCGCCTGAGCCAGGCCGAGCAGGCACGCCGTCAGGGCGACCAGGCTGGTTGCTCTGCGCATGTGGCTCTCCCTCCTCGACCCGGGATCGATCGGCTCAGCGTTTGTGGAATCTCGCGATCGCGAAGTCACCGTCGTACGCGGTGCGGTGTCCGGTGTAGTGACCGCCGACCACCACGATCCGGCGTCCCCTGCTCGCCACGGCGAGACCGTCGGCGCTGCCGTTGGATGACGACGAGAAGGTCGTGGCGGTGATGCCGCGCTGGGCGAAGTCGTCGTCGATCCTGCCGTCGGCGCCGTACCGGGCCAGCGTGAACGAGCCGGTGCCGGTGCCGGTGGCGAGGATGCTGCCGTCTCCTTGGAGGGAGACGCCGTTGATGGCTCCGGAGAGCTTCTTGAACTTCTGGGTGACCACGCCGTCGTCACCGAAGCTGTCGTCCGGAGTGCCGTCGGGGAGCAGGCGGGCCAGGGCGCTCAGGTCGCTTCCGCCCCTGGGGTTCATCGCATCGCCGGCCACGAGGATCCTGCCGTTGGGCTGGACCAGAGCGGTGTGAGCACTGAAGTCACGCGTGGGGTCCCCGATCGTGGTCCAGCCGCCCGCGAAGGAAGCGTCGAGTCGACCCTGGTGGTCGAACCGGGCGACGAAGAACTGGCGGTTGTCGTCGTCATCATCGTCGTCGTCCTGGGATACGGCGGTCCCCACCACGACCAGGCGGCCGTTGGACTGGAGTCGCACCGTGGGATTGATGTCCCGGACCGGCAACGAGTCCTCGGTGAACTGCACGCCCTCGTCGGCGAAGCTGGTGTCGAGCTGTCCCGACGGCAGGTAGCGGACGGTGACGAAGCGCTCGCCCACCCGTCCGGCAGCCACGATCCGACCGGCGCCGTCGACCATCACGTCGTCGAGGGCCACGTCCGGGGCGTCGAGCCGGGTGACCACCTTGCCGTTCTTGCCGAACGATGAGTCCCGGGTGCCGTTGTGGCGGTAGCGGACGAGCGCGAAGGCGCCGGCGTACGTCGAACCGGCCACGAGGATCCGGCGCTGGGGGAGCTTGATCACCCGGGAGACCTCGGCGGGGTCGGCGAAGCGGGTGGTGACCTGGCCATTGCCGCCGAACTTCTTGTGGGGTCTGCCATTGCTCTTGAGGCGGGTCACGACGAAGTCGCCGTCGCTGACCCCGACCGCCAGGACCTTCTGGTGGCGCAGGACCAGGACATCGCGCGCCTGGACCAACCGGCCCAGCTTGAGCAGGACGCGGCCGTCCTTGCCGAACCCCTCGTCGAGCTCGCCGGGGCAGGCCGCGGCCGCCCCCGTGGTGGTGATCAGGCAGCCGACGATGAGGCCGACCAGAACAGACCTGCGCATGAAGAACTCCCCCAGTGGACTCGGGGGCTGAGCACGGCCGGACGCTCCCCGCCGACCTGCGCTGCTGCGGCTCGTGCCGCCGAGTCCGAGGGTGAATCTACCCCTAGGTCGGCTCCCGACGTGCGATTGGGAGGCCCGGGAGGTCGGGTGCTACCGTTCCCACCGCGTCTTCGGACGCGATCCGGGGCTGTGGCGCAGTTGGTAGCGCGTCTCGTTCGCAATGAGAAGGTCAGGGGTTCGAATCCCCTCAGCTCCACCAAGGAAGATGGCCTGACCTGCGGAGACGCGGTCGGGCCTTCCTCGTTCTGCTACCCCCCTCGCGGGGGCGGGAGACAGACGTTCGCCCCGGGCGTTAGGATGAGTCAGCACTGACCCGCAGCCCTGTCCTTCTTTCCCGGGATGACTCCTCGCGCTGCGGCCGGTGCCGCGGCCATCGACTCAGGGCCGTGGGTTCCACTTCGTGGGCGGGCCGGAGGCCTGACGCGGTGATCTCTTGCAGATCAGTGGAGTCGTTTACGCGTCGCGACGTGACCGGCCCGGTCACCCCACGCGACGTTGCAGCACCTGTTCACGGCGTCATCGCGTGAGGTGCTGCCTGCGCCACGGCGACCGTGCCGGGCGCTTCGAAGGAGGAGTTTGTGGCTCGACGAGGCCAGCGCCAGTCAGGTGCTCCCCGCACCGCACCGCGACAGCAACGTCGCACGCGACCCCTCGACAACGAGGGCATCATCCCGGTCCTCGCCCGCGCCGTGCGTGAGGTCGAGGCCAATGCGCAGCGGGGCCCCGTCAGCCCCTCGGGCCGGACCAAGTTCCAGGTCGTCGCGCTCCTCGTCCGTGAGGAGCGCGGACGCCTCCAGGGCGAGACCACCCTCACCGAGGTCCAGCGCGCCGCCGAGCTCAAGCGGCTCGACGGGGTGGCCACGATCCTGGCCAAGACCGCGGCCCGCGACACCTCCCTGCTCGTGCTGCTCGCCGAGGACGCCGTCTTCTCCGCCGGAGCCCGCGCCCTCAAGCGCGAGATGCTCGCCGCCGCCGGCGTCGAGGTCGAGCCGGAGCCGGTGACCACCCCCGCCCCCTCGGCGACCTCCGGCACCACCGAACGCCGCGTCGTACCCCAGTCGGTCATCTCGCGACAGCTGGCCAACCCCTTCCTCGCCCCCGACTTCGACGCGGCCCCCCAGCGCCCGAGCAGCCCACGGCGGCTGGCCACGTGGGAGCTGATCGGCCCGCTGCTGCGTTCCTTCGAGTACGGCGGCGCCTCGTCCTGCATGGCGCTGCCCGAGCCGACCTCGCCGAAGGTCTCCGGTGGCCTCGAGCTGATGCGACACCAGGCGCAGATGATCGCGGCAGCTGCTGCGGGACACCGCACCTTTTTGCTCGCCGACGAGCCGGGCCTCGGCAAGACCGCGCAGGCCCTGCTGGCTGCCCAGGCCGCGAACGCCTACCCGTTGCTGGTCGTCGTCCCCAACGTCGTCAAGACCAACTGGGCGCGCGAGGCCGAGCTCTGGACCCCGACCCACCCCGCCACGGTGATCCACGGCGACGGCCACTCGATCGACGGCTTCGCCGACATCGTCATCGTCAACTACGAGGTGCTCGACCGGCACGTGGGCTGGCTGGGCGACTTCGGCTTCCGCGGCATGGTGGTGGACGAGGCCCACTTCATCAAGAACAAGACCTCCCAGCGCTCCCGCCATGCGCTCGAGCTGTCCGAGCGGATCCAGGCGCGTACGGCGCGCCCGCTGCTGATGGCGCTCACCGGGACCCCGCTGATCAACGACATCGAGGACTTCAAGGCGATCTGGCAGTTCCTCGGTTGGATCGACGACAAGTCGCCGCGCCCGCGGCTGATGGAGTCGCTCGAGGAGACCGGACTGACCCCGGCCGACCCGAGCTTCTATCCCGCGGCCCGGGCCTCGGTCATCGAGCAGGGGATCGTGCGTCGGCGCAAGGTCGACGTCGCCGCCGACATCCCGGCGCGTCGGATCGCCGACCTCCCGGTCGAGCTCGACGACGAGGCCGGCCGCTCGATCCGTGACGCCGAGCGCGAGCTCGCCCGTCGCCTGGTCCACCGCTACGACACCGCCCTCGAGACCCGCACCTCCGGGGTGACGGTCGAAGGCATCGACCACGAGCTCGTGCGCCGGGTGGCGACCTGGGAGCGGGAGGACACCACCACGACCAAGAACGGCGAGAACGTCTTCTCGATGATGCGTCGCATCGGGCAGGCCAAGGCCGGCATGGCTGCCGACTACGCCGCCCAGCTTGCACACAGCGTCGGGAAGGTCGTCTTCTTCGCCAAGCACATCGACGTGATGGACGTGGCCGAGGAAACCTTCGCCAAGCGTGGGATCCGCTACTCCTCGATCCGTGGCGACCAGACCCCCAAGGCGCGCCAGAAGAACATCGACGCCTTCGTGGACGACCCCGACGTCGCCGTCGTGGTCTGCTCGCTGTCCGCGGCGGGGGTGGGACTCAACCTGCAGGTCGCCTCCAACGTCGTGCTGGCCGAGCTCTCCTGGACCGACGCCGAGCAGACCCAGGCGATCGACCGGATTCACCGGATCGGTCAGGAGCAGCCGGTGACCGCCTGGCGGATCATCGCGGCCCAGACCATCGACACCCGGATCGCCGAGCTGATCGACAGCAAGGCCGGGCTGGCCGCGCGGGCGCTGGACGGCTCCGACGAGGAGGTGTCGTCCTCGGTCGACATCCAGCTCGAGGCGCTGGTCGCGATGCTCACCGACGCCCTGGAGGCTCGGGAGTAGCCACGCTCAGCCCCACCGCGAGCCCAGGATCTGCTCGACCTCGATCCGGAGCGCGACGCGGGTCGGGTTCTCGCGAGGGGTGCGGTAGCGGGCGGCGTACTGCTCGACGGCGCGCCTGACCGACTCCTGGTCGGTGCGGACCGTGGCGGTGCCCTCGATCGTGGACCAGCGGGCGCCGTCGACCTGGCAGGCGGCCACCCGGCCGCCGGTCGCCAGGTTGCGGGCCTTGCGTGAAGCCGCCGAGGTGATCACCCAGGCGCAGCGCTGCTCGACGTCGAGGGTCACCCCCACGGGCACGACGTGCGGCCGACCGTCGGCGCGCAGGGTCGTGAGCGTGCACAGGTGCCGCTCGGTCCAGAACGCCAGCAGGGCAGGCGGGACGTCGTCCCAGTCGGGGAGCCAGGTGGTCACGCCTCATCGTGGCACGGGCCCCCTGAGCGCAGACTTTCGCGATCTCCGCCGCGAGCCGACGTCTCTGCCTAGGCTTGAAGTCCGCCCCCCACGTGTCGGGAGTTCGTCGTGCATGCTGCATCGGTCCGGTCCTGCGCCATCGCTGCGCTCCTCTCGCTGGCGGGCACGTTGCTCGCGCTCGTGCCGCTGCCCGCGGCGTACGCCGATGGCGAGCCGCCACCCGCGCCCGAGCTGCGGATCGGCACCTTCAACATCCGCGCCGGAGTGAGCCTCGGTGACTTCACCCAGGCCGCCGAGGCCTTCAAGCCCTACGTCGACGTCGCGGGCCTGCAGGAGATCGGCGCCAACATCAAGAACAAGCGCCTCCTCGCCGACCACGGCTGGGGCTACTACCGGCCGCCGAGCCTGCAGCAGAACCCCGTCATCTGGCGACGCGACCTCTTCGACTTCGTCTCGGCGCGGGGCTTCCGGATTGCCAAGGCCCGCGACCTCGGGAACGAGCACGGCGGGGCCGAGGCCAAGGGCGACTCGTGGGCCACCGTCGTGCGGCTGTCCCATCGCGCCAGCGGCCAGCGGATCTCGGTCATCAACGTCCACCTCGTGCGCGGAGCGGTGAAGGCCGGGCGGCCGTGGCCGAAGCGACCCAAGCTCTACAAGCTCTACAAGGCGCAGGTGGCCGGCACCGTGCGAGCGGTCGCCGCCGAGCGCCGGACGTACGGACCCGACCAGCGGGTCTACCTGCTCGGTGACTTCAACGTCGGGTGGGAGGCCGACCGCAAGCGTCACCTCAGGCCGTTGCCGTTCCGGAAGTACCGCTCGATCGGGATGCGGTCGATGTGGCAGGGCAGCCCCGACCGTGCGCTGCCCTACGGCACCCACAACGACGCCCTGATCGACCAGGTGTGGTCGGATGCGGCTCCCACCTCGACCCGCATCCTCAACGGCATCAAGGAGTCCGACCACTACCCGGCCGTGGCGACGTACGCGATGCCTGCGCCGGCGGACGGCTACTCGCCCACGATGGGCACCGTGGGCTTCCAGGACCTCAGCGCGAGCGTCGAGGAGAAGTGGGTCAAGGGTCAGGGGGCCCCGCTGCTGGTCTTCGACCTGATCGGAGACCTCACGCACGGATACGCCGAGGTGAGGGTGGTGGGGGGCTCGGCGATCGAGGGCGTCGACTACGAGATCAACGACGACGAGCTCCACGACAACGACTTCAGCCAGAACCGCGTCATCGTCAAGGTGGGGCTCAAGGACGGTGCCGAGCCCGACGAGACCATCGAGCTGCGGGTGGTGGACCCGGTCAACACCGTGATCACCGGCGGCGCCGGCGATGCCGTCGGCACGATCCTCGCCAACGAGAAGTGATCCTCAGATCCACCGCTCGAACCAGATGCGGGCCAACCACTCCGAGTGGGTCAGGAGCTGGTGGGTCCAGATCGGCCAGAACCACGCGAAGTTCACCAGCACCAGCACGAAGAACGAGCCCGCGACGATGACGCCGGTCGTCCGACGACGACTCGGCAGGCGGGAGGGGCCGATCAGGGCACCCATCGTCAGGGTCAGGGCGAGCACGATGAACGGCAGTGTGACGACGGCGTAGAAGGAGAAGATCGGCCGGTCGTCGTACAACAGCCACGGCAGCCAGGTCACGGCCGTGCCGATGACGGGCAGCCCGAAGCGCCAGTCGCGGGCGCCCACCCAGCGCACCGTGGCGAACAGCAGCGCCAAGATGCCGCCCCACCAGAGCACGGGAGTGCCGAGCAGCAGGACCTGCCGCAAGCAGTCGCTGCCCGGTGGCGCGTCGCAGCCCTGGGTCCCCGGCTCGATGTCGACGTCGGCGGCGACCCCGACCGGACGGTTGAGCAGCAGCCAGCCCGACGGCTTCGAGGCGTAGACGTGGTCGCTGTCGTTGAGGAAATGGGCGTGGAACATGTAGATGTCGCGGTGGTAGCTGGCCAAGGACCGCAGCGACTGGGTGACCTCGCCGAACCCCTCGGCGTCCGGCGCGTTGCGGGTCGGCCAGTCCTGGCCGCCGGCGTAGTGGGTGTACTGCGTCGCCGAGAGGTGGGTCTCGTACTCCTCGGCGTGCATCAGCCACCCGGTCCAGGTGGCCACGTAGACGACGAACCCGACCAGGACGAGGTAGGCGAAGGCCGGGACCCCGTCGACGAGCGCCGACTTCAGGATCGGCCACCGCACTCCGAAGGAACGACGCGCTCCGGCGCTCCACAGCCAGGTCATGATGCCGAAGGCCGCCAGGGGATAGAGCGCCTCCCACTTGCTGCCGACCGCAAGCCCGAACGACACGCCTCCGAGGACCAGCCACGGGCGGAAGAGCAACCCTCGCACCGGCCCCCAGGAGCGACGGTCCGTCACCGGCTCGGGGAGCAGCCGGGCCATCCGGGCGCGGAAGAAGTCCCGGTCGTTGACGATGCAGGCGATCCCGCAGAGCATGAAGAGCGCCACGAAGATGTCGAGGAGGGCCAGCCGGGAGAGCACCAGGTGCAGCCCGTCGAGACTGAGCAGGAGACCGGCGACACAGCCCAACATCGTGGACCCGGTGAGACGTCGCGCCAGGCGGCACATGACGACGACCATCAGCGAGCCGGCGACAGCGGCGGAGACCCGCCAGCCGAACGGATCCATGCCGAAGGCCTTCTCCCCGAGCGCGATCAGCCACTTGCCCACCTCGGGGTGGACGACCAGTGAGGGACTGTCCTTCCACAATCCGGTCGTCGTGCCGTCGAGGATCTGGTCGTTCGCACTGGAGAGGTGGTCGCGGACGTAGCCGAAGTTGGCGAGCGACCAGGCGTCCTTGGCGTAGTAGGTCTCGTCGAACTCGAAGACGTGGGGGGTGCCGAGCTTCCACAGCCGCAGGAAGAGGGCGAAGAGGCCGATCCCGAACGCCGCCGACCAGCTCACCACCGGATCGTCGAGCCGCTTGCGCGGGGCCGCTCGCTGGTGGGCGGACGGAGGGGCGCTGGTCACGCTCGCAGACTCTACGGGCGAGCTGGGCGGGTTGCTGGATTACCCAGCGCCATCGAAGCCCCGATCGTAGAATGGGAGTCGTTCAGCACTTCGGAGCAGAGCCACCCGGAGCGCGCTCGCCCCCCGACACGACGACGCCCCGGAGATTTCGTGACGCCCATTCGCGCTCGCCAGATGGCTCTCGGACTGCTGCTGACCCTTGCTCTCACGCCCGTCTCGACCCTGTCGGTGACCTCGGCTCCGGCGGCGGCGGCCGAATCGGACCCGACCTGGGCGGTCCCGCTGCGGGTGGGCACCTACAACTTCCAGTACAAGCGCTCGCTGGACGCGTTCAAGAAGGCCATGGACGCGCTCGTCGAGCGGGTGGATGTGGCTGGCCTGCAGGAGACCCGGACGCTGCGGCGCAACGGCTACCTCGAGAAGTCAGCCGTCTGGGGCTCCTACCGACCGAGCGAGGACTCACCCAACCCGGTCATCTGGGACAAGAGGGTCTTCCGCTTCATCGAGGGCAACGGCTACCTGCTGGCTCGGGGCCGCAGCATCGGCAACGAGCGCGAGCACGGCCGCGGCGTGAGCCAGGACTCCTTCGCCACCGTGGTGCGGCTGCAGCACCTCACGACCGGTGAGAACGTCTCGATCATCAACGTCCACCTCGTCGCCGGCGCCGTACGCAAGGGCAAGCCGTGGCGCGGCCGTCCGCGCCTGTTCAGGATGTACCAGGAGCAGGTCGCGAACGCGGTCCGTGCTGAGCGGATCGAGCGGAAGTGGGGGCGGGTCTTCGTCCTCGGGGACCTGAACATCGGCTACCGCGTCGATCGCCGGGTGCAGCGGTACGGACTGCCGTACCGGCGCCTGACCCGCCGAGGCCTGGACTCGATGTGGAAGGGCTACAACGTCACCGTGGGCGGCACCAAGGGCGACTCCTACCTCGACCAGGTCTGGGCGGACCAACGGGCGGCCGACGCCACGGTGGCGCGCGACATCCGCGGCTCGGACCACTTCCCCGCGATCGCGACCTACACCCTCGATCTCCTGCCGGACCTTCCGACCGTGCCGGAGCCCCCGGAGCCGGAGCCCCCGGCGCCGGAGCCGCCGACCGTGCCGGAACCTCCGGCGGCGGAACCCCCGACCGCGCCGGAGCCCTCGACCGCGCCCTGAGCGCGTCTCGGCCCGGCCTGAGATGATCGGGGGGTGACTTCCCCCCTCGGCGTCCTCGTCCTCGCTGCGACTCCCATCGGACGCGTTGCCGATGCGCCGCCGCGGCTCTCCGAGGAGCTCGCGAACGCCGACGTCGTCGCGGCCGAGGACACCCGACGGCTCCGGCGGCTGACCAACGACCTCGGCGTCACCGTGGGGGGTCGGGTCGTCTCCTACTTCGAGGGCAACGAGTCCTCCCGGACCCCGGTCCTGGTCGAGGCGCTGCTGGCCGGCGAGCGGGTGCTGCTGGTCACCGATGCCGGCATGCCGAGCGTCTCCGACCCGGGCTACCGCCTGGTGGTCGCGGCGGTGGCCGCCGGCGTGCAGGTGACGGCGGTGCCCGGCCCGTCTGCCGTGCTGACGGCGCTGGCGGTCTCCGGGCTCCCGGTCGACCGGTTCTGCTTCGAGGGGTTCCTGCCGCGCAAGGCGGGGGAGCGCTCGCGTCGGCTGCTCGGCCTCGCGAAGGAGGAGCGGACCATGGTCTTCTTCGAGGCGCCGCACCGCACCGAGGCCGCGCTGGCGGCCATGCGCGACGAGCTGGGGGCCGACCGTCCGGCGGCCGTGTGCCGTGAGCTCACCAAGACCCACGAAGAGGTACGCCGTGGCCCGCTCGCCGAGCTGGTCGAGTGGGCAGCCGAGGGCGTGCGCGGTGAGGTGACGATCGTGGTGGCCGGCGTGGAGCCCGGTCCCGGCCTCGCCGGCGACGAGGCGAGTCTGCGCGCGGCGGTCGCCGAGCGTGAAGCCGCAGGAATGCCCCGCAAGGAGGCGATCGTCGAGGTGGCGAAGCTGGCCGGAGTGCCCAAGCGCGACGTCTACAACCTGGTGCACGGCGCATGAGCGAGCGTCCCACCCGGTCCCGAGCCGCCACCGACGAGGCGAGCGGCAGCCGCCGCGACCGCGAGCGCCCACCGGCGCCCGAGCCGCTTCCGCACCCCGTCGTCGACAACCACTGCCACCTCGACATCGCCGACGGCGACGACTGGTTCACCACCGAGGACGCCCTGGCGGCGGCCGCCGCCGTCGGGGTCACCCGGATCGTGCAGATCGGCTGCGACCTCCCGGGTGCGCGCTGGGCGGTCGAGGCCGCCGCGTCGTACGACGCCCTGGTCGCCGGCGTTGCACTGCACCCCAACGAAGCGCCCCGACAGGCAGCCGCCGGCACCCTCGACGAGGCGATGGCCGAGATCGAGGCGCTGGCGCAGGCCCACGACAAGGTGCGCGCGGTGGGGGAGACCGGGCTCGACCACTTCCGCACCGGGGAGGACGGCCGGGCCGCGCAGGTGGAGTCGTTCCGTCGCCACATCGACCTCGCCAAGCGCCTCGACAAGACCCTGGTCATCCACGACCGGGACGCCCACGACGAGGTGCTCGCGGTGCTCGACGAGGAGGGTGTGCCCGACCGCTGGGTGATGCACTGCTTCTCCGGGGACGCCGACTTCGCCCGCCGCTGCCTCGATCGCGGGGCGCACCTGAGCTTCTCCGGGACGGTGACGTTCAAGAACGCCCAGCCGCTGCGCGACGCGTTGGCCATTGCCCCCCAGGACCGGCTGCTGGTCGAGACCGACGCGCCGTTCCTGACCCCGATGCCCTACCGCGGACGTCCGAACGCGTCGTACCTCGTGCCGCTGACGATGCGGCTGATGGCCCAGGTCCGCGACGAGGACCTCGGCGAGCTCTGTGCCGCCGTCGACGCCAACACCGAGGCGGCCTTCGGTGGCGCCTGGTAGCCGTCACGACCCGGTTCGGACCCGGTTCGGACCCGGTTTCGGCCCGGTTTCGACCCCGCCTGAGCGCCGAGACGCTCGTCACGTCCCCCGCCTGAGCGGGCGCCGAGGAGTTTGACCCTCCCGCAAACCTCGTTACCGTTTCGTGACTGATGGCCGGGATCGGGACAGATCTGACCAGTGCAGGCGGCAGCCGGACTCCATGTGGCAGCCCCGCACCATCCCTCGCACACACCAGCTCACCACCTCGAAGATCACGCTGAGCTGCGTGCGTCGAGAAGCACTGGCACCCGAGAACCGGAACACACGACGTTCGGAGAATCGTGCCCAGCAATGGACACCTCGCCCGCTTGACCAGCCGGATGACCACGAGCCGACCCCTGATGATCGCCCTGGCGAGCATCGTGGTCCTGGCCCTGGCCGGCACCACCTATGGCTACGCCAGCCTCAACAAGTCCGTGACGCTGTCGCTCGACGGCAGCACCGAGCAGGTCAACGCGCTCGGCAGCACGGTCGGTGATGTCCTCGACGCCGAGGGCATCGAGATCGGCGCCCACGACGAGGTCGCCCCCGGCCTCGACGAGCAGGTCGACGACGGCACCCAGATCAGCGTGCGCTTCGGCCGGCCGCTCGAGCTCAGCGTCGACGGCAAGACCTCGACGTACTGGGTGACCGCGACCGATGTGTCGGGTGCTCTGGGCGAGATCGGGCGCACCTTCGACGGTGCCGACCTCTCGGTGAGCCGCGGTGGCGGGATCGACCGCGACGGCATGCGGCTCGCCGTGGTGACGCCCAAGAAGCTGACGCTGAAGATCGGTGCCCGCAAGCCGGTCACTCGCACCGTCACCGCACTGACCGTCGAGGACGCCCTCGTCGAGCTCGGCGTGAAGGTCAGCAAGCGCGACCGGATGACCCCGCGTCGCAGCCACCAGGTCAACGACGGCGACAAGATCGTCTTCACCGACATCCGGGTCGTCACCAAGCGCGTCAAGGACGAGACGATCAACTTCCGCACCGTCGAGCGCCCGGACTCCTCGCGCTACGTCGGCGACGACGACGTCGTGCGGGCCGGTTCCGACGGCGTGCGCAACGTGACCTATCGGTTCACCTACCGCAACGGCCAGCTCACCGTCACCAAGGTGCTGCGCCAGAAGGTGCTGCGGGCCCCGGTCGACGAGGTCGTCGAGGTCGGGACCAAGTCAGCCGCTCCCAACTACGCCACCGGCAGCTCGGTCTGGGATCGGCTCGCGCAGTGCGAGTCCGGCGGCAACTGGGCCATCAACACCGGCAACGGCTACTACGGCGGACTGCAGTTCAACCTCGGCACCTGGCAGTCGTACGGCGGGGCCGGGATGCCCCACCAGAACAGCCGCGAGGAGCAGATCCGGGTCGCGACCCGGCTCCGCGACGCGCGGGGTGGCTACGGCGCTTGGCCGGGTTGTGCCTCGAAGCTCGGATTGCCGCGCTGATCCCACCCGCCACTACGCTGGCACCCATGTCTGACACCTCCGCCGTCCCGAGTCTTCTCGGGGCGGCGGAGGTTCGTCGGCTTGCCGAGGAGCTCGATCTGCGGCCCAGCAAGCAGCGTGGCCAGAACTTCGTCATCGACGCCAACACCGTGCGTCGGATCGTGCGTGAGGCGCGGGTCACCGCGGACGACATCGTCATCGAGGTCGGTCCCGGTCTCGGGTCCCTGACCCTGGCGCTGCTCGAAGTGGCCCAGCGTGTCGTGGCGGTCGAGATCGACCCGCGGCTCGCGACGCTGCTGCCGCGCACGATCGGGGAGCACGCTCCCCTCCTCGCCGACCGCTGCGAGGTGGTGCTCGGCGACGCGATGCGGATCGAGGCGATCCCCGGGCCGCCGCCGACCGCCCTGGTGGCCAACCTGCCCTACAACGTCTCGGTGCCGGTGCTGCTGCACATGCTGAGCCTGCTGCCCTCCCTCGAACGCGGGCTGGTGATGGTCCAGGCCGAGGTCGCCGACCGGCTGGCCGCCCCTCCGGGCTCCAAGGTGTACGGCGTCCCGTCGGTCAAGGCCGCCTGGTACGCCGACGTACGCCGAGCGGGGTCGGTCGGACGCAATGTCTTCTGGCCCGCTCCCAACGTCGACTCAGGTCTCGTGGCCTGGACCCGCTGCGCGCCGCCGGTCACGACCGCGACCCGCCAGCAGGTCTTCGCGGTCGTCGACGCGGCGTTCGCCCAGCGCCGCAAGGCCCTGCGTGGCGCGCTGCGCGTGCTGGCCGGCTCCTCCGAGGCCGCCACCGCCGCGCTGGAGCACGCCGGCGTCGACCCGATGGCCCGTGGTGAGTCGCTCGACGTCCACGCCTTCGCCCGGATCGCCGAGGGGCTGGCCAGGTGAGCGTCGGCAAGCGGCGTCCGGCCTGGGTCACCACGGTCCGCGCGCCGGCGAAGATCAACCTGCACCTCGGCGTCGGTGCGCCTCGTCCCGACGGCTTCCACCCCCTGCTCACCGTCTACCAGGCGATCGGTCTGTACGACGACCTCACCTGCAGCGACACCGACACCTGGCACCTGGGGGCGACGGTCTCCGACCACATCGACCTGCGTGAGGTGCCGCTCGACGGCGACAACATCGTCGACCGGGCGGCCGATCTGCTGGCTGCCCACCACGGCATCGCGCGCCTGGGTGAGGTGCAGATCGCCAAGGCGATCCCGGTGGCCGGCGGGCTGGCCGGGGGCTCGGCCGACGCCGCCGCTGCCCTGGTCGCCCTCGACCGTCTCTGGCATGCCGAAACCTCCGACGAGGACCTGCTCGGCCTGGCCGCCCAGCTCGGCAGCGACGTCCCCTTCGCGTTGATCGGTGGCACCGCACTCGGCACCGGTCGCGGCGAGATCGTCACGCCGATCGCCGACGACGGCACGTGGTGGTGGGTGATCGTGCCGTCCGCGACCGGGCTGTCGACGCCTGCGGTCTACCGGCACTTCGACGAGCTCTTCCCCGATGCCTCGCCGACTCCGCCCCCGGCCGACCGGCTGCTCGCCGCCATCGCCTCCGGCGACCCGGCCCTGCTGGCCGCGGCGCTGCACAACGACCTGCAGCCGGCCGCCTTCGACCTGCGTCCCGATCTCGAACAGCTCATCGAGCGAGGTGAGGCCGCTGGCGCGCTGCGGGGGCTGGTCACCGGCTCCGGCCCGACGTGCGTCTTCCTCTGCTCCTCGGCGGATCACGCTCGCGAGGTCGCGGCAGCGCTCGGCCACCCCTTCGATCCATCCCAGGACGGGTCCGGGCTCCAGCCCGTCGTACTCGTCGCCAATGGCCCCGTAGCGGGCGCACACGTCGTGGAGTACTCGTAATGGCCAACCTTCTCAACCTCGAACGCGTCTCGAAGGCGTACGGCATCCGTCCGCTGCTGACCGATGTGTCGCTGGGCATTGCCGCCGGCGAGCGCATCGGCATCGTCGGGCGCAACGGCGACGGCAAGACCACCCTGCTCGAGGTGATGACCGGGCTCGAGCAGCCCGACTCCGGCCGGGTCTCGATGACGCGTGGGGTCCACGTCGGCTACCTCCACCAGGGCGACGAGCTCGTCGACACCCACACGGTCCGCGAGTCGGTCCTCGGCGGACGCGACGACCACGAGTGGGCGGCCGACTTCAAGATGCGCGAGGTCGTCGAGGTCCTGCTCGCCGGCGTCGCCCTCGACCGTCCCGTGCTCGGCCTCTCCGGTGGCGAGCGCCGCCGCTGCTCCCTGGCTGCCCTGCTCCTCGGCGACCACGACCTGATCGTGCTCGACGAGCCCACCAACCACCTCGACGTCGAAGCCGTCGCCTGGCTGGCCCAGCACCTGGTCAAGCGGGCCTCCGCCATGGTCGTGGTGACCCACGACCGGTGGTTCCTCGACGAGGTCTGCCAGTGGACGTGGGAGGTCCACGACGGCGTCGTCGACGCCTACGAGGGCGGCTACGCGTCGTACGTCCTCGCGAAGGCGGAGCGCTCGCGCCAGGCCTCGGCCACCGAGGCTCGTCGGCAGAACCTCGCGAAGAAGGAGCTGGCCTGGTTGCGTCGCGGTGCTCCCGCGCGCACGGCCAAGCCGAAGTTCCGCATCGACGCCGCCAACGCCCTGATCGAGGACGTCCCGCCGCCGCGCGACCGGATGGAGCTGCAGAAGTTCGCCACCCAGCGGCTCGGCAAGGACGTCATCGACATCGAGGACGTCGACCTGACCCGCGGCACCCGCTCCTTGCTGACCAACGCCACGTGGCGGCTGGGCCCCGGCGACCGGGTCGGCCTGGTCGGCGTGAACGGCGCCGGCAAGACCTCGGTGCTCGCCCTGCTCGCCGGCGACCTCGCGCCCACCAGGGGCAAGGTCAAGCACGGCCGGACGATCTCGATGCGGCACCTCACCCAGCAGCTCGACGAGCTGGACCCGATGGCGCGTGTGTTGCCGATGGTGGAGTCCTTCCGGCGGGTCGTGAAGACCGACAGCGGTGAGATCAGCGCCACCTCGATGCTGGAGCGCTTCGGCTTCACCGGTGACAAGCTGACCGCGCGGATCGGCGAGCTGTCCGGTGGCGAGCGACGCCGCTTCCAGCTGTTGATGCTGCTGCTCGAGGAGCCGAACGTCCTGCTCCTCGACGAGCCCACCAACGACCTGGACATCGACACCCTCAACGTCCTCGAGGACTTCCTCGACAGCTGGCCCGGGACGCTGATCGTGGTCTCCCACGACCGGTACTTCCTGGAGCGGGTCACCGACTCGGTCTTCGCGCTGCTCGGCGACGGCCAGATCTCGATGCTGCCGCGCGGCGTCGACGAGTACCTCGAGCGCCGCGCCGCCGCCCTAGCCGACCCGTCACTTATGGCCGCTGAGAACACCTCGACCCGTCAGTTCGGGTCGCCCGAGACGGGCTCACCTGCCACTTCTGGCCCGGCCTCGAAGAAGGCCAAGCCCGGCAGTGCCGAGGAGCGGGCCGCCCGCAAGACGGTCGCCAGGATCGACAAGCGGATGGCAAAGATCTCCGAGCGCCAGGTGGTGCTGAACGCCGCGCTGCTGGAGCTCGGGCAGGACTACTCGAAGATGGCCGAGGTCTCGGCCGAGCTGAAGGCCCTGGGCGAGGAGCACGACGTACTCGAGCTGGAGTGGCTGGAGGCGCACGAGCTGTTGGGGTAGGGGTCTCGGCGTCGCTGCTTCACCATGGGATGCAGTCGAAGTCGCGCTTCCCATGGCGTGTAGAGGATGGGAAGCGTTGTTTCACCTGCATCCCATGGTGAAGCAGGGGCGGGCGGGGACGCCGTAGCCGCCTCAGGCGAACGGCGCCAGCAGGGTCCGGAGCAGGGCAGCCAGCTTGTTGCGCTCCTTGGCCGGCAGGTCGGCCAGCAGGTGGGACTCGGCCTCGAGCAGTGCCTCGAAGGCGCCGTCCACCGCGGTCTTCCCCTCGACGGTGAGGCGAACGATCACCCCGCGCCGGTCGTCGGGGTCGGGGGAGCGCTCGACGAAGCCGCGCGCGGCCAACCGGTCGACCCGGTTGGTCATCGTCCCGCTGGTCACGAGGGTCTCGCGCAGCAGCCTCCCCGGGGAGAGCTCGTACGGCGCGCCGGCCCGCCGGAGGGCGGCCAGGACGTCGAACTCCCAGGACTCGATGCCGTGGGCCGTGAAGGCCTCGCGGCGGGCCAGGTCGAGGTGGCGCGCGAGTCGGGAGATGCGGCTGAAGACCGCCATCGCATCAAGATCGAGATCGGAGCGCTCGCGGGCCCACGCCTCGACCAGTTCGTCCACTTCGTCGCGCATGCTGCCCATGGTAGACGACCATCGAGAATCTTGACATCAAGACATATTGGGCCCACGATGGGACCGTGATGACACATCGTTGGGATCCCGACCGCTACCTCGGCTTCGCCGACGAGCGTGCTCGACCGTTCGTCGAGTTGCTCGCCCGCATCGATGCTCATGACCCGCATGCGGTGGTCGACCTCGGCTGCGGTCCGGGCAACCTCACCGGGCTCCTCGCGGACCGTTGGCCCGACGCCGTGGTGGCCGGCCTCGACTCCAGCCCGGAGATGGTCGCGCGTGCCGAGGCTGCCGAGCCGCGGATCGCCTTCGAACTCGCGGACCTGCGCGACTGGCGCGCGCCGGCTCCGGTCGACGTGCTGATCTCCAACGCCACGCTCCAGTGGATTCCCGAGCATCTCGAGCTGCTCGCCACACTGGTCGGGCAGGTCCGCCCAGGTGGCTGGCTGGCCTTCCAGGTCCCCGGCAACTTCGAGGAGCCGAGCCACACGATCCGTCGCGAGCTCGCCGACGAGGCGCCGTACGCCGAGCACACGCGCGGGGTCGCGGTGCCGGCCAGTCACGAGCCCGTCGACTACCTCGAGCGGCTGACCGAGCTGGGCTGCGCGGTCGACGTCTGGGAGACGACCTACCTCCACGTCCTGACCGGCGAGGACCCGGTCTTCGCCTGGGTCTCCGGCACCGGTGCGCGGCCCACGCTCCAGGCGCTGCCGGACGAGCTGCGCCCGGCGTTCGAGGCGGAGTTCAAGCTGCGGCTGCGGGCGGCGTACCCATCCCAGCCGCACGGGGTCGTGCTGCCGTTCCGCCGGATCTTCGCCGTGGCGCAGGTCCGATGAGGCTCCACCACGTCCAGGTCGCCTGCCCGGTCGGGGGAGAGGTGGAGGCGCGAAGGTTCTACGCCGAGGCCCTCGGCCTGACCGAGGTCTCGAAGCCCGCGGCGCTCGCAGGTCGAGGCGGCGCGTGGTTCCGTGCGTACGACGAGCGTGGCACCGTGACCGCCGAGCTCCATGTCGGCGTCGAGGAGCCCTTCGCGCCCGCTCGCAAGGCGCACCCCGCCTTCGTGGTGGACGACCCGGTGGCGCTGGAGGCAGTGGTTGCGAGGCTGGCCGCGGGCGGCTTCGAGGTCGACGTGAGCCAGCGGTTCACGTTCCCCGGCCACGAGCGGGTGCACACCTTCGACCCGCACGGGAACCGCGTCGAGCTGCTGGCCCCGTCCAGACCAGCTGGACCCTCCAGCCGCGGAGGCCAAGCCCAGCTGTAACGCGGTGTTCTGGACGCTGAGTCGCCCCTCGGGGGCTTGTTCAGCGTCGATAACCCCGCGTTACAGCGCAGGGACGCCGACGCAGATCACACCCAGACACTCTTCCCAACCGAAGTTACCCACCAGTAGCCTCACCCCATGACTCAGGTCCTGAACCTCTGGAAGAAGACCAGCGGCGTGCCCGTCATCGGCGCCCGACTGTTCTCGTTCGCCTTCGCCCGCCGGGCGCCGTACTTCGCCACCATCCACCCGCGGTTCGTCACCATCGAGCCGAACCGTGCCGAGCTGCTGATCCCCAACAAGCGCCGCGTGCACAACCACATCGGGACCCTGCACGCGATCGCGCTGTGCAACGGGCTCGAGGCCGCGATGGGCGCGCTCGCCGAGGCCACGATCCCCAGCGACAAGCGGTGGATCCCCAAGGGCATGGACATCAGCTACACCGCCAAGGCCACCAGCGACGTCACCTGCATCGCCGAGACCGACCCCGAGCAGTGGACCGGCGACGACCCCGACCTGCACGTGCGGGTCAAGGGCGTGCGCACCGACGGCACCGTCGTGATCGAGGGCGTCATCAAGCTGTGGGTCACCCCGAAGAAGTAGCCCCGAAGCAGTGCCGACGTCGTGACCGGCCTCAGGTGGCCGGGACGACCGCCTCGACCGCCGAGGCGTCGCCGCCCGACTGGCTGAGTCGCTTCTCGGTGTACTGCGCGAGCCGACCGAGTGAGTAGTTGATGGCGATGAAGATGAGCGCCACGATGAACAGGCTCTGGATCGGGTTGTCGAGCACCCGCGAGATCTGGTTGCCTCGGGCAAGGAGCTCGAAGTAGCCCAGGCCGATCACCGCGGCCAGCGAGGTGTCCTTGAGGATCACCACGAGCTGGCTGATCAGTGCCGGCAGCATGATCCGGAAGGCCTGCGGGAGCAGCACTGCCCGCATCACCTGTCCTTCGGTCAGCCCGACGGCGAGCGCCGCCTCGCGCTGGCCGCTCGGCAGCGAGGACACACCGGCGCGCAGGATCTCGGCGATGATCACCGAGTTGTAGAGCGTCAGCCCGATCACGAGGTACCACAGCACGGATTCGCCGGGCAGCGACGAGAGGTTGATCTTCAGCTCGATGATGGCGCGCCACACGAAGACGATGGTGATGACCACGGGCAGACCGCGGAAGAGCTCGATGAAGGCGATGACAGGCGTCTTGCCCACCTTCCCGAGCAGCATCCGGGCCACGCCGAGCAGCACCCCCACCACGAGGGACAGGGCGATGGCCAGCACCGCGGCGATGAGGGTGGCGAGCACACCCTTGCCGACGAGGGCCCAGACCTCACTGAAGCTGTCGTCCACGGGGTTCAGCCACGGACTCCAGAGCTCGCCGTCGAACTGGCCGCGGTCGGCCAGCCGCAGGGCCACGATCGCAGCCAGGCCGAGGAAGGCGAGCAAGGCACCCACGGTGCCGAGTCTGGCGAGCCGGCGCGCGCGGGGGCCGGGGACGTCGTAGAGGACGGATTGGTCACTCATCGTGCGATCGCCACCTTCCGCTCGATGACGGCGAGCATGGCTCCGGCCGACAGGGTGATGACCAGGTAGCCGATGGCCACCCCGGTGAGCACCGGGATGAAGGCGAGCCCCTGGGCGCTGGTGAGGTCCTTGTAGACGCTCCAGAGGTCCCCGCCGATACCGAAGGCACCGGCGACGGCGGAGTTCTTGAACATCGCGATCTGCACGCTGCCCAGCGGCGGGACCGCCGAGCGGAACGCCTGGGGCAGGACGACCTGGCTCATGGTCTGGGTGAAGGTGAGGCCGATGGCGCGGGCGGCCTCGGCCTGCCCGGCGCTGACCGAGTTGATGCCCGAGCGCAACGCCTCACAGACGAACGCCGAGGTGTAGAGGATGAGCCCGAGGATGCCGAAGGTGAAGTACGTGGCGTTGATGCCGATCTCGGGGAAGCCGAACGCCATGAAGAAGAGCACGATCGTCAGCGGGCAGTTCCGGAAGATCGTGACCCACCCGGTGCCGAAGGCTCGCAGTGAGGCGACGGGCGAGACCCGGAACGCGGCGATCACCGTGCCGAGGAGCAGCGACCCGACCAGGCTCCAGCCGATCAGGGCAAGGGACCGCAGGAAGCCGGACCAGTACAGGTCCAGATTCTCGGTGACCGCCTCCACGGCGTCTCCTCTCGGCAGGTCCGGTGGGGGCGCTGGGCGCCCCCACCGGCGGGGTTACAACAGGTCAGGCGCAGGGAGCGGCTTCAGGCAGAGCGGGGGTCTCGGTGCCCTCGTTCTCGCCTGCGGTGCGCTCCCAGGCCGCGACGTAGGCGTCCTCGTTCTCCTTGAGCGTCTCGTTGATGAACTCGCAGAACGCGACGTCACCCTTGGCGATGCCGATGCCGTACGGCTCCTCGGTGAACTGCTCGCCGACGAGCTTGAACTCGCCGTCGCTGCCAGCGACGTAACCGAGCAGGATCACGTTGTCGGTGGTGACGACGTCGACCTGACCGGTCTCGAGGGCGTCCTTGCACTTGTCGTAGATGTCGAACAGCACCAGCTGACCGGGGTCGGCGAGGTACTCCTTGATCTGCTCCGAGGGCGTGGAGCCGGTGACCGAGCAGACCTTGGCGTCCGGGTTGTCCTTGAGGTCCTCGGGACCGTTGATCGAGTCGTTGTCGTTCATCACCATCAGCTGCTGGCCAGCCGTGTAGTACGGCCCGGCGAACGTGATCCGCTGGGCGCGCTCCTCGTTGATCGTGTACGTCGCGACGACCATGTCGACGTCGCCGTCCTCGATCACCTGCTCACGGATGTCGGACGTCGCCTGCTTCCAGGTGATGTCCTCCGGGGCGATACCCATGGCGCCGGCGATGATCTTGGCGACCTCGACGTCGAAGCCCTCGGGTACGTCGTCCAGGCCGAGCAGACCGAAGCCGGGCTGGTCGAACTTGGTGCCGACCGTCATGGTGCCGGCGTCCGCGATCTTCGCCATCGTGGTGCCGGCCTCGAAGTCGGCATTCTCGACGACCTTGGGCTCGTCACCTCCGCCGCAGGCGGCGAGGGCGAGGGACAGACCGGCAGCCGCGGCCACCGCCTTGGACTTGAGGAATCGCATGTTCTCTCCTTCAGTGCCCGGGAATCCAGGCTTGGTGGGTGAGCGTCAGGCTCAGTGCTTGAGGATCTTGCCGAGGAAGTCCTTGGCACGGTCGGTCTGCGGGTTCGTGAAGAACTCCTCGGGGGTGTTCTCCTCCACGATGGCGCCGTCGGCCATGAAGATGACTCGGTCGCCGGCGGTGCGTGCGAATCCCATCTCGTGGGTCACGACCACCATGGTCATGCCCTGCTTGGCGAGGTCCACCATCACGTCGAGGACCTCCTTGATCATCTCGGGGTCCAGCGCCGAGGTGGGCTCGTCGAAGAGCATCACCTTCGGCTCCATGGCCAACGCACGCGCGATGGCCACGCGCTGCTGCTGACCCCCGGAGAGCTGAGCGGGGTACTTCTCGGCCTGGTGAGCCACGCCCACCCGCTCGAGGAGCTCCATCCCGCGCTTGTCGGCCTCGGCCTTCTTCTGGCCGCGCACCTTGATCGGGCCCAGCGTGACGTTCTCGAGGATCGTCTTGTGGGCGAAGAGGTTGAAGCTCTGGAAGACCATGCCGACCTCGGCGCGGAGCTTGGCGAGTTCCTTGCCCTCGGCGGGCAGCTCCTTGCCGTCGAGCTGGATCGACCCCTTGTCGATCGTCTCCAACCGGTTGATGGCGCGGCAGAGCGTCGACTTGCCCGACCCCGAGGGACCGATCACCACGACGACCTCGCCACGCTTGATCGAGACGTTGATGTCCTGCAGCACGTGCAGCTCACCGAACCACTTGTCGACCTTGTCCAGGACGACCAGTGGTTCACCGGCTGCGGCTGGGGCGGGGTCGTGTTCCAGCGCTGTCATGCACAGCAACCTATCCACATCTGGCCCGCAGGGGCCATGGTCACCCCCGGGGAGAGGGTGACTGCAACGTGAACGTGACCGGTCTCAGCCCAGAAAGATCGGGTTGGTCAGGGCCACCATCTCGCCGCCGGGGGAGTCCTCGAGGGGGTTCACAACCACCTCGGGGCTCGGCCGGCGTACCTCGGCGCGGACGAAGGGCGCGAGCCCCGCGGGGACCTGGACGGTGACCATGGCTGCGCCCGCAGCGTCGGTCGGCGCACCTCCCAGCGGGCCCAGCGGTCCGCGGATCTGGGCGAGGCAGCCGGGCGCGCCGCGGACCTCGAGGCGTACGTCGACCACGTCGCCGGCACCTGCGGCGAGGCGGTCACCGCACGAAGCGGTGGCGTTCCCGAGCGAGGCCTCGAAGGTGAGGTCGACCGCGGAGGACTCCGCGATCCAGCAGTGACCGCCCTTGAGGGCCTGCACGATCGCGCGGGTCGCCAGCGACGAGGCGCGTACGACGCTCTGCGCCCGCCCGACGGGCTGGCCGTCGTGGTGGGAGTCGGAGTTGCCGAGCACCGGGACGAAGTGACCCTCGACCAGCATGGCGTGCCAGTGTTCGACGCCGAACTGGTCGTCGAGGGTCCAGGGCCCGTTCCAGATCTCGATGGCGTCCATGGCGGTGTAGTCGTAGCCGAAGTCCCACTTGGTGCTGGGGATCGGCACCCACGGGTGGGCGGCGACGGCGAGCCCGCCGAGCGAGCGGACCTGCTCGGTGAAGCGCGGCAGCTCGTCGTCGGCAGGCCGGTAGCGCCAGTCGATCCAGGCGCCCGACGGGATTCCGATGGCGAGCCAGTGGCCGGCGCGGGTGGTGATCTCCTCGCCACCCATGACGAGGAAGTCGCGCGGGGTGTGCCGGCCCCAGACGGAGTTCGCGGAGTTGGTGTTGTGCTCGGTCGAGCCGAGGAAGTCGAGCCCGGCGGCGCGGGCGGCCTCGATCATCTGGGGCAGGGTGCGCTTGCCGTCGGAGTGGACGGTGTGCAGGTGCATGTCGCCGCGGTACCACCCGTGACCGGTGCCCTTCACCGCCCGCGGAGCAGGCTTCGGCACGAAGCGGCGGCCGCGCTTGCCGAAGTGCAGGGTGACCGTGACCGACCAGTCCACGCCGGGGGGCACGATCGCGACCGGGCCGAGGATGACGTGCCAGGTGCCCGGCGTCATCGGTCCGGGGAGGTAGCCCGGCGTCGCGCTGGATCGGCTGATCCGGAACTCCTTGCGAGCCCCTCCCGACCAGCCCCGGAAACCGGCCGCATCGCCGAGGTCGTGGCCGGACGGGTCGAACATGCCGATGTCGATCACGTTGAGGCTGAAGCCCGCGCCGGTGCTGGTCGACTGGTGGGCGTAGGAGACCTCGATCTCGCGCACCCCGCGCGGCACGCGGACCGGCAGGTAGTGCCAGTCGGGGGTGTCCACGCCGTCGAAGTGGCCGGTGAAGGTGCGGGTCCGCGACTTCTCGGTCCGGCCGGGCTTCGCCGAGGCGGGCTCGAAGGTCGCCACCGCGGCGTACGTCGTGACGCCGGCGCCGCTCAGCAGCAGCGAGCGGCGGTCGAGCGCGGGGTGCCCCGGGGCTGGTCGATGGTCATCACACACGGGGGGTCAACGACCCGACCAACCGCCTGGTTATGCGCGCAGGGGAAGCGGCTTGGACCCCGATAGGGTGCGCGCGTGATGTACGGATACCGGCCCGCGCTCGACGGGCTCCGTGCCATCGCCGTCTACCTCGTCCTGCTCTTCCATGCCGGGATGGCCACCGTCGCCGGCGGCTTCATCGGGGTGGACCTCTTCTTCGTCCTGTCCGGCTTCCTGGTCTCCCAGGTGGTGCTTGCCGAGATGGACACGACTGGGACGCTGCGGCTGGGCCAGTTCTACGCACGCCGGGTCAAGCGGCTGCTGCCCGCTGCGGTCGTGGTGGTGGTGGCGACGGCGGTCTTCTTCGCGCTGATCACCAGTGTGGTGCGGCGGTTGGCCTACGTCGGCGACGCGCAGAGCTCGCTGCTCTACGTGGCCAACTGGCGCTTCCTCGCCCAGCAGAACGACTACTTCGCCGCCGACGTCGCGCACAGCCCCTACCTGCACTTCTGGTCGCTGGCGATCGAGGAGCAGTTCTACTTCGTCTATCCGGTGCTGCTCCTGCTGCTGGTCCGCTGGGCCCGCACGCGCAGCTGGGTGCTCCCCGCCGGGCTGGCGGCGCTGTTGCTGCTCTCGCTGGCCGCGCAGCTCTACTGGATGGTCGCGGATCCCAACCACGCCTACTACGGCAGCGACGCGCGGCTCTACCAGCTGCTGGCCGGTGCCCTGGCCGCGGTGCTGATGCGGGCGGCTGGCGCGCGCGAGGTTCCCCGCTGGGCCGTCCCCGTGGGTCTCGCGCTGCTGCTGGTGCTGGCCTCCGGGCTGCTGGGCTGGACACCGGGTTGGCGCGGCATCGCGGTCACCGTCGCCGCCGTACTCCTGGTGGCGGGAGCCAGCACGGCGGTCGAGCGACCGCAGCTCCTGGTCCGCCTGCTTGCCCGACCGACCCCGGTCTACTTGGGGCAGATCTCCTACGCCACCTACCTGTGGCACTGGCCGGTGCTGATCGGGTTGCGTGAGTTCATCGACGTACGTCCCCTGGTGCTGGCCGTGATCGCGGGTGCGTTGAGCACCGGCCTGGCGGCGCTGTCCCAGCAGGTGCTCGAGCTGCCGATCCGGCGGGCCCCGCAGCTGCGTCCGTTCGGCTGGCGCGTGGCCCTGGTCGGCGTCACCGCGAGCGCCCTGGTCGCGGTGCTGCTGATGCCGCCGGTGCTGCAGACGACCCGGCCACCGGCGCTGGCCACCTCGAACGTCGGTGTGGCCACCGAGGGGAAGAAACGCCCGATCCCCGAGGGCATCGACTGGAAGGCGGTGGCGCAGGACTTCGGCTCCACCCACTCCTGCGCGACCGACCGGGACTGCGTGGTCGTCGAGGGCCAGGGCGCCTCGGTGCTGCTGATCGGCGACAGCCACGCGCGGATGTTCGAGCCTGCCTTCCGGGCCCTGGCCGAGGAGCACGGGCTCGAGCTGGCGGTGCAGATCCAGGAGGGCTGCCCGTGGCAGGCCGGGCTGGCCAACGGCGCTCGACCCCCGGCCGAACAGGCGTCGTGCCAGGCCGCCCGGGGGGAGTGGTACCGCGAACACCTGCCTCGGCTCGATCCGGACCTGGTGGTCCTGATCTCGAACAGCTACGACAACGAGAGCGTTCACGGCGACACCATGAAGCGAGCCGGTGGCTCCGACGAGTCGCTGGGCGAGCTGCTGCTCAACACGACCCGCGAGACCCTCACGACCTTCGAGGAGCTGGGCGTGCGCTCGCTCATCGTGCACAACAGCCTCGAGGTCAGTGGCTACGACAGCATCCTCGACTGCCTGGCGAGCTCGCAGTTCGAGTCGCAGTGCCTGGTCGGCGTACCCCTGCGCAAGAAGCCCAGCGACGCCTTCTACGCCGTGGCCGCCGCGGAGTCGCGGGCGGTCACCACCGTCGACCTGGGCCCGGTGTTCTGCCCGGATGCCCCGCTGTGCCGGCCGATCCTGGACGACGTCGTGGTGTGGCGCGACAACGGTCACTACACCGCCTCGATCGGCGTCGAACGGCGCGGCCAGATCTGGACGCGGCTGGTGCGGTCCGACGCACTCGCCGGGCTCAGCTTCGACTAGGCGTCGCCCGCCGTCGCCGGCCCTCACGGATGACTGCGGCGGGGCGGCAACGCCGTACCCTTGGACGGCCATGACTGCCACGCCTGAACCCGCCCCCGACGTCGCCGAGCCCACCGCCCGGACCTACGAGGTCCGCACCTACGGGTGTCAGATGAACGTCCACGACTCCGAGCGCCTGACCGGGCTGCTGGAGGATGCGGGCTACGTCGCCTACGCGGCGCCCGACGACCGTGCCGACCGGGTGGTGCACCCCGACGTCGTCGTCTTCAACACCTGCGCCGTGCGCGAGAACGCCGACAACAAGCTCTACGGCAACCTGTCCCACCTCGCGCCGATCAAGGCCGCGAACCCCGGCATGCAGATCGCCGTCGGTGGCTGCCTGGCGCAGAAGGACCGCGCCACGATCACCGACAAGGCGCCCTACGTCGACGTCGTCTTCGGCACCCACAACATCGGCTCGCTGCCGGTGCTGCTGGAGCGGGCGCGGGTCAACGAGGAGGCCCAGGTCGAGATCCTGGAGTCGCTGGAGGTCTTCCCGTCGACGCTGCCGACCAAGCGTCAGTCGGCGTACGCCGCCTGGGTGTCGATCTCGGTCGGCTGCAACAACACCTGCACGTTCTGCATCGTGCCCGCGCTGCGCGGCAAGGAGAAGGACCGCCGCCCCGGCGAGATCCTCGCCGAGATCGAGGCGCTGGTCGCCGACGGCGTCAGCGAGGTCACCCTGCTCGGCCAGAACGTCAACGCCTACGGCGTGGAGTTCGGCGACCGGCAGGCGTTCTCCAAGCTGCTGCGCGCCTGCGGCGAGATCGAGGGCCTGGCGCGGGTGCGCTTCACCTCACCGCACCCGGCGGAGTTCACCGACGACGTGATCGAAGCGATGGCCGAGACGCCCAACGTCATGCCGTCGCTGCACATGCCGCTGCAGTCCGGCTCCGACAAGGTGCTGCGCGACATGAAGCGGTCCTACCGCCAGTCGAAGTACCTCGGCATCATCGAGCGGGTCCGCGCGGCCATGCCCGAGGCCGCCATCACCACCGACATCATCGTGGGCTTCCCCGGCGAGACCGAGGAGGACTTCGTGGCGACCCTCGACGTCGTCCGCGCGGCCCGCTTCGCCGGTGCCTACACATTCCAGTACTCCAAGCGGCCCGGCACTCCGGCCGCGACGCTGCCCGACCAGATCACGCCGGAGGTCGTCCGGGACCGCTACGAGCGTCTGGTCGAGGTCGTCAACGACGTGGCGTGGACCGAGGCCAAGACGCGGATCGGCCGCCGCGTCGAGCTGCTCGTCTCCGAGGGCGAGGGCCGCAAGGACGCCGCGACGCAGCGCCTGTCGGGTCGTGGCCCGGACAACCGGCTGGTGCACTTCTCGGCCGACTTCTCGCAGGTCGAGCTGGACTCCGTCCGTCCCGGCGACCTGGTCGAGGTCGAGATCACCTACGCCGCCCCGCACCATCTGGTGGCCGACGGGCCGGTGCTGGCTGCTCGGCGTACCCGCTCGGGTGACGCGTGGGAGGGCCGCACCGCCGCGCCGACATCGGGCGTGACGCTCGGGATGCCGACCCTCGGAATCCCGGCCCCGCTCCCGGACGCCCCGGCCTGCGGCTGACGCTGCTGCGCGGCGGTCGGTGCTGAGAGTTGTGGTTTGGTCCCCAACCGCAACGAATGCGGTCGCAGAACTGCGGTTCGTGACCAATGGACCGTCCGACTGCCCTCGTTCGACCAGGCAGACGGCGCGCTCAGAGCCCGACGAGCAGGTCCCGCATCCGGTTGATCTCGGCGCTCTGCGACGCGTTCACGTCGGCCACCAGCTCGCTGACCAGAACGTCGCTCACCTCGGGGTTGGCGTCGTTGGCCATCGCGATCGCACCCCGGTGGTGCTGGATCATGCCCTTGAGGAACCGGCGGTCGAACTCCGTGCCGCGCGCCGCCGCAAGCCTCTTCATCTGGGCCTCGCTGAGCATGCCGGTCAGCGAGTGGTGCCCGTGCTGTCCGTGGTCGAAGTCCGACATGTCGTCCCCCGCCTTCGGGACCGCGAGGTTCCGGTCGGCCAACCAGGCGGCCATGGAGAGGATCTCGGGTCCCTGGGCGGCCTTGATCCGCTCGGCCAGGCGTCGTACGACGTCACTGGCCGCACGCTCGGGGGCCAGCTCGGCCATGTCGATGGCCTGGGCGTGGTGCGGGATCATCATCTGCATGAAGGCCACGTCGGTGTGGTTCCACTCGGAGTCCGGGACAGAGGCCTCGCCAGGAGCCACTTCCACGGCGGCCTCGCCGGGCTTGCCGGGCTGGATCACCCGAGGGCCCGATGAATCGACGGCCGCCGGCTCGGGGCTTGAGCTGCAGCTGGTGAGGGTGAGCGCCAGCACCACAGCGGAGGCGAGCAGCAGAGCTGGCCGGCTCTGCCGGGTGAGCGCAGCAGGAGATACGAGGGGCACGTCATCCACTTCCCGAGATTGAAATGGGTCGCATGGGCGCGGGGGCCTTTACACGACTATCGATTGCACGATACGACACTCATGGACACCTGCGGAGACCCCGTAGCGTGCGACGAAAGGTCTCGGGAAAAATGCAACTTTCATGGAAACGCACCGGCCTGCCCAGACGCAGGACAGCCGTCACCGCCGCGGCACTCGGTATGGCGCTGGGGCTCGCCGGCCTCGCCGCCGGACCCGTTCTGGCAGACGACGGTCAGGAGCACGGTTCCGCCGCGACACCCGCAGCGGACCCGAACTGCACCAAGTCCCAGCGCGAAAAGCTCCAGAAGGCCGGGGACAACTTCAAGCTGGCGTGTCTGCCGGGTGCCGACCTCGCCGGAATGCCCGCCGCGGCTGCCACTCTTGCCGCGGGCGAGACCGCGAGCAGCGCGAACATGTCGCTGCTGCACAACACCCCGAAGCAGGGCGAGTTCGCCCAGCAGGGGTCGTACAACTCCGACCTCGCCTTCGCGGGCAACCACGCCTACGCCGGCAACTACGACGGCTTCACGGTCTACGACCTGTCGACCCCGACCGCGCCGAAGGTCGTCACCCAAGTGGTCTGCCCGGGTAGCCAGAACGACGTGTCGGTGTACGGCGACCTGCTGATCCTCAGCGTCGACTCCAGCCGCAACGACGACTCCTGCAACAGCAGCAGCCAGACCGCCTCGAACAAGGACTCATGGGAGGGCCTCCGGGTCTTCGACATCACCGACCGGGCCAACCCGGAATACGTCGCGGCCGTCGAGACCGACTGTGGCTCGCACACGCACACGCTGGCGCCGGAGAAGTCGGGGGAGAACCTGTTCGTCTACGTGTCGTCGTACAACCCGAACGCGAACTTCCCCGACTGCCAGCCGCCGCACGACAAGATCAGCGTCGTGAAGGTGCCGGTCGGCGACCCGGGCGCGGCCTCGCTCGTCGGCACGCGCGTGCTGTTCGCCGACGGAGGCAACCCCTCCGGCACCAACTCTCGTGAGACCACCGGCTGCCACGACATCACCGCCTACCCGGAGAAGGACATCGCCGCGGGTGCCTGCATGGGTGACGGCGTGCTGCTGGACATCTCCGACCGGGCGAACCCGGTGGTGACCGAGTCGGTGCGCGACCTCGAGAACTTCGCGTTCTGGCACTCGGCCACCTTCAACAACGCCGGCACCAAGGTCGTCTTCACCGACGAGCTCGGCGGTGGCGGTGGAGCCACCTGCAACCCGACCGTGGGCCCGAACAAGGGTGCCGACGCGATCTACGACATCGTGGACGGCAAGCTGGTGTTCAAGAGCTACTACAAGATCTCGCGGACCCAGTCCGACACCGAGAACTGCGTGGCCCACAACGGCTCGCTGATCCCGGTCGAGGGCAAGGACATCATGGTCCAGGCGTGGTACCAGGGCGGGGTGTCGGTCTTCGACTTCACCAACTCCCGCAAGCCGACCGAGATCGCGTGGTTCGACCGTGGCCCGCTGAGCGACGAAAAGTTGATCCTGGGCGGCTCGTGGTCGGCGTACTACTACAACGGCTACATCTACTCCAACGACATCCAGCAGGGCTTCGATGTCCTCGGTGTCGTGGACAAGCGGCTCAAGCGAGCGGGCAGCGTCACGATGGACGTGTTCAACCCGCAGTCCCAGCCGTCGTACAACGGCTGATCCAGCAGTGAGCGAAGGCCCCGACCGGGTTCGGTCGGGGCCTTCGTCTACTTCCGGGGCCAGCGTCGGGTCTGCGGTCAGGGCGAGCGAGGGTCGGTCGTGGAGTAGCCGGCCTTCGGGTCGAGGCCACCGGGGTTCTCCTCGGGTCCGCCCGGCGCCTGCTCGGGCGGGGTGTCGTCGTCGGGGTCCCGATCGACGAGCGAGCTGTCCCGCACACCGTCGGTGGACACCTGGCCCGGGCCGGCCGGGCCGACGCGTTCACTGCTGACGCCCATGTCGCCGGCAGCTCCGTCGGGGCCGTTGGCGTGGGGAGTGGAGTCCTGGAGATCGCTCTGGTTCGAGTCCATGCGGTCGTCGTACCCGGGTGACCTGGTGTCATGAGCGGCCATAAGTGACAGGTCAGCGCCTTCTGAGCGGCCAGAAGTGACAGGTCGGCCCCTTGGGAGCGGCCAGAAGTGGCAGGTCGGCGGGTTGGGAGCGGCCAGAAGTGGCAGGTCAGGCGGGGGCTTCGTCGGAGTCGCTGCCGTCGCGGGTGGTCTCGCTGTCCTTGGTCGCCTCGGTCGAGGTGTCCTCGCCCTCCTTCATCTCCGACGGGGCGGAGTCGACGGCGGGGTTCGCGTCCGGGTCGAGGTCCGGGATGGTGGGGATGTCGCCGGTGTCGCCGCCGTCGATCGAGTCCACGCCGCCCGGGTTGGGCTCGCCGGGCTCGATCTGCGGGTCAGGCTTGGGGCCGAGGTTGTCGGACATGGGGGGTCTCCTCCGGGTTCACGAGCGGGTCAGTCATCGAAACCGTACGTCGAGTACGGCGAGGTGGTGCCGGCCAGGAGGCCGTTGAGGACGGCGAGCTCGTGCGGCACCACCGGATCGGGCAGGTCGCTCAGGGGGCACCAGCGCAGCTCGGCGCACTTCTCCGGCTCCACGATCCGGGGCTCACCCGACCACCCGCGAGCGGTGAAGAAGAAGTCGATGCGCTCGTCGATCGGCTCACCCCCGGCAGTCCGCTGCATCGCGGTCACGAAGGTGAGCTCGAGCTCCGCGACGTCGATCTCCTCGAGCGCCTCGCGGGCCGCCGCGGCGTACGCCGTCTCGCCCTGCTCGACGTGCCCGGCAGCGGCGGCCGCCCAGTGGGCGTCCATGTAGCCGGTGTTCTGCCGTCGCTGGAGCAGCACCTCGACGCCGTGCTGGCCGTCGCGGAGCAGGAAGACGTAGGCCGCCGGGACGACGACGAAACGATCGGGCATCCCCGCAGCCTAGGCCGAGGGCTCGTCGAGCGGGCCCTCGGCGTTCTCGGCGCGGTCGTTCAGGTGCCGCCTCCCGGGCGACAGAAGCGGGTCAGTCGTTCTTGTTCAGCTTGTCGAGGGCGTCCTTGGCCTTCTCCGCACCGCCGGCGATCTTGTCCGCGTGCTTGCCGCCGGTCTTGTCGTCGACGACGCCGGCAACCTTGTCGATGCCGTCCGAGAGCTTGTCTCCGTGCTTGTCGGCAGCGTTCGTCAGGGCATCCTTGGCCTTGTCGAAAAAGCTCATGGCTCACTCCTCACATCGGGGGCGGCTCCGGTCCGAACCGCCTGCTTGCCACACTAGCCACATGCCTGAGACTGCCCCCGCGGTGCCCATCGTGGCTGTCGTCGGCTCCACCGCGTCGGGCAAGACGAGTCTCTCGCTCGACCTGGCCGAGCGGCTCGGCGGCGAGATCGTCAACACCGACGCGATGCAGGTCTACCGCGGCATGGACATCGGCACCGCCAAGCTGCCCGAGTCCGAACGCCGCGGGATCCCGCACCACCTGCTCGACACCCTCACCGTGCGCGAGCCTGCGACGGTCGCGCACTTCCAGGGCTGGGCCCGTACGACGATCGCGCAGCTGCGCAGCCAGGGCACCGTTCCGGTGCTGGTCGGTGGCTCGGCGCTCTACACCCGCGCGATCGTGGACCGCTTCGAGTTCCCCGCCACCGACCCCGAGGTCCGAGGGGTGCTCGAGGCGGAGCTGGAGCGGGTCGGACCTCTCGAGCTGCACGCCCGACTCGCGGCTCTCGACCCGGCGGCGGCCGCCAAGATCGAGCGCGAGAACGGTCGTCGTACGGTTCGGGCGCTGGAGGTCATCGAGCTGACCGGCCGGCCCTACTCCGCGTCGCTCCCCACCCTGGAGTACGCCGATCCGCACTCGGTCCAGATCGGGGTCGACATCGACCGGCCGACACTGGATCGTCGCATCGAGCAACGCGTCGACGCGATGTTCGAGGACGGCTTCGTCGACGAGGTCACCCGGCTGCTCGCGGAGGGACTCGACGAGGGGCTGACGGCCCGCCGCGCGATCGGCTACCGCGAGGTGGCGGCGTACCTCGCCGGGGAGATGGACCTCGCCCGGGCCCGCGAACTGACCATGCAGGCGACGAGGCGGTTCGCCCGGCGGCAGGACTCGTGGTTCCGCAAGGACCCGCGGGTCGTGTGGATCCGCTTCGACGACCCCGAGCAGCTGGACAAGGCCCTGACCGCGGTGGCGGCGGTCACCGACCTCTGATCGTCGGGCGTAGCGTGGCGCCGTGCCCACCGACACCTGGCCCCAGATCACCTCCGTCGACGAGCTCGTCGAGCTGCTGGGCGAGCCCGCCGCTCGTGCCCGCACCAAGTCCCGACCCACGTTGAGCGACGTCGACCGGGACTGGCTCGCGGCCGCGCCCTTCTGCGTGCTGGCGACCGCCTCGGCCGCGGGTGACTGCGACGCCTCCCCGAAGGGCGACCCGCCCGGTCGACTCGTCCACGTGATCGACGAGCAGACGATCGCGATCGCGGAGCGACCCGGCAACCGACGAGCCGACGGCTACCGCAACATCCTCGAGAATCCCCACGTCGGGCTGACCTTCCTCATCCCCGGGCGCGGCGACACCCTGCGGATCAACGGCCGGGCGCGCCTGGTGCGCGAGGCGCCCTTCTTCGACGAGCTGCAGGTCCGCGGTCACCGGCCGGTGCTCGCCCTGGTCGTGGACATCGACGACATCTTCTTCCACTGCGCGAAGGCCTTCCTGCGCTCGGGTCTGTGGCAACCCGAGACCTGGGATCCCGAGGCGCGGGTGCCGCGGCGGGCGGTGCTCGCGCACGAGCTCGAGCAGCCCGAGCGGAGCCTGGCCGAGCTGGACGAGTACTACGGCCCGTCGTACGAAAATGGGCTCTACGGCTGACCGCTCGCCACGCGGGGGCTGCAGGTGAGTTCGCGGACCTGAGGTCCGGGGCGCGACAATGGCGGGGTGAGAACCTCCTACGCGTTCCTCAAGGGCCACGGCACCGAGAACGACTTCGTGCTGCTGCCCGACCACGACGGCAGCGTGCACGGACTGCTCGACCCCGCTCGCGTGGTGGCGTTGTGCGATCGGCGGGCGGGCATCGGCGGTGACGGCGTGATCCGGGTGATCCGGACCCGGTCCTACGTCGGCCCCGACTCCGGCTGCCTGCCCGAGCCGCACCGGTCGGAGTGGTTCATGGACTACCGCAACAGCGACGGCTCGCTCTCGGAGATGTGTGGGAACGGCATCCGGGTCTTCGCCCACTACCTGGTCGATGCGGGCCTCGCCGACCCCGCGGCGCCGATCCCGATCGCCACACGCGACGGCGTGAAGCTGGTGATGGTCGACGGTGAGTCGATCACCGCCGGCCTCGGCACTCCGAAGATCCTCGGCGAGACCGAGGTGGGGGCGGACGGACGCTCGTGGCCGGCCCGCCACGTCGACATGGGCAACCCGCACGCGGTCGCGCTCATCGACGACCTGACCGAGGCCGGGTCGCTGCTGCAGGAGCCGTCCCACGACGTGGAGCTCTACCCCACCGGCGTGAACATCGAGTTCGTCGTACGCCGCGGGCCGCAGCACATCGCCATGCGGGTCCACGAGCGCGGCTCGGGGGAGACCCGTTCGTGCGGCACCGGCGCGGGGGCCGCGATGGTCGCGGCAGCACTGGCCGACGGGGTCAGCAACCCGCCCGAGCAGGACGTCGCCTACCGGGTCGACGTCCCCGGAGGCACCCTGACCGTGACCTGGACGGCGGACGACCGGGTCCTGCTCACCGGCCCCGGGGTGATCGTGGCGCAGGGCATCACCTCGCTCTGAGGGTCCCGGCCGCTAGGGTCTCGCGCGTGCGCAATCTCCTGAAGGACCGGCTCGGCCGGCTGCCCGTCAACGCCTCCCGTGAGCACCTGCGGGCTTTCGCCGCCGAGGCGGCCGCCGTGGGCAAGGACTCCTCCTTCCGGGTCCTGGACGCCGGTGCCGGCAAGATGCCCTACAAGCCGCTCTTCGCGCACGTGAGCTACGAGGCCGCCGACATGGTCGAGGAGCCCGGCCTGGACTACGTCTGTGACATCGCGAAGATGCCGGTCGCCGACGGGACCTACGACCTGGTCTTCTGCTCGCAGACCCTGGAGCACGTGCCCAACCCGGTCCCGGTGCTCAAGGAGTTCCACCGGCTCCTCAAGCCCGGGGGGGAAGCCTGGCTCAGCGCACCGTTGTTCTACCCCGAGCACGTGCAGCCCTACGACTTCTACCGCTACACCCGCTTCGCCTGGCGGAACATGGCTCGCCGCGCCGGCTTCCAGGTCCAGGACATCTCCTGGCTCGAGGGGTACTTCGGCACCCTGTCGTTCCAGCTGGAGATGGCCTACAAGGCGCTGCCCGCCGACATGCGGTTCTGGCGGTACACCCTGCTGCACCTGAGCCGGAAGCTCGCGAAGCGCGAGCTCGAGGAGCGCTACATCACCCGCAAGGGGATGCCGAAGAACTACAAGGTCAAGCTGGTCAAGCCGCTCGATTGAGCCTCGGGCCGAGCGCCTAGGATGCGCGGCATGGAACTCAACGGATCATCAGCGATCGTCACCGGAGCGGCCTCGGGGATCGGCGCCGCCGTAGCCCGCCGGCTCGCCGCGCAGGGCGCGGTCGTCATCGTCGCCGACGTGCAGGCCGAGAAGGGTGAGGCCCTCGCCGCCGAGATCGGCGGCGTCTTCGCCCGTGTCGACGTGACCCAGACCGACCAGATCACCGCCGCGGTCGAGGCCGCCGCTGCCATTGCCCCCCTGCGAGCGGTCGTCAACTCCGCCGGCATCGGCTGGGCCCAGCGCACGATCGGTCGCGACGGCCAGATCGACTCGGCCCACGACCTGGCCGCCTTCACCAAGGTGATCGCGATCAACCTGATCGGCACCTTCGACATGGTCCGCCAGGCCGCCTCGGTGATGGGCCGCAACGAGCCCGACGCCGACGGCCAGCGTGGTGCCATCGTCAACATGGCCAGCGTCGCCGCCTTCGACGGCCAGATCGGCCAGGCGGCGTACTCCGCGTCGAAGGGTGGCGTGGTCGGGATGACCCTGCCCGTCGCGCGCGACCTGTCCGCGGCGGGCATCCGGCTCAACACCGTCGCCCCCGGCCTGATCGACACTCCCATCTACGGCGAGGGCCCCGACTCCGAGGCCTTCAAGGCCAAGCTCGGCGAGAGCGTGCTCTTCCCGAAGCGGCTCGGCAGCGGCGACGAGCTGGCGAGCATGGTCATCGAGTGCCTGACCAACTCCTACATGAACGGCGAGACGGTCCGCGTCGACGGCGGCATCCGGATGCCTCCGAAGTAGGGCGCTCGGCAGCGACTACGGCGCGCCCAGAGCGGTCGCCACCAGGGTCGTGCGGACCGAGGCGTAGATGACCTCGGCGTAGTCCGCGCGCTCGGCCGTCGGGAGGTCGGCGGCCAGCTGTTCGACGAGGGCCGCGAGCTCGGCGAGCACCCAGCTGGGCGCCTCGTCCTCCTCGGGCAGGGCGGCGAGGTAGTCGGCGAAGGTCGCCGAGTCGGCCACTGCCTCGGCGAGGACGCTTCGAGCGGCGAGGATCTGGGTCGCGTTGAAGCGGCCGAGGTCGCGGTAGGCCGCGAACTGGGCGACGTGGAAGAACTGGTTGACCGTGTTGACCCGCGGGAAGCTCGGGTCCACCTCGCGATAGGCCAGCAGGGTGGGGGGCATGTCCTCGGTGAGGGCCGGCTTGGCGTACCAGAGCACGCTGAGCCGCTCCTCGTCCCCGTCCTCGCGGCGGATCAGACCGAGGTTGACCGACCGCGGCGAGTAGTCGCGCCCCGGAGAGGGATCGGTGTCCGAGCGGAGCACGTCGAGCCGGATCGCCACCTGGGCGTAGCACTCCAGGGCCGCGAGGTCGATCGCCTGGGAGATGGACCCGGCGAGGTTGCCCGGCCCGGAGTCGGCATCGATGCAGACGATCTCGCGGTGGTGGGCGGTGCGCAACAGCTCGACCAGTGCGGTGTTCTCCCAGTGACCGCCGTCGGTGACGTAGAGGAACAGGTCGGAGTGGTCGTGGAAGCCGAGGAACTCCTTGAGCAGGTAGCCGAGTCCGGGACGAGGCAGCCGGCGCCCGGAGCGGGCGAGCTCGGCGGCGTACCTCGGGTTGGGCACCCACATGCCCAGGCGCACGTTCGCGAAGGCGAGCAGCATGCTGACCGGCCCGACCTTGAAGCGTCCCATGGCGGGCGACACCGCGGCCCCCGACAACCCGACCGCCATCATCGTGGTCAGTCGCGGCCCCCAGTGCGGCATCAGCGAGGCCATCTCGGCGGTCGAGCATTCGTACTTCTGCCAGAGGCCGTTCTCCTCGAGCGGCGCGAAGAGCCGGACGGAAGTCGGTGAGAACGTCATGCTCAGCGCCGGGATGCCGTAGTGGGTGCGGACGTCGCGGCCCGAGATCGTGGCCGAGGCGCAGATGGTCAACGGCGTGCCGTCGTCTCCGGGGACGCGGTGCGGGAGCAGGCTCGCGAGGTCCGGCTCGATCTCGTTGCCGGGGGACGGCTTGCTGTTGTTGTCATAGGCACGCACCTGGGTGCCGTCGCGGTACGTCGCGAACGCCGCCCGCAGCTTGCCGCGGTAGAACGCGGCCAGCGACCAGAACTCGGCGGCTCCTCCGACGTGGAGGACGAGCAGCAGGCCGACCACGATCGCCCACGGGATCCACTCGCCGTCGCCGGGCCCGGTCCGGATCGCGTCCAGGGCGAAGCGACAGGCCAGGAAGAGCAGGAGCCCGGCGAAGAGGAGGCCGCCGATCGTGGGCGCGAAACGGGCCAGCGGCTTGCGCAGGACCCGACCGACCGCGGCTGCGGAGCCGAGTGCTCCGCCGATCGCGACGACGGAGGTGAGCAGGTCATGTCCGTCGACGGGGGCCCAGAGCGCGCGGATCAGCAGGGGGAGCACCCCCAGGGTGAACAGCAGGGTTGCCGCGAGCGCGAGGCCGCCGTACCCGAGGTACTTGAGGCCGAGCAGCCACGCGGGCGGGACGCCGGCCGAGGAGGTCTCGGTGAGCTTGGCGGCCAGCACCCAGAGCATCAGGACGGCCAGGCCGAGCACCGTCCAGAAGAGGATGGGCGGGGCCAGCCGGTCCGCCGATCCCAGGCACCCGCTGCTCTGCGCCGCGGTGAGGGTGGTGCCGGCCTCCTGCCAGGCGCCTCCACAGCTCAGGCCGAGATACCACCGGTAGAACCATCCGAGCGGCTGGCTCAGCGACCACAGCATCCCCAGCATGCACCAGGGCGTTGATCGTCATGCCGGTGAGCACGGTGGCGATCGCGCTCGGTCGCCGCTTGGCCTTGGCAGCGACCAGTCGGTCACGTGACTCGTCGGTGGAGGAGTCGCCGACCCCGCGGGGCGTGTTGGAGAGCAGGTAGCCGAGGTTGGCCCGCAGGTGGCGCTCCTCCGGGCCGGGCTGGATCCGGCCCAGCGCCCAGGGCCGGGGAGGGCGGGCGGCCGGGTCGGCCGCGGGTGGGGTGCGGGCCAGGCTCCAGGCGCCGGTCATGTACGAGCCCCCCGAGACCGACGCCACGTTGTCGGCGCTGTCCCAGCCCATCGGCTCGTCGTACTCCAGGGCCTGGAGGGCGCCGAGGGTGATCGAGGCGGCCCGGATCCCGCCTCCCGAGAAGGCCAGGCCGTAGCCGGTTTCGTCCATCGTTCTCGAGGCCGGCCGGGGTTCGAGCAGTGTCCCCCGCGCGCAGCACCCGACGGATGTCCTGCCGGCCGAACGCGGAGGCGAGGCCACCGAGGGCGAAGACGCCGACGACGAGCACGATGAGCCATTTGCCCCACGTGAAGGAGGCGGCCAGGCGCCACCCCTCCGGGCTGCGGTCCAGGCCGAAGAGGCCACCGACGGCGAGCTGGATGCTGGCGTTCTCGAGCAGGTCCAGGACTCCGCCACCGAGGGCCGTGATCGCCAGCGGAGCGGCGAGACGTCGGGTGGACTGGGTGCGGTAGTTCTGACCTGCCCACAACGCGAGCAGCGCCAGCAACGGGCTCCAGCACAGGATGAACCAGAGGTCGCCGATCAGGGCGTCGGTGACGGCAGTGGCGGAGTAGGCCTGCATCGTGCTCGCGGCGGCCTGCTCGGTGCCCGCGAACTCGAGGGCGACGATGTCTGCGGTGTCACCGGCGGCCCCAGCCGGTCGGGCCAGCGCCGCTCCCCGGGCGGTCAGGACGCCGCCGACCGCGAGGGCCAGCACCAGCGCCGCTCCGACGAGGCGTCCGCGACGTGTGTCGAGCCAGTCGATGAGCTCCTGCACCTCGATCACCCCTCCCGAGGGTGGTGCCCCTGGTGCGGACCCGCATCCGTTCCTGGGGTGGTGCCCTACGTCTACCGGACCCTCGGGGCTTTGTCGATGGTCAGATCGGGCCGGCCGGGTCTCCTGCGGACAGCTACGGCGCGATATCGGTTCGCGTCCGGTCCCGGGGCGACCTACATTGGAGACCACATGACGAACGCACACGATTTCAACCTCGACGACGAGCTCGACGCGACCGACGACTGGGAGGACCAGGAGCCGGCGGACGAGTGGGTGAACGAACCCGATCCCGAGGAGGCCGTGCCCACCGCGGGTGCGATGGAGCTCGCGGAGCGCCACGCCCTGCGGCGAGTGGCCAGCCTCTCCACCGAGCTCGAGGACATCAGCGAGGTCGAGTACCGCCAGCTGCGGCTCGAGCGGGTCGTGCTCGTCGGCGTGTGGACCGGCGGCACCGTCGAGGACGCCGAGAACTCCATGGCCGAGCTCGCCCTGCTCGCCGAGACGGCCGGCTCCGAGGTGCTCGAGGCGATCTACCAGCGGCGGCAGAACCCCGACCCCGCGACGTACGTCGGTCGCGGCAAGGTCGACGGCATCCGCGAGATCGTCCAGGCCACCGGCGCCGACACGGTGATCTGTGACGGTGAGCTCGCGCCCAGCCAGCTGCGCAACCTCGAGGACAAGCTCAAGGTCAAGGTCGTCGACCGGACCGCGCTGATCCTCGACATCTTCGCCCAGCACGCCCGCTCGCGGGAGGCCACGGCGCAGACCGAGCTGGCCCAGCTCAACTACATGAAGCAGCGCCTGCGCGGCTGGGGTGGGCAGCTCTCGCGTCAGGCCGGTGGCCGGGTCGGCGCCGAGGGTGGCGGTATCGGTGGTCGTGGTCCCGGTGAGACCAAGATCGAGACCGACCGGCGCCGGATCAACACCAAGATCGCCAAGCTGCGCCGCGAGCTCAAGGAGATGAAGGGGACCCGCGACACCAAGCGGCAGGAGCGCCAGCGCCACGCGATCCCGTCGGTGTCGATCGCCGGCTACACCAACGCCGGCAAGTCCTCGCTGCTCAACCGGCTCACCGATGCCGGGGTGCTGGTCGACGACTCGCTCTTCGCGACGCTGGACCCCACCACGCGGCGTACCACCACGTCCGACGGGCGCATCTACACGATGAGCGACACCGTCGGCTTCGTCCGGCACCTGCCCCACCAGCTGGTCGAGGCGTTCCGCTCGACGCTGGAAGAGGTGGCCGACTCCGACCTGATCCTGCACGTCGTCGACGGGTCGCACCCCGACCCCGAGGGTCAGCTCGCCGCGGTGCGCGAGGTCTTCGCCGAGATCAACGCCACCAAGGTGCCCGAGCTCGTCGTCATCAACAAGGCCGACGCCGCCGACCCGATGGTGCTCGCGCGCCTGCGCCAGCGCGAGCCGCACGCGATCGTGGTCAGCGCGAAGACCGGTGAGGGGATCGCCGAGGCCCTCGCGATCATCGAGAGCGAGCTGCCGCGTCCCGGGGTCACCTTCAAGGCGCTGCTGCCCTACGACCGCGGGGACCTCATCAACCGGCTGCACCAGCAGGGCGAGATCGCCACGATGGAGCACACCGGCGACGGCACCCTCGTCTCCGGCCGCGTGCACGAAGACCTGGCCGGCGACCTCTCGGCGTACGCCGTCCCCTGACCTGCCACTTATGGCCGCTCCCAGACCGCTGACCTGCCATTTTTGGCCGCTCTGAGGGCGTCGACCTGCCAACTTTGGCCGGCGTACGGCGGCCATGAGTGACAGGTCGGCACCGATTTCTGGGACATAAGTGACAGGTCGGCGAATCGGCTGCGGGGGGTCGGCCGGACGTCGATCATGGGTGCGTGGCAACTCCTCGTACGACGATCGTGGTGCTCGTCCTGGCCGCGGCCGGCCTGCTCGGTAGCGGTACGGCGACCCGAGCCGGAGGTGCCGACCCCACGCTGTGCCAGCGACACGAGGCGGCGTCGGCTGCGCGCGCGATCGAGGTGACCGGATCCGGACAGCGGGTGGTCGTGATCGGTGACTCGTGGTCGGTCGGGTTGGGCCTGGGTCGACCGGTCGGCTCGTGGCCGAGTCGGTTGCCCGGCGAAGTGTCGGTCGCCGGTTTCTCCGGCTCCGGCTTCAGCGCCACGGCGAGCAGCTGCGCCGAGTCGTCGTACGCCGACCGGGCCCGCGCCGCGATCCGCAACGGCGCCGACCTGGTCGTCGTCGCAGGCGGTCTGAACGACGTCGACCAGTCCGACGCGGCGATCGAGACCGGCGTTCGCCGTGTGCTGCGCGAGCTGGACGGTCAGCGAGTCGTGATCGTCGGCCCTGCGTCGGCTCCTGCGCGCGCCAGCGGCGTACCCCGCGTGAACCAGCTGCTTGCCCGCCTGGCCCGGGAGTCCGACGTGTCCTACATCGACGCGACCGGCTTCGACCTGTCCTATCTCGCCGACGGCCTCCACCTGACGACGGCGGGGCACCAGGAGTTCGGCGACGCCGTGGCGGCTGCGCTGGCCGGCTGACTGCTCGCCTCAGCGGCCACAAGTGGCAGGTCGGCGGTCTGGGGGCGGCCACAAGTGGCAGGTCGGCGGTCTGGGGGCGGCCACAAGTGGCAGGTCGGCGGTTGGTCAGGGAGTGTCCCCGGTCGCGGTTAGGGTTCTGGGGTGTCCGAGACCTCCGCCCCCGCTGCCGACACTGACGCTTCCCCGGTCCGGGCGGTGCTGGCCTCCGCGGTGAGCGAGCTGGGTGGCCAGGAGCGGGCCGGCCAGGTGCAGATGGCCGAGGCAGTCGCGACCGCGATGGTCGACGGCACCCACCTGCTCGTCCAGGCCGGGACCGGCACCGGCAAGTCGCTGGCCTACCTCGTCCCGAGCCTGCTCCACGACAAGCGGGTGGTGATCGCCACCGCGACTCTTGCCCTCCAGCACCAGCTCGTCGAGCGCGACCTGCCGCGGCTGGTCGAGGCGATCAGCGACCACGAGGGCGTCGACGCGTCGTACGCCGTGCTCAAGGGCCGCTCCAACTACGCCTGCCTGCACCGGGTCCGCGAGGGCGCTCCCGACGACCAGGGCGTCCTCGTCGAGGTCCCCGAGGGGTCGATGGGCAAGAAGATCATCGAGCTGCGCGAGTGGGCCGAGGCCGAGGCCTCCGGCAAGGGCAGCGGCGAGCGCGACGGCGCCCCCCGCCACACCGACCGCGAGTGGCGCCAGGTCAGCGTCAGCCACCGCGACTGCCTCAGCGCCGCGAAGTGCCCCTTCGGGCAGGAGTGCTTCGCCGAGCTCGCCAAGGAGAAGGCCGCCCGCTCGCACCTCATCGTCACCAACCACTCCCTGCTCGCGATCGACGCGATCGAGGGCATCCCGATGATCCCCGAGTACGACGTCGTGGTCATCGACGAGGCCCACGAGCTCACCGCCCGGGTCACCCAGGCCGCCACCGACGAGCTCAGCGTCAGCGACGTCGAGCGGGCGTCTCGACGTTCCCAGCGCTGGGTCGAGGGCGAGCAGGCCGACGAGCTCGGTGATGCTGCCGAGGCGCTGCGCGACGCCATCGCCGAGGCTCGCCCCGGCCGCTTCGAGCAGGTGCCCCAGCAGCTCGGCGACGCCCTGGTGCTGGTGCGGGACGCGGCCCGCGCCTGCCTCTCGGCCTACCCCAAGGACAGCGACGGCGAGGCCGACGCCGGCCGGGCCCAGGCCAAGGGCTCGGTCCAGGAGATCTTCGTCAACGCCGAGCGGATGGCCTCCGGTCTCGAGTCCGACGTCCTGTGGCTCTCCGAAGGAGGCGAGCGGATTCCGCCCCGGCTCTGTGTCGCACCCCTCCAGGTCTGGGGTCAGATGCGCGACAAGTTGCTCACCGACAAGACCGTGGTCTTCACCTCGGCGACCTTGATGTTGGGCGGCGACTTCGCGGCCGTCGCGACCAATGTCGGGCTCAAGCCCGCCGAGCGGGTCCTCGACGCCGACCCCGCCCGGGGCGGCGACGCGCTGCCGTGGCGCGGCATCGACGTGGGTTCGCCGTTCGACTACGGCCAGCAGGCGATCCTCTACCTCGCCCGACACCTCCCGCCGCCCGGGCGCGACGGCCTCGGGCAGGCGCAGCTCGACGAGATCGTCGAGCTGGTCGACGCCGCCGGGGGCCGCACCCTGGGACTCTTCTCGAGCAGGCGGGCCGCCGAGGCCGCCGCCGAGGTGGTCCGCGAGCGGCTGCCCCACCTGACCACCCTGGCCCAGGGCGACGCCCAGCTCCCCGAGCTCGCCAAGCAGTTCGTCAGCGACCCGCACACCTGTCTGTTCGGCACCCTCAGCCTCTGGCAGGGGCTCGACGTCCCGGGCGACACCTGCCAGCTGGTGCTGATCGACCGGATCCCGTTCCCGCGCCCCGACGACCCGCTGATGAGCGCGCGCCAGAAGGCCGCCGACAAGGCCGGCGGCAACGGCTTCATGCAGGTCGCCGCCACCCACGCCGCGCTGCTGCTCGCCCAGGGCGCCGGCCGGCTGATCCGCACGACCACCGACCGTGGGGTGGTGGCCGTGCTCGACCCCAGGCTTGCCACCGCGCGCTACGGCAGCTTCCTCAAGGCGAGCCTGCCGCCGATGTGGACGACGACCGATCCCGGCCATCGTCCGCAAGGCGCTGACCCGGCTGGCCGAGACGGCCGGCTGATCAGAGCCGGTTGCGCCCGTCCCAGCCGCCCGGCGTACGCCTGATCCCGAAGAACGACGCCACGGTCGGCGCGACGTCCACGGTGTGGGCGCCGGCCGAGGAGTTCTTGGCGCGCGGCACCCGCGGGTGCCCGCCCCCGATGAAGAACGGGATCCGCCGGGTGGCGGGGTGGCCGTGGTTGCCGGGGATCGGGTTGGAGAGCTGGTTCGGGTCGCTGAAGCGCCAGCCGGCCTTGCAGAAGACCACCACGTCACCGGCCTCGGGCCCGAGCCGCAGCCAGGGCTTGTCGCGGCGGTGGGCGACCAGGACGCCGTCGACGCCCTTGGCGATGTCCCGGATCCGCTGGATGGCGGCGTCGCGCTGGGCGTCGGCTCCGGTCCAGTAGACGAGGTCGGCGCCGCCGTTGTCCTCGATCTGGACCTTCCCGGCCAGCATCGGGTCGGCCTGCAGGACGCCTTGGAGGCTGACCAGTCGATCGGGGTCGGACCAGTCCATGGAGTGGTCGGCCACCACCATCACCATCGAGTGTTCCCAGCGACCGGAAGTCTTGAGCAGGTCGATGAAGCGCCCGACGAGGAGGTCGGTGTCCATCAGGACGAGGCGTCGGGCGATCCGGACACTGGGGCCGGTGAAGTCGACGTGACCCATCCGGTCGATGTCGCCGAGGTTGACGAAGACCAGGTGCGGGTCGAACTCCTCGATCATCGACAAGGTGGCGTTCATCGTGAACACGTCGGGGGCGTGCTCGGAGTAGGGGATGATCGGGGCCGGCTCCCAGCGGTGCGTGGCGCGCTCGCCGAAGACGCCGTAGAGGTACTCCTTGCTCAGCACCGTGCCCGTGGTGAAGCCGCGCCGGTTGAGCTGCTCGATGACGGTGACGGCCTTGATGTCCTCGGGCCGGTCCATCGTCCGGCCCGCGCCCAGGGCGCGGTCGTAGATGCTGTTGGCCGGCACGCCGGTGCGATCGGCGCGCACGCCGGTCATCATCATCACGTGGTTCGGGATGGTCTCCATGATGGGCATCGAAGAAGCCCGCGGGTGGTGCAGGCCGCCCTCGCGCAGGGCGAAGAGGTTGGGCGTCACCGAGGGCGTGATCTCGTCGGGACGGCAGCCGTCGACGACGAGGACGTAGGCGCGGTTCTTGGTCGCCGGGGCGACCCGTGCGGCACGGGAGCCGGCCGCGGCCGGGGCCGCGACCGCGGTCGAGAAGAGCATCCCAGCCGCTCCCGCCTGCAGGAGGGTACGGCGACCGGTGCGGACCGCGGCCATCCCGTCGGCGAAGGCGTGGCCGGGCTCGTGGTGGGTGGGCTCACACATCAGGCACCTACCGGGGAGTCGACGGGGGTGATCCGGCCGGTGCCGGACTCGGTCATCCAGGACGTGGACCAGGTGATCGTGGTGTTCTTGTCGGCGCGTTCGCCGATCACGAACCAGTCCATCTGGGCGCGGTCGGCGTTCAGGTCGAGGACCGAGAAGCCGTGGCTGTCGAAGTCGAGGTACTTGATGTGGCGGTTGTTCGCCTTGATCCCCTCCTCGACCAGCGTGCTGGTCACCCCGGACGGGTCGCCGGTGATGTCCTTGAGGTTGTTCGAGGTCACCGAGGAGCAGACGAACTCGACGCCCGCCGAGTCGCCGACCGGGTAGATCGAGGTGTCGTAGGGCAGTTCGCAGGCCCACCCGGAGTGAATGTCACCGGTGATGAAGAGCGCGTCCTTGACCTGGTGGTTGCGGATCTGGTCGAAGACCTGGTGGCGATCGTGGGTGTAGCCGTCCCACTGGTCGACGTTGTAGGGCAGGCCGTCCTCGGGCAGCAGACCGGTGACGTCGTTGATCTGCCCCACGAGGCGTTCGGGGAGCGAGCCGAAGGTCACCGGCGCGATCATCACCGGGTTGCCGATCAGCTTCCACTGGGCCTTCTTCGACACCAGTGACTTCTTCAGCCAGCGCAGCTGCTGGCGGCCCAGGATGGTGCGGGAGGGATCACTGACCTCGCCGTCGGGAGTCGGCACGGGGGGCGGCGACGTCGCGTCGACCTGCTCGGAGCGGTAGGTGCGCAGGTCGAGCATGCTCAGCTCGGCCAGCCGGCCGAACTGCAGGCGTCGGTAGAGTCGGCTGCCGTCGCCGAGCGCGGCGGTGCCGTTGAGGCGCACCGGCATCCACTCGTCGTACGCCCGGTGGGAGCGGGCGCGCCGCGCGAGGTAGTCGCCCTCGTCGGGCTCGTGGTTCTCGGCCCCGTCCTTCCACTGGTCGTTGGTGACCTCGTGGTCGTCCCAGGTCACGATCCAGGCGTACTTCGCGTGCAGGGCCTGCAGGTCGGCGTCGCGCTTGTACTGCGCGTGGCGCTGGCGGTAGTCGGCGAGCGAGACCATCTCGTGGGCGGGCTCGTGGGGGCGGATGTCCTCATTGGACTGGCCGTAGCCGTACCCACCCGGTGCGTACTCGTAGAGGTAGTCACCCAGGTGCAGGATCGCGTGCAGGTCGTCGCGCGCGGCCAGGCCGCGGTAGGCGCTGAACCAGCCGGCTTGGAGATTGGCGCAGGAGACCACGCCGAGGCGGAGGTTCTCGGGGAGGGACTTGCGTGCGGGCGCCGTCCGCAGCCGACCCACGTCGCTGCGGACTCCCTGGAGCGTGAAGCGGTAGTAGTACCAGGTGGCGGGCTTGAGCCGGGTGACGTCGACCTTGACGGTGTGGTCCCGGCTGGAGCCGGTCTGGAAGCGCCCCTTGCGGACGACCTTCTTGAACCGGGGGTCCTTCGAGACCTCCCAGGCGACGCTCACCTTCGGCCCCTTCCCCGATCCCGGCAGGCTGGTGCGGGTCGGGGTGACCCGGGTCCAGATCACGCAGGCCCGGGGGAGCGGGTCGCCGGAGGCCACGCCGTGCTGGAACGGCGATCCGCTGCTCGAGCGTTCGACGGCCTCAGCGGCGGGCAGCGCGCCCAGCCCGATCAGCCCGGTGACACCGGCCCCGACCGTGCCCGTGGCCAGGACGGTACGACGCCCCAGGGGGCGGACGTGGGGACGGGCAGGGGTGGGCGAGGTGGCGTCAGGGGAGATGGTCACGGTGCAGTCAACGACGCACGAGCGCCGAAGTGACAGTCAGGCGCGTGTGACCATCGTCGGTTCACCTGCAGTTGGCCGTCGGGGCCAGCGCCGTTGCCCGACCGTGTCGGACACTGCCCACCCCACCAGGACGACCAGCCAGCCCACGAACGCGTCGATGACCCAGTGGTTCCCGGTGCCGACGATGACCACCGCCGTGCCCGCGGCGTAGGTCCACGCGGCGACCCGGATCCAGCGCCGGTGGGCGTTGAGCTGTACGGCGATCGCGACCCACAGCGCCCACCCGGCGTGCAGGGAGGGGAAGGCCGCCAGCTCGTTGGTCAGGCCGCCGAGGCCGCGCGGGGCCGAGGCGTCGGTGCTCCACCAGCCGTCGGCCGCATGCAGGCTCAGCACGTCGACGTACCCCTGGACGAAGCGTGGGGGTGCGGTCGGGAGCAGGAGGTAGCACACGAGCCCGAGGAGGGTGGCGATGACGAGCGCCCGGCGAGCAGGCAGATAGACCCGGCTGCCGAGTCGGTAGACCCACAGCAGCACCGCGGCCGTGACCACGTAGTGCAAGGTGGCGTACCAGTAGCTGCCGAGCAGGCCGAGGACGGTGTGGCTGCTGAAGGTCTGGTTGAGCGAGAGCTCCCAGCGGATGCCGAGGAGTCCCTCGAGGTGGAGCAGGTCCTCGGCCCGGCGCAGGGCCGGCGCCATCGTCGTGTCGGCGACGAGTCGCGAGAGGCTGTAGGTCGCCCACAGGCCCACGATGAGCGCCACCTCGAGGACCCCGCGCACGAGGCGGGGATGGCGTTGGCGAAGGGCCACGACCGTCGAGAGACTCACGGATCAACTGTCGGCGATTTCACCCGCTGTCGGTACCCGGAATCGTCCGGACACTTCCCCGAGGCAACCCCCGAGAGACCCCTCAGACGCGACGCAGGACCGCGGTCACCTTGCCGAGGATGGTGGCGTGGGTGCCGTCGATCGGCTCGTAGGCGTCGTTGTGGGGGAGCAGCCAGACCTGGCCGTCCTTGCGCTGGAAGGTCTTCACGGTCGCCTCGCCGTCGATCATGGCGGCGACGATCTCACCGTTGTTGGCGGTGGGCTGCTGGCGGATCACGACGTAGTCGCCGTTGCAGATGGCGGCGTCGATCATCGAGTCGCCGGCGACCTCGAGCATGAAGAGGGTGCCGTCGCCCACGAGGGACTGGGGCAGCGGGTAGATCTCCTCGACCCGCTCCTCAGCGAGGATCGGGCCACCGGCGGCGATCCGACCGACCATCGGGACGTAGGTGGCGGCCGGCATCGCGTCGCCGATCCCGGTCTCGTCGTACGACGTCTCCTCGGCCGAGGAGATCGAGCGGCGCGCGGCCATCACCTCGGGCAGGAAGACCTCGAGGGCGCGGGGGCGGTTGGGGTCACGCTTGAGGAACCCCTTCTGCTCGAGCACCTTGAGCTGGTGGGCGACGCTGGAGGAGCTGGTCAGCCCGACCGCCTCGCCGATCTCGCGCATGCTCGGGGGATAGCCGCGCAGCTCGATGGCGTCCTTGATGTGCGCGAGCACGCGCAGCTGACGCGGGGTCAGGCCGGTCGCGTCGGGCGGACCGTCGGGGAGCTCGCTGACCGTGGCACTGCCCGTGGGAGTGCCGGTCGTCTTGTTGCTGGCCATGCTGCTTGCCTCCCGATAGCTGCGGCTCGCTCGGGATCGCCCGGGCTCGGTGTGCTCACGGTAACCATCTCGCCGGAGCAATTCAAACATCTGTTCGAACGGCGTGTCGCACGCTGGCCGGGCTCCGGCCGCGGGGCCACCCTCTGGGAGGATCCGACCCATGACCTCCCCGCGCGCCACCAGTTGTGTCATCACCGGAGGCGCCCGCGGGATCGGGCGCGGCATCGCCGAGCGGATGGTCGCCCTGGGCCACCACGTCGTGATCACCGACATCGACGGCGTCGGTGCCGAGCAGACCGCCGCCGAGATCGGTGCCGCCGCCGGGCTCGCGCACGACGTCCGCGACCCCGCCGGCCATGCCGCAGCCGCCGAGTTGGCGGCCGGCCACGGCGAGCTCGTCGCGTGGTTCAACAACGCCGGCGTCGGCGACGACGGCACCCTCGTCGACCTCTCCGAGGCGGCGGTCCGACGCCTGGTCGAGGTCAACCTGCTCGGCACCCTGTGGGGCATGCGCGCGGCCATCGACGGCTTCGGCGACAGAGGTGGCGACATCGTCAACACCGCATCGCTCGCCGGCCTGGGCCCGGTCCCCGGCTACAGCGTGTACGCCGCCTCCAAGGCCGCGATCGTCTCCGCGACGATGTCGGTGGATGCCGAGACCCCGCGCGGGATCCGGGTGCACGCGCTCTGCCCCGACGGTGTGCAGACCGCGATGCTCGACGGCCAGACGCCGGGCGGCCTCGGCACCCTGCTCGTCCACTCCGGTGGCCCGATCCTCACCGTCGACGAGGTCGCCGACCAGGCGGTCGCGCTGCTCGGCAGCTCGCGCGTCGTGCGCAGCGTGCCGAGCTGGCGTGGCGGCGTCGTACGCGTGGCGGCGCTGGCGCCGTCGGTGGCCAAGCGGGGCACCGCGCTCTTCGCGGCGCAGGGTCGGCGCGCGATCAGCAAGCGCGCCACCGACTGACGCTCCCGGGGTCCTCGCCGAGATCGGCGGGCTCACGCGCGGGGGCCGGAAACCAAGATGCCCAGTGGCCGGCGCGCCTTTCGGCGCACCGGCCGCTGAGCCAGCGACCCCCCCGGGTCGGGTCTTGGTGGTGGCAACGCGCCCTGTCCCGGGGAGCAATCCCGTGTCCGGGGGTCGCTCCGGGTGCCGGGCGCGTGTCCACCTACTTTCTACCTTGTCCGATCGGGGTGTCTCCATGACCCATTCGGGCCATCTCGCCGTTCCGTTCGGGCCATGGGGTACCCCCCGGGTCGTGGGGACGCGGGGCGGGCGTTCTTCGAACGCGTGTTCGGCGTGTCGGGTTGCCCTGTTCGAACACCTGCTCTAACGTCGCACACATGTTCGATCGAACGTCTGATCGAACCGCGTCTGCCAGGCAGGTCCGGCCAGGACTGTCGGTGGTCGCGGATAGACATCAGTTCGACGGCAGGATCCAAGGCTGACCGCCACTTCCCCAGGAGGTCCGATGAACACCATGACGATGCACCACCAGACGATGAGCACCCCCGCCACGCTGCGGCTGACCCGCCGCGGGCGGCTGGTGGTCTTCGTGCTCGCCCTGCTCGTGGTGCTCGGGATCGGCATCGTGATCGCGTCCGGTTCGGTCGCCACCGACAAGGCCGGCACCCCGGAGCCGACCCGCGTCGTGATGGTCGGCGCCGGCGAGACGCTGTGGGGGATTGCCGCCGAGGTTGCCGACGACGGCGACGTGCGGGCGATGGTGCACCGCATCGAGCGGCTCAACTCCCTCGACTCCGCGCTGGTCCAAGCCGGTCAGCGGATCCGGGTCCCGCTGCAGCAGTAGCACCACACAGACCTTCATCAGCCGACTCGACCCCGGCTGGTGGGCCGGGGAAGACGGAGGGCGGGGCCCAGTGGCCCCGCCCTTCGCGGCGTTCAGGGGATGGTGCCCGGGTCAGCGTGCGGCGCGGCGTCCGCCCGGGGGGCGCGGCGTCTCGACGGCAGCGGGGGAGGTGGCTGAGGTCCCGCCCAGGCCGAGCCGGCGCAGGAGCCGGGCGATCAGCATCATCCCGACGAAGAGGCAGGCCACCGCCCCGAGCGAGGCCAGGACCAGGAAGCCCCAGGCGCTGGACTCACCGGCGCGGGCCGTGGTCCCGAAGTCGATCGCGGCATAGACGAGGTAGCCCCAGGCCACCACGCAGAGCGTCACCCCGGCCGTGAGGGCGAGGACGGGCTTCGACAGCGACAGTGACGGCCGGGGCTTGGTTGCCCGCCGCGACCCGATTCGCTTCCCCGTCTCGCCCACGCGGTCATTGTGACCGATCGGTGGGAGCGCCGGGAGGTTGACCTCGCACCGGTGCCGCTTCCCGGCGGATTCCTTTACTGTGAGCGGGTGCAGGACGCTGGAATCTTCAGTCGGGCGCACGGCATCGACGAGCTCGCCGCCGGGGCGCTGGCCGAGCTTGCCGCCCTGCCGGGCGTCACCCGGGCGGCCCTGGCCCTGGTCGAGGGTGGGGGTCGCCGGCTGCGTTTCGTGTCGAGTGATCGCCTCGCGGATCTCGAGTGGTGCCACATCGACGCCTACGACGACGTCCCGCTGACCAGCGTCGTGCGCACCGGTGAGCCGATCTTCGGTGACCTCGACGAGCTGGAGCCGCGCTTCGCCGAGGTCGTGGCCCGCCAGCGCGAGGAGCGCACCGTGGCGTTGGCGGCCGTGCCCCTGCCGGGGCTGCTGTCGCCGGTCGGAGGGATTCTGCTCTGCTACGGCTCGGACCAGCCGTTCACGGTCGCAGGTCGGGCAGCTCTGGAGGTGCTGGCCGAGCGCATCGCCGACGCCGTACGCCGGGTGCGCGCCGGCGAGCCCCTGGAGACGGCCCCGACCCGCGAGTCGGCGACCGGCGCCACGAGCGGTCATCGCGCCGAGGTCCAGCTGGACAGTGATCCCCGCTCGGCCGGGGCCGCACGGCGTTTCCTGCGCCGGGAGCTGGAGGCCTGGGGCGTGGGCGACGACACCATCGAGAGCGCCCAGCTGTGTCTGTCCGAGCTGGTGACCAACGTGGTGATCCATGCCCACAGCGGAGCCGAGCTGACCGTCCGGATCGAGCACGACCAGCTGGTCGTGGTGGTGCGCGACCTCGGCGGCGAGGCGGGCGCAGCCGCGCCTGCCCTGCCGACCGCCGAGGAGCTGGCCGTCTTCGGCCGCGGGCTGATGCTGGTCGAGGCCCTCGCCGACCGCTGGGGCTCCGAGCGCGACGCGCGGGGGACCACCGCGTGGTTCGCCCATGATCTCGCCCCCGATCTGGCCGCCGGCTGACGCCTGCCTCGGGCTCTTCCGGGCGACACGCCAGCGGCCGACACGCCGGGCCCGGATCGGCTTCGACCTGCCCTTCCAGCGGGCTGACCTGCGGTTTCTCGAGGAGTGTTGTCCCGATCACAGGAACTTCGCGCGATCACTTGCGCGCCGCTGGATCGCGGGCGTACGGTAACCACAACATCTAGTACTTACACGCATGTAGTTATCCACATCTAGTTCACAGAAGAGATGCGGAAGTCCCACAGATTGCTGGTTGTTATACACAGCAAACCCCCCGCTATCCACAGGCTGCAGCTCCCCGGAGGGGGACTGGAGCGCTGATCGGCTCCCGTGAGAGGAGGCCCCGGTGCACTGTCCGTACTGCCGCAACATCGACACCCGGGTCCTCGACTCACGCGTCGCCGACGACGGTGGCGCGATCCGCCGTCGTCGTACCTGCTCGTCGTGCGCCAAGCGGTTCACGACCGTCGAGCAGATGCAGCTGATCGTGCTCAAGCGCTCGGGCGCCACGGAGCCGTTCACCCGCGACAAGGCGATCGCCGGCGTCCGCAAGGCCTGCAAGGGCCGCCCGGTCTCCGAGGACGACCTGGCCTGCCTGGGCCAGGCCGTCGAGGACGCCCTGCGCAGCGGCGGGCTCGCGGAGTTCCCCGCTCACGAAGTCGGCCTGGCCATCCTGGGTCCGCTCCGCGCGCTCGACGAAGTGGCCTACCTCCGCTTCGCCAGCGTCTACCGCGCCTTCGAGTCGGCCGACGACTTCGAGGCCGAGATCGCCATGCTCCGCGGCGAACGCGCCGAGCGCGCCCTCGTCGCGGCCACGTCAGCCCCCAGCGGCTGACCCCTGAACCGCCCGGCACGTAGTGGGGAAGCTGCGTGCCGGGCGCACCACATGTCGGTGGTCTCCGGGAGTCTCGACCGACCACCAGCCCCACCGCACCGCCGAGCACCCGCACCGCCAGACCAGCACCAAGACAACGACGTCAGTGACGCGACAGAGGAGATTCCATGACGGAGACAGTGAGTGGCAAGACCGGGAGCACGACCGACGGTGCCACCACTGGTGGACTGAAGATCGAGCGGGTCTTCAGCACCGAGGGCGTCCACCCCTACGACGACATCACCTGGGAGCGTCGCGACGTCGTCCAGACCAACTGGAAGACCGGCGTCACGGTCTTCGAGCAGCGCGGGGTCGAGTACCCCGACTTCTGGTCGGTCAACGCCTCCACCATCGTCACCACGAAGTACTTCCGCGGCGCGGTCGGCACCGACGTGCGTGAGTGGAGCCTCAAGCAGCTCATCGACCGGGTGGTGAAGACCTACCGCAAGGGCGGCGAGGACCACGGGTACTTCGCGACCCCGGCCGACGCCGAGCTCTTCGAGCACGAGCTGACCTGGCTGCTGGTCAACCAGTACTTCTCCTTCAACTCCCCGGTCTGGTTCAACGTCGGCACCCAGTCCCCGCAGCAGGTCTCGGCCTGCTTCATCCTCTCGGTCGACGACTCGATGGACTCCATCCTCAACTGGTACAAGGAGGAGGGCTTCATCTTCAAGGGCGGCTCCGGTGCCGGCCTGAACCTCTCGCGCATCCGCTCCTCCAAGGAGCTCCTCTCCTCCGGCGGCACCGCCTCGGGTCCCGTCTCGTTCATGCGCGGCGCCGACGCCTCGGCCGGCACCATCAAGTCCGGCGGCGCCACGCGTCGTGCGGCCAAGATGGTCGTCCTGGACGTCGACCACCCCGACATCGTCGAGTTCGTCGAGACCAAGGCGCGCGAAGAAGACAAGATCCGCGCGCTGCGTGACGCCGGCTTCGACATGGACCTCGGTGGCGTCGACATCACGTCGGTCCAGTACCAAAACGCCAACAACTCGGTCCGCGTGACCGACGAGTTCATGCGTGCGGTCGAGGACGGCACCGACTTCGGTCTGCGTGCCCGCGGCACCGGCGAGGTCATCGAGACCGTCGACGCCCGCGAGCTCTTCACCAAGATCAGCCACGCCGCCTGGGCGTGTGCCGACCCCGGTCTGCAGTACGACGACACGATCAACGACTGGCACACCAACCCCGAGACGGGCCGGATCACCGCGTCCAACCCCTGCTCGGAGTACATGTCGCTGGACAACTCCTCGTGCAACCTCGCCTCGCTGAACCTCCTGAAGTTCCTCAAGGACGACGACACCTTCGACGGTGAGCTCTTCGTGAAGGCCACCGAGGTGATCATCACCGCGATGGACATCTCGATCTGCTTCGCGGACTTCCCGACCGAGCCGATCGCCCAGACCACCCGCGACTACCGCCAGCTCGGCATCGGCTACGCCAACCTCGGCGCGCTGCTGATGGCGATGGGCCTGGGCTACGACTCCGACGGTGGCCGCTCGATGGCGGCCTCGATCACCTCGCTGCTGACCGGTGTCTCCTACCGCCGCTCGGGTGAGCTGGCCGGCGTCGTCGGCCCGTACGTCGGCTACGCCCGCAACGCCGACGCCCACAAGCGGGTCATGCGCAAGCACCAGGCGGCCAACGACACCGTCCGCACCCTGGGTGGTGCCGACAGCCAGGTGCACAAGCTGGCCTCGCAGGCCTGGGCCGACGTCCAGAGCGTCGGTGCGGTCAACGGCTTCCGCAATGCGCAGGCCTCGGTGCTCGCGCCGACCGGCACCATCGGCTTCATGATGGACTGCGACACCACCGGCATCGAGCCCGACTTCTCCCTGGTGAAGTTCAAGAAGCTCGTCGGCGGCGGCTCGATGCAGATCGTCAACCAGACCGTGCCGCGCGCCCTGCGCAAGATGGGCTACCAGCCCGAGCAGGTCGAGGCGATCGTCGCCTACATCGCCGAGCACGGCCACGTCATCGACGCCCCGAGCCTCAAGACCGAGCACTACGAGGTCTTCGACTGCGCGATGGGCGCCCGCGCCCTCAAGCCGATGGGCCACGTGCGGATGATGGCGGCCTGCCAGCCGTTCCTCTCCGGCGCGATCAGCAAGACGGTCAACCTGCCCGAGGACGCCACGGTCGAGGAGATCGAGGACATCTACCTCCAGTCGTGGAAGCTCGGTCTCAAGGCGACCGCGGTCTACCGCGACAACTGCAAGGTCGGTCAGCCGCTGGCCACCGGCAAGGGCGACAACAAGGGTCAGTCCTCGAACGCCGACGCCACCGTCGAGTCGTCCGAGACCAAGACGATCGAGAAGATCGTCTACGCCCCCAAGCGCAAGCGTCTGCCGAAGTCGCGGGTCTCGCGGACCACGTCGTTCACCGTTGGCGGTGCCGAGGGGTACATGACCTCCGGTGCCCACGACGACGGCGAGCTCGGTGAGGTCTTCCTCAAGCTCGGCAAGCAGGGCTCGACCCTGGCCGGCGTGATGGATGCCTTCTCGATCGCGGTCTCGATCGGTCTCCAGTACGGCGTCCCGCTCGAGACGTACGTCGCGAAGTTCACCAACCTGCGCTTCGAGCCGGCCGGTCTCACCGACGACCCGGACGTCCGGATGGCGCAGTCGCTGATGGACTACGTCTGGCGTCGGCTCGCCCTGGACTACATGTCCTTCGAGCAGCGCTCCGACCTGGGCATCTACTCCGCCGACGAGCGTCGCCGCCACCTCGAGACCGGCTCCTACGAGCCCATCGAGGAGACCGGCAACGCCTCCGAGCTGATCGACATCAGCGACGCGCACGTGACCGAGACGGTCGAGGTCACGGAGACCGCGGCCCCCGCCGCCCCGGTCCAGGAGGCGCAGACCTCCGCCGAGCTCTTCGAGAAGCTCACCGGCACCGCCGTCGACTCACCCCTCTGCATGACCTGCGGCACGAAGATGCGGCCTGCTGGGTCCTGCTACGTGTGTGAAGGCTGTGGGAGCACGTCGCGGCTGCAGCTGATCTGAGCAAGTAGCCGCAGGAGGCCCCACCCGATTCGGGTGGGGCCTCCTTGCTGTGTGCCCACGTAACCAACCGCATCCAAGCCAGTTGTTCGACGCATGACTCGGCAAAGCGCGATCAGGCGGCGTACCGCGATCCAGGCCGCTGCTGCTGTCGGCGCTGCGATGCTCGGAGCAGGAGCGCTCGGCGCGGCACCCGGTGCGGCATCCATCACTGGCAACAGCAGCAGACCGCGACCGATGCGCAAACGTCTGTCGCTGGTCCCCCGGGGTCGGACGCTGGTCATGACCGGCCAGGCGGTCGAGCCAGCGGTCATCGGCTCGATGGAGCAGTACGTCGAGCACATGGGCGAGGTGCCGGCAGGATTCATGTTCTACCTCATCCTCTCCGGCGACCGAGCGCGAACTCGCCGTGAGCTCGCGACGATGCAGGCATTGCTCGAGCGGTACCCGGGCACCGCTCTGCAGCTCGGGCTGGGTTATGGCGGTCAGCTGAGCGGCAACTCCGCCGAGTCGCTGGCGCTGCTCGCCGGCCGCTACGACGCTGAGCTGCAATCCCTGGCCGAGTGGTTGCAGTCCCTGGATCGTGCGGTGTTCCTGCGTCCGCTCTACGAGTTCGACCGTGCCTGCGCCACGTACGGCGAGCCGCAGCTCTTCCAGCGCGCCTACCGCTACATCGTTGACCACCTGCGCGAGGCCGGGGCGGGTCACAACGTGTCCTGGGTCTGGCACTCCGCGGGTCCCGGCTACCGCCTCGATCGGGCTGGCTTCTACGCGATCATGGGCAGCGTTTCGCAGAGCCTGGGCCAGGCGCTGGATCCGATCTTGACCGAGGCTGAGGGACCGGGCCCCGATGTGGACTTCTGCCCGGTCGCCGACTTCTATCCCGGCGACGGGTATGTCGACTACTTCGCCATCTCCTACTGGGGTCAGGGCAGTTTTCTCGGTCCTGGCACTCGCGATGCGAAGGTCCGCTACGAGCGAGCAGTCCGGCGGCTGCTGGACGAGGGGCGCGAGCTCGGCCTGCCTCTGATGATCGGCGAATCGACGCCGGCCTACATCGGCACCACGAGTGGCCGGGCCAGCGTTGCGTGGATGAAGCGGTTCTTCACCCTCATCGAGGAGTACGACATCCGCGTCGTGTCCTACATCGCGGCCGAATGGGCGGCTGAGGGCGGGAACTGGGGCTCACCCGCGCTCAACGGATTCTTCCCGCCCGATGCGCGGCTGCACGTCAATCGGGCGGTCAAGGCCGTTTGGCGTCAACGCACCCGCAACCGGCGGTACCGCCAGCGTTCCGACACCAACATCAACGCGCTGCTCAGATACAAGCCCGACCCCAAGAAGCTTCCCTGGAAGGCGCGGCCAGAACCCACCCGCGAACGGCTGCGCTGGCCCGACTGCCCGCCTCCGCTGGTGCCGGGCACTGGTGGTTGGTGCCTGCCGTTGGTGCCGTAGGCCAGCGGTTGTCGAACGTCGCATCGGCGTGTTCAAGCGCTCCTGAATTCGTGTAGTGCCGGCGCTCGTACTTGAAGTCAGTCACACTGCCGGGGTGATGGATAAGTCGGCTCGGGATGGCTTGTACGAAACTCTGCTCACGCAGGGTGTTCGTGCCGAAATTGATGCCCTCCAAACTGCGCGGGCAACGACGCGTCGGGTGGAGGAGGTCGACCAGGCCCACGTGCTCGCGCGGCACGTGTCGGAGTTACTCCAAGCTGTCCTTGCGGACACCAAAGATCCCGATCGACGGGTCTCGATCGCGAACGATCTGATCGAGAGACTCCAGGCGAACGACGCGGTTCTCGGACCCCTCGAGCAACTGCTGCAGATCGCCGAACCAGCAGCGCCTGGCGTCGTCACCTACGGTGCAACCCGACCCACAACGCCCCTCAGGGACGCGGCATTGTTGACGAACTCGGGCGACGAGCCGAGCTTGGGGTCCGAGTTGCGGGCCGAGATCGACACCGCCGACGAGGTCGACCTGTTGTGCGCATTCGTTAAGTGGCATGGGCTGCGGCTGCTCGAGCCCGAACTGTCGAGGGTTCAGCAGCGTCGGGTCCCGCTCAGGGTCATCACGACGACCTACATGGGAGCCACCGAGCGCGCGGCCCTGGATCGACTCATCCGCGACTTCGGCGCAACGGTGAAGATCCAGTACGACGCGCACCGGACGCGGTTGCACGCAAAGGCGTGGATGTTCCGCCGCAATACCGGCTTCCACACGGCGTACGTCGGCTCCTCGAATCTGTCACGTGCGGCGCTCTTGGACGGGGTGGAGTGGAACATCCGAGTTTCGCAACACGGGACGCCCGCGCTGCTCAACAAGTTCCAGGCAACCTTCGACACCTATTGGCACGACACATCGTTTGAGACCTACGACCCTGACCGCGATCGGGATCGCCTCGATGATGCCCTGGCTGAGGCATCCGGCCGCACTACGCACGACCGCGTGACCATCTCTCTGGCTGGACTGGAGGTCCGCCCGTTCCCCTACCAGCAAGAGATGCTGGAGGCGCTCGCTGCGGAGAGAGCGGTTCATGACCGTCACCGCAACCTCGTCGTCGCGGCAACCGGCACCGGGAAGACCGTGATTGCCGCTCTCGACTACCGCGAACTCGCCTCGACCTCGAACCCTGATCGTCCGTCGCTGCTCTTCGTGGCGCACCGCCGAGAGATCTTGGAGCAATCGCTGCGCACCTATCGCGAGGTCCTAACAGACGCCACGTTCGGAGAGTTGTACGTCGGTGGCGCTAGACCCGAGCGCTGGCGCCATGTCTTCGCGAGCATCCAATCGCTCACCGCCTACGGCATTGGCAACCTTCCGGTCGATGCTTTCGACATCGTGGTCATCGACGAGTTCCACCATGCCGAAGCCTTGACCTATCGGCGCCTGATGGAGCGACTCGCCCCGATCGAATTACTGGGGCTCACGGCCACACCGGAGCGAGCCGATGGAGTGGATGTACGCCAATTTTTCGGCGGTCGAACTGCCGTCGAGCTCAGGCTGTGGGACGCGCTCGGCGCCGATCTGTTGTGTCCGTTCCACTACTTCGCCGTTGCAGACGGGACCGACCTTCGTGCGCTGACGTGGACGCGTGGACGGTACGACGAGGCCGAACTCTCTAACGTCTATTCGGGCAACCGGGCGCGGGCGGCCATCGTTCTGACCCAGGTCAGGGACAAGATTCTGGATCCTGGCGGCATGCGAGCGTTGGGGTTCTGCGTCAGTGTCGAACACGCGGAGTTCATGGCTAAGAGCTTCAACGACGCAGGGATTCCAGCGCTGGCGGTCAGTGGGACCACGCCTCAAGCAACTCGTGAGCGCGCACTTGAAGATCTCAAGAGCCGTCGCGTCAATGTTCTGTTCGCCGCAGACCTCTTCAACGAGGGGCTCGACCTCCCCGACGTGGACACGGTGTTGTTCCTGCGACCGACGGAAAGCGCGACGGTCTTTTTGCAGCAGTTGGGTCGCGGGCTGCGTCGCACTCGCGACAAGGCGGTGCTCACGGTTCTGGACTTCGTCGGCTACCACCGCAAGGAGTTCCGCTGGGATCGGAAGCTGCGAGCGCTCACCGGCGAGACCCGACGAGGCCTGGAGCGTGAGATCGAACGCGGCTTCCCGTTCCTGCCATCGGGGTGCCAGATCGTGATGGACAAGCAAGCCCAAGCCTTGGTCTTGGACAACATTAAGTCCCAGATCGCCAACCGTTGGGCTCAGATAGTGGCGGAGCTCAGGTCGTACGGCGACCAAGACCTCGAGACCTTTTTGGACGAGTCGGGGCTTGAGCTGTCCGACATTCTCCGACGCGGGAGTCACTCGTGGACTCGGCTCCGACGTGATGCTCAGCTGACGACACGACCGGGCTCACAGCTCGAAGAGAAGCTCCTCAAGCGGATCCGCGCGTTCGCGCACGTTGACGATCGCGACCGCGCGGAGAGCTACCGCCGGCTGCTCGCTGATAACGCCCCGGCCTACGGCGAGCTGAGCGACCAGGAACAGCGGATGGCTCGGATGCTGTTCTTCTCGCTTTGGTACGACGGAGGTGGTCATGCCTCAATCGAAGACGGGTTGGCCGAGCTTTGTCACGAGCAGGCGGTCCGCGAAGAACTGCGTGCTGTCGTTGACCTCGCATTCGAGGCTGCTCGGCATCAGACCGTCGCCCTGAGTGGTGGTCTTGCGGACGTGCCACTCCGAATCCACGCCAGGTATCAACGCGAGGAGATCCTCGCCGCACTCGACTTCCCGCGGAACCCGAACAGTTTCCGAGAGGGTGTCTGGTTTTCGCATGACCTAAATGTGGACGCCCTGTTCGTGACTCTCAAGAAGTCCGAGGGCGACTACTCGCCGACGACGATGTACCGCGACTACCCCATCAGCCCGACTCTCTTCCATTGGGAATCTCAGTCGACTACCTCGGTGCTGTCTCCGACGGGTCGGCGCTACCTCTCGGGGAGTAGCAGTGTGTTGCTCTTCGCGCGCGAGGAACAGAAGGACGAGTTCGGCACGTCGCCCTACCTTTTCCTGGGTCCGGTCGAGTACCTCTCGCACACAGGCGATCGACCCATCGCGCTCACCTGGCGGCTAAAGCACGCTCTGCCGATGGACTTCTTCGCATCGGCGACCGTTGCGGCCAGCTGACCCTGGCCTGCGTGATCAGCCAGCCAAGTGGGCTGGACCAGGCCCCCGAAACTGTCGGTGGTCCCCCATAGCGTGAGGGTCATTCAAGGGGTCGAGAGTGATCGGGGGATCGCAGATGAGCAGTTCCGAGTTTGATCTGGCGGACGTGGTTGAGCAGGCGTGGGCAGGGTTCCGGGGGCGGCTGGCCGACCGGCTGGCGGCGTTCGAGGACGACGAGTCGTTGATCCTCGAGGTCGAGGTGGGCGACGACGAGGAGGGGCTCGGCGGGTGTGCGCCGTACCTCCAGTTCAAGGGGTGGGGCGGCGACCTGGTGCGGGCCGAGGCGTCGAGCAACAACTACCTCGACACCTCCTACCTCCTCGGACTCACGCAGACCGAGGAGCTGGGGGCCCTCGGTTGGAGCGCGCCGACGTACGAGCCCGGCGACGAGCCGGACTCCGGCTCGGCCAACTTCTTCACCGACGTCGAGCGCCGCGAGTCCGACCGGCTCGCGGTGATGACGGTGCGCGCGCTGCGGGAGGTCTTCGGCTGCCTGCACCCGTCGTTCCTGTCGGCCGACGGCCTCGAGGACGACCCGCACGCGCCGACCGCCCCGACCACGCCCGTCGAGGAGGCCGACGACGAGGTCATCGCCACCTTCCCGCAGAGCCCCGAGGAGCTGCATGAGCTCGTCGCCAGCGCGCTCGCAGGCAACTTCTCGGAGCCGCTGCGCCACGACGACGATGGTGACGTCCCGTGCATTGTCGGGCAGTCCGTGGTCTACGTCCGGGTCTCGCCCAACCGCCCGGCCGTCGACCTGTACGCCGAGATCGTCCTCGACATCGTGGATCTCGCCCGCGCCGAGGAGGAGGTCGGGATCCTGAACCGCGAGCACCCCGTCGGGAAGTTCGCGCTCCTGGGTGACATGGTCGTGATGACCCACCGGATCTACGCCTGGCCCTTCGCCCCGGCGCAGTTGCGCGTCGCCCTGTCGACGTTCTCCGACGAGGTGGACGTGATCGCCCGTCCCCTCGCTGCCCGGGTGGGTGGGTTCCGGTTCCTCGACGAGCGGCTCGCGGCCGATCTCGCGGACGACGAGGCGCCCGCGCCGCTGCCCGCGCTGGTCGCCCTGCTCGAGATCCTGTACGACGGCCCGGCCGAGCCGCGCGTGGTCGCGGCGCTCTTCGGCAACGACCGGCAGGAGCTCATCGCGCAGCTGGTCCGGCTGCGCACCGACGAGGACGACCCGGGGGAGCACGACCTCGACCTGGTGCTCGGCCAGCTGAGGGCCGCGCTCCGCTTCGTCGCCGAGGCCGAGGCGATTCCCGCGGTCCGTCGCCCGCTGCCGCCGAGGCCCCGGCGTACCCACCAGCTCGAGCTGCTTCCTGAGGCGCAGGAGTCCTTCGACCTCGAGGAAACCTCGTGAGCCGACGCTTCTCGATGCTGACCAGCCCGACGAGGAAGCCCGATGGCGCTCTGGGTGTGTGACTACTGCGGCGAGGTCGGCACGATCCCGCCCGGCGATCAGGTCGAGCACGTGCCGTGCACGACGTGCGGTGAGCCGGTGCTGCCGTACGACGAGTAGGTCACCGGCCGCTCGAAATTGGCAGGCGCAAATCACCCGAACCGGTGGCAGAATTCGTCGTAGAAGTGGTCATCAGGAGCGGGAGGAACGATCGCCGTGAAACGCATCCTCAGCTGGGCCATCGCCCTCTCGGTCGGTGTGCTGACCCTCGTCGAGCCCTCTGCTGCCGTGGTCGATTCGACGGCCGAGAAGAAGGCCAATCGCTCCTTCGTCATGAAGGACCCGGACGACGCCAGCGTCCTCCAGGGCGAGCCGAGCGAGGCGAGCATCCAGGCCGCTGCCCTCAACCGCACCGTCATCGTCATGAAGAAGTCGAACCCGTCGAAGCGGAAGTTCACCTCGATGCGCTTCGCCGTGCACATCGGCGGGATCGTCACCCCGGCCGAAGAGCCTGACCTCCTGTGGCACACGGTGAACGTGTCCGCCCGGACCCAGGACCGGAGCCGGTGGGTCTACTCCGCCGCCTATCTGTTCAGCCCCGGGGAGGACGGCGAGCGGATCGCGGCGACCGAGGGCGGCTCCGGCTGCTCGACCTGGCGGCTGAGGTCTGAGGAGGACGTCGTCGTGTTCAAGGTCTGGGGCAAGTGCCTGAAGGGTGTTCGCCGCATCAACCGCATCAACATCGGCACGGGCATCTTGGTTGACCAGGACGGCGAGTTCCCCCACGACGCCAGCGTGATGGACAGTGACACGTCCTTCAGAGTGATCCGCTGACGCGCAGCACCCGCGCCTCCCACGGCGCGAGCCGCGTGAGCCGTGTTGCGTCGCCCCCAACGAGGTTGGTGAGGACCAGTTCGGCGTCGCGCCAGACCTCGTCGGCGAGCAGGTCGACCTCGACGTCCGCTCCCGACAGGTTGGCGACCACCAGCAGCTCGACGTCGCCGAGGGAGCGCCGGTAGGCATAGACCGCAGGGTCGTCGGGCAGCAGCATCTCGAAGTCGCCGTGCGCGACGACTGGCTCGTCGTGGCGCAGCGCGATCAGCCGCCGGTAGTGGTGGAAGACCGAGTCCGGGTCGGCGAGCGACTCCTCGGCATTGATCGCGACATGGTTCGGGTTCGCCTCGATCCACGGCTGCCCGGTCGTGAAGCCGCCGTGCGCGCTGGCGTCCCACTGCATCGGCGTACGCGCGTTGTCGCGGCCCATCGTCCGCAGCGCCGCCAGGACCTGCTCGGGGTCGGCGCCGAGAGCCGTCGCGTCGCGGAAGTGGTTGAGGCTCTCGATGTCGCGGAAGTCCGAGATGTCGGAGAGCGGCACATTCGTCATGCCGAGCTCCTCGCCCTGATAGACGTACGGCGTGCCGCGGTGCAGGTGCAGCACCGTGCCGAGCGCCTTGGCCGAGCGCACCCGGTGCTCACCGTCGTCACCGAACCGCGAAACCACGCGCGGCTGGTCGTGGTTGTTCCAGTAGAGGCTGTTCCAGCCCGACTCCGCGAGCCCCTCCTGCCAGCGCCCGAACGACCGCTTGAGCTCGCGCAGGTCCAGCGGCCGCACATCCCACTTCGTCGCCCCCTGGTCGAGAGCCACGTGCTCGAACTGGAAGACCATGTCGACCTCGGCGCGCGCCGGGTCGGTGAAGAGCTGCGCTTCCTCGACGGTCACGTCCGGCATCTCGCCGACCGTGATCAGCTCGCCAGGTCGCCCGGCGAACACCTCGCGGTGCATCTCGGCGAGGAACTCGTGGATCCGCGGCCCACAGACGTACGACGGCGACCCGTCACCGAGGGTGCCGCCGTCCGGCACGAGACCGTCGGCGAGGGGGAGTGCCTTGGAGATGAAGTTGATGACGTCCATCCGGAAGCCGTCGACGCCACGGTCGAGCCACCACCGCATCATCGCGTAGACCGCCTCGCGGACCTCGGGGTTCTCCCAGTTCAGGTCGGGCTGCTTGCGACTGAAGAGATGCAGGTAGTACTCGCCGGACGCCTCGTCGTACGTCCAGGTCGGGCCGGAGAAGAACGATCCCCAGTTGGTCGGCTCCGCCCCGGGCGCCCCACCCTCGGCGCCGGGCCGCGGAGGGCGCCACCAGTACCAGTCCCGCTTCGGGTTGTCGGTCGACGAGCTCGACTCGACGAACCACGCGTGCTCGTCGGAGGTGTGGTTGACGACCAGATCCATCACCAGCTTCATCCCGCGGGCATGGAGCTCCGCGACCAGCAGGTCGAACTCCGCCAGCGACCCGAAGACCGGGTCGATGTCCTGGTAGTCGCTGATGTCGTAGCCGTTGTCGTCCTGCGGGGAGGCATAGATGGGGGAGAGCCAGACGACGTCCACGCCGAGCAGCTCGAGGTGGTCGAGCCGCGACCGGATCCCACCGAGGTCGCCGATCCCGTCGCCGTTCGGAGTCGGCGAACGAGCGCGGGTAGATCTGGTAGACCACCGCGCTGCGCCACCACGGCGGGGGGTCGTGGATCGACCCGGTCGCGGGGGCTGCCTCGAGATCCATGTCTGCTCCTTGGTCGACGTGCGCGGCCTCAGCCTGTCGATCCGAACTCGCGACGACGAATTCGGACGCGGTGCTGGACAGGTGGCCGACGGCGTGCGTACATTCAACACTAAGTTTAGTCCCGTAGAAAGTCCTCAAGCGACCTCATGTCATCACGTGGAGACCTCACCCGGACGGCCGTCCTCGCCCTGCTCGGGCGTGGAGGGTCCGTTGAGTCGCACCGAGATCGCCCGCCGACTCTCGGTCAGTCCGGCCACCATCACCGCGGTCACGCGTGAGCTCGTGACAGCGCAACGCCGTCCACGAGGTCGAGCTCGAGGCATCCACCGGTGGCCGCCCGGCCCGGCTCCTCGCCCTCACCGGGGCAGCCGGTCGCGCGATCGGCGTGAAGATCGCCCACGACCACTTCGCCTTCGTCGAGGCCCGCCTCGACGGCTCGCTCATCGACTCCTGGCGCGGCGACGTCGACGCGCTCGCACCGGACGCCCCCGCCACGCTCGTGAGCGCTCATCTCCCAGGTCGTCCGCGAGCGTCGCGACGGCGAGGGCCCGCTCCTCGGCGTCGGCGTCGCTGTCCCCGGCGCGCGTCCACGACCAGGCCGACGGCGCGGTCGACGCACCCACGCTCGGGCTGGTACCAGCTGGCGCTCGGACAGCAGCTGCGCCACGCGATCGACCTTCCGGTCCTGCTCGAGAACGACGTCAGCGCGGTGACCATCGCCGAGCGGCTCTACGGTCGCGGCCGCGAGCATCGGGACTTCCTGGTGGTCAGCATCGGGAGCGGCATCGGCGCCGGCCTCGTCGTCGACGGCACGCTCTTCCGCGGCGCCGCACGGCGGGGCCGGCGAGCTGGGCCACCTGCCGGTACAGCTCGACGGGCCGGTCTGCGGCTGCGGCAACCAGGGCTGCCTCGAGGCACTGATCGGGGAGTCCGGGCTGCTGGCCGCCGGCCGCCGGTCGCGAGTCGCTGCGGGCCGGCGACACGATCGCGACGCTCGAGACCAAGGCCGAGCGCGGGCTCGCGAGCGCCCGCGCCGTCTACGCCCGTGCAGGCGAGCTGCTCGGTCAGGCCGTGGCCGGCATGGTCAACGTGCTCGACCCCGAGATCGTCGTCGTCCTCGGCGAGGGCACCAGCGCGTGGAGCCACTGGCGTCCCGGGTTCGAGGCCACCTTGCGCGGCCACCTGCTGCCGACGCGACGCGGCATCCCCGTCGATGTCGAGGCGTGGGACGACTACTCGTGGGCACTCGGGGCCGCCGCTGTCGTCCTCGCCGCGCCCTACGACGCCACCGGTGCTGCCGGCCAGCAAGGGCGCTCGGGTGCGTGCTCTGTTGCGCGGCGAAGGAGCCGCGATGACCCTCCGACGACACGGGAGCCGACGACGGTACGCCGCGCGTCGTGCTGTTCTTCCTGCTGCCCAGCCTCGTGCCGCTCGTGCTCTTCACGCTGGTGCCGATGGTTGCGTCGGTCTGGGTCTCCCTGCACGACTGGAACCTGATCCGACCAGCCGCAGTACGTCGGTCTCGACAACTACGCCGATCTCGTGCGCGATCCGCAGACCTGGGCTGCGCTGAAGCACACCGTCTACTACATCGCCGGCTATCTCCCGCTGGTGCTCGTCGGCGGGCTCGGGCTGGCCGTCGCGCTCAACTCGAAGGTGGCCGGGCGTGGTGGGTTCCGCGCCGTCTACTTCCTCCCGGTCATCACGAGCTGGGTCGTGGTGGCGCTGGTGTGGAAGTGGCTGCTGAACCCCGGCAACGGCCTGGTCAACGAGGTCCTCGGTGCGTTCGGCATCGCCGGCCCCGGCTGGTGGACCGACCCGGCCTGGGCGATGCCGTCGGTGATCATCGCCTCCGCCTGGAAGGACCTCGGCTTCGTGATGGTGATCCTGCTGGCCGGCCTGCAGGCCGTGCCGCAGGAACTCCTCGAGGCCGCCAAGGTCGACGGCGCCCAGGCCCGGCAGCGCTTCCGTCACATCACCCTGCCGCTGCTGTCACCGCAGATCTTCTTCGTGGTCGTCATCTCGCTGATCAACGGCTTCCAGGTCTTCGACCAGGTCTTCGTGATGACCGACGGGGGGCCGAACGGTGCCACCGAGGTGGTGGTCCAGCAGATCTACGACCTGACCTTCCGCTACGGCCGGGCCGGTGACGCGGCCGCCCTGTCGTGGCTGCTGTTCGTGATCGTGCTCGCGGTGACGTTCGTGCAGATGCGCGCCCAGCGGAGGTGGGTCACCTATGCGTAGACACCCGCTGCTCTTCCTGGCCCTGCTCGCCGGGGCGCTGATGATGATGTTCCCGTTCCTGTGGACCGTCGTCACCTCGATCACCCCGGGCGCCGGGCTCACCCAGCCGACGCTGGTGCCCGACGACCCCAGCGCCGCGGCGTACCGCACCCTGCTCGACGCCATGCCGTTCTGGCGGATCCTGGTCAACAGCCTCTGGGTCGGCATTGCCTCCACGCTGCTGCAGGTGCTGACCAGCGCCATGGCGGCGTACGCCTTCACGCGCCTCTCCTTCCCGGGGCGCAACGCACTGTTCCTGGTCTATCTCGCCACGCTGATGGTCCCGATGCAGGTGCTCGTGGTGCCGCTGTTCATCGAGATGAAGACGCTCGGCCTCGTCGACACCTATGCAGCGCTGCTGCTGCCCACGATCGCTTCGGCGTTCGGCGTCTTCCTGCTCCGGCAGGCCATTGCCGCCGTTCCGATCGAGCTCGACGAGGCGGCCTCGATCGATGGGGCCGGACACATCCGGATCTTCTTCCTCGTCGTGCTCCCGCTGATCCGGCCGGCCCTGGCCACGTTCGCCGTCTTCGCCTTCATGGCGAGCTGGAACAGCTTCCTGTGGCCGCTCGTCGTCATCCGCTCGCCCGAGCTGATGACCCTTCCGCTCGGGCTGGCCAATCTGCATGGCCAGTTCACCACCCAGTGGGACGTCGTGATGGCCGGCTCGGTCGTCTCCGTCATCCCGATCGCACTGCTGTATCTCGTGGCGCAACGGCACGTCATCGCCAGCGTCGCCACCTCGGGGCTCAAGTGAGCAGGAATCCCTCAACCCCCATCACCTCAGGAGACAAGACCATGGCCCGTCACACGCAACTGCTCGCCGTAGCCGCGGTGAGTGTCCTCGCACTCAGCGCCTGCTCGCAGGGGTCGGCTACCCGTGAGAGCAACAGCGACGACGGTGTCACCACCGTCCGCTACTTCACCTTCTCGGCCGCTCCCGACCACGAGGCCGACCTCGACCGCGTCGTCACCGCCTTCGAGGCCGCAAACCCGGACATCGACGTCCAGGTCGAGACCGCGCCGTACGACAGCTACTTCACCAAGCTGCAGACCGCCGTCGCCGGTGGCACTGCTCCGGACACCTTCGAGCTCAACTACGAGAACTTCGTGACCTACGCCGCGTCCGACGCGCTGGCCGAGCTCGAGGACGTCGACGAGTCGCCGTACGCCCCGTCGCTCGTCGAGGCGTTCCAGTACGACGGCGCGCAGTACGGGCTGCCCGAGTCGTTCTCCAACGTCGTGCTCTTCTACAACAAGGACCTGTTCGCGAAGGCCGGTGTCGACGAGCCGACCGCCGACTGGACCTGGGCCGACGAGCAGGCAGCGGCGGAGAAGCTGACCGCCAAGGGCGTCTTCGGTGACTACCAGCCGGTGAGCTTCCACGAGTTCTACAAGGCGCTCGCCCAGGCGGCGGATCGTTCCTCAACGAGGACGGTTCGGCGGCGGCCTTCAACTCGCCGGAGGGTGAGAAGGCGGCCTCCTGGCTGGTCGACAAGATGGGCACGACCATGCCCACCGAGGCCGACGGCGTCGGCACCCCCGACTACGACTCCGGCCTCTTCAAGGCGGGCAAGCTCGCCATGTGGCACACCGGCATCTGGATGTTCAGCGGAATGGCCGACGCGCCGTTCGAGTGGGACATCGCGGTCGAGCCGGGCGACGTCGAGTCGGCCAGCGCCATGTTCACCAACGGTGTCGCTGTCTCGGCGGACTCCGAGAACGCCGAGGCCGCCCAGCAGTGGGTCGAGTTCCTGACCGGTTCGGACGAGTCCGCCGAGATGCGGGTCGAGACGTCGTGGGAGCTCCCGCCGACGCAGGACGAGGCGATCCTCGCGCCGTACCTCGAGGCCGGCGCTCCCGCCAACCGCCAGGCCGTCTTCGACGCTCTGGACGCCACCGTCCTGCCGCCGGTCATCGAGCGGCAGCAGGAGATGCAGGACGCCGTGGGTGCCGAGCTCAGTGAGGCTGCGGCCGGTCGCAAGACCGTGAAGCAGGCCCTGGCCGACGCCGAGAAGGCGGTCAACGCCCTGCTCTGAGGCGTCACCTCAGCTCCGACCCGGTTCCGCTCCATCCTGAAAGGCTGTCCATGCTCCGCCATCGTCCCCACGGCTCCGGCCACCCCTACGCCCAGACCGGTGACCAGCGGGTGCCGGTCGAGCCGATGCTGGGGGAGCCGGTGGAGCTCAGGGTGCGGGCGGCGGCGCGCGTGACCTCGGTCAGCTGCGAGTGGGAGCCCGTGACGGGGCCGCCGTCGACCTTGCTCTTCACCCCCCGGAGGAAGCAGTCGGCGGTGGCCCGCTCGACGCGGACGGTGGCCATCTGGCTGCCGCCCAGGCGCGGACGCTCGCCGATCGGGAGTACTGGTCGGTGCAGACGCCGCCGGTTGACTCCGAGGTGCGCTACCGCTTCGTGGCGACGCTCGACGGGCGGCGCTCCGCGCCGTTCCCGCTGGTACGACGTGGGGCCGGCCGTGTGGGTGGACGCGGCCGACCCGCGGGCCGGAGAGGTCGGCGGTGGTCGGCGAGGGAGTGAACGTCTCCGACGTGACCTGGCTGGTCGGGCCGGAGGGCACCCGACGGGTGCGGTTCTCGCTGCCACTCCGTGCCGACGAGCACGTCGTCGGACTGGGCGAACGCTACGACGCCGTCGACCAGCGGGGGCGCCGCCCCGATGCGGTCGTCTTCGAGCAGTACAAGTCGCAGGGCGTGCACGGCCGCACCTACCTGCCGATGCCGTTCGCCCTCGTTGTCGGCGAGCAGTCGTCGTGGGGTTTCCACGTCCGCACCAGCCGCCGGACCTGGTACGACGTCGGTGCGACCGACGCCGACCGCCTGGTGATCGAGGTGGCGACCGGGGGCGACCGGCTGGTCGAGGTGGCCGGCTACACCGGCACGCCGGCCGTCGTCCTGAACCAGTTCCTCGGTGAGGTGGGCCGACCGACCGAGCTTCCCGACTGGGTGTTCCGGCTGTGGGCGAGCGGCAACGAGTGGAACAGCCAGGCTCGCGGTCCAGCACGAGATGGACCGGCACCAGGAGCTCGACATCCCGGTCGGCGCCCTGGTGATCGAGGCGTGGAGCGACGAGTCGACGTTCACGGCGTTCCGCGACGCGACCTACCCGGTGCACGAGGACGGCTCGCCACACGTGCTGGCCGACTTCACCTTCCCGGCGGAGGGTGCCTGGCCGGACCCGAAGGGGATGGTCGACGAGCTGCATGCGCGAGACGTCAAGGTGCTGCTCTGGCAGATCCCGCTGCTCAAGTCCCGGCCGCACCCGGTCGGGCAGCAGGCCGCCGACCTCCGGGTTGCTCGCGAGCGCGGCTACCTGGTGCGGGAGGAGGACGACCGTCCCTACCGCAACCGCGGCTGGTGGTTCCCGCTCGCGCCGATGCCCGATCTCTCCTCGCCCGAGGCCGCGGACTGGTGGACCTCGAAGCGGCGCTACCTCGTCGACGAGCTCGGCATCGACGGCTTCAAGACCGACGGCGGCGAGCACGCCTGGGGTGACGAGCTCAGGTACGCCGACGGCCGCCGTGGAGACGAGGGCAACAACCTCTACCCGGTCCACTACGCCCGCGCCTACGGCGACCTGATGCGGTCCTGCGGCAAGGCGCCGGTGACCTTCAGTCGCGCCGGCTTCACCGGCTCCCAGCCGCACGGTGCGTTCTGGGCCGGGGACGAGGACTCGACTTGGGAGGCCTTTCGGTCCTCGGTCACCGCCGGGATCACCGCGTCGGCGTGCGGAATCCTCTACTGGGGCTGGGATCTCGCCGGATTCTCCGGCGACGTTCCCGACCCGGAGCTCTACCTGCGGGCGACGGCAGCGTCGTGCTTCATGCCGGTCATGCAGTACCACTCCGAGTTCCATCACCACCGGCAGCCGTGGCGCGATCGGACACCGTGGAACGTCGCTGAACGCACCGGTGACGACCGGGTCGTCCCAGTGTTCCGGCGCTTTGCTCACCTGCGCGAGAAGCTCGTGCCCTACCTCGCCACGGAGGCCCGACACGCGATCGCGGCCGGGGAGCCGCTCATGCGCGGGCTCTTCTTCGACCACTCGGACGACCCGGAGATCTGGGAGCATCCCGCGCAGTTCGGCATCGGGCGGTCGCTGATCGTGTCGCCGGTGACCTCGCCCGGCGTGGAGGAGTGGTCGACGTACCTCCCTCGCGGTGAGTGGGTTGACGTGTGGACCGGGGAGGCCCAGGCCGGTGGTCGCGTGGTCACTCGACCGGTGCCGCTCGACGAGGTTCCGGTCTACGCGATCGCGGAAGCGTGGCCCGGCCTGGCGCCACGCTTCTGAGCGGTTCTACCTGGGTGTCGCCATGCCTCTGGGGTGCTTGCGCTCTGACCGTCTGGCACCCACAGTGTCCCCGGCGGCCCAATCCGTGCCCCCTCGGACGCATGACTCCTGAACGGAGCTCCACCCTTGAAGTTCGCCCTGGCCACCCCCCTGGTCGCCCTGATGTTGACCGCATCCCTCAGCACCCCCGCGGTGGCTGCAGCACCCGGATGTGTCTCCCCGACCGTGACCGAGAACCAGAAGCAGAGCTCGAAGGCGGCGGCGAAGTCCGACGCCCAGATGCTCGCGAACGCCATCGAGTCGTACGCCGTCGACCACGACTCCTACCCCAAGGCCAAGCGGGTGACCAAGCGGTGGATCAAGCGCAACACCGGTGGCTTCACCAAGGGCAACTCGCTGACCAAGTACCGCCGGGTGGCCGCCACCCAGAAGCAGCCGCAGGACTACAAGTTCCGCATCGACGCGGTCCACGGTGGCTTCGCCAAGTACCGCGGCAGCACCGGCCTCTACAAGAGCGGTGTGCGGCCCACCTGCACGTCCTGAACCACCCACGAAGGCCCCCGACCACCATCGTTGGTCGGGGGCCTTCGTGCGTCGCTGACGCTCGGGGCTCGGGAGTCGACACCGAGCCCGGGCCACTTTGTGTGCACAGGCGGCCCATGTGACGGCGGTGTCCACACCTATCGAACTACTGATCGAAAAGAGTCACCAGCGGGCCTAGCCTGAATGCATGACCACCACCCCTCCGGCCCTCGATCATCCGGTGCTCGCCTGCACCGGGCGGATCGCTGCTGCCCTGGACGAGGCGATGGCGAGCGACCCGGTCCTGATGACCACGGCCGCGAAGGCGACGGCCCTGGTGGAGCTCTCACGCGTGACGAGCCGGCTGCAGGGGCTCGTGCTGCGGGTCCTGGCCCACGCGGACGACGTGGCCCTCGACGCCGGCGCCCGCTCGCCCGCGAGCTGGCTCGCGCACCACACGCGGGGCGGTCGGGGTGCCGCCGCCTCCGCCCTTGCCCTGGCCGAGTCGCTCGAGGAGACGTGGCACGGGGTGCGGGAGGGGCTGCTGCTCGGGCGAGTGAACCTCGACCAGGCCCGCATCATCGCCCGGGCGCTGGACGAGCTGCCCGACGACCTCGACCCCGAAATCCTGGCGAGGGCCGAGGCCCACCTCGTCGCGGAGGCCGCGCACTTCGACCCCCACCAGCTCCGGATTCTGGGTCGCAAGGTCCTCGAGGTCGTCGCCCCCGACGTGGCCGAGGACGAGGAGCGCAAGAAGCTCGAGGACGAGGAGCGGCGCGCGCGGCGCGCCACCCAGCTGACGATGCGCCGTCGGGGCGACGGCACGACCGACATCTCGATCCGGGTGTCCGATGCCGTCGCCGGCCGCCTGAAGACCTACCTCGACGCGTACGCCGCCCCGCGCCGCGACCACCTCGAGCCCGACGGCGAGCGGACCGATCCCGAGACCGGGCGACGCGTCCCGTACTCCGTCCGGCTGGGGCGCGCCTTCTGCGCGCTGCTCGAGTCGATGCCGGGCGAGCGGCTGCCGCGCCACGGAGGGTCGGCGACCACCGTGGTCGTCACCATCGACCTCGACGACCTGCGGCGGCAGATCGGGGTGGCTCGGCTCGACACCGACGACCGGATCTCGGCCGCCGAGGCGATGCGGCTGGCCTGCTCGGCCAAGATCGTGCCGCTCGTCCTCGGTGGTCAGGGCCAGCCGCTCCACCTGGGACGCGCCCGCAGGTTCTTCGACGACCGGCAGCGCCTCGCGATGGCCGTGCGGGACCAGCACTGCCGCGCCGAGGGGTGCGACATCCCGGCCACCTGGTGCGAGGCCCACCACCGGGGCGACCCGTGGTCCCGCGGTGGACGCACCGATCTCGAGGAAGGCGTCCTGCTCTGTTCGTGGCACCACCACCGCGCGCACGACACCGACTTCCTCGTCAGCCACCTGCCCAACGGCGACGTTCGCTACCGACGACGCACCTAGGCCCTAGGCCGGCTCGTGCGAGCCCGCGTCGCCAAGTTTCTGAAACCGGTTACAAAGAAACCGGTTACATCTGCGTGACGTGGGTAACAAGTACTCAACCCCGCTCCCTCGAGCGCACCCACGACCCCCCCGGGAAGGACTCGCCCATGACTCGGCACACCATCCGCGACGTCGCCCGCCACGCCGATGTCTCCATCGCGACCGTCTCGCGAGTCATGCGCAACTCCAACGGCGTCCGCCCCGACACCCGCGACCGGGTGATGGTCGCCGCCCGGGAGCTGGAGTACAGCCCCAGCCAGCTCGGCCGCCAGCTGGCCGAGCGCCGCCATGCGGCCAACGGCATCGTCTTCCCCGACCTGTCCGGCCCCTACTACGCCGAGGTCGTGCTGGGCTACGAAGCGGTCGCCGCCGAGCTGCGTCGGTCCGTGCTGATCCTCTCGACCCACGGTCGGAGCGACGCGGACGCCGCCGTCCGCGAGATGGCCGAGCGCTGCGACGGCATCGTCGTCCTGGGGCGCACGGTCGGGGACACCGGTCGTCGAGCAGCTCGCCGCCCGCGGCACACCCGTCGTACTGGTCGCCCGGCCGCCGATCGGCTCCCTCGACTCCGTCAACGCCGAGAACCGCGGCAGCGCCGTGGCGCTCGGCGAGCACCTGATCGACCAGGGTGCCCGCCGGATCACCTTCGTCGGAGACCCCGACACCTCGCCTGACGTCGCCGAACGCTGGACGGGCCTGAAGTGGGCCGCCTCGGAGCGGGACGCCGAGATCGGCTTCGAGCTCGAGCTGGAGCACGACCTCGACGAAGCGGCCGGAGCCCGGGTCGCGCAGCGCTACCTCGGTAGGTCCTCGGCTCGACCGCTTCCCGATGCCTTCGCCTGCGCCAACGACGAGCTCGCGCTCGGCCTCCTCGACACGCTCCGAGCGGCGGGCGTCGACGTCCCCGGGACCGTCAAGGTCACCGGCTGGGACGACGTGATGGCCGCCCGGTACGCCGGGCTCACCACCGTCCGCCAGCCCATGCGCCAGCTCGGCGCCACCGCCGCCCGGCTGCTCGACGAGTTGATCGTCGGCACCCGCACCGAACCCCGTCACGAGCTCCTCCCCACGACGCTCGTGACGCGCACCAGCAGTTAGCAACAGCCAGGAACGAGCACCCCCGCCAGAAGCAGCATCCCCCTCTCGGAAGGAACCCTCCATGAGAAGCCCCATGAGACGCCCCGCCAGAAGCACCGCCAAACACACCGCATCCGCGATCGTCGCCCTGACCGCCGCCAGCCTGGTCCTCACCAGTTGCGGACGCGACAGCTCAGCCACGGCAGGCGGCGAGGAGCAGGGCGGTCCGATCGCCGAGGGCAAGGCGACCGGCACCATCGAGGTGTGGGCGATGGGCACCGAGGGGGAGGAGCTCGGCGCCTTCTCCGCCGCCTTCGAGGAGGCCAACCCCGACGCGACCGTCAACGTCACCGCCATCCCGTGGGAGGCCGCGCACAACAAGCTCGCCGGCGCCATCGCCAGCGGCAAGACCCCCGACGTCAGCCTGATCGGCACCACCTGGATGGGCGAGTTCGCCGAGGCCGGCGGCCTGATGCCCACCCCCGAGGGCCTGGTCGACGAGGCCGACTTCTTCGAGGGCGCCTGGGGCTCCACCGAGGTCGGCGGCACGTCGTACGGCGTGCCCTGGTACGTCGAGACCCGCGTCCTCTACTACCGCAAGGACATCGCCGAGAAGGCCGGCTGGGACAAGGCTCCCGAGACCTGGGACGAGCTGCACCAGTTCGCCACGGACATGGAGGAGAAGGGCGGCGCCGAGTACGGCCTGAACCTCCAGCCCGGGCAGACCGGCTCCTGGCAGAGCGTGCTGCCCTTCGCCTGGACCGCCGGCGCCGAGGTCACCGACGAGAGCGGTGAGAACTACACCCTCGACTCACCCGAGATGGCCGACGCCCTCGAGTACTACACCTCCTACTTCGACGAAGGCCTCTCGCAGACCCGACTGCTCGACCCGGGCGAGCTCGAGAGCGGCTTCGCCGACGGCTCGTACGGCGCCTTCATCTCGGGCCCGTGGCACACCGGCCTGGTCGAGGAGGCCGGCCTGACCCAGGACGAGTACGCCGTCGCACCCCTGCCCGGCAAGGACGCCGCGCCCGGCACCTCGTTCGTCGGTGGTGGCGACCTCGCGGTCTTCCAGGACTCCGAGAACAGCGACGCCGCCTGGAAGTACGTCCAGTGGTTGAGCGAGCCCGAGGTCCAGCAGGACTTCTACGACACGGTCGGCGACCTGCCCGCGGTCAAGGCCGCCTGGGAGACCGGCACGCTCGCCGAGGACCCGCAGCTCCAGGTCTTCGGTGCCCAGCTCGAGCACACCGTCGCGCCGCCCGCGGTGCCGACGTGGGAGCAGTTCGCGGGCTCCTTCGACTCGCTCGTCGAGCAGGTGTCGAAGGGCGTGATCACGGTCGAGGAAGCGGTCGCGCAGATGCAGGCCAAGGCTGAGTCGATCGGCACCGGGCTCTGAGCATGACCATCAGCGCTCAGGCTGACGGGCCGACCCGATCCGGGCCGACCAGGTCACGAGCGGTCAACCCCATGCGGCGGCGCCAAGCCGTCGCCGCATGGGTGCTGGCCCTGCCGTTCGTGGCCCTGTTCCTGGTCTTCACGGCGGGCCCGGTCCTGGCCAGCCTGGGCATGAGCTTCACCGACTTCCGCAGCACCGACGTCCGCAACCCCCTCGCCGTCGAGTTCGTCGGGCTGAAGAACTACGCCGACCTGATCGCGGACCCGCTCTTCCGCAAGGTCACCTTCAACACCCTGCTCTACCTGGTGCTCGGCGTCCCGCTCACGATGGCGGTCGCGCTGTGGGTGGCGGTGTCGCTGAACCGGATCACCCGGCTCAAGGGCTTCTTCCGCGTCGGCTACTACCTGCCGGTGGTCACCAGCATCGTCGCGGTCTCGGTGGTGTGGAAGTTCCTGCTCCGCGAGGAGGGCGGGCTGATCAACACCGTGCTCGGCTGGGTCGGCCTCCCGGCGATCGCCTTCCTGGACTCCACCACGACCGCGCTGCCGACGCTGGTGGTGATGGCGGTCTGGCGCAACTTCGGCACCCTGATGGTGATCTTCCTGGCCGGGCTGCAGACCGTCCCCCAAGAGGTGACCGAGGCCGCGGAGGTCGACGGCGCCTCGGCCTGGGCGCGCTTTCGCCACGTGACGCTGCCGCTGCTGCGACCGACGTTGCTCTTCGGCGCGGTGATCACCAGCATCGGCTACCTCCAGTTCTTCGAGGAGGCCTTCGTGATGACCAAGGGCGGCCCGCTGGACTCCACCCGGTCGGTCACCTTCTTCACCTTCGACCAGTTCGGCTACGGCAACTACTCCTACGCCTCCGCAGCGGCGTACCTGCTGTTCCTGGCGATCATGCTGCTGACCCTGCTGCAGTTCAGGCTGCTGCGGAGCAAGGACTGAGCCATGACCCAGACCCTCGAACCCCCCATCGCCGCCCCGCCGGCGATCCAGCAGTCCAAGCCGCCGCGTCGCCGCGAGGCCAACCCGACCACCCCGCCCTGGTTGTACGCCGTGATGGCCGCCGGCCTGGTCCTGGTCGTCGTGCCGTTCGTCTGGATGGTCATCTCGTCGTTCAAGCCCGAGGCCGAGGTGCGCGCCGTGCCCCCGACCTGGTGGCCGGAGACGGTGACCACGGACAACTACCGCCAGCTCTTCACCCAGCTGGACTTCCCGCGCTACTTCTTCAACTCGGCGGTGGTCGCGATCGCCGTTGCGGTCGGCAACATGGTCTTCTGCTCGATGCTGGGCTACGCCCTGGCCAAGCTCGACTTCCCGGGCAAGAAGGTCATCTTCGCGCTCGTCCTCGGGACGCTGATGGTCCCGGGCGTGGTCACCTTCGTGCCGCTCTTCGTGCTGACCACCAACCTCGGGCTGACCAACACCCTGCCCGGGATGATCCTGCCGTTCCTCGCCGGACCGTTCGGCGTCTTCTTGATGCGGCAATTCATCCTGAGCCTGCCCGACGAGCTGATCCAGGCCGCGCGGATCGACGGGGCAGGGGAGCTGCGGATCTTCTTCTCGGTGATCCTCCCGCTCTGCGGCCCGGCGGTCGCCACGCTCGGCGTGCTGACCTTTTTGACCTCCTGGAACAACTTCCTCTGGCCGCTGGTCGTGGCCACCTCGGAGGACAAGTTCACGCTGCCGGTCGCGCTCGCGCTCTACGCCGTCGGCCAGAACGCCACGAAGTACGGCCTGCTGCTCGCCGGCTCCGTCGTCGTCGTCATCCCGGTCCTGGCTGTCTTCCTCTTCCTGCAGCGCCAGATCATGCAGGGCATCGCGATGACCGGCATCAAGTAACTGCTCGACCCGTCCCACCGTTCCCGTCCATTCCCACCTGCCCATCTCGGAGGTAGTTCCCATGCAGGTACGACGCACCCTGGTCTCGGCGCTCGCCGTCACCGCCCTCGGTCTCGCCCGCACTCGGTCTCACCGCACTCCTGCCCGCCACCGCAACGGAGGCCAGCGAGCAGAGCAGCGAGACACGACGAGAAGAGAACGACCTCGACTGCCGGACAGCAGCGCCACGTGCTCAAGCGCTACCTCGCCGACACCTGGCGCTCGTTCGAGGCGATGGCCGTGCCCGCCACCGGACTCCCCTCCGACAGCATCGGTGGCGACCTCGACCCGGCCAGCCGCAGCGCCTTCACCTCGCCCACCAACATCGGCGCCTACCTGTGGAGCACCACCGCCGCCCGTGACACCGGGTTGATCTCGGCCCGCGAGGCCAGGGTGCGGATGAAGCAGACCATCGCCACGATCGGGCGGCTGGAGCGCCACGAGCAGTCCGGCATGTTCTACAACTGGTACGACCCGACCACGCTGGAGAAGCTGCGGACCTGGCCCGAGAACGGCAACAAGGTCGACCCCTTCCTCTCCAGCGTCGACAACGGCTGGCTCGCCACCGGGCTGCTCCTCGCGGCCCGGGCGGTGCCCCGGCTGGCCGCGCAGGCCGACGCGATCCGCACCGAGATGAACTTCGGCTGCTACTACAACCCCGACGAGAACCAGATCCGCGGGGGCTTCTGGGACGAGGACCCCGGCAACCCCGACCTCCCCCAGGGCGACTACTGCGAGATGGGCCAGGACGTCTGGTACACCGGCCACCACTACGGCGCGTTCAACACCGAGCCGCGGATGGCGTCGTACCTCGGGATCGCGGCGGGCCAGATCCCTGCCAAGCACTACTTCGGGACCTACCGGACCTTCCCGGCGACCTGTGACTGGTCCTGGACCGAGACCATGCCCAGCGGCGAGTGGAAGCAGTACCTCGGCGTCGACGTCTTCGAGGGCACGCTGCCCTACCGCGGCATGAAGATCGTGCCGACCTGGGGCGGGAGCATGTTCGAGGCCCTGATGGTGCCGCTCTTCGTGCCCGAGGAGACCTGGGGCAAGCGCTCCTGGGGACGCAACCACCCGCTCTACGTCCAGGGCCAGATCGAGCACGGCATGGACGAGGCCGGCTACGGCTACTGGGGCTTCTCGCCGTCCAACAACCCGGCCGGCGGCTACCGCGAGTACGGCGTCGACCAGCTCGGCCTCGACGGCGGCGGCTACCAGTCCGACCAGGAGCGCACGAGCGTCGACCAGCCCTACGGCGACTGCCGTCCGGGTTCGCCCGAGCCGACCGAGTACGGCGATGGTGTGGTCACCCCGCACGCGTCGTTCCTGGCCCTGCGCTACGCGCCTGCTGCGGCACTGCGCAACCTGCGCAACCTCCGCACCGACTTCGACGCCTACGGCCCCGGCGGCTTCTACGACGCCGTCGCCGTCCGCAGCGGTGACGTCTCGCGGCGCTACCTCTCGCTCGACCAGGGCATGGTGATGGCCGCCCTCGGCAACGCCCTGGCCGGCGACGACATGCGGAGCTACGTCGCCCCCGGTGGGCTGGAGAAGAAGGTCCGGCCGCTGATGCGGCGCGAGGTCTTCGGCTCGGCGGCCCGTCCGTGAGCACCACCCCACGTCCTGACCAGCAATCACCCCAGCATTCATCCCAGCAATCACCCCAGCACGACGAAGGAGACACCGTGACGATCGACGCACGCACCGACTGGGAGCGCCGGATCGGGATCCGCAGCGGCCACGCCTTCGGTGGCGCCGCACCCCGACTGCGCCCACCCGCCGGCCTCCGGGCCGTCGCCGGTGGCGCCCAGGTGACCCTGAGCTGGACCCCGGTGCCCGGCGCGATCGGCTACCAGCTGCACGTCGCGTCCTCCGTCGAGGGCCCGTGGACGCCGCTCGACCACGCCGGTGGCGACGTGCTCTCGGTGCCGCACCCGCCGTACGTCGACACGACCGGGACGCCGGGGGAGGAGCGCTGGTACGCCGTGTCCTCGCTCTCCGACGTCCACGTCGACGGACTCGCCTCCGCGCCGGTGTCGTGCACGCCGCTGACCACGCCGGCCGGCCCGGTCTCGGTGGTGGTCGACGCCTCGGCCGTGGTCGGGGAGCTGCCGCGCCCCTGGCGCCCGATGATCGGCAGCGAGCACCTCTCGCACGCCCTGTCGACCGACACCACGGGCGGCCACGTGGTCGGCGAGGAGCTCAGTGCCGCGCTCAGCGCAGCCCACCTCGAGCTCGGCGTGACCCACGTGCGCGCCCACGGAATCCTCTGCGACGACCTCGGGGTCTATCGCGAGGTCGACGGGGACCCGGTCCACGACTTCTCGGGAGTGGATCGGGTCTACGACCACATCAGGGGCCTGGGGCTCTACCCCGTCGTCGAGATCTCCTTCATGCCGCACGATCTCGCCACCGACCCCACCACGACGGTCTTCGACTACGACGCGATCGTCTCGCCGCCCAAGGACTGGCAGCGGTGGTACGACCTGGTCCGCGACCTCACCGCCCACCTCGTGGAGCGGTACGGCGACGAGGTCGTGGAGCACTGGTCCTTCGAGGTGTGGAACGAAGCCAACCTCGAGGTCTTCTGGTCCGGCTCCCCGGAGGAGTACCTCCAGATGTACGACGTCACCGCCGCCGCGGTCCGTGACGTCGACGAGCGACTCGTCGTCGGCGGGCCCTCCTCGGCGGCCGCCGGCTGGGTGGAGGAGCTTCTCGCCCATGCCGAGCGGTCCGGTGCGGCCGTGGACTTCGTCTCCACCCACACCTACGGCGCCCCGCCGCTGGACTTCCGGCCGATGCTGGAGCGCTACGGCCGGGGCGGCACCCCGATCTGGTGGACCGAGTGGGGCGTCACGCCCACCCACTTCAACGAGGTCAGTGACGCCGTCTTCTCCGGCACCTTCCTGCTGCGCGGGATGCTCTCGGCGATGGGCCGGATCGAGTCGCTGTCCTACTGGGTGGTCTCGGACCACTTCGAGGAGCTCGGTCGCCCGCCCGAGCTCTTGCACGGCGGCTTCGGGCTGCGCACGGTCGGCGAGCTGCGCAAGCCGCGCTGGTGGGCGCTGGCGATGATGGAGCGGCTGGGTCCGGACCGGCTCTCCGTCGCGCTCGACGGAGACGGCGGTGGCTCGCTCGTGGAGGCGGTGGCGGCCACCTCCGAGGCCGGTGAGGTCTCGGTGCTGGCCTGGAACCTCACCCTCGACCAGACCAAGGCGGCCGGCGCCCCCGCGCTCGACCGCGAGGTGGCCCTGCAGCTGCGCGGCCTGGTCCCCGGAGCGTCGTACACGCTGCGCCACGAGCGGGTCGACGAGGACCACTCGAACGTCGGCTCGACCTGGCGCCGGCTGCGTGCCGAGGGCCAGGCCTGGCCGGACGACGAGCAGTGGGCGAAGCTCCGCGAGGCCGACCGGCTCGAGCACCTGGAGCCGGAGCACGTCGTCACGGTCGGGGAGTCCGGGACGGTGGACCTCGACTTCGTCCTGCCGATGCCCTCGATCAGCCAGGTGACGCTGGTGCCGGCGGAGTAGTCCGCGCACGGGTGCAAGACTGCGGGCATGGCTGATGAGCGCACGGAACCCCTGTACTGGATGAACACCGTGAGCCTCGAGCACGTGCAGCGCGGGGTCGAGGAGGGCTACACGCAGGCCGACCAGGGCAGCGACGCCCCCTTGCGCCAGCTGCGACCCGGCGACCGTCTGGCGTTCTACTCACCGCGCACCGCCAGGCGGTCGGGGGTCCCGCTGCGCCAGTTCACCGCGCTCGCGACAGTCACCGGTGCCGAGCCGTTCCAGGCGAACGTGCGGCCCGACTTCCAGCCCTGGCGGATCGCGGTGCGCTTCGAGACCACCCAGCCGGCCGACGTGGGGCCGCTCCTCGAACGCCTGTCGTTCATCACCGACGTCCAGGAGTGGAGCGTCCCCTTCCGCCAGGGGCTCTTCGAGATCACCGCCGAGGACTTCGCCATCATCCGGGCGGCGATGGCCGGCTGAGGTTCGTGGTGGGGCTGGCCCCGCTGACCCCACCACCCCGGCATGGGAGGCTGGACCCGATGACTCCTCCGGCTGACTACTGCGACCTGTGTGAACTTCCCCTGAGCACGTGTGTGCACGGCCAGCCGCCCAAGCCGGTCGTGGCGCCCACGCCCGCGACGCGAGCCACGCCCCGGGTCAAGGCGCCCGTCGCGAAGGCCTGGACGCGACGTACTCCGCAGGCGGAGTTCCGTCCCCACCTGCTCGCGATCCTCCAGGCCCACGGCGGCAGGCGCGAGGTCGAGGACCTGATGGCCGAGCTGGTCGAGCGGATGGAGGGCGTGCTGCGTGAGGCCGACCACGAGACCGTCAACCAGGGCGAGCTGCGCTGGCGCTACGCCGCTCGCCTCGAGCGCAAGGCAATGATGGACGACGGCCTGATGCAACCCGCCGAGCCGGGCATGTGGCAGCTGAGTCCCGCAGGTCTGACGACTCCGACGGAGTAGTGCCGGCGGTTCGCCCGGCCAGCATTGACGGAACTCCGGGCTGGGCCTAGCGTCCGGAGCGCACGTCACATCTCTCGGGGAGGACCTCTTGTGACCGTCTCATGTCGTCGCGCTCTGACCGCGGCCGCCGTCGTACCCCTGCTCCTCACCGGGCTCGGTGTGCCCGCCTCGGCGTACGCCGCCGAGTCGCGGGCGACCGGCCCGGCCCCCGGCGGCCCGGGAGACCAGTCCAGCTGGACGACCGGCGCGAAGCAGGGGATCGGCACCGCCGCCGGCCTGCGGTCGAAGGTCTGGTTCAGCCTGGCCGAGGGAACGATGACGGAGGTCTACTACCCCCGCGTCGACGTCGCCAACGTCCGCGACCTCCAGCTCATCGTGACCGACGGCGAGACCTTCACCGACCTCGAGAGCGACGCAACCCGTCAGCGGGTCAAGCTGCTCGACTCCTCGTCGCTGAGCTACCGGCAGATCAACACCGACCTCGACGGCCGGTACCGCGTGGTCAAGACCTACACGACCGACCCCCGGCGCGCCGCGGTGGTCGTCGACGTCCGGGTGCGCAGCCTCGACGGGGGGAAGTACACCTCCTATGCGCTCTACGACCCCGCGCTCGCCAACAACGGGATGGGCGACGCCGGCCGCTCGAGCGGCAAGGCCCTGCTCGCCGCGGACCGCACGAGCCCGGAGCACGTCGCGAGCGCCCTCGTGGCCCGGCCCCGCTTCCGGGCCACCAGCAACGGCTTCGCCGGCGTCAGCGACGGGCTGACCGACCTGCGCGAGGACCACCGGCTGAACTGGCGCTACGACCGGGCAGCCGCGGGCAACCTGGTCCAGATCGGCAAGCTCGCGCCCCAGCGGCACGGCGTCATGCGCTCGACCATCGCTCTCGGCTTCTCCGACACCGTCCGCGGGGCCAAGGTCGTGACCCAGAAGTCACTGGGCCGCGGGTTCCCCCGGCTCCGCCGGGCCTACGACGCCGGCTGGTCGCGCTACCTGCGCAGCCTCGACCGGTCGCCCGCGAGTGTCCGCGGCAACCGCGCGCTGCGCACCCAGTACAACATCGCCGCGATGACGCTCCGTGCCCACGAGGACAAGACCTACCGCGGCGCCAACATCGCCTCGCTGACCGTCCCGTGGGGCGAGGCGATCAATGCCGACGACCGCGGCGTCGGTGGCTATCACCTCGTGTGGGCCCGCGATCTCTACCAGGTGGCCACGGCTCAGCTGGCCGCCGGTGACCGGGCGGCAGCCGCTCGCTCGCTCGACTACCTCTTCGACGTCCAGCAGAAGCCCGACGGTTCGTTCCCCCAGAACACCCTGCTCGACGGCACGCCCTACTGGGGCAGTCTCCAGCTCGACGAGGTCGCCTTCCCGATCGTGCTCGCCGGCCAGCTCGGCCGGGTCGACCACGACACCTGGACGCACGTGAAGAAGGCGGCTGACTTCCTGGTCGCCGCCGGGCCCGCGACCCCGCAGGAGCGGTGGGAGGAGGAGAGCGGCTACTCGCCGAGCACCATCGCGGCCGAGATCGCCGGTCTCGTCACGGCCGCCGTCATCGCCGACGCGAACGACGACGCCGCCTCGCAGACCCTCTACCTCGCTGCTGCCGACGACCTCCGCCGCCACGTGGTCGACCAGACCTTCACCACGACCGGGCCGCTGGGCGACGGCCGCTACTTCGTGCGGATTGACGACAACGGCGACCCGAACGACGGTCACCAGCTGGAGATCAACAACGGTGGCGGCACCTACGACGAGCGCGCCGTCGTCGATGCGGGGTTCCTCGACCTCGTGCGGCTCGGCATCTTCCCCGCCGACCACCCGAGCGTGCTCGACTCGTTGCCCGAGGTCGATGACACGATCAAGGTCGACACCCCCCACGGCTCGATGTGGTACCGCTACAACCACGACGGCTACGGCGAGAAGGCCAACGGGGCGCCGTACGACGGCACCGGGGTCGGCCGGCTGTGGCCGCTGCTCTCGGGGGAGCGTGGCGAGTACGAGCTGGCCGCCGGCCGCTCGGCCCGCTCTCACCTGCGGACGATGGCGGGTGCCGCCAACGAGGGCTTCATGATCCCCGAGCAGGTCTGGGACGAGCCCCACACAGACGGCACGGACGGCACGGACGGCACCGACGGCACCGACAACACAGACGGCACAGACGGCTTCACCTTCGGCGAAGGCACCGGCTCGGCCACCCCGCTGGCCTGGTCGATGGCGCAGTTCATCCGGCTCGCGCTCTCCATCGACGCGGGAGCTCCCGTCGAACAGCCCTCCGTCGTCGCTCAGCGCTACCTCGACGCAGAGCTGCCCGAGGGACCGACGCTCTCGTTGACCTCTCCGGCCGACGGGTCACAGACCGCAGACCCCACCGTGGATGTCTCCGGGACCACCGATGCCGAGCGGGCCTACCTCAACGTCGACGGCGAGACGAGCGAGCTGCCGCTGAGCGACGGTGCCTTCAGCGTCTCGGTCCCGCTCCACCTCGGGCCGAACACGATCACCGTCGCGGTGATCGGCACCGACGGTGGCACCTCCTTCGCCCAGCGCACGGTCACCTCGACCAACCTCGGTGAGGTGGTCGGCACCCTGAGCGACCCGGCGGGGGACGACAACGGACCGGGCACCTACCTCTACCCGACCAACGGTGCCTTCAGCGAGGGCGCGTTCGACGTGCGCGAACTCGGGGTCTACGAGCAGGGCGACACCGTCAACATCGCGGTCACGCTCGACGGTGCCACCACCAACCCCTGGGGTGGCGACCAGATGTCCGTCCAGCGCTTCGACCTCTATCTCTCCTCGGGCGCCGGCTCGGGGGCCGGGTCGGGGACGGTGCCGGCGCGGTGGGGCACCAACGCCGACCTGGCCGCGCCGTACGACGCCGTGGTCACCGCAGACGGCTTCTCCGGGCTCGGCGTCCGGGACGCGAGCGGGACCGTGATCGGCTCGGCGGAGCTGACCGCGATCGCGAGCACCCAGCAGTTCGTCGTCTCCGTGCCGGCGGATGCGCTGGGAGGGATCGACCTCGCGACGGCGGACTACGCGCTGACGATGATGAGTCACTCCGGCGAGGACGAAGGGGCCGGGGGGATCCGACCGGTCTACGACGCGGAGTACTGGGCCTCCACCGCCGGTACGGACATGGCGTGGATCCAGGAGTACCGGTTCGGAGGCGGGGCGGGTGAGTGGACCGACAACGCGGCGAAGGACACCGACACCTCGGATGCCAACGTGATCGACATCCTGGTGCCCGCGGGCAGCAGCCAGGCCGACGTCCTCGACTGGACCGCCGGTAGCCCGGTCGTGCTGCCCTACGTCACTCTCGACCAGCCCTGACCGGCACCCGGAGGCGATACCCGCGTGGTATCCACTCGGTGCGGCGGAGCTCACCGTCGACCTCGTAGAGGTAGCGGCTGCGCTCCACCCGCACCGTCCCCGGGCGGGTCTGGTGCAGCTCCACCCAGACCGCCTGGGCGCCGGGCTCGTCCGAGCAGTGCTCGGTGACGATCCCGTCGTGGGTGAGGTCGGCGGCCTGGGGGAGCGCCCGGAGGCGACGGCGGGCCGTCTCTCCCTCGGACCGGCCGGGGCCCGCATGGGCCACCCCGACGTCGGTGACCTCGATGCCGGAGTCCGCGGGATCCAGCTCGACGTCGAGCAAGCGCACCTCCTCCTCGCCCTCGGCACAGACATAGGGCGAGTCGAAGGTGGCGAACCCGCCCGGTCGCATGTTGACGAAGCCGACCGTGCTGGAGCCCCCGGAGTAGAAGGTGTGCAGCGCGGCCTCGCCGTCAGAGCCCAGGGAGTCAGTGCAGCCGGTGCTGAGCAGGACGGCAGCGAGCGTGGCGACCGCACGGCTCGCGACGACGGAACTGGAAGTACTGCACGTAGCGCGAGTGTTCGGGGCCTTCGGCATTGGACCAGCACTCCTTCGACTTCTTGGTGACGTGGACGACCCACGCGGTTTCGTCGGTCCAGCCGGAGGCTGCCGACACGTTGACCGGGCCGAGGTCGACACCGGCGGTCACGGTCAGGTTGGTGGTCTCGTCCTTGGTGTAGCTGTAGCCCTTGCGCCGTGGGCTGCACCCGGCCGGATCGGTGAGATGGGGCAACGTCGGTCGGCGGACCAGGTCCGAGATCAGGGTGTGGACCGAGGAGGGGACCCGGTCGGTGTGCTCGCCGGGGTAGTCGCACAGGCCCGTGTAGTGGAAGTCCTGGTAGTTGACCCGATTGCGGACCCAGCGGTCGACGACGCCCGTCTGGGAGGCCTCGTTGCGGGTGGCGATGGTCTTGGTCGTGGAGGTGTTGGCGCTCCAGGACTGACCGCTGACCTTGGTCCCGACCCCGAGGGTGTGGCTGGTCCCCGAGAGCTGTCGCACCGTCGCCTTGGCCCCGACCCAATTGTTGACGAACATGAACCGCTCACGCCGGCCCAGGTGCATCTTGCCGGCCGTGACTCGACAGGGGTGCACGGCAGCGCTGGCCCGACGGGCGGCACTCAGCGCCGCCGAGGTGAGCGGGAGTCGGTGGCGCTGGGGCGTCGGATCGCCCAGGGTCTCGGTCAGCTCGCCGGTGGAGAGGTCGAGGGTCAGCTCCGCGGCCCGGCCGCTCCTGTCGGGGGCGTACGGCGTCGTCTCGCGGAACTGCGTGACCACCTGGGCGTCGGAGATCGTCACCGTCAGGTCGATCCGGCCCCACTCGTCGAGGTACCCCCCGAGCTCGGCTCGGTCGGGCAGCGCCAGGGAGAAGGATCCGTCGGCCCGGGTGCGAACCGGGGAGAGGCGCAGGAGCTCGAGCGTCGAGCCAGGCACGAAACCGTCCTCGGCGGAGACCGGGAAGAGCGAGGCTCGGACCTCGGCTCCCGCGAGCGCCGAGTCGCCGCGGGTGACGGTGCCGCCGAGGGTGACGGTGCCGCCGAGCGCGGGCGGGTCCGAGCCCGGCGACGACCACGCCAGCGGGGGCACGGGGAGGAGGGCGAGCAACAAGGTGGCCAGGACGGCGAGTGTGGAGCGAGGCATGGCGCCTCCCGAGATCGGCAATGAGGTGGTCAACCTAGGCAGGGGCCAGGAGTCGGGCCAGCCCCGACCTCCCGACCTGTTGACAGCCGCCTGTGGAAACGGAGCTCGGGGCCACGGTGCCCATGCCGGGACAAAGCCTGCGCGCTCCGAGCGCGCCCCGAGCGCGCCACGAGCGAACGTGGTTCCCGTTCCCGGCGACGAGATGCAAGGATGTTGGGTCAGGCGTCCGCACGTTCTCGATTTGGATCGCGGAGCGGTTCCGGTGCCCTACTCTCTAAGTAATTGAACTTGGGAGGGTTCATGGCTGTTCACTCGGCACGTCTGCGTGCTCGACGCTGGGACCCCATGTCACCCCAGCCCCAGCCCGGACTGGTCTACGAGCGCGCCGTCGCCGCGGCCATGACCACGAAGCAAGCCCTCGCCCAGCTCCCCGCCCACGAGTGGACCGTGCTGAACGACGTGCACTGGCCCGGCTCCCGCTACACGCACGTCGACCACCTCGTCGTGGGTCCCGCCGGGGTCTTCGTGATCGACTCCGAGGCCTGGACCGGCACCATCACCGTCGAGCGCGGCGAGCTGCGCCAGAACGGCCGTCGGCGCGAAAGCGTGATCGCCGGCGCCCAACAGGCGGCCCGCGCCACCGAGCTCCTGCTGCCCATGCTGGAGCGCGAACACGTGAACCCGGTGCTCTGCTTCCTGGGGACCTCCGAGATCGTCGGTCGGTGCGGTGGCGTCCTGACCTCGTCGCCGTTCCACCTCGCGCACCTGCTGCTCACCCGCCCGCGCGTCCTCACCGATCGTCAGCGTCGGGACGTGCTCGTCGCACTCCACGCGGCCCGCCCTCCCGCCGTGCGCCCGCGCGTGGCCACGCCCTCACGTAGCCGCGCCCACCACGCTCCAGCCGCCGCACAGGAAGCTGTCCAGGCACCTGCCGACTTCTTCGCCCCGCGACACCGCGCGATGCTGGGCACCCTGCTCAGTGCTCGGCAGCCCGCGGCCGTGGACAGCTTCGAGCGTCCCCGCCCGACCGACGCGACCGACGCTGCCGACGCGACCGGCACGGGCGAGGTTCGTCGAGCCCAGTCGACCTGGCGGGCGCCGCCGCTGTTGCCGGAGAGCCTGCTGGCCACGATCGTGGCGATCTACTGGACCCAGCCCCAACTCACCCTCGGCCTCGCGACCTGGTTGATCGGGCTCTTCACCCCCTAGTCGCCGCGCTGTGCGGGGGCGTCCTGCTCAGGGGCGTTCGGCGGCGAGGCGAGCCAGGGCCTGCCGGACCAGATGCGGCGCTGGGTTCGTGTGCGCAACGCCATCGATGACGACGGTCGGGACCGTCTCGTTGCCGTGGTTGACGCTGCGGACGTACGCCGCGGCCTCGGCGTCCTGCCGGATGTTCACCCACGCGACCGCGTCCTGGTGTCGGCGGACGGCCGCGGTGAGGGTCATGCAGAAGGAGCAGCCCGGACGCCAGTAGATGGCCACGCCGTGCTCGGCCTGCTCGAGGGCGGCGGCGTGGGGAGTCGACTCGGGGTGACCGAAGTGGCGACGCAGGAAGCTCATGACCACGACCCTACGGGGACGCCCCATGGGGTCGGATCAGTTCTCACTCGTCACTCCTCACTGGTCAGTCCTCACTGGTCAGTCGTCATCGTCCTTGCCCTTGCCGGCGCTCTTGCCCTTGTTGTCCTTCGGCGCCTTGGGTGCCTTGCCGGTGGTGGGCGTCGGCGCGACCGGCGAGATGGCCGGGCTGGTCGGCTGGTCGCTCCGGGCCGGTGTCGAGGGCGGTGGGGTGTTCGTGGGCGTCTCGCCGGCAGGTGGCCCTCCGGTGTTGCCCGCCACGGCGGCAATCACGACGAGGAGCACGATCGCGGCGATCGCCGCGGCGGCTCCGCGCTGGTCGGGAGCCATCGCCCGGGCGCGGGCCACGAGCTCCCCGGGCTGGCGCGCGAGGGCATCCCCGGCACGATCGATGAACGAAGTCGCCGGACCAGCCGTCGCCGGACCAGCCGTCGCGGGAGCAGCGACCGCGACCTGGTGGGTCAGCAGGCGGGTGCCATCCGCGGGGGCAGTCGTGGCCGGGGCTGTCTGGGCACGCAGCTCCTGGGCGACGTACGCCGCTGTCGGCCGCTGGGCCGGGAGTCGCGCGGTCATGTCGCCGAGGAGGCGGGACCAGGTGGCAGGCAGCTCCGAGGGGACGTGCGGGTCCCGGCTGAGTCGCACGAGCGCTGACTCGGTCGGGGAGCCCGGGAAGGCGCGTTCCCCCGTCAGCGCCTCGAGCAGCACGAGGCCGAGCGAGTACACGTCGGCCGCCGGCGTCACCTCGTCGCCCATCACCTGCTCGGGGGAGAGGTACGCCGGGGTGCCGATCGCGTGACCGGTCTTCGTGTGGCGCACGGTGTCGCCGATCAGACGGGCGATCCCGAAGTCGGCGAGTTTGGCGCGCCCGTCGGAGGTGAGCAGCACGTTGCCGAGCTTGACGTCGCGGTGTACGACGCCCTGCGCGTGCGCGTAGGCCAGCGCGTCCGCGAGCTGGGCGCCGATCCTCCCGACGCGGGCCGGGTCGAGGGCCCCGTCAGTGGAGCAGCACTGGGCCAGGGTCGGTCCATCGACCAGCTCCATCACCAGGTAGGGCTGCCCGTCGTCGACCCCGGACGCCACCCCGGCGTCGAGCACGGTCACCAGCGAGGGGTGGTTGAGGCGGGCCAGCGTGGTGGCCTCCTGGGTGAACCGGCGCCGATCCGACTCGTCCTCGGTGCTCTCCCGGAGCACCTTGACGGCGACCGGGCGGCTCAGGAGCTGGTCCGTGGCGCGGTACACGTCGGCGGTGCCGCCACGGCCGATGACGTCCTCGAGGAGATACCGATCGCCGAGCGTGCGGGCGGGATCGGTCGACACGGAGAGCTCCTGGGGAATGCGCGGGGGGGTGGAGCAATCATGACAGGAACCGAGGTGCCTGAAACCCACCGCCTCCGGGACCGCCTCCGGATCGCCTCCGGATCGCATCCGGTGGCCGGAGGGGCAGTGCTCGACCCGACAGTCCCCATCATTGGTCTAGACCACTGGTTGATCCACTCCCGGTCTGGGGATCGGTTCCACATGTCCCCCCACGAGACCTCCCGTAGTCCGGGCTCGTCGGCCGCCGACCTGCTCCTGACGCTCTCCCAGGCCGCGGGCCTGCGGCAGGCCCCGTGGCTGCCACCCGGCGAGGTGATGTGTGGCCGCCTCTACCGGCACGGACTCGACGAGTCGACCGGGGTGGCGTGGCTCGACGAGACCGGGGTGGACGAGACGTTGGTCCGGCTGGCCTACGGGATCAGCCTGACCGGCGCCGCCCCGAGCGTCGTCAGCCTCGGGTTGCGGGTGCTCGACGACGAGTCGCCCAGCGACATCTTCCTGACCAACCCGGCCCGCGGACTGGGGCGTGGTGCGCCGGCTCGCCACGCCGTCCCCGCGGACGTGCTGGTGAGCATCGCGCCGTACACCTCGCCGGGCGGGACGCTGGTCGTGCTCGGCGCTCGTCCCTCGGGCCTCGAGACCTTCGAGCTCTCCTGCTCCCAGGACGGGGGTGCGTGGCAGCCGTTTGCCGACCTACGCATCTCTCCGGCGCCGCTGGTCGACGAGGTGCTCGTCCTGGACCCCAGCGAGCACGCCGTACCAGGGCTCGAGCCCCAGCAGGGCACTCGCGCCTCCTGAGCCGGCGGGGTTCACTCCAGTGAACTCGGGTCGGCCGGTACGTCGACCGAGTGCTCGGTGAGCAGCTCGAGCGGGATCAGCTCGAGGGCCCGAGCGCTGGTCGAGGCCAGGACGACGGGCGCCGCGGCGCCGTCTTCATGCGCCTGGAGCCACCGGGCGGTGACCACGCACCAGCGGTCGCCGGGGTGCAGTCCCGGGAAGGACCACTCAGGTCGCGGCGTGACCAGGTCGTTGCCGACCCGTTGCTGATGGGCCAGGAACTCCGGTGTCATCACCGCGCACACGGCGTGGAGCCCGAGGTCGTCGGGGCCGCACGCACAGGTGCCGTCGCGGTAGAAGCCGGTCAGCGGGTCGGTGCTGCAGGGCTCCAGCGGACCACCCACGACGTTGAGCTCGGTCATGGGCTCATCCTCGCCCATCTCGACGAGTGCCGGGGGTCAGCCGCGCCTCAGCCGCAGTTGTCGCAGACGCCCGTGGGCGGGATCGCCATGAAGCACGAGGTGCAGATGTTCGGCTGCTCCGCGGCCCGACGCTCCTTGCGCAGGCGCGCCTGGATCTGCTCGAAGCGAGGCGAGAGCGCGGGGCGTCCACCGTCGGCGGGCACGTTGGCGCCGGCCCAGCGGTAGCACTCGAGGCGAGCCTTGGCGGCCAGCTTCTCGCGCGCGGTCACGTCGTCGGTGACCTCGTCACCGGCCAGGCGCAGGGCCTCGTCGAAGCCGACGCCGACGGTGCCGTCGGTCTTGTGGATCACCAGCGAGGTGAGCGGCGGCTCGTTGCGCTCGTGGTTGTCCTTGGCCACCTGGGTGAGCACCGGCCCGATCCAGCTGCGGACCTGGCGGCGGGTGTGGATGCCGGAGGTGGCCATGATCTCGGTGGCCAGCTCGGCGTGCTCGATGAGCGACTGGTAGTTGCGGGCGACGCGGGCCAGGATTGCGTGGGCGACCGGCGCCCAGGCGAGCTCGGCCTCTTCGCGGGTCACGTCGTCGGGAAGCCTCGTCAGCCGTCTCGTCGTCGGTGTCGGCACCCGCGTCGGCGTCGGTTCCTTCGTCGGAGTCGATCGCGGTCTCGAGGGTTTCGACCTCGTCGTCCGCGGTTCGCCAGTAGCTCTGTCGGACGTCAGCCACGCCGTTCCATTCCCGGCCGGGGACGAGCCGCACGTGGTCGTGCGGCTTCGAGTCCACGGTTCGTCACCCCCCAATGTATGCCCCCGGGGCGGAGGCGGTGACATCGGAGGCAGTCCGCGGGATGCGGGCGATGCCCAGGATTGACTCGCTGTCGTCACCACACCAGCTCGTGACTCGGCCCGAAACATCTGGTGACCAGGCCGAAACATCTGGTGACTCGGCCCGGTACGGGGAGTTGCGGCGTAGGCTCGCCACCATTCGGGAAGCAACGACGGGGGAGGCGCTCGTGCGCCGAGCAGGGCTGTGGACGGTGGCCGTGGTCATCGCTGCCCTCGCTCCCACGCCCGCCTTCGCGGCGGACGACACCGTCGTCGTGCGCGGGCTCAGCTTCCCCGCCGAGAGCGCGAGCGACCTGGCGATCACCGGGTGCCCGAGTCTCTTCGACCGGGTGGCCGAGCCGATCGCGACCTACCTCAGCCGCTCACCGGACGTCCCGCTCGGCAGCCACAGCCTCAGCCATGACCTCGCCGGCGGGAATGCCGTCGGCTCCCAGCACCAGGTCGACTCGATCCTTGCGACCACGGTCGCCGGCCTCTCGCTGAAGGCACCCGAGGGCTCCACCGGGGTGGCCTACGCCGGTTACCAGGCTCCCGAGGACGCCGGCACCGCTGTTGCCTGGGTCGGCCGGGCCGACCTCAGCGAAGCGCCGGGTGGGTGGCGCCGGGTCGATGTCGCCGACCTCACCTACACCTGGCAGCGCTACGACCTGGCTGCTCGACAGGTTGCCCCCGACCCTGCCTCTGACTCCGACCCTGACCCTGACTCTGGCGCTGCCGATGCCCCTGGCACGGTCCGGGAGTTCGTGGAGGCGAACGGCGGCGACGGTCCCGGATTCTTCGCCGTCGGCTTCGGCTGCGACGGTGCCCGCTACTCCATCGACTCGCTGCGGATCGGCAGCCCCGGTGACGTCACGACCTACGACCTCGAGGGCTACACCAGCACCACCGACATCGTGGGTTCCACCCACCGCGTGGTGGCTGGCGAGCCGGTGCAGCTCACCGGCGTGCTCCGCGACAACAGCGGAGCCGCGCTGCCGCGCGGGCTGCTGCTGCTGGAGGCCAAGCCCCTGGGTGCCGATGGCTTCGTGCCGGTCGCCGACGGCGCCCGAGAGGTCGATCTCGGCGATCCCCGTCTCAGCCTGACGCCATTGGAGGGGACCACCTACCGCTGGCGCTTCGCCGGGACCTGGTCGGTCAACGGCAGTGAGTCGCCCGGATGGCTGGTCGAGGTGGCCACCGCAGTCACCGCGTCGGTCGAGCCAGCCGGCGACGAGGGAGAGCCTCCGGGGATCGTGGGCCACACCACCCCCGCCAAGCCGGGGTTGGAAGCGACCTTGTGGCGGGTGCGCGGACTCCTGCGGGAGTCACTCGCGGTCGTCGACATCGGCGAGGACGGCACCTTCCGCTTCGAGCTGCCGAGCGGGCCCGGTCGCGGCTGGCGCCACGTCGTCACGGTGCCGGCCGATGGCGGGAACCTCGCCGGCGAGTCGGGACCTCTGGTCCTGGACCACGCCGGCCCCGAAGGGAAGGGCCAGCAGAGCGGGAAGGATCAGCAGAGCGGGAAGGGCCAGCAGAGCCGGAAGGACCAGCAGAGCCGGAAGGATCAGGCCAGGTCGAAGAGGTAGCGGCTCGACGGCACGAGGTCGAGGTCGCGGTCCGCGCCGATGCGGGTGACGCTCTCCATCAGCCGGGTGATCCGGCGGGTCAGCTCCTCGTCGTCGCCGTCGCTGCCGTAGAAGGCGTGCATGTCCTGGACCGCAGCGCTGGGGAAGAGCTCCTCGACCAGTGCATCGATGTGCGGAGCTCCCGGCGTGACCGGCGCGATGACGATGTTCTGCAGGTAGCCGAAGGTCGCCTGGGTCTCGATGGCGACCGCGGTGTGCTGCCCGAGCCAGCGGCCGAGCCACTCCTCGTGGGTGAGCTCGCTGGGCCGCCGCAGGACGGCGACGTTGGCGAGGGTGTCGGCCCGGGACCCGTCGTACGCCTCGGGCGGGTCGAGCGGGCGACGCTCCTCGACCTGCCAGCCGGCCAGTCGACCGGGCTCGCCGGCCAGGGCCTCGTCCAGCGCGAGCGTCACGTCGCTGGTCTCGCCGTCCGTCCACACGCTGACCACGGCCCCCACCGGATCGGCGAACGTCTGCAGCCGGAGTGCTTCGCGCACCGGCTCGTCGTCGAGGTTCAGCTGGAGCCGCACCGCACCGGCCGCCAGCAGCCGCTCACGCAGCTGGGGGTCGCGCAGGCGCAGCCCGAGGTCGTCGCCCCAGACGAGGTACATCAGCTTGGTCACCGACGGCTGGGTCATCGACCACTGGGTCACCGACGGCTGGGTCATCGACGAGCGGCGGTGGCGTAGATCGCGGCGGTCTGCTCCGCGATGGAGCCCCAGCTGAAGGCCTCGATGGCGCGCTGGCGTCCGGCCCGGCCCATCTCGGCGGCCCGCTCGGGGTCGCTGACCACCTCGATCAGGGCGCTCGCGAAGTCCGCGACGTACCGGTCGGGGTCCAGGGGAGTGCCGGTGCCGTCGGTGGCCTGCTCGATGGGCACCAGTCGGCCGGTCACGCCGTCGACGACGACCTCCGGGATCCCACCGGTCGCGGTGGCGACCACGGCGGTCTCGCAGGCCATGGCCTCGAGGTTCACGATGCCGAGCGGCTCGTAGATGGAGGGGCAGACGAAGGCGGTGGCGGCGGTGAGGAGGGCGACGACGTCGGTGCGCGGCAGCATCTCGCGGATCCACACGACTCCCGAGCGCTCCCGGGAGAGGCCCTCGACCAGCGCGACGACCTCCGCCTCGATCTCGGGGGTGTCCGGTGCTCCGGCACAGAGGACGATCTGGACCTCGGGCGGCAGCTGGGCCACGGCCCGCAGGAAGAGGGGGAGCCCCTTCTGCCGGGTGATCCGCCCGACGAAGACCACCGAGGGACGCTCGGGGTCGACGCCGTGCGAGCGAACCCGGTCCGGGTCGTGCAGGGGCGCCCAGTCGTCGGTGTCGATGCCGTTGTGGACCACGTGCACCCGGTCGGGGTCGATCTCGGGGTAGGACGCGAGCACGTCGTCACGCATGGCGGCCGACACCGCGATCACGGCGTCCGCCGCGAGGTAGGCCGTGCGCTCGACCCACGAGGAGACGGCGTACCCGCCGCCGAGCTGCTCGGCCTTCCACGGCCGCATCGGCTCCAGCGAGTGAGCAGAGATCACGTGCGGGACGCCGTACAGCATCTGGGCGAGCAGACCGGCGAAGTTGGCGTACCAGGTGTGGGAGTGGACCAGGTCCGTGCCGGCGCAGCCGTCGACGATCGACAGGTCGACTCCCAGGGTGCGCAGCGCCGCGTTGGCGCCGGCGAGCTCCGCATGGTCCGGGTACGACGACGTCAGCGGCTCGTCACGTGGGGCACCGAAGGCATGCACGTGGGTGGTCAGGTCGGCCCGCTGACGCAGGGCCCGGACCAGTTCGGCGACGTGCACGCCGGCCCCGCCGTAGACCTCGGGTGGGTACTCCTTGCTCAACACATCAATGCGCACCCATCGAAACTACCCCGTCCCAAAGTCGGACGCGATGGGTCACCCACGGGGAGGTGATCGCGGCTAGCGTGGGGCCATGACCTCGGCTCATCGCAAAAGCGTCCTGGCCATCGTTCTCGCCGGCGGGGAGGGGAAGCGGCTGATGCCGCTCACCGCGGATCGAGCCAAACCGGCGGTGCCGTTCGCGGGGATCTACCGGTTGATCGACTTCGCGCTGTCCAACGTCGTGAACTCGGGCTACCTCAAGATCGTCGTGCTCACGCAGTACAAGTCGCACAGCCTCGACCGGCACGTGACCCAGACGTGGCGCATGTCCACGATGCTGGGCAACCACGTGACCCCGGTGCCGGCACAGCAGCGGGTGGGCAAGCACTGGTACCTCGGCAGTGCCGACGCGATCTTCCAGTCGCTCAACCTGGTCCGCGACGAGAAGCCCGACATCATCGTGGTGGTGGGCGCGGACAACATCTACCGCATGGACTTCTCGCAGATGGTCGAGCGGCACATCGAGACCGGTGCGGCCTGCACGGTGGCGGCGATCCGGCAGCCGATCGAGCTGGCCGACCAGTTCGGTGTGATCGACGTGCAGCCCGACGACCCCTCGCGCATCCGGGACTTCCTCGAGAAGCCCACCGACCCGGTCGGGCTGCCCGACAGTCCGGGCGAGATCCTGGCGTCGATGGGCAACTACGTCTTCGACGCCGACGCGCTCGTCGATGCGGTCACCCGGGACTCCTCCCTGCACGGCTCCAAGCACGACATGGGAGGCGACATCGTTCCTGCCTTCGTCCGCCGGGGTCAGGCCGGCGTGTACGACTTCAAGGACAACGCGGTGCCGGGGGCCACCGAGCGGGACCGTGGCTACTGGCGCGACGTCGGGACGATCGGCTCCTACTACGCGGCCCACATGGACCTCGTCTCGCCGCTGCCTGTCTTCAACCTCTACAACTTCGAGTGGCCGATCTACACCTCCTACGGGCCCCAGCCGCCGGTCAAGGTGACCCAGGGCGCCGACGGACAACCGGCACTCACCGTGGAGGCGCTGCTCTCACCGGGCGTGGTGGTGAGCGGTGGCTCGGTGTCCCGCTCGGTGCTCTCGCCGGCGTCGTTCGTGGGACCGGGTGCCGAGGTGTCCGACTCGGTGCTGATGCATGGCGTGTCGATCGGGGCAGGTGCGATCGTGCGCAACGCGATCCTCGACAAGAACGTCGTGGTTCCGCCCGGCGCCCAGATCGGCGTCGATCCTGAGGAGGACGTGGCGCGGGGCTTCGTGGTCGAGGACGGGCTGACGGTGCTCGGCAAGGACCACCCGTTCCCGGGGTGAGTCGTCTCGAGGAACCCTCCTGGTTCAGCTCTCGTCCCACCTCCATGAGGCACCCTCGAGGAAGCGTTGAGCGCTCGGTGTTCGGCACGGTTGTGACCGCAGGACGGGGGGTGGGCCTGGCGGTGGGGCTGGCGGTGGCCGTCCTGGCGGGATGCGGGTCCGAGGGTGGGTCCGCGCCGATCAGCCGCACAGACCCGGCCAGCGAACTCGACCACACGGTGGTCGCCATCCTCTCGGCGACAGCCGTCGGCGGGACGGTCGACAACCTCGCGACGGTGTTGGACGCCGACACGGCGGTGGCCGACTTCACCGAGCAGTTCGACGGCCACACGTTGGCCACGCAGGTGGGGCGCGCGGCCAACCGGGCCGACACGCCCCCTGGGCAGGTGCTGATCGGTGCCGTCATCTCGATCGGCTGTGACGTGCCGCCCGGAGTCACCGTCACCTCCACCGACGTCGGTGTGGAGATCGCCGCCGAGAAGGTCCTCGAGCCGCTCCAGGAGTGCTTCGCGCCCGTCACCACCGTGGCGCTGGTGCACGTCGACGCCGACGCGGTCTGACCCGTCGGATCGGCCAGACCGGTCAGCGGGGCCGGTAGGTGACCTGGAGGGCGTTGCTCACCTTGCGGAGGTCGCCGCCCGGGGTGCGGTTGACCACCTTGGTGCCGCGCTGGGGGCGACGGGCCACCATCGTCGACGAGCCGCCACCGTCGAGGTTGAGCGCGGCGTCGGCGCCCAGGTCGACCATCAGGTTTGCGAGCTCGACCATGGTGTAGCCCCGGCTCGACTTGGTCCGGCCGTCGATGACGAGCATCAGCACCTGACCGGTCTCGTCGTCGATGCCGACCGCAGTCCGGGGGTGCAGCACCCTGTCGTCGACCACCTTGATCACGCCCTCCTCGACGAGGAACCGGTCGCCGGTGATGGCCATCTGGGGATTGCCCTCCACGCTGCGGCGGACCGTGACCCGGGACCCGACCGCGAGCCGGCGCAGGGCCTTCGCGCCGGGGCCGCGGCCGATCAGGACCAGGCCGCGCACGCGCTGGCCGTCGGTCAGCTTCTTCCGACTCGACTGCACCCGACCGTTGCGGACCACGACCATCCGCACCTGGCGTTGCTGACCCTGGGTGACGCGGTAGCCCGCCGTACGACCCCAGCGGGGGGTGTAGACACCGATTCCGCCCGGGGTGACGAAGTGGGAGTTGAGATTGGTGATCGTCAGCTCCGGATGTTGCACGATCTGCGCCTGCATCGGGAGGGTGCCGATGGTGGGGTTGCCCCGCCGGTCGAGGTAGAAGGCGGAGTTCCAGCCGGAGGTGCGACCGTGCAGGAGGCCGCGCTGCCGGTCGATGCCCAGTCCGAGCGGAGCGCCGGTCTTCCCGATGTCGTAGAAGTCGCCGTTGACTCCGGCCACGGCCCGGTCCACCGCAAGGATGCGCGGGACCGTGGCCGGCTTGCGTACCGAACCCACCGAGGCATAGTCGATCGAGACCCCCCGTTGTTTCGGGTCGATCGTGAGCAGATGGGCCCGGATCGGGCCACGGTCGTCGGTCTGGCGCCAGCGCGTGTAGGTCACGCCCGGCGCGACTCGCCACTGGACCCGTCGGCTCGCCCGAGCCGCACTCCCGCGGCCGACCGTCGCGGGTTGCGCGATCTGGCCGGGCTCACCATCGGAGGTCTGGGGTCGCTGGTGGGCCGACCGGTCACCTGGGGGACGTACCTCGGGAGCCCCGGCCAGAGCAGGGGCGCCCGACGCCAGCACACAGGTGACGGCGATGACGGAGAGGAGCTGACGGGCACGCACCCGCCCGAGGCTACGTCGCTCAGCGTCGTTCAGCGCCGCTTCGGACGCTTTGTGACACCCGACACCACCGGGACGTGGACGACCGTGTCCTGCAGGATGACCGCGCCGGGGGTGCGGCTGCCCATCGTGACGAACGTGTCGCTGATCGGGCTGGCGATCACGTAGAGGAACTGACCTGCGGGGATGTCGATCGCCACGGACGGCAGGGCGATCCGGCGCGCCTCGCCGTTGACGGGCAGCAGCTCGTTGATCGGCAGCACGTTGTTCTGGATCAGGTGCGCATCCAGGGGGGAGGTGCCGACGGCGAGGCCGTAGAACGCGCGGTTGTTGACGCCGAGGGCCGTCAGCGACCCGGTGAGGTACGGCGAGCCGGCGATCCGCAGCGGACCGGCGGCAACCTCGAAGGGGAGGGGCAGTCCGGCGGTGGCTGTGGTGGCGACCGTGCCGACGTCGTACGTCGTCGTGGCGCGGACCGACTTCACCGTGGTGCAGGTGCTGGTCGGGGTGGCGAAGTGGAGCTTGCCGTAGCCGGTGAGGCCGGTGCGCTTCTTCTTGAGCTGCTCGTCGAAGAAGCGGATCGTCAGGTCACGGAAGGAGCCGCCGGCGAGCTGCGTGCTGCACGGGTCCGAGGTGACGTTGATGCCCTGGGGGAAGGCGGCCGGAAGCACGTGACCGCCGTTGTAGCCGACGAAGATGCTGCGCTTGCGCGCCTTCTTGGTGATCGCGCGCTTCCAGTTCTCGATGCCCTGCTGGAGCGGGAAGAGCGAGTCCGTGGTGCCCTGGCCGAGCAGCACCGGGATGGCCAGCTTGCGGCCGTTGGCGACGTGCCACTGGGGGCCGTTCTTCTCGAAGAACTCCTCGAGGTTCTCCGTGCCGGGGATCGAGCCGTCCGGCCAGGTCCCGGTGGCGACGCCTTCGACGAGGGCCTTGTAGACGCTGTGCGGCAGCGAGTCGCCGGGGACGGCCGCGGCACTGAGCGCGCCGGCCCACGCGGTCCGGACGACGCCCTCGGGAGCCAGGCTGTCACTGAGGTCGTTCCAGGTGATCTCGGGAGCCAGCGCGTCGAAGATCGGCTTGCCGTTGTGGCGCAGCGACTCGAAGGCGCCGAGGAACTGGTAGCCGCCGCCGTAGCTGCCACCGATGGCGCCGAGTCGCGGGTCGCTGGGGCCGTCCTGCTTGACCCAGGTGAGGTCGCTGATCAGGGCGACGAGGTTGCGCACGTCGTGACCCTCGACGTCGGGGTTCTCGACGTACGCCTGGCCGCCGCTGGCGCCGAAGCCGCGCTGGTCGAAGGAGAGGACTCCGTAGCCCGCGTCGGTCAGCGACTGGAACGACGCCGGGTCCGTGGTGCGCGCTCCGCCCCAGCCGTGGCTGTGCAGGACCATCGGCACGCGGTTGGTGTCGTCGGTGCCGGCCGGTCGGAAGAGCGAGTAGCAGATCTCGACCGGAGTGGTCGTGCCCGGATCGGGCACGCTGGTCAGACAGGCGTTGGTCACGCTCGCAGCGCCCGCCTTGGCCCTGGCCGGTCCCGCCGCAGCGGTGGTGGCGGGTACGGCGGACAGGGTCGCGGCGCTCAGAGCGACGACGACGGCCAGTGCGATGCGCGACTTCATGCAAACCTCGATCTCGGAGTGGGTACTGGGGGGCCTAACGCACAGGACAGGCCCCAAGTCACGGCTGTGACCGGGGGCACACGGGTCCCGGTTGTCCACAGGCGGGATCGAGGGTGGTGTGCGATCGGGGCGGGCGTGGGTAGCGTGGCGCCCGCGTCGGGTTTGTGCGTCGACTCTCGGGAAAGGCTCAGCGCGTGCATCGGTCTCGGACACCACTTGCTCTCGGCCTCGCCGGCCTGCTCCTCCTGGCGGGCTGTGCTGACCCCGAACCCAAGGTCGCGCCTCCCGAGCCCTCGGCGAGCGTGAGTGAGACGCCCTTCGGCGGATCGGAGCCCGAGATGCCAGCCGCCGCGAAGGTGAACGACGCAGCAGGGGCCGAGGCTTTCGTTCGCTACTGACGTCCAGATCCTCAACTTCGCACACCACGGGAACGCGGAGACTTCGAGCCGCATTGACCGCGCTAGTGCGATGGCATGCGTGGCCTGCTCCGGGATCGCGAGGCGATCAGAAGGCCGCGTACGAGGGTGGTAAGGCCGGTGCGATCCAGGCGAGTGCCGATGGCTGCTCGAGCGTTCACGAGAGCACGGATCGGCGAGAGGGTTTCGCCAAGGACGTCTACGCTGCAGACCATGTCGACTAGTGACGGCACAGCGTCAGGTCTTCAGGCGTGGAAGTTCGAGCTCTACTCGTATCGTCGTCTGGCGAGTCTGGCGAACTGGACGATGCATTGGTTGCGGACGCCTGTCATGAGGTATCGGCTGTGATCGTGTGCTAGGCTGCTCGTGGCCACGGCTGCTGGCCTCGCTATCCGAGCCGCCGTGCTGCCGGAGCAACTGCGTGGGCGAACGACTCCGTCACGGCCAGACATGCAGGACGACGCAGGTGCCTGGGATCCTGGGTTACGAGCAGCGGAGGCTGAGTCGACGGGATGCGCTCGCGATCGACGCGATCAATCCGTTGCAGCAGCCGCGAGACTCGGGCCTGGATGCAATCTGCGTTCGCCAGGCCATCGAGGTCGGGATCAGACCCGTTCACCTACTGCGACCTCCCGCCGGACACCGTGGTGCCGACCCCGACACCCGGGTTGGTGGCGAGGGCGTTCCGGAGCTTGCCGCTGCCGGCGTCGGAGTTGGCGGTCCAACCGCCCAACGGTCGGACGTTGGTGAACTTCGAGACGAACTTCTTCACCGAGCAGGGGGCGTTCACGCGCACGATCCGGTTGCTGGGGCAGCGGGTCGAGCTGAGGATCTGGCCGAGCGGGTACTCCTGGGTCTTCGGGGACGGAGCGCGGGAGTCGACGGCGAGTCCCGGGTCGCCGTACCCGAACCTGCTCGTCACGCATGCCTACCAGCGCCAGGGTCGGGTCCAGCCGCGGGTGGACACGACGTACGCCGCTCGGTTCCGGGTCAACGGGGGAGCGTGGCGTGACGTCAACGGCACCGTCACCATCCCTGGATCTCCGAGCAACCTGAGGGTGCTCACCGCCCGACCCGTGCTGGTCGGGCAGCGCTGACTCCCCACCGGACGAGCCGACCGCACTAGGGTGCGGCTCGTGGAGCAGCCGTCAGCCGAAGCGTGGAACACCTTCATCGAGGGCGACAACCTGGCGGTCCTCGAGGAGCTGGCCGAGGCCGGGGACAGCTTCGACCTGATCTACATCGACCCGCCGTACAACACCGGCAACGACTTCGCCTACCGCGACGACTTCCGCGACGGTGCGCGCACCACCCGGCACCAGGCGTGGGTCGCGATGATGCGGCCCCGGCTCGAAGCCGCGCGAGCCGTCCTGAAGGAGACGGGCGCCATCTTCGTCAGCATCGACGACAACGAGGTCGCGCACCTGCGGCTGCTCCTCGACGACGTCTTCGGTGAGCCGAACTTCCAGGCGCAGATCGTGGTCAACCTCAATGCCAAGGGACGTCAGCTGGGCAAGGGGTTCGCGAGCGTCCACGAGTACCTCCTCGTCTACACCGCCGATGCCGCCACCACCGCCCTCGACGCGACCAGCACCGAGACCGTCGACGCCCGGGACTTCCCGCTGACCGACCCCGACGGCCGCACCTTCCGCCACCTCCCGCTGCGCAACACCAACAAGAAGTTCAACCCGACGACCGCCCGCACCCTGCACTTCACGATCTGGGGGGACCCGACCACCGGCGAGGTGCGCACCACCACCTTCCCGGGCGCGCAGGAGATCGGTCCGGTGTTCGGCGACGGGCGGCCGGCCGTCTGGCGCTGGAGCCGGCCGCTGATCGACCAACGGCCCGACGACCTGGTCTGCCGGATCGTCAAGGGCAAGAACGGCGACCGGGTCGACGTCTTCCAGAAGGACTGGCACCACGTCGACCGTCGCAAGAAGCTCCGCACGATCTGGCTCGCCGAGGAGGTCGGCTCCACCGACACCGCCGTGGCCGAGCTCAAGGAGATCCTCGGCCACGTCTTCGAGTCGCCCAAGCCCACCGGACTGATCCGCCGGGTCCTGTCCACGATGCCGCACGACGCCCGGGTGCTGGACTTCTTCGCCGGTAGCGGCACGACCGGGCACGCGGTCGCCCTGCAGAACGCTGCCGACGCGGGCACCCGGCACTGCGTCTCGATCAACCTCGCCGAGCCGACCCGGGAGGGCTCCAACGCGCGGAACGCCGGCTACGCCACCGTCGCCGACATCACCCGCGCCCGGCTGCGGGCAGTGGCCGAGCGCGTCGGTGGCGGTCTGCTCGAGCCCTAGATCCCGACCGCCTTCTCGAGGGCCGCGAGCTCGTCGTCGAGGTGGGTGAGCAGGCGTTGCAGGTGAGGCACGGTCCGTCGGCACCCGGTCAGGCCGAACGCCATCTTGCCGTCGTACGACGTGCACGTGATGTTGAGCGCCATCCCGTTGATCGGGATCGACAACGGGTAGGTGCCGGTCAGCTTGGCGCCGTTCCAGTAGTGCGTCGTCTTGGGGCCGGGGACGTTCGAGATGATCAGGTTGTACGGCGGCCGCACGATCCCCTGCATCCGCAGGATGGGCGCGAGGATCGCCGGGGCCTGACCCAACGCACTCATCGCCATGATCTGGATCGGCGTCATCGAACTCAACGCCTCCTTGCCCGTCCGCATCGAGCGGTGGATCCTGGCGAGTCGGTCGCCCGCGTCGGGCAGGTCGGTGGCGAGCTGCACCATGACCGAGCCGATGGCGTTTCCGCCGTCGGCGGAGGCGAGCTGGGACTGCTTGGCGTTGAGTCCGACCGGGACCATGGCGACCAGGGGGGCGTCGGGCAGGGCGTTGAGCTCGATCAGGTAGGTGCGCATCGCGCCGGCGCACATGGCGAGCACCACGTCGTTCAAGGTGGTGCCGGTCGCCTTGCCGATCGCGCGGAGCCGTTCGATCGGCCAGTCCTGCGCGGCGAAGCGGCGCGAGCCGGTGATCGACTGGTTGAGAATCGTGCGGGGTGCGTAGAGCGACAGCGCGGAGGTTTCGTTCCTGGCCGCCTTGCTGATCGTCTTGATCAGCGCCGCGGGCATGCCGGCAGCCTCGGCGGTGATGCCGAGCGCCGTACGCAACGCCTGGGTGGGGATCTCGGCGAGGTTGGTCTCGGCCATCTCCTTGCCCGACGAGCTCGGCCGGGTCGCCTTCATCCCCCAGGGGGCAGGCATGTCGCGCTGGTCGGGGTCGGTGCTCAGCACGCTCTGCAGCAGGCGCATCGCCGAGATGCCGTCGACCAGCGCGTGGTGGGTCTTGGTGTACATCGCGACCCGGCCGTCGCGCAGGCCCTCGATGATGTGGGCCTCCCACAGCGGCCGCTCCCACGCGAGCCGGGTGCTGTGCAGGCGCGAGCAGAGGTCCAGCAGCTCGCGGATCCGGCCGGGCTTCGGCAGGGCGCTGTGCCGCACGTGGTGCTCGATGTCGAACTCGGCGTCGGGCTGCCAGACGAGCTGGCCGGCCGTGCCGATCGACCGGTGCGGGTGCTTGAGGAAGAGCGGCGAGACCTGCTCGACGTCGCGCATCGACTCGTACATCTCACGGATGTAGTGGCGCCCGGCACCCTCCGGCTTCTCGAAGAGCTGCAGCCCGCCCACGTGCATGGGCATGTTGCGGTTCTCGGCGAGGAGGAATGCCGCCGAAGTGGGATCGATCGGAGAGACCACGAGGTGCCTTTCGTCTGTGGCGTCCGATGATCCTGTGTCGCTGGGTTCGCCACAAGTCGGGTGTCCATGTGGCGTCGAGCGAGGGGTGCGGAAACGGTCCCGCTGTGCACCCGAAGTTGTCCACAGCGTGGTCTGTCGTCCTCGTCTCCAGAGGCGGACCGCTGGTGCCGGGCGCTGGGCGGCGGGCGCTCCTAGCGTTCGTGGTGCACCGGACCCGCCGGTGCCAGACCGTCTCGGAGCGACCATGACCGCCTGCCCACCCGCCTGACCACCCGCCTCGCCGCCACCTTCGTCACGACGATCGTCGCCGGCATCGGCTTCCTCACCGTCGCGTCGGGGGAGGCCGCCCCGCCTGCGCACCCCGACCGCGCCCGACACGATCGTCGAGGTGACCGGCGACCAGGACAACGGCTTCGCCATCCATCACTACGACGGCTCGGTCGACCACCCGCCCACCAGGTCGGAGTCCCGGGCCGAGTGCGGCGAGTACGACCGCCGCGTGGCCCGGGTGCGCTGCCGGACGGAGGTGCGGGTGTGGTTCCGCGACCTCGAGGATCTGCAACAGGCCCTGGACCACGCGCACGAGTGAGTCGGGCCGCCGCTGACCTGTCCGGCACCCCGGGGGGTCTCCCTCTGGCAGGATCCGTTCATGGAGCCGCGCCCCCTCGACCGGATGTGGGCCCGGGGTCGTACCTCGGTCCGAGCTCGACTGGCCCGGCTCCAGTCGAAGTCCTGGCAGATCGGGCAGTGCGCTCTGGCGGCCGGCGCCGCCTGGTTCATCGCCTCGGACGTGCTGGGCCACCAGACACCCTTCTTCGCGCCGATCGCGGCGGTGGTGAGCCTCGGGACGTCGTACGGTCAGCGGCTGCGCCGCGTCGTCGAGGTCACCCTCGGGGTGGCGATGGGGGTGCTGCTCGCCGACCTGATCGTGGCCCAGGTGGGATCCGGCTGGTGGCAGCTGACCGTGCTCGTCGCGCTGGCCATGTCGGCGGCCTTCCTGCTCGACGGGGGTCAGCTCTTCGTCACCCAGGCAGCGGTCCAGTCGATCGTGGTCAGCACGCTGTTGCCGGACCCGAGCCAGGGGCTGATCCGGTGGACCGACGCCCTGATCGGTGGGGCGGTGGCGCTGGTGGCGGCGACGGTCGTGCCGTCGGCGCCGCTGCGCAGGCCACGCGAACAGGCCGCGGTGGTGATGCGCAAGATCGCGACGCTGCTGCGCGCGTCGGGGGAGGTGATGGTCGACGGTGAGGTCGACCGGTCGCTGGACCTGCTGGCGGACGCGCGCGCGACCGACTACCTGATCCGCGAGCTCCAGGACGCAGCCGCCGAAGGCTTGTCGGTGGTGGCGTCCTCGCCGTTCCGGATCCGGCACAAGGGCAACCTGCGTCGGATGGTCGAGCTGGTCGACCCGCTGGACCGGGCGCTGCGCAGCACCCGCGTGCTGGTCCGGCAGACCGCAGTGGCGGCCTACCACCGACGGGAGGTGCCGCGCGTCGTACGCCCAGCTCGCCTTCGACCTGGCGGACGCCGCCGACCTGGTGGCCGCGGAGCTGGCCGCCGACGAGATGGCCATCGGTGCCCGGCCGGCACTCCTGGCCGTCGGCAACGCCACCGGCCTGGTCGAGCGCACCGAGCTGCTCACCGCGGAGGTCGTGCTCGCGCAGCTGCGCTCGGTGGTGGTCGACCTGTTGATGCTCACCGGTCTTGACCAGATGGAGTCGACCGACGCGTTGCCACCGCCTCCTCGCTGACCGCGGATCAGCCAGGCGGCTGGGCTCAGCCGAGCGTCTGGCAGATGTTCTCCTCAGGGCCCTGGTCGACCGTCATCGTCCGGATGCCGGCACTGTCGAAGGTGACCTGGTGCCAGCCCTTGAGGAGGTAGTACCCCTGCGGGTAGTGGTCCTCGGCGCGGAAGCCGAAGCCGACCGGGCCGTGCGTCGTGTAGGTCGCGAGGCTGCCGTCGGGGTTGAACTCCTCGAGCAGCCGGCCGCTGGCGTTGCGCTGGATGCTCGCACCGGTGTCGAGATTGGTCGTGGTGCCGATCAGCAGGCCACGGAACTCCTCGGACCGGACGCTGCCGTCGGGGTAGCGCGAGAGGACGCGGGTCTCGAGGTGCTGCTCGTCGGGCTCGTAGTGGAAGGCGAAGCGTGCAGTACTTCCCGGCCGGGACCGTGAAGGCTGGTTGGGTGACGGGTTGCCAGGGCTCGGGCTGCTCAGAGCCGGCTGATGCCGTCTGCGCACCGGCCGGTCCGGCGATCAACGAGGTCGCGACCAGGGTCAGCGCGGCCAGGCTCCGCCGGGACGGGGAGGGTGCTCGCCCCCGGCGAGCCGACGGCGTACGACGAGCAGTGGAGCAGGTGGAGAACATGGCGACACTCCCGAGTGAGTAGTAACTGGTAAATCAGTTCTACTGGTTAGAATCAAGAGTGGTCAAGCGGGTGCAGGTCCGGCACTGGGTGAAGACCCGCGGAGTCGTGCTGCCCGCGCCGGTGGCCGGCCACCCCGCTCTGGAGCTGCCGAACACCTGGGCCGGGTGGACCGCTGCGGGTGTGCCACACGGTTCGCCGGAGTCCCACGACTACCTCAAGAGCTGGCGGCACCTCGTCGTGCTGGGCCTCGACCGGGGACTGTTGCCGGCGGAGTGGGAATCGTGGCTGCTCGACCTCGGCGGCCGCGGATCCGGGCGCGCTGTGACCGACCGCACCCCTGAGGAATCGGAGCGGGCCGTCCGTCGCTGGCAGCATGTGGGCATGCTCGATGCCCGCGCACTCAATCTCACGCTGGACTTCTGTCTCCGGGTGGGTGAGCTGCTCCTGTCGTCGGGCGCGGGTGCTGCGGACGTCACCGCGACGATGCAGTCGGTGGCCTGGCACCTCGGCGTTCGCCACCCGGACATCGACGTCACCTTCACCTCGCTGTCGATGAGCTTCCAGCACGATCCCGAGGAGCCTCCGCTCCTCCAGGTCCGCCAGGTCAAGCAGCGCGACATCGACTACGAGGACCTCACGCTCGTCGACCACCTGGTCCGCGACGTCATCGCCGACCGCGTCGACCTGACCGAAGCACGCGCGGCGCTCGCCAAGATCGTCTCGTCGGGCCACAGCACTCCCCGCTGGGCGATCACCCTCGGCTGGGGCACCATGTGCGCCGGGGTGGCGATCCTCCTCGGCGGTGGGCCGACCGTCGTGGCGCTCGCGTTCGTGGCTGCCGCGACGATCGACCGGATGCAGCTGTTCATGGCTCGCCGACGGTTGCCGTTCTTCTACCAGCAGGTCGCCGGCGGGGCCGTGGCGACGGTCATCGCGGTCGGTGCCGCTGGCGCCGGGCTGGTCTCCAACCCCTCGCTCGTGGTGACGGCCAACATCATCATGCTGCTGGCCGGGATCGGGTTCATGGGAGCGCTCCAGGACGCCCTCTCCGGCTTCTACGTCACCGCCGGTGCGCGGCTGACCGAGGCGCTGCTCGCGACGGCCGGGATCATCGGCGGCGTCAGCGGCGGCCTCACCCTGGCCGACGTCACCGGCATCGACGTGGGCAGCATCGAACCGCGCGGGGCCGGCTGGGAGGACGTCACCACCCTGGCGATCGGGGCGGCGATCTGTGCCGGCGCCTTCGCCTTCTCTTCCTATGCTCCGGTCCGCATCATCATCCCGATCGCGGTGATCGCCGCGGGGGCGATCCTGGTCTCGCAGTCCTTCGTCGTCGACGGGCTCGGCAGGGCCTGGCCGACCGCGATCGCCGCCTTCTTCGTCGGTCTGATCAGCTACACGGTGGCCGGGCGGCTCCAGGTGCCACCGCTCGTCGTGGTGGTCTCGGCCGTGGTGCCGATGCTGCCCGGGCTCTCGATCTACCGCGGGCTCTCGCTGATGGCCGAGGGTGGCTCGGGCACCTCCAACGGGCTGCTCGCCATGGTGACCGCGGCCTCGATCGCGACCGCGCTCTCGTCGGGCGTGATCCTGGGGGAGTACGTCGCGCAGCCGCTCAAGCGGGAGGCCGGCAAGCTCGAGAGCCGGCTCTCCGGACCGCGCCTGGTCGGCCCGTTGCGGACCCGGACCAGCTCGCGGCGGGCCCGCCGACGCGAGGCCAGGGCCGCGGTCGACGGCTGAGCCGGCCCGGCTTGGTGTGCCTGCCCGGGTGCGCGCCTCAGGCGCGCGGGTGCTGCGCCAGTGCGTCGAACCACGGCGCCGCCGACCCGTCGTACGGCGCGGTCCCTGCCGTGAGCGCGGCGTGCACCCGGTCGCAGGAGTCCATCGCCAGACGGGCGACCGCGTCGGGGTAGCCGAACGCGACCCGGTGCTCGGCGAACTCGTCCTCGTCGTCGATCCAGATCCGGCCGCTGGTGCCGCGCACGACGTCGAGGTCCAGGTCGACCGCGCTGATCCTCGACCCGTCCCACGTCGGCGGCGTGGTGATGTCGACGTAGACGCTGACCGGGATCGAGATCCCGGCCCACGTCGCACCCGTGGAAGCGTGGAAGGTGGCAAACCACCCGCGGTCGCTGTCACGACCGGCGGCCGGGACCAGGCAGACCTGGTCCACCGGCGCGATGAACTCGGCGCCCGGTCGCTGCATGTGGGTCCCGGCCGGTACGCCGATCCAGTCGCCGAGCTCGTCGCTGCCGAGCAGGACGGCGTCGTACTCCCAGTGCGGGCGGTCGCCCCACTTCGTCATCACCACGCGTACGGCGTCCCCGGGGCTCACGCTCACGAGATCTTCGTAGCACGCAGGCCCGTCCGCCGAGACGGATGGGCCTGCGTGTCGAGACAACCTGCGTCCAGGTCAGACGATGGTGACCTTGGGCGGCACGATCCGCTTCGCGGCGGACGCGATGATGTCCTGGTAGCGCGAGCCGGTGAGCTTGGCGAGGTGGTGCAGGGCGTGGGCGTCGAGCCCGACGAGCACGCGCGCCTTGTTGCGGAGGATCCCCTTGACGATGACCTCGGCGGCGCGGGTCGGCGTCATCTTGGCGAGCTTCTCGTCGAAGAGCTTGGCCGTGGCTTCCTTGTCCTCGGCCGAGGAGACCCGGCAGTTGCGCGCGATCGCGGTCTTGATCCCGCCGGGGTGCACGGAGGTGACCCCCACCTGGTGCCCGGCGATGAGCATCTCCTCGCGCAGGGCCTCGGTCATCCCGCGCACCGCGAACTTCGTGGCGTTGTAGGCACTCTGGCCGGGCATCGCGATCAGCCCGAAGAGCGAGGAGAGGTTGACGACGTGGCCATCGCCGGAGGCGATCAGGTGCGGCAGGAACTCCTTGGTGCCGTGCACGACACCCCAGAAGTTGATCCCGACGATCCAGTCCATGTCTGCGTACGTCGCGTCGGCGAAGTCGGCGGCCAGTGCCACGCCGGCATTGTTGATGACGACGTTGACCCGGCCGAAGTGCTCGGCCACGGCCTCGGCGTACGACGCGAACGCGGCGCGGTCGGCCACGTCGAGACGGTCGCTGCGCACCTCGGGGGCGCCGGCTGCCTTGACCAGCTCGACGGTCTCGGCCAGGCCGACCTCGTCCACGTCGGAGAGAGCGAGCAGCGAGCCGCGGGCGGCGAGGCTGAGCGCGAGGGCGCGGCCGATGCCGGAGCCGGCTCCGGTGACCACGACGACCTTGTCGTTGAGGGTCTTCATGCGGTCACGTCCTGTCGGGTCGAGGTGGGCTGGCTGTCGCGGCGGGGACGGACGTCGTACGCGGGCTCGTCGAACGACGAGAGCAGGGAGCGGAACTTGAACGTGGTGCGGGGCCACAGGACGGTGTTGCGGCCGTGCTCGTCGAGGTACCAGCTGGAGCAGCCGCCGGAGTTCCACACCGTCCGGGCCATCCGGCGCTGGAGGTCGTCGTTCCACTCCCGGGTCGCCTCGACGGTCGGCTCGACCGTGGCGTAGCGCTGGCGCGTCATGGTGGCGACGGCGGCGCGGAGGTACTCGACCTGCGACTCGATGATGAAGACCATGCTCGAGTGGCCCAGGCCGGTGTTGGGTCCGACGATCATGAAGAGGTTCGGGAAGCCGGGAATCGTGGTGCCCTTGTAGGCGGCCATCCCGCTGGTCCGCCAGGTCTCGGCCAGGCTGGCGCCGGCGGCGCCGACGATGTGCTCGGTGATCGGCAGCTCGGTGGTGAAGAAGCCGGTCGCCACGACCAGCACGTCGATGGGGCGCTCGACCCCGTCGGCGGTGACGACGGCGTTGCCGGTGACCTTGACGATCGGGTCGGTGACGACCTCGACGTTCTCGGAGCTCATCGCCGGGTAGTAGGTGTTCGAGATGAGGATCCGCTTGCAGCCGATCTCGAACGTCGGGGTCAGCCTGGCCCGGAGCTCGGGGTCGGGGACGCCCTTGGCGAGGTTGCGCAGCGCGAGCTGCTTGGCCGGCCAGGCCAGCTTGGGCTGGATCGTGAAGCCGGGGACGTAGGTCTCGCGGGCCCAGTACAACGCGCTGCGGTAGGCCTTCTGCAGCCCGGGCAGGCGGCGCAGCGCGAGGCGCTCGAGGCGGCCGTACTTCCGGTCGTTGCGCGGCAGGACGTACGGCGCGGTGCGCTGGTAGACGTCGAGGTGCCCGGCGATCTTCTGGATCTCGGGGACGATCTGGATCGCGGAGGCACCCGTGCCGATCACGGCCACGCGCTTGCCGGTCAGGTCGACGTCATGGTCCCAGCGGGCGGAGTGGAACAGCTCGCCCTGGAAGCCGTCGATCCCGTCAATGGCGGGGAGCTTCGGCTCGGACAGGCCGCCCGCGCCCACGACCAGCGTGGTGGAGGTGAGGCTCCGGCGACCGTCGGGTCCCGACACCTCGATCCGCCAGCACTGCTCGTCGCCGTCCCAGGTGGCCGACTCGAGCGTGGTGTGGAAGACGAAGCGGTCCAGGGTGCCCGAGCGCTCGGCGGTCTTGCGGATGTAGGCCTGGATCTCCGGCTGCGGCGAGAACGACATCGACCAGTCGGGGTTCGGGGCGAAGGAGTACGAGTAGAGCTGGCTCGGGACGTCGCACGCGGCGCCCGGGTAGGTGTTGTCCCGCCAGGTGCCGCCGACCTCGGCGCCCTTCTCGATCACCAGGAAGTCGGTCTCGCCGTCCTCCTGGAGCTTGATGGCGGCGCAGAGCCCGGCGAAGCCGGCTCCGACGATCAGGTGCGTGACCGAGGAGGGGAGCGAGGAGAGGGGGGTCATGGGGTGACGGTATTGCTCTTATTGAACTCATGTCAATAAGATGGGTTCCGTGACGACAGACACAGGATCCCGCACTCGACTCACTCCGGACGAACGCCGCGCCCAGCTGCTCGACCTGGGCGTCCGCCTCCTCGCGACCCGGTCGGTCGACGACCTGTCCATCGACCTGCTGGCCGAGGAGGCCGGCATCTCGCGCGGGCTGCTCTACCACTACTTCGGCAACAAGCACGCCTTCCACGAGGCCGTCGTACGCCGCGCGGCCGACGACCTGATCGCCCAGACCGCACCCCCTGCCGAGGGGGAGCCGCTGGAGCGGCTGCTGACCTCGATGACGGCCTACGTCGACTACGTGGTCGCCAACCACCAGGGCTACCTCTCCCTGGTCAGGGGAGCAGCGGGTGGCAACGAGACGATCCGCAAGATCTACGACGAGGCCCATTTCGCGCTGACCGACCGGATCTTCCGCGAGGACGCCCAGGGCCAGATCCTCGCCGACACCCCGGCGACCCGCCTGCTGGTGAAGGCCTGGGCCGCGCTGGCCGAGGAGCTCGTCCTGAGCTGGGCGGTCGAACCCGCTGCGATGACCCGCGCGGAGCTGCTCGCGGTCGTCACGGGGTCGTTGCCGGCCCTGGTCGTACTCCTGCCCGACCAGGGCTAGCAGCTCACCGGTCAGACAGCAGCGAGGACGGCTTCGAGCTGGTCGAGACCCCAGAGCAGGTCCGCCTCGTCGATGACGAGCGGCGGCGCGAGCCGGATCGTGGAGCCGTGGGTGTCCTTGGCCAGGACGCCGCGGGCCATCAGCGCCTCGCAGATCTGGCGACCGGTGCCGATGGCCGGGTCGATGTCGAGACCGGCCCACAGGCCACGGACGCGCACGCCGACCAGGCCCTTGCCGACCAGGGACTCGAGCCGGTCGCGCAGCACCTTCTCGAGCGCGGTGGCCCGGGCCTGGTGCTCGCCGGTCGCGAGCATGGCGACGACCTCGGTGGCGACGGCGCAGGCGAGGGGGTTCCCGCCGAAGGTGGAGCCGTGCTGGCCGGGCTGGAGCACGCCGAGAATGTCGCGGTCGCCCACCACGGCCGAGATCGGGACGATGCCGCCGCCCAGGGCCTTGCCGAGGATGTAGAGGTCGGGGACGACGTCCTCGTGGTCGCAGGCGAAGGTCTTGCCGGTGCGGCCGAGGCCGGACTGGATCTCGTCGGCGGCGAAGATGACGTTCTCGCGGGTGCAGACCTCGCGGACTCCGCGCAGGTAGCCCTCCGGCGGGATCACGACGCCACCCTCGCCCTGGATCGGCTCGATCAGGACGGCCACGGTGTTCGGGGTGATGGCTGCCTCGAGGGCGGCCAGGTCGCCGTACGGCACCCGGGTGAAGCCGGGGGCGAAGGGTCCGAAGCCGTCGCGGGCGTCGGGGTCGTCGGAGAATCCGACGATGGTGGTGGTGCGGCCGTGGAAGTTGCCGGCGGCGACGATGATGTTGGCCTGGTCGGCGGGGACGCCCTTGACGTCGTAGCCCCACTTGCGGGAGACCTTGATCGCGGTCTCGACGGCCTCGGCGCCGGTGTTCATCGGCAGCACGAGCTCCTTGCCGCACAGGTCACCGAGCGCGGCACAGAAGTCGCCGAACTGGTCGTGGACGAAGGCGCGGCTGGTGAGCGTGACCTTGTCGAGCTGCTCGTGGGCGGCGCGCAGCAGCGCGGGGTGCCCGTGACCGAAGTTGAGCGCGGAGTAGCCGGCGAGGAGGTCGAGGTAGCGCTTGTCGTCGACGTCGGTCATCCAGGCGCCCTCGGCGTGGGCGACGACGACGGGCAGCGGGTGGTAGTTGTGCGCGGTCCGCGCCTCCGCCTGCGCTACGAATCCGGGGGTGCGGTTCTCGGTCAAGGGTGCCGTCATGGCTCGCCTCCTTCGCTCGAAAGAATTGTCTGACAATCTTGGGTCAAGCGTAGCCCCCGAACCCTCGTCGGGCCGAATCAAGCCGGATTCCTGTCCGGGAGGAGAACCTCGAAGCGGGTGTGGCCAGGTTCGCTCGTGAGGGTGACCGTGCCGCCGTGCGCCCGGGCGATGGCGCGGACCAGGGCGAGACCCAGGCCCACCCCACTGTCCGCGCTGCGCGTGCGGGAGGCGTCCCCGCGGACGAAGCGCTCGAAGGCGCCCTCGGCCGAGCCCGGCGCGAAGCCCGGCCCGTCGTCCTCCACCGTGAAGCCGCCGACCGAGGCTCGCACCAGGATCGTGGTGCCCGCGGGGGTGTGCTGCCGCGCGTTGTTCAGCAGGTTCGTGACGAGCTGGTGCAGACGTTGCTCGTCCCCGGTCACCTCGAGAGCCTCCTCGGGTACGTCGATGCGCCAGTGGTGGTCCGGAGCCAGCACGTGCGCGTCGGAGACTGCCTCGACGAGCAGCCGGCTCAGGTCCACCGGCTGCTGCTCGAGGGGCCGGCCGGCGTCGAGGCGGGCCAGGAGCAGGAGGTCCTCGACCAGTGAGGTCATCCGGCCGGACTCCTCCTCGACCTTGGTGAGCGCCGTGCGCAAGGTGGCCTCGTCGTCGGGGCGTCGCCGCGCGAGCTCGGTGTAGCCGGCGATCGTGGCCAACGGCGAGCGCAGCTCGTGGGAGGCGTCCGCCACGAACTGGCGCACCTGCTGCTCGCTGCGGTGCCGGGCCTCGAGAGAGAGCTCCACGTGGGCCAGCAGGGCGTTGAGGGCCGCGCCCACCTGGCCGACCTCCGTGCGCTCGTCGGTCAGTCGCTCGGGCACCCGCTCGGCCAGGTCGATCGCGCCCGACGCGAGGGGCAGCCCGGTGACCGCGTGGGCGGTGGCGGCGACTTCGCGCAGGGGCCGCAGCTGGCGGCGTACCACGACCTGGCCGAGGCCGGCCGCGATCAGCGCGCCCAACAGGATCAGCGCGGCCTCCCACGCGACCAGCCGGTCGACGACGGCCCGGACGTCGTCCAGCGGAAGCCCGGCGGCCACCTTGGTGTCCGCATCGCCGGTCACCGCGACCCGGTAGTCGCCCACGCCATCGAGGTGGACGGTGCGCGGTTGCCCGTCGGTGGGGAGGTTGTCCAGGACGGTGAACGCCGCCTCGGGAAGGGTCTGGCGCTCGGCGCTGCCGCGACTCCCGTCGGTGATGACGTCGCCCAGGGGGGTGGCACCTGACCCGAGCCAGTAGGCGGTCAAGGTGCCCACGCCCTGGCCTCGCCGGTCGTCGAGCTGCTCGCCGTTGCCGGAGGAACGTAGCCGTCCCGGCGGCGTCGCCCTCCCGGCCCGGGCAGGAAAGACCGGGGCGTTCTGGGCGCGCGCCAGGGTGGCGCGGACGTCGTCGTCGAGGCGTGCGGTGAGCGAGGCGTTCACCGCGAACGTGGTCGCCGCTCCGATCAGGACCGAGACCATCACGACCAGCGCGATGACCGACAAGGTCAGCCGGGTGGTCAGCGAGGCGGAGCCACGCCGGGTACGGGTCGGGTGCTGCTCGGTCATGCGGCGGGCTTCAGGACGTAGCCGGCGCCGCGCATGGTGTGGATCATCGGCTCCCGCCCGGCGTCGACCTTCTTGCGCAGGTAGGAGATGTAGAGCTCGACGATGTTCGCCTGACCGCCGAAGTCGTAGTTCCAGACCCGGTCGAGGATCTGGCCCTTGCTGAGCACCCGGCGCGGGTTGCGCATCAGGAAGCGCAGCAGCTCGAACTCGGTCGCGGTGAGGCTGATCTCGTCACCGCTGCGGGTCACCTCGCGGCTGTCCTCGTCCAGGGTGAGGTCGCCGACGGTGAGCACCGAGTGGTCGCTGGTCTGCTGGGCACCGGAGCGACGCATCAGCCCGCGGAGCCTGGCCACCACCTCCTCGAGGGAGAACGGCTTGGTGACGTAGTCGTCGCCGCCCGCAGTCAGGCCGGCCACCCGGTCCTCCACGGAGTCGCGCGCGGTCAGGAAGACGACGGGTACGTGCGCGTCGTTCGCGCGCATCCGGCGGAGCACCTCGAGCCCGTCGAAGTCCGGGAGCATCATGTCGAGGACCACCGCGTCCGGGCCGAACTCCTTGGCTGCTGCCACGGCCTTCGCGCCGGTGTGGGCCGTCGCGACCTCCCAACCCTCGTAGCGCAGTGCCATCGAGATCAGCTCGGCGAGGTTGACCTCGTCGTCGATGACCAGCACCCGCAGGGGGGAGCCGTCGGGCCGGGTGAGTTCCATGGGTCCAGCCTGCCCGAACATCCTGTGCGTTGGCTGTGGACTTCCTGTAGGCGACTCACTCCTCGCTCACCGCTGGACCACAGGCACGGCACAGGTGGGGTGGTCACCGTGGGGTCATGACCGAGAACCCGAACAACCACACCGCCGACGACCCCACTGACCACAGCGACCAGACCGACACCGATCACCTCGCTGTGGACAACCCCGCCGAGGCGCCGACTCCCGCAGCGCCCGGGCCGGTGCCACCCGCGGCGAGCTCCGGACCCCGGTTCCGGGACCGGGTGTTCGGCGTGCGCGCGATGGTCGGGGTCGGCCTCGCCGGCCTCGTGCTCGGTGGCCTGGGCGGTGGCGCGATCGGAGCGGTCGCCGGTCACGACGACCGCGGTGATCGGGGCGGGCGGGGCGAGCGGGGCGGGCAGCAACGCGACTTCGACCAGCGACCCGGTGGTGGCCAGCAGGCTCCCGGAAGCCGCTGAGCCGGTCGCTCGTGCCCCAGCTTCATCACGGGATGCAGGCGAAGCGCAGGTCGGTCGCGTGACCGACGTCCCCAGCTCGTGGGTCCAAGGCCCCTGTCGGACGTCGTGCCCGGGGACGAGACTCGGCACGTGGACGAGATCGTCGAGCTCACCACGGCCGAGTGCCGTGACCTGCTGGCCACCGACACGGTGGGCCGGGTCGGCTTCGTGACGCCGTCGGGGCCGCGGATCGTCCCGGTGAACTACGCGCTCACCGAGGCCACGATCGAGTTCCGGACCGCGCCGACGAGTGAGTTGGCGACCTACGCCCCGGGGAGCCGGATCGTCCTCGAGTTCGACCACCTCGACACCGAACGCCGACGCGGCTGGAGCGTGGTCGTGCACGGCATCTGCGGGCCGGCGGAGGACCACCGCGACGGCGTACGCCGCGGGCAGGGCGTCGGGCCGACGCCCTGGGCCGGTGGCGAGCGGCCGATCTGGCTGAGCTTGCCGCTCGACGACCTCACTGGTCGCCGGGTGGGTGGCGTGCACTGGCCGCACCCGGTCGTGAGTGGTCGGGCCCGGGGCTACTAGCGCCGATCCGGCATCCGCGGATGCGCCAGCGCAGGCCAGGTGGGCACAATGGGCGCATCATGTCCGGCCCCGACCCCTCCCTCGCACCGGAAGTGGAGACCCCGGAGCCGGCAGCCGATCTCGCGAACGTCCCGGCGCCCAGCACCGACGTCCTGATCACCTACCCAGCCGAACTTCCGGTCACCCAGCGCCGCGAGGACATCGCCGCCGCGATCCGCGACCACCAGGTCGTGATCATCGCCGGGGAGACCGGGTCCGGGAAGACCACCCAGATCCCCAAGATCTGCCTCGAGCTGGGCCGAGGTCGACCGGGCAAGGGTGGCGGGCTGATCGGCCACACCCAGCCGCGCCGGATCGCCGCGCGCTCGGTCGCCGAGCGGATCGCCTCCGAGCTCAAGACCGAGCTGGGGGACCTGATCGGCTACCAGGTCCGCTTCACCGACCGGACCTCCAAGGCCAGCCGGGTCAAGCTGATGACCGACGGCATCCTGCTGGCCGAGCTGCAGCGCGACCGGCAGCTCACGAAGTACGACACGATCATCATCGACGAGGCCCACGAGCGCAGTCTCAACATCGACTTCCTCCTCGGCTACCTGCGGCGACTGCTCCCCAAGCGGCCCGACCTCAAGCTGATCATCACCTCCGCGACCATCGACCCCGAGCGCTTCGCCGAGCACTTCGCCGACCGCCACGGCAAGCCCGCCCCGATCATCGAGGTCTCCGGTCGCACCTACCCGGTCGAGATCCGCTACCGCCCCCTCGTCGAGCTCGCCGAGGAGGACGAGGAGGGCGAGGCCGTGGTTCGTGACCAGACCGAGGCCATCGTCGAGGCGGTCCGCGAGCTCTCGGCCGAAGGGCCCGGCGACATCTTGGTCTTCCTGCCCGGCGAGCGAGAGATCCGCGACACCGCCGACGTGCTGCGCGACCTGAATCTGCGCAACCCGCTCGACGTCGTCCCGCTCTATTCGCGGCTCTCCGCCGCCGAGCAGCACAAGGTCTTCAGTCCGCACACCGGTCGCCGGGTCGTGCTGGCCACCAACGTCGCCGAGACCTCGCTGACCGTCCCCGGGATCCGGTACGTCGTCGACACCGGCGTCGCGCGGATCAGTCGATACTCGGCGCGCACCAAGGTGCAGCGGCTGCCGATCGAGCCGATCAGCCAGGCCTCGGCCAACCAGCGCTCGGGTCGGTGCGGCCGGGTCGAGGCGGGCATCGCCGTACGCCTCTACTCCGAGGAGGACTACACCTCCCGGCCCGAGTTCACCGACCCCGAGATCCTGCGCACCAACCTCGCCTCGGTCATCCTCCAGATGACCTCACTGGGGCTGGGGGAGGTGGCGCGCTTCCCGTTCGTCGAGCCGCCCGACCAGCGCACGATCACCGACGGCATCCAGCTGCTCACCGAGCTCGGCGCCATCCGCTCGGCGGTCCCCGACAGCCCACCCCGGAGCGGGGAGGGGGCTCCTCGGCCTACCACCCTCTCCGCTCCTCCGTCGCTCCGAGGGGGCCAGCCCCAACCACGGCCTTCGGAGCCCCCTCCCCCCACCGGCGCGGGCCGACGAGGACGGCGGGGGCGGCCTCCCGGCCCCCAGCTGACCGAGGTCGGTCGCCGCCTGGCGCGACTCCCCATCGACCCGCGCCTGGGACGGATGATCCTCGAGGCCGAGAAGCTCGGCTGTGCCCGCGAGGTGCTGGTGATCGCGGCCGCCCTGTCGCTGCAGGACCCGCGCGAGCGGCCCGCCGAGCTGCAGGCCCAGGCCGACCAGCAGCATGCGCGCTTCAAGGCCGAGGGCAGCGACTTCCTGACCTGGCTCAACCTGTGGCGCCACCTCAAGGAGCAGCAGCAGGAGCTCGGCAGCAGCGCGTTCCGCCGGATGTGCAAGCGGGAGTTCCTCAACTACCTGCGAGTGCGCGAGTGGCAGGACTTCGAGTCGCAGCTGCGTCAGGTCTGCAAGGAGATGAAGGTTGAGCTCGGCCAGCCGGCCGACCTGCCGGACGCCGACGGCATCCATCAGGCGCTGCTCGCCGGGCTGCTCTCCCACATCGGGCTGCTCCAGGAGGTCGCGACCAGCTCGGGGACTGGTCGCCGCGGCCCCCGCGAGTATCTCGGCGCCCGCGGTGCGAAGTTCGCGATCTTCCCCGGCTCCGGGCTGGCCCGGAAGAACCCCCAGTTCCTGATGGCCGGCGAGCTCGTCGAGACCAGCCGGCTCTGGGCCCGTCAGAACGCGGCGATCAAGCCCGAATGGGCCGAGCGGCTGGGCAAGGACCTGGTCAAGCGCACCTACTCCGAGCCGCACTGGTCCAAGAAGCGCGCCGCGGTGATGGCCGTCGAGCGGGTCACCCTGTACGGCGTCCCGCTGGTCGCCGACCGGCCGGTCAACTACGGCTCGATCGACCCGCCCCTGGCCCGCGAGCTCTTCATCCGGCATGCCCTCGTCTACGGCGAGTGGTCGACCCGGCACACGTTCTACGACCAGAACCTCGCGCTCCTCGAGGCCGCCGAGGAGCTCGAGCACAAGGCGCGGCGGCGCGGCATCGTCGTCGACGAGCACACCCTCTTCGACTTCTACGACGCCCGGGTCGGCGCCGAGGTGGTCAGCGGCGCCCACTTCGACACCTGGTGGAAGCAGCTGCGCCGCCAGCAGCCCGACCTGCTGACGTTCGACCCCTCGATGCTGACCCACGACGGCGCCGAGGAGATCCGCGAGGCGGACTACCCGCAGTCCTGGCAGTCCCAGGGGGCGGGCGAGGGGCTGACCTTCGAGATCAGCTACCACTTCGAGCCGGGTGCGGATGATGACGGCCTCACCATCGACGTCCCGCTCGCGACCCTGAACCGGGTGGCCGCCGATGACTTCTCGTGGAACGTGCCCGGCCTGCGCGAGGAGCTCGTGACCAGCCTGATCCGCAGCCTGCCCAAGAACCTCCGGGTCAACTTCGTGCCCGCCCCCAACACCGCCCGCTCGTTCCTCGGAGCAGTCCCGGCGGGGGAGGAGCCCCTGCTGGCGGCGCTGGAGCGCCACTTCCGGGCGACGACCGGGGTCGTCGTACCGCGCGAGGCATGGGACTGGACCCGGGTTCCCGAGCACCTACGACCCACCTACCGAGTCGTCGACGACGAGGGTCGAGAGCAGGCCCGGGGCAAGGATCTCGAGGCGCTCAAGGAGCCGCTGCGACCCACCTTCGCGCGCGCCATGGCCGAAGTGGCCTCGGACAGCGGGATCAGCCGGACCGGTCAGACCACGTGGACCTTCGACGCGATCGAGGAGTCCTTCACCCAGAAGCGCGCCGGTCACGAGGTCCGCGGTCACCCGGGCCTGGTCGACGAGGGGGAGAGCGTCGGGCTCCGCGTCTACGGCTCCGCCTCCGAGCAGGAGGCCCAGCACCGCCTGGGCGTACGCCGCCTGGTGCTGCTCACGACGCCCTCCCCGGTCAAGGCGGTGCTCAAGGCGCTGGACAACCCCCAGAAGCTGGCGTTGGCGGCCTCGCCGTACACCTCGGTGGCCGAGCTGCTGGAGGACTGCCGGGCGGCCCTGGTCCAGGACGTCGTGGACGCCCGGCCCACGGTGCGCGACGCCGCGGCCTTCGAGGAGTTGCGCGCGGCGGTCGTCCACGACCAGGAGACCGCGCTGCGCGGCGCGCTGGTCGACCTGATCCGTGCGCTGGAGGCGTGGCGCCGGGTCGAGCGGTCCCTGACCGGTCGCGCCGACATGGCGATGCTGCCGGCCCTGACCGACATGAAGGGGCAGCTGGCCCGTCTGGTGCACCGCGGCTTCGTCGGCGACGCCGGAGCCCTGCAGCTGCGGCGTTACCCCGTCTACCTCGCCGCACTGGAGCACCGTCGCGACAAGCTGGGCTCGGGCGGGGCGGCAGGGGTGGGCCGCGACCGTCAGCTGATGGACCAGGTCGTCGGCCTGCAGGAGGCGTGGTTGCACCAGCTCGACGCCCTGGCCGAGGGCCGCCCGCCCGGGCAGGCCCTGCGCCAGGTGCGGTGGATGCTCGAGGAGTTCCGGGTCTCGCTCTTCGCCCAGCAGCTCGGGACGGCGTACCCCGTCAGCGACCAGCGCCTGCGCAAGGCCCTCCAGTCCGCGACGTAGCCTGAGCGGGTGACCGACCGCCCGCACCACCGACCGATGTCTCGGGGAGGCACGTTCTTCGAGACGCTCTCCGGCGGGACCGACCCGGCCCAGGTCACCGAAGCGGCCGACCGGGCAGCCACCCTCCTCGTCCGGGGGGCTCGCGAGGCCGCGGACGCCGAGGTCGCGGACCGGCTGATCCACCTCGCCGACACCGAGGGCATCGAGGCGATCGCGGAGGTCTGGTCAGGCTCGCCCGCCGACTCACTGGCCGGCTGCCTGTGGCGGCTCTACCTGCTGCGCTCCTGGGTGTACGCCGAGCCGGTCACCGTCGCTCGCGCGTTCGAGGCGGGGCGTGCCCAGGCGCAGGTGGCGCGGGTGGTCGCCGGCGTGGCTGACCCTCCCGGGCCCGAGGAGCTCAAGGCGATGGTCGACGAGGTGCTGCGTGGGATCGCGGGCGGTGACTTCGCTGACGTTCTCTTCCGGGCGGCGGCCTTCGCGCGGGTGGTGGCGACCGGTCGCGCCGTGCTTCCGGAACCGACCGAGATCGAGGTGCAGCGGATGCTGGTGCTGGCCGAGCAACTCGAGAAAGCCGCCCACACGGAGTTGCGACACGGGTTGATCTGAGCGTCTAGACTGACGCTCGTGCACGTCGGACCGCGGCAGCCCCGGGTCCCACAATAAGCCGCTTCGAGCGGCCACGCGCCGTGAGGCGCTCCCGGTCCGACGTGCTCACTCAGGCGAACGTGCGGGCGATGCGACGTACGGCGACGCGGGCGGGATCGCGGTGGCCGGGGTACTCGTCGAGCTTCGTGGTGACCTCGACGATCGAGATGTAGCGGCCCTCGCGCATGATGCCGAAGCCGGCGGTGCGGGTCCGTTGGGCCGACGTGCGACCGAAGTTGCTGCGGTAGTTCTCGCCGGTGCCGGCGCGCACCTCCACGACGCGCAGCGGACCGACGTCCTTGCGGGCGTAGTCGAGTCGCTCTTCGCAGTCCTCGCGCCAGGAGCGCAGCACCTGGTGTGCGCGCCAGGCCGACTTGTCGTCCGCGAACCGGGCGACCACCTGGGCGGCGGAAGCGACCCGGTCACCCTCGACCGTGGCGACGTAGGTGCGGCGTACGGAGGTGACGGCACCGATCGAGGCCAACGACGTCTTCTGGCACGCACCCACGCTCCGCGTCCCTTCGGGGCCGTCGGTCCGGGTGGTCCACGCGGCCTCCATGCCCAGAGCCGGCATCCGGTCCGGGCCCAGCAGGTGGGTGTCCACGGCGGGTCGCTGCAGAGGGAGCAGGGGTGCGGTCTTGCCCGAGCCGGAGTGCGACTTCGCGGTGGGCTTCGCCTTCGGTGACCGGGTCGGCGTCGGCTTGGGCGAGGAAGCGGGGCTCGACTCCTGCTGGACCTGGGGGCGGGGGCCGGCCAGATCGGTCACGGGCCGCTCGTCGGTGCCACAGCCGCCCACGAGGACGACGAGGGCGATGAGGGGAAGCACGAGGAGCCGAGGCATCCGTGCATCGTAGGCAGTGGTGCGGTCCAGGGGGTGCGCGACATGCACGGGCCCGGTGAGCAGTCGGTAGGGTGGGCCTCGATCGGCGGCGCCGCGACATGGGGTGCGCAGCAGTGCGAGAGGGGTTTGCGGTGCAACCGCGTGGCGAGACGACTTCGGGCGAGCGCCCCTCCGGGCGATCGACCCCCCTGCAGAGCCGGGGGTTCCTGGCGCTGACCGCGTTGGCCCTCGCGCTGCTCCTCGCTCTCGTGGGGTGCAGCGCCGGAAGCACCGACCCCGGTCCGTCCCCGTCGACCACTCCGACGTCGAGTCCCGAGCCGACGCTGCTGACGTTCGGCGTCTTCGGTGCCCCCGACGAGATCTCGGCCCTGAAGTCCGTGGTCGAGCAGTACAACTCCCTGGCCACCGAGAGCCAGGTGCGCCTGCGCTCCTGGCCGGATCGCGCGGGACTGATGGCCGCCGTCCGCGCCGGAGGTCCGGTCCCCGACATCTTCATGGCCTCGCGTCGAGACCTGGACTGGCTCCAGGAACAGCGGCTCACCCGACCGGTCGACGAGCTCCTCGACGCCCGGGGTGTCGACTTCGGCGACGGCTACTCCCGCGACGCCCTGGAGGCGTTCAGCGCCGACAACCGCCTCCAGTGCATGCCCTACGCCATCTCGCCGATGGTCATCTACTACAACCGCGAACTCATCGACTTCGACCGGATGCGAGCACGCGGCCTGGACGCGCCCGAGCTGCTGGAGGGCTCGGACCCGAAGTGGAGCTTCGAGCAGTTCGAGGCTGCCGCGGCCTTCGCCAGCCGCCCGCGCACGGGTTCCCGTGGCCTGTACATCCAGCCCACGCTGCGTGGCCTGGCTCCCTTCATCTATTCCGGTGGCGGCTCCCTCTTCGACAGCGAGAGCGCGCCCACCTCCCTGTCGTTCTCGGAGGGAGACACCCGCGAAGCACTCGAGCGGACCCTCGAGCTGCTGCGCAATCCGCACCTCACGCTGACCGACGGGCAGCTGAAGCGGGCGACTCCTCAGGAGTGGTTCGAGCGCGGGAAGCTCGGCATGATCGCGGGGTTCCGCTCGTTGGTTCCCGACCTGCGCACGGTGCAGGGTCTCGACTGGGACGTGATGCCGATGCCCACCCTCGACAGCCCTGCCACGATCGGTGACATCACCGGCCTATGCCTGTCATCCTCCGCCGCGGACTCGTCGCGGGCGGCGGACTTCCTGGTCCAGGCACTGTCCGCGCCCGCGGTGGCCACGGTGACCCGGGTGGGTTACCTCGCTCCCGCCAACCTCGAGGTCGCGCTGTCCGACGACTTCCTCCAGCGGGGGCGGCTGCCCCAGCACGCGGAGGTCTTCAACTCCAGCGTGCGGGCGATGGAGACCCCGCCGATGATCTACTCCTGGTCGGCTCTCGAGGCGATCGTCGCCACGAGCCTGCACCGGCTGGTCAGCATCCCGGTGCTCGACCTGGACATGCTGACCGCGCAGATCGATCGGCTCTCCCAGAAGGTGCTCGAGGACCCGCAGAACGCGCCGACCCCGGGCTGACTGCTAGCTCTCGTCGGAGGGCGGGGCGACCGGCTCGAGGGAGGGGTCCTCGTCCGCCCCGAGGATCGCGCTCGTGAGCAGGGGTGCGGTCAACGCGATCTGCCAGCTGCGCGCGCCCAGGGCCATCAGCAGGTCGACCACGCCGTCGAGCAGAGCGCCGGGCTCCCGAGCGGAGGGGGGCGTCCACAGCGCGCGACGGAGGTAGTCCGGCGTCAGGATGTTCTCGACCGGAAGCCCGTGCTGGGTGGACAGCTCTGCCATGGCCTCCCGGGCCAGCAGGAGTCGCTTGGCCGCCACCGGGTCCTTCTCGGCCCAGGCCCGGGGTAGGGGCGGGCCGTCGCTGCGGGGGGTGCGGCTGGGCAGGTCCTTCTCGTCGAGCTCGTGGATCTCGCTCAGTGCGGTGACCCACCGCCCGGCGTACCGCTCGGCGCCGCGGCCGTGGAACCCCTTGGTGCCGAGCAGCGACTCACGGTCGGTCGGCAGGGCCTGGGCTGCAGCCACGAGGGCGGAGTCGGGGAGGATCCGGCCCGGGGTCACGTCGCGTTGCTGGGCGATCTGGTCGCGGGCCTCCCACAGCGCCATCACGGCCCCGAGGGCTCGTCGACCACGCACCCGGTGCAGGCCGGAGGTACGACGCCACGCCTCGACGCGGGGGGTCGGCTCGAAGCCGCGCAGGTGGTCGAACTCCTGCTGGGCCCAGGCGTCCTTGCCGGTGGCGATCAACTCGGCGCCCAGGACCTCGCGGAGCTCGACGAGCACCTCGACGTCGAGGGCGGCGTACTCGAGCCAGGGGCCGGGCAGGGGCCGCGTCGACCAGTCGACGGCCGAGTGCTCCTTGGCGAGCCGGAAGCCCAGCAGCGTCTCGACCAGCGTGGCGAGTCCGACGCGGGGGTAGCCCAGCAGCCGGCCCGCGAGCTCGGTGTCGAAGAGCGCGGTCGGGCTCAGGCCGACCTCGGCCAGGCACGGGAGGTCCTGGTTGGCGGCGTGCAGGATCCACTCCGAGCCCTCGAGCACCTCCTGCAGCGGCGCCAGGGAGTCGAAGGCGATCGGGTCGACCAGCCACGTCGTGGACCCCGCGCGGCGCAGCTGGATGAGGTAGGCCCGCGAGGAATAGCGGTAGCCGGACGCCCGCTCGGCATCGATCGCCACCGGGCCGGTCCCGGCAGCGAGGTCGGCACACACCGCGGCGAGGGCAGCGGGGGTGTCGACGATGGGAGGCAGCCCGTCGCGCAGCGTGAGCAGCGGCGGGGGTTCGGGCTCGGGCTCGGCGTCGGGGCCCGGCTCGATGGGGGGCTCGGTGGATGGCTCGGTGGCAGGCTCGAGATCCTGCGGCTGGGTCTCGTCGGGGTCGGTCGGCATGGGGTTCAGCGCCCCGAGCCCCGCTGGCCGCGTCGGCTGGGCATCACGCTCACGCCTTCGGGGACGGGGGGCAGGCCGACCGCCGTGCAGAGGAGCTCGCCCCAGGCCTCGATGTGCGGTCCGAGGTCGAGCTCGGTCTCGGCGGTGGGGTCGCCGCTGGCGACCGGGGTCCAGGAGGCCCGGATCTCGATCTGGGCGGTGCCGTCCTCGTCGGACATGCTGCCGAAGCTCTCGGTCGCGACCCGGGTGACCGTGCCGGACTCGGCGGTGTACGACGCCCCGTGGGCGTCGAGGGCCTCGGTGAGCCAGGACCAGCCCACGGCAGCCAGCAGCGGGTCGGTGATCAGCTCGAGGTCGATCTCGGCGCGGGCATAGGCCACGCAACGGAAGGTGCCCGACCAGGCTTCGTTGCCGGCGGGGTCGTGCAGCAGGATGATCCGCCCGGTGCCCACGTCGGTGTCGTCGACGGTGACGTCGGCCGAGAGGGCGGAGGAGTACGGCGCAATCCGCTGCGGGGCGGGCATCTCCTCGCAGAACACCTCGGGGCGCATCCTGGCGGCGTGCATGCTGGCCACGGCGTCCCGGAACGCAGCGGGACTCGCGGCCGCACCCGAACCGGGGTGCGTCTCCTGTCGGACGACCATGGCCTCACCCTAGGTCGACGGCCTCGTTGTCGATGTGCGAACACGCCGACCGACCTGCGAGGCTTCGTCCCGTGACTGCTCGAGCCGACCTCCACGACAGTGCCTTCCTGCGGGCAGCCCGCGGCGAGACGGTGCCCCACACCCCGGTGTGGTTCATGCGTCAGGCTGGCCGCTCGCTGCCGGAGTACCTCAAGCTCCGCGAGGGCGTCGGGATGCTCGAGTCCTGCATGGACCCGGCGCTGGTCACCGAGATCACCCTGCAGCCGGTCCGCCGCTACGGCGTCGACGCAGCCATCTTCTTCTCCGACATCGTGCTGCCGCTCAAGGCCGTCGGTGTCGATCTGGACATCAAGCCCGGGATCGGACCGGTCGTTGCCGAGCCGGTCCGCACCCTGGCCGACGTCGAGGCGATCCCCGACCTCACCCCCGAGCACGTCCCCTTCATCACCGAGGCGGTCCGGTCGCTGGTGGGTGAGCTGGGTGCCACGCCGCTCATCGGCTTCGCCGGTGCGCCGTTCACGGTCGCGTCGTACCTCGTGGAGGGCGGGCCCTCCAAGGAGCACGCCAAGACCAAGGCGATGATGTTCGGGGCTCCCGAGGTCTGGGACGCCCTGATGCGCAAGATCGGCGACATGGCGGCCACCTATCTCGAGGTCCAGGTCGCGGCCGGCGCCAGCGCCGTCCAGCTCTTCGACTCGTGGGCCGGAGCGCTCACCCCGGACGACTACGCGTCGTACGTCATGCCGCACTCCGCCCGCGTGCTGGAGCGGGCCGGCTCGCTCGGCGTGCCGCGCATCCACTTCGGAGTCGGAACGACCAACCTGCTCACGCTGATGGGCGAGGCCGGTGCGGATGTCGTCGGCGTCGACTGGCGTACGCCGCTGGCCCACGCGATCCCGCTCGTCGGCGACCGGGTGGTCCAGGGAAACCTCGACCCGACCCTGGTCTTCGCGCCCACCGACGTGATGACGTCGCGAGCGGCCGAGATCATCGAGGCCGGCAAGGCCGCCAAGGGCCACATCTTCAACCTGGGCCACGGCGTGATCCCCTCGACGAACCCCGACCAGCTCCAGCGGCTGACCGAGTTCGTCCAGGCCTACCCCGTCTGACGGGTCCTGCTGCCTAGCTCTCCGCCGGCGCGGGCGAGGTGGTCACCGGACGACGGATCCGCAGCCGCCGCAGCACCGGCCATCCGAGCGCGCCCAGGACCAGCAGCACCACGGTGAAGGGGAGCACGACGCCGACCAACGTGGCCACGGCGGTGGTGAACGTGGTCAGGCCGTGCCACCCGGACGTGAGCCCGGCGATGAAACCGTCGTCGTCCTTCGGCTCCGTCTTCGACGCCTTCTCCGAGGTCCGCTCGATGTGCACGGTGATCGTCGAGAGCGAGGTCTGGTCGGCGAGGTAGGCCTGCTGTTGCTCGAGGGAGTTGAGCTCGGCCTGGCGCTGGGTGAGCTGGCTCTCGATCGCGACGATGTCGCGGATGGTGCGGGCCTGGGCCAGCAGGAGCTGGATCCGGTCGATGCTGGCGCGCTGGACCTTGATCCGCACGTCGATGTCGATCACCTGCGTGGTGACGTCCTCGGCCGAGCGCTTGGACGACTCCAGCTCACCGACGCCCTCCAGGGCGTCCATGGTCTTGCTGAACTCCGAGCTCGGGATCCGCAGCACCATCCGCGAGGTGTCGATCTTGCCGTCCTCGTCGGTGGTGGTCTGCTCGTCGGAGATCTCGCCGGCGTACTCGTCGACGACCTTCTGGACGTCGAAGCGGCCCCGGGCGACGTCGTCGGACCGCAGGGAGATGTTGCCCTTGGCGATGACGGAGCGCTGCGCGGCTGCGACCTTCGCTGCCTTGGTCGAGGGGGCCTTCCCGTACGACACCCCGCCGTCCAAGGTCGCCATGTCCATCGTCCCGGTGGCGAAGGCGTCCCCGCCTTCCAGCGCCAGGTCGCCGCGCTCGGGAGCGCCCAGGCTGCCGTTGGCAGCACCCTCGGTCGAGCTGGGGGAGACGTCGCCGGATCCGGAGCACCCGGCGGCGAGGATTGCGACCAGGAGGAGAGCGGCGAGGGCGCCGAGGGCGATCGGGGTGCGACGAGGCGGGCGGGTGACGGTCATGCCAGTCCGACGCCCTGCGTCAGCGTCCGGTTCCGGCTGGGTCCTAATCTGAGGGACATGACCGCCTCGCCGACGCCGCTCCAGGTCGTGGTCGTGGGGGGCGGCGTCGCCGGCCTGACGGCGGCGCACGACCTCGCGACGGCCGGTCACCGGGTGGTCGTCCTCGAGTCGTCACCCCAGCTGGGCGGCAAGCTGCGCGGGGCCGAGGTCGCCGGTGTCGTGGTCGACGTCGGTGCCGAGGCCATGCTGAACCGGCGCCCCGAGGGCGTCGCCCTGGCCCACGCCCTCGCGCTCGAGGTGGAGCACCCGACCAGCGCCGGGTCGCGGCTGTGGACCCGCGGGGTTCTCCGGCCGTTGCCGCGCTCCCTCATGGGGGTGCCGCTCGACCTCGATCAGCTCGCTGCCTCGGGTGTCCTGTCGGACGAGGGCCTGGCCCGGGTCCGGCAGGAGCAGCCGGTGGTCCCGCCTGCCGAGGACGTCTCGGTCGGCGAACTGGTCGCCCGAGCCCTCGGGGACGAGGTGGTCGACCGGCTCGTCGAACCCTTGCTGGGTGGGGTGTACGCCGGCCACGCCAGGTGGCTCTCGGCGCGGGCGACGGTGCCAGCCCTCGTGGCCCTGCTCGAGCGCGGTCCGCTGCTCGCCGGGGCTGCCGCTCTCCCGACGTCAGCCGAGCCGGTCTTCGCCGGGCTGCGAGGGGGGATGGCCGGTCTGGTCCCGGCGCTCGTGGCCGCGATCTCGGCCCGGCCTGGGTCCGAGGTGCGCACGGGAGCGACGGTCCGCGAGCTCCGCCGTCAGGGGGCCGGCTGGGTGCTCACGGTCGGTCCGACCACGGCCCCGGAGCTCGTCGAGGCCGACGTCGTGGTGCTCGCCACCCCGGCCGCGCCGACTGCCCGACTGCTCGCCGAGGTCGCTCCGGTGGCGGCCGCCGAGCTCGGTGGCCTCGAGTCGGCCTCGATGGCCGTGGTGACCTTCGCCTTCCGGGCCGCGGAGGTGGGCGACCTGATCGGGCTCGACTCGTCCGGCTTCCTGGTCCCGCCGATCGAGGGCCGGCGGATCAAGGCCGCCACCTTCTCCTTCGCCAAGTGGGCCTGGGTGCGCGAGGCCGGACGCGGCGCCCTGGCCGGCGCGGACGTCGTCCACCTGCGTACCTCCCTGGGCCGCCATCGCGAAGAGTCCGCGCTCCAGCTCAGCGATGAGGAGCTGGTCTCGGCCTCGCTCGCCGACCTCGCCGCCGCGACCGGGCTCGCCGCGCGACCGGTCGACACCCACGTCCAACGCTGGGGCGGGGGGCTGCCCCAGTACGCCGTGGGCCACCTCGAGCGCATCGACCGGATCCGGGCCGACCTCGCCCGGCTGCCGGGCCTGGCGGTCTGCGGAGCGGCGTACGACGGGGTCGGCATCCCGGCCGTGATCGCCTCCGCGCACCGGGCGGCGAGCGAGCTGACCCCGCGCGGCACAATGGCGCCATGAGCACCGAAGCCGGCACCGGCACCAGCAAGGCCGCCCAGGCCCGCGAGATCAACGACTCCATCCGCTACACGATGTGGTCGGTCTTCCGCCTCGACCAGGTCTTCGGACCGTTGGGGGACGGGCAGCGGGCGGCCGAGGGTGCCGAGGTCGAGAAGCTCTTCGCCGAGCTCGCCGAGGCCGACGTGATCGTCCGGGGCGTCTACGACGTCAGCGGGCTGCGGGCCGACGCCGACGTCATGGTCTGGTGGCACGCGACCACGTCGGAGGAGCTCCAGGCCGCCTACCACCGGTTGCGCCGGACGGCGTTCGGTCGCCGCCTCGCTCCGGTCTGGTCGCAGCTCGCGCTGCACCGCCCGGCCGAGTTCAACAAGAGCCACGTCCCGGCCTTCATGTCGGGGGAGGCCCCGAAGGCGCACGTGAGCGTCTACCCCTTCGTGCGGTCGTTCGAGTGGTACCTCCTCGAGGACTCCGAGCGTCGCCGGATGCTCGCCGACCACGGCAAGATGGCGCGCGACTACCCCGATGTGCGGGCGAACACCGTCGCCAGCTTCTCGCTGGGTGACTTCGAGTGGATCCTCGCCTTCGAGGCCGACGAGCTCTATCGCATCGTCGACCTGATGCGGCACCTGCGCGGCTCCGAGGCTCGGCGACACGTCCGCGAGGAGGTGCCCTTCTACACCGGGTCCCTCGTGGCGGTTGCCGACCTGGTGGACCGGTTGCCCTGAGCGGGAACCGCCCGAGCCGGTGCATCGTCGTAGAGCCATGAGAATCCTTCGCTCCCTCCCCGTCCTGTTCGCCTCCCTGCTGCTGGCCGCGTGCGGCGGCTCGGGCAACGTCGTGAACGACCCTGGCGCCGGCGCCGGGTCGTCTGCCTCGATGCCCACCGAGGTTCCGCCCGCTGACGGAGCGGTGCGCACCCGCACCCTCGTCACGGTGATGGACACCGGTCGGCCCGAGCTGTGCCTGGGACCCGTCGCCGAGTCCTATCCGCCGCAGTGCAGCGGCCTGCCGTTGGTCGACTGGAAGTGGTCAGACCACAACGGTGTCTTCGAGAAGCAGGGCAAGACCCGTTGGGGACTCTTCTCGGTCACCGGCTCCTTCGACGGCACCAGCTTCTCGGTGACCGACGCCATTCCGGCCGCACTGTTCGATGCCATGGTTGAGCCCGAGCCCGAGGCCCCTGCCGGCACCGACACCGACCAGGCGACGCTGACCCGCATCCAGCGCGAGCTCGAGGAGCTTCCCGGCCTGCTCACCTCGGCGGGGTACGACGGCTACCTGGCCGTCGAGGTCGTCCACGACGACGGATCACTGCAGGCCTGGGCCGACGAGACGTACGGCGAGGGCGTCGTCGTCATCACCTCGTCCCTGGTGTCCGCCGGCTGATCCCACCCCACCCTGACGTCGGCCCGTCCACCCCCGGCACGGTGGACGGGCCGAACCAGGATCACGGCAGAGGGATCTCGTGGTTGGCCGCGAAGACGCCCAGCGGGTCGATCCCCGCCCGGATCTGCCGCAGCCGGTCGCGGCTCTCGAGCGGGAATCCCGTCATCGTCGAGACCCGCTCCTCGCTGAAGCTGAGGTAGTGCGCGTCGATCGACCACGGGGCCAGCGCGACCGCGACCCGACCGGCGTCGACGAGACCCTGCTCGGCGGCCTCGGGGACCGGGGCGATCGCGATGCAGAAGAGCGCGTAGTCCGAGGCGAGATGGGACAGCGCGCCGCCCTCAGGATCGGGACGGCTCAGGGCGCCGCCGAGATGCCGGAGCTCGGCGAAGAGCAGGGACGTCTCGGCGTCCGGGCCGACCTCCGCGAGCAGGGCGGCGATCGCCTCCTCGGGCACCGACTCGATCATCGCGTGCGACGACACCGCCGGGGTCGGCCCCGGCGGGTCCATGTGGATGTCGATCAGGCCGGCCACGGGCATCCGGGCGAAGGTGTCCATCTCGGGTGCCAGGGCGCGGAGGCCGGCCAGGAGTTCCCCGGCGGTCTCGTCGTCCTCGAGGATGGCGCCGTCGATGACCACGAGCCGCCGGCCGCTGAGGAACGGCGGCAGGTCGGGCATCGGGGGGAAGCTCATCAGCCGGATCGAGGTGGTGACCGACTCGGGGAGGTCGCGGGTCCACTCGGCCCAGGCGCGCAGCACCTGCGGTGCGGCCGCGAGCTCCCAGAGGAGCATGCCGCCGTAGACGTCGGTCAGCGGCAGGAGTCCGAACTCCAGGGCGGTGACCAGGCCGAAGTTCCCGTTGCCGCCACGGACCGCCCAGAACAGGTCGGGGTGGTGCTCGGCGTCGGCGCGGACGAGGGCTCCGTCCGCGGTCACGATCTCGACTGCCGTGAGGTGGTTGGTGGCCAGCCCGTGCTGGCGGGCGTACCAGCTGAGCCCACCACCGAGGGTGTACCCGGCGACGGCGACGTCGGGGGAGCTGCCGTGCAGCGCGGCCAGGCCGTGCGCTGCGGCAGCCTCGACCACATCGCGCCACAGCGTGCCGCCGATCACGCGTGCGCTGCGGTGCTCGGCGTCGATGTGGACACCGGTCATCTCGGAGAGGGCGACGATCACGGTGTGATCCAGGGGTTGCTCGGCCAGGGGGCCGGCGTTGTGTCCGGTGCTCTGCGGTGCGACCCGGAGGCCGGCTGCCACGGCGGCACGTACCAGGGCGACGACCTCGTCGGCGTCGTGGGGGACGGCCACTGCCGCGGGACGTTGGTCGACGGCGACGTTCCACGGGACGCGGACCGCGTCGTACCCGGGGTCGCCCGGCAGGTGCACGCGCCCCCCGCACAGACCGCGGAGGGAAGCGGCCGGGAGGTCGAGCGTGTTCTCGAGGGTCATCGCGGTTCCTTCGGTCGTGCGGTCGTGCTCGTTGCCCCCGGGCTCCCCAGGGTCGGCGGTGGGTCCGCGAGGGAAATCCTCGCGTCGGAGGGGAGCTTTCGACCATCCCACTTCCATGGGAGATGTCCGGCGCGTCGCGGTGGGGGTCATCCAGACCAGTCGGTAAAGGGACGGGCGGTCCGCGCTCCTCGGTCGGAGAATCGGTCCATGGCACGAGGGCTGATGGCCGAGCGCGTGCGTCGCGACATCGAGGTCGTAGCGCGGGCCGGGCTCGACCTCGACACCTTCGCGAGCGAGACCCTCGACTCGCTCGCTCGCGCCGTCCCGGCGGTCGCCGCCTGTGTGACCAGCGTGGACCCCAGCACCCGGTTGCTCACCTCGGCGCGCAAGTACGGAGACCTCCTGCTGCACGACACCCACGACCACGAGTGGGGCGTCTACGAGTACGGCGAGATGGAGCCGAGCTCGTTCCTCGAGCTGGCCGACTCGGGGGCACGCTCGGTCGGCGTACACCTGATGACCGGAGGCCGGATCGAGGAGTCCCCCCGCATGGAGCGGTTCATCCGCCAGCACTTCGGCTATGCCGACGAACTGCGCGCCATCGGGGTCGATGCGGGTCTGGTCTGGGGCTCGCTGGCGCTGTTCCGTGCCGAGGGTGACGAGCCGTTCTCGGCCGAGGAGGTCGACTTCGTGGGCTCGCTGTCACAGAGCCTGGCGCTGGGGTTCCGAGGTGGCCTGCTGGCTGGCCTGGCCACGCCGTCGGGTGGCGCGACAGGGGTCGGGGCCGCCGGGGCCGCCGGGGCCGCCGGGCCGCCGGGGCCGCCGGGGCCGGGGCCGCCGGGCCGCTGGTGATCATCGTCGGCGCCGACGACGCCGTCCGGAAGATCAACCGGGTGGACGACGACCGGTTGGACCTGGTCTGGGTCCACGGGACCCACTCGGCCCCGGATGCGGTGGTCGGGGGGCTGGTCGGCGCAGCTCGACGCTACGCGCGCGGCGAGACCGACGTACCTCCTCGCTGTCGGCTCCGTGGGCGGCACGGGACCTGGTGGGTGCTGCACGCCTCGCCGCTGACGGGGGTGCTGGGGCAGACCGGTGAGATCGTGGTGACCATCGAGGAGGCCCGACCGCCCGAGGTGGTGCCGCTGATCGTGGCCGCGTTCGGGTTGACGCCTCGCGAGCGCGACGTCACCGAACAGGTGCTGCAGGGCATCGGCACCAAGGAGATCGCCCAGTCGATGCACGTCTCGCCCTACACCGTCCAGGACCACCTGAAGGCGGTCTTCGACAAGACCGGGGTGCGCAGCCGGCGCGAGCTGATGGCCCGGGTCTACTTCGACCAGTACGTCCCCCGGATGGGTGCCGAGCTGGGGCCGGGCGGATGGTTCACCGGAGTGGACCCGGGGACCGAGCGGGTGGCCGAGCGCGCGGCCGAGCGGGTGGCCGGGCGGGTGGCCGAGCGGGTGGTCAGCCGTCCTTCGGCTCGAGGGTGAGGCTGATCGAGTTGATGCAGTAGCGGTCGCCGGTCGGGGTCCCGTGGCCGTCGGGGAAGACATGGCCCAGGTGTGACCCGCAGTTGGCGCACCGCACCTCGGTGCGCTTCATCCCGTGGCTGGTGTCATCGATGTACTCGATCGTGTCGCTGATCGGCTGGTAGAACGACGGCCACCCGCACCCGGAGTGGAACTTCGTGCCCGACTCGAAGAGCGTGGCCTGACAGGCCTTGCACCGGTAGACGCCGGTGGTCTCGGTGTCGGTGTACTCCCCGCGGAAGGCCGGCTCGGTCCCCGCCTGCCGCAGAACGGCGTACTCCTCGGCTGAGAGCTCTGCGCGCCACTGCTCGTCGGTCTTCTCCACGTCGTAGCTCATGGCCCAACGGTAGAGGCTCCGACCAACTTGCGGTTTGGTCCCCAACCGCAGCATTCGCCCTCGATCAGCTGCTGTTCGTGACCAATCGAGGGGTACGTCGCGCTTCGAGTCGCCTCGCGTGGCCAGGCTGACCGGTCAGAAGCCGGTGATGCAGTACGGCGCAGGGCCGGCGTTCGCCATGGCGGCGAAGCGCGTCAGCGCCGCGGGCTCGCCCGCAATCCGGCCAGCCTCGGCCAGCGTCTCCACGTCGACGACGCCGAGGTACACCGAGCCGAGGGTGTCGGCCGCCATCGTGACCTGCGCGGGCTCGCTCGTGGCCGAGACCTGTCCCTGCCCGTCCCTCGTGACGACCCGCCAGCAGCCGGCCGCGTGCCCGAGATCGTCGACCACCTCGAGCACCAGGTCGCCGTCCGCGCCCCACGGCCGGGCCTCGAGCGCCTGCACCACGTCGAGGACGCGGACCCACAGGTGGTCCATCACCTTGACCACGCGTCGGAGCCACGGGTCGACGAGCGCCCAAGCCAGGGGGTCGTTCAGGGGCGCGCGGTTCCAGCGCACCAGCTCCACGAGGTCGACGTCGGCCAAGAAGGTCCACAGACGCAGGTACGACGCAGGCTCGGTCGCCACCAGGTCGATGACGTCCACGGTGCTCTTGCCGTCCTGTTGGCCCACGTGCTTGTAGAGCACGTAGCCGATCGGCTGCCCGTGGTCGTCGACGTGGACCGCGGCACGGAGCTTGGCGTCCGGGGACTGGCTGTCCCAGTCAAAGCTTCCCGTCAGGATCGAGTCGTAGAACTGCGGACGCGGAAGCGACCCGCGCGTCTGCGCATGGAACCGGGCGAACACCGCCTGGACGGCCGGCCATGCCTCGGCGGGCTCGACCAGCTCGACCCGTCCGGCTGCGACGGTGGTGGCGGCCTCAGGTCGCAGCGTCAGGCCGGACCTGACGTGGACCTCGACGCGCTGCTGGTAGGTGGCGATCCCGAAACCGAAGCGGCCGTAGATGGTCCCCTCCGACGCGGTCAGGGCGGCGAGCGGCAGCCCTCGGTCCACGGCGTCCTGGAGGTTCTCGGTCATCAGGCGACGCAGCAGGCCTCGGCGACGGTGGGTCGGGCTGACCGTGACGTCGGTGATCATCCGCACTGGCACCCGGGCCAGGCCGGCGTTGAGGTCCTTGTCGAAGTGGGTGAAGGTGGCGACCGGCAGGGTGCCCGGCCCCACCGCCGGCTCGGTGGGCCAGGCGCCGCGCAACACGGCCGCGTCCTTCCGGCAGTGCTCGAGCCAGAGGTCGCGAGCCTTCTCGGCCATACGGTCCTGGTGGAAGGCGCGAGCCACGGCCTGGCCGTAGCCGAGCAGCCACGCGCCGTTCCGGCCGGTCTCGTCGTGCAGGTCGAGGGTCGCGAAGGTCAGGTCCGAGTGTGAGTCCACGCCGAGCAATGTACGGAACCCGCCGTGTCGCAAACCAACCGATATCGGTCGGTCAGGGTTCCACCCGCCCGGTCGCTGGTCGGAGGTTGCGGTTTGGTCCCCAACCGCAACGGTTTGGACCGTGAGCCTGCGGGTCATGACCAATGGAGCCATTCAGGGGCCGACGGCACTCAGCCGTTGACTGTTTCAGTAAACACATGTTCACTGAACTCGAGTTGTGGTGGATGACCGAATCGACGCGGCACGGAGGAAAAATGGCGGCAGGCACGATCTCGTGGGAACGCGTGCGCGAGGCCGGAGCGAAGCTCACGACCCCACTGCATCCCGACGACTACCTCTCCTTGGTCAATCCGTTGTGGTCCTCGCGGGAGCTGCGCGGCCGCATCGAACGAGTCGACCAGGAGACCGAGGATGCGGCCACCCTCGTCATCCGGCCCGGCTGGGGATGGCACTACGACCACCGCCCCGGCCAGTACGTCGGGATCGGGGTCCAGCTCGGCGGCAAGTTCCACTGGCGCTCCTACTCCGTCAGCTCGCCTCCGCGCCGTCGCGGCCGCACGATCACGATCACGGTCCGGGCGATGCCCGAGGGCTTCCTCTCCGACCACCTCGTCCGCGGGCTCGCCCCGGGCACGATCGTCCGGCTGGCCCTGCCGAACGGCGACTTCGTGCTGCCCGACCCGCCACCCGCCCGCATGCTCTTCCTGGTGGGCGGCAGCGGGATCACCCCGGTGATGGCGATGCTGCGCACCCTCGACCGGCGCGGCACCATGCCGGACGCAGTGCTGCACTACTCGTCCCCGACGGCCGAGCGGATGATCTTCCGAGACGAGCTGGTCGCTCTGGCCGAGAAGCACTCCGCGCTCACCCTGCACGAGCTCCACACCGACACCGACGGGCTGCTCGACCTCGCGTCGCTCGACACGCTGTGTGGCGACTGGCGCGAGCGGGAGACCTGGGCCTGCGGTCCGGCCCCCATGCTCGACGCGATCGAGCAGCACTGGGAGCGGGCGGGTCTCGAGGACCGGCTGCACCTCGAGCGATTCTCGCTCGCGCTGGGCGGGGACGGCGGCGAGGGCGGCACGATCACCTTCCGCAACTCCGGGCGCACCGCCGAGGTCGACGGGGCCACGACGGTCCTGGAGGCAGGCGAGGAGGCCGGAGTCGGCATGCCCTACGGCTGCCGGATGGGCATCTGCCACACCTGCACTCTCACCCTGGTCGACGGCACGGTCCGCGACCTGCGCAACGGCAACGAGTTCTCCCAGCCGAACGAGCAGGTGCAGACCTGCGTCACGGTCCCGGTCGGTGCCTGCACGCTGAACATCTGAACGGATGACCTGAGCCGAGCACCTGAGCCGGTCTCGGCCCGACCACCGCGCACCGAACGACCCGACGCACACCACTCTGAAGGAGACATCGCATGGCCATCTCGGACGTCAAGGAGTACACCCACCTCACCGAGGACGAGGTGGAGCAGCTCGGTCGGGAGCTCGACGCGATTCGCGCTGAGATCGAGGAGTCGCGCAGCGACGCCGACGCGGCGTACATCAACCGGATGATCAAGGTGCAACGTGGCCTGGCCGCGGCGGGCCGGATCACGCTGATGGCGGGCACCCAGTCGAGAAGGACCCGTCGTCCCGCCCTGGTTGCCGGCGCGGCCATGCTCGGGATCGCCAAGATTCTCGAGAACATGGAGATCGGTCACAACGTCATGCACGGCCAGTGGGACTGGATGAACGACCCCGAGATCCACTCGAGCAACTGGGAGTGGGACACCGCCCAGCCGGCCGAGCAATGGAAGCACTCGCACAACTACATCCATCACCAGTTCACCAACGTGCTCGGCCATGACAACGACGTCGGGTACGGGATCCTGCGGATGGCTCGTGAGCAGAAGTGGACCCCGGCGAACCTCGGTCAGCCCGTCTACAACGCGCTGCTCGCCAGCCTCTTCCAGTGGGGCGTCGCGCTGCACGACCTCGATCTCGAGGCGATCCGCCAGGGCCGCAAGGACCCCGTCGAAATGAAGCGGCAGCTGCGTCAGATCGTGCGCAAGGGCCGCAACCAGATTCTCAAGGACTACGTGGTCTATCCGGCCCTCAGCGGGCCCCAGTGGAAGGCGACCCTCAAGGCCAACGCGACCGCGAACCTGGCGCGCAACCTGTGGTCGTACATGATCATCTTCTGCGGTCACTTCCCGGACGGGGCGCTGCACTTCACCGAGGAGGAACTCGAGGACGAGACCCGGGCCGAGTGGTACCTGCGTCAGATGCTCGGGTCGGCGAACTTCGAGGGCGGCCGCACGCTGCACATCCTCAGCGGCAGCCTCGGCTTCCAGATCGAGCACCACCTCTTCCCGGATCTCCCCAGCAACCGCTACCCCGAGATCGCGGTACGCGTGCGGGCGCTGTGCGAGAAGTACGACATCCCGTACACGACCGGCCCACTGCACCGCCAGTACGGCCAGGCCCTGCGCACGATCATGAAGCTGTCGCTGCCGAACTCGATGACCGGCTCGGACCAGCCAACCCCACCCTCACCGTCGATCGAGCGGCGGCGACGTACCGATGCAGAGCGGCCGGCGCGTCGTACCGAGACCGGCGGCTGGATGCGGAGCGAGGCGGGATGAGCGTGGACGTGGCTCCCTTCGCCTGGGCGGGCTCGTCGCCGGTTCTGGACCAGCGCCGGGTCACCCAGTGCGCGCTGTCCCGGATCTGCGGGTCCTGTGGCAGGTCGTTGGGTCGGCCGATCGCGTTTGTCGGTACGCCGGCGGAGATCGGGCGCAACAGCTTCCACGCACCTCCGCTGCATGCTGAATGCGCTGCAGAGCTGCTCGCGTGGTCCGGCGCCGACCCGACCTGGGAAGTGGTCACCACGGCTGGCTTCGAGTACATCCGGGCCGCGAAGCACGACCGTGACCGGCGGCCGACGTTCGAGCCGTACACGCTCCTCGAGTGAGCCGGAGGTTGCGGTTTGGTCCCCAACCGCAACCTCCAGCACCGCAAACCCGCAGAATCTGCCCAATCGGCACCTCACACGTGGACGTCGACCCGCTCCGCGCTGCGCTGGGCGCGACGCCGGACCACCACGGTCACCACGATGCCGAGGGCGAGGAGTGCGTAGACGGTGCCCGCGAACGGGCTGGCCACCAGCGCCGACGGGTCGCCCTGGCTGATCGCCAGGGTCCGGCGCAGCTGCTCCTCCGCGATCGGGCCCAGGATCAGGCCGATCACCGCAGGACCCACGGGGTAGCCGAAGCGGCGCATCAGGTAGCCGAGCACGCCGACGGCGAGCAGCACCCACAGGTCGGTGCGGACCCCGTTCAGGGCGTAGCCACCCAGCGCGGAGAACATCAGGATCCCGGCGTACAGGTAGGGCCGAGGCACCTGCAGCAACCGCACCCACAACCCCACGAGCGGGAGGTTGAGCAGCAACAGCATCACGTTGCCGATGTAGAGGCTCGCGATCAGTGCCCACACCAGCGGGCCCTCGGACTCGAAGAGCAGCGGCCCCGGCTGGATGCCGTAGGTCTGGAAGGCCGCGATCAGCACCGCGGCCGTCGCGGAGGTCGGCAGCCCCAGGGTGAGCAGCGGCACGAGGACACCGGCGGCGGAGGCGTTGTTGGCCGCCTCCGGCCCGGCGACGCCCTCGATCGCCCCGTGGCCGAACTCCTCGGGGTTCTTCGACAGCTTCTTCTCCAGCGCGTACGACATGAACGTCGGGATCTCGGCGCCACCGGCCGGCATCGCACCGATCGGGAACCCGAGCGCGGTACCGCGCAGCCACGGCTTCCAGGAGCGACGCAGGTCGGTGCGGCTCATCCAGCCGCGGCTGACCGGGATCACGTGCACCGGTCCGTGCCGCAGCCGGGACGCCACCCACAGCGCCTCGCCCACGGCGAAGACACCCACCGCGAACGTGACGACGTCGATCCCGTCGGCCAGCACCGGCAGGTCCATGGTGAAGCGGCGCTGGCCGGTCAGGCTGTCGGTCCCGACCAGGCCGACCAGCAGACCGATGCTGAGCGCCGCCACGCCCCGCGAGACCGAGCTGCCGAGCAGCGCCGAGACCGTCAGGAGCGCGACGACCGTGAGGGCCACGTAGTCGGGCGGCCCGATCTGGACCGCGAGCTCGGCCAGGGTCGGCGCTGCGATCGTGAGCCCGATCGTGGCGATCGTGCCGGCCACGAAGGAGCCGATCGCCGCGGTCGCCAGGGCGGCGGCGCCGCGCCCGGAGCGCGCCATCTTGTTGCCCTCGAGCGCGGTGATGATCGACGCGGACTCGCCTGGTGTGTTCAGCAGGATCGAGGTCGTCGAGCCGCCGTACATGCCGCCGTAGTAGATGCCGGCGAACATGATGAAGGCCGCCGTCGGTTCGAGCGTGTACGTCACGGGCAGCAACAACGCCACCGTCATCGCGGGCCCGATGCCCGGCAGTACGCCGACCGCCGTACCCAGGGTGACGCCGACCAGCGCGTAGAGCAGGTACGTCGGTTGGAGCGCGACGCCGAAGCCCTCCATCAACGAAGCGAAGTCACCCATCGAGGAGGGTCACCCCCTCGAACGGGCCAGCCGGGAGCGTGACGCCGAGCGCGGTCACGAACAGGGCCTGAACGGTGAACCCGATCACCACGCCCGCGACCGCAGCCCGCAGGGGCTTCGCGCCGAGGGACCAGGCGACCAGGGTGAAGAGCAGTGCTCCTGCCAGCGCCCAACCAGCCACGTCGACCACGGCGATGTGAGCAGCGAACGACGCCGCGATCTTGGCGAGGGTCGACCAGTCGGTTGTCGCGTCGGCGTCGATGTCCTCGCCCTCCTCGGGGGCGCCGAGCCGTCCCCGCAGGGCGGAGACGAGCACGGCCGCGCCCGAGAGCAGCAGGGCGATCCCCACGACGTACGGGAAGATCCGCGGACCGACCACGTTGGAGCTGAGCGGGACGGTGATCCGGGTGGCGCCCACGAGGGTGGCGGCGCCGAGCAGGATCACGCCCGAGGCGACGACGATGTCGGGGGTGGCGGAGGCCGCCACCCTCGACGTCGCGCTGGCAGGAGCAGACATGGTCAGCTCACGAGACCGAGGTCGCGCAGCACCGTCGTGGTGATCTCGCGCTCCTCCTCGATGAACGCGGCGAACTCGTCACCGGTCAGGAAGGTGTCGTCCCAGCCATTCGTCGCCAGGGCCTCCTGCCACTCCTCGGAGTCGTGCATCTCGGTGACCAGGTCGACCAGGCGGTCGGTGGCCTCGTCGGAGAGGCCGGCCGGGGCCACGACCCCGCGCCAGTTGATGAACTCGATGTCGAAGCCCGCCTCGGTGAGGGTCGGGGCGTCGATGCCGTCGACCCGCTCGGGACCGGTCACGGCCAGGGCACGCAGCTTGCCGGCCTTGACCTGCTCGGCGTACTCGCTGACCCCGGAGATGCCGGCCGAGACCTTGTTGCCGAGCAGGGCGGCGAGGGTCTCGCCGCCGCCGGAGTAGGCGATGTAGTTGAGGTCCTCGGGATTCGCGCCCGCGGCCTTGGTGAGCAGCCCGGCGACGATGTGGTCGGTGCCGCCGGCAGACCCGCCGGCGATGGCGACGTCGCGACCGTTGGCGGCGAGGTCGTCGGCGAGGTCCTGGATGGTCTGGTAGGGACTGGCGTCCGGGACCACGATGATCTCGTCCTCGGCGGTCAGCCGGGCGATCGGCGTGACGTCGTCGAGGGTGGCCTTGGACTCGTTGGTCTCGATCGCGCCGACCATGACCAGGCCCATCACCATCAGGTAGTCCTCGCTCCGCTCGTTCGCGAGCTGGGCGAGGCCGATGGTGCCGCCAGCGCCGGGGACATTGCTGACCTGGGTGGACTTCACGAGACCGGCGCCTTCCATGCTGGCGGCCATGGCGCGTGCGGTGCCGTCCCAGCCGCCACCGGGGTCGGCCGGTGCCATCAGCTGGATGCGGGAGGCACTGGTGTCCTCGCCGCCGTTCGAGGAGCTGCCCGAGCAGGCGGAGAGGGTGAGCGCCGCGGCGCCGAGCAGGGCGGCGAGGGCGCGCGGACGGCTGGAGCGTCGAAGCGCAACGCCGGCAGTGCTGAGCACGGATGAGGACGACACAAGCATGGGATCGGGCCCTTCGTTTCGGGGGTGTGACGTGGGTAACTTCCGGGACGCTAGGCCCGGCCACGGGCTTCGGCCCAGCCTCTGGTCGTACCGGTCGTATTGGTCGTTCTGGTCGTGACGTCGACCACGTCCCGGGTGCGGCAGGATGGCGGGATGAAGAAGGGACTTCCGCTGGCCGTGCAGCTGCTGGCGATGCAGGTGGCGATCGTTCTCGCCGTACTCGTCGCGGCCGGGTTGTTGACCTTCCACCTCCAGCAGGACCAGATCCGCCAGGCGTACGCCGGCCGGGTGCTGGAGATGGCTCGGAGCCTCGCCGAGCAGCAGGCGGTGAAGGAGGCCTACTCCTCCGGGGATCCGTCGGAGATGCTCCAGCCGCTCGCCGAGCTGGTGCGCCAGTCCGCGGGGGCGGAGTTCGTGGTCTTCACCGACACCGCAGGCGTGCGCTACTCCCATCCCGATCCCGACAAGATCGGGGCCCGGGTCTCGACCGACCCGAGTGTGGCTCTGGCCGGGGGCGAGTTCGTCGGCACCGAGACCGGGACACTGGGACTCTCGCTGCGTGCCAAGGTGCCCGTCCGCGACGAGTCGGGTCAGATCCGGGGGGTCGTCTCGGTCGGGATCCTGGAGAGCGAGCTGTCGTCTGACCTCGCCGGCGTACTGCCGCGGCTGGTCGCCTGGCTGACCGGCGCCGCCTTCGTCGGTGTCCTCGGTGCGATCGTGGTGACCCGGCTGGTCCGGCGCCGGATCCACGGCCTCGAACCCGAGGAGATCGCCGAGCTCCTCCAGGCTCGCGACGCCATGCTGCACGGCATCCGCGAGGGCGTCGTGGCCGTGGACGACCGGGGTCGGCTGGCGCTGGTCAACGACGAGGCGATGCGGCTGCTGGGCCTCACCGAGGACCCCACCCGGCGACTCGCCGACGAGGTGCTGGACCCCGACGACCTCCTGCCCCTGGTCCGGAGCTCGGAGACCGTGTCGGACCGCGTCGTGCTGGTGGGGGAGCGAGTCCTGGTGGTCAACAGCACTCCGGCCCGGGTCGAGGGCCGCGAGGTCGGTCGCGTGCTCGTCCTGCGGGACCGGACCGAGCTGTCGGACGCCTGGCGGGCGCTCGAGGGCCAGCGCACGATCACCGATGCGCTCCGGGCCCAGGCCCACGAGTTCTCCAACAACCTGCACGTCCTGAACGGGCTCATCGAGCTCGGTCGCAGCGACGAGGCCGTCGGCTTCATCGAGCGGGTGGGGGGTGGCAGTGGCGCCATCGCAGGATCGCGGATCCGTGACATCGAGGACGCCGCCGTGGCCGCCGTGGTGCTCGCCAAGACCGCCATCGCCCGCGAGCGGGGACTCACCCTGCGGCTGGACCCGTCCTCGGAAGTGGCGGACGGGGCCGGCGACGACGTGGTCACCATCTTGGCCAACCTGGTCGACAACGCCGTCGACGCGGCCGGCCCCGGAGGCAGCGTCGATCTGCTGGTCCGGCACGACTCCCGCGGCGCGGAGGTCCGCGTCAGCGATGACGGACCTGGGGTCCCGAGCGCGTTGCGGGACCGGATCTTCCAACTCGGTGTGAGCACCAAGCCGACGCTCGACGCGCACCAGGGCCGCGGTATCGGGCTCGCGCTCGTGGCGCGCATCGTTTCCCGGCGAGGTGGCACGATCTCCGTGACGGACCGGCCAGGCGGTGGGGCCGTCTTCGGCGTCGAGCTGCCGTCCGGCGCGTTCGCCGGCTCGACCGGCTCGTCCGGCTCGACCGGTCCGTTCGACCAGACAGTCAGGGAGGCGTGATGGACGCGACGCCGCCGATCCGGGTGCTGGTCGTCGATGACGACTTCGCCGTCGCCGAGGTGCATCGCGCCTATGTCGAAGGCGTTGCCGGCTTCAGCGTCGTTGCCGTGGCCCACACCGGTGCCCAGGCCCTGCACGCCGCCCACGAGCTGCGCCCGGACCTGGTGCTGCTCGACATCCACCTCCCCGACATGTCGGGTCTCGAAGTGCTGCGCAGGCTCCGGTCGCGTGACGACGGCGCCGACCTCGACATCCTGGCCATCACCGCCGCCCGGGAGGTGGAGACGGTGCGCACCGCGATGGCCGGGGGCGTGACGGACTACCTGATCAAGCCCTTCCCCCTGCGGGTCTTCCGCGAGCGGCTCGAGGTGTACGCCGCGCAGCGCGCCAAGCTCGAGCGTCTCTCCGCCCGCCACGCGACGGTCCACGACCAGCAGGAGGTCGACCGATTGCTCTCGGCCCGACTCCAGAGGCACGAAAGCCGGGAGCTGCCCAAGGGGCTCTCCCGACACACGCTCTCGTTGGTCGCCGACGTGCTGCGCGAGGCGTCCGGTGATCTGTCCGCGGGAGAGGCCGCCACCCGGTCCGGTCTCTCGCGGGTCAGCGCGCGGCGCTATCTCGAGCAGCTCGCCGCGATGGGCTTCGCCGAGGTGCGTCCCCGCTACGGGTCGGCCGGGCGGCCGGAGCACGGCTACGTGTGGTCCGACGGCCCCGGCTGACCGTTCGGGTGACCAAACACGTGCGGTTTGGTCCCCAACCGGGACATTTCGGGCCGCCACCCTGAGGTTTCTGACCAATCGATGCGGCTAGCGTGAGCCCCATGCCGAAGACTGCCGCAGCCGAGGTCGACGCCGGCGGCCGCGTCGTACGGGTCTCCAGCCCCGACCGGGTCATCTACCCCGCGACCGAGACCACCCCCGAGGTCACCAAGCTGATGGTGGCGGAGTACTTCGCCAGCGTGGACGACGGCCTGATGCGCGCGCTCCGGGACCGCCCGACGGCTCTCGAGCGCTGGCCCAAGGGGGTGCTGCCGGGCATCACGCTGAGCACCGGCAGACCCGGGGAGAAGGCGGACGCGTTCTACCAGAAACGCGTCCCGCGAGGCGCGCCCGACTACCTCGAGACGGCGGAGGTCACCTTTCCGTCCGGGCGCACCGCCGACGAGGTCTGCCCGACCGAGGTCGCCGTACCGGTCTGGTGCGCGCAGATGGGCACGCTGACCTTCCACCCCTGGCCGGTACGACGCTCCGACGTCGATCGCCCCGACGAGCTGCGCATCGACCTGGACCCCCAGCCGGGCACGACCTTCGCCGACGCCGTCCGAGTGGCCGGTGCCGCCCGCGAGCTGCTCGAGGAGCTCGGCCTGGTCGGACATGCCAAGACCTCCGGCAAGAAGGGCATCCACATCTACGTCCGGATCGAGCCGCGCTGGGAGTTCGCTGACGTACGCCACGCCGCGATCGGCTTCGGCCGTGAGCTGGAGAAGCGCGACGACGGCGTCACCACGGCCTGGTGGAAGGAGGAGCGGGGCGCTCGCATCTTCGTGGACTACAACCAGAACACCCGGGACCGCACCATCGCCTCGGCCTACTCGCTGCGCCCGGTCCCCGGCGCGCCGGTCTCCACGCCGATGAGGTGGGCCGAGCTCGCCGACCTCACCGACCCCGCCGACCACAACCTCTTCACCGTCCCCGACCGCCTCGCCGCCGACGGTGACCCCTGGGCCGGCATCGACGACACGGCGTACTCCCTCGAGCCGCTGCTGCGGCTGTACGACGAGTCCGGGCTGGGGGAGCTGAACTTCCCACCCGACCACCCCAAGATGCCCGGTGAGCCGCCGCGCGTGCAGCCGTCGAAGAAGGTCGCCGAGCACTGGGACGACGACGGCAACCGGATCGAGCCCTGAGCGTCCTGAAATGAGGAAGGACCCGCCGGTGCTCTCCCCCGAAGAAGCACCGAACGGGTCCTGTTCGCGATGGTCGCTCGGTCCCGAAGGGCCGCACCTGGGGCGTCTCCCCCCCAGGAGGCCCGGTCGGACTGTCGCTGTCAGTCGGTCCCCCCGGACCTGCTGACACCACAGACACTAGGGAGGGCCGAGCCACACCACGGCCACACGGGGGCAACATCCGGTCCAGCGTTCGGTAACGGTTGCGGGCCGGGCTACATGCCGGTGACGCCCTCGCCGCCGCTGCCGGCCTGCTCGTCGAAGTTCTCGTGCTCGAGCAGGTGCAGCACCGGTACGCCGATCTTGCGACGGGCCCGCGAGGTCCAGTCGAGGTGGAAGAACTCGGCCACCACATGGGGCCTGGTCAAGATGATGGCTTCTCGGGCGTCGACGGCAGCGACCGTCTGGGCCAGCGCGTCGATCGGCGGATCCGCGATCACCCGCCCGGTGGCGGTGGCGCCCCCGCTGCGCAGGGCAGCGAGGGTGTCGGCGAGGTCGCCGTCGGAACGTTCGCGGCAGTCGCGCCGGACCGCCTCGAGGTCGACGTCGCTCATCGCCATCGCAGGCGAGGCCAGCACCTCGCCGGCCGACAGGGATCCCATGGCAGCCTCGATGCGGGCCGCGGCATCCTCGAGGGGGACGAGCACGGTGTAGGCGACCGGGTCCTCGAGCTCGTCGTGCAACGAGCGCACCTGGGCTGCGTCGGCAGCCGTCAGCGCCTGCTCGACCAGAAGTACGACGTGGTAGGTCTCAGACATGGCGATCGTCACCGCTTTCGTTGGTTGAGCTCGGTTCGTCCACACCCAAAATTCTACCGAGGTCGTAGCTCACCGGCTCCTCGAGTTGTTCATAGCCGCACGATTCCGGATCCCGGTCGGTCCGCCAGCGACGGAAGTGCGCGGTGTGCCGGAAGCGTCGACCCTCCATGTGGTCGTAGGCGACCTCGATCACCAGGTCCGGCCGCAACGGCGTGAACGACAGGTCCTTGCCCGCGCTCCACCGGCTCTGCGTCCCCGGGACCCGGTCTGGATTGGCGATCGCCCACTCGTCGCTGCCGCCCATCCACGCGCCCCACGGGTGATCGGCGATGTCGCAGACCAGCGGCTGCAGCTGCTCGATCAGCTCGGCCCTGCGGGCCGCGGTGAAGCTCGCCGAGACGCCGATGTGCTGCAGCTGCCCGTCGGCGTACAGGCCGAGCAGGAGGCTGCCGAGCAGTGGCTTCTCAGGGGTCGAGGTCTTGTGCTCGCGGTAGCCGGCCACGACGACGTCGGCGGTGCGTTCGTGCTTGATCTTCAGCATCGTGCGGGCGTTCTGCTGGTACGGCGCACCCAGCGGCTTCGCGACCACCCCGTCCAGGCCAGCGCCCTCGAACTCGGTGAACCACGCCTCCGCCACGGCCGGGTCGGTCGTCGTCCGGGTGAGGTAGCAGGGGCCGTCGAGCCCGCCGAGGGCCTGCTCGAGGGCGGCGCGTCGCTCGGCGAAGGGTCGCTCGACGTACGACTCGTCGCCCAGCGCCAGCAGGTCGAAGGCGACGAAACCGGCCGGAGTCTTCTCGCTCAGCATCGTGACGCGGGACTTCGCCGGGTGGATTCGCTCCTGGAGGACCTCGAACTCCAGTCGCTCGCCGCCGTCCTCGGTGGTCCGCGCCACGAAGAGCTCACCGTCGAGCACGCACCTCTCCGGCAGTTGCGCCAGGATCCCGGCCACGACCTCGGGGAAGTAACGAGTCAGGGACTTGGTGTTGCGCGAGGTGAGCTCGACCTCGTCGCCGTCGCGGAAGACCAGGCAGCGAAAGCCGTCCCACTTGGGCTCGAAGGAGAGCCCCCCGTGCTTGGCCGGGTCGGGGATGCCCTTCACCGACTTGGCGAGCATCGGCTGGACGGGAGGCATGACGGGCAGGTCCACGGACCGAGGCTAGCCCCGACGTGTCGGCCGCGCCGACTGCGACACCTTCGTGCCCGCTCCGCGGCGCGGGACCCTATCCTGTGTTCCACGATCCCCGGTTGGTCTGCCGGCAGGGCCCGCCTGACTTTGAATCAGGACTAGCGACGATGGTTCGACTCCATCCCGGGGAGCGAGAGTCCGAAGCGCGGAACGAGCGGAGGTTCACGCCTCCCCAATCCAAGGCAGTGAGCATGGCTAGTGCCTCATCGACCAACCTGACCGTCATCGTGCTCGCGGCCGGTGGTGGCACTCGCATGCGTTCCAAGACCATGAAGGTGCTGCACCCGGTCTGCGGGCGCAGCATGATCGGGCACGTCCTGGCGGCGGTCCAGGCGATGGAGCCGCACCGCATCGTCGCGGTCGTCGGCAACCAGCGCGACCAGGTCGCGCCGCACATCGTGGCGCTCGTGCCCGACGTGGTGCTCGCGATCCAGGAGACCCAGTCCGGCACCGGCCACGCCGTACGTGTGGCGATGGAGAGTGCCGGGTCGGTCACCGGCACCGTCGTCGTGGCGTACGGCGACACCCCGCTCCTGGACGGGGAGAGCCTGCGCGCCTTCGCCGCCGAGCACGAGGCTGCCCAGCGCGCGGTGAGCATCCTCAGCGGGGTGGTCGCCAACCCCTTCGGCTACGGCCGCGTGGTGCGCAACGAGGAGGGCGACGTCGAGGCGATCGTGGAGGAGAAGGACGCCACCGACCAGCAGCGCGCCGTCCGGGAGATCAACTCCGGGATCCTCGCCTTCGACGCCGGCTTCCTGGCCGAGGCACTGCCCAGGATCGGCAATGACAACGCCAACGGCGAGTACTACCTCACCGACACCGTCCAGCTGGCGCGGGACGCCGGGCTCACCGTCGGGGCCTTCGCCATCGACGACGTGATGCAGACCGAGGGCGTCAACGACCGGGTGCAGCTCGCCGACCTCGGGCGCGAGCTCAACCGCCGGATCGTCACCCGCTGGATGCGCACCGGGGTGAGCGTGATGGATCCCGCCACGACCTGGATCGACGCCGATGTCGTGCTCGCCGGCGACGTCACCATCCTGCCCGGCACCCAATTGCTGGGGGCCACGATCGTCGCCGAGGACGCCGTGATCGGGCCGGACACCACGTTGAAGGACTGCGAGGTGGGCGCCGGAGCACGCGTCGTCCGCACCCATGGCGAGCTCGCCGTGATCGGGGAGAACGCCACGGTGGGTCCGTTCTCCTACCTGCGCCCGGGCACCCGGCTGGGCGCCGAGGGCAAGATCGGGGCCTTCGTCGAGACCAAGAACGCCGTGATCGGCGAGGGTGCCAAGGTGCCCCATCTCTCCTACGTGGGAGATGCCGACATCGGCGAGGGCACCAACATCGGCGCCGGCACGATCTTCGCCAACTACGACGGCGTCACCAAGCACCGCACGGTCGTCGGTCGGCACGCCAAGACCGCTTCCAACAACACCTTCGTGGCCCCGGTCGAGATCGGGGACGGAGCCGCGACCGGTGCCGGCACCGTCGTACGTCGTGACGTGCCGGCCGGGGCCCTGGCGGTCTCCAGCGGCCCGCAGCGCAACCTCGAGGGATGGGCCGAGTCGAAGCGGGCCGGGACCGCCCAGGCCACGGCCGCAGCCGCTGCCCGAGCCGGTTCGACGAGCGCTGCGTCACACGCGTCTCAGGATGGCGACCCCGCAGTTGGGCCCACCGGACCGGGTGATGGAGAATCCTGATCACACCCCGGCGAGCCAGGAGCAGCGCACCGTGACCGGAATGAAGAAAACCACCGAGAAGAACCTCATGGTCTTCAGCGGCCGCGCCCACCCCGCACTCTCCGAGGAAGTCGTCGCCCTGCTCGAGACCGAGCTGGTGCCGCAGTCGGCGTACGAGTTCGCGAACTCCGAGATCTACATCCGCTACGAAGAGTCCGTGCGCGGGTGCGACGCCTTCGTGATCCAGAGCCACACGGCTCCGATCAACGAATGGATCATGGAGCACCTGATCATGGTCGACGCGCTCAAGCGCGCCTCGGCCAAGCGGATCACCGTCGTGATGCCGTTCTACGGCTACGCCCGCCAGGACAAGAAGCACCGTGGTCGTGAGCCGATCTCGGCCCGGCTGATGGCCGACCTCTTCAAGACCGCCGGTGCCGACCGACTGATCACCGTCGACCTGCACGCCGACCAGATCCAGGGCTTCTTCGACGGCCCCGTCGACCACCTGATGGCGCTGCCGATCCTCGCCGACTACGTCAAGGAGAAGTACGGCGACCAGCGGCTCGCCGTGGTCTCGCCGGACGCCGGCCGGATCAAGGTCGCCGAGCGCTGGTCGGCCCGTCTGGGTGGGGTCCCGCTGGCCTTCATCCACAAGACCCGCCGCACCGACCGCCCCAACGAGACCGTGGCCAACCGGGTCGTGGGGCAGGTCGAGGGCCGCATCTGCGTGCTCGTCGACGACATGATCGACACGGGCGGGACCATCGTGAAGGCTGCCGAGGCGCTGATGGCCGAAGGTGCCGCGGGTGTGATCATCGCCGCGACCCACGCGATCCTGTCCGACCCCGCGGTCGACCGCCTGAAGAACAGCCCCGCCACCGAAATCATCGTGACCGACACCCTGCCGATCAGCAGTGACCGGCACTTCGACAAGCTGACGATCCTCTCGATCGCCCCGCTGCTGGCGCGGGCGATCCGCGAGGTCTTCGAGGACGGCTCGGTCACCTCGATGTTCGACGGTCACGCCTGACGGGCCTCACTTGACGACGTGCACCAGGTCGTCGTACTTGTCCTGCCAGAGCCGGCGCAGCACGGTCGGCAGCTCGCCAGCGAGCGCCTCGTGCAGCAGGGCGATCTGCCCCTCGTCGAGGTGCAGCGCCGGGAAGGCCGCTCCCACGCGCAGGGAGAAGCCCTGGCCGCGTCTCGCCGCGGCGACCGGGCCCTCACGGAAGTAGCGGGCGACGTACGGCGCGAGCAGCTCGGCCTGTTCGGGCGACCACAGCCCGGAGGCAAGGTGCGCGAACATCTCGTTCGAGACGTGTGCGTCGCCGAACATCGCGACCCATGCGGACTCCTTGGCCGCGGCGTCGGGCCGGGCCGCTCGGGCCGCGGCTGCGCCGAGCCTGCCGGCTGAGCTGGCGTCGAGGGCTTCCTCGACGCCGATGGTGGCCTCACTGATCGAGTCGAGCTGGGCGAGCCGACGCACCACCTGCCAGCGCAGCGCGGGGTCCAGCGACACCCCCTCGTCGGTCCGGCCTTCGGCCAGCCACCGGTGCAACAGGTCGAGGTCGCGGCTGGTCGCGGCCAGCCCGCGGGTGAAGGCCAGCCGACGCTGGTCGTCGACGGCGAGATCCAACCCCTCGGCGCAGGCGCTCGCGAGACGGGCGAAGGCGGCTCCAGCCGCAGAGGCCTCGACGTGGCGGGGGATGACCGACGTCAGGGTCCGGCGTACGACGGCCTCCACGATCGCCGGGTGCGACTCGGTGGGCAGATGGCGGACGACGAGGTCGAGATAGCCCTCCGCGCTCAGGGCCTCGCACCGCACCCGGTCGAAGTCGGCGGCCCACAGGACGGCCCGGGCCAGGTCGTCGTCGAGGTCGGAGAACCGGGCGTCCACCACGGATCGCGAATGGGCGTCGAGCCGCACCCGGGCGAACGTCTCGCCATGGGTGTTGGGTACGACGACCATCCCGGCCCACTCGTCGAAGCGAACCGGAGCCGGGCCCAGGTCGATCATCCGGGTGCCCTGCTCGCGCAGCTCGTCGTCGTACGCCGTGACGCGGATGCGATGGTGACGTCGGCCCTCCCGGACCACGAACGGCACGGTGTCGTCGCGCTCGACGATGATCGCGTCGAACCCACTCGTGCGCAGCCACTCCTCGACCCAGCCCAGCACGTCGCGCCCGGAGCATTCGTCGAGCGCCGCGACGAAGTCGTCGAAGGTCGCGTTGCCGAAGCGTCGGCGGGTGAGATGGAGGTTGAGACCCGCCAGGAACTCGTCGTCGCCGAGCCAGGTCGCCAGCTGGCGCAGCACGGAGTTGCCCTTGGCGTAGGAGATCGCGTCGAAGTTGGTGAAGGCCGAGTCGACGTCCGGGACGTCCTGGGCCAGTGGTGCCACCGGGTGGGTCGAAGGGCGCTCGTCGGCCTCGTGGGCAGCGGGCTTGCGCCCGATCTCGTGGGCGACGAGGGTGCCGGCGTGGCCGGCGCCGTCCCGGGCGACGCGGTAGCCCATGTAGTCGGCGAAGGACTCCTGCAGCCAGGTGTCCTCCCACCAGGTCATCGTGACCAGGTTGCCGAACCACATGTGCGCCATCTCGTGGGCGATCACCGTGGCGCGGCCCACGCGTTCCTGGCCGCTGGTCCGGTCGCGCGGGAGGAAGCGCTCGTTGTAGGTCACGCAGCCCGGCGTCTCCAGGGCGCCCCAGTTCTGGCCGGGGACGAAGACCTGGTCGTAGGAGTCGAAGGCGTACGGCTCCTCGATCAACTGGGTGTAGTGGTCGAAGCAGCCGTTGGTGGTGGCGATCAGCTCTTTGGCATCACGCTCGACGTCGGCGGCGAGCGACGCACGGGCATGCCAGCCGAAGGGCAGACCGGCATGCTCCCAGGTGATCGAGTGCCACGGCCCGGCGCAGACGACGAACATGGCCACCGGGATCGGGGGCGTGGTCGCGAACTCCCACCGGCCTTCCTGTCGGGCATCGGGGGAGCCGGTGGGCAATCCGTTGGCGAGGATGGTCCATGCCGGATCGGCCCGGACGGTGAGCCGGATCGGGGCCTTGAGGTCGTTCTGGTCGAAGCAGGCGAAGACCCGGTGGGCCAGGTCCATACCGCAGTACGCCGAGACGTACCGCGCGCCGTCGGCCGGGTCGGTCATCTCGTGCATGCCGTCCCCGTCGGTGACGAAGGGAAGGCGGGCGCGGACCTCGACGGTGTTGGTGTCCCGGAGGCCAGCGAGGTAGAGCCGGTCGCCGTCGTACACCGGGTCGCGGACGGACTCGCCGTTGACGCGCACGCTCAGGTCCGTGGCGTGGGCGAGGTCCAGGAACGTCTCGGGCCAGGTCGAGGCGAAGCGCACCGTCGTACGCATCCCGAACGTCGTGGAGCCGGGGTCTCCGGTCAGATCGAGGTCGATGTCGTAGGAGACGTCGGACAGGAGGGTCGCGCGAGCGCGGGCTTCCCCGAGAGAGAGTGACACGGGTCGACCCTAGGCGATCGCTCCGCGGATTCGCGCGCCCCGTTCGGCGGGGCTACACTTCTGCGGTTGCCTCGGCGAGGGAACGCCCGGACACCCCGGGAGTTCCGTGATCGACAGGGCTGGCTGACCACTGGTGCGCCGCGCTGACTCGATCATCGAGTGCGCGGCGCTTTTCGTTTCCAAGAAGCCCGCGTCTGCAGCCGCCGAGCACGACACCAGACCTGAAGCCAGCATCGTACGAGGAGAGAAGCCGCCATGTCCCGCGAGAAGATCACCGCCGAAACCCGCAACGAGTTCGGCAAGGGCGCCGCCCGCCGCATCCGCCGCGAGCACAAGGTCCCCGCCGTCATCTACGGCCACGGCAACGACCCCGTCCACATCACGCTGCCGGGTCACGAGACGATGATGGCGCTCAAGCGGGCCGGCGCGAACGCCCTGCTCGAGCTCACCATCGACGGCGACATGTCGCTGGCGCTGACCAAGCAGGTGCAGATCGACCCGATCAAGCGCCAGCTCGAGCACATCGACTTCGTCATCGTCACCAAGGGCGAGAAGGTCACCGTCGAGATCCCGGTTCACCTCAACGGCACCGCCGCCAAGGAGACCCTGGTCGTCGTCGGTACCTCGACCGTCCAGGTCGAGGCCGAGGCCACCCACATTCCCGAGTACGTCGAGATCGACATCGAGGGCCTCGAGGCCGGCACCCAGATCCTCGCCTCGGACCTCGTCATGGTCGCCGGTTCGACGCTGCTGCTCGACCCCGACACGCTGATCGTCAACATCACCGAGGCGCCCACCACCGAGGAGGTCGAGGCTGAGCTCGCCGAGGCCGAGGCCGAGGTCGGCATCGAGCGCGACGAGTCCGACGCCGACGCTGCCGAGGCCGCTGCCGAGGGCGACGCCGAGGCCGACGACGCCGAGGGCACCGACGCCTGATTCGTCTGATCCGTCGCACCACCGGTCGTCACGACCAGAAGGGCCGGGATTCCGCTGCCATGACCGAAGCCGAGACAGGGACACCTGTGTGGCTCGTGGTCGGGTTGGGGAATCCCGGCTCTTCCTATGCCGGACACCGCCACAACGTGGGCTACCTCGTGTGTGAGGAGCTCGCCCGTCGGTGGCGGGCGTCGTTCAAGGCGCACAAGTCGGGCCGCGCCGAGGTCGTCGAAGGGCGCCTGGGCGCCCCCGGCGCCGACGGGCCACGCGTCGTACTCGCGAGGTCGCGGTCGTACATGAACGAGTGCGGGGGAGCGGTCTCCACCCTCGCGAAGTTCTACAAGGTGCCGCCCGAGCGGATCATCGCGGTCCACGACGAGCTCGACATCGCCTTCGGCACCCTGCGGGTCAAGCTCGGCGGCGGCGACAACGGCCACAACGGGCTGCGCTCGATGCGCGGCTCGCTCGGGACCGGTGACTTCTACCGGGTGCGCGCCGGTATCGGTCGCCCGCCGGGACGTCAGGACGTGGCGGACTTCGTGCTGTCGAACTACTCGACGGTGGAGCGCAAGGAACTGCCCTTCCAGGTGGACCAGGCCGCTGATGCAGTGGAGTCGCTGATCACCGACGGCCTCGAGCAGACCCAGCAGCGCTTCAACTCCTGAGCGCTGATCTCGGGTGGCCGGCGTCGGCCAACGCTGTGATTTGGGTCGCCGATTGGGCAGGAACCGCAGGCTGGGGCTGGTGTTGGTTGCGGTTGGGGACCAAACCGCAACTCAACCCCACCAGTAAGGTGGCGCCCGTGACTTTCGAACCAGGTACGCCGCCCGCATCCGCCAGCACCGACGACCACGTCCTCGCGACGTGGCTGGCCACGGTCGCAGGTGAGCTCCTCCTCGAGGTGCGCACCCAGGGGCTCGAGGGCAAGGAGCTCAAGGACGCCGGCGATGCTGCCGCCCACGACCTCCTGATGAAGCTGATCGCCGAGCACCGACCCGACGACGCCGTGCTCTCCGAGGAGGGCCCCGAGGGCGCCAGCGACAAGATCGACCGGTTGTCCGCGAGCCGGGTGTGGATCGTCGACCCGCTCGACGGGACGCGCGAGTTCTCAGAGCCGCCGCGCGACGACTGGGCCGTGCACGTGGCGCTCTGGCAGGACGGGGGACTCGTCGCCGGCGCCGTTGCCCAGCCGGCGCTGGGGGAGACGTTCAACACCGGTGAGCCCCCCGTCGTACCCCCGAGCACGGCGCCTCGTCCGCGCATCGCCGTCTCGCGCAGCCGCCCGCCTGCCTTCGTGAATGCGTTGGCCGAGGAGCTGGACGCCGAGCTGGTCCCGATGGGCTCGGCCGGGGTGAAGGTGCTCTCGGTCGCCCGCGACCTCACCGACGCCTACGTCCACGCCGGTGGCCAGTACGAGTGGGACTCCGCCGCCCCGGTGGCGGTCGCGGCGGCCGCCGGACTCTTCACCTCGCGAGTCGACGGCACCCCGTTGCTCTACAACCAGGAGGACGTCTACCTCCCGGACCTGATCGTCTGCCGACCCGAGCTCGCCGAGCGGATCGTGGCGTTCGTCAAGAAGCACGGCACCGACGCCTGAGTCGCGAGCGCCGCGCCGTTCGTGAGCTGTAACGCGGTGTTCTCGACGCTGAGTGAGCCCTCGGGGGCATCATCAGCGACCGTAACCCCGCGTTACAGCGGGGCCGCACGTAGACTCCACCACGAACAAAACCGCCGACCCCCTGCCGATTCCCGGCCGGGGGCTGTCGTGTTGTGCCCGTCGCACCGTCGACCCTGAAGGAGTCTCGTGAGTCTCACCGGCCTGGCCGACGCAGCCCTCGCCGATCCCGTCCTCTCCGGAGCGATGGACGACGCACGAGCGGCGATGGTGCGCACCTTGGACCTCACCGGTCCGGCCGCGATGCGACCGTTCGTGGTGGCCGGCCTCGTCCGGGCCGGGCGTTCGGTGCTGGCCGTGACCGCCACCGCCCGCGAGGCCGAGGACCTCGTCGCCTCGCTCGCCGACCTCGTCGACCCGACGATCGTTGCCCTCTACCCGAACTGGGAGACGCTGCCGCACGAGCGACTGAGCCCGCGCTCCGACACCGTCGGTCGTCGCCTCGCGGTCCTGCGTCGGCTCTGCCACCCCGGGACCGACGCCACCAACGGCCCCGTGCGCGTCGTGGTCGCGCCGGTCCGCTCGATCCTCCAGCCCCAGGTCAAGGGGCTGGGCGACCTCGAGCCCGTCGAGCTCGTGCCCGGCGGCACCGCCCACCTCGACGACGTCGTCCAGGCGCTCGCCGACGCGGCGTACTCCCGGGTCGACCTGGTCGAACGGCGCGGCGAGTTCGCCGTCCGCGGCGGCATCGTCGACGTCTTCCCGCCCACCGACGAGCACCCCGTGCGGGTCGAGTTCTGGGGCGACGACGTCGAGGAGATCCGCACCTTCTCCGTCGCCGACCAGCGCACCCTCGAGAAGGTCGAGCGGCTCTGGGCCCCGCCGTGCCGTGAGCTCCTCCTCACCGAGGAGGTACGCCGCCGCGCGGCCGAGCTGGGTGCCGCCCACCCCCAGCTGCTCGAGCTGACCGACAAGATCGCCGCCGGGATCGCGGTGGAGGGGATGGAGTCGCTGGCCCCCGTGCTGGTCGACGAGATGGAGCTCCTCATCGACCTGATGCCCGCCGACACCCACGTGCTGGTGCTCGACCCCGAGCGGGCACGCAGTCGGGCCCACGACCTGGTCGCGACCAGCGAGGAGTTCCTCGGCGCCAGCTGGGCGGCGGCCGCCGGTGGCGGGACCGCCCCGATCGACCTCGGCTCCGCGTCGTACCGCTCACTCGCCGACGTGCGACTGCGAGCCCTGGGCCAGGACAAGCCCTGGTGGACGATGAGCCCCTTCGGCCTCGACGTGGACGAGCCGTCCGTCGTCGAGCTCGCGGGGCAGAGCGGCAGCGACGTCGGCGTCGCCAGCCGGGCACTGCCGGCCAAGCCCGCCGAGGCCTACCGTGGCGACCTCGACCGCGCGGTCGGTGACATCGAGCAGTGGCTCAAGAGCGACTACCGCGTCGTGGTCGTCCACCCCGGTCACGGTCCGGCCCAGCGCATGGTCGAGGTGCTCGGCGAGCGCGACGTCGCCGCCCGGATGGTCGAACCCCAGGACCTCGTGCTCGACGCCCACGTCGTGAGCGTGACCTGCGGCGCCCTCGACCACGGCTTCGTCGACGACGACAACCGCCTGGTCCTGCTCACCGGTGAGGACCTCTCGGGCCAGAAGTCCTCGACCCGTGACATGCGCAAGATGCCGGCTCGTCGCAAGCGCCAGATCGACCCGCTGGAGCTCAAGGCCGGCGACCACGTCGTCCACGAGCAGCACGGTGTCGGCCGCTTCGTCGAGATGAAGCAGCGCGAGGTCGGCGGGGCCACTCGCGAGTACCTCGTCCTCGAGTACGGCTCCTCCAAGCGCGGCGGCCCCCCGGACCGGCTCTACGTCCCGGCCGACGCCCTGGACCAGGTCACCCGGTACGTCGGCGGCGAGCAGCCCTCGCTGGACCGGCTCGGTGGTGGCGACTGGGCCAAGCGCAAGAGCCGCGCCCGCAAGGCCGTCCGCGAGATTGCCGCCGAGCTGATCAAGCTGTACGCCGCCCGGCAGGCGACCAAGGGCCACACCTTCGGGCCGGACACTCCCTGGCAGCGTGAGCTCGAGGACGCCTTCCCCTTCACCGAGACCCCCGACCAGCTCAGCACGGTCGACGAGGTCAAGGGCGACATGATGCGGTCGATGCCGATGGACCGACTGGTCTGCGGCGACGTGGGTTACGGCAAGACCGAGATCGCGGTCCGGGCGGCGTTCAAGGCGATCCAGGACGGCAAGCAGGTGGCCGTGCTGGTGCCGACCACGCTGCTGGTGACCCAGCACTTCTCCACGTTCTCCGAGCGGATGAGTGGCTTCCCGGTCAACCTCAAGCCGCTCTCGCGCTTCCAGACCGACAAGGAGGCCAAGGAGGTGCTGGCCGGTCTGGCCGACGGCACCGTCGACATCGTGATCGGCACCCACCGCCTGCTGAACCCCGACATCCGGATCAAGGACCTCGGCCTGATCATCGTCGACGAGGAGCAGCGCTTCGGGGTCGAGCACAAGGAGCAGATGAAGCGACTGCGGACCTCGGTCGACGTGCTCGCGATGAGTGCGACGCCGATCCCGCGCACGCTCGAGATGGCGGTCACCGGGATCCGTGAGATGTCGACGATCACGACCCCTCCCGAGGAGCGGCACCCGGTGCTGACCTACGTCGGGGCCTACGAAGACCGCCAGATCATCGCGGCCGTACGACGCGAGCTGCTGCGCGAGGGGCAGATCTTCTACATCCACAACCGGGTCAACTCGATCGAGAAGGCAGCGGCGAAGATCCGGGAGCTGGTCCCCGAGGCGCGGGTGGCGACGGCCCACGGCCAGATGGGCGAGCACCAGCTCGAGCGGGTGATGCTCGACTTCTGGGAGAAGAACTTCGACGTGCTCGTCTGCACCACGATCGTGGAGTCGGGCCTCGACGTCTCCAACGCCAACACGATGATCATCGAGCGGGCCGACACCCTCGGGCTCTCGCAACTGCACCAGCTGCGGGGCCGGGTCGGCCGCAGCCGCGAGCGCGCCTACGCCTACTTCCTCTACCCCTCGGAGAAGCCGCTGACCGAGACCGCCCACGAGCGGCTCGCGACGCTGGCCCAGCACTCCGACCTCGGTGGCGGCATGGCGATCGCCATGAAGGACCTCGAGATCCGCGGCGCCGGCAACCTCCTCGGGGGAGAGCAGTCCGGTCACATCGCCGACGTCGGCTTCGACCTCTACGTCCGCCTGGTCGGCGAGGCGGTCAGCGAGTTCAAGGGCGACGCCGAGCCCGAGCTCAAGGAGGTCCGCATCGAGCTCCCGGTCGACGCCCATCTCCCGCACGACTACATCTCCAGCGAGCGACTGCGCCTGGAGATGTACAAGCGGCTGGCCGAGGTGCGCGCCGACGCCGACATCGACCTGCTGCGCGAGGAGATGCTCGACCGGTACGGCGAGCCGCCGCAGGAGGTGGCCTCGCTCCTGCTCGTCGCCAGGTTCCGGGCCCGGGCCCGCCAGGCGGGGATCGGTGAGGTCACGATCGCCGGCAAGAACGTCCGGTTCGCGCCGGTCTCGCTGCCCGAGTCGCGCGTCGTACGCCTGCTGCGGCTCTACCCCAAGAGCGTGGTCAAGACCACGGTCGACACGATTCTGGTGCCCCGCCCACAGGCGCCGGGGGCGGGGGGAGGGCCCATCACCGGTGTGGCTTTGCTTGAATGGGCGCGGTCGGTCATCGACAGCGTGATCGACCCCCTCGACCTGCGTCACCCCAAGGAGCCCTCGTGAGCAACCCCCTGCGTCTGCCGACCGGCCTCGCCGCCGCGGCCGCCCTCCTGATGGCGGGCGTGCTCTCGTCGTGCGGAGTGGCCGGCACCGGCTTCCACCCGGGAGTTGCTGCCGAGGTCGGGGACGACCAGGTCAAGCTGTCGACGGTCGACACCATCGCCCGTGACTACTGCTCGGCGATCAAGGAGCAGCTGAGCGGCCAGGCCCTGCCGAACCGCTACCTGCGCGGCGGGGTCGTCGGGCAGCTCGCTCTCGTCTCGGCCGCCCGACAGCTGGCAGCCGAGTACGACGTCGAGCCCGGCGTGCAGTACGAGCAGAAGGTCGCCGAGCTGCGCGCCGCGGTCGCCACCCTGGACGAGGGGGCGCAGGACGCCGTCGTCACGATCGAGTCGGCCGGCACCTACCTCAGCTCGGTCGCCACCGCCGTCGGCACCCAGCTCCTGACCGACGCGGGCGAGTCCGACCCGGGGGCCAGCGAGGCCAGGGCTGCCGGCGAGCAGGCACTGGTCACCTGGCTCGACGAGAACGACGTCCAGATCGACCCCCGCTTCGGGGTCCGCATCGAGCAGGGTGCCGTCGTCCCCGCAGACGGCAGCGTCTCCACGGCGGTCGGTGACACCGCCCGCGCCGGGATCGTCGACAGCCCGGACCCGGAGTACGCCGCGAGTCTGCCCGCCTCGCTGCGCTGCGGCTGAGCGATGCCCGAGTCCGCATCCGGGGAGCCGCTCGTCGAGTTCCTCGGCGACATGCGCCGACTGCGGGCCGAGTGCGACTGGAAGCGCGAGCAGACCCACCGGTCGCTGGCGCGCTACCTGCTGGAGGAGACCCACGAGACGCTCGAGGTCCTCGACGCCTGGGAGCGCAGCCCGGATCCGGCGCACCTGTGCGAGGAGCTCGGTGACCTGCTCCTGCAGGTGTACTTCCACGCGGTGATCGCGGAGGAGTCGGGTGACTTCACCCTGGACGACGTGGCGCGCGCCATCAGCACCAAGATGCGCCGGCGCAACCCCCACGTCTTCGGCGACAGCCGGGCGCAGGGCGCCGCCGAGATCAACGAGCAGTGGCAGGCGATCAAGGCCGACGAGCAGGTGCGTCACTCGGTCACCGACGGTCTCCCGCCCGGGCTGCCCGCGCTCCTGCTGGCCGACAAGGTCCTGGACCGGATCGAGCGAGCAACCGGGGAGACGCCGACGGTGACCGGTGACGACCTCGGGGACCGGCTGCTCGCCCTCGTGGTCGAGGCCCGCGCCGACGGCATCGACCCCGAGCAGGCCCTGCGCGACGCCGTACGACGGGTCGCCGATGTCTGAGGAGCCCGCACCCACGCTGCCCGAGCTGGACGATGCGCAGGCCGTGGCCCGCACTCGTGAGCTGGCCGACGAGCTGCACCGACGCCGCACGATCCGCGACTTCGCGCCGGACCCGATCCCGCTCGACGTGGTGCGCGAGGCGGTCCGGGCGGCCGCGTCGGCGCCGAGCGGGGCGAACCTCCAGCCCTGGCGCTTCGTGGTCGTCACCGACCCCGAGCGCAAGCGGCTGCTCCGCGAGGGCGCCGAGGAGGAGGAGCGACGCTTCTACGAGACCCGGGCCTCCGAGGAGTGGCTCGAGGCCCTCGGTCCGCTCGGCACCGACTGGCGCAAGCCGTTCCTCGAGACCGCGCCGGTGGTGATCGCGGTCTTCGAGGTGCACCGCAGCGAGACCGAGCCGCGGCCGTACTACCCGAAGGAGTCGGTGGGGATCGCGGTCGGGATCCTGCTCACCGCGCTGCACCGGGCCGGGCTGGCCACGCTCACCCACACGCCGTCCCCGATGCGCTGGATCGGGGAGGTGCTCGACCGACCCGACAACGAGCGCGCCTTCCTGCTGATCCCGGTGGGCCGTCCCGCAGTCGACGCCACCGTGCCCCGGATCGAGCGCAAGCCGCTCGACGAGGTCCTCGTCGAGCTGTGAGCGACTGACCGCTCCGCGGGTGCTGCCCGGATCACCCCGGCCGCGAGGTTAGGCTGGGCACGGCCCCATCGCACACCTCCAGGAGCAAACACGTGGCATCCATCGAAGCAGTCGGCGCCCGCGAGATCCTCGACTCCCGCGGCAACCCCACCGTCGAGGTCGAGGTCCTCCTCGACGACGGCGCGTTCGCCCGGGCCATGGTGCCGAGCGGGGCGTCCACCGGCGCGTTCGAGGCCGTCGAGCTCCGTGACGGCGGACAGCGCTACGGCGGCAAGGGCGTGATCAAGGCCGTCAACGCCGTGATCCAGACCATCGGGCCTGCGGTGGAGGGCCTGGCCGCTGACGACCAGCGCCTGGTCGACCAGGCGATGCTCGAGCTCGACGCCACCGACAACAAGGCCAACCTCGGCGCCAACGCCATCCTGGGCGTCTCCCTCGCCGTGGCCCGCGCCGCGGCGGACTCCGCCGGCCTGCCGCTCTACCGCTACGTCGGCGGCCCCAACGCGCACCTGCTGCCCGTGCCGATGATGAACATCCTCAACGGCGGGTCGCACGCCGACTCCAACGTCGACATCCAGGAGTTCATGATCGCGCCGATCGGCGCCCCGACGTTCCGGGAGGCCCTGCGCACCGGCGCCGAGGTCTACCACGCCCTCAAGGCGGTGCTCAAGCAGCGCGGGCTCGGCACCGGGCTGGGCGACGAGGGCGGCTTCGCCCCCAACCTCGACTCCAACCGGGCCGCGCTCGACCTCATCGCCGAGGCCGTCGAGGCCGCCGGGCTGACCCTGGGTCGCGACATCGTGCTGGCCCTGGACGTCGCGGCCAGCGAGTTCTGCACCGACGGGGTCTACACCTTCGAGGGTGCCTCCAAGTCGGCCGACGAGATGACCGCCTACTACGCCGACCTCGTGTCGTCCTACCCCATCGTCTCGATCGAGGACGCCCTCGACGAGGACGACTGGGTCGGCTGGAAGGCGATCACCGACCAGCTCGGCGCCCAGACCCAGCTCGTCGGCGACGACCTCTTCGTCACCAACGTCACGCGCTTGCAGCGGGGCATCAGCGGCGGCCAGGCCAACGCCCTGCTGGTCAAGGTCAACCAGATCGGCTCGCTCACCGAGACCCTCGACTCCGTGGAGCTCGCCCACCGCAACGGCTACCGCTGCATGATGAGCCACCGTTCCGGCGAGACCGAGGACACCACGATCGCCGACCTCGCGGTCGCCACGAACTGCGGCCAGATCAAGACCGGTGCGCCGGCCCGCTCGGAGCGGGTGGCCAAGTACAACCAGCTGCTGCGCATCGAGGACGAGCTCGGCGACGCCGCCCGCTACGCCGGCGCCGGGGCCTTCCCGCGCTACCAGGGCTGATCGGGACCGGAGCAGGCGATGGCCGAACGACGTACTCGCGGCGGACCGGGCGGCAACCGCCGGCCCGGGGCTCGGGGCAACCCCCGGGCCGCCCGGGTGGCGGTGCCCGAGGCCGCCTCGGGCGGTGGCGGTGCCGCGCGTCCGCGGCTCACCGGTCGGATGGCGGTGCTGGTGCTGGTGGTCGCCGTGCTGATGGTCTCCTACGCCTCCTCCATGCGCGCCTACCTCCAGCAGCGCGCCCACATCTCCGACCTCAAGACGCAGATCGCCCAGCGTGAGCTGAACATCGACGACCTGGAGCGGGAGAAGCGGCGCTGGGACGACCCGGCCTACGTCCGGGCCCAGGCGCGCGAGCGCTTCGGCTACCTGATGCCGGGCGAGACGTCGTACGTCGTGCTCGACGAGAACGGCGAGCCGCTCGAGACGCGGACCACCCTGAGCGACCCGGCCACCGTCGTGGCCCGCACCCCCACCGCCTGGTGGACCACCGAGTGGAAGTCGATCCAGCTCGCCGGGAACCCACCCGCCGTCGAGCCGCCGCCACTCACCAAGATCGACGGGACCCAGGAGTGACGGCGCTGGACCCTCGCGACGTGGCTGCGGTCCAGGCCCAGCTCGGGCGCGAGCCCCGGGCGATCCACGAGGTCGGCCACCGCTGTCCGTGCGGCAACCCCGACGTCGTCACGACCGAGCCCCGGCTCCCGAACGGCACGCCGTTCCCCACGACGTACTACCTCACCTGCCCGCGGGCGGCCTCCCGGATCGGCACCCTCGAGGGGTCCGGCCTGATGAAGGAGATGGAGGGGCGGCTCCCGGGCGACCCCGAGCTCGCCGCCTCCTACCGCGCCGCCCACGAGGCGTACCTCGCCGCGCGGGCCGCGCTCGGTGACGTGCCCGAGATCGACGGGATCTCCGCCGGCGGCATGCCCGACCGGGTCAAGTGCCTGCACGTGCTGGCCGGTCACGCGCTGGCCGCCGGGCCGGGCGTGAATCCGCTCGGCGACGAGGTGCTGGAGCTGCTGGGCCCGTGGTGGTCCACCGGTCCCTGCGTCCTGCCCGAATGAGCCCGATCGCAGCCCTCGACTGCGGCACCAACACGATCAAGCTGTTGATCGCGGACCTGCCCGAGATCCTCGTGCGCGAGACCCGGATGGTCCGGTTGGGCCAGGACGTCGACCGCACCGGTCGGCTCTCGGAGGCTGCGCTGGAGCGGGCGTTCGCCGCCCTGGACGAGTACGCCCAGCTGATCGCCGCCCACGACGTGAGCCGGATCCGTTTCTGTGCCACCTCGGCCACCCGCGATGCCGCCAACGGCGACGTCTTCGCGGCCGGGGTCCGCGAGCGCCTCGGGGTCTCGCCCGAGGTGATCTCCGGGGCAGAGGAGGCCGCGCTGGCCTTTGACGGGGCGGTGCGCAACCTCGCCGTCCCGCCGGCCGGTCCGGTGCTGGTCGTCGACATCGGGGGCGGCTCGACCGAGCTGGTCCTCGGGGCGGTGGGCCCCGACTCTGGCCCTGACTCAGGCCCCGAGGCCGGGCACTCGATGGACATCGGCTCGGTCCGGCTCCACGAGCGTCACCTGCACTCCGACCCGCCGACGCCCGCGGAGGTGGCGGCCTGTGTGGCCGACATCGACGCCCACCTCGATGCCTGCCCGGTCGATCCCGCTGTTGCCGCGACCGTCATCGGTGTGGCCGGGACCGTCACGACGATCGCCGCCGGCGTGCTGGACCTGCCCGCCTACGACCGCGACGCCATCGACCAGTCGTCGCTCCCCGTGACGGAGGTGCACGCCCTGGTCGACCGGATGGTGGCGATGTCCGTTGCCGAGCGACGCACGCTGCCCTACCTGCACCCCGGCCGCGTGGACGTGATCGACGCCGGTGCGCTGATCCTGTCGCGGGTGCTGCGCCGGGCCTCGGTGCCCACCCTGCTCGTCTCGGAGTCCGACATCCTCGAGGGCATCGCGTGGTCGATCAGCCGGTGAGCCGGCCCCTACCCCATCCGCTGACGGGGGAGGCGTTCGCCTCGCCGGTGCCGCCGGGGACCGGGTGGCCCGACGACCCGGCCACCGAACCCCACTCCGAGCTGGACCGGCTGAGTGCCGAGATCTCGACCTGCCGGCGCTGTCCCCGACTCGTGGACTGGCGTGAGGACGTCGCGCGCGACAAGCGAGCGGCGTACGCCGAGGAGCCGTACTGGGGCCGCCCGATCGCCGGCTGGGGCTCGGCGACCCCGCGCGTGCTGATCGTCGGGCTGGCGCCCGCCGCCCACGGGGGCAACCGCACGGGCCGGATCTTCACCGGCGACCGCTCGGGGGACTGGCTCTTCGCCAGCCTGTACCGAGTCGGGCTGGCCGCCCAGCCGACCAGCACCCACGCCGGCGACGGCCAACGCCTCATCGACACCCGGATGGTGGCTGCCGTGCGTTGCGCGCCTCCGCTGAACAAGCCGACCGTCGAGGAGCGCGACACCTGCGCGCCCTGGCTCGAGGCCGAGCTCGCGCTGGTCGCGGACTCGGTGCGGGTCGTGGTGGCGCTGGGGTCCTACGGCTGGGACGCCGCGCTGCGTTCGCTGCGCGCCCTGGACTGGGAGGTCCCGCGTCCCAAGCCGCGCTTCGGTCACGGTGCCGAGGCAGTCGTTGCCGGCCCCGACCGGGACGTGCTGCTGCTCGGCAGCTTCCACCCCAGTCAGCAGAACACCTTCACCGGCAAGCTCACCGAGCAGATGCTCGACGACGTGCTCGGTCGGGCGGCCGCGGTCACCGACTGAGCAGGTCCGCTGGGATACTGCTCGGGTGACCCTCCACGCCATCACCGTCCTCGGCCATGACCGCCCCGGCATCATCGCCGAGACCACGGCCCGGCTCGCCGACCTCGGCCTCAACCTCGAGGACTCCTCGATGACCCTGCTGCGGGGTCACTTCGCGATGACCCTGATCTGCGCCGGCTCCGCGTCGGACAGTGAGATCGAGTCCGCGCTGGCCGGTCTGAGCGCCGACGGCACGCTGACCGTCACCGTGCGCGAGGTGCCCGAGGAGCACCCCGAGGCCGGCGCGGTGACCTCGTGGGTGCTGACCGTCCACGGCGGCGATCGCACCGGCATCGTCTCCTCGATCGTCACCGAGGTGGCCACGGTGGGCGGCAACATCACCGACCTCACCACCCGCCTGGCCGGCGAGCTCTACCTCCTCGTCGCCGAGATCGACCTGCCCGCCGGCGTCGACCCGGTGGCCGTGGAGTCTGCGATCAAGGCCGTCGCCACCACGCTCGGGGTCGGGGCGACGCTGCGTGCGGTGGAGGCCGACGACCTGTGAGCGACGAGCAGAACGACCGGGTGCTCGCCTGGTCGGTGGCAGAGCTGGGTGTCGAGGGCTCGGTCCTCGACGTCGTCCGGGCGCCCGCGGCGGTGCTCTCCACCCCCGGCGACTCGGTCGATCCGACCGACCCCGCGGTGGTGCAGCTGGCCGCCGACCTGGTCGCCACGATGCGGGTCAGCCCCGGCTGTGTGGGCCTGGCGGCCCCCCAGGTCGGCGTCGGCGTCCGCGTCTTCTGCGTTGACGTCGCCGAGCACCCCAAGACCAGGAGCCACCACGGCACCTTCGTGCTGTGCAACGCTGAGGTCGTGGAGTCCAGCCGCAACGAGAAGGCCCGTGAGGGCTGCATGAGCGTCCCCGACCTGACCGGGGACGTGAAGCGGGCAACCCGTCTGGTCGTCCGTGGCCAGCTGCCGGGCACCGGCGAGGAGGTCACGCTGAGCGCGGAGGCCTTCGAGGCCCGGGCGCTGCAGCACGAGATCGACCACTGCGCCGGGCTGCTCTTCGTGGACCGGGCGGCCGGGGCGCACGCGATCTACGCGCGCAAGACCTACTTATGACCCTTGGCTGATACCCGCCCCCGTATCCCAATCGGCAGAGGAAATCGCCTTAAAAGCGATTCAGTCTGGGTTCGAGTCCCAGCGGGGGCACTCACTGTCGTTCCAACGCCCGACCTGACGCGAGACCTGACCGGGGGGATGACTCGGGGTCGGTTCGCTCGTTGGGTGGTCGTGCGCAGACAACGAGTCGGTCCCTTCCTGGTCGCTTCACTGCTCGCGGGCGGCCTGGTCGTGGCGACCGTGCCGACGACCCACGCTTCGCCGGCAACCACGGTCGGCGCCACGCGCGCCGCCTCCTCGCCCGCGTCCTCGGCACCCGCCCAGCTGCGCCGCGAGGGTCGCTGGCTGGTGGACCCGCAGGGACGGGTCGTCATCGTGCACGGCCTCAACCTGGTCTGGAAGATCGACCCCTACGTGCCCCCCGCCACCAGGGCCGGCTTCCGCGGCCGGGACGCCCGGTGGTTCACCCGGCACGGCTTCAACGCCGCGCGGGTCGGCACGCTCTGGTCCGGGCTCACCCCCGACGAGCCGGGGGTGGGCGATCCGGCGTACCTCCGCAAGTGGCAGCGGGTCCTCGACCTGCTCGCGAAGCGCAAGATCTGGACCCTGCTCGACGCGCACCAGGACCAGTGGCACGAGACGTACGGCGGGGAGGGCGTCCCCGACTGGGCGGTCCAGCGCCCGGCGCCGTACTCCGCCCTCCCGCCGGTCGTGGCTCCGTTCCCGACCGGCTACTGGACTCCTGAGGTCTCGACCGTCTTCGACAACTTCTGGGCCAACGAGGGCGGCCTGCTCGACGGCTGGGTCGCCGCGTGGGAGGTGGCCGCCGAGCGGTGGCGCGACCAGCCCTACCTGATGGGCTACGACCTGCTCAACGAGCCGTGGGCGGGCCGCGAGGGGATGACCTGCCTGACCGACGGCTGCCCCGCGACGTACGCCGAGGAGCTCCAGCCGGCGATGGAGCGGGCCCTGGCCGCGATCCGCGAGATCGACCGCAACAACCTCGTCTGGTGGGAGCCACAGCAGTTCGCCGGAGGCCAGCCGCTGGACACCTACTACGAGGCGGTGCCGGGCGAGCGCCAGCTCGGCTTCTCGTGGCACTCCTACTGCCCCGAGGTCTTCTTCGAGTCCCAGGGAGTCCCGGGCGGGGACGTCGAGAAGTGCTGGGAGTTCAACCGCGGTCGCCAGGCGCATGCCTTGGAGCAGGCTCGCACGATGAACGCCGTCGCGATGATGAGCGAGTGGGGCGCCACCGACAACACCCGCGCGATCCACATCGACGCCGCCGCCGCCGACGAGAGCCTGATGGGCTGGACCCACTGGGCCTACAAGCGGTGGAACGACCCGACCACGGCCGACGACGCCCAGGGGCTCTTCCGGGACGACTCACGTTTCGCCAGCGTCAAGCGGGCCAAGCTCCGTGAGTTGGTCCGCACCTACGCCCAGGCCACCGCCGGGACCCCGCTGACGATGCGCTTCGACACCACGACCGGTGACTTCACCTTCCGTTACCGCCCCGACCCTTCGATCACGGCTCCGACCCGGATCTTCGTCAGCCCGCTGCACTACCCCGACGGATATCGCGTCGAGGTGCGGGGCGGCCGGGTGGTCCAGCGCGACCCGCGGCACCTGAGCGTGCGCGCTGCGTCCACCAAGGTGGTCACGGTACGTGTCGCAGGTCGCACCGATTGACCCCCGATTCCCAGAGATTTCGGAACAGGCGGGCCCGCTGGGTCGTTGGAATCGACAGGTCCTTCTAGACTGGATCCAGATAGCCCGGGTGGTCCGTCAGACAGCCGGCCACCCCCGGCCTCCAAGGAGGAGACCATGAAGAGCAACAACCCCGTGTTCGCACGCTCGGAAGCCTTCAACGGCAAGAGCACCCAGACCTACGTCGGTGACCCGGCGACCTGGGGCACCGGAACGCCCGGCATGCCCACCCACGAGGCCCCCTCCTCGCGGATGACGATCGACTCCGTGGTCCAGAAGACCGGGATCTCGCTCGGCCTCGTCTTCGCCGCGGCCATCGTCACCTGGGTGATGACGCCGGACCTGCGTGACCCCACGGCCGACCTCAGCCCCCTCATCGGTGCGATCACGATCGGCAGCCTGGCCGCCTTCGGCCTCTCGATGGTCAACGCCTTCAAGAAGGTCGTCAGCCCCGCTCTGGTGATGGCCTTCGCCGTCGCCGAGGGCATCGCGCTCGGCGCGCTGAGCAAGATGTTCGACTCGATGTTCAGCACCCCTGACTCGGGCAGCATCGTGACCCAGGCCGTGCTCGGCACGGTCGCGGCCTTCGCCGGCACCCTGGCGGCGTACAAGTTCTTCAACATCCAGGTCGGTGCGAAGTTCCGCACCTTCGTGATCGCGGCTGTCTTCGGCATGGTCGGCCTCAGCCTGCTCGAGATGCTGCTGGGTGCCTTCGGCAACCAGCTGGGCCTCTTCGGCTTCGGCGGCATGGGCATGCTCTTCGCGATCGTCGGTCTGGTGCTCGGCATCTTCATGCTGATCCTCGACTTCGACTTCGTCGAGAAGGGCATCGCTGCCGGGATCGACGAGCGCGAGTCGTGGCGTGCCGCGTTCGCGATGACCGTGAGCCTGGTCTGGATCTACACCAACCTGCTGCGCCTCCTGGCGATCTTCAGCCAGGACTGATCCACCGCGGCGCCCACTGCCGCGTGAGCTAGACCGGGTCGGCCTCCGACACGGACACGGACTCGTCGTCCTCGTCCGGGTCGGGGGCCGTTCCTGCGCTCTGGGGGTGGCGCCGGCGGTGCCGCAGCTCGACCCACATGCCGCGCACGCCGCGCGAGGAGCCGGCCACCTCGGTGCCGCCGAGCTCGGTGCCGGGGTTTCGCACGGCTCGGATCGCCGCGGCCACGACCGGCAGCACGCCCTCACCACGCTTGGGCTCGGGACGCGCCTCGTCGTCGGGGACCAGGCCGAGGGCCGCCAGCAGCGAGGGCAGCATCACCGCGGTCATCGAGCGGTAGCCGTCGACGGAGGGGTGGAACTGGTCGGGCCCGAAGAGTACGGCGGGAGCCGCGGCGAACTCCGGGCCCAGGATCGAGCCGAGCGAGACCGTGCGGCCACCCTCCTCGAGGACGGCGATGGTCTGGGCCGCAGCCAGCCGGCGCGACCAGATCCGGGCCACCTGCTTGAGCGGCGGTGCGATCGGCTTGACGGTGCCCAGGTCGGGGCAGGTGCCCACGATCACGGCGATCCCGGCCGCCTGGAGGCGGCGTACGCCGTCGGAGAGGTGCCGCACCGAGTGCGAGGGCAGCACGGTGTGGGTCACGTCGTTGGCGCCGATCAGGATGATCGCGACGTCGGGCTCGATGGGCAGCGTGCGGTCGACCTGCTCGGCGAGGTCGGAGGACTTCGCTCCGACCACGGCGAACTCCCGCAGGTGCACGCGTCGGTCGGCTCGCTCGGCCAGTCCGGAGGCGAGCATGGCGCCCGGGGTCTCCTCGACTCGCTGTGCGCCGTAGCCGGCCGCGCTGGAGTCACCCAGGAGGGCGACCTTGAGGGCGGGACCGGGGCGACCCCGGCCGTACCAGCCGGTGGCGTCGGGCGGCGGCTCACCGCGGAACTCGCCGATCGCCTTGCGCGCCAGCCTCGCCTCGGCGGTCAGGATGCCGTAGAGGCCGGCGCCCAGCACGGAGAGCCCGCCGCCGCCATAAGCAGCTGCGGACGCGAGCTTGCGAGCGGCACCGGCGTTTCCCACGGGCGTCACTCTACGGATGGCGGTCCCGGCCGGGGGCGGTGGTTTGGTCCGTTGCGGACGCAGCCCTCTAGATTGGCTGAATGCAGTATGTGAACTCGCTCCTCGACCTCATCGGCAACACCCCGCTGCTGAGGCTGTCCCGGTCCCTCGTCACCCCCGACGGACCCACGCTCGATCCCGCCACCGGACCGATGGTCCTGGCCAAGGTCGAGTACCTCAACCCGGGCGGGTCGGTCAAGGACCGCATCGCCACCCGGATGATCGAGGCGGCCGAAGCCTCCGGCGAGCTCCAGCCCGGCGGCACGATCGTCGAGCCCACGTCGGGCAACACCGGTGTCGGCCTCGCGATGGTGGCGCAGGCCAAGGGCTACCACTGCATCTTCGTGTGCCCCGACAAGGTCAGCGTGGACAAGCGCAACGTCCTCAAGGCGTACGGCGCCGAGGTGGTCGTCTGCCCCACGGCGGTCGCGCCCGAGCACCCGGACTCCTACTACAACGTCTCCGACCGGCTCAGCTCGCAGCCGGGAGCGTGGAAGCCCGACCAGTACTCCAACCCGAACAACCCGCGCTCGCACTACGAGACGACCGGTCCGGAGATCTGGGCGCAGACCGAGGGCAAGATCACCCACTTCGTCTGCGGTGTCGGCACCGGCGGCACGATCAGCGGCATCGGCCGCTACCTCAAGGAGCAGAACTCCGACGTCCAGGTGGTCGGCGCGGACCCGGCCGGCTCGGTCTACTCCGGCGGCGACGGTCGCCCCTACCTCGTCGAGGGCGTGGGCGAGGACTTCTGGCCCGACTGCTACGACCGCTCGGTCGCCGACCGGATCATCGAGGTCTCGGACGCCGACTCGTTCGCCTACACCCGTCGCCTCGCTCGTGAGGAGGCCCTGCTGGTCGGTGGCTCGTCCGGCATGGCCGCGTTCGCCGCGATGCAGCTCGCCCACGAGCTCGCCGGCACGCCCGAGGGCGAGAACGCCGTCATCGTGGTGCTGCTGCCCGACTCCGGCCGCGGCTACCTCACCAAGGTGTTCAACGACGAGTGGCTCGGCCAGTACGGCTTCGCCGTCGAGGGCGCCGATGCCCACGTCCAGTCGGTCGGCGAGGTGCTGCGCGGCAAGGACGGTCGGCTCCCCGACCTCGTGCACACCCACCCCGGCGAGACGATCGCCGAGGCGGTGCACATCCTGCGCGAGTACGGCGTCTCCCAGATGCCCGTCGTCCGGGCGGAGCCGCCGATCGTGGCGGCCGAGGTGGCCGGCTCGGTCTCCGAGCGGACCCTGCTCGACGCCCTCTTCACCGGCACGGCGAAGCTGACCGACAAGGTCGAGGACCACATGTCCGCAGCCCTGCCGACGGTCGGCTCGACCGAGAACGCCCGCGACGCGGTCAAGCTCCTCGAGCACGCCGACGCCCTGCTCGTCCAGGAGGACGGCAAGCCGGTCGGTGTCCTCACCCGCCAGGACCTGCTGACCTTCCTGGCCAGCAGCTGATCGCCCCACCGGACGGCCCGACGAAGACGACGATCTCGCCCTTGTTGACCGACAGGCTGAGGCGGTCGACGGCGGGTGTCGCCTGGCCGGGGAAGCTGCTTGGTGAGCTCGTCGAGCTCGATCATCACGGACGGGGCGGAGTCGGGCTGGGTGGAGTCGGTGCTCATCGGATACCTCGCGGTGTGGTGAGTCGTCGGACGAGGACGAAGAAGGCGTCGAAGATCAGGGCAATCACCACGATGGCGAGGGTGCCGCCGTAGACGAGGTTCTCGGCCCCGGGGTTGCCGTAGGAGCGCAGGCCGCGGAAGATCTCGTTGCCGAGACCCGGGCCACCGACGAAGACGGCGATGGCGGCGATCCCGATGACGACCTGGGTGGAGACCCGCAGGCCGGTCACGATGACCGGCCAGGCCAGCGGCAGCTGGATCTGCCAGAGCCGGCGCCAGGGCCCCAGGCCCATGCCCCGCGAGCGCCTTGACGATGGCGGGGCTGACGCCGTCGAGGCCGGCCACGGTGTTGCTCACGATCGGCAGGAGCGCGTAGAGCGTCAGCGCGACGATCGCGGGCGGTGAGCCAAGCCCGAAGACCGGGATGAAGATCGCGAAGAGGGCGAGCGACGGGATCGTGAGGAAGAAGGAGGTGGCGCTCATGATCGAGGGCCGCAGGAGCGCGGAGCGTTGGGCCAGGATCCCGAGCGGTACGCCGAAGAGCGTGGCACTCAGCATCGCGATGACGACGAGCTGGATGTGCTCGACCGAGAGCGCGAGGAGGTTCTCGTAGTTGTTCGAGAGGTACTCGGTGAAGTTCATGAGCCTCCGTGTCGTCGAGGGTCGGGGCGCGGGGCCCGGCGTCAGGATTCGACGCGGGACGCTCAGCGCCGACCGGTCTAGGCCAGGCGCTCGTCCAACGTAACGGAGTTGCCCCCGATCGAGCCATCGGAGAAATGCTCGTGAGCGAATCGAAACCCGCCGGGAACCTCCGCTAGGATAAGAACCTGTTCTAGTTTTGGACGACGGGCACGCGACCGGCGAGGGGCGACATGACCGCAACACCTGTGATCGAGGGGTGGTTCACGACGGGTCCGGAGCCGGCTCTGCTGGCCTCGCGCTGCGCGACCTGCGCGACCGTCTACTTCCCGCCCACGGCCTCGGCGGAGGGTGAGGGCTTCTGCGCCAACCCGGCCTGCTCGGGGGAGGCATTCGACAGCGTCGAGCTCTCCCGCCGCGGCCGGATCTGGTCCTACACCGACGCTCAGTACCAGCCGCCGGCGCCCTACATCCCGGCGAGCGACCCCTACGTCCCCTTCGCGCTGGCCGCCGTCGAGCTGCCCGAGGGCCTCGTCGTGCTCGGCCAGGTCGCCGAGGGGTACGGCGTCGCCGACCTCCGCGTCGGTGCCGAGGTCGAGCTGGTCGTCGAGGTCCTGCACCGCGACGAGAGCGGCGAGCAGACCATCTGGCGCTGGAAGCCCGTGACCGAGCTGGGCGAGGAGGCAGAGCAGTGAGCAACGATGTCGCCGTCGCCGGGGTCGGCATGCACCCCTGGGGCAAGTGGGGCCGTTCGTTCGTCTCCTACGGCGTGCACGCGGCCCGTGCCGCGCTCGCCGACGCGGGCGTGGACTGGCAGGACGTCGGCCTGATCGTGGGCGGCGAGACCGTCCGCAACGGGTACGGCGGGTACGTCGCCGGCGCCACCTTCGCCCAGGCGCTCGGCTGGAACGGCGCCTCCGTCGCCACGTCGTACGCCGCGTGCGCCACCGGTGCGCAGGCGATCGACACCGCCCGGGCCCGGATCCTGGCCGGGATGTGTGACGTGGCGTTGGTCGTCGGCGCCGACACCACCCCCAAGGGGTTCCTCGCACCCAACGCCGGGGAGCGCTGGAACGACCCCGACTGGCTGCGCTTCCGCCTGCTCGGGATGACCAACCCGGCCTACTTCGCGCTCTACGCACGCCGCCGGATGGACCTCTACGGGGCCACCCAGGAGGACTTCGCCGCGGTCAAGGTGAAGAACGCCCGCCACGGCCTGCAGAACCCCAACGCCCGCTACCGCAAGGAGGTCTCGGCGGCCGATGTGCTCGGCTCCGCCGTCGTCTCCGACCCCCTGCACCTGCTGGACATCTGCGCCACCTCCGACGGTGCTGCGGCCGTCGTGCTGACCAGCCTCGACTATGCCCGCAAGCACGGGCTCACCGACGTGGTCCGGGTCAAGGCGGTCTCGACGGTCACGCCGACCTTCCCGAACACCGTGCTCGACATGCCGCTGCTCTCCACCGACTCCAGTGCGGTGGCCGGTGTCCCCGAGCACACGTTCAAGGAATCGATCGCGCGAGCGGCGTACGAAGAGGCCGGACTGGGGCCCGAGGACGTCAGCTTCGCCGAGGTCTACGACCTGTCCACCGCACTCGAGCTCGACTGGATGGAGGACATCGGCCTGTGCCAGCGCGGTGAGGCCGAGAGTCTGCTCCGTGCCGGCGAGACCACGATCGGCGGCCGGATCCCGGTCAACCCGTCCGGGGGGCTGGCCTGCTTCGGCGAGGCAGTCCCGGCGCAGGCGCTCGCCCAGGTGTGCGAGGTGACCTGGCAGCTGCGTGGCCAGGCGACCGGTCGTCAGGTCGAGGGCGCGCGGGTCGGCATCACCGCCAATCAGGGCCTCTTCGGTCACGGCTCGTCCGTGATCCTGAGCCGCTGACCGCGATGAGCCCGACGAACAGCTACGTCGAGGTCACCCGGCCCTCGCCCGAGGTCGCGGTGGTCACGCTCAACCGTCCCGAGCGGATGAACGCGATGTCGTTCGACGTGATGGTGCCGTTCCGCGACGCCCTGATCGAGGTCGGGAACGACAACGCCGTACGCGCCGTGGTCGTGACCGGCGCGGGGGCTGGCTTCTGCTCCGGCGCCGACCAGGAGTCCTCCGGGGCGCCGCCACACGTCGAGGGGCTCAGCCGCCCGGCGTACGCCCTGCGCTCCATGGAGCTGCTCGAGGACGTCGCGCTGACCATCCGTCGCCTGCACCAACCGGTCATCGCTGCGATCAACGGTGCTGCGATCGGGGGCGGGCTCTGCCTGGCGCTCGCCTGCGACCTGCGCCTGGCTGCGCCGACGGCGTACTTCCGGGCGGCCGGGATCAACAACGGCCTGACCGCCAGCGAGCTCGGGTTGAGCTTCCTGCTCCCGCGCGCGGTCGGTTCGACCCGGGCGGCCGAGATCATGCTGACCGGTCGCGACGTGAGCGCGGTGGAGGCCGAGCGGATCGGCCTCGTCTCCGGCGTCGAGGAGGACGTGGTGGGGGCAGCCGTGGCGATGGGGCAGCGGATCGCGGGGTTCTCGCAGCCCGGCGTCGAGTTGACCAAGAAGTCGCTGCACGCCGGGATCGCGGCCACCTCGCTGGAGGCGCACATGACCTCCGAGGGGCTCGGCCAGCTCTACCTGCGCCTGCTCACCGACAACTTCGAGGAGGCGACGCTCGCCCGCAAGGAGGGTCGATCGCCTCGTTTCCGCGACTCGCGATAGCCGGCCTCGGGGCGCCCTGCACCAGCGGTGTACAACGGGGGCATGACGACGCCGGCGATCAAGGTCTTCCTGCTCGATGACCACGAGGTGGTCCGCCAGGGGCTGCGAGCCCTCCTGGAGGGTGCCGGTGGCATCGAGGTCGTGGGGGAGTCGGGCTCGGCCCAGGAGGCAGCCAGCCGGATCCCCGCGCTGCGCCCGGACGTGGCGGTGCTCGACGCCCGGTTGCCGGACGGGTCGGGCATCGAGGTCTGCCGGACGGTGCGGGCGGTCGACCCGACGATCCAGGCGCTGATCCTCACGTCGTACGACGACGACGAGGCGTTGTTCGCCGCGATCATGGCGGGGGCGGCAGGCTACGTCCTCAAGGAGATCCGCGGCTCCGACCTCGTCTCCGCGGTGCGTCAGGTGGCCAAGGGCAACTCGTTGATCGACCCCGCGCTCACCGCCCGGGTGCTCGAGCGGGTGCGCAACCCACCGACCACCGCACCGGAGCTCGCCGAGCTGACCGAGCAGGAGCTCAAGCTGCTCGCGCTGATCGCCGAGGGGATGACGAACCGGCAGATCGCCGAGCGGATGTTCCTCGCCGAGAAGACGGTCAAGAACTACGTCTCGAGCATCCTGGCCAAGCTCGGCCTCGAGCGTCGTACGCAGGCGGCGGTGCTCGCCTCGAAGCTCCTCGAGCCCCCTAGCGGCTCCTCTCGCTGAGGACTGTTGGCGGCCGCGGTCGGGACCTTCAGCCCTGCGCGCGCGGTCCGCTCCCGCGCGATCCTCGAGGGGAAGGACCCCTACTCGAGGAGAACCGCATGGCTGTCATGGATCAGAACGCCCACACCGAGAGCATCGCGAGCGATGCGCCGGCCCACGGTTCGTCGCTTGTCGTGCCCCGGGTTCTCGCCGCGTTGCGGATCGGCTTCGGGCTGACGTTCCTGTGGGCCTTCGTCGACAAGCTGCTCGCGCTGGGCTTCCACACCGGGTACGACCAGGCAGGCACGCTGGACCGCTTCGGCCCGGCAGCCTGGGTCAACGGCGGTAGTCCCACCGAGGGCTTCTTGAAGTTCGGGGCGGACGGTCCGTTCACGGGCTTCTACAACAGCATCGGCGGCACCGTCTGGGCCGACACCTTGTTCATGCTGGCGCTGCTCGGCATCGGGCTGGCCCTGACCCTGGGGGTCGGCATGCGCCTGGCCGCCGTGGCGGGAGGGGCGCTCTACGTCCTGATGTGGACCGTGGTCCTGCCCCCGGCCAACAACCCGATCCTCGATGACCACCTGCTCGGCGCGCTCACCCTGGTTGCCCTGGCCCTGCTGAACGCAGGGTCCACCTGGGGCCTGGGTCGCTGGTGGGCAGGGACTGACGTGGTCGACCGCTTCCCCGTGCTGCGGTAGTCCGCTCGGCACCCGTCCGGTTCAGGACAGCGGAACCTGCCAGACGAGTCGGGTGCCGTGCGGTTCGCCGGCCGTCAGTTCGAGGTCGCCGCCGAGGTCCTCGGCCCGCCGGCGGGCGTTGCGCAGCCCGCTTTCCGAGACATTCGGGGGAAGCCCGGCGCCGTCGTCGCTCACCGTGAGCCGAGAGGTGGGTGTCGGTGACGCGGATCTCGACCTCGGCGCGGTCGGCCGCGGCATGGCGGGCAACGTTCGAGAGCGCCTCACGCAGGACGGCCAGCAGGTGGTCACGCACCTCCGTGGACACCGCCGTGTCCAGGGGACCCGTGGTGCGCACCGTCGGCTCGAAGCCGAGGACCGCGACGTACTCCTTGGCCAAGGTGCGCACCGCGCCCCGCAGTGAGTCCGTCGCCCGGGACTGCAGCTCGAAGATGCTGCCGCGAATGTCCTTGATCGTCAGGTCGAGGTCGTCGACCGCCTTGTCGATGCGGCCGATCACCTCAGCACTCCCGGCCACCGACTGCACCGCCTGGAGCTGGAGACCGGTCGCGAAGAGTCGCTGGATCACCACGTCGTGCAGGTCGCGGGCGATCCGTTCGCGGTCCGAGATCACCGCGAGCTGCTCTCGATCAGCCACCGCCTGGGCCCGGTCCAGGGCCAGGGCGGCCTGGTCGGCGAACGACGCCAACAGCTCGCCCTCCTCGAACTCCAGCGGGCCGTGCCCGTGGTCGAAGAGCGCGACCAGCACGCCACCTCGCACGAGGTGGGCGCGCAGGGGGATCACCACCGCCGACATTCCCTCGACGACCCGCCACCCGTCGGCGTCGGGCCGGTCGACCAGGGTCCGCTCGACGGTGTCGAGGACCCGACCCACGAGGGCCAGGTCGTCGTGGTCTGCGGCCACGTTGCGCTGCTGGGCGGCGTGGGCGGGTCCGAGGATGCCGGTGGCTCGGGCACCCGAGACCGCACGCGCGGAGTGACTGATCTGGTGCAGTGCGTCGGCGAGCTCGACCGGGGGCTGGAGGGCCTCGGTCAGCTCGGCCGAGGCCTCGAGCCACTGGCGGCGCCGCTCGCTCAGGCTGTAGGCCCGGGCGTTGTCGATGACGAAGCCGGCGGCCGCGGCCAAGGCGCCGACGAGCTCCTGGTCCTGCTCGGTGAAGAGCTGCTCGTCCGCCTTCTGGGTGAGGTAGAGGTTCCCGAAGACCGTGCCACGGATGCGCACCGGGACTCCGAGGAAGGAACGCATCGGGGGGTGGTTCGGCGGGAAGCCGTAGGACTCGGGGTGGGCCTGCAGCTCCTCGAGCCGGATCGCCTCGGGCTGGTCGATCAGGAGTCGGAGGATTCCGCGCCCCCGGGGCAGCTCGCCGATCATCTCGCGCTCGTGGGCGTCGAGCCCCGTGGTGATGAAGTCGCTGAGCTCACCGTCGCTCCCGATGACCCCCAACGCGGCGTACTGCGCCTGGGTCAGCTCCGCGGCGGCCTCGACGATCCGGGTGAGCACGCTGTGGATGTCGAGGTCCGACGAGATCGCGATGACGGCGTCGAGCAGGGCTTGGGCGTTCCCCGGCAGTGTCGGCACGGGTGCTGGGTGGTCGGTCACAGGCCCAGTGTGGTCCAGACCGGCCGTCGGTGGTCACACGGTCCGGTGCACGGCCGAGGCGTCGATTGCTTCCCAGCCCTGGCCCAGCCGGCGACCGGTCAGCTCGGTCCAGGCCAGACGCAGGTGGAGGGTGCGGGTCCCGCTCGCCCAGGGTCGAGGAGGCCAGACCTTCTGGATCTGGTCCAGCTCCGCAGCGTCCGACACGAATTCACCGCGCCCGCGCGCCACCACGCTCCAGCCGCGCTGCATCTCGTGGTCGACGTGGTCGATCTCGAAGGCCAGCGTGGTCTCGCGACCGTAGGTGCCCAGCACGCTGTACGCCGAGGTGCGCACGATGATCGCGTCGTCCACGACGGCGTAGTTGACCGGGACGATGTGCGGGCCGTTCGGCGTGGAGAGGGCGATGCGGCCCACGACGTTCGAGCGGAGCAGCTCGGCGCACTCCTGGGCGCCGAGCACAAGTGATTCAGCCATGGTGCACCTCGATGGGTCTCGTGGGGGCTCCATCGTCACTCGGGCCCGGAGGTGCTGGGCAGGGGCTTCGGTCCCGTGCACCGGGGACTTTTGGCGGTGTCGCACCCCGAGTGGTCCCGCCAGTCTGGAGTCATGGAGAACATCGAGATCACACCGGGAAGCATCGTTGTCGGAGTCGACGGATCCGCACACTCGGATCACGCCGTTGACTGGGCGGTCGACCAGGCCGTGCTGGAGCGTCGGCCGCTCGCTGTCGTGCACGGCGCGCGCTGGGAAGCCACCTGGATGATGGACGAGGCCGGCATTGATCGCCGCGCCTTCTACGACGGGATGCAGGCCGATGCCGCGTTCATCGTCTCCTCGGCCGGGGAGCGGGCTCGCCAGCGGGCACCGGGTCTCATCGTCCAGGAAGTGCTACGGATCCACGACGCCCGGGAGACGCTGATCGAGGCGTCGTCCCAAGCCGCCGCGATCGTGCTCGGCTCCCGCGGCCGCGGTCCCGTGAAGAGCCTGTTGCTGGGCTCGGTGAGCGCCGCGGTGGCACGGCACGCCCACTGCCCGGTCGTCGTGCTCCGACCCCACAATGTCGGGAAGGTCCGCCGCGGCATCCTTGTCGGCGTCGACGGCAGCGAGCACGCGCGGACCTCCCTCGAGTTCGCCTATCGGGAGGCGTCGCTGCGTGACCTGCCGCTGACCGTCCTGCACTCCTTCTGGGACGCGCGGAGCGCGTCCCAGGGTGCTGGCCTGGTCAGCGACACCGAGGAGGGGTACGACGACGCGCGGCTGCTGGTGGCCGAGGCGATCAGCGGCATGGCCGAGAAGTTCCCCGACGTGCCCGTCCGCATCCAGCTCGCCCGCGGCCTCGTGGACGACTGCCTGGTCCGGGCGGCCTCGCAGATGGACATGGTCGTCGTCGGCTCGCACCACCGGAACCCGGTGGCCGGGATGTTGCACGGGTCGACCGCCGCGGCAGTCCTCGAGCACGCCGAGTGCATCGTCGCCGTCGTGCCCGAGTCGCGTGAGGCAGATCAGCCGCTGACGTAGACCCAGCGGCCGGCCCGCCGCTCGAAGCTGCTGCGTTCGTGCTGCTGGTCGGCGGTCGATCCCTGGCGGTAGCGGGCGATGAACTCGACGACGCCGGAGGTGTCGTCGGGGCCGCCGGCCACCACGTCGAGGATCTCCAGGGCCGTCCAGGTCCGGGTGGTGTCGGGACTGAGGTCGTCGGGACGGGTGCGGGGGTGCCAGGTGCGGAACAGGTGGTCGGTGTCGCCCAGGACGAAGGCGGAGTACCGCGAGCGCATCAGCTCCAGGGCAGTCGTCGCCTGGGCGGCACCCCGGTGCAGACGCCCGCAGCACGCGTCGTACGTCGCGCCGGTCCCGCAGGGGCAGGACTGCTGGAGCGCTGGCGGAGTCACCCGGCGCACGCTACCGGCCCTGAGACGCGGGCCTCGGACATTGTGCCGCTGAGTAGCGTGAAGCCGTGACCTCTGTGACGACCGCGCCCGCGACCAGTACCCCCGCTCCGACCCACTCGACGCTCGGTGAGCTCCGCGCTTCCGGGCACGAGCTGCGCACCCTGCGCGCCGAGATCCGGGCCAACCTGCTGGCCGCCCTGCGCGAGGGCCGGGACCCGTGGCCGGGTCTGCACGGCTTCGAGGCGACGGTGATCCCGCAGCTGGAGCGAGCGCTGATCGCGGGACACGACGTGGTCCTCCTCGGTGAGCGCGGGCAGGGCAAGACCCGGCTGCTGCGCACCATGGTCGGCCTGCTGGACGAGTGGACGCCCGTGATCTCCGGATCGGAGCTCGGCGAGCACCCCTACGATCCGATCACGCCGGGCTCGAAGGCCGCGGTCGCGTCGTACGGCGACGACCTGCGGATCTCCTGGAAGCACCGCGACGAGCGGTACGCCGAGAAGCTCGCCACGCCGGACACCTCGGTCGCCGACCTGATCGGCGACGTCGACCCGATGAAGGTCGCGGAAGGCCGTTCGCTCGGCGACCCCGAGACGATCCACTTCGGGCTCATCCCTCGCAGCCACCGCGGGATCGTCGCGATCAACGAGCTGCCCGACCTCGCCGAGCGGATCCAGGTCGCGATGCTCAACGTGATGGAGGAGCGCGACATCCAGATCCGCGGCTATGTCCTGCGGCTCCCGCTCGACGTCCTCGTCGTGGCCAGCGCGAACCCCGAGGACTACACCAACCGCGGCCGGATCATCACGCCGCTCAAGGACCGCTTCGGTGCCGAGATCCGCACCCACTACCCGACCGAGCTCGACGACGAGGTCCGCGTGATCCGGCAGGAGGCCGACCTGGCAGCCGAGGTCCCCGACCACCTGATCGAGATCCTGGCCCGCTTCACCCGCGGCCTGCGCGAGTCGAGCTCGGTGGACCAGCGCAGCGGCGTGAGTGCCCGCTTCGCGATCGCCGGCGCCGAGACCATCGCGGCCGCCGCGCTGCACCGGGCCACCATTCAGGGCGAGGACGAGGCGGTGGCGCGGGTGGTGGACCTCGAGACCGCCGTCGACGTGCTCGGCGGCAAGATCGAGTTCGAGTCCGGCGAGGAGGGGCGCGAGCGCGAGATCCTGACCCATCTGCTGCGGCTGGCGACGGCGGAGGCCGTGCGCCACCACTTCCGCGGCCTCGACTTCGCGCTGCTGCTCGCAGCGATCGAGGACGGGGCGCTGATCACCACCGGTGAGCAGGTCACCGCCCGCGACTTCCTGTCCGGGCTGCCGGTCCTGGGCGAGTCCGAGCTGTACGACGACGTGTGCGAGCGGCTCGGCGCCACCAACGACGGCGAGCGCGCCGGCGCCATCGAGCTTGCCCTCGAGGGGCTGTACCTCGTGCGCAAGGTGGGCAAGGAGTCGGCCGGGGGAGAGACGGTCTACGGATGACCGACCTGCATCGCGCCCGCTACGGCCGCTTCACCGGCGGCGACCCGCTCGCGGCCCCGGTCGACCTGGCCGAGGCGCTGGACGCGATCGGCCAGGACGTGATGGCCGGGTACAGCCCGGAGCGCGCGATGCGCGAATATCTCCGCCGCGGGAGCCGGGACCGGACCGGTCTCGACGACCTGGCTCGTCAGGTGGCTGCCCGTCGTCGTGACTTGCTCGAGCGCCATCAGCTCGACGGCACCATGCAGGAGGTCAAGGAGCTCCTCGACCACGCGGTCCTCGAGGAGCGCAAGCAGCTGGCGCGCGACCTCGACGACGACGCGCGCTTCGCCGAGATGCAGATCGAGAATCTCTCGCCCTCGACGGCTGCCGCGGTCAGTGAGCTCAGCGACTACGCCTGGCGCAGCCGGGAGGCCCGCGCGGACTACGAGAAGATCAAGGACCTCCTCGGCCGGGAGCTGCTCGAGCAGCGCTTCGAGGGGATGAAGCAGGCGCTCGAGAACGCCACGGACGAGGACCGGGCCGCCGTCAACGAGATGCTGCGCGATCTCAACGAGCTGCTCGCCGCCCATCGCCGCGGTGAGGACACCCCCGAGCAGTTCGACGAGTTCATGGACAAGCACGGTGACTACTTCCCGGAGAACCCGCAGAACATCGACGAGCTGCTGAACTCGCTCGCCCAGCGGGCCGCTGCCGCCCAGCGGATGCGCAACTCGATGACCCAGGAGCAACGCGACGAGCTCGACGCCCTCGCGACGCAGGCGTTCGGCTCGCCCGAGTTGATGGACTCCCTCTCCGAGCTGGACAGCAACCTCCAGGCGTTGCGGCCCGGCGAGGACTGGGGCGGGTCCGAGCGGTTCGACGGCGAGCAGGGGATCGGCCTCGGCGACGGGACCGGCGTACTCCAGGATCTCGCGGAGCTCGACGCCCTCTCCGAGCAGCTCTCCCAGTCCTACGGCGGCGCCCGGATGGACGACCTCGACCTCGACAAGCTCTCTCGCCAGCTCGGTGAGGAAGCCGCGGTGGATGCGCGGACGCTCCAGGAGCTGGAGAAGGCGCTGCGCGAGACGGGCTACCTCAAGAAGGGCTCCGACGGTCAGCTCAAGCTCAGTCCGAAGGCGATGCGTCAGCTCGGCAAGGCGCTGCTGCGCGACGTCGCCCAGCGGATGTCGGGCCGGCAGGGGCAGCGCGACGTACGTCAGTCCGGGGCCGCGGGCGAACGCTCCGGCGCGACCCGCGAGTGGGCGTTCGGCGACACCGAGCCGTGGGACGTCACCCGGACCGTCACCAACGCGGTGATCCGCACCGTCTCCGAGGGTGGCTCGGCCAGGGAGGGCGTCCGCCTCGACATCCGCGACGTCGAGGTGACCGAGACCGAGGCCCGCACCCAGGCGTGCGTGGCGCTGCTCGTCGACACGTCGTTCTCGATGGCGATGGACGGCCGCTGGGTGCCGATGAAGCGCACGGCGCTCGCCCTGCACACGCTGATCAAGTCCCGCTTCCGCGGCGACGCGTTGCAGCTGATCGGCTTCGGTCGGCACGCCGAGGTGATGGAGATCGAGCAACTGACCGCGCTCGACGCGATGTGGGCCAAGGGCACCAACCTCCACCACGCTCTGCTGCTCGCGAACCGGCACTTCCGCAAGCACCCCAACGCCCAGCCGGTGCTGCTGATCGTCACCGACGGCGAGCCGACCTCCCACCTCGAGCCGGACGGCGAGGTCTACTTCTCCTACCCGCCGCACCCGCTCACCGTGGCGTACGCCGTCCGCGAGCTCGACAACGCCGGCCGGCTGGGGGCGCAGACGACCTTCTTCCGGCTGGGGGAGGACCCGGGTCTGGCCCGCTTCATCGACTCGATGGCCCGGCGGGTCGACGGCCGGGTCGTCGCGCCAGAGCTCGACGACCTGGGCGCGGCCGTCGTCGGCTCCTACCTCGGCTCCCGCACGCCGGGCAGCGGCGGTGGGATGGGCGGGCACTACGGCGACTGGTTCGGCGGCCGTGGCTTCTGGGTCGGCGACGACTGAGCGACTGACCCGACAGCTCGCCCCCTACGATCGCCGACATGGGTGAGGTGACGTGGAGCGTGCTGGCGCTGCTCGCGTTGGCCGGGCTCACCGCCGGCTTCGTGGACGCGGTCGTGGGCGGGGGCGGGCTGATCCAGCTGCCCGCTCTCCTGCTCGGGCTGCCGGGAGCGAGCCCGGTGCAGATCCTGGCCACCAACAAGCTCGCCTCGATCTGCGGCACCAGCGTCAGCAGTGCGACGTACTACCGGCGGGTGGGGCCCGACCCGCGCACGTTCATCCCCCTGATGCTGCTCGCCTTCGTGGGCTCGCTGGGCGGGGCGCTGGTGGCGACGCAGATCCCGCGCTCGGCGTTCGACCCGATCGTGCTCGTGGCGCTGGTGCTCGTCGGTGGGTACGTCCTCTTCAAGCCGACCCTCGGAGCCGCGACGGCGCTGCGGTTCTCCGGCCACCGGCACACCGCGGCCGCCATGGCGACCGGCGTGATCATCGGCTTCTACGACGGTGCGCTGGGCCCGGGCACCGGCAGCTTCTTCGTCTTCACGCTGGTCGGGCTCCTCGGCTACAACTTCCTGGAGGCCTCGGCCAAGGCGCGGATGGCCAACTGGGCGACCAACCTGGCCGCGCTCTGCATCTTCGTCCCGGCCGGTGCGGTGCTGTGGAAGGTCGGGTTGGTCATGGGCGTCTGCAACCTGGTCGGCGGCTACGTCGGCGCGCGGACTGCCGTCGCCCGCGGGTCGCGCTTCGTCCGGATCTTCTTCATCACGATCGTCTCGGCGTTCATCGTGCGGATCGGTGGCGACGTCTTCGGCTTCTGGGGCTGAGCACGCCCTAGTCTCGGGTCGTGACGCCCTTCTGGATCACCGCCTTCCTCGACCTTCCGCCGCGCCACTTCGAGCGGGACGTCGTCTTCTGGTCGCGCGTGACGGGCTACCGGATCTCGTCGCCACGCGGGGTCGCGGAGGAGTTCGCCACGCTCGTGCCGCCCGACGGCGACGACTTCCTGCGCGTCCAGCGGCTGGGTGAGGGGGCCGCCCGGATCCACCTCGACCTGCACGTCACCGACCCGACGGCCGCCGTGAGCGCCGCCGTGGCCCTCGGTGCCCGCGTCGAGCACCGGTCCACGCACGGGTACGCCGTGCTGTCCTCGCCCGGCGGGCTCACGTTCTGCTTCGTCACCCAGCGCGCCTGGACGCGCCCGCGCCCGGCCACCTGGCCCGGTGATCACCACAGCCTCGTCGACCAGGTCTGCCTCGACCTGCCGCGGGCTGCGCACGACGTCGAGGTGACCTTCTGGCAGGCGCTGCTGGGCTGGGACCTGGTCGTCTCCCCGGTGTCGACGGAGTTCAGCCACTTACGTCGTCCCGACGGGCAGCCCTTCCGGCTGCTGCTCCAGCGGCTGGGGGAGGAGGAGGGTCCGGTCCGGGCGCACCTCGACCTCGCCACCGACAGTCGACCCGCGGAGGTCGCTCGCCACCTGACGTTCGGCGCCCGCGTGCTGCGTGAGCACCCGCACTTCACCGTGCTGCTCGATCCGGCCGGGACGGCGTACTGCGTCACCGACCGCGATCCCGAAACCGGCTCGCTGCCCGGGGGCGCCGCGCACTAGCGTCGTCGCCATGACCGACATTGCGCGCCTCGACCCGCCCCTCACCGCCGGTGAGGCCCCCACCCTGGTGGCCTACCTGAACTACCACCGCGACACCCTGCGGATGAAGACCGCGGGACTCACGGCCGAGCAGCTCGGCGCGAGGCTCGCGCCGTCCACGATGACGCTCGGCGGCATGCTCAAGCACCTCGCGCTGGTCGAGGACTACTGGTTCAGCGTGATCCTGATGGGCAACGACGAGGCGGAGCCCTGGAACTCCGCCGACTGGAACTCCGACCGCGACTGGGAGTGGCACACGGCCGTCGACGACGACCCCGAGCAGTTGCGGGCGCTCTTCGACGAGGCGGTCGCGGCGTCCGACCGGATCCTCGAGCGGGCGCTGGCCGAGGACGGCCTCGACCGGCTCTCGGTCAAGGACAGTCGACAGGTCGAGGGCAAGTTCAGCCTGCGCTGGATCGTGGTGCACATGATCGAGGAGTACGCCCGCCACAACGGCCACGCCGACCTGATCCGGGAGTCGATCGACGGGGTCACTGGCGAGTGACCGGACTCGATCTCCGCGTCGCGACCAACGCCGACTGGCCGCTGATCTGGCCGATCTTCGACGAGACGGTCGGCGAGGGGGAGACCTACGCCTTCCCGATGGACCTCACCGAGGCCGACGCCCGACCGTGGTGGATGGCCGAGCCGCCCGGACGGACGGTGGTCCTCGAGCGGGACGGCGTGATCCTCGGGACCGCCAAGATGGGCCCCAACCGTCCCGGCCACGGCGACCACATCGGCACCGCGTCGTTCATGGTCGCCGCGGCGGCGCGCGGGCAAGGCATCGGCCGGGAGCTCGCCGAGTACGTCGTCCAGTGGCACCGCGCCGCGGGCTACCGGGGGATCCAGTTCAACGCGGTCGTCGAGACGAACACCGCCGCGGTCCGCTTGTGGCGGTCGCTCGGGTTCGAAATCGTCGGCACCGTCCCGGGTGCCTTCCGCTCACCGCGGCACGGGTACGTCGGGCTGCACGTGATGTTCTTGCCGCTGGCGTGAGCAGCGATCCGGGAGCGCAGCGTCACGCAGGGTAGGTTCCCCGGATGGACGAGCCACTGCGAGGCGCCCGACGGGTGCTGCTGGAACTGCTGCGGCTGCTGCCGAAGAACGCGATGAGTCGGCTGATGGGGCGGTTCACCGACGTGCGGCTTCCCGGGCCGCTGCAGCGCGCGGAGATCCGGCTCTTCGCCCGACTGACCCGCGTCGACCTGAGCGAGATGCGCGACGAGATCGACTCGTTCGGCTCCCTGCAGGAGTTCTTCACCCGTCAGTTGCGGCCCGAGGCCCGCCCGCTCGCCGGTGACGAGTCCACGCTCGTCGCTCCGTGCGACGGCGCCTGGGGAGAGTCGGGGCGGATCCGCTCCGGCACGCTGGTCCAGGTCAAGGGCCGCACCTACCGCCTGGCCGACCTGCTCGGGGACGCCGAGCGCGCCGCGGCGTACGAGGGCGGCTGCTACGCGACGTTCTATCTCTCGCCTCGCGACTACCACCGGTTCCACACGCCGACCGCCGGGCGGATCACCCGCCTCGACTACGTCCCGGGCGCGCTGTGGCCGGTCAACAGCATCGGCCTGCACGGCGTGGATGGTCTCTTCGCCCGCAACGAGCGGATCTGCGCCGAGCTCCAGCCGACGGGCTCCGATGACCGGATCGTGATGGTGGCCGTCGGCGCCACCATGGTGGGCAGCGTCCGGCTCAGCTTCGACGGCCTGCGGACGAACGTGCGGGGCGCTCGCGCCGAGCGTCGTGACCTGGGCGACCTCGCGCCGGTGTTTGAACGCGGTCAGGAGTGGGGCCACTTCGAGTTCGGCTCGACGATCATCCTGTTGACCTCGCCGGGCGAGATCGAGGTCGACGTCGCGCCGTCCGGCACTCCGCTGCGGCTCGGTGAAGCCATCGGGACGATCAGCCGTTCTGCTTCGTCGACCTAGACCGGCTCGGCGAAGCCCGGCAGCGAGTCGGTCAGGATCTGGCGGAACGGCGCCTCGGCCTCGAGCTGGCTCAGCACTCCGATCCCGCCCAGCCAGGTCCGGTGGATCAGGAGGTAGGACGGCGGCAGGTTCAGCTTCAGCGCGATCGTGTACGACGGGGAGCGGGGGTCGTTGATCCGCTGGAACTGGCTGCGCATCCATTCCCGGGAGAACCGGAAGCGCTCGACCATCGTCGGCTCCACGAACGGCGAGAGGTAGTCGAGCAGCTGGGCCGGGTCGATGTTCACGCGGTCCTTGACGAACCCCTCGGCGCGCAGGCCCGCGAGCAGCTGCTCGTCGTCCTCGATCGCGGCGATCCGGATCAGTGAGCCCATCGCCGTCGGCAGCGCGCCCTCGGGCAGGCGAGCCACGGCACCGAAGTCGAGGACACCCATCCGACCGGGACCACCGTCGACACCGGGCAGGACCCGGAAGTTCCCGGGGTGGGGGTCGGCGTGCAGCATCCCGGTGCGGGCCGGGCCGGAGAAGAGGAAGCGGACGAAGAGGTCGGCGTAGTGGTCGCGCTGCTCCTGGCTGCCGTCGGCGATCACGGCGGCCAGCGAGGACTCGCTCTCCATCCACTCGGTGATCAGCACGGTGTCTCCCACCGCGATCACGTCGGGGACCACGATCTCGGCATCGCCACGGAACGCCTCGGCGAAGGCGCGTTGGGCCTCGGCCTCGAGACGGTAGTCGAGCTCCTCGGACGTCCGGGTCTGCAGCTCGGCGATCAGCGGCTTGATGTCGACGCCCGGCACCAGCGGGCCGATGGTCCGCGCGAAGCGGGCGAGCTGGCGCAGGTCCGAGCGCAGGGCGTCGCCCGCTCCTGGGTACTGCACCTTGACGGCCACCTCGCGGCCGTCGTGCCAGCGCCCCTTGTGCACCTGCCCGATCGAGGCGGCGGCGGTCGGCCCGCCGTCCAGCCAGACCAGCTGCTCGGCCCAGTCGGCACCGAGGTCGCGCTCGAGGGCGTCACGCACCAGCTGGGTGGGCATCGGAGGAGCGGAGTCCTGGAGCTTGGTGAGTTGCTCGCGATAGGGGCCGGCGAGTTCGTCGGGCAGCGCCGCCTCCAGCACCGACATCGCCTGGCCGAACTTCATCGCCCCACCCTTGAGCTCACCCAGGGTGCGGAAGAGCTGCTCGGCCGTGCGTTGCTGGATCTCCGAGAGCACCGACTCCGCCGACTTGCCCCCGATCCGCTTGCCGAGGCCGAGCGCGCTCCGACCCGCGTAGGTCAGCGGGAGTGCAGCCAACCGCGCCGTACGCGCGGCTGCCTTGCGGGGCAGCTCGGTCATGCCTTGACAGTACTGATGCGTGGCGAATCGGACCGTGTCGGACGCGGACGCGGACGCGGACGCGGACGCGGACCGGGCCCTGGGTCCAGGTCACGACTCGTCGGTCGCAGCGCGGTCTTGTCGAGGGAGCCCCTCGCTCAGCAATCCTGACGGGATCTCACGCGGGTTCGACCTGGCTGAGCTGGGTCATCTCCGGTGGCTGGGCGAGCCACTTCGGGAGCTTGCTCATGGCCTCGGCGATGTACGGCGCCTCGGTGTGAGCCTGCAGGGCCTCAGCATCGCGGTAGCGCTCCACCCAGACGTAGGTGTGCGGCTCACTCGGGTGCCGATGCAGCCCGTACAACGCGATGGTGGGTTCGCTCTCGAGCACGGTCCGCACGAGAGCGGCGGCGAAGTCGAGGAACTCCTGTTCACTCTCGGGGTGGATGCTCATCGTGATGAGGAGGGTGACCACGCTGGAATCCCCATGGACGCTTGAAGTCGGCTGTTCCGTCATCATCTGGTTCCTTTGCCTCGGCCCTCCCCAGAAGGCCTCCACCATGACACCAGTTGGAACCGGGAGCCAGTCCCCAGCTGCCAGCGGCCACGCCGTCAGCGGACGCGCCTCTGGCCCCGCCGGTGTTGCTCGGGCGGGGTGTGGGGGCGGTCAGGCTCTTCGATCGGGTGGTTCAGTCGGTCGATGGCGGTCGGTCGCGGCTGACGTCGAGGGTGCCGGACTCATGGCGGAGGAAGGTGTAGCCGTGCGGGACTGGTCCAGAGGAACGTGCCCGCGTCGAGGCGCGCGTAGCGCCAGCCGCCGTGGGTCTTGAGTCGGTGGTGTCGCCTGCACAACGGGGCGATGTTGTTTGAGGACGTTGTTCCGCCGGAGTCGTAGGGCTGGATGTGGTCGCTGTCGCAACGTCGGCGATCGGGTGCACCACGGGAAGACACAGGTCGGGTTGATGAGAGCGGATTGTTCACGGATCCGGTCGGGGACCTCGTAGGCGTTGACGTGGTGGTGGTCGTTCAGGTCGATCACCGGCTTCACGACCACCTGGGCGTCGGGGTTGCCGCACCAGTCCCGGATCTGCTCGGTCGTGATCGGGGTCCGGGTGTTCTCGAACCGCCCGAGCCCACCGGCCTCACCACGGATCGCGGCCTCGGAGAGATGGACGTGCAGGACGACCTGCCGCGGCTTCCGCGTGGTCGTGGATGTCGAGCCGGTCTCCTCGTCGGTGCCGTTGAGGTCGAACGCCAACTGCCTGCGGGCGATCGCACCCAGCGCCTGGGCTCGGCGTACGTTCAGCGACTCGCTCGACCCCAACGACTTCAACGCCTCAGCCCCTTCCGCGACGGCCGCATCCAGGTCGAGGGCATCGGCCACATCCAGGGTGCCCCAGACCTCGGCGTTCCCGTCGAGACCGGTGCGGGACTTCCCGACGTTGAACGACCGGCCGTCCGCGGCGGCCTTGCGACGGCGCTCGGCCTCGTCGGGCATGAACTGGGCGATCGCGGTCTCGACCAGCCGGTCGAGCTCGCTCACCCGGAGCCGGTGCGCGAACGCCGCGACCCGGGCGTCCACGAACCGAGCGGCCTCCATCGAGAGCGACAAGGTGGCCTTGGCGATCCAGCGTGCCTTCCACGCGACCAGGTCCCCGGCCGCGACCCGCTTCCAGACCCGCGGAAGTCGGTAGCGCAGCTCGACCGCCTCCCCGAGGTAGCTCTTCCCGGCCTCGGAGGAGAGCCCGACCGCGACCGCGAACTCCGCAATGGAGAACTCCGCGATCAGCGGGGCACCGGGACCCGCGATCGGCAGCGACTCCTCCAGGAAACACCGGTCGGTGATCGTCGCCGCATCGTCCATCGACTCGGTCGAGTGCATGCCCGCCCACGCCACCGCCGCCTCCAACAGCTCCGCCTCAGCGCGGTCCGCAACGTCACGCCGAGCCCGCGCGAAACCGAGCACCCCAGCAGCGGTGTCGACATCGGCGAGCGTCTCGGTCATGGCTCAAGTCAAGCCGGGACCACCGACATTCCAGCCCCGAAAACCGGCCGATCTTCCGACATGTGGACAAGAATCATCGACCCGTCCGGAGCGTCCCCGATCGCGGGTCAGAAGCGTGCCTGTCACCGGTAGCCGTCGCTCTTGTTGATGCGCAGGTTGGTCCAGTTCGGGGTGCCGAGAACTGCGGGGCCGCTGGGTCGGGAGAGCGTCAGCACGAGATACTCCGCCCGCTCGGTCCGTCGGTCGTTCTTGATCTTCACCGTGAAGCTCCGACGGGTGACGCCCTTGGCGAAACGCAGTTTGCCGGAGGTGGCGACGAAGTCCTTGCCGGCCTTCGCCGAGTCGCTCCGGGTCCGGTAGCGCACGTTCACGGCGCGGTTGGTGCGGCCGTAGCGGATGACCTGGATCCGGACGCGACCGACGTGCTCCTTCACTCCCTGGTCGAGGCGCCGGAAGGCGAACATGGGGCGGGTGGTCTCGCGCACGACCCACGCGGTGGCGCGGCTGGCGGAGCCGTACGAGTCCGCGCCGACGACCACATCGCCGTCGACGTCCGCGGCGTCACTGCCCCGCCAGCTGCCGAGGCTGATGCTGCGGGAGTCGTCCGCGCCCAGGTCGTGCACGAAGGCGTGGTCGCCCCGCTTGCGCCACTCCTGGATGACGAGGTTTCCGGCAATCCCGGTGGCTGCACTCCGGGCGCCCCCGATGGTGGGGAGTCCACGCATGGCCGGCTCGGACGCGTCGAGGTCGTAGGTGAACGTGCGTCGCTTGTTGGCCCCATCGGCGTAGGACCACCCTGCGACGACGTTGTCGTCGACATCCACGGCCTCGCTGAACCCGCCCCCGGGGAGGGTGCCGAGGTCGATCATGGTGGGCTCGTCGGCGGCGAGGTCGTAGGCGAAGGCGTGCTCGGGGTTGTCGGCGGTGTTGGACCACCCCGTCACGACGGTGCCGTCCACGGCCCTGGCGAAGCTCTCCCGACCCCCCAGGGTGCCCAGGTCCTGCATCCCTACGCCGGGTGCGTCCAGGTCGTACGCAAACGCGTGGTTCTGGTGCGAGTCGTAGGGGTCGTCGCTCGGGACTTGCGAGTAGCCCACGACGTGGCGACCGTCCACGTCGAGGGCCTCGCTGACCTTGCCCCCGGGCAGGACGCCGAGGTCGATCATGGCGGGTTCGTCCGCAGCGAGGTCGTAGGCGAAGGCATGCGCCTCGCCGGGGACGGTCTGGGCGATCCCCACGACGATGCTGCCGTCGACCGCATTGGCCCGGCTTCCCGTCCCGAGGGTGCCGAGGTCGATCATCCTCGGGTCATCCGCGGCGAGGTCGTAGGCGAAGGCGTGCGTCTCACCCGAGGCTGTGGTCGACGTCCCCACGACGATGCTGCCGGCCACGTCTTCGGCATAGCTGTTGTTCCCGCCGAGGGTGCCGAGGTCGATCATGGTCGGCTTGTCCGCAGCGAGGTCGTAGGCGAACGCGTGCCGCTCTCGTTCCGCGTCGTTCGACCAACCCACGACGATGCTGCCGTCCACCGCTTCAGCCCGGCTGTACTTCCCGCCGAGCGTCCCGAGGTCCTGGGCGGTGGCGGTGAGGTTCCGTTCCGCGGGGCGCGTGGCTGCGGTCGCGCCGGCTGTCGAAAGGGAGCCGGCGACCGGCGTCGTGAGCACCGGTACGACGAGGGCTGCCGCGGCGGTGACCGCCAGCACGGCTGTCGTGGCGCCGAGGCGACGAGAGGTGGACCGGGGGCCGAGCATTGTCCGAGACATGTGGGCCACCGTACCCGCCGAGGCGAGATCGCTCAGGAGGTCGCCGGGAACTTCACGCCGGTGTTCGAGTGGCAGCGGTAGCCATTGACGTGCTTTGCCAGGTGCTGGTGGTTCTCGGCGTAGTAGCCGGCTGGCGGTGGTGGTCGAAGCGCACGGATCAGCCTGCGGGCATCGGTCGATGGCTCCTTCTCGCCGCATTACAGTTCCGCGAGTGAGTGACACCCCCGAGAGCCAACACGCCTGGACCGACGACACGTTCCTCTCGCAGGGCACCGAGTGCGCGGTGCGCGTCTACAGGCCCAGCTCGCTCCAGGGCACCGCGATCCCGGTGATCGTGATGGCGCACGGCTTCGGCGCTGTTCGGGCACTGCGCCTCTACGCCTACGCCGAGCGGTTTGCCGCTGAGGGGTACACGGTCGCGGTGTTCGACTATCGAGGCTTCGGCGACAGCGCCGGTACCCCTCGCCAGCTACTCGATGTAGCCATGCAGCACCAGGACTGGCGCGCCGCACTGGCCTACGCCCGAACCCTCCCTGGCATCGACCCCGAGAAGATGGTGGCTTGGGGCACGTCTTTCGGTGGCGGCCACGTCATCAGTGTCGCTGGGCAAGGTGAATCACTGGCAGCCATCATCGCTCAGGTCCCTCACGTCAGCGGACCAGCGGCGGTCCGCGCAACCGGCCTCCGCTCCAGCCTGCGCGTCGCCGGACCGGGAATCCGCGACCTCTTCGGTGCCTGGACAGGTCGCCAGCCGGTGTACGTCAACTCAGCCGGAAGACCCGGCGAGACCGGCGTGATGACGACCCCCGACGCCGTTCCCGGCATGAACGCCCTGATCACCGAGTCCGGCCTCAAGGATGGGGACTACCCCGTCACCGTCGCCGCCCGGATCGTCCTCAAGGTTGGCTTCTACTCCCCGAAGCGGTGGGCGGGCGGGGTCCGGTGCCCTGCCCTCGTTCAGATCGTCGACGCGGACGCTGTGACCCCGCGCAAAGTCGCAGAAGCGACCGCTGCACGCATGGCCCAGCCGACCGTGCGCGTTTACCCCGGCGCCCACTTCGATCCCTACGTCGAACCGCTGTTCACCACGGTCATCGCCGACCAACTTGCATTCCTCCGCCAACACGTCCCGGTGCCCGGCGCCCGATCTTGACGCTTGCTCAGCGCGGTGATGACGGTCGCAGGCGACCTCGAGCGACGAGAGGGAGCGGCGTCGGTCGTCACGAACCTCGAGCGGTATCAGGACTCAAAGCACCTACACGTGCACATTCACAGTGGCGGCCGTAGAGAGAACTAGGCGTGCCCTCGATTGCCGCGTTCTGAGGTCACCACTGTGCGCGGACCCGTCGTCTCAGCTTCACCATGGGATGCAGTCGAACCACTGCTTCCCACGGCGAATTCACCATGGGAAGCGACGCTTCGGCTGCATCCCATGGTGAAGCGCCCCAGAAGCAGGCACGCGGATCTGTGAGGCTCTCGGCCAGACGCCAGCGGGAGCCTCGTGGGGCGGCTGTCAGCTCGTCCCCGGGAACTTCACGCCGGTGTTCGAGTGGCAGCGGTAGCCGAAGGGATTCTTCGCCAGATATTGCTGGTGCACGTCTTCGGCGTAGTAGTACGTCGGGACCTCGCGCACCTCGGTGGTGATCTCGCCGAGACGACGACGACGCAGCTCGGCGCCGTACACCTCGGTCAGCTCGCGCGCGGTCTGCTCCTGCTCGGGCGTCGTGAAGTAGATCGCCGAGCGGTACTGCGTGCCGACGTCGTTGCCCTGACGCATGCCCTGCGTGGGGTCGTGGACCTCGAAGAAGCGCTTGACCAGGTCGGCGTACGACACGACCGTCGGGTCGAAGACCACCCGGACGGCCTCGGTGTGCGCGGTGCGCCCCGAGCAGACCTCGTCGTACGACGGGTGCGGCGTCGACCCGCCGGCGTACCCGACGGAGGTCGACCAGACGCCAGGCAGCTGCCAGTAGATCTCCTCGGCGCCCCAGAAACAGCCGAGTCCGAAGACGGCCACCTCGTGGCCGGCCGGTGCCTCGTCGGTGACCACGGGCGTGCCGAGTACGACGTGCTTGTCGGAGAGGTGGAAGTTGCGCTCGCTGCGACCGGGCAGGGCCTGGTCGGGGGAGACGAGCTCGGTCTTGTGACGGCTGAACAGGGACACGCGGACTCCTGGGTCGGGCTGGGCTGTCACCAGTCTGCAACACCGGTGGTGGTCGTTCCGTTCCCTCAGGAAATCCCGAGGCGCACACGACCCGTAAGCCTTCGATCTCATCATGGGAGTGGCCGACGGTTCCCTCGATGTCGCCGACATCGCTGCGGCTCTTGGCAGTCGGATAGCCTCGGGTCATGAGCGAGCAGCAGCACAGGAACAAGTCCGGCTTCGAGACGCGTGCGATCCACGCCGGCTACGAGCCCGACCCCATGACAGGGGCGGTGATCCCGCCGATCTACGCCACCTCGACGTACAAGCAGGACGGCGTCGGCGGGCTCCGCGGCGGCTACGAGTACAGCCGCTCGGGCAACCCGACCCGTACCGCCCTTGAAGGCGCCATTGCCGCACTGGAGGAGGGGGAGCGCGGCTTCGCCTTCGCCTCCGGCCTGGCCGCCGAGGACACCGTGATCCGCTCCATCTGCCGACCGGGCGACCACGTGGTCATCCCCGACGACGCGTACGGCGGCACCTTCCGGCTCTTCGACAAGGTCGCCAAGGTCTGGGGCGTCGACCACAGCCCGGCGGCGGTCTCCGATGTCGACGCCGTGCGCGCCGCCATCAAGCCGGGCAAGACCAAGCTGGTCTGGATCGAGACCCCCACCAACCCGCTGCTCAACATCGGTGACATCGAGGCGCTGGCCGCGGTGGCCCACGAGGCCGGTGCCCGCCTGGTGGTCGACAACACCTTCGCCTCGCCGTACCTCCAGCAGCCACTGACGCTCGGCGCCGACGTCGCCCTGCACTCGACCACGAAGTACTGCGGCGGCCACTCCGACGTCGTCGGCGGTGCCGTCGTCGTGCGTGACCTCGACCTGGCTGAGCAGATCACCTTCCACCAGAACGCCATGGGCGCCGTCCCCGGGCCGTTCGACGCCTTCCTCACCCACCGCGGGCTCAAGACACTCGGCGTCCGGATGGACCGGCACTGCGACAACGCCGAGAAGGTCGTGGAGTTCCTCAGCTCCCACTCCGCGGTCGCCCAGGTGATCTACCCCGGACTCGAGGAGCACCCCGGACACGCCCTGGCCGCCCGCCAGATGAAGCGCTTCGGCGGGATGGTCTCCTTCCGCGTCACCGGCGGTGAGCAGCACGCCCTTGCGGTCTGCGAGAAGGCCGAGGTCTTCACGCTCGGCGAGTCGCTCGGCGGCGTCGAGTCCCTCATCGAGCACCCCGGCCGGATGACCCACGCCAGCGTTGCCGGCACCGACCTCGAAGTGCCCCCGGACCTGATCCGGCTCAGCGTCGGCATCGAGACCGTGGACGACCTGATCGCCGACCTCGACCGTGCCCTCGGCTGAGATCTGCGTCTGCGTCGACTTCGGCTCCACCTTCACCAAGGCGGTCCTGGTCGACCTGACGGAGGGGCGCATCCTGGCCGCGGCCGAGCACTCGACGACGATCGACACCGACGTCCTCGACGGGTACGACGCCTGCCTCGCGCAGCTGACCGCTGCCGACCCGCGCGCGACGACCGCCGAGGTGCTCGCCTGCTCGAGCGCCGGGGGAGGGCTCCGGATCGCGGTCGTCGGCGGTGAGGAGCTGGTGACGGCCGAGGCCGGCCGTCGGGTGGCGCTCTCGAGCGGCGGCAAGGTCGTCGCCGTGATCGCTGCTGCCGATCCGGAGATCGCCCGAGCGGGCTTCGCCGACCTCGTCGCGGTCACGTGTCCGGACGTGGTGCTGCTGACCGGCGGGACGGACGGCGGCAACGCCGAGGTGCTGCTCGCTGCCGCCGGCCGCCTGGTCGCCCTGGGCTGGCGCGGCCCGGTCGTCGTGGCCGGCAACATCGAGGCCCGCGACGAGGTCTCCGCCGTCCTCGGCGACGTCCCGCACGTCCTGGCCGACAACGTCGTCCCCCAGATCGGGGTGCTGACGCCGGACTCCGCTCGCGCCGCGATCCGCGAGATGTTCCTGGCCCACGTCATCGGCGGCAAGCACCTGAGCAGCCGCACCGACTTCACCGCGATGGTGCGCGGCGCCACCCCCGACGTGGTCCTGACGGGGGTCGAGCTGCTCGCCCGCGGCGTCGACGACGACCACCCCGGGATCGGCGACGTGGTCGTCGTCGACGTCGGGGGAGCGACCACCGACGTGCACAGCGTCGTCGAGGTCGACCCCGACACCGCCCACAGCGAGGGTGGCCTGGCCCGCGAGGTCGTGGCCACGACCCCGGTCACCCGCACCGTCGAGGGCGACCTGGGCATGCGCTGGTCGGCGGTCACCACCGTCGAGTCCGCCGGGCTCCTCGACCTCGCCGAGTCGGCCGAGCGTCGCCGGGCCGAGCCCGGCTTCCTGCCGGTGTCGCCCCAGGATCAGGACGACGACGAGTCGATCGCCCGGGCCGCGATCGGGCTCGCCCTGCGCAGACACGCGGGCCACTCACGGGTGGTGGTCAGCCCCGAGGGCCGGCTGGTCGAGCGCACCGGCAAGGACCTGCGCGAAGTGGACCTGATGATCGGTTCCGGTGGGGTGCTCCGGCACGGTCGCCCGGGCGTGGCCGAGCGGATCTTCGCCGACAGCCACGGGCCGGACCTGCCCGGAGGGTGGCAGCTGCCCCGCGAGGCCACCGTCGTCGTCGACACCCACTACGTGCTGGCTGCGGCCGGACTGCTCGCCGCCGACCGCCCGCACGCGGCGTACCGGCTGGTCCGCAGGCTGCTCGACACCGCGGTGAGTAGCCTGACGCCGTGAGCAACGAGGCTGACGGTCCCATCGGCGACCTTCCCGACGACATCCCGGACCGCGACGAGGTCGGCGAGGCAGCCGAGAGCCGGCGCCGGCTCCCGATCCCGAGCATCAGGGGTCGCTTCTTCGACGACGAGGACGGCCTCGCCCAGCGCCTGGCCCAGCAGTGGGCGATGGCTCGTGACGACCGCCGTCCCGAGCCCGCTCCCATCACGGCCGGTCCCTCCAACTTCGCCCCCGCCCAGGTGCCGTGGGGCGTCGACCTCGCTGCGGCCTGGGGCTGGCGATTCCTGGTCATCGCGGCAGCTGGCTACCTCATCGCGTGGACGATCGGCTTCCTCTCGCTGATCGTGCTCCCCGTCGTCATCGCCCTGCTGATCGCCGCGCTCGTCGTCCCCGTCGTGGACGGTCTGGTCCGGCTCGGCCTGCCCCGAGGCGTGGCCGCGATCCTCGTGGTGGTGAGCGGCATTGGTGTGGTCGCGGCCCTGCTGACCTTCGCCGGGCAGCAGGTCGCCACCGGGGCCAACGACCTGGCCGACCAGGTCGTCCAGGGCCTCGGCCAGATCAAGGCGTGGCTGCGCGACGGGCCGCTGCAGGCCAGCGACTCCCAGATCAACGACTACATCGACCGCGCCCAGAAGGCGATGACGCCGACCGAGGGCAGCTCGATCCTCAGCCAGGTCTCCGAGGTCGGCACCGCCGTGGGCCACGTCCTGGCCGGCTTCTTCATCGTGCTCTTCTCCTCCTACTTCTTCCTCGCCGACGGCGCGCGGATCTGGGCCTGGGTGGTCCGGCTCTCGCCGCGCGCCGGCCGTCGGCACATCGACAGCTCGGGTCGAGTCGCCTGGATCTCGCTGACCCAGTTCGTCCGGGCCACGGTGATCGTGGCCGCCGCCGATGCGATCGGGATCATGATCGTGGCCGCCGTCCTCGGGGTTCCGTTCATCGCGGCGATCGGTGTCCTGGTCTTCCTCGGCGCCTTCATCCCGATGGTCGGCGCGACGGTCGCCGGCAGCGTCGCGATCCTCGTGGCGCTCGTGGACCAGGGGCCGTTGACCGCCCTGTTCATGCTGGCCGGCGTGATCCTGGTCCAGCAGCTCGAGGGGCACGTGCTCCAGCCGTTCCTGATGGGCCGCTGGGTCTCGCTGCACCCGTTGGGCATCATCCTGGCCCTCGGTTGCGGTGTGCTCATCGCCGGCGTGGCCGGCGCCCTGGTCGCCGTACCCCTTGCTGCCGCGGTGAACGCCGTGGTGCAGCACCTGGCGAACTTCACCGACCCCGGAGATGACCCCGTCGAGGAGCTGGCCGAGGACTACGCCGAGCTGGTCTCCCCGCGCTCGACAGCGGAGGAGGTGCCCGATGCCTGAGGTCCCGGCCGTGACGCTGGCCGACATCCGCGCAGCCCGCGAGGTGCTCGCGGGGGTGTCGATCCAGACCCCGATGGAGGAGTCGCGCTGGCTCTCGGCGCTCGCCGGGGGGCACGTCAGCCTCAAGTGCGAGAACCTCCAGCGCACCGGTTCGTTCAAGGCGCGCGGCGCCTACGTCCGGATCGCGCGGCTCACCGAGGAGGAGCGCGCGCGCGGAGTCGTCGCGGCCTCGGCCGGCAACCACGCGCAGGGCGTGGCGTTGGCGGCACAGCTGCTCGGCATCACGTCGACCGTCTTCATGCCCGAAGGGGCGCCGATCCCCAAGGAGAAGGCGACCCGGGCCTACGGCGCCGACGTGGTCTTCCACGGCCGCTACCTCGAGGACGCGCTGGGTGCGGCCCAGGAGTTCGCCGCCGAGACCGGTGCGATCCTGATCCACCCCTTCGACCACGCCGACATCATCGCCGGCCAGGGCACGGTAGGGCTCGAGATCCTCGAGCAGACCCCCGAGGTCGAGACCGTGCTGGTGCCCACCGGTGGGGGAGGGTTGCTCGCCGGGATCGCGATCGCGGTCAAGGCGTTGCGTCCCGACGTACGCGTGATCGGGGTGCAGGCCAAGGGCGCCGCGGCGTACCCCGGATCGCTGGCCGAGGGCCGGCCGGTGCCGCTGACCACGATGACCACGATGGCCGACGGCATCGCGGTCGGACGTCCCGGCGACCTGACCTTCGCCGCCGTCCGTGACCACGTCGACGAGATCCTGACCGTCTCCGAGGACTCCCTGTCGCGGGCGCTGCTGGCCCTGATCGAGCGGGCCAAGATGGTGGTGGAGCCGGCCGGTGCGGCCGCGGTGGCCGCGATCCTGGACCGCCCCGACGAGTTCCGTACGCCGACGGTCGCGCTGCTCTCCGGCGGCAACATCGACCCGCTCCTGCTCGGCAAGGTGATCCGGCACGGCATGGCAGCCGCCGGCCGCTACCTCAACCTGCGGGTCTGCATCCCCGACGTGCCCGGGGGCCTGGCCCAGCTCCTCACCGAGGTGAGTGCGGCCGGAGCCAACGTCCTCGAGGTCGTCCACGAACGCATCTCACCCTCGCTGCACCTCGACGAGGTCGAGGTCCACCTCCAGCTCGAGACCCGCGGGACGCCCCACACCGAGAAGGTCCTGGCCCGCCTGCGCGAGCGCGGCTACCGCGTCTACGAATAGCCGACCTGCCACTTGTGGCCGCCGTACGACGCCCGACCTGCCACTTGTGGCCGCCCAGAACCAACTGACCCGTCACTTCTGCGAACAGAAGTGACGGGTCAGGGGTGTCTGAGCGACCAGAAGTGGCAGGTCAGTGGGTGTAGGGAACGGCGTCGAGGATCTCGACCTTGAGCACCTTGCCGTTGGGCGCGGTGTAGGAGACCGTGTCGCCCTTGGACTTGCCGTTGATGGCAGCGCCCATGGCCGACTGGGGAGAGAAGACCTCGAGCGGGTCGTCGTCGCGCTTGATCTCGCGGGCGCCGAGGAGGAACTTCTCGCTCTCCTTGTCGCCGGCGAAGCGGTAGGTCACGACCATGCCGGGCTCGACGATGCCGTCGTTGGCGGGCGTCTCGCCCACCTCGGCGCGGCGCAGCATGTCCTCGAGCTGACGGATCCGGGCCTCCATCTTGCCCTGCTCGTCCTTGGCGGCGTGGTAGCCGCCGTTCTCCTTGAGGTCGCCCTCGTCGCGGGCGGAGCTGATCTTCTCGATGATGTCCTGGCGCCGCGGGCCCTTGAGGTCGGCGAGCTCTGCCTGGAGCTTGTCGAAAGCCTCCTGGGTGAGCCAGACGATTCCGGGTTGGGTCGACTGCGTCATGGTGGAACTCCTGCCGTGCGTTCGGGTGGGTACGGCGGGACCTTCCCCACCTGATGGTCGAGATGTCGTCCCGCTGCGGTGCAACCTGATGCCATGAAGGCGTCGGGGTCGGGCGCCGAGAAATCGCGAGGCTCGTCCTGGACGGCCCTGCGGGACGATCAGATCGTCGAGGATAACAAGTTCGACGTGATCTTGCAGGTCACTACCGGGGAACGTTCAGCGCGGGCGGGGCGTGCCGGGAGCCGTACAGCCGATCAGGTCGACCGACGTCGCGCGTCGTTCGGTCCGCACCGAGAACCGCTGCGGCTGCGGAGCGCCGTACTCCGGGGTGAAGGCGAGCTCGCCGACGACCGTGTGGTCCTCGGCGAAGGCGCGCAGCAGGCAGGAGGCCTCGACCTCTGCGTTCTTGAGCCGGACATGGACCTGAGCCGTCGCCGCGTGCTCGTCGAGCACCTCGTAGGAGACCAGGTCGGAGTCGACGTCCGGGGTGGCCTCGGACCAGGCAATCCAGCCCAGCCAGCCCAGGAACGCCAGGGCCAGGAGGGTGCTCGTCGCGATCAGGAGGCGGCGTCGCCCGGGCGCTTCGCCGCCGTACCGGTCGGTGAGGTCGTCCTGGGAAGTCACCCTCAGATGCTCGCACCTAGGATTGCCGACATGTCGCACGCCCCCCTTCCCGGACCACGCCGCGGACTCCGGCTCATGCACGTGCATGCCCACCCCGACGACGAGTCGAGCAAGGGCGCCGCCTCCACCGCGCGGTACGTCGCGGAGGGCGTCGACGTCCACATCGCGACCTGCACGGGTGGTGAGCGGGGTTCGATCCTGAACCCCAAGATGGACCGCCCCGACATCCTCGCCAACATCACCGAGATCCGCCGCCAGGAGATGGAGCGAGCCCGCGACATCCTCGGTGTCCGCCAGGACTGGCTCGGCTTCGTCGACTCCGGCTGGCCCGACGGTGACCCCAAGCCGCCGCTGCCCGAGGACTGCTTCGCGCTGGTGCCGCTCGAGGAGGCCGCCGCCCCGCTCGTGCGGCTGATCCGGGAGTTCCGCCCCCACGTCGTCACGACGTACGACGAGCGCGGCGGCTACCCGCACCCCGACCACATCAAGTGCCACGAGGTCGGTGTCGCGGCGTTCGAGGCGGCCGGCGACCCCGAGCGCTACCCCGAGCTCGGCGAGCCGTGGCAGCCGCTGAAGCTCTACTACCACCACTCGTTCAACCGCCCCCGGATGGAAGCGCTCCATGGCGCGATGGTCGAGCACGGACTCGAGTCCCCGTGGGCCGAGCGGCTCAAGGAGTGGAAGCCCGAGCCCGACTGGGACGCCCGGATCACCACGCGCGTGCCGTGCGGTGACTACTTCGGCGTCCGCGACCAGGCGTTGCTGGCCCACGCCACCCAGATCGACCCGGACGGCTTCTGGTTCGCGATCCCGCGCGAGCTGCAGGAGAAGGTGTGGCCGACCGAGGACTTCGAGCTCGTCCGCAGCCACGTCGAGTCGTCGACCCCCGAGGACGACCTCTTCGCGGGCATCACCGACCCTGCCTGAGAGACTGGACCCATGCCCTTCCCCCTGTTGTTCAGCTCCGCCCCGCTGTTGACCGCCTTCGCAGCCGACCTGACGTTGTGGCTGGTGGACCCGAGCCCGGAGCCCGAGGACGTCAAGGCCGGCTGGGCGGCGTTCGCCCTCTTCCTGCTGCTCCTGGTCGCGGTCGGCCTGCTGGGTCGCAGCCTGGTCAAGCAGCTGCGCCGGGCGCAGGCGGCCAAGGACGCCGGGGCGTACGGCGACACCCCCGTCGACCCGAACAACCCCGCTGACCCCGGCGAAGGCCCCGACCCCCGCTGAATCCGGCTTCTTGACGGGTAGAAGGGTCTAACCCGGATGGCCCGTTCGGGCCATTCACCACCCTCGTTGGTCACGGCATCGCGGTCGGCTCAAGCGACGCGGTGGAGCCTGCCGAGGGTCTTCTCGTGCTGTTCACCAAGTCATCCCCCCGTGTCCGTTCCTCCATCGCTGTGGCGTCCGTGCTGTTCGCCTCCACCCTGGCGTCGTTGGGGGTGTCCTCCTCCCCAGCCCAAGCAGATCAGGCCGCGTCGGCCGCCAGGGCCAAGGCGTCGTCATCCTTCAAGATCGCCACCTTCAACATCCTCGGTAGCCAACACACCGCGGGCAAGGGTGGCTGGGGCCCCGGCACCCAGCGGGCGCGCCTCACCGCACGGCTGATCAAGGCCCGGGGGATCGATGTCATCGGCATGCAGGAGGTCCAGAAGGACCAGCTCCGCGTCCTGAAGCGGAGGCTCACGGGCTACAACATCTGGCCCAAGCAGCGGCTCGGCGGTGGCGGCGTCCGCCTGCAGATCGCCTACAAGAAGGCGCAGTTCAAGATGCTCGACCACGGCCGCATCGACACCGCCTTCGACCGCCAGCGCCGGCCCATCCCGTGGGTCCTGCTGCGCGACCGGTCGAGCAAGCGCAAGCTCTACGTCGTCAACATCCACAACTCCGCCCGCAATCTCGAGTCCGAGCGGGACTCCGCCACCCGCCGTCAGATCAAGCTGATCAAGCGCCTGCGCGCCACCAACAAGGCGGTCTTCGCCCTGGGCGACATGAACGAGCACACCGAGTGGTTCTGCAAGGTGGGCGGCAATACCGACCTGATCGCCCCCCACGGCGGGTCGGCGCTGAAGAAGAAGTGCACGCCGCCGGACGGGCGGATGCTCATCGACTGGATCATGGGCGCCGGTCGGATGAAGTTCTCGAACTACGGCTGGCTCTCCGGTCGCCTGGTACGACGCGCGAGTGACCACAACCTGGTCCACGCGACGGTCACGATGCGCTAGTCCACCCGCAGTCTGTGACGCATGTGGCGGGTGAGTGTGGATCGGGTCACGCTCGCCCGCTGACGCGCGTCCGGGGTGTGCCGGAGATGGACCAAGGCCACCTCGGACCCGCTAACCTGCTCCGGTGCGTCGCAGTCCCGTCCCAGCCCGCCCCCTGCTGCTCATGGCCACCGTTCTGACGGTGCTGGCCGTGGCCGTGGGGGTCCAGGTGACGTCGCCGGGTGCAGAGCAGGTGGCCGTGCAGCTGACGGCGGTCGGCGGCCCCGTCGCGCTTCCCGCCGTCCCCCAGGTGACCGCCCGGCCCGAGAGTGTCTCGCGGACCGGAGGCCGTGGCCTGGTGCGTGCCCGGTCGAGCTCGACGAACTCCGTGGCGCCCTTCCGGGTGCGCCGGGCGGGTGCGCCCATCAAGCGGCTGCCCCCTCCGCCCACCCCGGGTACTCCCTTCACGTTCCAGGTCGGGACCCTCAACGTCCTCGGTAGCCAGCACACCGCCGGCGGCAAGGGCGGATACGGCTCGGGCACGTCTCGCGCCTCGATGCTGGCCGGCGCGATCACCAGCCGCGGTGTCGACCTGGTGGGGCTCCAGGAGATGCAGGACGACCAGCTCGCGGTGATGCGCAGCCGCCTTCCGGGTCACACCATCTGGCCGGGTCAGGCGCTCGGCAACCAGGGCGTGCGCCTGCAGATCGCCTTCAGCAACTCCCTGTTCGAGCTGGTCGACACCGGCTCGATCAGCACCCTGTTCGACCACCAGAGTCGCCCGATCCCCTACGTCCTGCTCCGCAACCGGCGTACCGACGGGGAGTTCTACGTCATCAACGTCCACAACTCCCCCCGCGACCAGGAGGCCGAGCGGGACTCCGCCACCGCCGCCGAGATCGCCCTGGTCAACCGGCTGCGCGCCACCGGACGACCGGTGCTCCTGATGGGCGACACCAACGAGCACACCGAGTTCTTCTGCCGCGTCGCGTCCACGACCGGCATGATCGGCTCCAACGGCGGCAGTGCCGCCAACGGCTGCAGTCTCGGTGCCGGCCCGATCAAGATCGACTGGATCCTGGGCGGCGGAGGCACCGCCTTCTCCGGCCACGTGGTCGACTACGGCTCGCCGATCCGCGCGGCCACGGACCACGCGTTCGTCCGTGCCACCGTGACGATCACGCCGCTCGTCCCCGCCGGACGCTGACGCCGCTCAGCTGACGGGCGCGCTCCGGACCAACCGGACCAGGCAGTCGTACGCCGTCAGCTCCGGCTCGCCACCGTGCCCGGGCTCCACCGTCCTGGCCACCCGCTCGGCGCGCATCACCTCGAACTGCAGCCCGCCGAGGTCGGCCAATACATCCGCGGCATCCATCAGCACCGCGGGGTCCTGCGGGCCGCCCGTGCCCTCGACCAGGTTGGTCGAGTCGTGGGCCACGAGGAGGAACGTGCCCCCGGGTCGCAGCGCCTCGAACGCACGGCGCGAGGCCTCCCGGCGTTCGGCGGCCGGAAGCTGCAGGTAGGCCAGCACGGCCAGGTCGTACGGCGCGTCCGCGACCCAGGCGGTCGCGTCGGCGCAGACCCACGTGACCGCGTCGACCCGCTGCTCCTCGGCGATGCGCCGGCCCTTGTCGAGGGCCACGTGGGAGAAGTCGACCGCCGTGACCTCCCACCCTCGACCGGCGAGCCAGATCGCGTTGCGGCCCTCGCCCGCCGCCAGGTCGACGGCTCGCCCCGGCGGGAGGTCGGCCAGTTCGGAGGCGACGAACTGGTTCGGGGTGGCCGACCAGATCAGGTCGGTGGCGGCATAGCGGGAGTCCCAAGAATTCGCGTCCATGTTCGGAGTCAAGCACGGGCACGGTCGGACAGCCGCCCAGCCCGGCGGTAGGTTCGAATCCTCACCCGATTCCGGAGGCTCGCGCATGCCGCAGGACAGCTATGACTACGTGATCGTCGGCGCGGGGAGTGCGGGCGCGGTCCTGGCCGCGCGTCTGTCCGAGGATCCGGCCTCGACAGTGCTGCTGCTCGAGGCGGGCGGTGAGGCGGACGCCGACGAGGTCTCGATCCCGGCGGCCTTTCCCACCCTGTTCAAGACCAGGTGGGACTGGAACTACTCCACCACCGAGCAGAAGCAGCTGCACGGCCGTCGCGCCTACTGGCCCCGGATGAAGGCGCTCGGCGGCTGCTCATCGATGAACGCGATGATCTACATCCGCGGGCACCGCGCCGACTACGACGCCTGGCGCGACCAGTACGGCGCCACCGGCTGGGGGTACGACGACGTCCTGCCCTACTTCAGGAAGGCCGAGGGGAACACCCGGCTCGGGGGCGCCTTCCACGGGCAGAGCGGCCCGCTGCACGTCGAGGACCGCAGCTACTCCCACGAGCTCAGCCACGCCTTCGTCGCCAGCGCGACGAGCGCCGGCCTCACGGCGACCGACGACTTCAACGGGGCCGAGCAGGAGGGGGCCGGGCTCTACCAGGTCACCTGCAAGGGGGGCCGGCGCTGGTCGACCAACGAGGGCTACCTCAAGCCCGCTCGTGGCCGCGCCAACCTCACCGTCGCCACCGGAGCCTTCGCGACCCGGATCGAGCTCGAGGGGGACCGGGCGAGCGGCGTCACCTTCCGGCAGTCCGGTGCCGAGCACACCGTGCACGCCACCCGAGAGGTGCTGCTGAGCGGTGGTGCCATCAACAGCCCCCAGCTCCTGATGCTGTCCGGGATCGGGCCGGGCAACCACCTGGCGGGGCTGGGGATCGACGCCCGGGTGGACCTCGCCGGGGTCGGCGCCAACCTGCAGGACCACCCGGTCGTGCCGATGCTCTGGCACACCCGCGGCACCACCGACCTCGCGCAGCTGAGCAATGTGCGGAACTTCGCGCGCTGGAAGGCCCGGGGCACCGGGCCGCTGTCGTCGAACGTCGGCGAGGCCGGGGCCTTCTTCGCCAGCCGTGAGGGGCTGGCGGCTCCGGACATCCAGATCCACGCTGCGCCGTCCGGGTTCTACGACAACGGCTTCAACGAGCCGACCAGCCGGATGTTCACCGCCGCCCCCACGCTCGTCTCGGTGCAGAGCCGGGGCACGATCCGGCTCCGGTCGACCGACCCGGCCTGGCACCCGGAGATCGAGGCGGCCTACCTCGAGGACCAGACCGATCTCGACGCCCTGCTCGCCGGTGCTCGTCGTACCTGGGAGATCTGCACGCAGGGCCCGGTCAGTCAGTTCCTCGACCGGCCGTGGAACCTGCCCGAGGACCCCTCGGACGACGACCTGCTGGAGCACATCCGGACCTGGGCCCAGACGCTCTACCACCCGGTCTCGACCTGTGCCATGGGCTCGGGCGAGGACGCCGTCGTCGACGCCGATCTCAAGGTGCGGGGGGTCGACGGCCTGCGGGTGGTCGACGCCTCCGTGATGCCCGCCGTACCCCGTGGGAACACCCACGCCCCCACCGTCATGGTGGCCGAGAAGGCTGCCGACCAGATCAGGAGCTCGCGATGACCCAGCTCGAGACCGACCCCACCACCGTGACGACGTTCGACTCGCTGAACCCAGCCACGGGGGACGTCGTGGGCACCTACCCGATCCACACCGACGCCGAGGTCCGCGCGGCCGTCGAGCGGGCCCGCCAGGAGGCGGCGTGGTGGTCGGCGCTCTCGTTCGACGAGCGCAAGCAGCACCTCACGACGTGGAAGGGCGTGGTCACGCGTCGCGTCGCCCAGCTGGCCGACATCGTGCACCTCGAGACCGGCAAGCCGTACGGCGACGCGATGCTGGAAGCCGCGCTCGCGATCGACCACCTCGCCTGGGCCGCGGGACATGCCCAGAAGGTGCTCGGACGACGCCGGGTGGCGTCCGGGTTGATCATGGCCAACCAGGCCGCGACCCTCGAGTACGCGCCGCTCGGGGTCATCGGCGTGATCGGGCCGTGGAACTACCCGGTCTTCACCCCGATGGGCTCGATCATCTACGCGCTGGCCGCGGGCAACGCGGTCGTCTTCAAGCCCAGCGAGTACACCCCCGGGGTCGGCGAATGGCTGGCCAAGACCTTCGGTGAGGCCGTCGGTCGTCCGGTGCTGCAGGTGGTGACGGGGCTCGGCGAGACCGGAGCCGCGCTGTGCCGCGCCGGCGTCAACAAGGTGGCCTTCACCGGCTCCACCGCCACCGGCAAGCGGGTGATGGCGGCCTGTGCGGAGACGTTGACTCCCGTCATCATCGAAGCCGGCGGCAAGGACGCGATCATCGTGGACGAGGACGCCGACATCGCTGCCGCCGCTGACGCGGCACTGTGGGGGTCCTGCAGCAACGCCGGCCAGACCTGCATCGGTGTCGAGCGCGCCTACGTGCACGAGCGCGTGTACGACGAGTTCCTCCGGGTGCTGACCGAGCAGGCGCAGGGGCTGCGCGCCGATGGTGATGCGGACGCCCAGATCGGTCCGATCACGATGCCCAGCCAGCTCGGGCTGATCCGCAGCCACATCCAGGACGCCCTCGACCAGGGCGGCCGTGCGGTCCTCGGTGGCATCGACGCAGTGGGGGAGCGCTTCGTGCAGCCCACGATCCTGGTCGACGTGCCCGAGCACTCACTCGCGGTGCAGGAGGAGACCTTCGGGCCCACCCTGACCGTGGCCAAGGTGCGCTCGATGGAGGAGGCGATCGCCCGCACCAACGCCACCCGCTACGGCCTGGGCTCGACGGTCTTCTCGCAGGCACGGGGCATGGAGATCGCCAGCCAGATCCGGGCCGGGATGACCGCGATCAACGGCGTGATCACCTTCGCGGGGATCCCCAGCCTGCCCTTCGGTGGCGTGGGCGACTCCGGCTTCGGCCGCATCCACGGAGCCGACGGGCTCAAGGAGTTCACCTACGCCAAGGCGATCGCGCGCCAGCGGTTCAAGCCGGCCCTGGCCCTGACCACGTTCACCCGGACCGAGAAGGCCGAGGCGCGACTGGCCTCGCTGATCGCGATGCTGCACGGGCGGGGGAGCACCCTCCCGAAGGACTGAGCCCGAGGGCAGGGTCGCGCGCTCAGCGCAGGGCGTACGTCGCCATCGAGACGCCGACGTAGTGGGTGACGAACGCCAGGATCGTGAAGGTGTGGAACACCTCGTGGAAGCCGAACCACTGCGGCCAGGGGTTCGGGCGCTTGAAGCCGTAGACGACCCCGCCGAAGGTGTAGAGCGCGCCGCCGACAGCGACCAGGATCAGGACCGTGGCGCCGGTCCCGGTGCCGAGGCGGCTCGAGGCGCCGTCGATGAAGCCGGGGATGAAGAAGATCGCGGCCCACCCCATGGCCATGTAGATCGGGGTGTAGAGCCACCGGGGCGCGTCGGTCCAGTAGACCCGGAAGAAGACGCCCAGCACCGCGCAGGTCCACACGGTCGTGAGGAGCACGACGCGCTGGGTGCCCTCGAGCAGGATCAGCGTGAGCGGTGTGTAGGACCCGGCGATCAGCACGAAGATGTTCGCGTGGTCGAAGCGGCGCAGGAACGCCCACGTCGTGGGTGACCAGGTGCCGGTGTGGTAGATCGCCGACACCGTGAAGAGCAGCAGCGCGCTGATGCTGAAGAGCGTCGAGCCGATCCGCGTCGTCGTGTCGGGCGAGAGCGCGATGAGGACGATGCCGCCCGCCAGCGTGAGGGGGGCAATCGCGAGGTGCATCCACCCGCGAAGCTTGGGCTTCGCCTCGGCCACGCTCTCGGCGAGCGTGTCGAGGCCGTGCCGCAGCGCCTCGTTCATCGAATGGGTCATTCCGCGACTCTACCGGCGGGGGGTTCAACCAGGTCTGGAGTGGGGGCAAGGTCACGCGGACGCGAGCAGCCCGCGCCGGTAGCATCGGAGCGTGGCGGACTGGAAGAACGGCATCAGGCGGGTGCTCTACCCCGCGTACGAATCTCGGATGTTGCGTCGCCTCCCCACCGGAGACCTGCCCAAGCACGTCGGCGTGATGCTCGACGGCAACCGACGCTGGGCCCGAGCGGTCGGCGCCGACACCGCGCAGGGACACCGCGCGGGGGCCGCCAACATCGAGCCCCTGCTGGGCTGGTGCGAGGAGGTCGGCATCGAGCACGTCACCCTGTGGTTGCTCTCGACCGACAACCTCAACCGCCCCGCGGCCGAGCTGACCCCGCTGCTCGGGATCATCGAGGACGCCGTCGCCTCGCTGGCCGACCAGCAGCACTGGCGCCTCCACCCCGTCGGCGCGCTGGACCTGCTCCCGCAGTCGACCGCGGAGAAGCTGAAGGCGGCGGCCGAGGCGACCCGTGACGTCGACGGCATCCTCGTCAACATCGCCGTCGGGTACGGCGGGCGCCGCGAGATCGCCGACGCGGTGCGTTCCCTGCTGCACGAGCAGGCCAGCAAGGGGATGACCCTCGAGGAGCTGGCCGAGGTGATCGACGTGGAGCACATCGCCGAGCACCTCTACACCCGCGGCCAGCCTGACCCCGACCTGGTCATCCGCACCTCGGGTGAGCAGCGCCTCGGTGGGTTCCTGCTGTGGCAGTCCACGCACAGCGAGTTCTACTTCTGCGAGGCCTACTGGCCCGACTTCCGTCGGGTCGACTTCCTGCGCGCGATCCGGGCCTATGCCATGCGCGAACGCCGCTACGGCACCTGACCTCACCCCGACGGGTGGGAGGTGTCCCCGGCGCCCATGCCGGGCGCCGGCGCGTTGTCATCCCGTCACCCCGCGTTCTGGCGTGTCGCGTGTCTCCGGCGCCCACGCGGCGTACTTTTCAAGCAACGGCAAGTGGGGAAGCTTGCCGCACCAGGAGGCCCGCTCGTGAGCATTCACGACTGCACCGCACCACAGGCCCAGGCCTGCTGCGGGTACGGAGGCCGGCACTCCGGCCTGCGGGCTCGATCCCGGTCAACCTTTGTGAACTAGGGCCGGGGCGAAGAGTGCGCGCGCCGTCCCGTGAGGGGTGTCACCGTGCCGACGCAGCCCAAGAAGTCCTCACCGAAGACCGCAGGCGCACCACCGGAGCCCACCCAGCCCTCCGTGCACACCTACGTCCTCGACACCAGCGTCCTGCTGGCTGACCCGGGAGCGCTGCGACGGTTCGCCGAGCACGAGGTGGTCCTGCCGGTCGTGGTCATCACCGAGCTCGAGGGCAAGCGGAACCACCCCGAGCTGGGCTTCTTCGCGCGCAGCGCGCTGCGCTCCCTCGACGAGCTGCGGGTCCTCCACGGGCGGCTCGACAAGCCCCTGCCGATCGGTGACGAGGGCGGGACCATCCGCGTCGAGCTGAACCACACCGACCCCACCTCGCTGCCCTCGGGCTTCCGGCTGGGTGACAACGACACCCGGATCCTGGCGGTGGCTCGCAACCTCGCCAACGAAGGGCGCGAGGTCACGCTCGTCTCCAAGGACCTCCCGCTGCGGATCAAGGCGTCTGCCGTGGGGCTCGACGCCCAGGAGTACCGCGCGGAGGCGATCAGCGACTCCGACACCGGCTACACCGGGATGGCCGAGCTCGACGTCGCCGCCGCCGACCTCGACGAGCTGTACGACGACGGCACCCTCGACCTCGAGGTGGCTCGCGACATGCCCTGCCACCAGGGGCTGGTGCTGCTCTCCGACCGGGGGACGGCGCTGGGCCGGGTCGGCCCGGACAAGCAGATCCACCTCGTGCGGGGGGACCGGGAGGCCTTCGGGATCCACGGTCGCTCGGCCGAGCAGCGGATCGCCCTCGAGATGCTCCTCGACCCGGAGGTCGGGATCGTCTCGCTCGGTGGCCGCGCCGGCACCGGCAAGTCCGCGATGGCCCTCTGCGCCGGCCTCGAAGCCGTGCTCGAGCGGCGTCAGCACAAGAAGGTGATCGTCTTCCGCCCCCTCTTTGCGGTCGGCGGCCAGGAGCTCGGCTACCTGCCCGGGTCCGAGGCGGAGAAGATGGGGCCGTGGGGTCAGGCGGTCTTCGACACCCTGGGCGCGATGGCCAGCCGCGACGTGATCGAGGAGGTGCTCGACCGCGGCATGCTCGAGGTGTTGCCGCTGACCCACATCCGTGGACGCTCGCTGCACGACGCGTTCGTGATCGTCGACGAGGCCCAGTCCCTGGAGCGCAACGTCCTGCTGACGGTGCTCTCGCGGATCGGCGCCAACTCCAAGGTGGTGCTGACCCACGACGTCGCCCAGCGCGACAACCTCCGGGTCGGACGGCACGACGGCGTGGTCGCGGTGATCGAGAAGCTCAAGGGCCACCCGCTCTTCGCCCACGTCACCCTCACCCGGTCCGAGCGGTCCCCGATCGCCGCCCTGGTCACCGAGATGCTGGAGAACGTCGCACCCTGAGCGTCCGTTTCCACGCCGGCCCCGCGTCGTACGCACCCGTGCGGAGCGGGGCCGGCGTGGTGATTGGGGTCGGTGTGGCCGGTGAGGCGGTGTGTGACGAGACTCGCCCCGTTTCTTTGCGGGTTTGGTTTGCGGCGGCGCAGCCACTCGGGCAGGGTGGCTCGTGATCAATTCGTGACCTGCACGCTTCTCGTGCCGGTCACCTTGCTTGTCGCCCCGTCGTCTATCCCCCGGTGAGTCACCCCTTCATGAGCCTTGCTCCTCCGCGTACGAAGTACGTCCCGAAGCATCGCGACGTCTCGTCGACCTCGATCGTGACCGAGGCGCCGAAGCGCGCCATGCGCTCCACGCTCGTCTTCTCGTCGCTGGCCGTCGCGGCCACCGGTGCGGTCGTCTCGGGCGGGGTGCTCGGTGCGCCGACGTCGGTCAGCAACGCCGCCACGGACTTCACCAGCGCAGCGGTCGCACCGCTGAGCGCCCTGGAGCTCGCCGATCGCAGCGAGGGTGTCGTCTCCCGCTCGGAGGACCGTCGTTCGGCGGCCGACCCGGTCAAGCTCGCGGCCCTGGCCCAGACCGACGGCCCGGCGATGACCCGCACCGAGAACCTCTCCGCCAGCGACCCGCGTGACATCGCCCGCGCGCTGCTGCCGGAGTTCGGCTTCTCCTCCGACCAGTTCGGTTGCCTGGACTCGCTGTGGACCCGCGAGTCCAACTGGACGGTCAACGCCGACAACCCCACCTCGTCGGCCTACGGCATCCCGCAGGCCCTGCCCGGCTCCAAGATGTCCTCCGCCGGCTCCGACTGGGCCACGAACCCGGTCACCCAGATCCGCTGGGGCCTGGGCTACATCCAGGACCGCTACGGCAGCCCCTGCAGCGCCTGGGGCCACAGCCAAGGCGTCGGCTGGTACTGACCTGCCACTTCTGGCCGCTCAGGACACCCTGACCTGCCACTGATGGCCGTTCAGAACCCCCTGACCTGCCACTTCTGGCCGGGGTACGACGTCACGGGTGCGTCATGCCTTCCACGTCGAGGGCCTGGTCGAGCTGCTCCTCGGTGAGCTCGCCACGCTCCACGAAGCCCATCGCCAGCACGGTCTCGCGGATCGTCGCGCCGTCGGCCAGCGCCCGCTTGGCAATCGCAGCGGCGCTCTCGTAGCCGAGGTACTTGTTGAGCGGCGTCACCACCGACGGTGACGACTCGGCGTAGGCCCGCATGCGCTCGGCATCAGCGGTGATCCCGTCGACGCACCGCTCGGCCAGGAGCACCGCGGAGGTCGACAGCAGCCGGATCGACTCCAGCAGGTTGCGGGCGAGCACCGGCATCATCACGTTGAGCTCGAAGTTGCCGCTGGCTCCGGCGACCGTGACCGCTGTGTCGTTGCCGATCACCTGGGCGCACACCATCAGCGTCGCTTCGGGCAGGACCGGGTTGACCTTGCCGGGCATGATGCTCGACCCCGGCTGCAGGTCGGGCAGGTGGATCTCGGCCAACCCCGTGGTGGGTCCCGACGACATCCAGCGCAGGTCGTTGCAGATCTTGGTCAGGCCGACCGCGATGGTCCGGAGCACCCCGCTGAGCTCGACGAGTGAGTCCCGGGTGCCCTGGGCCTCGAAGTGGTTGCGCGCCTCGATGAACTCGGCGCCCGAGAGCTCGCCCAGGAGCTCGATCACCCGAGCCGCGAAGCCGGGCGGGGTGTTGATCCCGGTGCCGACAGCGGTCCCACCCAGGGGCAGCTCCCGCACCCGCGGGAGTACGGCGCCCAGCCGCTCGCCGGCGTACCGCACGGTCGCGGCGTAGCCCCCGAACTCCTGCCCGAGCATCACCGGCGTGGCATCCATCAGGTGGGTGCGACCGGACTTCACCAGCCCCGCGAACTCCTCGGCCTTCCGCTCGAGACTCGCGGCGAGTACGCCGAGCGAGGGCACCAGGTCCTCGGTCACCGCAAGGGCGGCGGCGACGTGGATCGCGGTCGGGAAGGTGTCGTTGCTGGACTGGCTGGCGTTGACGTGGTCGTTGGGATGGACCTCGACGCCCGCACGCGCCGCGAGGGAGGCGATCACCTCGTTGGCGTTCATGTTCGAGCTGGTGCCCGAGCCGGTCTGGAAGACGTCGACGGGGAACTCCGCGTCGTGCTCGCCGGCAGCCACGCGGGCCGCGGCCGCGACGATCGCGTCGGCCTGCTCCGGCCCGAGGATGCCCAGCTCGCCGTTGGTCCGCGCGCACGCCCCCTTGACCAGGCCGAGTGCCCGGACCAGACGCGGCTCGAGGCGCGTGCCGCTGATCGGGAAGTTCTCCACCGCGCGCTGGGTCTGGGCTCGCCACAGGGCGTCGCGGGGGACGAGGACGTCGCCCATGCTGTCGTGCTCGGTGCGGAAGTCAGGGTCGTCGGCAGGACTCATGTCGCAGACGGTACTCGCGCGATGTGGAGCCAGTAGTGCTCGTCACGATCCTGGAGCAGCACGTCGTAGGGCCGCGCCTCGGCGTTGCCGAACGCCGCGCGCAAGGTCTCCTGGAGCTCGGGAGCAGGGTCGGCGGACCAGATGACCACGGCTCCGCCGGGTCGCAGCGCGGCCCGGATCGAGGCGAGGAAGGGGACGTCGTACAGCTCGGCGTTGGCGGGGTGGACGAGGTAACCCGGGCCGTTGTCCACGTCCAGCAGGACCAGGTCGTACGACGTGGGGCGCGCCTCGGCGAAGGCGGCCGCGATGTCGGCCACGACGAGGTGCACCCGCTCGTCGGCGAGCAGGGCGGGGCCGTGCGGGACCGTCCCGGCGCGCATCCAGTCGACCAGCGACTCCTCGATCTCGACCACCGCGCACTTCTCGACGCGCGAGTCGGCGAGCACCTCGTGCATCGTGTAGCCGAGGCCGAGACCCCCGACGACGACTGCTCGCGGGCTGTCGACCAGCTCCAGGCCGGCCACGGCCAGCGAGCGCTCGGTGCTGGTCTCCACGCTGTCCATCACGAAGACGCCGTTGGCGCGCAGCTCGAGCGCCGAGGAGAGCCCGCCCACACGTCGCTCGCGCAGCACGAGCTCCCCGCGCTCGGTCTCGGCGCGGGCGATCTCGACGTACTCCTGGGTCTCCATGGCTACCCACCCGTGCCCACATCGGTCCCGAAGAAAACGACTACTCGGCCGAGCGCACCCGGATGCCCGAGATCGGCACGGTCACGGCGCCGGACGGGTCGGTGAAGAAGTCGTTGCCCTTGTCGTCGACGACGATGAAGGCCGGGAAGTCCTCGACCTCGATCTTCCAGACCGCCTCCATGCCGAGCTCTTCGTACTCGAGCACGGAGACCGACTTGATGCAGTCCTGGGCCAATCGGGCGGCCGGGCCACCGATCGAGCCGAGGTAGAAGCCGCCGTGGGCGTTGCACGCCTCGGTGACCTGCTTGGAGCGGTTGCCCTTGGCGAGCATCACCATCGAGCCGCCCGCGGCCTGGAACTCCTCGACGTAGGAGTCCATCCGACCGGCGGTGGTGGGGCCGAACGAGCCGGATGCGAAGCCGTCGGGGGTCTTGGCCGGTCCGGCGTAGTAGACCGGGTGGTCCTTGAGGTACTGCGGCATCTCCTCGCCGGCGTCGAGGAGCTCCTGGATCTTGGCGTGCGCGATGTCGCGGGCCACCACCAGCGGACCGGTCAGCGAGAGCCGGGTCTTCACCGGGTGCTTGGTCAGCTCGGCGAGGATGTCGGCCATCGGCTGGTTCAGGTCGATCCGGACCACATCGCCCGACTCCGCGAGGTGCTGGGTCTCGGTGTCGGGCATGTACTGCACCGGGTCGGTCTCGAGCTGCTCGAGGAAGACGCCCTCGGCGGTGATCTTGCCGAGCGCCTGGCGGTCGGCCGAGCAGGAGACCGCGATCGCGATCGGGCACGAGGCGCCGTGGCGGGGGAGGCGGACGACGCGGACGTCGTGGCAGAAGTACTTGCCGCCGAACTGCGCCCCGATGCCGAAGGACTGGGTCAGCTTGAAGACCTCCTCCTCCAGCTCGAGGTCGCGGAAGCCGTGGGCGCTCATCGAGCCCTCGGTCGGCAGGTTGTCGAGGTAGTGCGCCGAGGCGTACTTCGCGGTCTTCAGGGCGTACTCCGCCGACGTGCCGCCGATCACGATCGCCAGGTGGTACGGCGGGCACGCGGCCGTGCCGAGCGAGCGGATCTTCTCGTCGAGGAACCTCAGCATCCGCTCGGGGTTGAGGACTGCCTTGGTCTCCTGGAAGAGGAAGGACTTGTTCGCCGAGCCGCCACCCTTGGCCATGAAGAGGAACTTGTACTCGGGCGTGCCGTCCTGGGCAGGGGTCGAGTAGAGCTCGATCTGGGCCGGGAGGTTGGTGCCGGTGTTCTTCTCCTCCCACGTCGTCAGCGGAGCGAGCTGGGAGTAACGCAGGTTGAGCTTGGTGTAGGCGTCGTACACGCCGCGGCTGATCGCCTCGCCGTCGTCGCTGCCGGTGAGGACGCCCTCGGACTTCTTGCCCATCACGATCGCGGTGCCGGTGTCCTGGCACATCGGCAGTACGCCGCCGGCGGAGATGTTGACGTTCTTGAGCAGGTCGAGCGCGACGAAGCGGTCGTTCCCGGACGACTCCGGGTCGTCGATGATCTTGCGGAGCTGAGCCAGGTGCGCGGGCCGCAGGTAGTGGCTGATGTCGTGCATCGCCTCGGCGGTCAGCTGCTGGATCGCCTCGGGGGAGACCTGCAGGAAGGTCCGGCCGTTCGCCTCGAACGTCGACACGCCCTCGGTCGTCACGAGTCGGTACGGCGTCTCGTCCGCGCCGGTCGGAAGCAGGTCGGAGTATCGGAATTCAGGCTCAGTGCTCACGTCACGGGAGCGTACGCGCTGAGCGGGCCGGGCTGGGAAACGGTCCGATGGCCGACCCGGTCGCGCGGTGCTCCCCACCGGCGTCGTCGAGGAGTAGCGTCCACTTCAGCACGTTGCCCACGGCTGCGTGTCGCGCGTTCTCGCGCCCGGCCTCAGGAGGTCCCATGAAGATCCGATCCACCCTCATCTCTTTCGCAGCCCTGTCCCTCACCGCGGCACTGGCGGCCTGTGCCCCTCCCGCCGAGGAGAAGGCATCGTCCGACGCGGCAAGCGCCACGTCAGCCGAAGACCTCGGCGGCATGGATGCCCTGGTCGAGGCGGCCGAAGCCGAAGGCGAGCTCAACGTCATCGCCCTTCCCCCGGACTGGGCCAACTACGGCGCGATCATCAGCGCCTTCGAGGCGAAGTACGACATCTCGGTCAACTCCGACCAGCCCGATGCCGCCAGCCAGGACGAGATCAACGCGGCCAAGCAGCTGGCCGGCAGCGACCGCGCCCCCGACGTCTTCGACCTCGGCCAGTCCGTTGCCCTGGCCAACACCGATCTGTATGCGCCCTACCAGGTCGAGACCTGGGCCGACATCCCCGACGAGTTCAAGGCGGCCGACGGTGCATGGGTCAATGACTACGGCGGCTTCATGTCGATCGGGTACGACTCCTCGAAGGTCCCTGACGTGACCTCGCTCGACGACCTGCTCGGCAAGGAGTTCAAGGGCAGGGTGGCGCTGAACGGCGACCCGACGCAGGCCGGCGCGGCCTTCAGCGGCGTCGTCATGGCGTCGGTGGCCAACGGCGGTTCGGCCGATGACATCGCACCCGGCGTCGACTTCTTCAAGCGGCTCAAGGCTGCCGGGAACTTCCTCCCGGTCGACCCGACGGCCGCCACGATCGAGTCCGGCCAGACCCCGGTCGTCATCGACTGGGACTACCTCAACGCGGCCGAGACGGCGAAGCTCCCCAGCTGGAAGGTGATCGTCCCCGAGGAGGCGCCGATCGCCGGGTACTACTTCCAGGCGATCAACGCCGATGCCCCGCACCCGGCAGCTGCGCGGTTGTGGCAGGAGTTCCTCTACAGCGACGAGGGGCAGAACCTCTGGCTCGCGGGCGGCGCACGCCCGGTGCGGGCCGACGCGATGGTCGAGGCCGGCACGATCGACTCCGACCTGTACGACGCGCTGCCCGAGGTCGGGGGGACGCCCGTCGTCCCGACCAGTGAGCAGACCGAGAAGATGGCCGCCTACCTGGCGGACAACTGGGCGAAGGCCGTCGGCTGACCGTGTCGACCACGGTGCTGTCCCCGGCCCCCGAGCCAGGCCCGGGGTCGGGGCAGCAGGCTCCACGGGCGGGTCGACGCCTCAGCGTCGGCCCGTCCGTGGGCCTGCTCCCGTTCCTCGTCTTCGTCCTGATCTTCCTGGTCGTGCCGACCGTGACGGTGATCGTCGGTGCGTTCCAGGGAGATGAGGGCGGCTTCTCCCTGGACCGGGTCCGGGCCCTGGGCGGCGACACTGCCCTCAGTGCGCTGCGGACCAGCCTGTATCTCTCCTTCGCCTCCGCCGCCGTGGGCGCCGTGCTCGGTGCCTTGCTCGCCTACCTGATCGTCACTGCGCCGCCGACCAGCGTGGTCCGTCGGGTCGTCACGGCGATCTGCGGTGTCCTCGCGCAGTTCGGGGGAGTGACCCTGGCGTTCGCCTGGATCGCAACGCTCGGTCTCGGTGGACTGCTCACCGAGCTGCTCGCCTCGACCCTCGGCTTCGACGACAGTGGTTCCTCCTGGCTCTACCAGCTGCCGGGCCTGATCCTCGTCTACACCTACTTCCAGATCCCGTTGATGGTGATCGTCTTCCTCCCCGCTCTGGAGGGGCTGCGTCCCCAGTGGCGTGAGGCCGCGGTCAACCTCGGCGCGACCACCCGGCAGTACTGGACGAAGGTCGCCTTCCCCCTGCTGCGGCCCGCCTTCCTCGGCTCGAGCCTGCTGCTCTTCGCGAACGCCTTCGCGGCGTACGCGACGGCGGCCGCGCTCGTGAGCCAGGGCGCTCCGATCACTCCGCTGCTGATCCGGGCGGCGCTGACCAGCGAGGTCGTGCTCGGTCAGGCGAACTTCGCCTACGCCCTGGCCCTCGAGATGGTGGTGGTGGTCGCGGTGGTCATGGCGCTCTACGCCTGGCTGCTCAAGCGGACCTCGCGGTGGCTGGCATGACCGGGTCGTTGCCCTGGCGGATGCTGCGCTGGCTGCTCCTGCTGCTCTTCGCCGCCTTCTTCCTGCTCCCGCTGCTGGCGCTGCTGGACTTCAGCACCAAGATCCCGGCGACGGGCGAGCGCACGGGCGACTACTGGCGCGGCCTGACCGAGGATCCGACCGTCACCGCCGCGATCACGCTCTCCCTCCTGCTCGCCGTCTTCACGGTCGTCGTGATGGTCGTCCTGCTCGTGCCGACGATGATCTGGGTCCGGCTCCGGGTGCCCCGCGCCACGCGGATGGTGGAGTTCTTGTGCCTGCTCCCACTGACGATCCCCGCGCTGGTGATCGTCGTCGGGATGCGCAACGTCTACGCCTGGGTCAACTACCTGGTCGGCGACTCCGCGCTGACGCTCACCTTCGTCTACGTCGTCCTCGTGCTGCCCTACTCCTACCGGGCCATCGATGCGGCGCTCTCCTCGATCGACGCCCGGACCCTGGCGGAGGCGGCGCGGTCCCTCGGGGCCAGTTGGTTCACCGTGATCGTGCGGGTGATCGCTCCGAACATCTGGACCGGCGTCCTGGGTGCGGCGTTCATCTCGGTGGCCCTGGTCCTCGGGGAGTACACCATCGCCTCGCTCTCGCACTACAACACGCTGCCGGTCGTCATCGTCCAGATCGCCAAGACGAGCGCGCCCACGTCGATGGCGGCCTCGCTCGCCTCGATCCTGTTCGCCGCGGTCCTGCTCGTCGGGCTCTCGTTCTTCGACCGCCGCCGTCGTCCGTCCGAAGGGAAATAGATGACCACCCCCACTGCCGAGGCAGCCCCGTCCACAGCCGCCGGCGTCGCGGTCCAGATGGCAGGCCTCGAGCGCGCCTACGGCGAGGTGCGCGCGCTCGACGGCCTCGACCTGCACATGTCGCCGGGCGAGATGGTTGTCCTGCTCGGCCCGTCGGGTTGCGGCAAGACCACGGTGCTGCGGATCCTGGCCGGGCTCGAGCGCCAGGATGCCGGCACGATCAGCGTGGGCGGCAAGGACCTCACGAACGTCCCGGCCAACAAGCGGGACATGGGGATGGTCTTCCAGGCCTACAGCCTCTTCCCCCACCTCACGGTCCTCGAGAACGTCGCCTTCGGGCTCAAGCTGCGCGGGATCTCGCGCAAGAAGCGGCGCAACCGCGCGGGCGACATGCTCGACCTGGTCGGTCTCGGTGAGCACAAGAAGCGCTACGCCAACCAGCTCTCCGGTGGCCAGCAGCAGCGCGTGGCCCTGGCCCGCGCGCTGGCCATCGAGCCGGCCGTGCTGCTGCTCGACGAGCCGCTCTCGGCCCTGGACGCGAAGGTGCGCGTGCAGCTGCGCGACGAGATCCGCCGCGTCCAGCTCGAGGTCGGCACCACCACGTTGTTCGTCACCCACGACCAGGAGGAGGCGCTGGCCGTGGCCGACCGGGTGGGCGTCATGAACGCCGGCCGGCTCGAGCAGCTCGCCCCGCCCACCGAGCTCTACGCGGCCCCCGCGACCCGCTTCGTGGCGGAGTTCGTCGGTCTCAGCAACCGGATCCCGGCGCAGGTCGCGGACGGGACCGCTGAGGTGCTCGGCGCCAGTATCCCGGTGCTGGCCGGCTCGGCGAGCGGGGCTGGGCTCGCGCTCGTCCGTCCCGAGTCGGTGACCTTCGTGGCCGACCAGTCCGGCATCGCCAGGATCCAGTCGGTGGCCTTCCTCGGCCCGGTCTCGCGGGCCACGGCGACGCTGGCCGACGGCACGGTCGTGGTCGCCCAGCTGGACACCGCGGCCGCAGCCGATCTGGCTCCGGGGGCGAGCGTGCGGGTGGCGATCAACCCCACGGCCGTCCTGGTCGTGGCCGACTGAGACCGGGTCAGCTGCTGACAGCCTGCTCCCGCTCCGGCACCCGGCCGGCGTTGTCGAGGTCGATGGTGAGGTTCTCGCCGGTGGCCGCATCGAAGAGGTGCATCCGCGAGGTGTCGACCCAGATCTCGGCGTCGTCGCCCTCGGCGACCCGGCTGGAGCCGTCGAGCGACACCACGAGCTGAGGCCGCATGGCCTCACCGTCGAGGTCGCGCTCCAGCTCGTCGAGCTGCTTCTGGACCTCGGCGTCGGCTTCGTAGGGGAGGTAGGCGAAGGCCTCGTTGCCCAGCCACTCGACCACGTCGACCTTCGCCCGGAACGTCGAGCCGGAGCTGGTGTCGTCCTTCACCGAAGCGTCCTCGAAGTGCTCGGGCCGGATGCCGGCGATCAGCAGCCCGCTGCCCGTGACCTTCTCGGCCTTCTCGGCGGGGAGCTCGACGGTGCCGAACGGCAGCTTCACCGAGGTGCCCTCCACCCGAGCCGGCAGGAAGTTCATCGGTGGTGAGCCGATGAACCCGGCGACGAAGAGGTTGCCGGGGTTCTCGTAGAGCTCGCGGGGGGTGGCGAGCTGCTGCAGGATGCCGCGCTTGAGCACCGCGACCCGGTCGCCGAGGGTCATGGCCTCGGTCTGGTCGTGGGTGACGTAGACGGTGGTGATGCCCAGCCGCTTCTGCAGCCGGGCGATCTCGGTGCGCATCTGGCCGCGGAGCTTGGCGTCGAGATTGGACAGGGGCTCGTCGAAGAGGAAGGCGTCCGCGTCGCGCACGATCGCGCGGCCCATGGCCACGCGCTGGCGCTGCCCGCCCGACAGGTTGGCCGGCTTGCGCTCGAGGTACTCGTCGAGCTCGAGGATGCCGCTGGCCTTGCGGACCGCCTTGTCGACGGCGTCGTCCTTGGCCCCGGCCAGGCGCAGCGGGAACGCGATGTTCTCGTAGACGCTCAGGTGGGGGTAGAGCGCGTAGTTCTGGAAGACCATGGCGAGGTTGCGGTCGCGCGGGGCCAGGTCGTTGACCACCCGGTCGCCGATCCGGATCTCGCCCTCGGTGATGTCCTCGAGCCCGACGATCATCCGCAGCAGCGTGGACTTCCCGCAACCGGACGGCCCGACCAGGATCATGAACTCACCGTCCGCCACGTCGATGCTCACGTCGTTGACGGCGGGGGCGTCGTCGCCGTACTTCTTGACGACGTTGCTGATGTCGATGGCTGCCATGGGATCAACCCTTCACTGCGCCGGAGGTGAGGCCGGCGACGATCTTGCGCTGGAACAGCAGGACGATGACGATGATCGGGAGGGTGACCACCACCGAGGCGGTGGCCAGTTGGCCGTAGGGCGGGTTGAACGGGTCGGGCCCGACGAAGAACGACAGCTGCGCCGGCACCGTGCGCGACCCGGTCGTCGAGGTCAGTGAGATGGCGAGGACGAACTCGTTCCAGGCGAAGAAGAACGTGAGGATCGCGGCGGTGAAGACCCCTGGTGCGGCCAGCGGGACGATCACCTTGCGGAAGGCCTGCCACGAGGTTGCGCCGTCGACCTGGGCGGCCTGCTCCAGCTCCCAGGGGATCTCCCGGAAGAAGGCGGCCAGGGTCCAGATGGCCAGCGGCAGCGTGAAGGACATGTACGGGATGATCAGGCCCGGCCAGGTGTTGAACAGGTGCAGCGTGCGCCACATGTCGAAGAGCGGACCGACCAGCGCCACCACCGGGAACATCGCGATCGCGAGCGCCAGCGAGAGCACCAACCGTTTGCCCCGGAACTCCAGGCGGGCGATCGCGTAGGCGGCCAGGGTGGCCAGGACGACCGAGAGCCCCGTGGCGATCAGGGCGATGCCGAAGGAGTTGCGCAACGCGTCGAGGAAGTCGCCGTTCGAGAGGATGTCGCGGTAGTTCGCCAGCGTCGGGTCCTTGGGCAGGAACTGCGGGCTCCCGACGCCGGTCTCGGCCGTCGACTTGAAGGAGAGCGAAATGATCCAGGCCACCGGCAACAGGCACCAGATCAGGATCAGGACGAAGCCGATCCCGGTGCCGAGGGAGTTCTTGTTCTTCATCAGCCCTCACCCCTTGCCTGGGCCAGGTCGACCCGGAAGAACTTCACGATCAGCCACGCCAGCAGGAGCACGGTGAGGAAGAGCAACACCGACAGTGCGGAGCCGAGGCCGAGCTGGAACTGCTCGATCACCTGGCGATAGGTCAGGAACGACGACGACTCGGTGCCCTGGGCGCCCTTGGTCATCACGTAGATGTTGTCGAAGATCCGGAAGGCGTCCAGGGCCCGGAACAGCACCGCGACCATGATCGCGGCCCGCATGTTCGGCAGGATCACCTTGTACAGCCGCTGCCACCACGTCGCGCCGTCCACCTTCGCGGCCTCGAGCATGTCCTCGGAGACCTGGGAGAGACCGGCCAGCAGGAGCAGCGACATGAACGGCGTGGTCTTCCAGATCTCGGAGACCATGATCGCGAACATCGCCGGCCAGTGGCCGCCGAACCAGTTGGTGTCGGCCGCGATGCCCGGCAACCACGCGAACCAGCTGTTCACCCAGCCGTTGTTGATGCTGAAGGTGAACTGCCAGGCGAACGCCGAGACCACGGTGATGATGCCGTAGGGGATCAGGATCGAGGTGCGCATGGCGCCGCGCGCGAAGATGATGCGGTGCATCACCATGGCGAACCCGAAGCCGATGACCAGCTCGACGGCGACGGTCACCACCATGATCACGACGGTGTTCCAGGTGTCCTGCCAGAAGAGTCCGTCGCCCAGGACGGTCAGGTAGTTCTCGAGACCGATGAACTCCCTGTCCGACGGCGTGGTGAGCCGGTAGCGGAACAGCGAGAGCCACAGGGCCTGCAGCATGGGGTACGCGGTGACCAGGAGCATCAGCACCACGGCCGGGGCCACCAGCTTCTGGCCGAGCCGGTTCTCGGCCACGCTCCGGTCGCTGGCCTTCGCCGCCACCCGCCGACCTGTGCTCACAGCAGGCTCCTTCCGTGCAGGATGTCGTCGAGGAACTGCTGCGAGCGTTCAGGGGTCGAGGAGTCGACGCCCGACGGGTGGATGCCAGCTGCTCTGCAGGCCGCCGGAGATGTCGCTCCAGTACGGCGTCACGGTGCGCGGGGCGGCGGCGTCCAGGCTCTCCTGGAACAGGGCGCGGAGCTCGTCGGGGTAGATCTCCTTGAGCTTCGGGTCGTCGTAGCCCGCGGGGCTGGCGGGCATGTTGCCGGTCAGCTGGGCGTTGACTGCCTGGTTCTCCGGGCTGGTGATGCACTCGACCGCGGCCATCGCCTCGTCGGTGTGCCGGGAGTTGGCGCTCACGCCCACCCCGATGCCGCCGTACGGCGGACGGGAGGGCTCGCCGGCCACGGACTGCGGGTAGCGGGCGAAGCCCAGGTCCTTCTTGACCTCCGGCTGGGACTCGTCGAAGTTGGTCCAGATGTAGGTCCAGTTGACCATGAAGGAGCCCTGCTCCGAGCCGAACGTGGCACCGGCCGTGCCTTCGTTGGAGACCGACAGGTCCGGGGGCGAGGCCTTCGAGCCGGCGAGCTTCTCGATGATGGCGGCGGCAGCGCGGCCGGCCTCGGAGTCCACGCCGAGCTTCGCCTCCACCCCCTGGTCGGTCTCGGTGGCGATCGATCCGCCGGCGCCCTCGATCAAGGCGTTGAGCCAGACGGCGTAGCCCTCGTACTTGTTCGCCTGCACGGCGACCTTGCCGTCGTTGGAGGCGGCGGCCTCGATGACCTGGTCCCACGTGACCGGGGAGCTCATGTCGATCCCGGCCTTCTCCACGAACGACTTGCGGAACCACAGCACCTGCACGTTCGACCAGAACGGTGCCACCACGAGCTCGTCGTCCCAGGTCGCGGCGTCCAGGCCGCCCTGGAACGACTGCTCCTTCAGGCTGGCGCGCAGGTCCTCGGGCAGCGGCGCGAGGTAGCCGGCGTTGGCGAACTCGGCGGTGAAGGGCGGGTCCAGGCTCATCAGGTCGATGCCGACGTCACCGGCGGCCAATCGTCGAGCGAGCTGGATCCGCTGCTGGCTGGCGTCCTGGGGGAGCACCTGGGTGCTGATGGTGAACTCGTCGGTGCTGCAGTTCTCGGCCACCTTGGCCTGGCCGCCGGCGTCGGGGTTGGTGTACCAGATCAGCTCGGGAGGGCCGGAGCCCGCGCCTGCGGAGCAAGCGGTGAGCACTCCCGTCGCCAGCGTCAGCGCTGCTGCGGCAGCCAGCCCGGCACGGCGCCGCGACTGCGGTGGTCGTGACATTCTCATCGCCCCTCCCGAAATGTGGGTTCCACACGTCTACCGTCGGACGCTGTCGTTGTCCACCCCCACGACGCCCTTCGCGCCGTACCCACCAGATGCCGGGGCATGCGCCCAGAGGGCCGGACCGTCGAGCAGTAGGAGTTGCGACCATCGGCGGGCTACGGTGACGTGCGTCACTTCACTTCACTACGGATCGTCCGGCACGTACCTGCCGGTGAAGGAGTAGATCGTCATGGCAACAGTTACTTTCGAGAAGGCCCAACGCTGGTATCCCGGGGCCAACGAGGCCGCCGTACCCGGCATCGACCTGGAGATCCGCGACGGCGAGTTCATGGTTCTCGTCGGACCCTCGGGTTGCGGCAAGTCCACGACCCTGCGGATGCTCGCCGGGCTGGAGGAGGTCAACTCCGGCAAGATCTTCATCGGGGACCGCGAGGTCACCCACACCCCGCCCAAGGACCGCGACATCGCGATGGTCTTCCAGAACTACGCGCTCTACCCGCACATGACCGTCGCCGAGAACATGGGCTTCGCGCTGAAGATGGCGAAGGTGTCTGCGGAGGAGCGCAAGAAGCGGGTGGCCGACGCCGCTGAGCTCCTCGGGCTGACCGAGTTCCTCGAGCGCAAGCCGAAGGCGCTGTCGGGTGGGCAGCGCCAGCGGGTGGCCATGGGTCGCGCGATCGTGCGCAGCCCCCAGGTGTTCTGCATGGACGAGCCGTTGTCGAACCTCGACGCAAAGATGCGCGTGCAGACCCGCACCGACATCGCCAAGCTCCAGTCCGACCTCGGCGTCACCACCGTCTACGTCACCCACGACCAGGTCGAGGCGATGACGATGGGCGACCGCGTCGCGGTCATGAAGCTCGGCATCCTGCAGCAGGTCGACACCCCGCTCGGGCTCTACGACAAGCCGGTGAACCTCTTCGTGGCCGGCTTCATCGGCTCGCCGCAGATGAACCTCCTCGAGGCCGTCGCCCACGAGGGCCAGGCCAAGATCGGCGAGTACCTCGTGCCGGTCGACGCCGTCGCTTCACGGAGGATGAAGGGCAACATCACCGTCGGCGTGCGCCCCGAGGCCTGGCGGATCGTCTCCGAGAACGAAGGTGGCCTGCCGGTGCGGGTCACCGTCGTCGAGGAGCTCGGCGCCGATGCGTTCGTCTACGGCACCAGCGGGGTTCCGGGTGCGCCCAACAACATCATCGTCCGGGTGCACGGCCGCGACACGGTGCACAAGGGCGAGACGATCTACGTCACGACCGACCCGCAGCATGTCCACGTCTTCGACACCGAGAGCGGCGAGCGCCTCAGCGACTGAGCCGGGCGCGATCGGTCAGCGGGGCACTCGCTCCGCGGTCCGACCGATCGCGTCCGCGACCGTCTCGAAGAGGTCCGGCGGGATGTCGTGGCCCATGCCATCGATCAGGAGCAGTTCGGCTCCGGGGATGGCCGCTGCGGTCGCGCGCCCGCCGGACGGATGGACCATCCGGTCGGCGAGTCCGTGGATCACCAGGGTCGGCATGCGCAGGATGCGGAGCCGGGCACGCCTGTTCGGCTGCGTGAGCACCGCCAGCATCTGGCGCAGCACCCCGCTGGGGCTCACGCCACGGTCGAAGGTCTCCTCGGCGCGACGGGTGACCGCCTCGGGGGACTGCGGGTAGCCCGGCGACCCGATCAGCCGCCACAGGTTGGCACTCGAGCTGACGTAGGCCTCCTTGCCGGGGCCACGAGAAGCCAGCAACGTCGGCAGCAAGGACGGGTGCTGCCACCCCACCGTCCTGCTCCCGGTCGTCGACATGATGCTGGTCAGCGAGAGAATCCGCCGGGGCTGGTTCAGCGCCATCGTCTGGACGATCATGCCGCCCATCGAGACCCCGGCCACGTGTGCCGAGGCGAGCCCCAGATGGTCGAGCAGGCCGAGTGCGTCCTGCGCGAGGTCCTCGAGCGAGTACGGCGCCCGGACCCGCGCCCCCGCGAAGGCGCGAACGAGCATGGTGCGCTTGACCCGACCTCGCAGCCGGGTCGAACGCCCGGTGTCGCGGTTGTCGAAGCGGACGACGAAGAAGCCGCGCTCCGCCAGCAGCGTGCACAGCTCGACGTCCCACCAGTTCATCGGTCCGCCGAGCCCCATCACCAGCAGCAACGGCTCGCCATCGGGGTCGCCGAAGGTCTGGTAGCAGAGCTCGACGCCCTGGTGCACGGGCGCGAAGAGCTCCTCTGAGACGGAGATCTCAGACATGGGCGACCCGGTGAGGGGTACCTACGAACGGACACAAGAAGTGGTCATACATGCGCACAAGTCAACCGTATGGATTGAAAATCGCAGGACATGGGCTCAACGAGACGGAAAGGTGACGCCGTGGCCGTAGCGTCTCAGCCGTGAACTCCTCTCCGCTGGCCTCCTTCCTGCGCCCCGACGGCTTCGAGCGTCCCCGCGCCTCTGCAGTCCTGCGCGAAGGCAGCTTCCTGGCCGAGGCGGGGCGCTACGCCCTCCGCTCGGTGGGGGAGCGACGCGGACGAGCCGGGACCACCTACCTCGAGCGGGTGCCGGACCGGTCCAGTGACCCGGTGATCCTCGTCCCGGGCTTCCTGGCCGGCGACTCCAGCCTCACGCTGATGGCCCGGGCGCTGCGCCGCCAGGGCTTCCGGACCTACCGCTCGGCCATTCACGCCAACATCGGCTGCACCCTCAACGCCGCCGCCCAGCTCGAGTCGCGGCTCGAGTCGATCGTCCTGCGCCGCGACAGCCGGGTCCAGATCGTCGGGCACAGCCTCGGCGGCATGCTCGCCCGCGGCATCGCCGTACGCCGCCCGGACCTGGTCTCCGGCATCGTCACCATGGGCAGCCCGATGCTGGCGCCCGGTGCGCACCATGTCTCGCTCAGCGCGAGTGTCGACATGCTGGTGCGACTGAGCCGTGCCGGAGTCCCGGGGCTGATGTCGGAGGAGTGCGTCGCCGGCGCCTGCGCGCGGCAGAGCTTCGACGAGAGCCAGCTGCCGCTGCCCAGCGACGTCGCCTTCACCGCGATCTACTCCAGGCGTGACGGCATCGTCGACTGGCGTGCCTGCGTGGACCCGCTGGCCCTGCCGGTCGAGGTCACGACCTCACACCTCGGCATGGCCTTCGACCCCCGGGTCATCGACCACGTCGCCTCGGCGTTGCGCCGAGCGTCGGTGGCCTCAGCTCTCGAAGTCGATCGCGGCGAAACTGCTTAGCTTCTGCAGGCGGTGCTCCGAGGTGATCTTGCGGATCGTGCCGCTGCGCGAACGCATCACCAAGGAGTCGGTCGTGCAGCCGCCCGCGCGGTAGCGGACGCCGCGCATCAGGTCGCCGTCGGTGATGCCGGTGGCGACGAAGAAGCAGTCGTCGCCGGTGACCAGGTCGTCGGTGGACAGGAAGAAGTCCGGGTCGAGGTTGTGACCGGCATCGAGTGCCTTCTGGCGCTCGTCGTCGTCCTGGGGCCAGAGCCGGCCCTGGATCACGCCGCCAACACACTTCATCGCGCAGGCGGCGATGATGCCCTCGGGCGTGCCGCCGATGCCGAGCAGCAGGTCGATGCCGCTGTCGGGACGGGCCGCTGAGATCGCGCCGGCGACGTCGCCGTCCACGATGAACTTGATCCGGGCTCCGGTGGCACGGATCTCGTCGGCGAGCTTGGCGTGGCGCGGGCGGTCCAGCAGGACGACGGTGACGTCCGAGGGGCTGGAGCCCTTGGCCTTGGCGACCTGGTGGATGTTCTCGGCCACGGGGTAGCGGATGTCGACGAACTCGGCGGCCTCCGGGCCGGTGACGAGCTTCTCCATGTAGAAGACCGCGGACGGGTCGTACATCGAGCCGCGCGGGGAGACCGCCAGGACGGCGACGGCGTTGCTCATCCCCTTGGCGGTCAGGGTGGTGCCGTCGATGGGGTCGACCGCGACGTCGCACTCGGGACCGGTGCCGTCGCCGACCTGCTCGCCGTTGTAGAGCATCGGGGCGTTGTCCTTCTCGCCCTCGCCGATGACGACGGTGCCGTTCATCCCGATGGTGGAGATCATCACGCGCATCGCGTTGACGGCGACGGCGTCGGCGCCGTTCTTGTCGCCACGGCCGACCCAGCGGCCGGCAGCCATGGCGGCGGCCTCGGTCACTCGCACCAACTCGAGGGCGAGGTTGCGGTCGGGGGCCTCTGGCGTCACGGACGTGCTGCTCGCGGTCATGGCGTGATGGTAACCGTCACTCGACGGTGAGTGCGTAGGTGCTCACGGCAGTTTCTTTCACCGAGAGCCAGACTTCGCGGCCCGGGGCCAGTCCCAGCTCGGCCGTTGCGGCGGGGGTGATGTCGGCGATCAGCTCCTGCTCGGCGTCGACGAGGAGGCGTACGGCGTCGCCGTGGGGCACGGCGCTGAGCACCCGCCCGCGCCAGCGGTGCCGGGCCGATCCCTCGGGTTCACGCAGTGAGACGGTGACGGCGCTGGGGTTGAACGAGCGGAACTGGTCGCCCTCGCGGATGACGTTGAGCCCGACCAGCCGGGCCACGTGATCGGTGCGCGGGCGGGTGGCCACCTCGTGGGCGGTCCCCACCTGGGCGACCGCGCCCGCGTCGAGCACCAGCACCGTGTCGGCCAGGGTGAGCGCATCGATCGCGTCGTGGGTGACCAGCAGCGCGATCCCGTCGTACGCCGCGAGGTGGCGGGCCAGTTCGATCCGCAACCCGGCCGCGACCCCGACGTCGAGGCCGGCGAAGGGCTCGTCGAGGAGCAGCAGGGCGGGCTCCGGCGCCAGGGCCCGGGCGATGGCGACGCGTTGGGCCTGACCGCCCGAGAGCTCGCGGGGGCGCCGGTGGCCGAGCTCTCCGACGCCGAGCCGGGTCAGCCAGTCGTGGGCCACCCGGTGGGCCTCCCGGCGGGTGGTGCCCCGGGCCCGCAGACCGAAGCCGACATTGTCGAGGGCACTCAGGTGGGGGAAGAGCGACTGGTCCTGGAAGACGAAGCCCAGGTTGCGCTCCCGGATCAGCCGCAGCGGGTGGGTCCACGAGTCGCCCGCGAGCTCGATCGAACCCTCGCTCGGCACCAGCCCCGCCAGGGCACGCAGGAGCGTGGTCTTGCCGGCACCGTTGGGGCCGATCACGGCCATCACCTCGCCGGGCTCGGCGCTCAGTGCGACGTCGAGGCGCTCCTCGACGTGCAGGCGGGCGACGAGGCCCGCGCTGCTCGGGGGACTGCTGCTCACGTCGCTCATGGCCCCGCTCATGGTGTCGTCAGCCAGCGGTTGCGCAGCGCGGCCAGGATCGCGATCGAGACGACGAGCAGGATCATGCTCAGCGTGCGCGCGACCTCGGGGTCGGACTGGAGCGTCTGGTAGATCAGCGATGGCATCGTCTGGGTGGTGCCGGGGAAGTTGCCGGCGAAGGTGATGGTCGCGCCGAACTCCCCGAGCGAGCGAGCCCAGGCCAGCACCGCTCCCGCCAGCACTCCGGGCATCGCCAGGGGGAGGGTCACCCGACGGAACGTGGTCCACCGGTCGGCCCCGAGCGTGGCGGCCACGACGTCGTACCGCTCGCCGGAGGCGCGCAGCGCCCCCTCGACGCTGAGCACGTAGAACGGCATCGACACGAAGGTGTGGGCGATCACCACGGCCCCGGTCGTGAAGGGGATCGTGACCCCCGTGGCATCGCGCAGCAGCGACCCGAGCAGGCCGCTGCGGCCCAGCGCCGTGGTCAGGGCGACGCCGGCGACGACCGGCGGCAGCACGAGGGGTACGGCGACCGCGGCCCGCACGAGGGTGCGTCCCGGGAAGTCGACCCGGGCCAGCAGCCAGGCCAGGGGAGTGCCGAGAAGGATGCAGACGACCACGGTGACGGCCGAGGCCAGGCCGGTGACCCGCAGGGCGTCGCGGACCGCGGAGCTGGCGAGCTGCTGGACGAAGTCGCCCCAGGGAGTGTCGAGCACCAGCGTGACGAGCGGGATCACCAGCAGTGCGGCAGCCAGGGCCCCCGGGACGACCAGGACCAGGGGGGCGCGGCCCAGGGCGCCGTTCGAACTCGGCCGGGTCACGGTGGGCCGAATCCTGCGGCGGTGAGCAGCTGCTGCCCGTCGGCGGACCGGAGCAGCTCGATGAACTGCTGCGCGAGTGACGGGTTGCCGGACTGGGTGAGCCTCGCGATGGGGTACGACGTCGTCTCACGGGCGGCGTCAGGGATCTCGAAGCGTCGGACATCGTCGCCGGCGGCCGCTGCATCGGTGGCGTAGACGAGTCCTGCGTCCGCCTCGTCACTGGTGACCTTGGCCAGGACGGCCTTCACGTCGACCTCCAGGCTCACGGCTCGAGCGGTGATGTCGGCGTGGCGGAGGAGCGCCTGGGCGACCGCGCCGCAGGGTGCCTCGGGCACGCACATCACGTAGTCGACGTCGCCCGTGTCCAGGTCGGCGAAGGAGGCGAGCTGGGCCGGGTTGTCGGCGGGGGTGACGAGCACCATCGTGTTGGTGGCGAAGACCTGTGGGTTCGAGCCCTGCGCGTCGGCGGCGGCCTGCATGGTCGCGACGTCCGCGGTGGCGAGCAGGTCAGCCGGGGCGCCGTCCAGGGCCTGCTGGGCCAGAGCGGCCGAGGAATCGAACGCGAGCCTCACCCGGACGCCGGGGTGCTCGGCCTCGAAGCGCTCGGCCAGTGCGGTGAAGGTGCCGGTCAGGGACGAGGCCGCCAGCACGGTGATCGTGGCACTCTCGTCGCTGCCCTCGCGATCGGTGCCGCCGCACGCCGCGAGCGGGAGCACGACGAGCAGCGCCGCGAGCCCGAGGCGGGCGGCTCGGATCGCTCGGGCCTCCCTCATGGGCGCTCGACCACGACGTTGGTCGACTTGACCGAGGCGATGGCGCGTACGCCGGGCTCGAGCCCCAGCTCGTCGGCAGCCTCGGAGCTCATCAGGGAGACCACCCGGTGCGGACCGCAGACCAGCTCGACCTGGGCCATCACGGTGTCGCGGGTGACCTTGGTGACGATGCCGGTGAACCGGTTGCGGGCGCTCACGGCGGAGGCACGGGTGCGGTCGCGGTCGGGGTGGTCGGCCAGGGAGGAGGCGAGGGCGGCCAGATCGGCGCCGGGGATCACCGTCCGTCCCTCGTCGGTGCTGGCACTCACGCGGCCGGCGTCCACCCAGCGGCGTACGGTGTCATCGCTCACGCCGAGCAGCTCGGCTGCTTCCGCAATTCGGTAGGTCGTCACGCACTCACTATGCCGCATCTGCGGAAACCATTCAAGGAATTGCCCCGCAGTTGATGGCTCGACTCGGTCCGTCCCCGATGGCAGCCCGGGAGGGCCTTCCGCCGGCGTGGGGCTCCACCTGTGAGGATGAACCCGTGAGCGACTCAGGCGTTGAACCGCAACCGGGCCCGCCGAGTGGTGCCCGCCCGGCGAGGTATCCGCGCACGACCAACGGATTGATCGGCTCCCTCATCGTGACCGTGCTGGTCGTCGGTGCGGTCGTGGGACTGGGTGCGCTCAACGGCGACAAGCCCGAGGTGAAGCCGACGTCGGTCGACTACCTCTCGGCGGTGGGCTTCGCCCAGGAGGGCGGCTACGACGTGGTCTACCCCTCCGCGCTGCCGGAGGGGTGGATGGCGACGAGCCTGGACTTCACCCCCGGCGACCGCCCCGACTGGGGCGTGGGGATGCTGACCGATCGCGGCACGTTCGTGGGCCTGCGCCAGGAGGACGCCTCCTTGGGCTCCCTGCTGGCGACCTACGTCGACGAGGAGTCGGTCGAGGGCGCCGAGATCACGGTGGAGGGATCGGTGGCGTCGGTCTGGCGGAGCTTCTCCGACGAGGGCGGCGACCTCGCCTTCGCGGCGGAGGTCGGCGAGGACACCGTGCTGGTCTACGGCTCGGCCAGCAGCGACGACCTGCTGCTCATCCTCGAGAGCCTGACCACCGAGCCCCGCCAGGACTGACCTACTGCTCGCCCGTCTCGTCGGGTTCGGCGTCGAGGGCGGTGTCGAGCCGCTTGCGCGCGCCGTCGAGCCACGCCTGGCAGGACGTCGCGAGCTGCTCGCCGCGCTCCCAGAGGGCCAGGGACTCCTCCAGCGTGGTGCCACCGGTCTCGAGGCGGCGGACGACGTCGATCAGCTCCTCGCGCGCGGCTTCGTAGGAGGTGGCGGGTGTGGGGTGTTCCTCAGTCATCGGGTTCCTTGTCGAGGTCGAGGTCGAGGTCGTCGGGAGCGGGGAGGACCGGGTCGCGCTCGACCCCCGTCGTGGTGGCGTGGACGCGCCCGTCGGCGACGCGGACGCTGAGGGCCAGACCGCCCGCGATGGTCGTCGACCGAGGTCAGCACGTGGCCGTCGGCGTCCTGGAGGACGGCGTACCCGCGCTGGAGGGTGGCGAGCGGGGACAGCGCCCGGGCTCGGGCTCGCTGGTGGGCGATGTCGTCGGCGGCCCGGTCGAGCCGGTGGCCGACCGTGCGGCGAGCACGGTCGCGCAGGTGCAGGATCTCCTCGGCGCGGTCATCGAGCAGGCTCCGCGGGTCGGCGAGCGACGGACGCGAGCGCAGGGCGTCGAGCCCCGCCTGCTCGCGGGCCAGCCAGCCACCCATCGCAGCCCGGACCCGGTCACGGGCCGTGAGCACCTGGCGCTGCTCGTCGCGGACGTCGGGGACGACCAGCTTGGCGGCGTCGGTGGGCGTGGAGGCGCGGACGTCGGCGACGAGGTCCAGCAGGGGGGTGTCCGGCTCGTGGCCGATGGCGGAGACGACGGGGGTGCGGGCGCGGTGCACGGCTCGGACCAGCGCCTCGTCGGAGAAGGGCAGGAGGTCCTCGACCGCCCCGCCGCCGCGGGCGATGACGATCACCTCGACGCTCGGGTCGCGATCGAGCCGCTCGAGCGCCTCGATCACCTCGGCGGCGCACCGCTGGCCCTGCATCGCGGCGTACGCCACCTCGAAGACGACCGCCGGCCAGCGGCGACGGGCGTTCTCGAGGACGTCGCGCTCGGCGGCGGAGTTGGGGGCGGTGACCAACCCGACCCGACCCGGCAGGAACGGCAGGGGTCGCTTGAGCTCGGCGGCGAAGAGGCCCTCGGCGGCCAGCAGCTGACGGCGGCGCTCGAGCCTGGCCAGGAGCTCCCCGAGGCCGACCATCCGGATCTCGCGGGCCTGGAGGGAGAGGCTGCCGCGGTTGGCGTAGTACGACGGCTTGGCGTGCATCACGACACTGGCGCCCTCGACCAGAGGAGGGTTGAGGCTGTCGAAGAGGACCCGGGAGCAGGTCACCGGGATCGAGATGTCGGCGACGGTGTCGCGCAGCGTCATGAAGACGGTGGCCAGCCCGGGACGACGGCTGACCTGGGCGATCTGGCCCTCGACCCACACGGCACCGAGCCGGTCCACCCAGCCGGAGATCGCGTTGGCGATCTGCCGCACCGGGGCCGGTGACTGCGCCGAGCTCTCGAGGGCCATGGGCGCGAGATTAGGGCACAGCGCGGACAGACCTAGACTGGGACACATGACGACCGACCTGGGCACCCCGCAGATCCTGTCGCCGCACGAGGCCGAGAAGGCTGTCCTGCTGGCAGCCCCACGTGGCTACTGCGCCGGCGTCGACCGTGCCGTGGTGACGGTCGAGAAGGCGCTCGAGCTGTACGGCGCTCCGGTCTACGTCCGCAAGCAGATCGTGCACAACAAGCACGTCGTCGCCGACCTCGAGTCGCGCGGGGCGATCTTCGTCGAGGAGCTCGACGAGGTCCCCGAGGGCCAGACGGTCGTCTTCTCCGCGCACGGCGTCTCGCCCGCGGTCCACGACGAGGCCGCCGAGCGATCGCTCAAGACGATCGACGCGACCTGCCCGCTGGTCACCAAGGTGCACCACGAGGCGAAGCGCTTCGCCGCCGACGACTACGACATCCTGCTGATCGGCCACGAGGGCCACGAAGAGGTCGAGGGCACGGCCGGTGAGGCCCCCGAGCACATCCAGCTCGTGCAGAGCCCCGACGACGTCGCCGGCATCGTGGTCCGGGACCCGGCCAAGGTCGCGTGGCTCTCGCAGACCACGCTCTCGGTCGACGAGACGATGGCGACCGTCGATGCGATTCGCCAGCGTTTCCCCCTGCTGCTCGACCCGCCCTCCGACGACATCTGCTACGCCACCCAGAACCGCCAGCTCGCCGTCAAGGAGATCTCCCCGGACACCGACCTGGTGATCGTGGTCGGCTCCGGCAACTCCTCGAACTCCGTGCGCCTGGTCGAGGTCGCGCTCGAGGCCGGCGCGAGGGCGTCGTACCGCGTGGACGACGCCTCGGAGATCGACGAGGCCTGGCTCGACGGCGTCCGCACCGTCAGTGTCACCTCGGGTGCCAGCGTCCCCGAGGAGCTGGTCGAAGGCGTCCTCGCCTTCCTGTCCGCGCGCGGTTACCCCGATGCGCGTGCGGTGCACAGCGCTGAGGAGTCGTTGATCTTCTCGCTGCCCAAGGAGCTGCGTCGCGACCTCAAGGCCGCGGCTGCTGCAGCTCGCGCCTGACGTCCGGCCCACGTGGTCGGCGGCCCGGTCCCTGAGCCCTAGACTCGGGGATCGTGGCGCGCTTCGTTGACCTGCATCCCGAGAACCCCCAGCCGCGACTGCTCAACCAGATCGCAGAGGCCCTGCGAGACGACGAGCTGATCGCCTACCCGACCGACTCCGGCTACGCCCTCGGCTGCCGGATCGACAACCGGGACGGCCGGGACCGGATCCTGCGGATCCGCGGTCTCGATGACAAGCACCACTTCACGTTGATGTGCCGCGACTTCGCGCAGCTGGGGCAGTTCGTGCACGTCGACAACTCGGCGTTCCGGGCGATCAAGGCCGCGACTCCGGGGCCCTACACCTTCATCCTCCCGGCGACGGGCGAAGTGCCGCGCCGGCTGTCCCACCCCAAGAAGCGGACGGTGGGCGTGCGGATCCCCGACCACGCGTTCGTGCAGGCGCTGCTGGAGATCCTGGGCGAGCCGATCCTGACCAGCACGCTGATCCTGCCGGGGGAGAGCGAGCCCCGCACCCTCGGGTGGGAGATCAAGGAAGAGCTCGACCACCAGGTCGACCTCGTGGTCGAGGCGGGCGAGACCCCGGCCGAGCCGACCACGGTGATCGACTGGTCCGACGGCGCCCCCGAGGTCGTACGCCGCGGGGCCGGCGACCCGAGCCGCTTCGAGGCCTAGCTTCTCCGGCCGACCCGTTGGCGAAAGGCGAGGCAGGCCAGGCAGAGGGCGTACCCCACGACCAGCGAGCCGCTGTGGCGGGAGAGCCCGGAGACCACGGCCTGGACGACGCCGTCCTCGGGGTGGGCGATCAGCCCGGGATCGGTGAACGCGAGCAGCCCGAAGACGACCACCATCAGCAGCGGTGGCAGCACCCCGACCACGAAGAAGTCGGTCGGCCGCACGACCAGCGCCAGGGCTACGCACAGGGCGATGAACGAGAGATCGAAGAAGAGACTGACCCGGCCAGCCATCGCGACGTCGATCACCAGGACCGTCAGTGCGACCGCGACGCCGAGCGCGACGACCTGTCGGCCGGGCTCGCGTCCGTCGGCCCACAGGGTCCGGGTCTGGCTCACAGGGCCACGGTATGGTCCGCGGCCCCGCTCCCCGAGGTGCCGCGCCGCGTGACGGAATGGAGCTCCACCGGGTCGGACTCCGGCGAGAGCGAGCGGGTGGTGGACTCCACCTGCCGAGGGGTCGCCAGCTCGTCGTCGGTCACCGACAGGTCGTTGAACCGGCGGGCGGTCACCAGCACCCGCGACTCCAGCGACCCGATCGCGTGGTTGTAGTGGCCCACCGCTGCACTGAGCGAGCGACCCACCTGGTCGAGGTGGCCGCCGAGGTTGGCCAGCCGACCGTGCAGCTCGCGACCCAGCGTGTGGATCTCGCGCGCCCGGTCGGCCAGCGCCTCGTGGCTCCACCCGTGCGCCACCGTGCGCAACAGGGCGATCAGGGTGGTCGGGGTGGCGAGCACGACCTGTCGGCTCGCGGCGTAGTCGATCAGCGAGCCGTCGCTCTCGAGGGCGGCGGAGAGGAACGACTCGGCCGGCAGGAAGAGCACCACGAACTCCGGGGTCTCCGGGAGCGAGCGCCAGTACTGCTTGGAGGAGAGCAGGTCGATGTGGGTGCGCAACTGGTGGGCGTGCCGCTCGAGGTGCACCCCGCGGATCTCGTCGTCATCGGTCGAGCTCGCGTCGAGACAGGCGTCGAGCGGGACCTTGGCATCGACCACGACGCGGCGGTTGCCGACGAGGTTGACCACCAGGTCGGGGCGGCGGGCGCCGTCGTCGAGACGGACCTGCTCGGAGAAGTCGCACCGGTCGACCAGGCCGGCCAGCTCCACGGCCCGGCGCAGGTGGAGCTCACCCCAGCGACCGCGCACCTGCGGCTTGCGCAGGGCCGTGGAGAGGCTCTGGGTCTCGCGGCGCAGGGACTCGGTGGAGAAGCGCATGTCCTGCACCTGCTGGTGCAGCTGGCCCTGCCACGAGACGCGGGTGTGCTCGAGGTCGCGCATCTGGTCCTGCAGACGCTCCAACCCCTCGCGGACGACGGCCTGGTCGGCCGAGCGCTGGTCGAGGGCCAGCGCGACGCGCGGGTCCTGGGTGGTGCGCGCACGGGCCCAGAGCAGGCCCACGGCCGTGCCGAGCGCGGCACCGATCAGCAGGCATCCCAGCAGGGCGAACAACGTCGTGGTCTCCATGTCATCGAGCATGACGGGGACCACCGACAGTCCTGGTTCCGAGGACCCGGTCGGGGCGGTCGGGGCAGGATCGGGTCGGAACGGGGCCGGATCAGGCGAGATCGACGACCACGGGAGCGTGGTCACTCGCCCCGGTGCCGGCCCGCTCGTCGCGGTCGATGAAGGCGCCGGTCACCCGGTCCGCGAACGAGGCCGAGCCCAGGACGAAGTCGATGCGCAGCCCGCGGTTGCGCTCGAAGCGCTGCCGGTAGTAGTCCCAGTAGGTGTAGACCTCCGGGCCCGGCGTGTGCGGGCGGGTCACTTCGACGTACCCGTCGTCGAGGAAGGCCTGGAAGGCCGCCCGCTCGGGAGCGGTCACGTGGGTCGAGGTCTTGAACTGCGCCATGTCGAAGACGTCCTCGTCGAGCGGCGCGATGTTCCAGTCGCCGACCAGGGCGGTGTCCTCGCCCCGCCAGGCGGTGGCGGCCGCGCGGAGCCGGGCCAGCCAGTCGAGCTTGTAGGCGTAGTGGGGGTCATCGATCTTGCGGCCGTTGGGGACGTAGAGGGACCAGAGCCGCACCCCGCCGCACACCGCACCGATCGCGCGGGCCTCCTCGGTGATCGGGTCACCGAAGCCGGGCATCCCCTCGAAGCCCACCTGGACGTCCTCGAGGCCCACCCGGCTGATGATCGCGACACCGTTCCACTGGCTGGTGCCGGCCGCGGCGACCTCGTAGCCCAGCGACTGCAGACCCATCAGGGGCAGCTGGTCGAGCTTGGCCTTGGTCTCCTGCAGGGCGAGCACGTCGACGTCGTGCCGGGCCAGGAAGGCCTCGACGCGGTCGATGCGGGAGCGGAGGGAGTTGACGTTCCAGGTGGCGATGCGCACCTGGGCAGCCTAGGCGGCACAATCGCCGCCATGGACATCGCCGGCGTGCTCGAGGAGATCAGGGCCGAGGTGACGCCGTACGTCGGCGCGGGCACCGTGGCCGACTACATCCCGGGGCTCGCCTCGGTCGACCCCGACCAGTTCGGCATGGCGGTGGCGATGAACGACGGCACCGTGCACACGACCGGGGCGAGCGACGTCGCGTTCTCGGTGCAGAGCATCTCCAAGGTCTTCACCCTCGCGCTGGTCATCGAGCAGGACGACCGGATCTGGGACCGGGTCTGGCGCGAGCCGTCGGGCAACCCGTTCAACTCCCTGCTCCAGCTCGACCAGGAGCGCGGGAAGCCACGCAACCCGTTCATCAACGCGGGCGCACTCGTGGTCACCGACCGGCTGCAGAGTGTCTCCGGGGACGCGCGAGCCGCGTTGCGGGGGCTGGTGCGCACCGAGACCGGCAACCCGGCGATCGACGCCGACCCCGACGTGGCCCGCTCGGAGAGCGAGCGCGGTCACCGGATCGCGGCGATGGCACACCTGCTCGCCAGCTACGACAATCTCGAGACCAGCGTGGATGAGGTGCTCGACCAGTATTTCTGGCAGTGCGCGCTGTCGATGAGCTGTCGCGAGGTGGCGCTGGCAGCCTCCCTGCTCGCACGCAACGGAGTCCGGGCCGACGGCACGCGCATGCTGACCCTGAGCCAGGCCAAGCGGATCAATGCCGTGATGCTCACCTGCGGCACCTACGACGCCGCCGGCGAGTTCGCCTACCGCGTCGGGCTGCCGGCCAAGAGCGGGGTCGGGGGCGGCATCCTCGCCGTGGTCCCCAACCGGTGCACGATCGCAGTCTGGAGTCCCGCGCTCAGCGCGTCGGGGAACTCCGCGGCCGGCCTGGCCGCCCTCGACCTGTTCACCACCCGCACCGGGTGGTCCGTGTTCTGACCGAGCCGGGCTCGGTCAGCGGGGGAGGGAGTCGACGCCGGCCACGAGCCGGTCGACGTCCTCGGCCGAGGTGTACGGCGCGATGCCGGCGCGTACGGCGCCCCCGTCGCCGAGGCCGGCCCACCGGGAAGCCTCGATCGCGTAGAAGCTGCTGGCCGGTGCGTTGACGCCGAGCCCGGCCAGGTGGGCGTGCACCTCGGGCCCGGTGCAGCCCTCGACGGAGAAGAGTGCCGTCGGGGTCCGGTGCTTGGGTCGACCGTGGAGCGTCACGCCGGGCAGCGCCGAGAGACCGTCGAGGAGGCGGACCAGCAGGGCGTCTTCGTGCTCCTCGACCCGGGCCATCGACTCCACGATGCGGTCGCGGCGCTCGGTCGCGGTCGAGGCCAGGCCGGCGATGAAGTCCACGGCCGCGGTCACGCCGGCGAGCATCTCGTAGGGCAGGGTGCCGAGCTCGAAGCGCTCGGGCACGGCGTTGCTCGACGGCAGCAGCTTGTCCGGCTGCAACGACTCGAGCAGGCTCGGCCGGGCGATGAGCGCACCCAGGTGCGGGCCGAAGAACTTGTACGGCGAGCAGACCAGCACGTCGGCGCCCAGCGCCGCGAAGTCCAGCGACCCATGGGCAGCCAGGTGGACGGCGTCCACGAAGACCAGGGCGTCGACCTCGTGGGCAGCAGCCGCGATCGCCGCCACGTCGGGTCGGGTGCCGAGGAGGTTCGAGGCTGCCGTGACAGCGACCAGACGGGTCTGGACCGAGAGGACCGACTCGATGTCGTCGAGCTCGCCGGTCTCGGGATCGAAGTCGAGCCAGCGCACGGTGGCGCCGGCGCGCTCGGCCGCGATCACCCAGGGGCGGATGTTGGCGTCGTGGTCGAGGCGGGTGACGACGACCTCGTCGCCGGGGCGCCAGTCCTGGGCGAGGGTGCGGGCAAAGTCGAAGGTCAGCTGGGTCATCGATCGGCCGAAGACCACCCCTCGGGGGTCCGCCCCGACCAGGTCGCCGATCGCGGCCCGGGCGCCGAGCGTGACGTCGTCGGCGCGGCGTTCGCCCTCGGTGACGGCACCGCGGTTGGAGAGACCGGCGGTCATCGTGTCCGCGACGGCTCGGGCGACCACGGCGGGCGTGAGAGAGCCGCCGGGGCCGTCGAAGTGGGCGGTGCCGAGGGTGAGGGCGGGGAAGGCGGCGCGGGTGCGCGCGAGGTCGAAGTCCACCTCGTCACCCTCTCAGACGGCCTGTGATTCGCAGGGTCGACGTACCGGCCCGTAAACTCGCCGCCCGTGGCACTCACCATCGGCATCGTTGGTCTTCCCAACGCGGGCAAGTCGACCCTCTTCAACGCTCTGACCAAGAACGACGTCCTCGCGGCGAACTACCCGTTCGCCACCATCGAGCCGAACGTCGGCGTGGTCGGGGTCCCCGACGACCGCCTGCCGAAGCTCGCCGAGGTCTTCGGCTCCGCCAAGATCCTGCCCGCGACGGTCGAGTTCGTCGACATCGCCGGCATCGTCAAGGGCGCCTCCGAGGGTGAGGGTCTGGGCAACAAGTTCCTCTCCCACATCCGGGAGTCCTCGGCGATCTGCCAGGTGACCCGGGTCTTCCGCGACGAGGACGTCACCCACGTCGACGGCGAGGTGAACCCCGCCAACGACATCTCCACGATCGCGACCGAGCTGATCCTGGCCGACCTGCAGACCGTCGAGAAGGCGATCCCGCGGCTGGAGAAGGAAGCGCGCGGCAACAAGGCCGTCGTCGCCCATCTCGAAGCGGCCAAGGAGGTCCTCGCGCACCTCGAGGCCGGTACGCCGATCAGCTCGACCAAGGTCGACCGCAGCCTGGTCCGTGAGCTCTCGCTGCTGACCGCCAAGCCCTTCATCTTCGTCTTCAACTGTGACGCCGACGAACTCGCCGACGAGGCGCTCAAGGACAAGATGCGCGCGATCATCGCGCCGGCCGAGGCGATCTTCCTCGACGCGAAGTTCGAGGCCGAGCTGGTCGAGCTCGACGACGACGAAGAGGCCCGCGAGATGCTCGCCGAGATGGGCGTCGAGGAGCCCGGCCTCGAGACGCTGGCCCGGGTCGGCTTCGACACCCTCGGCCTGCAGACCTACCTCACCGCCGGCCCCAAGGAGACCCGCGCCTGGACGATCGCCAAGGGCGCGACTGCCCCCGAGGCAGCCGGGGTGATCCACACCGACTTCCAGCGCGGCTTCATCAAGGCCGAGATCGTCTCCTTCGACGACCTGATGGCCGCCGGCACCATGCAGAAGGCCAAGGAGGCCGGCAAGGTGCGCATGGAGGGCAAGGAATACGTCATGGTCGACGGCGACGTGGTGGAGTTCCGCTTCAACGTCTGAATCGGCACCCTGTGAGTCCGCCTCCTCGTCCTGGAGGGGTGGGCTGGTGACCGGTACGGCATCCCGGTCGAGTCGACGATGCACGCCATCCGGCTCACCGGCGAGCTCGAGGGCGTCATCATCGACCCGGTCCACGAAGGCAAGTCGATGGCCGGTTTGATGGACCTCGTGGCGAACGACGACAGCTCGCGTGACTCCGCCGTGCTCTACGCGCACGTGGGGGGTCAGCCTGCCCTCAGTGCGTGCAGTGGGCTGTCCACGCACAGCCAGCCGTTGGTCCGCTGAGCGCCGCCGACACCACGACCAGCACTGCGGAACGACGAGGGGAACCCAGCATGACAACGATCAGCGAACCGCCGAAGTCGGTCCTGCCCACACGTGCGTCGGTCGACGAGCAGGTGCTGCAGGAGATCGCCCGCCGGGTGCTCTGGCTCTCGGCCGCGATCGTCGACTCGGCCAATGCCGGTCGGCCGAACGACAGTGGCGTCAAGGTCGGTGGCCACCAGGCCTCGAGTGCCTCGATCGTCGACATCATGGTGGCGCTGTGGTTCGCCGAGTTGACCGAGCACGACCGGGTCTCGGTGAAGCCGCACGCCTCGCCGGTCCTGCATGCGATCAACTACCTGCTCGGCGACCTCGACGAGGCCTACCTGCCCACGCTGCGTGCCAAGGGCGGGCTGCAGTCCTACCCCTCGCGGCTCAAGGATCCCGACACCGTCGACTTCTCGACCGGCTCGGTCGGCATCGGTGCCACGGCGGCGCTGTGGGCGGCGATGGCCCACCGCTATGTGGCCTCCCAGTTCCCGAGCGCACCGCCGGCCGGTCGGTTCGTCAGCCTCCTGGGTGATGCCGAGCTCGACGAGGGCGCCATCTGGGAGGCGGTGGCGGACCCGGCAGTGGCCAGCCTCGGGGAGCTGTTGTGGGTCGTCGACCTGAACCGGCAGTCCCTGGACCGGGTCGTGCCCGACATCCAGATCGAGAAGCTGCAAGGCATGTTCGCGGCCGCCGGCTGGCAGGTGCTGATCCTCAAGTGGGGGCGGCTGATCAGCGAGATCTTCGAGCGACCCGGGGGAGCGGAGCTGCGTGGTCGACTCGAGGCGATGTCCAACGAGGAGTACCAGCGGATGCTGCGGGTCGACCCTTCCGAGATCGTGGAACGCATCGTCGCGGACTCCGGAAGCGCCCAGCTGCGCGCGCTGCTCGACTCGATGACGCCCTCCGAGCTGTCCGCTGCCGTGCGGGACCTGGGCGGGCACGACCTCGGGCTGCTCGTCGACACGTTCCGGGGCGTCGACGACACCCGCCCCACGGTCGTCTTCGCCTACACCGTCAAGGGCCGCGGGTTGCCCACCGAGGGTCACCCCAACAACCACTCCGCGCTGCTGACCGACGCCCAGATGGAGGCGTTGGCGACCCACTCCGGTGTGGACAGGTCCGCGCCGTGGCAACGCTTCGACGCCGACACTCCGGCCGCGCGGCTCTGCGACGAGCGCGCCACCGCCCTGCGGCGCGAGGCGGTCGCCGCCCCGGCGGACGTGGCGATGCCGACCTCCCTGGGGCACCCGCACCGCAAGCCGGCCTCGACGCAGGCGACCCTGGGCCGGTTCCTGGCCGACCTGAAGCGGGACGCCCCACAAGCGGCCGCGCGGGTCGTCACCTGCAGCCCCGACGTGGCCTCCTCCACCAACCTGGGGGGCTGGATCAACAAGACCGGGGTCTGGTCGGTCGAGGACCGTCGCGACTGGTTCGAGGACGACACCGAGCGCGTCCTGCGCTGGCACGAGGTCCGCAACGGTCAGCACATCGAGCTCGGCATCGCCGAGGTCAACCTGGTCTCGCTGCTCGGTGAGCTGGGCGCGACCTGGTCACGCTGGGGAGAACGGCTGATCCCGATCGCGACGATCTACGACCCGTTCGTCTCCCGTGCGCTCGAGCCCTGGTCCTACGGCATCTATGCCGGTGGCCAGTCGATCCTCGTCGGCACCCCGTCCGGGGTGACGCTGGCACCCGAAGGCGGCGCGCACCAGTCGATCACCACTCCCTCCATCGGGCTGGAACAGCCCGGCTGCGTGGCCTGGGAGCCCGCCTTCGCCCAAGACCTCGAGTGGTGCTTCCTGCACGCCATGGACCGGGTCGGCGTCGAGGGCGGGACCTCGGCGTACTTCCGGCTCTCCACGCGGCCGATCGACCCGGCCCTCGCGCAGGTGCCCGAGGACCCGGCCCTCGCCGAGCGCCGACGCCAGCAGGCCGTCGCCGGCGGCTACCGGCTGCCGGCCGACTTCGCGCCCGGCGAGGAGGACATCACCCTGGTCGGGGTGGGCGCGATCATGCCCGAAGTGCTCCTGGCCGCGCGGACGCTGGCCGCCGAGGGCGTCAACGCCGGCGTCGTCTGCCTGACCAGTCCGGACCTGGTCTTCCGCTCCTTCCAGCAGCGCGGGCGTCGTACGCCGGGAGTGGGCGGGAGCATCATCGACGAGCTGTTCCCGGCCGACCGCCAGGCGCCGCTGGTCACCGTGCTCGACGGCCACCCGCACACCCTGACGTTCCTGGCTGCGGCGCGCGGCGACCGGATCCGTTGTCTGGGGGTCACCGACTTCGGACAGTCGTCCAGCCTCGAGGACGCCTACCGGCTCCACCAGCTCGACGCAGGCTCCATCACCGATGCGGCGCTGGGCCTCCTGCGTCGCTAGGAGTCAGCGCCTCGAACTACGCAGGCCCTTGCGCGGCGAGAAAGGCCAACACGGCGAGCACGCGGCGGTGGGACAAGCCGTCGTCCATCAGGTCGAGCTTCTGGAACACCGCGCGCATGTGGCTCTCAGCGGTGCGTTCCGCGCAGCCCAGTTCGTCCGCAATCCGCGCGTTGGTCTGGCCTTCGGCGGCGAGCGCCAGGACTTGGCGCTCGCGGGCGCTGAGCGCATCCAGCCGCGAGGCGCGAACCGAGTCGCCGACCAGTGCGCGCACCACGGCCGGGTCGACAGCGGCACCACCGGCAGCGACCGACTCCAGGGCAGCAAGGAACTCATCGAGCGCCAGCACCCGGTCCTTGAGGAGGTAGCCGAAGCCCGGTTGCCCCAGCAGGTGCGTGCAGTGCCTGAGCTCGACGTGCTGGGAGAGCAGCACGATCCGGAGGTCGGGATCTTCGAGGCGAAGGGCTGAAGCCGCCTGGGCGCCGTCTCCGCCAGCGGCTGCGGGCATCCTGATGTCGGCGACCAGAAGATCAGGGCGTGCGCGTCGGACCTCGGCCAGGAGCTCGTCGGCGTTCGCCACGGCGCGCACTCGATGTCCGGCCTCGCGCAGGATGCGCTCGAGGCCCTCCCGGAAGAGCACGCTGTCCTCGGCCACCAGCACGTCCATCACAGCAGGGCCTCCACGAGCGTCCCGCCCCCGGGCGGGCTGATCAGGCTCAGGCTTCCGCCGAGCGAGGCGACCCTGTCCCGGAGCGCCGGGAGTCCATTGTTCGGGTCGACGCCGCCGATGCCGTCGTCCTGGACCCGGACCACCGCGCGCCCGTTCCGCCGTGCGATCTCGACGGTGATCGCGGTGGCATGGGCATGCTTGAGCGTGTTGGCGACAGCCTCGGCGGCGACGAAGTACGCGGTCTGCGCGACTGTCTCGTCGAACACGTCCCCGTCGAACGCGGGGTCGACGTGGAGGGTGAGCGGTATCGGCGTCGAGTCGCGCAGCGCGCCCAGGGCCGGCCCGAGACCGTCGTCGAGGCGGGCCGGCCGGATGCCGTGGGAGATGCGGCGCAGCTCGGCGACGGTCTGCGCGAGCTGACTGATCGCCACCTCGACATCGGCGTGCTCGGATGACCCGCTGGACAGGCCGGCCTGTGCCGAGCGCAGTCGGATGCCGATCGCGAGCAGCGCCTGCTGCGCGCCGTCGTGCAGGTCGCGCTCGAGCCGTCGTCTCTCGGTCGAGGCGGCGACCTCCAGGCGTCCTCGGCTGGCTTCCACCTCAGCCAGGGCTGAGCGGAGGCGGGCACGCAGGCGAGAGCTCTCGACCGCGCTCCAGCAGGTGCGGGCGGCCTCCTGCGCCAGCCGTCGCTGGCGGGTGCTGGGGCGCGTCAGTTCCACCACCCCGATCACGGCCTCTCCCGCACGCAGCACCACGTCGGCGCGCACCTCGATCGGCGTGCCCGCGGGGTCGACCAGGGTCTCCTGCCCGGGCATCGCGAGGCCCACGCGCAGGCCGGGATCGCGTAGGAGGCGGCGAAGCACGTCCTGCACCTCCTCGGGCTCCCGGATCCCTTGGTGGACCGCGGCGGCGAAGCTGCGCGCAGCGCCGAGGAGCACGGTGCGCTCACGATCGAAGACGGCTGCGCTCCAGCGATGGGCCCACCGGTAGGCCGGCATCAGGATCAACGCGGTCGCGAATGCAGCGGCGCCGGTCTCCAGGCCGGTCGTGTCCCGGACCACACCCTGGACGAGCACCACGGTCGCCGCCCACATGAGGGCGGCCACCGCGAGGGTGATCACCACTGCCGCGGTGTCGCCGAGCAGTCGGTCGATGTCCCACAGGTCGTGACGGACCACCGCGATCGCGACCGCAGCGGGCACCAGGGCGTACACCGCCACCAGGAACGCGGCGTAACCGACCTCGGCCGGAACCAGGTCCGGGACGGTCAGCCAGCTCGCCGCCATCAGCACGAGGACGCAGCCGGTGGCCAGCAGCAGCCACCGCGCTTGGCGCCGCTCGTCGGAGCCGCCTCGTCGGGACCGGCGTACGAGATCGACTGTCGCCAGGGTCAACGCTCCGGCCAACACCGTCAGACCCAGCACGACCACCGGCACCCGCCACCCCGCGAAGTCGCCGTCGGTGCGGGTGCCCCAGTTGCCGATGAGGATCAGCAGGGTCGCGGTGGCGCCCGCGAACAGCGCCCGGAGCGCCGTACGCCGACGCAGGGACTCCGCCGGGAAGGAGAGCAGCAGGAGCAGGAACCCGACGAGCTGCAGCGGCCAGATCGCCTGGACCAAGGGGCTGGCGAGCTCGGCCCCGGGCCACGGGTCCGACGAGGTGCTCGAGGCGCCCCACTGCTCCACCGCAGGCACGGCGACGGCGAAGGCCGAGATCGTTGCCAGGGCCGGTGGCACCGGGCTCATCCGGACCCGCCGCGCGATCAGCCAGGCAAGCACCAGACCCGCTCCGGCCACGGCGACCTCCGCGCCCACCCGGGCCATCGCGGCGCCTTCTGGCACCGCAGCAACGAGCACACCGCTGGCGGTGACGTAGAGCGCCGTCAACGCCGCGAGAGCCAGCTGGGTCGGCCGCGGGTGCACGAGTCACAGTCTGACCGTTCAGTGACCCGCTCGCCTACGTGTTGGCCCGTACGGATGATCCGGCCCTGCGGCACGGGATCACCCGGATGACCCTCCATCTCCGCCGGAGCAGACTTGCACGTCATCCGACTCTCCGACTCCCGAAGAAGGCGACGTCACCATGGTCATCGTCATCGCCGCGCTCGCCGCGTTCCCGCTCGGATTCCTCCTCCGGAATCGACTCGCCGCGTTCCTGGCCTTCGGGCTTGCGTTCGCCCACGTGTTCACCTTCCAGACCGCCCAACTCGTCCTGGAGGCGACCCGCGGCTCCGACGAGGCCTTCGGTGACCTCTCCGACCCCGGTTGGGACTGGTTCGGTGACACCATCGGCTACTTCGTCTTCACCACCGCGATCTACGCGGTGGGCCTGGCCCTCGTCGCTGCCGGCCACGCCGTCCGCATCCGCCGCGCTCGTCAGCTGGAAGACGTCAGCCACGGCTGAACAACCCCGGGATTCGCGTCACGGGGTGACCACCGGGTCTGTCGACTCGGATCAGGCGGGTGACTCGCCCTCGGCGGTCGCCTTGATCCGGTCCAGGGTCTCCCGCATGCCGGTGCGCATGATCTCGGTGAACTTCTCCGTCCCGCCCATGTAGCCCTCGGTGAGGTCGCGGGAGAGGTCGGAGATGCCGTCGGGCGCGACGCGGCGCTGGGTCAGGCGCGTCCCGGTCGCGGTCGGCTCGAGGTGGAAGGACCAGATCACCCAGTTCTCGATCACGCGGAAGGCGAACTCCACACCGTGGGTGAAGGCGACGACCTCGGCATGCGTCGTCCACACGAGCTCGCCCAGGACGTTCCGGTTCGTGAACTCCGTGCCGAGCGCGACCTCGTCGAAGCCGGAGCGCAGCCGAGTCGAGGTGACCTGCGGGCTCCAGTCCGGCATCCGTCGTACGTCGTGCACCAGCTCCCACACGCGTCCCGGGTCGGCGGCGATGTCGATGGTGCACTCCAACTCCGGGGCTTGCGTGGCCATCGTTCGTCCTTCGGGTCGAGATGAGGGGGGAGGTTCTCGCCGGTCACCCTAGTCGGAGTGGCGTGCGGCCTCCCCGTCAGCCGCCACCCGCTGCCGGTCAGGGGCATCTCCGAGCCCGGTCCCCCGCATGAGCGGTAGCGCTCGGCGGGGGCCGTCCGGCTGGTTGAAGGGGACCTTCAGCACTGCCTCGCCGGAACGGCCCGTGTTTGGCTGGACGGGAGGCGCCCCCCATTCAGCAGCGACCCTGCTCCGGCGCGCCGATCGTCCGACCCCTTGCCTGCTCTACAACCCCACGGAGCCCCCCATGCTGTCCACCCAGTCCGCCCAGGTCGTCAAGGCCACCCTGCCCGTGATCGGTGCGGCGATCGGCGACATCACCCCGATCTTCTACCAGCGGATGTTCGCGGTTCACCCCGAGCTCGAGCGCGATCTCTTCAACCGGGGCAACCAGGCTCAGGGCGAGCAGCAGAGCGCCCTCGCGGGTGCGATCGCTGCCTACGCCACGCTGCTGGTGGCCGAGGACGGCCGCAACCCGATCGAGGTGCTGGCGCGCATCGCCCACAAGCATGCCTCGCTCGGGATCACCGAGGACCAGTACCCGATCGTTCACGAGCACCTGTTCGCCGCCATCGTGGAGGTGCTCGGCGACGCAGTCACGCCTGAGATCGCCTCCGCCTGGGACGAGGTCTACTGGCACATGGCCCATGCTCTGGTCACGATCGAGAAGGGCCTGTACGCCGAGACCGGCGTCGCCGACGGAGACGTGTGGCGCACCCTGGTCCTGCGTCGTCGTTCGCAGGAGTCCCCGGACACGGTGTCCTTCGTGCTCGCCGCACCCGACGGAGAGCCCTTGCCGGCTGCCCGCCCGGGCCAGTACGTGTCGGTCCAGGTGGCACTCCCGGACGGAGCTCGCCAGATTCGGCAGTACAGCCTCACGCACGGCGAGGGAGCCAGCGAGTGGGGCATCTCGGTCAAGGCGGTCCCGGCCGGCCGGAGTGGGGACGGCACGATCGTGCCGGCAGGAGAGGTGTCGAACTTCTTGCACCACAACCTCTTCGAAGGCGACGAGATCCGGGTGTCAGCACCCTTCGGCGAGCTGGTCCTCCAGGACTCCGAGGCGCCGCTTGTCCTGATCTCGGCTGGCATCGGCATCACCCCGATGATCGGCATCCTCCACTACCTGTCCGGCACCGCCTCCCAGCGTGAGGTGCTGGTGCTGCACGCCGACCGCTCGCCGGCCCGGCACGCCCACCGCCAGGAGCTGAAGGAGCTCGTGGCGGCGCTGCCAGGGGCGACCCTGCACCGGTGGTACGAAGATCTCGGGGTTCGGGCGACGCGCGATGCGCTGCGTGCAGGTCGGGTCGACCTCGGAACGGTGGAGATCCCGGCCGACGCGAAGGTCTACTTGTGCGGACCGCTGCCCTTCATGGAGTCGGTCCGCCAGAGCCTGATCGAGCAGCACGTCCCCGAGGCGGACATCCACTACGAGGTCTTCGGGCCGGACAAGTGGCTGGCCTCGGCCTGAGCTGGGGACGGACCCGAGCTCGGCCAGGCACGGCGGCGTTCGCGGCCTGTGATGCCAGCCACGGTCCGTTTGCTGCCGTGGGGTGCGGGTACTGCCCGGTCGTCCTTCCGACCGAGGCGCGCATCGTGCCTCCACACCAGGGGAACCCACCATGACTGACGACAACGGGCTGAGCCCTGCCGAACTACAGGCCGAGACCGCCACGGCGCTGCCCGACAAGGAGGTCGTCTCGATCCTCGACCTCAACGCCGACCTCGACCTGGCCATCGACGCAGCCGCGCCGATCGACCTGGCCGTCGCCGCCAACGCCAACGTCGCCGCGCCGATCAACGCCGCGGCCAGCGCGAACATCCTGTCGTTCGGCTCCGAGGCCACCGCGGTCGGCGACCAGGGCGCGATGATCAACCAGAACATCGAGGCCGACGCCAACGCGAACGCCGACCAGAGCAGCAGCATCGACCAGGGCAACGACGTGATCGACGACGGCTCGGCCACCGGGTCGACCACCCCCACCGACCCGGTCGACCCGACCACGACGACCACCGACACCACCGCCGGGGCCCTGGACGGCGACCTGCTCGACGTCAACGTGGACCTCGCCGCGGACGCCGACATCTCCGCACCGATCAACGGCGCGGTCGCTGCCAACGCCAACGTCGCGGCCCCGATCAACGCGGGGGTGGCCGCCAACGTCGGCTCGATCGACAGCTCGGCCGTGTCGGTCTCCCAGCAGGACGCCATCATCGACCAGAACATCGAGGGCGAGGCCAACGCCGACGCCGGCCAAGAGTCCGAGATCCAGCAGTAGCTGACCACCAGTGACGACAACGGGGGCGCCGTCCGCGGCGCAGGATGTTCTGTGCCGCGCCGACGGCGTCCAACTCATCGGGGAGATGGCGGGATCCGGCTACCGGGTCCCGCCCTCCCTGGTGCGGCGTGGTGATGGTCAGACCATCCAGCTGACCACGCTGCTCTACCTCACCCTCGAGGCGATCGACGGCCGGCGCGACGCCGAGCAGATCGCCGAGCAGGTCTCGGAGCGATACGGCAAACGGGTCAGCGCGGAGAACGTGCGGACCCTGGTCGCCGAGCAGTTGCGGCCGCTGGGCCTGCTGCTGCGCGCGGACGGCGCCGAGCCCGAGGTCAAGCGGTCCAACCCGTTGCTCGGGCTGCGCTTCAAGTACGCCGTGACCGACCCCGAGCGGACCCGGCGGCTGACCGACCCCTTCGCGCTGCTGTTCAAGCCCTACGTGCTCGTGCCGATGCTCGTGGCCTTTGTGGCCGTCTGCTGGTGGGTGTTCCTCGAGAAGGGGCTGGCGTCAGCGGCGCACGACGCCTTCCAGCGCCCCGGCCTGCTGCTGCTCGTGTTCGCGGTCACCGTCCTCTCGGCCGGCTTCCACGAGTTCGGCCACGCCGCCGCGGCACGGTACGGCGGGTCGACCCCCGGGGTGATGGGTGCCGGGCTCTACCTCGTCTGGCCGGCCTTCTACACCGACGTCACCGACTCCTACCGGCTCGGCCGCGGCGGCCGGATCCGCACCGACCTCGGCGGGCTCTACTTCAACGCCATCGTCGCGGTCGCGATCACCGGCGTCTGGTGGGCGACGACGTACGACGCGCTGCTGCTCGTGGTGGCGACCCAGATCCTGCAGATGATCCGGCAGTTGACGCCGCTGGTGCGCTTCGACGGGTACCACGTGCTCGCCGACATCACCGGCGTGCCCGATCTGTTCCATCGGATCAAGCCCACCCTGCTGGGCGCGCTGCCGTGGCGCTGGGGCGACCCCGAGGCGCGGTTGCTCAAGCCGTGGGCGCGGACGGTCGTCACGCTGTGGGTGCTGGCCGTCGTGCCGCTGCTGATGTTCGCGCTGGTGATGATGGTGCTCGCACTGCCGCGGCTGGTCGGCACCGCCTGGGCTGCGCTGCAGCAGCGGCAGGACCTGCTCGCCGACGCGTGGGCCGACGGCGCGATGCTGCAGAGCGCCGCGCAAGTGCTGACCATGGTGGTGATCACCCTGCCGGTCCTGGCGATCGGCTACCTGCTGGTCCGGCTGGTGCGGCAGGTCTCGACGGCGACCTGGCAGGCCACGGCCGATCGGCCGCTCCGACGTACCCTCGCCGGCCTGACCGCCGTCGGGATCCTCGCCGCGCTCGCGTGGGCGTGGTGGCCGGACGCCGAGACCTACCGGCCGATCGAGCCCACCGAGCGCGGCACGCTGACCGACTTCGTGAACGCCGCCGCGGTGAGCACCGGCCTCGCGCGGCCGGCGCCGGTCGTCGGGTTGCAGGCGGGCGAGACCCGGTCCGTGCAGGCGGTCTGGGACACCGCTGAGCCGCTGCCCACGAAGGCAGAGCCCCAGCTCGCCCTGGTGATGGTGCCGAAGCCGGGCTCGCCGGCCGATGCGCCCACCTGGGTGTTCCCGTTCAACAAGCCGCTCGGACCCGACCCGGGTGACAACCAGGCGATGGCCGTCAACACCGAGGACGGCACGGTCGTCTACGACACCGCGTTCGCGATGGTGTGGGTGGAGGACGGCGACGCCGCGCTCAACACCAACGAGGCCTACGCGTTCGCCAGCTGCACCGGCTGCGCCTCGGTCGCGGTCGCCTTCCAGGTGGTGCTCGTGGTGGGCGACAACGACACCGCGGTGCCGCAGAACCTCTCGGCCGCGGTGAACTACGACTGCGTGAACTGCCTGACCTACGCGCTCGCCCAGCAGCTCTTCGTCACCCTCGACGGGCCGCTGTCGGACGAGGCGATGGCCCAGCTCGAGGCGCTGTGGACGGAGATCGCCGACTACGGCGCGAACCTCGAGGACGTGCCGCTCGACGAGATCGCGGGGCAGCTCGAGGCGTACAAGGAGGAGATCCTGGCCGTCATCGAGGCCGACCAGCCCGGCACCGTGCCCGCGGAGTCGCCCTCGGTCTCGCCGTCCGGGTCGCCGTCACCGTCGGGGTCGTCCTCCCCGTCCTCGTCGCCCTCGGGGTCCGCCTCCCCGTCCTCGTCGCCCTCGGGGTCGCCGACGTCATCGGGCTCGGCGGCGCCGTCGGCATCGCCGTCCGGGTCGCCGTCGGGGTCGTCGAGCCCGTCCTCCACGACGGCCTCCCCGTCCTCGTCGCCCTCGGGCTCGCCGAGCCCCTGACCGGTGAGCTGTCCCGCGAAGGGCAGCCCCGGGTTTCGGGTCGAGTCCGGCGCCTACTTCACGGCGATCGCGTCCATCTCGATCAGCAGCTCGGGCCAGGCCAGGCTGGCCACCCCGAGCAGGGTGCTCGCCGGCCGGCAGTCGGCCCGCGCGAAACGTCCGACGACGTCGACGGCCTCGTCTGCTTCCCAGTAGGTCTCGATGTCGGTGGTGTAGTAGTTCAGCCGGACCACGTCCGACAGTGCGTAGCCAGCCGCTCGGAGCACGGTCTCGAGGTTGTCGAGGGTCTGCACGATCTGCGCCTTCATGTCGCCGGCGTGCACCGGCGATCCGTCGGCATCCATCGACGCGATCCCGGAGACGTGCAGGACGCGCTCGGCTCCGACCACCTCGTTGGCCTGCACGTAGCCGAGCTGGTCCTGCCAGGTCCACGGGTTGATGATGGTGCGTTGCATGGTGGTTTCCTTCTCTCTTCTCAGCGGCCGGCGACAGCCAGGCCGTGGTTGAACAGGTCCTGTGGGTCGAGGCGTGCCTTCAGGGCGGCGAGCCGCTCCAGGGAGCCGGCCGGGGTGCCCCGAGCGACGCCGTGACGTCGGTCGTCGCCCTCGACGTAGTTGAGGTAGTGCCCGCCGGTCAGGTCGTCGCTGATCCGTTCCTCGACCTCGGCGACGAGTCCACGAACGGCAGCGATGTCCGCGGTGGTCTCGGTGACGCCGACGAGCTCGAGCAGGATCGCGGCGTCCCGATTCCCGAAGGCCGCCGGGTACGCCGAGCCCCGGGCGACGGCACCGCCGGTGTGGCGGAGTTCGGTCTGCACGAGCAGTGGTGCCCCCTGCGTGGGGAACGACGCCCGGACGAGCTCGTCGATGGTGTCGTCGCCGAGCCCGCCCAACCACAGTCCGGTGCCTTCGTAGGGGACGGGGTCCACCGGGTCCTGGCTGACCTCGGCGATGCGGGCGAAGGGGAGCGGGCCGAAGTCGTCGATGGCGGGCTCGCGCCAGTCACGCCAGTGGGCCAGGAGTCGTTCGCCGTCCTCGGCCGGGCCGTCGTAGGCGCCGCGAACGAGCACGAAGGCCTCGCCGCGCAGCCCGTCAGGTACGTCGGGAGCGTCCGGGAAGTTCAGCAGGGTCACCGCTGAGGTCAGGTCCTCGGGCACTTCCGGAAGCCAGTCCCGCCAGCGCTGCATCACCTCGCGTGCCATCGGGGCCGGGTAGTACAGGCTGCCGGCGTAGAGCTCGGCGACGGCATGCAGCTGGCACTCCATCGCCGTGACGACGCCGAGATGCCCGGCGCCCGCGCCGCGCAACGCCCAGAAGAGCTCGGGGCGCTCGTCGCGGGTGGTGCGGACGAGCTCACCCTGCGCGGTGACCATCTCGAAGGCCAGCACGCTGTCGGCGGAGGTGCCGTACTTCCGCGCGAGCCAGCCGAGCCCGCCCCCGAGCGTGTAGCCGATCGCCGAGACGTCCGGGGTGGATCCCAGCAGGGGGGCCAGCCCGTGGGGCGTGACGACGTCGAGGACGGCCTGCCACTTGGTGCCGCCCGCGATACGGGCCGTACGACGACGCAGGTCGACCTGCACGTCGGCGAGGCGGGCGAGGTTGAGCAGGATCGCGCCGTGTGCAGCCCGGGTGGGTCCATGTCCAGAGGACTGGATCGCCAGGGGGACACCGTGGCGGCGAGCGAAGTTGACCACGGTGATCACCTCGCTGACCGTCGTTGGCACGACAACGGCGAGCGGGTGGTGCTCGACCGCCGTGTTCCAGGCGGCCCGCCAGAGGTCGTACTCCGGGTCTCCGGGCTCGTGGAGGTCGAGCAGCGGGTGTTCCCGGAGCTCGGCGAAGCGCGCCCGGTCGGCGCCCTGGGGGAGCCCGGTGAGGGTGGAGGTTGTCATGGGGTGGTGGCCTTTCGTGAATAAACCGACTAGTTGGTTTGTAGCGTAGACCAACCAGTCGGTTTGTCAACGGGTTATGATCAACGCATGGCCACTTCGTCCACTCGTCAGAAGATCGTCGAGGCCGCTCACGACCTCGTCTTCGACCTCGGGTTCTCCGCCACCACGGTCGATGCGGTGCTCGCGGCGACCGGGGTGTCGAAGGGGGCGTTCTTCTACCACTTCCCGACCAAGGCGGCCCTGGGCAAGGCGGTGATCGAGCGCTTTGCCGAGGCGGACGCCGAGGTGCTCGAGCACTACATGACCCGCGCGGAGTCGCTCACGTCCGATCCTGCCGAGCAGTTGGTCGAGTTCGTCCGGGGCTTCGAGGCGGACATCGAGGCAGGGGTCATCACCCAGAACGGCTGCCTGTTCGCGTCCTACGTCTACGAGCGGATTCCCGCCGAAGTTGAGTCGGACACGGTGATCCTGGGCGCCATCGACCTGTGGCGACGGCGCATCCTGGACAAGCTGGAGTCCGCGGCCGCAGCTCGGCCGCCGGCGCTCGACGTGGACCTCGAAGCCCTGGCCGAGCACGTGTGGGCCGTGTTCGAGGGTGGCTTCGTCCTGGGCCGTGCAGTCGGCGACCCGCTCAAGCTGCGCGACCAGCTCCGTCATCTGCGCGCCTACCTCACTCTCCTGCTCGGTGTCGACGACGGTCGCGGTGAGCGCACGGCCCAGGCCTGGCGGAGTCCGGCCAGGAGCTGATCGAGAAGAAGACTCTCCCAGGTCGACTCGCTGTGAGGTCGCGATGAGCGGCGTACGACGATCTCGTCGGGCAGGTCGACTCCGCGATGTTCGATGTCCATGCGGGCGCGACCTGAGCGGCCGCTCAGCGCCGGGCCGTCCGCCTCGCGAACGCCCCGAGCGGCCCGGGTAAACCCGACTAGGGTGCCGCCCATGGCTGACCTGATCCTGAACCCGCGCACCTACGACCCCAGCGACCTCGACCCGGAGGCCCAGCGCCTGCTGCGCGTCACGATCGACTGGTTCGAGGCCCGCGGCTTCACCGAGCTGAAGCGGGTCTTCCACGACGCGGAGTGGTACGCCGACTTCCTCGACTTCATGGCCTCCGAGCGGGCCTTCGCCACCATGTTGACCCCCGCCTCGCAGGGTGGCCGCTGGGACACCGCGCGGATCTGCGCCTTCGGTGAGGTGCTGGCGTTCTACGGCCTTGGCTACTGGTACGCCTGGCAGGTCACCATCCTCGGCCTCGGCCCGATCTGGCAGAGCGAGAACGAGGTCGCCAAGGCCCGCGCGACCGAGATCCTCAAGCAGGGCGGCGTCTTCGCGTTCGGGCTGTCGGAGAAGGAGCACGGCGCGGACATCTACCGCACCGACATGATCCTGACCCCCGAGGGCGATGGGTTCCGCGCCAACGGCAGCAAGTACTACATCGGCAACGGCAACGTCGCCGGCATGGTGTCGGTCTTCGGTCGCCGCGAGGACGTCGAGGGCCCCGACGGGTACGTCTTCTTCGCCGTCGACAGCCAGCACCCGGCGTACCACCTGGTGAAGAACGTGGTCACGGGTCAGATGTTCGTCAGCGAGTTCCGCCTCGAGGACTACGTCCTCACCGCCGACGACATCCTGCACACGGGCGCGGCCGCCTTCGACGCGGCGCTCAACACCGTCAACATCGGCAAGTTCAACCTCGGCTTCGCCTCGATCGGCATCTGCGAACACGCGATGTACGAGGCGGTCACGCACGCCGACAACCGGATCCTCTACGGCAGTAGGGTCACCGACTTCCCGCACGTGCGCCAGGGCCTCACCGACGCCTACGCGCGCCTGGTCGCGATGAAGCTCTTCGGTGACCGTGCCATCGACTACTTCCGCTCGGCCTCGGCCGAGGACCGTCGCTACCTGCTGTTCAATCCGGTCACCAAGATGAAGGTGACCACCGAGGGCGAGCGCGTCATCGACGGCCTCTGGGACGTCGTGGCGGCCAAGGGCTTCGAGAAGGACACCTACTTCGAGCAGGCGGCGATGGACATCCGCGCGCTGCCCAAGCTCGAGGGCACCGTGCACGTGAACATGGCGCTGGTCCTGAAGTTCCTGCCGAGCTACCTGCTCGCGCCCGCAGAGCTCGCCGAGATCCCGCGCCGCCGCGACGCCGCGGACGACGAGTTCCTCTTCCACCAGGGCCCTGCCCGTGGCCTGGGCAAGATCCAGTTCGCCGACTGGCGTACGGCCTACGACGGCTTCGCCGACGTCCCGAACGTCGCCATCTTCCGCGAGCAGGCCGACGGCCTGGTGCAGCTGGTGATGACGGCTGCGCCCGACGCCGAGCAGGCCAAGGATCTCGACCTGCTGCTCGCGCTGGGGGAGCTCTTCACCACCGTCGTCTACGGCCAGCTGATCCTGGAACAGGCCGAGCTCACCGGCCTCGATCGCGGCATCGTGGACCGGATCTTCGACGTGCTCGTGCGCGACTTCTCGGCGTACGCCATCGACCTGCACGGCAAGGGGTCCTCGACCAAGGACCAGCAGGCCTGGGCGCTCGCGCACGTGCGCAAGCCGGCGACTGCCACCGACGACCACGCGGCGATCTGGCAGCAGGTGCGGGACCTGGCCGGCGCCTACGAGATGAACCGCGGCTGATCGGGGCGCGACGCCGACCTCGGGTCAGACGAGCAGCCGCCGGCCCACCGGCGCCAGCAGGCACCGTGAGGCCAGCCCGACGGTGTGGCCGAGCATGGCGACCTGCTTGCGCGAGAGGTACGAGAAGTGCCGCAGCGCCCAGATCGTCTCGGCGGTGACCCAGGCCAGGTCGCGTGCCTTGTCGATGTTCCACGCGCTCACCAGGTGGACGAGCGGCCCGACCTCGTCGTCGACGTATCTCTCGATCTCGGTGAGGAAGGAACGACGGATCTCGCTCTCGACGGCGGCCAGCAGCTCGTTCACCGCCTCGTAGTCCTGGTGGACCGTGCCGTGCCCGGGGGAGATCCCGCGGGCCTGGCAGGTGGCGACCAGGGCCAGCGGTAGGTCGTTCTCGATGTGGGCGTTCATGCCCGACAGGGCGTACTGGATCGGGAAGATTCCGGCCGTGGCCCGCTCCTCGAAGAGTGGCGCCCACGCGGACGGGACCTTGCGGTCGGCTGCCGCGTCGTCGTACGCCGCGAGCCAGAGGCTCGCGAAACGGACGTCGAGCTCCTCCATGAAGGCAGGGTCACGGAAGGTCCCACCGGCAGCCAGCTCCACTCCGATGCGCTCGGTCACCTCGAGGTACATCGCGTTGAAGATCGCGGCACCGTCGTTCGGCGGCAGGCTCGCGGCGATGGCGCGCAGCCGCGCGATCACCTCGGGCACCGTTCGGGGAGTCGTCATGGGCTCCATCACCTCCGGTCCGTGAGCACCGTGCGAGTCCTGCCAGTAGACCAGTCGGGGCGCCGCCCGACGTTGTCCTCACCTCAAGTTCTCGGGAGCGAGACTTCGGTACCCGGACGCTTGACGCGAGCCGGCTGCCCGGGTGACCGTGGAGATGGCGTCGAGTGGGGGAGGGCCCATGGGTGAGGACGCAACGCCAGAGGCGCACGTCGCCGAAGTGGCGGGCGTGGACGTCGCCGCGCTCGTGAACGGTGAGTTCGTCGGCGATGTCGACGGGCTGGTCTGGGAGGACGCCAGCGGCTGCGACATCGTCAGCATCACCTTCCGCGGAGACCATGTCGTCGTACCCGTCAACCACGGTGAGTGGCGCACGTCGCACGTCGTCCTCGACTTCGACATCGAGCAGGTGGCCCTGGCGCCACGGCTCCTGGATCTCCAGGCTGGCGGCGGCGACGGGGCAGTCGGGCTCGTGGGCACGTACTTCGACCTGAACCTGACGGGTCCGCCGCCGGGGCCTGATCCACAGCCACTGCCGCCCTGGTGGCGCCGGGACAAGGCGTGAACGAGCTCGTCAAGGTGGCGATGGGTGGCTCCTGGGCCCTGGTCACCGGGTGGATGCTGCCGAGCGGGCTCGGTCTCGCATTCTTCGGAGTGTTGGTGCTGCCCAGTCTCGACGGCGTCCCGCTGCTCAGGGATGTTGCAGCTGCCAGTCCCTCCGACCAGGCGGTCGTGCTGCTGGCGGCGTCCGTCGTGCTGGGCCTCACGTTGGCGAGCCTGGCGAGAGCGCTGTACCGCTTTCTCGAGGGCTACCTCCTGTGGCCGAAGAAGTGGCAGGAGTCGCGGATCACTCACCATCGGGCTGCCCGCGAGCGCGCCCGAGCGGCAGCGCAGGACGAGTCGCCCGACAGTGGCTCCGGTGCACTGGGGCCGCGGGCAGCGCTGGCGTTGGAGAAGTTCAGGAGATACCCCGATGACGAGGCGCAGGTCGCCCCGACCCGGCTCGGCAACGCCATTCGGAGGTTCGAGTACTACTCCTATGACCGCTATCAGCTGAGCTCCCAGCTGCTGTGGTCCCAGATTCGAGGCTCGGTGGACGAACGAGTTGCCAAGGAAGCCCAGGAGGCCCGCGCCGGGGCAGACTTCTTCGTCTGCCTCCTCTATGTCTCGGCGCTGGTGGATGCCAGCGCCCTTCTCGCACTCACCAGCGGAGACCGCGACGTGTCGATCCTGGTGGTCGCGGTGGTCATGGCCACCGGTGTGGGCTTCGCCTGCTATCCCGCAGCGGTCGCGGCCACCGACGCATGGGACTCAGCAGTGCGGGGGATGATCGACCTGGCCAGACTCCCGCTGGCCGAGGCGCTCGGGCTCGAGTTGCCCGCCACCTTCGCAGAGGAACGCGAGATGTGGAACCGCGTCGGCTGGTACCTCGGGTACTACTACGACCCCGAGGGGGGCGCGCTCCTGGACCCCTACCGTTCGCCGCGGCGAACGGACGACTAAGGGCCTGCCTCGGCTCAGGAGGCCCGGCTCCGGTGGGAGTCGATGGCGGCGATTCGTGGACGTCTTCGATGAGCAACTCGGGCTATTGACGGCCCTGAGCGAGCGGGGGACCGTGGAGGATCAGGCCATTCGGGAGGGCTCGATGACGTTCCGACTCCGCGCCGTCTCTGCGCTGCTGTGCGCGGGCGCGTTCATCGCCGGCGCAGGCTGCTCCGGTGGGTCGAGTCCGAGCGCGGTGTCCGGCGAACCTGAAGCCTCGGAGGTCTTCGAGACCGAGGCTCCTGCGCCGGAGGACACCGGCGCGACGCAGATCGTGCCCACCGGGGGCGAGGAAGTCTCCGTTGACCTCCCGGGCCTGCCCGTGGGCGGGGGAGCCTCCGAGGTGTCGGAGGCGCTGCAATGTGCCCCGGTGTCGTGGAGCGGCCCCTCGGACTTCCCCGAGGGGCTGGTCATCACGATCACGGCCGTGAGCTTCGATCCAGCCGAGGCCTTCGCGCTGTCCTCCGAAACCTGCGCTGCCGAGCCCTGTCTGGACTCCAGCTTCGAGCTGACCCCCGACACCGAGAGCTGCGAGGTCCCGGTGACGTGGACCGACGTCCCCAGCGACTTCGGATCGATGTCAGTCGCCGGCTCAGCCAGCTGTCCGCCCGAGCACGCGGTCGAGTGCCAGGCGTTCCTGGCCGGCCTGGGGTCGGGGTCGATCCAGCTCGTCGCTCGCCCTGGGGACGAGGAAGAGACCAGCGACGGGTCCAGCCCGAGTGAGCCGAGCTCAGAGTCCACCGACGGCGCAGGCTGAGGACGGTGCCGGAGGCATCGGCCGCCACCTCGTCGAAAGAAGCTCTCTTCGAGAAGTGGTGGAGCTTCGGCAGCACGATCATCGCGCCAGCGACCTTGCTCAGCACCCTGCTCTTCTACTTCGGCTACGTCTCGTCGCGGGCGCAGTACCGCTACTTCGGCGTCGACGTGGACACCGCCGGGCTCAGCACCCAGGACTACGTCATGCGCAGCCCTCAGGCGCTGCTGGTCCCGTTGCTGACGATCGCCCTCGGCGGTGGGGTCCTGCTCCTCCTCCATCGCGTCGTACGACGCCACCCGCCGCCGCCGATCGTCGTACGCCTCTTCCTCGGCGTGGCAGGAGTCGCCCTGGTGGTGGGGGTGGGTCTGATCGTGGCCTTCGCCCGGCTCGGAGGCTGGCCGTACTACCCGCTGGTGACACCGCTGGCGATCGCCGCCGGGAGTGCCGGGGTGCTCTACGGCATCAGGCTGCCGGGTGCACCGAACCTGCTCCGGGCCGCACCCGACGAATCAGCGGCGCTGAGCCGCGGGATCCTGGCCTGTGCCCTGGTCGTGGTGGTGGCCTGCCTCTTCTGGGCGACGGCGACCCTGGCCCAGTGGACGGGGACGGGCAACGGCATGCGGACGGCTCGGCACCTGTCCGAGCTCGCACCCGTCACCCTCGACACCCAGGAGCGTCTGATCCTCGCGAGGGGAGTGGACATCGTCGAGACCTCCCTGCCGGCCGAGAAGGGAGACCGCTATCGCTACCGCTACACGAACCTGCGTCTGCTGATCCAGGGCGACGGTCTGCTCTTCCTGGTGCCCGGCACGTGGTCGCCCAGCAACTCCACCCTCGTGGTCCCGCTGGACGGGTCGGTGCGGGTGTGGTTCCGCTTCGTGAGCCAGCCGCCTGACTAGTCACCGAATCGCACCTGCGCTCACGCGGCTGACCGGGGTGGGAGGACAATGGGCGCGTGCCCCGGACCCCTGGATCGAACGCCCGCGTCGCCACCGCCCTCGTCGGGGCGGTCGCGTTGGGCGCGGTCGCCCTCGTCAGGTCGGCCCCGACTCTCGGGCCGCGCGCCCTGGCGGACGTACGCCGGTCCCTCGGCGCGGGCGCCACCGAGATCTCGCTGCCTGACCACGACTCCCCGCAGTTCCACGACGGCGTCTTCCACAACCGCGAGCCCATGCAGGTGGTCGAGTCCGGTGGTCGCGGCTCGATCGCGGTGGAGTTCGCGACCAAGGGCAACCGTGGTCGGCCCGCCGGTCCGGTTCCGCTGGTGACGCCGGACTGGCCCGCCGAGGCCGCCCAGTGCGCGGCCACCTGGCTGGGGCACTCCACCGTCCTGCTCGAGATCGGCGGGCGGTGGGTCCTGGCCGACCCCGTCTGGAGCGAGCGCGTCTCACCCTCGGCGACGGTGGGCCCCCGTCGCAGCCACCCCGTCCCGGCCCGGCTCGAGGACCTCCCGCGGCTCGACGCGGTCCTCATCTCCCACGACCACTACGACCACCTCGACACCGCCACGATCGACGAGTTGACCCGCACCCAGGACATGCCCTTCGTCGTACCCCTCGGGGTCGGGTCGCACCTACGCCGGTGGGGGGTCCCGGAGGACCGCATCGTCGAGCTCGACTGGGGCCAGTCCGCAGACCTGGACGGGTTGACCCTGACCTGCACCGAGGCGCGGCACTTCTCGGGCCGTCTCTTCGCGGCCAACGCCACGCTCTGGTCCTCCTGGCTGGTCGAGGCCGCGGGACGCTCGGCGTTCTTCGGTGGGGACTCCGGCTACACCGAGGCCTTCGCGGAGCTCGGCAGGCAGCACGGCCCGGTCGACCTCACCGTCCTGCCGATCGGGGCGTACGACGTCCGGTGGCCCGACGTCCACATGGACCCGGCCGAGGCGGTCCGCACCCACCTCGACCTGCGCGGGGACGTGATGCTGCCGATCCACTGGGGCACCTTCGACCTGGCGTTCCACACCTGGGCGGCGCCGGCCGAGTGGGTGCGCACCGAAGCCGCCGAGCACGGCGTGCGTCTGGCGCAGCCGCGTCCGGGTGAGCGGGTCGACGCCGACGGTCGCGCTCCCGACCGAGCAGTGGTGGGCCGGGCTCTGAGCCCGCGCTCCCGACCGGTCGGACCTCCTGCGGGTTTCGGCGGTCAGACGTAGAAGTTGTCGTGCTCCTCGCAGAAGGCAGTGAGCTCTTCCGGACTCGGGTCCCATCGCCCCTGGGCCAGCTCGAAGAGCCCCTCGAAGTACGCCTCACGTGGTGCGCCGGGAACGAAGAGGATCAGGAGGGACGCGGGCTCCCCGGACGCGTTGCGGAAGCCGTGCAGCCCTCCCTCGGGCACGTAGCTGAAGTCGCCCGGACCGGCATCGGTCCAGCCCTGCCCGCCGAAGAGTTGGACCGTCCCGGAGACCACGAAGAAGGATTCGCTGAAGGTCCGGTGGTAGTGCGGCTCGGCACCGGTGGGCACCGGGCCCATGTCCCAGCGGTAGAGCCCGAAACGATCTGCGGTGAGTGCGCCGGTCGCCAGATAGCCCGCCGAGCCCGCCGGCCGCTCGAGCTCGGGTGGCGTCGACGCAGGACGGAAGGTGGCGGTGCTCTCGCCGCTGCCGAAGTAGGTGGGCGGTGGATACGACATGGCGCGACGCTACGCCGCACATCGGGCGAGCTCAACGACTTTCACGTTGCGCCAGACCAGTGGAGGGCGCTCGGACGGGCGAGGTTAACGTGACCGTCAGGAGGTTCCGTGGACCAGCAGGACAGCTCGTGGGGCAGCCGGGCCCAGCGCGCCGTACGGCACCTCGCGATCGAGGCCGAACGGCAGTGGGACGGCGCTCGGATGCGCAGGCGCGGCGGGCAGATCCCCGAGGACTTCCGGATCGTCCCCTACCTCGGGATGGGATCGCCCGGTCGCGCGATTGTCCGCGGCCGGGTTCTCGACAACCCCGAGCCCACCGATGCGATCGACGGTGAGGGTGCCTGGGCGGCCACGCGGCGTACCGCCTCGCGCTTCCTCACCCACGAGCTCCCGGGAGTGCCGCTCCGGCTCCGCGTCGGCACGGCCGAAGCGGAGACCACCTCTGACGGCGAGGGCTACTTCACCTTCGACCTGAAGCTGCCCGACAGTGACTGCGTCGACCCGTGGACCATCGGGCAGATCGGGCTGGCGGGGGAGTACCGCGGGCTCACCGACGCCCACATCACGCCGGTGCAGATCCGCGTCCCGGGGCCCGGCGCACGGTTCGGGATCGTCTCGGACATCGATGACACGATCCTGCACACCGGCGCCCAGCGCGTGGTGGCCATGATCCGGCAGACGCTGGTCGGCTCCGAGCTGACCCGGACGCCGTTCATCGGGGCACCCGAGCTCTACCGGGCGCTGGCCCGCCAGCGCTCTCCCCACGACAACCCGGTCTTCTACGTCTCCTCGAGTCCGTGGAACCTGCACGGCTTCCTGCGCGCGTTCCTGATCCACCGCGGCTTTCCGCTCGGTCCGCTGCTCCTGCGCGACCTCCTCGGCACCGACGTGAACCGGTCGACGCACTCCCACAAGGCCGAGCGGATCGACGAGATCCTCTCGCTGCACCCGGAGCTGCCGTTCGTGCTCCTCGGTGACTCGGGCCAGCACGACCCGGAGATCTACGCCGACGCCGTACGCCGGCATCCGGGCCGGTTCCTGGCGGTCTACATCCGTGAGGTCAGGCTCGATCCGGGTGACCGCAGGGTGGAGCTGGTCGCCGACGCGTGGGACCACGACGTCCCATTCGTCCTGGCCGGGGACTCGGCCGAGGTTGCTGACCATGCCGCGGGTCTCGGCCTGATCACGCGGTCGGCGGCACGCGCCGTTGCCCGCGCCACCCACGCCGAGCACTGACTCCCGGTACGGGACCTTTGGCCCTGCTGGACGAGCGGGGACCGGCGGACGATGAGGCAGGGCTGCGGTGGACGTCAGCCCCGCAGCCCTCGGGAGGTGGGATGCAGCAGAACCAGGGGTCGCGCCGTCCCCCGTGGCTCAGGACCGTGGTGTTCGTCGTGGGCGGGGCAGCCGTGGGGCTGGCCCTGGGCATCGGGGGCTACCTGCTCTTCAATGCGTACGCCGAGGGCCGGGGCGGGACGGTCGAGGAGTTCCAGGGCCTGGTCTCGAACGTGGTCCCGCTCGGCCTGCTCGCGGGAGGGGTGGTGGGCTACCTCTTCGTCCGGCCCCGTGACGCATCGTCCGGAGACGACGCCCACCCGGGCACCTGAGCGCGAGCTGAGGTCGTCAGGAGGCGATGTCGGGCGTGGCGTCCGTCTCGGCGCGTGCCCGCGCGCGTTCTCGACTCTCGGCCCGGCGATCCACGAAGCGGGTCGCCTGGCCGTCGAGCTCGGCGAGGAACTCCCCCAGCTCCTCGAGCGCCTGCTGGCCGACCGCTCCGAAGTCGGTGCGGTCGAAGACGTTCCAGGCCCGGAGTACCGGTGCGATCACCTCGTCGTGGTGCAGGCGCAGGTCGTAGATCCCGGCCTTGGCGATCAGGATCGAGCTGCGCCGGAAGCCGGCCATCGTGGCGCCCGGCATCTCGAACTTGATCACCTCGTCGGCGATCGCACGCATGGTGAGGTCCGGCTCCATCTCCAGCGCCGCCGCCACGATGTTGCGGTAGAAGATCATGTGGAGGTTCTCGTCCTTGGCGATCCGGGTCAGCAACTTGTCGGCGATCGGATCGCCGGTGACCTTCCCGGTGTTGCGGTGCGAGACGCGCGTGGCCAGCTCCTGGAAGGAGACGTAGGCGACGGTCTCCAGCGGGCCGCGGTCGCCCGAGTCGTAGCCCGAGGTCATGTACTCCATCCGGGCACGCTCGAGCTCCACCGGATCCACACCCCGGGTCACGACGAGGTAGTCGCGCAACGCGATGCCGTGACGGTTCTCCTCGGCGGTCCAGCGACCCACCCAGGTCCCCCAGGCGCCGTCCCGGCCGAAACGGGTCGCGATCTCCCGGTGGTAGGAGGGCAGGTTGTCCTCGGTGAGGAGGTTGGTGAACATCGCGGCCTTGGCCGTGTCGGACAGACGGGACTGCTCGGGGGCGTAGTCCTCCCCGCCGAGGAAGGCGAAGTCGCGTCCCTGGCTCCACGGGATGTAGTCGTGCGGATGCCATTCCTGGGCGATCGCGAGGTGGCGGTCGAGATTCTCTGCCACCACTGGCTCGAGGTCCTCAAGCAGACGCGGGTGCGTGCCGGTCACATGTCCTCCATCTTCGACGGGACCTGCGCTTTCGACAGTACGCCTGGAGGCCCGCTACGGCTATGGCCGTCGCGAGCCCGTTGCCAGGACAGGTGCCCCGTCCTACGGTGGCCCGGACGGCTGGAGGTCACATGCACGAGCTGGCGATCGCGGAGAGCGTGGTCTCGGCCGTGCTCGAACGCACCGACGCCCCCGTGAGCGTCGTACGCCTGCGGGTGGGTCGGCTCTCGGGCGTGGTTCCCGATGCGCTGACCTTCTGCTTCGAGCTGGCCTCGGCCGGGACCCCTCTGCAGGGAGCCGTCCTCGAGATCGAGGACGAGCCGGCCCGGGCGCGGTGCCGGTCGTGCGAGTCCGACTTCGCGCTGGCCGACGCGTTCCTCCTCTGCGACTGCGGCAGCGCCGATGTCGAGGTGCTGTCCGGTCGGGAGCTCTCGGTGACATCGGTGGAGGTGGCCTGACATGTGCACGACCTGTGGGTGCGGAGAAGCCGACGTGCGCCTCACCACCCTGGCGACACCGGGTGCCGGGGCCCCTGCCGATCACGGCCACGGCCACGGTCACGGTCACGATCACGACCACGATCACGGACACGGGGACCACACGCACCTGCCCGTGGACGAGGAGCTGCGCACCCACACCCTCGAGCTCGAGGTCGCGGTGCTCGCCAAGAACGACGGCCTGGCTGCCCGCAACCGCGCCTGGCTCGCCGAGCGTGGGGTCACCGCCCTGAACCTGATGAGCTCGCCGGGGGCCGGCAAGACCACGCTGCTGGAGCGCACGATCGCGGCACTCGGGCGGCCGGTCACGGTGATCGAAGGGGACCAGGAGACGCTCTTCGACGCTGAGCGGATCCGTCGCGCGGGCGCTCGTGCGGTGCAGGTCAACACCGGCGCCGGCTGCCACCTCGATGCCGCGATGGTGGCCCGGGCGCTCGAGGACCTCCAGCCCGAACGCGACAGCGTGCTGTTCATCGAGAACGTCGGCAACCTGGTCTGTCCTGCCCTCTTCGACCTCGGCGAACGACGCAAGGTCGTGGTGATCTCGGTGACCGAGGGCGACGACAAACCCCTGAAGTACCCCCACATGTTTGCCGCAGCCGACCTTGTCGTGCTCAACAAGATCGACCTGTTGCCCTACGTCGAGTTCGACCCCGAACGCCTGGCCCGCGACGCGCGGCTGATCAACCCCGACGTCACCGTGCTCCCGGTTTCGGCGACCACCGGCGAGAACTTCGACTCCTGGTTGGCCTGGCTCTGATCAGTTTCGAGGGAGTTCCGGCGAAACCCTTGACAAGCGTTCTTCCGCCACCTGTCATGAGAATGCGAGAGTGACAGAGGTCACTAACCAGCGTGACCTGAGGATCCGAGAGGGACCGCCACTGCGGGGCCCCGGAGAGCCGGCGCAGATGCCCACAGCTGAAGCCGTAGCAGCAGAACAGACACTCATTCACGTCTTGTGGATCAACGCAGGACTCAGCTGTGACGGGGACTCGGTCTCCCTCACGGCCGCCACGCAGCCCAGCATCGAGGAGATCGCCCTCGGCGCCCTTCCGGGTCTGCCCCAGATCGCGGTCCACTGGCCGCTGATCGACTTCGAATGCGGCCCCAACGGTGGTGCCGACGACTTCCTGGAGTGGTTCTTCAAGGCCGATCGGGGCGAGCTGGAACCCTTCGTGCTCGTGGTCGAGGGATCGATCCCGAACGAACAGCTCCATGACGAGGGCTACTGGTGCGGGTTCGGCAACGACCCGATGACCGGACAGCCGATGACCACCAGTGAGTGGCTGGACCGACTGGCCCCCAAGGCGACTGCCATCGTGGCGGTCGGCACCTGCGCGACGTACGGCGGCATCCACGCCATGGAAGGCAACCCCACCGGAGCCATGGGGGTTCCCGACTACCTGGGCTGGGACTGGAAGTCCAAGGCGGGCATTCCGATCGTGTGCGTGCCCGGTTGTCCGGTGCACCCGGACAACATGTCCGAGACCCTGGCCTACCTGCTCTACATGGCGACCGGTCAGGCGCCGATGATTCCGCTCGACGACGCGCTGCGTCCGACCTGGCTCTTCGGCAGCACCGTGCACGAGGGCTGCGACCGCGCGGGCTACTACGAGCAGGGCGATTTCGCGACCGAGTACGGCTCGCCGAAGTGCATCGTCAAGCTCGGCTGCTGGGGCCCGGTCGTGAAGTGCAATGTGCCCAAGCGAGGCTGGATCAACGGGGTGGGGGGCTGCCCCAACGTGGGTGGCATCTGCATCGGCTGCACGATGCCCGGCTTCCCCGACAAGTTCATGCCCTTCATGGACGAGCCTCCCGGCGGCAAGCTCTCGACCACTGCGGTCGGCGTCTACGGCAGCGCCGTGCGGCGCCTGCGGAACATGACGACCGACACGCTCGACCGGGAGCCCAAGTGGCGCAAGCCCGGCAAGAAGCTGACCACCGGAGCCAAGCGGACCTGGTAGTCCCCTCTCGCGTATCCCTCCGATTCACAGAAAAGAGGTCTCGGGATGACGTCCACCATTCCCGCGCCGCGCATGTCGAAGGAAGACGACAAGGGCCTGGTCGACATGGCCTGGGACCCGATCACCCGGATCGTCGGAAGTCTCGGGATCTACACCAAGGTCGACTTCAACCAGAAGGTCGTCGCCGAGTGCAAGAGCACCAGCTCGATCTTCCGTGGCTACTCCATCTTCATGAAGGGCAAGGATCCGCGCGACGCGCACTTCATCACGAGCCGGATCTGCGGCATCTGCGGTGACAACCACGCCACCTGCTCCTGCTACGCCCAGAACATGGCGTACGGCGTGAAGCCACCGCACCTCGGTGAGTGGATCGTCAACCTCGGCGAGGCGGCCGAGTACATGTTCGACCACAACATCTTCCAGGAGAACCTGGTCGGGGTGGACTACTGCGAGAAGATGGTCGCCGAGACCAACCCCGGAGTGCTCGAGCTGGCCAACCGCACCGAGTCGCCGCACGCGGCCGAGCACGGCTACCCGACCATCGGCGACATCATGCGCTCGCTGAACCCCTTCACCGGGGAGTTCTACCGCGAGGCACTCCAGGTCAGCCGCTGGACCCGCGAGATGTTCTGTCTGATGGAGGGACGTCACGTCCACCCCTCGACGCTCTATCCCGGGGGCGTCGGCACGGTCGCGACGATCCAGCTGATGACCGACTACATCACCCGGCTGATGCGCTACGTCGAGTTCATGAAGAAGGTCGTGCCGATGCACGACGACCTCTTCGACTTCTTCTACGAAGCGCTGCCGGGCTACGAGGAGGTCGGCAACCGCCGGATCCTGCTGGCCTGCTGGGGCTCGTTCCAGGATCCCGAGCACTGCAACTTCGACTACAAGGACATGACCAACTGGGGACGCAAGATGTACGTCACCCCCGGCGTGGTCGTCGACGGCAAGCTCGTCACCACCGACCTGGTCGAGATCAACCTCGGCATCCGGATCCTGCTCGGCTCGTCGTACTACGACGACTGGGAGGGCCAGGAGATCTTCGTCAAGAACGACCCGCTCGGCAACCCGGTCGACCGGCGCCACCCCTGGAACCAGCACACCAACCCCAAGCCGCAGAAGCGCGACCTCGACGGCAAGTACAGCTGGGTGATGTCGCCGCGGTGGTTCGACGGCAAGGACTACCTCGCCCTCGACACCGGGGGCGGTCCGCTGGCGAGGCTCTGGTCGACGGCGCTCGCCGGCCTGGTCGACATCGGCTACGTCCAGTCGACCGGAAGCTCGGTGAAGATCAACCTGCCGAAGACGGCGTTGAAGGGACCGGTCGAGTTCGAGTGGAAGGTCCCGAAGTGGAGCAACACGATCGAGCGCAACCGGGCCCGCACCTACTTCCAGGCCTACGCAGCCGCGTGTGCGCTGCACTTCGCCGAGAAGGCGCTGGTCGAGATCCGGGCCGGGCGCACCAAGACCTGGGAGAAGTTCGAGGTGCCCGACCAGAGCATCGGGTGCGGCTTCACCGAGGCGGTGCGGGGCGTTCTCAGCCACCACCTGGTCATCCGGGACGGCAAGATCGCCAACTACCACCCCTACCCACCGACCCCGTGGAACGCCAACCCGCGTGACGTCTACGGGACTCCCGGTCCCTACGAGGACGCCGTGCAGGGGCAACCGATCTTCGAGGAGAACGATCGCGAGCACTTCAAGGGGATCGACATCATGCGCACGGTGCGCAGCTTCGACCCCTGCCTGCCCTGCGGGGTGCACATGTACCTCGGTGAGGGTCAGGAGCTCGAGCTGATGCACTCGCCGACGCAGTCGGTCAGCGGTTAGTCGCGATGGCGGATCTCGGCTCTCCCGACAGGTTGCGCGGCACGGGCGAGCGGATCGATGCCCTGCTCGATGCGAGTGGATCCGGTGGTGTGGTCGCTCGTGAGCGCGCCGAGGAGCTCGTCCGGCTGGTCGCCGATCTGTACGGCGCCGGCATCGAGCGGATCCTCGAGATCGTGTACGACGCCGGCCGGCTCGACGACGCCGTCCTGGAGTCCTTGGCCGGCGACGATCTCGTGGCCAGTCTGCTGCTGGTCCACGGCCTGCACCCTCACGGCGTCGAGGAGCGCGTCGAGCGAGCCCTCGAAAGCGTGCGTCCCTACCTCGGGTCGCACGGTGGCGACGTCGAGCTGCTCGAGGTCAGCGATGCCGGGATGGTGCGCCTTCGGCTGCTCGGCAGCTGCGACGGCTGTCCGTCCTCCTCGGTGACCCTCAAGCTCGCCGTCGAGGGTGCGATCGAAGCGGCTGCGCCGGAGATCGCCGGGATCGAGGTCGAGGAGGCCTCGGCGTCCGGAGGGGAGACGCTGATCCCGGTGTCGTCCCTGCGCTCACGGCTCGACGAGCCCGCGCTCGGTGGGACCTCCTCGTGGGAGCGCGCTCCCGTGCTCGACGCGCTCGCGACCGGCGAGGTGGCCGTGGTCGAGGTCGCCGGGACGGCCGTGGCGGGCTGCCGGATGGGCTCGGAGCTCTTCGCCTTCCTCGATGCGTGCGCCCGGTGCGGCACCTCGCTGCGCGGGTCCGCCCTGTCCCGCAGGTTGGGTGCGGCCATCGGCGACGCCGTCCTGCGCTGTCCCGGCTGCCAGGGGCACTACGACGTCCGGCGAGCCGGTGTCTGTCTGGACGACGAAACCCTGCACCTGACCCCCGTTCCGCTGCTGACCGACGGCGGAGTCACCTCGGTTGCGATCGCCGTACCGGCTGCTGTGTGAGGCGACCATGACTGGCCGATCCCCCCTCGACTCCTTGCGACGGATCACCTCGACGCGACCTCCGCCGGTCGTGGGGGAGCGGTGCGAGATGTGTGCCCAGTCGATCGGTGAGGAGCACCAGCACGTCGTCAACCTCGAGAGCCGGGGCCTGATGTGCACCTGTCGGGGCTGCTACCTCCTCTTCACCGCCGAGCACGCCGAGATGCGCTACCGCGCGGTCCCGGACCGCTATCTCTCGTTCCCGGAGTTCACCTTCGGGAGCGCCGAGTGGGACGACCTCCAGATCCCGGTCGGGCTGGCCTTCCTCTTCCACAACTCCGTCCAGAACCGCACGATCGCGTTCTATCCGGGACCGGCGGGCGCCACCGAGTCCGAGCTCCGGCTCGACGCCTGGGCGCGCATCCTTGCTGCCAACCCGCAGTTCGGACACCTGCGCGCCGATGTCGAGGCGCTGCTCCTGCGGGGCCCGGACCACGAGCACGACGGCTTCAGCGCCTACGTCGTGCCGATCGACACCTGCTACGAGCTGGTGGGGCGGTTGCGGTCGCTGTGGCGCGGCTTCGACGGCGGGGCCGAGGCCCGCACTGCCCTCGAGGAGTTCTTCGCGATGGTCGAGGGCCGCAGCCGGCCGGCGCCGGAGCTGACGTCGTGAGCGCCTACACCTTCAGCGTGGTCGACATCTTCGCCGAGCCGTACGCCGCCGCCCCCCAGCTCACCGCCCGGCTCCGGATCGAGGAGTCCACCGGCGAGACCATTCACGCGATTGCCCTGCGGTGCCAGGTGCGGATCGAGCCCCAACGTCGGCACTACGACGAGGCCGACGAGACCGGCCTGCGCGCACTCTTCGGGGAGCGCGACCGTTGGGCCGAGACGCTCAAGCCGTTCCTGTGGATGCAGGCGGGCGCGATGGTGCAGGGATTCACCGGGATCACCGAGGTGGATCTCGCGCTCCCGTGCACCTACGACTTCGAATTCACCGGGTCGCGCTACCTCCACGCGGTCGGCGAGGGCACGATCCCGATCGTGCTGCTCTTCTCCGGCACCGTCTTCACCAAGGGGGCCGCCGGCTTCGGTGTCCAGCAGGTGCCGTGGGACTGCGAGGCGTCCTACCTCCTGCCGGTGGAGGTGTGGCAGCAGATGATCAGGTCCTACTTCCCCAACACCGGCTGGATCCGGCTCGACCACGAGGTGCTCGGCGAGCTCGCCGACTACAAGTCCCGCCACGGGCTGACCTCCTGGGAGGAGACCGTCCAGTCGCTGCTCGGTGCCCGGGACGGTGCCCCGTCATGACACCCACACCGACGCCCGCCGACTCGTCGCTGGACCACGTCCGGGCGATCGCCGACGCGGTGCTCTACGAGGGCTACCTGCTCTACCCCTACCGCGCGAGCTCCTCGAAGAACCAGTCCCGCTGGCAGTTCGGGGTCCTCGGGCCGCCGCAGGCATCGCCCGCGAGCTTCGCCGAGGACCCGCACATGTCGCTGCAGTGCCTGGTGGCCGGCCCCCTCGGGCACGACACCGAGGTCCGGGTGCTGCTGCGCTTCCTCCAGCTCCAGGTGCGCTCGGTCGAACGCCGCGACGGCACGGGCCACCAGCCGGTCGACCAGCTCGTCGTCGACGGCCGGACCCTGCTCAGCTGGGACGAGGCCTTCGAGTGCGAGGTCCCGATCCCGGCGTACGCCTTGGCCGGCGCCCTCGACGGACCGCTCGACGCAGTCCGCAGCCTGGTGGACATCCCTGGGTCCGAGGAGACCGAGCCGGTGACCGGGGCGAACGGGGAGGCAGTCGGACGGATCGTGCGTCGTCGCTCGACCCTGCAGGCCGCGGTCACCGTCCGGGCCGAGCCCGTGGCGGGCCAGGTCCGCCTCTCGGTGACGGTGGAGAACACCCATCCCCACGAGGTCGACGGCAAGGACGCCGCGATCCGGGTCTCGACGATCGGCACCCACGTCCTGGTCGTGGCCGACGGGTGTGAGTTCGTCTCGCTGCTCGAGCCGCCCGCGGAGGCGGTCGCCGCGGTGGAGGAGTGCCGTCAGCGCCGCTGCTACCCCGTACTCGTCGGGCCGGTCGGCTCGAGCGACGTCGTGCTGGGCTCGCCGATCATCCTCTACGACCACCCGGAGATCGCCGAGCAGAGCGCCGGAGCGCTCTTCGACTCCACCGAGATCGACGAGATCCTCACCCTGCGGGTGATGACCATGACCGAGGCCGAGAAGGCCGAAGCGCGCGCCACCGACCCCCGCGCCGCCGAGATCATCGACCGGTGCGACCAGATGTCCCCGGAGACCCTGCGCGACCTGCACGGCGTGCTGCGCAACCCGCACGGGGTCCCGGTCGAGCCGGGTGTCGACGACGTGAGGGGTGGCTTCGACCAGGGGTTCGACCGTGGCGGCGAGATCGGCTTCGAGCTGGGTCTCGACGGCTCGCCGGCGGGGGCGTTCGACGTCGACGCCCCTTGGTGGGACCCCGCGTCCGACCAGAGCGTCGACCCCGACGTCGACAGTGTCGTGATCGCCGGGGTCGCGGTCGCCAAGGGCAGCCTGGTCCGGGTCCACCCGTCGCGACGGGCCGATGCCCAGGACCTCTTCTTCGCCGACCAGGTGGCCAGGGTGACCGCGGTTCTCTCCGACGTCGACGGAGCCACCCATGTGGCCGTCGTTCTCGTCGACGACCCGGCAGCCGACCTGCACGAGTGGTTCGGCCGCTACTTCTACTTCGCACCCGAAGAGCTCGAGCCACTGGACCCAGCACGAGAGGAGAGCCACCCATGAGATACATCGGCCTGGCGACGACCATCGTCCTCGCCGCGACCCTGCTCGGCCTGATCGTCATCGCGGTCATGTCGATTCCCGACATCAAGCGGTACCTCAGGATCCGCTCGATGTGACCGCTCCGCACGTCCACACCAACAACTCGGGGGTAGAGAGATGAGTGAACAGTCAGGCGAGGCGCTCACCGAGGAGCCTCAGGCCGAACGCGGTCCGGAAGGTTCCCGCGACACCGGATCCGACGCTCCCGGGGGTGGTCCCGTGGACCGTCCTGCAGGAACCACGGATGAGACAGCGGACATGGAGGAAGGTCACTGACGGCGCGCGTCCTGGTTGCGGGCATCGGCAACCTGTTCTGCGGCGACGACGGGTTCGGTCCCGAGGTCGTCCGGCGGATCAGTGCGGCCGGTGACCTGCCGCCGGACGTGCGGGTGGTCGACTACGGCATCCGCGGGATGCACCTGGCCTACGACCTGCTCGACGGGTACGACGCGCTGATCCTGGTCGATGCGCTTCCCGGTCGTGGCGAGCCCGGTGACCTCCGGGTGCTCAAGGTCGGTGCCGATGACCTCGGCACCGGTGACTTCGACCCGCACGGCATGGCACCGGTGGCGGTCCTGGCGAGCCTGGACAGCCTCGGCGGCGCCCTGCCTCCGACGTACGTCGTCGGCTGCCAGCCGGCCGACATCGGCGAGGGAATCGGTCTCTCCGAGCCAGTGGCGGCCGCCATCACGGCGGCGATGGCGGCCGTCCACGACCTGGTCCGCGACGAGCTCGCCCTGCCCCTGTCGTCGCCCCTGCCTGCTTCCGGACCCACCCGAGCCGTCACGGAAGGGAACTGACATGTGTCTGGGAATCCCCGGCCAGGTGGTCGAGATCCTGGCGGGCAACGGCGGGATGCTCGCGCTCGTCGATGTCCTGGGCGCCCAGCGTCCGATCAACCTCGGGATGCTCGAGGACATGTCGCTCGAGCCGGGCGAGTGGGTGCTGATCCACATGGGCTTCGCGCTCGAACGCATCGACGCGGCGAAGGCCGAGAAGGCGATGTCGGGCCTGGAGATGATGGGCCAGTCGCGCGAGTCGCGGGGCGCGGGGCCGTCCGATGACTGACACGGCCGTGCGGGTGGAGTCGGTCCAGCGACGCTGGATCGAGGTCCACGGCGTCGTGCAAGGGGTGGGGTTCCGTCCCTTCGTCGCAGTCCTCGCCGCCGAGCTCGGGATCAGCGGCCACTGTGGCAACGACGCGCAACGCGTCTTCATCGAGGCCGAGGGGCCGGCCGAGGCTCTCGACGAGCTGGTCCGCCGGATCGAGGTGCAGGCGCCGCCCCTGGCCGTCGTCGTCGCCGTACGCCAGGAGTCCCGGGCCGTTCGGCGCGAGGTCGGCTTCTCGATCGTGCCCAGCCGGACCCGCGCCGGCACCCGGACGCTGGTGCCACCGGACGTCGGCACGTGTGCCGACTGCAACCGCGAGCTGGCCGACCCCCGCGACCGGCGGTTCCGACACCCGTTCATCAGCTGCACCAATTGCGGGCCCCGCTTCACGATCATCGAGGACCTGCCCTACGACCGCCCCGCCACGACGATGGCGGCCTTCGCGCTGTGCGAGGCCTGTCGAGCCGAGTACGCCGACCCGGCCGATCGCCGCTTCCACGCCCAGCCGATTGCCTGCCACGACTGCGGTCCGCGGCTGTGGTTCGAGTGCGACGGCCAGCGCCTCGACGGGGACGACGTCGTGCTGGACCACGCGGCCCGGCTGCTCACCACCGGAGGGATCCTCGCCGTCAAGGGCGTGGGCGGCTTCCACCTCGCGTGCGACGCCACCGACGAAGGCGCGGTCGCGGAGCTGCGCAGCCGCAAGCGACGTCCCGGCAAACCGTTCGCCGTGATGGCGCGCGACCTCACCGCCGTGCGCCGGATCGCCGACCTCTCCGCGTTCGAGGGCGCCGTGCTCGGCCAGCCAGCTCGCCCGATCGTGTTGCTGCGTGGGGTCGAGTCGAACCTGGCGCCGTCGGTCGCGCCGGGCCTCGACGAGATCGGAGTGATGCTGCCCTACACGCCCCTGCACCACCTGCTCTTCGATGCGCTGGGCGAGGACGTCGACGTGCTGGTGATGACGTCGGGCAACCTGGCCGACGAGCCCCTCTGCTTCCGCAACGACGAGGCCAGGTCCCGGCTGGCCGGGCTCGCGGATGCGTTCCTCCTGCACGACCGCGAGATCGCGGTGCCCTGCGACGACTCGGTGGTCACCGTCTGGGACGGCGAGGAGCTGCCCATCCGGCGCTCGCGCGGATATGCGCCGTTGCCGGTCCACCTGGGCGCGCTGGCGGACGCCCCCGTCGTGCTCGCGGTCGGCGCCGAGGTCAAGAACACCTGCTGCCTGGTCCGCGACGACATGGCCTTCTGCTCCGGGCACCTCGGCGACATGGGCAGTCTCGAGAGCCAGAGCGCCTTCGGGGTTGCGGTCGACCAGTTGACCACGCTGCACGCCGCGGTCCCGGGCCTCGTCGTCGCCGACGACCACCCGTCGTACGCCACACGGGCGTGGGCCGAGCGCTACGCCCACGACCACGACGTCTCGTTGGTCACCGTCCAGCACCACCACGCCCACGTCGCCTCCCTGCAGGCCGAGCACGGCCGGTTGGGCACGCCGATGATCGGCGTCGCGTTCGACGGGACGGGCTACGGCTGCGACCGCACGGTGTGGGGTGGGGAGCTCCTGCTCACCGGCTCCGACGTGGCGACGGTGACGCGGGTGGGTCACCTCGAAGCCTTCTGGTTGCCCGGTGGCGACCGTGCCGTGCGGCACCCCTTCCGGGTGGCGCTGGCGTTGCTGGCCGCCGCCGGGATCACCGACACCGCGGGTCTGGATCTCGCGACCGCCTGCCCCGAAGCGGAGCAGGCCGTGGTGCGCGCACAGCTCGCCCGGGGCGTCGGCTGCGTCCGCACCACCAGCGTGGGCAGGCTCTTCGACGGCGTCGCCTCCCTGCTCGGGGTCCGACACGACGTCACCTACGAGGCCCAGGCTGCGATCGAGCTGGAGGCCCTCGCGCGCTCGGCCGACGAGGCGGTCGAGCTGCCCCTCGACGTCGCCGACGGTGAGCTGAAGCTCGGCCGACTCGTGACGGCGGTCGTGGACGGCGTTCGGGCCGGTCGGTCGAGCGCAGCGCTGGCCCTCGGTTTCCACCGGGCCCTGGCTCGGGCCACCGTCGAGCTCGTCGTCGCCGCGGCCCGGGCGAACGACGTGGCCACGGTCGGGCTCACGGGTGGGGTGTTCCAGAACAGGGTGCTGCTCGACGAGCTCGTGGCGCCGTTGCGCGACGCCGGCCTCATCGTGCTCACCCACCACCGGGTTCCGCCCAACGACGGCGGGCTGTCCCTCGGCCAGGCGGCGGTGGGCCGGGCCCGGGTCTGCGCAGGCCTGTCGGCGACGACGCAAGGAGAACGCTCATGACGACCCTCGACGCTCCGGTGGAGCTGATCGGCGAGGACCTCAGCCGGGACCTGGCCGGCGCTGCGCTGGCCCTGGCCCGCAAGTTCGCCGCCGGTGCCACCTTGTGGGTGGTCTCGCCCCAGTGGGAGCCGCACGCCCACCACGTCGCCGTCGAGTTCGTCCACCCGGTGATCATGGGCAAGCGAGCCCTGCCCTCGGTGGCCCTGGTCGACCCCGACCCCGTGGCCCAGGCCCGGGTGGCGACCAGGCCGGGCGACGTGATCCTGGCCGTGGCGTCCGCCGAGGACCGCCAGGTGCGCGACGTCATGCGGCGCGCCCCTGCCTGGGGGGCGCACACCATCTGGATCGGGTTCGGCCCGCTCCCCGAGTCGGGGAGTGCCGACCACGTCTTGTGGGTCGATTCCGACGACGCGATGGTGCCGGCGACGGGGCGTTTCGTGCTGATGTACCACCTGCTCTGGGAGCTCACCCACGTCTGTTTCGAGCACCCGGGCCTGCTCGTGGAGCAGACCGAGGAGTGCACCGACGAGGTCTGCGTGACCTGCAGCGACGAAGGACGTCTCGCCGAGGTCGTGCTCGCCCCCGAGGACGCGTTCACCAGCGCGCTGGTCCGGACCGCCACGGGGGAGGAGCCCGTCGACGTCACCCTCGTCGGCGACGTCGCGCCGGGGGACCTGCTCCTGGTCCACGCGGGCACCGCGATCACCCGCATCGAGGACCTGACCGGAGGCGCGCGATGACCGACCTGAACGAGAACACCGACTTCCTCTACCCCTTCATCGAGGGCTCCGGCCACGACCCCCAGGCGCTCCTGGCCGACCTCGCCTCGTCGGCGCGGGGCAAGGCGGAGGTCAGCGCCCGGCTGCAGCAGGCCTCACTCGAGGAGTACGCCGACCGGTTGCGCGCCGCGGGCGCCGACATGGCCGAGCGGTTCCGTCAGGGCGGCCGGCTCTACACCTTCGGCAACGGCGGGTCGTCGACCGATGCCGCCACCCTGGCCAGCCTCTTCTGCCGACCGGCGCGCGGACGCGCCGTACCTGCCTGGTCACTCGCCGCGGACCAGGCTGTGGTCACCGCCCTGGGCAACGACGTGGGGTTCGAGCTGATCTTCTCGCGACAGGTGATCGCCCACTCCAAGCCCGTGGACATCGTCGTGGCGATGTCGACCTCCGGGAACTCCGACGACCTGATCTTCGCGCTGACCGAGGCGAAGCGACGCGGTCTGCTGACCATTGCGTTCGCCGGCCACGACGGTGGCGCGATGGCCACCAGCGCCGACGTCGACCACTGCTTCACGATCCGGTCCCAGAGCATCCACCGCATCCAGGAGAGCCAGGCCGTGGTCGGCTTCCAGCTCTGGTCGGTGGTGCAGGAGCTCACCCAACGACGGATGACCGCAGGCCGGGTCACCGTCCCCGACGCGAGAGGGTCCCGATGACCAGCGAACGCACCTCAGCCCGCCCCACCGAAGCCGGGCACGTGGACCGCGAGAACCGGATGCTGCTCAAGATCGAGGAGTTCCGCAAGCGTCGCCCGCGACTCATCGACGACCACATCACGCTGGCCCACGGGGCCGGCGGCAAGTCGTCGGCAGCCCTGGTCGACGCGGTCTTCGTCGAGGCCTTCCGCAACCCCGAGCTCGAGCAGATGGGCGATGGTGCCGTCCTCACCCTCCCCTCGGGTGACCGGCTGGCCTTCTCGACCGACACCTTCGTCGTCCAGCCGCTGGAGTTCCCCGGCGGCACCATCGGCCACCTGGCGGTGCACGGCACCGTGAACGACCTGGCCGTCTCGGGCGCCGTGCCCCAGTGGCTCTCGGCGGCCTTCGTGATCGAGGAGGGCTTCGACATGGCCCGCCTCAAGTCGATCGTCGCCGACATGAAGTCGGCCGCCGATGCCGCCGGGGTCCAGATCGTCACCGGTGACACCAAGGTCGTGCCCCGGGGTGCGGCCGACGGTCTCTTCATCTCGACCGCGGGCGTCGGGGTGATCCCGGCTGGCCGGCAGCTCGGGGCAGACCTCGTCCGGCCCGGGGACCGGCTGGTGCTCTCCGGCACCCTCGGCGACCACGGGATGGCGGTGATGCTGGCGCGCGGGGACCTCGCGATCGAGGCGGAGATCTACTCCGACACCACCGCCGTGCACGGCATGGTCGAGAAGCTGCTGGCCGCCGCCCCCGGCACCCGCTGGATGCGCGACGCCACCCGCGGCGGCCTCGGCACCGTCTGCAACGAGCTGGCCCAGACGGCCGGGATCGGGGTGATCCTCGACGAGGAGTCGCTCCCGGTGAACCCCCAGGTGCTGGGTGCCTGCGACATGCTCGGCATCGACCCGATCTACGTCGCCAACGAAGGCAAGTTCGTCGCGGTCGTGCCCCACGAGGAGACCGATGCGGCCGTGGCCGCGTTGCAGGCCCATCCGCTGGGTGGCCGGGCGACCGTGATCGGCCAGGTCGTGGAGACCCCCGCCGGGATGGTCGCGCTGCGTACCCCCTTCGGCGGCAGCCGGATCGTCGACATGCTCGTCGGCGACCCGCTGCCCCGAATCTGTTGAGCCGACTACACGAGATGGAGCAGCCGCCATGTGTCTAGGGATTCCGGGTCAGGTCGTCGAGATCACCGACCCCGAGCAGCACCTCGCCAAGGTCGCGGTCAACGGCGTCCAGCGGGTCATCAGTGTCCGGTTGCTGGCCGAGCAGGGACTGCTCGCGGGTGACTGGGTGCTCGTCCACGTCGGCTTCGCGATGGCCAAGATCGACGAGATCGAGGCCCAGCTGACGCTCGACCAGGTCAAGAAGATGGGCGAGGACTACGTCAATGAGATCGAAGCCTTCAACTCCTCCGAGATCGCGTAGGTGGGCAGCATGAAATTCGTCGATGAGTTCCGCGACCCGGCCGCTGCGCGTGCCCTGGTCAAGTCGATCACCCACCTGACGGGTGACGACGAGTTCAAGTTCATGGAGGTCTGCGGGGGCCACACCCACACCATCTATCGCCACGGGCTCGAGCACATCCTGCCGCCGGGGATCGAGCTGGTGCACGGCCCCGGCTGCCCGGTCTGCGTGATCCCGATGGGTCGCGTCGACGACGCGATGTGGCTGGCCGAGCAGCCCGGCGTCATCTTCACGACGTTCGGCGACATGATGCGCGTCCCCGGCTCGCGGGGCAGCCTGCTCGATGCCAAGGCCAGAGGGGCGGACACGCGGTTCGTCTACTCGCCGCTGGACGCGTTGAAGATCGCGATCGACAACCCCGACAAGCACGTGGTCTTCTTCGCGGTCGGCTTCGAGACCACGGCTCCCTCGACCGCGGTCACGCTGGTCCGGGCCAAGCAGTTGGGGGTGCAGAACTTCTCGGTCTTCTGCAACCACGTCACGATCGTGCCGCCCATCAAGGCGATCCTCGAGTCGCCCGACCTGCGGCTCAACGGCTTCCTCGGGCCGGGGCACGTCTCCACGGTGGTCGGCACCCGCCCCTACCGCTTCGTGCCCGAGGTCTACGGCAAGCCGATGGTGGTCGCCGGGTTCGAGCCGCTCGACATCCTGCAGACCGTGCACATGCTGCTGCAGCAGATCCGCGACGGTCGGTGCGAGGTCGAGAACCAGTACGGCCGGGTGGTCCGCGAGGAGGGCAACGTCCAGGCCCTGAAGCTGCTGGCCGAGACCTTCGAGCTCCGCCCGCACTTCGAGTGGCGCGGGCTGGGCTTCATCTCCCAGAGCGCCCTCAAGGTCAACGCGGCGTACGCCGAGTTCGACGCCGAGGAACGCTTCTCGATGCCCGGGGTCCGGGTCGCCGACCCGAAGGCCTGCCAGTGCGGTGAGGTGCTCAAGGGCGTGATCAAGCCCTGGGAGTGCAAGGTCTTCGGCACCGCCTGCACCCCCGAGACCCCGATCGGCACCTGCATGGTCTCGCCCGAGGGTGCGTGCGCGGCGTACTACAACTTCGGTCGGCTGCACCGCGAGGCCGCGGACATGGTGGGACAGACCGCCGGAGCATGAGGGCCGGCAGATGATCCCCGGGCACCGGCTCTTCGCGCAGTACGCCCATGCTCCCAACGCCCGGGGCTACTGCGGACCCGAGGGGTCTGCGGCGCTCGGGGAAGTGGCGTGCGGTCGAGGCAGGGACGTGGACGTGCCCGCCCTGGCTCGGGGGTTCTCGGGTGCCTGGCCCTACCAGCAGGTGCTGGCCGAGCTCGCGGGTGTCGACGACCCCCTCGACGAGCGGGTGGTCCGCGGGTACTGGACCGGCAACGACCTGACCGACCAGGTCTCGACCGACGCTTTCGGGGAGGCGCTGCTGGCGCGCATCCGTCCGCAGGCAGGGGCGTACTGGAGCCACCTGACCGACGACCTCCTCGCGGAGGCGGCGCCGACGCATGCCTTTCACGTCCTCGGCGTCTACCCGTGGTCGCGGCTGCTGAAGACGGGGCTGCCCGAGCCCCTGCAGGTGCTGGACTCCTGCCGGATCGGGTGGGGCCGCGTGGTGGCGGTGGAGCGCGACCACCTGCTGGTGCGCACCGCCCATCTCACCTACGCCGCTGGGGAGTCAGGGGGAGTCCTGACCCTGGGGGCAGAGGGGGAGGAGCGGGTCGGCCACCGGCTGGGCGACTCGACCTTCGTCGAGGAGGTCGCGCCCGGGGACCACGTCGCGCTGCACTGGGACTTCGTCTGCGACCGGCTCACCGAGGACGAGGTCGCGTCGCTGGAGCGCTGGACCCGCTGGCAGCTCGACGCAATGGCGCCGCGGCTCGCCGAAGGGTGATGGCGCTACCGAGGGTCGACCGCTAGCGTGGCGCCATGATCGGATTCCTCGTGGCAGGCCTCGTCATCGGCGCCCTCGCGCGCCTCGTCAAGCCCGGCAAGCAGAACCTCAGCCTTCTGCTGACGCTCCTGCTCGGACTGGTGGGTTCCGCCATCGGCGGGACCATCGCCGCAGTACTCGGGACCGGCGACATCTGGGAGCTCAACATCCTGGGCTTCGTGCTGGCCGTGGTGGCCGCCGTGCTGCTGATCGGTGCAGCCGAGGGCATGAGCTCCAAGAAGTAGCGCGGGCGGTCAGCCGCGCTGGCGCTCTTCCTCGACCGCCCGCTGCACCCGGAGCAGTCGCAGACCGGTCACCAGGCCGATGCCGCCGACCATGTTCCCGAACAGGGACCACAGCAGCGCGATCAGCCACGCCCCGATGGTGATGTCGGCGCCGCTGAACATCGCGGCGAAGATGAAGAGCGAGTCGAGAATGCAGTGGAACAGCTCGCCGCCGGCGAGCAGCGCGCCGAAGAGGATGGCGGGCACGATCTGGATCCCCAGGCTCTCGGTCGCGTGTTGCATGCGCGTCATCAGGGTGATCACCAGGCCGGCCAGCACGGCCAGCATGAAGCTGCGCAGGTTGACCCCCAGCTCGGCGTAGTGGGTGCCGATCTCCACCGCGGTGCTCTCCAGATCGGGGCGGGCGGTGATCAGGATCCACATGATCAACGCGCCACCGACCAGGTTGGTCACCAGCGTCACCGACCAGAGCCGGGCCAGCCCCAGCAGGGTGCCGCTCCGAGCGGCGACGGCCGTGACCGGGACCAGGAAGTTCTCGGTGAGGAGCTCGCTGCGCGCCAGCAGCAGGGCCACGAAGCCGATGGAGAAGGCGAGGCCGGCCAGGATCGTGCTGTCGGTGTGGTGCTTGACGACCAGGTAGGCGAGCACGCCGGTGCCGATGTCGATCCCCCCGAGCATCCCGGTCGCCGCCATGGCGAGCAGGGGTCGCTCGAGGCGCTCGCGCCCCTCGTCGACCAGCCGGTCGAAGGCGTCCTCGACCTCGGGTTCGGGGCGCTCTGGGTCGGTGGGCATGAGCGGACTGTGTCCAGCGGGGCCACGAACCAAACGCGTCCGGCCGGTGATACGGACCAGAGCCGGCGCAGTGCGTTGGTAGGAATGCGCCCATGGACACTGATGTGATCGTCGTGGGTGCCGGTCTCGCCGGCCTGGCCGCAGCCGCGGAGGTGGCCGACGCAGGACGCCGGGTGATCCTGGTCGAGCAGGAGGGCGAGCAGTCCTTGGGCGGCCAGGCCTTCTGGAGCCTGGGTGGCCTCTTCCTGGTCGACACCCCCGAGCAGCGTCGGATGGGGATCAAGGACTCGCACGCGCTGGCCAGCCAGGACTGGTTCGGCAGCGCACAGTTCGACCGGGACGAGGACCACTGGCCGCGCCAGTGGGCCGAGGCGTACGTCGACTTCGCCGCCGGCGAGAAACGTTCGTGGCTGCACGCCATGGGACTGCGGATCTTCCCGGTGGTGGGCTGGGCCGAGCGTGGTGACGGGCGGGCCGAGGGCCACGGCAACTCCGTGCCCCGCTTCCACCTGACCTGGGGGACCGGCCCCGGGGTGGTGGCACCGTTCGAGCGCCGGGTGCGCGACCACGTGGAGGCCGGCCGGATCCGCTTCGCCTTCCGGCACCAGGTCGACGACCTGGTGCTCGACGGAGGTGCCGTGGTCGGGGTGCGCGGCGTCGTCCTCGAGCCGACCGACGTCGAGCGTGGCCGGCCCAGCAGCCGAGTCGCCACGGGGGAGTTCGAGCTGTCGGCCCAGGCCGTCATCGTCACCTCGGGCGGCATCGGCGGCAACCATGACCTGGTCCGCACGTCCTGGCCTGCTCGGCTGGGTTCACCGCCGCGGACGATGGTGTCCGGCGTGCCGGCCCACGTCGACGGTCGGATGCTGGGCATCACCGAGGCGGTGGGCGCCCGCGTGATCAACCCCGACCGGATGTGGCACTACGTCGAGGGCATCCGGAACTGGGACCCGATCTGGGAGAACCACGGCATCCGGATCCTCCCCGGGCCGTCCTCGCTGTGGCTCGACGCGACCGGCAAGCGGCTCCCGGCGCCCTGCTACCCGGGCTTCGACACCCTCGGGACGCTGGCGCACCTGCGCACGACCGGCCACGACTACTCGTGGTTCGTGCTCACCCAGAAGATCATCGAGAAGGAGTTCGCGCTCTCGGGCTCCGAGCAGAACCCCGACCTGACCGGCAAGGACGTCAAGCTGCTGCTCGGCCGGCTGCGGGCCGGGGCGCCGGGACCGGTCGAGGCCTTCAAGCAGCACGGTGAGGACTTCGTGGTCGCCGACACCCTGGCCGAGCTCGTGGCGGGGATGAACCGCGTCGGTGACGCTCCGCTGATCGAGGAGGCTCCCCTGCGGCACCTGATCGAGGCGCGGGACCGCGAGATCGACAACGAGTTCACCAAGGACGCCCAGCTCACCGCGGTCCGGGGCGCCCGTCGCTACCGGGGCGACAAGCTGATCCGGGTCGCCACCCCGCACCGGCTGCTCGACCCCTCGGCCGGCCCGCTGATCGCCGTACGGCTCAACATCCTGACGCGCAAGACGCTGGGCGGGTTGGAGACCGACCTGTCCGGTCGCTGCCTGACCAGCGGTGGCCAGCCGCTGCCCGGGCTCTACGCCGCGGGCGAGGTCAACGGCTTCGGGGGTGGCGGCATGCACGGCTACAACGCCCTGGAGGGGACCTTCCTGGGCGGCTGTCTCTTCTCGGGGCGCGCGGCGGGTCGGGCCGCGGCGGCTGCCTGCGCCTGACCGGGTCGGACCTGCGCTCTGGACCAGCGTGGGCGGAGCCGACGTGCAGCCCTAGGCTGCGGCGCATGTCCTTCGAGTTCGACGACCAGATCCACGTCACGCCGGAGTCCGAGGGCCGCTACGCGGTGGACCTCGCGGCCGGCTGGTTGGTCGGTGGCGGGATCAACGGCGGCTACCTCCTGGCGGTGATGGGCAACGCGGTGAAGGCGCACCTCCCGGCGAAGCCCGATCCCCTGGCGTTCAGCGCCTACTACCTCTCCGCCTCGGTGCCCGGCCCGGCCACGGTGACCGTCGACGTACGCCGCGACGGCGGCAGCGTGGCGACCGTTGCCGTCGAGCTGCGGCAGGATGAGGACACCCGGATCACCGCGCTGGCGACGTACGGCGACTTCGGTCGGCTCGGTGACGACATCGCGACGACCGCGGTGGAGCCGGAGCTCCCGCCCCGGGAGCAGTGCATCCCCAACACGATGGCGCCCGCCGAGATGCGGAAGTTCGCGCCGCTGATGGAGCGCTTCGAGATGCTCTTTCATCCCGACCAGATCGGGTGGGCCGTGGGCAAGCCCAGTGGCAACGCCGTGATGAGCGCCTGGTTCCGCCTGATCGACGGACGCGAGCCCGATCCGATCCAGCTGCTGATGGTGCTCGACGCGTTGCCGCCGGTCACCTTCGAGCTCGGCCGGCCCGGCTGGGCCCCGACCCTGGAACTGACCACCCACGTGCGCGCCCGTCCTGCTCCCGGCTGGCTCAAGGTCCGCCACGAGAGCCGCAACGTCGCCGGCGGGATGTTCGAGGAGGACTGCGAGGTCTGGGACTCCGCCGGTCGGCTCGTGGCCCAGAGTCGTCAGCTGGCGCGACAGCCTCGCTGACTCCTCCTCCTCGTCGTCGCTGGCGACACTCAGGCTGAGGTCGGTGCCGGGTCGGGGATCGTTCGGATGTCGGAGTCGTGCAGGGCCGGCCCCTGGCTCAGCCACCAGCGAGCGCTGCGGTTGACCCACTCCGACTCGTGCTTGGTCAGCTTCGTCAGCTCTCTCGACCCCGACATCCCGAGCACGAACAGGGTGGCTCGGCGTTCGCTCTTCTGGGGTGATTGGTGGAACTGCCGCATCAACGTGGCGGCCTCGGTCGGGGTGAGGCTCTCCGGACTCAGCCCGAGGTTGACCAGGGCGCGGGCCCGGACATTGGGCCGCCCCTCGGCCAGGGAGCTGAGCAGCAGCCGCGAGCGACGAGGCCCGTGGCCGACCCGCATCAGCACGGTGAGGGCGCGGGCCGCGACGAGCTCGTTCGAGTGCCCGGCCAGGTTGTGGCAGTGGTGGGACACGGCGGGCGCGTACGGCGATGCCGCCAACAGGAGTGCCGCGTGGTTCCGTCGCGGCTTGTGGGCGTTCAGCAGGGCCTCACGCAGGAGTCGACGCAGCATCAGGTCGGGCTCGTTGGGGTGATGCGAGGGCGTGGAGTCCGCGACCTGTTGGGCGATCTCGTTGACCAGTCTGATGGCGTGCGCGGCGGGAATCAGCTCGCCCTTCGCGCGGGCCTGGTCGACGAGGTCGGGGGCGTGTCGGTTGCCCAGTGCCTCACGAACGCGGGCCCACGAGTCCTCGGGCAGCTTGACGGCCAGGTCGAACGAGTCGAGGCGGCCGTCCAGTGACTGCCCACGACGCAGGTTGTGCACGACGTGGGCTTCGAGCGCCGGCAGGTCTGCCTCGGCGAATCGACCGCGGGCGACCTTCGTCGCGGCGACCGAGGCGGCTGCGGCGCTGAGGTCGCGTCGAGAGTCCTGGAGCAGCCGCAGCACGAGGTCGTTCACCGACGGGCCGGTGGCGACCTCGAGCAGTTGGAGCACGGGTGAGATCACCTGGGCGTCCGGGTGGGTCACGAAGCTCCCGATGGCCCGGATCAGGTGTCGCTCGACGTTGGGTTGGCGCATCAGCGCCGCGGCGGCCTCGTAGCGTCGGACGTACCCGAAGCCGACGGCGGAGCCCAGCTCGGAGATGAGCCGGTCGCAGAGGTTGGCCCACTCCTGGCGCCGGAGGAAGATCCGGTCGTAGGACCCGAGCTCTCCCGCGATCCGGAGCCAGTGCGCGCCGTGCGCCTTGCCGGCGTCTGCGAGCTCGAGAAGCTCATCGAGGTCCACCTCGGAGTCGCTGCGGGGGGCGGAGGTCTCGCGGGCCGACGCCGTGTCCTCGAAGCTGCGCCGGAGACCGACAGCCACCGAGACCAGGGAGCCTTCGGTGAGGCCGAGGGCCTCCTCGTAGGCGGCGGCGACGTGGTTGGGGATGGGCTGGGCGCCCGACTCCCACCGCGAGATCCGCGAGCTGTCCACGCGCATGCCCTGGTCGGTCAGGGCCCGGACGAAGTCGCTGCGCTCGGAGAATTCGGGGTGGCGCCCGAGGCGACGCGACACGCTGAGCAGCCAGGCGACGCGCTGCGTCGTGCCGACGGTGTGGGCGTCGATCGGGGTCGGGTCCTCAGGGAAGTGCTGGGGTCGCCCGCGTCGGCGGGGGGCGGAGGCGCCCAATTCCGTCACGTCCTACCACCATCTGAGTCGGGGGGGTCAGCGGTCTTCACGTTCACGCGGAACAGATGGTTGTCGCTGAGACGACGGCGACCGCCTTTCTTGCAGAGAAAGGTGATCTGCACAACAACCCCGCATGCAACGGCATGCCGTCCCTAATCTTCGACAGTCGTCCGGCCTTCGGTGGCTCGGGCGTTCTCATGTCGGCCCTCCTTGAGGGCCGATTTCGGGTGGGGGAGTGCCCCGGCCGACACGCAAATTCGGAAGGAAACAAAAGTAATGAACAGCAGCGGCATCAAGAGGGGTCTGGCAGCAACTGCCATCTCCGCACTCGCAGTAACGGGTCTTCCGTTGCTCGCCACCTCAGCGTACGCAGCGCCGGGTGACGACTATCACCGGTCGTTTCCGTCGGACCCGCCCTGAACGGCGGCACCGAGGGTGCCGTCGTGACCATCCGCTTCAAGGATGGCGTCACCACCCGCGACGCGATCAAGGCCGTCGGCACCAACGGAGCGACGACGGGTACCGCAGACGACGGCACCCAGACCGTTCAGGTCATCGTCGGCTCGCGCCCTCTACAACGACCCGACGGACGCCACCTTCGACTTCGTCGACCTTCGCGTCCGGTGACCACGAACCCGGTCGGCAGCACCGCCGCGTTCCGTCTGTTCGAGGACGACGGTGCAATGCCGGCACGCTGGACGCCAGCGAGGCGCGCCAGCCGGTCTCGATCTCCACCGCCGGACCGGTCGCCTCCATCGCAGTGGCCCCGGCCTCACAGTCTGCCGCCCAGAACCAGTCGACCGGCGCCTACACCGTGACACTCAAGGACTCGGCCGGCCGCACGACGCAGCTCAACGCTGCCGAGACGATCACGGTGACTCACGATCTCTCCGTGACGACCAACACTGGCGCCACGATCACCGCCGCGGAAGCCGCGCGTGGCACTCACCAGTTCACCGCCCAGGGCACCACCGTCGGGTTCCTACGACATCACCTTGACGCCAAGGGCCGTCGTGACGTCCAAGGCGAACCTGGTGGTCACCAAGGCGGCCACCATCCAGCGGCCGCCGAGGTCGACATCGTCACCGGCGGCCGACGACTGGAATGGTTTCGGCCACGGCGACGCCACCCCGACCGTCACCGCGGTCCGCGTCGACCAGTCGAGCGTCCGCATCGACTTCAAGAGCACCGATGCTGCTCAGGACGGAAACACCACCGTCACGCTGACCGTCAACGGTGACATGGCCGCCGCCCCCGCGGGGGCCAGCGACATCACCTTCGGTGGCAAGAAGTCGACCACCGTCTCCACCGTGCTCGATGCCAACGGTGTGGGCTCGGTGACCATCACTCCGGACGCCGGCACCATCCAGGACGGCGACACGCTCAAGATCAGTGGCTCCTTCGCCCAGACGCTGGAGTTCCAGCGGGCAGCGGTCAAGGACGTCTACCCCGTCGCCGCGACCTACTTCTCGGCGGACAACGGCACGGTCGACGTCTCGGCCGAGGTCCTGGACCAGTTCGGTCTGCCGGTCGCGGCTGGCTTCATCGAGGCCAAGCGCAACGGTACCCCAGAACACCGACACCACCGCGCAGCGCAAGGCGGTCGGGACCGACGGCACGGCGACCTTCACGTTCACCGACGCCAACGTGGTCAACGGCGGCACGGACGGCTTGTCCTTCAGCTACTTCCCGGACAACACGTTCGCGCTCCCGACGCGAACAACAATGTCTCGGACCCCGCGCAGATCAAGTACTCGGCGACCGGGATGGGTAGCGACTTCAACACCACCCTCGACACCCAGAACACCGGGGCCCCCGGCTACAAGGCGTCCGACGTCAGCGTCATCCCGCTGGCTGACGCCAACGCCAACGTGGCGAACGGTCTCGCCCTTCAGGGTGACGAGTCCGTCGACCTGGCCGTGACGGGTCTCGAGAGCTCGGTCCCGGTCACCGTGTCGGTCGACAACGGTGCACGGATCCTGAAGAACAGCATCAAGCTCTCGGACGGCAAGTCCTCGATCGAGACCACCACGACCGCGGGCGGCCTGCTTCCGGCCGGCTACACGATCATCGGCACCAAGTCCGGTGTCGTCACGGTCACCGTGACGTCGGCCAAGCGCGACCGAGACGGCGCAGTTCACCGTCCTGGCTGGGCAGACGCGCTCGCAACGTCGCGGTGAGTGGTCCGGCTGAGGTCGAGCAGGGCACCACGCAGATCGCCTACACCGCAGTCGTCACCGACGCCTTCGGTAACCCGGTGGCGGGATTCACCCGCAACAACCTGAACGTCCAGGTCAGCGGACCCGCGTTCTACCAGGACGGCGGCACGCAGACCAACGACGCCGGGCAGATCCAGCTCAACGTCCGCGTTGACAACGACGCCGACGGTGTCGTCAGCATCCAGGTGCAGGGCCTCAGCTTCCCGCAGTTCGGAGCAGCCAAGGACCGCGTCAACAAGGCGGACGACACGGACACCGGCAAGGACCTGACCGCATCGTCTGACGTCGCCAACGCCAGCACCACGGTCAAGGGCGCCCCCGTGGCTCCCGAGAAGCTCGAGTCGGGTCTGGTTGCCCGAGGTGCCAACAACGGTGCTCGCAACGACAAGGTGGTCGCTCGCGCGATCGACGAGACCGCTGGTGCCGAGGTCAAGCTCTTCAAGAGGACCCGCAACGGTCTGAAGCTGCTGCGCACCGGCTTCATGAACAGCAAGGGCAACTTCAAGTTCCGGGACATCAAGGACCGGAACGGCAAGAAGCGCACCGCCTACGTTGTCGTCGTTGCTGAGACCGACAGCACCACCCAGGGTCGCGGCGGTCGCAAGATCCGCTGATCACGAACTGGTAGCACCAGAGTGACCTCCGGGGCGCGCAAGCGCTCCGGAGGGAGCTCGGCCGGGGGCAGTGCTCCCGCATTCCCCAGCACTCACTGATCGATCAAGTCGGGACACACAGACGCGGTCCGGACCATTCTCTTCGCCGCTGCGAGAGAATGGTCCGGACCGCTTGTCTTCGACTCTAGGTCACGAGACCACCCGCGGGCCGTTCATCACGCCCTGCGCGACACGATTCCACCCCGGTGGGTGAGCAGAACCATCGCCACTCAGCGGTCGAACCAGGTCCGCTTCATCGCGTAGACCCAGCGACGCCCGGGGTGCTCGCTGATCGACCAGAGCAGGTCGGTCGAGGGCCAGTAGGTGATGTCCTCGGGCCCCATCGGGGTCGCCCAGCGGTGCCGGCGGAACCTGCCGGGCCGTCCGACGTACACCGAGCCTCGCGTCGTCGGCCCGTGTGAGGTCGTCAGGTAGAACTCGCCGCCGGCGACCGCAGCGCCCTGGATGTGGGCCACCGCGGCGTCGTCCAGCGCCAACGGCTCGGTACGTCCTGCGTCGTCGCTACGGAGCAGCTGCGTGTCCGGGTCCAGCGGGAACCTCGCCATCCGGCGCGTCTGCTGGCCGCGTGCGTACTCCCCGACCACGAGCTCGGGCGGGGAGGCAGCCCGGTCGAGGGAGAGGAAGGAGTAGCGCAGGCGCTCCTGTCCCTCCACGGCGTGCGCCCGATGGGTGAAGCGCACCGGAAGGACGTAGCGATAGCCGTACGACGACACCGCGCCGCCCTCGATGCCGAGGCGGGTGTCGTCACCGCCGGCCATCTCGTCCGGGATCCGCAGCAGGTCGTCGAGCCGGCACGTCATGAAGCCGCGCGCGGTTGCGGCGATGTGGAGGTAGGGCCCCCACCAGACGATGCCGCCGGCGTGGACCCGCAGCGGGGTGAGCGTCAGTGCCCCGGCGGCGTCGAGCTCGGGGACGACGAGGAGCACGTGTCGGTAGCGGGCCGTCGCGAGGTCCACAAAGGTGATCCTCGATCCCTGGCCGCCCGGCTCGGAGTCCCCCTCGACCGGCTTGGCGTACCAGCTGACCGCGAGCACCCTCCGCCCGTCGATCTCCTCGGTGTCGGAAGCGTCGGCCGAGGTGGAGATGCCCTGTGGCCACCACTGGGTCGTGTGCCGATCGGCGCGGTCCCAGGTCAGCGCCCGGTGGACCGCCCGCCCGGGTGCTCGTGCCGGCGAACCGATGCGGTTCAGGTCACCGAGCACGGCCGTGAGCCCGACCCGACCTCCGACGAGGTCAGCGAGACGCTCGATCGCAGCCAGGTCTCCGTCGACCCGGGTCAGGTGCACCCCCGGAGCCGGTGCAGCGTGTGGCTCCGATGGCATGACGTCACCCTAGCGACGCGTCGGCCGACTCACGTGCGGAGCGGATCGGTGCCCCGGCGGATCTCGACGTTGTCGTTGACCCCGTCGCGGTCGGTGTCCTTCTTGAGCGGGTTCGTCCGGTACTTCTTGACCTCGACTCCGTCCGTGAGACGGTCGCGATCGGTGTCCTTCCGTCGCGGGTTGGTCTTGGTCTTCTTCACCTCACGACCGTCGCTGAGGCGGTCACGGTCGGTGTCCTTCTTCAGCGGGTTGGTCTTGAGCTTGAGGTGCTCCCGGCCGTCACTCAGCTTGTCGCGATCGGTGTCGCGTCGGTGCGGGTTGGTCCCGATGACCGCCTCGACCGAGTCGGTGAGACCGTCACCGTCGGAGTCGAGGTCAGAGGCCGGCACGGCGCACTCGACGCCACCCGCGGGGGCGATGGCCTCCACGCGGAGCGGGAAGAGATCCGCATCCAGGGCGACGACGTCGCCGTGCTTGATCAGCACGTCGAGCGTGGTGACCTGGCCGGTCGCCTGGTAGCCCCGGGCGTCCTCGGCTGCGGAGAGCTGCCCCGCAGCCACGGTCAGCACCACGTCCTTGTTCTGGGTGTACTCGACGGCCAGCGCTGTTCCGTCGGTCGGCAGGGCGTAGTCCTCGCCGCCCACCGTGAGCGCCATCGTCGGCGGGACCCAGGTGACCTTGCTGCCGCCGGGCGTGCCGTCGGCGTACGCCGTGAGCTTCGGCTGGCCGGTCATCGTCAGGGTGACCTCGCCGCCGAAGAACGTGGCGACCGGTTCTCCGGGCTTGGCAACCACGCCGACACTCTCGGCGTGGACCCCGCGCGTGCGCTCGTCCGAGCCCACCATCCTGAGCTGGGTCTTCTCCTCCACCAGCGCAGCGGCCACGCTGGCCATCGGCACCGGGCCCGTGGGCCCATCCGCGGCTGCGGCGCTGACGCGGAACGGGAGGCCGGTGGGCAGCCCGGTGGGCAACCCCGTGGGCAACTCGGTCGGCAGCCCGGTCGGGAAGCCCGACGGCGGGTTGGTCGGGAACTCGGTGGGCAGCCCGGTCGGGAGAGGGATCGGGGGGAAGCCCGAGGACTCTCCGACGGGGATGACTGCCGGGACCACGCCTGAGCCGGCGGAGATCGACCGCGACGAGGTCAGGAAGTCCGTCGCCTTGACACACGAGGTGTCGCCGGACCAGCGGCCGCGTGCGGTCAGTGTCGAGGCCTCGTAGGAAACGGTGTCGGGCACCGTGCCGGCCGAGCCTGCCTTGCTGATTGCGCCCGACGTGTCCTGGCTGGCGGTCGCGTTCGAGACCACCTTCGTCTGCCCCGAAGGAGTCGGCGAGCCGGTGAGGTCGGCGGCGTTCGCCTGGGACCGGTTGGCGGAGGACGGCGACACCAGACCGGACACGCTGGCCACGGAGAGGTCCTGGGCAACCGGGTCGCCGGACATGTCCAGATCGAGCTGGTTGAGGTGCCACACGTCGCCGGTGGCGCTCGCCGAGAAGGCCGCGGGGGCCGGAGCCGCCGCGCCTGGCAAGGCGAGCATCAGGCCCATGCCGGTCGCGGCGACGGCCGCGCAGACGACGACGGGCAGGACGTGACGAACGTGTGTGGGCATCGATGAACGTCCTCGACTTCGGTGGAACAGCGGCGAAGCTCGATCATCCTCGAGTGCCCGGGGGCCTGCAGCCGATTGCCGCAACCCGTCCCCGTAGCGTCGCAGCATGAGACTTGTCGTCGGAGCCGCGATCCTCCACGAGGCCCGGGTCCTGGCCGCGCGGCGTACCTCTCCGCCCGAGGCGGCTGGACGCTGGGAGTTCCCCGGCGGGAAGGTCGAAGACGGGGAGAGCGCCGAGGCCGCGCTGGTGCGCGAGATCGCCGAGGAGCTCGGCTGCGTCGTCGAGGTGGTCGGCTGGCTCGCTGGCGCCGCGGCGATCGGCACCACCCACGAGCTGCGGGTCGCCACCGCCCGGCTGCTGACGGGGGAGCCGGTGCCCCACGAGCACGACACGGTGCGCTGGCTCGGGGCCGACGAGCTCGACCAGGTGGACTGGCTGGGTCCGGACCGGCCCTTCCTCCCCGAGCTCCGCATGGAGATGATGAAGCCGTGAGAGGCATCTTCTTCGAGGAGGACGACGCGCGGGCGGTCGTGGCCCGGCTCCGCGCCGAGGGGTACGACGCCACAGCCGTGCGCGAACGTCTGGCCGGCGAGGACGACGAGGAGGCCCACCCCTGGGCGGTGCTGACCGACGCCCCGGCGTTCGCGCTCGAGCTCCAGGTCGACCAGTACGACGGCTGGCTCGACGAGGACGACGACCCGGGCCTCGCGCCCCACGCGTCGCTCCTGCCCCCGCTCGACCTGCCGGCCGCACCCCGGCGGATCAAGCGGCCGTAGGATTTCCTCTCATGACCGCTGACCACCGCCTGCTGCTCGTCCACGCCCACCCCGACGACGAGACGATCGGCCAGGGCGCGACGATGGCGAAGTACGCCGCCGAGGGCCGCGGCGTCACGCTGGTCACCTGCACCGCCGGGGAGATGGGCGAGATCCTCGTCCCCGAGCTCGAGCACCTGGCCGCCGACAAGACCGACGGTCTGGGCCCGCACCGCAAGGGCGAGCTCGCAGCGGCGATGCGGGAGCTCGGGCGTCACCGACCACCGCTTCCTCGGGGGCTTCGGCACCTACCGCGACTCCGGCATGAAGTGGCACGCCGACGGCCACGCCGTCGCGGCCGACGAGGTCCACGACAACGCCTTCTGGCACGCCGACCTGACCGAGGCCGCCACCCACCTGGTCAGCGTGATCCGCGAGGTCCGCCCGCAGGTGCTGGTGACCTATGACGAGTTCGGGGGCTACGGACATCCCGACCACATCCAGGCGCATCGGGTCGCGATGTACGCCACCCAGCTGGCCGCCGTCTCGTCGTACCGTCCCGAGCTGGGCGAGGCCTGGGAGATCGCCAAGATCTACTGGGGTGCGATGTCGGAGAGCCGGATGCGAGCCGGGCTGCGGCTGATGCGTGAGGCCGGTGACACCACGTCGTTCGAGGGCATGGACCCCGACGGCCCGCTGCCGCCGTTCGTCACCCCGGACGAGCTGCTGTCCGCAGCGGTGGACGCCCAGGACCACGTCGACAAGAAGATGGCGGCGCTGGCCGCGCACGCCACCCAGATCACCCTGGACGGCCCGTTCTTCGCGCTGTCCAACAACGTCGGCAGCACCGCCTGGGGCATCGAGTACTACCGGATCGTCAAGGGAGCGTTGGGCGAGGTCGGCGACGACGGCCTCGAGAGCGACCTCTTCGCCGGTCTCTGATGCTCCGGGTGCTGGCCGCGGTCCTGCTGGCCGTCTGCGGCATGCTCACCGCGATCGCGTCGGTGGCGTTGCACCAGCGCTGGTGGGGGCTGCTCCTGGCCTGGGCGGCCACGTCGGTGGTGCTGGTCGCGCTGCCGCCCCGGTGGTGGTCCCGGCTCGCCTTCGCGGTCGGCTGGGCCGGACTCGTCGCGTGGGTGGCAGCGCCCCGGCCCGAGGGCGACTACGCCATCAGCCAGGACGTACCGGGCATGCTCCTGCTGGCCCTCGGGCTGCTGGTGGTGCTGCTCGGAGTCGCCACGTTGCCCCGCCCGCGGCGCGGGGATTCCTGAGCCGTCGGACGGCCTCCCTAGGATGGTCGGATGAGTGACTGGGATGCGGCCGTGCCGCCCGAGAAGGCCGGTGGACGGTTCGTCCTGGTCATGTTGGTCGGGTTGGCCGTCCTGCTCGGCGGCGGCTATGCCGCCGCGTACGCCGTCGCCGGCGACAAGGTGCCGCGGGGCGCCAGCGTGGCGGGCGTCGCGATCGGGGGCCAGAGCCAGGCTGCGGCCGTGCAGACGCTCCGCGAGGGGCTGTCGGGCCGGGCCGATCAGCCGATCACCCTGACCATCGGTCGCTCCACGCACGCCGTCACGCCGGCCCAGGCCGGTCTGCAGGTGGACTACCCCGCGTCCGTGGCCGCTGCCGGTGGGTTGCGCAGCTGGCAGCCGCAGCGGCTGTGGGACTACTTCACCGGCGGTGACGACCTCGACGCCGTGGTCGACGTCGAGGACGAGACCCTCGACGCCACGATCCACGACCTCGCCGAGAAGACCGGGCGAGCGGCGGTCAACGGCACGGTGACCTTCGAGGAGGACCGGATCGAGACGACGGCGTCGCGCACCGGTCTGGCGCTCAACGCCGACACCACGCGCGCAGCGATCCTGGGGGCCTACCTCGATCAGGATCGCGCCGTCGAGCTGTCGCTGCAGCCGGTCTCGCCCGAGATCGACGAGGTCGACGTCCAGCAGGCAGTGACGAAGTTCGCCAACCCCGCCATGTCCGGCGCGATCACGCTCGCCTTCGGGTCGGCCAAGATCCGGCTGCAGCCCAGGGAGTTCGGCGCTGCGCTCTCGCTGGAGCCGCGGGGCGGGCGGCTGATGCCGGTCGTGAAGGTCAAGGCGCTGACCCGGCTCATCGACGACCGGATCAGTGGCAACGGCGCCCCGGTCGATGCCACCGTCGAGATCGTCGCTGGCAAGCCCGAGGTGATCCCGGCCAAGCCCGGTGTCTCCTACGAGCCGGCCGACGTCGCCCGAGCGCTGCGCAAACTGATCACCCGCAAGGAGGGCAAGCGGGAGATGTCGGTCCAGGCCACCGTCGCCCGCGCCGACTTCACCACCAAGGACGCCCGCAAGCTCAAGATCACCGAGCAGGTCTCCACCTTCACGACCTACTACCCCTACGCCGAGTACCGCAACGTCAACATCGGCCGGGCCGCCGAGCTCGTCAACGGCACCATCCTCAAGCCCGGCGAGACCTTCTCGCTCAACGACATCGTCGGCGAGCGGACCCGCGAGAACGGCTTCACCGAGGGCTTCATCATCAGCGACGGCATCTTCAAGGAGGACCTCGGCGGAGGTGTCTCGCAGATGGCCACGACCACCTTCAACGCGATGTACTTCGCCGGGCTCAAGGACGTCGAGCACAAGCCGCACTCGCTCTACATCGACCGCTACCCGGTCGGTCGCGAGGCCACCGTTGCCTGGGGCGCGGTGGACCTGCGCTTCGACAACGACTCGCCCTACGGCGTGCTCGTCGAGGCCAGCGTGACCCCCGCGACCTCGTCCTCGTCGGGCGTCGTGACCGTGAGCATGTGGTCCACCAAGGTCTGGGACATCACCTCGACCACGGGCGAGCGCTACAACTTCGTCAAGCCCAAGACCCGCACGCTGTCCACCGACGACTGCTACCCCAACGAAGGCTACGACGGCTTCGACATCAACGTCGTACGCCACTTCCGCAAGGCGGGCGAGAGCGTGCTCGACCACGACGAGAAGTTCTTCACCCGCTACCTGCCCTCGGACACCGTGATCTGCAAGAAGCCGAAGGACTAAGGGCGTCAGTCGGGTCAGGTCGCGCGGGCCGGGTCGCTCACCCTCGGTCCGGGGGCGCGGCCAGGTAGCGGTAGGCGTGGTGGGTGCTGAAGCCCAGCCGCCGATAGAGCCCCAGCGCGGGGGAGTTGTCCCCGAGCACCTGCAGGTAGGCGGTGGTCGCACCCTGCTCCGCGCCCCAGTCGAGGAGCGCCGACATCACCGTGAGCGCGTGCCCGCGGCGTCGGTGGCCGTCGGTCACCTCGATGCTGCGGAAGCCCACCCAGTCCTTGCTGTACGACGCCACCCCGCTGGCGACGAGCTCGCCGTCCAGCTCCCAGCGCGCCACGGCGAGACCGTCGGTCTCCTCGATCGAGACCGGTTGCTCGGCCGCCGGCCCGGCGTGGGCGGGCCGCAGCCGGCGATGCAGCTGCGCGACCCCGGCGAGCTGGAAGAGCGTGTCGGCGTCGTGGCTCTCGGGCACCCAGTCGTGGCTGCGGAACAGGGCGTCCTCGGGGGAGTCGGGCAGGACCGCAGCGATCGGGCGCGAGCCGGGCGGGCGGGCGTAGAAGTCGACGACGCGCTCGTAGGCGGCCTCGGCCTCGAGGCCGGGGTCGCCGAAGGCCAGCACCGAGTTGGCGCGGCGTGCGGTCGAGGTCGCCGAGCGCCGGAGCACCCAGCTGCCCAGCGGCTCGGTGTCCAGGGCCGGCCACAGCGCCAGGGCGCGGGTCTGCGCCTCGAGGGGCGAGACCCGGTGCCGGGTGGGCGGGCGCGGGGGCACCGGCTTGCCCGACACGATGTCGGCCAGGGCGATCTGCACCGGTTCGCCGATCTCGGGGGCGACGGTGCACTCGACCTCGCCCCACGACGTACAGATGCCGAGCAGGTCGGTCATGGCCGGACCGCCACTGGGGCCGGTCTCGCCATGCACGATCCGGCGTACGACGATGCGTTGTCCGACGACGTGGGGGCCCAAGCCGTGGGCTTCCGAGGAGTTGGCCACGTCGGGATACTAGGCTGTGCGTCGACCTACTTCGCTTCCCCAGCGTGACTTTTCCAGGAGGTACTGGTGACCTACGTCATCGCCCAGCCGTGCGTGGACCTCAAGGACCGTGCCTGCGTCGACGAGTGCCCCGTCGACTGCATCTACGAGGGCAAGCGGATGCTCTACATCCACCCCGACGAGTGCGTCGACTGCGGTGCCTGCGAGCCGGTCTGCCCGGTCGAGGCGATCTTCTACGAGGACGACACCCCGGAGCAGTGGAAGGACTACTACAAGGCGAACGTCGACTTCTTCGACGACCTCGGTTCGCCCGGTGGTGCCGCCAAGATGGGCGAGATCGACAAGGACCACCCGCTCGTGGCGGCCTTGGCGCCCCAGTCGCACGACGAGTGACCCGGGTGCGTCCGGTCGGCGCGGTCAGTCGGCGCCTTCCGGACTTCCCGTGGGACAAGCTCACGGCGTACGCCCAGCGGGCCCGCGGGCACGCTGACGGCATCGTCGACCTCTCGGTCGGCACGCCGGTCGACCCGACCCCCGCCGTGGTCCAGGCTGCCCTCGTGGCGGCGGCGGACTCGCCGGGCTACCCGTTGACGATCGGTCGGGTCGAGACCCGCCAGGCCTGCATCGACTGGCTGGCCCGTCGGCACGGCGTCGCCGGTCTCGGACTCGATGCGGTCCTGCCGGTGATCGGCTCCAAGGAGCTGATCGCGTCGCTGCCGGGTCACCTCGGCCTCGGCGCTGGGGACCTGGTCGTCCAGCCCGAGCTGGCCTACCCGACCTACGAGGTCGGTGCGGTCCTGGCTGGTGCTCGCGTGTTCGCCGCCGACTCGCTGACCGCGCTGGGGCCGGAGGTGCCGGCGCTGCTCTGGCTCAACTCCCCGTCGAACCCGACCGGTCGGGTGCTGCCCCCCGAGCACCTCAAGAAGGTGGTCGACTGGTGCCGCGAGCGCGGCACGATCCTGGTCTCCGACGAGTGCTACCTCGAGATGGCCTGGGAGGCGTCGCCCGTCTCGGTGCTGCACCCGTCGGTGTCCGGCGGCACCCATGAGGGCATCCTCGCCGTCCATTCGCTCTCGAAGCGCTCCAACCTCGCCGGCTACCGCTGCGCCTTCGTGGCCGGTGACCCCGCTCTGGTCGGTGAGCTGCTCGCCGTACGCAAGAACCTCGGCCTCCAGATGCCCGGCCCCCAGCAGGCCGCGATGATCGCCGCCCTCGACGACGACGCACACGTGGCCGAGCAGCACGCCCGGTACGCCGCCCGGCGCCGCGATCTGCGCGCCGCACTCGAGGGGGCCGGCTTCCGGATCGACCACTCCGAGGCGTCGCTCTACCTCTGGGCGACGCGCGACGAGGACTGCTGGGCGACGGTGGACTCGTTGGCCGACCTGGGCATCCTCGTGGCGCCCGGTGCGTTCTACGGGCCCGAGGGCTCCCAGGCCGGCAACCGCCATGTGCGGGTCGCCTTCACCGCCACCGACGAACGCATCGCCGCCGCGGTGGCGCGCCTGGGCGCCTGATGCTCGAACGGTTCCGGGGGCGGTCGATCTGGTGGTTCGTCGGGCTGGCGATCTTCCTGGCCTTCGTCCCGATCTCGACGCCGGTGCTGCTCGGGCTCTACGCGCTGCTCTTCGTCGCCTTCTGGCTGCCGCTGCTCATCCGCAGCGGTCGCTCGTTCCGGCAGGGCTATCGCGGGGACCGCTGACCGACTCGATCCGTCAGCGGGTGACCAGGCCGCCTTCGCGCAGCCAGTACGCCGCAGCCGCGCGCACGTCCGGTGAACGGCGTGCGTCGAGGCTGACCTCGGTCAGGCGCGGATCCCCGGCCAGCCCCGCGGCCCTGAGCACCAGCTCCTGGTCGTCCGGGTCCCCGGCCAGCCCAGCCGCGAGCTGCGCATCGGACAACAGGTGCCCGCGCTCGCCGGCCAGCAGGTAGGCGGTCCGGACGAACCACGGGTCCGTCGAGGCGAGCCACTCGTCGAGGTCCGAGCGTTCAGTCGGAATGCCCACCATGGCTACCCGAGACCTGGCGCTCGCGCGGTCGTCGGGATCTGCGGTGTCGGCGGTGGCCAGGTCGAGCAGTGACTCGGAGACGCCGACGGCGAAGGGCGATGCGCGCAGCATCAGGCAGGCCGTCGAGATGTGCGGACCGCGGAAGTCGAAGAGTGCCTCGAAGAAGAGCCGTTGCAGCATCGGCTCCTCGGGGAGGCCGACGATGGCGGCGCTGGCGCTCGCCAGCCGGCGCGCCGTCTCGTGATCGAGGTTGTTCCGGGTCTTGCTCCAGTTCGGCGTGACCGGCGCTGCGGTCAGTTGTCCGGCGAGGCGCGGGCGCAGCGCGCTGCGCAGGCTCGGTGGCAGGGTCCGGAAGAGCTGGGTGAGCAGCGCTTGCCGGGCCCGGTCGGCCGGGTCGCGCTGGAAGGCCGACAGCAGGGGCTGCTCGAGCAGGCTCCAGTCCTCGTCCGCGAGACCACCCACGCTGCGCATGTTCTGCACCATGATCTCCCCGCCCCGCACCAGGGCCAGGGAGTCGTGGTTCAACAGCTGTCCGGCCCAGACCAGCAGCCGGGGTGTGGGGAGCTCGGAGACGACGCTGGCGAGGTCGAGGACCACCTGCGTGTCCGGGGCCATCGCCCGCGCCCGGGCGACCTCTTCGACGAGGTCGGCGTACGGGCTGCAGCGCAGGATGGCAAGTGCTTCGTACCGCGAGACGTGGGCGTGACCGTAGCTCCGGTTGAGCTCGCTGGCGAGCTTGTGGACCAGCGGCGTCATCTCCCCGAGGGTGAGGCCGAACCCTTGGGGTCGCTGGTGCTGGCAGGCAAAGCGCAGCCACTCACCCCCGGTGGACTCGGGCCCGGAGACGGTGTCGACCAGGGCGCTGAACTCAACGAGGCCCAGCGCCGGCGGGAACGGGGCACGGTCGGGAGGTGCGTAGCCGAACGTCCGACAGATCGCGTCCACCACCCCACGCAGGCGGCCCTCCTCGATCCCGAGGACCTGCTCGTAGCCACTGACGACCGCACCGTCGCGGACCCCTTCGGTCTCGAGGCGGCTCAGCGACGAGGCGGACATCGCCATCCCGAGCTCGGTCAGCCGGTGCGCCATGGTGCGCAGGTCCACGCGGCCGGATGTGCGAGAACTCCGCAACAACCACCCGATGCGTGAGGCGATGTCGATGCGGCCTCCGTCGAGGTCTGTGCGGTCCTCAATAAGATCCGGTGTCCGAGGCACGGCCGGATCGTTGCATGGGCAGGCACCGCTGAAACAATCAGAAGGCCGGTGGTCTGGACCCCCTACCTTGCTGTCGCCACGTGGAGCCGGGGGGACTGCGTGGTGGCAGGACCGTCCCGGGAGCCCTTCAGTCGAAGACGTCCACATGCACGTGGTCTCGGTGTTCGAGCACCGCGCGGTCGCCGGGGCTCTCGGGTGGGTCGTAGCGGCGCCAGCCCGCGCTCGAGCCCGACTTCCAGATCCGGCCGTCGAAGATCACGGTCTGGATCGACAGGCGATCCGCCTGTGCCACCAGGAACTGCGCGATCGCCCACCCGCGCTTGTTGTTGTCCGGGTTGATCGGGCGCACGAAGATGTCGATCGCCCGGCCTTCGTAGTGGGTCGACCCCGCCATGTGACCTGTGCCGACCCCGTCCGGCTCGAACCCGCCGAGGGCGAGGTCCCCGAAGGCCGCCTCGACGGCCTCACGGACCTTGCCCGCGCGTCGAGTGAGGCCCTGGGCATCGAGGCGGTCCGAGGCGGTCTCGACACTGCCCGACAGGTCGCAGCTGAAGGAGCGGGGGGAGTTGCCGGTCAGCGCCGAGGCGAGCACGCGGGCGTCCGCCTCGTGGTCGGCGTACGCCTCGGGGAAGCCGGAGCGCTGGACCGTCTGGGCGGCGACGGTGACCCGCATCGACTCGTACCCCTCGACGCGTGCCAGCGCGTCGTAGAACGCATTGGTCGAGTAGTAGGGGTTGAGGATCTCCTCGCGGGTGCCCCACCCCTGCGACGGCCGCTGCTGGAAGATGCCCAGCGAGTCCCGGTCGCCACTGTCCAGGTTGTAGATCTTCGACTCCTGGTACGCCGTGGCCAGCGCGATCGAGGCAGCGCGTGCGGGCATGCCGCGACGGATCGAGATGGCCGTGATCAACGCGGCGTTCTCCGCCTGCTCGACGCTGAGCTCGACGGTGCGCCCGTCGACCTTCGCGGTGCAGCCGTCCCCGCCCAGGATCCGCGGGACATGGTTGAGCACGGCGTAGCCGGTGATGCCGACGACGCCGAGGGCGGCGAGGGTCAGCAGGGTTGCGCCGCGTCGACGTCTCATCTGGCGGTGGTGCCGTTCAGTTCGCGTGCAGCTCGGAGTTGAGCTCGATGCCCTCGCCCTGCCACGGGCCGGCCTCGATGGTGCCGGTGACCGAGTTGCGGCGGAACAGCACGTTGTTGGCGCCCGAGAGCGTCACCGCCTTGACGACCTTCGGCTTGGCGTCCATGTCGCTGATGGTCACCTTGGTGCCGGCCGTGACGTAGCAGCCGGCCTCGACGACGCAGTCGTTGCCCAGCGAGATCCCGATGCCAGCGTTGGCGCCGAGCAGGCAGCGCTCGCCGATCGAGATGGTCTCCTTGCCGCCACCGGAGAGGGTGCCCATGATCGAGGCGCCGCCACCGATGTCGGAGCCGTCTCCGACCAGGACGCCCGCGGAGATCCGCCCCTCGACCATGGAGGCGCCGAGGGTCCCGGCGTTGAAGTTGACGAAGCCCTCGTGCATCACGGTGGTGCCCTCGGCCAGGTGTGCTCCCAGCCGGACCCGGTCGGCGTCGGCAATCCGGACGCCGGAGGGGATGACGTAGTCGACCATCCGGGGGAACTTGTCCACGCCGAAGACCGTGACGTGCTGTCCTGCGGCGCGCAGGCGGGCACGGGTCAGCTCGAAGCCCTCGATGGCGCAGGGGCCGGCGGAGGTCCACACGACATTGGTGAGCAGCCCGAAGACGCCCTCCATCGAGATCGAGTGCGGGACGCACAGGCGGCTCGACAACAGGTGCAGTCGGAGCCAGGCGTCCTCGGTGCTGGCCGGAGCGGCCGTCAGGTCGGCGATCTCGACCAGCCGCACCTCGCGGGTGACCTGGCGGACGTCGTCGGTCGCCGGCCAGCTCGTCGAGCCCGTCGGGCACCGGGGTTCCCGACCTGCCGCCGAGAGCGGGGGCCGGGAACCACACGTCGAGGACAGTGCCGCGGGAGTCGAGGGTGGCGAGGCCGAAGCCCCAGGCCTGGGAAGTCTGGTCAGTCACTCCCCGAGTCTACGGAGCGGGTCGGTCACAGGCCCATCGCCGTACGCATGTGATCGATCACCACACCGTGCTCGTGAGCCGGACTGAAGAGGATCACCTCGGCGTCCCGACCGACGCGCACGCTGTGCCCGGCGGGCCAGTGGAAGACGTCGCCGGTGCCGCACAGGTCGTGGCTGCCGTCCTGGTAGGTCACGGTGACCTCCCCCTCGAGCATGTAGCCCCAGTGGGGTGACTGGCACGCATCGCCTTCGAGACCCACGAGCAGGGGAGCGATGTCGGTGCCGGCCGCGAGGGAGAAGTACTCGGCGCTCAGGACTCCGGAGGCGGTCCCGAAGTCAGCGAGCTGGCGGGCGGTCGCACCGGGAGCGTCGATGCGGACGGGAAGATCGGTCTTGGGCAGTCGCATGGTGGGGCCTTTCGTGGGTGTTCGTTGGGTTCGGACACCCATCAGGCGTGACAACCGCTGTCACAATGCGACATGGCCAGTCCCGAGCGGGGTCCGAGCGACGACGCGGCGCTGGTGCTGCGCGCCGAGACGGCGTACGCCGCCGGCGACTTCGAGGGTGCCGTCAGCGCCTGGGAGCGCCTCTACGCCGACCGCCTCGCGGGTGGCGACCCCGAAGCTGCCGCCGAGGCCGCCTGCCGGGTGGCGCTCCACCTGTTGTGCGACACCGGTCTGATGAGTCCGGTCCGCGGCTGGCTCGGTCGCGCCGAGCGGCTGCTCGACGACGGGGAGCCCCAGGCGCCCCGGGCGCTCGTGGCGATGGTGCGCGGCTACGAGCGCTTCCTGTCCGGCGACGACGTGGCTGCCGAGCGGGCGGCCGGGCTGGCGGTCGAGCTGGGCGAGCGTCTGGGAGTGCTGCCCGCGGTCGTCGTGGGACGCACCGCCCTGGGACGCCTGCGGATCCTCGCCGGCGACGTCGAGCGCGGCCTCGCGCTGCTCGACGAGGTCGCCGCCGAGCTGATGAGTGGCGAGGTCGATGCGTTCACCACCGGGATCATGTACTGCGAGCTGATCTGCGCGGCCCAGGGGCTGGGGCTGCACGACCGGGCCCGCGAATGGACCGACGTGATGGAGCGGTGGGGCCAGCGCTCGGCGGTCGGGGCGATCCACGGGCGGTGCCGCGTGCATCGCGCCGAGCTGCTGCGCCTGAGTGGTCCGGGTGCGGCCGCCGAGGACGAAGCATTGCGCGCGTGCGACGAGCTGCGCCCCTGGTTGCGCCGTGAGTTCGGCTGGCCCCTCGTCGAGCTCGGCACCATCCGGCTGCTGCGCGGAGACCTGTCCGGCGCCGAGGAGGCGCTCCTGGAGGCGCACCGGCAGGTGTGGTCCCCGCAGCCCGCGCTCGCCCTGCTCCGGCTGGCCCAGGGACACCCCGCCGTCGCGCTTGCCCTCATCGACGACGCCGTCGAGCGCCCTTCGCAGCACCCCTCCAAGGAGCAGCCCCCCTTCGGCGACCTGCGTCTGGCGCCGCTGTTGGCGGCCCAGGTGGAGATCGCCGAGGCGACGGGGGAGGTGAGTCTGGCTTCTCGGGCGTCCGCTGCGCTCGACCAGATCGCGGTCCGCTACCCCGGACCCGGACTCGCTGCCTCCGCGGCTCTCGCCCGGGCCCGGGTGGCGCTGCTCCGGGACGATCTCGACCAGGCCGTTGAGGCAGCCGAGTCCGCCGTGAGCGGGTGGGTGGAGTTGGGGGCGTCGTACGAAGCGGCCGCGGCGCGGGTGGTGCTGGGCACGGCCCACCAGCGGGCCGGCCGTGTCGAACCGGCCCGACTCGAGTGGGAAGCGGCCCGCGACGGGTTCGAGACGTTCGGTGCGGTCCGGGCGCTGGCGCAGGTGGAGAAGCTGCTGCTGGGCGCCCGCGGAGCGTCACTGCCGGCTCGACCGCCCGAGATCGGAGCCGCCTGGTTCGTCCGGGCCGGCGACCGGTGGCGCGTCACCTTCCGTGACGTCGAGGTCGTGGTCGCGGACCTGAAGGGTTTCCGCTATCTCGCCCGGCTGCTGGCCGAGCCGGGTCGCGAGTTCCACGTGCTCGACCTGGTCGCCCTCGAGCACCCGGGCTCGCGGGCCCCCGCTGGCGTCCGCGACGCGGCCGGGACCGGCGTACGACGAGGTCCCGACCTCGGGCTCCCGGTGCTGGACGAGCAGGCGAAGGCGGCCTACCGCCGGCGGGTGCTCGAGGTCGAGGAGGACATCGACGAGGCGACGACGGCCAACGACCTCGCTCGCCTTGCGCTCGCCGAACGGGACCGTGACTTCCTGCTCGCCGAGCTCGCCCGGGCCGTGGGACTGCACGGACACGATCGTGAGGTGGGGGGCAGCACGGAGCGAGCCCGGATGAGCGTGACCCGCTCCCTGCGCTACGCGCTGCGTCGGCTGGTCGAGGTCCACCCGGAGCTGGGGCAGCACCTCGACCGGCACGTCCACACCGGGACCTGCGCCAGCTACCTGCCCGACCCCCTGACGCCGATCGCGTGGGACGTCACCGCTGACTGATCGGCCTACTGCCCGGTGCGCCCGTCGATGCACTCGCGGAGCAGGTCCACGTGGCCCATGTGGCGGGCGTACTCCTCGAGCATGTGCACGATCAGGTCACGCACCTCGACCTTCTGGCCCTGGTGGTCGAGGACGTCATCCATCTCGACGCGGGCCAGCACCTCGCGGGCGTGGTCGACCTCGCGGTGCCACGTCGCCCAGGCCTCGGCGACCATGGCGTCGTCAGCGACGGCCCCCTCGAAGCCGTCGCTCATGAGCCGGTCCAGCTCGTCGTGCCCCTCGATCACCCGGCGGAACCAGTGGTGCTCGACGCTGGCCAGGTGGCGCACCATGCCCAGCAGCGACATCGTCGACGGCGGCACCGAACGGCGAGCCATCTGCTCGGCGTCCAGGCCCTCGCACTTCATCGGCAGGGTCTGGCGGTAGCGGTCGAGGTACTCCGCGACCACCGCCTTCTCGCCGGTCGCGCCGCCCTCGTTGTCGCGGGGGTCGTGCGCGGGGTCGGTCCACATGCCGTTCCAGTTCTGCTGTTCCGAGAGTTCGCTCATGGGGCAGACCCTCGCTGATCGCGTGGACGGGGGACAACCCCGGGCCGGTCGGACCCTTGTGCCTTCATTCGAACAGGTGTACGATTGATGTCAGGTTCCAGGCAATAGCCGTCGATGCTGATGGTCTGGTCCCCGGCCGCACCTCGAGGGGGTGGTCGCCCCTCACCGGCACCCTGCATCGACACCGTGAGAGCCCTTGGTTCTGCCGTGTCGAGGTGCAGGAGGTGCCCCGTGGACCGTCACCCCGTGTTGGCGACCGCCGGAGCCGTCGCCGACCTCCTGGCGGAGCTGGTCGACGTGCCCGTGGAGTTCCTCGGCACGGACGACAAGCGCGAGGCGCTGCTCACCGTCGACACGGTGGTGGCTCGACTCGAGAGCCTGCGACTGCGATTGATCGCTGCCGCCGGCGATGTGGCCGACGACGAAGGATGTCGTGACGTCGCCGCCTGGCTGGTCGCCCGGACGCGCGCAGACCGGGGGAGCAGCCGCCGAGCGCTGCGGCTGGCTCAGTCACTGGCGGCCCGCTGGGAGCGTCTCGCTGGAGCCCTGGCGCAGGGCACTGTCAACCCCGAGCAGGTCGAGGTGATCGCCCGGGCGCTCGACGAGCTTCCCGACGACGTGCCCGCCGCGACCCGTGCGCTCGCCGAGACCCACCTGATCGAGCAGGCAACGCACTTCGGCCCACGCGAGCTGCGCATCCTGGGGCGCCGGATCCTCGATGTCGTGGCCCCGGACCTCTACGACGAGCAGGAGCGTCGTCGGCTGGAGGCCGAGGAGCGCCGGGCCCGCCGGATGACGCGACTGCTCCGACAGCGTCGTGGTGACGGCACGACCCTGTTCCGGATCACCGTGCCCGATGCCACGGCCGACCGGCTGCTCACCTATCTGCACGCCTTCACCTCGCCGCGTCGGGAGCCCGCCACGCTCCCCCCCGAGGCCTCGGAGCGGGTGCCGTACGACGTGAAGCTCGGCCAGGCGTTCTGCTCGCTGCTGGAGCGGCTGGACCCTGCCCGGCTGCCGATGCACGGTGGCGACGCCACCACCGTGGTCGTCACCGTCGACCTCCAGACACTGATCGACGGCCTCGGCACCGCTGCGCTGGGCTCCGAGGGAGTGATCTCCGCCGCGCAGGCGCGCCGCTTGGCCTGCACCGCGAAGATCGTGCCGATGGTGCTGGGCGAGAAGTCCGAGATCCTCGACCTCGGCCGCTCCGCCCGGCTCTTCAGCCGCTCGCAACGCACCGCGATGGCGGTCCGTGACCGCACCTGTCGAGCGCAGGGGTGTGACATCCCGGCGGCGTGGTGCGAGGCGCACCACGCGGCGCGCCCCTGGGCGGCCGGCGGCCGGACCGACCTGAGCGACGGACGACTGCTCTGCTCCTGGCACCACCATCGCGCCCACGACGAGCGCTACCTCCACAGCGAGCTGCCCAACGGCGACGTCCGCTTCCATCGGCGCAGATAAGCCGGCGACAGACTCCGGTCAACCCCGTTACCGTCCGGCTCATGAGTGCCGGAGAGCTGCTGCTGATCATCGGACCGCCGGCGGTGGGCAAGATGACCGTCGGTCGCGCCGTCTGTGCGCGCACGGACTTCCGGCTCTTCCACAACCACCACACGATGGAGCCCCTGATCGAGATCTTCGGTTTCGGGACGCCGGCCTTCGACACGCTGAACGTCGAGTTCCGGCGCCGGGTGATCGAGGAGGCTGCCCACTCGCGGATCCGGCTGATCTTCACCTTCGTCTGGGGCGTCGAGAACCCGGACGATGCCGACTACGTGAGGAGCCTGGTCGCGCCGTACGTCGACGCCGGGCTGCCGGTCTCCTTCGTCGAGCTGTACGCCGACCTCGACACCCGCCTGGAGCGCAACGTCGGGGCGGATCGGATCGACCACAAGCGCTCCAAGCGGGACCTGGCGTGGTCGGAGGCGAACGTGCGCGAGCTGGAGGCGGCACACGTGATGAACACCGATCCGGAGCGACGCACGGCGGCCACCGACCTGCTCTCGGGCTTCGCGCACCTCCGCCTCGACAACAGCGCGCTCAGCCCCGACGAGGCGGCGGAGCAGATCGTCGACTGGCTCGGCGACCAGGACACCTACCAACTGATTCGCGCTCGCGAGCGCGAGCGCCGTACTCTGTGAGCACAGGCGTTCGAGCCGTCATCAGCGGCAAGCCTCCGGAAGAACAGCCCTCGCAAGCCGGCGGGTGGCCCAGTAGAGCCGGACGGGTAGGCCCGTCACAGCCGTGAACGAGCGGTCGCAGCCTTGCTGTCGAGGGAGCGGCAAGCGAGGTGGTACCGCGGAACCCCAGCAGGGGAGTCGTCCTCGTGGCAGGCAATGCCCGAGCAGCACGACGTACCGCAGGAGAGACGCCGATGACCTACCCCAAGGTCTCCACGAGCCCCGCCAGTGACGCCCCCGACGCCCAGGGCGCCGCGATCGCGTCGAGCCCGAAGTTCCCCGAGATCGAGGAGCGAGTGCTGGCGTACTGGAAGAAGGACGACACCTTCCAGGCCAGCATCGACCAGCGCGACGCCGGCGAGGACGGCGCGAACGAGTTCGTCTTCTACGACGGCCCGCCCTTCGCCAACGGCCTCCCGCACTACGGCCACCTGCTCACCGGCTACGTCAAGGACCTGATCCCGCGCTTCCAGACGATGCGGGGCAAGCGTGTCGAGCGCCGCTTCGGGTGGGACACCCACGGCCTGCCCGCCGAGCTCGAGGCGATGCGCCAGCTCGGCATCAAGACCACCGACGAGATCCTCGACATGGGCATCGAGAAGTTCAACGACGCCTGCCGCGCCTCGGTCATGCAGTACGCCGGCGACTGGCAGGAGTACGTCACCCGCCAGGCGCGCTGGGTCGACTTCGACAACGACTACCGGACGATGAGCCCCGACTACATGGAGTCGGTCATGTGGGCGTTCTCGCAGCTGCACGAGAAGGGCCTGGTCTACGAGGGCTTCCGGGTGCTGCCCTATTGCTGGAACGACGAGACCCCGCTGTCCAACCACGAGCTGCGCATGGACGACGACGTCTACCAGCTGCGCAACGACCCGGCCGTCACCGTCGGCTGCCGCCTCGAGACCGGCGAGCTCGCGCTGGTCTGGACGACGACCCCGTGGACCCTGCCGTCCAACCTCGCGATCATGGTCGGCGAGGAGATCGACTACGTGATCGTGGCGTCGTCCGCCTCGGGCCAGCCCGAGCGCTACGTCATCGCCGAGGCCCGGCTCGCGTCGTACGCCCGCGAGCTCACCGACGAGGGTGTCGAGGACGTCACCGAGCAGATCGTCGGGCGGCTGACCGGTGCCGAGCTGGCGGGTCGCTCCTACACCCCGCCGTTCTCCTACTACCTCGGCCACGAGAACGCCTTCCGCGTGGTCACTGCGGAGTTCGTCACGACCACCGACGGCTCCGGGCTGGTGCACACCGCCGGCGCCTTCGGTGAGGACGACAAGATCGTCACCGACCGCGAGAACATCGAGCCGGTCATGCCCGTGGGCAAGGACGGCCGCTTCACGCACCCGGTGGACGACTACGCCGGCATGCTCGTCTTCGACGCGAACCTCCCGATCATCGACCACCTCAAGGCCGCCACTCGTGCCCCTGCCGACGCCGGTGCCGAGTTCGGCTCCGTCACGCCCGGCACCGTCCTGCTGCGCCGGGAGTCCTACGAGCACTCCTACCCGCACTGCTGGCGCTGCCGCGAGCCCTTGATCTACAAGGGCGTCTCGTCGTGGTTCGTCGAGGTCACCGCGATCAAGGAGCGGATGCTCGAGCTGAACGAGGAGATCCGCTGGGTCCCCGACCACATCCAGCACGGCCAGTTCGGCAAGTGGCTCGAGAACGCCCGCGACTGGTCGATCACCCGCAACCGCTTCTGGGGAAGCCCGGTGCCGGTCTGGAAGAGCGACGACCCGACGTACCCCCGCATCGACGTGTATGGCTCGTTCGCCGACCTCGAGCGTGACTTCGGGGTCGAGGTGACCGACCTGCACCGGCCCTACGTCGACGACCTGGTCCGACCGAACCCCGATGACCCGACCGGAGCCTCGATGATGCGCCGGGTCCCCGACGTCCTCGACGTGTGGTTCGACTCCGGCTCGATGAGCTTCGCGCAGGTGCACTACCCCTTCGAGAACGCCGACTGGTTCGAGCACCACTTCCCCGGTGACTTCATCGTCGAGTACATCGGCCAGACCCGCGGCTGGTTCTACACGATGCACGTGCTGGCGACCGCGCTCTTCGACAAGCCGGCCTTCAAGGCCTGTGTCAGCCACGGGATCGTGCTCGGCTCCGACGGCAACAAGATGTCGAAGTCGCTGCGCAACTACCCCGACGTACGCGAGGTCTTCGACCGCGACGGCGCGGACGCGATGCGCTGGTTCCTCATGTCCTCGCCGATCCTGCGCGGCGGCAACCTCGTCGTCACCGAGCAGGGCATCCGCGACTCCGTGCGGCAGGTGCTGATCCCGCTCTGGAACAGCTGGTACTTCTTCCAGCTCTACGCGAACGCCGCCGGCGAGGGGTACGACGCCCAGTGGTCGACCGCCTCGCAGGACCCGCTCGACCGCTACCTGCTGGCCAAGTGCCGCCAGTACGTCGAGACGATGACCCACCAGCTCGACAACTACGAGGTCGCCGGCGCCTGCGACTCGACCCGGTCCTTCCTGGACGTGCTGACCAACTGGTACATCCGGCGCTCACGCGAGCGTTTCTGGGCTGCCGACGGGGTCGTGGACGAGGCCGCCTTCGACACGCTCTACACCGTGCTCGAGGTCGTCTGCCGGGTGACGGCTCCGCTGATGCCGCTGACCACCGAGGAGGTCTGGCGGGGCCTGACCGGCGAGCGCTCGGTCCACCTGACCGACTGGCCGTCCGCCGACGTACTGCCCGCCGACGACGCACTCGTGGCGGCGATGGACCTGGTGCGCGACGTCTGCTCGGCGACCTCCGCGCTGCGCAAGGCCGGCAGCCTGCGCAACCGCTTGCCGCTCTCGACCCTGACCGTCGTCGTGGCCGACGCTGCGGCCCTGGCCGGCTTCGAGGGGATCATCTCCGACGAGGTCAACGTGAAGGCGGTGCGGCTCCTCGACGCCGGGCACCCCGACGCGGAGTCCTACGGCATCTCGCAGAAGCTCAACGTCAACGCCCGGGCCGCCGGCCCGCGCCTGGGCCGTGACGTCCAGACCGCGATCAAGGGCTCGAAGTCGGGCGACTGGTCGGTGGCCGAGGACGGCACCGTGACCGCTGGTGGGCTGGCGTTGGTGGAGGGGGAGTACACCCTCGAGACCGTGGCCGGCTCTGCCGACGCCGACTCCGCGACCGGTCTCCTGCCGCACGGTGGCTTCGTCGTACTCGACACGGCGGTGACGCCCGACCTGGCTGCCGAGGGGTTGGCCCGCGACCTGGTCCGCGCCGTACAGCAGGCGCGGCGCGACGCCGGCCTGGACGTCTCCGACCGGATCGCCCTCGTGATCGGTGGCGCCGACGGAGTCCTGGCCGCGGCACGCACCCACGAGGCCCTGATCGCCGGCGAGACGCTGGCGACCGAGGTCCGGATCGGCTCAGCCGATCCCCAGGCCACCGAGGTCGTCGTCGGCGAGAACGAGGTGGCTCAGGTCCACGTCGCCAAGCGCTGACCTGCCACTTATGGCCGGCACAACACCGCTGACCTGCCACTTATGGCCGCCCAGGGCGGCCATAAGTGGCAGGTCAGCGGTCTGTGGCGGGCCATAAGTGGCAGGTCAGGTGAGGCGGGCGGCGAGCCGGTCGAGGTAGGCCAGCACCTCGTCCTCGGACTTGTCCGGCACTCCCCAGATCAGCTCGGTGGCCCCGGCGTCCGCCCAGGCGGCGAGGTCGTCGGGCGAGGGCTTCATCGCGATCAGCACGTGGATCTCGGGGAAGCCCGCGCGGCCTGCCTCGGCCCACGCGCGGTGGAGGTCGGCGGCCTTGCCGCTGATGTCCTGCTCGATCGGCGTGGTCATCCAGCCGTCCGCGTGCTCGGAGATCCAGCGGAAGGTCTTCGGACCGCCGCCGGCGCCGATCAGCACCGGGACGTGCGCCTGCACCGGCTTGGGGTAGGCCCACGAGGGTCCGAACGACACGAACTCCCCGTCGTACGACGCCTCCTCCTGGGTCCAGAGCGCCCGCATCGCCTCGAGGTACTCCTTGAGCACCGTACGACGACGCCCCGCCGGCACGTGGTGGTCGCTCAGCTCGTCGGTGTTCCAGCCGAAGCCGGCCCCCAGCGTGACCCGTCCGCCGGAGAGGTGATCGAGGGTGGCGATCGCCTTGGCCAGCGTGATCGGGTCCGACTCGACCGGCAGCGCGACCGCGGTCGAGAGCCGGATCCGGCTGGTCACCGCGGCGGCGGTCGCGAGCGAGACCCACGGGTCGAGCGTGCGGGCGTAGCGGTCGTCGGGCAGCGACTCGTCGCCCGTGCCGGGGTGGGCGGCTTCGCGCCGGATCGGGATGTGGGTGTGCTCGGGCACGTAGAACGTGTCGAACCCCCGCTCCTCGGCGGCGCGTGCCGCGGTGGCCGGGGTGATCCCGCGGTCGGACGTGAAGAGGACGATCCCGTGGCGCATGCCCGAACACTAGAACACGTTCCAGTTCGGCGGAATGGTTGGATGGCGGCATGTCACCCCTTGACCTCACTGCCGACGCCGTCACGCTCACCGAGCAGCTGGTCAACATCGAGTCGGTCAGCCTGAACGAACAGGCCATCGCGGACGCCGTGCAGGCCGCCCTCGAGCCCTTCGACCACCTCACCGTCACCCGCCACGGGCACACCATCGTCGCTCGCACCGAGCTGGGCCGCGGGGAGCGGGTCGTGATCGCCGGACACCTCGACACCGTCCCGCTCAACGACAACCTCCCGGCCCGTCGCGAGCAGCGTCCCGACGGAGACCTCCTCCACGGTCTGGGCACCTGCGACATGAAGGGCGGGGACGCCGTGATGCTGCGGCTCGCGGCCACCGTCACCGAGCCCGTCCGCGACGTCACCTTCATCTTCTACGAGGCCGAGGAGATCGAGGAGGAACACAACGGGCTCAAGCACCTCGCCGCGGCCCACCCCGAGCTGATGGTCGCCGACTTCGCGATCCTGATGGAGCCCTCGAACGCCGGCATCGAGGCCGGCTGTCAGGGCACCCTGCGCGTCGACGTCCGGACCCACGGCGAGCGCGCCCACTCCGCGCGCAGCTGGATGGGCGTCAACGCCATCCACGGCGCGGCCGACATCCTCGCCCGCCTCCAGCAGTACGACGCCCGCAAACCGGTGATCGACGGGCTCGAGTACCACGAGGGCCTCAACGCCGTCTTCATCCGCGGGGGAGTGGCCGGCAACGTGCTGCCCGACGAGTGCGTGGTCGAGGTCAACTTCCGCTTCGCCCCCGACCGCAGCGAGGAGGAGGCTGCGCAGTTCGTCCGCGACTTCTTCGAGGGGTACGACGTCGTGGTCACCGACACCGCCCCCGGCGCCCTGCCGGGCCTGGACGTCCCGGCAGCCAAGGCGTTCCTGGCGGCCGTCGGCGGCGAGGCGCATCCCAAGTTCGGCTGGACCGACGTGGCCCGCTTCACCGGCCTGGGCGTCCCCGCGGTCAACTTCGGCCCCGGCGACCCGCTGCTGGCCCACAAGCAGGAGGAGTTCGTGCCGGTCGCGGAGATCGAGCGCTGCGAGACCCTGCTGCGCAGCTGGCTGGCCGGCGGCGCGGGGGCCACCGCATGATCGACAAGATCACCGGGCCGATCCTCAAGCGGCGTGGCCAGGCCGTCGAGGGCTCCACGACCGACCAGCGGCTGCTCGACTCGAGCGAGTCGACCGACTGGCTGCACACCGATCCGTGGCGCGTGCTGCGGATCCAGGCCGAGTTCGTCGAGGGGTTCGGCGCTCTGGCCGAGGTGGGGCCGGCGATCGCCGTCTTCGGCTCGGCGCGCACCGCGATCGACGACCCGACGTACGCGCTGGCCGAGAAGCTGGGTGCTGCGCTGGTCGGGGCCGGCTTCGCGGTGATCACCGGGGGCGGCCCCGGGACCATGGAGGCCGCCAACAAGGGAGCCTCCGAGGCAGGCGGGGTCAGCGTGGGGCTGGGCATCGAGCTGCCCTTCGAGTCGGGCCTGAACAAGTGGGTCGACATGGGCGTGAACTTCCGGTACTTCTTCGCCCGCAAGACGATGTTCGTGAAGTACTCCCAGGGCTTCGTGGTCCTCCCCGGTGGCCTGGGCACCCTCGATGAGCTCTTCGAGGCCCTGACCCTCGTCCAGACGGGGAAGGTCACCAGCTTCCCGATCGTGCTCCTCGGCGTCGACTACTGGCAGGGCCTGATCGGCTGGCTGCGCGACAGCGCCATGGCCGCAGGCACGATCTCGCAGGAGGATCTCGACCGGCTCATCGTCACCGACGACGCCGACGAAGCCGTCCGGCTGATGGTCGAGGCCCGCGACGGCGGCACCCGATGATGTGGTTCTTCGCCGTGCTCATCGTGCTGGCCATGGGTGGCCTCGCGATGGTCGCGGCCGGCAAGGGCGAGCCGCTGGCCGAGGCGTACGACGACCGTCCCGACGCCGGCGTCCCCGCCACCGGACCGTTGGCGGCCACCGACGTACGCCGGGTGCGCTTCCCCCTCGCCTTCCGCGGCTATCGGATGGCGGAGGTCGACGCGCTCCTCGACCGCCTGGCAGATCAGCTGGCAGATCAGCCGGCAGATCAGCCGGCCGACCAGCCAGCCGATCCCGACGACCCGCCGCCCCGGGAGGGTCGTGGCGGCGAGGCGCTCTTGTAGGGCACACTGCCGATCGTGTCGACCCAGGTGATCGTGTACGTCCTGACCGCCCTCGCGGCGGTCGTCGTCGTCCTCACTCGGGTGCGGCTCAGGGAGGAAGGCGCCGCTGCCGGGCGCTTCCAGATGGGCGGCGGACTGCTGAATCTGCACACCGTCGCTGGCGCCCTGGCCCTGATCGTGTGGACCACCTTCCTGGTGGCCGGCTCCGAGTCGGCCCTGGGCAACTCGACCACCGGCATCATCGCCCTGGCCTTCTGGTGGATCACGGTCGTCGCCGGGCTGCTGATCCTCGTGCGCTGGTTGCCCAGCCACGGCAAGCACGCGTCGGAGGTTGCCGAGGACACCTGGGCGGAGGGCCCCGGGCTCTCGATCCTGGCCCACGTCGGACTCCTGGTCGGCGTCTGCGTCTTCACCTGGGCCTACCTCACGGCGGCGGTCTGACCTCGCCATGGTGCGCCGCCTCGGGCTGGTCCTCACCGCCGTGACCACGGCGGTGACGGTGGGCGCCGTGATGGCGCCGGTGCTGCCCGCCGCCGCATCCGAGAAGCGCCCGGCCGTGATCGGCCGCAAGGTGATCGGCGAGTCCGTCCGCGGGCGCAACATCGTCGCCTGGCACCTCGGCCAGCAGGGCAAGCCCAAGGTGGTGCTGATCTCGACCATGCACGGCAATGAAGCCGCCACCCGCCAGATCCTGCGCTCGCTGCGTGACGGTGGCCGGATCCGGGGAATCAACCTCTGGGTGGTGCCGACGTACAACCCCGACGGGCTCGCGGCCGGCACCCGCAAGAACGCCCACGGCGTCGATCTCAACCGCAACTACCCCTACCGCTGGGTCGATCTCGACGGCAACTACGAGTCCGGGCCCAAGCCCCGCTCGGAGCCCGAGACGAGGGCGATGATGAAGTTCCTGCGCACCGTCCGGCCGCGACGGATCCTCAGCTTCCACCAGCCGTTGTACGGCGTCGACACCGACACCAAGAAGCCGAAGTTCGCTCGCCGGGTGGCGCGCTCGCTCGACCTGCCCCGCAAGTCGTTCACCTGCGGCGGCGTCTGCCACGGCACGATGACCGGCTGGTACAACGCCAAGTTCAAGGGCGCTGCGCTCACCGTCGAGTACGGCGCCCACCCCTCGCGTCGCCTGATGCGCCAGCGCGCACCCCGACAGGTGCTCGCCGTCTGGGGAGCCCGGCGCGGTCGGGCGCCCGGCCCGGGCTGACCCGAGACTGACCCGAGACCGACCCGAGACTCAGCGGCCCTGGAAGTCCGGCTTCTCCTTGGCCACGAAGGCCGCCACGGCGGCCGCGTGGTCCTGGGTGGAGCCGGTCTTCTGCATCATGGTGCTCTCGAAGGCCAGGCTCTCGGCGAACGAGTGCCCGGCGGCGTAGGCGACCGACTGACGCATGGCGCCCAGCGCCACGGTCGGTCCGGAGGCGAGACGCTCGGCGAGGCTGCGGACCTCGCTCTCGAGGTCGGCGGCCGGCACGACGTGGGTGGCCAGGCCCAGGGCCAGGGACTCCTCGGCCTTGATGGTCCGGGGGAAGTACAGCAGCTCGATCGCCTTGGCCCGCCCGACCAGTCGCGGCAGGTAGTAGCTCGCACCGGTGTCGCAGGAGAGCGCCACATTGGCGAAGGCGAGGTTGAAGCCGGCCGTGTCGGCCAGCATCCGTACGTCGCACCCGAAGGCGAGGCTGGCGCCCGCGCCGGCCGCCACCCCGTTGACGGCGGCGATGACGGGCTTCGCCATCGACTCCAGGGCCGTGGCGATGGGGTTGTAGTGCTCGTCGACGGTGCGGAAGAGCTGCTCGCTCGAGCCGCTGTTCAGGATCTGGATGTGCTCCTTGAGGTCCTGCCCGGTGCAGAAGGCCCGCCCGGTGCCGGTGAGCACGACGCAGCGGGCCTCGGGGTTCTCGGCGACGTGCTGCACGGTCTCGAGCAGGAGGACCTTGGTGGCCACGTCGAGGCTGTTCATCGCCTCGGGGCGGTTCAGCGTGATGGTGGCGACGCCGTCGGTCAGGTCCAGGAGTACGGAGGAGTCGGTCATGGCAGCAGTCTGCCGGATCGTCGTGACCGGGAGGATCACCCGTCCAGGCAGGACGCGACGAACCGGTCGCTCCCCGCCTTGAGCCGCGCCGCTTCGCCCCCGAAGAGCTCGCCCGCCGCGCGGCCCGGCCAGTCGGCCGGGAGCAGCTCGTCGGGCAGACCGGGATCGGCGAAGAGGAACTTGCGCCACTCGTGCACGAGGTGGAAGCGGGCCGCGAACGCAGCCTCGTCCGGATCGTCGTGGCCGGCGAGCTGAGCGGCGATGAGGGTCTCGGCGCCGCAGAGCCACGTGTCGTACGCCGCGCGCAGGGCGGGAAGGTCCCATGCCTCCGTGGGGGGCGGGTCGACCTGGTCGGCCCGGGCGGTCCGGGCGGTGGCTCCGGATCGCTCGAGCACCGAGGCGAGCTCGATGCGGGGGAAGGGGCTGACCCAGACGTGGTCGGCGAGCTCGGCGTACCCCATGTAGGTCAGGTCCGCCCGGAGCCGGACTCGCGCGCTGCGCCCGGCGGGAGGACTGACGAACGCGAAGTGCCAGGCGCCGTCCCACGCCGGTCGGCGGCGACGGTAGATCCGGTCCGAGGCTTCGTCGAGACGACGGGTGGCCAGCGCGGTCGCTCGGTAGCCACGACCGCCGGCCAGGGAGACCGGCTCGAGCCACCCCTGCATGACCATGCGGGAGATCGCCGTGCGGACGGCGGGCGCGGCGATGCCGACGGGGTCGAGCAGGCGTACCACCGCCGCGACCGGAGCCTGGTGGCCGCGGGTGCTGAGGTGGTCGCCGTAGACGTCGAAAAGCGCCGACCGTGCATGCATGAGGGGAGTGTGCCAGTCGCTCGCGTCCGGGGCCGAACAGCCTCGCGGACGCCCTGTGGTCAGGATCACCGGCGTCATGGGGGATAATGAAGGTTGCGTATGGCGCGCGGGGTCGCTCGGACCTCGCTCGTTCTAGGATTTCGGCAAAGGAAGAGGTACGCGAATGGCGGCCATGAAGCCGCGGACTGGCGACGGTCCGCTGGAGGTCACCAAGGAAGGCCGGGGCATCGTCATGCGAGTCCCGCTCGAAGGCGGTGGTCGCCTCGTTGTGGAGCTCAACGCCGAGGAGGCTGGGGCTCTCGGCAATGCCCTCAAGGACGTCGTCGGTTGATGACTCGCTGATGCTCGGCTGATGGCTGCCCCCCCGCTCACCCTCCCCGCCCAGGTCTCACCGCCGGAGTTCGCGCTCAGCGGGCTGCGACCCCACGCAATCGTGGGGGTCGAGGTGCTGGCCCTTCCCGTCGTGCCCGGGGAGGCAGCGGATTCGCCTCTGCTGGGCCCCGGCGCCGACGAGGTCGCCGACCAGCTCGGCATCGACCTCCTGGCGCTGCTGGAGATGAACGGCGCCAGCGGCAAGGCCGGCGAGGTCACCACCCTTCCCGTCCCCGCCGGTGTGGCCGACAATCCGGCCCTGCGCTGGGTGCTCCTGGTGGGCATCGGCGAGCAGCAGGCCGTCGACTTCCGGCGGGCGGGTGCCGCTCTGGCGCGGGCCACCTGCGACCGCAGCAGTGTGGCGACCTCGATCCCGGCCCTGGCGAGCGCCGAGGGGATCGAGGCGTTCGTGGTCGGGGCCATGCTCGGCTCGTTCGGCTTCCACTGGCGCTCGACGGCACCCGAACACCTCCCGGTCGCGCGGATCGTGCTCGCCGGGCTGCCCGATGACCACTCCCTGGACAAGTTCCTCGACCGCGCCCTGGCGCTGGGCGGTGCCGGCTGGCGTGCCCGGATGCTCGCCACGGTGCCCTCCAACCTCAAGAACCCACCGTGGCTGGCCGAACAAGCCCGGCTCCTGGGCGAGGACGCCGGTCTCACGGTGACCATCTGGGACGAGCACCGACTCGCTGCCGAGGGGTTCGGCGGCATTCTTGCGGTGGGTCAGGCCTCGGCCAGTCCGCCGCGGCTGATCCGACTCGACTACACCCCGGCCAAGGTCAACCGGAAGACGCCGGTCGTCGTCCTGGTCGGCAAGGGGATCACCTTCGACAGTGGCGGTCTCTCGATCAAGCCCGGCGAAGCGATGCTCACCATGAAGCGCGACATGACCGGTGGCGCCATCGTCATCGCCGTGCTGGCTGCCCTGGGTGCCATGGGCTGCCCGGTCCGGGTGGTCGGGCTGGTGGCGGCCGCCGAGAACCTCGTCGACGGCAACGCCATGCGTCCCAGTGACGTCGTCCACCACTACGGCGGGCGCACCTCCGAGGTCACCAACACCGACGCCGAGGGGCGGCTGGTGCTGGCCGACGCCCTGGCCTACGCCGTCGAGCAGGTCAAGCCCGACGCGATCGTCGACGTCGCGACGCTCACCGGGGCGATGAAGGTCGCGCTCGGTCAGCGCACCGGTGGCTTCTTCGCCAACCACGAGGGCCTGGCGGCTGCCATCTCCGAGGCCGGCTCGGCCTCGGGTGAGCCGTTGTGGCGCTTCCCGCTGGCCGACGTCTACGAGGAGAAGATCAGCTCCTCGATCGCCGACGCCGACAACGCCGGTGGTGGGCCGGGCGCGATCACCGCGGCCCTCTTCCTCCAGCACTTCGTCGCCGGCACTCCCTGGGCGCACCTCGACGTCGCCTCGGCCGGAGACTCTCCCACCGAGCACCACGAGTGGACCACCGGCCCGACCGGTTTCGGCGCCCGCGCCCTGCTGACCTGGCTCGGTGGCGCCGACCCGTTGGGGCAGATCTCGTGATCGGGCTGACCGTGCGCTGGTCGCTGGCCGACGCCCCCGAGGGCGTCGAGGCCGAGCTGGCGTCGTACGTCGCGACGACCTCGCACGCGAAGTTCACCGACCTGCCCGGGCTCCAGTTCAAGACCTGGCGGATGCAGGCGGGCGCATGGTTCGAGGGCTGCTACGTCTTCGCGACCGACGAGGCCCGCGTGCAGTTCCAGGAGTCCTTCACGGCCGTCGCTGCGACGGCCCCCGGCTCGATGATCATCGGCAGTGCGCCGGTGCTGATCGAGCCCTGCGACATCGTCGCCGTGGCCCAGGGCGGGGACGGCTTCGCAGCCGCCCCCAGGTGCTGACCGACCGCTGAGCAGGTGCTGAGCCGGCGCCCGGCTCAGACTTCGGGGGCCCAGACCTTCTTGGCTGCCAGCAGGCCGTCGCCCACCGGCAGCAGCACCGAGACCAGGCCGTCGTCCTCGGCGATCGCCCGGCCCAGGTCGCGGATGGCCACGGTCTCCTCGTCGCGCTGCGCGGGGTCGGCCACCTTGTCGTGCCACAGGGCGTTGTCGAAGGCCACCACGCCGCCCGGTCGCAGCAGCCGCAGGGCTTCCTTGAGGTAGGCGGCGTACTCCGCCTTGTCGGCGTCGCAGAAGACGAGGTCGTAGTGGCCGTCGGTGAGACGGGGGAGCACCTCGAGGGCGGCACCCGAGATCGTGCGGGCCCGCTGCGCGGGGATGCCGGCCTCGGTGAAGGACTGACGGGCCAGGCGCTGGTGCTCGGCCTCGATGTCGACGGTGGTCAGCACGCCGTCGCTGCGCATGCCGCGCAGCAGCCACAGGCCCGAGACGCCGGTGCCGGTGCCGATCTCGACGACGGCCCGGGCGTCGAGCACGGAGGCCAGGAAACGCAGCGCGGCGCCGCCGCCCGAACCGATCGAGACGACCCCCACCTCCTCGGCGCGGGCGCGGGCGCCAGCGAGGATGTCGTCCTCGGCCACGAACGCCTCGGCGTAGGACCAACTCGCGGGCTTGATCGGGGTGGTGATGACGGCCTCCTGGGTGGGGCGTCCGACGAGCGGACGACCAGCGTTGACGAGCGGAATCCACCGTATCGCGAACCGGGGGGAACGCCACGGCCCCGCGAGGCGTTGTCCTGATGAGTTCACAGCAACTGTGCGGAGCCGCTCACAGGTTCTTCTCAGTCAGGATTCCTAGCGTGAGGGAGGTCAGGACACTGTTCGGTGCACAGGCGCGCTGGCCGCGCAACAAGGAGAACCCCGTGGAGACCCCCGCGCAGACGTCGGTCGACCCCAGCGAGCCCACGCCCGGGGTCCCGACCTGGGACGAGATCGTGGAGCGCCACTCCGACCGCGTCTACCGGCTCGCCTACCGCCTCACCGGCAACCGGCACGATGCCGAGGACCTCACCCAGGAGGTCTTCGTGCGGGTCTTCCGGTCCCTGTCGACCTACACCCCCGGCACCTTCGAGGGCTGGCTGCACCGGATCACGACCAACCTCTTCCTCGACCAGGCCCGGCGCAAGCAGCGGATCAGGTTCGACGCCCTCACCGACGCGCGCGCCGATCGCTTGGCGAGCCCGACGCCGGGCCCCGACCTCGCCTACACCGACCAGACCTTCGACGACGACATCGAACGGGCCCTGGCCACCCTGCCGCCCACCTTCCGGGCGGCGGTCGTGCTCTGTGACGTCGAGGGGCTCAGCTACGACGAGATCGCGGACATCCTCGACGCCAAGCTCGGGACGGTCCGCTCCCGCATCCACCGCGGTCGGGCGATGCTGCGCTCGGCGCTCGCCCACCGGGCGCCGCAGGAGGGCCGGGCCCGCTACTCCGGACCCGCCGCGGAGACCGCCGACCCCGGGCAGTTCGCCGAGCGCGGAGGTGGCCGATGATGGGCCACCTCGGCCCCCGGGTCAGCGCACTCCTCGACGGGCAGCTCTCCCCGGAGGAGGCCGAGCGGGCCTGGGCCCACGTCCACACCTGTCACCAGTGCCGCGACCAGGTCGAGCGCGAAGGCTGGGTCAAGACCCGGCTGGCCGGCCTCTCCCCGGCCCTGGGGGCTGCCCCCGCCCATCTCAAGGGGTCGCTCCTGGATGGCCAGGCCGGTTCCCGGGCCAGACCTGCTCCGGCGCCCTCGTCCGACCTGCGGCACCGCGTGAGCCCCGGCGTCGTGCTCGTCGGAGGCGGCGCTGTGGGCGCCGCTGTGATGGGGGTGCTGGCCCTGGGACTCGTCGCCGGGGAGGCGCCCCCCGGTGAGCGCCGACCGCCGGTGACCCAGCTGGTGCGCCCGTCTCCGAGCTTCACACCGGTCGTTTCTCCCGAGCGTCCGGGGATCACCCCGTAGGACCGATTTCGGCGGTGGGTGAAGATGGTCAGGTGAACCCCGACGACCAGCACCCCGCCGAGCCGACCGATGTCGAGCAGACCCAGCCGCTGAGCTGGGTGCCCCCGACGTCTCGAGCGCTGCCCGGCAGCTGGTCGGGGTTCCCTCCGCCGGGGACCCACCAGCTGCCCGTCGAGCCCCGCCCTGCCTTCGCGCACCGCACGCCGCCGGGCCGCGTGCCCGGCTGGATCTGGCCCGTCGTCGCCACCCTGGCGCTGGTGCTCGGCGTGATCGGTGGCGCCGTGGGTGGAGTCGCCTACGACGCACTCTCGGACGCGAGCCGTCCCGGAACGGTGAGCGACGGTCTGGGCGGAGTCGACACCGTCTCGCTGCCCCCGCTGGCCGAGGAGAACGGCTCGGTCGTGGCCGTCGCCCAGACCCTCCTGCCCAGCACGGTGCAGATCGTGGCCGAGTACGGCGGCAAGGAGAACGGCGCCACCGGCTCGGGCTTCGTGCTCGACCGACAAGGGCACATCATCACGAACAACCACGTGGTCGCCGAGGCGGCCGAGGAGAACGGGGCGATCGAGATCGTCGACCAGGACGGCAACCGGTTCACGGCCACGGTCGTCGGTCGCAGCCCCGTCTACGACCTCGCCGTCCTGTACGCCGAAGGGGCCACCTCGCTCACGCCGGCAGCCCTGGGTGCCTCGCAGCGACTGCGCGTCGGTGAGGTCGTGGTCGCCTTCGGCTCCCCGCTCGGGTTGAGCTCGACGGTCACCTCCGGGATCGTCAGCGCCCTGCGCCGGCCCGTCACGACCGGCGACGCGGGCAACGACTCGTCGTACATCAATGCGGTGCAGACCGATGCCGCGATCAACCCCGGCAACTCCGGTGGACCCCTGGTCAACCTGCGCGGCCAGGTGGTCGGGGTCAACTCCGCCATCGCCACCACCGGCGGGGCGGGGGAGTCGGGCAACATCGGGGTCGGGTTCGCGATCCCGATCGAGCAGGTCCGCATCACCGCCGACCAGATCCTGCGGACCGGTGAGGCGCGTTATCCCGTCATCGGGGCCCAGGTCCGCACCGGTCGCGACGAGTACTCCGGTGCCGAGATCGACGAGGTCCTGCCCGGCACTCCGGCGGAGCGCGGCGGCCTGGCCAAGGGCGACGTCATCATCGCGGTCAATGGCGAGCGGGTCACCGACGGCATCGCCCTGATCGTGGCGATCCGGTCGCACCAGCCCGGTGAGACCCTCGAGTTCACCATCGAGCGCGGCGACGCCGAACAGACCATCTCGGTGCGGCTGGGCTCGGAGATCGGCTGATCAGGCCTCGGCGCGAGGAGTGGCCGAGGCGTCGGCGCTCTCGACGTAGGGATGCTCGTCGACGAAGGTCCGGGTCTGGGTGTACATCCGGGCGATGAACTCCTCCAGCTGGGTCGACTCGACCCGCCACTGGCCCCGGCCGCCGATCTTGATCGCGGCCAGCTCCCCACGGCGGACCAGGGCGTAGACCTGGGCGCTGGAGGTGTTGAGCACCTCCGCGACGTCGGCGAGGGTCAGGAAACGAGGCGTGCCGGGCATGCGCCCATGCTCGCACCTTCGGCGCGCTGAACCGAGCCGGGCGCTCCGCGGCTTGTGGACGGGTGGGGTGACCCGTCACCGCTCGCCCTGCATGATGGGGCGGTGGCCAGGATCTCGGGAACGCCCACTCCATCGTCGACGCCGCCTGCCCTGCGGGCCTCCACCGTGGGGTGGCGCGATCCGCGCCTGTGGATCGGGGTGCTGATCGTGACGGTCTCGGTCCTGGCCGGCGCGCAGCTGGTCGCGGCGGCGGACGACACCGTCTCGGTCTGGGCCCTCTCCTCCGACCTGGCCGAGGGGGACGCGGTGGCGACCGACGACCTGGTCGCGACCCGGGTGCACTTCACCGATCCGGCGCTGCTGGCCGGCTACTTCACCGTCGAGCAGACCCTGCCGGCGACGCTCGAGCTCACCCGCGGGGTGGCGGCCGGGGAGCTGTTGCCGCGCGGCGCCATCGGGTCGGGCGACGCCAGCGGTCGGCTCCAGGTCCCGGTCGCCGTGGACGCCGCGCTCGTCCCTCCCGCCGTCGTCGCCGGGTCGGTCGTCGACCTCTACCTCAGTGCTCCGTCGTCCGGCCGAGGATCGGGAGGTCCCGCCCTGTCCGCGGTCTCCGTGGTCGACGCGCCGCCCCTGAGCCAGGGGTTCGCGGCCACCGGCAAACGCCAGCTCGTGCTGTCGGTCGACGAGCGTGAGGCGCGCCGGTTCTTCGAGCTCCTGAGCGCGGTGGACACGCCGGTGCTCACCGTCGTACGGCGAGGCTGAGCCGTGGTCGAGCGCAGGGTGGTGGTGCTCGTCGTTGCCTCCGGTGCCGCGTGGGAGGCCACCGCACTGGGCCGGCTCAACGAGCACCCACGCGTGGTCGTGCTCAAGCGGTGCGTGGACGTGGATGACCTCCTGGCTGCTGCCAGCACCGGCCGGGCGGACGTCGCGGTGCTGGGCCTGGATGCCCCGGGTCTCGACCTGGCCGCCGCCGAACGCCTGGCTCGGCACGGCGTCCGTCCGGTGGCGATCGTGCCCGGTGGACCGGACGCAGCCGCGGCCCGCCTCCGCGCGGCCCGGATCGGGATCCGGACCCTGGTCGAGGTCGACGACCTGGCGAGCCTGGGTGAGGCCGTCATCGCGCCCGAACCCACGCCCGGTCCGGTCGTCGCACCAGATCCCGGGCCCGACCGGGTGCCGGGGCGCGCGCCCACACACGCGGGCCGGGTCATCGTCGTGTGGGGACCAGCAGGGGCTCCCGGGCGCACCACCGTCGCGAGCGGCCTGGCCGCCGGGCTGGCGGCCCGTGGTCGCGACACGCTCCTGATCGATGCCGACCCCTATGGAGGGTGCGTTGCCCAGCAGCTGGGCATCCTCGACGAGGTGTCCGGGCTCCTTGCTGCGACCCGACTGGCCGCCTCGGGTCAGCTTCCCGCACACTTCGCGTCGGTCCAGCGCGGCCTGCAGCCCCACTTCAGCGTGATCACGGGCCTGCCGCGCGCCGACCGGTGGGCCGAGATCCGACCCGGCGCGCTGGAGCACCTGCTCGAGGTCGCTCGGACCCACGGCGACGTCGTGGTGGACACCGGGTTCAGCCTCGAGGACGGGCCCGGCCCGGACTTCGGGTCCCGTCCTGCCCGCAACCACCTGACGCTCGAGGCCCTGCACGTCGCCGACGAGGTGATCGTCGTCGGCAACCCCGACCCGGTCGGCCTCGCCCGGCTCGCGCGATCCCTCGTCGAGCTGCGCGAGCTCACCGATGGTGCGCCGGTCCGGGTGGTCGTCAACCGGATGCGACCGACGCTGGGGTGGACCGAGCAGCAGATCGCCGAGCTGGTCGCCGGCTTCTCCCGGCTCTCGGGAGTCCACTTCCTGCCCGACGATCGGGCCGGCGTCGACCGCGCGTTGGTCGCGGGGCAGACGCTGCTCGAGATCGGGGAGACCTCGCTGGCCCGCGCTCTGGAGGGGCTGGTGGACGTCTTCGTGCCGGGGCCGGCGCAGCCGGGCAGCCACAGCCGCTCGGCCCGGATCAGGCGGCGAACAGCAGGTACAACCCGCCGACGGTGAAGGCGATCATGGCCACGAGCAGGGGCAGCTGGCCGGTCAGCTGGTGTCGGCGGGGGAGCAGCTTGATGGCCCGTTCGTGCGCCGCGATGACGCCCACGACGTGGCCCAGGACGACGAAGGCCACCTTGGAGTTCGCCAGCAGGGTGGGCTGGTAGGTCAACCAGTAGTTCACTCGCCAGTCTCCGGTGCCCAGGAGGTTGCTGCCGTTGCTGAGCGGATCGCTCGCCAGGATCAGCGTCGCCTGGCCCATCTCGAACAGGTAGGTGAGGTAGTGGGCACCGATGTAGCCCACGATGATCGGGATGACCGAGTGGGCGAAGCGTTGGGGCAGCTCGACCCGGCGCAGCCCGTCCCCGATGCCGGTCAGCACGCTGCCGAGGGCGAAGATCGCCCCGACCCCGACACAGAACGCGATCAGCGCGAGGTTGTTGGCCAGCCACGGGTACTGCCCGATCAGGCCGGTGCCCTGGATGAGCTTGACCCACCGGCTCGAGTCGCCGAACGAGTCGAACGCCGTGCTCCCGAACAGCACGGCGACGACGGCCACCAGGCCGGGGCGGGCGACGACGGTGTCGAGGTTGGCCAGCGGGCTCCGGACGACCAGGGTGCCCTCGCGGCGACCCCAGACCGACAGCTTCGCGACCAGGCTCGAGTAGACCTCGAAGGGGTCGGCTCGCTCGTAGAACACGCTGCCGAAGAGCGCGCCCCCGAGCAGCATGATCGCGACGTACGCCGCGCACCACAGGCGGAGGGGGTCGAGCTCGGCCTGGACCCCGGAGACCAGCTCCAGCCAGACGAAGGCGAAGAGCCCGAGGGCCGCCGGCCAGTAGCCCGCCCGCTCGGGATAGGTGAAGACGCCACGTTCGGGGTCACTCCCCGAGAGCCTCGCGAAGAGCAGGTTGATCGTCCGGACCGGGCTGATCGCCTTCCAGACCGGACCGAGCAGCAAGGACAGCGGGACGAGTCCGACCCACCACCACACGTAGACGATCCCGAAGGCGGGGTTGGTCAGCAGGTCCTTGCCGAGCAGCGCGGCTGCGGCGGTGTAGAGGAAGCCGGCAAGCCCCAGTGCGCGCAGCACCACGCGGAAGGGCGCGGAGTCGACCACCCGGGTCAGGCCGGGCGCGCGCGCTCCGCTGGTCGCCTCGTCGTAGCGGGGAGCCCGCCAGGCGATCGCCAGGACGGTGAAGGAGACGACCAGGGCCGCGACGGCTCCGGAGATCGCCAGCTCGGGGGAGAGCGGCAGGTCCTTGGCTCCGCCGAGGCCGTGGGCCCACGTCAGCTGGTCGGTCGACACGTCAGCGCACGGCGAGCTGGACGACGGTCACGCCGAGCTCGTGCGACTCGACCTCGACGATGCCCGGTGCGTCGATCGTGACGCTCAGCGTCGTGGTGCCCACGCCGTACGGCAGCTGCTGCTCCGGGGTGGAGTGGACGTGCAACTCCCCGGGCGTCTCGGCCTCGACGACCAGCTCCACCGGCTCGCCGGCGGCGACCTCGACGCGGTCGCCCTTCGGGTCCACCGTGTCGCCGGTGAAGGTGATGGAGATCGAGTCCGCCGGGGAGCGCTGGGCGTCGGTCGGGTCGTCGGAACCACCACAACCTGCCGTCAGGGCGAAGGGGAGCAGGAGCAGGGCCAGGACCATCAGCGCTCGTCGCGTCACGTCGTCTTCCAATCGGTGGGGCGGCGGGGTGGGACGGGCGTTCGTCGACGCACGTGCCTCTGTCAGAATCCCACGGAGGGCAAGATGTCGGACCGTCACCCCGGGCCGGCGCGACGAAAGGGCACGAGATGACTGAGCGGCTCCGGCCGCGGGACCTGGCCTTCCTGGCCGCCGAGTCCCCGTCGACGCCCAGGCACAACGCAACGGTCGAGATCTTCGACCCGGGTGCTTCGGGCTTCGACTACGACCGACTCGTCGACCTGATCCAGGACCGCATCTCGTTCGCACCCCGCTACCGCCAGCGCATCCAGTCGGTGCCCGGGAGCCTGGCCAACCCGGTGTGGGTGGACGACGAGGACTTCGACCTCGCCTATCACGTACGCCGCTCGGCCCTGCCGCGTCCGGGAAGCCTCGACCAGCTGCGCGAGCTCGTGGGCCGGATCGTCTCGCGGCCCCTGGACCGGAGCCGCCCCCTGTGGGAGATGTACTTCGTCGAGGGCCTCGCCGACGGCCAGGTCGCCCTGCTGTCGAAGTCCCACCAGGCACTGGTCGACGGCGTCCACACCGTTGACCTCGGGCAGGTGCTGCTCGATGTCGGTGCCGAGCCCAAGGAGCTCGGCGGCGACGAGTGGCGTGCGCGCCCTCCCATCACCTCGCTCGGACTCCTCACCGGTGCCGTGCGCGACTCGGTCACCGGCCCCTCGACCGTCCTGGACACCGTGCGCTCCCGCACCGAAGCCGTGCTGCGCGGTGCCGAGAACGCCACCCAGAGCACCGGCCGGGTGGTCGGTGCCCTCACCGGTCGGCGTCCCGAGCGGGAGTCCCCGATCGGGGGTGTCCTCTCGCAGCAACGGCGCATGGTCGCCGTACGGACCGAGCTGGCCGACTACCGCACCGTGCGAGCGACCCATGGCGGGAGCGTCAACGACGTCATCCTCGCGACCATCACCGGCGCCCTGCGCAGCTGGCTGATGACCCGCACCGAGTCGATGGGCGGCTTGCGCCAGCTGCGGGCCGTCGTACCGGTCTCGGTCATCGACGCCGAACTGGAGGCCACCTCGCTCGGCAGCCAGATCGCCGCCCACTTCGTCGACCTGCCGATCGGGGAGGCGAGCCCGGTGGTGCGCCTGCACCAGGTCTCGTACTCCTTCCAGGCCCACAAGGAGACCGGGCGCGCGGTGGCGGCCAACCGGCTCACCGGCATCGCCGGCTTCGCCCCGACCACGTTCCATGCGATCGGTGCCCGGGTGGCGGCTGCGGAGATGCGACGCGGGTTCCAGCTCAGCGTCACGAACGTCCCGGGGCCGCAGTCGCCGCTCTACGCCGCCGGTGCCCGGATGGTGGCCAGCTATCCCGTCCACCCGTTGCTGCCCGGCCAAGCGCTGGCGATCGGCGTGACGTCGTACGACGGCGGGGTCTTCTACGGCATCACCGCCGACCGGGACCTGCTCCCGGACGCCGACCTGCTCGGACCGTGCCTGCACGAGGCCCTCGACGAGCTGCTGGACACCGCGACCGGTGCGCGCCCCAAGGTGCCCCGCGGCCGCAAGCGCGCACCGAGCCGGGTTCGCTCCTCGAGCCGCAAGCCGGGGGCCGAGTCATGAGCGTGCGCGTCTACGTCCCCCTGACCTCCTCGCTCCTCGAGCGGTTGGTCAGCGAGGGGCGGCTGGCCGGCCCGCTGCGGGCCCACGCGGTCACCGAGGCTCTGTCGACCGCCTGGCCCGAGGGCGACGAGGACGGCTGGGAGTACGCCGCGCTGATGGCCGCGGCTGCCGCGTCGACGGCGCTGCGGGGTGCCACCGACCGGTCTCGGCGCTACGTCCTGGCTGCCGACGTCCCCTCCGTGGTCGAGGTGTCGGCCGAGGACCCCACCCTGGTCGACGTCGCCGCCGACGTGCCGTGGAAGAACGTCGCGGCTGTGCACGCCGACACCGAGGACCGTGAGGCCTCCTGCGACGAGGACGACGACCTCGCCTGGTTCGCCACCCAGGAGATCGCCCACCGCCTGCTTTGAGCCCGGCGGTGGTGTCTGACACGATCGCGACCATGGACGCGATCTCTTTCCCACCGGCTCCCATCAACGAGCCGAACCTCACCTACGCACCGGGCACCCCCGAACGCGATGCCCTCGTTGCCGAGCTCAACCAGCTCGAAGGCAAGCAGCACGACCTCAAGGCCCACATCGGTGGCCGCACGAAGTGGGGTGGCGGCGCGGAGATCGCGGTGGTCCAGCCTCACGACCACCAGCACGTGCTGGGAGTCCTGAAGAACTCCACCGAAGCTGACGCCAAGGCGGCCATCAAGGCCGCAGCCGACGCCGCGCCTGCCTGGCGTGGCCTGGCCTTCGACGAGCGCTGCGCGGTGCTGCTCAAGGCCGCCGACCTGCTCGCCGGACCCTGGCGCCAGCGGATCAACGCCGCCACCATGCTCGGGCAGTCGAAGACGGCGCAGCAGGCGGAGATCGACAGTGCGTGCGAGCTGATCGACTTCTGGCGCTTCAACGTCCACTACGCCAAGCAGATCCTGACCGACCAGCCGATCGCGAACAGCCCCGGCATCTGGAACCGCACCGACCACCGCCCGCTCGAGGGGTTCGTCTACGCGATCACGCCCTTCAACTTCACCGCGATCGCCGGCAACCTGCCCACCGCGCCGGCGCTGATGGGCAACACGGTCCTGTGGAAGCCCTCGCCGACCCAGCAGTTCGCCGCCTCGCTGCTGATGGAGCTGCTGGAGGAGGCCGGCATGCCTCCCGGCGTCATCAACATGCTCCCCGGTGACGGCCTCGACGTCTCCAAGGTCGCGCTCGCCAGCCCCGACCTGGCCGGCATCCACTTCACCGGGTCGACCCCGACCTTCCAGCACCTGTGGCGCACGGTCGGCGAGAACATCGCGTCGTACCGCTCCTACCCGCGCATCGTCGGCGAGACCGGCGGCAAGGACTTCATCGTCGCCCACCCCTCGGCCGACCCCGACGTGGTGCGGGTCGCGATGATCCGTGGCGCCTTCGAGTACCAGGGCCAGAAGTGCTCGGCCGCCTCACGTGCCTACGTCGCGCGCTCGGTCTGGAAGAAGCTGCGCGAGCAGTTCGTCGCCGACGTCGAGGCGTTGACGATGGGCGACGTCACCGACTTGTCGAACTTCATGGGCGCGGTCATCGACGACCGGGCCTTCGCCAAGCACAAGGCCGCCATCGCGCGCGCCAAGCGCAGCAAGAGCCTCGAGATCATCGCCGGCGGCCAGGTCGACGACTCGGTCGGCTACTTCGTGCGCCCGACGGTCGTGGAGTCCAGCGACCCGACCGACCAGATGTTCTCGACCGAGTACTTCGGCCCGATCCTCGCCGTCCACGTCTACGAGGACGGCGACTTCGAGAAGGTCGTCGCGCAGATGGAGTCGTTCGCGCCGTACGCCCTGACCGGCGCGATCATCGCCCAGGACCGCAACGCGATCGCCTGGGCCCGCAAGGAGCTCCGCTTCGCCGCCGGCAACTTCTACATCAACGACAAGCCGACCGGTGCCGTCGTCGGCCAGCAGCCCTTCGGTGGTGGCCGGGCCAGCGGCACCAACGACAAGGCCGGCGCCGCGATCAACCTGCTGCGCTGGACGAGCCCGCGCTCGATCAAGGAGACCTTCGTGCCTCCGAAGGAGATCGGCTACCCGCACATGCGCTGACCTGCCAACTTTGGCCGCTCAGATGCCGTCGACCTGCCACCTTTGGCCGCTCGGACTGCCGCTGACCTGCCACCTTTGGCCGCTGAACTGCCGTCGACCCGCCACCTTGTGCGTGGCGGGTCGACGGCATTTCGTACGCACAGAACTGGCAGGTCGGCGGCATCTGAGCGACCAGAAGTGGCAGGTCAGCGGGGTCTGAGCGACCAGAAGTGGCAGGTCAGCGGGAGGTCCGGCGATTCCCCGACGTCGGGTGAGGAGCCTCACCGGGGCACAATGAGACCGATGCCTCCTCCGCTTCTGCCCCTGCTTCTGCTCCTGCCCCTGCACATGGGCGCCCTGCACCCCGTCGAGCAGCTGCTGGTCTACCTGCTCGCCTTCGGCCCGTTCGCCGTGCTCGGCATCGTCGTGCTGGTCCGTCGGCGCCGGGACGACGCGGAGGATCAGCTCGAGAGGTAGGCCCGACCGGTGCGGTTCTCGGACTTGAGCGCCTTGAGCAGCAGGTCGGAGATGAGTCCCTCGATCTTGCCGCCGACCAGCGGGATCCCGACCCGGATGTCGAGGATCACCGTCTCGGTCACGGTGCCACCCGACTCGGTGACGGTGACGGTGCCGATCATCTCGCCGGGCTTGCCGGGGATCGTCACCCGGACGTCGCCGCGCCGCGGGCTCTCCCAGCTCTCGTGCTGGACGATGTTGATCTCGTCACCGACGAACTTCTTCGCGAACGACGGGATGCCGTCGGCCGTCTGGATCTGGTCGATGTTCACCTCCATGCCGTCGGTCGCGGCATCGCCCTCGATGGTGACGGACTGGCGCAGCACGCCCTGGTCGGTGCAGACCTGCTCGCGGAAGGCCGGGTCGGCCAGCATCGCGGTGACGGCGTCGATCGACGCGTCGTAGGTCAGCTCGTGCTTGAGTCGCTTGGTCATCAGCGGTCTCCTCCCAGCCAGGCAGTGCCCACGCTGTGCTCGGTGTCCATCCCGCCACGGATCTTCTCGGCGAGCAACTTTTCCAGCTTGCCGCCGATCAGCGGCACCTTGACCTTCACCTCGAGCTCGACGATCTCGACCGTCTGGCTGCCCTCGGGGCGCAAGGTGATCGTGCCGGAGATCTCCGAAGGCTTGCCGGGCGCCTCGATCTTCAGCGTCGCCCCCGTCGTGTCGGCCCACTCCTCGCGCTGGATGGCGCGGGTGGAGTCGCCGGCGAAGGTGCGGGCGAAACCGGGCAGGTCGTCGGTGCGCTGCTGCTGGTCGATGGACAGCGAGAAGCCGCCCCCGGACCGGGTCAGCTCGACGTCGGCGGAGATGACGTCCTGAGCGGCACAGACCTTCTCCCGGAACTCGGGGTCGGCCAGCATCTCGAAGACCTGGTCGGGGCTGGCGTCATAGGACAGTTCGTGTCGGAACTTCATGGCATGCATCATGGCGCAGGCCGTGGGGCTAACGTGCACCCCCATGAGTGAAACGTTCGTGTCCTTCGGTGAGCAAGGTGCCCAGCTGACCTACGGCAGCTACCTCCGGCTGCCCCAGCTGCTCGACTCCCAGCACCTCGAGTCCGACCCCCCGGCGCACGACGAGCTGCTCTTCATCACCATCCACCAGGTCTATGAGCTCTGGTTCAAGCAGCTGCTCCACGAGGTGGCAGCTGCCCGCGACGCGATGAGTGGCTCCATCGAGGGCCGCACCCTGTGGTGGGCCCAGCACCTGCTCGCCCGGGTGCACGTCATCGAGCGGATCCTGGTCCAGCAGGTCGACGTCCTCGAGACGATGACCCCGCAGGACTTCCTGGAGTTTCGGCAGCGGCTCGCCCCGGCCAGTGGCTTCCAGTCAGTGCAGTTCCGCGAGCTGGAGTTCCTCTCGGGCGCCAAGGACCCGTCGTACGTCGACCGGTTCAAGGGCATCACCGAGGCCGAGCATGCGCGCCTCGCCGCCAGGCTCGAGGAGCCGTCGCTGTGGGACGCCTTCCTCGACGTCCTGCGCGCCGAGGGGATGCCGGCGGAGACCGACGAGGAGATCACCGCGTCGGTGCGTACCGCCGCCCACGACCGTTCCCAGCACGCCGTGGTCTGGGCGCTGGCCGAGGCCCTGCTGCAGCACGACGAACTCGCCGCGAGCTGGCGGGCCCGGCACGTGGTCATGGTCGAGCGGATGATCGGCGCCAAGTCCGGCACCGGCGGATCCAGTGGCGCGGGCTACCTGCGCTCGCGGCTGCCGCTGCAGTACTACCCGCTGCTCTGGGAGCTGCGCTCGGCCCTGTAAGGGGCGCTCGTCTGGACCCCGGACGTCGGGTGGGGCTGGTGTGCCGGGTGGGTCGACCCCGTGTTGTACACGTCACACCGGGGGTCCTAGGGTCGAGGCGTGTCAAAGACGACGCTGGATCAGGACAAAGCCGACCTCCTCGCCAAGGCCATCGATCTGGCCGTTTCCGGCAAGGGGTCCGGCGGGCCACCGCACGACACGGTGGGTGGCCTGATTCGCGCCTACTACCGCCATGTCGCGCCCGAGGACGTCTGCGACCGGGGCGACGCCGACCTGTACGGCGCGGTCGCCTCCCACTGGAAGCTCGCGGGCAACCGCCCCCAGGGGCGAGCCATGGTCCGGGTCTTCACCCCCGGCGTGAGCGAGCACGGCTGGTCGGCCGCCGGTCACTCGGTGGTCGAGGTCGTCACCGACGACATGCCCTTCCTGGTCGACTCCCTCACGATGGAGCTCTCCCGGCAGCTGCGTGACGTCCACGTCGTCATCCACCCCCACTTCGACGTACGCCGCGACATCACCGGAGCCCTCCAGGGCGTCTCGGCCGTTGCCGACGGTTCCCTGGAGCCCGAGGGTGAGGCGACCCGTGAGTCGTGGATGCACGTCGAGATCGACCGCATCCGCGACGGCGACGACGTGCGCGAGCTCGAGGAGGCGGTGCAGCGGGTGCTGCGCGACGTGCGCGAGTCGGTCGAGGACTGGGACAAGATGCACGCCCAGATCGTCGACATCGTGCGCGAGCTGGAGGAGAACCCCCCGCCGCTCGACGAGGACGAGATCCGGCGCGGGCGCGAGCTCCTGACCTGGCTCAGCGATGACCACTTCACCTTCCTCGGCTACCGCGAGTACCGCCTCGAGCGCGACGGGGACGACGAGATCCTGCGCGCCCTGCCCGGCACCGGCTTCGGCATCCTGCGTGCCGACCAGCACCTGTCGTCGTCGTTCGGGAAGCTCCCGGCCATGGTCAAGGCCAAGGCCCGCGAGAAGACCCTGCTCGTGCTGGCCAAGGCCAACTCCCGGGCCACCGTCCACCGCCCCGCCTACCTCGACTACGTCGGGGTCAAGACGTTCGAGAACGGTGAGGTGGTCGGGGAGCGACGCTTCCTGGGGCTCTTCTCGAGCGCGGCCTACACCGAGTCGCTCATGCGGATCCCGCTGTTGCGCGAAAAGGCCACGGAGGTGCTCAAGCGCAGTGGGTTCGATGCCCGCAGCCACGCCGGCAAGGCGTTGATGGACACGCTGGAGACCTACCCCCGCGACGAGATGTTCCACACCCCCGTCGACGAGCTGGCCCCGATGGCCGAGGCCGCCATGCACGCCCGGGCCCGGCGCCAGGTGCGGATGTTCATCCGCCGTGACACCTACGGCCGCTACGTCTCGGTCCTGATCTACCTGCCGCGCGACCGCTACAACACCAGCGTCCGCGAGCGCTTCTCCGAGATCCTGAAGGAGCGCCTCGGGGGAGAGTCGGTCGAGTTCACCGTCCGGGTCAACGAGTCCACCACCGCCCGCGTCCACTTCGTCGTGCACCCGCCGAAGGGCTCCCCGGTCGCGGAGGTCGACACCGCCGACCTCGAGCGGCGCCTGACCGAGGCCTCGCGCTCCTGGCGCGACGACTTCGTCACCGCCGTGATGGCCGAGTTCGGCGAGGAGTCCGGCGCCGTCCTGGGCCGCCGCTACGTCGACTCCTTCCCGGAGGCCTACAAGGAGGACTTCCCGGCCCGGACCGGCTCGGTCGACCTGGGTCGGCTCGAGGCGATCGAGGGTGACGACGGGATCGATCTGTCCCTCTACGAGCAGCTGGACTCCGGCCGCGGGGAAGCCCGGCTCAAGGTCTTCCGGATCGGCCCGCCGCTCTCGCTGTCGGAGATCTTGCCGATGCTCTCCTCGATGGGCGTGGAGGTCGTCGACGAGCGTCCCTACGAGCTCGAGGGCCTGGATCGACCGACCTACATCTACGAGTTCGGGCTGCGCTACGGGCAGGCGCTGGAGATGCGCTCGCGCGAGTTGTTCCAGGACGCGCTGCGCGCCGTACGCGACGGGTTCAACGAGATCGACGGCTTCAATGCGCTGATCCTCGGGGCCGGCGTGACCTGGCGGCAGGCGACGGTGCTCCGGGCGTACGCGAAGTACATGCGCCAGGGGAACTCTCCCTTCGCCCTCGACTACATCGAGGAGGCGCTGGCGAGCAACCCTCGGATCACCCGGCTGCTGGTCCAGCTCTTCGAGGCCCGCTTCGACCCCGGCTCGAATGGTCTGGCGGGCGACGCCGAGGCCCGCACCGCCCGCGTCGCCGAGGTCACCGACCGCCTGGCTGCCGCGCTCGACGACGTCGTCAGCCTCGACCACGACCGGATCCTGCGCTCCTACCTCACCCACATCGGCGCGACCCTGCGCACCAACTACTTCCAGCCCGACGCCGAGGGCAAGGTCAAGACGTACATGTCGTTCAAGCTCGAGTCGTCGGTCATCCCCGACCTGCCCGAGCCGCGGCCGAAGTTCGAGATCTTCGTCTACTCTCCGCGGGTCGAGGGCGTCCACCTGCGCTTCGGCGCGGTCGCTCGAGGGGGCTTGCGCTGGTCGGACCGACGCGACGACTTCCGCACCGAGGTGCTGGGGCTGGTCAAGGCGCAGATGGTCAAGAACACCGTGATCGTGCCGGTGGGCGCCAAGGGTGGCTTCTTCTGCAAGCAGCTGCCCGATCCCAGTGACCGCGACGCCTGGCTGGCCGAGGGGGTGGCCTGCTACACGACCTTCATCTCCGGCCTCCTCGACATCACCGACAACCTCGTCGACGGCGCGAACGTCGCGCCTCGTGCGGTGGTGCGCCACGACGCTGACGACTCCTATCTCGTGGTCGCTGCCGACAAGGGCACCGCGACCTTCTCCGACATTGCCAACGCGGTGGCCAAGGACTACGGCTTCTGGATGGGCGACGCGTTCGCGAGTGGTGGTTCGGTGGGCTACGACCACAAGGCGATGGGCATCACCGCCCGGGGTGCCTGGGTCTCGGTCCAGCGGCACTTCCGTGAGCGGGGCATCGACTGCCAGAGCGAGGACTTCACCTGTGTCGGTATCGGGGACATGTCTGGCGACGTCTTCGGCAACGGGCTGCTCTGCTCCGAGCACACCCGGCTGGTGGCGGCCTTCGACCACCGCGACATCTTCCTGGATCCCGACCCCGACGCTGCGACGTCGTACGCCGAGCGGAGCCGGCTCTTCGAGCTGCCGCGCTCGAGCTGGAAGGACTACGACACCTCGCTGATCTCGAAGGGCGGGGGAGTCTTCTCCCGCGCGCTGAAGTCGATCCCGCTGAACGACGCGCTGCGCTCGGCGCTGGGGATCGACTCGAAGATCACCGCGATGACGCCGGCCGAGCTGATGAAGGCGATCCTGCAGGCGCCGGTCGACCTGCTCTGGAACGGCGGCATCGGCACCTACGTCAAGAGCCGGGACGAGGACCACGCCGACGCCGGCGACAAGGCCAATGACGCCATCCGGGTCGACGGCGCCGACCTGCGCGCCAAGTGTGTGGGCGAGGGCGGAAACCTCGGCCTGACCCAGCTCGGACGCATCGAGTACGCCGCGCGAGGAGGTCGCCTGAACACCGACTTCATCGACAACTCCGCGGGTGTCGACACCTCCGACCACGAGGTCAACATCAAGATCCTGCTCGACCGGGTGGTGCGCGACGGCGACCTCACCTCCAAGCAGCGCAACAAGATCCTGGTCGAGATGACCGACGAGGTCGCCAGCCTGGTGCTGCGCGACAACTACGAGCAGAACATCGCCCTGACCCATGCGGCCAGCAACGCGGTGCCCCTGCTGCACGTCCACGAGGACTGGATCAAGCAGCTCGAGGGCGACGGGGTGCTCAATCGTGAGCTGGAGGGGCTGCCCACCAGCCGACAGGTCCGCGCCCGGCTCGACCGCGGCAAGGGGCTCACCGTGCCCGAGCTCTCGGTCCTGCTGTCGTGGTCCAAGATCGTGCTGGCCCAGGAGCTCCTGGACTCCGACCTGCCGGACGACCCCTACCTCGACGTCGACCTCCGGGCCTACTTCCCGGCGCCGATCCGCGAGGGGTTCGCGGCCCAGGTCTCGGCGCACCCGCTGCGTCGCGAGATCATCGTCACCCAGGTGGTCAACGACCTCGTGAACGGCGCGGGCATGACCTACCTGCCCCGGCTCGTGGGGGAGACCGGCTCCAGCCCGGCCGAGCTCACCCGGGCCAACTTCGTGGCGCGCGAGATCTTCGGCTCGCTGCCCCTGCGCGAGCGGGTCAAGGAGTTCGACAACGTGCTCGAGGCGTCGGTCCAGACCAAGATGCGCCTGGAGATGCGCACCCTGGTCGAGCGGGCCTCGCGGTGGCTGGTCAGCAACCGTCGCCCACCGCTGGACAGCCAGGGCACGGTCGAGTTCTTCTCCGACCCCGTCCAGAAGGTGATGGCGGACCTGCCGGACCTGATGACCGGTCGGGAGCTCACCTCCTTCCACCAGCGACGAGATGCGCTCGTGGCGCAGTCGGTGCCCGAGGAGCTCGCCAGTCAGGTCGCGGTGCTGCCGCCGGCGTACATGCTGCTGGGGATCGTCGAGCTCGCCACGGCCGAGGAGCTCGACCCGGTCGACGTCGCCCGCATGCACTTCGCGCTCGCGGAGCGCCTCGGGCTGCCGGCCCTGGTGGGGCGGATCCTGGCGCTGCCTCGTGAGGACCGCTGGCAGACCATGGCCCGGGCGGCGTTGCGCGACGACCTGCATGCGGTCCACGTGCAGCTCACCGGGCAGGTCCTGCTGGCGACCTCGCCCGAGGACTCCGTCCCGGCCCGGATCGCGACGTGGGAGGACGGCGACAGCGTCGTGGTCACCCGCGCCGCCGCGACGCTGGAGGAGATCTGTTCCGACGAGGACGCCGACCTGGCCCGGATGTCGGTCGGACTCCGGGTGGTCCGGGGGTTGCTCGCGTCCCGCTGACCTGGACCCGGTACGACCGGCAGCGCCGCTGAGAATCGAGTCGCCGACTGTCGGTGGCGCGACCTAGAGTTGCCACCGATGACCACCCTCCCACTCTCGGATCCGCCGGCAGGTGTGCACAGCCTGTGGCGGTTGCGGGGCTACCTCCGCCCGCACGTCCCCGCCTTGTCGATCATGCTCGCGACCGCGTTGGGTGGCGTCGGCCTGTCCATCGCGATTCCGCTCGTCACCAAGGCCCTGATCGACGGCCCGATCACCGAGCGCGAGCTCGGGCCGGTCCTGCCGCTGGGTCTGTTGGCCCTGGGCCTGGGGATCCTTGAGGCGGCTCTGGTGTTCTGGCGCCGCTGGGTCCAGTCCAACGCTGTGCTCGGCATCGAGACTGCGCTGCGGCACGACCTCTACGAACGACTCCAGCAGCTGCCGATGAGCTTCCACAGCCAGTGGCAGTCGGGACAGTTGCTGTCGCGTGCCACGACCGACCTGTCCGCGATCCGGCGCTTCAGCGGCTTCGGCCTGCTCTTCCTGGTCATCAACATCCTGCAGGTCACCGTGGTCACGGGCGTGCTGCTCCACCTCTACTGGCCGCTCGGTCTGGTGGTCGCAGCCACCACGGCGCCGATCGTGTGGCTCTCGATGCGCTTCGAGAAGGCCTATGTCGTCGTCTCCCGCCGGGTGCAGGACGAGCAGGGTGACCTGGCCACGCTCGCCGAGGAGGGTGCTGTCGGCATTCGGGTGATCAAGGCCTTCGGACGCGGCGAGCACGTCTCCCGGCAGTACGAAGCCGCTGCCCGTCAGCTCCACGCCACCAGCATGGACAAGGTGCGGCTCTCCGCGCGCTTCTGGAGCTTCCTCGAGGTGATCCCCAACCTCGCCGTCGTGGTCGTCCTGCTGCTCGGCTCGATCGGCGTCGGTCGCGGCGACCTCACGCCGGGCGAGCTGGTCGCCTTCATCACCCTGCTGCTCTCGCTGGTCTGGCCGGTCGCCTCCCTGGGGGTGATCCTGGCGATGGCCCAGGAGGCGATGACGGCGAGTGCCCGCATCCTCGAGATCTTCGACACCGAGCCCGACATCGTCTCGGGCGAGGAGGTCGTCGACCGCCCCCTCGGCCACCTGCGCTTCGAGCACGTCGACTTCGCTTTCCCCGACGCCCCCGACGAGCCGGTGCTGCGCGATGTCAACCTTGACCTCGCCCCGGGTGAGACCGTGGCGATCGTCGGCGCCACCGGCTCCGGGAAGACGATTCTCACCGCTCTGGTGCCCCGGCTCTACGACGTCACTGCTGGCCGGATCACGCTCGACGGAGTCGATGTCCGCGACCTGCGGCTCGACCACCTGCGCGCCCTGGTGGCCACCGCGTTCGAGGACCCGACGCTCTTCTCGATGAGCGCCCGGGAGAACCTCGCGCTCGGCCGCGCGGATGCCACCGACGCGGAGGTCGACTCCGCCCTCGACATCAGCCAGGCCGACTTCGTCCGCGACCTCCCCTGGGGGCTCGACACCCGGATCGGCGAACAGGGCATGGCGCTCTCCGGCGGCCAGCGCCAGCGCCTGGCCCTGGCCCGTGCGGTGCTGACCCAGCCCCAGGTCCTCGTCCTCGACGACACGCTCTCGGCGCTCGACGTGCACACCGAGAAGCTCGTCGAGGAGGCGCTGCAGCGGGTGCTCTCCTCGACCACCGCCCTGATCGTCGCCCACCGCGCCTCGACCGTGCTGCTCGCCGACCGGGTCGCGCTGCTCCAGGACGGCACGATCACGCACGTGGGGGATCATCGCCACCTCCTGGCCACCGTCCCCGCCTACCGCGACCTGCTGGGTGCGGAGCTCGATCCCGAGCTCGAGCAGGTGGCGCCGTGAGCACCACCCAGGACTGGCGTGGGGTCGCCCAGGTCGATGACGAGGAGGCCGAGGAGCGGGAGTCCGCGGCCCGGCTGACCGGGGGCTCGCGCCGCCTGCTCGCCCAGCTGCTGGCGCCGTACTCCCGGGCACTGAAGATCCTGGTTGCGGTGGTCCTCGTGGAGAACGTCGCCCGGCTCTCGATCCCCTACCTCGTCAAGGAGGGCATCGACGTCGGGATCCCGCCGATCCGCGAGAGCGGTGACCTCGGCCCGCTCTTCCTGATCGTCGGCATCGTGCTGGTCTCGACGATCACGCAGGCCGTCGCCCGCCAGCTCTTCCTGGTGCGCTCGGGCCGGATCGGCCAGGACGTCCTCTACGAGGTGCGCCGCCGCGTCTTCCGCCACTTCCAGGTGCTGAGCCCGGAGTTCCACGACAGCTACACCTCGGGCCGGGTCATCTCGCGCCAGACCTCCGACGTCGACGCCATCTACGAGATGCTCGAGACCGGCTTCGACGGTCTGGTCACCGCTGCCCTGACCCTGGTCGGGACCGCCGCGCTGCTCCTCGTCCTCGACGTGAAGCTGGGGCTGGTGGCCCTCACCTGCGGGCCCTTCCTGGCGTGGCTGACCAACTGGTTCCGACGTGAGTCCGCGAAGAGCTATCGGGTCACCCGCGAGAAGGTCGCGCTGGTGATCGTCCACTTCGTGGAGTCGATGGGCGGCATCCGCGCGGTCCAGGCATTCCGCCGCGAGGCGCGCAACCAGGAGATCTTCGACGACGTCAACGACCAGTACCGCCGCGCCAACCTCGTGGCCTTCCGACTGGTCGCCTGGTTCATGCCGGGCATCCGTCTGATCGGCAACGTCACGATCGCTGTCGTCCTGGTCTACGGCGCCTATCGCGCCTACCACGGCGAGGTGTCCGTCGGCGTGCTGGCGGCCTTCCTGCTCTACCTGCGGCAGTTCTTCGAGCCGATGATGGAGATCTCGCAGTTCTACAACACCTTCCAGTCGGCCTCGGCCGCGCTGGAGAAGCTGGCCGGCATCCTCGAGGTCGAGCCGAGCGTGCCGGAGCCCACTCAGCCCCGCGGCCTCGCATCGGCCCGGGGAGAGGTGCGCTTCGACGGCGTCGGCTTCGGCTATGTCGAGGGGCGTCCGATCCTGCCGGATCTCTCCCTGAGCGTCCCGGCCGGGCAGACGGTCGCGCTGGTCGGCACCACCGGCGCCGGCAAGACGACGCTGGCCAAGCTGGCCACGCGTTTCTACGACCCACAGACGGGCCGGATCTTGCTCGACGGCATCGACCTGCGCGATCTGCCCTCGACGGATCTGCGGCGAGCGATCGTGATGGTGACCCAGGAGAACTACCTCTTCTCGGGCACCATCGCCGACAACATCCGCTTCGGTCGACCGGAGGCGACGATGGCGGAGATCGTGGCCGCTACCACCGCTCTGGGCGCCCACGACTTCATCAGTGCGATGCCCGACGGCTACGAGACCGAGGTGGCCAACCAGGGCGGTCGGCTGAGCGCGGGACAGCGGCAGCTGGTCGCCTTCGCGCGCGCGTTTCTGGCGGACCCCGCTGTCCTGATCCTCGACGAGGCGACCTCGTCGCTGGACAGCCCCTCCGAGCGGCTGGTGCAGCACGCGCTGCGCACCGTGCTGGCCGGTCGGACCGCGGTGATCATCGCTCACCGGCTCTCCACCGTGGAGATCGCCGACCGGGTGCTGGTGATGGAGCATGGCCGGATCGTCGAGGACGGCGCTCCCCACGACCTGATCGCCAGCGGGGACGGGCACTACTCCGACCTGCACGTGGCCTGGGTCGACTCGCTCGCCTGAGCCTCGTTGCCCGCCGCTAGGCTCCCGGGATGACTGACCTGAGCCGTGCCGGCGTGGCCGAGATCGTCCGCCTGACCCGCGACAAGGACCTGACCGCTCGGGTGGTCGTCGACGAGGCGCTGGCCCGGATCGAGGCCCTCGACCCGCCGCTCAACGCCTTCTCCCGTGTGCTCGCCGATCCGGCGCGGTCCGAGGCCGGCGCGCTGGACGAGTCGTTGGCCACGGGCGGCACGCCCGGTCCGCTGCACGGCGTACCCATCGCGATCAAGGAGGAGATCGACGTCGAGGGCTGCGTGACCACCTTTGGTGGTGACGCCAACACGACGCCGGCAGCTGCGGACGCCGAGATCGTGCGTCGGCTCCGCGCGGCCGGAGCGGTCATCGTCGGGAAGACCACGATGCCGGAGTTCGGCGCCTTCCCGTTCACCGAGTCGACCTCGCGTGGCATCACCCGCAACCCCTGGGACACCAGCCGCACGCCCGGTGGCTCCAGCGGCGGTACGGCGGCCGCCGTCTCGTCCGGCATGGTCCCGGTCGGCATCGGCGGCGACGGTGGCGGCTCGATCCGGATCCCGTCGGCCAGCTGTGGCCTCTTCGGGCTCAAGCCCCAGCGCGGTCGTGTCACCACCGCCCCGCACCCGCACCTGTGGTGGTCCCTGGGCACCGCCGGCCCGCTCGCTCGGACCGTGCTCGACAGTGCGCTCGTCTACGACGTGATCCGGGGCAACCTGGACACCGACCTCTACCGGGCCGGGGATGCGCCCTCCTTCGTGGACGCGGCCACGCGCGAGCCCGGCCGGCTGCGGATCGGCTGGTCGGTCAAGCCGGTCACGCGCGGGGTGAAGCCGGACCCCGTCCACGTCCAGGCCGTGCGCGACACCGCCCAGCTGCTCGCCGAGCTGGGCCACCTCGTCGAGGAGATCGATCCGCACTACCCCGACCCGAGCGCGGCGTTCATTCCCCAGTTCTTTGCCGGGATCCGCACCGAGGCCGACGCGGTGGAGCACTACGAGCGCCTCGAACGACGCACCCGGGAGACCTACCGCCTCGGCAGCTGGGTCCGTCCGCGTGTCCTGAAGTGGGCACTGGCCGAGACCGAGAAGATCTCGGCGAAGGCCAACCGGGTCTTCGAGCACGTCGACGTCCTGCTCACCCCCGCCACCGCCCACCGCCAGGCCAAGGTGGGGCGTCTCGACGGCGTCGGCACGGTCGGTGCCTCGCTGCGCTCGATGCCGTCGATCGCGTACGCCGCTCTGTGGAACGTCGCGGGGAACCCCGCGGCCGCAGTCCCCTGCGGCACGGCTGCCGACGGGCTGCCGACCTCGGTCCAGCTCGTCGGCCGGACCGACGGCGAGGCGACGCTGTTCTCCGTGGCCGCGCAGATCGAGCAGGCGCGTCCGTGGCCGCTGCTCGCCGGCGACTGAGTCGGCGACGGATGGGACTGCTCCTCCAGACCCCACGGGCGCGCGTGCATCGCCTCCTGCGCCGGGTGCGTGGCGGGCCGAGCCCGCTCGCCGGGCGCATCGTGCTCGTCACGGGAGCGTCGTCGGGGATCGGTGAGGCGACCGCCCGGGCAGGTCGCCCGGCTCGACGGTCACGTGCTGCTCGTCGCCCGACGCGCCGACGAGCTCGAGCGGGTCCGCGCCGCGATCGAGGCGGACGGCGGGCGTGCGGCGTCGTACACCTGCGACCTGACCGACGGCGACGCGATCGACGCGCTGGTGGCGCGCGTCCTCGCGGAGCACGGTGCGGTCGACTACCTCGTCAACAATGCCGGCCGCTCGATCCGGCGCTCGCTCGACCTCACCTACGACCGCTTCCACGACTTCGAGCGCACCATGGCGATCAACTACCTGGGTCCGGTGCGGCTGACGATGGGGCTGCTGCCGGCGATGCGCGCCCAGCGCTTCGGGCAGGTGGTCAACGTCGTGACGTGGGGGGTGCAGCTCAAGGCGCCCAAGTTCGCCGCGTACATCGCCTCGAAGACCGCCCTCGACAGCTGGTCCCGGATCGCCTCCCGGGAGGCGTACGGCGACAACGTCACCTTCACCAACATGCGTTTCTCGCTCGTGCGGACCGCGATGGTGGCACCGACGGAGGACTACGCCGACCGGCGGGCCGCAACGCCCGAGCAAGCCGCGGCCCGGATCGTCCGCGCCCTGGAGGACCGACCGGTCACGGTCAATGGCCTGCCCGGGACGGTCGGCGAAATCCTCAACCTGCTGGCCCCGCGGCTCACCGACGCGCTGTTCTGGCGCTTCGACCGCGCCTACCCCGACTCCGCAGCCGCCCGCGGGAGCGGGACCCGGCCAGACCCCGACCCGACTCGCTAGGCTCGGAGGGTGGCGGCGATCGAGGTCCGCGACCTCACGATGACCTACGGAGAGCTCCGTGCAGTCGATGGAGTCAGCTTCGACGTGGCCGAGGGTGAGTTCTTCGGCATCCTCGGGCCCAACGGCGCCGGCAAGACCACGGCCCTCGAGACGATCGAGGGCCTGCGTCGACCCGACACGGGAGACATCCGGGTGCTGGGGGAGCGGGTCTGGCCGCGCAACCCCGGGCTGCTGCCGCGGATCGGGGTGCAGCTCCAGGCATCGTCGTTCTTCGAACGCCTCACCGCGCGCGAGCAGTTGCACACCTTCGCTGCGCTGTACGGCGTGGCTCCCGCCCGCGCGGATGCCTGGCTGGAGCGCGTGGGCCTGGCCGAGAAGGCCGGGACCCGGGTCGAGGACCTGTCGGGGGGACAGGCACAGCGGCTCTCGATCGCGTGCGCGCTCGTCCACGACCCCGAGCTGGTCTTCCTCGACGAACCGACTGCCGCGCTCGACCCGCAGGCCCGGCGCAAGCTGTGGGAGCTGCTCACCGGGATCTGCGCGGAGGGCCGCACGGTCGTGCTCACCACCCACTACATGGACGAGGCGGAGATCCTCTGCGATCGGGTCGCGATCATGGACCACGGGCGGATCCTCGAGCTCGACGCCCCCGCCTCCCTCGTGCGGCTCCTGGACGCGCCGACCCGGATCACCCTCGCCGACGGCCTGGTGATCACGACCCGGGAGCCTGCCGTCGTGCTCGCCCGACTGGCCAGCGAGCAGCAGCTGGACGGGGTGCAGGTCCGCACCGGCACCCTCGAGGACGTCTTCCTCGACCGGACCGGGCGGGAGTACCGCGCATGAGCCGGACCCGCGCCTTCCAGAGCCTGTCGCTGGCGATCCTGCGCGGGTTCCTCCGCGACAAGTCGTCGGTCTTCTTCGCGGTCGTCTTCCCGCTGATGTTCCTGGTGCTGTTCGGTGGGATCTTCAGCGACCAGAGCCAGTCGGAGGTCGAGCTGGTCCAGGTGGGCCAGGTCTCCCTGGTCGACGACCTGCCAGCCGGTGCGCGGGAGGCCTGGGACCAGACTTTCGCGACCACCCGCACCGAGAGCCTTGCCGCCGCGCTCACCGCCGTACGCAAGGGCGACGCCGACGTGGCGATCGAGATGCGCGGTGACCGCCTGGTGGCCCACTACACCCAGACCGACCCGGTGCGGGCCGCGATCACCCGCGGTGCGCTGCAGGCGTTCGTCGACGGGACGAACGTCGCGCTGAGCGGCCAGCCGCCGCGCTACTCGCTCTCGGTCGAAGCGGTCGAGGACGACTCCCTCGAGACGATCCAGTTCGTCACCCCCGGGCTCCTGGGCTGGGCAGTGGCGATGAGTGCCAGCTTCGGTGCCGCGGCGACGCTGCAGGGCTGGCGACAGAGCAAGCTGTTGCGCCGGCTCCAGCTGTCGCCCGTCTCGACCCGGACGATCGTGGCCGCCCGGATCGTCGTCACGGTGGCCGTCGCCCTCGCCCAGCTGGCGATCTTCCTCGGGGTGGGCGCGGCACTCTTCGGCCTGCAGCTCACCGGCGCGTGGCCAGCGGCCGTGCCGTTGCTCGTGGTCGGGACCTTGTGCTTCATGGCGGTCGGGCTGCTGGCCGGCGCGGTCGCCAAGACCGCCGAGGGTGCGGTGAACATGGCCAACTTCTTCGTGCTGCCGATGGCGTTCCTGAGCGGGTCGTTCTTCCCCCTGGACGGGGCGCCGGAGTGGCTGCAGGTGGTCTCCCGGCTGTTGCCGCTGCGACACCTGAACGACGGGATGCTCGACGTGATGGTGCGGGGTGAGGGTGCCGCCGCCGTGCTGGTGCCGATGGGCATCCTGGCTGCCTTCGCGGCCGCGCTCACCCTGCTGGCGGCCCGCCTCTTCCGGTGGGAGTCGGTCTGACGGGTCAGCTGGCCTTCTTCTTCGCGGCGGCCTTCTTGGCCGGCTTCTTCTTCGCGGGCTTCGCCGTCTCGTCGTCCTGGGTCCCCTCGGTCTTCGCGCTCTCGCCCCGGGCGCTCTTGGCGGCATCGACCGAACGCTGCAACGCCGCCAGCAGGTCGACGACCTCGCCGGAGGACTTGGTCGACGTCGCGGTCTTCTTGACCTCGCCGCCCTCGATCTTCGCCTTGACCAACGCCTCGACGGCGCCGGCGTAGTCGTCCTCGAACTCGGCCGCGTCGAAGTCGCCGGCGAGGGTCTCGACCAGCATGTTGGCCATCTTCACCTCGGCGTCCTTGACCTCGCCGACCTCGACCTTGAAGTCCGGGGTGCGGATCTCGTCGGGCCACATCATCGTCTGGAGCACGATGACGTCGCCGTTGTCGGTCGAGCGGACGCGGAGCACCGCGACACTCGTGCGCTGGCGCAGGGCCACCGTGACCACGGCCATCCGGTCGGCGTCGACGAGCGCCTGGCGCAGCAGGGCGTACGGCTTGGCGCCGGTCTTCTCGGGCTCGAGGTAGTAGGACTTCTCGAAGAGCATCGGGTCGATCTGGTCGCTCGGGACGAACTTCTCGACCGCGATCTCGCGCGACGAGGTGGACGGGAGATCGGCGAGGTCGTCGTCGTCGAGGATGACCATCTCGCCGTCCTCGGTCTCGTACCCCTTGGCGATGTCGGCGTAGGGCACTTCCTCGCCGTCGATCGAGCAGACGCGTTGGTACTTGATCCGCCCGCCGTCCTTCGCGTGCACCTGCCGGAACGACACGTCGTGGGACTCGGTGGCGGAGTAGAGCTTCACGGGGACACTGACCAGTCCGAAGGAGACCGAGCCCTTCCATATCGCGCGCACGCTGATGGCCTTTCTGGTCGACGGACGTCCTGGCACTTCTATCCGACAGGATGGACCCATGCGCCCCATGCTCGCCACTCGCGGCACTCATGTGCCCGCTGGCAGCGAGTGGTCCCACGAGGTCAAGTGGGACGGCATGCGCATCCTCGCCGACTGCTCCACGGACGCGATCCGGCTCACCTCACGCAACGAGAACGACGTGAGCGTCACGTTCCCCGAGCTGCACCCGCTGGCCGGACGCGACCTCCTGTTGGACGGTGAGGTGGTCGCCTTCGCCGACGGGGTGCCGAGCTTCGGTGCGCTCTCCGACCGCATCCACGTGCACCGGGCCACGAGAGCTGCGGCCCTGGCGGAGGCGAATCCGGTCACCTACCTGGTCTTCGACCTGCTGAGGCTCGACGGTCGGGACCTCGCGCGCGAGCCGCTGGAGAAGCGACGCGAGCGGCTGGTCGGGCTGGGCCTGGCGGGGGATGCCTGGCACGTGCCGGATGGGTACGACGACGGCGCGATGCTCTTCGAGGCCACGCTCCAGCAGGGGCTCGAGGGGATCGTGAGCAAGCGGCTCTCGTCGCGCTACGACGTCGGGCAGCGCAGCCCGCACTGGCTGAAGTTCCCGCACCGGCGGCGCGCGTCGTACGTCGTGGGCGGCTGGCGGACCGAGACCGGCTCCACGTCGCGACTGGGGGCGGTGCTGGTGGGGGAGCCGACCCCGGACGGACTGGTCTACCGCGGCCGCGTCGGGAGCGGCATCACCGGAGCGCGCGGGGCGGCACTGCAGGCCCTGCTGCAGCCCCTGGCCCGGGAGGCGTCGCCGTTCGTCGACGAGGTGCCGCGCCTCGACGCCCTCGGGACCCACTGGGTCGAGCCGCGCGTGGTCGTCGATGTCGAGGCCCTCGGGCTCGCGGCCCAGGGCCGTTTGCGCCAGCCGTCCTTCCGGGGCGTCCGTCCCGACCTGGATCCTGAGGAGCTGCCATGAGCGAGGTCCACGTCGACGTCGAGGGCCGCACCCTGCGCCTGACCAACCTCGACAAGGTGCTCTACCCGCGGACCGGCACCACCAAGGGCGAGATCCTGAACTACTACGCCCGGATCGCGCCGGTGCTGCTGCCGCACCTCGCAGGACCGGGCGGTGACCCGGATCCGGTGGCCGCACGGCGTGCAGGGGGACAGCTTCTTCGAGAAGAACGCCCCGGGCGGGACACCGTCGTGGGTGCGGACCGTCACCGTGCCGACGACCGGCTCGCGAGCCCCCTCGAAGAACGGCGACACCCTGGTCTTCCCGATCGTCGCAGGACCTGGCCACGCTCACCTGGCTGGTCAACCTCGCCGCGCTCGAGCTCCACGTCCACCAGTGGACCGTGGGGCGCAACGGTCGGCCCCGCAACGCCGACCGGCTGGTGATCGATCTCGACCCGGGGGAGCCCGCCGGGCTGCACGAGTGCTGCGCGGTCGCGCTGCTGGTCCGCGACCGGCTGGCCGAGCGCGAGCTGGTGGCCCGACCGGTGACCAGCGGCAGCAAGGGCCTGCACCTGTACGCCGACCTGCCCGGCCGGATGCGCTCCGAGGACTCGACGGCGCTCGCGAAGGAGGTGGCCGAGGAGCTGCAGCGCGAGCACCCCAGCCTGGTGACGGCGACGATGACCAAGGCGCGACGCGGGGGCAAGGTCTTCCTCGACTGGTCGCAGAACGCCGGCTCGAAGACCACGATCTCGCCGTACTCCCTGCGCGGGCGGGAGCTGCCCACCGTGGCCACGCCCATCACCTGGGCCGAGGTCCAGGAGGGGGCCGAAGACCCGCTCGGACTGGAGCAGTTCCGCTTCGAGGAGGTGCTCGACCGGGTGGCCGATCAGGGCGATCTGTTCGCGCTGGGGTGCTGAGACCAACCGGTTTTGTTACCAAACCGTGGATTTCTCGTGGCCCGGATGTGGTCCAGACCACACTAACGTGGGTGACAAGTCGATGGCACTCGGCGGTTCCACCGAAAGTGCACCGGTCGGCAGTCCGTCTCTGGGGGGAGCGGTTGCTGGCTCGGAGGGAATCGAACGGTCCGAACGCATCTGGAGGGAGGCGTTCGGACCGTTCTTCTCTTCTCATCCTCCGCAAGGCTCGGACTGGAGGGATGCTCGACATGGCGATCTCGGCTCTTCCCGACCTCTCTGGCGCGCCCGTGGCCGGCACGGTGGCACATCCGTCGGTGAGCGATGACGCGGGCCCTATGCTCGACCTCATGGGGCAGCGGGTCTTGGTGGTCGAGGACGAGGACGACATCGCATTTCCCCTCGTCCGGACCCTCGAACGCGAGGGCTACGACGTCGAATGGGTGGACAGCGGACAGAAGGCGCTCGACTCTCTGGCCGACACCCCCGCGGCCGTCGTGATCCTCGATCTCGGCCTGCCGGACCTGGACGGGCTCGAGGTCTGTCGGCGCGCGCGCGATGCTGGTTTCGAGGGCGCGATCATGATCGTGACGGCCCGCGCCGGAGAGCTCGACCGCGTGGTGGGGCTCGACTACGGTGCCGACGACTACCTGTCCAAGCCCTTCGGGCTGGCCGAGCTCCAGGCGCGGGTGCGCGCCCTGATCCGGCGTACGACCGGTCCTGCGGAGGTCGCGACGCGCGACCCCGACGCCCTGCGCATCGACGTCGACTCCCGCCGGGTCTGGTCCGGTGAGGACGAGGTGGCCCTGACCGGCAAGGAGTTCGACCTCCTCAGGATCCTGCTGGCCGAGCGGGACAAGGTCGTGTCCCGAGAACGCCTGATGGCCGAGGTGTGGGACGAGAACTGGTACGGCTCGACCAAGACCCTCGACGTGACCTTGGGCCGGCTCCGGCACAAGCTCGACGGGGTGGGCGTCCCCGAGCGGATCGTGGCCGTGCGCGGCGTCGGCTTCCGCCTCGAGGCCGGCTCGTCGGATGCGTAAGCGGCTCACCCTCGCCTTCCTCCTGCTGACGGTGCTGGTGCTGCTCGTGGCAGGAGTGGTCCGCACCTACGTCGTCCGGGACATGATCCGGGAGCAGGAGACCGCGCACATCCAGCAGGAGAGTGCCCTGATCGCGCAGATCGTCGCCGACCGTCAGGCTGGCGGGGGGAGCATCGATCGGCGGTTCCTCCAGGGGCTCGTGAGCCCTGACACTCGGCTTGAGTTCGCCGCTGACGGGCTCCGGCCGATCGTCGTGACGGGCGTGAACTACGCAGGCAACGACGTCCCCGCCGCCACCGACCTGTCCGCGACGGTGCCGACCTTCGGCGCGACGATCAAGGTCAGTCAGTCGGGCGAGGTGGTCAGGCAGATGCTGGGCCGCGACATCGGCTCCCTGCTCGCGCTCTTCATCCTGATCGGGCTGCTCGCCGGGCTGGCGGGCTACCTCGTGGCGAGCTTCCTCTCGCGCCCCTTCCAGAAGCTCGCCGTCGCCGCCGCCGCGCTCGGCCGAGGCCGCTTCGACCTGGAGCTCCCGAAGAGCCGGATCCCTGAGGCGCGGGCGATCTCGCTGGCGCTCGGCACCAGTGCGGGGCAGTTGGAGGATCGACTCCTGCGCGAGCGCGAGTTCGCCGAGCACGCCTCGCACGTGCTGCGCAGCCCGCTGACCGGGCTGCGGCTCGAGCTCGAGGACCTCACCATGCGCTCCGACGTCCCCCGCGATGCCCAGCTGGCTGCCGCGCGGGGCATGGCCACGATCGACGACATGAACACGGTCGCCGGCCGGCTGGTCGACATGTCCCGCAGCGGCATCCTCGTCGCCGGTGCCGAGGTGCCGCTCGTCGAGCTCGCGACCCAGCTGGCTCAGCGCTGGGCCGACCGGCTCGCCGCCCGGCACCGCACCCTGACCGCCTCGGCCGAGGGCGACCTGTCGCTGTCCTACACGCCGGGCCCGGTCGAGCACGTCTTCGACCTGGTGATGACCGAGGTCGTCCGCCGCGGGACCGGTCCGGTCCACATCGTCTACCGCGGTCAGGAGGGCGGCCACCTGCGGATCAGGATCGCCGCGCTGGGGGGCACCTCCGACCTCACGGGCAGTGAGCCCGAGGTCCGGTTGACCGAGGCGCGCACGGTCGTCGAGGCCCTGGGTGGCCGGATGAGTGGCAACGACCCCTCCCACGGCCTCGAGGTCCTGCTTCCCCATCGCTGACGGCGGCTCCCGCCGCAGCGGGCTCGCTCGATGGGCCAGACTGCTGCCATGAACTCGCGCCCCGTGGAGACCTGGCTGACCGACATGGACGGCGTGCTCGTGCACGAGGACGTCCCCATCCCCGGGGCCACCGACTTCATCGACGCGCTGAAGACTTCCGGGCTGCCCTTCCTGGTGCTGACCAACAACTCGATCTTCACCCCGCGCGACCTGCGGGCCCGGTTGTTGAGTGCGGGCATCGACGTGCCCGAGCAGGCGATCTGGACCTCCGCCCTCGCCACCGCCCAGTTCCTCGCCGACCAGCGGCCCAACGGCACGGCGTACGTCGTGGGGGAGATGGGGCTGACCACGGCGCTGCACGACATCGGCTACGTGATGACCGATCGGGATCCCGACTACGTGGTGCTCGGCGAGACCCGGACCTACTCGTTCGAGGCGATCACCAAGGCGATCCGGCTGGTGGAAGCCGGGGCTCGGTTCATCGCGACGAACCCGGACGTGAGCGGCCCGAGTGTGCACGGCACCCTCCCGGCGACCGGCTCGGTGGCGGCGTTGATCGAGACCGCGACCGGCCGCAAGCCGTACTTCATCGGGAAGCCGAACCCACTGATGATGCGCAGCGCCCTGAACCGGCTCGATGCCCATTCCGAGACCACGGTCATGGTGGGTGACCGGATGGACACCGACATCAAGAGCGGCCTCGAGGCCGGGCTGCGGACCGTGCTCGTGATGAGCGGATCGACGCGCGCGGACCAGATCGAGACCTTCCCCTACCGTCCGACCCGGGTGGTCGACTCCGTCGCGGATCTGGTCTCGATGGTCGGCACGGACTGAGGGCCGGCTCCTCCCGGATTCGGCCAGGGGTCAAGGTCGGCCCCGCAGCCACCGATGTGATGGGTGGAGGGAGGCACACGATGCCTCCGGCGCAACGGGTCTGGGAGGTCCTGATGACGCAGGCACAACTGCTCGACATGCTCGATCTGGTCGCGATGAGTCTCTGCACCACGTGCGGGGAGGCGGTCGGCCAGTTCCGCGGTGATCCGTCGCTCTGGGTGCACCTGCCCGGTGACGGTGGCGCCTGGCTGGGACCGATCAGGGACTGAGGCCTTCCCCGCGCCGCTCTACTACGAGCAGTGGTCCGGGTTCTTGTCGTCAGCCTTGCGGTACTTCCCCTGTCGGGGGTGCTTGTCGTAGCCGTCGAGGCCGTCGTACCGCGCCTGGGCGCCCTTGCGGATCTGGCGCAGGCCGATGTCCACGCCGCCGACCAGGACGTAGCGCAGCTTGCGGTCGTACTTGTCCTGGTTGACCACCGAGGTCGGGTTGGCCAGCTTGATCGTGCTCCCGACCGGAGCGAGGCGGCGAGCGATGCGGGTGGCCTTCTTCGCCCCGCACGTGCCGACCTCGGGAGTGTCGATACCGATCAGGCGGATGGTCCCGTGGGTGGTCACCACGGTGTCGCCGTCGCTCCAGCGCACCACCTCGGTGACCTGAGCCGCCTCGGCGGGCGCGGGAGTCGGGGCGAGGAGCAGGCCGATCGCGGTCAGCGTTGCGGTCAGCAGGGCAGCGATCGTGCGGGTGCGGGTGCGGGTGCGGGGCGGCCTGCGTGACAGGGGTCGTGGCGGCGGCGAGCATGGCGTGGTCCGGCTTTCTTCCCGAGTGGGCGAGAACGGTCCGAGGCCGGCTCTCCCTGCGATGGCGCAGGCTGTCGGGCCGCTGTCTCAGCAGGCCCGCATGTCGTGTGCGTGAGTGTAGGGGCGCTGGTCGCGGCTGCGGCGGAGAAGACGCAGATTCGATCGGGTCCTCAGGCCGGGGCCAGGAGCGAGCGCAGCCCGCCGACGTCGACGAAGCCCACCCCTCGGTAGACCGGCGCTCCCATCGGTGACGCGAGCAGGACCGTGCCGTGCGCGCCGAGCTCCTGGCCGCGGTTCACCAGGCGGGCCGTCACGGCCGATCCGAGGCCCTGCCGACCGCGGTCGCGGACGGTCCCGATCCACCCGAGGTAGGCCACCCCGTGGGTCAGGAAGACCGTGCCGGTGGCGACCGGTCGCTCGGCCTCGTAGGCCACGTAGGCCTGCAGGTGGGGGCCGATGGCAGCGGCGGGCCGGGCGAAGAGGGTCGAGAACAGGTCGTCCGGGAAGCCGTAGTGCCGGTGCGCGTCCCGGCAGACCGCGACGAGGTCAGCGACGGCGGGTGCGTCGAGGACCGGGCGGAGCTCGAGTCCGGGCGGGACAGCGACCTTGATCGGTGCCGCCTCGCGCACCTGGAGCGGATCTGGTTCCTCGCCGCCGGTGAAGCCGAGCTTCAGTGCCCGTGCGACGAGGTCTTCGTCGCGGCCCACCAGTGCGTGGAAGGAGTACCTCCGCTCGGCCCGGGCGAAGAAGTCGCGGGCGCGGTCGAAGAAGTCGTGCGCAGGGAAGTCCCGGTCGGTCGCGAACGCCGCGTTGAGCAGGTGGGGATCCGGGTGGGGCGAGGCGACGCAGGTCAGCCCGTCGGCATCGAGCACCCGCCCGCCGGAGCGACGGGTCAGCTCGCGGAAGTACTCCACGTTGCTCTGGTGGGCCAGCTCGCGGCCGGCGTCGAGCCTCTCCATCCGGTCACTGTGGCAGGGCATCCGAGTGGCCGCCAGAAGATCGTGGATCGGTGTCCACAAGTCGGCCGGAATCATTGATCTCGAACATGTGTTCGAATATGATGATGACATGTTCTTGCTCCACGACCTCGACGCGGCTGACACGCTCGCGCACGCCGAGGCGCTCGTCGTACGACGACGTGAGGTCGAGCTCGAGGATCTGTGCGTCGTCGCCCACTGGGCGGGCCTGCACGCGAGCGATCCCAGGCGAGGGCCGGGTGGGCAGCGGCGCTGGGTGGGGGAGGACCAGCTGATCCAGGTCGGCGGGGAGGGCACTCCTCGCGTGCAGGAGCTCTGTCTCGCCGAGCTGGCGATCGCTCGACAGATCCATCCCCTCTCGATGCGTCGGCAGCTGGCCGACGTGCTCGATCTCCAACACCGCCTGCCCCAGGTGTGGGCCCGGGTGGTGGCGCTGGAGGCGGAGCTCTGGGTGGCCCGGAAGGTTGCCTCGATGAGTCGCGAGCTCGACGTCGCCGTGGTCGGTGTCGTGGACGACGCCGTGGCGGCCGCGATCGCCGGGCAGGCGCCGTCGCGGGTCCTGGAGATCGCCCAGGCCAAGGTGATCGAGGCCGACGTCGCCGGTCATGCAGCCAAGCTCGAGATCGAGCGTCGACGTCGTTTCGTCGGACTCGGCCGGGCCGACGAGTTCGGCCTGCGCCACGTGATCGCCCGGGTCGAGGCGGGCGACGCCGTCTGGGTCGACGCGATCCTCGAGCGCGTCGCCGACCTCCTCGCCGAGCGACCCGACCTGCGCCCCGACACCCCGACACAGGTCGGGCGGCAGGAGCTGCGCTCCGTCGCTTTCGGCTGGCTGGCCCGTCCCGAGGAGCTCCTCCAGCTGCTCCGGGGCGAGGGCGGTGAGGGTGCCGACTCCGACGGGGGTGCCAGCACCCGACGCCCCGGGCTTCGTCGCCGGGCGGTCCTCTACCTTCACCTCCACGAGGCGGCACTGACCGGTGCAGCCTCGGGCGTGGCTCGGGTGGAGGAGCTGGGGCCGTTGCTGCTGGCCCAGGTGCGGCGTCTCGTTGGCCATGCCGAGGTGGTGGTCAAGCCGGTCATCGATCTCCACGACCAGGTCTCGGTCAACTCCTACGAATTTCCTGAGGCCATCAAGGAGCGCATTCATCTGCGCTGCCCGGGCGAGGTCTTCCCCCACGCCGGTCGGCTCAGTCGCAAGGTCGACATCGACCACGTGGTGCCGTTCGACCCGCACGGGCCGCCCGGTCAGACCGGCACCCACAACGGCGCACCGCTCAGTCGCGCCCATCATCGGGTGAAGACCCATCGTGGTCATCGCGTCGAGCAGCTCCCCACAGGCGAGTTCGTCTGGCGGACCCCACACGGGCTGATCCGGATCGTCGACCATCGAGGTACCACCCCCGTCGACGTCACCGAAGCAGCTGCCCTCACCGGGGACGATCCGGTCGACCGCGCACTCGCCCGGTTGCTGCACCGATGCCGGTTCGGAGTGGTCTAGAGGTTTCTGTGCTTCAGGATTCAAGGTTCTTGTTCTGGAAGCCGATGTACCAGTGAGCGCGGAGCAGATCAGCCCCCGCCACCGAGGTCCGTTTGGGAGTCCTGATGACTCAGGAACAGCTTGTCGAACTGCTCGATCTGTCCGCGATCAGCGTCTGTGCCGTCTGCGGCCAGGCCGTCGCCCAGTCCAAGCGCGACGAGACGCTGTGGCTGCACCTCCCGTCCGGTGGTTGCGAGTGGCTCTTCCCTCCTCACCGTGGTGTGCGCGAGCGGTCCTGAGGCTGTCGCCTGAGGCGACTCGTCAGACCCTGGGCGCTCAGATCGGAGGGACGCCCGCGGGGTCGAGGTCCTTGCGTGCCTGGATGCAGCCCTGGCGTTCGGGCCCTGCGGGGAAGGCCACGGCGCAGACGTCCTCGGCAAGCAGAGGGTTTCCGCTCGTGGCCATCTTGCTGAACGGGTTGCGGGCGGCGTCCAACTTCCCCATCTGCTCGAGGAACCAGTGGATGCGCATGGGGCGATCCATGTCCCTGTTGGTGGCATGCGACTCGATGTAGTCGTAGCGGTCCGGGAGGCCGAGCGCGTGGTGCACCTCGTGGGACAGCGTGGTGGGACCGGATGCCCAGTTGCCCGAGTTCGCCCACTCGCAGAACCGCACCGTGAAATCGAAGACGTCCGAGCCCGACGTGTTCACGAACACGATGTCGAGCCAGTATCCCTTCGTGTGCGACTGCCACTCGATCGCGTCCTCCAGCTTCTTGATGCTGTCGACCTCCTCCTTCTTGCCCGTGAGCCGCACCTTGATCAGCACCCGGATGTTGCGCGGGTCGGAGCGATCCACCTCGAACTTCTTGCCTCCCTGGCCGGCCCGCTTGACCTTCTTGGTCCCCGTGGCGACCTGCTGCTCCTCGAGGTCGGCAAAGGGGTTCAAGAACTTCTCCTCGAGCTGGACCGCCTGCTCGACCTTCTTCCGGTTCTTCTTCTCGATGTCCGGGGAGCAGCCGTACTCGGTCTTGCCCGTGGACACGCCGTTGAACGGTGTGTCGAGGAGGAGCAGCAGCTTGGTCAGGTAGTAGTGGCGCTGCCCTTTCGCGGTGCCCGCCGGCCTCGCCTTGGCCAGGGCGACGATGCTCGCGAGCTCCGCCTTGGCCCCCGCGTTGAGCTTCGTGTACTCGGCGTGGGCGAAGATCCGGGTCTGGAGCTCCTGGGCCTCCTTCTCGGCCTTCGCTGCAACGTCGTCTCCCTGCGGGGCACGCTGGACGACCGGGCCCCGGTTGCTCTGCTGGACGACGTGGGAGAGCTCGTGGGCGAGCAGTCCGCGACCTCCGGGCGTGGTCGGCCGGTAGGCGCCGGGACCGAACACGATGTGTGAACCGAACGTGAACGCATGGGCTCCGACCGAGTCGGCCGACGCGGCGGCAGCCGGGCCGTCGTGGACCCGGACTCGACCGAAGTCGACGCCGAAGTCGGACTCCATCGCGACCCGGGTGGCGGTGTCGAGCGGCTCTCCACCCTGACGGGGAAGCCGGGTTGGCTGCCAGGCGGTGAAGGGCGGCTCGTGGGCGTGGCTCGACCCCAGTTCACCCGCCGGTCGCCTGCGGTGGATCCGCTCCGAGGTCGTCGACATCACAGGTCCGGGAGAGTGGCTTGGAGGATGTCCCGGACACGGTCGACGATCCTGGTGCGCAGCGCCGTGAACTGCGCATCGGCCACACCTGTGCTGCTCGGGGGCAGGAACGGGGTGTGGAGATGCCCCACCGGGACACTCGAGCCGTCGGTTCGCTTCATCAGCGCGACCCGGTAGAAGATCTCGTTCGACAGGTAGCCTCCCCCGGAGCCCGCGATGGATTGAGAGCCTGCGGAGGGGCCGCTCAGCGAGGTCCGTGTGCTGGCCTCGCCGGCGCGCACCTCGTGGATGCGCCGTTCCTCTTCGTTCGGCCCGGTCCGGCCCAGGCTCCGCCGAGCCGAGCCAGGCAGGCTCGTGCGCAGGAACTCTGGACCCGCCGCCAGGCCGGGTGGCTCGCCCACCGAGGTCTCATCTGCGTTGTCCGGGAACCCACCGGACCGGCGGCGGCCGGCGTACTCCTCGACCTCGAAGTCGGACCCGGGTGCCCCCATGCTGATCGTCATCACCATGTCCACGGCGTCGCTCCCCGCCAGCCTCGGGCGGATCACCCGTTCGACGACGCCGGCGTCGAAGTCGGCGAACCGGACCGGGAAGAGCACGCTCTGCACCTGCGCGTGCACGTTGCCGCTGGTGAGGTTGGCGCCGTCCAGTGCCAACGCAGCGGCCGCCGAGGGGTTCGCGGCCGCCAGCCGCCCGTACGTCGTCGAGTCGAACCCGAAGGGGTCGAAGCCGCTGATCAAGATGCGTTTGGCCCCCCGCCGGGAACCGAAGTGCACGTCCCCGAAGCCCCGTGAGCTGTCCTCGAGGGTGCTCACGAGGGCTTCTCGATCAGCCGCCGAGAGCGCGAAGCCGGGCTCCCACTGGTGGATGTTCCGGGTCATCGCCAGCCGCGCCCAGTACAGCGGCCGGTCGTCGCCTCCGGTCGAGACGCGCTGCCTGCGTCCGGTGGCTGCCTCCCAGAGAGCCTGCCCGTGGTCGCGGGCGACCACGCGGGCCCGGGCGAGAGAGCCGGCGGCGTTGAGGGCGCGGGTGAACGCGGGCAGGAGTGCCTCGAGTCCGCTGGAGGCCAGGAGCTCGGAGGCGACCGTGGGTACGCCGGTGGCGACACTGTTCACCGGGATCGCCCGGTGCTCCTCCACCGTCGGTTGCCCCCCACGTGAGCTGCAGCGCGGGATCGCGTTGCCGCCGTGGTCGGGGCCGGCCTCGAGCTCGTCCGCACTGAGCTCCCGGCCGTACGACTCGCGGAGCATGCGGCGGACCTCGAGCACGTCCGCGCTGGGCTGCTCGCCATCGCTCACCTGAGCCGACATGAAGTCCAGCTCCCACTCGCGGCGGAGCGCCGGCTCGGCACAGTCCGGGCGAGCGTAGCCGCGAACCTCGACGCGGGTCTGGCCCTGCACGGCCCCGCAGAAGATCTTCTGGGCCGTCTCCTCGTGCATGCGCACGCACCCGTGCGACAGCGGAGTGCCCGACACCCGGGGGTACTGGTGGAGTCCGATTCCCCGGGCCGGCACGAAGGTCGACCAGAACTTCCAGCCGTTCTTCTCTCGGTAGCGATCGGTGATCACATACCCCGTACCGGTCGTGATCGGTGTCAGGTTGCTGCCGTTGCGCCGGGACTCGCTGACCGTGCCGGCGGTGCCGTCCGGGGTGTCGGTGCAGCAGTGTCCCTTGCCGGTTGAGCACATCCCGGCCTCCACGCTGCCGTCGTTCCAGTGCAGCGTGACTTGCTGCGCCTTCTCCTGGTCGACGACCACCTTGCTGAGGAACAGCCCCTCGGCACGGGTGCACTGGCCTGCGGTCGGGCTCTGCCAGACACGCCACACCACGCCGGATGCGGGGCCGGGTGCGGGGCCGGGTGGGTGGGAAGTGGGTGGTCGTGGCGTCGGTTGCTCGGCACCCGCGGCCCGCACCTCCTCGGGCTCGTCGGGGGGGCTCACCCGGAGCGTCGGGGCGACCGGACCGGCCCGGCCGGCCGCAGCGTGCGTGAGCTCGTGCGTCAGTAGCCCACGTCCCGTGTCGGTCGTCGGGTCGAAGGCGCCGCCGGCGAAGACCACCTGTCGGCCGACGGTGTAGGCGTGCGCGTGCACCGCGCGGGCCGATTCGGCCGCTCTGGCATCGGTGTGGATCCGGACATCGGTGAAATTCGCGCCCAGGGTCCGCTCGAAGTCCTGACGTACGGCGACCGGCAGCGGGGTGCCGGGTGAACGCAGCACGTCGTGCACGATCGAAGGCGCCTGGGCAGGGCCCGCGCTGGCGGCGTGCCGGTGGAGCTGACCTTCTTCATGCTCGCACTCGCCGGCGCCGCACGGTCGCCCGCCGCAGCGCCACACGGTGGCGGCGGGGTCGGCAAGGCTGACGGTTGCCCGTGCCGGGGTCATGTGCACCTCCTGGCTCTCCTCGCAGGATCCCCGCAGAGCGTCACGACGGCGTCATGAGGGCGTCGGGGCCGGTGGAGTCGCCGGCTCCCCAGCTGTCCCTGCGCTTCTTTCCTCTCCACAGATTGACCGCGCCCTCTCCCGGGTAGGCACTGGCGAGAGTTGGTTTCACAAGCCAGGAACCTCACTCTGGCTCCGGTCGTCGACGCCGACTCGACATCAGCCGTGGTTTCGACGCCGTGAAAATTCGCAAGTTCGTGCTCTGCCTGGTGGCGTTCATCGGGGGAGTTCTGGCCCGCGACAACCGGTTGACCAGTCAGATCAGCGGCCGTGCCATCTGGGGCCAGGCGGTCGCCCAGTCCAAGCGTGACGAGACGCTGTGGCTGCACCTCCCGTCCGGTGGTTGCCAGTGGCTCTTCCCTCCTCACCGTGGTGTGCGCGAGCGCCACTGACTCCTCGGCCTCACGAGACCCGTCGGTTGATCTCCTCGAGCAGTCGCTCGGCGGTGGGGTCGCGCGGCGCCAAGGTGGGGGGTGCGGTGGTGGCGACCAGCGCGCCGGCCAGGAAGGCCGCCAAACAGGTGGCGCCGGCCACCGTGAAGTTGATGAGCAGCAGGGCCCCGTACCCAGCAACCGCTGCGAGCAGGCCGGTCAGCTCCGGCGCGGTCCGCACCGCCCGGACACCCAGCGTCAGCACCAGCCCGGCCAGCGCCACGGCGATGACGAGCAGGGGAATGCCCCCGGCAACCACGGCCTGGAGCGGCCAGCTGTGGGGAGAGTCGGGGACCAGCCGGGCGCCGGTCCAGGCAACCCACTCCGAGCTCTCGTAGGGGCCGAAGGCGTCCTGGTAGCCACTGGGACCCACGCCCAGGAGCGGGTGGTCGGAGACCAGGTCCCCGGTGAGCCGCCACTGGATCAGTCGGCCGTCAAAGGTGCGCCCGCCGAGGAGCCGGTCGCGCGTGGCGGGCACCGCGAGGACGGACCCGATCAACGCGAGGACGGCAACGCCGCCCCAGCGCAGGTTGGCCGTGCTCGTCCAACTCAGGCGCGCGGCACCGTCCGAGTCGCGGCGGAGGCTCGAGGTGAGGCTGAGGGCGACGATGACAACGAGGGTGATCGCGATGCCCGCCCGGCTTCCGGACAGGGCGACAACGCCGAGCGCGGCGATGACTCCGGCACCCACGAGCCGGCTGCGCTCCCTCAAGAAGGCGTGCAGCAGGACGGCCGCGGCCATCATCGCGACGGCGGCCTGGTCGGTCGCGTTGCCCAACGCCGCTCCCGGGCGGTCGATGGTCGCAGCCCCCAGCGGGGAGGCCCCCAGCTTCTCGAGCAACGACAACGCGAAGAGCACCAGCGACATCGCGCTCAGCGCCTCGACGAGCGTGCCCAGGTATCGGTGCCCGGCCCCCAACGCCCGGGCGCCCAGCCAGGCACTCGCGACGTACAGGCCGATGACAGGCAGCCCTTCGTAGCGGGGCCACCGGCCGATCAGCCCCGCGAGAGGGGCCTCGCTCGCGAGCGCGGCCAGCCCGAGCACCACCAGGCCCGCCGAGGTGAGCAGCACGACCGGGCGGGGGAGGTTCGCCTCGCGCTTGATCCGGACAGCCAACACGCACGCCAGTGCGACCAGCGCGAGCTTCGGGAAGACGAACCGGGAGAAGCCACCGGGGATCCAGGCAAGGGTCGAGAACACGACCAGCCACACGACCGCGCGGCCGCGAATGGACTGGACCACTGGGGGCTTCTGGCGGCGGCTGGGGGCGGGCACGCGGCAGTGTCGCACAGCGGTTTGTTGCGAGCCGGAGATTCTTTTCGATTCCAACGTCAACGGCGAAGTTGGGTGCCCTACAGTTCGGCGACTGACCCCTCGGGGATGGTTTACGACTCGTCGCCACTCCCCTAGAGGACCTCCCATGAACGATCGCGTCCCTGCCTCCTTCGCGCGTGCCACCACGCTGCGCATCGCCATCGTCTCGGTGGCCGCACTCGTGCTCGGGGTGATCGGAACCGGCGCCCAGGCCGCAGGTTCCGAGGCCGAGCGCATCGACAATCGGAACGCCTCGATCGTGGGCACGGTGACGCTGCCCGACGGCGCCTACAGCCACGAGGGTGCGGTGCGCGTCCGCGACGTGACGACCGGTGTGGTCGCCGGATCGGGATCGGTCCGCAACGACGGCACCTACGAAGTCGACCGCCTGTTGCCCGGGAGCTACCGGGTCACGTTCGACCGCCTCAGCGGCTACGCGATCGGCGCGGCGCAGTTCTTCAGCGGCCAGGCCGAGCACGAGGGTGTCTCGAGTGCGGATCCCGTCACGCTCGTCAACGGCCAGACGGCCGAGGGCGTCGACGCCACGATCGCGCTGGGCGGCAGCATCGTCGGCCACCTCGTCGACGCTTCCGGCTCGCCGCTTCTCGGCTGTCTTCTCCAGGCGTACACGCGCGACGGATCGCTCGTGACGCGCGCCGCCCGCAGCGGCCACGACGGCGCGTTCTCCGTGGGTGGCCTGTCCACCGGCGGCTACTTCGTCCGTGTGGTCGCCGGCCCCGGGCAGTGCCGCGCCGGCACGCAGCACTTCGAGGCCGACGGGCTCGCCCTGACCGCCGACCGGGCTGCAGCCTCGTCGATCGACGTGGAGATCGGCCAACCCACGACTTTGGGTGCCAGCCTCGTCTACCACCGCGGCGCCACCATCTCCGGCGCTCTCACCCTGCCCGACGGGTCGTGGATCCGCGACGGCCGCATCGTGGTGCGGGACGCGGTGACCGGCGTCTTCGTGCGGGCCGCCCGGGCGAACCGCCAGGGCCGCTACTCGGTGCAGGGTCTCCCGGCCGGCAGCTTCCGGATGACCTTCAACCGGGTCAGCGGGTACGCCTTTGCGGCCGCCCAGTTCTACCGCGGCCACGCCGAAGGGGCGGGCGCCGGCAGCGCCGATCTGATCAACCTGGCCGAGGGCGAGGCCTTCGCTGCCGATGACACGACGTTGGCTGCCGGCGGCAGCATCTCCGGCACCCTGGTCAATGCGCGCATCCACTGCGAGGTCCAGGCCGTCGACCTGCGAACGGCGACCATGCGCCGCCCGGGCAGCTCGGGCCTCGAGCACCTCGTCACCCGGACGTCCTACACCGAGCGGGGCGGCTCCTTCCAGATCTCCGGCCTCTCCACGGGCGACTATCTGATGCGCGTGGTGGGCAGCCGTCGCTGCAGCTTCGGCACGCAGTTCTACGCCGGACCCGACAGCAAGCTTGCAGCCGGCGCTGACCACGGCGCCCCGGTCTCCGTCACGCTCGGCGCGGACACTCCCCTCGGGGAGCTGACGCCTGACGTGGGTGGCCTGATCGGTGGCCACATCGACTTCGAAGGCGATCGCCGCTTCCACGGCGATGGTCGGGTCGTCGTGCGCGACGCGGACACCGGTGCATTCGTCGGTTCCACCCGCGCCAACAGAACTGGCGGGTACCAGATCGCCGGCCTCGCGGCGGGCTCCTACCGCGTCACCTTCGACCGGCTCAGCGGCTACGCGAACTGGGCCGCGCAGTTCTTCGACGGCGTTCCCGAGGAGGCCGGTCGGGAGTCGTCCGACCCGGTCACCCTCGCGGACGGCGAGGCGCGCGCCGACGTCGACGCGACGATGCAGCTCGGTGGCCGGATCAGTGGGCGCCTCGTGGACAGCGCTGGCCAGCCGGTCACCAAGTGCCAGGTCCAGGCCGTGGATCCGCGCACCGTGGGGTACAACCGTCCCGGCCAGACCGGACTCCAGCACCTGGTGACCCGCACCGGATTCACCACGCGCGATGGCGAATTCTCCATCGGTGGTCTCTCGACCGGTGACTACCTCGTGCGCGTCGTCCCGAGCCGTGGGTGCCTCTTCGGGACCCAGTTCTTCTCCGGCGACGGTGAGTTTGCGGTCGCCCCGGGTGAGCCTGCCCAGAGCGTCGGCGTGACCGTGGGCGAGTTCGTCGAGATCAATGAGATGGTCCTACGCCTCGGCGGCGTCATCGCCGGCCACATCGCCGGAACCTCGTGGGTCTCCGACGTCCCCGTCGTCGTGCGCGACTTCGTGACCGGCGCGTTCATCAAGAGCGGTCGCGCCAACAGGCGGGGCAACTACTCGATCCGCGGCCTGGCGGCCGGCTCCTACCGCGTCACGTTCAACCGGCTCAGCGGGATGTCACAGCGGGCGGCGCAGTTCTACTCCGACGTGCCCGAGAACGCCGGATCCGCCGAGGCCACGCCGGTCGAACTCGCCGAGGACGACGTTGCGATGGGCATCGATGCCTCCCTCGACTGGGGCGGCAGGCTCACGGGTCGTCTCGTGGACGATTCCGGCAACCCGCTCAAGTGCTTCGTCCAGGCCGTCGATCCCCGCACGGCCACGCGCTCGAACCCCGGGCACAGCGGCTTGGCGCACCTCGTGACCCGGTCCGACCTCACCAACTCCAAGGGTCAGTTCGCCATCACCGGTCTCGGCACCGGCGACTTCCTCGTACGGGTCGTGCCCAGCAAGGGCTGCAAGTACCGCATCCAGTACGTCGATGCCGATGGCGGCGCGATGACGTTCGACCCCGCCCAGGCAACGCCGTTCGCCGTGGATGGTGACCTCGTCGAGGTTGGCCAGGTCGACTACTTCTCCGGTGGTGCCGTGCGTGGCCAGATCACGCTCCCCTCGGGTGGGCTCGCCAGCGACCTGCGGGTCGTCGTGCGGGATCTCCTGACCGGACGGGTTGCCGGCCACGGCAAGGCGGATGCCAGCGGGGCCTACTCGGTCGTCGGGCTCAGCGCCGGCAGCTACCGCGTCTCGTTCAACCGGATCAGCGGCGAGGCCTTCTCGGCCGCGCAGTTCTACGACGGCACGGGCGAGCACGACGGTCCCGCCAGCGCCACCACGGTCGTGCTCGCCGAGGACGGCGACTCGGCGGAGGGCGTCGACGCGACCTTGGCCGCCGGCGGTCGCATCGTGGGCCGGATCGTGCAGCCCTCGGGCAGCCCGGCACGTTGGTGCCAGGTTCAAGCCTTCACCCGCGATCGGCACCTGGTGACCCGCGCGACGTACACGGCTCGGAACGGCACGTTCAGCCTGGGCGGTCTGTCCACGGGCGACTACCGGCTGCGGACCTACTGCCACGAAGGGGTCCGGTTCTACACCGGTAGCGACGACGGCACGATGTCACGGCTCCGCAGCGACCAGGCCCTGGTCCGCGTGACCATGGGCGGCTCCACCACGCTGTCCGAGACCCTCGTGTACGGCGACTCCGACACCCCGAGCATCCGCTCGATCACGGCTCCCGTGATCTCCGGGGCTGCGGAGGTGGGCGAGGTCCTCTCGGCCACCACGGGTTCGTGGAATCCGGAGAACGTGACGGTGGCCTACCAGTGGTTGGCCGACGAGACGCCCATTCCCGGGGCAATCGCCTCGACGTACACGCCGGTCACCGGTGACATCGACAAGCGCATCTCGGTGGGGGTGACCGCAACCAAGGCGGGCCATCAGCCGGCGTCCGCGGAGTCGGCGCAGACCGCTCCCGTGCGGGCGAAGACGCCGCCTCCGCAGACCCCCTCGGTGGTCAACGCGACGAGGCCGACGGTCTCCGGTGTGGCGGAGGTCGGCGGCAAGCTGACCTCGACCTCCGGGACCTGGACCCCGAGTGACGTGACGGTGGCCTACCAGTGGCTGGCCGATGGGGCGCCGATTGTGGGTGCTGCCGGGTCGACGTACTCGCCGGTCGCCGGTGACGTGGGCAAGCGGATCTCGGTCCGGGTCACGGCGTCGAAGGCTGGTCACACGAACGGCACGTCCACCTCGGAGGAGACCACTGCTGTGGTCGCCCCCGACGTGGTGAACGTGACCGCACCGACCGTCTCTGGTCAGGCCAAGGTCGGTCGGGAACTCACGGCGACTGCCGGCACCTGGAACCCCAGCGACGTGTCGCTGGCCTACCAGTGGCTCGCCGACGGGGCGCAGATCGCGAACGCTGCTGGGTCGACGTACTCGCCGGTGGCAGGTGACCTGGGCAAGCGGATCTCGGTGCAGGTGACCGCATCGAAGGCTGGGTACAAGGACACGACCGCGACTTCGGACGAGACCGATGCTGTCTCGCCGGCCGAGGTGGCGAACGTGACCAAGCCGGAGATCTCCGGGGTCGCCCGGGTGGGCGAGGAGCTCACCGCAAGCGCCGGCACTTGGGAGCCTTCCGACGTGACCGTGGCCTACCAGTGGCTGTCCGACGGTGACGAGATCGCCGGCGCCACGGGCTCCAGCTACTCGCTGCGTCGCAAGGACCTCCGCTCGTCGATCGCGGTGACGGTGACCGCCACCAGCCCGGGTGCGGCGCCAGTTGCGGCCACGTCCGACGCTCGCACCGTCAAGCTCGGCACGTTCGAGGTCCCTGGGGACGCCGAGCTCAAGGGCCAGAACGCCGACAACCCGAACGTCGGCGAGCGCATCGGCGTGAAGGCGGCTGACGTGCGCGGCGACGTCACCGTCGAGTACCAGTGGTTGCGCAACGGCAAGGTCATCCGCGGTGAGACCGGCGAGTGGTACCGGATCGAGAAGCAGGACCGGCGCGACAAGCTGTCCGTCCGGGTCACGTACTCGCGACCCGGCTACCAGGACGTCGAGCAGGAGACCTCGTCCACGACGAAGGTCAAGGGCAAGAACGCTCGTTGATCGTGAGGGCGGGGGCCCGGTGGGCCCCCGCCCTCCGTGCGTCTTGCTTCTTTGCTTCTCCACAGATTGACCGCGCCCTCTCCCGGGTAGGCACTGGCGACAGCTAGTTTCACAAGCCAGGAACCTCACTCGGGACAGGGACCTTCATGGCCATGACGCATGCCGAGGCGCACGTCGCCCTGGTCGAACAGCTCGACCAGCATGTCCGCTCTCTGGTGCGTCGGGAGGGCGTGGATCCCCAGCGGGACGTCGGCGTGGTCCGCCGCATCGCCCAGGACGTGGTCCGCGACCACGACGAGCGTTCCCTGACCGGCGTCGTGGCTCCGGTGGCCGACGCCGACTCGATGATCGGTGAGCTGGTCGCCCGGGTCTCCGGCTTCGGTCCGTTGCAGCCGTTCCTCGACGATCCCGAGGTCGAGGAGGTGTGGATCAACGACCCGAGCCGGGTCTTCATCGCCCGCAACGGCCGCCACGAGCTGACCAATCTGATGCTCGACGCGGCGCAGGTCCAGGAGCTCGTCGAGCGGATGCTCAAGTCCAGCGGGCGCCGGCTCGACATCAGCCAGCCCTTCGTCGATGCCATGCTGCCCGAGGGGCACCGGCTGCACGTGGTGCTCGAAGGCATCAGCCGGGGCTTCGCCGCGGTCAACATCCGCAAGTTCGTGCTCCGGGCCGCGCGGCTGCGGGACCTCGTCGAGCTGGGCAGCCTGAGCCCTCGAGCCGCGGCGTTCCTCGAGGCCTCAGTCCGGGCCGGCCTCAACGTGCTGGTGGCCGGCGGAACTCAGGCCGGCAAGACGACCTTCCTGAACTGCTTGGCCGCCGCCATCCCGGGCGGTGAGCGGGTGATCTCGGCCGAGGAAGTCTTCGAGCTCCGCTTTCCACACCCCGACTGGGTGCCGCTGCAGACCCGTCAGTCCGGGCTCGAGGGGACCGGGGAGATCAGGCTCCGGGAGCTGGTCAAGGAGAGCCTGCGGATGCGGCCCAGCCGGATCATCGTGGGCGAGGTGCGGGCCGAGGAGTGCCTCGATCTCCTCCTCGCCCTCAACGCCGGGCTGCCGGGCATGTGCACGATCCATGCGAACAGCGCCCGCGAGGCCCTGGTGAAGATGTGCACGCTTCCCCTCCTCGCCGGCGAGAACATCTCGGCTCGTTTCGTGGTGCCGACGGTCGCCGCCTCGGTCGACCTCGTGGTCCATCTCGGCGTCGACGTGGCCGGCGTACGCCGGGTCAACGAGATCGTGGGCGTTCCCGGCCGCGTCGAGAACGACATCATCGAGGTCTCGCCCATCTTCGAGCGGGGAGGTGGCGAGTTGCGTCGCGGAGTCGGGATGCCGCCGCGACCGGAGCTCTACGAGCGGCACGGGATCGACATCCACCGGCTCCTGCTCGAGGCGTCCTGATGGGCGCACTGATCGGGCTCGGCGTCGGCCTCGGCCTGCTCCTGATCTGGGCGGCGTTCTACGTGCCCCGGTCGTCGACGCCGCAGGCGCGCCCTCCTCGTCGTACGGCGCGACTCCTGGCGCGGGCGGGGCTCACGCAGGTGTCGGTGACGAGCTTCGGGATCCTCTGTGCGTTGTCCGGGGTTGTGACGACGGTACTCATCCAGGTGATCTCCGGGACTCCGCCGGTGGCGCTCGCCTTCGGCGTGATCGGGGGCTACACCCCCGTCGCGGTCGTCAGGGGACGGGCCCGCCGTCGACAACGCGACTTCGCCGAGGTGTGGCCCGAAGCCGTCGACAACCTGGCGTCAGCCGTCCGCGCCGGGCTCTCGCTGCCCGAGGCGCTGGCCGGTCTTGCCACCCGTGGCCCCGAGCCCTTGCGGCCGGCGTTCGACGCGTTCGCACTGGACTACCAGGTCACCGGACGCTTCGGCGACAGCCTCGACCGTCTCAAGTCCCGACTGGCCGACCCGGTCGGCGACCGGGTGGTGGAGGGACTACGGATCGCCCGCGAGGTGGGCGGGGGCGAGCTGGGGCGGTTGCTGCGCAACCTCTCCGGCTACCTGCGCGACGAGGCCTGGACGCGTTCGGAGATGGAGGCCCGCCAGGCCTGGACCATCAACGGCGCTCGCCTGGCCGTGGCCTCGCCCTGGCTCGTGCTCCTGGTCATGAGCTTCCAGACCGAGGTGATCCGGCGCTACGCCTCGATGGAGGGCGTCGTCGTCCTCGGCTTCGGTGCCGCGGCCTGCGTCGTCGCCTACCGCGTGATGATGCGTGTGGGTCGGCTCCCCGTCGAGGGGCGGATCCTGTCGTGACCGCCGTCGCATGGGGCGCGGTCCTCGGTGCTGCCGGTGCCGGCGGGCTCCTCATGGTGCTGGCTCGTCTGGCGGTCCTGCGCCGGCCGCAGCTGTCGGTGCGGGTGCTGCCCTACCTGCGCGACCTGCCGCGCACGGGTCGCCTCGCGCGCAGCACGACCCTCCCCGACTCGCCGATGTCGGCCGCGCGGGGAGTCTTCGGACCGGTCCTGCGTTCCGCGGCCGACACGGTCGAGCGGGTGCTCGGCGGGGCGACCTCGGTCCGACGCCGCCTCGAGCGGGCGGGTCTCGACCGGTCCGTCCATGACTTCCGGGTCGAGCAGGTGCTGTGGGGGCTCGCGGCCTTCGCGGTCGCGGCGGCGTACGGACTGCTCAGGTCGTTGGGCGACCCCGGCGCGGCGCTGTCCTCCGCGGTGCTCTGCCTGGTGGCGTTCGTCGGGGGAGTCCTGGCCCGCGACAACCGGCTGACCAGTCAGGTCAAGCAGCGCGAGCGCCAGATCCTCGCCGAGTTCCCCACGATCGCCGAGCTGCTGGCTCTTGCCGTCGCCGCGGGCGAGAGCCCGGTCGGCGCGCTGGACCGCGTCGTACGACGCAGCGGCGGCGCGCTGTCCGGCGACCTGGGTCGGGTGCTCGCAGCGGTCCGCACCGGCGAACCGGTCGGTGTCGCGTTCGACCGGATGGCGGCCGCCACCGGACTTCCCCTGGTTGCCCGCTTCGCCCAGGGCGTGGCGATCGCGATCGAGCGGGGCACGCCGCTGGCCGAGGTCCTGCACGCCCAGGCCGCCGACGTGCGCGAGGCCGGTCGACGCGAGCTGATCGAGGTCGCGGCCCGCAAGGAGGTCCTGATGATGGTGCCGGTCGTCTTCCTCGTCCTCCCGATCACGGTGCTGTTCGCGTTCTGGCCCGGCGTCGTCGGGTTGCAGCTGACCACCCCCTGACCTGTCCACCCCATCCTCGGAAGAACGGACCACACCATGACCCCCCTCTCCCTCCTGCTGACCCGGCTGCAGCTCCACCTCACTCCCAGCCGACGGCACCGCGACGAGCGCGGCGACGTGCCCGGCTGGGTGCTCATCACGGTGATGACCGCGGGCCTGGTGATGGTCATCTGGGGCATCGCCAAGGGCGAGCTCTCCGCGATGCTGCACGACGCCCTCGGCTCCGTGCGCAACTGACCATGCGCCGATCTCGCGGCTCGGCCGTCGTCGACTTCGTGCTGGTGCTCGCCGTGCTGGTTCCGCTCTTCCTGGGCATCCTGCAGATCGCACTCGTGCTGATGGTCCGCAACACGCTGTCCTCAGCCGCCGCCGACGGCGCCCGGTACGCCGCCACCGCCGACCGCAGTCCGGCTGACGGAGTGGCGCGGACCCGCAGCCAGATCCGGGGCGCGATCTCGGGCCGGTTCGCGCGAGCGGGTCGAGGCCCGCGAGGTGATGGTCGACGGAGCGCTCGGTGTCGAGGTCAGCGTCCACGTCGTGGTCCCGGCCCTGGGGCTCGGCGGCCCCGGTGTCGCACTGGACGTCTCCGGCCACGCCGTCGAGGAGCAGCCGTGACCCGCCCGGGCAGGTCCGAGGACGGCAGCGCGCTGGTCGAGCTGACCTGGCTCGGCATCCTGCTGCTGGTCCCGATGTTGTGGATCGTGCTGTCCGTCTTCGAGGTCCAGCGGGGGGCCTTCGCGGTCAGCGGCGCGGCCCGAGCGGCTGGCCGGGCCTATGCGCTGGCCCCGAGCGACGCTGTCGGGCGGGCCCGGGCGGAGGCCGTCACCCGACAGGCGCTCGACGACCAGGGCCTGCGTGACGTGGGCTTCGCCCTGCGGGTCACGTGCACGCCGTACCCGCACGACTGCCACACCGGCACCTCCGTGATCACCGTCGAGGTGCGCTCCCGAGTCGACCTGCCGCTCATGCCCAGCGCGCTCGGCGGGTCGGCGCCCAGTTTCGCCCTCGACGCCCGGCACACCGTGCCGATCGGCCAGTTCCAGGAGACCCGTGCGACGCCGTGACCGCGGCACCGAGGCCGGCCAGGTCACCGTGCTGATCATCGGTCTGGCCGCAGTGCTGGCGATGACCATCGCCGTCGTGGTCGACGCCTCGGCCGCCTACCTCCAGCGCCAGGGCCTCGCCACCCTCGCGGACGGCGCCGCCCTGCACGGTGCAGACCTGGCGGCGACGGGGGAGGAGACCTACGTCGACGGCGTGCCCCGTGAGCGTCTGGAGCTCACCACGGCTGCGGCGCGGGCCGCGGTGCACGACTACTTCGTCGCGACGGGGGCCCACGGCCGCTATCCCGGCCTCACGTGGAGCGTCAGCGTCGACCCGACGACGGCCAGCCTCACCGTGCGGGTCCGGGCGCCGCTCGACCTTCCGCTGACCGTGCCCGGCGCCCCGTCGCAGGCCACCATCGGCGCCGCGGCGTCGGCGGTGGTGAGCCCTTCGTGAGCCGTCAGATCGCGCGGACCGAGTTGTTGCGGGCGTCGTGGGTGAGCTCGACGAGTCCGAGCGCCTCCAGCAGCGGCGGGAGATACATCCCGAACCGTCCGCGGTAGCCCTTGCGCAGGCCGTACCAACCGCCCACCGGGTTGTCGTCCGCGCGGCCCCAGGCCTCGACGGTGCCCGCGGCGGGCTCCTTCTTCTCGTCCGCGGCACCCAGGGGCACCCAGTCGCCCTGGTCGCGCAGCCAGGCGTGCAGGTCCTCGATGGCCCGCGCCTGGTACTTCAGCGTGGTCGACCCGACCTGACAGACGAGCTCGTCCCCGTCGCGGTACATCGTGTACGCCGAGCTCCCGGGGGCGGTGGTCAGCTCCCAGGGCTCTTCCTTGGTGCCGGCAGTCATCGGGGCTCCTTCGCGGGTTTTCCCGAGGGTACGACAGGCCGGTAGGCTCGACTCTCGTGGCTGGCCCGGATTACGACCAAGAGATCAAGACGCTTCAGGCGACCCTCTTCACGATCGAGCAGGTGCTCGACATCACCGCGATGCGCCAGGAGATCGTGGACCTCGGCGAGCAGGTGGCCGCACCCGACCTGTGGGACGACCAGGAGAACGCCACCCGGGTGACCGGCAAGCTCTCCCTGATCCAGGGCGAGGTCGACCGCTTCGCCGCGTTGAGCACCCGCGTCGAGGACCTCGGCATCATGGTCGAGCTCGGCCTCGAGGAGGGCGACGCCGACGCGCTCGCCGAGGCGGAGAAGGAGCTCGGCAAGGTCAAGCAGGCCGTTGAGCGGCTCGAGGTGCGCACCCTCCTCAACGGTGAGTACGACGTCCGCGAGGCGCTGGTGAGCATCCGCGCCGGCGCCGGTGGCGTCGACGCCGCCGACTTCGCCGAGATGCTGATGCGGATGTACATCCGCTGGGCCGAGCAGCACAACTACCCCGTGGAGGTCTTCGAGACCTCCTACGCCGAGGAGGCCGGGCTCAAGTCGGCCACCTTCGCGATCCACGCGCCGTACGCCTACGGCACGCTGTCGGTCGAGTCCGGCACCCACCGCCTGGTCCGGATCAGCCCCTTCGACAACCAGGGCCGTCGCCAGACCAGCTTTGCCGCGGTCGAGGTCGTGCCGGTGCTCGAGACGACCGACGAGATCGACGTCCCCGACGAGGAGATCCGCGTCGACGTCTATCGCTCCGGTGGTCCGGGGGGCCAGTCGGTCAACACCACCGACTCCGCGGTGCGCCTGACCCACCTCCCGACCGGCACGGTCGTGAGCTGCCAGAACGAGAAGAGCCAGCTCCAGAACAAGGCCAGCGCGATGGTCGTGCTCAAGGCCAAGCTCCTCGCCCGCAAGAAGGCCGAGGAGAAGGCGCACCTCGACGGCCTGCGCGGCGACGTCCAGGCGAGCTGGGGCGACCAGATGCGCAACTACGTGCTCAACCCCTACCAGATCGTCAAGGACCTCCGGACCGGCTTCGAGGCCGGCAACCCGTCCTCGGTGTTCGACGGCGACCTCGACGGCTTCCTCGAGGCCGGCATCCGCTGGCGCCGGGGCGCAGACAAGGCCGAGGACAACTAGGTCCTCGGCCTCGTCGGCAGCCTGCCTCAGCAGGCGGTGATCGCCCCGGTCAGCGGGCCTTCACCTTGTTGGACACCTCGCTCCAGGCGCTCCAACCAGCGGCGTTCTTCGCTCGTACCGCGAAGCGCCACTTGCCCTTGCTCAGCTTCATGACGTGGGCCCGCTTGTTCGGCCCGACAGTCGCCCGCTTCTTCTGGACGATGTTCCCGCCCTTGATCTTCATGGCGAGGACCTTGTACTTCGTGATGTCAGCGCCGTTGTCGCTGACCGGCGGACGCCACCGGGCCTTGGCCGTCGTCTGGCCGCCCTTCTTGCCTGGCTTCGCCTTCTTGATCCGCGGAGCGTCCGCGGTGGTGGCCGGCACGACGACATCCACGAAGGCTTGCGGCCCCACATGCCCGTCAGTCTCTGCCCAGACTGCGACGGAGTAGGTGTTGCCCCGCTCCAGTCCGGGGAGCGTGATGGCCAGCGTCTCCGCCCCGACGCTCCGGGGGAAGTCGCCGTCCACCGAGACCCGGTAGCCGGTGATCGGCTGACCGCCGTTGTCGGAGGGCGCGGTCCAGCTGACGTCGGCTTCGCCGTCGTCTGCTCGAACGTCGGCCGCCAGGTCATTCACCGGACCGGGATCGGTGTAGAAGGTGGTGCTGTCAGTCGCCTCCGCACCGGTGCCGATGCCGTTGACCGCTCGGACCGCGAGCGTGTGCTCGTGGCCGCTCAGGCCGGTGAAGGTGTGGCTTGTCGTGCTCGGTCCGCCGGCGGAAGCGAATGCGCCGCCGTCGATGGACACCTGGTAGCCCGTGATCGGGCTGCCGCCGTCCGAGGAAGGCGCTGCCCAGTTGATCGTGGCCTCGTCCAGGCTGTTCTGCACGGCCGAGACGGAGGTGGGCTGACCCGGGTAGTCCTTCGTCGTGGCATTCCCCCCGGCTGCGGGGCCGGTGCCGACGTCGTTGAAGGCAGCCACCGAGAGGGCGTACGTCGTTCCCGGTGCGAGTCCGGGGAACGTGTGCGACGTGGCCCCGGGACCGACATCGGTGGGGGCTCCGTCGATGCTCACGGTGTAGCCGGTGATGGCGCTACCGCCGTCGTCCGCGGGCGGCGACCACTGGATCGTGGCCGAGAGCGCGTTGGTCGGCGTCGAGGTGGAGACGTTCTCCGGGGCACCCGGCTCGGTGGCCGCATCCGTGCACGGCCCGGTCTGGGTGAGGGTGTACATGCCCAGGCTGGCGTAGTCGTCGTAGCCGGTGATCGGGTCGCCCGTCCCGATGCCGTCGACCTGCGCGTAGTACACGCCGTTCGCGACGGTCTGGGTGATCGAGGCGTCCATGCCGCTGGCAACGTCGGTGTTGACCGTGCCCGAGGGCGGGTTGTTGGTGGCGACCACTCCTCCGGCGGAGTCCAGCAGGCTGAGCTCGATGTCGAGGTTGGGGCTGAACGGTGCCCCGTCGGCCGCGAGCGTGATCTCTCCTTCGCACTGGCCGATCAGGAAGACGTCCTTGTCCTCACGCGTCGAGATGAACGCCGGTCCGGCGGGCAGCTCCGCAGCAGCGAGGGCGACCGTGTCACCGGCCTCGTCGGTGCGCGGCGGGAGGCCGAACGCGGTCATCACGGCCAGGTCGTCCTCCTGGTTGTTCGCACTCGCGTAGTCACCCTTGCTCCACTGCACGACGGGCCGGTAGTAGCCGACCCCCATGATCGGCGCCCAGTTGTCGTGGCCCTCGTCGTAGCCCTGGGCGGCGTTGCCGTCGTGGAGGAGGTTGAGGTTGTGACCGACCTCGTGGGTGGTGGCCTCGGCAATGTTCTTGGCGTCGTTGCCGAGCAGGTGGGGGAAGGTCCAGGCCGGCGAGTACTGGGCGTTGCCGACCAGGTTGAAGACGCCGACGAACGCGACCCCACCACAGCCGCCACCGCAGATGGAGCCGGCCGCCTGGGTGCTCGGCGAGATCAGGGCACGGCTTCCGTACAGCTCGTCGGCGTCGTCGGCGCGGTGGAGAGCCGCCTCGCCCGGGTCCTCGGTGGTGACATCGACGTCGAAGGGCGCGTAGTCCTCGGCGACGCGGTCGAAGACGCTCTGGATCAAGATCCTCTCGTCGGTGTTGAACGTCGCGCCGTCACCGTCGAGCGTGAAGGCCGGGTGGAAGCCCGAGGCGACGCCGTAGTCGCTGTTCCACACGGTTCCGCTGACGACGTGGCCGTCGAAGTCCAGGAAGATCGTCCGTTGGGAGCCTGGCTTCGAGTGCAGCTCGAAGGTGTCCTCCAGCGGGTAGTTCGCCACGTCCGGGGCGGAGGCCGCGGGCTTCCCCTTGGGGATCGGGTCCTTGTAGAGCAGGCGCCCCGAGGGGTCGACCCAGGCAGTGGAGTCCGAGAGCAGCAGCTCGCGCAGCCGCGCAGAGCTCAGGTTGTTGATCCTGGCGGCTTTCGAGAGCTGGTCGCCGAGTCCACGTACGGCCGCCCGCCCGTGGGCAGGGGCGGGGAGCAGATCGGCGCTCGGACTCTCGACGGTGGCACGGGTGGGAGCTGGCGCGGCGGTCGCGGCCGGCACGAAGCCGGTGGCTCCCACGGCCAGGGCGAGGGTGACGGCGGCGCTGATCAGCCGCCCGGGATGCATTCGCATGAGGTCTCCTCCGAGTGAGTGGACTAGTCACGTTAGGCAAGAAACCGATCGGATGATTTAAAACGAAGAAGTTTGTGCTATGCGGACGCAGCCTTGGCTGCCGTCACGCACCAGCGGCCGGCTCGGTCGACCAGTTCCGCGTCCTTGGTGGGCGCAACCAGCGAGCACGAGAGCCACGCATCGCCGAAGAGGCCGTGGAAGCTCACCTCGGAGACCTTGCCTCGATCGCAGCGCACGGCCACCGACGGTGTGCCGAAGTCGGGGGCGTCCAGGACCTTCGCGCAGCCGGGGCCGGCGTCTGCCACGGTCATGCGGGTCAGGGCTCGTGCCTGGGCCTTGGTGGTCGGGGGAGCGAAGACCCAGGCCCGCACCAGGGACCCACCCTGGGCCCGCCACGTGCAGGAGAACTCGTGTGCCACGTCCTTGAGCCCCGGGACGATCCGCTGCCGCTCGCCATTGTCGTACGACGACGACGTCGTGACCGGTCCGCCCAGCAGCGTCTCGATCTCGTCCGGCGGCACCAGCTCGCAGAACGAGCCGCGGTTCACGCTCAGGCCCTCGGTCGGGAACGACGCCAGCGGCGTGCTCGGCGCCGACGGAGCGGCGCTCGGGGGTGACGGGTCGGCGCTGCACGCGGACAGCGCGGTGGCCAGGGAGAGTGTTGCAACGAGGGCGCCCACCCGAGAAGGGGTGACGAGGGACATGCCGCTCAAGATACGGCCCACGGCGCGGTGCCCGGGTGCGTTGGGTCTCTCGACTAACGTTCATTCGGTGATTCGCTTCGAAAAGGTGACCAAGGCCTACCCCGGACTCGGGAGCCCTGCTCTCGACCAGGTCTCGGTCGATGTCGAGAAGGGCGAGTTCGTCTTCCTCGTCGGTGCCTCCGGCTCCGGCAAGTCCACGTTCCTGCGCCTCGTGCTGCGCGAGTACCGCCCGACCTCGGGTCGGGTCTATGTCGCCGGCAAGGAGATCAACCGGCTCGCTGCCTGGAAGGTGCCGCGGTTGCGGCGTTCGATCGGCACCGTCTTCCAGGACTTCCGGTTGCTGCCCAACAAGTCCGTCAGCGAGAACGTCGCCTTCGCGCTCCAGGTGATCGGCAAGTCGCGCTCCGAGATCGCCTCCGTGGTCCCCGAGACGCTCGAACTGGTCGGTCTCGAGGGCAAGGGCGACCGCCTGCCCGACGAGCTCTCCGGCGGGGAGCAGCAACGGGTGGCGATCGCCCGGGCGTTCGTGAACCGGCCGCAGATCCTGATCGCCGACGAGCCGACCGGCAACCTCGACCCCACGACGTCCGTGGGGATCATGAAGCTGCTCGACCGGATCAACCGCACCGGCACCACCGTGCTCATGGCCACCCACGACTCAGGCATCGTCGACCAGATGCGCAAGCGGGTGATCGAGCTCGAGGACGGGCGCGTGATCCGCGACCAGGCGCAAGGCGTCTACGGCTTCCAGCACTGACGTCCGGCATGACTCCCGCACCCGTGAACCGCGAAGAGAGCCTCCACTTCTGATGCAGCTGCGTTACGTCTTCACCGAGCTCGGCCAGGGTCTGCGCCGCAACCTGTCCATGCACATCGCCGTGATCTTGACCCTGTTCGTCTCCCTGACCCTGGTGGGCCTCGGGGTGCTGCTGAACCAGCAGGCCGACAAGGCCGCTGTGCACTGGGGCAACCAGCTCCAGATCACGGTCTGGCTCTGCAAGGACCGCGACGACAACCCCGCCTGCACGGGAGAGGTGACCGACGCCCAGAAGACCGCGATCAACAAGGTCGTCGCCGCGAACCCCGAGGTCTCCGGATTCCACAACGAGTCCAAGCAGGAGGCCTTCGCCAAGATCAAGGAACTGATCGGGCCGGAGAAGTTCGAGGGACCGCACCCCGCCGCCACGGCCAACGACATGCCGGAGTCGGTGTGGATCGAGCTGAAGAACCCCGAGGAGTACCAAGGCATCACCAGTGCCGTCGTCGGGCTGGACGGAGTCTCGGGCATTCGTGACATGCGCAAGGTGCTGGAGCCCATCTACGGCTCGATCAACCTGCTCAAGTGGGGAGCTCTCGGGACGGCTGCCTTCCTCGTCTTCGCGGCGCTCCTGCTGGTCGGCAACACGATCCGGCTCGCCGCGTTCGCCCGTCGCCGCGAGATCGGGATCATGCGCCTGGTCGGCGCCTCGACGCTCTACATCACCTTGCCGTTCCTGCTCGAGGCGCTGGTGACGGCGTTGATCGGTCTGGTCCTCGCGACGGGGGCGCTCGGGGCGTTCATGTACTTCGGCATCCACCAGCGCGCGGGGGACCAGTTGAAGTTCATGCCGTGGATCGGCATGCCCGAGTTCACGGTCGCGGTGGGCGTGATTGCGGTGCTCGGACCGATCCTCACGCTGCTTCCGACACTCGTACTGACCCGCAAATACCTGAAAGTGTGATCGCGGCGCGTTACGGTCGACGGGTTCACTTCCCCGAACACTGAAGGCAGCCCGGTGCGACTCTTCCCCCGTACCACGCGCCATCGCCTGGTGGCGGCCCTTGCGGCCTCGACCATGGCGATCACGGCGACGACGATCCCGTTCGCGCACGCCGAAGACCTCAAGGACAAGCAGAAGCGCGTCCAGGGCCAGGTCAAGTCGGCCCACCACGATCTCTCCGAGTCCAGCGCCGGCCTGCGGGCCGCGACCGCCAAGCTCGAGTCGGCGCGAGCGGAGTTCGCCCACGCGAAGGCCGCGCTCGGCGTCGTACGCACCAAGCTCGGTGCCGCGCGCATCGAGGACCAGCAGATGCAGGTTGCCCTGGACGAGGCCGTCGCTCGCCTGGAGGTCGCGCGCACCGACGTGGTCAAGGGCCAGCGACTGATGGAGCGTCAGCGACTCCAGGTCACCGACACCATCACCTCGATCTATCAGGAGGGCGACCCCGAGCTGCTCGCGTTCGCCTCGCTCCTCGACGCCGCGACCCCCGAGGACCTCACCCGTCGGATGGAGGCCCGCAATGTCATGGTGGGCCGCGAGACGCGGGCCTACGACGACCTGCACGCGGCCGAGGTGCTCCTGCGCGTGCGGGAGACCCAGGTCGAGGACGCCAAGGACGAGGTCGCTCTCGAGCGCCGCGCCGCGGCCGCCCACCTGGTGACGATCAAGGACCTGCACGCCCAGACCCAGGCCGCGCGCGCCACGGTGCGCGACGTCGTGCACTCGCGCCGTTCGGCTCGCCAGGGCGCGATTCGCGCCAAGCAGAAGGACCGGGCTCTCCTGGCTCGTCTGAAGAAGCGTGAGGACCGCATCCGGCAGCAGATCCTCGAGGCCGCTCGCAAGGCTCGCGGGGGCTACCGCGGGGAGACCGACGGGTTCCTGAACTACCCGGTCAGTGGTGCGATCACCTCGCCGTTCGGCTACCGGATCCACCCGATCTACCAGTACTACGGACTGCACGACGGGACCGACTTCGGAGCCGGTTGTGGAGCGCCGCTGTGGGCGGTTGCCGGCGGCACGGTGATGACCCGGTACTACTCCTCGGTCTGGGGCAACCGGCTCTACCTCAACGTCGGCCAGGTCAACGGCAAGAACGTCACCGTGATCTACAACCACCTCTCGAGCTACAACGTCGGGACCGGTCAGTCGGTCAACCGTGGCGACGTCGTCGGGTCCGTCGGCTCGACCGGTTGGTCGACCGGCTGTCACCTGCACTTCACCGTGCTGGTCAACGGCCGTCCGGTCAATCCGACCAACTGGTTCTAATTCCGGTTGCTCCTCCTGAGACACTGACCCCATGGTCAAGGAGCAGGGGCGCAAGAACGTCGCGCAGAACAAGAAGGCGCGCCACGACTACCTCATCGAGGACACCTTCGAAGCGGGCATGGTGCTGGTCGGCACCGAGGTGAAGTCGCTGCGGATGGGGCGCGCCTCGTTGGTGGACGGTTTCGTGGACATCGACGGCCACGAGGCGTGGCTGCACGGCGTCCACATCCCCGAGTACACCCAGGGCACCTGGACCAACCATGCTGCGCGCCGCAAGCGCAAGCTCCTGCTGAACCGGGTCGAGATCGACAAGATCGAGCGCCGGGTCAACGAGAAGGGGCTGACGATCGTCCCCCTCGCCATCTACTTCGTCGACGGCCGCGCCAAGGTCGAGATCGCGCTGGCCAAGGGCAAGAAGTCCTGGGACAAACGGCACGCCCTGGCCGAGCGGCAGGCGACCCGGGAGACCGAGCAGGCCATCGGTCGTCGGGCCAAGGGCATGGAGTGACGCACGGCGTCGAGCAGTTCTGGCGCGACCTCGGGCTCCCTGGTCTCTTCGACGTCCACGTCCACTTCCTGCCGGAGAACATCCAGGCCAAGGTGTGGGCGCAGTTCGACCAGGCCGGCCCGAAGCTCGGTCGCGAGTGGCCGATCCGCTACCGCGGCAGCCACGCCGAGCGGGTCGAGCAGCTGCGCTCGATGGGGATCCGGCGCTTCTCTGCCCTGCCCTACGCGCACAAGCCCGGCATCGCCGGCTACCTCAACGACTGGGCTCGTGGCTTTGCCACTGATGTTCCCGAGTCGCTGTGGTCGGCGACCTTCTACCCCGAGCCCGAGGCGGCGTCGTACGTCCCGGAGCTGATCTCCGCCGGGGTCGAGGTGTTCAAGATCCACGTGCAGGTGGGGGAGTTCCATCTCGACGACCCGCTGCTCGACCCGGTCTGGGGTGCGCTCGAGGACGCCGGCACACCGATCGTGATCCATTGCGGCTCGGGCCCGGTCGGCAACGAGTTCACCGGGCCTGACCCCCTACGTCGGGTCCTCGCGCGTTTCCCGCGACTCACCGCGGTGGTCGCCCACATGGGCGCCCCGGAGTACGCCGAGTTCCTCGACCTCGCCGAGACCTACGAGCGCACTCACCTCGACACCACGATGGTGTTCACCGACTTCTTCGACTCCGGCGGGAAGTACCCCGTCGAGCTGCTTCCGCGCATCGCGGACCTGCAGGACAAGGTGCTGCTGGGCAGCGACTTCCCGACGATTCCCTACCCCTACCTCGACCAGCTCGAGGGGCTCGCCCGGCTCGATCTGGGTGACGACTGGCTGCGCGCGGTCTGCTGGGACAACGGCGTACGCCTCTTCGGGCTCGGCCGCTGAGCGCGTTTCGGCAAACGGTTCGGCTTCTGTCCCCACCCCTGCGTAGACTGGGGCCACAACTCAAGAGGGGCTGATCGGTTTCGACTTGGGACGTTAGTTCCAGGGGAAGCGGGTCGAGGAGCCAGCGACATCTCGTAAACGACCGCTGGAAACTAATAACTGCCAACTCAAACCGCAGTAACTTCGCTCTCGCTGCCTGAGCAGTGATCGAAGGGTCAGACCGGGCATCTGTCTCCGTCCCGGATCCTGGCCTCATTTAGGAGACTTGCTGATCAATTCCTGTCACGAGGATTGATCGGGACTTTTTCGTGACTGGGCCTGTCGGCGACGTGTCTGTGCGAGCGCCGGGGCCGAGAAAAGCGACAACACAGACTGCACCCGGAGAAGACCTGGTTCGGCGCTCGAGGACGCGGGTTCGATTCCCGCCAGCTCCACCAGCAGCGCAGCACCGCCGGTCCCGATGGTTCGCCATCGAGAGCCAGCCCTCTTGAACGACAGCCGCCCCGACCTCGTCGGGGCGGCTGTCGTGTCTCTCAACCCCGCGTCAGCGCACTCTCACGGGCTTGGAGGTCACCCACGGACTCGACTCTCCTGCGCCCTGGGCGCGAACTCGCCAGGTGACGCGAACGCCCCGCTTCAAGCGAGCCGATCGGTAACGCATCGTGGGACGCGGCCGGATCAGCTTTGCCCGGACCCATTTCCCGGACTTTCCGGTGGCGACCTGGAGGTGGTAGGCGTTCGCCTCCGTCGAGGTCGAGGGCCTGAAGGAAACCACCATGCGACGGCCGTCGATCGGAGTGACCTTGAGCCGGCGCGGCGGGGCGAGGACAACGGACGGGGGGTTGGTGGAGGGGACCGACACGACCGCGGTGCGCTTGGCGATGTTGCCCGCGATGTCGGTGACCACGAACTGCACCGTGTGGTCGCCGGGGGAGAGTGGCGCGGCCACGAACCCCCCGTGCCCGAAGAAGTCGTTCAGGTACTCCAGGTGACGTCGCACTCCCACCGCGTCGTCATCCGGCGACCCGAGATCAACGCGATGGGTCCTGGTGCCATCGACGTACATCTCGAACAGCGACGTCCACGTGTCGTCCTGCACCAGCGTCGGATGGAACGGGTAGGTGCCCGGGGGATACCCGTTGAACTCGTGGTCGACGACCGTGCACGTGTTCGTGCCGGTTCTGACGTGGAGTTCGCACGGATCAGGAGCCGTCGCCGACGTGTCCGCTGGCCGGGTGACAGTGACGTCGGCGTTGTCGATACTCATCGAGTTGACGCGAATGCTGATGCCGCCGGGCAGGTTCATCTGCTCCCCGGGACGCAGCGACATACGACGCACGGTGTAGTCGTGGAGGCCTTCGTCGGGGTTGTTCAGCGTCTGTTCGGTGTACGGCAGCAACGAGGCCTGCGGGTAGAACCACGGTTCGGATGGCTCAAGGGTTCGGACGAAGACTCCGCTGCTGGCCCACCGTTCGCCGGTCACGTAGGCCAGCGGCCAGTCCCGCTCGCGACCGCGGCGGAAGTCGACGAGGTAGGTGTTGCTGTCTGCGGTGGGGATCGTCAGCAACTTCGGTGCGGTGCTGGTCGACCGGAGACGTCCGAGCGTCACCGTGGCGCTCTGCGGCGCCGCCGTGACATCGTCGGTCCCGAGCAGACCCAGGCGCCAACGGCTGTAGGAGCTCAGGAGGACGTCGGAGTCGGTGGCGCTGCCCATGATGTCGGTGGGGTCGCCGTACTCCTCACTCGGCGGAGAGCCGGCCAACGGCGACCCGGTGACGCCGGAGTAAGCGTAGGCGTTGGCGTGGCGCAGGTTGAGGTTGTGGCCGATCTCGTGACCCAGCACGTACACAGCCGACGTGGTGCGCCAGCGTGTGTGCGCCGCTTGGTCGTCCGTGGGCGGATTGGGTCGGTCTGTCGCGTCGGGGCCGGGCTCCCAGGTGCCGTTCATGTAGATGCCCTGCCCACCGACGGTTGCTCGGCCGTCGAAGGCGCATGCCTCGTTGTCTGCGGTGACGATGATCCACAGGGCTGGGACGGCGTCTGCTGCGCGCGTGGCGAGCTTGGCGTCGATCGTCTCGAGATACGTCGCACGCAGGGCGTTCGTGTCGCAGGTGTCGCCGCTGAAGCGAGGCAAGCGGGTGATGGAGTCGAAGCGGAAGCGGTAGGCGCCGTCCGTGGCGGCTGCATAGGCGCGGTCAAGGTGGTCGATGATCGCCGTAGTCGTGTCGGGAGTGGCCGGTGAGGCGCCGCTGGGGGAGTCGGCAGCGAAGACGAGGACGTCGTAGGTGATGGAGGGGGCCGCCGAACCCACACCACCTCGGCGACCGTCGCGTCGGGACGCAGCAGCATCCGCGATACCGCCCGGGTGGCTCACGAGCGTCGGGGTGCGAAGCGAGCCCGGAGCCCTCGACAGCATGTCGGACTCCGGGTGCGCCTCGAACGGCGTGGACGGAACAACCGCGGCCGCGGAAGAACTCGGTACGGCGAGACTCGAGCCCCCCGCCGCCAGGAGGAGAGCGAGTGTGCAGAGCAGCACGGGCCGAAGCGAGCTTGGGTGAGCCATGGGTCTCCTCGAGCGATCCGAACGTGGCGCCTCAGCAGGTCGCCAGCACGCGAGATTGTGTCAGCGCATCCGAGACTTGGTGGGAGTTTCGCGGGACGGCTCGGTTTCGCATGACCACGTCTGCGCGGGCTCGCGCCGGTAGGGCCTGGTCACCCCGGCGCCGAGCTCACCCCCCGCCTAGGATGCTCCGCGTGCGAATCAGATGGCGCCGACGTGCTGCGAGCCTTGTGGTGGTCGGTGCAACTCTCGGGGCTGTCGCGTGGGGATCATCACCGGTGGCCGCCCATGCTGGCAATGACCCCGCCGCCGGCGACGCGGTCCCGCTGACCGAGCGTCACCTGCCGACGGTCGTCAACGCTCCGGGCACCTGGTCGACCCGGTACGGCGTCGACGGACCGGTCGCCGCGCTGGGGATCGCCACCCGGACGCGAGCCGTCAACATCTCTGAGACCCGGACGTCGATGGCGATCTTCGCCGTCTCCGCGGTCGACGGCAGATCCTCCTGGCTCCGCCTCCCCGGCTTCTCCCTCGATCGCTGGGGCTACTCCGGCGGGGTCGCCGTCTCACCCGACGGTCAGTGGATCGGGTGGGTCAGACCAGCGCGGTCCGGGGGCCGAGGCCTCTCGGCGCGGGTGGCCGGCTGGAGCGTTCTGGACACGGCTACTGGCGACGTACGCGATCTCGAGGTCCCGGGCTTCCCCTCGGTCCGGGCCGCGATGGCGGACCTGGCATTCTCCGGGGACTCCCGCCACCTGCTGACCAGCTACGAGACGCCGGGTCAGCCCAAGCCCAAGCCCGAGGCCAAGGGCGAGCGGACCGGCGTGCACCAGCTGGTCGCCTGGGACGTCGAGGACGGGACTCCCACGGTGCTCGAGGAACCCGGGCCCTACTGGCTGCCCAACCTGGGGTCGGCTCCCACAGGCGTGGTCTGGGCACGCAAGCAGCAGGTCTTCCGCGCCGACCCCCGGACCGGTGTGCGGACCGTCCTGACGCTGCCGCGAGACGTCATCACGGCCGCCTGGAGCCCGGACGACACGAGCTTCGCCTACATCGGTCGTCCGTCCGCGAACTCGAAGGGACCGTGGCGCGTGTACGCCGGCCGCACCGTCGCCGAGGCCCGCGACCAGGCGTTCGCGCTGCCGTCCGGCACCCGCCCGAGACAGCTGTTGGGGTGGCGGGATGCCACGCATGTCGTCGTGGGGAGCTGGCGAGACTCCGTGCACGTGGTCGACATCGTCACCGGTGACGTCGAACGCATCGATCTCGCGGGCTACGGCGAGCAGCTGAATGCGCCGTACCTGGCGGGGGCACTGTGGGCGCAGCCGCTCGCAGTACCGGCGGAGCCCGAGGGGACGACAGACCCACGGAGACCATGGCACGTGGCCACCTTGGTGTTCCTGGTCGCGCTTGCGGGTGCGTTCCTGATGCAGCGGCGGCGGAGCACTGCCCGAGTGAGTGCGCAGCCGGCGAGGGCGTGGCCGAGGCGCCGCCTGGCCACTGCCGCAACCGGACTGCTGGTCGCCTTCGTCGACCTCCGATTCAACGGGATCGATGTCGTGCCCGACCCGCTCGGCTGGGTGCTGGTGGCCGTGGCGCTCGGCTCGCTGAAGGATGTCCATCCGGGGTTCTCGGTGGCTGCGCTCGCGGCGTGGGTGGCCGTGATTCCGTCGGTGCCCGAGTGGTTCGGGGTCGACAACCCGCTGATCGCCCTGGCGCTCGGCATCGCTCTCTTCGTCGTGGAAATCGCGGTGTGCACGGCGGTGTTGGCCGTCGGCTCTGCTTGGTCGACGTCGGCCTCCTCGATCCGCTGGCTGGACGTCGTGCTGGCGGCATCCCTCGGGCTGGCCCTGGGTCTGGCCCACGTGGTGCCCAGTGCCGGCGTCCTGGTGTTTGCCATCGGTCTGGCCAACTTCGTGGTCACGCTGTGGTTCCTCGTGCTCCTCTACGGCGTCGCCTGGGGATCCCCGGCCCGCGCCGAGCAGCCCGTGCGGGCCTAGCCCTGGTGTCCGGCTCCCATCGCCCTTCAGAAGGTTTCGGCGACAACCGATAGAGGGAGGGAACGTACGGCGAGTTGAGGGACGGAGCCGACGATGAACCCCACTGTGGTGCACCTGGACAAGGTGACGGTCGTGCGCGTCGCGACCGTGCTCCTCCTGGCGGTGATGGTCGCCTACTGGGCGCTCAGCATCTCCCGGAGCGCCTGGGCCGACGTGGTGATGAGCCCGCTGGCGACCGCTCCCGCCATCCTGCTGTGGTTCCGCGTGGAGACCGGGCGGCTCTAGTCAGTCGCCCTCGTCGGCGACAGGTGGGAACGCCAGGGCCATGGTCTGGCCGATCTCGTGGTGGCGCACGAGGAACGCGCGCTCGTCGTACTTCTTGCGGCGCAGCCAGCCGGTGACCTCGTCGTTGCACTTGCTGGCGTTGCAGGAGCCGCAGGCCGGAGCGATGTTGTCGAGCGTGTAGCGGCCGCCCCGCGAGATCGCCAGCACGCAGTCGCGCTGCAACGGCTTGTCGCTGTTCCCGCAGTAGGCGCAGCCACCCCAGGCCGCTTTCAGGGCGGTCCACTGCGCGTCGCTGAGGTCGTGCTCGACGCTGTCCATGCGTCGCTTGCGCCGCTTGGCGTACCTCGCCTGGCGTGCTCCGGTGGTGGCCACGGACGCAGCCTAGGCGTGTTGGTGTCCTGAGCCCTCTACCCTCGCCGCATGACAGGAGTCCACGAGCTCACCCGCGCCGACGCCCGCCGGATCGCGCTGCGTGCGCAGCTCCTGACCGCCGAACGCCCCACCGACCTGGTTGAGACCGTACGCCGGCTGACCCTGCTCCAGATCGAGCCGACCAGCGCCGTCGCCCCCAGTGCCGAGCTGGTGCTGTGGAGCCGGCTCGGCTCGTCGTTCGCGCGGGACGAGCTCTGGGATGCCGTGGCCGAGCAGCGGCTGATCGAGCTGCACCAGCGACTGCTGGTGCCCGAGGACATCGCGCTGTTCCGGGCCGAGATGGCCCAGTGGCCGGGCGCCGGCGAGCTCCGGGACTGGCAGCACGAACAGCGTGACTGGGTGCGGGCCAACAACGACTGCCGCCGCGACATCCTCGAGCGGCTCCGCGCGGACGGGCCGCTCCCGATGAGTGAGCTGCCGGACACCTGCGTGGTGCCGTGGCGCTCGAGCGGGTGGAACAACAACCGCAACCTCCGGATGATGCTCGACCGGCTCGTGGAGCGCGGCGAGGTCGCCGCCGCCGGCGGGCAGGGGCGCGACCGGTTGTGGGACCTCTCCGAGCGGATCTACCCCGACGACCCGGTGCCCGCGCTGGCAGACGCGCTCCGCCTGCAGGAGGAGCGCCGGCTGCGCGCCCAGGGGATCGCCCGGGCCAAGACGGCCAAGCTGCCCTTCGAGCCGGTCGATGTCGGTGACGTGGGCGAGCCAGCCGTGGTCGAGGGCGTCCGGGGCCAGTGGCGGGTGGACCCGGCCCAGCTCGGCCAGCCGTTCGCCGGACGGGCAGCCCTGCTCTCGCCGTTCGACCGGCTCATCGCGGACCGCAAACGGATGGACGAGCTCTTCGAGTTCGACTACGTCCTCGAGATGTACAAGCCGGCCACGCAGCGGCGCTGGGGCTACTACGCCCTTCCGGTCCTCTACGCCGACCGGCTGGTCGGGAAGCTCGACGCCACCGCCGATCGTGAGGCAGGAGAGCTCCGGGTGACCGCCCTGCACGAGGACATCGCGTTCACCAAGGCCATGAGCAGCGCAGTCCACCGTGAGATCGCCGACCTCGCCCAGTGGCTCGACCTCGAGCTCGTGCTGCCCACCTGACGCCCACCGAAGTCGTCCGGCGAACCCCTTGCCGGGTGCCGCCGCCGGTGGCAAAGTCTGCTCCACCTTCTCGGGACTCTGGAGACGCCATGCGCCGATTCTTTGTAGGACTTGCCATCGCCGCGCTGATCGCGGCCACCTTCTCAGCGGTCTCGTCGCAGGCCGCGCCGACCGCCCCTCGTCAGGCGGACCGACTCGACGCCTACACCGCCCTCCTCGAGCCCGACCAGGTCTCGTTGCTCGCCGAGCAGGGCTTCGACCTCTCCGAGCAGCAGCAGGGCAAGGGTGACATCGAGGTGAGCCTCATCCTGACCCAGGCAGAACGCGACCGTCTCAGCGCCCAGGGGATCGACCTGTCGCTGACGCGGGTCCGCGGCGGTCAGACGGTCCGGCAGTTCGCCGCGGCCCAGGCCGCCGACGGGTACAACGTCTGGCGGTCCTACGACGAGACGGACGGCATCCGAGACCAGATGTACGCCGTCGCCCGCGACAACCCGGGCATCGCCAAGCTGGTCAATCTCGGGACCACCACGCAGGGCCGCGAGATCCTCGCGATCAAGCTCACCCAGGGCGCCAACCGCCGCAGCGACGGCACCCGGCCCGCAGTCCTCCACGCCTCCACCCAGCACGCCCGGGAGTGGATCGCCACCGAGGTGAACCGTCGCCTGCTGAACCACTACGTCGACCAGTGGCAGGACAAGAACAAGCACGTGCGCAAGCTGCTCAGGTCCACCGAGCTGTGGTTCGTCCTGGTCGCGAACCCCGACGGTTACCAGTACACCTTTGACACCGAGCGGTTGTGGCGCAAGACGCTGCGCGACAACAACGGGGACGGCCAGATCACCTCGGGTGACGGGGTGGACCCCAACCGCAACTTCCCGAGTCACTGGGGTTACGACAACGAGGGTTCCTCCTCATCGCCGTCGAGCGAGACCTATCGGGGACCGCGTCCGGCCTCCGAGCCGGAGACTCGCGCGCTCAAGCGGCTCATGGACCGGATCGGCTTCGCCTTCCTGGTCAACTGGCACTCCGCCGGTCAGTGGTTGCTCTACGGGGCCGGGTGGCAGACCGCGACGCCCAGCCCGGACGACCCGATCAGCTATGCGCTGTCGGGCAACCTCGATCGTTCGGCGATCGAGGAGTTCCACCCGGGTCTGAGCTCCGACGTCCTCTATGTCACCAACGGCGACACCAACGACTACGCCACCGACGCAACCGGTGCCCTGACCTGGACCCCCGAGCTCTCCACCGGCTGCGACGGTTGTGGGTTCGTCTTCCCCGACGACGAGCAGCTGGTCCAGGCGGAGTTCGAACGGAACCTCCCCTTCGCCAACTCGGTGGCTCGCTCGGCCCCCAACCCGGCGAACCCCAAGTCCGTGCTCGGCATCAGGACCAAGCCCTTCTACCTCGACAGCGAGGACCCCTACAAGGCCGGCCTGCCCGGGGCGAACCTCACCTTCTCCGAGTCCTACGGCGATCGGCAACCGGTGGCGGTCCTCGCCAAGCGCAGACTGGGCAGGGTCACGTTGAAGTACCGCATCAACGGTGGCAAGCCGCGTACCGGGCGCACCCACGAGTGGCGCGGTGGGGAGCGCTACAACCCCCGGGGGACCTACTACCGCCACGTGCGTGGCACGGTCCGTGGCACCAAGCCCGGCGACCGCGTGCGGGTGTGGTTCAAGGCGAAGGGTGTGCGCAGCAAGGGATTCACGTACCGCGTGGTCTCCGACACCGGACGCAGGGTGCTCGTCGTGTCGGCGGAGGACTACACGGGAGCCTCGCCGGCTCAGGACCCGGCCGGGCCCCACTACGTCGACTTCTACCTCGACGCGCTGGCCGCCAACGGCCTCGAGGCCGACGTGTACGACGTCGACGCGCACGACCGCACGGCGCCCGACCAGCTCGGCGTCCTGTCCCACTACGACGCGGTCATCTGGTACCCCGGCGACGACGCGGTCACCCGGACCGCCGGTCGTGGTCCCGGCAACGCCGATCGACTCGCCATGGACGAGATGCTCGAGATGCGGGCCTACCTCAACGAGGGTGGGCGGGTCCTCTACACCGGCGACATGGCCGGTGAGCAGTACACCTTGAACGTCGGACCCCAGTTCTACGACCCGGTCGGCACCCAGGAGTGCAGCCCGGCACCGGCCGGACAGGACCCGCGACGCTGCCTCTTGCTGGGGGGGTCGGGTGACGGCGTCAACGACGTCCTGCAGTACTGGTTCGGCGGCTATGCCGGCGTCCTGGGCGATGGGGTCGACGACGAGGGCAACACCTTCGACCTGCTCGGCACCGCCATCCCGCTCGGCGGCTTCAACTGGAGCCTCAACGGCGGCGACAGTGCCGACAACCAGCACGACACCTCGTCCTTCGTGGCGACCAGCGGGATCCTGCCGGCCGACGAGTTCCCGCAGTTCGAGAGCTGGCCCTCCTCCAAGTGGGACAAGCCGGGTGGTCCGTTCGCTCCGCACAGCGGTGACCAGTACGTCTACTCGAAGCTGGCCGACGTGTCGTACAAGCGGCTCACGCGCACCATCGACGTCCCGGCCGAGGGCGACCAGACGCTGAGCTTCTGGACGTCGTACGACACCGAGCCGGACTGGGACTTCTTCTTCGTGGAGGCGCGCAGCCCCGGGGGCGACGACTGGACCACGCTGCCCGATCTGAACGGTCACACCAGCACCGAGACCGGCGACAGCTGCGCGGCGGGCTGGACGGAGGAACTGCACCCGCAGCTCGACCACTACCTGACCTGGGACGGCGAGGGTGCCTGCACCCCGACCGGGACCACCGGGGCCTGGAATGCGGCCTCCGGCAACTCGGGAGGCTGGCAGGAGTGGGAGGTCGACCTCACCGAGTGGGCAGGGGAGTCGGTCGAGGTCTCGCTCGCCTACGCCAGTGACTGGGCCACCCAGAACCTCGGCATCTTCCTCGACGACGTGACGTTGCCGGACGGCTCCAGCACGTCGTTCGAGTCCGGTCTGGACGGCTGGGTCGTCAGCGGTGCTCCGCAGGGCAGCAACGACAACCCCACCGACTGGACCCGGACCGACGCGTCCGGCTTCCCGGTCGGTGCGTCGATCACGACGAAGGACACCGTCCTGATGGGCTACGGCATTGAGGGGATTCGATCCCAGGCCCAGCGCAACGCCGTCCTCGGCCGAGCCATGGAGTACCTCTTGGACTAGTCGAAGATGGCCCGATCTGAGGAGTGACCGGGCCATCTTCGCGCGCCATCCTCGAAGGAGGGACTCAACTTCGGGGAGGGGCTCCATGGGGTCGACGCTGGCACCGAGCGGTTCCATGCCCGCGGCGGTGACGGCTGACCTGAGAAGACTGCGTCGGGCGCTCCACCGACAGATCCCTGCGAAGTCGAGCCGCAACCTCCTGATCGGCACCTGGAACCTGCGCGCCTTCGGTGGGATCACGTCCCAGTGGCACTCCCGGGGTAGTGACCGGCCGGCGAGGGACTGGCATGCCTTGTCCTGCATCGCCACCGTGCTGCGGCGCTTCGACGTGGTCGCCCTCCAGGAGGGCCGACGAGACACCACCGCTCTCTTCGCCCTCCTGCACAAGATGGGTTCGAGGTTCCGGGTCCTGGCCTCCGACGTCACCGAGGGCTCGGGCGGCAACGGGGAACGCCTGGCCTTCGTCTACGACAGCCAGCGCGTCCAGCCCTCCGGACTCGTCGGGGAGCTGGTGCTGCCGCCGCGTGCCAGCGGCGGGGTGGACCAGTTCGCGCGGACGCCGTACGCCGCCGGGTTCGTCCGGCGCGACACCGACTTCATCCTCACCACCGTCCACGTGCTGTGGGGTTCGGCACCCGAGGACCGGATCGGGGAGATCGCGGCGTTCGCCGAGTGGATGCGCGCGTGGGCCGCACGACCCGACGACTGGAACCGCAACCTGCTCGTGCTCGGCGACTTCAACCTCGACCGCACCGGTGACCCCCTCTTCGAGGCCTTCGTCTCCACCGGTCTCTGGCCCCCGGCCGAGCTGAATGCCGTCCCCCGCACGATCTTCGACGCCGGGACGGGCGACCACTTCTACGACCAGATCGCCTGGTTCAGCGATCCCAGCAAACCGGATCTGCCCTCCTTCCTCGACGGACTCACCTACACTCACCGCGGGGGTTCGTTCGACTTTGTTCCACTCGCACTCCGCGGCTTCTCGAAGCCTGCGCTGTCCTGGCGGATCAGCGATCACTACCCGCTGTGGGTGGAGTTCGCCGTCTGAGTCCTGTCGGTCAGTAGGACCATCGTCACGAGAGTGAGGCCGCCTTGTCTCGCCATCCCAGCCGGTCACTGCGACGGGTTCTCCGTCCCCGGGCGTCCCTTCCCGCCGTGCTGGTGCTGGTGCTGGTGGTGACGGCGGCGCTGACGACCGGTGAGACCCGTGTCGCGGACGCGACCGCGCCCGCCGAACGCACCGACCGACCGAACATCATCATGGTGATGGCCGACGACATGCGCGTCGACGACCTCGAGTTCGCACCCCACGTGCGCCACCTGATCGGGAGGAACGGTCTCACCTTCGACAACTCCTTCTCGCCCTTCCCGCTGTGCTGCCCGGCCCGCGCGTCGTTCCTGACCGGTCAGTACGCGCACAACCACAACGTCTACTGGCACAAACGTCCCTACGGCTACCAGGCCTTCGACGACTCCCGCACCATCGGCACCTCGCTGAAGGCGGCCGGCTACAACACCGGCTACATCGGCAAGTACCTCAACGGCTACGGCCCCGACACGTCCAAGGTGTCGGGCGGACCTTCCTGGAAGTACGTGCCGAACGGGTGGACCGACTGGCGTGCGTCGTTCGAGAATCCGGGCGTCACGGGCATCCACGGCGGCACCTACTACTACTGGGACACGCCCTACAACGTGAACGGCAAGGTCGACAACAGGTACCGCGGCCAGTACCAGACCAACGTGATCGGCGACTTCTCCCTCGACATGACCGAGAAGTTCCACAAGGCCGACAAACCGTTCTTCATGTACGTCTCCTACGTGGCCCCGCACCACGGAGGGCCGACCGAGAACGACGACCCGGGAACGGTTCGTCGCTCCGACGGCAAGGCCGAGTGGTTCGCCACCCCGGCTCGTCCCCAGTGGGTCAAGGGCAAGTTCGACAACGTCATCACCCGGGCCTCCGGGATGGGCAAGAACGGACGATCCGCCGAGAAGGACGTCTCCGACAAGCGAGGGTTCTTCGCCGACCTCCCTGAGCTGCGCGCCCAGGAGCGTGCCGCGCTGACCACCGTGACCCGCCAGCGGGCCGAGGCCGTCTTCGTCCTCGACCGGCAGGTCGGACGCCTGGTGAAGAAGCTGAAGGCGACGGGGGAGTGGGACAACACGGTCCTCATGTTCACCTCCGACAACGGCTACTTCCTTGGGGAGCACCGCCTGCGGACCGGCAAGGTCCGCGCTCACGAGCCGTCCTTGCGGGTCCCGTTCCTCGTCACCGGCCCCGGGATGCGTTCCGGCGAGACGCGCTACGACCCGATCAGCACCGTCGACATCACCGCCACCATCCTCGACCTCGCGAACGCCCGGGCGCCCCTGCCCGCCGACGGGATCAGCCGACTCGACTCGATGCGCCTCGGGGACCAGGGGTGGGACGTGCCGATCGTGACCGAGGCCGTGCACTCCGGTGGGCGGCGCGGGACGGCGTTCGGATTCGACCAGGGTGACGCTCGCACCTCGGCAGGTCTGCGGACCGCCCGCTACTCGTTGACCCTCTACCGCGCCGGTGGAGGCGAGCTGTACGACCTGGTGCGTGACCCGGCGCAGTTCGACGACAAGTTCAAGCAGCCCGCCTACCGCACGATTCGTCGTGCGCTCGTCGAGGCCTGGCACTCCTACAAGGACTGCTCAGGACAGGCCTGCCGGGCGGTCATCGCCGAACAGTTCCGGGCCACCGCCCGGGAGGAGAAGGTGATGTCGCGTCAGTACTGGGCCGACATCGACGCCATCTTCGGACGCGGAGGGCCGATCGCTAGCCTTCGACCATGAGCGGTGACTGTGTCTTCTGCGCCATCGTGGCAGGTGACCTGGCCGCCGAGATCGTGCTCGAGACCACCGACCTGGTGGCCTTCCTCGATCAGCGGCCGGTCTTCAAGGGCCACGTGCTGCTCGTGCCGCGGGAGCACGTGGGCACCCTCCCGGACCTGCCCCCACCGTTGCGGGACGGCTTCCTCGAAGCCGCCCAGCGGTTGGCGACCGCGGTCGTCGACGGTCTGGGCGCGCAGGGCTCGTTCGTGGCCATCAACAACGTCGTCAGCCAGTCGGTCCCGCACCTGCACCTGCACGTGGTCCCGCGGACGAAGGGCGATGGGCTCCGGGGCTTCTTCTGGCCCCGCACGAAGTACGCCGACGACGCCGACCGCGCGGCCTACGCCGGCGAGCTGCGTCGGGCCCTGGCCGGCTGAAGGTCCCCCACGAGGGAGGGGACGGCGACCGGCTCCTCGATCAGGCGCGGTCGCCCGGCCACGTGGTTGCCGGTGCCCAGCGCGGCGATCCACACGGCCGCGGCACCGATCGCGACCCCGCCGACGGCGTCGATCGAGAAGTGCCAGCCGAGGTAGACCGTGGCGAGCGTGGTCAGGCCGAGGAAGACCCACCCACTCACCCGGACCCACCGCGACAGCCCGAGCAGGTGCGCCATCAGCACCATCGTCACCACGATGCCGACGTGCAACGACGCGAACGCCGCGATCGGCTGGACCGCGCCGACCGACCACGGGTCGGCCAGCATCTCGGCACGCCCCTGAAGCATCGACTCCTGCAGGGAGGCGACGTAGGTGGGGGGCAGATCGGCGAACCGCTCCGGGCTGGAGTAGATGGGGCCCAGCGACGGGACCAGGAAGTAGGTCGCCATGCCGAGCGCCCAGTTGAGGGCCAGGGCGGTGACGTACCACGAGGTCGCGGCGACCCGGCGGGTCCAGATCAGGGCGATCGCCAGGGTGATCGGGATCAGCGCCAGCCAGGCGACGTACACGACCGACAGGAAGTGCGCCGCCCAGCCGGTGCCGAGGAGATCGTGCAGCAGCCCTGCCGGGTCGTGGCCCAGCCACAGGGCGCGGTCGACGCGGTCGAGCGGGGCGTCCCACAGGTCACGGTTGACGAAGGGGATGTAGCTCTTGAGGTTGCGGAACGCCGAGTTGCACAGGTACGAGACGGCCATGCCGGCCAGGGCGAAGCGCAGGTAGGCGCTGGGCCACCGCTCGAGCGCGACGGTGTGGGCGGTCCCGACCAGGCTGCGAGGGGTGCGCCAGCCACGGGCGAGGGTGCGCGGCACCACGTCGGCGAGGAAGGCGAGCACGATGATGAGGGGCACCTGGAGGTACGTCGGGCCAGCGACCCCGTCGGGGTCGCGGAGGGGCAGCCGGTGGGTCCAGGCGACCCAGAGCGTCGCCACGACGAGCAGCGCCACGATGAGTGCCGCAAAGCGGAAATTGGGTCGACCCACGAGAGCAGGCTAGCGACTCGCACTCCCGGCCCGCGCGCACACCGGTCGAGCGTCGGTCCTAGAGTGTCGGGGATCGCGAGACGGTGCGGGGACTCCCGCCGGTGACGAGGAGAACAAGATCATGGGTCGTTTTGACGGACGCGTTGCAGTCATCACCGGAGCCGCGCGCGGCATCGGCTTCGGCACCGCCCAGCGCTTCGCCGACGAGGGCGCTGCGGTCGCCATCATCGACCTCGACGAGACCGCCGCCAGCGAGGCGGCCGGGCGTCTGGGCACCCAGGCCATCGGCATCGGCTGCGACGTCAGCAACGCCGCGTCGGCCGAGGCCGCGATCACCCGCGTGGTCGCCGAGCTCGGTGGCATCCACATCTTGGTGAACAACGCCGGCATCACCCGCGACAACCTGCTGTTCAAGATGTCGGAGGACGACTGGGACCTCGTCATGAACGTCCACCTCAAGGGCGCGTTCCTGATGACCAAGTTCGCCCAGAAGCACTTCGTCGAGCAGAAGTACGGCAAGATCCTCAACCTCTCGAGCGTCTCCGCTCTCGGCAACCGCGGCCAGGCCAACTACTCCGCCGCCAAGATGGGCGTCCAGGGCTTCACCCGCACGCTCGGCATCGAGCTCGGCCCGTTCGGCATCAACGCCAACGCCATTGCTCCCGGCTTCATCGCCACCGAGATGACCGACGCCACCGCGGCCCGGCTGAAGATGGACGTCGACGAGTTCCGCAAGATGAACGCCGAGGCGAACCCCGTGCGCCGGGTCGGCTTCCCCGAGGACATCGCCGCCGCCGCCGCGTTCCTGTGCAGCGACGAGGCGTCGTACATCACCGGTCAGACGCTCTACGTCGACGGTGGCGCCAAGCTCGGCTGATCGCCCCGATCCGCCGCGTGGCGCGCCTGCCTCGCCGGGTCACCTCTCCACAGCACACTTGGACCAGTACGACCCCGCTTCTCACCCCGATGATCGGAGCACCCCCGTGCGTCGCCTTCGCATGTCTGCCGTCGTTCTCGTCTCCGCGAGCCTGCTGCTCGCCGGCTGTGGGGGCGACGACGAGCCCGGGGATGCCGCTCCGGCCACCCAGGAAGTCAGTGAGGGCTCGACCCTTGCCTCCACGTGGCCGCTCACCGGCCTGTCGGTCACCGGCAAGCAGAGCGCCTCGAAGAAGCACCCGGTGTTCGTCACCAAGATGGACAACACCTACTCCAGCGCGCCCCAGATCGGGCTCGGCAGCGCCGACCTGGTGGTGGAGGAGCTGGTCGAGGGTGGACTGACCCGGCTGGCTGCATTCTTCTACTCCGAGCTCCCGGACGCCGTGGGTCCCGTCCGGTCGATGCGCGCCACCGACATCGGCATCGTCTCCCCGGTCGGAGGCTCGGTGGTCACCAGTGGTGCTGCCGGCGTGACCATCGCCCGGATCCGAAACGCCGGCATCCCCTTCTTCCAGGAGGGGACCAGAGGCATCTACCGCCTCAGCGGCCGCAGTGCGCCGTACAACGTCTTCGCTGACCTCAACGAGGTGACCTCCGCGACCAAGCAGTCCTCGCAGCGCCCGGACGACTATCTGGAGTGGGGCGAGACCGAAGACCTGCCGAAGGGCCAGAAGGCCAAGACCCTCTCGGCGAAGTTCTCCGGCGGACACACCACCAACTGGGTCTTCGCCCAGGGCGGCTACGTCAACGAGAACTCCTACGCCGCGGCCGGCGACGAGTTCCCCGCCGACACCGTGCTGGTCCTGCGGGTCCAGATCGTCGACGCGGGCTACAAGGACCCGGCCGGCAACTTCGTCCCCGAGACGAAGTTCACCGGCAAGGGCCAGGCGATGCTCTTCCACGGCGGCCGACTCGTGCGCGGCACCTGGACGAAAACTGCGCTCGACGCGCCGCTCACCTTGTCCACGAAGGCCGGCAAGCTCACCGTCCCCGCAGGCAGGGTCTGGATCGAGCTCGTCCCCGCCGCCGACGGCGACGTCACCTTCAAGTAGCCACCCCCGCACGCGGGGGCGGGTTCACTCGGGTCCGGTGGGGAGCTCGACGCCGGACTCGGCGAGCGACTGGAAGCCGGCCAGGATGAAGGCGATGGCGGTCTCGACCCGAGCTGCTGCGGCGATCGGGTCCTCCGCGCTCGAGACCGACTCGCCGGCGGACGACATGGCCCCGAAGAAGATCCGGGCGAACGTCTGCAGCATGTCCTCGTCGAGGTGCCAGGTCCCGGCACTCAGCACGGCGCGGACGATCTCCTGGACGGTCGCGAAGGTGGAGCGCTCCTCCTGCTCGCGGTAGCGCTCGTAGCCGAGCACCGAGGGGCCTTCCTGGATGACGATCCGGCGGTAGCCCGGGGTCTGCACCACGGTGAGGAACTCGCGCAGGCCGGCGAGCGCCTTCTGCCAGGGGTCACGGTGGCCGCGCAGGGCCAGCTGGATGGTCTTGGTGGCTTCGCTCTCGACCCGCTCGAAGACCGATTCGAAGAGCGCCTGCTTGCCGCTGAAGTGGTGGTAGAGCGCGCCCTTGGTGACCTGGGCCCCGGCGACGATCGCGTCCAGCGAGGTGGAGGCGTAGCCATGGGTGGTGAACAGTTCCTCGGCCACGTCGATGAGCGCTCGCTTGGTCGAGGCGGAGTACTGCTGCCGCCGGCTGCCCGCCGGGAGGTGGGGGACCTTGGGGACGAGTCGAGACACCGAGGACTTGGTCATCCCGGGAGTCTAGGACTCGGGGGCGGGATCGGGTGATGGGGATCACCGACCCAGGGGTTTGCATACCGTAGGTATGGAGGATTACTCTCGGTACGTACTAACGGTATGTGAGTGAAGAAACCAAGGAGCCGACCATGACCTGGAAGTCGTTCCACAACCGCGGAGATGTCCTCCGTTCGGTCATCGCCACTGCCGACGCCCGCCGGGACGGAATCCTTCCCGTGGACGTCGAGGGTGTGGCCGAGACCTTCGGCGATGCCGTGACCCTGCTCGGCGCGCTCCAGCTGCGCTGGCACACCCGCCTCTCGGGCCACATCGAGCGCGAGCTGCAGCAGCAGCCGATGGACCTCGAGCGAGCCGTCATCGCCGCGTGGCACGCCACCGCAGACGAGCTTCCCGGGATTCGTGCGGTGGTCGACCACCACCGGTCCGCGCCCCTCGACGAGGCGATGGCCGAGGCGATGGCCAAGTCCACCGCCACCGAGCACATCCTCCTTGCCGTGATGGCGGGGCGGAGCAGCGCTCGCGACCAGGCTGCGGCCCGCGTCGGCGAGCAGATCGAGAGCCTGGCCCGAGCCACCTTCCGCCCGGTGCGCCACGACCGCGTGCCGGTGCACGCTGCCGGTCTCTTCGACCGCCTCAAGGCGGCCCTGGCCGCCTGATCCACCCCGGACCACAGTCCCGGTGCCGACGCACCTCCCTCAGCGGCCCTCCCTCCGCGACCCACCGCGTCGGCCCCGGGACTGTTTCCCTGCTGTCGAGCAGGCGATGATGGCCCCATGAGTGACGTGCGGGCAGGGATGTTGCTGGTGGCGACACCCGCCCTGCTCGACCCGAACTTCGCCGAGACCGTGGTGCTGCTCCTCGACGTGGACGAGAACGGCGCCCTCGGGGTCGTCCTGAACCGGCCCTCGGCCGTGCCGGTCGCCGAGGTGCTCGTCGGCTGGGCCGACACCGTCGCCGAACCGGAGGTCCTCTTCCACGGCGGCCCGGTGAGCACCGAAGGGGCGCTGGCGGTGGCGCTGCTCCGCACCCCCGACGACGTCCCGGTCGGCTTCCGTGAGTTCTCCGGGCAGCTCGGCCTGATCGACCTCGAGACGCCGACCGAGCTGGTCGAGGGGAGCCTGAGCGGGCTACGGATCTTCGCCGGATACGCCGGCTGGGGAGCAGAGCAGCTCGAGGACGAGATCGCCGAGGGCAGCTGGTACGTCGTCCCCGCCGAGACCCCGGACGTCTTCCGCGACGACCCGGCCTGTCTGTGGCGCGACGTCCTGCGCCGTCAGCCGGGGGAGCTGGCCTGGCACTCGACCCGCCCGCTCGACCCGGACCTCAACTAGCCCACCGCCCCACCCGCCCGACCCCCGGCCCTGGGCCCAACCGGCTCCCGGCTCATCTACAGTGGTGCCCGTGACCAGCATCGGATTCTCGCCCGGCCTCAAGGTCGACGAAGACGTCCGTGAGGACCGTCGCACCGTCCCCACCGACGACGGCGACCACGAGCGTTTCTCGCACTTCGTCGACAAGCACAAGCTCACCGAAGCGATGGTGATGGGCTCCTCCGTGGTCGCCCTGTGCGGCAAGGTGTGGGTGCCGAGCCGGGCGCCCGAGAAGTTCCCGGTGTGCCCGGAGTGCAAGGAGATCTGGGAGGAGATGAAGCCCGGAGGTCCCGATGGTCCCGGTGGTTCAGGTGGCAGTGGGGACTCCGAGGGGTGACGGGACGGCCTGACGCCGCCCCTCTCTCGCCCGCACTCCCTCCGGCCTGGCCGGAGCGTGCCGCCTGGGGCACGGCCCCGTCGTTGCGTGCGTGGCAGACCGCGGCGATGGAGCAGTACTTCGCCGCCAGCCCGCGCGACTACCTCGCCGTCGCGACGCCGGGCGCGGGCAAGACCACCTTCGCCCTGTCGGTGGCCGCTGAGCTCCTGGGCCGACGCGTGGTCGACCGGATCACCGTCGTCGCCCCGACCGAGCACCTCAAGCTCCAGTGGGCCGAGGCGGCCGCCCGAGCCGGCATCCCGATCGACCCGACGTACTCCAGCGGGAAGGGCAAGACCTCCCAGGACTACGTCGGCATCGCGGTCACCTATGCCGGCGTCGCGGTCAACCCGCTGGCCATGCGGATCCGCACCGAGAACTTCAAGACGCTGGTGATCCTCGACGAGGTGCACCACGCCGGCGATGCCATGTCGTGGGGAGAGAGCGTGCGCGAGGCGTTCCAGCCCGCGACCCGCCGGCTCGCCCTGACCGGCACCCCCTTCCGCTCGGACATCAACCCGATCCCGTTCGTCACCTACGCCCCGGGCGAGGACGGCGTGCCCCGCTCGGTGGCCGACTTCACCTACGGCTACGCCCATGCCCTGGCCGACCACGTCGTGCGCCCGGTGCTCTTCATGGCCTACTCCGGCGAGATGCAGTGGCGCACCCGTGCCGGCGACGAGATCACAGCTCGCCTCGGCGAGCCACTCACCAAGGACCTCACCAACCAGGCGCTGCGCACGGCCCTGGATCCCTCCGGCTCGTGGATCCCGTCGGTCCTGGCCGCGGCCGACAAGCGCCTCTCCGAGGTGCGCCGGCACACCCCGGACGCGGGCGGGCTCGTCATCGCGACCGACCAGGACGCCGCCCGCGCCTACGCCAAGGTGTTGCGCCAGATCACCGGCGAGGGCCCGACCGTGGTGCTCTCCGACGAGAAGCTTGCCTCCAAGAAGATCACCGAGTTCACCACCAGTGACGCGCGCTGGATGGTCGCCGTACGCATGGTCTCCGAAGGGGTCGACGTGCCCCGGCTGGCGGTCGGCGTCTACGCCACCACCACCTCGACCCCGCTCTACTTCGCCCAGGCGATCGGACGTTTCGTACGCGCCCGCGGCCGCGGGGAGACCGCCTCGGTGTTCTTGCCGTCGGTGCCGACCCTGCTGGGTCTGGCCACCGAGATGGAGGTGGAGCGCGACCACGTGCTCGGCCGCAAGATCACCGACGAGAACGACATCTTCGCCGCCGAGCAGGACCTCCTGGACGCGGCGGAGGCCGGGGAGTCCGCGTCCGGGGAGGAGGCCCTGGTCCCCTTCGAGGCGCTCGGGTCCGAGGCCCGCTTCGACCGGGTGCTCTTCGACGGTGGCGAGTTCGGGCACGCCGGCGAGGTGAAGGTCGGCTCCGAGGAGGAGATGGACTTCCTCGGTATCCCCGGTCTTCTCGAGCCGGCCCAGATGCGTGAGCTGCTCCAGCAGCGCCAGAGCGACCGCGCCAAGAAGCAGAAGGCGGCCGCTCCGGCCGAGGCCGCCGACACCGTGGCGCAGGTGTCGACCCACGAGGCGTTGGCCATCCTCCGGCGCGAGCTCAACGGGCTGGTCGCCGCCTGGCACCACCGCACCGGCCAGGCCCACGGCATCACCCACGCCTCGCTGCGCAAGGAGTGCGGCGGGCCGGCGGCGGCAGTCGCCTCGGCCGACCAGCTGCACGAGCGGATCAACCGGGTGCGCGAGTGGGCCTCGCGGAAGACCTCCTGACCCCGGCGTGCGGACCTAGACTCGCGACCATGCCGGCCGAGACCTCCCAGACGCTCGATCGGGGGCTCCAGGTCCTCGACGTCCTGGCCGCAACGCCCGGTGGGCTCACGGTCACCGAGTTGGCCGCTCGGCTGGAGGTGAACCGGACGGTGGTCTACCGACTGGTGAGCACGCTGGAGCAGCATGCCCTGGTGCGCAAGGACTCCCGCGGGCGCTTCCACGTCGGGATGGGGGTGCTGCGCCTGGCTGCCGCCGTCCAGCCGGTCCTGCGCGACCTCGCGGTGCCCGTGCTGCGCGGCCTGGCCGAGGCCGTCGGCTGCACGGCCCACCTCACCGTGAGTGACGGGGGAGAGGCGCTCGCGCTGGCGGTCGTGGAGCCGACCTGGACCGACTTCCACGTCAGCTACCGCGTGGGGTCGCGCCATCCGCTGAGCCAGGGCGCGGCGGGCAAGGCGATCCTGCTGGGCCGAGAGCCTCGTGGTCCCGCCTATGCGACCACGGCCGGCGAGCTCCAGCCGGGAGCGCGCGGACTGGCCGCGCCGGTGCTCGGTGTCGAGGGGCTCGCGGCGAGCGTCGGAATCGTGACGTTGGGGGAGCTCGACGAGTCGCGCCTCGGACCCCTCGTCGTCGCGGCCGCCGCCGAGGTCGCTGCGCGCCTGGGGTGAGCCGCTACTCCGCCACCCGGGCGAGTGGCAGCACGCGGTAGGGCACCTGCGTCGCGAGCGCGATCACGGTGGACGACCGGACGATGACCGGGTTCTGCAGGACCAGGTCGATCACCCGCTGCAGGTCGGTGTTGGAGCGAGCCACGACGCGCGCCCACATGTCCCCAGCCCCGGTGATCGTGTGCGCCTCGAGCACCTCGGGGATCGACGCGAGGTGCTTGCCCACCACGTCGTGGCCACCGGGCTGGCCCTGGTGTTCGCCGGTGTCCTGGCGGATCTCGAGGGTGAGGAATGCCGTCACGGGGTAGCCCAGCGCCCGGGCGGAGAGCTCGGGACCCCAGCCGGTGATGACGCCCCGCTCGGTCAGCTTGTCCAGCCGGGCCTGGGCGGTGCCCCGCGCGACCCCGAGTCGGCGGGAGGCCTCCAGCACGCCGATCCTCGGGTCCTGTGCGAAGAGTTCGATCAATCTGCCGTCGAGATCGTCCATCAGGGGCTCCAAGTCTGGACAGTATGTTCAGTGATTCGTCGTACTGTTGCACATCATGACCTGACCGGTCAGGCTGGCAGGCATGACTGTGACTTCTGGGACCCAGCCGACCGCGAGCACCGGCGGAGCGCTCACCGCTGACGAGCTCAAGGCAGACCTCACCATCGAGCAGCTCAAGCAGCTCGTCGGCCTCGTCGAGTACGACGCCAGCAGCGACCCCTTCCCGGTGACCGCGATGGACGCCGTCTGCTTCGTGGTCGGCAACGCCACCCAGACCGCGAACTTCTACCAGCTCGCGCTCGGCATGGAGCTCGAGGCCTACCGCGGACCCGAGACAGGGTTGCGCGATGCCAAGGTCTTCGTGCTGCGCTCGGGCAGCGCCCGCTTCGTCTTCGCCGGTGCCGTCACCCCGGACAGCCCGCTGCTCGAGCACCACCGCAAGCACGGTGACGGGGTGGTCGACCTGGCCCTCGAGGTGCCCGACGTCGACAAGTGCATCGAGCATGCCCGGGCGATGGGCGCGACGGTGCTCGACGAGCCCTACGACATCTCCGACGAGCACGGCACGGTCCGGATGGCCGCGATCGCGACGTACGGCGAGACCCGCCACTCACTCATCGACCGCTCGCAGTACGACGGCCCCTACCTGCCCGGCTTCGTCGCCCGCAGCACCACGGTCGCCCGGCGCGAGGGCCACCCCAAGCGGCTCTTCCAGGCGATCGACCACTGCGTCGGCAACGTCGAGATCGGCCACATGGACGAGTGGGTGACGTTCTACAACAAGGTCATGGGCTTCACGAACATGGCCGAGTTCATCGGCGACGACATCGCCACCGACTACTCCGCGCTGATGTCGAAGGTCGTCGCGAGCGGCAACCACCGGGTGAAGTTCCCGCTCAACGAGCCGGCCATCGCCAAGAAGAAGTCGCAGATCGACGAGTACCTCGAGTTCTACGACGGCGCGGGCTGCCAGCACATCGCCCTGGCGACCAACGACATCCTGCGCTCGGTCGACATCCTGCGCGACAACGGCATCCAGTTCCTCGACACCCCCGACTCCTACTACGACGACCCCGAGCTGCGCGCCCGGATCGGCGAGGTGCGGGTGCCGATCGAGGAGCTGAAGAAGCGCAAGATCCTGGTCGACCGCGACGAGGACGGCTACCTGCTGCAGATCTTCACCAAGCCGATGGGGGACCGGCCGACGGTCTTCTTCGAGTTCATCGAGCGGCACGGCTCGCTGGGCTTCGGCAAGGGCAACTTCAAGGCGCTCTTCGAGGCGATCGAGCGCGAGCAGGACGCCCGCGGCAACCTCTGAGCAGCGGCGGGTCAGGACGGTCCAATCCGGACGGCGTGCGGTGCCGAATGACTGGCACAGAGCAACACCACTGCTGCCCAAGGAAACCGCCATGACCCGCACGCTCTCCGCCCGCAAACGCATCATCCTCTCCGTCCTCGGCCTCGGCCTCGTGGCCGGCCCGCTCGCTGCCTGCTCCAGTGACAGCGACCAGGCCTCCGCGCCGAAGGCAGTCGCGGTGATCGAGACGCTGAGCGGCCAGTCGACCTCGATCAAGCTCGACGGTGGCTTCGTCGAGGCACTGACCTCGCTCGAGCTCACCCCCGGCGTGACCGGCTCGGCCAAGCTCGTCGACGGCTCGCTGGTCTTCCCGATCAGCGGCGGCAACGTCTCGGTCTTCACCCCCGGCGAGGTCTCGCCGTACGTCATCGGCCAGGTCCAGCACGAGGGTTCGGGCCTGACCCTGACCGCCGGCGACACCACCGTCGAGCTCTCGAACTTCAACGTCGACCCCGGCGTCTCCCGCGTCTACGGCGACGTGTCGGTGAACGGCAAGTCGGTCGTGAACAGCGCCTTCCTGTTCCAGCTCGACGGTCGCACCCTCGAGCCGCTGACGACCAAGGGCAACACCGCGACGCTCCAGGGCACCCGGGTCGAGATCTCCACCGTGGCCGCGCCGCTGCTGAACGACACCTTCGGCACCAAGGCCGTCAAGCCCGGTCTGCTCGTCGGCATCGCCACGATCAAGGTCAACATCAAGTGATCCACCGCGTCCCCTGACGGACGCGTGCTCTCCCCGAACGCCCGGACCCCTCGGTCCGGGCGTTCGTGCTGTCCCGGCATGATCGGCGCCATGGCGACCCACATCGCGTTCCTGCGGGCGATCAACCTCGGGGCGAAGCGGAAGTTCCCCACAGGCGACGTGAGGGCGGCGGTGGAGCGCGCTGGCTTCACCGGGGTCGAGACCTACCTCAACACCGGGAACGTCCGCTTCGAGTCGAGCCTGCGCTCGCGGGCGAAGATCAGCGCCGCGCTCGAGGCCGCGTTTCTCGAGGCCGCGGGGTTCGAGGTGCCGACGGTGGTGCTCACCCCGGCCGAGCTGCGTGCGGTGGTCGCCGATGCCGCCGCGCTCGCGGAGGACCGCCGGGGCCAGCACTTCGTCTCGCTGCTGAAGCAGGTCCCGAGCGCGGAGCAGGCCGAGGCATTCGAGCGGCTCGGCAGGGACGGCGAGGTCGCGCGGGTGCTCGGCGGCGCAGCGCACCTGCTGGTCGGTGAGAGCTACCACCAGGCGCGGCTGACCAACGCGACTGTCGAGCGGCACCTCGGCGTCGCCACCAACCGCAACCTCACGGTGCTGCGCACGCTCGCCGACAAGTGGTGCTGAGGGTCAGACCGGCACCGGGGCCTCCGCCGTGGCCGCTCGTGGCAGGTCCCGCACGGACCTGGAGACCAGGGTCAGCAGGGCGATCGCGACGAGGGCGACGCCGGCCACCCAGATGACGCGCTCGATCCCGAACATCAGGGCCAGTGGACCCGCCAGGAGCTGGCCGATCGGGATCGCGGCGAAGGAGCCGAGGGCGTCGTACGAGAAGGCGCGCGAGAGCATGTGGTCGGGGATGTTCTCCTGCATGGCGAGGTTCCAGCCGAGCCCGAAGACCTCGATGCCGGCTCCGGCCAGGACGGCCGCCACCAGCACGACCACCAGCTGCCCGTCGAGCCCGAGCGCGATCAACGGGAGACCGTAGAGCGCCGTGCCGAGCATCCCCCAGAAGAGCGGCCGCTGCAGCGTGACTCGCATCAGCACGAGGGCGGTGAGCAGCAGGCCGACCGCCTCGGCCGAGAGGATCAGTCCCCAGCCTCCCTCGCCGATGTCGGTCTGCTTGGCCAGGACCGGCCCGAGTGTGTAGAAGCCGCCCTGGTGGATCGCGCAGAGCAGGGAGAACGCCGCCACCACGACCCAGAGCCAGGTGGTCCGGGTGAAGAACGTCCAGCCCTCGCGCAGCTCGGCGATCATCGACGGCGGGTGCCCGCTCCGAGCCGGCGGCGGCAGCTTGACCCGCAGCAGCAGCGCGGCGGCCACGAGGTAGGCGACGCCGTCGATCGCGACGGCCCAGCCCGCTCCGGCTCCGACGACGAGCAGGGCGGCGGCACTCGGGCCGATCACGGTCAGCGAGTTGCGGACCATCGACATCAGCACGTTGGCAGGCTGGAGCTGGCTGCGGGGCACCAGCTGGGGGAGCACGCTGGCCAGCGCCGGGAAGCTGATCGCGGCGACCACGCCGTTGATGGCGGTCAGGATGATGAGCTGCCACAGCTGCGCCGTACCGCTGATGACGAGGTAGGCGATCGCGAGCTGGCTCAGCCCGGCGAGCACGTTCGAGACCTGGATGACCAGGGTCCTGCCGAACCGATCGGCGATCACGCCGCCGGCGAGCAGGAAGACGACCATCGGGATGCTGTGCGCGGCCAGCACCTGGCCCAGGGCGCTGGGGGAGTCGCTGACCTCGAGCACCGCGAAGGCCAGGGCGACCGCACCCATCGTGGTGCCCGCGATGTTGACGCTCCGCGACCAGAAGTACCAGCGGAAGTTCTGCTCCCGCAGCGGAGCGAGCGAGGCTGCCCAGGTCATGGCCGCTCCTCCTCGTCGGGGTCGGAGGTGTCGTCCATGCCGAAGGCGGCCATCGTGAGGTTCACGTGTCGCGCGCCCTCGGTGCGCGGCGACAGGGCCTGGGCGTGGATGACGCTGGCGGCCTCGCTGACCAGCGCGAGCACCCGCTCCCAGGTCTCGGGCGCCACCCACATCTCGGCGTCGCAGAGCAAGGACTTCGATGGCTCGACCCGATCGCCGAAGCGGCGGGTGAGCTCCGCGGCCATCGCCCGCACGTGCTGACCGGCATCGGTCAGGGCCGGGCTGTTGGCGAAACCCCGCTCCCACGGGTGGCGGTAGCGCTTGGCGATCCCGCCGCGGATCTTCTCCTCGCTGTCGACGACGACCTCGCCGGCGTCAGCCAGGATCCGCAGGTGGTACGACGCGTTGGCGTGGCTGGTGTCGAGCTCGCGGGCGAGCTCGGCGGCACTCATCGCGGAGCCGGTCAGCAGGGAGAGCATCCGCAGGCGCAGCGGGTGCGCAGTGGACCGCAGTGCGGCGATCCGGTCGTCGGTCATCATGCCTCCCAAAGAGTCATTGGGGAGTCTGCACCGAGGCAGGCGTCACTGTCAAGGGGTTCTTGGGGAGTGGTCCGGACCAGCGTGCGGACCTCAGAACCGGCGCACGAACTCGGCGGACGCCTCGATCGGCACGAACCCCAGCTGCTCGTTGATCGCGACCATCTGGTCGTTGGTCTCGCCGTTCTGGGTCAGGATGCGGGTGATGTGGGGGCACCGGGCCTGGACGGCGCGCAGGTTGGCCGTCTTCACCGCCAGGCCGAGCCCGTGGCCGCGGTGCTCCCGGTGCACGAAGGTGCCCCACTGGTGCCCGTCGGCGCTGTCGCGCGGGATCGCGAGGGTGCTCTGGGCGGCGACGACTCCCTCAGGGGTGACCGCCACCGTCTCGAACAGGTCCCAGTCCATCGCGGCCACGGTGGCGTAGCGCTCGGCCAGCCGGGTCGGGCTCATCTCCTCCTCGTCGAAGTCCACCGCACCGGTCGGGGCGTCCACGACGAGCTGGCCGAGCAGGACGCACAGGGAGGCGGCGAGCTCGTCGGGGAACTCGTTGACGTAGGTGTCGATGCGGTAGCCGGCGGCCTTCTCGGAAACCTGATCCCTCCACGCGTCGAGGGTCTCCTCGGCCACCGGCAGGACCTGCTGACGGACCACCTCGATGTTGGACAGCGAGAAGCCGCGGCGCTCGGCCCAGGCCCGGTAGGGGTGGGCGGCCACCTCGTCGCTGGGCAGCTTCGCGTCGGTCATGAGCACGGTGCGGCCTTCGGCGCGCGCTGTGTCGATGACCTGCTCCAGCAGTGCGCTGCCGACTCCGCCGCCGCGAGCCGGGGGGTCGACGAGGATCTCCAGCCACGCCTTCTCGGTGTTGTCGAGCAGGAAGACCCAGAGCGATGCGACGCCCACGACGGCGTCGTCGGCGAAGGCAGCGAAGAGCGAGAGCCGCTCGCCGCTGTCGGGGGCGCGGACCCCCGCGATCCAGGAGTCCACCGAGAAGTGCGCAGCGTGCGGTCGGCCGGTCACGGTCCCACGCTTGACCACCTCGGCGACCTCCCGCATGAGGGCGTCGTCGCTGAGAGTCACCGAGCGGATGTCCATGACGGTGACGTTAGGAGGCTGAGCCCCCGGGCGCCACGGGTTATCCAGCCCGGGCGGTCACTGCCCGCGGAACGTCGGGCGGCGATGCTCACCGAAGGCGCGCATGCCCTCGGCGACGTCGGTGGTCCGCAGGAGCAACGTCTGGCCGGTCCGCTCGCGCTGCAGGGCCGGCTCGAGCTGGGTGAGGGTGGCGGCGTTGATCGCCTTCTTGCTGGCTGCGTAGGCCAACGGCGGTCCGGCGGCCAGCCGGCCCACGATCTTCGCCACGACGGCCGGGAACTCCTCGTCGCCGGCCACGTGGGTGACCAGCCCGGCGTCGTACGCCTCTCGAGCGGTGAGGGGCTCGGCGAGCAGGGCCATCCGCATCGCCCGGGCGCGACCGATGGAGGCGGCGACGGTGGCGGTCGCGCCGCCATCCGGCATCAGCCCGATCCGCGCGAAGGCCAGCAGGAAGCTCGCCGACTCGGCGGCCACGATGATGTCCGCGGCCAGCGCAGCAGAGCACCCGACCCCGGCCGCGACACCGTTCACCGCGGCCACGACCGGCTTGTCGAGGGTGGTGATGGCCCGGATGATCCGGTTGGCACGGTCCAGGGCGCTGACGTCGAAGTGCTCGTGGGCGTTCTCGCCCGAGATGTCGGCACCGGTGCTGAACGCAGCGCCGGTGCCGCTGACGACGACGACCCGGACGTCGTCGCGGGCGGTGGCCTCCTCCATCAGCCGGGCGAGGTCGTCGGCCATCGTGGGGTTCAGGGCGTTGAACACCTCGGGCCGGTTGAGCGTCAGCCAGAGGGCTCCCGCCTCGACCCGGACCTCGAGGTCAGCCAACGTGGACGCCGGCCTCGCGCATGGCGGCGAGTGCGGCCCGGGTGGTCTCGGGGGCGACTCCGGCACACAGGTGGGGCAGCAGCCTCACCTGGAACCCCTCACCGACGGCATCGAGCGCGGTCGCCCGGACACAGTGGTCGGTGGCGATGCCGCAGACGTCGACCTGCTCGACCCGGTGCCGGCGCAACCAGTCGGCGAGGCCGACACCGTCGGTCGTGGCTCCCTCGAAGCCGGAGTACGCCGCCTCGTGCTCACCCTTGAGGAAGATCGCGTCGAACGGCTGGGGATCCAGGTTGGGGTGGAACGCCTCACCGTCGGTCCCGACCTGGCAGTGGACCGGCCAGGAGTCGACGAAGTCGGGCTCCTTCGACCAGTGCGCGCCCGGGTCGACGTGGTGGTCCTTGGTCGCCACGACATGGGCATAGACAGGCGCCCGGGGCCCCTGGGCCGCCCACTGGTGCAGCACCTCGGCAATGTCGTGGGCAACCTGGGCGCCCCCTGCGACGGGGAGCGAACCCCCCTCGCAGAAGTCGTTCTGGACGTCGACCACGATCAGTGCCCGCTTCATGGGGCGAGACTAGCCGCGCCGGTGGCCCGACCAGAAGGACCGGGCCCTGAATCGCCGGGGCCTCAGACGTGGTGGGTCGCGATGACCGGGTCGCCCTTCGACATCTGCTGGGCCGCGACCGGGAGCTCGGCCCGGCTGGCCGCGTGCCGGGCGCGGGCGGCAGCGAGCGGCTCGCGCCCGACCACCTTGCCGTCGAGCACCAGCGGCACCAGCAGGGACCGGTCGTTCCCGTCGTCGACCGGAGGCCGGCCCACGCCGATGATCTCGGCCTCAGCCACCCCGCGGGCGTCGAGCCGCCGGAGCGCGTACTTGCGGCCCCCGACCGAGACCTTGTCGTGGCTGCGCTTGGCGACCGCGACCATCTCGCCGTCCGGCCCCTCGCGGGCGACCAGCTTGTAGACGAAGCCACAGGTGGGGTGACCGCTGCCGGTGACCAGCTGGGTGCCGACGCCATAGCCGTGGACCGGCGCCGCCGCCAGCGCGGCGATGGCGAACTCGTCGAGGTCGCTGGTCACCACGATCCGGGTCTCCGTGGCACCGAGGGCGTCGAGCTGGGCCCGCACCTCGTGGGCGAGCACGCCGAGGTCCCCGGAGTCCAGGCGCACCGCCCCGAGTCCGGGGCCGGCCACCTCCACGGCGAGCCGGACGGCCTCGGTGATGTCGTAGGTGTCCACGAGCAGGGTGGTGTCCACGCCCAAGGAGTCGACCTGGGCCCGGAAGGCCTGCTCCTCGGTGTCGTGCAGGAGCGTGAAGCTGTGCGCGCTCGTGCCGGTGGTGGGGACGCCGTACCTCGCTCGGGCCGCGAGGTTGGAGGTCGCGTCGAACCCCGCGACGTACGCCGCGCGGGCGCAGGCGACCGCCGCCTCCTCGTGCGTGCGGCGTGACCCCATCTCGATGCAGGGCCGGTCCCCGGCGGCCGTCGTCATCCGGGAGGCGGCCGAGGCGATGGCGCTGTCGTGGTTGTAGATCGAGAGCAGCAGGGTCTCCAGCAGCACCGCCTCGGCGAAGCTCGACTCGACGACGAGCAGGGGGGAGTGGGGGAAGTAGGTTTCGCCCTCGGCGTAGCCCCAGATGTCGCCACTGAACCGGTAGTCGGCGAGCCAGGCGATCGTCGGCTCGTCGACGATCCCGTCCAGGGCGGCGAGCGCCGCGTCGTCGAAGTGGAACGCCTCGAGGGCGTCCAGGGCCCGGCCCACGCCGGCCACGACGCCGTAGCGGCGTCCCTCGGGCAGTCGTCGGGGAAACAGCTCGAAGACCGAGCGACGCTGGGCGGCTCCGGACCGCAGTGCCGACTCGAGCATCGTGAGCTCGTAGTGGTCGGTGAGCAGGGCGGTCGATGAGTGACTGGTCACAACGCCCAGCCTAGGTCCGCGGTGGGTCGGCAGCCCTCGTCGGATGTGCCACGATGGAGTCGTGTCTGCAGCCAGTCCCGTCGAGGTCGAACCGACCACGGTCCCCGACGAGTTCACCCGCCTGACCACCCCCTGGGTGACGATCGTGTGGAACGACCCGGTCAACCTCATGTCGTATGTCTCCTACGTCTTCCAGAAGTACTTCGGTTACGAGAAGCCGAAGGCCGAGAAGCTGATGCTGGAGGTCCACGAGGACGGCAAGTCGGTCGTCAGCACCGGCTCGCGCGAGGAGATGGAGCGCGACGTCCAGGCGATGCACGAGTACGGCCTGTGGGCGACGATGGACAAGTCGGAGTGAGCGGCTTCGCTCGCCATCGGCGCAGTCGCCGCATCATCGCGAACTTCACCGGGTTCGAGGCCGACCTGCTGCGCTCCCTGGCCTCCCAGCTCATCGAGCTGCTGCGCAACGAGGCAGCGGTCCCGCGCGACGACATGGACCCCTTCGAGCGGATGATGGACTTCACGGGCCCGACCTCCGAGCCCGAGGACCCGGTGCTCGCTCGGCTCTTCCCCACGGCGTACCCCTCCGACCCGGAGGCGGCAGCCGAGTTCCGGCGCTTCACCGAGGGCACCCTGCGCGATGGCAAGGCGACCTCGGCGGTCCGGATCATCGAGGCCCTCGAGGAGGCCGGGCTGCCGCCCGAGCTCAGCGAGGACGGGCTGATGATCGACGTCGAGCTCGACGAGCCGGCCGCCGAGGGCTGGATGCGCTCCTTCACCGACCTCCGGCTCGCGCTTGCTACGCGGCTGGAGATCGAGGACGGCGACGACGAGGTCTGGGCGGTGCTCCCCGACGAGGATCCGCGCTCGCAGGCCCACGACATCTACGAGTGGATCGGCTACCTCCAGGAGACGCTGGTCGAGGCGCTCACCAGCAGCTGAACCCACTCGCCGATCGTCTTGCATGGTGGGCCGGTGCGGGCGGCTGAGGTGGGCCAAATACGCTGGGTGGGTGCTGACCATCGACCAGGCGACGTACGACGCCATCGTCGCCCACGCCAAGCGTGACCATCCCGACGAGGCCTGCGGCATCGTGGCCGGTCCTGAGGGCAGCGACCTTCCCGAGCGTCTGGTCGAGATGGTGAACGCCGCGGGCAGCCCGACGTTCTACGAGTTCGACTCCACCGAACTGCTCGATCTCTACAAGGAGATGTGGAAGAACGACGAGGAACCCGTCGTGATCTATCACTCACACACGGCCACCGAGGCCTACCCCAGTCGCACCGACGTGGGGCTGGCCGCGGAGCCGGGGGCACACTACGTACTGGTGAGCACACGGGAGCACGGGAATAACGACGGCCCCGTGGAGTTCAGGTCCTACAGGATCATCGACGGCGAAGTGACCGAGGAAGAGGTCACCGTCGTCCCGACCGTTGAGTGACAAACCGAGGAGCACCCATGGCCATCGAGGTCAGAATCCCCACCATCCTGCGCACGTACACCGGCGGCGAGAAGGCCGTCAACGGTGACGGCGCCAGCCTGAGCGCGCTCATCGACGACCTGGAGGCGAGCCACCCCGGGATCAAGGAGCGTCTGATCCAGGACGGCGACCTGCGCCGCTTCGTCAACGTCTACATCAACGACGAGGACGTCCGCTTCATCGGCGGCCTCGAGGCCGTCCTCAGCGACGGTGACCAGGTCGTCGTGCTCCCGGCCGTCGCCGGCGGCTGAGCCTCGACCCTCCAGCACCGAAAGGGCCCCATGCGGTACGACAACCTCCTCGCCTCGGTCGGCAACACGCCGCTCGTGGGGCTACCGAGGATGTCGCCGACCCCTGAGGTCCGGCTCTGGGCCAAGCTCGAGGATCGCAACCCGACCGGATCGATCAAGGACCGCCCGGCGCTGGCGATGATCGAGGCGGCGGAGAAGGACGGCACCCTGCGTCCGGGGTGCACGATCCTCGAGCCCACGTCGGGCAACACCGGCATCTCGCTGGCCATGGCGGCCAAGCTCAAGGGCTACCGCCTCGTCTGCGTGATGCCGGAGAACACCTCCGAGGAACGCCGCCAGCTGCTGCGGATGTGGGGAGCCGAGATCGTCTCCTCCGCAGCTGCGGGAGGCTCCAACGAAGCCGTCCGGGTCGCCAAGCAGGTCGCTGCCGAGCACCCCGACTGGGTGATGCTCTACCAGTACGGCAACGCCGCCAACGCGCTTGCACACGAGGAGGGCACCGGCCCGGAGATCCTGGCCGACCTCCCCTCGATCACGCACTTCGTCGCCGGCCTGGGCACCACCGGCACCCTGATGGGCGTGAGCCGGTTCTTCCGGGCCGCCAAGCCCGAGGTCAAGATCGTCGCGGCCGAGCCGCGCTACGGCGAGCTGGTCTACGGCCTGCGCAATCTCGACGAGGGCTTCGTCCCCGAGCTGTACGACGCCGACCTGATCGACTCCCGCTTCTCGGTGGGCCCCCGCGACGCCGTACGCCGGGTGCGCGAACTGCTCGAGCTCGAGGGCATCTTCGCCGGGGTCTCGACCGGTGCCATCCTGCATGCCGCGCTGGGACAGGCCGCGAAGGCCGTCAAGGCGGGGGAGACCGCCGACATCGCCTTCGTGGTGTGCGACGGCGGCTGGAAGTACCTCTCCACCGGGGCCTACGAAGGCACCATCGATGAGGCCGAAGACCGCCTCGAGGGCCAGCTCTGGGCCTAGGCTTTCCCCCTACTCGGAGGAGAGCCCTGATGCGTGTGCTGAACCACCTCGTGGCCGGTCTGACCACGGCGCTGCTGGTCGTCGGCCTGTCCGCGCCGTCGACGGGGACCGCCGGCCCCGGCGTGGTGGTCAACACGACGCCCCCGACCGTCCACGGTCAGGCGGTCTTCGACAAGCTGCTGCGCGCCCGGCCCGGGACGTGGGAGCCGAGCGAGGTCACCTACTCCTACCAGTGGCTGCGTGACGGCGCGCCGATCAAGCACGCGACCGAGGACCGGCACCGCATCGACCTCGACGACCTCGGGCACCGGCTCGCCGTACAGGTGACCGCCACCGACGAGAGCACGGGAGACAGCGCGACGGCCACCTCGGAGCCCACGGCCAAGGTGGCCCGCGCCGAGTTGCGCACCAAGCGGCTGCCGGCCGTCACCGGCGTCGCCCGCTTCACCCGCACGGTGGCAGCAACGCCGGGACGCTGGTCGCGGACCCCGACCCGGGTGCGCTACCGGTGGTACCGCGCCGGCCACCTCATCGCCGGTGCGAAGAGCTCGCGCTACCGGTTCGCGCCGCGGGACGTCGGGCGCCGGGTGCGCGTCGAGGTCCGGGTCAAGGCGCCCGGCTACGCCTACGCAACCGCCGTGTCGCCCCGCCTCGACCCCGTGCGCCACCGCGTCGACGTACGCCGCACGGTGAGCTACCACGTCGAGACGCGCGGGAAGATCACCACCAGCGTGCGCGAGTTCCGTCGCCAGGCCCAGCAGACCTTCACCGACCCCCGCGGCTGGCGGGGCGCCGGCATCCGCTTCCGGCAGGTCTCCTCGGGAGGCAGCTTCACCCTCGTGCTGGCCCAGGCCAGTCGGGTGCCCGGCTTCTCGCCGGTCTGCAGCAGCTCGTGGAGCTGCCGCGTGGGGCGCTACGTGATCATCAACCAGGAGCGGTGGAAGCACGCCTCGCCCGCGTGGAACGCCGCCCGGGGTTCGCGGCGCGACTACCGACACATGGTGGTGAACCACGAGACCGGCCACTGGCTGGGCCTCGGGCACGCAGGCTGCCCGGGCTCGGGGAAGGCTGCACCGGTGATGATGCAGCAGTCCAAGGGGCTCAACGGGTGTCGCTTCAACCCGTTCCCCACGGGGGCCGAGCTGGCGAGCCGCACGCCTCGCTAGCGGATCCTGAGCTGCTGGTCCTTGTTGAACAGGCTCCCGGGGACAGCGGCGAGCCCCAGCAGATCGGCGGCGAGGTTGGCGAGGTCGCCGTTGCGGATCGGCTGCTTGCCGCGGTAGTCGGGTCGGCTACGACGCGGGTTGGCGTAGGTCGGGCTCAGGTCGTACAGGTTGGCCGCGGCGACGCCGGGCCCCCAGACCACGAAGGGGACCTGGTAGTTCGCGCGCCGGCGACGGTCGGAGTGGCTCGAGCCCGTGCCGCCGTGGTCGGAGGTGAGGATCACGACCAGGTCGCGGGTCAGCGCCGGGCTGTCGTCGATGGTGCCCAGCACCTTGCCCAGGAGGCGATCGGTGCGGGCGACCGCGTCGAGGTACTCGTCCGACGTGAAGCCGGACGCGTGTCCGGTGACGTCGGGCAGCGAGGTGTGCAGGAAGGTGAACGCCCGCGTCTGGTTGACCAGGTCACGACGGGCCGCGCGGACCAGGCCGGACTGGTTGTACGAGACCTTGAAGCGGTCGATGCCCCGGGGCCACGACCGGTTGAAGAGGGAGAACTTGCTCTTCGTCGCGAAGAGAGCGGTGCTGCCCCCCGAGCCGTGCACCCGGGTGAAGATCGACGCGACCCCGTGACCGGCCGCCTTCTGCACCGTGGTGCCGGCCCGGTCGTCGTTCCAGGTGACGCCGTGACCCTTCCGCTTCTTCTTGACCCGTCGCCCGGTCACCATCCCGGTGTGGTTGGGCAGGGTCAGGGTCAGCTCGAGCGAGGTGCGCGCGTTGAGCGTCGAGGCTCCCTCGTCGAGCAGCCGGTAGAAGTTCGGCGCACCGTCCCGACCGAGCTTCTTCAGCGCGGCCGGGCGGAGCCCGTCCACGGAGATCGCGAGCACCCGTGGCCCCGAGCCGGCCTCCCCACGGCCCGCCTCGGGCGCGGTGGCGGCGCTGCTCACGCCGCCGGTCGGGACGAGCAGGGCGAGTGCCGTCACGGCCACACAGAGACGGGCGGGCAAGTGGTCTCGCAGGGCTCGGGACATGGGTCGAGCCTACGTCGGGCGGCCGACCCCCTAGGGTTCCGCTGTGCGCGTAGTTGCCAACGATGCCCCGGTCGGCATCTTCGATTCGGGCTTCGGTGGCCTCACCGTGGCCCGCTCGGTCATCGACCAGCTGCCCCACGAGTCGATCATCTACGTCGGCGACACCGCGCGGCAGCCGTACGGTCCCAAGCCGATCGGGGAGGTCCGCGAGTACGCCCTCGAGTGTCTCGACCACCTCGTCGAGCTGGGCGTGAAGTCCCTCGTCATCGCCTGCAACTCCGCGAGCGCCGCGATGCTCCGCGACGCGCGCGAGAGGTACGACGTCCCGGTCGTCGAGGTGATCTACCCGGCGGCCCGCCGCGCGGTGGCTGCCAGCCACAACGGTCGCATCGGCGTGATCTGCACCCAGTCGACCGCCGAGTCGATGGCCTACGACGACGCCTTCGCGGCCGCGCCGCACCTCGAGCTGTTCACGCAGCCGTGCCCGCGCTTCGTGGAGTTCGTGGAGGCCGGGATCACCAGCGGGCCCGAGCTGCTCGCGGCGGCGCACGAGTACCTCGACCCGCTGACGGCCCGGGGGATCGACACCCTGATCCTGGGCTGCACCCACTACCCCCTGCTGACCGGCGCCATCTCCTACGTCATGGGCGACCAGGTGACCCTGGTCAGCAGCGCCGAGGAGTGCGCCAAGGATGTCTACAAGATGCTGGCCCACGGCGAGCTGATGCGCGAGGGTGGGGAGCCGTCGTACACCTTCTTGACCACGGGTCTGCCCGAGGAGTTCGAGACCCTTGGTCGCCGGTTCCTCGGCCCTGAGATGGTGGGGGCGTCACAGTTCGTCGGAGGTCTGGCGTGAAGAGCAGCGACGTGAGGAGACGCGAGTGAGGCTCACCGTGGTCGGCTGCTCAGGCTCCTACCCGGGCCCGGATGCGCCCGCCAGCTGCTACCTCCTCGAGGCGGACCATGTCGACGAGCAGGGGGAGCAGCGCACCTGGCGGATCCTGCTCGACCTCGGCAGTGGCGCCCTCGGGACGCTGCACCGCTACGCGGACCCGCTCTCGATCGACGCCGTCCTGCTCAGCCACCTGCACGCCGACCACTGCCTGGACCTGTGCGGCTACTACGTCCTGCGCCGCTACCACCCCACGGGCCACCAGCCGCGGATCCCGGTGTGGGGTCCGATCGGGACGGCGGACCGGATGGCGCGGGCCTACGACCTGCCGATCGAGCCCGGCATGAGCGCGGAGTTCGACTTCCGCACCTGGGACGGGCCGATCCGGATCGGCCCGTTCGACGTCGAGCCGGTGCCGGTCGACCACCCGGTGCCGGCCTTCGGGATGCGGGTGACCGCCGACGGCGACCACGATCGGCTACAGCGGCGACACCGGTCCCTGTCTCGGGCTCGACACGGTGGCTGCCGACGTCGACCTGCTGCTCGCCGAGGCGTCGTTCCGTGCGAGTGACGAGAACCCCACCGGGTTGCACCTCACCGGGACCGACTGTGGCGAGGTTGCCGCGCGCAAGGGTGCCCACCGGCTCCTGCTGACCCACATCCCGCCCTGGTACGACTGGCAGACCGCGATGGCCGAGGCCCGCGACCAGTACGACGGGCCGATCGACCTCGCCGTGACCGGCTCCGTGCACGAACTCTGACGGGCGCTGCTGCAGATCTTTGCCCGGTAGGACATCCTGAGTCCCATGATCAAGGTCGAAGGACTCTCTCGAAAGTACGGCGACTTCCTGGCCGTCGACGACATCAGCTTCGTGTGCCAGCCGGGCCGGGTGACGGGGTTCCTGGGGCCCAACGGCGCCGGCAAGACCACCACGATGCGGGTGATGGTCGGGCTGACCCCGGCCACTGCCGGCCGGGTCACGATCGGCGGTCACGCGTACGCCGACATTCCCAACCCCGGCCTGCACGTCGGGGTCCTGCTGGACGCCTCGGCCCAGCACGCCGGGCGCAGTGGCCGCGAGATCCTCACCGTCGGGGCCCGGACCATGGGGCTGCCCGACTCCCGGGTCGACGAGATGCTGGAGCTGGTCTCGCTCAGCCCCGACGAGGCCAAGCGTCGGCTCCGCAACTACTCCCTCGGCATGAAGCAACGTCTCGGCATCGCGCACGCGCTGCTCGGCGACCCGTCGGTGCTGATCCTCGACGAGCCCGCCAACGGTCTCGACCCGGCTGGCATCCGCTGGATGCGCGGCCTGCTCAAGGGCTACGCCGACCGCGGAGGCACCGTGCTGCTGTCGAGCCACCTGCTGCACGAGGTGGAGATGATCGCCGACGAGATGATCCTCATCGGTCGAGGAAAGATCGTCGCCCAGGGTGACAAGGCCACGCTCCTGTCAGGGGCCAAGGTCAGCACCCTGGTCACCTCGCTGGACAACCACCAGCTGAGCGCGTCGCTCGACCAGGCCGGCATCAAGCACGCCGCGGCCGGTGCCGGGTTCCTCGTCGAGGCCGCCGCGGTCGAGGTCGGTCGCGTTGCCGCCGAGCACGCCATCGTCCTGACCGATCTCCGCCCCGGCGGTGCGGGGCTCGAGGACCTGTTCCTCGAGCTCACTGCCGAGACCCAGCGCGAAGGCCACATCGAGGGAGCGTCGTCATGACCCACCAAGCCACTGCCACCAGCACCCTCGACGTCTCAGCGACGCCGCAGATCCCCTTCACCCGGCTCGTCTCCGTGGAGCTGCGCAAGACGGCCGACACCCGATCGGGGCGCTGGCTGCTCGCTGCGATCGTCGCGATCACCGCGGTGTTCATGGGCATCTTCTTCTTCGTCGCCGACTCCGAGGAGCGGATCTTCGGGAACTTCATCGCCATCGCCTCGACCCCGCAGGGTTTCCTGCTGCCGGTGCTCGGGATCCTGCTCGTCACCAGTGAGTGGAGCCAGCGCACGGCGATGGTCACCTTCGCGCTGGTGCCCTCGCGCAGCAAGGTGGTCGCGGCCAAGACGGTCGCCGCCCTCATCCTGGGTCTCGCCGCGTTCGTGATCGCGATCGCCACGGCCTCGCTCGCCACCGTGGTCGGTGGCGCCGACGGCGGCTTCGAGGGCCTCACCCTGACGGTGTTCGGGCTGTTCCTCGCGCTGCAGCTGCTCACCATCCTGCAGGGTCTGGCCTACGGACTGATCCTGCTGAACACCCCGGCCGCGATCGTGGTGTTCTTCGTGCTGCCGATCGCGTCCTCGATCATCTTCGCCCTGGTCCCCGGCCTGCGTGAGATCGCCCCCTGGGTCGACCTCGGCACCGCCCAGCAGCCGCTGTTCGAGTCCTTCTCCGGCCTGGGGCTGACCCATGAGCAGTACGCCCGGCTCGGCACCACGTCCCTGATCTGGATCGTGGTCCCGTTCGTCGCCGGCTGGTTCCGGGTGATGCGCGCCGAGGTGAAATAGGAGGCGTGGGTGCCCCCGGTTAGGGTCGCCACCATGACGACTTCTGGGACGACTCCCACCGAGGGCACCCGTGCCGACGGCCGGGCCGACGACGAGCTCCGCCCGATCACCATCACCCGCAACTGGCTCGACCACGCCGCCGGCTCGGTGCTGATCGAGTTCGGCAAGACCCGCGTCCTGTGCGCTGCGTCGGCCTCCGAGGGAGTGCCGCGCTGGCGCAAGGGCTCGGGCCTCGGCTGGGTGACCGCCGAGTACTCCATGCTCCCGGCCGCGACCAACACCCGCAACGACCGTGAGTCGGTCAAGGGCCGCATCGGTGGACGCACCCACGAGATCAGCCGGCTGATCGGGCGCTCGCTGCGCGCGGTCATCGACTACGAAGCCCTCGGCGAGAACACCATCGTGCTGGACTGCGACGTCCTCCAGGCCGACGGCGGCACCCGCACCGCCGCCATCACCGGGGCCTACATCGCCCTCAGCGACGCGATCACCCATCTCAAGGCCCAGGGCCTGGTCAAGGGCGAGCCGCTGACCGGCTCCGTGGCCGCGATCAGCGTCGGGATCATCGACGGCGTCCCGCGCCTCGACCTGCCCTACGAGGAGGACGTGCGCGCCGAGACGGACATGAACGTCGTGATGACCGGCGACGGCAAGTTCGTCGAGGTCCAGGGCACCGCCGAGGGTGTCGCCTTCGACCGTGCCGAGCTGGACGCGCTCCTGGCCCTCGCCGAGAAGGGGTGCGCCGACCTCACCCTGCTCCAGTCCGAGGCGCTCTCCCAGTGAGCCGCCCGTGAGCTCGGTCTTCCTGGCCTCGCGCAACCGGAAGAAGCTCGCCGAGATGGAGCGCATCCTCCGCGAGCACGCCCCCGGCATCGAGGTGCTCGGCATCGACGACGTCGCGGGCTACGTCGAGCCGGTCGAGGACCAGCCGACCTTCGAGGGCAACGCCCTGCTCAAGGCACGGGCCGGCCTGGCGGCCACCGGGCTGCCGTCGCTGGCCGACGACTCGGGGCTCTGCGTCGACGCCCTCAACGGCATGCCGGGGGTGCTCTCCGCGCGCTGGTCGGGGGGCAGCAAGTCCGACGAGCTCAACAATGAGCTGCTGCTCGGTCAGCTGGTCGACGTACCCGACGAGCGCCGGGGGGCGCACTTCGCGTGCGCGGTGGCCTTCTGCCATGCCGGGGGCGAGCTTGTCGTGCACGGCCGGATGGAGGGGCGGGTCACCCGCGAGCTGCGGGGCACCGGCGGCTTCGGCTACGACGTGCTGTTCGTGGCCGACGAGCATGCCGACGCCGGCCTCACCTCTGCCGAGCTCTCCGCCGAGGAGAAGGACCTGATCTCCCATCGCGGGCGGGCACTGCGCGAGATTGCGCCGCTCGTCGCCGACACGCTCGGGTGACCGACGCGGTGCCCGGGACGGGTACGGTTCGAGGCGTGCAACGACGCTTCTTCCTCCGCCGGTCCTTCGCCCGACTCGTCCTCCGCCTGAGCAGGTGGCACACGGTCGGCGAGGCGCCTCCCCGCGGCATCCTCGTGGGCGCCCCCCACACCTCCAACTGGGACTGGGTGCTGACGATCCTGCTCACCTGGAGCAGCCGCGTACAGCCGCGTCTGCTGATCAAGGAGGACTTCTTCAAGGGTCCGCTCGCGCCGCTGATGCGGGCCACGGGTGGGGTGGCCCTGGACCGGAAGAATCCCGGCGGCACGATTCGCAAGCTGCTGGCGGAGGCAGGGACCGACGAGGCGTTCCTCCTCGCGATCGCCGCTGAGGGGACCCGCGGCAAGGGGGAGTACTGGAAGCCCGGCTTCTACCGGATCTCCCAGCAGACCGGCATCCCGGTGACCCTGGCCTTCATCGACGGCCCGTCGCGGACCGTCGGCTGGGGCCCCACGTTCACGCCGAGCGGTGACATCAAGGCGGACATGGATCTGGTCCGGGCGTTCTACGCCGACAAGACCGGACTGAACCACGAGAACTTCACGCCTCCCCGCCTGCGGGAGGAGGGAAGCGACTGACGCTGGGTGCCGAAGGGGGGACTTGAACCCCCACGCCCGTTAGGGCACAGGTTCCTAAGACCTGCGTGTCTGCCAATTCCACCACTTCGGCCGTGGGTTGAGCCTAGGTGTCGAGGCCGAGGTCCCGGCGCAGCTTCGCGACGTGTCCGGTGGCCTTGACGTTGTACTGCGCCACCTCGATCGCGCCCTGCTCGTCGATGACGAACGTCGAGCGGATCACGCCCTGGACGACCTTGCCGTACAGCTTCTTCTCACCGAAGGCGGCGTACGCCGTCAGCACCGACTTGTCGGGGTCCGACAGCAGCCGGACGCCGAGCCCGTCGCGCTCCCGGAACTTCGCGAGCTTGGCCGGGGCGTCGGGGGAGACGCCGAGCACCTCGTAGCCCGAGCCCTGCAACGACTCGAGGGAGTCGCTGAAGTCGCACGCCTGCTTGGTGCAGCCGGGCGTCATCGCAGCGGGGTAGAAGTAGACGATGACCTTGCGGCCCCGCAGCCCCGCGAGAGACACCTCCGAGCCGCTGTCGTCGGTGAGCGTGAAGTCAGGGGCGATGTCGCCGGGGGAGAGCCGATCCATGTCGCACAACCTAGTTGGTAGCCTTCCCGGGTGACCAAGGAGATGTCGTCCCTCGAGCGCGAGATCGAGGAAACCCGGGAACGGCTGGCCGGCACGATCGACCAGCTGCTCTACCGTGCCAGCCCCAAGACCATCGTGAGTCGCGAGGTGAGCAGCCTCAAGGCGCACTTCGTGGACCGCGAGACCGGGCAGCCCCGCACCGACAACATCTTGAAGGTCGTCGGCGGCGTGGCCGGCGCGGTCGCGCTCTTCGCGGTCATTCGCAAGATCGTTCACTGACCGCGCTCAACCCGGCTGTCCAACCCGTGGTTAACGGACCGTAACCTTCGGCCGCGATCCACGTTTCCTAGAACATGTTCTCTCTCCGTCGCCTTGGCGCGCTGGCTGTCTCCCTCGCACTCGTCCCGATGGTGGTCGTCTCGACCTCCGGAGCGAGCGCGGATCCGATCACCGCCGGGGCTGGACAGCTGCTCCAGCCCCAGGCGCAGGCCAAGGCTCGGAAGGCGACGTACGCCGCCACCATCAAGCTGACCAAGCACGGCATCCCGCACATCACCGGGAAGAACTTCGGTGACCTCGGCTTCGGCAGCGGCTTCGCGGCTGCCGAGACCTCGATCTGCACCCTCGCCGACACCCTGGTGACCGGGCGGGGCCAGCGCTCGCGGTGGTTCGGGCCGGACGGCAACTACAACGACCAGGTGACGCTGAACGCGTCGAACCTCCAGGTCGACTCCTTCGTGACCGACCTGCACAACCGTCGCGTCGTCGAGAAGCTGCTCAAGAACAAGACCCGGGGACCCGGCAAGCAGGCGCGCGCGATCGTGCGTGGCTACGCCGCTGGCGTGAACCGCTACCTCGCCAAGGTGGGCGGCCCGCAGGGGGTCACCGACCCCGAGTGCAGCGGTCAGCCCCACCTGAAGCAGAAGGCGACCGCCCTCGACCTCTGGTACGGCGTCTACCTCGCGAACATGCTGGCCTCCAGCGGTGTCTTCGTGAAGGAGATCGTCGACGCCGACCCGCCCTCGCCCGACGACCCGGGCCTGCCCGGCATGAAGGCGACGTCGGTCGACCGTGACGCCCTGCTCAAGGGCCTGGGCAAGGACCCGGAGTCGCCGTTCGGCTCCAACGCGACCGCTGTCGGTGGCGACGCCACGACGACCGGCAAGGCGATGATCCTCGGCAACCCGCACTTCCCGTGGCGCGGTCGCTACCACTTCACCCAGCAGCACCTCACGATCCCCGGCAAGTACAACGTCGCCGGTGCCTCGCTGATCGGCTCCCCGGTGGTCAACATCGGCTGGAACAACGACGTGGCCTGGAGCCACACCGTGTCCACCGCCTACCGCTTCACGCCGTACGAGTACCGCCTGACCACGCCCACGACGTACGTCACCGAAGCCGGTCCCCAGGATCTCGAGCACCGCAAGGTCACCGTCACGGTCAAGAACGACGACGGCTCGCTGTCGGAGGTCGAGGAGGATCTCTACCGCACCCCCGAGGGGTACGTCATCGACGCCCCGGCGCTGCTGATGCCGTGGTCCGTGCAGAGCGTGTGGGCGATTCGCGACGCGAACGCCGAGCAGTTGCGCACGATCGACACCTTCCTCAACATGGGCAAGGCGACCGACGTACGCGACCTGATCAAGCGCCAGGACGCCGCCGGCGGCATGCCGTGGGTCAACACGACCGCGGCCGACCGCAACGGCGACGTGGCGTATGCCGACCACTCGGTGGTGCCCAACGTCTCGAACGACAAGTCCCAGCAGTGCATGACCCCCACTGGCCGAGCGCTCAACCAGCTCGCCGGGCTCCCCGGGCTCGACGGCACGCGCGCGGGCTCCGCTTGCAAGTGGGGCACCGACCAGGACTCGCAGCGCTCGGGCATCTTCGGTCCGAAGAACCTGCCGATGACCGTCCGCCGCGACTGGGTCATCAACGCCAACGACTCGTTCTGGACGCCCAACGACACCGTGCGGCTCGAGGGCTACGCCACCATCATCGGCTGCGAGCGGTGCGCCCGGACGATGCGCACCCGGATGGTCGGCACCTACGTCACGGACCGGCTCGCCGGCACCGACGGGCTCGCGAAGGGCAAGAAGGAGTCGCCCCGCACGCTGCGGGCCAGCCAGCACGCCAACCGTCTGGGTGCCGCCGAGGTCATGCGCGCCAACGGCGACCTCGACGAGTTGTGCTCGGCGACCGGTGAGACCGAGGCCTGCCAGGTCCTGCGCGACTGGGACGGCACCTCCAACATCAAGTCCCGCGGCACCCACCTCTTCGAGGCGTTCATCGCGGAGGTGGGCGCAACCAAGGCCAAGCAGAAGATGTGGCGCACGCCGTTCAGCGCCTCGGATCCCCTGAACACCCCTCGCGACCTCAACTTCACCGACCCGGAGCTGATCAAGGCGATGCGCGACGCGGTCGCGAAGCTGCGGGCTGCCGACATCGCCCTGGACGCCACGTGGGGCTCGCTCCAGGTCGCCGGTGACCGTGGCGCCCCGCCGATCCCGCTCGGTGGCGGCACCGGGGACGCAGTCGGCAACGCCAACGCGCTTGCGTCGCGCTGGCCGGCCCAGAATGCCGACCGCTACCGGCCGATCACCTACGGCTCCTCGCACATCCAGGCGATCGCGTTCCTCTCGCGCGGCCGGGTGAACGCCCGCACGATCTTGACCTACGGCCAGTCGGAGAACCCGACGTCCCCGTGGTCGACCGACCAGACCCGGATGTTCTCGAAGAAGAAGTGGGTCCGCTTCGCCTGGACGAAGGCCCAGATCCGCAAGGACCTGATCCGGTTCACCAGGATCAAGGGGAACTGAGGCTGGGCCGAAGGTCCGTCGTCTGAAAGACCTTCGGCACTGCTCCGGCAGGCCAGCTGCTTCCACACTGGATCGGGAGGGCCACTGGGGTGCTCCCCAGATCCTTGGAGGAACCGTGTTCACAGGAATCGCTCTCGATCCGAACGACTGGGGTCACATGAACGGCGGCGGCGGCTTGATGTGGCTGTGGGGCCTGGGTGTCCTGCTGGTCATCGTCGGCCTGGCCATCGGCTTCCTGTTCCTGGTGCTCAGGACCGGGGCGGGTGTGGGGGGACCTGCTGCCACCGCTCCTGGTGATCGCGCGAAGGCGATCCTGGCCGAGCGCTATGCGCGCGGCGAGGTCTCCACCGAGGAGTACCGCGAGCGCCAGCACGAGCTCACCTGACCCTCAGCGCTCGCGGGGCGAAGCGGTCGACCCGCCCGCGCCACGCGCGGACGGGTCATTGCTCCGGCCCCTCGTCGATGCCATCATCGCGAGCGGGGAGGCCAGATTTGCCTGAGAGGCGATGGTCATGTTCAAGAAGCTGAAGCACGGAGTCCCCACCGCGCGGCTCGACTTCCTCCGCAGCGTCCCCCTGCTGGCGGGCCTGCCCGACGACGTCCTGGCGCGGATCGACTCGCACGTGGACGAGGTCGAGATGCCCGCCGGGTCCCATCTCACCGTCCAGGGGACGCGTGGCTACGAGGCGTTCGTCGTCGTCGAAGGCGTCGCCGAGGTCCGGATCGGGGACGAGAAGATCCGCGAGACCACGGTCGGGGAGATGATCGGCGAGATCGGGATCCTCGAGCACACCGAGCGGACCGCCTCCGTGACCGCACTGACCCCGATGCACCTGCTGGTGATCAACCCGCGTGACGTCGACTGGTTGTTCGAGGACGCGACGCTCGCCAAGCGGGTCCAGGAGAACCTCGCCCGGCACCACCAGAACATCCGGTAGGGGTTCGTGGCGCCGGAACCGCGGGAGCCACGCGCGCGTCCGAGGAGCATGCGCCACGCCGGCACGGCCATCTTCCTGTTGTTGCTGACGACCGCCTGCGGAACGGGTTCGGTGACCGGCGCGCCGTCGGATCCCACGGGCAGGATCTCGACCCGGACCGCGACCGGTCCCGAGCTCGCGCCGGGCGAGTGGAACCGACTACCGGAATCGCCGTTGTCACCCCGCAGCGGCCCGGCGTCGGCGTACGTCGGCGAGGAGGTGGTCTTCGTCGGGGGGTACGGCGGCTCGCCGTGCCCGCCGAACGCTGACTGCGTCTACCCCGGGGATGCCATCGAGCGCGACGGTGCGGCCCTGAACCTCGCCACCGGGACGTGGCGTCGAATCGCCGAGGCCCCGAGGCCGGTGCCCGAACAGGCCCCGACCGCGGTGATGGGTGAGCGCGTCTACGTGCTCGCCGAGAAGACTTTGCTCGTGTGGGACAGCGTGGCGGACTCCTGGGAGGTGGTGCCTCCTCCTGAGCCGCTGAGTTGGTCGGACCTGGTCGCGGATGGTCCACGCCTGATCATCGCGTCCGGGAGCGACGAGAACGGCGTACGGCCCGATCGGGTGCTCGACACCCGCACGGGTCAGTGGTCGGTCCTGCCCCGCGACCCGCTGAAGCCGGCGTTCGACCGGATCATCACGGCGACGCCCGCGGGGCTGGTGCTGACCGCGAAGGCGATCGAGGCGGACGGGAACCCGGCCGATCCCTCCCTCGTCCGGGCCGCCGCACTGGCCCCGGGGAGCGCGACGTGGCGGACCCTCCCCCCGAGTGAGCAGATCGGCGGGTGGCGCTGGTCCTGGACGGGGCAGCGGCTGGTCGACCCGAGTCTGGGGGGAGCGGACGGCGGCGAGACGAACAACTACGGCCGTGTCCTGCCCTTCGGTGGGCGCCTCGACCCCGCGACCGGCGCCTGGTCGCCGCTCCCGGACGCCCCACCCGCCCTCTCCGGAGGGTGGCTCGTCGACGCCTTGGGCGGTCCCATCTCCGCTGCCGAGGGCTGGCTGTACGACGACGCCGGGGAGTCGTGGACCCGGCTGTCCCCGCCCGAGGGCGCGCCCGAGACGCCGGGCCCGGCGATCTGGGCCGGACGCGTGCTCGTCGTCCACGGTGGTGCCGACTGGGACCTCGGGCACGACGAGTCGACACCCGAGAACGTCTGGTCGACCGAGGTCTGGGCCTACGTGGTCGGCTGAGCCGGGTCGTCCGGCTGGGCTCGCGGGGGCAGCCGGTCGACGATGGCGGTCTCCGTGACCGTCCGGTACGACAGGACGCGACCGACGTCGGGATTCCCGGCCCCCTGCATCCCGAGGAATCGCCCCGTTCGGCCATCGAAGGCGAACTGGGCCTCCATGGGTGCAGCTCGTCCGATGATGACGGCGTCCTGACCACCGAACACGGCGTGGTCGTCGACCACACTCACCCCACTGATCGAGCGCAGGGCGGTGAAGAGCGCGCCCTGGAACGACGACGGAGCGAGGTCCGAGGCGAGCACCTCGCCCACCCGCTCGTAGGCGGCGTCCTCGCCCCGGAGGTCACCGTTGGGCCGCCGCAGCCACTCGAGGAGTTCCTCGTTGGTCAGGGGAGACCGGTGGTAGATCTCGGGGAGGGGGGAGCGGTTGAGATAGACGAAACCCTCGAAGTCCCGAAAGATCGGGGGGTCGTCGTTGCCGGGGATCCATCGCTCCTGGATGGTGGTCTCCTGTCCGTGCTCGGACCAGCGGGTCGTCGTCTCCCGCACGTGGAGGTACTCGCCCGGGCGGGGTGCTGCGCTCTCCTCGACCGTAGCGGCTGCGCGGGTCAGCACCGCGGCGGCCGCCGGAGTGGCGTTCGGGCCACCGGTGACGCTCATGGTGATCGCGAAGGCGGCCACGGTGGCAGCGGTGGCGAGCAGCAGGCGTCGCCGACGACGAGTCACACCGGCCTTGGCGAGCGCATGGCGCATCACTCGGCGACGGGAGCGGACCAAGGCGGAGGTGTCGATTTCGACGTCGGACCGGAAGCGTTCCAGCAGTGCCATCTCATCCATGGTGGGAGCTCCCTACGTGGGTCTCGGGTTGGTGGGGCAGGGCATGGCGCAGCTGTCGCCGGGCTCGGTGCAGTCGAGACTTGACCGTCCCGACCGGGATCTGGAGTGCGGCGGCGATCTCCTCGTGGGACAGCTGCGCCCAGGCGAGGAGGAGGAGCACGTTCCGGTCGCCGGCGGTGAGCTCCGCCAGGGGGCCGGCGATGGCATGGGCTTGCGCCGCGGCATCGATGCGTTCGGCCGCGGACTCCTCGAAGATCGCGACGCCATGGTCGTGCGGCAGCCTGGCCAGCGCCCGCAGGAACCGGACCTCGTCTCGGTGCCGACGGAGCAGCAGGTTGCTGGCGATTCCGTACAGCCAGGGCCGGGCCCCCTGCGCAGTCGCCCGGAAGGTACTGCGGCGTTCCAGAGCGACGAGGAAGGTCTGGCTGAGCAGGTCTTCGGCGTCCTGTGACCCGACCCGCCGGGTCAGGTAGCGCAAGATCTCCGGGCAGTGTCGGTCGAAGACCTCACCCATCAGACGTGGCGCCGCAACGGAGGCTGCCAAGAGCTCCGCGTCACTGAGGTCCCGAGAATGCGTGGTCACACTTCTTGTTGTCCGATCGCCGGGATCGGGTTCACGCCCCGCCGGACGGCGGCGGTTTGCCCGGCACTAGTCGATGCGCCGGGCGGTCCGGTCACACAGGGGCAGCCATGCTGCGTCAGGCTTCCACTCCCAGGCGATCTCCTGGGTCCGTCCGTCCTCGGAGAAGGTGTACGTCGCGCGCTCGTGCTCGCCCGACAGCGTCCAGACACGGCCCTCGACGCTCATCGTGTAGTCCCGGGCGAAGCCGTGGTTCTCGATGCTCCGGGCGAAGTACCGTCCGGCCTCCGCGTCCCAGCCCATCAGGGTGAGGGTGTCGAACGGGCCGTTCGCACGCTCGTCCTGCACGACGAAGTAGTTGCCGGAGTGCCAGCGCGCGGAGTGGACGCTGGTCCAGGGCGCCTCGCCCGCGTGCGGATGGTCTGGTGACTGCTCGTCGCCACCGTAGGAAGTGCCGGCCGCGTGCCAGTCGCCCAGGAAGACGGCCAGCCGCTCGTGGGGCTGGGGATGGGTGGTCGTTGCGTTCACGATCGCTCCTTCGGCGAAGTCTTTCGCTATGGGGAAGTTCGGAACCGTACCCGAAGCGGGCCTCACAGCCAACGCATGTTCGGCGCACAGACTCCACCCACGGCGGCGGTGTCCCATGGAGTCATCAGGGCCCCACTCGACCCGAACGTCAAAGGATTCCCATGTCTGTCTTCACCTTCATCGCGGCCGATCTCGTCGCCATCGCCCTCCTGGTCTTCGGCCTGTACTTCCCTCGTCACCGCCGCCGCGACCTGATCGTCGCGTTCCTGTCGATCAACGTGGGCGTCATGGGCGTGACGTACGCGATGGCCACCGCGGAGCTCTCGCTCGGCTTCGGCCTCGGCATCTTCGCGGTGCTGTCGATCATCCGCCTGCGGTCCACCGAGATGGACCACGCCGAGATCGCCTACTACTTCACCGCGATCGCGCTCGGTCTGCTGGGCGGCTTCCCCTCGATCTCGCCCTACGTGAGCTTCACGCTCATGGCGGTGCTGTTGGGCGTCATCGCGGTGGGTGACAGCCCCGCGCTGTTCTCCCGCACCCGGCAGCAGACCGTCGTGCTCGACCGTGCCGTGACCAACGAAGGAGTGGCCAGCGAGCTGCTCGGCGCCATCCTCGGTGCTCGCATCGACCGCGTGACCCTGCGCAAGGTCGACCTGGTCTCCGAGACCACGGTGTGCGACGTGAGGTTCACCCTGCCTCTCGTCTCGACTGCCCTCGGCACGACGGCGGGTGTCCGATGACTACCTGGCTGGACGCCGTGCACACGCTGCCGGGGCTCACGCTCGACGAGGTGGACGAGATGGCGGCGCTGCAGACGAGGGTCGACCGCAAGTACCTCGTCCGACCCGACACCTGGGGGAGCGTGCTCGCCTCGCTCCACAGTGCGCCGAGCGTGCTCGAGATCGACGGCCGCCGGGGCTTCCGCTACTCCTCGACGTACTACGACACGGCTGAGCTGGACAGCTACCGGGACGCGGCCCGGAGCCGCCCCCACCGCTACAAGGTGAGGACGCGGCGCTACCTGGACACCGGCTCCTGGGCAGTGGAGGTGAAGATGCGCTCGGCGTCCCGCGGCACCGTCAAGAGCCGGCAGTGGCTCGACGCGGACGAGCCGGAGGTGGGGGGTCTGCTGCCTCCCGCCGCGGCCACCTTCGCCAGTGGCTTCGAGCGGATCGGCGATCGGGCTCACCAGCTCACCGAGGTGCTGACCACGAGGTACCAGCGCGTGACGCTCGTGACGACGGACGCACGGGTCACCGTGGACCGGAACGTCGTCGCAGCCGATGTCCACGGCCGGCACCTGGACTACGGCGACCTGCTGGTCGTCGAGACCAAGTCGACCGGCGCGGTCGGCGTCGTCGACCGCGCGCTGTGGGCCAGGGGCATCCGCCCGGCCCGCATCAGCAAGTACTGCACGTCGCTCGCCGCACTCCAGCCCGAGCTTCCCTCGAACAAGTGGTCGCGCTCCATCCGCCGCTACGTCCCCACCGCCGCGGCGCACGCCGCGGCTGCCTAGAAGGGCCTGACATGAAGCATCCCTCCACCGCCATCGCCGGTCTCACCCTCGCCGCGGCACTGCTCTTCAGCGGCTGCAGCCAGGGGACCGACTCCACCAACGTCACCGAGGGCACGACGTCCGCCGTGAACGCCTCGTCGCTCACGGCACCCGTTGCCGAGCTGAGCTATGCAGACCTCGGGATCAGCGAGGCCGCGCTCTCCCTCGACCTGGCCGACGCCGTGGACCTCACCCTGGCCGACGGAGCGTCGGAGGGCGGCAGCGGCGTGAGCGTCGACGGCGACACCGTCACGATCAACGCCGCCGGCACCTATCGGATCAGCGGCGCGCTGACGTCGGGTTCGCTCGTCGTCGACGCACCCGACGAGGTGGTCAACCTCGTGCTCGACGGCGTGGACATCACGGCCGCGAGCGTGGCCGCCGTCAACGTGGTCGAGGCCGAGCAGGTGGTGGTCTGGCTCGCGGACGGCTCCGACAACGTGCTCGCCGACGCCGCCGGAGCCACGGTGGACGAGACGGTCGAGGACTCACCCAACGCGACGCTGTACTCGAGCGCCGACTTGTGGATCGCGGGCGACGGCGCACTATCCGTCACCGCACATGCCGCCGACGCGATCACGTCGAAGGACACCCTCGTCATGTCGGGCGGAGACATCGAGGTCGTGGCGGCTGACGACGGCGTCCGCGGCAAGGACCACCTGGTGATCACCGGCGGCACGCTCACCGCGGACGTCCAGGGTGACGCCCTGCGCTCCGACAACGAGTCGGTCACCGAGGAGTCGGATGCGGCCGTGGGCGTCATCTGGATCGACGGCGGATCGCTGGACCTCACGGCCGGCTCCGACGCCGTCGACGCCGTACGCCAGGTCACGGTGTTGAGCGGCGACCTCACGATCGCCGCGGGCGACGACGGCCTCCACTCCGACAACGTGCTCCGCATCGCGGGTGGAGACGTGAGCATCACCGAGAGCGTCGAGGGCATCGAGGGTGCCTACGTGTACCTCTCCGGCGGCGACGTCTCGGTGGTCGCGAGCGATGACGGCATCAACGTCGCGGGTGGGGTGGAAGCACTCACGGACGAGGGTGCCGAGACGACTGCCGACCCCGGCGCCGGCGAGCGTGGCGACCGTCCCGAGGGTGGCCCGCCGGCCGGTGGCCCGCCGGCCGGCGGCCAGATGGGCGGTGGCGGCCCGGACAGCCAGGCCGAGGCGACCGCCCCCGTCGACGACCTCTCCACGCTCATGGTGTCCGCGATGGAAGGGAGTGGGTTCGGTGGTCGCGCCGAGGCGGACAACGGCACCCGGTTCCTGGAGGTCAGCGCTGGCACCTACGTGATCGACACGATGAGCGACGGCGTGGACGTCAACGGAGCCATGACCATGACCGGCGGCACCCTGGTGGTCTCCGGCACGGACGACATTCGCAACGGTGCTCTCGACGTGGACGACGTGTTCACCATCTCCGGCGGGACGCTCGCCGCGAACGGCACGGCCATGATGGCGGTCGCTCCGGGGGAGGGCTCCACGCAGGCCACCCTGGCGCTCACGTTCGGCGGGACCGTACCGGCCGGCACGCTGATCACCATCACCGATGGCGGCGGGGACCAGATCTCGTCCTTCACCACCGAGAAGGCCTCGGAGTCCTACATCTACTCCTCCGAGGTCCTCGAGGCGGGCGCCGACTACACGATCTCGGTGGGCGGGAAGGTCGCCGGGACGAGCATTGGCTGGCTGGTGCTCGCTGGCTCGGCCTCCGGTGACGAGGTCATCGGCACGGTTGCCGCCTCCTGACTCCGCACGGCGGCCCGCACTCCGGTGCGGGCCGCTTCGCGAGCTATCGCTCGATGAGGTTGAGGTCGCGCACGCAGAACTGGTGGTGCTCGAACTCCTCGCCGAGCACGGTGCCCAGGCACTGCCGCACTGAACGTCCGCGCGCGTACGGCGGCCACCTGTCGTCGTCGGGGATCGGTGCCGGCTCCTGGAGCTGCTCGGGAGTCACGGCCGCCAGCCAGCGCTCCAGCTCGGTCGCCTGCTCGTCCCGGATCGCGAGCACCGCGTCGAGCGTGGGGTCCGCCGAGGGGTCGAGCCCCTGCTCCTCGCGGCTGGGCACGGACTCGATGCCCAGGCCCATCGCAGTGAACAGCTCGGTGGACCCGAGGCAGCAGCGCCGGAACCACGAGTCGTGGACGAAGACCAGGTGGCGCAGCGTCTGCACGGCTGACCACTCGTCGTGCACGCTCTCGTGCTCGATGCCGGGCGACTCGCGCAGGCGCGCCACAGTCGACGCCCAGTCGGTGCGCAGCTGCCGCCATCCTCGGCGCAGGTCGGTCAGGTCCTCCGACCGGATGAGCCGGCGGACCGGGTGACGACGGTCGCGCTCGGCCTCGACGTACTCGGTGACGTCGACGCCGTTCACCACGAGGTTCGTCACCAGCCCGTCGATGACGGCGTCCTGCATGACCACTCCCATGAGACGGGTGTTGCTCAGGTTGCACTCGCGGAACTCCGCGCCCTCCATGTCCTCGTCCACGTACCGCTTCATGTTCGGCAGGCTATGCCCGTCCCCCGACATCCGGTACCGACGCCGTATGTCGGCAGCCGCTGACAGACTCGGGGCGTGCCCAGGCAGCCCCGCATCGAGCCGCCCGGCGACGTCGTCGCCCGGGTGGCGTCCACCGCGTTGGTTCTGCCCGACGCCTACGAGGAGGACGCCTGGACCGGCGTGCGGTGGCGGGTCCGGACGAAGACGTTCGCCCACGTCCTGGTCGCCCAGGAGGGGTACGCCTCGGCGTACCGCGACCTGACCGGGGTGACCGAGCCCACCACAGTGCTGACCTTCCGATCGTCCGGCGACGAGCTGCTGGCGCTGACCCACGCGGGGCCGCGGTTCTACCAGCCGGCCTGGTCGCAAACGGTCGTCGGCATGGTGCTCGACGACCACACCGACTGGGGCGAGGTGGCCGAGCTGGTGACCGAGAGCTATCGGTACTGCGCTCCCCAGAAGCTGAGGCGCCGGCTGGCCTACAGTCGCTGTATGCGGGCCGTGGTGATCTATGAGTCGATGTTCGGAGACAACCAGCAGGTGGCGCGGGCCATCGCGGCTGGGCTGATCGAGGCTGGGGTTGCAGCCGAGGCGATCGAGGTGGGTGCCGCCCCGACTCACATCGGCTCGGACGCCGACCTCGTCGTCGTGGGGTCGCCCAACCATGCCTGGAGCATGCCGAGACCCAACACGCGTGAGAGCGCCGAGGCCCAGACGGACGTCCCACTGGTCAGCCAGGGGAGGGGGGTGCGTGAGTGGCTCGGGAGCACCTCCCTCGTCCCGGGACTGCGGACGGTCGCCTATGACACCCGCAGCTCGCACCCCAAGGCCGTCGTGGTGATGGACCATGCATCCAAGAGCATCGAGAAGGGCTTGGCGAAACTAGGAGGGACGCGACTGGTGCCCGCGGAGCACTTCCGGGTGGCTGGCATGAAGGGCCCGCTGGAGCCCGGCGAAGCTGAGCGCGCGCACGCTTGGGGCGTGACCCTGGCTGGCCTGCTCTGACACCCGGCCGGTCGCCGTATCGGCCATGGCCCACCCGGAACTCATTCGCTGGGCCAGCAACCCCTGGGCGTTGGACGGCGTCATAGGGGTGACGCCATCAAGCACACGGAAGGAACCATCATGCACAAGCCACTCACTCTCCTGGTCGCGCTGGCCTCCAGCCTCCTGCTGGCTGCACCGGCACACGCCCAGCTCGCGGTCACGAAGGACGCCACCGGGGACGGAAAGTTCGGCTCGGACTTCACCAAGGTCACGGTCGATCACGCCGACAAGCGCGTGCGGCTCAACACCCGGATGGTGAACAAGCCGAACACCAACGACGAACTGCCGCACGAGGTGTGGCACTTCGTGGACACCCAAGGCGACCGACAGCCGGAGTTCCTCGTGTTTGTCGTCGTCAAGAACGAGGTTTCCGACAATCCGTCTGTCTCCGTCGTGCGCATCGACGGCTGGCCCCCGAAGAAGAACCCCTACCAAGCGCTCTTCGACGGGACTGCGGTGGACTGCGACCTGCAACGGTCTCGCGTGAGGAAGCACGGGCTGTTGCTGCGGACAGTGATCGGTCGCGGCTGTCTCGAGATCGACGGCGTGACGCCCCAGCGACTGCGGGTCAACACGTTCGGCACCATGGAGTGGGGCGACTACACCGACATCGTGAAGGGTCATCGCAAGTACGGGAAGTGGGTCACGCGCGGCTGAATCCCCACGTGGACGAAATGACGCAGGCCAGGACGGGTGATGCGACCTGGCCTGCGGTTTGGTCGGCATCAGGGACTCGAACCCCGAAGCGCTGAATTCGCCGGGCACGTTCCGGCGAGACCCGGAGCTGAGGGCCAGTCCCGAGAAACGAGAGGGTCAGTTCGCGCCTTCTCGGCGGTGCCCCGCGCCCGGAACCGCCGGAGGCCGCAGCCCGTCAAGGCGTCGCCGAGCGCCGGCGGCGCCTTGACGGAGTGAAGGAGGCTCTCACCAATTGAGTTCTGCGATCGCGCGGATCGCAGCCATGGCCATGCTTGGCGCCTCCGTCAGTTCGGCACATCGAGGTGAGGGACGATCCGGTAGCCGTCATCGGTCGGCCCCGGGGCAGCCAGGGTGCAGCGCTCGTGGGCGATGTCGCACACGAGGATGTCGCCGTAGCCCGGGAAGCCGTTCCAGCCGAACTCGTTGTGCGCGGCCCCGGCCATCACCGCGAACCTGTCGTCGTTGAGCCACTGGTACAGGGTGTAGTCGGAGGCCGCAGGGGTGTAGTCGTCGGGGAGTTTCAGGCGCAGTCGCCTGCCGGTGGTGTCGAAGCCGCCGTAGCCGTGGACGGCCATCCCATCAGGTGTCTCTCGAATCAGGCGTCGCAGTTCCAGGGATGAGCCCCGGGGCTCGAAGTGGACATTCTCCTGGTCTCGTGGGTGACTACTTCTCCGTCAGGGAAGGAGTCCCCCGCGACGAACCCGCGCGGAAGGGTGCGCAGGTACTCCGAGAGGGCTGCCTCATCGGTGGCGGAGACTGTCCCACTGGACAGCTCCAGGACGGTCAGAGGCCGCTCGGCCGGCGGAGGGTCCGACTCGGACCAGTAGACGCGGTCGCCGACGACGGTCACCAGACGACACAGGCCCGGGAGGCATCCGCGAACGCGAACCTGTGCGACGACCTCGCGCTCACGGGTGTCGTAGACGACGAGGGACGGATCCGGCTCCGCCGGGGTGAACCAGGCCAGGAGCGGGCCTGCACTAGCAGCCTTCACCCCGGAGTCGCTGAAGCTGGTGTCGCTGCTCGTGCGGCCGATCTCCTCGATCGACGAGCCGTCGGAGAAATAGACGGTGCCGTCCTCGGCGAGCAGCGCCAGGCCGTCGTCTGTGACGTCCATGTGGATGACTTCGCCCAAGCGGAGCGTCTGCTCGCCGTAGCGGATGGAGTGGATCCTCCAGTTCGGTGCCTGTTCGCTGGGGACGTCGGCGTAGGTGAGCGGGCGGGTGCTGATGGCTCCGGACGTCGGGGTGGTCGTTGGTGTCGGGCGTTCGATCGGCGCGTTGGTCTGCTTGCTCGGCCCCGCATACGTCGCGCCCAGGATGACCGCGGCAACGACCAGACCGACCGTTCCGGTCGCCACACCAGCGCGTCGCCGGCCGAGCCGCACGTCGCCTCGCTCGACGATGTCGTCGATGTTGAAGGATGGGGGCGTGAGCTCGTCCGTCCGGCGCTTGAGGTCACGCAGGGATGCATTCACGGCGCCACCGTCTTCTCGTCGACGTTCGGAAGGATGAATCGGGGACCCATCGCCAGGCGGAGCTTGCCCAAGGCGACGGAGACCTGCCGTTTGACGCTTCCGACCGAGCAACCCATCAGCTCCGCCGTCTGTGCCAACGAGAGGTCCTCGCAAAACCGCAGCACGACTGCTGTCCGCTGTCTGGGTGGCAGCCCACGTACCGCAGCCCAGAGCTGGTCATCCTCGGGGAGCGTCTGGTTCGCATCGACGACACCCCGATCGGGAAGAGTCTCTGCCGGTCGTTCGCCGAAGGAGCGCCGGCGGCGCCATGAGACGGACGTCGTGACGATGACCCGGCGGGTGTAGGCATCGGCGTTGTTGACGTCGCGGAGCCGCGGCCAGGCCAGATAGGTCTTGGTCAGCGCCTCCTGTACCAGGTCCTGCGCGAGCTGGTAGTCACCCATGACCAGGTAGGCGATCCGGAACAGACTTCCCGACCTGGCGGAGACGAACGCGGAGAAAGCATCACGATCCGGCGTGCGTAGCACGGCCATGGCACTCCTCCTCGCTGACGAGGTTCGTCCTCGAGCCTCCACCTTGAAGACGCGCGACGTCGCCTGAAAGGTTGAACGACCTCTCGCCCAGTGTGTGCGCTCACCCTGACTTGCGCCCCTCAACTACCAGGAGGGCTCGGCAATCTGGGCGGCGTGACGCATCCGCTCATCGGCGCGACCGCGCACTATGCGGCAGATCCGTGCGTTTCTGACCGGCCGGATAGGCTTTCGCTGTGTTGAGCACCCGGTGGGAGATAGGCGAGACAGTGGTGCGTCGGGAAGTGCTTCACGGACACCTCTGGATCGGCTTTTCGACCTACGTCGTCGAAGACACCAAGGATCTCTTGGCCGTCTACCTTGCCGAGGGCTCCGCACTCGCGTTCCCTGACTGGCCCTTCGAGCAATGGCAGCACCCGTGGCATGCGGCTGGCCATAGCGCGTGGCGCGGACACGGGAAGTTGATGCTCCACCGGCCCGGAGACGCCTACTCCGTAGACATCTTCTGGGACGGATTAGACAGAAGGTTCTCGGGTTGGTACATCAACCTGCAGGACCCGATCAGACGGCATGAGCGCGGCTTCGACACCTTGGACCACGAACTCGATTACTGGATCCCACGATCAGGCTCGTGGACCGTCAAGGATGACGAGTTGTTCGAGCAGCGCGTCGTGGAACGGCGCTACTCGCAACAACAAGCCGCTTCCATCCGAGCCACGGGGAACCAGATCACCGAGATGCTCCGCAACGAATCTCACTGGTGGGACGAGTCATGGGCCAACTGGACCCCACCCGCCCACTGGCATGCCCTTGCCCTACCCGAGGACTGGCAGACACCGGCAACGTAGCCGCCCAGCCGCGACGACCGTCCTGCAATCGGCTGGACCACGCTCAACGCGGCAGATCCGTGCGCTGGGGACAATGAGAGGTCAGCCCGCAGACCTGGCGGCGGCCTCGATCTTCTTGCGCCGCTCCGTCCAGAAGGCTGCGTCGTGCTGTTGCTCGGCCATGGCGTCGGCGTCGGTCCCGACGGCTCCGTCAAGCTGTTCGCGCAGGATGTCGGCGTGGCCGGCGTGCCGACTGGTCTCGGCGAGGAGGTGGACCAGCACGTTGAACAGAGGGACCTCGGCGTTCCCCCACCAGGGCACACGGCCTGTGTCGTCTAGGGCGAGCGAGCCCACCGTCACGTCGCTATGCGCCCAGACACGCTGGTAGCGGTCGACGACTGCCTGGCGGGACTCGTCCTCTGTTGCCCACATGTCGGCGAGACGGTCAGCCTCGACATCCCACCGAGGGAGCGTTTCTGGGAAAGGCCGGTCGAAGACCTCGCCGAGATACCTCGCCTCCCAAGTCGCCAAGTGCTTGACGAGGCCAAGCAGGTTCGTCCCGGTGACGGTAAGCGGGCGCCGGGCGTCGTACTCAGAGAGCCCCTCCAACTTGGCAAGCACCGCCTGGCGCTCGTGCTTCAAGTAGTTGTGCAGGTTGATCTTCGCTGCTTTGTCGTCCACGAGACAGCACCTTGCCACTGGTGTGCCTGATCGGGCGGCAAGTCACGCCGCATCTCGGCCCGATCGCGCGCACGCGTCGCGGCAGATCCGCGCGCGCTGACGCGCACACTATGCGGCAGATGAGTGCGCATTACGGCTTGGCGAACGCCTCCCCAGGCGATGAGCCCCACCGAGGGGCTCTGACACCGCCAGCCGGGTTGAGCCCGACCCCGCCGATCTGGAGCACGACCTCGGACTGGCTTGCGCAAAAATCGGTCGACGCCCGCCGACAACGTCGGTTGACTCGTGCGACATGGGCCTAAATTGGCAGTGCATCTGTGTGGATTCCGAGGATCCTGGGCGGGACGCGACGTTCTGGCAGGAAGCCCTCGGCTGGCGGCGGACCTACGACGAAGTCGACGAGGTGGTCCTCGAACCACCGGCGGGTTCGCCACAGGACGGCGTCAGCCCGGACATCCTGTTCCTGCGTGTGCCGGAAGGTAAACAGGTCAAGAACCGCCTGCATCTCGACCTACGATCCGACGACCAAGCCACCGAGGTGGCGCGGCTGGAGGGCCTCGGGGCCCGCCGGACCGATGTCGGCCAGGGTGAGCAAACATTCGTGGTGATGGCTGACCCAGCAGGCAACGAGTTCTGCGTGCTTCGTGCGTTCCGCCGCGGAGAGCTGGACCAGTAGCTACTTGCGGTACTCCTGGAGAGCCGAGACGCCACTCGCCCCTCGGCTCGACAGCACGGATCGCGGCAAAGTCGGGCGCATCGACAACGGCGCAGAACGCCTCACGCCGATGGTCGGCGGAGCCCGCTGAGTGGCATGGGCGACCGCAGATCTTCCGCCGCGTGATCGTTATGGGTGGCTCTCTGATCGCATCTGTACTGAAGCTCGTAGTCGTGGTTGGGCCAGGGCCATGGCCAGACACACAGCGGCAGCGCATGACCATGTGAGCTCGGGCCCGCTGTGTTGGAGTACCTGGGTGCCCAGGAGGGGTGCGCCGACTGCTGCGAGGCCCCAGCTGATCCCGTAGACGGCCATGTATTGGCCGCGTGCTGTGTCGGGGGCGATGCTCGCGACGATGGTGTAGGCGTGGCCTAGGAGGAGCAGGTCACCGATGCTCCAGATGATGGTTGCTGCGATGAATCCAGGAACGCTGGTGACGAACCCGTTCAGGAGGAGGCCTGCGGACAAGATGATGAAGCCCATGGTCATGGCGGTGAAGTGATCCAGGGTTCGCATCCTGGGGTGGGCAAGCAGGGGTTGCCCCAGAACCATGGTGGTGGCCGACAGGGTCAGCAGGATGCCGATCAGAACGGGGCTGTGCCCACGCTCGGTCAGGGTCAGCGGTAGGGCGATGGTGATCTGCAGGTACACGACCGCGAAGACAGTGCCGAGAGCAAGCATGGCGAGCAGCCGCTGGTCTGCCCACGCTTTGACCCTCTCCGCGTTGCCCGGCCGCTGCGGGTCGTCGTGCCTTTGGGGCAACAGCGCGGTGACCACGGTGGCGCAGATCAGGCACGTCACTGCGTCGACGACGAACAACCACCGCAAGTCCACGCTCGCGAGCAGCGCAGCCAGGAGACCGGCACCCATCCCGGCCGCCGCCATCGCTGCGGCAAGGAGCCCGTACGCCGCCGGGCGATGATCGGCGGGCGTCACGTCGGCGATGATCGCCTGGCTGGGCGGCTCGTAGATCTCGAACATCAGGCCAAGCGCCACCACTGCCGCTGTTGCTTGGGTCAGGTTCTGTGATCCGGCGACGCACAGCTGCGCGGTTGCGGTACCGATCAACCCGATCACGATGGTCGCCTTCGCACCGATCTTGTCCGCGAGCCGGCCGCCGAGAAGCCGCGACGGGATGGTCGCCAGTCCGAATGCAGCGAGTGCGTAGCCCGCTTGGCTCACCGAGGCATCGAAGTCCTGAACGAGGGTGACTGCCAAGAAGGGCAGGGTGAAGGCCCCCAGCCGGTTGACCGCGCGAGCGAACACGAGAATCCACACAGCCCTGGACAGCCCCCGCCACCCATTGATGGAGGTCGAATCTTTGGTCGATGTCATCTGCCTGCTCCCAGCCCTAGCCGCCTGTCACTGATAAAGTCTTCTTTGTCAGTGATGCTGTGTGGGACAACGTACGAGAGGCTCGGTGACTGGTCAAGTGCTGTTTGATAGTCATGTGTTGACCTTGGTGGAGGTCTCGACGCATCTCGTCAACAACCTCACGCCCGGGCATCGCGGCGGGTACGTCTACGACGCTCCAGTGGGGGTTGACCGCATCCACGCGGCCGCGGGCGCCCTAGGTAGCAACGGACGCCGAACCCCAGACGTGACCGCCTCCGAGGCCGACACGCTCGCACACCACGCGATCGACATGCGTCGAGCGTTCCAAGCCGTGCACGACGGCGACCTTGCGCTGGCGGCAAGCACGATCAACGCCCTCCTCGCTCAGACCGGGGCGCGACCCCAGCTGGACCCCCTGGGCGGCGGGTGGCACGTCCACTTCCACGGCACCGACGACACCCTCGTCACCGGCTGGGCAGCGGGGTGCGCCACAGGCCTTGCCCTCGCCCTCGGCAGCAATCTCGCCGGGCGCCTGGGGCTCTGCGACGCCGCTCGTTGTGACCGCGTTTACATCGACACCTCTAAGAACGGCAGCCGACGGTACTGCTCCACGACCTGCCAGAACCGGGTCAAGGCAGCCGCCCACAGGGCACGAAAGTAGTTCTCGCGTCGACATAGCCGTTGTCGTGAAGAAGTACCGTCAACGCGGAACGACGTCGCGCCCGCTCATCGGCA
>CAWKMT010000001.1:0-124954 GCA_963850965.1 uncultured Actinomycetota bacterium | reverse complement strand
TCGGCTGGCAGCCCAGCCGGTTCTGCAGGATCTCCAGGTCCGCAGGGCCCTGCGGTGGGGCTGGTCTCGCTCATTCGAAAACTGTGGCGTCTCATCGAATGATCCGGAAGGGGAACGTCCGGAACCGTTCCTACGGTGGCTCCATGAATCCCGTCACTGCATCCATTCCTCGGGGCGCGCACGTCGAGCACGCGGACCTGCGGGCCATCTCCTTCCGCCACGTACCCATCGAGACCAAGCTCGTCGACGTCGAGATCACCGGCGATATCGACGGCGTGACGATCAACGGCGTCGACGTCGGCCCCCTCGTCGAGGCCGACTCGACCGCCGGATGCCTGAGCGCACGAAGATGCATCCGACCACCGTCGAGGGATACCCAGGAGGCGTGGCAGATCCTGGAGCGGCTCTGGGCCGAGGAACCGAAGCGCGCCCGAGCGCTCCCGCCGAGCTGCTGCGCCGAACGGGTCCGCGACGAGTGGTCATTCATCGAGACGCTGCGCCGCCTCGGCTTCCGAGCACCACCTGGGCCGGGCGGATGGTGCTCGGCGACCCCTCGCCGCGCATCGTTCGACCTGCCCTGATGAACGCCGGCTGGGAGGGCATCCCCTGGGACCGCTGAGGCGCGTCCGTCGCTGAGGTCCTCGCCGTACGTCGCCGGCGCCAGCGATCGTCCGCGACGTGATCACCGGGCTGACCCCGGGGCGGCCGAAGGAGACGGTCACGCGCACCGGCCCGGCTGGCCACGGGCTGGAAGGAGTTCCCGCTGCACGCATGCCTGTTCATCGTGGTCAACGAGGAATGGCACCACCGGCTCTATCCGAGCGCGACCTGGACGCCCTGGAGTCACTCGTCACCACCACGAAGGAGAACTGCCATGGACATCGTGCTCATCGCCGGCATGTGGCTCGACGCGACCGCGTGGGACGCACGTCGTCCCGAGCTCGAGCGGCCGGACGCCACCCGGTCCCGCTGACCCTGCCCGGCCAGGGCGACGGCGACGCCGACGCGACGTACGACGGCCAGGTGGCCGCGGTCGTGGCGGCTGTGGACGCCGCCGACGGGCCGGCCCTGGTGGTGTGGGCGGCTCCGTGCCTGCGCGCTCGCCTGGCGGCCGCGGACGCACGGCCCGAGAAGGTGGCCCGGTGGCGCTGATCGGCGGCATGCCGAGCGCCGACGGCAGAACCTACTTCGGTGTCTTCGACCGGTCAACGGTGTGGTGCCGTTCCCGGGCTGGGAGCCCTTCGAAGGCCCCGACTCCGACGACCTGTCGGCCGAGGTCAAGGCGGCCGTGGCGCAGGGTGCGATCGCGGTGCCGGCCAGCGTCAGCCCACGGCGTCGTACGCCTGAGCGACGCCGCCGAGCTTCGCTACGACGTGCCGGTGACGATGGTCTGCCGGAGTTCTCGCCCGCCGAGCCAGAGTGGGTCGAGGGTGGCACGGTCGCCGAGCTCGCGAAGGCCACGACGGTCGACTACGTCGACATCGACTCCGGCCACTGGCCGATGTACTCCCAGCCGGTCGAGCTGGCGCGGATCCTGGCGGCCTGCACCTGCGCCCAGCCCGGCTTCCCGGTGCCACACTCGCGGATGAGCTCGTCCCGGCCGGTTTCGTCCTTCCCACCCCGTCGAGACGGATGCGTTCCGGTTCGACTGCTCGGCCGGACGCCCGTGTCCGACTACGAGGCGTGGACCCAGAGCATGGAGTTCGTCCGCAGCCTGCCCGGCTCGGAGTGGTGCAACTGCCGCCCCCATGACGAGCGAGGACAACCTCGGGACTGTGTCTCCCACCTCAAGCGGTCGACGTCCGGCCGCGACTTCGCGTACACCGTGCTGCTGCCCGATCGGGACGAGTGATCGGCTGCGTCTACTTCAATCCACGAAACCGCCACGTCCCCGGCGCGGTCGACATGCTGTCGTGGTCACTGCCAGCACGCGATCTCGACAGGCCCCTGTACGACGTCGTGCAGCGGCTCCGCTGGCTGGGACTGGCCGTGGTCAGAGGTCGAGTACGCCCAGCGCCGATAGGCGACACCTGTGTGGCCTGCTGCGGCGAGCGGCCCGGCCGGCTCAGGACCAACGGCACTGTCTGATGCCGGTGGGACCCTCCTACCGTCGAGCACGGGCCACGCTGCGATCCAGTCCCGGTGGGCTGATCGCGCATCACTGGACGGGGGAGACAACATGACCGACGTCGACGAGGCGACGGTGCGCGGGGATGCGCGGCAGTGGCGAGGTCTCGTCCTCACGGGGGCGTGGTGTGCCTTCGCGAGTGTCGTGATGATCGCCGTGCAGATCCCCATCTACGTCGTCTGGCCACCGCCGGAGTCGACGAGGGAGTTCTTCGACCTGCTGCTGGAGAACCCGGTGCTGGGCCTGGTCTCGCTCGACGTGTTGTACGTCGTCTAAGCCGAACACCCTGATGTACCTCGTCTACCTCTCGCTGGCCGTCGTGCTCTGGAGGGTCAGCAGGTCGGCCGTCGTGATCGCGCTCGCGTTCTGTGTCGTCGGGATAGCCGCCTACATGAGCAGCACGCGCCCGGTCGAGATGCTGGCCCTTGCCCACGCCTACGCCGACGCCGACGGCGAGACCCGCACGGCCTTGCTGGCGACCGGAGACGGCATGCGCGCAACGTGGACCGGCACGGGCTATGACATCTACTACTACTTCACGTTCGCGACTCTGGCGATCTTGTCGATGCTCATGCTTCGATCCTCGATCTTCAGCCGGGCCACCGCGGTGTGGGGCCTGGTGAGCGCAGCCCTGATGACGGTGCCGACCAACTTCGGAACGGTCGGCATGGTGTTGGCGATCGCCTCGTTGCTGCCGTTCTCGGTGTTCGCCGTCCTGGTCTGGAGACGCCTGTTGGACCTCGCCAGCCCTGCGGATCGACAAGCTCGGGCAGCTTGATCCCGACAGTCGCCTCGAGGACCGATCGGCGCATGAAACCAACCCGGCGATAGCCGGCGCCGGGGAAGACAGCCGAGAGTGTCGACCAATCGGAAGCGGCTCTGCGCCATCTCGGTCGCCCGTGCCGGTAGTCGGTGGTGACGGCGAGGTCGCCCTCGACCTGCCTGGCCGTGCCGAGCGTCGGGCCAGCGTCCGTCGTCGCGCCCGCCACGACCCGCGCCGAGCACCAGCACGGCGTTGCCGTAGCCGTGGTCGACGCCCGAGGCGCCGTTCTCGGCAACTCGGCGGCCGAATTCGCTCAAGGTCACGACCGTCACCCGCGACGTGTCGGGGCGAGTTGCGAAGAACGCCGCGAGCGAGGCCGCCAGGTCGGAGATGCCGTTGGTCATGTTGGCCGACGCGACGTGGTGGTCCCACCCGCCGTGAGTCACGGCGATGGCACGCACGCCGAGCCCGCTGCGGATCGCGACGCGCGTTCTCCATGGCCTTGCCGAAGCTGCTGCCCGGGTAGGCGGCGCCGTGCCGCGGCGGCTTCTCGGCCTCCACGCCGTACGCCTTCCCGCCGCGAGCTAGCCGAGGGCGGCCTGACCGGCACGCGGCACCTCGCCGTTCCCGGCGTAGAGGCCGCCTGAGAACCGCGCGTACGGCGAGGCCGAGCTCGGTGTCGCCGTACGGCGTTCTCGAGTGCCGAGTGAGCAACGCCAGCGCATCGACACCGAGGAGCGAGATGAGCACGACATTGGTGCCGAGCGCGACCCCCTCGAAGATCGACTCCGGCTCAGGGCGCCGATCATCCGGTTGACCAGCCGACCCGCTGACGGCTGCCGGTGTCGGCGTCCTGGAGGACAGAACTCCATCGCGTCGAAGTGGCTGCGGTTGGGAGCCGGCAGCCCGACGGCGTGGATGGCCGCGAACCGGTCCTGCGTCGCACAGTTGTCCGAGGTCGGCGAACAGGGTGCAGGCCGAAGGTGTGGTCGCGGTGCAGCGGTCGTACGTCGCGACCGCGGTGGTCGAGCGGGCGGCGTAGTGAGGCGCTCTCGGCGTGCGGGACGACCATCGAGAGGCCGTCGACCCCGCCGCGCTGGCTGACGACGACGAGCACGTTGCCCCGCGGCTCGGCGCCGAAGACCGACGCGGTGAGCACGTCGCCGACCATCGAGGTGACGACGCCGGCGGTGCCGGCAGCGGCACCGGTGCGGAGCAACGAGCGCCGCGAGATCGAGGAGTACGACGGGCGGCCGCAGGAGTCGGTCATCGCTTGAGTCCCGCCGGTGAGTTGAGCACGGTGCCTCGGAGCAGCTGGTAGTGACGGTCCGAGAGGGCGTCGGCGCTCTCGAAGCGGTGCGAGGCCGGGAGGCCGATGGCGCCGGACACGGCGGCCCGCAAGTCGGGGGTGGCAGACCTGCCCACCAGGCGCTGTGCCTGGTGCTCGACGAAGCGGGCCAGCGTGCGTGGCCAGCGGCTCGGCAAGCTGGGAGGCCTTCGTCGAGACCGAGACGCTGCGGAACAGGTCGCTCTGGGTGGCGGCGAGGTCGTAGTGGTGGCGCCACGAGCGCAGCACCCTCGACGCGGACAGGTAGTCGCCCGACGTCTCGGGCCAGCCGTCGGGCCGCGGCCACATCAAGGGAGGCCTGGCCCATGTCGTTGGCGGTGCGGCCGAGATACCACAGGAACGAGTCCTGGGTCGGCGAGCCGGTCGGCGTCAGGCCCATCACCCGAGCGGTCCGGACGACGTCGTCCGACGGTGTCCAGACCTTGCTGCGCCTGGCCTTCCGAAACTGCGGGTGGCCCACGAGCCCCCGCAGGGTGGCCGGGATGTTGGTGCCGCTGCGGCGGTAGGCCTTCGCCACGGCCTTGACGATCTCGCGGGGCGGCTCGTCGTCGACGAACCGCACGCACAGCCGCTCGGCGATGCGGCGTGCGGTCGCCGGGTGGCCGGCGAGGTAGCCCAGCATCTCGTTGAGCGCCTCGCGTCCGTCGGGATTCTGGTTGGCGTGCGAGAAGCCGAGCACCCTGATCCGACCGACGTGGTGGCGAGCCGGCTGGTAGCCGGAGTTGCCGTTGCTGAGCGTGAACCCGGTCGGCGTCCGTGGCTGTCTGAGCACGTCCTTCTCGGAGTAGTCCCGGCCGACCAAGTGCAGCTCCAGCAGCTCGCGCCCGAGGTTCTCGTTGATCCCGTTCGCGTGGTTGAGGTCGTTGCTCAGGAACGCCGACATCGCCGGGTGGACGACAGCGGCACGGAGCAGGCCGCGGTAGCTGCCGAGCGCGTCGGGTGCGGATCGCGTCGTCGTACGCCGGGCGGTAGGCGAACGAGCGATCCTCACCGGCGGGGACGTAGAGCAGGTTCAACCAGAAGTCGACCATCGTCTCGTAGACCTGGTGCCGGCTCAGCACTCGCCTGGCGAGCGTCTGGGCGATCAGCCGCCGGCGATGGTGCGGACGGGACGCACTCCGGAGAGCTGCAACGCGATGTTGAGGGTGGCGGGGTTCTTCAGCGCCGGGAACCACAGCGGCACTGTTGCCGCCTCGTCGGTCTCGGGCTCGGAGCGGCGCAGCTGGGCGTCGAACCACGTGTTGCCCCCACGACTCAGGTCAGCTCGCAGGGCCGTGCACGCCGTCAGGCGAAGCGATCGGCCAGGTGACGGGTGCCGGCAGACAGGGAAGATCCGGAGGCCATGCCCCACCTTTCGTCACGCGCGGTCCGACTGGTCTTCACTCCCCGAGCGGATGCTAGTGGACCGGCTGGCTGGTGCGCGGGTGTTCGCACCGGACGGCCCGGGAGTGCGTCGAGCGAGCGTCTCAGGTGGAGCCGTGAGTACCTACGCGCCCGAAGCCGACGGACGGCCCGATCCCGGCGAGGTCTGCTGGGCGTGGGTGGCCTACGAGATGACCCGGCGCAGGGCAAGGACAGACCATCCTGGTGATCGCACGTCACGAGGACCTGCTCCGCCTGATGCTGACGAGCAAGGACCACGATCGCGACGCCGAGGACGAGGCGAGGTACGGCCGGCACTGGATGGACGTCGGCGCGGGGGACTGGGACAGCGAGCGGCGTCCGAGCGAGGTGCGCCTGGACCGCCTGCTGACGATGCGCGAGTCCGACGTACGCCGGGAGGGCGCGGCGCTGGACCGTGCGATCTTCGTCGAGGTCGTCGCGGCGGCCGTCGAGTTCCACCCGGGCTGCAGCGCTGAGCCTCGCAACCGGAGGCGTGCTGACCTGCTGGTTCCCCCTCTGCGATTGAGGTGCGATGCATCGACCCGCGAGTCGTCGATCATGCCGAGAGTCGGGCAGTCAGGTGCTCGTGCTTTCGACGCGTCGACTCGGGTCCCAGTACGCCTTCAGGCGGCGTTGGCGGTGCTTGAAGAACGCGTCTACCCCGAGGGCGAGCAGGCCGGCAATGGGTCGCAGAGGTAGGCGTGGCTCGAAGGTGATGCGGTCGGTCACGCGGGTGCCACCCGTGACCGGGTTGAGCGTGCGTTCGTGCTCCCAGCGCCGCATGCTGAGCATCGTTGATTGTTCGAGGAATCGTCGCCCTGGTTCGCGTTCGACGATGACGAGCCGGTCGTAGTCGAACGGCAGAACGCCGAAGAGCCGTAGCCATGCCCGACCGATGGGTTGGCCGAGCGTGATGGTGTCGACGGTGAGCCCGTGGGCGGCTGCCGGCATGGTCATGGTGACCCACGGCTTCATCTCGTGATTGATGCCAGCCGGGGTGACGGCGCGGCGCCATACGGCGTCTGTGTCGGCTCCGAGGACCACCGAGTGGTCGAGGTGGGTCGTCACGCCTGCCCGCAGCTTCGCGGCGAGCCGGGGTCCGTGGAGACAGCTTGGTGGGCCGCTGCCGGGCCGCAGCAGTTCTCCCCGCGCCACGCCTCGCGGCCTTCCTTCGCGGCCACGGCTGCGATGACGAGTCCGGCGATGGGGTCGGCCCACCACCAGCCCAGCGTCGCGTTCAGGACCAGGCCGAGCAGCAGCACCGCCGACATGTACGTGCACAACAGCGTCTGGGTGGAGTCCGCCACGACAGCGTTGGATCCGAGCGCCCGTCCGGTACGCCGTTGGGCCCACGACAGGAACGGCATCACCGCCAGCGAGGTCGCAGCCAACGCGATCCCGACGGGGGAGGCTTCAGGCTCGTGGGCGATGGCGAGCGCACGAACCGACTCGAAGGTCACGTAGGCGGCGAGCCCGAAGAATGACAGGGCCATGAGACGCAGGGCCTTCTGCTCGCGTGATTGCGGCAGGGGGTGGCGGAACTGCCACAAGATGATCAACCCAGAGGAGACCTCGACGATGGAGTCGAGCCCGAACCCCACAAGGGCAACGGAGCCCGCAACGAGGCCCGCACCGATTGCGATGACCGCCTCGACCGCGTTGTAGCCGACTGAGGCACCGGCGAGGAGCTGAGCCCGACGCCCATACCGGCGACGGTCCTGCTCAGAGACGACCGTGCCGTGGCTGTGGCTGCTCACGGATGCGCTCATCGCGACTTCTCCCGAATGACTTCGGCGCCGTGGTTGGCGCACAAGGTGACGGCGTCGCCGGTAGCCAGGAGGAGGCGCTCAGCGGCAGCGAAGAGGTCATCGAGGGCTTCGGGATGGGTCAACGAGAACACCGATGCGCGGCCCTCAGCGCGGGAGGTCACCAAGCCGCAGCCACGCAGGCAGGCGAGGTGCTTGGACACCGTGGACTGCGCGAGGCCGATGTGTGCCGTCAGGTCCGTGACGCGGTGCTCACCCAACGCAAGGTGACGCAGGATGGCGAGCCGGGAAGGGTCGGAGAACCCGTGGAACAGACACGCTGCCGGGTCGAGGTGGCTCGCTGAGGACTTGCCCGTTGCATCCACATTTTTCGCTGTCATCGCCATGTAACGATGATGATGCCACTCGACCGTTGATGTCAATGGGCCCGCTGATGGTGCGCTCCGCGCGCACCTCAATCGCAGAGGGGGCTGATCCTCCGAAAGGCGCTGCTGGTGTGAACCAGTGACCTCTTCCGTGTCAGGCAGTCCGGGGTGTGGTGAGAACCCCCGTTTCACGCTCAACTGAGGGGTTTTCGGACCCCCGAATCGGACCGAATCCGGGTCCGTAGTCACTCAGTTAGTCACTCAGTCGCGCTTGTGCGGCGCCCCGCGCCCGGAACGGCCGCAGGCCGCACGCCCGGCACGGCGGCGCCGAGCGCCGGCGGAGCCGGCGCCTTGACGGAGTGAAGAAAGTTCTCACCAACTCGAATCGATACGTGCGTGCCGGTGTCGCGTGAGGCCATTCGTTGGGCGGTATCCAGGCGGATTGCTGCGCCCAGTCGCTTCTGCCGAACCCGCCCCAGAGGCGTCAGTCGTCCTAGTCTCTGCCTCATCAGCAACGCGTAAACGGGTATCTCGGAGGTTTGACCATGGTTGCAGCGAAGACAGGCTGGTATCCAGCCAACGACGGGCCTTTCGAGCGCTTCTGGGACGGCGCTCAATGGACGGAACATACTCGCCCTTTCACGACCACCCGCACCGACACTGCCGCCTCGGCTTCGTCGCTGAGCTCCGTGCGTGAGGCATACCGTCTCCGCGAAGGCGAGACGGCTAAGGAACGCAACGTGCGTTTCAACCGCTGGGCCATGGGCTCTTCGGGACGCTGGATGTGGCGACACAAGATCATCACCTCGATTGCCGCCGTCTTCCTTATCGGCTCGTGCTCGGCCGCACTGTCATCGCCTGAGGGATCCGAGTCGCCACGACCGCTATCTGGTTCTGAAGTAAGCACCTCGCCAACACCCGAGTCCAGCGAGTCGCCCGCTGAAGAACTGTCAGGCGAGGACCTCTGGCTTGCGAACTACGGGGAAAACGAACCGCAGTACTTGGCCGCCGTTGCGCGGTCGTTGAAGACCAAGAAGTCCTCGACGGAGCTGTCCGAGGAGGCCCTCTCCACATGCCGTCTCATCGACAAGGGCCGCCCACTCGACAAGCAGGTGGCACGGGTGGCGAAGGTGTTTCCTGCCGGGCCAAAGCCGACGTACAACCAACGTCTTGGCGTCATTGGTGCAACGGTCATCTCGGTCTGTCCCGACCTGGCTGACGTCAGCCTGGAACAGGTTTCGGATCGTGCTGCGGCCATCAAGAAGGCGAAGAAGGTAGCCGCCGCGAAGGCTGCAAAGGCGCGTCGTCAGGCTGCGCGCCAAGCCGAGGCCGAGCGGCGCCGCAAGGAGCGTGAAGCGCAGCAGAACCAGCCGGCGCCCGTCTACTACGCGAACTGCTCGGAAGTGGAGGCAGCCGGCGCCGCCCCGATCTACCGGGGCCAGCCCGGGTACAGCACCAGTCTCGATCGCGATCAGGACGGCGTCGCTTGCGAGCAGTAGGGGTGCTTTGACCAGGCGGGGGCTCCTTCTAGCCTCTCGTCGTGATTCAGCGGCTCACGTCAGTGTGCCGATCCGACTCGTGCTTTCCATGTCGATGCTGGCCCTCGCCTTGGGTTGCTCGAGCATCGATGTCACCCCCGTGGAGTCCAAGGAGCCGACGGACATCCCCGACGTCTCCTCGTGGCGCATTCCCGGGCATGGCAAAGTTCGAACGCCTTCACAGACCCCGAAGTCAACTCATCGGGTCACAGTGCCGTTCCTGAGCCCGCAGGCATACGACGTTGCGCGCTCCAGGCTCACTGACCTCGACATCAAGGGCAAGGCGCCCATGACGGGGTACGACCGAGACGAGTTCGGCACCGAGTGGTCGGACGCAGTCGGGGATTTCGGCTGGACCCGCGAACGGGTGTGACACCCGCAACGATGTTCTGAAGCGTGACCTCGTTGAGGAGAGATTCAAGGCCGGGACGGGGGAGTGCAAGGTCTTGGCCGGGACGCTGCCCTATGAGCCATACACGGGTGAGCGCAACCGACGCTTCGACTCGACCGACAATAGCTATGCGACCGATCTCGATGCTGAACATGTCGTAGCGCTGGGCAACGCGTGGGTCACTGGCGCGTTCATGTGGGCAGCCGAGATGCGTGCCGCCTTTGCCAACGACCCACTGGTGGTGATGATGGTCGACCCTTCGGCCAACCGGCAGAAGGGCGACGGCGATGCGGCCACATGGCTACCTGCGAACAAGCCTTATCGGTGTGCGTATGTCTCGCGACAGATTGCCATCAAGTCCAAGTACGGGCTCTGGTTGTCGCCAGCTGAAGGTGACGCAATGACGCGGATCCTCGATGGCTGCCGTTGACGTGAGGTCGCGGGACCCCTGCTGCTGAGCCTGACGTCAACGTCTATGCCTTCTCGCAAGCGATGCCGTCCTTGTCGCGGTCCAGGTCGCTGTTGTGCGCCATGGCCTTCTTGTAGATCTTGGTGCTGCGCTTGAAGTTGGTGACTGGCGTTCCGGAAGTCTTGTCGTGTGCCTTCTTGCGGCCGACGCCATGGGGGAACTTCTTGTTGAACTCGGTGCAGTTGTCGTGGATGCCGGAGGTGTGGGCTCCGGCCGGGATCACGGCTGCACCAGTGCCAAGGACAAGGCCGGTCGCGAGGACGATGGCTCCGAGACGAGATGTGGTCTTCATGTGCGGGCCTTCCATCCTTGTCCTGAGGCGAGGTTCACCGCTCAGATTCGATCAGGCTAGGCAGGAGCGGCGGAGTCCGCAGAGGAATGCGAGTATCTGCCAATGGTTTGGCCTCAAAAGTTGAGGAAACTCGAGGCTGCTCCTATATCTCCGAATTGAAGAGCCGCCCTCGTCACCCTCAACAGCGACATCCGTTGTTCCGGCTGACTCTTCTTTGCCAAACCCCCGCTACGGCGGTGCGGCTCTGCGTACTCTCTGGCCGGTGATCGATGAAGCGGAGAACGCGGCCAGCGAGAAGCAGATGAAATTGCGGTACGCGGGAAGTTGCTTCCTCTGTGGCATCGAACTGGCCGCGCGAACCGAGGCGGTCTACAACCGAAGCGAGCGGACCGTTCGCTGTGTCGAGTGCTCGCCGAGCTCGACCGCGCCACTCATTCCAGTTGCGACTGCGCCTGATGCAGCCAGCGCGCCCGTGGTCGAGGCGACGCCTGCCTCCGGTGCTGCGGGAGCTTCAGCCAGGCGCGAGTTCGAACGACGGAAGACCAAGCGCGAGGACCGCATCCGCGGAAAGCACCCAAAGCTCGGAGGGCTCATCCTGGCGCTCAGCGACGACCCCCAGAGCACCCAGGCATGGGCAACCGGCGCCGTCGGCGAAGAAAGGCTGGGACGTCGGCTCGACGAGTTGGCCGGCCCGACGGTCGTGGTGCTTCATGACCGACGCATCCCGGGGACACGCGCGAACATCGACCACCTGGTGGTCTGCCCGAGCGGCGTCTTCGTGATCGACGCCAAGCGGTACAAGGGTCGCCCTCAGCTCAAGATCGAGGGCGGCGTCCTCCGGCCCCGGGTGGAGAAGATGCTGGTGGGAACCAGGGACTGCACCAAGTTGGTCGAGGGTGTCGGCAAACAGGTCGAACTCGTCCGGGCTGCCCTTGGCGATCAGCCCAGCATCCCGATCCGGGGTTTCCTCTGCTTCGTCGAGGCTGACTGGCCGCTCATCGGAGGCTCTTTCAGCGTCCGGGACATCAGTGCACTCTGGCCGAAGAAGTTGGCCGGAGTCATCGTCGAGGATGGGCCGCTGACTGACGGTGAGGTGGCTCGGCTGGGCGCGCGATTGGCGGCACATTTTCCCGTGGCGTAGCACCGTCGGAGGAAGGCCCGCGAGAGTGGATTCCGCGATCTTCACCAGCCTTCGCGGTCTCGTGGTGACCGTCAATCGTGGTGGGCGCCCCGATGGCGTCTCAGGTTCATAAGCTGGCCGGTGTCGCCTTGGGCTGCCGCGAAGTGACGCCAACTCGGCGCTTTCTGGGCAACACCGGACGGACGAAGACCAAGACCATCTTGGGGGTCTGAAGGAGCGCCCGCTCTCAGCGAAAAGATGCAGTAGGCGCGCAGGATGGCAGCGACCTGGCCACGTCAAACGCGCCAAAGGCTCGATCTGACGCCAGCAGACATCTATTCTTCCCGAAATGTCCACACTCGTGACCCTTGCAACGCCCTTGGCGTCGGGCGTGCTTGCTGCAGTGATCGCTCTGGGGTTCGATGGGTGGCGCAGCGACCGGGCCAGGCGAAAGGACGGTCGCCAAGCTCCAGGAGATGCAGCGCGTCCTTGGAGAGCCTGTCCGCCTCTCTTCTGGCGGCCGACTCGGTCATCGATGAGATGCCGCTCGAGCCGCTCTCCTGGGGTGACGTCGCCCTCGCGCGCCGCAGCGCTTATCCATACCGAGACCTGCTCTCGTCGAAGAGATCGAGAGCGTCCACTGCAAGCACCATTCCGTTCAACCGCTATAGCGATCTGCCGTATGACAACCGGCAGATCGTTGTGAACACTTGGGCGATGGAGACTGACGACGCAATTGAGCGGGCATTTGCATCTCGGCTCAAGCGTCTTCAGATGCGTCTAGCGAACCGTCGGGACTCGAAGACGAGCTGACGGAGGGCCTCCGACCGACGACGAGAAGAGGGATGTTGCAGATCTGCACGGCGTGCTGGCAGTAGATGCATGCCTCACGTTGTGCGCGTATCTCATTGCTAGGTACCGAGCGCCAGCGTGATTGGGCGTTTCGGAGTCATGCGAAAGCGGCGAATCGACGCAGGTGCGCTGGCGCGCCTTGGGATCCCTCCACCCCTCGTCGCATGCGTGTGCCTGCCCAATCGGGGCTACTGTCGGCGCACGTGTTCACCCAGTTGTCGCCCGGGCTCTATCGCAAAGACGATCTGACGTACGGGCCGACTAATGGCGACGTACAACTGCTCTATGGAAGTGAAGGCGTCTGGGTCGACGATGACGACGTTGTCGAACTCCAAGCCCTTGAGACGTAGTGAAGTCCCTACGCTGGGCCCAAACGGGCTCTCGTCTATGTGTTTGCGTGCTTCGAGGACTTCGCTGAGACATCCGTCAAACTCTTCGCAGCCACGCGCGCCGAGACGCTCGTATGCGCGGTGTGCCGGTGGGAGGGTCGGACGATAGGTGTGCGTGGTCGGGTCTGTGGCAAGGCAAGCCAGAACGGCCTTCGCGGTGATCCCGGTTGGACAATCCAGGAACCTACGAATTGATTCCGCCAACGCCGATGCGGACCTCCCAATAGTCTGCGAACGGCGCAGGTTCTTCTCGCAGGTCCTTGCGCCCGACACCTTGTCGACCTTCGTCATGCACGCTTTCGCAAAGGCGACGACCGCGAGGGCTTGTTCCGCGGTTGTCCCGGAACTATGCGCCTCCGCTAGGACCGCGAGCTCCTTAGGGGCTGCGGTCTCGAAGACTTCGCACCGGCTCCAACGATTGCCGCGGGCGATGTCCCTCAACCGGCTGGGCTTTGCGCTGTCTCCGCTGATCACAGCCGTCGACCCCGTAAGGCCTTGAAGGATGTTGGTGAGCCCTGCATGAGCGACGGGCCTGGTGAGGTCACGGACTGCGACGGCGGTGGTCCCACCGATGGTTATCGGCCGTCCACCGGAGTCAGCGCGGTCCGTGAGGCCAGAATCCATTCACCGAGTGCCATGTTGGTCTGCCATCGCCAGGGGAATTCGAGGCTGCCCAAGGTTGGGTGGCCCTCGGTGCGGGTTGTCCAGTCGAGGGTCTCCTCAGGCTTGAATTGGTACACCGATTGCAGGGGGTCCCCGAGAACGACCGTCGGGAGATGCTCAGCGAGAGCGAGAACGAAGGCGGACTGTAGGTGAGTGCAGTCTTGGAACTCGTCGACGATCACGCTGGTGTAGGACCTGTTGAACGCTTCGCGGATCGCGGGAATCTGCAGAGCCTTGATCGCCTGGCCTGACGACTCTTTCCCAGTCGGTATCTATGCCCCCAGCGTCGTGTGGAACGCCGGAACTAGCGGGAAAGGCGGTCGCAATACGAAGGGCCAGTGCGTCGAGCGTTTCAATCCGAACCGTCGCATTCGGCTTAGTCTTCAGGCGCTTGCGAAGTGCTCGTACTGCGACGTTCGTGTGCGTCAGCACAAGCAGACGTTCGTCGCTGTCGGCTCGGCATATACGTGTGCCAATCGGTGCGTCTGCGTGTTCGCCGGCGCAACGATGACTCCTCGAGACGTGCGCTCAATCTCCACGACACCACTCGTTGATTCCAGCGATCATCGCGCCCAGGTGCGTGCCGGGGAGGAGTTGTTCGGCCAACGCGATTGCCGCGAGTACGGCGCCACCGTCGACGGATTTGAACCATTCGCTGCCGTTCTTCTTCGCCGTAGCCCCCAGAGCGGGGCGCAACCTGCCGATCTGGTCGTCGTCGGCGGCATCGTTGAGGAGGTCGTCCAAGTCGTTGTCGTGGCACTGCCTCGACTTGAGTTTTGCCTTCAACTTGTCGCGTTCAACCGACACCAGGCCGTGCATGGCAAACGCCTTCAACCCGGCATTGGTGAGGTCCCGGGCCAGCATTTCCAGGTTCTAGGCACAACGCTCGCTCAGTCTGGACCACGGTCACGCTCGGACTACCGTCCACCGAGGAAGTCGCGAGAAAGCATCATAGTCACAGACCGGGCCGTCGAATAGCCAAGCCGTTCGAGGATCGGCGTATTCACCGACAACTTCGATGTTCCTGCCCGCGTACCGCGATACCCATACCGCATTTGTCCGCCGTTGGATCTTCAGGACCAGTCCATCACGCCGCGTGCGAATCCGATCTCGGTGATGCCCTCGCAAACGAGAACGCGGGGAGCAAGGAGCGCCTCGGCGTGGGCCCGAACGGCACCTTGTAGGTCCCCCGGTACACGCTGAGTGGTCACAACCGCATCGGTACGCCTGCGGATGACGTTAAGCTCGGAGCCTGGAGTTCGCGAATCGGCGTCGGTGAGTGAGTGCTAAAGATCATCTGGTCGACCGTGCCAGTGTCCATCTCGGTGCTTAGCGCGCGCAGCAAGTGGCGTATGCGGTGAGGTTCTAGACCTGCTTCGATCTCGTCGATCAAAATGACGCGGACGCCGGTTCAGCTCGGTGAGTTGCGCGGCGACGCTGGTCAAGCGTCGTGAACCGAGACCGCGCCGCCCGATGGGCAGGTCGGACTCGTGGAGGCTTATCGCTCCTTGAGACACGTTAAGGATGTCGGCATCCAGTGCCGCGGTCACTTTCGCGGTGTCTTCGAAAGCGCGCAACTGCCTGCCTCTGGCTGTCAACTGCGTAGTGATCGGGTTGAGAGCTTCGAAGGCGTTAGAGGTGTTCGCGGTTGTTCGCGCCGTGCGTGCGGCCGACCGTAGGGCCTCGCCTAGGGAAGCTGAGCGTCAGCAGACAATCGTGTCAGCGAAGACCCGCGTCCCCATCTGAGGTGAGTTCCGAGGGCATCGCTAATGCGGCTTACACCGAACCGCGCGCGGTCGCCGGCGCCAATGCGTCTGGGCTCCGCACGCTCGTTGAATACGTGCCACTCGGGTTCGAGTTCACCATTGAAAGTGAGTTGAACGCCGAGGACTACTGACCCGGTAGATGGTTCGGGTGTAACGGTCTCCGTAATCGGTTCGTATCCCATGAGATGTGCGAAAAACGCGCCGTCGTGTGTGAGGTCGGCCGGAGGATCGATCACCCATGCTCGAAGAACTGCGGTAGTGGTGGGGTCCGCCTGGTAGAGGTCGTTGTCAGTGAGCGCGAGGGCGTACCTCGGCCAGAAGACGAGTTCTATTGCGTCCAGCAGTGTGGTCTTGCCGGCCCCAGGTCCGATAAGACCGATGCGAGCACCATGCAATGTCCAGGACGCGGCAGCGATGCCACGGAAATTCAACACTTCAATCTTGTGTATTCGCATGACTTCTTCCCCCCGTGCTCCCAACTGAGGTAGCAACCCAATCACAGGGCCCGACTCAGCGCGGCTCATTGGATGTCTAGGCATGCTCTGGGGCTGATATGTAGGTAAGCCGCCTCTTCGCAGGACGGAGCACCGACACCGGTGGTGCGTAGGGGACCCTCATCGTGAGTCAGAAGCGGATCGACCCAAGGGGCTCAGGGACGTTTCGGGACGTAGAAGGACGTATAGGGACGTTTGGGACGTCTTGCGGAAACGTCCCAATACGTCCTCGTTACGTGGTGTTGCCGTCCCTGGGTGCTGCGCTGGACTGGTCCCGACGGATCGGTTCGGGTCGGGGGTGAGGCGTGGTGGGCGGTGTTGGTGGGTCGTACGGGCGCCTTCAGGAGCCGCTTGCGGACGCTGATGGGCGAGGCCGGGATCGAGTCCGCGACCGAGCGTGGCGGCGGCTGTGTCCGTCCGGTCCGGTTGAAGGGCTCCACCTCCCTGGTCAACACCCGCACCGGGGAGGCGATCGAGCAGTACTCCTCGACCAGCGAGCTCGACGGCCACACCTACGTCCGCTGCGGGAACCGGCGCGCGTCGGTCTGCCCGACCTGCAGCCATGCCTACAAGGGTGATGCGTGGCATCTCCTGGTCTGCGGGCTGGCCGGCGGCAAGGGCGTCCCGGAGTCGGTGGCGGATCGGCCGTGCACGTTCGCGACCCTGACCGCACCCTCCTTCGGTCCGGTGCACGGGCTCCGGCAGAAGGGACCGTGCCGGGCACGACGGGACAAGCCGCTGTGTGTCCATGGTCGCCCGTTGTGGTGCAGCAAGCGCCACCACGAGGCCGACACCCAGCTCGGGCAGCCGCTGTGTGGGGAGTGCTACGACTACACCGGCCACGTGCTGTGGCAGTGGCATGCCCCCGAGCTGTGGCGCCGGTTCACGATCGCGCTCCAACGGCGGTCTGGCGGCGGTGTCGGGGTTGAGTGTGAAGGCGTTCCGGGGCCGGTGTCGGGTCTCCTACTCCAAGGTCGTGGAGTTCCAGGCCCGTGGCCTGATCCATGTCCATGTCCCGATCCGCCTCGACGGACCCGAGGGTCCCGACGGCCCCGCCTGCGACCTGCCGCTGTCGACGACCGATCTCGAGGACGCCGTCCGTGCCGCAGCCGAGTCGGTGCGCCTCGACGTCGGCCCGCTGTCCGACGGCACGGTCTACCGGTTGGGGTGGGGGAGTCAGCTGGACTGCCGCTCGATCACCGACGCGGCCGGTCGCGACAGTGGGCGTGGTGGTCGGGTGGTGCACCCCGAGCAGGTCGCGGCCTACCTGGCGAAGTACCTGACCAAGGCGACCGAGGACTTCGGGCTGCCGGAGCGGGTGCGGTCCCCGATCCATGCCCGGGCTGTCGGTGCCTCCCCGCATGCTGTGCGGATCATCGAGGCCGCGAACCGGTTGGCCGGTGAGGGGGGCGAGTATGCGCGGTTGGTCGCACAACTTCGCGACCCTGGGCTACCGGGGCCACCCGATCACCAAGTCACGGTCCTACTCGGTCACGTTCGGGCAGATCCGTCGCGCCCGCCGCGCGTTCCGCAGGGACCCGGGTCTGGCTCCGGATGCCGACATCCGGGAGGTCCTCGACGACGACGCCGACGTGCCGGACGGGTTCGAGCTGGTCTCGTCCTGGGTGTACGTCGGCCGGGGCTACCTCGATCTGGACCAGGCGGCCTCGGCGGTGTTGTCGGCCACGAACGCGCGGCTGCGGCGCGGCAACCACTCGTCCGCGGCGTCCCGATAGCCAGCCAAACCCGGTCTCCCGGCTGGTCGTCAAGGGCGGAGCGCAGCGGAGTCACAGCGTGACACGAAGTGCCCTTGACGAGCAGACGGGCGACCGGACCATCAAGCGTCGGGAGGCCACGGCCCCTCGACCATCACCTCGGGAGTTGAGATGAAGAAGAGAGAGATCGAGCTGGACCGGCCCCGCATCCTCTACCGCGTGGAGGAGGCAGCCGAGCTGTTGAGCCTGAGCCGCGATCGGATCTACCAGCTGATCCGGTCGAACCAGTTGCGCACCGTGGTGGTGGGCAAGAGCCGTCGGGTGCCGGCCCGGTCGCTTGGACGAGTACGTCGCTCGGTTGCTGCGGGGGAGTGCCGGCCATGGCAGCGCGACGTCATCGCGGTGACGGGGGAGTCCACTGGGACGAGAGCCGCCAACGCTGGATCGGGACCGTGACGGTCGGCTACGACACGCGGGGCAAGCGTCGGACCCGGCGGTTCAGCACCAAGACCCGGACCGAGGCGAACCGGAAGCTCCAGGAGCTTCTGCGCGAGGTGGACCTGGGGCTCGACGTCTCCCAGGGCGGGGTCACCGTGGAGGAGGTGATCGAGTCGTGGTTGTCCCACGGGCTGCACGGGCGGGCCCAGACCACCCTCGACACGAACGCCTACCTGGCCCGCCATCACATCGTGCCGCTGATCGGGAAGAAGAAGTTGCGCGACCTGCGGGCGCACGACGTCGACCGGATGCTCGCTGCCCGGCGCGACCAGCTCAGCACCTCGACCCTGCAGCGGGTGCTGTCGCTCCTGCGTCGGGCGATTCGCTGGGCCGAGGCCCGGGACCTCGTGGGTCGCAACGTGGCGCTGTTGTGCCAGGCGCCGACCGGGACGGCGGGTCGGCCGTCGAAGTCGATGTCGCTCGATCAGGCGCGTGCCCTGCTGACCGCGGCGGCTGACGATCCGCTCGGTGCCTACGTGACGATGGGGATGATGATCGGGGTCCGCAACGAGGAGCTGCGTGCCCTCACCTGGGAGCACGTCGATCTGGTGGGGGACCCGGACGCCGATCCGCCGGTGCCGCCGAGCGTGCGGGTGTGGCGTTCGGTGCGGGCTGGGGGAGACACCAAGACCCGCCAGTCCCGGCGGACCCTGGCGCTGCCGGCCGCGGTGGTCGAGTCGCTCGAGCGGCACCGGGAGCTCATGCGGAGCGAGGGTCGCTACGACGACCAGGGGCTCGTCTTCTGCACGAGCGCCATGACCGCCCTGGACTCGGCCAACGTGCGGCGGATGTTCCGTGGGCTGTGCACCAAGGCCGGGATCCCTCCCGATGAGTGGACGCCGCGGGAGCTGCGGCACTCCTTCGTCTCGCTGATGAGCGATGCCGGGGTGCCGCTGGAGGAGATCGCCCGCCTGGTCGGCCACGGCAGCACCAAGGTGACCGAGACCGTCTACCGCAAGCAGCTGCGCCCGATCCTGACCGGCGGGACCCAGGTGATGGATGCGCTCTTCGACATGCCCGCCCAGGTGAGTCGACGAGGAGGCCGAAAGTTAGTCACTCAGTTAGTCACTCAGGACAGAAAAAAGCCCCTCGGCCGATTCGGCTGAGGGGCTTCATTGTGCTGCTGACCTGCGGTTTCTCTGGTGGGCGATACTGGGTTTGAACCAGTGACCTCTTCCGTGTCAGGGAAGCGCGCTACCACTGCGCCAATCGCCCGTGCCGCCCAATGAATCTACCTCTGGGCGTTCGAGGTGGAGACGGGATTTGAACCCGTGTAGACGGATTTGCAGTCCGTTGCCTCGCCTCTCGGCCACTCCACCGTGCAGGTTGAGACCTCTCCGAGCGGACAACGAGACTCGAACTCGCGACCTCAACCTTGGCAAGGTTGCGCTCTACCAACTGAGCTATGTCCGCACGCATCCGGCTGTTAACCCGGCGTGCGTCGAGAACATTAGCCGATGCCCTCGGGGGCGCAAAATCCGGGTAGGAGCGGGGTGTTGCGCTCCCGTTCCCCCGCTCAACGGCCTCCTACAGTGGACGAATGCGCGCGTGGATCAACGGTGAACTGATGGCAGACCCGACCGCTCCCGCGGTGGGGGTGACCGACCACGGGCTCACCGTCGGCGACGGTGTCTTCGAGGCGATCAAGGTCGTGGACGGTCTTCCCTTCGCCCTGACCCTGCATCTGGAGCGGCTCGCCAGGTCGGCCCAGGGCCTGGGGCTGCCCGCGGTCGACGACGCTCGCGTACGACGGGCCGTGGCTGCGGTGCTCGACGCCGAGACGCTGCCGCTGGGGCGCATCCGGATCACCTACACCGGGGGAGCGGCCCCGCTCGGCTCCGGCCGGGGTGACGAGCCTCCGACGCTGATCGTCGTGGCCGACACGATGCAGCCCTGGCCGGCCACGACTGCGGTCGCGACCGTGCCCTGGCCGCGCAACGAACGCGGCGCGCTGGCCGGACTCAAGACCACGTCGTACGCCGAGAACGTCGTCGCCCTGGCCGAGGCCGGCCGACGCGGCGCCAGCGAGGCGATCTTCGCCAACCTGGCCGGCCACCTGTGCGAGGGCACCGGCACCAACGTCTTCTACGTCCTCGACGGCGAGCTGCGCACCCCCACGCTTGCGAGCGGGTGCCTGGCCGGCGTGACCCGCCGGCTCGTCCTCGACTGGTACGGCGGCACCGAGGTCGACGAGCCGATCGAGGTGATCGACCAGGCGAGCGAGGTCTTCCTCGTCTCGACCACCCGTGACGTCCAGGGCGTGTCCCGCTGGGACGACCGGGAGCTCCCGGCTCCGGGCCCGGTCACGCAGGACGTGATGGCGACCTGGCGGCGCCGGGAGCACGAGCTGCTCGGCAACTGAGTCCCGGTGAAGCCGTCTCGAGCCGCCCGGAGTGTGAGCCGGCGCCGTGATGGGATAATGTCTGCGACCGCACCAAGGGGAAGCCCCGAGTGCACCAGCACGGGCGATTGGCGCAGTGGTAGCGCGCTTCGTTCACACCGAAGAGGTCACTGGTTCGAACCCAGTATCGCCCACCGAAGAACCACAGGTCAGAGGCACTTCCCACGGGGAGTGCCTCTTCTGCTTCCCCGTCAGGCTCGGGTCACGCCAGCTCTCGAGCCCAGGTCCGGCCACGTTCCACTAGCGCGATGCCCGGGCAGGGGCATACTGAAGGCGGGATCGGGACCCGCGCCGATGGCGTGTTGAGGCCCCGTGGAGCTGAACGGGGAGGGCTCGTGAACGACGCCGAAACGCTGCGCCGCGTCTTCGACGAGTTGCCGTACGGCGTCGTGGTGTGGTCCTTCGACGGACGTCGACGATGTCGCGAGCATGCACCTCGAGGATGGCAACGAGGCCGGCTACACCGCCGCGGGCCTCACTCCCGACATGCGCGGCCGGTCCTTCCGCGAGCTCGTCCCCAGTTTGTCCGACGCGGGCATGGAGCAGATCGCCCAAGGAGTCCTGACGTCGGGCGAGGTCCTCGACCTCGGGACGCTGGTGTTCGGCGACGAGCGGGCGGAGCGCAGCGACTTCCGCGTGTCGCTGCACCCGATCTCGGATCACCAGGTGCTGGTGCTCCTCGAGAACCTGGGTGAGGCGACCCCGGAAGACCGGCCGGCACCTCTCGTGTCGGCCGACGAGGCGGTCATCCTCTGCGATCTCGACGGCCGCGTCGAGCAGTGGTCGGACTCCGCCGTCGAGCTGTACGCCATTGCCGCGGCGGACGCGGAAGGCCGTGATCTGGCTGACGTCGTGCAGACCCAGGACCCCCACGACCTGGCCGACGCCTTCCGGCTGCTGCGGGCGGAGGTGTACGAGCGGCGCCTGACCTCCCGCCATACCTCCGGCACCGGCACCCCGCTGGAGGTGGCGATGAGCCTCGTTCCTCGCTGGGCACCCGCGGGACAGCTCACGGGAGCCCTGGTGACCGTGCGGGATGTCGCGGGGGCCGCCCGGATGAGGGAGACCCTCGACTTCGTGCTCGACGCGTTGAATGTCGGCTACTGGGGCATCGAGCTGTCCACCGGACACGTGACGCGGACGGCGGCGTACGACGCGCTCTACGGGATCGACCCCACCACGGTCGACTGGTCGATGGACGACGTCCGCAAGCGCTGCCATCCCGACGACGTCGCCGTGGTCGATCGCGCGATGATGAGAGTGACGTCGGGCGAGGTCGAGTCGGAGGAGATCGAATTCCGGGTCATCCTGCCCAACGGTCGCGTCCGGTGGCTGGGTTCACGCGGCCGGATGATTCGTGACGAGGACGGGCAGAGTCGGCGCATCCTGGGCGTGCTCTGGGACGTCACCGTCCGCAAGGAGGCGGAGTTGCATGCCGAGCGCCTGGCCAGCCGCTTGGCCAGCGTCGTCGACTCCTTGGGCGACGCCGTCATCGGCAGCACGGAAGCGGGAGTGATCACCTCCTGGAACCGAGCGGCCGAGCAGTTGCTGGGGTGGCGGGAGGACGAAGCGATCGGCCGACACCTCGATCTCATCGTGTCGCCCGAGCAACGGCAGGAGGCTGCGGAGGTCCGCTCGGCGGTGATGGAGGGCCAGACCGTCTCCGACTTCGAGACCCGCGCCCGACGCAAGGACGGCTCGGAGGTCCAGGTGGCCGAGACCTCGTCTCGCCTCTCCGGACTCCACATCGGCCCCGCAGGGCTGACCCAGGTGCTGCGCGACGTGACCGAACGCCAACGCCTCGAGTCCCAGCTGCGGCATCTGGCTCTGCACGACGCGTTGACGGGTCTGCCCAACCGGGTGCTGATCCAGGATCGCCTCCGGCACGCCCTCGAGGCCGCCCGCCGCGGCAAGGACTCGGTGGCCGTGCTGCTCCTCGACCTCGACAACTTCAAGCTCGTCAACGATCTGGCCGGGCACGCCGAGGGCGACGCGCTGCTCGTCCAGATCGCTGCACGCCTGCGCGACTGCCTGCGCGACGAGGACAGCATCGGCCGAGTGGGCGGTGACGAGTTCCTGGTGGTGTGCGAACACAGCGATGCCGAGCGCGCCATGGCCGTCGCGGATCGCCTGCATCGTGCGCTGCGCGACCCGGTCCTGGTCGCCGGTCGTCACGTGAAGGTCTCCGCGAGCATCGGCATCGCCCTCAGCCCGCCGGCCGACGCCGACATCCTGCTGCGGTCCGCGGACACCGCGATGTACCACGCGAAGGCGTCGGGGAGAGCTCGCTCCAGCCTCTACGGCGAACAGATGGCGGACCGCGCCCGCGCGCGCCTCGAGCTCGCCCAGAACCTCGGTCGGGCCCTCGAAGAGGACCTCCTCAGCCTGCACTACCAACCGATCATCGGGCTGGCCGATGGAGCGCTGATGGGCTTCGAGGCGCTCGCCCGGTGGAAGGACCCGGTCCGTGGCTACATCCCGCCCGCCGAGTTCGTGGCCGTCGCCGAAGAGCTCGGCCTGATCGAGGAGCTCGACACCTGGGTGCTGCACCAGGCGTGTCGAGATGGCGCCGAGATGTCCCAGCGCACACTGCTGCCTCCGGGCGCCCGGCTGTCGGTGAATGTCGGAGCCCAGCACGTCGGGTCGGCGTCCATGTGCCAACGGGTGACGTCGGCCCTCGACCAGAGCGGCGGTGGATTCCGACCGGAGCAGCTGACGGTCGAAATCACCGAGACCGCGCTGCTCCTGGACCTCGAGCACGCTCGGGAGACCATGACAAGCCTCCGGAATCTGGGTGTCGGCATCGCCCTCGACGACTTCGGCACCGGCTACTCCTCGCTGACCTACCTGCAACAGCTGCCGATCTCGGTGCTGAAGATCGACCGCGGCTTCGTGGGCGGCATCGGGCACGGCTCCGAGAACGTCGCGCTCGCGGCCTCCATCGTCGACCTCGCCGCAGCCGTCGGCATCGAGTGCGTCGTGGCGGAGGGAGTCGAGACAGCCGAGCAGCTGCACCGGTTGCGCGAGATGGACTGCTCGGCGGCGCAAGGGTGGCTGTGGAGTCCCGCACTGCCGTTGGACAAGATCGAAGGCCTGCTCGAGGCGCTGCCCAACCAGCGGTTCGCCCTCCCCGGCGAGGCGATCCACGACTGAGCGGCTGATACCGGTGACCCTGTTCAACTGGTCGACGCGCACCGGATCGTCGGCATGGCCCTAGGGTGGTCCTGTCCGGATGAATCATGGTCCGAGACGGATGGGGGGGATCCCGATCGACGGTGAGATCACGTTCGACGGCGAGCTCCTTGCCCGCGCCGCCGAGGAGTTCCCGGTCGGGGTCATGCTGATGACCGTCGAGGACGAGGGCGTCCTGAGGCTCGCCCTGATCAACCGCGTGGGGTGTGAGGGCTCGGGGCTGAGCCCGGACGCAGTCGGCCGCCGGATGGATGAGCTCTTCCCCGAGTTGTACGCGACCGGGATCACGCAGGTCGTCCTCGGCATTGTCGACACCGGCGAGGCCATGGACCTGGGTGTGTTGGACGTGATCGACGCCCAGGGCGAGCCCGGCAGGTTCCGGGCAATCATCCATCCACTCTCGGAGACCCTCCTCCTGGCCACCTACGAGCGGCTCGACAATCCGGTCGGACTCCCCACGCCCAGCCTGAATCTCTTCGACGACGCCGTGATCGAGTGCCGCCTCGACGGGACGATCGAGCTGTGGGACTCATCGGCGGCCCAGCTGTACGGGAAGGGTGTCGAGGAGACCCTGGGCCAACCGCTGGTGGACATGCTGTCCCCCGGCCGGCCAGAGCTCTTGTCGGACGCGCTGGCCCTGACCCGCGCTGCGGTGCACCAGCAGACCGTCGAGTCCCGCCAGGTCAGCGCGACCGGTGAGGCCATCGAGGTCGTGATGACCTTCACTCCCCGTCGCTCCCACTCCGGCGAGGTCGAGGGCGCCAGGATCGTCGTGCGGGACATCACGGCCAGCGTTCGCATGCAGGAGACCCTCGAGTTCGTCCTCGAGGCCTCCAGAGTGGGCTTCTGGGATCTCGACCTGACGACCGGCAGAGCCACCCGGAGTCGTACTCACGACCAGCTGTACGGCTACGACCAACCCCTGCCCGAGTGGACCCTGGCTGTCCTCCTGGACCTCGTGCACCCCGATGATCGGGGGTGGATGGGCACCCGCATGGCTCAAGGGTTCGACGCCTGGGACAACGAGGAGCACTTCGAGTTCCGGGTGGTGTGGCCCGACGACAGCGTCCATTGGATCGCGTCGCAGGGGCGCGTGGTACGCCGGCCCGACGGAACACCGACGAAGCTCGTCGGTGTCTCCGGCGACATCACCGCGCGCAAGATGGCCGAGGTGGAGGCAGCAGAGCTGAAGAACAAGCTGGCGAACCTCGTCGACTCCCTCGGAGATGCGGTGATCAGCATCGACGCCCAAGGGGTCATCACCAGTTGGAACCCCGCCGCCGAGCGTCTCCTCGGATGGCTGGAGGAGGAGGCCCTGGGGCAGGACATTGCCATGGTCACGCCCCCCGACCAGCAACCCGCGGCTCTGGGCATCCGCGACACCGTGGCGCGTGGCCAGAGCGCAACCTACGAAACCGTGCGTCGACGCAAGGACGGGTCGCTCGTCGACATTGCGCTCACGGCCTCGCCCCTCACTGAAGGCGGGGCGGTGGTGGGCGCCACGGCCATTCTCCGCAACGTGTCCGAGCGTCGTCGGATGGAGGCCGCGCTGCGGCACGAGGTCCTGCACGACGCGCTGACCGGGCTGCCGAACCGCGTACTGATCCGCGATCGCCTCGAGCACGCCCTGGAGGGATCCGGACGCAGTGGGCGCCCAGTCACGGTGCTCCTGCTCGACCTGGACAACTTCAAGATTGTGAACGACGCAGCGGGGCACGCGCAGGGCGACCGACTCCTCGTCGAGGTCGCGCGGCGCATGCAGCACTGCCTGCGACCCGCCGACAGCCTGGGGCGGTTCGGCGGTGACGAGTTCGTCGTCGTCTGCGAGGGCACCGACCCCTCGCACGCCTTGTTCGTGGCCGACCGCTTGCACCGCGCGCTCGCGGAACCCATTGCGCTCGACGGTCGGCAGGTGCTGGTCACCGCGAGCATCGGAACCGCCTCGAGTCCTCCCCTCGATGCCGATCTCCTGCTGCGATCCGCGGACACCGCGATGTACGACGCCAAGCGGGCCGGACGCGCCCGGACCAGAGCGTTCGGGCCGACGATGGAGGCCATTGCCCAGGCCCGCCTCGAGCTCTCGCAGGATCTCCGGGAGGTCATCGGAGCGGGCGGCCTGTCGTTGAAGTACCAACCGGTCGTGGACCTGCGGACGGGGGAGCTCCTCGGCCTCGAGGCACTGGTGCGCTGGATGCACCCGACCCGTGGTCCGGTGCCTGCCTCCGACCTGGTCGGGGTGGCCGAGGAGATGGGCCAGATCGAGTCCCTCGACAGCTGGGTCCTGGGGCAGGCCTGCCTCGATGGAGCGGCGATGATGGCGAGCGGACTGCTCAGCAGCTCCAGCCGCATCTCGGTGAACATCGGAGCCCAGCACATCAGTTCGGGGCGACTGGCCGCCAACGTCACCGCCGCCTTGGAGCATGCGACCGGCTTCGGACTGCGCCAGCTCGGCGTGGAGGTGACCGAGACCGCGGTGATGGCCGACCTCGACACCGCACGACGCAGCCTCGAGGAGCTCAGGGAGCTCGGGGTGGCGATCGCCCTCGACGACTTCGGGACCGGCTACTCCTCGCTGACCTACCTCCAGCAGCTGCCGATCTCGGTGCTGAAGATCGACCAGAGCTTCATCCAGCGCCTCACCGAGCGGGCCGCGAACGTCGCCGTCGCCGCCTCGATCGTCGATCTCGCGACGGCGGTGGGCATCGACAGCGTGATCGCCGAAGGGGTGGAGACCCCGCAGCAGCTCCGCCTCCTGCAGGAGATGAGCTGCTCGGCCGGTCAGGGATGGCTCTGGAGCCCGGCCGTGTCCGTCCCCGAGCTGACCGATCTGCTGGACACGCTTCCTCGACGACGGTTCCACCTGTCCGACCCGTCCGTCGTCCAGGCGTGACCCGGACCGCTCGAGCCGAAACCGGGGCGCAGGTCCCGCACCCCGACGGATACGATCACCCGGTCCGCTCACTTCGAGCACCCGCCCCACCCCAGGAGCAGTTTCGTGTCTGACATCCAGGTCGCTCTCGTCCACGCCGATGCGCGTGAGGAGCGGACCGTGACGACGGGCACCAAGGCGTGGGAGCTCTTCGCCGATGAGCCGAGCGTGATTGCCGCACGGGTCGGCGGCGAGCTGCGCGACCTCGCCCACGAGCTCGCCGACGGCGACAGCGTCGAGCCGGTCGCGATCGACAGCCCGGACGGGCGCGACATCCTGCGCCACTCGACCGCCCACGTGATGGCCCAGGCCGTCCAGCAGCTGTTCCCCGACGCCCGCCTGGGGATCGGACCTCCGATCGAGAACGGCTTCTACTACGACTTCGACGTCGCGACGCCGTTCGTCCCCGAGGACCTCGAGAAGATCGAGACCCGGATGCGCAAGATCATCAAGGAGGGGCAGAAGTTCTCCCGCCGGGTGGTCGTCGACGCCGACGCACTCACCGAGCTCAAGGACGAGCCGTACAAGCTCGAGCTGATCGGCCTCAAGGGCTCCGGCAACGCGGAGACCGCCGCCGAGGGCGCGAGCGTCGAGGTCGGCGCCGGCGAGCTCACCATCTACGACAACCTCGGTCGCAGCGGCGAGGCCGCCTGGAGCGACCTCTGCCGGGGGCCGCACCTGCCGACCACCAAGCGGATCCCCGCCTTCAAGCTGATGCGCAGCGCGGCGGCGTACTGGCGCGGTGACGAGAAGAACAAGCAGCTCCAGCGCATCTACGGCACCGCCTGGGAGACCAAGGAAGCCCTCGACGAGCACCTCCACCGCATCGAGGAGGCCGAGCGCCGCGACCACCGCAAGCTCGGTCGCGAGCTCGACCTGTACAGCTTCCCCGACGAGATCGGGTCCGGCCTCGTGGTCTTCCACCCCCGCGGTGGCGTGATCAAGCGCGAGATGGAGGACTACGTCCGCCGTCGGCACATCGAGGAGGGCTTCCAGTACGTCGGCACCCCCCACATCGCCAAGGAGGGGCTCTTCCACACCTCCGGGCACCTGCCGTACTACGCGGACGGCATGTACCCGCCGATGGAGATGGAGGGCAGTGACTACTACCTCAAGGCAATGAACTGCCCGATGCACAACCTGATCTTCCGCTCGCGCGGTCGGTCCTACCGCGAGCTGCCGCTGCGGCTCTTCGAGTTCGGCTCGGTCTACCGCAACGAGAAGTCCGGCGTCGTGCACGGCCTCACCCGGGTGCGCGGCATGACCCAGGACGACTCGCACTCCTACGTCACCCCCGAGCAGGCCCCGGCCGAGATCAAGCACCTGCTCGACTTCGTGCTGAGCCTGCTGGCCGACTTCGGCCTCGACGACTTCTACCTCGAGCTCTCGACCCGCGACGACTCCAAGCCGGACAAGTTCGTCGGCTCCGACGAGGACTGGGCGAACGCCACGGCCGTCCTCGCCAAGGTCGCGACCGACTCCGGGCTCGAGCTCGTCGCCGACCCCGGCGGTGCCGCCTTCTACGGCCCGAAGATCTCCGTGCAGTGCCGCGACGCGATCGGTCGCACCTGGCAGATGTCGACGATCCAGTACGACTTCAACCAGCCGGCCGGCTTCGAGCTGCAGTACCAAGCAGCCGACGGCAGCCGGCAGCAGCCGGTGATGATCCACTCGGCGAAGTTCGGGTCGATCGAGCGGTTCATCGGCGTCCTGGTCGAGCACTACGCCGGCGCGTTCCCGCCCTGGCTCGCACCCGTCCAGGTGCAGGCGATCCCGGTTGCGGACGCGTTCGCCGACTACCTCCACGACGTCGCGAAGAAGATGCGCACCCTGGGCGTGCGGGTCGAGGTCGACGACTCCGACGACCGGATGCAGAAGAAGATCCGCAACGCCCAGCTGCAGAAGGTGCCGTTCATGATGATCGCCGGTGCCGAGGACGTCGCCGCGGGTGCGGTGTCGTTCCGCTACCGCGACGGACGTCAGGACAACGGCGTCCCGATCGAAGACGCCATTGCCCGGGTCCAGGCCGCGGTCGAGTCCCGAGAGCAGGTCTGAGCGCCGATCATGCGCAGGCGCGTGGGCGCACCCCTGGTGGGACTGCTCACGGGCCTGCTCCTGACCAGCTGCTCGGCCCCTTCCGCCCCGGCGGAGTCGGCCGAGTCGGCTGGGGCGGCGGGCGCGCCCAGCGCGCTGGCGCCGTCGCCTGCGCCACCGCCTCCCCCCGCGCCTCCGCTGAAGTCGAAGGCCGAGCGCAAGGCGATGTCGGACCTCGCCGCGCTCGCCGAGGCGGCGGCTTCGCGCATCCCGATGGTCACCTCGTCGGTGCCCGCATTTCCGGGGCCCGTGCTCGGTGGCGACGCCAGCTGGCCGCAGTGCCCCCGGGGCATGGGCATCCCGCAGCGCCCCACGCTCGGCTCGCCGATGCCGCTGGCTGCCGCGCGGTACGTCGTGCTGGGCCTGACCAACGGACCCGGCTACACCCCCAACCCGTGCCTGGCCGACCAGGTGGACTGGATCCGGGAGCGTCGTCTGCTGGCCGCGGCGTACGCCGTGATCAGCTACCCCGACGACGCCCAGCTGGCGGCGTACGCCGACGCGGGACCCTTCGAGGGTGAGGACCCGCTGGGCGCCCTCGCGAACGCCGGCTACCAGCAGGCCCGCTACGCCCTGGGCACCATGGTGGCCGCGGGACTGGAATCTCCGATCATCTGGCTCGACGTCGAGCCGGTGCCGGACTTCGAGTGGTCCGCGGACGTCGCCGCCAACGCGGCGGTCGTGAGTGGGGCGGCCCGTGCTTTCCGGGAGTCCGGTCGCAACATCGGGGTCTACTCCACGCCCTACCTGTGGCGCGTCATCGTCGGCGGGCTGAGCCTCGGCGTGCCCGAGTGGCGCGCTGCCGGCCACACCTCACGGGCCGAGGCCGTGGCTCGGTGCGGTGAGTCCTGGAGCATCCAGGGAGGCCGCGCGATCCTGGGCCAGTGGGTCGAGCAGGCCCGGGACCAGAACATCACCTGCGGGGGAGTGCATCGCGAGATGGGGCGTTGGTTCCACCAGTACTGACCGACGCCCGCCCCCTAGGATCGGGGCCGTGAGCGACGAGACGACCCGGCAGGACGGCATCGGGGACCCCGATGAGCTCGACCGGCTGTGGACTCCCCACCGGATGGCCTACATCCGTGGGGAGAACAAGCCGGCCGACGAGTCGTCGGGGGAGTGTCCCTTCTGCCGGATCCCGGCCCTCGCCGACGACGAGGGACTCGTCGTACGCCGAGGAGAGCTGGCGTACGCCGTGCTGAACCTCTACCCCTACGCCCCCGGTCACCTGATGGTCTGCCCCTATCGACACGTGGCCGACTACGCCGACACCACCGATGCCGAGGCGGCCGAGATCGCCGACCTGACCCGAGCCGCCATGCGCGTGGTCCGGGCGATCTCGGGGGCTCAGGGGTTCAACATCGGGATGAACCAGGGCGCCATCGCGGGCGCGGGCATCTCGGCCCACCTGCACCAGCACATCGTGCCGCGCTGGCCCGGTGACCAGAACTTCATGCCGATCATCGGCCGGACCAAGACCTTGCCCGAGCTCCTCACCGAGACCCGCGGACTGCTGGCCGACGCCTGGGAGTGAGGCTCGGGCCGCTCCGACCCTTGCGGCCCTCACTCCCGGGGAGGAACGTGGTGCTGATCGGCGGCACCGGTGGGGGAGCCGCCCCGGCGGAGGGAGCCGCTCATGTACGCACGTTCCACCACGATCTCGGGAGACCCGGACCGGATCGAGGCGGGCATTCGCTACGTCCACGACGAGGTCATGCCGATGCTCACGAGTCTGGCGGGGTGCGTCGGCATGTCGATGATCGCCGAGCGGGACACCGGCCGAGTCATCGTGACCAGCTCCTGGGAGTCGGACGCCGCCATGCAGTCTCGCGGACGCAGTCCTCGGGCCGATGCGGGCTCGGGGGACCGACATCCTGGCCGGGATCGCCACGATCGACGAGTGGGAGGTCGCCGTGATGCACCGCGACCACCCGAGCCGGGAAGGGTCCTGCTGCCGGGTCACCTGGCTCCGGCTCAACCACACCGACATCGACCGCGGCATCGAGCTCTACCGGACCGTGATGCTGCCGGACATGGAACGCCTCGAGGGTTTCTGCAGTGCGAGCCTGATGGTGAACCGGGCCAAGGGCCGCGCCTGCAGTACGACCACCTACGACTCCCTGGAGGCGATGGACGCCACCCGTGACCGCAGCTGGACCATCCGGGACGCCGGCGTGCGCGAGGCCGGGGTGGACGTCACCGACGTCGGGGAGTTCGAGCTGCTCCTCGCTCACCTGAGGGTGCCCGAGCTCGTCTGAACCCGCCCGGTAGCCTGCTCGGGCGATGATGGAACATTTTCGAGCCTTCTGGACGAAGGTCTTCTCCCCGGTTGCCCACCTGCTGATCAGGCTCGGCGTCTCTGCCGACGCCGTGACCCTGGTCGGGACCCTCGGCGTGAGCGCCGGAGCCCTGATCTTCTTCCCGCGGGGCATGCTGTTCACCGGGGTCCTGGTGATCACCGCCTTCGTCTTCAGCGACCTGATCGACGGCCACATGGCCCGCCTCACGGGTCGGACCAGTCCCTTCGGGGCCTTCCTCGACTCCACCCTCGACCGGATCGGGGACGGAGCGATCTTCGGTGGCCTCGCGCTCTACTTCGCCGGCCCCGGGGACAACGACCTCTACCTCGTGCTCTCGCTGGTCTGCCTGGTGATGGGTGGGGTGACGTCGTACGCCCGCGCCCGCGCCGAGGGGCTCGGCTTCCAGGCGAAGGTCGGCATCGCCGAGCGCGCCGACCGGCTCGTCGCGATCCTGGTGATGACCGGCCTCGGCGCCCTGCTCAACCTGCCGATCCTGATGCACCTCACGCTCTGGGCGCTCGCCCTCGCGAGCACCGTGACCGTCGTCCAGCGGATCTGGGTGGTGCGCGTGCAGGCCCTCGCCGCCACCCCGGGCGACCCCGCCGTCTGAGCCCCGTCCAGCGCGCCGTCGTCGGCTTCGTCGTACGCTCCGCGCGCCGTAGGATTGAGCCCATGGTTGAGACTTCCCCCGCAGACAGCACTCCCGGCACCGGCACCCAGCGCGTGAAGCGCGGCATGGCCGAGATGCTCAAGGGCGGCGTGATCATGGACGTGGTCACCGCCGAGCAGGCCAAGATCGCCGAAGACGCCGGAGCCGTCGCCGTGATGGCGCTCGAGCGGGTCCCCGCCGACATTCGCGCGCAGGGCGGCGTGAGCCGGATGAGCGACCCCGACATGATCGACTCGATCATCGACACCGTCTCGATCCCCGTCATGGCCAAGGCTCGCATCGGGCACTTCGCCGAGGCGCAGGTCCTGCAGAGCCTGGGTGTCGACTACATCGACGAGTCCGAGGTGCTGACCCCGGCCGACTACGCCCACCACATCGACAAGTGGAACTTCACCGTCCCCTTCGTCTGCGGCGCCACCAACCTCGGCGAGGCCCTGCGCCGGATCACCGAGGGCGCGGCCATGATCCGCTCCAAGGGCGAGGCGGGCACCGGTGACGTCTCGAACGCCGTCATGCACATGCGCACCATCCGCGCGGAGATCCGCCGGCTCGGCGCGCTCGACCCCGACGAGCTGTACGTCGCCGCCAAGGAGCTGCAGGCGCCGTACGACCTGGTCAAGGAGGTCGCCGAGAACGGCAAGCTCCCCGTGGTGCTCTTCGTCGCCGGCGGGATCGCCACCCCGGCCGACGCTGCGATGATGATGCAGCTCGGTGCCGAGGGCGTCTTCGTGGGCTCGGGCATCTTCAAGGCCACCAACCCGGTGCAGCGCGCCGAGGCGATCGTCAAGGCGACCACGTTCTTCGACGACCCCGACGTCGTTGCCAAGGTGTCGCGAGGCCTGGGCGAGGCGATGGTCGGCATCAACGTCGAGGAGCTCGCCCAGCCGCACCGCCTCAGCGAGCGTGGCTGGTAGCCCCAGCTCGCACTCCCTGGCAGTAGCCCAGTCGGGCACGGACTCATCCTTTTGGTTGAGCGCGTGACTACCGTCTGGGCTACTTCTGTCTCTCACCGTCCAGATCGCGCCGATTTCGCTTCAGAACCCCGATTCGGCAACCGACACTCTTGATGGCAGGGATTCCGGGAGGGCGTCCCGCCGCTGGAGAGGGAGCTAAACCCATGAACAACGTCTTCAAGGGCGCGCTGGCCGCGTCCGCTGCTGGTGCCCTGCTGCTCGGTGGCGCGGGAACCCTGGCCTACTGGACCGACACCGGGACCGTGGACGGCTCGGACATCGAGAGTGGCCACCTGCTGCTCACCACCGACACCTGCCTCGGCTGGAAGCTCGACGGTGTCGTCACCGCCATCACGGCCGCCACCCGCATCGTTCCCGGCGACGTCCTCACCCAGGTCTGCACCTACGTGGTCGACGCCGAGGGTGACCACATCGCGGCCGAGTTCGACGTCTCGACCCCGAACCTCTCCTCGACCAACACGCTCACCGACGAGCTGGCTGTCGACGCGGCGTACAAGATCGGCGTGACCCCGGTCGCGGCGTTCCCTGCCACCGTGGTCAACGGGGACATCATCACCGCGACGATCACGGTGACCTTCGACGGGGCAGCCGCGACGAACGGCTCCCAGGACCTGGTCGCCACGCTGGACGACATCATCGTCACCGCCACCCAGTCTCACGACAGCCTCTGAGCCGACCGTGCTCGCCTGGACCTGGCGGGTGCTCGGCTGGTTCATCACCCTGGGCGCGGTGACCGTGATCGCACTCGCGGTCGTGGTCCCGCGCTTCGGTGGCGCAACGCCGTACACCGTCCTCACCGGATCGATGCGTCCCGGCATGCCGCCGGGGACGTTGGTCGTGGTGCGCCCGGTCGAGCCGGCCGAGATCTCGACGGGGACGGTCGTGACCTACCAGCTGAAGTCGGGGGAGCCCACGGTTGTCACCCACCGGGTGATCTCCCAGGGCATCAACGGTCGCGGCGAGTTCGTCTTCCGAACCCAGGGTGACGCGAACACTGTCCCGGATGGCGCATGGGTGCACCCGGTACAGATCGTGGGGGAGCGGTGGTACTCCGTTCCCTATCTCGGCCATGTCAGTAACGTGCTCTCGGGGAGGGAGCGTCAGATGGGCATCTATGCCACCAGTGCGCTGCTGATCGGTTATGCGCTCTCGATGTTCGGCTCGGCGATCCGCCAGTCGCGCAAGAAGCGTGACGCAGATCGGCTCGCTCATGTCTGACCACGTCGCGCCGAGGCGGAGGTTCGCCTGGCTCCGTCCCGCGTCGCCGCGGCTGCGGGCAGCGCTCGGACTGGGCCTCGTCGCCGTGCTGGGGACGACGGGCACGTTCGCCTACTGGACCGATGACGTCCAGATCACGGGGACGACGTTCACCTCCGGCACGCTCGATCTGCAGGTCAACAATGCGGAAGCGATCACCGGCTACACGACCTTGAATCTCGCGGCGATGGTGCCGGGCAACTCCGTGGCCGGGGTGCTGACCATCAAGAACAACGGCACCGCGCCCCTGAAGTACACCGCGCTCACGACCGCCAGCAACGCCGACGGCAAGGGGCTCGGGGCCGCACTGACGGTCAAGGTCACCGGCGGCACGGTCACCGGGAGCTCGCCGGCGGCGACCTGTTCGGGGTCGGCGCTCGCGGGGACGGGCACCGCCCTGGGGGGCACCCTCGTCACGACCGGACGCTTGCTGGCTCCTGCCGCCACCGAGGCCCTGTGTGTCGAGGTGTTGCTGCCGTTGGCTGCGGCCTCCTCGCTGCAAGGTGCCACCACCAACGTGGCCTTCACCTTCACGGGCACCTCGAACGTCTCATGAGGCAGCTCGAGGTCGGGCGCAAGGTCCGCGAGGTGGTCCTGACGCTCGGGGCCGTCCTGGGCGGCATCAGCCTGCTCGTGGGGCTGGCGGTGCTGACCCTGGACGTGCGTCCGCTCGTCTTCCGCTCGGGGTCGATGTCGCCCACCATCGACACCGGCTCCCTCGCACTCGCCCGTCCGGCATCAGCGGAAGACCTCAGGGTCGGCGATGTCGTCTCGGTGACCACGTCGACCGGAGACCGGGTGACGCACCGCATCGTCGATCTCACCCTCGGCACAGGCGCCGTCACCCTGCGGCTCCAGGGAGACGCCAACCAGACGGCTGACCTGGAGGTCTATCGCGTGACCGAGGCGGACCGGGTCTTCACCTCGGTGCCCGGTGCTGGTTACGTCATCGGCTGGCTCACGGGACCGGCCGGCTTGTTCCTGCTCGGCCTGTACGCCGCCTTCCTCTTCTCCGTCATCCTCCGGGGCAACACCGGAGCTGGCGGCACAGCGCCGCGACCGCCCGGCAGCAAACGGGCTCCGACGCCACGCTCGTCCCCGCGACGTCGACGGATGACCATGGCGAGCGTCGGCACGACGCTCTGTGTCGGATCCGTGCTGGCCGCGCCTCCCTCGTGGGCGGCGTGGACCGATCCCGTGTCGATCTCGGGAACGACCCTGTCGGCGGGGGTGCTCAGCCCGCCCGTCGTCAGCTGTGGTGGCCTGCAGGTCGGCTCGGTCACGATCACCTGGACCGCCGTCCCCGGGGCCACGGGATACCGCCTCTCCTACGGTGCGGCAGGCACCACCACCGAGAACGTGGCGGCGGGCGTCACCAGCAAGAACCTCTCCGGCTCGGGGACCTTCTCGGTGCGCACCTTGGGCCTGGGCTCCTGGGTCTCGGCGAGCTCGAACTCCAAGCAGTACGCCTCGCTCGCCCTGGTGCTGGGCACCTGCAGCTGAGCGAACCGGCCTCACTAGGCTTCCCGCGTGTCTTCCCCCACGATCGGTGTCTTCGCGCTCCAGGGTGACGTCCGCGAGCACCTCCGGATGCTCGTCGGCCTGGGCGTCCAGGCACACGCCGTACGCCGACCGGCCGAGCTCGCGGCGTGCGACGGGCTGGTCCTGCCCGGCGGTGAGTCGACCACGATGGCCAAGCTGGCCCGCACCTTCGAGCTGCTCGAGCCACTGCGGGAGCGAATCCACAGCGGCCTGCCCACCTTCGGGACCTGTGCCGGGATGATCCTGCTCGCCGACCGGATCGAGGACGGAGCGCCCGGTCAGGAGACCATCGGCGGGCTCGACATCACGGTGCGCCGCAACGCCTTCGGACGGCAGGTGCACTCCTTCGAGGGCGACCTGGACTTTGCCGGAGTCGAGGACCCCGTGCACGCGGTCTTCATCCGCGCGCCCTGGGTCGAGCAGGCGGGTCCGGACGTCGAGACCCTTGCCACCATCCCCACCGGAGAAGCGGTGGGTAGGATCGTGGCGGTTCGGCAAGGCCACCTGATGGCCACGTCGTTCCATCCCGAAGTTGGCTCGGATGCTCGCGTCCACCGCCTCTTCGTGGACCTTGTCAGGCAGTCCTGAGCGCGATGAGTTTGAGGTAGGGGAGCATGTCCGGCCACTCCAAATGGGCGACCACGAAGCACAAGAAGGCGATCGTCGACGCCAAGCGCGGCAAGATGTTCGCCAAGCTGATCAAGAACATCGAGGTCGCCGCCCGGATGGGTGGAGCCGACATCTCGGGCAACCCCACGCTCTTCGACGCCATCCAGAAGGCCAAGAAGTCCTCGGTCCCCAACGACAACATCGACCGTGCGGTCAAGCGTGGCTCGGGCGCCGAGGCCGGCGGGGCCGACTACACCACGATCATGTACGAAGGCTACGGCCCGGCCGGCGTCGCGATGCTGGTCGAGTGCCTGACCGACAACAAGAACCGTGCCGCCATGGAGGTGCGCACGATCATGAGCCGCAACGGCGGCTCGTTGGCCGACCCGGGGTCGGTCTCCTTCCTCTTCAACCGCAAGGGCGTCGTCGTACTCCCGACCGAGCAGGAGGGGCGCACGGTCACCGAGGACGACGTCCTGGAGGCCACGCTCGAGGCCGGCGCTGACGCGGTGAACGACCTGGATGGCGCCTTCGAGGTCATCTCGGAGGCCACCGACCTGGTCGCCGTGCGGACCGCCCTCCAGGCGGCGGGCATCGACTACGACTCGGCCGACGCCGCCTTCGTGCCGGACCTCAAGGTCGAGCTCGACGCCGACGCGGCCGGCAAGCTGTTCCGGCTGATCGATGCCCTCGAGGACCTCGACGACGTGCAGGACATCTTCGCCAACTACGCGGTGTCCGACGAGGTCATGGAGCAGCTCGACGCCTGAGCGTCGTGTCCCACGCGTGTCGTACGCCGTCTGCCGGGCGCCGGCGGCTAGCGTGTTCTCCGAACAGATGTTCGGACGAGAGGCTCTGGCATGCGTGTGCTCGGGATCGACCCCGGCCTGACCCGCTGCGGTATCGGCGTGGTCGAGGGCCAGGTCGGTCGACCCCTCACGCTGGTCGACGTCAACGTGCTCCGGACCTCGGCCGATGTCCCGGTGCCGCTGCGGTTGGTGACGATCGAGAAGGGCATCGATGCCTGGCTCGACGAGTTCGCCCCCGATGCGGTGGCGATCGAGCGGGTCTTCGCCCGGTCCGACGTCAGCACGGTGATGGGCACCGCCCAGGCCAGCGGCATCGCCATGGTCTGTGCCGCTCGGCGTGGGTTGCCCGTCGCGCTGCACACGCCGAGCGAGGTCAAGGCGGCCGTGTCCGGCAACGGCCGGGCCGACAAGGCCCAGGTCACCGCCATGGTCACCCGCATCCTGCGTCTGTCCGCACCCCCGAAGCCCGCCGACGCCGCCGATGCGCTGGCGTTGGCGATCACCCACATCTGGCGCGGCGGCGCCCAGGCGCGGATCGACGCAGCCCTGGCTGCGGCTGTCCGCTCGAGCGGAACGAGAAGCAGATGATCGCCTTCGTCCGCGGCCAGGTGGCCGCGCTGACCTTGACCAGTGCCGTTCTCGAGGTGGGGGGCGTCGGGCTGGAGCTCATGTGCACCCCGGGCACCCTCGCCACCTTGCGCACCGGACACCAGGCCACCCTCCCGACCAGCATGGTGGTCCGCGAGGACTCCCTGACGCTCTTCGGCTTCCTCGACGAGGACGAGAAGTCGATGTTCGAGCTGGTCCAGACTGCCTCCGGCGTCGGGCCCAAGCTCGCCCAGGCGATGATCGCCGTCCTCGCGCCCGACGACCTGCGGCGTGCCGTCGCCGCTGACGACGTGAAGACCCTGACCCGGGTGCCGGGAGTCGGGCAGAAGGGCGCCCAGCGGATCATCCTCGAGCTCAAGGACCGTATCGGTGTCGCCCTCGGGCGGAGCACAGCGGCGCCTGCGGGATCGGCGCCGTGGCGCGACCAGGTCCACCAGGGGTTGGTCGGCCTGGGTTGGTCGACCCGCGACGCCGAGCAGGCCGTGGACGCCGTGGCGCCCGACGCCGGCGACCAGCCCGATGTCGGCACCTTGCTGCGCGCCGCGCTCCAGACGCTGAGCAGGACCTGACATGCCGCTGGGTGCCCACGACGACGACGCTGCGTACGTCGGGGCCCACCTCGATGCCGCGGAGTCGGCCCACCTGGGCTCGCTCACGGCGGCCGAGGCCGATGGCGACGAACGCGTGGTGGAGGCGGCGTTGCGCCCCCGCACGCTCGACGAGGTCATCGGTCAGACCCGGGTCCGGGCCCAGCTGGGGCTGGTCCTGGAGGCCGCCCGCCTGCGCGGGCGGACCGCGGACCACGTGCTGCTCTCGGGGCCTCCCGGGCTGGGCAAGACGACCCTCGCGATGATCATCGCCGGTGAGATGAGTGCGCCGCTGCGGCTGACCAGCGGCCCCGCGATCACCCACGCCGGCGATCTCGCCGCCATCTTGTCGGGCATGAACGACGGCGACGTGCTCTTCGTCGACGAGATCCACCGGATGTCGCGTCCCGCCGAGGAGATGCTCTACATGGCGATGGAGGACTTCCGGGTCGACGTCATCATCGGCAAGGGCCCCGGCGCCACCGCCATCCCCCTGGAGATCCCGCCGTTCACCCTGGTCGGGGCCACCACCCGCGCCGGTCTGCTGCCCAGCCCGCTGCGGGACCGCTTCGGCTTCACCGGCCACCTGGAGTTCTACGAGCCCCACGAGCTCGATCGGATCATCCACCGCTCCGCGGGCCTGCTCGGCGTGGAGCTGACCGAGGAGGGCGCGAGCGAGATCGCGTCGCGATCGCGGGGGACGCCGCGGATCGCCAACCGGCTGCTCCGCCGGGTGCGTGACTTCGCCCAGGTGCGCGCCGACGGCGTCGTCACGCTGGCCGTGGCGCACGCCGCGCTGGATCTCTACGAGGTCGACGCGCTCGGCCTCGACCGCCTGGACCGAGGCGTGCTCGACGCCCTGTGTCGTCGCTTCGGCGGGGGACCGGTCGGGATCTCCACGCTGGCGGTCGCGGTCGGTGAGGAGCGCGAGACGGTCGAGGAGGTCGCCGAGCCCTTCCTGGTCCGGCTCGGCTTCCTGGCCCGGACTCCGCGGGGTCGGATGGCGACCCCGGCGGCCTGGCGGCACCTCGGTCTGCAGCCGCCGCCGGCCGCTGGGGTCTTCGGCGCGGGGGTCGGCGAGCCCGAAGCTCTCTTCGAGGACTGACCGAGAGCCGCGTCACACGCACGGTTACACTTCCCGTCGGTCGGTTCCCGGCCACCTTCCCGTCACGCTCGAGAGGTCATTGTCGTGCCCGAGTTCGCCAGCCTGCTTCCCCTGATCGGCATCGCCCTGCTCTTCTGGCTCCTGCTGATCCGTCCCCAGGCCAGGCGTCAGAAGGAGCTCGCACGCATGCAGTCGGCGCTGCAGGTGGGTGACGAGGTCATGCTGACCTCCGGCATCTTCGGCGTGCTCCGCGGCACCCAGGACGATCACGTCGAGGTCGAGATCGCGGCCGGCACGACCATCAGGGTCGCTCGCGGCGCCATCGGTTCGGTCGTCCAGCCCCGTCTCTCCTCCGGTGAGGCCGAGGAAAGCTGACGTGGCAGGCAAGAAGGCCGCGCGTCCGGGACGCACCCTCTGGGTGTTCTTCATCGGGCTGCTGGTCTCCTACGGGCTGGTCGCGATCGGCGGAGCCTGGAAGCCCGAGCTCGGCCTGGACCTCCAGGGCGGCACCCGGATCACCCTGATCGCCAAGGGTGAGCCGAGCGCCGACAGCCTCACCGAGGCCGCCGCGATCATCGATCAGCGGGTGAACGGCTCCGGAGTCTCCGAGGCAGAGGTGACCACGCAGGGCAACCGCTTCGTGGTCGTGGAGATCCCCGGTGAGAGCCGGCGTGACCTCGTCGACACGGTCAAGCGCCAGGCCCAGCTGCGCTTCCGGTTGGTCGCCTGCTCCTCCGGGGCGCCTGCCAACTGTGCCACCGCGCTGCCGCCGGGCTCGGACTCCGGCTCGGACTCCGGCTCGGGCATCACCGTGCCGCAGACCCAGCCCTCGCCGAGCCCCAAGAAGCGGACCGGCTTCCTGATGGCTGACAAGAAGAAGAAGTCCCAGGACAAGAAGAAGCAGCAGACCCAGAACGCACCCTCCGAATCCCCGTCGGCCAGCCCGTCGGCCAGCCCGTCGGAGGAGCCGGCCCCGGCTCCCGTCGGCGGCGAGCTCGTCGACAAGCCCCTGGAGTGGATGAACAACCCCGACCCGGCATCGATCAAGGCCTACAACGCCTTCGAGTGCCCGGCGGACGGCTCGCCGGCCGTGGTCGAGGACATCTCGAACCAGCCCCTCGTCACCTGTGACGACGGCGGGATCAAGTACCTCCTGTCGGCCGCGATGATCGAGGGCACCGACCTGAAGCGGGCCGACGCGGCGATCCCCACCCAGCAGGTCAACTGGGTGGTCTCCCTGGCGTTCAACAGTGCAGGCACCGCGGAGTTCACCAAGATCTCGCGCGCACTGTTCGGCACCCAGGACCAGTTCGCGGTCGTGCTCGACGGGCAGGTCCTCTCTGCGCCGACGATGAACGGCGTGATCACCAATGGTGAGGCCCAGATCGAGGGCAACTTCACCGAGGCCACGGCCCAGAGCCTGTCCACCAGCCTGAAGTTCGGCGCGCTGCCGATCGCCTTCGAGAAGGACCCGCCGGTCGAGACCGTCGGACCCTCGCTCGCCGGTGACCAACTCCGTGCCGGCATCACCGCCGGCCTCGCCGGCCTGTTGCTGGTGATGATCTACTGCCTGTTCTACTACCGCGGGCTCGGCGTTGTCGTGCTGGTCTCCCTGATCGTGGCAGCGGCGCTGACCTACTCGATGGTCCTCCTGCTGAGCGCGACGGCCGGCTTCACGCTGTCGCTGCCGGGCATCGCCGGCCTGATCGTGGCGGTGGGTATCACCGCGGACTCCTTCATCGTCTTCTTCGAGCGCATCCGAGACGAGATGCGTGACGGCAAGTCGATGCGCGTCGCCGTCGAGGCGGGCTGGGTCCGTGCACGGAACACCTGCCTGGCCGCGGACACGGTCTCGCTGCTCGCGGCCGTGGTGCTCTACATCTTCGCCGCCGGCGTCGTGAAGGGCTTCGCGTTCGCGCTCGGCCTCTCCACCATCATCGACCTGGTGGTCTTCTTCTGGTTCACCCACCCGATGGTGTCCTGGTTGGCCCGCTTCGAGTTCTTCAACAAGGGCCACCAGCTCTCGGGCCTCAACGCCGGCAATCTCGGCACCGACCGAGTCCCTGTGGGAGGGATCGCCTGATGGGCAAGTTCTCACGCCTCGGCAACGACCTCTACAACGGTCGCCGCTCGATCGACTTCGTCGGCCGCAGCTGGCTCTGGTACTCCATGTCCGCGGTCATCGTGCTCGTGGCGATCTCGGGCCTGTACTTCAAGGGCCTGAACATGGGCATCGAGTTCGTCGGGGGCGCGCAGTACCGCGTCTCGCTCGACTCGAGCCAGGTCACCCAGGACACCGCCGACGAGCTGCGCAACGCGGTGGCCGACACCGGCATCGAGAATGCCGCGGCACCGATCGTCACGACCGCGGGCAACGACGCGATCCTCGTGCAGACCGAGCCGCTCGACGGGCCCGAGAGCGCAGCGGTGGTCGAGGCGATCGTCGCGACCACCGGGATCGATGCCACCACGCAGCTCTCCCAGTCCGAGATCGGCGCCAGCTGGGGCAAGGAGGTGGCCAAGCGGTCGCTGACCGGCCTGATCGTCTTCCTGGTCCTCGTCTCGTTCTTCATCTGGGCCTACTTCCGTCAGTGGAAGATGTCGGTCGCCGCGATCGTGGCCCTGGCCCACGACGTCGTGATCACGATCGGCATCTATGCCCTCTCCGGCTTCGACGTGAGTCCCGCGACGGTGACCGGTGTCCTGACGATCCTCGGCTTCTCGCTCTACGACACCGTCGTGGTCTTCGACAAGGTGCGCGAGAACACCGCGCGCCTGCGCGAGACCAAGTCGACCTACCGCGAGGCCGCCAACCTTGCCGTCAACCAGACGCTGGTCCGGTCGATCAACACCTCGTTGGTCGCCCTGATGCCGGTGGGCGCGATCCTCTACGTGGGTGCCGTCCAGCTCGGCAGTGGCTCCCTCAAGGACCTCGCGCTCGCGCTCTTCGTCGGTATGGCCGCCGGGGCCTACTCCTCGATCTTCATCGCGACACCGCTGCTGGTGCAGCTGAAGTCGTCGGAGAGCCAGGTCCAGCTCGCCGAGCGACGCGCGAAGGCCCGTCGTCGTGCGCAGGCCGACCCGTACGCCACCGTGCCGGTCTTCGCCGAGGAGCCGTCGGGCACGGCCCGACCCAGCGGTGCCGACGACCTCGAGGGTGCGCCGGACCCCGATCGCGTCGCCTCCGGGGTGAGCCGTCCCGCACCGCCCGCTGGCCGCGGTCGCGTCGTCCCTCCGGCTCGTGGCCCCGTGGGCCAGAGCGGTGCCGCGGGTCGTCAGCAGCCCTCGCGCAAGACCCGTTCCAAGCGCGGCAAGAAGTGAACGCCGAGCTGAGCGCCGCCCGGGAGGCCCTCGAGCGGCTCGTGGTCGACGTCGTCGACTACCCCGAGGTGGGCATCGTCTTCAAGGACATCACGCCCGTCCTGGCCGACCATGGCGCGTTCACGGCCGTGGTCGCTGCGCTCGCCTCCGCGGGTCGCGACGAGCACGGCGCGGTCGTGGTCGACAAGGTGATCGGCATGGAAGCCCGTGGGTTCATCCTCGCCGCCCCGGTGGCGCTCGCGCTCGGCACGGGCTTCGTTCCGGTGCGCAAGGCCGGCAAGCTGCCCCGGGCCACCCACGCGGTGTCGTACTCCCTCGAGTACGCCGAGGCGACCCTCGAGCTGCACACCGATGCGATCCAGCCCGGTGACCGGGTCCTGCTCGTCGACGACGTCCTCGCGACCGGAGGCACGATCGCGGCCACCCGTGAGCTCGTCGAGCGAGCCGGGGGCTCCTGCCACGCGGTCGCCGTCCTCATGGAGCTGGGTTTCCTGTCGGGTCGCGCGGTCGTCGGTGACCTGCCGGTGACCACTCTCCAGACGGTCTGAGCCCATCGCTCGGTGTGGTCGGGCCGATCGGACCGTCCGGCCGCGGCGCCCCCCTAGACTGATGCCGTGAGCGACGAGACCACCGCCCCGGCCGTCGAGGAGCTCGCGCCCGAAGCCGTGGCGGGCACCCGGAGCATGCGTGCGCGTCTGGCCCGCATGGGCACCCGCAACCAGCCCGGACATCCGGTCCTCGAGCCGCTCTTCCGTGCGGTCAGGACCAACCACCCCAAGGCCGACCTGGCGCTCCTCGAGCGGGCCTACACCATCGCCGAGACGATGCACGGCACCCAGATGCGCAAGAGCGGCGACCCCTACATCACGCACCCGCTCGCCGTGACCACGATCCTCGCCGACATCGGTATGACCGAGCCGACGCTCGCGGCCGCGCTCCTGCACGACACGGTCGAGGACACGTCGTACACGCTGGAGCAGCTCCGGCTCGACTTCGGCGACGAGGTGGCGCGACTGGTCGACGGAGTGACCAAGCTCGACAAGGTCAAGTACGGCGACTCCGCGCAGGCCGAGACGATCCGCAAGATGATCGTCGCGATGTCCCGCGACATCCGGGTCCTGGTGATCAAGCTCGCCGACCGGCTGCACAACATGCGGACACTGCGCTACGTCAAGCAGGAGACCCAGGAGCGGGTGGCCCGCGAGACCCTCGACATCTACGCACCCCTGGCGCACCGCCTCGGCATGAACACCCTCAAGTGGGAGCTCGAGGACCTGGCGTTCGCCACGCTGCACCCCAAGATCTACGACGAGATCGTCCGGCTGGTCGCCGAGCGCGCGCCCTCGCGTGACCAGTTCCTGGCCGAAGTGATCACGCAGGTCGAGCAGGACCTCCGCGAGGCGAAGGTCAAGGCGGCGGTGACCGGACGTCCCAAGCACTACTACTCGATCTACCAGAAGATGATCGTCGGCGGCCGGGAGTTCTCCGACATCTACGACCTGGTCGGCATCCGGGTCCTGGTGGAGGAGGACCGCGACTGCTACTCCGTGCTCGGCGTGCTGCACTCGCGGTGGAACCCCGTCCTGGGTCGCTTCAAGGACTACGTCGCGATGCCGAAGTTCAACATGTACCAATCCCTGCACACCACGGTGATGGGGCCGCAGGGCAAGCCCGTCGAACTCCAGATCCGCACCTTCGGGATGCACCGCCGTGCCGAGTACGGCGTGGCCGCGCACTGGAAGTACAAGGAGAACGGCGCCACCGGCGCCGACACCGAGGGCCGCGGGGACCTCGACGACATGACCTGGGTCCGCCAGCTCCTCGACTGGCAGAGCGAGGTCGAGGACCCCGGTGAGTTCCTGGAGTCGCTGCGCTTCGAGATCAACCGGGCCGAGGTCTACGTCTTCACCCCGCGCGGTGACGTGATCGCGCTGCCGATGGATGCGACGCCGGTCGACTTCGCCTATGCCGTGCACACCGAGGTCGGCCACCACACGATCGGCGCCCGCGTCAACGGTCGCCTGGTGCCTCTCGAGTCGACCCTCGACAACGGTGACGTGGTCGAGGTCTTCACCTCCAAGGCCGCCACCGCCGCGCCGTCGCGGGACTGGCTGACCTTCGTGAAGTCGCCCCGGGCGCGCTCCAAGATCCGGCAGTGGTTCACCAAGGAGCGCCGTGAGGAGGCGATCGAGCAGGGCAAGGACCAGATCGCCCGCCTGATGCGCAAGGAGGGCCTGCCGCTCAAGCGACTGATGTCGCACGAGTCGTTGATGCTCGCGGCTCTCCACTTCAAGCACGCGGATGTCTCGGCCCTCTACGCAGCGGTGGGGGAGGGCAACCTCAGCGCCCAGGCCGTCGTACGCCGGGTCATCGACCTGCACGGTGGCAACGACGGTGCGGCCGAGGATCTCTCCGAAGGCGTGACGATCACCGGCCGGGGCCGCTCGCGGGCACCCTCAGGCGGGGACTCCGGTGTCATCGTCAAGGGAGCCCCGGACGTCTGGGTGAAGCTCGCCAGGTGCTGCACCCCCGTGCCCCCGGACACCATCCTGGGTTTCGTCACGAAGGGAGGCGGGGTCTCCGTGCACCGTCAGGACTGCACCAACGCCGCCAGTCTCGAAGCCCAGCCGGAGCGACTCCTCGAAGTCGAGTGGGCACCCACGGGGACGTCGACGTTCCTGGTCAACATCCAGGTCGAGGCCCTGGACCGCGCCCGGCTGCTCTCGGACATCACGATGGTGCTCTCGGACGCCCACGTGAACATCCTCAGCGCCAGCCTCTCCACCACCCGCGACCGGGTCGCCAAGAGCCGGTTCACCTTCGAGATGGCCGAGGCCAAGCACCTCGACAACGTGCTGCGCGCCGTTCGCGGAGTGCCGGGCGTCTTCGACGCCTACCGCGTCACCCAGTAGCGACCGGCCGCAGCCCGAGCCCGAGCCCCAGCCCGAGCCTCAGCCCGAGAACTCGTCGCTGGCTCGCTTGGCCATCTCGAGGAAGGCGCGGCGCGACTCGAGGTTCTCCTCGAGATCGGCGGCCTTCTTCTGGTTCCCGGCTGCCTGGGCCTTGGCGAGGTCGGCCTCGACCTGCTCGATGGCGGTCTGGAGCTTGGAGACCATGTCGTCGGCGCGGGCGGACTTCTCGGGGTCGGACTTGGTCCACTGGTCGTCCTCGACGCCACGGATGGCCTGCTCGACCTTGCGGATCCGCGCCTCGAGGTCCTTCATCCGGTCGCGCGGCACCTTGCCGGCCGCGTCCCACCGGTCGGCCAGGTCGCGGAAGGCCTTCTTCGCCGCGTCGAGGTCGGTGACCGGCAGCAGCGCCTCGGCCTCGACCAGGAGGGCCTCCTTGACCTCGGCGTTGGCCGAGAAGGCCTCGTCCTCGGCGGCGGCGGCAGCGTCGCGGGCGCCGAAGAACGCGTCCTGCGCCCCACGGAACCTGCGCCACAGCGCCTCGTCCACGTTGCGGGGAGCCGGGCCGGCCGCCTTCCACTCGCGCATCAGGTCGCGGTACCGACCGGCGGTGGGACCGAACTCGGTGGAGGAGGCGAGGGACTCGGCCTCGGTCGCGAGTCGCTCCTTGATCGTCTGGGCGGCGTCGCGCTTCTCGTGCTGCTCGGCGAAGTGGGTCTTGCGCCGGCGGGTGTAGGAGGTGCGGGCCGTCGAGAAGCGTCGCCACAGGGCATCGTCGGAGGAACGGTCGATGCGTGGGAGTGCCTTCCACTGGTCGAGGAGCTCGCGCAGGCGGTTGGCGCCGTCGCGCCAGTCGTCGCTCTCGGCCAACTTCTCGGCCTCGGCGACGATCGCCTCCTTCTGCACCTTCGACTCCGCGGCGCGCTGCTCCTTCTCGGCCTTGCGAGCCTCGCGCTGGGTGGCGATGACCGGGCCCAGCGAGTCGAGCCGTGCGGCCAGCAGGACCAGGTCGCCGACGGCGTTGGCCTCGCTCACCTGGGTGTGCACGGTCTTGATCGACTCGGCCGCCTCCTCGGGGGAGAGCACCCCCGAGCGCACGCGCTTCTCCAGGAGCTCGACCTCGAAGGCCAGGGCTGCGTAGCGCTCGGTGAAGAACTTCATCGCCTCTTCGGGGCTGCCCTCGGGGTACTGCCCCACGGAGCGTTCGCCGTCGGCGGTCTTCACGTAGACGGTGCCGTCGTCATCGACTCGACCCCACTGATGACTCGTCACTGGTGCACTCCGCTCGATCTGGTTCACGTCGTCTGGAAGCAAGCAGGGCCCATGCTAGTCACGGTGGTGGGCGCGCATGCGTGCGCGGGTGCTGCACCGATGCGACGACGTCCTCCGGCGGTGGATAGTGTGCGGGGGTGTTGATCGCTGGTTTTCCCGCAGGTCCGTGGGGCACGAACTGCTACGTCGCGGCCACCGGCCCCGGCGCCGAGTGTGTCGTCATCGACCCCGGCAAGGACGCCGCTGCCGGCGTCGCCGAGGTGGTGCGCGAGCACCGGCTCAAGCCGGTCGCGGTCCTGGTCACCCACGGTCACGTCGACCACATGTGGTGTGTCGCCCCCGTCGCCGGGACGTACGACGCCACCGCGTGGATCCACCCGGCCGACCGCCACCTGCTGACCGACCCGATGGCCGGCATGTCCCGCGAGACGACCCAGATGTTGCTCGGCGGCTCCTACGAGTGGGCCGAGCCCGACGATGTCCAGGAGCTGTCCGACGCCCAGGAGCTGGAGCTCGCCGGGCTCCGCTTCGTCGTCGACCACACGCCCGGCCACACCCAGGGGTCGGTGACCTTCCGGTCGCCGTACCACCAGCAGGACATCTCCGAGGTGATGTTCTCGGGCGACCTGCTCTTCGCCGGCTCGATCGGCCGCACCGACCTGCCCGGGGGCGACCACCCCACGATGCTGCGCAGCCTGGCCGAGAAGGTGCTCCCGCTCGACGACAACATCGTGGTGCTGCCGGGCCACGGCGAGCAGACCTCGATCGGCCGCGAGCGCGCCACCAACCCGTTCCTCCAGGACCTGATCACCGACGGCTCCGCCGGCCGCGTCACCCGAGGACTCTGAGCATGGCCAAGCCCACCCCGCTGAGCGGGTTCCCCGAGCTCCTGCCCGAGCACCGCGTCATCGAGCAGCAGGTGATCGACACCCTGCGGAGCACCTTCGAGCTGCACGGCTTCGCCGGCATCGAGACCCGCGCCGTCGAGCCGCTGGACCAGCTGCTGCGCAAGGGGGAGACCTCGAAGGAGGTCTACGTCCTGCGGCGCCTCCAGGAGGCCGACACCGCGAGCGACTCCGGGATCGGTCTGCACTTCGACCTGACCGTGCCGTTCGCCCGCTACGTGCTCGAGAACGCCGGCAAGCTCGACTTCCCCTTCCGTCGCTACCAGATCCAGAAGGCCTGGCGGGGCGAGCGTCCCCAGGAGGGCCGCTACCGCGAGTTCACCCAGGCCGACATCGACATCGTGGGCCGCGACGCGTTGTCGTTCCACCACGACGTCGAGGTCGCCAAGGTGATGATCGACGCCCTCACCCGCCTCGAGGTGCTGCCGGCGTTCCGGTTGCAGGTGAACAACCGCAAGCTGATCCAGGGCTTCTACACCGGCCTCGGCGCGAGCGACATCGACGAGGTGATGCGGGTCATCGACAAGCTCGACAAGCTGCCGGTCGAGAAGGTCCGCGAGCTGCTGCTCACCGAGGTGGGTCTCACCGCCGACCAGGCCGAGCAGTGCCTGGCGCTGGCCTCGATCCGCTCCACCGACGACAGCTTCGTCGAGCGGGTGCGTGCCCTCGGGGTCTCCCACGAGCTCCTCGACCAGGGCCTCGACGAGCTGGCCGAGCTGATGCGCGGCTGTGCGCCGTTGGTCAGCGACCAGGTCGAGGTGGTGGCCGACCTGTCGATCGCCCGCGGTCTCGACTACTACACCGGCACGGTCTTCGAGACCCGCCTCGTGGGCAGCGAGAGCCTCGGCTCGATCTGCTCCGGCGGCCGGTACGACGCCCTCGCCAGCGACGGCCGGACGACGTACCCCGGAGTCGGCATCTCCTTCGGCGTCAGCCGGGTGCTCGTCCCGCTGATCAACAAAGGTCTGCTGGCGTCCTCGCGGTCGGTGCCGAGCGCGGTCCTGGTCGCTGTCGTCGGCGAGGACAGCCGCTCCGCCAGCGACGCGGCCGCGGACGCCCTGCGCGTCAACGGCACCCCCTGCGAGGTGGCGCCCAGCGCCGCCAAGTTCGGCAAGCAGATCCGGTACGCCGAGCGGCGCGGCATCCCGTTCGTGTGGTTCATCAACGACGACGGCACCCATGCCGTGAAGGACATCCGCACCGGCGACCAGGTCTCGGCCGACCCGGCCACCTGGACGCCCCCGGCCGAGGACCTGCGACCGCGGGTGACCTCGTCCCACGCCCAACCCCTCGACGACACCAGTGACAACACCAGTGACACAGCGACGACAACAAGGAGCAACACCCGTGATCCGCACCCACGACGCCGGCGCCCTGCGCGCCGAGCATGTCGGTCAGACCGTCACCCTCGCTGGTTGGGTGGCCCGTCGCCGCGATCACGGTGGGGTGGCCTTCCTCGACCTGCGCGAGGCCAGCGGCTTCGTCCAGGTGGTGGTCCGCGACGAGGCGGTGGCCCACAGCCTGCGCAGCGAGTTCTGCATCCAGGTCACCGGCCAGGTCTCCGCGCGCCCCGAGGGCAACGCGAACCCCAACCTGCCCTCCGGGGAGATCGAGGTCATCGCCGACGACCTCGTCGTGCTCAGCGCGGCTGCGCCGTTGCCGTTCCCGATCGACGACCACATCGACGTGGGGGAGGAGGCGCGGCTCAAGCACCGCTATCTCGACCTGCGCCGCAGCGGTCCCAACGCCGCACTGCGCCTGCGCAGCAAGGTCAACAAGGCAGCGCGCGACGTGCTCGACGCCCACGACTTCGTCGAGATCGAGACACCGACGCTGACCCGGTCCACCCCCGAGGGGGCTCGTGACTTCCTGGTGCCTGCCCGCCTCCAGCCGGGCAGCTGGTACGCCCTGCCGCAGAGCCCCCAGCTCTTCAAGCAGCTGCTGATGGTCGCCGGGATGGAGCGGTACTACCAGATTGCTCGCTGCTACCGCGACGAGGACTTCCGCGCCGACCGGCAGCCGGAGTTCACCCAGCTCGACATCGAGCTCAGCTTCGTCGAGCAGGACGACGTGATCGCGCTGATGGAGGACGTCCTCGCCGCGATGTGGAAGCTGATCGACGTCGACATCGCGCTCCCGATCCCGCGGATGACCTACGCCGAGGCCATGGCGCGCTTCGGCTCCGACAAGCCCGACCTGCGGATGGGCAACGAGCTCGTCGAGTGCACCGAGTACTTCGCGAACACCACGTTCCGGGTCTTCCAGGCCGAGTACGTCGGTGCCGTCGTCATGCCGGGCGGCGCGAGCCAGCCCCGCAAGAAGCTCGACGCCTGGCAGGAGTGGGCCAAGCAGCGTGGCGCCAAGGGCCTGGCCTACGTGCTCGTCCAGGAGGACGGCGAGCTCGGCGGACCGGTCGCCAAGAACCTCTCCGACGAGGAGAAGTCCGGTCTGGCTGCCCATGTCGGGGCCCAACCCGGGGACTGCATCTTCTTCGCGGCCGGAGCCACCAAGCCCAGCCGGGCACTCCTGGGTGCTGCCCGGCTGGAGATCGGCCGCCGCTGCGACCTCATCGACGAGTCGGCCTTCGCCTTCACCTGGGTGGTCGACGCCCCGATGTTCGAGCCCGCCAGTGATGCCGTCGCCAGCGGCGACGTCGCCGTGGGCGCCGGCGCGTGGACCGCGGTGCACCACGCGTTCACCGGCCCCAAGCCCGAGTACGCCGACACCTTCGACACCGACCCCGGCAGCGCGCTGGCCTACGCCTACGACATCGTCTGCAACGGCAACGAGCTCGGCGGCGGCTCCATCCGGATCCACCGTGAGGACATCCAGAAGCGCGTGTTCGGCGTGATGGGCCTCTCCGAGGAGCAGTCCGAGGAGAAGTTCGGCTTCCTGCTGGACGCGTTCAAGTTCGGCGCGCCGCCGCACGGCGGCATTGCGGTCGGTATGGACCGGATCTGTGCCCTCCTGGCCGGGACCGACTCGATTCGCGACGTCATCGCCTTCCCGAAGTCCGGTGGCGGTTTCGACCCCCTCACGGCTGCGCCGGCGGCCATCACCGCACAGCAACGTAAAGAGGCCGGCGTGGACGGTCCGACGACGAAGCCGGAGAGCTCCGCGCTCTGAGGCTTGCCGGGTCTCGGCGCGACTGCTGCCGAGACCAGATCGTTACGCGCTGGTGATCGCAGGTGCGGTCTGTGTCACATAGAGTCACCGACGGCGCGTAGGGCGCAGGCCGGGGAAACTCCCGGCCTCATTTGACGATGGGGAGAGTATGTCGGCACAGACGGCCGGGCCCGAGAAGTTGGGAGACCTGAGCGAGGACCCCTCCTCCAGGAACCCGCAGGGCAAGAAGGCCAAGTCGATCACTGGCAAGTCCCCGATGCGGATCGCCCTGGGTCGGCTCGTACGCGACAAGATCGCCGTGGTCTGCGCGCTGGTGGTGCTGTTCTTCATCGTGGTGGCGGTCTTCGCCGGGACGATCTCGAACTTCTTCAACGTCTCCACCGAGACCGTGCTCCCCAGTGCCTACCTCGACTTCCTCAACGGCGCGCTGCCGCTGAAGGGACCGCCGAACCACGGCTTCGACCCCGAGCACCCGTTCGGGATCGCGCCCAAGTCGGCCACCGACAACCTCGCCTTCTGGTTGTACGGCGCACGCACGTCGCTGCAGATCGCCACGGTTGCCACGCTCTTCTCCTCGATCCTGGGCATCACGCTCGGACTCCTCGCAGGCTTCCTGGGTGGCGCCGTCGACAAGGCCGTGTCGTTCCTGACCGACCTCTTCCTCACGATCCCCTACCTGCTGGCGGCCCTGGTGATCGCGCCGATCATCAACCAGCGCTTCAACGCCAGCGACAACTACCCCAGAATCCAGTTCTGGGCGCTGATCGTCGTGCTGGCCGGCTTCGGCTGGATGGGTGTCACCCGCCTGATCCGCGGTGAGGTGCTGTCACTGCGTGAGCGCGAGTTCGTCCAGGCCGCCCGCGTGATCGGGATGCCCACCTCGCGGATCCTGATCCGCGAGCTGCTCCCGAACCTCGCCGCTCCGATCGTCATCAGCATCTCGCTGATGCTCCCGGCCTTCGTCGCCGCCGAGGCCGGTCTGGCCTACCTCGGTATCGGCGTGACCTCAGGCATCTCCTGGGGACAGACGATCCTCAAGGCCTCCGACTACTTCCAGGTGTACCCCTTGTACCTCTGGGAGCCGATGATCGGCATCGTTGCTCTGGTGCTGGCCCTCAACCTCTTGGGAGACGCGGTGCGAGACGCGCTCGATCCCAAGACCCGTCGCTGACGGGAACTAAACGTCGTCCTCGATTCTCCTCGTGGGCGCGAACTCAGAAAGAAAGGCTGGATTATGAGACGGACCAAGTCACTGGCAGTTGTCGCCAGTGCTGCGCTGTTCACCCTCGCCGCGTGTGGCGGCTCGGGTAGCGGCGAAGACCCGCAGACCGGTAGGTCGTTCACCAACGCCCCCGACATTGGTAAGGACAAGAACCGCCAGGCCCCGGCGGCCGAGATCGAGGGCGCAGAGAAGGGTGGCACCATCACGGTGTACCTGCCCGGCGACCCCGGCCCGGACTCGCTGGACCCCACCGACGGCTGGTCCGTCACGGGTAACTCGATCCAGCAGGCTCTGACGACTCGCGCGCTGACGCAGTACGCCCACGACCCGAAGACGGGTCAGATGACGCTGGTCCCCGACCTCGCCGTCGACCTGGGTTCGGCGAACGAGGACTTCACCGAGTGGACCTTCACCATTCGCGATGACGCGAAGTGGGAGAACGGTGACCCGGTCACCGCCGAGGAGATCGCCTGGGGCATCACCCGGTCGATGGACTCCGACACGTTCCCGTCGGGTCCCGGCACCGAGTACTCCCAGACCTACTTCTTCGGTGCGGGCGAGTACAAGGGCCCCTACACGGACAAGGGCAAGGAGTGGGGCGGCGTCAGCGTCAGCGGTCAGGACGTCACGATCAAGATGTCGCAGCCGTTCCCCGACATGGACTACTGGGGCGCCTTCATGGCGATGGGCCCGGTCCCGTTGGGCAAGACCAGCACCCCGCCGAACTACGGACAGAACCTCCAGTCCAACGGCCCTTACAAGGTGGAGACCTACCGCCCGAACGAGGAGCTCGTCCTGGTCAAGAACGACCAGTGGGACCCGAACAGCGACCCGGCGCGTCACCAGTACGCCGACAGCTGGGTCTTCAAGTTCAACCAGGACAACGCCAAGGTCGACCAGATCATGCTGAGCGACAACACCGCTTCGCAGACGGCCGTCTCGACGCAGCTGGGCTCGAACAACTACGACCGCGGAAACACCGAGCTCGGTGACCGCATGATCCAGCAGTCGTCGCAGTGCACGAGCTTCCTGTCGCCTGACTACACCAAGATCACCGACATCAACGTTCGTAAGGCACTCGCGTACGCGTACCCCTACAACGACATCTGGCTCGCCACGGGCGAGGTGCCCGGTGTGACCCGCGTTCCCGCGAACTCGATCATGCCTCCCGGTATGGCCGGCAAGCACGACTACTTCGTTGACGGTGAGCAGTTCACCTACAACCCGGAGAAGTCGAAGGAGCTCTTGAAGGAAGCCGGCTACGAGCCCGGCGAGTTCAAGATCACGATGGTCTACTACGAGCCCGACCCGAACGCCGTTGCCGGCCAGAAGGTCTACGTCAAGGGCATGGAAGAGGCCGGATTCACCGTCAAGGGGATCCCGGTCCAGGACTCGCCGTACAACGTGTGGCTTGACCCTGACAACAAGATCAACAAGACGCTGAACCTTCGTGGCGTCAACTGGTGCTCGGACTGGCCGTCGGGTCTGACGATGGTCCCGCCGCTCACCAAGACCGGTGCTGTCTACAACACCGCCTTCTTCTCGGAGAAGGAAATTGATGACCAGATGAAGGCCATCTTGCAGATGCCGCTCGAAGACCAGGCTGACGGCTGGGGTTCGCTGGACGAGAAGATCTCCACGGAGTTCTTCCCGCTCATCCCCACCGCCTTCCGCAACGACCTGTTCGTGTTCGGTTCCAAGATCGGTAACCCCACGGGTGACGGATCTCTCGGTGCCCCGAACTACAAGGACCTGTTCGTGATGCAGTGATCGACTCCCCGAGTTGATCTGAACAACAACTGACGGGTGGGGGCCTCCGAGATGGAGGCCCCCACCTGCCAGTCCACGGTTTTCCCCACCGGAGAGAGCTCTCGATGTTTGCCTATGTCGTCAAGCGCGTGCTTGCGGGTGCCTTGGTCGTCGTCCTCGTGTCCATGGCGATCTTCCTACTGTTCTGGTACGGCCCGTCCAGCCCGGCTCAGCCGATCTGTGACCGCGAGACCAGCAACCGGTGCACTCCGGAGCGGCTGGAGCGCTACGAGAAGTCGCTCGGCTACGACAACCCCGTCTATGTCGAGTACGGCAAGTTCGCCAAGGGTGTCTTCGTCGGTCGTGACATCGAGATCTTCCCGACGACCTATGACTGCCCGGCTCCGTGCCTGGGCTACTCCTACCGGACCAAGGTCCCTGTCTTCTCCGAGCTGAAGTCGCGCTTCCCCGCCACCTTGTCGGTGGCTGTCGGCGGAGCGTCGCTCTACCTCATCCTCGGAATCCCCATTGGCGTGGCTGCCGCGCGAAGACGCGGCTCGGTCGCCGACAAGGCGCTCGTCTCCAGCTTCCTCTTCCTCAGCTCCATCCCGTACTACCTCTTCGCGCTGCTGACCTGGCTGTACTTCACGGTGATCTTCGAAGTCCCGTTCCTGAGCGATACGGGGTACTTCCCGATCCTGGACAATCCGGCGAAGTGGTTCTCCGGGATGCTCCTGGCCTGGGTGGCCCTGGGGATCTTCGGCTGCACGCAGTACACCCGGTACGCCCGAGGTTCGATGGTCGAGGCGTTGAGCGAGGACTACATCCGCACGGCCAAGGCCAAGGGCCTGCCGCCGCGCACGGTGGTCTACAAGCACGGACTGCGCGCCGCACTGGTGCCCGTCGTGACGATCTTCGGTATCGACTTCGGGACCCTGCTGGCGGGCACGATCTTCACCGAGAAGATCTTCGAGATCGACGGGATCGGCTTCTGGGCGCTGCAGGGTGTCGTCGGGCGTGACCTGCCCGTCGTCGCCGCCACGGCGTTGTTCGCCGCGGTCTTCCTGATCGTGTCCAACATCCTGGTCGACATCGTCTACAGCATTCTTGACCCGAGGGTGAGGCTTTCGTGAGTGAGCAGACCAGCGCTGGCCGCCCGGCCGGCGCCCATTCGAACGAGCCGATCCTCGCCGTCGAAGACCTGACGGTCCGCTTCCCCACCGAGGACGGCCTGGTGACCGCGGTCCACGGGCTCAGCTACACCGTCGAGCTCGGCAAGACGCTGGGCATCGTGGGTGAGTCCGGTTCGGGGAAGTCGGTCTCGAGCATGGCCGTGCTCGGCCTGCACGACGCGAAGTCCGCCCAGATCAGCGGGTCGATCCGGATCGCGGGCACCGAGGTCGTCGGGATTGCCGAGCCGGCGATGCGCAAGATGCGCGGCAACCAGGTCTCGATGATCTTCCAGGACGCCCTCGCGGCGCTGCACCCGTTCTACAAGATCGGCGGCCAGCTGGCCGAGGCGTACGTCGTCCATCACCCGAGCGCGACCAAGCGCGACGCCCGCCGCAAGGCGATCGAGATGCTGGACCGGGTCGGGATCCCGCAGCCCGACCGTCGCGTCGACGACTTCCCGCACCAGTTCTCCGGCGGCATGCGCCAGCGCGCCATGATCGCGATGGGGCTGATCAACGACCCCTCGCTCCTGATCGCCGACGAGCCCACGACCGCGCTCGACGTCACCGTCCAGGCGCAGATCCTCGACCTGCTCCAGGACCTCCAGCGCGAGTTCAACTCCGCGGTCATCATCATCACCCACGACCTCGGCGTCATCGCAGAGATGGCCGACGACGTCCTGGTGATGTACGCCGGTCGGGCGGTCGAGTACGGCCCCTGCAAGGAGCTCCTCACCCACCCGGAGATGCCCTACACGTGGGGCCTGCTCTCGAGCGTCCCTGACGTCAAGGCCGACACCGACGCCCGGCTGATCCCGATCCCCGGCAACCCGCCCAGCCTGCTCAACCTGCCCGGTGGCTGTTCCTTCCAGCCTCGGTGTGTCCACTCCGACAAGGTGCCCGGTGACCTCTGCGCCACCGAGATGCCGGCCCTGCTGCCGGGCTCGCGCGGCGAGGGACACCTCAAGCGCTGCCACCTGGCCAACCCCGATGAGATCTTCCAGGCAGAGGTGCTCCCCGAGATCGCGCCCGAGCTGGTCGAGGAGAAGAACTGATGCCCGACGTGAATGTCGACCAGAGCGACGAGTCCGCCGACACGGCTGCACCCACGAAGGCCCCCGCGCAGCAGGGCGTGGGCCAGATGAGCTTCGCCGAGATCGCGCAGCAGGGTCACAAGCCGGCGCAGCTCGACCCGAACGCCAAGCCCGTGCTCGAGGTCGAGAACCTCAAGATGTACTTCCCGGTCAAGTCCTCGGGGGTCATCCGGCGCACGATCGGACATGTCCAGGCGGTCGATGGACTCTCGTTCCAGGTGCCCAGTGGCGGCTCGCTCGGCCTCGTGGGCGAGTCGGGCTGCGGCAAGTCGACCACCGGTCGACTGATCACGCGGCTCTACAAGCCCACCGCCGGGGCGATGCGCTTCGGCGACACCGGGCAGGACATCGCGCAGATGTCCCAGCGCGAGCTCAAGCCGCTGCGACGCAACGTGCAGATGATCTTCCAGGACCCCTACACCTCGCTGAACCCGCGGCACACGGTCGGTTCGATCGTCGGCGCGCCGCTGTCGGTGCACAAGGTCGTCCCGAAGAACCTCATCCTGCCCCGGGTCCAGGAGCTGCTCGAGGTCGTGGGCCTCAACCCCGAGCACTACAACCGGTACCCCAACGAGTTCTCCGGCGGTCAGCGCCAGCGCATCGGCATCGCCCGGGCCCTGACCCTGAACCCCAAGCTGCTCGTGGCCGACGAGCCGGTCTCGGCGCTCGACGTCTCGATCCAGGCCCAGGTCATCAACCTGCTCCAGGACATCCAGCGCGAGTTCTCGGTGGCCTTCCTCTTCATCGCCCACGACCTGGCCGTCGTACGCCACTTCTGCCCGGAGATCGCGGTGATGTACCTCGGCAAGATCGTCGAGATCGCGGACCGCGAGACGATCTACGCCCGCGCGCACCACCCCTACACCCAGGCCCTGCTCTCGGCAGTCCCGGACGTGAAGCAGGCCGCGATCGGCGGTCGGCGTGAGCGGATCCGGCTCGAGGGCGACGTCCCCAGCCCGATCAACCCGCCGTCCGGTTGCCGCTTCCGGACCCGCTGCTCGCTGGCCCAGGAGATCTGCGCGAAGGTCGAGCCGCCGTTGCTGCAGATCGGTGCTCGTCACAAGGTCGCGTGTCACTTCCCCGGCGAGCTGCACAAGCACCCGCAGCTCCCGGTGACCAGCGGACTGCTGGGCGTCGACGCGCAGGGCAGCCCCGACCCGGGCACCACGCCGGCGCCGCTCAACCTGGGACCGGGCTTCGCCAAGGAGTGGTTCGACGTCAAGACCGAGCGCATGGTCTCGGCCTGACCGGTCGGAGTCGTCCGCCACCCGGCCACCCTCTACGGTGACCGGTGTGGAGGGACTCTTCGAGGTACCCGGCACCCCGAGAACCGGTACGCCCGGCTCGGGAGCGCTGGCAGCGAACACGCACTCCTCTGCACCTCTCGCGGTGCGGATGCGCCCGCGCACGCTCGACGAGCTGGTTGGGCAGGCGCAGTTGCGGGCTCCCGGGTCACCGCTGCGCCGGCTGATCGAGGGTGACCAGTCGATGTCGCTGCTGCTGTGGGGGCCGCCCGGGACGGGCAAGACGACGATCGCCTCGATCGTCAGCCAGCAGACCGACCGTCGCTTCGTGGAGGTCTCCGCGGTCTCGGCCGGGGTCAAGGAGGTGCGCGCCGCGATCGACGGTGCCCGTGCCGAGCTGGTCGGCACCGGCCGCGAGACCGTCCTCTTCGTCGACGAGGTCCACCGGTTCAGCAAGGCCCAGCAGGATGCGCTGCTGCCCGGGGTCGAGAACCGCTGGGTCACCCTGATCGCCGCCACCACCGAGAACCCCTTCTTCTCGGTCATCTCTCCGTTGCTCTCACGCAGCCTGCTCCTGCGGCTGCAGTCCCTCGACGACGACGACGTCCGTGCGGTGCTCGCCCAGGCGCTGACCGACGAGCGCGGGCTCGGTGGCCGCTTCGAGGTCGACGACGATGCGCTCGACCACCTTGTCCGGCTCGCGGGGGGTGATGCCCGCCGGTCCCTCACGTATCTGGAGGCGGCCGCGGGGGCCGCCTCGTCGCGCGGGCTGGACGTGGTGGACCTCGCGACCGCGGAGACGGCCGTCGACCAGGCGGCGGTGCGCTACGACCGGCAGGGCGACCAGCACTACGACGTGACGAGCGCCTTCATCAAGTCGGTGCGCGGCTCCGACGCGGACGCAGCCCTCCACTACCTCGCCCGGATGATGGAGGCGGGGGAGGACCCGCGGTTCATCGCGCGGCGGCTGATCATCCTGGCGAGCGAGGACATCGGTCTGGCCGACCCCAGCGCGCTCACGACCGCCGTCGCCGCGGCCCAGGCAGTCCAGCTGATCGGCATGCCCGAAGCCCGGCTCAACCTCGCCCAGGCGACGATCGCTCTCGCCGTCGCGCCCAAGTCGAACGCGGTGATCACCGCGATCAACGAGGCGAGCGCCGACGTCCGGGCCGGCAAGATCGGGCCGGTGCCCCCCCACCTGCGCGACGCCCACTACGGCGGAGCCAAGAAGCTCGGCCACGGCGCGGCGTACACCTACAGCCACGACGCGCCCTTCGGGATCGCCGAGCAGCAGTACGCCCCCGACGTCGTCGTGGACGCCACCTACTACCGACCGACCGCGCTCGGAGCCGAGGCCGCGATCAAGGAGCGGTGGGAACGGATCCGGCGGCTGATCCGGGGGTCCAGAGGCCCAGAGGGCTCGCGATAGGGTCGGGCACTGTGATGCAGGAGTGGATCGTGCCCGTCGTCCTCGGCGCGGCGGCACTGCTCGCGCTCGTGCTCGTCGCCGTGCTGCTGCGCGGACGCCAACGGACCGAGCGTGAGCTCGAGGTCGCCCGGACCGAGCTGGCCTCGTTGCGCGCCCGGATGATCGAGGTGGAGCAGCGGGTGAGCGCTCCCGCGGTGCCTGCGCCCGAGGCCGCCGAGTACCTCATCACCCAGGTCGGCGAGGCGCGATCGCGGCACGCCGCCGTCCCCGAAGGTGCCCGGATCGATCGGGCGCTCTTCGCCGATCTCGTGCTGCGCGAGAGCGTGGTGCGCGCCGCTTCCATCGCCCACGGACTGCGCACGGCCCTGGCCCCCGAGACCCGTAACCGGATCCGGTTCGAGATGCGACGCGAGGTGCGCCGCGCCCGCAAGGTGCGCCGCAGCGAGGTCAAGGAAGCCCGGCGTGCGTGGGAGTCTCGTCAGCGCGCCGCGCTCGACGACGAGGGCAGCGCAGCATGAGGCGCGGCATGTGGTTCGTGGCGGGTGCCGGGGCTGGTGTGTACGCCATGATTCGTGGGCGTCGGGCAGCCGAGGTCCTCACCGTTGATGGCCTGCGGGACCGCTGGAGCGCCGTCTCGCTGGGCGCCCGCCTGTTCCGCGACGAGGTGGCGCAGGGCAGCGTCGAGAAGGAAACCGAGTTGCGCGAACGCTACGGACTCGTGCCTCATGGGCCACCAGAGCTCGAAGCAGGACGCCACCGGGCCACCCCGGGCACCGAGAAAGAGGTCGCTCCGCTGGAGTCGACCACCGATGACGAGGAAGGCACCACCTGATGGACACCGCGGAGATCCGCCGGCGATTCGTCGCGCACTTCGAGCGCGTCGGCCACACCCCGGTGCCGTCGGCCTCGTTGCTCGCCGATGACCCGAACCTCCTGTTCGTGCCCGCCGGCATGGTGCCCTTCAAGCCCTTCTTCCTGGGTCAGGAGACGCCGCCGTACGACCGCGCGGTGAGCGTGCAGAAGTGTGTGCGCACCCCCGACATCGAGGACGTCGGCAAGACGACGCGGCACGGCACCTTCTTCGAGATGTGCGGCAACTTCTCCTTCGGTGACTACTTCAAGGCCGAGGCGATCGAGTTTGCCTGGGAGCTGGTCACCCGGTCCGTGGAGGATGGTGGTTTCGGGCTGCCCGAGGGCAAGCTCTACCCGAGCGTCTACCAGGACGACCCGGAGGCGGTCGAGCTCTGGAAGAAGATCAGCGGCCTGCCCGACGACCGGATCGCGCGGCTCGGCAAGTCCGAGAACTACTGGTCGATGGGCGTGCCCGGTCCCGGTGGCCCCTGCTCGGAGCTGCTGATCGACCGGGGGCCGGCGTACGGCGCCGACGGTGACTTCTCCGCCGAGGACCGCTACCTGGAGTTCTGGAACCTCGTCTTCATGCAGGACGAGCTCAGCGCGGTGCGGTCCAAGGAGGACTTCGACATCGTCGGCTCGTTGCCGAAGAAGAACATCGACACCGGCATGGGCCTGGAACGGGTCGCCTTCCTGATGCAGGGGAAGGAGAACATGTACGAGATCGACGTCATGTTCCCCGTCATCGAGAAGGCGATGGAGCTCACCGGCCGCCGCTACGGCGCCGACCACCAGGACGACGTCCGCTTCCGGGTCGTGGCCGACCACATCCGCAGCGCGATGATGCTGATCGGCGACGGCGTGACGCCGGGCAACGAAGGCCGCGGCTACGTCCTGCGTCGTCTGCTGCGCCGTGCGGTGCGCTCGGTGCGTCTGCTGGGCTACGAGGACCGGGCGTTGCCCGAGCTCTTCCCCGTCAGCCGCGACAAGATGGGCGAGACCTACACCGAGCTGCACCGCGACTGGGAGCGGATCTCCACGATCGCCTACGCCGAGGAGGAGGCCTTCCGCTCGACGCTGCGCGCGGGGACCACGATCTTCGACCTCGGTGCGGCCGAGGTCCGCAAGTCCGGCGGGACCCAGCTCTCCGGCGACAAGGCCTTCGCCCTGCACGACACCTACGGCTTCCCGATCGACCTCACCCTCGAAATGGCGTCGGAGGCGGGACTCTCCGTCGACGAGGCCGGCTTCCGACGGTTGATGACCGAGCAGCGCGACCGCGCCAAGGCGGACGCGAAGTCCAAGAAGGGCCAGCATCTCGACGCCCGCGCCTACCGCGAGGTCGCCGACACCCTGGGCCGTGCCGTCGAGTTCACCGGCTACGCCGAGGTGGTCTCCGAGGCCTCGGTCCGCGGCATCGTCTCGGCCGGCGGGGTGGTCACCTCGGCCCGCGAGGGTGACGACATCGAGCTGGTCCTCGACCGCACCCCGTTCTACGCCGAGGGCGGTGGCCAGCTCGCCGACCAGGGTGTCATCGAGCTCGAGAACGGCGCCCGCATCGAGGTTCGCGACGTCCAGTCGCCGATCCGCGGACTGGTCGTGCACCAGGCCACCGTGCTCTCCGGCGAGGTGACGGTCGGAGCCGGGGCGCAGGCCCTGGTCGACACCGAACGACGCCGCTCGATCTCGCGCGCCCACACCGCGACGCACATGGTGCACAAGGCGTTCCGTGAGGCGCTGGGCGAGACGGCGACCCAGGCGGGCTCCGAGAACGCCCCCGGGCGCTTCCGCTTCGACTTCTCCGCCACCGGCTCGGTCCCGGCCTCGGTGATGGCCGACGTGGAGGCCCGGGTCAACGACCTGGTCATGGCCGACCTCGCCGTCCATGCCGAGGTGATGACCCAGGCCGAGGCCGTGAAGTCCGGCGCGATGGCGCTCTTCGGCGAGAAGTACGGCGACGAGGTCCGGGTGATCTCCGTCGGCGACTGGGCGCGTGAGCTCTGTGGTGGCACCCACGCCGGCAGCTCGGGCCAGCTCGGTGTGATCAAGCTGCTCGGTGAGGCCTCCATCGGCTCCGGCGTACGCCGGGTCGAGGCGCTGGTGGGTGGGGACGCCTACCGCTTCCTGGCCCGCGAGCACGTGCTGGTGGCCCAGCTGTCCGAGGCGCTGAAGGTGCGCCCCGAGCAGCTCCCCGAGCGGGTCAACGACATCGTCGAGAAGCTCCGCGCGGCCGAGAAGGAGATCGAGAAGGTTCGCGTGGGCCAGTTGCTCGCCGCGGGCGCCCAGCTGGCGGCCGGTGCCCAGGTCGTGGGCGGTGTCCACGTCGTTGCCCACCGTGCCGACGGTGCTGCCGGCGGCGACGTCCGCACCCTGGCGCTCGACGTGCGGGGTCGCCTGGCGGCCGGGCAGCCGGGCGCGGTGGTGATCATCGGCTCCGCCGACGCCAAGGTCTCGGTGGTGGCGGCGGTCAACGACGAGGCGCGCACCCGTGGGATCTCGGCCAACGACCTGGTGCGCGCGATCGGTCCCTTGGTCGGCGGCAAGGGCGGCGGCAAGGACGACGTCGCCCAGGGCGGCGGCACCGACAGCTCCCGGATCGACGAGGCGCTGGCTCTCGTCGCGACCGAGGTCGCCCGGGCCGCGGGCCAGGCCTGACCACGGTGAGATCCGGCGTACGCCTCGGGATCGACCCGGGGGAGGCCCGGATCGGGGTCGCGCGCAGCGACCCGTCGGGATTCCTCGCCACTCCGGTGGAGACCGTCAAGCGGGGCCGCGGCGACCTGGCTCGGATCGCAGCGATCCTGGCCGAGGAGGAAGCCGTCGAGGTCGTCGTCGGACTGCCCCGGTCGCTCTCGGGAGGCGAGGGGCCGTCCGCGGCCAAGGCCCGAGCCTTCGCCGTCGCCCTGGCGCGTCGGATCGCGCCGGTGCCGGTCCGACTCTGTGACGAGCGGCTGACCACGGTCTCGGCGACGGCTATGCTGCGCGATCGTGGCCGCAAGGGCGGCAAGCAACGTGCGGTGGTCGACCAGGTGGCAGCCGTGGTGATCCTGCAACACGCACTGGACACCGAGCGCGCCACGGGGACCGCGCCCGGTGAGATCGTCGAGGAGACGCATGAGTGACCAGATCCTGCCCGAGGCGTTCACCGAGCCGCCCCCGGGCAAGCCGCACCGCGCGAAGCGTCATCACGCCAAGGGGTGCCTGGCGGTGCTCGTCGCGTTCGCGGTCGTGGCCGGGGGTGCGTACTTCGCCATCACCAAGGGCGTCGAGGCGATCTCCGACCGGTTCGCAGCGGCCGCTGACTTCGATGGTCCGGGTCGGGGCAAGGTCATCTTCGAGGTGGAGTCCGGCGACAGCGTCGCCGCGATGGGCCGCAACCTCAAGGAGCTCGAGGTGATCGCGTCCGTCGAGGCCTTCACCGATGCTGCTTCGGGAGAGTCGAAGTCGACCGGCATCCAGGTCGGCTTCTACCGGCTGAAGAAGGAGATGGTGGCGGCCGACGCCCTCGCCGTCCTCATCGACCCCGCCAACCTGGTCAAGAACACCATCACGATCCCCGAGGGGCTCCGTGTCGTCGACATCCTCGGGATCCTCGAGGACAAGACCGACTTCACCCGGGCGCAGTACACCCGGGTGCTCGCCAAGCCCGGCTCCATCGGTCTGCCGGAGTACGCCGACGGCAACGCCGAGGGCTACCTCTTCCCGTCGACCTACGACCTCGGTCCGAACGCGACGCCGAAGACCATCCTCAGCGCGATGGTGGAGCGCTGGCAGCAGGCGGCCGACGAGGTCGATCTCGAGGGCGCAGCGGAAGCGCTGGGCTACACCCCCCGCGAGCTGATGATCATCGCCAGCCTCGTCGAGGCCGAGGGTCGCGGCGACGACATGGGCAAGATCGCGCAGGTGATCTACAACCGGCTCGAGGGCGACGAGACCAACGGTCTCCTCCAGATCGACGCCACCGTCAACTACGCGATGGACCGCCAGCTCGGCGTCGGGCTGACCCTCGACGACCTCGAGGTCGACTCGCCGTACAACACCTACCAGAACACCGGTCTGCCCCCGACGCCCATCGAGGCGCCCGGAGACGACGCGCTGGCTGCCGCGGCCAACCCCACGGACGGCGGTTGGTTCTACTACGTCACCGTCGACCTGCGCACCGGCGAGACGAAGTTCGCGGAGACGTACGACGAGTTCCTGCGCTACAAGAGTGAGTTCAAGAAGTACTGCGAGACGTCTGACGCCTGCTGATGGCGCCCGACCTCGCGGCACCGCCCGCCCGACGATGCGCGGTCCTCGGGGACCCGATCGAGCACTCGTTGTCACCGGCGCTGCACCGGGCGGGCTATGTCGCGGCAGGTCTGGCCTGGAGCTACGACGCGCACCGGGTGGCCGGCGACGGACTCCGGGGCTTCCTCGACGGGCTCGACGCGACGTGGCGGGGGCTGTCGCTGACGATGCCCCTCAAGCGCGCTGCTCTCGACCTGGGCGTCCAGGTCACTGCGCGGGCGCTCCTCGCCGGGGCGGTCAACACCCTGCTGATCGAGGAGTCGGCGGTGGTGCTCGCCGACAACACCGACACGCCCGGCGCGGTCGCCGCGCTCCGCGAGCGGTACGACGGCCCGGTCTCGGCCGGGACGATCCTGGGCGGGGGAGCGACCGCCGCTTCGACCGGGCTGGCGCTCTGCGACCTCGGCGCCACCACGATCACGGTGCTGGTGCGCTCACCCGAGCGCGCCGCGCAGGCGGTCGTCGCCATCGAGCGGCACCCCTCGTCGCCCCGCGTCCACGTCGCTTCGCTGGCCGATGCCACCGCCGTCGGCGACGTGGTCGTCTCGACGATCCCCGCCACGGCGCAGACGCCCGACCTCGTCGCCCGGTGTGCCGAGGTGCCGGTCGTCTTCGAGGTCCTCTACGAGCCCTGGCCGACCCCGCTCGCCGCCGCAGCCGTCGCGGACGGCCGCCTGCTCGTGGGCGGACTCGACCTGCTGGTCCACCAGGCAGCCCTGCAGTTCGCCCTCTTCGCCGGAGTCCCCGCCCCGTTGGCCGCGATGCGGGCGGCGGGGGAGGCCGCCCTGGCCGCTCGGGTGGGGTCGCGATGAGCCCCGACCCGTACCTGGTCGGCGCGCTGTCCGCCGTGGTCGCTGGTCTCGGGGGCGCCCTCGTGCCGACCCTGATCGCCCGGATCCCTGAGCCGGTCGAGGAACCCGTCGTCGAGACCGACGAGGCTCCGGAGGTACTCCTGGAGGAGGACCTCGAGGTCAAGGTGCCCTACGTCGTCATCGCCGCCAGCCCCGGACTGCGGTGGCGGACGGTGGTGGCCTCGGCCGTGGTCGGCGCGCTGATCGGGCTCTCGCTGGGCGGGGTCTGGTCGCTGCTCTTCCTGCTGCCGGCTGTGCCGGTCGGGGTTGCCCTCACCGTCGTCGACTGGCGCACCCGGCTGCTGCCGACCCGCGTGATCGCGCCGTCGTACGTCGTCCTGGTCGCGCTGGTGCTGGTCTGCTTCCTCATCACCCGCGACACCGACGACCTCATCCGCGCGGGCTGGGGTTGGCTGGGCGCCGGCGCTCTCTTCTTCGTGCTCTGGTTCGTCCACCCCCGTGGGCTCGGGTACGGCGACGTCCGCCTGTCCGGCCTGCTCGGGATCGCCCTGGGCTACCTCGGGTGGGGTCCGCTGGTCGTGGGCATCTACACCGGCTTCCTGCTCGGTGGTGTCGGCGGCGGGTTGCTCTCGCTGCTGCGTATCGTCGAGCGTCGGGCCTTCCCCTTCGGACCGTTCATGCTCGTCGGCGCACTCCTCGGCATCATGACCGGCTCGTCCCTCTGGGCCAGTCTCGTCACCGGGTGACCGGCACACTCCCTCGTCCATCAATGAAAGACTGATCCCATGCTGCGTTGGCTCACTGCGGGCGAGTCCCACGGCCCCTCTCTGGTTGCGATCCTCGAGGGGCTTCCTGCCCATGTCGAGGTGACCACCTCCGACCTCCAGGAGTCCCTGGCCCGCCGGCGTCTCGGCTACGGCCGAGGGGCCCGGATGAAGTTCGAGCAGGACGAGGTCACGATCGTCGGTGGCGTCCGGCACGGACGCACGATCGGCGGGCCGGTGGCGCTCCAGATCGGCAACACCGAATGGCCCAAGTGGGACAAGGTGATGTCTGCGGACCCCGTAGACCCCGACGAGCTGGACGCCCTGGCGCGCAACGCAGCGCTGACCCGGCCCCGGCCCGGCCACGCGGACCTCGCCGGCATGCAGAAGTACGACTTCGACGAGGCCCGCCCGGTCCTCGAGCGTGCCTCCGCCCGGGAGACCGCCGCCCGGGTGGCACTCGGTCGCGTGGCCAGCAACTTCCTGGCCCAGACCGTCGGCGCCTCGATCGTCTCGCACGTGGTCGGCCTCGGCGGTGTCAAGGCCCCGCAGGGCCTCTGGCCCGAGGCCGGCGACGTCGCCCGGCTCGACGAGGACCCGGTGCGCTGCCTGGACCCCGAGGCCAGCGCCGCGATGGTGGCCGCGATCGACCAGGCCCACAAGGACGGCGACACCCTGGGGGGCGTCGTCGAGGTCGTCGTCCACGGCCTCCCGCCGGGGCTCGGCTCGCACGTGCACTGGGATCGTCGCCTCGACTCGCGCCTCGCCGGAGCCTTGATGGGCATCCAGGCGATCAAGGGTGTCGAGGTCGGTGACGGCTTCGAGCTGGCCGCGACGCCCGGGTCACTGGCCCACGACGAGATCGTCGCCACCGAGGACGGCATCCGTCGCCTCAGCGGCCGCGCCGGCGGCACCGAAGGTGGCATGACCACCGGCGAGGTGCTCCGGGTCCGGGCCGCGATGAAGCCGATCGCCACCGTGCCGCGTGCGCTGCGCACCGTCGACGTCACCACGGGCGAGGAAGCCGTCGCCCACCACCAGCGCTCCGACGTCTGCGCGGTCCCGGCCGCCGGCATCGTCGCCGAGGCGATGGTGGCCCTGGTCCTCGCCGAGGCGGTGCTGGAGAAGTTCGGGGGCGACTCGGTGGGGGAGACCCGGCGCAACGTCGAGGGCTACCTCGCCGCGCTGAGGTTCAAGTGACCGAGCAGACCGGCCCGACCGGCCAGCCGGGCCCGCGGGTCGTGCTGGTCGGCCCGCCGGGCTCGGGCAAGTCCACGGTCGCTCGCCTGCTCGGGCGGGCCTGGGGTGTCGGCGTACGCGACACCGACACCGACATCGAGGTTGCCGAGGGGCGCTCGATCTCCGACATCTTCCTCGAATCGGGCGAGGAGCACTTCCGGGCCCTGGAGCGCACCGCGGTCGCCGAGGCGCTCGCCACGCACGACGGAGCCCTGGCCCTCGGCGGCGGCGCGGTCCTCGACCCCACGACGCGCGACCTGCTCACCGGGCACCGCGTGGTCTTCCTGCGCGTCGGGCTGGCCGACGCGGTCAAGCGGGTGGGGATGGGTACCGCCCGCCCTCTGCTCTTCGGCAACCTCCGCTCGCGGATCAAGCAGATGCTCGACGAGCGCGCTCCGCTCTACGCCGCGGTGGCCACGCTGACCGTCGAGACCGACGAGCGCGCTCCCGAGGACGTCGCGCGGGAGATCGTCGAGGCCCTCGGATGACCGAGACCGTGCTCCACGTCGCCGGCCCCTCGCCGTACGACGTCGTCATCGGCACCCACGTCACTGCCCGGCTCCCCGAGCTGCTCGGCGGGTCGGTCCAGCGCGTCGGGGTGGTCGTGGCCGACGAGCTCGCGGAGCTGGTGCGCCCCCTGCTCGACACCCTTGCTTCGTCGTACGACGTGACCGTGCTGGGCATCCCCGACGGCGAACAGGCCAAGGACGCCTCGGTGGCCGTCGCCTGCTGGGAGGCGCTCGGGAAGGCCGGGTTCACCCGCTCCGACGCGATCGTCACCTTCGGGGGCGGCGCCACCACCGACGTCGGGGGCTTCGTCGCCGCCACCTGGTTGCGCGGCGTCCGCGTGGTCCACGTGCCGACCACCCTGCTCGCGATGGTCGATGCCGCCGTCGGCGGCAAGACCGGGATCAACACCGGCAGCGGCAAGAATCTCGTGGGTTCGTTCCACGAGCCGGCCGGCGTGCTCTGCGACCTGGCGACCCTGGCCACCCTGCCGCGCGCCGAGCTGGTCTCGGGCCTGGGCGAGGTGATCAAGTGCGGCTTCATCGCCGACCCGGAGATCCTCCGGCTGGTCGAGGAGACCGAGCCCGACGCCCTCACCGCCGACTCGGCGGTGCTGCGTGAGCTCGTCGAGCGCGCGATCCAGGTCAAGATCGACGTCGTGGTGGGCGACCTCCGGGAGACCGGGGGAGTCGCGGACCATCCCGGTCGCGAGGCGCTCAACTACGGCCACACCATGGGCCATGCGATCGAGCGGGCCGAGCGCTACTCCATCCGGCACGGTGAGGCCGTCGCGCTGGGCTGTGTCTTCGTCGCCGAGCTGGCCGGTCGCGCCGGGGTGCTCTCCCCGGACGTCGTGGCTCGCCACCGGGCGACCTTCGGCCGGGTCGGGCTGCCCACGTCCTATGCGGGCGCTACCTTCGAGGAGCTGCACGCTGCGATGAAGGTGGACAAGAAGGCCCGGGGCTCCCAGCTGCGGTTCGTGGTGCTGGCCGACCTGGCCCGGCCGCGGGTCCTGTCGGGGCCCTCGGACGAAGACCTGCGCGCGGCGTACGACGTGCTCGCCGGGAGGAGCTGACCATGAAGGTGCTCGTGCTCAACGGACCCAACCTGGGCCGCCTCGGCCGCCGGCAGCCGGAGATCTACGGCACCCGGACCCACGCCGAGCTCGCCCACGCGTGTGTCGAGTGGGGCGCCGCGCTGGGTCTCGAGGTCGTCGTGCACCAGACCAACCACGAGGGCGAGCTGCTCGACTGGCTCAACCAGGCCGCCGACGACGTGACTCCGGTCGTGCTCAACGCTGCGGCCTGGACCCACTACTCCTGGGCGTTGTACGACGCCTGTGCCCAGCTCACCGCACCCCTCGTGGAGGTCCACCTCTCCGACCCGAGTCAGCGGCCCGAGGAGTTCCGGCACGTCTCGGTCGTCACCGAGCACGCGGTGCGGGTGATCGCCGGACACGGCATCGACGGCTACCGGATGGCCCTCGAGCTGCTCGCTGCTCCCGCGGGCGACTGACGACCCGGAACCCCCGAAGCTCGCCCCCGTCCGCACCGGGCGGGACGAGTTGACGGTGCGTGTCCAAGTCGTCTGGGAGATTGCCTGAGCATGGCGATAGACTCGGCGGCCGTTGCCCCGACGCTGGACCGTTCGGTGCGGGCGACGCTCCCCATCTGACGACACGAAGGCTGACACACGCGCATGGCATCGACCAACGACCTGAAGAACGGCATGGTTCTCAACATCGACGGGCAGCTCTGGGCCGTCGTGGAGTTCCAGCACGTCAAGCCCGGCAAGGGCCCGGCGTTCGTGCGCACCAAGCTCAAGAACGTCGAGTCCAACAAGAGCATCGACAAGACCTTCAACGCCGGCACCAAGGTCGAGACCGCCACGGTCGACCGCCGCTCGATGCAGTACCTCTACAACGACGGCAACTCCTACGTCTTCATGGACGTGCAGAACTACGACCAGCTGGAGATCGGCCCCGAGATCGTCGGCAACGCCGCCAACTTCCTGCTCGAGCAGCAGGAGGTCGTGGTCGCCACGAACGAAGGCCGGGTGCTCTTCATCGAGCTGCCCGCCTCCGTCGAGCTGACCGTCGCGTTCACCGAGCCGGGCCTTGCCGGTGACAGCGCCACTGGTCGCACCAAGCCGGCCACCCTCGAGACCGACCACGAGATCCAGGTCCCCCTCTTCATCAACCAGGGCGAGAAGATCAAGGTCGACACCCGCGACTCCTCCTACATGGGTCGCGTCAAGTCCTGATGGGAGCCCGGTCGAAGGCCCGCAAGCGTGCGTTGGACGTCCTCTACGCCTCTGAGTTGCGCGGAGAGTCCCCGAACGTCGCGCTGGAGCGCGCCCTCGAGGAGGGCGACGTCCCGAGGAACGACTACACGCTGGTGCTGGTCCACGGGGTGCTCGAGCACCAGGCGCGGATCGACGAGCTGCTGACCGAGTACTCCGAGGGCTGGACGCTCGACCGGATGCCCGCCGTCGACCGCAACGTGCTGCGTCTGGGTGTCTTCGAGCTGCTCTTCGCCGACGACATCCCGGACACGGTGGCGGTGACCGAGGCGATGGCCCTGGTGCGTGACCTCTCGACCGACGACTCACCGACCTTCGTCAACGGCGTCCTGGGCAACATCCAGCGCAACAAGGCGACCCTGGCCTGAGCGCCCGTCACCGCTCGGGATCTATGGTTCCGGCATGGGTGACGTCAGCGAGAACGTACGGTCCGTCGGACGCAGCGTCGAGGACAGCGACTGGCTCGACCATGCGGTCCGGCTCGGTCTGGTGGCCTACGGGCTGGTCTACCTCATCGTCGCCTGGCTGGCCCTCCAGCTGGCCTTCGGCGAGCAGGAGGGCTCGGCGTCGAGCGACGGGGCGCTCCACCAGCTGGCCCGGCAGCCCTTCGGGCTGGTCCTGATCTGGGGCGTTGCCATCGGCATGTTCCTGCTCGTGGTCTGGCGCCTGCTCGAGGCGGCCTTCGGCCACCGCGAGGAGGACGGCGGCACCCGCCTGCGCAAGCGCCTGATGTCGGCGGGCAAGGCGGTGCTCTACGGCTCGCTCGCCGTCAGTGCCCTGAAGATCGCCATCGGGGCGGGGTCGTCGAAGAAGGGCGGCTCGGACTCGACCACGGCCAAGCTGATGGACCTCACCGGCGGGCGCTTCCTCGTCGGTCTCGTCGGCCTGGCGATCGTCGGGTACGCCGCGTCGCTGGTCTACCGCGCCTGGACCGAGAGCTTCCGTGAGCACCTCACCTCCGAGGGCAAGAGCGGTGATGCGGGCACGGCCTACATCTGGTTCGGCAAGGCCGGCTACGTCGCCAAGGGGATCGCCTTCGCCCTGGTCGGCCTGCTCTTCGGCTACGCCGCCTGGACCCACGAGGCCCAGAAGTCCGGTGGCCTGGACCAGGCGCTGCACCAGGTGCTGCAACAGCCCTTCGGTCAGGTGCTGCTCGTGGCGATGGCGGCCGGCATCGCCTGTTACGGGCTCTTCTGCTTCGTCCGGGCCCGACACCTGTCCCGCTGAGCCCGGCTCCCCGGCCCTCGCGATCGGAGCCGGTCGGTTCACCCCGTCTCGGTTGCCTTGTACCGTCGGCGACATGCGCGCAGTCGTCTACAGCGAGAACGGTCCCTCCTCGGTCCTGGGTCTGGTGGAGCGTGACGTGCCCGAGCCCGGTCCCGGCGAGGTCCGGGTCCGCATCGTCCGGTCGGGGGTGAACCCGACCGACTGGAAGTCCCGCAGCGGCACCCCCCCGGCGTACGACGAGGTGGTGCCCAACCAGGACGGCTCGGGCGTCGTCGACGCGGTCGGCGGTGGCGTCGAGCACGTGTCGGTGGGGGACCGGGTCTGGCTGATGCTGGCCCAGCACGGTCGACGCTGGGGGACCGCCGCGGAGTTCAGCGTGGTCCCGGCCGAACGAGTCACGGCGCTGCCCGACAACGCCTCCTTCGACCTCGGTGCGAGCCTGGGGGTGCCGGCCGTGACTGCCCATCGAGCCCTGACCTCGGCCGACGGCGGCCCGGCCCGGCTCGGCCCGGGAAGCCATGAGGGCATGACCGTCCTGGTGGCGGGCGGCGCCGGCGCGGTCGGCAACGCCACGATCCAGCTCGCCCGCTGGGCGGGGGCACGGGTCATCACCACGATCAGCAGCGACGAGAAGGCCGCCCTGGCCACCCGCGCCGGAGCCCACCACACGGTCAACTACCGCACCGGTGACGCCGCGGCCGAGATCCTGGCCCTGGCGCCGGACGGGGTCGATCTCGCCGTCGAGCTCGCGCCGGCCGTCAACAACGCCCTCGACCTGGCCGTGGTCCGCAATCGCGGCACCATCGCGATCTACGCCAACAACGGCGGTGACCAGGTCACCCTCGACCTCCGGGCGACCTTCTCCCGCAACCTGCGCTACCAGTTCCTACTCCTCTACACGCTGGGGCAGGACCTGCTCGACGCGGCGGCCGAGGACGTCACCGCGGCCGTGGCTGCCGGCGCCCTCCGGGTGGGTGCCGAGGTCGGGGTGCCGCTGCACCACTACCCACTCGACGAGACGGCCGCGGCGCACGACGCCGTCGAGGGCGGCGTCGTCGGCAAGGTGCTCATCGATCTGGCGTGACCTCCGGCCCGGGACCTCCCAGGCCCGCGTCCCGGGCGAGCGCGACCGCTTCGGCGCGACTGCGGGCCTGGAGCTTCCCGAGGACATCACTGACCCGGTTGCGCACGGTCTTCGGGGAGAGGAAGAGCCGCCGCGCGATCGCGGTGTTGTCCAGCCCTGCTGCGACGAGCTCGAGGACCTCGCGTTCCCGGTCGGTCAGGTCCGGGAACGGCACGGCACCGCCGCCGTTCGGGCCCGAGAAGTAGGCCACCACCCGACCGGCCACTCCGGTCCCGAAGACGGCCTCTCCCCGACCCACCGCCAGCAGGGCGCGGTGCACGTCTGCTCCGTCGGCCTCCTTGAGCAGGTACCCGCGGGCGCCGGCTCGCAGCGCGGCGAAGACCGAGGCGTCGTCCTCGTCCATCGTCAGCACCAGGACGGCCACCTGCGGCAGCGTGGCCGTGATTCGGGCCGTGGCCTCGAGACCGTTGACCCCCGGCATCCGCAGGTCCATCAGCACGACGTCGGGGAGGTGCTCCTCGACCGCGGCGACGCCCGCGGCGCCGTCCCCAGCCTCCGCCACGACCTCGATCCCGTCCAGCTCGTCGAGCACGGCTCGCATGCCCTGTCGGAACACGGGGTGGTCGTCCACCAGCACCACCCGGACTGACCCGGTCATCGCGACTCCTCGGCTCGGCGGGGGAGAGTGGCCACGACCCGGGTCCCTCCTCCTGGCGCGACGAGCAGGTCGAGGCGGCCGCCCACCTCGGCCGCTCGCTCGCTCATGCTGCGCAACCCGATGCCGGCGTGGGTGCGATCGTGCACTCCCTGGCCGTTGTCGATGACCTCGACGACCACGCTCTCCGCGCTGGCGCGGGCCACGATGGTGAGGGTGCTGCCAGCGCTGTGCCGCAGCGCGTTGGCGACCGCCTCGGCTGCGATGGCGTACGCCGCCACCTCGACGGCGGCCGGCAGTGGGTCCGGGAGATCGAGGTCGGTCGAGCACTGGGGGGTGTCGATGCCCTCGACCAGGCTGTGCAGCGCGCCGCCGAGCCCCCGCTGGTCGAGCACCGGAGGTCGCAGCCCGTGCACGATGCTGCGCACGTCCCGGACCGTGGCGCGCATCCGGTCTCGCACCGCGCCGGCGCGGTGCGCATTGTCGTCGTCCCCGGCAGAGCGCAGCCGCGTCGAGAGGGCGTCGAGCTGGTGGGCCACGCCGGCGAGCGTCGGACCGAGTTCGTCGTGCAGGTCGTCGCGGAGCCGGCGCCGCTCCTCCTCCCGCGCCACGACGATCCGGGAGCGGGACTCGGCCACGTCGGCGACGAGCCCCGCGGCGTACGCGAGCGTGCCGGCTCGGGCGGCCACCTCGGCGATCGCCTCGCGCTCCTCCGAACCCAGCCGTTCGCCGGAGGGTCGGTTGCCCACGCGCAGCTCGCCCAGCACCTGACCGAGGGCGGCTGCGGGCGCGGCTTCCCAACCGGCGACCGGTTCTCCGGAGGTGGCCAGCACGGCCTCGGTGCGGTGGTCCCAGTAGGCAACGTAGGGAAGCTGGAGGGCCTTGCGGAGTGCTTCGACCAGGAGTGCCAGCGCCGCGAGGGGCTCGGAGGCGGGGGCGAGATGGCGACCCACCCGGGTCACCACGGCGTAGGGGTCACCACGGTGCCCGAAGAGGGTGCGGTCGACCGCGCGCTGGACGGTGGAGCGCAACGAGGCTGCGAGGAGCGCGGCCCCGGCCACCAGGAGCAGCCCCGGTCCGCTGGTGCCGCCGACCGAGCCGAGGCTCAGGACCGCAGCGGCGTACCCGGCGACGACCAGCCCCGAGAGCAACAGCAGGACGATGGTCCGGTTCAGGGCGATCGCCACGTCGAAGAGCCCGTGCCGCAGGATCGCGATGACGATCGCGACCGGCAGCGCCAGCAGACCCACGGACAGGGCGATGGCCCGGGCGCTGCCCCAGGGCCCGACGAAGCCCGCGAGCAGCACGATCCCGCCCAGCAGCAACCACTGCATCTGGGTGCGGTGCTGGCCGACGGCGCGCCGGGTCCGCAGCAGGATGCTGACCACACCGAGGGTGATCCCTCCGAACAGGCAGATGAGCGCGCCGGCACGGGTGGCGTGGTTGAGCCACTCCCAGGAGATCCCGAGCGGGTTGACCACGGCCGAGGAGATGTCGGCGGTCACCGGCGACACCATCCTGGTCAGCGTGGTCAGCGAGGCGAGCGTCACGACGGCCGCGACCACCGGGCGCCACCGGGGAGTCAGGGGCTGCCCGTCCGGAAAGAGGAGCAGCACCAGCGGCAGCACGAAGAAATACGGCACGAAGCCCCAGATCGAGACCCAGGCTGCGAGCGCCGCGCCCGGGAGGTCACGTCCGGGCATCGCATCCGCAGCGGCGTAGTAGCCGCAGAGCTCGTAGGGCCCGATCAGGGCTGCGGCCAGGAGCACCCAGCCCACCGGGTTGCGCGGCGCCGAACGCACCACGAGTGCCCCCGCCACCGGCCATGCGGTCCCGAGCACCAGGTCGCCCCAGAAGACGGGCTCGATCTCAGCCGCCGGCCCCAGCCGCTGCGCGATCACCACGGCTGCCACGCAACACACAGTGCTGCCGGCAGCCAGTCCGGCAGCGAGCCGTGCAGGCGTGCGGGAGACGGCCTCCATGGGCGCATCCTGCCAGCGGTGGCACCGCCGCGGGAGGGGGATGCGGACCAGGGACACATCCGGGACCCGGGTCCCTGTTCCCAGGGACGCGCAGCGCGACAACCTGCCGGGACCGGGCCGAACCGCGGCCCCGTAGCAAGGAGCCGAGATGGCCACGACCCACACCTCAGACGACACGTACACCACGTCCGACCCGCACCCGGAGAGACGTCGACGGCTCACCGCCTGGCCACTCACCGGGGCGGCAGCCGGGGTGCTCGGCCTGGTGGCCACGCTCTTCACCGACCTGCACCCGATGTCCTGGTCGGCGAAGCGGGTCACGGGGGACGTGATCGACGACGTCAGCCGTGGTGCCGCCCACCTCAGCCTGGTCACCGGCTACCTCACCGTGGCGTGCCTGATTGTCCTGGCGGCGGCGTGGAACCTGCACGTCGTACCGCGAGCCGCGAGGAGCACGGCGGCCCGGGTGGTGCCGGCCGGACTCCTCACGGCGGCCGGCGCCCTGACCCTGGGCTACGGCTTCAAGGGGATGATGGCGGTCTACCTGCCGGGTGGGCTCAACGCCGAGAGCTACGACCGGTCCGCGCTCTACGTGATGTACGTCCTCAACGACTTCGGCAGCTTCATCGGCTGGCTCGGGGTCACCGTGAGCGCGGGCGCCGTGGCCTGGATGGCGCTGCGCGAGCGCACGGTCTCGCGCTGGATCGGGGTCTGGAGCCTGTTGCCGCTGCTCGCCGTCGGTGGATTCGCCGGTGCGACCGGGCTCCCGGGCTTTCCCGGTGTGGTGATGCCACTGTGGCTGCTGGTCACCAGCCTGGGCCTGGCGTTCGGCCGCAGTCCGATCACTCGCTGAACACGTCCCGGGGCGGGTGCGGCGACTGTGAGCCGACGCACCCGCCCGTCGGTCTCACCGACCCCGGGTTGTGCCCCGACAACTGATACTGTTCGCGACGTTCGACATCCTTTAACGAGCCGTCCTGTGAGGCGGAGAAGGAGGTCAGCACACTGATGTGTGCCCAGCCTGCAGCCCCCGCACCCCGCACCGTCGGTGACTCCCTCGATGGCCGCGTGGTGCTCGACGCCCGTGACATCACCCGGGCCCTGACCCGCATCTCGCACGAGATCCTCGAGCGCAACAAGGGCGCCGACGACCTCGTGCTCCTCGGCATTCCGAGCCGGGGAGTCCCGCTGGCCGAGCGGATCGCCGAGCGGATCGCCTCGGTCGAGGGCTACGACGTGCCGGTCGGCTCGCTCGACGTCACGATGTACCGCGACGACCTGCGGCTCAAGCCCGCCCGGGCCCTGCTGCCGACCCAGATCCCGCCCGGCGGCATCGACGGCAAGACGGTGGTGCTGATCGACGACGTGCTCTTCTCCGGACGCACCATCCGGGCCGCGCTCGACGCCCTCAACGACCTCGGCAGACCGCGCGCCGTGCGCCTCGCGGTCCTGGTCGACCGCGGCCACCGCGAGCTGCCGATCCGGGCGGACTTCGTGGGCAAGAACCTCCCGACCTCGCTCGTGGAGCAGGTGCGGGTCACCCTCGTCGGCATCGACGACGTCGATGCGGTCACGATCCACGGCACGGTCGCCGGACCGTCCGCCTCCGACCGGGGAGCCGACGCATGAAGCGCCACCTGCTCAGCGCGGCCGACTTGACCCGCGACGATGCCGAGCTCGTGCTCAGCACCGCCGAGGAGATGCGGTCGCTGGCCGACCGACCGATCAAGAAGCTGCCCGCCCTGCGTGGTCGCACCGTGGTCAACCTCTTCTTCGAGGACTCCACCCGCACCCGGATCTCCTTCGAGGCCGCCGCGAAGCGGCTCTCGGCCGACGTCATCAACTTCTCCGCCAAGGGCTCCTCGCTGTCCAAGGGCGAGAGCCTCAAGGACACCGCGCTCACCCTCGAGGCGATGGGGGCCGACGCGGTCGTCGTGCGGCACGCCTCCTCCGGGGCTCCGCACCGGCTGGCCAACTCCGGCTGGGTCCGCTCCAGCGTGGTCAACGCCGGCGACGGCACCCACGAGCACCCCACCCAGGCCCTGCTCGACGCGTTCACGCTGTCGCGCCACCTCGGCTCGCTGGACGGCCGCCGGATCGCGATCGTCGGTGACGTCCTGCACAGCCGGGTCGCCCGCTCCAACGCGCTGCTGCTGCGCACCCTGGGGGCCGAGGTCACCCTGGTCGCGCCCCCGACGCTCTTCCCGGTCGGCGTCGAGAACTGGCCGGTCGAGACGTCGTACGACCTCGACGCGGTGCTGCCCAAGGCCGACGCCGTGATGATGCTCCGCGTACAGCGCGAGCGGATGAACGCCTCGTTCTTCCCCACCGCCCGCGAGTACAGCCGGCGCTACGGCCTCGACGGACGCCGGATGCGGCAGCTCCAGGACCACACGATCGTGTTGCACCCCGGCCCGATGGTCCGCGGCATGGAGATCAGCGCCGACGTGGCCGACTCCGCCCGCTCCGTGATCGTCGAGCAGGTCACCAACGGCGTCGCCGTCCGGATGGCCGTGCTCTACCTGCTGCTCGGCGGCAGCCAACCCGCAGTCTCGACCGACGTCACCACGGAAGGCACCACCGAATGACCAGCTACCTCATCCGCGACGCCGCGATCCTCGGCGGCACCCCGTGCGACCTGCTGCTCCGCGACGGCCTCGTCGTCGAGATCGGCGTGGGTCTCACCGCTGACGGCGTGGAGGAGATCGACGCGGCCGGGCTGATCGCCCTGCCCGGCCTGGTCGACCTGCACACACACCTGCGCGAGCCGGGCCGCGAGGACGCCGAGACCGTCGAGTCCGGCACCCAGGCCGCGGCCCTCGGTGGGTTCACGGCGGTCTTCGCCATGGCCAACACCGAGCCGGTGGCCGACACCGCTGGCGTCGTCGAGCAGGTCTGGCGCCTGGGCCGCGAGGCCGGGCACTGTGACGTCTACCCGATCGGGGCGGTCACCGTCGGTCTGGCGGGGGAGCGCCTCGCCGAGCTGGGCGCGATGGCCGACTCCGCCGCCCGCGTCCGGGTCTTCTCCGACGACGGCAAGTGCGTCAGCGACGCTGTCCTGATGCGCCGGGCGCTGGAGTACGTCAAGGCCTTCGACGGCGTCATCGCCCAGCACGCCCAGGAGCCGCGCCTGACCGAGGGTGCCCAGATGAACGAGTGCGAGCTCTCCGGGCGGCTCGGCCTCACCGGCTGGCCGGCCGTCGCCGAGGAGGCGATCATCGCCCGCGACTGCCTGCTCACCGCCCACGTCGGCTCCCGCCTGCACGTGTGCCACGTCTCGACCGCAGGCTCGGTGGAGATCGTGCGCCAGGCCAAGGAGAAGGGCTGGAACGTCACCGCCGAGGTCTGCCCGCACCACCTGATCCTCACCGACGAGCTCGCGGCGACCTACGACCCGATCTACAAGGTGAACCCGCCGCTGCGCTCGGCCTCCGACGTCTCGGCGCTGCGGGCCGGGCTGGCCGACGGCACGATCGACATCGTCGCCACCGACCACGCCCCGCACCCGCACGAGGACAAGGACTGCGAATGGTCCGCGGCCGCCTTCGGGATGCTCGGCCTCGAGACCGCGCTCTCGATCGTCCAGGAGACGATGGTCGACCCGGGCCTGATCGACTGGGAGGGGGTCGCCGAACGCATGTCCTACGCCCCGGCGCGGATCGGTCGGGTGAGCGATCACGGCCAGCCGATCGCGGTCGGCTCACCCGCCAACGTCGTGCTCTACGACCCGGCCGCTCGACGCACCATCGACGCCTCGGAGTCCGCCTCGCTCTCGCGCAACACGCCGTACGCCGGTCGCGAGCTGCCCGGGCGGGTCGTCGCGACCTTCCTGCGCGGCAAGGCGACCGTGCTGGACGGGAAGCTCGCATGAGCGCCGCACTGCTCGTCCTCGAGGACGGCCGGGTCTTCCGCGGCCAGGCCTACGGCGCCACCGGCGAGACCTTCGGCGAAGCGGTCTTCAACACCGGCATGACCGGCTACCAGGAGACGCTCACCGACCCGTCGTACCACCGCCAGGTCGTCGTGATGACGGCTCCCCACATCGGCAACACCGGGATCAACGACGAGGACCCGGAGTCCCGCAAGATCTGGGTCGCCGGGTACGTCGTGCGCGACCCCGCCCGGGTGCCCTCCAACTGGCGCTCGCGGCGCTCGCTCGACGCCGAGCTGGTCGAGCAGGGCGTCGTCGGCATCTCCGGGGTCGACACCCGCGCGCTGACCCGCCACCTGCGCGAGCGCGGCGCCATGCGGGTCGGGATCTCGTCGACCGAGACCGACCCCGAGGCCCTGCTCGCCCGGGTCCGTGCCTCCACGCAGATGGCCGGCACCGAGCTGGCCACCGAGGTCTCCACCACTGAGGCCTACGTCGTGCCCGCCGTCGGTGAGAAGCGGTTCACAGTGGCCGCGCTCGACCTCGGCATCAAGGCGATGACCCCGGCGATGATGGCCGAGCGGGGGATCGAGGTGCACGTGCTGCCCGCCTCCGCGAGCCTTGCGGACGTGCAGGCGGTCCGGCCCGACGGACTCTTCTTCTCCAACGGTCCCGGCGACCCGGCGGCCACGACCGGACAGGTCGAGCTGCTCCAGGGAGCACTGGCCACCGGCCTGCCCTACTTCGGGATCTGCTTCGGCAACCAGCTCTTCGGCCGCGCGCTCGGGCTCGGGACCTACAAGCTGAAGTACGGCCACCGCGGGATCAACCAGCCGGTGATGGACCGCACCACCGGCAAGGTCGAGGTGACTTCGCACAACCACGGCTTCGCGGTGCAGTGGCCCGAGGGTCGCCCGCTCGACGAGCCCCTGGACTCGCCGTACGGCGCGGTCTCGGTCAGCCACGTCTGCCTCAACGACGACGTCGTGGAGGGCCTCGAGCTGCGCGCCGACGACGGCACCCTGCTCAGCTTCTCGGTCCAGTACCACCCCGAGGCCGCCGCCGGTCCACACGATGCGGCGTACCTCTTCGATCGATTCGTCCAGCTCATGAGCAGCAACCCGGGGGAGAGTGCCTGATGCCGAAGCGCGAGGACATCACGTCGGTCATGGTGATCGGCTCGGGGCCGATCATCATCGGCCAGGCCTGCGAGTTCGACTACTCCGGGACCCAGGCCTGCCGGGTGCTGATGGCCGAGGGGATCCGGGTCATCCTGGTCAACTCCAACCCGGCCACGATCATGACCGACCCCGAGTTCGCCGACGCGACCTACGTCGAGCCGATCACGGCCGAGTACGTCGAGATGGTGATCGCCAAGGAGCGCCCCGACGCCCTGCTCGCGACCCTCGGCGGCCAGACCGCCCTCAACTGCGCGATGGCGCTCGACGCGGCCGGCGTGCTCGAGAAGTACAACGTCGAGCTGATCGGGGCCTCGATCGAGGCGATCAACCGCGGCGAGAACCGCCAGGTCTTCAAGAAGATCGTCGAGGAGCTCGGCGGGGAGTGCTCGCGCAGCGTCATCTGCCACACGATGGACGACTGCCTCGGTGCTGCCGACGAGCTCGGCTACCCGCTCGTCGTACGCCCCTCGTTCACGATGGGTGGCACCGGCTCCGGCATGGCCTACACCGCCGACGACCTGCACCGGATCGCCGGCGCCGGACTCGCCGCCAGCCCGACCACCGAGGTCCTCCTCGAGGAGTCGATCATCGGCTGGAAGGAGTACGAGCTCGAGGTCATGCGCGACACGGCCGACAACGTCGTGATCATCTGCTCGATCGAGAACCTCGACCCGATGGGCGTGCACACCGGCGACTCCATCACCGTCGCCCCCGCGCTGACCCTGACCGACCGCGAGTACCAGTCGATGCGCGACCTCTCGATCGGGATCATCCGCTCGGTCGGCGTCGACACCGGCGGCTGCAACATCCAGTTCGCGGTCAACCCCGCCGACGGACGCCTGATCGTGATCGAGATGAACCCCCGCGTCTCGCGCTCCTCGGCGCTGGCCTCGAAGGCCACCGGCTTCCCGATCGCGAAGATCGCCGCCAAGGTCGCGATCGGCTACACGCTCGACGAGATCCCCAACGACATCACCCTGCAGACGCCGGCCAGCTTCGAGCCGACCCTCGACTACGTCGTGGTCAAGGTCCCGCGCTTCGCCTTCGAGAAGTTCCCGGGAGCCGACCCGGTCCTCACCACCCACATGAAGTCCGTGGGGGAGGCGATGGCGATCGGGCGCAACTTCACCGAGGCGCTCCAGAAGGCGCTGCGCTCGCTGGAGAGCAAGAACGCCGTCTTCGACTTCACGCCCGGGTCGGTCACCGAGCCGCTGGACGCGCTGCTGCACGCGATCGAGACGCCCCACGACGGTCGGCTCAAGGAGGTCATGGACGCGATTCGCGCCGGGGCCACCCAGGAGCAGATCTTCGACCACACCAAGATCGACCCGTGGTTCGTCGACCAGCTCTTCTTCATCAAGGAGGTCGCCGACCAGGTCGCCGGTGCCACCCGGCTGGACGTGGACACCCTGCGGCTGGCCAAGCGGCACGGCTTCTCCGACGCCCAGCTCGGCCAGATCCGCGGGATGCGCGAGGACGTCGTCCGCGGCGTGCGGCAGGCCCTGGGAGTCCGCCCGGTCTACAAGACGGTCGACACCTGCGCGGCCGAGTTCGCCGCGACCACGCCGTACCACTACTCGTCCTACGACGAGGAGACCGAGGTGGCACCCCGCGAGCGCGAGGCCGTCATCATCCTCGGCTCCGGGCCCAACCGGATCGGCCAGGGGATCGAGTTCGACTACTCCTGCGTGCACGCCTCCATGGCGCTGAGCGAGGCCGGCTACGAGACGATCATGGTCAACTGCAACCCCGAGACCGTCTCGACCGACTACGACACCTCCGACCGGCTCTACTTCGAGCCGCTCACCCTCGAGGACGTCCTCGAGATCGTGCACGCCGAGCAGCAGGCCGGCCCGATCGCAGGCGTGATCTGCCAGCTCGGCGGCCAGACGCCGCTGGGCCTCGCCAAGGGACTCGAGCTCGCCGGCGTGCGGATCGTCGGCACCTCGCCGGACGCGATCCACCTCGCCGAGGAGCGGGGCGCCTTCGGTCGGGTGCTCGCCGACGCGGGGCTGCCGGCTCCCAAGCACGGCATGGCCACCAGCTTCGAGGACGCCAAGCGGATCGCCGCCGAGATCGTCTACCCGGTGCTCGTGCGGCCGTCGTACGTCCTGGGCGGGCGGGGCATGGAGATCGTCTACGACGACGCAGCGCTCGAGGGCTACATCCAGCGCGCCACCGAGATCAGCCCGGAGCACCCGGTGCTGGTCGACCGCTTCATCGATGACGCGGTCGAGATCGACGTGGACGCCATCTACGACGGCGAGGAGCTCTTCCTCGGCGGCGTCATGGAGCACATCGAGGAGGCCGGCATCCACTCCGGTGACTCCTCCTGCGCGCTGCCGCCCATCACCCTCGGCGACGCCGAGATCCTGCGGATCCGTGAGGCCACCCACAAGATTGCCCACGGCGTGGGGGTCCGCGGCCTGATCAACATCCAGTTCGCCCTCGGCTCGGACGTCCTCTACGTCCTCGAGGCGAACCCCCGGGCCAGCCGCACGGTCCCGTTCGTCTCCAAGGCGACCGCCACTCCGCTGGCGAAGGCTGCGGCCCGGGTGATGCTCGGCGAGTCGATCGAGTCGCTGCGCAAGGCCGGTGTCCTCCCGGCCACCGGCGACGGCGGGACGCTCCCGGGCGACCAGCCGATCGCGGTCAAGGAGGCGGTGATGCCCTTCAACCGGTTCCGCACCGCCGACGGCGCCCAGGTCGACACGATCCTCGGGCCGGAGATGAAGTCCACCGGTGAGGTGATGGGCTTCGACTCCGACTTCGGACGCGCCTTCGCCAAGGCCCAGACGGCTGCCTTCGGCTCGTTGCCCACCAGCGGCCGGGTCTTCGTGAGCATGGCCAACCGCGACAAGCGGCACATGATCTTCCCGATCAAGGTGCTCTCGGACCACGGGTTCGAGATCCTCGCGACGCAGGGCACCGCCGAGGTGCTGCGGCGCAACGGCGTGCGCGCCACCATCGTCCGCAAGCACTTCGAGGGCACCGGACCCGAGGGCGAGCAGACGACCGTCCAGCTGATCCTGGCCGGCGGGATCGACCTGATCATCAACACCCCGCACGGCGCCACCGGTGGCGGCTCCTCCCGCGTGGACGGCTACGAGATCCGCACCGCGGCGGTGATGGCGAACATCCCGTGCATCACGACCGTGCAGGGACTGGGGGCCGCGGTCCAGGGCATCGAGGCGCTCAAGCGCGGCGAGATCGGCGTGCGGAGCCTGCAGGAGTGGGCGCTGCGCCGACACAGGACCACCACGTGACGGCGTACCGCCTGCTGTTCGACCACGTGCTGAGCCGGACCGACCCCGAGCAGGCCCACCACGCGGCCTTCGCGGCCATCCGTGGCGCGGCACCGCTGCTCTCGGTCGGCCCGGCCCGGACCGTGCTCACCGGGCGCGGGAGTGTCCCGGTCCGGGCGATGGGGCTCACCTTCGCCCACCCGCTCGGGCTCGCCGCCGGCTTCGACAAGAACGCCGTCGGCATCGACGCGCTCGGGGCTCTCGGCTTCGGTCACGTCGAGATCGGCACGGTCACCGGCCTGGCCCAGCCCGGCAACCCCACGCCTCGCCTCTTCCGGTTGCCCGAGGACCGCGCGGTGGTCAACCGGATGGGCTTCAACAACGACGGGGCCGAGGTCGTGGCCCGGCGGCTGGCGACCCGACACGCGCGACGGGGCACCGCCACCGGCGGTCCGGTGCTGGGCGTCAACATCGGCAAGTCCAAGGTGGTGCCGGACGACGACGAAGCGGCCGTGCTGGCCGACTACGCCACGAGCGCCCGCCTGCTCACGCCGTACGCCGACTACCTGGTCGTCAACGTCAGCTCGCCGAACACCCCCGGGCTGCGCAACCTCCAGGCCGTCGAGAAGCTGCAGCCCCTGCTCGAGCACGTCCGGCGTACCGCCGACGAGGCGGCGCCCGAGCGCCGGGTGCCGCTCCTGGTCAAGATCGCGCCCGACCTCGAGGACGACGACGTCCTGGCGGTGGCCGACCTGGCGCTCGCCCTGGGCCTCGACGGGATCATCGCCACCAACACCACGATCTCCCGCGCCGGTCTGGTGACCGCGCAGGACCGGGTGGACGACGTGGGGGCGGGCGGGCTCTCCGGGCGGCCGCTCACGGCTCGTTCGCTGGCGGTGCTGCGGCTGCTGAACGGTCGCGCGGGGGATCGGCTGACCCTCGTCGGCGTCGGGGGCATCACCACCGTCGCGGACGCGCAGGCGCGGCTCGACGCCGGCGCCACCCTCCTGCAGGGCTACAGCGCCTTCATCTACGAGGGCCCGTGGTGGCCGGCGCGGATCGTGCGCGGATTGGCCCGTGCGAGCCGGTCGTCAGAGCGGTCCTCGGCGCGGCCATGACCCCAGCCATCACCCCAGCCAACAGCCCAGCCAACACTCCCGCCTCGCGCGCACCCCTCCACGTCACCGGTGAGCTGCTGGCCAGCAAGAAGGTCGGCGCCTACCGGCACCTGACGCTGATCGCGCCCGGCATCCCCGAGCGGTTCCGGCCCGGGACCTTCGTGGCTCTCTCCATCGGGGACGGGGTCCACCTGGCGCGACGCTCCTTCTGGATCCACCGGGTCAAGCCGGTGGGGGCCTACGGCGCGACCATCGACCTCGTGGTCGAGCCGGTCGGCGTCGGGACCACGTGGCTGGCCGGGCTCGCACCGGGTGCGCGGGTCGAGATGACCGGCCCCCTCGGGCGGCCGTTCGCGCTGCCCCAGGAGGCCGTCAACTGCCTGCTGGTCGGCGACGGGTACGCCGCGGCCGCGCTCTTCCCGCTCGCGGAGCGTCTGCGCGAGCGTGGCTGCGCCGTCACGCTCCTGGTGGCGGGCGCCGACGAGGCCCACCTGCTCTCCGCACTGGAGGCCCGCCGCTCGGCTCGTGCGGTCACCGTCGTGACCGTCGACGGGTCGGTCGGTCGACGAGGTTCGGTCCAGGACGTGCTGGACGACGTGCTGACCCAGTCGGCCGCCGCGGTCGTCTACGCAGCCGGACCGGTGCCCACCCTGCATGCGGTGGCGGCCGCGGCCGAGCGACACGGTGCCTGGAGCCAGACCGCACTCGAGCAGCCCCTGACCTGCGCCACCGGGCTGTGCCACGGCTGCGCGGTCCCGGTCGTGGGCGAGGACGGCGCCGCCCGTCTCGTCCGAGCCTGCGTGGACGGCCCGGTCTTCCGGGGCGACCGCGTGCGCTGGGTCGACCTGGCGGACGCATGAGCGGCCCCGTCGAGCTCGCCGGACTGACCCTCTCCGGGCCGGTCCTCGTGGCCTCGGGCTGCGGAGGAACCGGCCGCGAGCTGGCGGCGTACGGCGCGCTGGCCGAGCTCGGTGGCTTCGTGACCCGCTCGATCACCCTCAACCCCCGCGACGGCGCGTCCGGTCTGCGGATCCACGAGAGCCCCGCCGGCCTCGTGAACGCCATCGGGCTGCAGAACCCCGGCGTCGACCAGTTCCTCGCGACCGAGATGCCCTGGCTGGCCCAGCAAGGCACCCGGATCGTCGTCTCGATCGTCGCGAGCTCACTGGGGGAGTACGCCGAGCTGACCCGCCGGCTGGGTCGCTCCCCGGGCGTGGCCGCGATCGAGGTCAACCTCTCGGTCCCCGATGCTGTCGGCACCGGCGCCTTCGACATCCGCGAGCCCTTCCACGCGGCCCGCATCGTCTCCGCCGTCCTGCAGGACCTGCCCCGCGGGGTGCCGGTCCTGGCCAAGCTCCGACCTGATCCGGCCCGCGTGGTCGAGACGGCCCGCAGCGTCCTGGACGCGGGCGCCGCCGCGGTGGTGGTGGGCAATGCCGTGCTGGCTGCCCTGCCCGACGGCCGACCGGCCGGGCTCAGCGGTCCGGCGATCCTGCCGATCGCCCTGCGCTGCGTCGCCGACGTCTGTGCGGCCCTGCCCGGGGCCCAGGTGGTCGGTGGGGGCGGCATCAGCACCACCGCCGACGCCCGGGCCTTCCTGTCCGTCGGAGCGGTCGCCGTCCAGATCGGCACCGCCCTCCTGCACGACCCCACCACCGCCGCCCGGGTGGCGGCCGACCTTCGAGGAGCGCCATGACCAGCCCGTTCGGTGCCCGTCTCACCGCCGCCACCGCCGCCCGCGGTCCGCTCTGCGCGGGGATCGACCCCCATGCGGGGCTGCTGCGCGAGTGGGGCCTGAGCGACGACGTGGCCGGCTTGGAGAGGTTCGCCCTCACCGCCGTCGAGGGGCTGGCCCCCCACGTGAGCGTGGTCAAGCCGCAGTCGGCCTTCTACGAACGCTTCGGCAGCCGCGGGGTGGCGGTCCTCGAGCGGGTGATCGCGGAGTCCCGGGCGGCGGGCGCCCTCGTGCTGCTCGACGTGAAGCGTGGCGACATCGGTTCCACCTCGCAGGCCTACGCCGACGCCTACCTCGACTCGACCTCGCCCCTCGCATCCGATGCGATCACGGTGAGCCCCTACCTCGGGTTCGGCTCGCTGGACCCGTTCTTCGAGACCGCGCGCCGGCACGACGCCGGGGTCTTCGTCCTGGCGCTCACCTCCAACAAGGAGGGCCCGGAGGTGCAGCACGCCACCACCGGCGACGGCTCCACGGTCGGCGCGTCGATGATCGAACGCCTGCGGGCGCTGAACGCCGGCGCCGAGCCGCTGGGCTCGTTCGGCGCCGTGGTCGGCGCCACCATCGGCGAGAGCGAGCTCGACTTCGCCTTCCACGGACCGATCCTCGCTCCCGGGTACGGCGCCCAGGGCGGCACCACCGCCGACCTGCGCCGGATCTTCGGTCCCGCCAGCCGGTTCGTGCTGCCGAGCTCGTCGCGCGAGCTGCTCCGGCACGGCCCCGACGTGCGCGCGCTCGGGGACGCCGCCCGGCGTACCAACGACGAGCTCGCGGAGCTGGCCCGATGAGGCGCCTCGCCCTCGTGTCCGCAGCCCTGCTCCTGCCGCTGGTCGCCGGGTGCAGCGACCAGCAGGAGACCTACTGCTCGGCCGTCGAGGACCACCAGCTCGAGCTCACCGAGATCGTGACGGGTGGCGGCCAGGACTCCCTGATCCGGGCCCTCGACATCCTCCGCGACCTGCAGTCGAAGGCGCCCGACGACGTCACCGACGAGTGGCAGCAGCTGGTCAGCCGCATCCAGGCCCTGGACCGGGCGCTGGTGGCGGCCGGCGTCGACCCCGCGACGTACGACCGGGCCGAGCCACCCGAAGGCCTCAGCGCACAGGAGAAGGCGGGGATCGACGCGGCCGCCCGCGAGCTCGGCAGCGGGACCACGCTGCAGGCACTGAGCGCCCTCGAGCAGCAGGCTCGCGACGTGTGCCACACCCCGCTCTTCCTCTGACCGGGTCCCCGATCCCGGACCGATCCGGCGTGGACAGTGACCAGATGGTCGGCAATTGCTGCACCGTCGCAACTCTGACTAGATTGGCCCTTCACCGGACCGACCGTTCTCGGGGACGCAACCGCCCGTTCACGCCATCGACGTAAGGATCCCCGCACGTGGCTCTGCCTCCGCTCACGCCCGAACAGCGCCTGGCCGCCCTCGACAAGGCAGCCGCGTCCCGCCGGGAGCGCGCCGAGGTGAAGAACCGCCTGAAGAACTCCGGGGCCTCGATCTCGGACGTTCTGGAGGAGGGGCGCAAGAACGACGTCATCGGCAAGATGCGGGTCCTGGACCTGCTGCAGTCGGTGCCCGGCTTCGGCAAGGTGCGGGCGCGTCAGATGATGGAGCGTCTCGGCATTGCCGAGAGCCGCCGGGTCCGGGGGCTCGGGGTCAAGCAGGTCGCGGCTCTCGAGAACGAGTTCGCCGGGCGTGACTGAGTCTCCCCAGCCGACGCCCGGGCGTTCCCGGCTCGTCGTGCTGGCCGGTCCCACCGCGGTCGGCAAGGGCACCGTCGCGGCCGAGGTGCGCGCGAGCCGCCCCGACGTGTGGATCTCGGTGTCGGCGACGACCCGCACGCCCCGCCCCGGCGAGGTGGACGGCGTCCACTACTGGTTCGTGAGCGATGAAACGTTCGACCAGATGATCACCGACGGCGCACTGCTGGAGTGGGCCCTGGTGCACCGCTCGGCGCGTTACGGCACTCCCCGGGGACCGGTGGAGGCGGTGCTGGCCGCCGGCCGGCCGGCCATGCTGGAGATCGATCTCCAGGGTGCTCGCCAGGTCCGCAGCACGATGCCGGAGGCGCTCTTCGTCTTTCTCAAGCCTCCGTCGTGGGACGAGCTGGTGCGTCGACTCGTCGGTCGGGGGACCGAGACCGAGGAGGAACGCGCCCTCCGTCTGGTCACCGCACGCGAGGAACTCGCCGCCGAGCCGGAGTTCGATGTGACCATCGTGAACCACGAAGTTCACGCTGCGGCCGCTGAGTTGGTAGCCTTGTTGGTGCTCGACCTTGAGCAACCCCCTTCCGACAACTTGTGAGGCTCACGCGTGTCTTCGCCCAACATCGCCGCCGAGGGTGTCACCAACCCCTCGATCGACGACCTGCTCACCAAGACCGACAGCAAGTACAAGCTGGTCCTCTACAGCGCCAAGCGGGCTCGCCAGATCAACGCCTACTACTCGCAGCTCGGTGAGGGCCTGCTCGAGTACGTCGGACCCCTCGTCGACACCCACGTCCAGGAGAAGCCCCTCTCGATCGCGCTGCGCGAGATCAACGAGGACCTCCTGACCTGCGAGGACATCGATCCCGCCGAGATCGAGGCCGAGGAGGCCGCTGCCAAGGCCGCCGCTCTCGACTCGTCGTTCAAGACCGACGACTGACCCTGCCGGTCCGATGACGACCGAGGCTGATTCCAGCCACCACGAGGCCGCGTCACCTGCTCCCCAGGGAGCCGGGACGCGGCCCCGCATCGTTCTGGGCGTCTCCGGTGGCATCGCTGCCTACAAGGCCTGCGAGCTCCTGCGTCGCTTCACCGAGTCCGGTCACGACGTCACCGTGGTGCCGACGGCCGCTGCGCTCGAGTTCGTGGGGGCAGCGACCTGGTCGGCACTCTCGGGCAAGCCAGTGGCCACCGATGTCTGGTCGCGCGTCCACGAGGTTCCGCACGTCAGGATCGGCCAGTCGGCCGACCTGGTCGTGGTGGCGCCGGCCACGGCGGACCTGATGGCCAAGGCCGCGCACGGTCTGGCCGACGACCTGCTGACCAACACGCTGCTGACCGCGCGGTGCCCCGTCGTCTTCGCCCCGGCCATGCACACCGAGATGTGGGAGCACCCCGCGACGCAGGCCAACGTCGCGACGCTGCGCGCGCGCGGTGCCCGGGTCATCGAGCCGGCCGAGGGCCGGCTCACGGGTGCTGACACCGGCAAGGGTCGGCTGCCCGAGGCCGTCGAGATCTTCGACATCTGCGTCGAGGTCCTCGCCCGTGGCATCGGCTCGCGAGACCTCGCGGGCCGGCGGGTGGTGGTCTCGGCCGGCGGCACCCGCGAGTACCTCGACCCGGTCCGTTTCCTCGGCAACCGCTCGTCGGGCCGTCAGGGGTATGCGCTGGCCATGGCCGCGGCGGCCCGCGGTGCGGAGGTCACGCTGGTGGCCGCCAACGTGAGCCTCGAGGATCCGGCCGGGGTCAAGGTGGTCCACGTCGAGACGACCGCCCAGCTGCGCGAGCAGGTGCTCGCTGTCGCCGGCTCCGCGGACGCCGTGGTGATGGCGGCGGCACCGGCCGACTTCCGGCCCCTGACCGTGAGCGACACCAAGATCAAGAAGCGCGACGACGGCGGCGCCCCGAGCATCGGTCTGACCCAGAACCCCGACATCCTCCGCGAGCTCGGCGCGGACCGCGCCCGGGCCGGCTCGGTGATCGTGGGCTTTGCTGCCGAGACCGGTGACGACCACGGTTCGGTCCTCGAGCTGGCCCGGGCCAAGCTCGTCCGCAAGGGGTGCGACCTGCTGGTGGTCAACGACGTCAGCGGGGGAGCCGTCTTCGGCAGCCCCCACAACGAGGCGGTGATCCTGGCCTCCGACGGTGGGCTGGTCGACGTACCCCGCGGCACCAAGGAAGCGCTGGCTCACGTCATTTGGGACGAAGTGGTGGCCAGGCTGCAGGATTGAGACGCTGTCCCGCCATGCGGGACGGCGGTTATCGTGTGCGTGACCATCAATCGAGCGGGAGAGAGCAGACCTGTGGCTGGACGACTTTTCACGTCGGAGTCGGTGACCGAAGGTCACCCGGACAAGATCGCTGACCAGATCAGCGACACGATCCTGGACTACCTCCTCGCCCATGACCCCAAGAGCCGGGTCGCGGTCGAGACGCTGCTGACCACTGGTCTGGTGGTCGTCGCCGGCGAGGTGACCACGAAGGCGTATGCGCCCGTGGCCCAGCTCGTGCGCGACAAGATCCTCGAGATCGGCTACGACTCCTCACTCAAGGGCTTCGACGGCGCCTCGTGCGGCGTCCAGGTCGCGATCGGCGGCCAGTCCGCCGACATCGCGCAAGGCGTCGACACCGGCTTCGAGGCGCGCGTGAGCGCCTCCAACGACATGCTCGACGGCCAGGGCGCCGGCGACCAGGGCCTGATGTTCGGCTACGCCTGCGACGACACCCCCGAGCTGATGCCGCTCCCGATCATGATCGCCCAGCGACTCGCCCAGAAGCTGACCGAGGTGCGCAAGGACGGCACCCTCGACTACCTGCGTCCCGACGGCAAGACCCAGGTCACCATCGAGTACGACGCCGACAACCGGCCGGTGCGGGTCGACACGGTGGTGCTCTCCACCCAGCACCGCGACGACGAGGACATCGACGCCAAGCTCCAGAGCGACATCAAGAAGCACGTGATCGACGCGGTGCTCGACACCTTCGACATCGCCTCCGAGGACTACCGGCTGCTGGTCAACCCGACGGGCAAGTTCGTCGTGGGCGGCCCGATGGGCGACGCCGGCCTCACCGGTCGCAAGATCATCGTCGACACCTACGGCGGCATGGCCCGCCACGGCGGCGGCGCCTTCTCCGGCAAGGACCCGTCCAAGGTCGACCGCTCGGCGGCCTACGCGATGCGCTGGGTGGCCAAGAACGTCGTGGCTGCCGGTCTGGCCCGGCGCTGTGAGGCCCAGGTCGCCTACGCGATCGGCAAGGCGCACCCGGTGGGTGTCTTCATCGAGACCTTCGGCACCGGCACGGTTCCCGACGAGCAGATCCAGGCAGCGGTGCTCGACGTCTTCGACCTCCGCCCGGCCGCGATCATCCGCGACCTCGACCTGTTGCGCCCGATCTACGCCCTGACGGCCGCCTACGGTCACTTCGGCCGCGAGCTCCCCGAGTTCACCTGGGAGCGCACCGACCGCGCCGAGGCGCTCAAGGCTGCCTGCGCCCGCTGAGTCGATGGGCTGACCGGGCTCCTCGGGGGTGCTGGCTGGTAGGAATACCGCCATGACCCCCGAGGAGCAGCCCGAGCTGCTGCCCGGCATGGTGCGCGCGACCGCCCGTCAGTCCAGCGCCAAGGCTCGCGCCACCCGGGCGGCCAAGGCGGCCGCGGCCCCGTTGGCCACCCAGGACCCGGTGGCTCGGGTCCTCGTGGACCTGCCCCTGGCCCACCTCGACCGGCCCTTCGACTACGCCGTGCCGGAGACCATGGCTTCCGAGGCCCTGCCCGGGGTCCGGGTCAAGGTGCGCTTCGCCGGCCAGGACGTCGACGGCTTCGTGGTCGAGCGGGCCGCCACCACCGACCACCAGGGCGCGCTCGTGCCGCTGCGCCGGGTGGTCAGCGCAGAGCCAGTGCTCAGCCCGGCGGTGGCCGCCCTCACCGCCGACCTCGCCGAGCGGTACGCCGGCACCCGCTCCGACGTGCTCCGCCTCGCCGTCCCGCCCCGGCACGCCACCACGGAGAAGCAGCCGGCCGCCCCCGCGCCCGAGCCGGCCCGCTACGACGCCGCCGCGGCGGCTCGCGCCTGGCTGGGGCACGAGCCGGCCGAGCCGTTCCTGCGGCACCTGGTCGACGGCGGCCGGCCCCGGGCGGTCTGGGGAGCAGCCCCAGCGACCGACTGGCCGCTCGCACTGGCCCACGCCGCGGCAGCGACCCTGGCGGGTGGTCGTGGAGCCCTGATCTGTGTGCCCGACGGCAAGGACGTCGCCCGGGTGGACCACGCCCTGGGGGTCGTGCTCGGTGCGGGCCACCACGTCGCGCTGACCGCCGACAGCGGTCCCGCCCGGCGCTACGCCGACTTCCTGGCCCTCAGTCGGGGCCAGCGGCGAGTCGTCGTCGGCACCCGAGCGGCGGCCTTCGCGCCGGTGCGGGACCTGGGTCTGGTGGTGATCTGGGACGACGGCGACGACCTGCACGCCGAGCCCCGCGCGCCGTACCCCCACACGCGGGAGACGCTGTTGCTGCGCGCCGAGCGCGAGGACGCCGCGGCGCTGGTGGCCGGGTTCGCCCGCACGGTCGAGGCCGAGTACCTCCTCCGCAGCGGGTGGGCCCGCGAGCTTGCCGCACCACGCGGTGTGGTGCGTGAGCGGGTGACCGTCACGATCGCCGGGGCCGCCGAGCAGGATCTCGAGCGGGATGCCCACGCGCGTGGTGCCCGGATCCCTCGTCAGGTCCACGACGCGATCCGACTCGGGCTGAGGACCGGTCCGGTGCTCGTGCAGACCCCGCGGTCGGGCTATGCCACCTCCCTGGCCTGCGAGCGGTGCCGGACCCCCGCCCGGTGCGCCACCTGCTCCGGCCCGCTTGCCCTCACCGACCCGACCAGTCCGCCGGCCTGCCGCTGGTGCGGGGTCGAGGCGGAGGCCTGGGCCTGCACCGCATGCGGTCACCGCGGTCTGCGCGCCCCCGTGCTGGGTGACGCCCGCACGGCCGAGGAGCTCGGCCGCGCCTTCGCGAGCACCCGGGTCCGGACCTCGAGCGGTCAGCAGGTGCTGGCCGAGGTCGACGACACCTCGGCCATCGTGGTGGCCACGCCGGGCGCCGAGCCCGTCGCCGAGGGCGGCTACACCTGCGTCGTACTCCTCGACACCTGGCTGATGCTGGGTCGCACCGACCTGCGCACCACCGAGGAGGCCGTGCGCCGCTGGAGCAATGCCGCCGGGCTGGTCCGGGCCGGGGGCGCGGTGGTCGCCGTGGGCGACCCGGCGCTTCCCGCCCTCCAGGCCCTGGTCCGCTGGGACCTGGCCGGCTTCGCCGAGCGCGAGACCCGCGAGCGCCAGGAGGCCCACCTGCCGCCTGCCTCGCGGCTCGCGACGATCACGGGGGAGCCCGGAGCCGTCGACGACGCACTGACCCTGCTGGCGGCGCCGGCAGCGGCGGAGGTCCTCGGTCCGGTGGGGGTCGACGACGAGTGCCGCGTCGTCATCCGGGTGCCACGTGCCCAGGGGCCCGAGCTCTCGCGGGCCCTGGGCCAGCTGCAGCGCATCCGGTCCAGCCGCAAGCTCGATGCGGTCCGGATCAGGGTGGACCCGACCAACCTCTGAGGCCTTCCCTAGACTGGTGCGGCATTCCCAGCTGCTAGGAGTTCCGTGGCCATCCAGCCCATCCGTCTCTTCGGAGACCCCATCTTGCGCACCCCGGCTCTCGAGGTCGTCGACTTCGACCGAGAGCTGCGCAAGCTCATCGAGGACCTCACCGACACCATGCTCGCGGCACCCGGCGCCGGTCTGGCCGCACCCCAGCTCGGGGTCGGCCTGCGCGCCTTCACCTGGAACATCGACGGGGAGGTGGGCCACCTGGTCAACCCGACCCTGGAGCTGTCGGCCGAGACCCAGGAGGGCCTCGAGGGTTGTCTGTCGATCCCGGAGCTCTCGCTCGAGTGCCGCCGGGCACTCTCGGTCGTCGCCCACGGCTTCGACATGTACGGCGAGCCCGTCACCATCCACGGCTCGGACTTCCTCGCGCGGGCGATCCAGCACGAGACCGACCACCTCGACGGGGTCCTCTTCCTCGACCGGCTCGACACCGAGGCGCGCAAGAGCGCGATGCGGTTGATCCGGGAGTCGGAGTGGTTCGGCCTGGAGCGTCCCATGGTGAAGCTCTCTCCCCACCCCACCCGCGGACTCGGTCTCTGATGCGGGTCGTCTTCGCCGGCACCCCCGAGGTGGCCGTGCCCGCCCTCGAGGCCATCGTCGCCTCCCACCACGAGCTGGTCGGGGTGGTCACCCGCCCCGACGCCCCGTCCGGTCGCGGTCGCAAGCTCGTCGCCAGCCCGGTCGCGCTGCGAGCCGAGGAGCTCGGCGTCCCCGTCCTCAAGCCCGAGCACCCGCGCGATCCCGACTTCCAGCAGGCCCTGCGCGATCTCGCCCCCGACGCCTGCCCGGTCGTCGCGTACGGCGCGTTGCTGCCGCAGTCCGCGCTGGACATCCCGCCCCATGGCTGGATCAACCTGCACTTCTCGGTCCTCCCCAACTGGCGGGGAGCCGCGCCGGTCCAGCACTCGATCTGGGGAGGCGACGAGGTCACCGGAGCCACGACCTTCCGGATCGTGAAGAAGCTCGACGCCGGCCCGACCTTCGGGGTGATGACCGAGCGGATCCACCCCACCGACACCGCCGGTGACCTGCTGGCCCGGCTCGCCGAGGGCGGCGCCGGCCTGCTCGTGGCGACGCTCGACGGGATCGAGGACGGGTCGCTCGAGGCACGAGAGCAACCCCAGGACGGCATCAGCCTGGCGCCCAAGATCCTCGTCGAGGACGCCCGGATCGACTGGTCCGAGCCGGTCGGCGCCGTCGACCGTCGGATCCGTGCCTGCACCCCCGGGCCCGGCGCCTGGACCATGCACCTCGGTGAGCGGATCAAGATCGGGCCTGTGAGCAGCCCCGCCGTACCCCCCGAGACGCCGCTGGCCTCCGGCGAGATCCTGGTCCGCAAGAACGACATCCTGGTCGGCACCGGCACCACCGCCGTGCGGCTCGGCGAGGTCAAGGCCTTCGGCAAGAAGCAGATGCAGGCGGCCGACTGGGCGCGCGGCGTCCGTCTCGAGACGGGAGCGTCGTTCGATGACGCCTGACCCGCGACCCCGGCGCAAGGGGCCGGTCCGCCCGGTGCGAGCCGGCGACCCGGCGCCCAGCAGGGCTGCGCCGCGTTCTCTCGTGGACCCCGCACGACTCGCGGCCTTCGACGTGCTCAAGGCGGTCCGGGTCGAGGAGGCCTACACCAACCTCGTGCTGCCGATCGTGCTGCGCCAGCACTCCCTCAGTGGGCGCGACGCCGCGTTCGTCACCGAGCTTGCCGCGGGCACCCTGCGCCGCCGGGGCACGTACGACGCGATTCTCGGCGCCTGCATCGATCGACCGTTGAGCAAGGTCGAGTCCAAGGTCCTCGACGCCCTGCGGCTGGGCGCGCACCAGCTGCTCTCGATGCGGGTGCCCAGCCACGCCGCGATCAGCACGACGGTCGACCTGGTCCGGGCCAAGGTCAGCTCGGGTGCCGCGGGCTTCACCAACGCCGTGCTGCGCAAGGTCTCCGAGCGTGAGCTGGCCGACTGGATCGCCTCGCTCGCACCGGACCCCGAGGTCTCACCGGCGCGGTATGCCTCGATCGCCTACAGCCACCCGCAGTGGGTCGTCGAGGAGCTGCGCAACGCCGTCGGGCCCGACGAGCTCCACGACCTGTTGGCCGCCGACAACGTCGCGCCCCGGGTGACCCTCGTGGCGCGACCGGGTCGCGCCGAGCGGGCCGAGCTCCCGGGCGAGCCGACCCCGTGGTCGCCGTTCGGCACGATCCTCGACGGGGGAGATCCGGGCGCCGTGCCGGCCGTGGCCGAGGGTCGCGCCGGAGTCCAGGACGAGGGCTCCCAGCTCGTCGCCCTCGCCCTCGCCGCAGCCCCGCTCGAGGGCTCCGATCGACGCTGGCTGGACCTCTGCGCCGGTCCGGGCGGGAAGGCCGCTCTGCTGGCCGGGCTCGCTGCCGCGCGGGGAGCCGCACTGCTCGCCAACGAGCTCCAGCCGCACCGTGCCCGGTTGGTGGCGCGCTCGCTCGCCGGCGCCGACGGGGTCCTGGGGATCGTGGCCGCCGACGGCACGGCACCCCCCTGGCCGCCGGCCACCTTCGACCGGGTGCTGGTCGATGCGCCCTGCACGGGCCTGGGCGCGCTGCGGCGCCGCCCTGAGGCCCGGTGGCGCCGTCGACCCGACGACCTCCTTGGCCTGGTGCTGCTCCAGCGAGAGCTGCTCACCTCGGCCCTGGCCCTCACCCGACCGGGCGGCGTCGTGCTCTACGCCACCTGTTCGCCCGTGATCGCCGAGACCGCCGGGGTGGTCACCTCGGTGCTCCAGGCGAACCCCAGCGTCTCCCTGGAGGATGCAGCGGCCCTGCTCCCCGAGGTCCCCGACTGCGCGGGTCCGCTGCCCGGCACCGTCCAGCTCTGGCCGCACCGGCACGGCACCGACGCGATGTTCCTGGCGCTGCTGCGCACGAGTTGAGTCCGTCTCGGGAGCCCGACGGCTAGCGTGGGGATCGTGCCTCCCGCCAAGCCGCCTGCCGTCGAGATCGAGGTGGACGACCGGGTGGTCCGGGTCAGCAACCCGGACCGGGTCTACTTTCCCGAGAGCGGCGCCACCAAGCTCGACCTGGTCGAGTACTACCTCGCTGTCGGGCCGGGGATCGTCAACGCCCTCTCCGAGCGGCCGTGCATGCTGCACCGCTTTCCGAAGGGCCTGGCGGGGGAGAAGGTCCACCAGAAGCGGGTGCCAGCCGGTGCGCCGCCGTGGGTGGAGACGGTCCGCCTGCACTTCCCACGGTGGAACCGCACGGCCGACGAGCTCTGCGTCACCGAGCTGGCCAGCGTGATCTGGGCGGTGCAGATGTCGACGGTGGAGTTCCACCCCTGGAACAGCCGCCGCCCCGACACCGAGCAGCCCGACGAGTGGCGCATCGACCTGGACCCCGGCCCGTTGTGTGACTTCGCGACCGTGCAACGCGTGGCCCACGTCGCCCACGAGGTGCTCGACGACCTCGGTGCCACCGGCTTCCCCAAGACCAGCGGCGGGTCGGGTCTGCACATCTACGTCAGGATCCCGCCTGACCACGGCTTCACCGACGTACGCCGCGCAGCGCTCGCCTTCGCCCGCGAGGTCGAGCGACGCGCCCCCGACGACGTCACGACCGCCTGGTGGCGCAAGGACCGCGACCCGCACCACCTCTTCGTGGACTACAACCAGAACGCTCGCGACCACACCATCGCTGCGGCGTACAGCGTGCGCGGGGTGCCGGATGCACGGGTGTCCACGCCGATCACCTGGGACGAGGTGAGTGTGGTCGACCCGCACGACTTCACGATCTTCACCGTGCCCGAGCGATTCGCGCGGCTGGGCGACCTGCACGCGGGCATCGACGAGGCGGTCTTCGACCTCCGAGCGCTGCTCGAGTGGGCCGACCGCGACGAGCGGGACGGCGCCGCACCGCTTGCCGATCCCGACGACGTCGATCCGGAGAAGTAGACCCGGGACGGGTCAGACGTGGACGCGCTGGCGGGGCAGGATCGCCGGCAGCGCCGGGGTGAGGCAGATCAGGGCGAGGATCACGATCGCGAAGATCCGCATGTCGAAGGTGCCGAGGGTTCCGGCGATACCGAAGACCCACGCCAGCACGGCGGCGGCCACGAGCGGGCCACGCAGCTTGGGGTAGGTGAGGCGACTGACCATCATCATCCCGAGGACCGCGAGACCGATCGCGATGGCCACCGCGGAGGTGGTGAGGAAGGCCAGCGAGACCACGGCGGCGGCCGCCAGCGGAGAGGGCAGTCCGGTGAAGTGGGGGTCGTCCTGGCGCGAGGACGAGAAGTCGGCGAGCCGGAGCAGCGCGCCGCTGATGTAGGCGAGGAAGCCCAGCACGATCAGGACCTTGCCGAGCGGGGACGCACCGGTCAGGCCCAGCTGCGCGAGGAGAACGGCGGGGGCCAGTCCAAAGGTCAGGGCGTCGGCGAGCGAGTCGAGCATCCCGCCGAGGGAGGTGCCACGCCCGTGGCGCGCGAAGGCGCCGTCGAGGGCATCGAAGATGGTGCCGGCCAGCAGCAGCAGGGTGGCTGCGCGAACGCCGGTCGCGGCGAGGTCCTGGGCAGGGCGGCCGGCGTACGACAGCACCACGAGAACCGCTGCCGCGCCACACGCCGCGTTGGTCAGCGTCATCATGTCCGCCGGACCCGGTCGGGTGATGCCGAGCATTCTCATGCGTTGCCCACCGCTTCGGTGGATGCAGCGTGCCCCAGCCGGCGGTCGCGGGGTCGCACCGAGAGGGCAGGCACCCAGAAGAGGGAGATCCGCCAGGGTGTGCCGCGCGCCAGACGTAGGTTCATATTCGTCGAAGTCTGTCACAGCGAGCCGATCGGCGGCGTATCCCGAGGGCATCGGTGGGTGTGGGCTCAGGCACTCCCCACGGGGGCGGCCGGGGGCAGGCCCTAGGATCAGCGCTCGTGGGTATCCAGATCACACCAAGCATCCTGAACGCCGACTTCGCCGACCTCGGAGCGGAGGTGGCGCGGATCGCGAGCGCGGACTGGGTCCACGTCGACGTGATGGACAACCACTTCGTCCCGAACCTCACCTTCGGCCCGACCATGGTCGAGGCGCTGGCCCGGTCGACGGACATTCCCCTCGACGCGCACCTGATGATCGAGGACCCCGACAACAACGCGGTGACGTACGTCGAGGCCGGCTGCGGCTCGGTCACCTTCCACGTCGAGGCGGCCAAGGCGCCGGTGCGCCTGGCCCGCGAGATCCGCGCTCACGGTGCCCGGGCGAGCATGGCCCTGAAGCCGGCCACCCCCATCGAGCCCTACGAGGACCTGCTCGCCGAGCTCGACATGGTGCTGCTGATGACCGTGGAGCCGGGCTTCGGCGGTCAGAAGTTCCTCGACCTGGTGCTCCCCAAGATCCGCCGGGCCCGTGCGCTGATGGACAAGCACGGCGTCGAGACCTGGCTCCAGGTCGACGGTGGGGTCTCGCTCGAGACGATCGAGCGCTGCGCCGAGGCCGGCGCCGACGTCTTCGTGGCTGGTTCGGCCGTCTACTCGGCCGCCGACCCCGACAAGATGATCGGTGAGTTGCGGGCCAGCGCCGAGGCGGCGGTCAGTCGCTGAGCGGCGCGCTTGTGCGGGAGTGTCGTCCCGATGGGGCGGCCGACCGATGGCAGGATCCGTCGGGTGAGTGACATGGACTGCGACAACTGCGGCGCCCAGATGCGCTGGGAGACCTCCCACTCGCGCTGCGACCGCTGCGGCCACATCCGCCCCTGCTGCGAGGGTGCCCCTGTCTCGGCCAGCTGCGTGGTGCCACGCCCCGAACCCTCCGGCACCTGAGGGCAGCTCGCCAGCCCGTCGGGTCGCCAGCCCGTCGTGTCGTCGGCCCGTCGGGTCGTCGATTGGTCACGAACCGCGGGTTTTGGGTCCGGATTGTTGCGGTTGGGGACCAAACCACAACCACCCATGTGGTGGGACTCACGGCTCATCCGTCGAGACGCTGTGGCAAACTGGCGCCTGACGAGTCAATGAACTCGCGTGCTCTGGGGTCGGTGCAATTCCGAGCCGGCGGTTAAAGTCCGCGACCCGCTCGCAGCCAGTGAGCGGTTGACCAGGTGAAACTCCTGGACCGACGGTTAAAGTCCGGATGGGAAGCGCACGCAAGGCATGGTCCCGGTCGCACGCGCGTCGTGCACCCTTGGCCACTGCCGTCGCCCCTGGAGTCCGCGAGCCGGACGAGCCGATCGGCTCACGACCAGGGCGGGACAGATGGACGAAGCGGTCTTCACCGCAGCCGAGGACGCGGCCATGGTGCGCGCCCTCCACCTCGCGGCGACCCCCGGTGTCCCGCTCGGCCCCAACCCCCGTGTCGGTTGTGTCCTGCTCGCACCCGACGGCTCCACCGTCGCGGAGGGCTTCCACCGCGGAGCTGGTACGGCCCACGCCGAGGCCGACGCCTTGACCCGGGCCGGGGACGCAGCCCGCGGCGCCACCGCCGTCGTGACCCTCGAACCCTGCAACCACACCGGCCGCACGGGTCCGTGCGCCCAGGCGCTCGTGGACGCCGGCGTACGCCGGGTGGTCTTCGCCCAGTCCGACCCCAACCCCGTCGCCCGCGGGGGAGCCGACACCCTGCGCCTGGCCGGGATCGAGGTCCACCACGGACTCCTGACCGACCACGCCCGCGAGCTGAACGCCGTGTGGACCTTCGCGGTGGAGCACCAGCGCCCGTTCGTCACCTGGAAGTTCGCCACGACCCTCGACGGCCGAAGCGCAGCCGCCGACGGCACCAGCCGCTGGGTCTCGAGCCTGGCCGCGCGCCGCGACACCCATCGGCTGCGCGCCCTGTGCGACGTCATGCTCGTGGGGACCCAGACGGTGGAGATCGACGATCCCGAGCTCACGGTCCGTGACGACCACGACGTACCGCTGGCCCACCAGCCCCTCCGCGTGGTGATGGGGGAGCGCGACCTCGACCCCGCCCGCCGGATCTTCAACGACCGCGCCGAGACGCTCCACCTGCGCACCCGTGACCCACGGACCGCACTGGCCGAGCTCTTCGCCCGGGACCGGCAGCATGTCTTCCTGGAGGGCGGGCCGACGCTGGCAGCGGCCTTCCTCCGGGCCGGTCTCGTCGACGAGATCGTCAGTTACGTCTCCCCGTTGCTCCTCGGTGCTGGCACCTCGGCCGTTCCCGCCCTCGGCGTGACCACCATCGCCGATGCGATCCGCCCGACCGTGACCGACGTGACGGTCCTCGCGGGGATCGACGGCGAGGCTCCCAACGTTCGCTTCACCATGACGCCGCTGCAGCCGACCGAGAAGAGGACCTGATGTTCACCGGAATCGTCGAGGAGCTCGGCACCGTCGAGTCGATCGAGGACCAGGGCGACGCGATCCGGCTCACCGTGCGGGCCAGGACCGTGCTCGAGGACGCCAAGCTCGGCGACTCGATCGCCGTCAACGGCTGTTGCCTGACCGTGACGACCCGCACCGACGAGACCTGGACCGCCGACGTCATGCAGGAGACGCTCGACAAGACCAGCCTGTCCGGCGTCGCCCCGGGTGACGTGGTCAACCTCGAGCGGGCCGTCACGGCGGCCACCCGCCTCGGCGGCCACATCGTCCAGGGCCACGTCGACGGCGTCGGCCACGTGCTGTCCCGCACCCCGAGCGAGCACTGGGAGCTGGTCGAGATCCAGCTGCCGGCGGAGTTGTCCAAGTACCTCGTCGACAAGGGATCCATCACGGTCGACGGCGTCAGCCTGACCGTGGTCGAGGCCCGCGACGACTCCTTCACCGTCAGCCTCATCCCCGAGACCCTCACCCGCACCACCCTCGGACTCCGCCAGGCCGGAGACCGGGTCAACCTCGAGACCGACGTGATCGCCAAGCACGTCGAGCGGCTCGTCCGCGCCTACACGCAGGAGACCTCATGAACACCCCCGCCACCCCCCTTTCCACAGCGGCGACCGGCGAGACCCCCCGGGTCCGGCTCGACTCCGTCGAGCGGGCGATCGCCGACATCGCTGCCGGCAAGGCCGTCGTGGTCGTCGACGACGAGGACCGTGAGAACGAGGGCGACATCATCTTCGCGGCCGCCAAGGCGACGCCCGAGCTGATGGCGTTCACGATCCGGCACTCCAGCGGGGTGATCTGCGTGCCGATGCCGGCCGCGATGCTCGATCGGCTGGAGATCCCGCTGATGACGCCGCACAACAAGGACAAGCTGCGCACCGCCTACACGATCTCGGTCGACGCCCGCGACGGCGTTTCCACGGGGATCAGCGCGGCTGACCGCGCGCACACCGCCCGGGTGCTCGCCGACTCCGCCACCGAGCCCTGGGAGATCACCCGTCCGGGTCACGTCTTCCCGTTGCGCTACCGCGAGGGCGGGGTGCTGGTCCGCCGTGGCCACACCGAGGCCGCCGTCGACCTGGCGCGCCTCGCCGGGCTCACCCCTGCGGGGGTCCTGGTGGAGGTCGTCAACGACGACGGCACCATGAAGCGCGCCCCCGAACTGCGGGCCTTCGCCGACGAGCACGGTCTGGCGATGATCTCGATCGAGGACCTCGTTCGCCACCGGCGTCGCCACGAGATCCTGGTCAACCGGGTCGCCGAGACGCGGCTGCCGACCCGGCACGGCGACTTCACGGCGTACGGCTACCGGATCACCGTCGACGACTCCGAGCACATCGCCCTGGTCCACGGCGACATCTCCGGTGATGCGCCGGTGCTGACCCGGGTCCACTCCGAGTGCCTCACCGGCGACGTGTTCGGCAGCGCTCGCTGTGACTGTGGACCCCAGCTCGACGAAGCCCTCGAGCGGATCGTCGAGGAAGGACGCGGCGTCGTGATCTACCTGCGCGGCCACGAGGGCCGGGGCATCGGTCTGGTCGCCAAGTTGCAGGCCTACCAGCTCCAGGACGGTGGCCGCGACACCGTCGACGCCAACCTCGACCTGGGCCTGCCGGCCGACGCGCGTCACTACGGCACGGCCACCCAGATCCTGCGCGACCTGGGCATCGAGAGCGTGCGGCTGCTCACCAACAACCCCGACAAGACCAGCAGCCTCGAGGACTTCGGCATCCGGGTGCCCGAGCGGGTGCCGCTGACTCCGCACCCGAACGACCACAACCTGACCTATCTGTTGACCAAGCGCGACCGGATGGGGCACCACATGCCCCACCTCGCTGACCAGATTGCCGCCCAGATCGGCGAGCACGAGACGAACGGAGCCGACGCATGAGTGGAGCTGGAGCCCCCGCCCAGGAACCCATCGACTGCCACGACCTGAAGGTCGCGATCGTTGCGGCCAGCTGGCATCCGCAGGTCATGGACGGTCTGCTGGGCGGCGCCCTGCGGGCCTGCGGCGAGTACGGCGTCGAGGCGCCCACCGTCGTCCGCGTCCCGGGCGCCTTCGAGCTCCCGGTCGTGGCGGCAGCCCTCGCGGGCCAGGGGTACGACGCCGTCGTCGCCCTGGGCGTCGTGATCCGCGGTGGCACCCCCCACTTCGACTTCGTCTGCAACGCAGCGACCGACGGCCTCGGCCGGGTGGCGATCGACCACCAGGTGGCGGTCGGGTTCGGCGTCCTCACCTGTGACACCGACGAGCAGGCCCTGGACCGGGCGGGGATCGAGGGCTCGCGTGAGGACAAGGGCCACGAAGCCACCTCGGCTGCCCTGGTCACGGCGCAGACCATCCGCACGATCAAGCGCGGCGACCAGGGCTGAGCCTCGACCGCGAGCCCCGGCCCGTGGACGCGATCGCGAGCCGAGGCGCTCCACGCCGTAGGCTCTCGGCCGTGAAGACGTTCGAAGGACTCTGGGCAGAGCTCGAGGAGAAGGCACGGACCCGACCCGAGGGCTCCGGGACCGTGCAGCAGCTCGACGCGGGCGTCCATGCCATCGGCAAGAAGCTGGTCGAGGAGGCCGCCGAGTCCTGGATGGCCGCCGAGCACGAGGGCAAGGAGCGCGCGGCCGAGGAGATCAGCCAGCTGCTCTACCACGCCCAGGTGCTGATGCTCGCCAGCGGCATTTCCCTCGACGACGTCTACGCCCACCTCTGAGGACTCCTCCATGGCACCGGACACCCAGCCCGTGAACCCGACCAAGCCCGGACAGCTGCTCCGGGTCGCGGTCCCCAACAAGGGCGCGCTCTCCACGGCCGCCTCCGAGATCCTGCGCGAAGCCGGCTACCGGCAGCGTCATGACTCCAAGGAGCTCACCCTCATCGACGCCGAGAACGGCGTCGAGTTCTTCTACCTGCGGCCCCGCGACATCGCGCTGTACGTCGGCGAGGGCACCCTCGACGTCGGGGTCACCGGCCGCGACCTGCTCCGCGACTCCGGCGCCCACGCCGACGAGCTGATGGGCCTGGGCTTCGGGCGCAGCCGGTTCCACTTCGCCGGCCCCGCCGGGAAGTACTCCGACCTGAGCCAGCTCGAGGGCCTGCGGATCGCCACGTCGTACGTCGGGGTGGTGCAGAGCTTCCTCGACGAGCGCGGCATCGACGCCACGGTCACCCGGCTCGACGGGGCCGTCGAGACCAGCATCCAGCTCGGTGTCGCCGACGTGATCGCCGACGTCGTCGAGACCGGGAGCACGATGCGCCAGGCCGGGCTCGAGATCTTCGGCGAGGTGATCCTGGAGTCCGAAGCGGTCCTGGTCACCCGGGCCGGGAGCGTTCCGTCCGGCTTCGAGATCTTCCGCCGTCGGGTCGAGGGCGTCCTCGTGGCCCGCAGCTACGTGATGATGGACTACGACATCCGCACCACCGACGTGACCGCCGCCGTGGCGCTCACCCCCGGCATCGAGAGCCCGACGGTCTCGCCGTTGCATCGCGAGGGCTGGGTCGCCGTGCGCGCGATGGTGCCGCGTGAGGGCGCCCAGCGCCTGATGGACGAGCTCTTCGACCTGGGAGCCCGCGGCATCCTGCTGACGGACATCCATGCCTGCCGTCTCTGAGCAGCCGGTGTCGCTGCCGCACACCTGGCGCCCGTTCGGCGTCCGGATGGCGGGCTCGGTCCTGGGCGTCATGCTCGTCGTGGTCTGCGCCGTCGCGTGGTTCGGCTTCGACGACGAGACCCGCGCGAAGTTCACCTTCTTCCAGCGATCGACGCTCGTCTTCCTCGGCCTGCTGGCCTTCACCGCGATGTACGCCCTGCTCCGCTCCCGGGTGGTCGCCACGACCGATCGGCTGGTCGTGGTCAACGGCTTCCGTCGCCACGAGTACGAATGGGCCGAGGTGATCGCGGTGAGCCTGCCGCGCGGGGCGCCGTGGGTGGTGCTCGATCTCGCGGACGGCACGACCGTGTCGGCGCTGGCCATCCAGGGGTCCGACGGGTCGCAGGCCCAGCGCGCGGTACGCCAGCTGCGCGAGCTCGTGAACCGCTAGGTCCGGTCCGCTCAGTCGAGCGCGCGCACGCCCCACGAGACCGAGACCTCGTCGTCCGGCTGGCCCGCCGGCGCCAGCGTGCGCAGGTCCTCGCCCGACCGGAACGCGTCGGCCGGTGCCGTCATGGGTTCCACCGCCAACGATCGCCGCGGGGACGGCTGGTCGTCCGCGCTGTAGACCTGGAGCCAGCGGTGGTGCTCGTCGACCCACAGGGCCACGCCCTGCCCGGACCCCGGGTCGCGCAGCACGGTCGTGGCCACGCCCTGCTCGTCCCGGTCGAGGTCGGTGAAACCGTCGTTCAGGGGGAGGGTGCGCAGCGGTCGGGCCACCCGGAAGTCGTACGCCGTGCCCTCGACGTCCTCGCGACCGATCGGCAGCAGCCGCTCGTCGACGAGGGAGCGGCTGGACGCCGGCAGCGTGAGCTCCAGGGTGTCCACCGGACCGGCACCCACGCAGAGGTAGGGGTGGGCGCCGCTGGCGAAGGGGGCGGGGGAGTCCGACAGGTTCGTGGCCGTCTGGGTCACGGTCAGGCCATCGGCCGAGAGGTCGTAGACCACGTGCAGGTCGATCGTCCACGGGAAGCCCGACTGCGCCATCAACCGGTAGACCAGCGAGACCGAGTTGCTCGAGTGCTCCTCGCGACCCCAGGCGACCCACCGGACCAGCCCGTGCGAGGCGTTGCCCCGTGCGGGCTCGGTGAGCGCCAGCTGCAGGTCGCGGCCGCCGAAGGCGTAGGCGCCGTCGCGGATCCGGTTGGGCCAGGGCATGAGGAGCTGGCCGCGCCCTCCGGACGCCATGGTGTCGGCCTCGAACCCGTCGATGAGCGGGCGTCCGGCGTACTCGAGGAGCCGCAGGGCGGCACCACTCTCGGTGACGACGGCACGGTAGCCGCCGCCGGCGATCTCGAACTGTTCTCCCGATGGCCCCAGCACGCGCCCACCCTAGGTGCATCGACCGGCGCGGGCCTCAGGTCCCCGGCTCGACGATCACCCGCGGGGGAGTGGCCCCGGTTCCGTCGACGACGATGTCGGCCCGAGCCGAGGTGCCCTCCCGGGCGAACAGCGCTGCCTCGGCGAGCATCCAGGTCTCCCACTGCGTACGCACCTCGACGCCGTCGCGCTCCAGGCCGCGGTGCAGGCGCAGCTCGGCGGGCGCGGTGACCCACACCGTCACCGTGGCGAGGTCGGCACCGATCCGGGATCCCGCACCCACCCCTTCGATGACCAGGAGCGCTCCGGGGTCCACGGTGACGGTCTCGGCGAACCGATCCGCTCCCCAGTCGAAGCGCCGGTAGGACCCGGGCTCACCGTGGGCCAGGGGTCGCAGGATCGTCTCCAGCTGGTCGGCGACGTGCGGCAGTCCGGTCCAACCCTCGTAGAGGTCGTCCATGTGCACGACCTGGGCCTGCGGGGCGAGCGCGGCCAGCTCGGCGGCGAGGGTGGTCTTCCCGGAGCCGGCCGGCCCGTCGATGCAGACCAGCCGCCCCGCGGCCAGCGTGGGCGGGCGCGCGAGCGCGAGCGCGAGCACCAGCCCTGCCGTTCCCCTGGCAGGCAGGAGCGGGAGCGCGACCGTCATCAGGAGATGCCGTGCCGCCGGAGCAAGGCTTCGATCTCGGCGTCCTCGTCGCTGCCGATCGCCGGCTCACCGCGGTCGCTCCTGGCCCGTCCCAGCTTCGGCTTCGGCTCGGCTGCCGGCACGGCCCGATGCCCGCCCTCCCGGCCGGTCAGGATGCCGGAGGCGACGAAGAGGAGACCGGACACCCCGGCCAGGACGACACCGACCCACACGAAGGGGTTGAAGACCAGGCTGGTGGCCCAGCTCGCCACGGCATCGGCGATGCGGGTGAACATCTGCAGGGTGCCGGTGAGGTACGCCGCCGCGGGCAGGAGCGTGAAGGCCGCGGGCCGCAGGCCGGCGACCACCCCGTGGCGCCGGATCGACAGCCAGGTCCAGAGTGCGCCGACCAGGCTCAGGGTCAGGGTCAGTGCCCCCCAGGTCACGTCTTCCATGCCTCCAGCCTCGCACAGCACTGGGTGCTCCCCGCCGGGAACCGAGCACCGACGGTCGGGGAGGATGAGCCGCATGGACGACTCTCCCCTCGAGCGCCGCATCCCGGACTCCGGCTTCGCCGGCGATGCGGGCGAGGCGGCCCCCGAGGTGACGGCCGCGCTCGCGGCGTACGACGCGGGGACGAGCAGCTATGCCGAGACCCTCGCGGTGCTGACCGAGAGCCGACTGCTGGTGCCCGTGGTCGCGATCCTCGGGGAGGTCGCGTACGACGCCGCCGGGCTCGCGCACGACAAGAGCAGCGACATGGCGGCGGTCCTGCTGACCGGCGCCGACGGTCGGCTCGCCCTGTTGGCCTTCACCGGCACCGACTCCCTGGCCCGGTGGAACCCCGAGGCGCGGCCGGTGCCGGTCGCGACCGCGCTCGCGGCCCAGGCCGCACTGCAGGACGACGCCGCGGCGGTCGTCGTGGACGTCGCCGGCCCGACCACCTTCGTGATCGAGGGCGACGACCTGCGCGCCCTGGCGCAGGGCTGGCGCCTGACCCGGGTGGGGGATCGCCCGGCCTGGATTCGTCCGGCGCCCGACTGATCGGCTAGTGTTTCCTCTCGACCGATCAGTTCCGTGGTGCCTGCACCTCAGGACTGGTCCGACAAGCGGAGGCTCTGCACCACTCGCCTCCCACCCGCATCGACTGCTTTCAGGTCGTCGGGTCCGGTTCCGAAGAGTTTTGGCCCGTGGCTCACGCTGCGCGGCCGGGGGTCCTCGGTGATGCATTTCCCCGGTGGGGAGACGTGTCGTGACTGGCTTCCGCTTGTGACAAGCGGAAGCCGTTGTTGATTTCTGGACCCACGTTTCTCGGGCCACCAGATCGATGACGACCTCCGGACACGTTTTCATCAGGAGGACTCATCAGCACCGAGCTTCGTATCAACGACCGGATCCGGGTTTCCGAGGTCCGGCTCGTTGGCCCCAGCGGCGAGACCGTCGGCATCGTGCCGACGGCCGATGCACTGCGCCTTGCGCAGGAAGCAGACCTGGACCTCGTCGAGATTGCCCCGATGGCCCGTCCGCCGGTCTGCAAGCTCATGGACTACGGCAAGTTCAAGTACGAAAACGCCCAGAAGGCTCGTGAGGCGCGGCGCAACCAGACGAACGTCATCATCAAGGAGATGAAGCTTCGTCCCAAGATCGACGCGCACGACTACGAGACGAAGAAGGGTCACGTCGTGCGCTTCCTGCGCGCCGGGGACAAGGTCAAGATCACGATCATGTTCCGAGGCCGCGAGCAGCACCGCCCCGAGCTCGGCTACCGCCTGCTCCAGAAGCTGGCCGAGGACGTCACGGAGCTGGGCTTCGTGGAGTCGTCACCCAAGCAGGACGGCCGCAACATGATCATGGTGCTCGGCCCGCACAAGAAGAAGGCCGACGCCAAGGTCGACATGGCGGCCGAGAAGGAGAACAAGGCCGCCGAGCGCGCTGCCCTCGAGGCAGACGAGCGCGCCGAGCGCGACGCTGCTCACGCGGCGGGCCCGGTCGCCCAGAAGAAGGAGCGCGGCCGCTCCGAGAACCTCGATCCCGAAATCGAAGCCTGACCCACCCCCGATGTGGCCGAGTCCTGGTCGCACAGCACCAAGTAGAGGAAGAGAAGATGCCGAAGAACAAGCCGCACTCCGGTGCCAGCAAGCGATTCCGGGTGACCGGGACGGGCAAGATCCTTCGCGAGAAGGCTGGCAAGCGCCACAACCTCGAGAAGAAGCCCTCCAAGGTGACCCGTCGCCTCTCCGGCACGGTCGAGGTCTCCAAGGCCGACGTTCCCCGCGCGAAGAAGCTTCTCGGTCTCTGACCGAGCCCCACCCCCACACGGTGGTCGGCTCAGTCCAGACCACGTACCAAGATTTGAAGGAGTAACACCATGGCACGCGTCAAGCGGGCGGTAAACGCCCACAAGAAGCGCAGGGTCATTCTCGAGCGCGCCAGCGGTTACCGCGGCCAGCGTTCGCGTCTGTACCGCAAGGCGAAGGAGCAGGTCACCCACTCCCTCGTCTACAGCTACAACGACCGTCGCAAGAACAAGGGCAACTTCCGCAAGCTCTGGATCCAGCGCATCAACGCTGCGGCCCGCGCCCAGGGGATGACCTACAACCGCTTCATCCAGGGCCTCAACCTCGCCGGTGTCGAGGTCGACCGCAAGATCATGGCCGAGCTGGCCGTGAACGACGTGGCCGCGTTCAACGCCCTGGTCGCGACCGCCAAGGCCGCCCTGCCCGAGGACGTCAACGCGCCCAAGGCCGAGGCGACCGCCTGACGATCGCCCGCATCGGCGCACCTGGCCGAGCGTGCATTGTCTGCGATCACCCGACGTGGCGAGCTCCCGCACCAGCCCTGACCCGGGCCACCCCTTGACCAGCGACACACCGCTGGCCACGGGCAACACCAGGGTCAAGGCCGCGCGGAAGCTCGCCCGTCGTGCATTTCGGGCCGAGGAGCGGCTCTTCCTCGCCGACGGGCCCAAGGCAGTCGAGGGCGCGCTCGGCGTCGAGGGCTGCGTGGTCGAGGTCTTCGCGACCCCGGCCGCGACGGCGCAGTACCCCACGCTCGCTCGGTCCGGAGCCCGCTGGAGTCTGGTCGACGAGAAGGCCATGGCCTCGTTGAGCGACAGCGTCAACCCGGCCGGAGTGGTCGCGGTGTGCCGCTTCCTCGACCGTCCTGTCGGCCACATCCTCGATCCGGAGCGGGCCGCCACCCTGGTCGCGCTCTGCGCCGACGTCCGTGACCCGGGCAACGCCGGCACGGTGATCCGCAGTGCGGATGCAGCCGGTGCCGATGCCGTCGTCCTCGCCGGCCACTCGGTCGACGCCTACAACCCCAAGACCGTGCGCGCCTCGGTCGGCAGCATCTTCCACCTCCCGCTGGCGATCGAGGACGACCCGGCGGCTGCGGTCCGCGCCGCGAAGGACGCCGGTCTGCTCGTGCTGGCCGCCGACGGTGCCGGTGAGGTCGACCTGGACCACGCCGACGAGCTCCTGGCCCGGCCCACCGCGTGGCTCTTCGGCAACGAGGCGTGGGGTCTGCCCGCCGAGTTGGCGGCCCTGGCCGACCACCGGGTGCGGATCCCGATCCACGGCCGGGCCGAGAGCCTGAACCTCTCCACAGCCGCGGCCCTCTGCCTCTACGCCTCCGCCCGGGCCCAGCGCGCCTGATCTCCGGACGGCGCCGGGAGCCCACTGACTAGGGTGGCCCGCGTGAGCCAGGAGATGTGGGGACCGCTGGACGCGTTGTCCGACGGCGTGGTCATTGCCGACGCCGACGGACTGGTCACGGTGGTCAACCGGGTGGGTGGGAAGTTCCTGGGCATCTGTCCCGCGGAGGCGGTGGGTTCCCCGCTCGGCGAGGTCTTGTCGCTGCAGGACCAGGAGGGCCGGGACTGGTGCACGAGCAACCACCCCTACGCCGGCCTCGCCACCCGGACGGCGGTCCCTGAGCAGTCGTGGCTGCTGCCCGACGGCAGTGAGGTGCTGGTGGTGGCCCGGATCCACCGTCCGGCGCTCGACCGGCCGGTCCAACAGGTGGCGGTCAGCATCCGCTCCGGACGTGGCCGGGCCCGCCTCGATCGTGAGCGGTCCGATCTCGTCGCCACGGTCGCCCACGAGCTGCGCTCGCCCCTGACCGGCGTGAAGGGCTTCGTCAAGGCCCTGCTGAACCGCTGGGACCGGCTCAGCGACGAGCAGAAGAAGCTGATGCTCACCACGGTGTACGCCGACTCGGAGCGGTTGGGACGGCTGATCGCGGAGTTGCTCGACGTGGCTCGCATCGACACCGGGCGGCTCTCGCTCTTCCCGCGGCCGACCGATGCGGGCGTCCTGGCCGGCCGGGTCCTGGAGTCGGTTCGGGCCGGCACCTCGCGGGTGCTGGAGCTCGACGTCGGCGAAAACCTCCCCACCATCCACGCCGACCCCGACAAGTTCACCCAGGTGCTCACCAATCTCGTCGAGAACGCCGTACGCCACGGCGACGGCCGGGTCCTGGTCACCCTGAGGGCACTGCCCCCGGACGCCGAGTTCCCCGGGCTGGTGCTCACGGTGGACGACGAGGGCGCGGGCATCCACCCGGAGATCCGGCGCCGGGTCTTCACGAAGTTCTGGAAGCACGGCGAGCGAGGTGGCACCGGCCTCGGGATGTACCTCGTCAACGGGCTGATCCGCGCCCACGGCGGCACCCTCCTCATCGACGACGCACCCGGCGGCGGGGCCCGGATCGTGATCTGCTGGCCCCAGGACGGTCCGCACCTCGACTGAACTGCCCGTCGGGAACAACCCGGTCGCGGCCGGTCCGGCACGGTTCCTAGACTTGGCGCGCACACCGCCCGCGAGCACCAGCCCCGAAAGGCAGCCATGTCGGGACCCAACACCGATTACGACCCCGTCGAGGTCACCCCGTTGAAGGCCGAGGAGGTCGAGGCGGCGCGCGATGCCGCACTCGCGGCGATCGCGTCGGCTGGTGACCTCGAGGGGCTCAAGCAGGTCCGCCTCGAGCACGCAGGCGACCGGTCGGCGCTCGCCCTCGCCAACCGGGAGATCGGTGCCCTGCCCCCGCAGGCCCGCAAGGAGGCAGGCCAGCGCATTGGCCAGGCACGCGGTGCGGTCAACCAGGCGCTCGCGGCCCGGCAGCAGGTGCTCGAGGTCGAGCACGAGGAGCGGATGCTCGTCGAGGAGACGGTCGACGTCACGCTGCCGACCGAGCGGGTCGCCCGTGGCGCCCGCCACCCGATCACCACGGGATCCGAGCGGATCGCCGACGTCTTCCTCGCGATGGGCTGGGAGGTGGCCGAAGGCCCCGTCATCGAGGCGGAATGGCTGAACTTCGACGCCCTCAACCTGGGTCCCGACCACCCGGCGCGCACCATGCAGGACACCTTCTGGACCGACCCGCAGGACAACGGCGTGGTGCTGCGCACCCACACCTCGCCGGTCCAGGCCCGGACCATGCTCACCCGTGAGCCCCCGATCTACGTCGTCTGCCCGGGTCGGGTCTTCCGCACCGACGAGTACGACGCCACCCACAGCCCGATGTTCCACCAGGTGGAGGGGCTGGTCGTCGACGAAGGCATCTCGCTGGCCCACCTCAAGGGGACCCTCGACCACTTCGCCACGGCCATGTTCGGCGAGGGCATCACCACCCGGTTCCGCCCGTCGTACTTCCCGTTCACCGAGCCGAGCGCCGAGGTCGACCTGATCTGCTTCGTGTGTCGCGGGGTCACGCCGGACGTCGAGACCTGCCGCACCTGTCGCGGTGAGGGCTGGATCGAGTGGGGCGGCTGCGGCATCGTCAACCCGCGGGTCCTGACCGCGTGCGGGGTGGATGCCGAGCGCTACACCGGCTTCGCCTTCGGCATGGGCATCGACCGGACGCTGATGTTCCGCCACGGCATCGAGGACCTGCGCGGGTTCTTCGAGGCCGACGTCCGCTTCACCACTGCTTTCGGAACGGAAATCTGATGAAGGCCCCAGTCTCCTGGATCAAGGAGTACGTCGACCTCCCCGCAGACGTGACCACCGAGGCGCTGGCCGGCCGGCTGACCGCCCTCGGTCTCAAGCTCGAGGCGATCGAGAAGCCCGGCGACCAGATCACCGGCCCCCTCGTGCTCGGCCGCGTGCTCACGCAGGAGCCGGAGCCGCAGAAGAACGGCAAGACCATCAACTGGTGCACCGTTGACGTCGGAGACGCCAACGGCACCGGTGAACCCCAGGGCATCGTCTGCGGGGCGCACAACTTCGGGGTCGGCGACCTCGTCGTCGTCGTACTCCCGGGAGCCGTCCTGCCGGGCGACTTCGCGATCGCGGCGCGCAAGACCTACGGCCACGTCTCGGCCGGCATGATCTGCTCCACCGCCGAGCTCGGCCTGGGCGAGGACCACGACGGCATCATCGTGCTGCCGGCCGGGGCGGGCCAGCCCGGCGACGACGCCCTCGAGGTCCTCGGGCTGCACGACGAGGTCATCGAGTTCGAGATCAACCCGGACCGCGCCTACGCCCTCTCCCTGCGCGGCATCGCCCGCGAAGCTGCGCTGGCCTACACCGCGGCGTACCGCGACCCCGCCGAGCGCAAGGTTCCGGCGGCCGACGACCACGGCTACCCGGTGGTCATCGACGACCCGATCGGGTGCCCCGTCTTCGTGGCACGCACGGTCAGTGGTTTCGACCCCACCTCGACCACACCGGACTGGATGGCCCGCCGCCTCACCCAGGCGGGGATGCGGCCGATCTCTCTGGCCGTCGACATCACCAACTACGTCATGCTCGAGCTCGGGCGGCCCATCCACGGCTACGACGCCGACAAGCTCACCGGACCCATCCGGGTCCGACGCGCGAGCGCGGGGGAGCGGCTCACGACGCTGGACGGCACTGGACGCGAGCTGTCCGAGCAGGACCTCGTGGTCACCGACGACTCCGGCATCATCGGACTCGGCGGTGTGATGGGGGGCCAGACGACGGAGATGTCGGAGACCACGACCCGGGTCCTCGTCGAGTCCGCCCACTGGCACGCGACCTCGATGTTCCGCACCGGCAAGCGCCACAAGATCTCCTCCGAGGCCGGCAAGCGCAATGAGCGCGGTGTCGACCCGGAGATCTGCGAGTCGGCCGCCGATCGAGTCGTCGAGCTGCTCGTCGCCCACGGTGGCGCCAGCGCTGAGCCCGGGGTCACCGTGGTCGGCACGCCCCCGGTGATCGAGTCGATCCCGATGGCGATCGACCTGCCCACTCGGGTGACCGGGATGACGATCGACCCCGCCACGACGGTGGCCGACCTCGAGGCCGTCGGCTGCACCGTCGTCGTCGACGGAGCGCACCTCGCCGCGACGCCGCCGCCGTGGCGACCCGACATGACCGAACCCTTCGACCTGGTCGAGGAGGTCGCCCGCATCGTGGGTTACGTCCATGTGCCGTCCGTGCTCCCGAATGCCGGGGCCGGACGAGGCCTCACCCGCGAGCAGCGGCTCCGGCGCCGGATCGGGCGCACCCTGGCCGGCGCGGGCTGCGTCGAGGTGTTGAACTTCCCGTTCGTCGGATCGGCTGCGTTCGACGCCCTCGGGCTGCCCGAGGACGACGTCCTGCGCACCACGGTCCGGTTGGCCAACCCGCTGTCCAGCGAGGAGCCGGCGTACACCACGACCCTCCTGCCGGGGCTACTCAAGGCCGCGGGCCGCAATCTTGGTCGCGGCGCCGCTGGCGTTGCCCTCTTCGAGACCAGCACGGTCGCGTTCCCCTCCGAGGCTGGCCCGGCTCCGATCTACGGCGTGGACCGCCGGCCGAGCGAGGCCGAGCTGGACAAGCTCCTCGCTGCCGTGCCGGTGCAGCCGCTGCACCTGGCCGTCGTCCTGGCCGGTGAGCGGGAACGGTCCGGCTGGTGGGGGAGCGGCCGTGCCGCTGGCTGGGCCGACGCCCTCGGGGTGGCCACCCGGCTCGGGGACGAGCTCGGGGTCGAGGTGCGGGTCGAGGCCGCAGCCCGGATGCCCTGGCACCCGGGTCGTTGTGGCCGGCTCCTTGTCGGGGAGCTCGAGGTCGGCCATGCCGGCGAGCTGCACCCACGGGTCTGCCAGGCCTTTGGCATCCCGGCCCGCAGCGCTGCGCTCGAGCTTGATCTCGATGTGCTGATGCGCCACGCCCGCGATGTGGTCCCCGGGCCCGACTTCTCCAGCTACCCCGTGGCCAAGGAGGACGTCGCCCTCGTCGTCGACGAGCACGTCACGGCTGCCGCGGTGGAAGCCGCACTCCGCGACGGGGCCGGCGCGCTGCTGGAGTCAATCCGGCTCTTCGACGTCTTCACCGGTGAGCAGATCGGGGCCGGCAAGAAGTCCCTGGCCTTCGCCCTGCGCTTCCGTGCGCCGGACCGCACGCTCACCGAGGCCGAGACCAGCGCGGCGCGTGACGCAGCCGTCGCGTCGGCGGTCGAGCGGGTGGGTGCCGTCCAGCGCAGCTGAGCGACGTCAGTCGAGGGGCTGGTCCACGACCTCGCGGAACCGGTCGTAGATCTCGCGATCACCCTGGACGGTGACCTCGGCGTCATCGCAGCGGCGCCACAGCCAGGTGTCGAGCGCGGCGGCCGGACCCGAGATCACCGCGTCCGCGGGTGTCCCGGGATCGGGAACGACCAGCAGGTCGGTTTCGTCGAGTTCCGCGCCGTCGCGCGGGTTGGTCCCCGTGAACCGGCCGAGCTGGACCCAGAGCGAACCACTGGTGTCGGAGCACTCGATGCGCAGGTGCTGGGGGAGTGGGGTGAAGGTGCCCCAGGGTGGCTTGCCGCCGTACATCACGTCGAGCAGCTCGAGCACCCCGTCGGCTGCGAGCGCCGGGTCGAGCGTCGTCACCTGCCCAGCGGTCTGCTCGGCGTCGAGGCGGTGGATCAGCGCCTCGTGGGCCTGCCGGCGGTAGGTGAAGCCCACGCTCTGCTCGCTCGACCACGTCCAGGCCGGCTCGCTCGGGTCGGCTGCCGCGAGCGCGGAGACCAGGGCCGAGGAGTGCTCGTCGAAGGCGGCGAGCAGCCCGTCGTAGGTCGCGGGCCGCTCGGGGTGGGCCAGCTCGTCGGGGCCGGCGGGGCGCGTGCGGATGATCGTGGCCCAGAACCACTGCACCTCCGCGAGGTGCCACAGCAGGTCGGCGGCATCCCAGTCGGGGCACCCGGGGACGCGAGCGGCCGGATCGCAGGCACCCAGCACCTCCCGGAAGCGGTGGGACTCACGGCGGAGGTGGTCGAGGTAGGTTGAGAACCCGAGTGTCGTCATGTCCGGCAACCTAGACCGAGACTCCGACAGTTCGCAGCGACTTCCCCACCCGCCTTCACATGTTCATGCGTCTGGCTGTATAGTCATGCACATGACGAGGAAACGGATCGCAGTCGCCGGCGCCAGTGGCTATGCCGGAGGTGAACTGCTCCGACACCTCCTGGTGCACCCCGAGGTCGAGATCGGTGCCCTGACCGGGGGCTCGAACGCCGGGGAGCGGCTGGGTGTCCTCCAGCCACACCTGGTGCCGCTCGCCGACCGGATCCTCGAGCCGACCAACCTCGACACCCTCTCCGGCCACGACGTGGTCTTCCTGGCCCTGCCGCACGGCCAGTCCGGTGCGATCGCAGCCCAGCTGGGCGACGACGTCGTGGTGATCGACTGCGGTGCCGACTTCCGCCTGACCGACCCGGCGGCGTGGGAGCAGTTCTACGGCGGCGACTACGCCGGCTCCTGGCCCTACGGCATGCCCGAGCTGCCGGGTCAGCGCGAGCTGCTCACCGGGGCGACCCGGGTCGCCGTCCCCGGCTGCTACCCCACGGTCTCGACCCTCACCATGGCTCCGGCCCTCGCCGCAGGCCTGGTCGAGCGCGACATCGTCGTGGTCGCCGCCTCCGGCACGAGCGGCGCGGGCAAGAGCACCAAGACCCACCTGCTCGGCAGCGAGATCATGGGCAACGCCAGCGCGTACGCCGTCGGCGGATCGCACCGGCACACGCCGGAGATCGTCCAGAACCTCTCGGGTCTGGTGGACGGCCCGGTCTCGGTGAGCTTCACGCCGATGCTCGTCCCGATGCCGCGCGGCATCCTGGCCACCTGCTCGGCCCCCCTGACCGGGGACCTGAGCGCCGAGGAGGCCTACGACGTCTACGCCAAGGCGTACGCCGACGAGCAGTTCGTCCACCTGCTGCCGCCGGGGCAGTGGCCCCAGACCAAGTCCGTGATCGGCTCCAACGTCGTGCATCTCCAGGTGGGCGTCGACCAAGCTGCCCGCCGCCTCGTCGCGGTCGGCGCTGTCGACAACCTTGCCAAGGGCACCGCCGGTGCCGCCGTGCAGTGCATGAATCTCGCCCTGGGCCTCGACGAAGGTCTCGGGCTCACCACGATCGGAGTCGCACCATGACCGACACCACCACCGAGGACGTCGCAGCCGACGTCACCGAGCAGCCCTCCGACGAGCAAGCCATCCTCGGCCTGCCCGAGGCCGGACCGGTGTACTCCCTCCAGCAGTTCCCGGAGAAGCTCGCCGTCGTGAAGCTTCCCGCGGGCGCCGAGATCCCCTCGTGGGCCGAGTCCTCCTCGCTCTTCTCCGTGACCGCGACCGCCACCGAGACCTCGGTCGTCTGTGCTGGTCGCGACGTCCCGACCAAGGTGATCGCCCAGCGCGGCCTGACCGCCTTCGCGGTCCAGGAGGCGCCGGGCCACGAGCTCGCCGGATTCCTGGTCTCCTTGCTGGGCCCCCTGGCCGAGGCTGGCCTCAGTGTTTTCACGATCACCACGCACGACACTGTCTGGATCCTCGTGAAGGTGGCCGACGCCGAGCAGGCTGCGGCTGCCTGGCAGGACGCCGGGCACAGCGTGGTGGTCGCCATCCCGGTGAAGCCCGCCCGCAAGGGCAAGGGCAAGCCCTCGAGCAAGGGCAAGGCCAAGCAGTGAGCATCACCGCCCCGCAGGGGTTCCGTGCCGCCGGTGTGGTCGCCGGGCTCAAGTCGACCGGTGCCCGTGACCTCGCCCTCGTCGGCAACGACGGGCCGAGGTTCGACTCCGCAAGCGTCTTCACGTCCAACCGCTGCAAGGCCAACCCCATCCTGTGGAGCCAGGAGGTCGTCAAGGACGGCATCGTGCGGGCCGTCGTCCTCAACTCCGGCGGCGCCAACTGCTACACCGGTGCCGACGGCTTCCAGACCACGCACGCCGTGGCCGAGCAGGTCGCCGGCAAGTTCGGGATCGGTGCCGGGGACGTCGTCGTCTGCTCGACCGGGCTGATCGGTCTCGCCAACGACCGTCAGGCCCTGCTCGACGGTGTCGATGCCGCGTACGCCGCGCTGTCGACCGACGGCGGGAACGACGCCGCCCTTGCGATCATGACGACCGACTCGGTCAACAAGCAGGTCGTCGTCGAGGGTCCGGGCTGGTCCATCGGGGGGATGGCCAAGGGCGCGGGCATGCTGGCCCCCCAGCTGGCCACGATGCTCGTGGTGCTGACCACCGACGCGGTGGTGCCGGCGGCCGACCTCGACACCGCACTGCGTGCCGCGACCCGGGTCAGCTTCGACCGGCTCGACTCCGACGGGTGCATGTCCACCAACGACACCGTGACCGTCATGGCCAGTGGGGCGAGCGGCATCACGCCGTCCCTGCCGGACTTCACCGAGGCGCTGACCCAGGCCTGCACCGATCTGGCGATGCAGCTGCTCCGCGATGCCGAGGGCGCCGACCACGAGATCGCGATCACCGTCCTCAACGCCGCCACCGAGGACGAAGCGGTCGAGGTGGGCCGCAGCGTCGCGCGCAGCAGCCTCTTCAAGACCGCTGTCTTCGGCAAGGACCCCAACTGGGGCCGCGTGCTCGCCAGCATCGGCACCACCAGCGCGGCCTTCGACCCGGCCGATCTGGATGTCGCCATGAACGGCATCTGGGTCTGCCAGAAGTCCACCCCGCACGCCGACCCGGCGACGGTCGACCTCAACCCGCGCGAGGTCAGCGTCACCATCGACCTCAAGGCCGGCTCCGAGCGGGCCACGGTCTGGACCAACGACCTCACCCATGCCTACGTCCACGAGAACAGTGCGTACTCCTCATGACCTTCTCCGAGATCCAGCCCGCTGACCCCGCCAAGGCCGCCACGCTCGCGGCTGCGCTGCCCTGGCTCAAGCGCTACCACGGCAAGATCGTGGTGGTGAAGTACGGCGGCAACGCCATGACCGACGACGTCCTCAAGCGAGCCTTCGCCGAGGACATCGCCTTCCTCCGGTTCGCGGGATTCCGTCCGGTCGTCGTCCACGGCGGCGGGCCGCAGATCTCGACGATGCTGGACCGCCTCGGCATCCAGTCCGAGTTCCGGGGTGGCCTGCGGGTCACCACGCCCGAGGCGATGGACGTCGTGCGGATGGTGCTCGTCGGCCAGGTGCAGCGCGAGCTCGTCGGGCTGATCAACGAGCACGGCCCGCTCGCGGTCGGGCTCTCCGGCGAGGACGCCGGCCTCTTCACCGCCACCCAGACCAACACGATCGTGGACGGCGAGGAAGTGGACCTCGGCCTGGTCGGCGAGGTCGCCCACGTGCGCCCCGAGTCCGTGATCGACCTGATCGATGCCGGCCGGATCCCGGTCGTCTCCAGCGTCGCCCCGGACGTCAACGGCCAGGTCCACAACGTCAACGCCGACACGGCCGCGGCCGCCCTCGCCGCTGCACTCGGTGCCGAGAAGCTGCTGATCCTGACCGACGTCGAGGGATTGTTCCGCGACTGGCCCGACAGCGACGACGTGATCTACGAGATCAGCCCGGAGTCCCTCGAGGAGATGATGCCGTCGCTCGCCAGCGGGATGGTCCCCAAGATGGGCGCCTGTCTCAAGGCGGTGCAGGAAGGCGTCCCGCGCGCCACCGTGGTCGACGGGCGCGAGAAGCACGCCGTCCTCCTCGAGCTCTTCACCGACGAGGGCGTGGGCACCCAGGTGCTGCCCGGAGTGACCACCAAGATCCGGAAGGCCCGCAGATGAGCGACGCCACCACCGACCTCAACCAGGTCTGGACCGAGCGCTACACCCACGCGGTCATGAACACCTTCGGTCCGCCGAAGCTCGTGCTGACCCGGGGTGAGGGCGCCCATGTCTGGGACCAGAACGGCGTCGAGTACCTCGACCTGCTCGGGGGCATCGCCGTCAACGCGCTCGGCCACGCCCACCCGGCGTTGCTCGAGGCCGTCACGACCCAGCTCGGGACCCTCGGTCACATCTCCAACTTCTTCGCCAGCGAGCCGCAGATCATGCTCGCCGAGCGCCTGCTCGCCCTGCTGCAGGTCGAGGGCCGGGTCTTCTTCACCAACTCCGGCGCCGAGGCCAACGAGGCTGCGTTCAAGATGACGCGTCGTACCGGCCGCACCCACGTCGTGGTGGCCGAGGGCGGCTTCCACGGCCGCACGATGGGGGCGCTCGCGCTCACCTCGAAGGAGGCCTACCGCGCGCCCTTCGAGCCACTCCCGGGCGAGGTGACCTTCGTCCCGTACGGCGACGTCGAGGCGTTGGCCGCAGCCGTCACCGATCGCACGGCGGCCGTGCTGCTCGAGCCGATCCAGGGCGAGGCGGGTGTGGTGCTCGCCCCCCATGGCTACCTCCAGGCGGCCCGCGAGATCACCACTGCCGCCGGTGCGCTGCTGTGGCTCGACGAGGTGCAGACCGGGATCGGCCGGACCGGTCGCTGGTTCGCCCACGAGAGCTCGGGCGTCCAGGCCGACATCGTCACGCTCGCGAAGGGTCTCGGTGGCGGCATCCCCATCGGTGCCTGCATCGGTCTCGGTGCCGCCGCGACCCTGCTCGAGCCCGGCAACCACGGCACCACCTTCGGCGGGAACCCCGTGGCCTGTGCCGCCGGTCTCGCCGTCCTCGACACGATCGAGGCAGACTCGCTCCTGGTCCACGTCACCAAGCTCGGGCAGCGCCTGCGTGACGGGCTGGTCGCCGATTCCCGGGTCGTGGAGGTGCGCGGCGAGGGTCTGCTGATCGGGCTCGACCTCGTCTCCGACTCCTCGGCGGAGGTGACGGCAGCCGCGCTGAAGCGTGGCTTCATCATCAACAACCCCACCCCGTCCCGGATCCGGCTGGCGCCTCCGCTGGTCCTGACCGACGCCGACGTCGACTCGTTTCTCGCCGCGTGGCCGGGCATCCTCGACGACGTGCTGGGGGTGCAGCCATGACCCGTCACTTCCTGCGCGACGACGACCTCAGCCCGGCCGAGCAGGCCCGGCTGCTGGACCTCGCCGCGAAGTACAAGGCCACCCCGTACGACGCCAAGCCGCTCGCCGGCCCCCAGAGCGTCGCGATGATCTTCGACAAGCCGACCCTGCGCACCCAGGTCTCGTTCGCGGCGGGGATCGCCGAGCTCGGCGGCCACGCGATGCCGATCGACGGCAAGCTGGCCGGCATCGGCCTGCGGGAGACCGTCGCGGACGTCGCCCGGATCGTCGGTCGCCAGGCCTCGGTCGTGGTCTGGCGGACCTTCGCCCAGTCCGACCTCGAGCAGATGGCGACCTACGCCGGCGTCCCGGTCGTCAACGCGCTCACCGACATGTTCCACCCGTGCCAGCTGCTCGCCGACCTCCTCACGATCCGCGAGCACAAGGGCGAGCTCGCCGGGTTGACCGTGGTCTTCCTCGGCGACGGGGCCTGCAACATGGGCAACTCCTGGCTGCTGGCCGGTGCCACCGCGGGGATGCACGTGCGGATCAGCTCTCCCGACGGCTATGCCCCGAACGCCGAGATCCTCCTCCAGGCGGCTGCCATCGCGGCGACCACCGGCGGCTCCGCCGTCCTCGAGCCCGACCCGCACCGGGCCGTGGCCGGGGCAGACGTCGTCGTCACCGACACCTGGATCTCGATGGGCAAGGAGGACGAGGCCGCAGCGCGCGCCGAGGTCTTCGGGCCCTACTCCGTGACCAGCAGCCTCTTCGCCGAGGCCGAGCCGGACGCCATCGTCCTGCACTGCCTGCCGGCCTACCGCGGCAAGGAGATCGACGCCGAGGTCCTCGACGGACCGCGCAGCGTCGTCTGGGACGAGGCCGAGAACCGCCGCCACGTGCAGAAGGCCGTCCTCGCCTGGTTGCTGGAGGAGTCATGAGCGACGCCTCCCTGCGGCCGGCGACCAAGAACGCCCGCCACCAGCGCATCGTCGAGCTGGTCACCCACCACGAGGTCCGCTCCCAGAGCGAGCTCGCCGAGTTGCTGGCCGAGAGCGGGGTTCGGGCCACGCAGGCCACGCTCTCGCGTGACCTGCTCGAGCTCGACGCGATCAAGGTGCGCAGCTCCTCGGGCGGGCTCGTCTACGCCGTTCCCGCCGAGGGCGGCGACCGGCGTCCCCTGGCTCCTCGGGAGAGCGCCGCGGCCGCCCACCGGCTCGCCCGGCTCTGCAGTGAGCTCCTGGTGAGTGCCGAGTCCAGCGCCAACCTCGTCATTCTGCGCACCCCGCCCGGTGCCGCCCAGTACCTCGCCTCGGCCTTCGACAAGGCGGAGCTCCCCGAGGTCCTCGGCTCCATCGCGGGAGACGACACCGTCCTGGTGATCGGGCGTGATCCCGCTGGCGGCGACGACCTGGCCCGACGATTCCTGGCGCTGGCCGATGCCCATTCGCTGCCTGCGCCCTGACCCCCCGACCGAACCCTTTTCGAGCTCTTCGTGGTCCCCGACCACGCACCGATCAGTAACCCGTAAGGAACACACGTGAGCAAGGTCCTGACTTCCCTGCCCGTCGGCGAACGCGTCGGCATCGCCTTCTCCGGAGGCCTCGACACCTCCGTTGCCGTCGCCTGGATGCGTGACAAGGGCGCCATTCCCTGCACGTACACCGCCGACATCGGCCAGTACGACGAACCGGACATCTCCGGTGTCCCGGAGCGCGCCCGCCAGTACGGCGCCGAGATCGCCCGCTCACTCGACTGCCGCACGCAGCTGGTCGAGGAAGGCCTGGCCGCCATGGCCTGCGGCGCCTTCCACATCCGGTCCGCGGGCCGTGCCTACTTCAACACCACCCCGTTGGGCCGCGCGGTGACCGGCACCATGCTGGTCCGCGCCATGCACGAGGACGGTGTCGACATCTGGGGAGACGGCTCGACGTTCAAGGGCAACGACATCGAGCGGTTCTACCGCTACGGACTGCTCGCCAACCCGGCGCTGCGCATCTACAAGCCCTGGTTGGACGCCGACTTCGTGCACGAGCTCGGTGGTCGCGACGAGATGAGCCAGTGGCTCGTGGAGCGCAAACTGCCCTACCGCGACAGCCAGGAGAAGGCCTACTCCACGGACGCCAACATCTGGGGCGCGACCCACGAGGCCAAGAAGCTCGAGCACCTCGACGTCTCCCTCGAGTCGGTCGAGCCCCTCATGGGTGTGAAGTTCTGGGACCCGTCGGTCGTCATCGAGACCGAGGACGTCACGATCCGCTTCCAGAACGGTCGACCGGTCGCGATCAACGGCCAGGACTACACCGACCCCGTCGCGCTGGTCCACGAGGCCAACTCGATCGGCGGCCGGCACGGCCTGGGCATGTCCGACCAGATCGAGAACCGCATCATCGAGGCGAAGTCGCGTGGCATCTACGAAGCCCCCGGCATGGCGCTGCTCTGGATCGCCTACGAGCGGCTGCTCAACGCCGTGCACAACGAGGACACCATCGCGAACTATCACGCGGAGGGTCGTCGTCTCGGCGTCCTGCTCTACCAGGGCCGCTGGCTGGACCCCCAGGCGCTGATGGTCCGCGAGTCGATCCAGCGCTGGATCGCCTCCCTGGTCACCGGCGAGGTGACGGTGCGGTTGCGTCGCGGTGAGGACTACACGATCCTGCGCAGCTCGGGCGAGCACTTCTCCTACCACCCCGACAAGCTGTCGATGGAGCGCACCACCAACGCCGCGTTCGGTCCCTTGGACCGGATCGGGCAGCTCACGATGCGCAACCTCGACATCGCCGACTCGCGCGACAAGCTCGAGGCGTACGCCGCCCAGCCGCTCAACCAGGGCCAGGTGCTCGTCGAGAACGGCACGCTGTACGGCGAGCTCGAGCCGGGCGGCTACGACCGGATCGCGAAGAACCCCGAGGCCGAGGGTGACGCCGGTCTGCAGGCCCTCGACAATGCAGCCATGGAGTTCGGGACTGACTGATGACGACCGATGGCACCACCAACACCGGCAAGCTCTGGGGCGGCCGCTTCGCCGCGGGTCCGTCCCCCGAGCTCGAGGCGCTCTCGCGGTCGACGCACTTCGACTGGCGACTCACGCCGTACGACCTGGCGGGCTCGCACGCCCACGCGAACGTCCTGCACGCCGCGGGGCTGCTCAGCGAGGGCGACCTCGCCGAGCTGCACCGCGGGCTCGACGTCCTGGGGGAGCGGTACGCCGCCGGGACGCTGCACCCGGACCCCTCTGACGAGGACGTCCACGGTGCCCTCGAGCGGTTGCTGCTCGTGGAGGTCGGGGCCGAGGTCGGAGGTCGGTTGCGGGCCGGTCGCAGCCGCAACGACCAGGTGGCCACCCTGTTCAAGGTCTTCCTGCGCGACCACGCGCGCGTGGTGGCGGGTCAGGTGCTCGATCTCGTCGAGGCGCTGGCGACCCAGGCGCGCGACCACCTCGACGTGATCATGCCGGGGCGGACCCATTTGCAGCACGCACAGCCGGTCCTGCTCTCGCACCACCTGCTCGCGCACGCCTGGCCGCTCCTGCGCGACGTGGCCAGGCTGCGTGACTGGGACGACCGGGTGGCGGCCGAGTCGCCGTACGGCTCCGGGGCCCTCGCCGGGCAGAGCCTGGGCCTCGACCCCACCAAGGTGGCCGCCGAGCTCGGGTTCACGGGTTCCAGCGCCAACTCGATCGACGGCACCTCGGCCCGTGACTTCGTGGCGGAGTTCGCCTTCGTCACCGCCATGATCGGCGTCGACGTGAGCCGGCTCGCCGAGGAGGTCATCCTCTGGTCGACGCGCGAGTTCGACTTCGTCCGCCTGCACGACTCCTGGTCGACCGGTTCGAGCATCATGCCGCAGAAGAAGAACCCCGACATCGCCGAGCTGGCGCGCGGCAAGGCGGGTCGACTGGTCGGCAATCTCAGCGGTCTGCTCGCCACCTTGAAGGCGCTACCGCTGGCCTACAACCGCGACCTGCAGGAGGACAAGGAGCCGGTCTTCGACTCGGTCGACACCCTCGAAGTGCTCCTGCCGGCCTTCTCCGGCATGGTCGCCACGCTGGGGTTCAACGCCGCCCGCATGGCCGAGCTCGCCCCCCAGGGGTTCTCGCTCGCGACCGATGTCGCGGAGTGGCTGGTGCGCGAAGGCGTGCCTTTCCGGGTCGCCCACGAGGTCGCGGGTGCCTGCGTCCGCCGCTGTGAAGAGCTCGGCATCGACCTGCCTGACCTCAGCGACGAGCAGTTCGCCGAGATTTCACCCCACCTCACTCCCGGGGTGCGCGACGTCCTGACCGTCGAGGGCTCCGTGGCCTCGCGCAACGGTCGTGGCGGCACCGCTCCGGCGCGCGTCCGCGAGCAGCTCGCCGAGCTCCTCGGACACGTCGCCGACCACCGCTCCCGCCTGCTCGGTTCCTGAGGACGAGGACTTCCGCGTGACGGGGCTGGCCGCACTGCTGGGCGGCCCCGTCCTCGACGTCGCACCGCGGCTCCTGGGAGCGGTGGTCCGCCACGGTGGGATCGCGGTCCGCCTCACCGAGGTGGAGGCGTACGCCGGCCCCGACGACCCGGGGTCGCACGCGTACCGCTCCCGCACCCCGCGCAACGAGGTCATGTTCGGGCCGCCCGGCCACCTGTACTGCTATCTCAGCTACGGCATGCACGTCTGCGCCAACGTCGTGTGCGGACCCGACGAGACCGCCGCCGCCGTCCTGATGCGTGGCGGTGAGGTGGTCGAAGGCCTCGACCTGGCCCGCGCACGCCGCCCGGGAGCCCGGGACCGTGACCTCGCTCGGGGGCCGGCCCGGCTGTGCCGCAGCCTCGGCATCACGCTCGAGCACGGGGGAGTGGACCTCGTCCAGGGGCCGGTCACGCTCAGCCTGCCCTCGAGGCCACTCGAGGCCGGGGTCTCCACCGGGCCACGCGTGGGCTTGCGCGGCGCTCCCGAGCGGCCGTGGCGGTTCTGGTTGACCGACGACCCGACGGTGTCCACCTACCGCCCCGCACGCCCCATCTGAGCGTGAAAACGGGCTCCGAGCAGGCCCGAGGACCCCCCGAGTTGAGGTCCCCCGAGGGCACTGCTAACGTTCTGGTTGTCGCGAAGAGCGACTCCCTCCCGGCCGCAAGGTCAGAACGACGAGGTAGTCGCACGCCGCGACCAAGGTGCTGATCGAAGCCGAGTTGACTCGGCCTAGCAGAACCGGTAAGTTTTTGCAGGTTGCCCCGCCGCTGGTCCGCAAGGACGAGGACGGTGCGCGTCTGATTCTTGAGAACTCAACAGTGTGTCATAGTCGACGAATT